>JBHYGA010000001.1:0-1149621 GCA_051859245.1 Gemmatimonadaceae bacterium
GCCGAAAGGCCAAATGGCCGTGGGCTCCCTCCACTGGGCCGAATGACCGAATCAGACTGCGTGCGGCCGCGGCATCAGATCGTGCTACTGGCTGACGTGTTTACCGAACGGAACGCATGTCCGTTGCCCCAAACAGACTCTTGGGATCAAACGTGACATTGCCATAACGCGCAATGAAGTGCAGATGCGGGCCCGTGACCCGACCGGTTGCTCCCACATGCCCGATCACGGCGCCGCGCGCGACCGTATCACCTTCCGCCACCAGTTGTTTGCTGAGGTGCAGATACGCCGTGACAAAGCCTGCGCCGTGATCAATGTAGATCACATTGCCGCCCAGATAGAACGCATCAACCAGACGCACCACACCACGATTGGCCGCGCGTACTGGTGCGCCAACCGCACCCGCGTAATCGGTGCCCATATGTCGACTTGTCACGGCGCCGTTGAACGTGCGACCGCCACCAAATCCACTGGTGATGCGCGTTGTGCGCGGTAACGCGAACGGTTCCGTCCACAGTACTGGCGTAATGTGCGACTCGCGTGACACCGCCGCTGCACGCTCGGCCTCGCGGCGCTGACGCGCGGCCAACGCGGAATCAGGTTTTGCGCTGAATCGCGGCGCTACGGTCAAGCGTTCGAGCGGATACTCGGCGGCACGCGTGGGAATTTTCACGATGGTATTGCTGCCGTCGGCGCACGCCATGGTGAGCGTGAGGCCGCTCCCTGAATCCACCGGCGCTGCCGCGTATGCACTCATCGAATCACCGGCGGTCCGAAAATGCAGCAGTTCGTTCGCCACGCGTACATGCGAGATGCGCGCCATGGCGTCCCGTGGTGCGTTGTTGATATGCACGCGAAAGAGCGAACCGGCGACGGGCGTTGTCGGCGTCCACGAAATGGAGGAGGCTGCAGGACACAGCGGCGATTGCGCATGCGCAACGCCACGCCCTCCTGCAAGCAGCACAAGCGCTGCGACGCTTCCGCGACAGCGCATTGTCACGGACTCAGACGACGACGAACCCAGCGTCCACCTTCGCGTCGGTAGGCCATGCGATCATGCAATCGACTCTCACGACCCTGCCAGAACTCAATCTCCTCAGGCACAACCCGAAAGCCTCCCCAATGCTCCGGCAACGGCACGTCACCCTCAGCGAATCGTTCGGTCAGCTCCGCAAGCTCGCGCTCCAGTTCGGCACGCGACGCCAGTTCGTGCGACTGTCGAGAGGCCCACGCGCCAATGCGCGCGCCGCGTGGACGCGACGAGAAGTAAGCGAGTGATTCATCGCGCGACACACGTTGCACTGCACCCGCAATGCGTACCTGTCGCTCAAGCTCCGGCCAGAAAAAGCACAGCGCCGCGGCGGGATTATCCGCCAACTCCTGACCCTTACGACTGCGATAATCGGTGTAGAACACAAAGCCGCGTGCGTCGACACCTTTGAGCAGCACCATGCGCGCCGAGGGATACGCATCAGGCGTGCAGGTTGCCAATGTCATGGCGTTTGGCTCAAGACATTCGGCGTCCTGGGCGGCCTGGAACCAGCGCTGAAACTGCGCGATCGGATCCGCGTCAACTTCGTGCTCGCCGAGTGAGGCGAGACGGTATTCTTTGCGAAGGCTTGCAATGGACATGCCTTCAAAACTAGTCGTCTACGGTCGTGAGACGAGATCTCCTGCATTCACACGCGGTGACGAGCGCCGTTCTTCAACAAGCAAGCCGTGCGCGCTGCCAACATCACCAGCCCAGCGTCGCGCCACTCCGACACTCGACTCGCGCACCATGAGCTGCGCTGACGGACCGGTGGCCAACAACGCGGCACGCTGCGCGCCCAGTGCACGCATGATGGACGCGAGCTCCGGCAGCGACACGCCCAACGGCGCGGTGCCCGATGCGGAACCCACACCATCAAAGTGGGCGAGCACAAACAGCATGCTACCGTCCGCTCTGGTCCCAATGGCCAGCCGCCGATCACGCGATTCCGCATCCAGTCGCGCGCGCTGGCTACAGATATGTGCGTCGATCGCACCGCGATCGCTCACCAGCTGTGCGTTCAGTGGCAGCTCACCAATCAGTTGCGTGAAGGACACCGGCGACGAGCCCAGATCAGCGGCGTGCGAGGTACCGGCGGCGAGTCGGGCCGTGAGTGGCGCGTCATCAATCGTCCACGCGGCGCGTGATTCCCCGGTGCTGGACGTCGCTGTGGGCGTGTGCTGCAGGCTGACTTCTCCTGCCTGTACCGCGGCGACCAGCACGCGGACGGGAAGCCGGGCCGCCCCAACTACCACTCGCCATTCCCCCCACCGCACGATGTTGTCACCACCGCGCCACCTGATCTCCCGCGCGACGTTGGCTGCGAGCAGCGTGCGCGCGCGCTGGTCACCGCACGGCGGGGCCGAAACGAGCGGCGGCTCTTGCCCGGACGTGAACAACGTGTCGTCAACGTCCGGCTGATCGAGTAGCTCTGCGAAAACCACCACCGCAATGACCGAAGCGCAGATGAACGCGCACGCCATGGCACAGGCCGCGGCGAGCTGCCCGGAGCGCGCCAAACGCCGACTCATCATCATGAGCGGCGCCCTCTCGGGTAGCGTGGATGGATCACTCTGCGACGTCGCATACGATGTGTGCCATTGAGGAGTGAAGCGGCTGACTAGCGGCTCGGTGCGGGAGTGCTAGCTTCTTGATCGTGCGGGAAATCTGGTCTGCACCATCAACCGCACATCGACCAATCGACCGGTTTTCAACACCATGTCTCGCAACGGGTTGAGACTCCTCACGCTGGGCCAACTGGACCTCGTCCGTGCTACGGGCGAGGCGGCTGACCCGTCGTTGAGCACCCGTCGACGCAAGCTTGCCCTGCTGGCTGTTCTCGCTGTGCACCGCAGGCCGATCGCCCGCGACACGCTGCTGGAGTATTTCTGGGGCGACCAGGATGAGGCCAAGGCGCGTCATTCGCTGAGCGACACGTTGTCGCATCTTCGCCGAGTGCTTGGTCGGGAGGCGATCCTCACCACACCCACAACGGCGGCGTTGGCCACCGACGATGGACTGCTCGATGTGGACGCGCTGGAGTTTGTGGCCGCCGTTCAGCGCAATGATGCGGCCGCGGCGATCGAGTTGTATCACGGGCCGTTTCTTGATGGACTGGGTCGCGGTACTTCGGCGGCTTTCGAACAGTGGCTTGATGGTGTTCGCTCGCAGTTCGATCGCCGGTTCGCGCTGGCATGTGAGCAGCGATGCGCGGAGTTGGCGGACGCAGACCGGTGGGACGAGTGTGCGGAGATCGCGAGTCGGTGGCAGGTGCGCGATCCGGCCTCTTCTGGCGCCATGCACTTCCAGCTGCGCGCAATGGCTGCGCCAGGCGATCGGGAGGCGGCCCTCGCGGCGCTGCGCTCTTTTGACCGGTACCGCGCGCGGCTCGCCGACGATTACGGAATGCGACCGGATCAGGCGCTGGCGGACTTCGCGGCGCAACTGGCGGATCGTGTGCGCGAGTCCGATGCACGTGTGGGTACGACCACGGAGTTCGCCGCGCTGCTGCGCACGGGTCCGCAGCGCGCCGTACAGCCGGTGGCGGACCGCGATGCTACACTCGCTGCGGCGGCGCTCGAGGAGTCGTTGCACGCGGTCGTGCCTGCGGGTGCGACGCCGGCCACGGCAGCAGCCACGGCAGCAACGTTGGCGGCGGACACGGCGTCACCGCTCACGCGTTCTGATGAATCCACACAACCGGCCGTCGCCGCAACGCCACGCGCGCCAACGCCACGCGCGCCAAACGTGCGGCGTTGGTGGCGTTCGCGAACCGCTGTCCTCGGCGCACTCGGCGTGTTCGCGCTCGCGATCTTCGTGGCCGTGCAAAAAGACTATCTGAGTCTGTCGGTCACATCGAGCAATCTCGATAAGCCGGGTGTTGTCGCAAAACCCCTGATCGCATTCACCGATATTCGTCTGGTGCGCGGTGATTCCGCCGAGCTGTGGATTACCGACGGCCTTTCGCAGTTGATCACGGCATCGCTCGCGCGCAGTACGTCGCTTGATGTGGTGACGCCCGCGCGTGTGCGCGATGCGACGCTACGCGCCGAACTTGATCCGAACCGACTCGATGCTGATGCGGCGTTGGTCGTAGCTCGCTCGGTGCAAGCGGACTTGCTAGTGCGCGGAGGACTCGTGCACGGTGACACCCTGCTGTTGCTCGATCTCACCGTTACCGATGCAAAGACTGGCAACACGGTTGAAGTGCTTGCGGCGCAAGGTCGCGATCTTGTCACGCTCGCCTCCGCTGCCGCCGCGCGCATTGCCGATGTGACCGGTGGCAGTGTGCCAGGTCCGCGTGTGGCCGATCTCGAAACGCCGAGCGCGGAGGCATTCGAGCGATACATGCGCGCGCTGCGTTTGATGGATGGCTTGAGCATTGATGGCGCGACCGCAGAACTCGATGCGGCGATTGCAATTGACTCTGGATTTGTAAGTGCGCTGGTTGAGCGCCTTGGAATTGCGAACTCGCGCGGAGAGACAGAGATCGCGGCGCGCCTCAGTCGGCAAATCGACAAGAACGCATATCGCGCGAGCGCGTGGGTGCGATTGATTCGTGAAGCCGATCAGGCCCGCGGACAGGGCGACACGCGTCGTACGCTCACGCTGTTGCAGGAACTGGTCGCACGCCATCCGCGCGATCCTCGGGCGTACAGTCATCTCGCCGGACTGTACGGACATCTGGGAGACTTTGCCAAAGCGGAGTCGGTGACGGTAGTGCAGCTGTCGCTCGATTCACTGGCGACAACCGTGGGTCGTGGCCCGTGCGCGGCGTGCGCGGCGTATGGCGGTTTGCGCATGTGGCGCACGCTCAGCGGTGATCTGCAGGGTGCACTGGCGGCGTCGCGACGGATATCAGATCTGCAGCCAGAGCTTCCGGGCGCGTGGATCGGCCTGCTGGAGTCGGCGGCCATTTTGCGCGATTCTGCCGAAGCCGATCGCGCCTGGAGTCGTCTGGTGTCGCTGATTGGTCAGCCCGACGCGAATCTTCGCGCGCTCTACGCGCGCATGCAGCTGTTGTTGCGCCGATTCGACGTTGCGGATTCGATACTCATCACACTTGAGCGGGATCCGGATCGGCTGGCGCGCATCGTTGGGTACGATGTGCGTGCACTGTACTGGCGTGAGCTCGGGGACTGGGCGCGCGCGAACGCGTCGCTTGATCAATGGGAACGCGAAGGTGCCGACCGCTACGTGGCCAACATGATGCGCGGTAACAGTCTGAGTCGGCTTGGTCTGTACGCGCAGGCAGAAAAACCGTATCGCGACTTGCTGGCCACACTGCCGCGAGAACCGATCGGCGAATGGTCGCGCATGAGTTCATGGATCACCGCGAACATGGCAGACGCGATTGCGCCAGGCGGCGACACGGTGAAGCTCAAACAGCTGGCCGATTCCGTGGAGCTGTTCAGCCGTCGCTCCTATTACACCCGCGATGCGCATTTGCCGTATCACATTCGTGGGCTTGTGGCGGTGCGAGGCAATCGTCTGACCGAAGCACGCGACTTGTTTCAGAGAGCGCGTTGGGGCGCACATGGCTGGACACGTACCAACGCGGAGCTGGCACGTGTGCTCGATAAACTTGGTGATCGAGATGGCGCGGAACAGGTGCGACGCGACGCGCTCGGCTCAAACCTCGACGCCATGGGCCGCTACGAGCCGCGCACCACATTCCTGCGCGAGCTCGGTGAATCAGATCCGGCAGCGGCGGCGGCGATCCGAGCGGGTGTTGGCCGCTCGGCGCGCCGTTAAACGCTACACCTCAACAAGCGGCAGCTTCGCGCGCGGATATTCTTCGGGCACGCCGGCGAACGCATCACCGGTATACTCCGCGCCATCCGGTGTTTCCAGCACAAAGCCCGCATCTTCGATCATGCGCAAATCGTCACGCGCCGTTTGACCCTGCGTGGTGAGATAGTCGCCAATGAAAATCGAGTTGGCGGGATACAAACCGAGTGGCTGCAGACTGCGCAGATGCACTTCGCGTCCACCCGAGATGCGGATCTCCTGCGACGGCAAGAGCAAACGATACAGCACCAGAATGCGCAGGCAACGACGCGGGTCGAGCTGACGCACGTTTGCTAGCGGTGTGCCTTCCACCGGAATCAGAAAGTTTACTGGTACGGACTTCACATCGATTGCGCGCAGTGACAACGCGAGATCAATCACATCGTCGTCTGTTTCACCCATGCCGAGAATGCCGCCCGAGCACGTCTTTACACCCGCGGCTTTCACAGCTTCGACAGTCGCAACGCGATCATCGTACGTGTGGGTGCTCACGATCTCGCTGGTAAAGCGCGCCGAGGCATTGAGGTTGTGATTGATCGTTTCAACGCCGGCGTCTTTCAGGCGACCCACTTGTTCGGCGTTCAGCAATCCCAGGCATGCACAAATTTTGAGATCGTGTTTGTCGCGCACTGCACGCACCGCTTCGAGCACTTTGCCGAACACACGTTCACCCGGCGCGCGTCCCGAAATCACCATGCAGAGCGTGCCAGCCTTGAGCTGCGCCGCGCGATCTGCGGCTTCCATGATGCGATCCTGCGCGAGCATCGGATACTTCTCGATCTCAGCCGCTGAAATCGACGACTGTGAGCAATAGCCGCAGTCTTCCGGGCACAATCCACTCTGTGCATTCAGGAGAAAGTGCAGTCGCACACGATTGCCCCAGTAGTGCCTGCGCACGCGATACGCCGCCGCGAGTTGATCAAGCAGCTGATCATCCGGCGCACTCAATACGGAGTGCGCCTGCTCGCGCGTGAGTTCTCCGCCCGACAGCGAAATGTCGGCCATTTCCTGCCAATTCGGAGCAACGTACGACGGCTTGTGCGATTGCGACTGCGGAAGCGACATGCAGGTCTCGGAAAAGCGTGTGTTCAGGCGGGCAACGGCGACGGTGGCGCCGCGAGCGACGAAATGCCAGGGAGCGAGTGATCAGGTGTAGCACCAGGTGGTACGAGCAATTGCGCGAGCCCGGTGCCTTCGGCCGCTGCGCATAACGCGTCGGCGTCTTCCCAACGATCCACCCACGGAAAACGAAGGCATCGCACGTGCGGGAGCAAGTCCGTGAGCGCATCAAAGTTGGTGGCTTCCGCCACTGATGCATCGCGTCCCGTGAGGGACGTGAGTACTACGGCGCGAACACGAAGCCCGACCGACGCCGCGGCGTGCACGGTGAGTAAGGTGTGATTGATAACGCCGAGCTTATTACCCGCCACAATCACGAGTTCACAGCGCCACCGAGCGAACAGGTCCGCATACGAGAAGGTCTGTGTGATCGGCACAAGCAAACCACCGGCACCTTCAACGAGAATCAGATCGCGATTGTCGGCGAGCGCGTGATAGGCGCGGTCGAGGTGCTCCAGATCGATCGTGAGCCCCGCCCGCCGTGCGGCAACCATCGGAGCCAGCGGCTCGACAAGGCCAACCGGGCGAATCAGCTCCAGCGCATCCGATACGCCAGCGGCTGTTCGGAGTCGTTCGGCATCGGAGCGCATGGACGGGCTGTCAACGCGCGTGCGCGCAAACACACCGGTCTCAAGCGGCTTCATGGCCGCGATGCGCAGTCCACGAGACCTCGCCATGGCCAGCAGGGCGCACGAGACGACGGTTTTGCCAATCTCCGTGTCGGTACCAGTAACGCCAAGCCGAATCGGTGCGTCAGTCGACATCTCCACCCTCTGCGTGAGAAGCCCGTTCTCCCTCGAGGAACCGCGTCAGCACGCTATATACGCGCGACAGCTCTTCGGCGCTCGTGCAATACGGTGGCAGCACATACGCCACGTTACCTAACGGCCGAAGCAGCACGCCGGATTCGATCGCGAACGCGCTCAGCTCCCGACCGATTTCGCTGAGGTAGCCCGCCGTGCCCCCCAACTCCACAGCCGCCACGGTACCAATCTGACGTGTCGCGCGCACCAAAGGATGCCCCTTGAGCGCCGCGAGATGTGTGGCCTGCGCCACTTCGATTGCAATGCGCGCGTCTTCGGACGCTTCGTCGTGCAGCGCGAGCGCGGCCCGTGCGGCGGCGCAGGCGATGGGATTTGCCGTGTACGAATGACCGTGAAAAAACGTTCGCGTGCGATCGCCAAGAAACGCGTCAAAGATGCGTTCGGTCGCGATCGTTGCGCCGAGCGGCATGAACCCACCCGTGAGCCCTTTCGACAAGCACATGAGATCGGGCGACACGTCTGCGCGCTCGCAGGCCCACATAGGTCCTGTGCGACCAAAACCGGTGAGCACTTCGTCCGCGATAAGATGCACACCGGCCGCGCGGGTGCGTTCACGAATGCCTTGCAACACGCGTTCGTCCCAAACGCGCATGCCGCCAGCACCGAGCAACAACGGTTCCACAATCACCGCTGCCAGGTCATGGCCGCGTGCGTCAATCAACTGATCAAGCGCGCGCAGGGTGTCACCTTCAGACGGATCGGGCAATCGCGCCACTTCGAACAGCAGCGGATCAAACGGCGTGGTAAACAAGCCGCGCCCACTCGCCGCCATCGCACCAAACGTGTCGCCGTGATACGCGTGTTCGAGTGCCGCTACCAGTTTGCGCGGCGTGCCGCTGTTTGCAAACGCCTGCAGCGACATCTTGATCGCGACTTCAACGGCGGTTGAGCCGTTGTCGGAGAAAAACACGCGCGCCAGACCACGCGGCATGCGCGCGATCAGCGCGGCGCCAAGCTCCACGGCCGGTTCATGCGTAAAGCCCGCGAACATGACGTGATCGAGTGTGCGCGCCTGCTTCGCAATCGCATTGGCAATCTGTGGATTGCAGTGGCCGTGCGTGGTAACCCACCATGAAGAAATCGCATCGAACACCGGACGGCCATTCGATTCGTACAACCACGCGCCCTGACTTCGCGCAATCGGCAGCGGTAGCGCCATGCCCTGATGCTGCGTGTACGGATGCCACAAATGTGCCTGGTCGAGAACCAGCAACTGCTGCTCCTCGGCCGAGTACTCGCGCGCGCCGACGGCTACTCCCAGCGGGTTTTCCGGGAGCAGTTCTTCGTCGTCGTCATCGTCGTACGCATCACCAAAGGGCTCGTCCGCGGGGCCATCGAACGATTCGTCGGAGATGTTGTACTCGTCATCATCATCGATCATGCGCGCGATTCTCCCTGCGACAGTGCATCAAGCAAGTTGGCGGCCAGCGCATCAATGAGCTCCCGTGGATGCACTGCACTCACGGAAATGCGCAAGCGTGAGGTGCCAGCCGGCACCGTGGGGGGACGAACACCCCCGAGGAGAAAACCGCGACGCCGCATATCACCGGCCACCTGCATGGTGCGTACCGGATCGCCGATGTGCACGGGAATAATGTGTCCGTCCGACTGACCGGGAATGGTCAACCCACCTTGTTGCAGTCGAAGGCGCAAGCGCGCCGCGCGTTCGCGTACCGTGGTGCGACGCCACGATTCCGTGTCCGCAATACGCATCGCTTCCAACGTGGCCGCCGCCAGTGCAGGTGGCGTACCCGTGGTGAACACGAACGAACGCGCGCGATTCAGCAGGAACTCAATCAGCCGTGCCGATCCCGCAACGTACGCACCGGTTGTACCAAACGCTTTGCCGAGCGTGCCCACGACCACATCGAGCTTGCCAAGCACACCATGATGTTCGATTGCGCCTCGACCGCGTTCACCCATCACACCGGTGCCATGCGCGTCATCCACGTACGTCCAGGCGCCGTACTTTCGCGCAAGTGGCACGAGGCCATCCAGCGGAAACATGTCGCCGTCCATGGAGAACACGCCTTCCACCACAATCCACGATCGGCGGAAGTGTCCGGCGTCGGCCTGCAGTTGTGCCTCAAGCGCGCCAAGATCGGCGTGTGCAAACACGCGTAACGTGGCTTTTGACAACCGGCAGCCATCAATCAGCGATGCATGATTGAGCGCGTCGCTGTACACCACATCCTGTTCACCCATGAGCGCTGGAATCACACCCACGTTGACCATGTATCCGCTGCCGAACATCAAGGCCCGCGCACAATGCTTGAATGACGCCAGCTCTTTCTCGAGCGCCTCGTGAATCGGATGATTGCCCGAGATCAGTCGAGCCGCACCAGCGCCTGTTCCTTCAGACTCCAGCACGGCAGCCGCAGCGCGCGCAAGTCGCGGGTCAGCCGCCAGACCGAGATAATCGTTTGATGCAAAGTCAGCGACCCGCTCACCATCAATCAGGACGGTGCCGGCGCGGCGTTGCCGCACCGACTTGAGTGTGCGACGCAATCCCGCATCGGCGAGCTGCTTCAGCTCGTCATTCAGGACGTCTTCCAGACTGGATGAGGTGACCGGCGTGTCATCGGACATGGCAGCAAACTAATGCGGTCAGCGCACTAAAAACGTGAGCGTTTCGCTGGACGGATGGGCGCTGCATGCACCGGTGTATGTGCCGGGTTGCGGCAGGGTATACTCGACACGCTCGCTCGCAGGCGCAGAGAACATGCCAAGTCGATGTGCGATTGTGTCCGCGTTGGTGATGCGAATGCGCGGACGGCCACCGGCGGCCACAAGAATCGTTTCTGGCATTGCCGTGACTCGGCCAAAGCGATGATGCACTTCAGCGATGCCACCCAACGGAATGCGAATGTCAACCGCCGGTCGCGGCCAGGTGGCAAAGGCGGCGACTACCGTTAACAGGAGAACAACGCACAGCTGCAGTGCACGCGAAACTGTCATGAGATAGGCGTGCCTAACGGAGTAACTGCGAGAGATCGGCCACCATCGCCTCAACGCCAGAGTTGAACGAATACATCGCGCGCAGCTGGCCACGGTCGTCCACGAGAAAACTTTGCGACGCGTGCGTGACGAGATAATCGGCGTCGGTTGCGCCCGGCGTTTCGTACGATGCAACCGTGAACGCGTTCTGAATCGCAGCGGTGGTTGCCGAGTCACCAGATACGCCAACAAACGTGGCGTCAAACTGTTTGGCATACGCGTCGGCCACCGCTGGCGTATCGCGTGCTGGATCCACCGTGACAAAAATCCATCGAACGCGCGACGCCTTGTCACCGAGCGCCGCTTTGGCGCGCGACCAGTCGGCGAGCGTTACCGGACACACATCGGGGCAGTGTGTGTAACCAAAAAACACCAACATCGGTCGGCCCGCTTCAGGCGCAAGTCGCACGGTATCGCCGGAGCTGTGCGCAAACGTGAAGGCCGGGATTTCACGCGGTGGGTCGATGGTCACGCCTTTGAACGTGGGTTCACCGCACGCGACGACACCGACGGTGACCGCGGCGAGCAGTGCGTTCCGTACGACAACCTTCAGGCGAATCGGGCGACGCGGAAACGAGCGAGCCACGCGCGTTATTTCGCGCATTCCTCACACAATCCGTAGAGCACTACCTCGTGCCGTTCGAGCGAAAAGCCCGGAGGCGTCATGTCGTTCAACTGGCCCGGGCACCCATGGATTTCAAACACCCGGGCGCACAGGCGGCAGCGGAAATGGTGGTGATGCGCCTGTCCGGCGACTTCGTATCGCGGGGGCTCACCCGGAAGTTCGACGGGCGTGAGCCACTCCGTCTCAACCAGCGACGCAATCGTGCGGTACACGGTGGCGATGCCGAGTCCACGCACATGATCGCGCCCCGCTTCCAGCACCTCGGTGGGACCCAGTGGGCGACCTGCGTCTTCAAATACCTGCTTGATTGCATCACGCTGACGTGTTCGACGTTCCATTCTCAATAATAACCGATGGCACGACGACGAGGCCACGACGCTGGCTGAACCCGGGGCGATTCGCTTGATTCCCGTCGTGATTCCTTCAACCGATAGCATGCCGATCGAGCCCGTGCCGTGGGCGCGAGTTCTCACCCTGATGGCGATTGCGCTGCTCGTCGCGCACCTGCTCGACGGTCTCGCGTGGCAGCACCTGCGCGACCCCCGCGTGAACGACCGCGAATGGGGGCGGTTACTGCGATCCGTCGGCTACGTACCGACGTGGGTCTTTGGCGCCATGGCGCTCTGGCTCGCGGGACGGCCGGCGCCAGGCAACGCGCCGAACGGACTCGGCTGGCGCGCGGCGACGCTGTTGCTCGCGCCGGCGCTGTCCGGCGGTGTGGCGGAGTTGGTGAAGATCGTGGTGCGCCGGCAGCGGCCTGGCGCTGAGTCGGCGGAGTATCTGTTTCGTCCGTACAGTGTTGATCTGTGGAGCACCAAGGGACTCGGGTTCGCCAGCAGCCATTCGGCCGTCGCCTTTGGCGCGGCGTTTGTTCTGGCGCGTTGTTTTCCGGCCACGCGGTGGGTGTGGTATATACTCGCGGGCGGTTGCGCCCTCACGCGCGTGATGGCCGGCGCGCACTACGTGAGTGATACCGTGGCCGCTGCCGTCCTCGCGTGGCTGACCACCGAAGTGGTGTGGCGTTGGGCTGCGAAACGCAAACGGCGAGTGCTCGCTGGGGAGCACTCGCCGCTTGCTGCAGCTTGAACGTTCGAGCGCGAAACCTTACGCGCGGCCGTAACGCTTCTTGAACTTGTCCACGCGTCCCTGTGTGTCGATGAGACGCTGCGTGCCCGTGTAGAACGGGTGCGAGTCGGACGTGATTTCGAGAAGAATGAGCGGGTACTCGTTGCCGTCTTCGAGGCGGATCTTCTGCTCGCTGGTCATTGTGGACCGCGTGAGGATCATGGCGCCCGTTGAGGCATCTTTGAACACCACCGGATGGTACGGCGGATGAATGGCTTCCTTCATGTGTCGCAGCTCCTGACGAACCCATTTCCGGCGGGTCCGCATCGTGCCCCGAAAGGCACCTGGGGTGATCCGAACCAGTCGCCACAGGGCGACACAGCTGGCTCGGTGCGCCCGATCGTTTCGTGCACGATCAGGACAGTCTGAATAAATGGCTGATCCGGGCTCCAAGGTCAAGCCGCTGGCATGGCTTTGTCACGCCCGAAACCGCTACCAGGGCACGACCAGAACCGCGACCATGGCGCTGCCGGCCGCCAACCAGCCGAGGCGCCGGAACGGCATCATGCCGTTCACCGGCGGCAGCACGGAGCGACCCACCGTCATGGCGATGTAGAGCATCGACCCGGCCGCGAACGGGAGCACGGCCAGCGCCAGCTGCTCGGCGGCGGCCCCGATCAGGAGCGTGATACCAGCGCCCGCCATCGCAAAGACCGCGGTCAGCGCATTGAACATCACGGCTCGCTTGGGCGACAACCCCCCGTGTACGAACAGTCCGAAGGTGCCCAGCTCTCGCGGCAGCTCATGGAGACCGATCGCCAGTGCGGTCAGCAGTCCCAATTCGGGGCGCACCATGAAGGTCGCGGCGATGAGGATGCCGTCCAGAAAGTTGTGCATCACGTCGGCACCGAACGCCATGGGTAGCAGCGCGCGGCTCGGCGCGTGCGGATGGTCGGCCGGGTGCCAGTGGCCCGACGGATGCTCGTGATGCGGCACGCCCATGGCAAGACCATGCACGTGCCCGTGATCGTGCTGCTCGAGCAACCATTCCATACCCGCAAAGAGCGCGAAGCCCGCCACGGTGGTGGCCAGCACCGTGGTGGTGGCGCCGTGCGACAGCGCTTCAGGCAGCAGGTGCAATCCCGCCGAGGCAATCAGCACGCCCACGCCAAACGAGAGCAGGTTCGGCAGCACCGCCCGCACCAGACGCTCGTTATTGGCCAGCAACATGGTCGCCACGAGTGGCACCGCGCACACGAGTGCGACGGCCACCAACGTGCGGAACCAGACAGACATCATCACGAGACTGAGTGCGAGCGGAACGTGGAGTGCTGGCCGCGGCCGGCAGTATTAGTGATATTGTAATATCACTAGCAGCACTCCGCAATCGTCTGCCTAGGCAACCGTCTCCGCCGGCGGGCGGTTGTACACCCGGACCACCGTTTCGATGGGAAGGTTCGGGTCGAGCGAGTCGCGCACACTGCAGTACTTGGTAACCGCGAGTTCGACGGCGCGCTCGGCGTGCACCTGTTCAATGGCCTCGCCGCCGATATCGTAGGTGAGCACGATCTTTGTGACGCGGGCCGGGACTGCGTTGGCTCGCTCGCCCACCGCGCCGATCGTCATGGACTGTACCGGCGTGCGGCGCTTTTCGAGGATGTCCAGCACGTCGTACCCGGTGCATCCAGCAAGTGCAAGCAGGAGCGTGTCAACGGGGCTGGGTCCCTTCACCCCTTTGCCGTCGAGCGTAATCGTTGGGCTGCCTTCACGACCTCCTTCGAAGGCATGTCCACCTACCCACTGCATGCTGACAACTGATGGCGGTTTGCCGCTCATGGATTCACTCCAATCGTGATCGGTGCGCGAACGGCGTTGCCCCATTCCGTCCACGAGCCGTCGTAGTTTCGAACGTGTGTAAAGCCGAGCAGGAAAGTTAGCACAAACCAGGTGTGCGACGAACGTTCACCAATGCGACAGTAGGTGATCACGTTCTGCGTTTGCTGCAGACCCGCTTCGACTTCATAGATCTCGCGAAGCGCAGCCGCGTTCTTGAACGATCCATCGGCTTCGGCGGCACGCGCCCAGGGCACACTGCGCGCACCGGGAATGTGGCCACCACGCAGAGTTCCCTCCTGCGGGTAGTCGGGCATGTGCGTACGTTCACCCGTGTATTCCTGCGGCGATCGTACATCTATCATCGGCAGGCCGCCCTGCATATGCGCGAGTGTGTCGGCGAAGAACGCGCGGATGGCGTGATCGTCGCGTTCACGCGCCACGTACTGCGACGCGGGGAACGATGGTACGTCGGTCGTGGTCGGGCGTTCCTCCGCAATCCACTTGGCGCGCCCGCCGTCGAGCAACTTCATGTTCCGGAAACCAAACAGCGAGAACACCCAGAACGCATAACTCGCCCACCAATTGTTCTTGTCGCCGTAAAAGATCACGGTGGTGTTTTCGCTCACACCGAGGCGTTGCAGCAGGGCTTCAAACGCTTCTCGCGACACATAGTCGCGCTGCACGTGGTCATTCAGATCAACGTGCCAATCGATGCGCTGTGCGCCTGGAATGTGTTCCATCGCGTACAACAACACGTCCTCGTTGCACTCAAGCAATCGAATCGACGGGTCGTCAAGATGCTGCGCCAGCCATTCTGTGCTTACGAGCGCTTCGGGATGCGCGTAGCCCTTGTCCACGATTATCGGGTCCGGAGCAAATGTGTTCGTCATCGTTCGGAAGTGTGAGAGCGGTGTGACAACGTGATGCAGTTTACCAACGCGGACTCTGAAACGCTCGGCGCGCTCGGCGTGTTATGCTGAGGTCAGTCTCTGCACTCGCGTACGCCCGCCTTGAACCAGAAGCGCCATGTCCGCCGCGCCGCCGCTACCTCAAATGGAGCCCTACGCTCGCCACGTGCTGGTCTGCACTGGCGGCTTCTGCTCCGACGACCGACGCGGGCGGGCACTCTACAGCCGCTTGGCCCTGTTGTTACAACGCGAGGGACTGCTTTTTGGTCCGCGTCGCGTGAAACGCAGCGAAGCGCCCTGTCTGGGTGTCTGCGCCGGTGGCCCGATTGTGGCGGTTTACCCGGAGGGCGTGTGGTACGGCCACGTGACGCCCGAGCTGCTGGAACGCATTGTCGTGGAGCACCTCAAGGGCGGACGGGTGCTGGACGAGGCGGTATTCCATCGGCTGGTGCCCCAGGTTGACGAACCGCCGACCGACTGACGGCACGCGCGAGCGCACGCTGCGGGGCAGCCCCATTCAACCCTCTGGCCCGCGTGACTGTCATACGAGGGCCATGACACTCACTTCACACTCCGCATGACCAGTCCGCTCGCCATCTCGAGCGCCCCGGTCGGTCGCGCCCCGCTTGATCCGGACCCGCTTCTGGCGGGGCTGCGGGCACGCGATGCGGCCAGTGAACGTGCGTTTTATGAGCGACATGTGGATCGGGTGTATCGGCTGTGCGCGCGCATGACCGGACGCGACGATCTCGCAAAGGAGTGCACGCAAGATGTGTTCGTGCGCGCGTTCGAACGCATAGATGCGTTTCGGGGCGAGTCTGCACTCGGTACGTGGCTGCACGCGATCGCGGTGTCGGTGGTGCTCAACACGCTGCGCCGGCACAAGCGCGTGGAGAGTCGACACGCGGATCTCGACGCTGCAGCAACCCATCACGCCGCGGTTGTGGAAGCGGAGCCGGATTTGAAGGTGCGATTGCGTGAAGCGATTGACGCGTTGCCCACGGGTTATCGCACGGTGTTTCTGATGCATGACGTGGAAGGCTTCACGCATGAAGAAATCGGTGTGGCACTCGGCGTTGCGGCCGGCACATCCAAAACTCAGCTGTTTCACGCGCGACGCAAGTTGCGCGAAGCGCTCGCGCCGTTTGCGCGAACGGAGGGATGATGGACGATCACCACGAAGAACACCCGCTGGATCACACGATTCGCGAACTGGCACAGCAGTCGTACGGCCTTCCGGCGGACACGTCGCGCGGCATTCCGCGAGACGAGATGTGGCAGGCGATTCAAGCGCGGCGCGGCCTGTCATCGCGTGCGGCCGAGACGGCAGCGCCGGTGGTCGTGCGACAGTTCGTGCCGAGAGCGCAGCGCGGACCGTGGGCGGTTGTTGCTGCCATGGCGGCAACGCTTGCGGTCGGCGTTGCGATTGGTCGTGCCGTGACCGATCGAACGCCCGCCACAACAATGGCGACGGCCGACAGCAACGCGCGTGATGCGCGAACCACGGGGAGCGCGCTGCCGGTGATGCTGGCGCAACTCACCAACGAACATCTGGCGCGCACCGAAGCGTTACTCGTGTCCGCGCGACAGGATCTCGAGCGTGACACGCCAGACGCGATGCTGGGCGCCTGGGCTCGTGATCTGTTGTCCACCACACGGTTATTGCTCGATACCGAGCAACTCACCGATCCGCGCCTGCGCCAGCTGTTGCAGGATCTCGAACTCACACTCGCACTCATTCAGCAAGCGCAGGCCAGTGGTCGCGCGGCTGATGTGGAATCGGTGCGCGACGATCTCGATAGCGGCGACTTGCTGCTTCGCGTTCGGGACGCGGCCCTGCCCAGTGTGCTGTCCAATGAACAAATCCGGGGGATGTCGGAATGATCAGATCATATAGAGTTTCGGTCCGCGCGCTGCTTGCGTGCACTTTTGCGTACGCGTTTGCAGTCACGGTGTTCGGCCGCAGTGCGTTGGCGCAGAACGCGGAGCTGTTGTCCGTGCGTCAGCTGGCCGAACTGCCAGCGATGCTTGAGTATCGCGAGGATCCCGCCGATTCACTGTACCGGCTGGGGCAAGCCGCATTGCGCCGCAGTGAACACCAGAAGGCGGTGGAACTCTTCCGCGCGGTGCGCACGCGCCACGCCAGCTCGGAGCTGGCGGGTGACGCCGGCTACTGGGAAGCGTTTTCTTTGGCGCGGCTTGGCGGCCAGGCGCAACTGGCGCAGGCCCGGGAGGTACTGGCCTGGGCCAGTCGCAATCATCCCACGGCCTCGAGCGCTGCGGACGCACGCGCGCTCGCCGCGCGCATCGAAGGGCAGTTGGCGAGCCGCGGTGATTCGGAATCGGCGCAACGCCTCACGGAACGCGCGCGCAGCATGGCGCAGACGTGTCCTCGTGAAGACGAAGACGAGCGATTGATGGTGCTCGACGCGCTACTCACCATGGAAAGCGAACGCGCAATGCCGACGCTCAAGAGTGTGCTGGCGCGTCGTGATGAATGTTCGGCAGCGCTGCGTCGCAAGGCGGTATTTCTTGTTTCGCGCAAGCGGTCGACGGAAACAGAAGACATTCTGCTCGACGCGCTGCGTTCTGATCCGGATAAGGAGGTGCGTGAGCAAGCCGTGTTCTGGCTTGGGCAGGTGAACTCGGAGAAATCCACCACCGCACTGCTCGAGCTGCTTCGCTCCTCGCGTGATCAGGCGGTGTTGGAGCGCGTGGTGTTCTCGCTTTCGCAGCAGCGCAACGATCGCGCCCAGGCCGCGCTTCGTGATCTGGTACGTCGCACGGATGTGCCCATGGAGGTACGCGGCAACGCGATCTTCTTTCTGGGCAATCAGCGCGGAGATGCCGCCGAGTCCATGAAATTCCTCACAGAGCTGTACCCCACGCTTCCCGAGGCAGAGCTGAAGGAGCGCGTGTTGTGGGCTGTTTCGCAACGCAAGACTCCAGAAGCGCAGCGCTTCCTGACGGCACTCGCACTGAACGCCAAAGAACCAATGCAGGTGCGTCGCACTGCGATCTTTCAGGCAACGCAGGCGGGCATGACGGTGGCGCAGTTGCGCGAGTTGTACCGCAGCGTTCCGGACAAGGAGATTCGCGAACAGGTGATCTTCGCGATTTCGAACACCAAGAGTACCGAGGCCGTCGACGCGCTGTTTGACATTGCGAAGAATGATCCGGATCGCACGATGCGGCAGCGCGCGATTTTCTGGCTCGGTTCAAGCAAAGACCCGCGCGTGCCCGAGTTCCTGCGTCAGATTCTTGAAAAGTGAGGCGCGTAATGACTACACCTGCGTTGTTTCGTTCGGCCCGCGTTGCCGCGTTGGCGTTCTGTGTCACCGCGTCGGATCTTGCGGCGCAACCGTCGGTTGCTGACCAGGTCAGTACACTGCGAAACGGCACCGTGCGCATGTCCTTTGCATCCCGGGAGGGCGTGTGTGGCAACGGTTCGTACATTCGCACTGGCAAAAACAACTACACGGGCAACTGGAGTCGACAGGAGGATTTGCAGGAGGCGTGTGAACCGGGACCGCTGCGCGTCGTGGCGGAGCGCTCGAACGGTCGTACGGTTGACGTGCGCACGTATGTGGGCGGTCAATGGAAGCAGAATGACAGCGCGCGTGATCTGGGCACGGTGGATGCATCGGCCGCGGTGGAGTGGCTGATGCGCGAAGCCGAGTCTGGCAGTGAGGAAGCCGCCAAGGGCGCTCTGCTGCCGCTCACGCTGGCAGACGTGGCTGTGCCGTGGTTGCGCGTGCTTGAAATTTCAAAGGATCAGCAACGTCCGCGCGCGGTGCGCTCGCAAGCCGTGTTCTGGGCGGCACAGGCGGCGGGTGAAAAGGCCGCCGAGGAGATCGGTGGCATCGCGCAGAATGATCCGGACAAGGAAGTGCGCACGGCGGCCGTGTTTGCACTCTCGCGACGAGACGATGGGTTTGACCAGCTCGTGCGCATTGCGCGCACGAGCAATGATCGTGACGTGAAACAGAGCGCGTATTTCTGGATCGGGCAGAGCAGGGATCCGCGGGCCGCAGATTTTCTCGCCGAGGTGCTCTCTCGGCCGTAGTGCTGAGTTGGCGCATACAACGAACGGGCGTGTCACTGGGTGTGACACGCCCGTTCGTGCACCCGCCGAGGCGGAAGGTTACGCCATTGCTGCTGCAATCGATTCCAGTCGCGCAACGCGCTCGGACGTCGGCGGATGTGTGCTGAACAGCTTGCCGAGCCCAAGCCCCTTGAAGGAGGCCAGCGGGTTGACGATGGCCAACGGTGCGACAGCGGGCGACACGTTCATCGGGATGCGCTTGGACGTCATCTCGAGCTTTTGCAGTGCTCCGGCAAGTGCGAGTGGACGGCCACAGATTTCCGCGCCCACCTGGTCGGCCTTGAACTCGCGCTGACGACTGATCGCGAACTGCATGATCATGGCCGCGGCTGGCGCGACGATCATGGCAACAATGCCAACCAGCGGATTGCCGCCCTCTTCGTCGTTGCCGCGTCCGCCAAAAAAGAAAGCAAACTGTGCCAGGTTGCTGATCGCGCCCGACATGGTCGCGGCCATGGTCTGCAGCAGCATGTCGCGGTTCTTGATGTGCGCCAGCTCGTGGGCAATCACGCCCTCCAGCTCTTCGCGCGACACCAGCTGCATGAGTCCCTCGGTCACGCACACGACTGAGTTTTCCGGATTCCGCCCGGTCGCAAACGCGTTGGGCTGTGCCTGCGGCGCGACGGCGACCGTGGGCATGGGGAGTCCGGCGTTCTGCCGCAGGCGATCCACCATGCGGTAGAGATCCGGCGCTTGCGCTTCGGTCACAACCTTCGCGCCATACGCGCGCAGCACCATCTTGGACGAACCCCAGAACATGCCGATGTTCATGACGGCCGCGAGGCCAAACGCCATCACGGCGCCGCTGGACCCGCCAAGCGCGGAACCCAGCGCTACCACCAGGGCGGTGAGCCCTGCCATGAGTACAAAAACCTTCACGTTGTTCATTGATCTATTGTTCAGTTGAGGGACGACAAACACCGCAAGTTAATCCGACCGCCGGCCGAACTGTGCGCCCTTTGCGGTGCTCCGTTTCCGGGCACGGCGCTCAAGTTCCTCGTTGACGGCCGCAAAATGGCGCGGCCAGAGATACCGGGCGCGCTCGGAAAAGTTCCGCCACGCGTCGGGCTCCGACAGCAAGAACTCCACGTGCGAGCGGTGTGCCTTGCGTGCGTTGCACGCCAAACACGCCGTGACTACGTTCCCCGCCGAGTGGTCACCGCCGCGTACGCGGGGCTGCACATGATCTACACTCAGGGTTTCCGGTGTTCCTTCGGCTCCGCAGTACACACAGTGCCACTGGTCGCGCGCGAACACGGCGTCGCGGGAGATGGACGCGTGCGGTGGAACTGGTGACTGGTCGTCGGATCGCCCGCTCACGTGTCGCGCGCTCTGGAGGCCACCGTGAAGATTCCTGACCCGATGCGGCGCCACATGATGACGCGGCTGACGCGATTTCTTGATCCTGACGAAGCCGCAACGCCCAGTGCTGGCGATCTGCCGCCCAGACTTACCCACACCGCTCTCGAGGCCCTCCGCATGTCACGCTCCCGCGATCGTATTCTGACCAATCTTGAAGAGATGTACTCGGAGGCGTTCGCCCGCGCCAAGGAAAGCGGCGACGCCGCGCAAATGGCGTCCCTCGATTTTGCGTATCGCCGCGAGCAGCTGTACTTCGAGATTCTGCTGGACGTTCGGGACGCCGTGGAGAAGCGCTAGGCGAAGTGAGACCTGGGGGGCGTGCTTGGTCGTCGCCGGTGACGCCGTCGAACAGAGCAGGCACGTTGATCACGACTGGTTCTGCGTCGCTGATTGGCGGCTGCCACCGCAGTTCGGTGTCGTGGCGTTCTTCGAATTTGCCACCAGCGAGCTGCAGAGCAGCTCCTTGGGTAAAAGTGCCGCGGGCGTCACGAGCAGAAATCCGTCAACCAGCTCGTAGCAATTCCCGTCGTCGGGGAACCGCTCCAAATCGTCAATCGTGTATTTGGGCACGAGCGAGGGCATCGCCATTGGCAGAGCGATTGGGGTTGCCATAAGCATGGAATATCGGGGTGCGGGACGCAACATTCCCCTTCATGTCCCCACAAAACCACGCTGTGGCGACCGTCGCCCTTGCCACTTCTTTGCTCATGTCCGCCTGCATGCCTGATTCGTCGTCACAATCCGACTCAAACGCGGTCACTCTTGCCATCGTCAACGCACGTGTGTGGACCGGCGACAGTGCGCGACCATGGGCCGACGCAGTCGCGATTTCCGGCGACACCATTCTCGCCGTCGGTTCGAGCGCCGAGATTCGCAAGCGCACCACGGATGCGACGCGCGTTGTTGATGCAAAGGGCAGCATGGTCACGCCAGGCTTCATCGATTCGCACGTGCACTTTTCGACCGGTGGCTTCGCGCTCTCGTCTGTGCAACTTCGAGATGCGCGTACGCCGGAAGAGTTCACGCGACGCATTGCGGAGTACGCGCGCACCCTGCCGGCGGGCACGTGGATTCAAAACGGCGATTGGGATCACGAGAACTGGGGCGGGGAACTACCCACGCGTGCGTGGATCGACAGTGTCACACCGGAGCATCCGGTGTGGATCAATCGACTTGATGGTCACATGGCGCTGGCGAACTCTGCGGCGCTGCGTGCAGCGGGCGTGACGTCGTCTGCCGCAGAGACTTCTGGCGGTAGCATCGTGCGTGATGTGAACGCTGAACTCACCGGTGTCTTCAAGGACAACGCCATGTCGCTCGTCGAGCGCGTGATTCCAGCGCCGAGTGATGTGCAGCTGGATCGTGCGCTCGATGCCGCCACGGCGTACGTCGCGTCACAAGGCGTGACGGCCGTGCATCACATGGGATTCTGGGACGATCTTCCGGTGTTCCAGCGTGCGCGTGATAGCGAGCGATTGAAGACGCGCATTTACGCGGCCGTACCGCTGCGTACGCACGCGCAGTTGGCCGCGCGCATCGCGGAACAGGGCGCGGGCGACGCGTGGTTCCGCGTGGGATTGCTCAAAGCCTTTGTAGACGGATCACTCGGCTCACACACGGCTGCCATGCTCGAACCGTTCACCGATACCCCGGGAGAAACCGGACTGTTTGTCACGGAGCCGGATACGATGCTCGCGTGGATGCGTGATGCGGAACGTGCGGGGTTGCAGCTGGCCATTCACGCGATTGGTGATCGCGCGATTCGCACACAGCTGGATCTGTTTGCGCGTGTCGAAGATGAGTTTGGTCCGCGTGATCGCCGCTGGCGCATTGAACACGCGCAACATGTGCACCCAGATGATTTTGCGCGCTTTGCGAAACACGGTGTGATCGCAAGCATGCAGCCGTACCACGCGATTGACGATGGACGGTGGGCGGACAAGGTGATTGGCCCCGAGCGGGCGCGCGGCACTTACGCGTTTCGCGCATTGCTCGATAACAAGGCCACGCTTGCGTTTGGCAGCGACTGGTTTGTGGCGCCGCCGACTCCTCTTGATGGAATTTACGCGGCGGTGACGCGACGCACGTTGGACGATGCGAACCCGGATGGTTGGGTGCCGGAGCAGAAAATTTCGCTTGAGGAATCGCTGCGCGCATACACGAGCAGTGCGGCGTTTGCGGGGTTTGCCGATAGCACCACCGGTGTACTGTCACGCGGGCGACTCGCAGATCTGGTGGTGCTGGATCGGGATTTGTCGCGCGTTGCGGCGCCAGAGATACGCGATGCGCAGGTGATGATGACGGTGGTGGGTGGGCGCGTGGTGTATGAACGGAAGTGAGCGCTACGCACCGCTGGTGGTCATGTGGGCGAGCTGTTGCAGTTCCTGATTCGGTCATTCGGCCCGGTAGCGGGAGCCCACGGCCATTTGGCCTTTCGGCCTCGTAGCTTCGTACGTGGGCACCCCAAACAACCACTTGCTCCAGATGTCGGCGCAGGACCGAGATCCCGCGTGCAGCACACACGTTCCGTGCAACCTTTCGAAACTACGAGGCCGAAAGGCCAAATGGCCGTGGGCTCGGGCTACTGGGCCGAATGACCGAATCGGACTGCATGTGGTGGCGGGATCGCGCGGTGTTAGCGCGACAACCCGTACACCACATAGTTCGTCGCGAACTTGTATGCATCATTGGAGAGATTCACCGGGTACCACCCCTCACCCGACCACTCCATGTAGTCGCCAATATCGTTGTTAAAGTTGATCACGACTTGCAGGCGCTGCGACGGATCGTTGTTCTCAAAGATCCCGAGATACTGCGCTTTGGCAGCCGTGCTCGACGGATGCGTCATACCATCGAGCGTCGCGATCGTGAAGAACGAGTTGAACACCGGATGCGAAATGTCGAGCGGCACGATCTGCGCATTCGGCAGCACCGCGCGCATCGACTGTTCAAACACATCCCACTGCTGCTGAAAGTAGAAATCGTCCACGATCAGAAAGCCGCCCTTCGCGAGCCACGTGCGAAGTCCCGTCGCCTCGGCTTCGGTTGGATACCAGTAGCCAGGCTCCGTGAGATACGCGACCGGATACTTGAACAACTCCGGATCATCCAGCGTGTGTACGTTGCTCGCATCCTTGTGCAGCGGAATCGACGAGAGCTCACTGAGGATGCTCATGAAGTTGCGCTCCATGGCCGGATAGTCCGCGCTCCATGACATGCGATAGCCCTGCGTATAGCGAATGCGCGCGAACGTGAACTTGCCGTCGTATTCCACGTTGGGCAGGATCTCCGTGCGTCCGCGTCCCCGTTGCGACCAGGCCAAAGGCGCGGCCACCGCCAGTAAAACAATCAGCGCCGCAGCCCGACGAAATCGGATGGCGGAAAAGCGTTCGGGCAGGGGCATTGGCGATCCGGAGGAGGGACGAGCACGAACCTGGGCCATTCGGTGTATAACGCCCGGACCCCACACCGTCGTTGCAACAGCGCATGCCCGTTGTGCCCGACGGCCGGATACGAGACCTTTCTGTGCTATACCTCAACCCTTCTGGAGACTCCCCATGGCGTTGTCTTTCCGTCGTCTGTTTGTTCTGCCCGCCGGTGCCGCGCTGGCCACCGTTCTCGTCACCAGCAGCGCGTTTGCGCAGGCCGCGCCTCCCAAGCCGCCGGCCGGACATGGTGCCATGGATCACTCGGCGCACGGTAAGGCTGAGGAGAAGGAAGCGGATCACGCGAAGAGTGGTTGGGCGGAGCTCGACACGTTCCATGACGTGATGTCTGCGGCCTGGCATCCGGCCAAGAATGACACCCTCGCGCCGGCGCGCGCGTCGTCGGCCAAGCTGGTTGCGGCCGCCAAGGCGTGGAATGCAGCGAAAGTGCCAATGGGCTGTGAAGCGCCCGCGGTGAAAACCGGAATCGCGAAGCTGGTGCCTGAATCCGAAGCGGTGGCCACACTCGTTGCGCGCAAAGCCAATGATGCCGCGCTCAAGGCCGCGCTCAAGACAGTGCACGACACGTATCACGTGGTGGAAGCGGCCTGCAAACCGATGAAGCACTGACACCGAAAGTCCCGGGGCGTCAGCGCGGCCGACTGTACAGCGCTGGCGTCCCGTGGCACGTATTGGATCAAATCCCTTCCTCGGAGCACATCCCATATGATTTCCCGCCGCGATTGGTTCGGCGCAACGCTGGGTGTTGGCGCGTCACTGGCACTATCACCGCGACTGCTGCGCGCACTCGAAGCATCCACTCGCCTGCTTCAGCCATCCGCGCTGCTCAAGCGCGCAGTGCCGTCATCCGGCGAGATGCTGCCGGTGATCGGACTGGGAAGTTCGGCCACGTTCTCTCAGGTGGCTCGCAGCGAAGATCTGAGCGCACTCAAGGATGTGATGAAAACGATGGTCGAACGCGGCGCGACGGTCTTCGATACGGCGCCAAGCTACGGCGCATCGGAGCAGGCGGCCGGCGATATCGCGAACGAACTTGGCATTGCGAACAAAGTGTTCTGGGCCACAAAAGTGAATGTGGTTGGTCGCGGTGGCGACGGCAAAGCCGATCCCGCGGCCGCGCGTGCGCAGATCGAAGCATCGTTCGCAAAGTTCAAGGTGCCGAAAATTGATCTGATCCAGGTGCACAATCTCGCCGACGTGCCAACGCAGCTTGGCATCCTGAAAGAGATGAAAGCGCAGGGGCGGATTCGCTATACTGGTGTCACCACAACGAGTGACAATCAGTACACGCGTCTCGCCGAGATCATGCGCAATGAACCGATCGATTTCATTGGCGTGGACTACGCGGTTGATAATCGTGGCGTCGAAGAGATGATTCTGCCGCTCGCACAGGAACGAAAGATTGGTGTGCTCGTGTACGTGCCGTTCGGACGGACCAGCTTGTTCCGACGCGCAGGGGGAGTGGAGCTTCCGGCGTGGGCCAAAGACATTGACGCCACCACGTGGGCGCAGTTCTTCCTCAAATACATCGTCAGTCATCCGGCGGTCACGGTGGTCACGCCTGCCACCAGCCAAGCCAAGAACATGATCGACAACATTGGCGGTGGCACGGGGCGCCTTCCAGACGCGGCGATGCGCAAGCGCATGGCCGAACTGGTCGATGCGCTGCCACAGCCTGCACCGGCGCGCCGGCCCGGTTACTGAGCGCGGCCATGACGAATCAATGCAAACGGGGGCACCACGCTGGTGCCCCCGTTTGTTGTTTGTCTGAGCGAGCGGCTATTGCCAGCGAAGCATCCAGTCAGCCACCACGGGGCGATGGTCAGATGCGACGCGCTCATCAATCACACGCGCACCGCCCGACGTCCATCGCGCACTAGGTGCGGCGAAGATGAAATCGATTTCCTTGTTGGGCTCAGTTGAGGAAAAGGTGAAGTGATTGTCGGCTGCCTTCTGCGCTTCCGTTGCGCGTGCTGAGAACAGTGCCAGCGTGCGGGAGCCCGGTTCGTCGTTGAAGTCGCCGAGCACTACGTACGGTGTGCGCAGCGTGTCGAGCACGCGTACGAGGGCGCTGGCCTGTGCGTACCGCAGCGTGTCGTTGCCCACCCAGTCGAAGTGCACATTCACCACCGAGACCGTGTCCCGCCCGCCCACGACCACATCCACAAGCAGCGCCACGCGTGGTTCATTGCCATCGGGAAGGCGAATCACGTGCAGGCGTGCGATGGGATGACGCGAAAGCACGCCCAACCCGTATTCGCCGCCCTGATAGGGCATGAATGCACCGAACGCCGCCTGCATACCGAGCAGGCGACCGAGTGAATCCATCTGCGCGACACTTCCGCTGCGCGACACGCGGTGATCCACTTCCTGCAATCCAATGACATCGGCATTGAGCGCGCGCAGCACAGTTGCCGTGCGCGGCAGATCGACGCGATTGTCCATGCCGGCGCCGTGCCGAATGTTGTAGCTCGCCGTGCGCAGCGGCGTCGCGCCACTTTCGACACCACGAGGCGAGGAGGCTGCGCAACCGAGTGCCGCCATCGCGACCAGCGAGGCCGCAAGCGCCAGCCGAAGCATGTTCACCACGCGTCAGGGAACCGTTGGCGCGGCTGGCTTCACATTCTTCAGCGTGCTGAGTACATCGCGCCAGTCGAACTGCTTGCCTTTGCCGCGCACGTAGTAGTCCATCCACGCCATTTCACTGACCGACTTCACCAATCGGTTGCGCGGGTCGGGAATGCCGTGGCTGTTGCCAGGATACATGAACAACTCCGTCGGCACGCCGAGCTTCTTGAGCGCCATGTGCAACTCTACCGACTGCGGACTCGGTACACGCGGATCGCCTTCCACCACGTGAATCATCGTGGGGGTTTTTGCCTTGGTGATGTACTTGATCGGTGACTGATCCCAATACGCATCAAAGTTGTTGTACGGTAGATCATCGCCGAGGTAGAACTGTCGGTTGCGCTGCACATCACTCTGCGCGTACATCGACACCCAGTTCGAGGTGCCCGCACCAGAGCTGATCGCTTTAAAACGATCGGTGTTCACGAGTGTCCAGTTGGACCAGTGTCCGCCCGCACTCCATCCGAGCATGCCCATGCGCGTGGAATCCACGATGCCCTGCGCGATGAGATGATCCACGCCACTGATGATGTCTTCGTAGCCCTGCTTGAAGTAGTTACCAACAATTGCCGTGCGATGTGCTTCGCCGTAGTTGGTGGAGCCGCGGTAGTTGGGCTTGAGCACCGCATAGCCGGCTCCCGCGTACACTTGCGAGCCATAGCCCCCGTTGAAGCTGAGCACATCGGCCGCTGCGGGCCCACCGTGAATCGCGACAATGAGTGGAACGCGATCACCGGCGCGATAGCCCACCGGCAGATTGAGCACGCCGCCCACTTGCTTGCCATCGGTAGATGTCCACGTGATTTCACGCTCTTCGCCGAGCGCGAGCGTGCGTACCTGCGGATTCACGTCGGTCAGTTGTACCCAGGCCGCGCGATTGCTCAGTCGATCGAGTGAGCTCACCGTGTACAGCGTGGACGGTGTTTGCGGATCAGAGTAGTTGATCAGCAAGAGTCCGGAGTCATCGTCTTTACTCACCGACAACGAGGCCGGCAGGTTGGTGACCTGCCGAACGGTGTTGTTACCAACATCGAGTGCAAGCAACTGACGCGTGGCTTTGATGCCTTCGTTGAAGTAGATCGTGCGTCCGTCTGCCGACCAGAACTCCGCGGCTACATTGCCGTCGAACGATGCGCCGAGCTTCTTGAACTCGGCGCCACGCGCGGCAACATCACGGATGTACAACCGACGGTTGCCCATGGTGTAGCGCGTCATGTCATCCGGCGCGGAGAATACCACCTTTCGACTGTCCGGCGAGAAGCCGAGATCGCCCTCGCTTACTTCCTTGTTGTTGGTGAGGCGTTCAATGGTGTTCGTGCTGACATCAAGTAGATACAGGTCGCCATTGATGCCCTGCTCGGTGATGTTCCGGTCGTAGCGTGAAGCGGAGATGCCGGTAAACCCAACCCACTTGCTGTCGGGCGAGATGGTGACGCTCTGCACGGTGTACGAGGAGTCACGCGTGAGTCGCGTGGCGCGAGCCGGATCGACCTCCAGCATCCACAAGCTGACGAGTGGGGTTTCCGCGTTCTGAATGTTTACGGTGAACTTCTTTTCGCGACGGAGTCGTTCATCGGCGGCGTCCTGGTCGGGGCCGGTAAAAAAGATGCGTTTGCTGTCAGGCGCCCACTGCCACCACTCCACACCACCGGCGTGACTGGTGAGTTTCTGCGGCTCCGCCGTATGCAGCTCTGCAACTGGCAGACGATAGAGCTGTTGCATGGCGGCACGTCCAGCGCGGTACACCAACCACAGGCCATCGGCACTGAACGCAAAGTTGCTCACACCGCCGGTGGCACTGGTGACCTTGCGTGCTTCGCCACCATCGGGCCGCATCACGTACAGCTGATTGCCGGCCGCCTCACCGGTGGCGTCGCGGTTCGAGAGAAACGCAAAGAACGAACGGTCGCGCGACCAGGCCGGCGACGTTTCGTTCTTCTCTGTGCTGAATGTCATTTGTCGGGACGACGAGACACCTTGGCCAACCGACACCAAATGAATGTCGGTTTGCGAGCGGGCCTCGTCCCAGTCGGGCGTGGTTACCGTGTGCAGCAACCACTTCCCGTCGGCACTTGGCGCGAACGAGCCGGCCGATTTGAGGTGTTGCATATCGAGAAAGGTCATCGGCCGCAGTGCCTGCGTCGTCTGTGCCGATAGAGAAACAAGTGGTGTGCAAATGGCGATCAAGACAGCGGTGCAGACGCGCATGGACAACCTCTCCCTGAATGCGAAAAGAAATACGGCGTGTGTGTAATCGAGCGTTACATCTTGATTGGCGCGACCACCTTGGGCGGCGTGTACAGTCCTTTGCGCTCGCGATAGTGGCGATCCATTTCCAGACGCGGAATGCCCTTGTCAATCCACTCGGGCGCCTTTTCACCCTTGAGGTGATGGTCCCAGAACTCCATCAGACGAATCGTGTAGTCGCGACGATTCTTGAGCTGTGACAATCCGTGGTTCTCGCCCTGGTACTCGAGCAGAATCACGTCTTTGTCGAGCTGACGCAGCGTGTTGTAAAACGTGATGCCCTGGTTGTAGTCCACCGCGCCGTCTTTGTCGTTGTGCAGAATGATGAGCGGCGTGTTGATTTGGTCCGCGTATCGATTGGGCGAGTTACGCTCATAGGCTTCACGATTTTCAATGAAGTTGCCCTTGAAGCGACCCTGCGAGCTCTGGAAGATTGGCTGGTTCGCCGAACCCGTGTTCCAGTACACCGAGCTGTACATGCTCACCATGTCGGTGAGCGGAGCGCCCGCAACACCAGCGGTGAACACATCCGTCTGTCCGACGAGGAATGCGGTCTGATAGCCGCCCCACGAGTGACCGTGCAGACCGACCTTGGCTGAATCCACGATACCAGTTGCGATGGCGGCCTTGATGCCCGGCAGCACGGACCACACGGCCGACATGCCGGGGTCATTGATCGTGTACTTGATGTCCGGCATGAACACGGCGTATCCGCGGCTCGTGTAAATGCTCGGTGTGTACGAACTGCTGAACGACGGGCTGTAAAACGTGTGCAGGTTGTCGGACATCTTTTCGTAGATGTACGTGACCGTGGGATACTTCTTGCCTTCTTCGTAACCGGCGGGCAGGAACAGGGCGCCCTGCAGCGTGTCGCCCTTGTCGCTCACGTAGGTGACGAGGCGCGAACCCGGGCTCCACTTCAGGCCGTTCATGTTGGGTGCGCCGTCTGTAAGACGGAGTGAATCGCCGCCCCAGTTGATCTTCCAGTAGTCGGGGTAGCGCGCGTAGGTGGAGATGCTCGCCAGCCAGACATCGGCCTTCCGCGCCTTCAGCGGGCGCACGCTGGCGTCGCGCCAGTCGAGTGCCGTGATGCGTCCGGCCTTTGCGTCAATGCGCAACACACCTTCTTTCTTGGTGCGTTCTTCGCGTGCCGTGATCATGAACGGTGCGTTCATGTCGACGCCGCGCTGACGCGGATCAAAGATCATCGGGCGGCCATAGCGAATGCCCTTGGCTTTGCCATCGCGCGTGAGGTTCACGGGCTCACCACCGGCCATATTCACGCGATACACATCCCAACCATCGCTGGCGAGGAACGCGTTGCCGTCAGACGCCCAGCCAAACATCGGATATCCGGGACGATCCACGTTGTGATCGTCTTCCACATTGATAAAGCGGCCGCCAGTCGTGAGCTGTTTGCGCGCGAGTGTGGCGAGTTCCATCACATGCCACTCGCCGTCGTCAAAAAACGCCATGCGACGGCCATCCGGCGATGTGCTGCTGGCACCGCGCAGCGCTTTCACCGCAAGACGCTTGTCGCCACTGCGCGGATCAATCACGTACACATCACGCATGTTGATGCCGTCCACGCTCGCCTGACGCTGATACGGTGATACGTCCGTCGCGATGACCCAGCGATCGAGATCGGTCGTCGTGCCAACGCGCGCGTTCATGTCTGTGAGACGCACCACACGGTCGGTGGTAGGCCAGTAGGCCGCGAGATACGAGAACGTGCGATCGGCCGTGGCCTGCACATCCTGCTGCGACTGCAGACGTTCGTCTTTTTCGTGCCACAGACGCAGCGTCGGCTTGTCGTCGTCCTCGAGCTGTTCTTCTTTCGGCACAGGCTTCTCAACGGGGCGCAGACCGAAGAACAGACCGTCAAGGTCGTTTGACCAGCGCGGCGCGCGATCCGTGCTGATGCGCTGATCTGCGGGCCAATCCGCGCGGCCGGCCTGCGCAATCGACACGAGCTTTTCCTGTGGCGTGCCGACGCGACGCATGCCCATCACGGTGAGCGTGGTGTCCTTGCCCGACGAATCAATCGTGGTGCGCATGACCGTAAACGCCGTCATGGTGTCCGTCCACGCCAAACGACGGTAGGTCGCGCGGTCTGCTGCATCGATGCTGCGCACCGTGCCCGCGTTCATATCACGCAGCTGAATGCCGTTGCCGAGTTTGTTCGCGGCGTCGATCGAGTACACCAGCCAGCGGCCCGTGTGGTCGAACGAGTATTCACCCACGTTGCCCACGTTCAGCATCACGTTGGTGCCGAGCTCGTGCAGGATCAGATCACTGCCGGTAGGACGTGAGCTTGCGGCGGCGCCTGCAGCTGGCGGGCCGGCAGGTGCAGCACCCGGTGCGTCGGCACCGTAACCCTGCATCGCGATCCAGCGCGGCGCCTCACCCGAGAAGGAGAAGCCGCGCACTTTATCGATGTCTTTCTTCTGACCGGTCGCAAGGTTCACAAGCGAAAGTTTGCCCTGAATCGGGCGGCGATCCTTGCGCAGCTTCTCCGCATCAGCGGCTTTCGGCCACGTCAGAAATGCGGCCCACTTGCCGTCTGGCGACAGTTGCAGCGCAGGATTTGATGCGGCGTCGCCCACGGGATACCGCCACTCTTTCCCGCCGGCCACAATCTGGCGGAGAATGACTTCACCGTCGCCTTCGTTGGGCGACAGCACATAGGCGAACCACTGGCCGTCATGCGAAAGCTGCGTCGTGCGGATCGATCGCCACGCGGCGATGTCGACCGGTGTCATCGCCCGGGGGCCGTCGCTGCTGGCCGCGGTTGCGACAGTGGTAGGACGCGGGGATGCTGCGGGCTGCGTTGCCTGAGCGGTGAGCGTGGAGCCGGCCGTGACCGGCCCGGTGAGCAGGACGGCCATGGCGGTCATGGCCGAACGGGTACGGAAGCGCATGCGAGTCTCCGGGAGGGAAGGAACTCGCGAAAACTACGTGCAGCGTGGGGCGATCGGAACGCTCAGGGGACAGGACGCGGCGCGTTCGCTCCCGTCAGCGCGCGACCTCGGCGACGTGTTTCGCTCCCATGGCTTCAATCGCTCGCTGTGCCCCCTTGATTTTGCCCTCGACCGGGGCCGGCACCGCGCCAAGTGGAATGTCGCGCACCGTGGCGAGCACGTCCACGTAGTATTTGGTCCATGTTTCAAGAATGTCGCGTTCAAGCGCCCGCGCTTCGGTTGTGGGCGTGCGGCGAATGTTCGCGGTGCCGAGTTGTGATTCGGCGGCTAAACGCGCTTCGGCGGCTGTCGTCACCTCGCGCAGTACGCGATCGATGGTGCCACCATCGCCGCGCAGGAGTGGCAACGCACTCGTGAGCGCGGTGACGCCAACATTGCGCAGTGTGGCCGCCGAGACATTGTCAATGCGATCACCGTCGGTGTGATAGAACTGATCGGTGAAATGCCACAGCAGGAGCCCTGGCTTGTTGGCGCGCAAAAACGGTGTGTGATCACTGCCGCCTTCGAACGGATTCGTGTTCACGACCCAGTTGGTCGTGGCGGCGTGCGCACGTGCACGGGCTTCTACGAAATCGTTGAAGTAGTGCGGCCGCAGATCCTTCTTTTCGAGTGGACGCCCGCCCCATTCGCTGTGTTTGTCATTGCCACGCGTCCAGATGGCCGATGGATCGGGCATCTTCTCGATCAGAAATGTGCCGCCAGTTTTTTCGGTGTCTTCACCCACCATGTCGAGCGACATGCCCCACCGTATACCAACGGCGCGCGCTGAGTCTTGCGTAATGAACCGATCGGTGGACCGGATTTCCTGTCCCCAGATCATGGTGAGCGTACGCGCTGGACGCGGCATGCCCTCGCGCAACAACTGCGCCATCACGCGAGCCATTTCCAGCTGCGCGCCCACACCACTGGCGTTGTCATTGGCGCCGGGCTCCTGCACGTGGGCGCTGAAGACAAAGCGCTCGCTCGCATGAGACGTACCACGTGCTTCCGCCACCACTGTCTGCTCGACGGCGTTTGTTGTAAAGCGCACATCAGTGACAACATTCAGTGTAACCGGACCGTTGGCGAGCGCCGCCGTGAGGCGTTCACGCGCCGCGTACGAGAGCGCGATGCCCCATGATTTTGCCGTCGTGTCGCGAGCGACCGACGCAAACTGAATCGAGTTGCGATTGACCTCGGGCTTGAGGTACGCCGGCAACGAATACCCGAGCGCACCAACCGCGCCGCGACGAACGACCGCTTCCTGAAAAACTCGACTGACCGGCGCGTTGGCAAACACGATCTTTCCGCGCACATCACCGGCAGCGTCGAACTCGGCCGGCGTACCTCCGCCCACGGAAACCACGGTCGCTCGTACGCCGCCGGCCGGCGTGGAGAACGAGTTGGTGGCAAGCATGTTCCGGTTGTTTGCAAACTGCAACAACGGCGCGTTGTCACCGTTGATCGTGACCGAGGCGTCGATGGGTTCCCACGCTGGTTGTGCCATCGGATACTGCTCCACACGATAGATCAGCGCGTCTTTGTCCGTCGCGCGAGCCGCCGGAATGTATCCGGCGCGTTCGAGTTGCTCGGCGATATGTGCAATCGATGCGTCAAACCCGCGATTACCGGGCCAGCGTACATGCTGGTCAAGAAACGCGACCGTTGTTTTGGCGCGCGCGCCGTCAAAGAGCGTGCGGACGCGATCTTCGAACGGAAGTGGCGTTTGCGCGGCAGTCGTTTGCTGCGCGTTTGCCGCGGTCGCCGAGAGCGCGAGGGCGCCAAGTACCGCGTGCACCGCTCGCCGCCCGCGGGCATGTGCGGATCGATGCGATCTGCCAAGGGTAGTGGTCATGAGTGAAAGTTACCCATGGCTGCCGTTTCTCACGAGACGTTGGTACACTTTACACAGAGGCGCGTCGGCGTGGCGCGCGGTGTGCACCCCCTCTGGAGTCTTTGTCGCATGCGATTCCTGTCCGCTGTCGTGTTGGCCGTTACGCTTCCTATCGCGCTCCACGCGCAGAAGGCCAAGACCGGCGCCGAGGTGTACGGCACCTGCGCCGCGTGTCACATGGCCAACGGTGCAGGTATGGCGGGTGTGTTTCCGCCGCTCGCTGGATCCGAATGGGTGACGGGTAAACCGGAGTTGCCCATCGCAATCGTACTGCACGGCATGCAGGGTGAAGTCACGGTGAAGGGCGCCAAATACAACAGCGTGATGACGCCGTGGGCTTCACTGTTCAGCGATCAGGAAATCGCCAACGTGGTCACGTACATCCGTTCGCAGTGGGGCAACAAGGCGAGTGCCGTGACCGCCGCGCAAGTTGCTGCCGTGCGTGCGGCGACCAAAGCGCGTAAAACACAGTGGACAGAAGCAGAGCTGAAAAAGGCGTACCCGTAACGGCAGTTATCGCGCGTACGCCTCAAGCCATTGCAGATCATCAGCGTCACGTCTGGCCACGAACACCAGCGTCTTGCTGATCGCCACGATTCGTTTCGCCGACGGCAGCGAGACCACACCGCGGTGTGCGCCCGTCGCTCCGAACACGTCCCACGGTTGCACCGTGGAACCAGCGGGCGTCTCCCGACGCACCCACACGTTATCGTCGGGATCAATCACGAGTCCCTCTTTGAACGCGGGCTTCGTGGCTGGATACGTGAGTTGAATGCGGCTGTTGGGTACGTCGTACGCTTTGCGATCCGCATCCGTCACCGGCACGGCAGGAGTCGTGAGCGCGGGGCCGCGAGTTACGCTCCCGTCTGATTCAATCCAATCCACGCGATACGGATTCGCGCGCACGATTGCCACCCGTCCGCTTGGCGCGATCGCCCACTCGTCTTCTGGCGTGAACGGCATGATGCGTCGCACGACCATGCCCTTGTAGCCATCGGCCTTCATCTGCGGCGATAGCTCCATACTGACGGGCTTCGGATTCGGCATCATCACTGCTGCCACACTGTCGATTCGGCCGCTGCGACGATCCCATCGCTTGATGGCGACATACGGCGAGCGCTCATTCACTGGCATCCCGCTCGCCTGAAAATAGAGACGTCCCGCTGCATCAGCGCCTCGCACGAACTCGGCGCCTTGCTGCAACGATTCAGGGAATACGCGCGCGTCGAGCAGTTCGGCTGCTGGCGTGAGAAGCAGGAAGCGACGTTGATCGCGATCGAGCAGCAGCGTTGAGTCACCGCGCAGCGCGATCACTGCGGCTGGACTCGCGAACTCGCGCGGACCCGCGCCCTGCCGCCCAATCGCTCGAGCAGTGCGACCGCCAGCCGCAAGAAACTGCACGCGCTTTTCCATCAGATCCGCAACGATCACGCTGCCATTGGCGAGCACACGAACAGAGCTGATGCTCGTAAATGGATCGGCGGCCGTCCACGCAGGGCGTGCGAGGCTGACTGCTGGCGCCGCGCGCTGTGATTGCGCGACACCAGTTGAAAAGCAGCAGAGCACTGCGGCAACGAGGAGGCGGAGTGTCGACATACTCTCCTGAATATTGTGCACGTACCGGAGATGCACCATGCACTCTCCCGCTTTACAGCCGAGTTCGGTGGACGTAAGATCGACGAGCACTCCTGAACTTCTGCACCGCTGCTCACGGCATGAACTCCCTCGCTCAGCTGCAGCACGACATACGGGCACTCGGCGATCCTGAAACCGCGGAGTTCCTGCAGCGGTTCTTCAAAACCGGTCCCGGTGAGTACGGACACGGTGACAAGTTTCTTGGCGTTCGCGTGCCTCAGCTGCGCGCAGTTGTTACACGCGCGGTTGCCAAAGGGGGGAGCGGCATTTCGCTCGGGGACACGATTGACCTGTTGCGATCAGCGTGGCACGAGGAACGATTCGTTGCGCTGCTGCTCATCATAGACAGGTACCGCCGCGCGTCGCCTGACGAACGGGACGAGATCTATCGTGTTTATCTCGCCCATACGCGTTGCATCAACAACTGGGATCTGGTCGACGTGTCGGCAGAGCACATTGTCGGAGCGCACGATGATCCGGCAAAGCTCGTCACGCTCAAACGAATGGCCCGATCTGACAACGTCTGGGAACGACGTATCGCCATTATGGCGACGTTTCACGAAATCAAACGGGGCAGATATTCCGCGGCGTTAAACATCGCGACACTGCTCGTGCACGACACGCACGATTTGATCCACAAGGCGGTAGGGTGGATGTTACGAGAGATTGGCAAGCGGGATCCAAACCGTGAGCGTGAGTTTCTCGATCAGCATCAGGCGACCATGCCTCGGACGATGCTGCGGTATGCGATCGAACGGTTTCCCGAGACAGAACGACAGGCGTATCTGCGAGGAACAGCCACCCGCTGAGCTTTCGGCGACGATCGCACGAAGGCGTTGTCGCCCAACCGTTGCACGTCGCGTACACGACTGCGACACGACCGTGAGGCGCCCGCCGACACGTGATGCCGAGATTCGTGCGCGATGTCACGCCGTTGTAGAGTCGATGCTCACACGCAACCATCGTACGTGCCAGCAACCATCTTCGCACATCAGGCCCTCGTTCTTCCGCTCAAGCTTCGCTGGCCCGAGCGCTTCAGTGGCCTGGCGCTCTGCATTGGCAGCATGGCCCCAGACCTGGAGTTTATCTGGCGACTGAGTGACGACTGGATCTTCAGCCACACGTTCGCGGCACAGCTGTACTTCAGTGTGCCGGTCACCATGCTACTCGTGTGGGTGCTCACATCAGTGCTGGCGCCGGCCGTGTTGCCGTTCGTACGCGATCATCCCCGATTGCGGTTGCACGATCTCGCTGCGTTGCACGCACCGGCGAGCCGGCGTGAGTGGCGCGTGGTTGCCGTCTCCGCGTTCTTCGGTGGCGTGTCGCACTGGCTGCTCGACGGAGTAACGCACGGTGGACACTCTGGCTGGGCGGTGGAGTTTTTGCCGTGGCTCCGCACGCCGGTACCGCACCCGGGAGGCGCGGCGCCACTGCACGATGCGCTGCAGCTCTGGCTCACCGTGGGTCTCGGTATCGCCGGTGTGCAGATGTGCGCGCACATCACGCGCCACCGCCTGCTGTGGGTGTGGCGCAAGAAGCAACCGTCACCACTTCCCAAGCGCCACCGAACCGAAGGGCAGCGACTCGCACTCGGTCTCGCGCTGATGGCTGCCCAGGGCGCCGCCGTGGGCTACGTGTTACGCGGTACCGAGGCCGCCAAGCTCGCCACGGCCGGCGTGGTGTTCGGCGCAATCAATTTCGTCTTGCTCGGCGCGCTGCTGTTCGGTGTGTGGTTGCAGTTGCGGCGTGGAGAGCTGTTCGCCACCCGCCATTGGTCTCCGCGCGCCTAGCCCAGAAAACCGGCGGACCGCTCGCATTGGTGTGATACCTTGCCATTCGACAATAGCCGCGATATCCTATTGTCGAACGTCTAGGCAAGGAGATTCCCATGGGTTCGGACCGCGCGGATCTGCTGCAAGGCAGCCTCGATCTGCTCATTCTCAAGAGCGTGATGCTGCAGCCGCTGCACGGGTGGGCAATCGCAAAGCGCATTCGCGAGCTGTCGGCAGATGTCCTGGAAGTGAATCAGGGATCACTGTATCCCGCACTTTATCGGCTTGAGGAACGCGGCTGGCTCTCTGCTGAGTGGGGCACGTCGCCGGAAGGCCGTCGCGTGAAGGTCTACACGCTCACGGCCACAGGGAAAAAGCAGCTGGTGGTTGAACGCGAGCAGTGGACGTTGTTCACCGCCGCTGTCGACCGCGTGTTGCGCTCCACTTGAGTCGATTCACTGGCCATGCGAAGCTCGGCCCTGCGCTGGTGGCGTGGTGCATCGGCACTCGTGCGTCGACAGTCGGTCTCGCAGGAGATCGATGCAGAGATCGCAGCGCATATTGCCTACGCGACCGATGACCTGATCGCGCAGGGCCTTTCGCCAGCTGAAGCGCGCCGGCGCGCGTTGCTCGAGTTCGGCGGTGTGCAGCAAACGCGCGAGTGGGTGTTGCGTGAGCGTGCGCTTCACTGGTGGTATGATGCGCTTCGCGACGTGCGACTCGCACTGCGCCGGTTGCGTAAAGAACCCGCAAGTAACGCGGCGATCGTACTGGTGATTGCCATCGGCATTGCGTGTGTGACGTGTGTGTTCAGCCTGATGAATGCGGCGTGGATCAGGCCTCTTGCCTACAGCGAGCCCTCCCAGCTGGTGAAACTGTATGGCGTTGCGCCTACGCGAGTGCAATACGATGAGCTGCCAGCCAGCGTGGTCGCGGAGGTGCGTCAGCGAGCAAACGATGTTGCCACGTTCGCGACATTCGAAGAGCGACAGACTACGGTGCGGTTACGTGACACCGTCGCAGAGATTTACCGGTCACGTATTGATGAGTTAACGATGAGTGTACTGCGTGTGGCGCCAGTACGGGGTCGCGCGCCGACTGAAGCCGAGTTTCGTGCGCAAGCAGCCGTTGCGCTGATCAGCGACTCGATCTGGCGTACCGACTTCGCCTCGCGAGACGACCTGAATGACGCACAAATAGAACTGGGCGGTGTTGCACATCACGTAATCGGCGTCATGCCCAGGCGTTTCTACTTCCACACACGGGCTGTTGTCTGGACGCCGCTCGCCGCTGTTGATCACGAAGATGTTTTCGTGCAAGTGGTCGCCCGGCTGAAACCAGGAATGACGCGCGACTCACTGGCGGAGCGACTTCAGCAAGCCGGTCCTCTCTCGGCTGGTGAACAGAGCGCAGACTCCGCACGCTGGCGTGTGATGCCATCCGATATGTACGACCGCGGGCAACGCCCTGCGGGCTATTCGATCGCGGCGGTGGCTGTGCTGGTGACGGCGATTGTTCTCGTGGTGGCCTGCGCGAATGTGATGAACATTCTGCTGGCTCGCGGCGAAAGTCGCCGACGGGAAATGGCAGTCGAGGCCGCGCTGGGCGCAAGCTCGTTTCGACTGATGCGACAGCTGCTGGTGGAGTGTTTGGTACTCGCATGCGCGGCGGGCATACTTGGTTTGGTGCTATCGCAAGTGGGCCTCGAACTGATGCTGCGCGCGATCCCCCGGCGCGGGTTTCCGGGCTGGATCGACTTCGGTCTGGACTGGCGCGTCACGAGCTTCGCATTGGCAACCGCGCTACTCACCATGTTCGTGTTCGGTTTGCTTCCGGCGCGCGAAGCGTCTCGTGTTGATCCGATGCGCGCGATTCAGGATGGCGACAGCCTCGGCGTCACCTCTCGGAACAACCGCCGTTGGAGCGCACGCCTGATCAGTGTGCAACTGGCGTTGTCACTAGTTCTTGTGATCACGAGTGGACTGCTGGTGGCCAGCTACCGTTCCATGCTTTCTGTTGAACCAGCATACCCGGGTGAACGGTTGATGGAGTTCATCCCCATGCTGGACGAGCAGCGAATGGATGATTTCTCACACCAGCACGCACATGGCACGGCGTTGGCGGCGGCATTGCGTAGAGATCCAATGTTCGCGGCCGTGAGCACGCATAGTGATGTGCGATGGCTCCACCTCGAATCGGATACCACTCGCTACGTCGTCGACTACAGCACACGGTTGCTTGCGCCGCACGACACTTCGAAGCTGCTCTGGAGAGCATCCGGCATGTGGCCACAACTGCTCGCGACGGATGCCACGTACTTCGCGCTGCGGCGCCGTCGTCTCGTTCAGGGACGCAACTTTGCTGACAGCGACACTGTAGGCACGCACGTGTCCATGATTGTGAGTGAGAACATCGCGAAAGCAGTGTGGGGCGACAGTAGCGCCATTGGTCGACAAGTGCGTTTGGGTACATCGGGACCTATTGCACAGATCATCGGCGTGGTCGAGGATGTACCGCGACTCCGCTTTGCGGGTGGACGTGTGTCGCGCGTTGCCGACCCGCAGTTCTTCTTCACATACGGACAGGCCGAGCCGTCGAACACCTATCTCACCGTGGAGTCGCGAAGCGCGGTGAGCACAGCGGAAAGATCAGCGGTGCGTGACCATTCCGCAGCGCTCGATCCTGCGATTCGGCTTTCCGAGCTGCGCACAACGGAGGAGCAGGCAACGATCGGTTTGTTGCCGCTTCGCCTGTTCGCGAGCGTACTCACGGTCGTTGCCGGCTTTACGCTTGGCATTGCCGCCGTTGGTCTTTTTGGATTGGTGCACTTCGCCACGCTGCAACGTCGTCGAGAGATTGGCATTCGACTCGCGCTCGGCGCCGCGCCGCACACGCTGGAACGTTGGCTCCTTTTCGACGCCTTGCGCACGACGCGTACCGGATTGCTCGCTGGCGCGCTGGCCACAGTAGGGCTCCTCGGGCTGATGCAGTCACGTGTGCCGATCAGCGCGAGCGTACTGATGAGTGCCAGCGCGCTCACCGGCGCGGTGCTGGTGGCGGTGGTGGTGATCGCGTGCTGGTTGCCGGTGCGCAAGGCTGCACAGATGGATCCCAATGATGTACTCCGTGGCGTGTAACGCGCGCCAATCGCAGGCATCATCCGTTTCACTCCAACTCTATTCACCATGAAACGCTCGCCGCTTTTCGCAACGATGGACCGGCGGTCAGTCGCGCCAACGATTTTCTCGACGACGGCACTCGTGCTGGTGGCACTCGCGACGCTCGTGTTTCCAACGTCACGTATTTCGGCGCAGGCTCCCGTCTTCAAAGTCTCGCCCACGCCCATCACTTCAATCGACGCAACCGCGCCTGATGGCAGCGTACGCTTTGCCACGGCCACATGGGCCACGCGATTGTCCAACGGAAAAATCGCAATCACTGACCAGACAGACGGTGCGCTTCGCATTGCCGACAGCAGCGGACGCATTGAGAGGTCATGGGGACGCCTCGGTGATGCGCCAGGCGAGTTTCGCGCGATCAGCTGGGTGAGCGCGTGTGGAGGCGACACGCTGTACGTGTGGGACGCCCGCGCCACGCGACTCTCCGTAATGCACGCCACGTCCGGATATATCCGGCAGATTAGCGCGCCAACTTCCAGCGGTACGTTCACGGCGGCCTGTGATCGCAGCGGCAATTTGGCGATCTTCTCGGGCGTTGCCCCGCGTCGTGGCGGAGCATCGAACACAACCCCGCTCAAAACGTCTGATGGCCGTTCGTACGAGCTTGGTGTGGTCGGCACGAGTATTTCCGTACGCAATCGCACCGGCGCCATGCTGCAAGAGCTGAGGGAGCTTCCATATGGCGAAATGTTGATGGGTCAGCTCGGTCCGAACGGTGGCATGGGCGCCATGCCGCGACCGCTCGGCGCACTGACGTCGTTCGCCCTGATCGATGGTCAGCTCGTTGTCGCGCGTACTGATTCGAATGTCGTGACGTGGTATCGGCGTGACGGAAGCGTGGAGCGCACATCAACGCTGCCTGCCGTGCGTGGTGCGCCCTCGATGGCGCAATACGAAGCGTCAATCAATCGGGCCGTTGAAATCGCGCCAGCGCGTGTGCGCCCGGATCTGGTCGCCTTCGCGAAGCAGGTGCCGAGGCCCGCGTCACATCGCGCATTCTCACAAATGCTGGCCGGCGCCGATGGCCTGATCTGGTTCGTCACCTCACTCCCGGGCGACAAGACAACGTCGATGCGTGCGCTGAACCGGGCCGGCACGGTGGCGGCGACACTCGAAATCAATGCGGCTGTTGAGGTGTTCGAGGTGGGCATGGACTACGTGCTTGGACGCACGGAAAACCCAGATGGTGAGCAACGTGTTGTGCTCTATCGTGTTTCCCGTCGATGAATTCTCGCGGGTCCGGCACGAAAATCAGAAGGCCACCCAGCATTGGGTGGCCTTCTGCACAACCAGTACCGCACGAATGAGAAGCCGCTACCGCGACCGCTTGCTATGCGATCCGCCCTTCGGTGAATCCACCGTCACTGTAAACGGTCCGCTGCCTTCCACAATCCAGCGCACCGTCACCGGAACACCGCCGCCCGGAATGTTTGCGAGCTTGATCGTGGTGGGATCAAGCGTCTGCTCTTCGGTGACGTTTTGCAACGGATTCAATACGCGGAACGCGGTGATCACTTTGCCGCCGGAGAGCGTGACATGATCCGGACGCGAGATCTTGTTCTCGACATCCTGTTGCGTGTGCGTTGGTGCAAGCTTGCGGTTGATCACGATGGCCGTGACCTCCGTCAGCCCACCACCCATCGATCGCGTGGAAATCGAATCCACTTCCACCAAGGGCATTTCCGACGTCTGATACAGCGTGAACATCATGTTGCGATGCGCGTCGCTCTGCAGCAGGAAGCCCGGTTCCACACGTCCGAAGTTTTTCTTGAAGCCACCCACTTCGACTTCACCATACTGCGGATGCTGCACCTTGGTCCACGGCACAAACGCCTCGCCAAGCAGAAGCAGTCGATCGAAGAGTGAACTCTGCTCCTGGCCGGATGGGCCGTCGCCGCCCGCGCTGTTGAAGTACAGGAACGGCGTGAATAGTTCGTTGGAGAACGTGAGCACACCACGCGCGCCGTAGAACCAGTCAAGCTCGCCGCCCCACACCGTGTACAAATCTTTCCAGACGATCATGTAACGATAGCCCGGGAGAATCTGTTCGCCCGTTTTGCCAAGCTGGTCGAACACGGCCACGTCCTGGGGGCGATATTCGTCCTGCGGCACGCCGGGGCCACGGAGCAACATGCCGCCCGAGTTGTGATAACTCTGCGCACCGGCAATGTTCTCGCGCTTCATCACGAAGTTCAGCACCGCGCGCGTTTCCGGCAGTGAACCCGGCCACCAGTCAGCGCCGCCCTGCACGTACTGCGGCACCCAACGCCACGGCCAATTGCGATTCGGATCGTAGCCGCCAATGCCGTCTTCGCTCACGTTGCCGTCACCATCGGCGTCGTAGCCTTCCTGGCCAAGAATGTCCCACTCACCCTTGGTGCCAGCGGGTGCAGGAATCAACACGCGCTTGTCGAACGGCGCTTCGATAAACCGGCCGTTTGGATTGCGGCGACGCATCTGGGTGATGTGTCCATCGCCATTCAGATCATTCGGGCCGTCTTCGTCGAGCAGGCCGTCGCCATCGTTGTCGCGCGGCATGAGGCCGGTACGCGGGGAGCTCGCGGTGTTGGCCATCTTGAGGTAATGATCGCGCGCGTCGGGATTGATCGTTGGCGCGATGTACAGCGTGCGCTGCGCGAGCAACGTATCCACGGCCGCTACCTGACCGGCCATCTCGGCGAGATACCACGCGGTGTACATGGAAAACTCACTGCCCTGAATTTCATTCGAGTGAATATTGCCATCAATCCACATGGCCGGCTTCTTGTCGGCGTCGCCCACTTTGAAGTTCGTAACGGTGATCAAGGTGATATCCTTGCCGCCAAAACTTTTGCCAATGCTCGACACCTTCACGTAGTCCGGATGCGCACGCGCCAGTCGTTCCGCGAGTTCGCGGAGCTGGTCGCTGTCGTACCAACGGTCCCACAGAATGGGCACCTTCGGATTGCGCGGTGAGCCGAGTGCTTCGAGCGCGCCAGTGAGCGGAATGCGATCGCCAGGACGCTGCTGCGCCTCAAGATCCGTCGCAATGGTAGCAAGCGAAACGAGCGCAAGCGCGGCGAACAACGAACGCATTTTCAAAGTTGTCATGGGAGTCATGAGAATCACCGGGCGCGAAGCGTAATCGTTTCGCTCGCTTCGCCAACGATTGCCGAGGCGGCTGAGAGCGTTACTGTAGAACCAGCGTTACCCACAATCACCCACGTGAGTTCGGTACTGGTGCCGCTACCGCGCATCGGATTGAGCAGTTGCATGGAACGACCTGACGCGATCTCCTGACCGGCCGATGTTTTGAGATCAACACGTACACGCTGCGGCCAGCGCGCGCGCGCACCCATCGCAGACATGGTTGGCAGGAATCCAGTGTTCGCGACATGCGCGGTGATGCGCCACGTGCGCGTACCTACGGCTTCCACTTTCGCCACACGCAGTTCAAGTCGCGGCAACATGCCTGCCAGCGCACTAACAAACCGCGCGTGCTGCGCACCAAGCGAATCCAGCATTGATGCTGGCGGGTTCAGTGCTGCGTACGGCGCAATGCCTCCAACTTCCACATTCTGTCCGGGAAAATCTGGGTGCTGAACACGCGTCCACGGTACCACGGCATCCGCGCGGTTGGCTTCCATCCAACGCAGAGTTGCGCGTTCCGCCGCCAAGGCATCAGTTGCGCCTGCGGGCGCTGCGCGGCGCGTTGTATCCGCGGGCATATCAGGCGTCCACCACGTGCGTGAACCAAACGCGAGGCGCCCCATGTGGTAGTAAATCCACGAGAGCACATCACCCTTGCCATCAATACCGTTCGGGCCGCGTGAGAGACCCGTGGTGCGCTTGAAGACGCGGCTGCCTTCAGCAAACCACGGATCATCTTCTGGCAGCGTGGCTGTGAACGGACCCGTTGCCGACGTGCCTTGCGGCTGACCGCCAATACCAGGAACGCGACGACCAACCCACGGCGAGTTCACGTTGTCTTGCGGGCCGAGCACGTACGCCACGGCGATATTCTGATGGGTCTGAAAGAGCTCCGCGATACCCCACGCTTCCGGAGCCGACAGCGGCCAGTTACCCGACGTGGCGCCAAAGTATTCGTAGAAGTTCGGGAAGTTGGCATTGATGTCGGTGCCGCCCGGTCCGTCTTCGCTGAACGCGCCGTCCTTGTCGAGATCACGACCTTCGGCCATCACGCGGTAGCGACCACGCTCTCCACGAGTGACATCAGCGCGGCGCATGAGCAGCGGATTCAATGAATCGGCGATCCACTGACCCGCTGGATCTTCTACGCGCATGCTGGTGATGCGACCGTCTCCATTCACATCGCTCGGCCCATCTTCATCGATCTTGCCATCACGATCACTGTCGAACGCTTCGTCATTACCCGTGCGCTCGGAGAGTACCGGACCAAAGAACGCCTCGGCGGCATCGGGATTCGCGCGCGGCACCACATAGAACGTGTGTTGATCAAGCAGCCGCTTCATGGCCGTATCACGCGAGTATGCGCTCGTCATCTGTCGCATGATGCGCAGGGCAACTTCACTCGACACGACGTGCGGACCAAACGCGTTCGCAATCACAAGGACGGCGGGGCGTTTATCCGCAGCATCACCACCGCTGCCAATGCGCACCACGTGTACCGCGCGGCCGCCGGGCGACTTGGCGATTTCACGTACGCTCAGCAGTGAAGGATTCGCGCGACGCAGTTCCTCGATCGCGGAGGTCAGCGCGCTGTGCGACAGGTATCCGGCGGAGGGCGCGTTGGCGGCGCGTTGCGCAAACGCAGCGCTGGGCGTGGCCGAGCCGACGAACGCGGCGATGGCGATAAGTGCGCCAACCGGTGATCGACCGGTTCTGAAACGGTGCATTGTTTGTGGGGAAGGGAGGGACGCATTCGCACCGCACATCCTGCGCGGTGTCACGACGGTGGATCAGAAGCGTTCACACGCTTCAGTTCGCTTGCTGCATCGCGATTCACGCATAATTTGCCTGCGTACGACCGCGACCACGGAAATTACGACCTCGCGTCGCGTAATGCTGGATTTCCTGTCCGAAGTGCTGATCGCTTCGAATTCCGCACTGCCCGCCTCTTCAGGAGCTGCATATGTCCTTGTCCCCCCTTGCGCCGCGCCAGCGCACCCGACGCGCCCTCTGGGCCGTGGCCTCGCTCGCCCTCGGCGCCAGCACGGTGGCGTTTACGCCGTCGATTCGTGCGGCACTCGTTCCAGGCCTCACGTACCAGTTCGACATGACCACGTCCGAGTCCGACGAAAGTTTTGCCGCCGCTGGCAAAACGCTCATGAAGTCGGTTGGTACAGTGCGCATCGCCGGTGACAAAGCGCGCATTGACTTTGCCGAAGTGAAGGGCCCGTCAACGCCCATGATGAGCAAAGACGGCTACATGCTCGTGCACGACGGTGGCAACACCATGTACATGGTCGACACCAAAGAGAAGCAGTACATGAAGATCGACGCGAAAGCACTCGGCTCGATGTTTTCGTCGCTCTCGAGTATGTCGGGTGGTCTGATGAAGATTGATGTGAAGGACGCGTCGATGTCGGTGAAGAAAGTTGGTGCGGGCGAAACGATTGTGGGGTACGCGACTGAGCAGTGGCAGATTGCCCAGGCCTACACCATGACCGTGAAAACGTTTGGGTTCGGCAGCACGTCGCGCACGGAGAGCAATACGTCGCTCTGGATGGCGCCGCAGCTCAAGAACTCAGAGCTGATGAATCCGATGATCGACATGGGGCGCAACATGGCGTCGATGTTTGAGGGCAACAAGGAATGGGAGCAGGTCGTGAGCGGACCTGTGAAGGAGTTGCCGCAGGTGGCGGTGCTCAAGATGCGTTCCACGTCCAAGACCACGGCGGACAAGGGCAAGCCGCAGTTCTCGATTTCTGAAATGGAAGTCACCAAGTGGAGCAAGGGGGACGTCGCCGCGGCGGATCTTGAGCTGCCCAAAGATTTCAAGCCGATTGAAATGCCGAACATGGCCGCGCTGTCTGACTCCATGAAGGCTGCGGGCATGGACACCGTCGATATGAAGGCCGCGATGAAGCAGGCGGGCTTCAAGGACGAAGACATCGCTGAGGCGCTGAAGCAGGCGGCGCTGGATGGCGCCAAGGATCAGGCGAAGCAGGAAGCGAAGGATGCGGGCAAGAACGCGGTGAAAGCCGGCGTGCGCGGGCTGTTGCGGCGCAAGCCACCCGCTATCTGATCACACGTTCGCATACGCAAAAACGGCGGCGCTCACAAATGAGCGCCGCCGTTTTTGTGTGATCAAGTGGAAATCAGTACTTCGCCAGCTCTACGTACGCCTGACGGAAGGTCTCAATCTGCGGAAGCGTCGCATCTTCCAGACTCGGTGCGTAACCAACGAACGTGTCTGTGCTTGCAATGCGCTTGACCGGTGCGTCGAGCCAGCCGAAACAATCGTCGGCAATGCGCGCCGCAATTTCGGCACCATAGCCCCACGACATGCTGTCTTCGTAGGCCACGATCACCCGACTCGTTTTCTTGACGCTGTTGTAGACTGTTTCCTGATCCCACGGCTGCAGCGTGCGCAGATCAATGACTTCAACAGACGGACCGCCTTCGTCGGCAATCTGATTGGCGGCAACGAGTGCACGCTGCACCGTGGCGCCGTACGTCACCAGTGTGATGTCGGTACCATCGCGCAGCACACGCGCTTTGCCGAACGGAATCATGAAGTTCGGGCCCGGATACGCGCCCTTGTTGTACGTCTGCCGATACAAATGCTTGTGTTCGAGGAAGATCACCGGATCTTCGCAACGAATTGCCGTCCGCAACAAACCGTTGGCATCCAACGCGGAGCTCGGGCACACGACACGCAAGCCGGGGCAGTGCGTGAAGAGCGACGCGCCAGTCTGTGAGTGGTACACGCCGCCACGGATGTAACCGCCGTACGTGGTACGAACGACCATCGGCGCACTGAACGCATTGTTCGAACGCCAGCGCATGGTCGCCAGTTCATCGCGGAGCTGCATGTACGCGGGCCAGATGTAGTCGAAGAACTGAATCTCGACGACTGGCTTGAAACCGCGGTGCGCCAGACCAATGGCACGACCAATGATGTTGGCTTCCGCGAGCGGCGTGTTGAAGACGCGCGTGCTGCCAAACTTGGTCTGCAGCCCGTGCGTGACTTTGAACACGCCGCCTTTGCCTTTCACCTTGCCGAGATACTGCTCGCGAGACACGTCGGCCACGTCTTCACCAAAGGCCAGAATGCGCTCGTCGCGCTGCATCTCGTCGCGCATGCAGGCGTTCAGCAACTCCACCATGGTGGTGGGCTCGCCCGCGAACTGCGGATCATCCTCGGTATCGAACTGTTCACCCGTGGGATCCACATCAGGTGAATACACCGCAAAATGTACGGTGCTGCCATCGGGCTGCGACTGTGACAGCGCATCGTCGGTGGCCGCGAGCACATCAGCGTCCACCGATTGACGAATCGCCTCAAGTTCCGCTTCCGTTGCGTGGCCATTGGCAATCAGCCATTCGGGGAAACGCGCGATTGGATCACGTGCGATGTCGGCAGCGCGCTCTTCGTCGGGGCGATACATCACCTCGTCGTCGGAGAGCGAATGCGAATACGGACGAATCACTTTCGCGTGTACCAAAGCGGGACCGCGACGTTCACGCGCATACTGCACCGCGCGCGCCATGACATCGTACGACGCGAGCAGGTCGCAGCCGTCGACTTCCTGAATGTAGAGACCCGGGAAGCCGGTCACGAGCTTGGAGATCGAGCCGCCCGCCGTACCCACTTCAACCGGCACGGAGATCGCGTAGCCGTTGTCTTCTACGAGATAGACCACCGGCAGCTTGAGATTGCAGGCGGTGTTGAGCGACTCCCAGAACTCACCTTCGCTCGTGGTACCGTCACCCGTGGTGACGAGTACCACTTCGTCGCCAGCAAATCCTTCGCTGATCTCCAACTGCTTGGCGCGCGTGACCGCTTCGGCGCAGCCCACGGCCTGCAGAAACTGCGTGCCGGTGGGCGATGACACGGAGACAATGTTGAGATCCTTGTGTCCCCAATGGCTGGGCATCTGCCGGCCGCCCGAGTTCGGATCGATCGCGGCACCAACGGCCGAATACAACATTTCATTGCCCGTCATGCCCAGCATCAGGCAGAGCGCACGGTCGCGATAATAGAGGTAGAACCAGTCATGGGCAGGGCGCAGCAGCAGACCCGCTGCAGCGAGAATCGCCTCATGACCAGCGCCAGAGATCTGAAAGAAGATCTTGTTCTGCCGTTTGAGCTGGATCTCCTTGTCGTCGAGCCGGCGCGACAAATACATCATGCGGAACGCGTGGAGCAGCTGCTCGCGGGTGAGCGAGGCGGCCGTTTCCGGGGCGGACCCGGTGTTCTCGGGTGCCTCGGTGCTCTTGCGGGCGCGGGTCGGTCGAGCGGAAGTAGCCATGAGATCAGTCCCGTATCAGGTTCAGGGGTAGCCTCGTAACGTAGTCAGGGCGAGGCACCCCGGGCCAGTCACCGCGCAAAGGTGTAAACTTCGCTTGACACCGGCTGTTGTCGCATGAATGCTGCGTGTGTCGGCTGCATGCGAGAATTGTGGCCGCGAACTCACCTCCCCGACCCGAGAAGTGGCCCGTATGCATGCTCCCGTTCATTCCACCGGTGTAACATCCAGCCAACACTGCATTTTCTGCGACCTTATCCGCGGCGCGGCTGAGGTCTCCATGTGCTACGAGGACAGCAAAGTCATCGCCTTCATGGATATCCAGCCGGTAAACGCCGGACACGTGCTGGTGGTGCCGCGGGAGCACTACGAAGTCTTGCAGGACATTCCGCGCGACGTCGGTGCGCATATGTACGATGTGGCGACGCGTCTCATACCCGTCGTGCAGAAGGTCGCGGGCGCCGAGGACATGAACATTGTCGTCAACTCCGGTGCGGCGGCTGGTCAGAACGTGTTTCACTACCACATCCATTTGATTCCGCGCAAAGAAGGCGACGGCTTTGATATTCCGTTGCCGTTTCCCGGCTCGGAGATGCCGAACCGACATCTGCTCGACGCGATGGCCGCGCAAATTGGCGCCGCACTTCGCAACCGTGCATCGGGCAGCACCGCAAAGTCGTGACGTAGCTGTGCCCTCTTGACCGTTGTGGTGTAGTAGTCGTACAGTAGCGTGTACACGTTGACGCTGTCCCTTGCTCTCGCCAAGTCAGGAGGACGATGCACACCCTTCGTGTTGTTCCCGCCGCTCGCCCCGCGCGAGGCTTCATTGCCTCTCGCGGGGCGTCTCTGTTAATGGCCCGCTGAGATGCGGCGCCCCGTGATGTCAGACCGCACCGGACGCAACAAAATCGCACGCGGTGAGCGACCGTCGAGGCGCGGAGCTGTACATGCCCGACGTGGTACCGCGCCATCCAAACACGTGCCGGTGCGACCGGTGATGATGGCCATGAAACGCGCCATGCGACGCGTGGCGCTTCGGGACTGCGGACAGCGCTGCGTGTACTGCGCGTCCCCACTCGATACGCACAACGCCACGCTGGATCACGTGCATCCGCTGGCACGCGGTGGTACCCATGATTCAGCCAACGTGGTGGCGGCGTGTGGTCCGTGCAATCGCCTCAAGGGCGATCTGCTGCCGCAGGAGTTTTTTGCGCGGCATCCGTGGGCGGGCCACCACTTCATTCAATACGCGCGGTCGGTGCACCGGGCGCTCAAGCGCATGGCACGTCGCGCGGTCAGTCTTGCCTGTGCGGACGAGGGACGAGAATTGCTGCGCCGTTCACGGGATCGGTTGGCGGCGTAGGCTTGGCGTCGGGGGGCTTCAGCGACTTGGGTGCGCTGTGCGTTATTGCTGAATGTCGAACCCTCGCATCTGGAATCGAAAGCTGCATCGGTGGGGCGCAATCGCGGTTGCGCTTCCCTTCTTGATCGTGATCAGCACCGGGCTGCTACTGCAACTCAAAAAGCAGTTGGCCTGGGTGCAGCCGCCCGAGCAGAAGGGCGCGAGTGCGGCGCCTGCCGTGACCATGGAGGCCATGCTCGCGGCGGCGCGCAGCGTGCCCGAAGCTGGGATTACGGACTGGAGCGACGTTGATCGCGTTGATGTGCGTCCCGGCAAGGGGCTGATCAAAGTGATCGGGAACTCGCGCTGGGAAATTCAGCTCGATGCGAGCACCGGCGCGGTGTTGCAGACCGCGTATCGACGTTCCGACCTGATGGAGAGTCTGCACGACGGCTCATGGTTTCATCCACTCGCGAAGCTGTGGATCTTCCTTCCGTCCGGTGCGATTGTGCTCGGCTTGTGGGTCACCGGAATTTACCTGTTCCTGCTGCCGATCAGATCGCGACGTGCCAAGTCGCGTGGCGAATCGCTCAAACGAGGGGTCGCGTAGCGGTCGCGCAGCAGTCGCGAGCGGCGAATTCCCCTCACGCGACGGGCTCAGTTGCGCACGGCGCGTTTCCGATCGCGAAGGCGCCACCACACCACGGGGAGCGCCGCGGCGATGTGCAGTCCGGCCGTGTACACGCGCCACCACACCACGATCTCGCCCGCATCGCTGCCCAGGTCGCCCGCCATGCCGCCCATGAGGCCAAGATCCACAATGCCGGCGCCGCCAGGGGTTGGCATCGCGATCTGGCCGTAGAGCATCGCAAACGAGGCAATCGCGAGCACATCGGGTGGTGGTGCATTGGGCACGGCCGACGCCAGCAATGGCAGCAACGCGAGACGCGTGAACACATCGACCACCGTGAGCGGCACGGTGCGCAGCGCCGTGGACACGCCCATGCCACGAACGAGTTGCAATCCTTCGCGCACTGATCGTCCTACCATGCGAGAATGACCTGGCGCGGCGCGACGTGCAATCAACACGAGCAGCCATCCCACAATGAACAGGCCGCCTACGTACTGCGTCATTTTTGTGGCCGTACTGCCGGCGTTCTTCAGTAACTCGATCCACTCAAGTCCGGCCGAGAGCGCGAGCGCTCCGCCGAGCACCGCGTACACCGGATACAACAGCAACGACTCTACGAGCAACACCGGAATCGTGATCATCGGCGGCGTGCCGATGCGCTGAAAAAACGCGATTTGCGCGGGCAGTCCGCCAAAACGCAGGGGCGTCAGCGCCGCTGCGGCATCCCCCGCCAAATTCGCGGCCGCGACATCGGCAAAACTCGCGCGATGTTTGAGCCCGGAAAAAATCACCTGCGTGCGCCAGGTTCGCACCGCCAGATTCAGTATCACGAGCACGACGCAGGCACCGTGTACCAACAGCACCGACGTCACGACGTGCGACTCATCTCGCGTGGTGCGGTGGCGTGTGGAGCGTGCGCGCACAACGCGCGATACGCCTGGTGATGAGCACCGGCGATGGCGGGCCACGCGAAGTCGTCGAGTGGTGCAAGCGCAGCGCGCGGTGTTTCGCGGGCCCACACAATCGCGTCGCTCAAATGCGCACTGGTCAGTTCGCCATCGAAGCAGCGCACCCAATCTGCGCCAACGGCTTCCGCGAGTTCAGCCAGTGCGCCAAGGCGCGGCACCAGAACCGGTCGGCCGAGCGAGAGTGCAAGCAAGGCGCTGCCACTGTTCAGAATTTCACGATATGGCAGTACCACCAGATCACTCGCCGTCAACGCGGTCGCGAGCTCCTTCTGACGTAAATGCCGGAGCTGCAACTGCACGCGTGCATCGCGCGCTGCGAGTGTCTCTATTTCCCCGCGGAGCGCCGTGGTCGCGGGCGCGCCAGTGATGACGCAGCGCGCCTGTCGATCCTGAACGCCCTGGAACGCACGCAGCAACGCCGGCACATTTTTATACGGGCGAATGCGCCCGCTGAACAACACGACCGGTGCCGATTGACTGAGACCGTACACATCGCGTGCAGCCGGCCGACTCCTCGTGGTCGCGTACTCGCTTCGATAATGACCGTGCGGAATGACCCACGACGCACGGCCCACGAGTTGCGGAAAACGCGACTCGGCCGCGGTCTGACCGGATCGGCTCAGATGAACAAACCCGTCGACCTCGTCCAGAAACTCGCGCCAGAACGCGTCTTCCAGCTCGGCGTGACGACCGTCGTGGGCGCGCAGGTTGTGTACGGTCCACACGAGCTTGATCCCGAGCCGCCGACCTTCCCGTGCCATGTGCAGCAGCGTGCGAGCGCGCCAGGCCGCGCGTGCCGCACTCTTGCCGTTAAAACCATGCTCGGGCCAGTGTACGTGCCAAATGTCGCCCTGCGCGCGAAGCACCCGCCACGGCGCGGCCCCAAACACTTCGACTCCCTCGCGCTCCAGGTGCGTGTTGAGCAACCAGTTGTAGGGATTCCACCAACGATTGATCAACGCGGGTGACGCGAGTACGCGCATGCACTTGGGGCAGTGGTGGTCTGGGGCGACGGAACGGCGTCCCGTTGGGACTGGCACATGGTGTCACTGTCCACGCCATCGCGCCAGTGGGGGTGGCGCTCAGTTGGCAATTCGCGGGCGGCGGGTGAATGTTCGGGAATGACCTCTGATCTCGTCTCCCGTCACCAGGCCACTCGCCTTGTGGGCACTCGCCGTACGGCGACTCGCCGAGCGCTGTTTCGCGCGATCGCCCTGTTTGCGGTTGCGTCAGTGTGCCCGGCCGTCGTGCAGGCACAGGCCGCGGTCCCGCCAGCCTTGCTGTTGGTCGTCCGCCACGCCGAGAAGGTGGACAACAGCGCCGATCCCGCGCTCAGCGAAGTCGGAATGGCGCGAGCGCGAGCGCTTGCCGAGTCGCTGATTGATGCAAAAGTCGAGCACGTGATTGTCACGCAGCGTCAGCGCACGCGACTCACGGCCGCGCCGACCATGAGCGCCCGCGGACTCACGCCGGAAGAGATTGGCTTTGGATCCTCGATGGACGCACACGTGGCCGAAGTGGCCGCTGCCGCGAGGAAACAGGCGGGCAAGGTGGTGTTGATCGTGGGGCACAGCAATACGGTGCCGGCCATCGTCCACGCCCTTGGCGGCCCGAAAATGCCCGACCTGTGCGACGCGCGTTATGCGTCGTTGTTTGCAGTGGTTCCTGGAGCCGTTGGCACCGAAGCGCGCGTGGTCGTGTCGTCATTTGGTGTGCCGGACGCGCCAGGCGCGATGACCTGCGCGGGCATGGTGCCGCGCTGATACTGCGGCGGATGCAGTGGCGGCTCCGGCGTGTGGCCGTAGTCGTGCGTTACACGCGGGTGCTCTGACGCGACGGCGGGATTGAGCCATTCAATGACCGCCGCCCACCCCAGTGATTCGGGGTCGTGCGCCAGATAGTTCGGCACCACGCCCAGCACGCGAAAGCCCTGACGAAGCTGAAAACTGAGTGTGGGATCACTCAATCGTGCGCTCACAATGCGATTCACGTACTCCTCGGCGGACAAACGACGCGCAACGCGGTGGTAGCCGCGCAACCGCGCGCCGGCGCGAATGCGGAGCAAGCCGAGCCGCTCTGTGAGTTCGCGTCGCGCGTGATACAGCGCTTTGCCAATGCCCAGACCGCGTCGGCCCGGCATGACCATGACCTCTGCGCCGTACAGCGTGCGACCCTTGGCGGGATCGTGATTGCTGAATGAGCCGCCGGCGGTGAAGTCGCGCCATGATGAATGGAATTCGTAATCGTCCCACGCAACGATCAGGCTCGCGGCCATGCCCACAATGCCCTGCGTTTCCCGGTCAACCGCCACCAACTGCCCGTCAGGAAACGTGCGGAGATGGGCTGCGAGCTGCCGCTCATTCCACGGAGGCGAGCCAGGATACGTGGCCTCCGTGAGGGAAACAATGCCGGCGAAATCGGCAGGCGTTGTGTTGCGCACCTCAATGCGTCGGCGTGAACTCACAACACCACCAGTTGCGGTTCTGCGACCAGCGCGGAGGTGCGCTCGCTATCCAGCAGCGGGAGCACGGTGCCTTCTTCACGACTGCGCCGAATGGTGTCGAGATTGAGATCGCCAATCACCATCATTTCCTGATTCACATTGCCTTCGGCGAGAATCCCGTCACGCGCAAACGGAAAATCACTCGGTGTCAGAATGGACGCGAGACCGTAGTTGAGCGACACCGCCGGCACCTGCGGCAGCGATCCCACCGTGCCCGCATTGATCACGTACATCTGATTCTCAATTGCGCGCGCGTGTGCGCAGTAGCGCACGCGCCAGAATCCCTGTCGATCATCAGTGCAACTGGGCACGCAGAGGATATCGGCACCAGCGCGCGCCGCGGCACGCGCAATTTCCGGAAACTCCACATCGTAACAGATGGCCACGGCAAACTTGCCGAATGGCGCCTGAAAAATGCGCAGCTGTGAATCGGGTGACACGTGCCATTCGTCGCGCTCGAAGCGCGTCATGTGCAGCTTGCCCTGCACGCCGCGCGTGCCGTTCGGGCCGAGCACATAACTGTGATTGCGCACCACATCCGGATTCTTCGCGTCGCGTTCCGGCACCGTACCGGCAACTACGTACAAACCATAGCGCTGCGCGCACGACGCCATCAGCTCAATGACCGCCGGCGACTGATCCGCAAGCGTGCGGATTTGTTCGCGCATGGGCCGGCGCGTGTCGCCAAGCGTGAGCAGCTGCACACAGAAATATTCTGGAAACACGACCAGCTGGCAGCGATAGTCAGCGGCGGTTTGCAACAGTGCGTCTACCTGATCGCGGAACTGGTCAAATGTTGCGACCGGTCGAATCAGATATTGCAGCGCTGCGACACGAAGTCGCTCCATGCAGAGCCTCCCTTGAATGCGAAAGGCGATCCGCGCGCGCAATGTGATGGAACCGCCAAAGACATAGTTAATACACGCGACAAGCGATGGTGTTCCGTATCACCAATAGGTCACGTGACCTGAGTGTCTGGTGCTCGCACGTTGCGCTACGCGGTCGTAGGTCAGTTGACATAGGTGCGCAAGTCGTAACGCGCGTAGTGTTGGCGTCATCCCGAGCAACCTGACTCGTCAACACACAAGCTGAGGCATCCGTGTTTCGTTCAACAGTTCGTACATCACCAGCGTTTCGCATCAAACAGGTAGTTGTGGCGGCGCTGCTCGCCACACTCGTCGCATGTGGTAGCGACGAAGCAGACGACCCCATTGCACCACAGGGCGACTACACGGTGGCGCTGAACCCCGCCGCACTCACCATCACGCAGGGCCAGAACGCGCAGTTCAGCGTCACGGCCACGCGCACCGGTGGTTTTGCGGGTGCCATTGCCGGCACAGCGGAGGGTGCACCAGCCGGCGTGACGATCTCGCCCATTACGATCGCGGCCGGGAGCAACAGCGCGCAGATCACGGCGACCGTCGCAGGCACAGCGACACCTGGTGCATACCCGATTACGATTCGCACCACCGCCACGGGCATTGCCGCCAAGACAAGCACACTCACGCTGACGATCAACGCCGCCGCAACGCCCGCCATGGAAGTCGCGTTGGCTCCAGCCGCGTTGAACATTGCCGCAGGTGCGCAGGGCACGAGCAACATGAACATCACGCGCAGCGGCGGTTTCGCGGGCGCCGTGACGCTGGCATTGCAGGGTAACGCACCAGCAGGCATCACCGTGACGCTGCCGGCCGGTCCGGTTGCCGGCAATACCGCCGCGATCAACGTTGCCGTGGCCAATCAGGTTGCTGCGGGCAACTATCCGATCACGATCAATGCGACCGGCACCGGAGTCACCGCGCGTAGTGCCGTGTTGACGGTGACGGTGACTGCGCCAAACCTTGGCACCTTCACGCTTGCGGCGAACCCCGCTGCCGTTGCGGTTACGCGGGGGCAGACGGCGCAAACCACGATCACGGTCAATCGTGTCGCGCCGCATGTTGCGCCGGTGGCCTTGGCGATCACAGGACTCCCTGCAGGCGTCACCGCGGAAGTGAACCCCTCGCCCATCGTTGGTAACACCGCCACCATTACGTTTATGGCAACCGCAGGTGCCACGATTGGCGCCAGCACCGTCAACATTGTGGGAACGGGTGGCAACGTCACGTCGGCGGCCATCAATGTCGCGTTGACCGTGGCGGCGGGCGGCAGTACCGGTGGCAACGTCACCTTTACGTTCTGCGAAGACACCGGTTTGCCTGTCTTCGTCGCCTATCAGGACGGTAACGGCGCGTGGACGCGCGCAAACGCGGCGGCCAACAATGTGTACTCGTTCAACATTGCGAGCGGTCGTGGTGGTGTGGCGGTTGTGACAGACATTGGCGGAGCGGATCTGTCGGTGCAGTATGGCAGTGCTGCTGAACTGAATGCGCTGGGCACCAGCTCGTGTGGTACTGCGCCTGCAACGGGCCGCACCTTCACAGGATCGGTGGCTGGCATCGGACCGATGGACTTTGTGTCTGTGGTGGCTGGCAACGCGTTTGCAACCGTGATGGGCTTTGGTGCCCCCACGTACACGCTCGAGAATGTTGCCCCGGGCGCGTTTGACTTGCTGGCCACGCGCTTCGCCTTCACCGGTGGACCGGGCAAATTCATCATTCGTCGCAATCTGAATCCGGCCAACAACAGCGCACTTCCCGTGCTCGATTTCAACGGCCCGGAAGCGTTTGATCCTGTGCAGCGCACGGTCACCGTCAACAACTCGCAGGGGCACGAACTCACTGCGTTTGGACTGTACGTATTGCAGGGCGGATCGAGCGGCGGTCTGTACTTCTCGGATTTCGAAGGCTCAACACAGACCACGCGCAACTGGTACGGCGTACCGAATGACAAGCGCGCGGCGGGTGACTTCCACCTGCTGTTCGTGAATGCGTCAACGGGCGTGAACCAGTCGGATACGCGCAGTATCGCGCGCGTGTTCCGCGAGGCCACGAATCAGACCTACACGCTGCCTGCGTCCCTCACCGCACCAACGATCTCATCGCTGGGCGCGAGTGGCGGCAACAGCCGGGTGCGTGCGGTGTATACGCCCCAGGCTGATTACGGCAGCCAGTGGTCGATTGGATATTCGCAGAACAACGGCGCCAACGTCTCGATCTCGGTGAACTCCGGCTACGCGGCAGGCGGTGCGATCACGATCGATGTTCCGGATCTCAGCGGGCTCGCAGGCTGGAACACGAACTGGGGACTGCGCGCTGGCCAGAGCACGACGTGGCAGTTCACCGCCAGCGGTTGGGACGCGAGCTTCAACCCAACGAGCCCGGGCTTCACAGACGGTGCCGTGGTTCGCTCGGCCTCCAAGCAGGGCGCGATCACGCCGTAACACCACGCGGTTCAGCGGGTATGTTCAGATCGGGGAGCGCATCGCAACGATGCTGCTCCCCGATCGTCGTTGGCGTGTGAATGCAACACGATTCCTCTTCAGTACTTGCTCATGTCCGCTGTGCGCTCTCCGTCAGTTCTCCGCTCCGTGCCTCACCGTTTGCATGCGATCATGGCCGCGGTGTGCTGCGTTGCCGCCCCGATCAGCGCGCAACCGTCGCTCACCACGCAGGCCAGCGACAGTGTGGCCAAATGGGCGGTGCCGCTTGCACGGGCAGGCACGACGTCGGCCGCGATATTGCTCGAATCCTTGGATGCACAGGTCGAGCGCGACGGCAGCGGTCGGCGCACCCATCGCACGGTCGTGCACGTGCTGCAGCAATCGGCAGTCAACGGATCGGCCGAGCGTCGCTTCAGTTGGCAACCGAGTCGACAGGATTTTGTGCTGGACTGGGTGCGTGTACTGCGTCCCGATGGCACGGTCATCAGCAACGCACCGAGCACCGACCAGACCGGCGACGCAACCGCGTCAATGCAGAATCCGATTTATGTGGACAGCCGTACGAGGCGAATTTCACTTTCTGGTGTCGCGGCCAATACGATTGTTGATGTGCAGTACACGGTGATCGACAAATCACCGTGGCGCGAAGGTGATTTTCTGATCAACTGGCAGTTCTCGCCGCCAGGCCCCATGCGTGTGTCGCAGCTGCGCGTGAGTGTGCCAAGCGACTTTTCGCCGCGTATTGATGAGCGCAATCTCACCATGCGTCGCCGCGAGAGTACTGAAGCTGGTCGCACCGTGTATGAATGGCGCGCCGTGCAACCGCCGATCGTGCGCGCAGAACCGTTTGCGTCCGACTCCAACGATGTACGCATGACCGTGACGGTCTCGGCGCCGCACTCATGGGATAGTGTCACCACGTGGTATCACAATCTCGCCAGGGATTCGTACACGCTCGACGCCGCGTCGGCGGCGCGCGCCGACAGTGTGGTGCGAGGCGCGACATCGCGAACCGACACGCTGCAACGCTTGCACAAGTGGATCGCGCAGGATATTCGCTATGTGTCGGTCTCGCTCGGCCTTGGAGGATTCCAGCCGCGTTCGCCGCTGGACGTGCTCAGCACCGGCTACGGTGATTGCAAAGACAAAACCACGCTGTTCGTGGCGGCCGCCAGGCGTTGGGGCATTGACGCTCGCGCGGTGCTGCTGAATCTCAATGGCGGTCGTGATTCACGACCGGTTGCGATCAATCGCTTCAACCATGCCATCGCGGCCATTGCCGGTCCGAACAACAGCTACACGTTTACGGATCTTACCGCAGGACACATTCCGTACGGTCAGCTCCCGGGTTCGTATCGCGGTGCGTTTGGTGTGGTGATCCGCCCCGATGGCACCGCCGACGAAGTGCAGTTTCCGCAACGCCCCGCGGATTCCACCGGCAGTTCGGTGCGCATGATCGCCACACTGCAGGAGGACGGCCGCATGTCCATGCGTGTGGAGGACAGACCGCGCGGCGACAATGCGTGGGCCATGCGCGTGGCGTTTTCGCAGCCGCTTGATTCGGCGCGACGCGCCACTGGACTCCGTGGCATTGCCACCAGCTATTTGCCGGAGTCAACCGCCGATTCGCTGCAGGTGTTCGACGGCCTGGACTTCTCGCAGCCGGAACGTGTGCAGGCCGTGCTGATCAACGGACGTGGCGCGCGCCCCGCCGGGCCAGTGTGGTTATTGCATCTACCACCAGCCTATCGACAGGTGGCGACGAGTGCGTCGAACTCCGCACGTGAGCTTTCGGCAATGTCCGAGCGCAAGTTGCCGATCGACGCGACGCGTGTGATCGGCGCACGCATTGTGGAGGTGGAGTATCGGGTGACGCTGCCCGACGGCTGGCGTGCGCAGCTACCGCCTGCGGTTTCAACCACCAGCTTCTTCGCGCGCTACGAGAGCACGTACCGCATGGAAGGCCGTGATCTTGTGATGCGCCGCGTATTGCGTGGCCAGGGTGAGGGAGTACATCCGCCACAACGCATCGTCGAAGTGATCGCCTGGATGCGCGCCGTTGCGGCGGATGACATTGAGTTCATCACACTCACCCCGTCGCCGCGCTAGTAATCCACCGGTCGCAGGTACGACTCACCAATCGCGGTGTTGCTCAGCAGCGCAACAGAGGGACCACGACGCTTCCAGTGTGTGCTGTCGAGGCGGTTGCGCACGAGCTTTACATCGGCGGCACGAAAGCCGCGCGAAATAAGCGCCTCCGCCGACCAGCCGTTCAGCAGCCAATGCAGCAGCTCGTCAGCCTTCGCGTAACTGATGCCGAGATCTGTTTCGTCGGTCTGTCCCTTGATCAGATCTGCCGTTGGTGGCTTGTCGACAATGACCGTTGGTACACCCAAGTGCCGCGCCAGCTGTTGCACTTGTGTTTTGTACAAATCGCCGAGCGGATTCACCGGCGGTGAATCGTCGCCGTGCCACGTGTAGTAGCCAAAGAGTCGCTCCGTTTTGTTGCCGGTACCGAGTGGCAGGGCACGATACTTTGCCGACAGGTCAAAGAGTGTGATCATGCGCATGCGCGACATCACGTTGCCGCGACGCGCGGGATCGGCGTCGGGCTCAGCGGCGAGATACCCGTCCACGGCGGGTGAGATGTCGACGGTGCGTTCCTGAATGCCGAGCGCATCAACGACCAGCTGCGCATGCGTGAGCGAATCGGCGCCCGATGTGCGATACGGCATGCGCACCGCAATCACATTCTCGGCGCCAAACGCACGCGCGGCGAGATATGCCGTAACGGCCGAATCAATGCCACCGGAAAGTCCCACGAGTGCTTTTTCGTAACTGCGTCGTGCGAACTCTTCACGAAGAAAGCCCGTCAGCCACTGTTCGGTCAGTTCAACGTCCAGCGTGAGCGCGGGCGGTCCTCCCTGCTCACGAAGTGTCACGCGCGTGATTGCGATCTCGTCGGCCGACACGGTGCGTTCGCTGGCCGCATCACTCACGGTGAGTTCTGGCGGAATCGCGTACTCGCCGGTGTGAAAGCCACGTGCGTCGAGCAGTAGATCAGCCGCGGCCGGTTCGGGTCCATCGTACTCGAGACGCTCCGGCTCGCGCGATCGCACCACACGCAACTGTTCGAGCACATGTGGCAAAGCCACACGCAAATCTGCCAGCAGCGGCGAGTCAGCGCGCGCACGTACCAGGTCATCAAGATCGACCGTGGCAATCACCAGATGCTCGTCCCACACCGGCGCGCGCACACGAATGTCGCCGCTTGGTCCAACGATCAGCGAACTGCCGAAAAAGCGTTTACCGCCTTCCGTGCCCACAAGATTCGAATACGCGGTGTACACGCCGTGTTCGTCGGCGATATCACGCATCAGGCGTTCCCAGCGCGTCACGCTCGCCGGCCCGGGCACGCCGTCTTCGCGCGCGTACGGTCCGCGCGCGGGGGCGGCACTCAGCACGAACACCACTTTCGCGTCATCCAGCGCCGCAATGGTGCCTGAGAGCGAGTGCCACGCGTCTTCGCAAATCAGCATCGCGGCGCGGCCCCACGCCGTCTCAAATGCGCGCAACGAGGTGCCGCGTTCAACGAAACGCTCTTCGTCAAACAGACCGTACGTGGGCAGATAGTTCTTGCGGTGTACGTGGCGAATGATCGGCGGCCCATCGGGCAATCCGATCGTGATGTACGCGGCGCTGTTGAACAGCGTGTCGCGCCACCGTTCGTAAAACCCGATCACCACGTCAACCGTGTTCGGCACTCGGTCGAGTTCGGCGCAGGCGGCTCGGTATGCGTCATCAAGATCGTTAGCGAGTGCGCCGGCCGTGCAGGCGAGTTCCCGCACGCCGCCTTCCACGAAGTAGCCACTGAGCGCCGTTTCCGGGAACTGAATGACCTGTGGCGACGGCTCGCTTTGGGTGGCCTGGGCACAGAGGCGACCAATGCGGGCGATGTTTCCGGCGACATCCCTCTTGCGAGGGGCAAACTGGCAGACCGCGAGGGTCAGCGGACGAATTGGCTCTGCAGACATACCGGAAGGTGATGTGACCCGCGCCGCCGATCAACTCATTGGCCCCGGGGTATTTTCATGCATGCCGAATTCCGTACGTCGCCTGCCCGCCTGCGCGGGGGGTCGAGCTGCATATCTGTCTTCGATTCTGGCCGTGGCGCTGGTGCTAATGCCAACGTCGGGCCGGGCTCAGGCTGCGACCACGGAGCCGTGGCGCATCATTGAGCCAGCCCAGGCAACGCTGGTGGTCGCGCGCGACGGCCAACTCATTGGTGAGTTTGGCACGGAACGTCGATTCTCCGTGCCGCTCGCCACGCTGCCCAAGTACGTAGGGCAGGCCTTCATCGCGGTAGAAGACAAGCGCTACTACCAGCACGACGGCGTGGACCTCGTCGGCGTGGCGGCGGCGATCAAGGACGCCGCGACGAGTGGTGATTTGCGAGGCGCCAGCACGATCACGCAGCTGCTGGTGGGCAACATGCATCCCAACATTATCGATCGCAGCGATCGGTCGATCTCGCGCAAGCTGCGTGAACAGCAGGCGGCGCGCGAAATGGAGAAGCGCTACAACAAGGCGCAGATCCTTGAAGCATTCTTGAATCAGATTCCGTTCGGTCGAGGCTGGCACGGGATCGAGATGGCGGCGCTCCACTACTTCGGCAAACGGGCGGCCGAGCTTTCACTGGCCGAGGCCGCGTCGCTGGCCGCGATGCCCAAGAGTCCGGTGCAGTACGATCCGATTCGTTATCCGGATCGTAATCGCGAACGTCGCAACCTCGTGCTCGCGCTCATGCGCGATCAGGGTTACATCACGCCCGCGCAGGCCGCGGCGGCGCAGCGCGAAGCCGTGCGAACCGCAAAGGATTTTGGCATGGTGCGCGCGCCGTGGGTCACGGACGTTGTGCGCGTGCAAGCCGAGCGCGCCGGTGTATCGGTCTCGCGCGGTGGCTATCGCATCGTGACCACGATCGATCCGGGGGCGCAGCGTGCGGCACAGGATGCGCTTGTGGAAGGCATTGAAGAAATGGAATCACGCCCGGGTTGGCGGCACGGGACCTGTCGCAACACGTCCAATGCGCCACGCACCTGCCTCGAAGGTGCGGTGGTGGCGCTCGACGCGTATACGGGCGATGTGCGTGCTCTTGTGGGCGGCCGGGATTATTCAGCCTCGTCGTTTAATCGTGCGGTCGACGGCAACCGTCAGCCCGGCAGTTCGTTCAAGCCATTCGTGTACGCCACGGCAATCGCGCGCGGCATGACGGCGAACGCGCACGTGGGCGATACGAGCATGAACATTGTGCTCCCCGAACGCCGCATCTATTCGCCAACCAACGCCGACGGCTTGTTTCTCGGCGATCTCACACTGCGCGACGCGCTGGCCCGCTCGCGCAACCCGGTGGCGGTGGACCTCACGATGCAGCTGGGCATTGATAGTGTGGCCGCGACGGCGCAGCGCTCGGGAATCCGATCCGCGATTGCTCCGTATCCGTCGAGCGCACTCGGCGCGAGCGTCGTGCAACCGCTGGATTTTGTGGCGTCCTACGCGGTGTTCACGAACGGTGGCATGGCGGTTGAGCCGCGGTTCATTGATCGGGTCGAAGACCGCGAAGGGCGTGCGGTGTACAGTGCGCGACCGTCTACGCCAACGGTGGCCATGGATCCACGTGTGGCGTTTATTGTGCGCGACATGATGCGTGATGCGGTCGAGCGCGGTACCGGTGTCGCCGCGCGTCGTGCGTTGCAGGCCTCAGTCCCGCTGGCCGGAAAAACCGGGACGAGCAATGACAACGTGGACGTGTGGTTTGTGGGCGTCACGCCTGATCTTGTGGCCGGCGCTTGGCTGGGCTTTGACACTCCGCGCACTATCACGCCTGGCGCGGCTGGCGGAAGCCTCGCCGCGCCGATTGTCGGGCGCATGTTGAACGCGATCGCACCCACCCGCAGCGCGTCGGCGTGGGAAGCACCGCTCGGACTTGTGGGCGTGACGCTAGATCGCGAAACGGGGTTGGACGCCGACGAGATGACGCCACGCGATCGACGCTACACCGAGTGGTTTCTCGATGGCACGGAGCCAGGCGCGGCGCGCAGCTGGCCGTGGAGCCTGTTCCGGCTTGGCCCAATCGGGCACTAGGTGTGGAGCGCGGATCCGCGAGCATGAGAGGCTCGCGGATCACGCGGGAACTCACATTTCGATCGGACGCCTCGGACGGAACTCATCGTCTGAGAGTTCAACGCGTTTGATGTCCACTAACGGAATGGTGCGAAACTCGTTGCGAAAGAGCGAGAACACGACCACGCCGCCGTTCTGGATGGCGTACGGTTCGTAGCTGCGTTCGTATTCCGTTTCGCCGTTCTCAGAGTCGAAGCGAATGCGGGCCCGCACCTTTCGGTGCTGCCGTCCAGCTTCGCGCAACGTGGACTCCACTGTCGAAATGGGAATGGACAGATCGGTCATCGAAACCTCCAGCGAAGGGAATCTTGGATCGGTACGCGTTCCCGCGTTCCAGCGGTGAGCGTGAGTCAGCTCACCATGACGCATTCTCGCACGGGCGCCTGCCCGAAGCAAGCCGCAGCAGAAATGTGACCCGATCGTTGCGGTGCGGAGCGGATGCGATACTCAGTGAACACTGTGTGAACGGAACTGTTCCGCAACCCTTGTCTGATCGCGCACGGGTGAGGAAGTTTGGCCGACCATTTGCCAAACGGAGATCTCGCCGTGTCCCGAACACCACTGTTTTCGCTCATCCGTCGTTCGCTGCAACTCGCGCGACACGCAGCACTTACCAACACGCCCGCCGCCGATGTGCACGACGAGTGGCGGGAGCGGTCCGCTCTGACGCGACGGCACTTCGTTGCGGGATCATCGGCCGCCGTCGCGCTGTTCGCAGCCGGCGCGTGTGCGCCGCCGAGCCGCGCTGGAGGATCGGCCGGCGTGCGGGCGGCGCCATCGCGCGTGAATGATGGAGAGCCGGTGGTGATCGTAGGCGCCGGCATTGCGGGGCTCACGTGTGCGTACCGGTTGCGACAGGCGGGCATTGCCGTACGAGTAATCGAAGCACAGTCGCGTACGGGCGGACGCATGTTCTCGCTGCGCAATCATTTCGCTGACGGACAGGTGTGCGAGCTCGGCGGTGAACTCATCGATACGGGACACACCCACATTCGGTCGTTGGCGCAGGAACTGAACATTCCGCTCAACGATCTCGCAACGGACGATCCCGCGCTCGACGAAACCGTCTGGCATGTGGACGGTGCGAAGCGCAGCGAAGAAGATGTGATCGAGGCGTTTCTTCCGCTCGCCAAACGGATTCTTGCCACACTCGAGCCATTTGGCGACGAGTTTGATCCCACGGCGCTCGCGCCCCAAGGTGCCGAGTCGCTCGATCGCCTGACGCTGGCGGAATGGTTTGACCGCGAAGGTGTGTCTGGATGGCTGCGCAAGCTGCTCGACGTTGCGTACACCACGGAGTACGGTCTCGAACCGCATCGACAGTCGGCGCTCAACTTTCTGTTGATGATCGATCCCGACGCGCCGCCGTTCCGCGTGTTCGGCGAGAGTGATGAGCGTTTTCACGTGCAGGGTGGCAATGATCGCATTGTCAGTACGCTGGCTGAACGCGTCGCCGATCAGATCGAAACGAACACCGTGCTGGAAGCGGTAACACGGCGTGCAGACGGGCGGCACACACTCACCTTTCGGCGTGACAGCGGTGTGCGCACCGTGATTGCACGACACGTGGTGCTCGCCATGCCCTTCACCGTGTTGCGTGATGTGCAGCTCGATGTGCCCATGTCGCCCGCCAAACGTCGCGCGATTGCCGAGCTGGGCTACGGTACGAACGCCAAGTTGATGATTGGGTTCTCATCGCGACCGTGGCGCGAACAGCACGGATCCAATGGCAGTGTGGTCACGGATCTGCCGTTTCAGCTCGTGTGGGAAACAAGTCGACTGCAACCGGGCCGCGCGGGGATTCTTACAAACTTCAGTGGTGGCGAACACGGAGTCGCGGTGGCTCAGGGCAGCGCCACGGAACAGGCCAACGCACTGGTGCGCGACCTGGAGAAGATCTTTCCCGGCGTGCAAGCGGCGCGCGAGGGCATGACCGAGGCGCGGTTTCACTGGCCCACCAATCGATGGGTACGTGGGAGCTACGCGAGCTTTCTCGCGGGACAGTGGACGACGGTGCGCGGGCTTGAGGCGCAGTCAGTGGACACACTGCACTTCGCGGGCGAACACTGTTCGCTCGACGCGCAGGGCTACATGGAGGGTGGGTGCGAAACCGGGGAGCAAGCCGCCACGCGAATTGTCGAAGCGCTCGTGGGCGCTCAATGAACGTGGCGGACGTTCGTCATTCGCTTGCCACGGGCGCGAGCACTGCGGTGAGTTGCTCGATCGTCACGGGCTTCGCGAAGTGGTGATGAAAGCCGGCCTCCCGTGCGCGTCGTTGATCGTTTGAGGTCGCATATCCCGTGAGCGCGACGAGTCGAGTCGTCGCGAACGCCGGATCCTTCGAAACCTGCGCGGCAACTTCGTAGCCGCTCGCGTCTGGCAGTCCGATATCGCAGATCAAGACATCAGGTTGGAGCGTTCGCATCATCTCCAGCCCGGACGCCGCGGTATGTGCGACAACCACATCGTGTCCGGCCACTTCGAGGGCGTAGCGCAACGTCTCCGCGGCGTCGACGTTGTCTTCAATGATCTGGACGCGACTTGCGCGCGCCAGAGCGCTCGGTGACAACGAGGCACTCGCATCGTCACGGGCCTGCGCCGCCGTATCGCCAGCCACTTCGAGCGGCAGGGTCACAACGAATGTTGAACCGTGACCCATACCTGCGCTGCGCGCGTCCACGGTACCGCCGTGCATCTCAACAATCGAGCGTACGAGTGACAATCCGAGACCGAGTCCACCGTCACGGCTTGCTGGACGGAACGCCTGTACGAATGGTCGGAAGAGCCTCGGGAGCACGTCCGGTGCAATGCCCTCGCCGTGGTCGACGATTCGTACCGAGGCGCGAGCGGGTGCGTCATGCAGACTCACCGTCAGCAGCACTTCTCCGCCGTCAGGACTCGCTTTCACCGCATTGTCGATCAAGTTGCAGAGCACTTGCGAAATACGATTGCAGTCTGCATCGAGGCAGACCGGCGTTTCGGGCGCGACGAGGGTGAGGATCACGTTGGCGCGCGCGGCGGATATGCGTTGGTCTTCCACGCAGTCGCGTACAACTTGCGAGAGGTCGATGCGCGCCAAACGAAGTTTGAATTTGTTTTGCTTGATGCGCGTGATGTCGAGCAAATCGTCGGTCAGACGCTGCAGCTGACGCATCTGTCGCTGCATGATATCGAGTGCCCGCGCGGACGAAAAAGTGCCATGGCCGTTCTCCGACTCGCGCAACACGAACAGACTATTGGAGATGGTGGCCAGCGGATTCCGCAGTTCGTGCGCGAGTAAACCGATAAAGTCGTCTTTACGCTTGTCGACCTCTGAAAGTGCCTCTCCCTGCGATCGCAGCGTCTCGGCCTGCAGCTGCAGGTCTTCGTTTTGCGCGCGGATTTCTTCGCTCTGTGCCTGCAGTTCTTCGTTCTGCGCCTGGATTTCTTCTCCCTGCGATTGCAGTTCTTCATTCTGGACTTGCAGTTCTTCGCGCTGCGCCTGAATCAGCTCGTTCGCAGCGGTCGCGTCTTCGAGCAGTCGCTGGTTCTGTTCAAACGCGCGCACATTGTCGAACCCGACCGCCAGTTGTTGCGCAGCCCCCTCCACGAACTGCACCGCATCCTCATCCAGCTCGCGCAACGATGCGAGGACAATCACACCGAGCACTTCATGGCGATACAGCAGGGGGACAGAGACGACGCTGCGTGCCGGTGCACGATCAAATCCAATACGCACCTGAAAGGCGCTGTCATCGGGAATGCCGCGAATCCTTATGGTCTTGCGCTCACGGGCGCTGTCGTTGGGAACGCCCTGCGCCTCGGGCAACTCCGGCGGCTCCACGCCGAGTCCACGCGATGCAACGGGGGTGAGCGTGGTTCCCGCGGTGCAGGCGTACACCACGCCGAGCTCCGCCTGCACGTGCTCGCCGATCGCCTCAAGTGCGCATTTCGCGATCAGTGCCGTTGACAGGCCGGCGGCGGCCGCGCTCGCCACCGCGCGACCGGCTTCCAGCCGACGCTCGCGCAGCTCAATGGCGGCGGCTGCGCTGCCAAAGGCGGCGCGAAGCTGCATCAGCTCATTGCGTGATCGTGCATCCGTGGGATCCACCGACATACTGAGCGCGGCCCGCCAGTCAGAGGCGGACATGGCGCGCGCTGCGCGCAGGAGGTCGCGAGCCGGCCGGCGAACGGAGATCGCAATCAGACTGGCGATCACGACAAATGCCAACAGGCTCACCACCGAAGCCGCCGTTACGGCGCTGCGCACGGCTTGCTGTGCCGATGCCATCGCGTTCATCGATTGGCCGACGGCCGTGCGATGATCCCCGATGAACCGATCAAGATCGTCCGTGAATGCCAGACGCCGGTCGCGAAGCGCATTCTGCGCGTCATCACCCATGCGCGCCCCGACCGTTTCCTGGGCGGCGATCAGATACGTGTCGATCCGCTGCGCAATAGACACGAACGTGCCGTCGTTTGCTGTCAGCTGTCGCAGTCGTGCCAACTGTTCGCGTGCAGCCTGCAGATCACTGCCAAACGTCAGTCTGTTTTCTTCCGTCGGTGCGATCTGCACAGCACGTGCCGCGACCGCGACTGCGAGTACGCGTCCGCGCAAGTTGAGCGCCGCTTCAAGGCGTGGCGCGTGCCGCGTGGTGAACTGTTGCTCGGCCCGCTCGCTGCGCTGGTTGACATGCCGCACCATCAACAACGCCGCGATATTGATGCCCAGCAGCAGCACGAATCCGACACCGAGTCGTTGCGCGATGCTCAGGTTTGCCCCTCCGCTCATGCGGCACACTCCGAGGCGCGTTGGTGAAACACCCGGCTCCGCGGCGACGAGGAGAAGAGGCCGCTGGCCGCGGGACCGCAAGGCCATTCCGCCTCGCCCACGCACAGGAATCCGGCTGGTGCAAGCGCTCGTTGCAAACGAAGAAACGTTCGCTCCTGAGCCGCGCGCTGAAAGTAGATCATCACGTTCCGGCAGCAAATCAGATCGAACGCGCCCTCACCGGGAGCGGGATGCGCTGAGAGCAGGTCGTGCGTCGCAAAGCGAACCAGACCCTGCAACTCGGCGTTCACGAGGACGCTGCTCTCGCCCAGGCGGTGCGTGAGATAGCGGCCAGCCAGCGCCGGAGGCAGCGCCCGAGTTGCGTCGATGCTGTACTGTGCCCGACGCGCAAATGTCAGTGCGGTAGCGTCAATGTCAGTCGCCTCGATGATCCCGTCGATGCGCTGTGCGTGCAGCAGCATCGCAAGCGTCCACGCTTCTTCCCCGCGCCCACAGCCGGCACTCCATATCCGGAGCGGGCGAAATCGCGCCGCCTCGGACAACGCCGGAAGAATGCGCGTCTGCAGCAAAGTGAACACGTCAGGATTTCGATAGAACTCGCTCACCTTGATTGAAATGCGCTGCAGCAACGAGTGCGCTTCGTCAGGCGCGCGCGCGATCCGCTGCGCATACAAATCAACGCTTGGCGACGCAATCGACAGCATGCGGTTGCGAATGCGACGTTCAACCGTGGACCGGCGGTACTCGCGAACGTCAACTCCGGTGTGATGGCGCAGCGCGTCAATGATGGCGTCGATCTGCGCATCATCTCCGTCCGATCCCAGGCGGCCCGCTTCGGACTGCGGAGGACATACATCGTCGTCGATCATCACTTGGCTATTGGCGGCGAGGCGCTTTCGTGCGATGGCACGGCGCAGTCTGCGACGGTTTGCGTAGCCATGGCGTCAACCCGAAAATAGTCAGTTCTGAGACTGTGCCTATTGCACTTAAGGGCTAGACACAACTGTCGTGTTCGGCACCGAAGCCGCTCGGCACCGCAGGCGCTCGGTACGGCGGGTGCTCGCCGTTGCAGTTCCTGATTCGGTCATTCGGCCCACGTGCAGGAGCCCACGGCCATTTGGCCTTTCGGCCTCACCGTTTCGAAGCGTCGCACCCAGAGAAAATGCAACCCGGAGCTCAGCGCTATTGGCGCAGATCCTCCGGGCTGTTTTGTATCAGTGTGCGAACTTTCGAAACGGTGAGGCCGAAAGGCCAAATGGCCGTGGGCTCCGTCTACTGGGCCGAATGACCGAATCAGAACTGCAACTACACCCCAACCAACTCCGGCTCCTCAACCGCCTCGTGCACCCCACCGCCAACCAGCGCGATCTTGAGCACTTCCTGCAGTGTCTCGACCGGATGAAACGTCAGCGTATCCTTCACATCCTGCGGGACATCCTCAAGGTCATCAAAGTTGCTCTTGGGCAGAATGATGGTCGTGACGCCGGCACGATGCGCGCCGAGCACTTTTTCCTTGAGCCCACCAATCGGGAGCACACGTCCGCGCAGCGTGATTTCACCTGTCATCGCGACATCGCGCCGCACTTTGCGATTCGACATTTCTGACACAAGCGCGGTGGCAATCGCAATGCCGGCACTCGGGCCATCTTTGGGAATGGCACCAGCGGGCACGTGAATGTGTGCTTCGCTCGCACTCGCGATGCGTTCCGCCGGAATGCCCAGCACATCGGCATTGTTCGTCGCGTACGTGAGCGCCGCGCGCGCACTCTCCTTCATCACGTCACCAAGCTGACCGGTGAGAATGAGTGAAATCGGGCCAACGCGCACATTCTCCGACTCCTCACTATCGCGAGGCCGTGACACCGCACCACGACGAATGGACGCTTCCACGAACATGATGTCGCCGCCCATGGGCGTGTAGTACATGCCAGAGGCAATGCCGACCTCGTCGTGCTCGGCTACATGCTCCGGATGCACCTTCGGTCGACCCAGCAGCTCTCGCACCTCTTCGGAGCTCACGCGATTGTCCGCCAGCACGGCTTCGTCGCCAGAGGCCACGCGACGCGCGACCTTGCGCGCCACCGCACCCAGCTGACGCTCAAGCTGTCGCACACCAGACTCGCGCGTGTATTCGGTGATCACCTTGTTCACCGCGTCGTCATCAAAGGTGAGATTGCGGCCTGACAATCCCGATTCTTCGAGTTGACGCGGAATCAGATACTTCTTGGCGATTTCCAGCTTTTCGCGCTCGGTGTAGCCACTGAAATCCACCACTTCCATACGATCAAGCAGCGGACCGGGAATATTCTGCACAAAGTTTGACGTCGCGATGAACAACACTTCGCTCAGATCAAACGGAATGCCGAGATAGTGATCGGTGAACGAATCGTTCTGCGCCGGATCAAGCACTTCCAGCAACGCGCTCGACGGATCGCCCTGGAACGACGAACCGAGCTTGTCAATTTCGTCGAGCAGGAAGACCGGATTCTTTGTGCCGGCCTGCTTCATGCCGGCCACAATTCGACCGGGCAGCGCACCCACGTACGTACGACGATGTCCGCGGATGTCCGCTTCATCGCGCGCACCACCAAGCGCCACGCGCACGTACTCACGACCGAGGGCTCGCGCCACCGACTTCGCGATCGACGTTTTGCCGACGCCTGGCGGGCCGGTGAAGAGCAGAATCGGGCCCTTCGCCATTGCGCGCGCTTTCGCCTCGCGCGTATCGGTGATGGCGCGGTCCTCGTGTGCTTTGCCGCTGTCCTCATCACGCAATTTCGACGCGGGAAACTCGCCCGTGGTCGCCACTTCTTCGGCTAACTGCTGCGCGCGAAGCTGACGCACCGCGAGGAACTCCAGCACGCGATCCTTGACGTCCTTGAGACCGTAGTGGTCGTCGTCAAGAATGTGCTGCGCACCGGCCAGATCGAGGTGATCATCCGACCGCGTATTCCACGGCAACTCAGCGATCCACTCCAGATACGTGCGAATGACCTGCGCTTCCATGGATTCGCGTCCCGTGCGCTCAAGACGCCCAAGTTCTCGCTCCACTTCCGCGCGCGCTTCTTTCGGGAGCTGCAGCGCGTTCAGCTTCTCACGCAGCTCCTCGATTTCCTTGGACTGATCGTCGTCGCCCAGCTCTTTCTGAATCGCCTTGAGCTGTTCGCGCAAGAACATTTCGCGCTGCCGCTCGCCCAGCTCCTCCTGGACCTGCGACTTGATGTCTTCCTGCGCCTCAAGCAGCCCGATCTGACGCTGCACGTGCACCAGCACACGGCGCAGGCGCTCTTCAACAGAGAGCGTCTCCAGCAGCCCCTGTTTTTCGGGCACGGTCAGTTCGATGTAGCCGGCCACCAGATCCGAGAACCGGCCCGGTTCGGTGACTGAGTCCAGCACCTGGTGCAGCACTTCTTCGGGCAAGCCGCGCTTTTCGCCCAGCTCGGCGGCCCGCTCGCGCGTTTCCTTGTGTAACGCCTCGAAGGCCGGATCCTTGGGCTCCAGCGGCAGCATTTCATCGGCCGCGACCACCACCGCCTGCAAATGGCCGTCCGACTCCGAGTAGTGCAGGGCGGTGGCCCGCTGCTCGCCCTGGAGCAGCAACTGCACGCCGCCCAGACCGCGCTGGATCTGTCCGATCCGGGCAATCACGCCCATGCTATAGAGAATGTCCGAAGACGGTTCCTCGGTATTGTCTCGCTGGGCCACCGCAAAAACGACCCGGTCGCCCTTCAAGGCGGCCTCGATCGCTCGCAAGGTGCCCGGGCGTCCCGCGGCAATCGGCGCGGTGATACCTGGGAACATGACCGTCCCACGGAGGGGCAGGACGGGAAGGGTTTGACGCTCGCCCATAAATGACTTCCTGGCTCGGGAGAAAAGAGAATGTGCATGACAGGAGCACGATTCGCACCCACCCAAGTGTGCCACCGTGGCAGACTCTGCAACTTTCCCATGACCTCGTGACGTAGTGCTCCCTACCCGGCTGCCGACTCGGCGGACCGGCTGTTGTATCGCTGTCTCGTTGTGCTACACTACCACGACCTATCAGGTCGACTCCCTGTTTCTGTCCCTGGATCCCAAGCGCGTGCACGATTCCGCCGCCTCGAGCGACGCCGAACTCAGAGAACACGTCCAACGCACCCTCGCCGCGACCTACGATGTCGAGCGGGAAATCGGTCGCGGAGGGATGGGCGTTGTCTACCGTGCCATCGACAAGCGACTCAAGCGACCGGTCGCGATCAAGCTGTTGCCGCCGGAGCTCGCGTTTCGTCGCGATGTGCGTCAGCGCTTTCAGCGTGAGGCCGAAACCGCGGCGCAGCTGAGTCATCCGAACATTGTGCCGATCTATTCTGTTGATGAGATAGGTAACCTTGTGTTTTTCGTGATGGCGTGTGTTGATGGCGACAATCTCGCCACACAGTTGCGCAAGCGCGGGCCGTTGCCGCCCACGGAGATTCAGCGCTATCTCATGGAAGTCGCGGACGCGCTCACGTACGCGCACGCGCGCGGCGTAATCCATCGTGATATCAAGCCCGACAATATTCTGATCGACGCACTCGACGGACGCGCGCTGGTGACCGATTTCGGTATCGCGCGCGCGGCCGAGGGCGGTGAAGGCGGTGACGGCTCACGGCTCACGGCCACAGGTCTGGCCATTGGTACGCCCGCGTACATGTCGCCGGAACAAGCGTCGGGCGATCGCGACATTGACGGACGCACTGATTTGTACGCCTTGGGCGTTGTGGCGTACCAGATGCTCACCGGGGAGCCGCCGTTCACCGGCAACACCACGCCGGTGTTGCTCGTCAAGCATCTCACGGAAACACCCGTGCCCGTGGAAGAGCGGCGTCCGGATACGCCGCCGATTCTCGCGGCCATGGTGATGCGACTGCTCGAGAAGGATCCGAGTCACCGGTTCCAGAGTGCAGGCGAGTTTGCGCAAGCGCTGCGCTCGGGTATCGTGCCGTCGGCGACGTTCTCCACGATGCCGTCGCGTTCATCACGACCGCTTCAGAGCAGCGCGAACGTCGGCAGCGGCGTACCGGCCACGGCGCCGCTCGCGTCGCGGCAGCCGTTCGCTGCACCAGTGTCGTTGCCACGCACCTCAAGCGGTGCCTACGCACCGCTTGACGGCGATCAGTACGTGCCAACGGCCGAAGAACTGGTCCGCTGGGAAGCACCGGTGGTGCAGAAATTCCGCAGCAAGCTCGCGCCGTTTCTGTTCGTGAACGGTGTGATGATCGTGGTGTCAATCTTTGCGGGTTCGAACTTTTTGCCAATCACGGCGATCTGGTCGATCGTGCTGTCGTATCAGTACGCGAAGCTGTGGTCTGATGGCTTCGACTGGCGCGATGTGTTGCGTCAGCCGCGCGACCGCATGTTCGGCGATGTCATCTCCGATGTGGGCGATTCAGTTCAGTCCGCATTCTCCGCCAAGAAGCGAGAAGAGTTGCGAGCGTTGGGTCGAACCGGCTCCGGTCTTTCCGGCGCGTTGTCCCCGCGCTCACCGGTTCGCGGTTTAGCCCCGGGTGCCGCGCCAACGACGCCCGCATCCTTCGGAGCGCAGAGTCCGGTCGTCGATGGTGCGCGCGGTGCACGCGACGAAATCGTACGCTTGCTCGCCACGTTGCCCGCCGCCGATCGCAGCAAGATTCCCGACGTTGCGCAAACGGCGAATTCGCTGGTGCAAAAGGTGGAGCAGCTGGCCCACTCGATCGCGATGACCGAGGAGGCGATGAACGCAAAACCGCTTACCACCATCGACGCCGAGATCGAACGCCTCGAAGCGGCAGCAAATCCGCTGGAGGCAGGCTCCGACACGCGCGTGCGAAGACTGGCGCTGCTGCGCCGCGAACGCCGCGCCGCGCTCGACTATGATCGCAAGCGCGAAGACGCGCGGTCCCGTCTCGATTCGTGCACGCTGGCACTCGAAAATATTCGTCTGGACCTGGTGCGTTTGCGCACGGGCGGCAGCACCGTGCAAAGTGTGACGCTCGTGGCGGAGCAGGCAATGGCCGTGGCGCGGGAAGTGGATCGCGTGGTGGAGGCGGCACAGGAAGTACGTGAACTCACGTCCGCGCGCGGTGCTGGTTCGTCCCGCTAGCAGATGATGGTGACACCGATGAACTCAACGGATCTCGCTGGCGCGCCTCGCCCCGATGACAGCGAGCTGTTGTTGGCGCGCGTTCGCGTCGCCGTGGCAGAACGCTACGACGGATTGCGTGAGATCGGGCGCGGTGGCATGGCGGTGGTGTATGCGGCGCGCGATCGCAAACTCAACCGCGATATCGCGCTCAAGGTCTTGCCACCGGATCTCGCGTTCCGCAGCGATGTGCGCGAGCGCTTTGTGCGCGAAGCGCAAACTGCGGCGCGCTTGAACCACCCCAGCATTGTGCCCATTTATGCGGTGGACGAAGCGGAAGGCCTCGTGTATTTCGCGATGGCGCTGGTGCAGGGCGAGAGTCTGGCAACACGCTTGTCGCGTGAACCGAGGCCGCCGCTGGCGTTTGTGCGCAATGTGCTCGCACAGGTGGCGGATGCGCTGGCGTACGCGCACCGCTCCGGCGTGGTGCACCGCGATATCAAGCCCGACAACATTCTGCTTGAACACGCCACTGGCCGCGCGATTGTCACCGACTTTGGCATCGCGCACGCTGTGCAGAGCGGCGCACGCCTGACGCAAACAGGCATCGCGGTCGGGACACCGGCGTTCATGAGCCCAGAACAGGCCATGGGACAGCGAGATGTCGACGGCCGCAGCGATGTCTACGGGCTCGGCGTGGTGGGCTACGTCATGCTCACGGGTCGTTTGCCGTTTGACGCGGAAACAAGCGCAGGCATGCTCGTGCAGCACGTGCAGGGCACACCGTTTCCGATTGCGAACTTTCGTCCCGATCTGCCGTTCAGCATTACCGATGCGATCACGCGCGCGATATCGCGTGAGCCGTCCGCGCGTTGGTCCGATGCGGCGGCGTTTGCTGCGGCGTTGCGAGCCGGTGATGACGACGATCGTGCGGGTGAGCGTGAACGTGCGGAACGAGATCGCCAGCGCGCCGCGCGGGCCCTCGAGTTACGGGCGGCGACCGAGGGGCGGAACGTTGGCCTGGCGCGAGGTGCTGAGCCATACCTGGCGCAGTATGATGCGGTCGCGTCTGGTGAACGCGAGCTGGCGCACGCGCGACAGCACGTTGATCGCTCCATGCAGCGCGTGAGCTCCTCACTTGGCGAGTCGATGGAGCGGATGAACGAATCACTCGCGTACGCCGGCGAACAGTTGCGTCGCTCGCGCGGTGCGGTGGCACCGGTTGATGAGCCGGCTGACGGTAAAGGCATTTCCCGCAATCGACGCATTGGCAAGTTCCGGTTGCACGCGGTTCAGGCGGCGATGCTGATGTTGATGCTGTTTGTGATCAACATGGTGACATCGGATGCATTTCCGTGGTTCATCTTTCCGAGTTTTGGCATTTCGCTTGGACTTATCGGCTCTCTGATCGGCCTTCGCGAACACGACATCCGTCTGCGTGATGTGTTGCGCGGCCATATGCTCGATGAGCCGCAGCCCGTTGCGACATCCACAAAGGCACAGCGTGCGCGTGAAGTGCTGCGCGACTTCAAGCGGCGTGCGAAGTGGGTTGGTATCTCATTGCTCGGTTCCGCCGCCGGACTGGTTGGACTCGCGGCCTCAGGCGGTGCGGAACCGTTTCTGGTTCCGTTCCTCGGCGGTGGCGCACTCGCACTGTACAACGGAGTGCTGCTCACGCGCGATGCGTTGCGACTGCGCGACGTTGGTCTGACCACGCGCGACGCGATCGGCGAAAGCTGGCAGGACAAAATCGCCGCCATGGATGACCGTCCGCGCAGCGTGCGCATGGCGCAGGAGACGGCGCTGCTCGCTGATCCGGAAGTGCTGAGATCGCCGCACGGTCGTGTGTTGCGCGAAGCGGTGGATGACTGCACCACAATTCGCGAGACGTGGGCGAAGCTTGACGCGGCAGACCGTGAGCTCGTGCCCGATGTCGGCCCCACGGCCGATGCGCTCCTTGAGCGCGTGTCCGCATTGGTGAGTAATCTGGCGCGGCTCGACGGAGCGGTGGACGCGCACTCGCTGCCGTCGCTCGAGGCGCGCATTGCCGAGGCTGAATCGATTGAGTCGCCAACGGTGGAGGCGGAGCGTCGGCTGACACTGCTCAAGCGGCAGTATGCATCATTGCAGGAGCTGGTGGAGCGGCAGGACGCGCTGCAGCGACAGCTGGAAAGTGCATCGCTGGCACTGCGTTCACTCAGGCTCGATGTGGTAAAGTTGCGCGCGCTGGGTGTTGGGGCCGCGATTGGTGACGTGACCAGCGCAACGCAGGAAGCGCGCGCGATTTCCAAGGATATTGGAAGGGCGTTGGATGTCGCGGAGGAGATGCGGCGGCTGTAGTCACGTAGTCGCGGCGGCGAGAGGTTGCAGTTCCTGATTCGGTCATTCGGCCGCTCTTGGCGGAGCCCACGGCCATTCGGCCTTTCGGCCTCGCAGATTCGTACGACGGCACAGAGCATCAATCCGTTCTTTGCATGGCCGCAAGACCGGTCACACTTCCTTTTGTACGTTCCGTGCAGCCTTTCGAAACGGTGAGGCCGAAAGGCCAAATGGCCTTGGGCTCCGTCAAAAGCGGCCGAATGACCGAATCAGAACTGCAAAAGCATTCGGCCTGAAATACGGACGGGCCTAGTCCAAGGTATCCAGAAACGCTTCCAGATCTCCCACGAGCGTTGGATGCCGGTGCCGATTCGCGGCGTCAATCCCCTTGGCAATCGCGCTACGCGCATCCGCGATCCGATCCATATGTCGCAGTGATTCTGCGTAGCGCAGCCAGCCATTGCCTTCGTCGTCATGCATGTCGAGATACTGCGCGAAATGCTCCACCGCCTCGGCGTGCGCGCCCGTTTTTGCGAGCTCGGTGGCCAGGCCAAATCGCGCCATCGCGTGCGCCGGCTGACGTGCAACCATCACACGGAATGTTTCTAATCGATCATTGCTCATTGCGGCTCCCGTGCGCTGCAGATCATTGAACCAGTAACTCCGCCACGGCCATGGCCAGTCGATCAGGCGCTTCTTCTGGAATGGCGTGTGACATGCCGGCCAGTCGGTGCACCGTGAGTGATCCACCCACGCACTCTGGCAAGGCGCGGCGCAGCGACTCACCGCCGCGAGGCACAAACGGATCGTCCGCACCGAGCATCAAGCTAACCGGCATCTGCAAGCTAGCGGGGGCCATGGCGATCGGACCAGCAACGGACGCAATCGACTCGAGCTGTCGGCATGCAACCTCTCGTCCCTCTTCGCTGCGAAACACTTTCAGCGAGACGTCAGTGGCGTTCGCCGCGAGCAAACGATTGGTGTAACCGCGTACGAGTGCGCTATGCAGCGCCGACGCCAGCCAGTCCGGTGGCAACATGCGCCAGACGCGCGTGGCGCGCGCCAGTCGTCGCACGCTGCGTGGCGCCTCGACGCTTTCGCCGTTGGGCCGCAACAGGCATGGATTGCACAGCAACAATCGCTCGACGCGTTCCGGCGCGGCTTGTGCGATCGCGACGGCAACCGCCGCCCCCAAGCCGTGTCCCACGACGCACGCGGGTTCAACGCCGAGCGCCGAGAGCAACGCGACCACGCGCGACGCGTGCGCCAGGGTTCCGAAATCGGCATCGCGTGGGAGATCACTGCGGCCGTGGCCAAGCAGGTCGATGACCAGCACGCGGTGTCCCTTGGGCAGACGCGAAATCAGGTCGCGCCAAATGTGCGACGATGTGAATGCACCGTGCAGCAACACGATCGGCTCGCCTGCGCCGCGCGTGCCGGCCGCGAAGCAGTAGAGACGCGTATCATCAAGGTCGACAAACTCGCCGCGCATCAGCGGACGAGCTGTCTCGATGTGAGCAAATCAGCAGCGGCCCAGGTCATGTACGCGCAATCTCTCCGCGGAACAAACGGTATGACAAGGGAACAGCACCACACAGCAAACGAGGGATGGCCCGTGTGGACCACCCCTCGCTCGCTCACCTTCGGTTTGTACGGCGACGCGTTTAGCGCACCGAGTACGAGAACGAGGGCGGACGACGACCTGCGCCAGGCGCCGGCATCGCTTCGACGTTCTTGTCAAACTGCGCCTGCTGGTCGGCCTTAAGCACGTTGCGAAGCGCGGCGCGCTGCTCCGTCTGCATGGCCTGCATCTGGGCCATCATGGCCTGACGGTCACCGCCGCCACCCATGGCCGCCTGACGCATTTCGGCCTGCTTGGCCGCCGTCGCGGTAAAGATCGAGTCGACCTTCTTGGTCTGCGCTTCATCGAGCGTGATGTCTTTGAACAGCAGACCCTTCTGACGCTCAATCATCTGCGCGCCGCCCATGCCACCGCGGCCACCACCACCGCCACCACCACCCTGCGCTTCCACCTGCGTGCTCGCCGCGACCAGCATGAAAGCCACAGTAACGAACTTATTGAGGGACATCATGGAGACACTTTCCTCGAGGAAGGTAGGGGAGCAATCGAGCACACCCGCTCGTTGGGAGTACCGGTGTGAGCGGTCTATCTCGTGAGACGCCACGGCGCGCGCTGCGTTAATGTTAGAGAGCGAACGCAAAAGGTCAGGTTGGGAGCAGGCGCGTTCCGTGTATTGGAAAAAGGAAAGATCGCACACTTTGTGATCCCGACAGTATCCGAACTACTGGCGCACCGCTCCAAATCCTGTATGATATCGGGACTTGGCCGCTCCGACGCCGAGCCTCCATCGCTCCCGCCCGTGACTCTGCCAGATACCTCGCCTCCGCTGCCGTTTCCGTCGTCGATGCCATCAAGCGGCTCGACGTTGCCTCAGCCACCCGCCACCTTCCCGCTCCGCTGGCTGCTCGCCAATGGCTCGCCGGCGGTGCGCTACCGGTCCCTGGTGGAAGTGGCCGCGCTGCCGCTCTCCGCGGACACCCGAATCGGACGCGTGCCCTACGCCTCGCGCCAGGGCTGGGAGCTGCTGCTCCACCAGCACATTGACGGCACCTGGGGCCACGGCATGCTCACCGTCCCTGGCACCGGGCTCGGCACCAAACCGGCTGTGGGAGGCATTCCGGGCTATCGGAGGCTGTTGGAGCTGGGCTGGGATCCGGAGTCGGCCCCGCTGGCAACGTCGCGGCGCGCGCTCTTCCGGTTGCTCCCGGAAGACAACGATCCGGCGTACCTCTACGAATTCGCCAAAGACGCCGGCTCGGATCCGGACCTGATCGCCCGCGGACGGCAGATTCTGCGGGAGGCCGCCGCGGCGGCGCTCGCGCAGGCCGGTTATGAGGCGGATCCACGTTTGCGCGGCGCCGCTCGACGCATCATTGACCGCATGGGCGCCTTCCTGCGCTCGCCGGCCGCGGAGAAACCCTTCATTCGTGTGGGCAATCAGCATGTCTTGCCGCTGGAGGCCTCGCCGCCGTCGTTCCACACGCTCGTAATGCTGGCGTACATGCCGCATTTCAGGAGCGAGTACTACGACAACATGGAACGGCTGTACCACTGGTTGTCGCTGCAGTTGCCCCGGATGTCGCCCATCCAGCAGGTGGGCGAGACGCACATGATTGAGCAGCCGCATCTCGCACTCGGTGATATCCTGCCAACGCGGCATATCATGGACGCCGACATGCCCACCGCGCTGGCCTGGCTGGAAATCATGGCGCGCCTTGGGTACCTGCGCCGGAACGAGGGGTGGGGCCGGTTGTTTGATCGCCTGCTCGACGATCGAGATCGCCACGGCGTGTGGCATCCGCCCCGTTCGGTCACCATGCCGGCCAATGTGCCGGATTGGGTGTGGCCCACGATGCCGCTCACTGATCGCCAGGCGGAAGCGGACGATTACGCCGTGGATGTGACCTTCCGCCTTGGTCTGATCGCAAAGCTGGCTGGACGGCCGATCGAGCTGATTTGATGCGGCAGCCCCGGAAAGCGATTAGCTTTCCGGGATAACATGCCGAATACACAGAAGATACTGCCCCCGACCTTCGCTCAGCTCGGGCTCGCACAAGAGTTGCTGGACGCCCTGAAGGACGCCGGATACGAGCACCCGACCCCGATTCAAGCTGACGCGATTCCGATCGCGCTCACTGGTCGTGACATCATTGGCCTGGCGCAAACCGGCACCGGAAAAACGGCCAGCTTTACGCTGCCGATTCTGGATCGGCTCATGCATGGTCCGCGCCGCACACGCGCGCTGGTGCTCACGCCTACGCGTGAACTCTGTTTGCAAGTGGAAGAGAGTGTGCGCAAATACTCCAAACACGCGCCGCTCGATGTGATTCCGGTGTTTGGTGGTGTGAGTTACGAGCCGCAGGAAAAGGCGTTGCGATCTGGCGTTGACATCGTGGTTGCCACGCCTGGCCGACTGATTGATCAGATGGATCGTCGCAACGTGGATTTTTCCTATCTTGAAATTCTCGTACTCGATGAAGCGGACCGCATGCTCGACATGGGATTTGCACCGCAGATTCAGAAAGTGATCGAACAGATTCCGCGCTACCGTCAGACGATGCTCTTTTCGGCGACGATGCCGCCGGAAGTGGAAGCGCTGGGACGCAAGTATTTGCGTCGTCCGGTGGTGGTGCAGGTGGGACGACGCTCGCAGGCCGCCAGCACCGTGACCCACGCGGTGTACCCGGTGCGCAAAGAGCGGAAAACCGAACTGCTGGTGGACCTGCTCACCAAGTCGCACCATGACTCGGTGCTGGTGTTTACGCGCACCAAACACGGCGCCGACAAGATTGAGTCGGAGCTGCAGCGCCGCGGAATTCCTGCCGCCGCCATGCACGCCGACAAGTCGCAGCCGCAGCGCATTCGCGCGCTTGAGGATTTTCGCTCGAACAAGATTCGCGTGCTGGTGGCCACCGATATTGCGCAGCGCGGACTCGACATTGATGGCATCTCGCACGTGATCAACTACGACGTGCCGCAGGCGCCGGAAGATTATGTGCACCGCATTGGACGTACTGGTCGCGCGGCCACCACGGGTGACGCGTACACGTTCATGTCGCCCGATGAGATTGGCATGGTGCGCACGATCGAGCGCGAGATCAATCAGGAAATCCCGCGCATTTCGGTGCCCGGCTTTGACTTTGGCACCGTGGCGGCAACTGCCGTGTCCGCGCATGCGAAGGATGCGACGCTGACCGCGCCGATTGCCTGAGTCAGGCGGACGCGTGCTCATCGCACGCGTCCGAGTCGAGAGACGGTGATGGTGTCCACCACCGTACCGCGGGCGAGCACCAGGCTGAGATTGGACGCGCCGAAGCCGAGTCCTGAAGGCAAATACGACATGGAGTCGCGGGTGGTGGTCAAGGCCACCCCATGTGTGTGCGCGAGGGCGAGCCGCGCCAGTGAGTCGGCGCCGGCGTGCACGGTCAGGCGCCCGTCGGCTTCGCTCAACCGCACTGCCGTTCGTCGCCCGGCAGCGCCGGCATGCTCGCGGGCCAGCGCGAAGGCGTCTCGCACCGCCCGTGACGCGGCTTGCACGGCGAGCCGGTCCCGCATGACGCCCACACCTCGGAGTGCGATGGCGAGCACGATGGCGAGCAGCACGATGGCGACGAGTTGATCAATCACGGTGAAGCCGCACGGGCGGCGCATACGTTCCTCCAGGACGGGTCTCACGTTATATCCACCAGGAGCGACGAAATCGCGTGACCAGAATCGCGCCGCCCTGAGCATTATCCCGCACCCCGCCCTCTCCCTCGGAGTTCGCATGTCGAGCCGTCCGCTGTCCGCCCTTCGTGCCCTGCTCATGGCCGCCGTCGCGCTTTCGTTCACCACGGGCTGCAAGCAGATCACGAACCCGAACGCCGAGGTCGAGCTGCAGCAGTCGCTCTACGACCTGCAGGACCTGCTCGTGCAGATGCGGGAAGAAACGTCGCTGCTGCAGTCGCAGGTCGACTCCCTGCAGTTCGTGGTGGCGCGGCAGGACACGGCGCTGCGTCGTATTGCGAACCTGATGGGCGCCCCGCTGCCATAAGCGCGACTCGGCGCTCGACGGCCTCGTTCGCACAACTGTTGCGCAACACGGTGGGCGACGTCGTTGTGGGGGCAGTACATTGCAGCGTCACGACGAATGTCGTGGTCCCTCAATTCTTCTGACGTTTCGGCATGCGCATCGCAATATCCACCGGGGGCGGAGATGCTCCCGGACTGAACGCAGTAATTCGCGCCGCGGTGCTTTCCGCGCGCAATCGTGGGTGGGATGTCCTGGGCAGCAAGCGCGGGTACGCGGGCCTGCTCGGTGATGACGACGTCGTACCGCTCAACTCTGAATCCGTGCGCGGCATCATGGCGCACGGCGGCACGATTTTGCGCACCACCAATCGCGGCAGTCCATTCGCGTATCCCGTGCGCAACGCGGACGGATCGTGGAGCGAAGTCGATCGCTCCGATGAAATCATGGAGAACGCGCGCAATCTTGGCATTGATGCGCTGATCTCCATCGGTGGTGACGGTTCGCTCGCCATTGCCCAGCGTCTCGTGGATAAAGGCATGCGCATTGTGGGTGTGCCGAAAACCATCGACAACGATGTCTCCGGTACGGTCATGACATTCGGCTTCGATACCGCGGTGAACACCGCGATCGAAGCGATTGACAAGTTGCATACGACTGCCGAAAGCCATGATCGTGTGATGGTGCTCGAGGTCATGGGCCGCGACGCCGGTTTCATTGCGCTCTACGCGGGCATTGCGGGCACCGCCGATGTCATCCTTGTGCCCGAGATTCCGTGGGCCATGGACAAAGTGTGCGAAAAGATTCGCGCCCGTGATGCCGCCGGTCGCCGCTTCAGCATTGTGGTGGTGGCGGAAGGTGTGACCATGCCCAGCGGAGACGTGGGTGTGATGGGCGAATCGTTGCCGGGGCAGATGAAACGTGTGGGCGGCGTGGCCGACACGATCGCGCGCGAGATTCAGGAGCGCACCGGCAAGGAAACCCGGTCGCTGGTGCTGGGGCACTTGCAGCGTGGTGGCTCGCCCACCGGCTATGATCGCTTGCTCGCGACCCGATTTGGTGGCGCGGCGGTTGAAGCCGTGGCCGCCAAGAAGTGGGGGCACATGGTGGCGCTGCAATCGCCGCATATCGTGACGATCCCGATTGTCGAGGTTCTGAAGGAGAGCAAACGCGTGGAGCCGGACCACGATGTGGTGCGCACGGCGCGCGCGGTTGGGATCAGCTTTGGTGACTGAGGGGTAGGAGCAGTCGAACGCTGGCAGAGCGTCTCCCTAGTGGGACGCGAGTGTCCCGCAGGCGGGACGTCGATGGGACCGGCCAATTGGTGCACGCCCCGCTTGTACAGAGGGGAAATCGGCTGATTCGCTGGCGAGCTCAGCGTTGGCACGGCTTCTGCGTTGACTATTGGTGTGGCGTCCGCGTCATCAATGGGGATGGAGCAGGGCGTCTCGCTGGAGGAAATCATGGTACGTCTATTTTTGCGTCGAACACTGATCGCTGGCGGACTGCTGGTCGCGGTGAGCGTTCCCATGGAACGTTCGGCCGCGCAATCGGCGGGCGCATCGCGCGTAGCTGCTGACAGCGTGCCGAAGGAGTTTCTTCCGCCCGCCGACATGTGCCGGATCTGGTTGGACGGCGTGCCCGCCACGCAGCAGCCGGCTCCCACAGAGTGCAGCTTGGCCGTGCGCAACAAGCCACCCAACGGCAAGGTGATCTACGGCCCCAAGAAAGCCGGTGCGTCGGGCAAGGGGCTCACCGATGTACCGATCAAGCGATTCGACAACAAAACCACACCCAAACCGCCCATCAAGATTCCCGGGCGGCCTGATGTGAGCGACGCAGGTCGTGAACCGTGGGAAGCGAAGCGCGTGACGGATGAGCAGTTGTACGGCGACCGGCAGGGGAACCTGCCGGTTTCGTCGTCTGGTGGGTTTGGCCCGCCAGGGGGCGCGAACGGCACCTTCGACGCGTACGTCGGTCAGGGCGGGCTGCTCTTGGGTACGGGGCCGATGGTTGATCCGCGCTATTTCTCCGGCAACACGCCGCCGCCGGGCCGCGGCTCCACCACGTGTCTTGATCGTGATGGTGACGGCTGGTGCGACGACTTCCGATTCGGTCCGCCGCCGTGTCTGGATCGCGATAAAGATGGGCGCTGCGATGACCTGCCGGCCTTTGCGTCGCAGCCGTATCCGCAGGTGCTGCCGCGCATGCAGGCCGCTGTTGATGTGGTGCAGGGGCGTGCCAGCGTGGAAGTGGCGCAGTGGCTTGGTACGAACGAGTTTGTGGCCCGTTTGCCAGACCAGGGTCGTGGCACACCGTGGCGCGCGATCTTTCTCGATGCCAACAGCAATCAGCTCATGCAGGTCTGGACTGACCGCAACAAAGACGGGCTGGTTGATCGCGTCGAAGTCTTTCGCGACGGACAACGGGTCAAGCTGATACAGCGCTAACGTGCGAGGCCGTTAGCTTACGGCTGTGCGCACTGTCTACGACCGCTATCTGCCAATCGACCGCGACGCATTTGTCGCGGCCAAACCGAGTACCGGTCGCGTAATTGTGATCGCACCCACGCGCGCCGCGTGTGAGACGATTGAACTCGCGGTTGGGCTGCATATCGACACGTTCCTTGAGCGCACACGCGGCGAAGATTTGCGTCGCCTGGCGGGCAGTGGATCAGGCTTCGGTATTGTTGCGGGCACGGGCACCGGAAAAACGCTCGCCATTCGCCCGATCGCCGAAACGATACTCGGCACGACCGCGCTGAAAGTTGGCGTGATTAACCGTGAGCGCGAAGCCACGCCGGAAACGCCCGGGTGGAACGTGATTATCGTGACCACCGGCATCGCGCGTCGCTGGTTTCAGGACGGCGACATTCTGCCGCAGGACACGCTCATCGTTGACGAGATTCACCAAACGAGCGCTGAGCTTGAACTGTGCCTGGCGCTCGGCAAGCGCACCGGGTGTCGATTTATCTGGTTGTCGGCCACGGTCGATCCCACGTTCTATTCGCGCTACCTTGAAAGTGCCGAAGTGCTTGCCGTTACGGCGTTCGATGCGCAGAAAGCGGCGACCGTTGATGTGGTGCGCAAACAACCCGTTGAGTTTCTCGACGATGGGTTCTTGCGCAAAGCGGTGAAAGCAGGGCGCGGGATTGCGATGTTCCTGCCAACACGTGCGATGGTGGAAGAAGCGGCGGCCTGGGTGCAATCGCGCTATCCCACGATTGCGGCCGCGCACTATCACGGCGGCGAACCGATTCGCGTGATCCGGCCGTTTCTGGAAGGTGAAGTCAAGAAGCCGTTTTTTCTGTCCATGACGGCGGCGGGACAGAGCGCGCTCAATGTCCCGGGGCTCGACACGGTAATCATTGATGATTCGCGCTTTACCAATGTGATCATGCGCGGGCGCAATGTGCTCACGCGCACGCATCTTGGCTCGAACGAAATTCTGCAGATGGCGGGACGTGTGCACGGCCGTGTGGCCGGTGGACGTGTGCACATTCTCAGTGATCGCGATATTCACTTCGCATCACTCAAGCCAACGGAACCGGAGTTTCAGCTGGCCGGTGATTCCGAGCGCGTCGCACTGACATGCGCCGGACTCGGCGTGCGGGCCGATGATCTCGAGTTACCGGTGCCGCTTGATCGCGCGGCGTATCGGAACGCGCTTTCGTTGCTTGAATCGCGTGGGTTGGTCGAAGCCGGTCGTCTCACGGATTACGGCCGCGCCGTAGAAGCCTTGCCCGTAGAGCGGGCGTGGGGCGAGCTGATTGTACACGGCGAAGATGAGTTGCTGCCGTACCTCACCGTGATGAGCGGTATTGAATCGCTGCATCGCATGACGCGTGATGATCGCAATCTCGAAGGATTGGTGATTCACGGCAGTGATCACCTCACGGCGTACAACCTGTACGCCGAGGCGTTCGCGGAAGCTGGCCACGTGGGTGAAGTGTATGGCCTCGCGCGTCACCTGTTTGACGCCGAACGCATTGAGTTGTGGGCGGAGCGTCGTGGTGTGCTGGTCAAGTCGCTCGAAGATGCCGCGCTGGCCATGGCGAGTGTGTATCGCAGTGTGAGTCGTCCGCTGCCGTCAACGATGCCACTGGCGCGCGAGCACACGTTGCGCCGTTTTCAGGATTTGCTCGCGGAGTTCATGCCGTTTGATCTGGTGATCGACGAGCAGACAATTGACGGGCAGAGCGCGCGCGTTTCGCGCACGAGCGTGTGTGGTAGTTGGGGAGCGGTCGCGGGTTCGCTGCGATTCTTCGCCGATCGGTTTGGTGTGCCACGCGCCGGTATTGAAGGAACGCAGTTATCCCTCGATCTCATCCGGCGACACGCGCATCGCCATGCGCCTGAGCTGGTGCTTGACCCATCGCGCGGTCACACACCGATTGTTGAACGTCGACGTGTGTCGTACTTCGGATTTGAGCTGTCGCGCGAATCGGAACCGCTGCGGGATTGGAATGGCGAGCATGCGGCACGAGCGCGCGACCTTGTCGCCGAAGGGCTGGCTTCCGGCCAGCTTCGCCACCATGCGGTGAAGCGCAATCACGCCGCCATTGAAGAAGTGCGTGAAGTGTGGCGCCGGCTGGGTGGTACAACGCGACGCCTGGGTCAGGCCGAACTCGCGGCGTGGTATCGCGCGCAGCTGAATGATGTGAACAACTGGGAAGAGGTGCGTCGTCTCGCGATGGCGCTGGATGTACGCGAGTTCGTGTCGGATGCGGATCGTGCGCGAGCGGCCGCCATGCCCGACGAAGTATTGATCCGTGACCGTGGCGTTTCGCTCGAGTATGATGTCGATGTGGCGGCCGACGGCACGATGAGTTCCTCGGTTCGACTGCGGTTGCCGGAGAAGCTTGCGCGTACGTTGTCAGTGGAAGAAGTGCCCACGCTGACCGGCGTGCTGGCGGGCCGTCCGCTGCGATTTGTAGTTACGCGTGGACAGCGCGGAGCAGTGCGTGCGGATTCACTGCACGAGTTGCAAGACAAACTCGACGCGCCGTGGACGGACGAAGAAATCGCGGCGCACGCGCGGGCGCGTGATCAGAAGCGCGAAGCGTACCGTCAGGAAGGCCAGCGCCGCGGTGAGCGCGGGCGTGGTGGGCCGGGGCACGGTGGCCCGGGGCACGGTGGCCCGGGGCGAGGCGGCTCCGGTGGCCCTGGACGCGGCGGGTCGGGTGGCCGCGGAAAGCCACGCAGTCCAAAGCGCCGCGGGCGCTAGGCCTCCGATCTGCGACGTCGGACTACGTGTCCGACCGGAAAACTCACTGTGCATTCCACTTGCCGACAGTACTGCGGCAGTGCTATGTCACGGTCGTGCATCATTTCGCGCCGCAGTTCGCACAGTCGACTCGTAAGTCGTTGCTAGAAAGCGTGTTACCGTTACTTGCGCGCTGGCTCTTGCGCTTTGGACTACTCAGTCCTACTTTCACTTCACGATGTCTGACAGACGCCTCCAAATACTCGATGCCGCCGCGACACTGATCGCGGAACGGGGATACACGTCCACTTCGGTGGATGATGTCATTCGCGGCGCGAAGCTCAGCGGCAAGAGCCACTTCTACCACTACTTCCGATCCAAGGAAGAACTGGGTTACGAAGTGCTCAACCGGCAGTTTGAGCGATTTGCCGAACGCGGTCTCGCCATCCTGCGCGAGCCGATGATCGATCCGCTCGAACGACTCTCGCTGTTCATTGACGCCGTCGTCGCGCTGCAGGCTGAGCGCGGCGGGCGCGGCGGGTCACCGTTTGGCAACCTCGCCGCCGAGCTGGCAGATGCGCACGAAGGCTTCCGCATCCGAATCGAGGCCGTGTTCGAACGCTGGGCTAGTCAGATCCGATCGCTGTTGTGGGAAGCGCGTCCGCAGCTGAATGATGATGTGGACGCCGTACGACTCTCGCGGTTCATCATTGCGACGCTGGAAGGCGCCGTGCTCATGACGCGAGTGAAGCGGGACCTGGGTGTGCTCGAGGGCATCGCGATTGATCTCAAGCGATTCATCGGCACCCATGTGCGAGACGGCGGGGCCGTAGTCGCGTTGCACGGGTGATGTGGGTGGTGGTCCAGCACGCAGGTTCGCGACGCGTCGGTCGCGGGACTACGGAGCTGGCAACGGGTGGAATGGCCACGGGTAGCGTGGCCAGGGAGCGAAACGCGATGGGAACGAGCAGCGAATCGATGGTGCGTCAGCCGGATGAGCTGGAAGTCGCCGTTGAGATTGCCACGGAAACGTCGGCCGCGTCGTCAGCGGACCGTGTCGCGCGCCGCGCGCAGTTTGAACGCGAGGCGTTAGTGCATTTGGACGCGCTCTACTCCTTTGCGCTCAAACTTGCCCGCTCGCGAGACGACGCCGAAGATCTCGTGAGCGACACCATGCTGCGCGCGATTGAACGCTGGGAACAGTACCACCTCGGCACGAACATCCGTGCCTGGCTCTTCACGATTCTCTACCACGTCTTTGTGAGCCGCAAGCGCCGCATTGACGCGCGTGAAGTGCAGCAGCCGGAAGACACCGAGGGCTGGGCGCTGTTCGAAGCGGTTGGTGAAGCCGATCCGGAAGGACGTTTCTATGATTCGTTCCTCGATGACGAAATCACACGCGCCATTCGCGCGCTTCCGGAAGAATATCGTGCCGCCGTGGTGCTCAGCGATCTGCAGGGATTGCGATACGCCGAGATCGCGGAGGCGCTCGGTGTGCCCGAGGGCACGGTGAAGTCGCGCCTCTTTCGCGGCCGTCGCATTCTGCAGAAGAAGCTGGCGGGTTATGCCGTGGATATGGGCTACATCAAGCCGTCGTCCATTGTTGACCGCTCGCCCGCGCTTCAAACCGCTTCGCTGTAAGTTCGCGTTAGTTGATTCCGAGCGCGCCCGCCGCACGACTCAGTTCGGCGAGCGCGCGCTCAACCGTTCCACTCCACTGCTGCAGTCTCGTGCGCAACGCGGTCAGCTCGCCGCTCGTGTCCTGCGCCTGCATCACGGCGGCGTCGCGCTCCTGTTCGAGCAACGCGAGTCGCTCTCGCAACTGCAGTAGCTGCGCGCGTTCTTTTTCCAGTGACAACACGCGCTCACGCAACGTGGCCGCCGTCTCCTGGAGTCGCGCCAACTCGGTCACGGCCATCGACGCGGCGCGTCGCTGCTGAACGGCTTCGTCCACCGTTTCCTGGTGCACCGATGTGAGCACTGCCATGCGCTCACGCAGCGTGCTCACTTCAGCTTCGATCAGTTCGCGCGCGCGCTCCGATTCTTCGAGCAAGGTATGCACCGCAGCTCGCGTGCGCGTTTGAAACTCGCACATCGCGCGCCAACTGTCGCGCTCCTGAATCAGGGCTCGCCGCGTCGCGAGATCGCGACCGAGAATTTCGCGCAAGCGGGTGAGTCGCGCCACGAGCGACCCGTTGCCGTTGACACGCGTGGCCTCGCCCAGCAGCAACAGCGCGTCCTGAATCTCACGATCCAGCACCTGGGCGCGTTCCGCCTGTTCATCACGTGCGCGTCGCGTTTCGTCGAGCGTGGTCAGTGCTTCGCGCAACGCACGCAACTCAACGGCAATGCGCCGCACGCCGCGCGCTTCGCCTTCGGCCACGAGCCAACGCAGCGATGCCACGAACCCTCGCTCAAGCGTTGGATCAGGGGTGTGCCGGGGAATGCCAGGCACCGGGCGCTCGGGAGTGCGTCGTGCGTCCACGCTACCTGACGGAGAGATCCGAGACGTTGGTGCCCGCGCGCGGCATCGCGTCGCCAGAGCGAATGCGTGCGCGATGGCGGGCCGCTTTGGCCCGGTTCCCGCACGTTCCCATATCGCACCATCGACGCGTGCCGTTGCGCGAGGTGTCGAGAAACACGCGCGAGCAGCGGGTGTCTGCGCACCGTCGCACGCGTGGCAGTTCGTTGATCACCAGCGCATCAGCGGCCGACTCCACAATGGGAATCATGAGGCCGGCGAACGCGTCACCGGTGGGTACGAACACGCGCACAAACTCACCGTCTTCCCGCTGATCCACGCGTCGCGTACCGGTGGATCGCCCGAGCACGCGATTGATTTCGGCCACCGCGTCGTCGCGCACTCGCGCGGACAGGGCACCGCGTTCGGCGAGTGCCCGTAGCGCTACGCGCACACGACGTGCGTCGACGAGCGTGGCAGACGCGGCGGCAGGCTGCAGCAACGCGCGACGACTCAAGCCGGAGGCTCGTTCGAGGTCGACCACGCCGCGCTCCACAAGCCAACGCACCAGATTGCTGAAGTCGCGAAGCAAGTCACCGCGTGGCACGGGCGACGCGGTGTCAGTGTTGACGAACTCGAGCCATAGGCGAGTGCGCGGCGCGCTCCCAGCGGGGGATCGCGCCTCATCGGAGGCTCGCGAGAGCGCAGAAGAGGATGCGTGCATGCAGTGTGGGCTACGTTACTCGCATACGTGCCTGCAAGCAAGCATTTTCATGTCCATGGATACGCTTACGACCTTCGCCCCTCAACGCGTTGTTGTGGGGAGTACCAACCCGGTGAAAATTGGCGCCGTGTCAGCGGTGCTTGGTCGACTCGCGCCCACGGCGATCGTGTTCGGGCTTGCCGCGCGTTCCGGTGTGCCTGACCAGCCGTGGGGCGACGAACAAACCATTCACGGCGCTCGCACTCGGGCACGTTTCGCACTCGCCGAGAGTGACGCCGAATTGGCGATCGGACTCGAGGGCGGAGTCGTTGAACTCGACAGCGGCGCGTTGCGCACCTGCGCCTGGGCTGTGGCCTGCGCACGCGATGGCCGCGAAGGTGTGGGCGGTTCGATGGTGCTGCCGCTGCCCGATCGTGTCGCGGCCAGACTGCGCGCCGGTGAAGAACTCAGCCACGCCATTGATGCAGAAGCGAAAACGCAGGGCACCGGCGTGGGCGTTGGTGCCGTGGGAATTCTGACGGCCGGTTTGTTCGACCGTCAGCGTGCGTACGAGGTGCTGGTGAGTTACGCCCTCGCACCATTTCTCGCCTCCGAGTTCTACCGCTAACCCGATACGATGCTGCCCAACTACTGCTTCTCCCGGTCAGTCGGCCGATAGAGCAGCAGCGCCTGTGGCGCATCGCGCAGCACCGCGTCGGCAACACTGCCCATCACCAAGCGAGCCAGGCCAGTGCGTCCGTGCGTGGCCATGGCGATCACACTCGCGCCGATCGCGGCGGCCTTCTCAATGATCGGGCGTGCGGCGGTCATGTCGGTGCCGACGTCGACTGTGCAGTTGGGCGGGAGTGTTCCCGCGAGCGCGGTGAGACGTTCGCGTGCTTCCTGTTCCTGATGCGACAGGTCGCTTTCGTCGGCGAGTAGCGCTTCGGCACCAAACGGTGCCATCGGAATCGCGTTCGGAATGGCGACGGTGTACAGCGCGAGCGGGGCATCGAGGGCTTCGGCGAGTCGCGCCGCGTGATACACAATCGCATCGCCGAACGCCGAGCCATCGAGCGGTACGAGCACTGGTCCACTCGGCAGCGGCGCCTCCGCGGCCGGCGCCGTGACGCCACTCGGTCGTACGAGGTACACGGCACACGGCGCACGTTGCAGAAAGCTGGTCGCCACGCTGCCCAGCCAGAGTCGCTCGAGGCCGCTGCGTCCATGCGTGGTCATGACGACGAGATCGGCGGCGATCGTGACCGCGTATTCGGCGATCGTTTCCACCACAGTCCCCTCGAGCAGGGTGCTGGTGGCATGAACGCCCTGCGCGCTGAGCTCGTTCGCCACCTGCTGGATGGCGTCGGCGTCGGCCTTGCGGCGCGCTTCGAGCGCGTCAGTGTCCATGACGGGCACCAGCACTTCGCCGGGAACGAAGGGCACGTAGGCGCTCGGGTCGAGCACCGTCACAACGTGGAGCGCGGCGCCGGAGCGTTTGGCGAGCGCGGCAGCCACGGGAATTGCCCGGGCGCTGAACGGTGAACCGTCGAGCGGAAGCAGGATGGTGTGGTACATGATGCCTCGAACGTGGGCGATAGGTGGGAACAGCGCCAGCGGGGGAGTGCGCCGCACCCTCCAGTATATTGCCTGAGGGTACGTCTTGTGTCAGGGAAATCACGCTGGTCGTGCGAGGGTTGTGGCGCGATGAGCGACATTCGAACGGAATTGTCATGGCCAATGCGCCGCATGTGTGCGCCGAGCGAGTTCGCTGGGCAGATGTTGATCTGGTGGGAATCGCACGATTCAGTGCGTTCACCCGTTTTGTGGAGTACGGCGAGCAGGAATGGCTGCGCGCCGCAGGGCTCCCATATAACGAGATCTTCAACGCACCGTCCATCTGGATGCCGCGGCGTCACATGAGCATTGATTACTTCGCACCTGCGCGGATCGATGACGCACTGGCGCTCGTGACCTATGTGCCGCGAATCGGCAATACGTCGTTCACGTTCAATGTGGATGTGCTTGGCCTGGCCGATGGCACACCGAAAGCCAGCGCCAGCGTGGTGGTGGTGTGTGTGACCGTTGACGACTTCGCGAAGCGTCCGCTGCCGCGCATGGTGCTCGATGCCATCGCCCCGTTTCATCTCGATCGTGATGCGGCGCTCGAGGCGGCTGCCCCGCAGCGCCAATCGCTCGCCGAACTTGCTATCTTTCAGTGATATGACTGACTCAATCGCCGCTGCCGCCTCGGGACAGTACGTCCGCAAGGGATTTGGACTCAAGGCCGAGGTGCAGGACACGCTGGCCGCGGACTACACGGGCCACCTGGTGGACCTGCTGCGCGCCCGGGACTTCACATTGCAGGTGGGTGACACCACCGTGGTGCTCGCGCGCGAGTTCGGCTTTTGTTACGGCGTGGAGCGCGCGGTGGACTACGCGTACCAGACGCGACAGAAATTTCCGGATCGCAGGATTTTTCTGGCTGGCGAGATCATTCACAATCCGCACGTCAACGTGAAGCTGCAGGATATGGGCATCACGTTTCTTGAGGCAAAAGGCACGGGCTTTGATTACTCGCCGGTGCAGGCCGCGGACGTGGTATTGCTACCAGCGTTTGGCGTGACGATTCACGACTTTGAAACGCTGCGCGCACTTGGCTGCGTGATCGTGGATACCACGTGTGGTTCGGTGCTGAATGTGTGGAAGCGTGTGGAAGCCTACGCGCGCGATGGCTTCACGGCGCTCATTCACGGCAAGTACTACCACGAAGAAACGCGGGCCACCGCGTCGCAGGTGGAGAAGTATCCGGGCGGTATGTATCTCGTGGTGCGCGATATGGCCGAAGCGGATCTGGTCATGGACTACATCGAGGCATCGCAGGGCAAACCGACGGCCAGGGCGCCGCTGTCGCGCGAGGAGTTTCTGGCGCGCTTTGAGAAGCAGGCCCCCTCGCACTTTGATCCGGATCTGCACCTGGTGCGCATTGGCGTCGCCAATCAAACCACCATGTTGGCGCGCGAATCACTCGCCATTGCCCATGCGGTGGGTGAAGCGATGGAACGTGCCTACGGTGCGGAGCACAGAGCCGCGCACTTCCGTTCCTTTGACACCATTTGCAGCGCCACGCAGGAACGTCAGGACGCGGTGGTGGAAATGCTCAAGGAACCGCTTGATCTGATGGTCGTGGTTGGTGGCTACAACTCAAGCAATACCATCTCGCTCGCGGCGCTCTGCGCGGAGCAGGTCACGACGTACCACATCGCGGATCCTGACGAAGTCGATGTGACACAGAACTTCGCTCGCTTCCGCACGATTGGTCCGCACGGTGAGCTGGCGAGCATGTCCCATTGGATTCCCGTAGGCCGTCCGCTGCGCGTCGGCGTCACGGCGGGCGCCAGTACGCCAAACAACAAGATTGGCGAAACGGTGGCCCGGATCTTCCAGATTCGGGGTGTGGACCCCGCGACGATCACGTGATTGGCGATGCCGGGGTAATGCAGCGTGGTACGCTGCGTCACACCGAGTAGTCACGTGGTGGTGTGCCGGTGTATCCGTACCTGCATGGAGCGCATGCGGGTACGATTACATCACACCGATTTCGCGGAGGAACCGTTGCGTTCAGATCCTGACACGGCCCGTACTGTACGCGCCCCAGTGTTCGCGTTGCTTGCCGCTGGGGCTTTGTTGCTCGCCGCCTGCGGTGAGACAACGGCTCCGAGTGGTAGCACGCCAACGCCGCTTGATGTGCTGCCGCGCACGCTGACCGCACTCGAGAAAGAAGCGATCTCGGCGAGCAATGCATTCGGCTTCGCGCTGCTTCGTGAAGTTGTGGCTGAGAAGCCAAATCAGAATGTGGTGCTCTCGCCATTCAGTGCGCACGTTGCGCTCGGCATGGCGTATGCAGGCGCGGATGGCAGCACCGCCGATTCCATGCGGGCCGCGCTGGGTTGGGGCACACGTTCACGCGAAGACATTCTGGCCGGCTACAAAGAGCTGCCCGGACTGATTCTTTCGCTCGATTCGCAGGTCGATCTGCGCAACGCGAACTCACTCTGGGTGCGTCAGGGTTTTCCGGTGCTGCCGGGCTACACCTCGGAAATGCAAACCGTCTTTGGTGCGGAAGTGCGCACGGGAGATTTTGGTCCGTCAACGGTAGACGCGATGAACACGTGGGCGTCGCAAAAGACGAACGGAAAAATTCCTATAGTTGTCGAGTCGCTCAGTGCCGAAATGGTCGCCATGCTGATGAACGCGTTGTATTTCAAAGCCAGCTGGCGCGACCGGTTTGACTCGGCCAAGAGCCGCGATATTCCGTTTACGACGACCTCGGGTGCGACGCCATCAGTACGGACCATGTTTCGCAGCGACAAAAACATGGGGTACCGTGAGGCGTTCGGGGCGCAGTGGGCCGAGCTTCCGTACGGGAACAGCGCGTTCGTGATGACGCTCGTGCTGCCGTCTCGTACGACCACGGCGCGGCAGTGGTTGCAAGGGTTCGATGCCGCACAGTTCCAGAACACCGTGCAGCGATTCGACTCGGCCAAAGTGGAGCTCGCGTTGCCCAAGTTCCGGTTGCCGCTGCGATACGGGCTCACCGAACCGCTCAAGCGCATGGGAATGGGCATCGCGTTTCGTCCGGCCGAAGCGAGTTTTCGCCGCATCGCCAATGCCGAGCTGTCGATTTCGCACGTCACACAGGATGTGTACATCGATGTGAACGAGGAGGGCACGGAAGCGGCCGCCGTGACACAGGTGGGAATTCGGCTGACTTCGGCACCAATCCATCCGGTGATGACGCTTGATCGGCCATTCCTGTTCTTTATTCGTGAGCGCTTGAGTGGTACGATTCTCTTTGCCGGAATTATTGAGAATCCGCAAATGTAGCCACGGGCGGTTATGACGGTGTCAGCGTATCAGCAGGGACAAGGCAAGCGCGCGGCGGTGACACGAGTCATCGCCGCGTTCGCGTTAGCAACGATCGCGGTGTTGTCGTCGTGCGCGCGCGCACCGCGTGTCGCACCGGTTGCAGCTGCTGCGCCCGTGCGGCTGCTGCTCGTGAACGATGTGTACGTGGCCGATACACTGCGCGACGGCAGTGGCGGTCTGGCGCGCGTGGCGGCGTGGCGTGATTCGGTGGAGCAGGCGTCGGGGGAGAAGGTGTTCCTGCTGTTCGCCGGCGATATGTTCTCACCGTCGCTGCTGAGCAAGTGGTTTCACGGACGACAGATGGTGGAAGCGTTCAACGCGGCACGGTTCGACTTCGCCACGCTCGGCAATCACGAGTTTGATGTCGACCGCGCGCAGTTCACTTCCCGTGTGACGGAGTCAAAGTTTCAGTGGTTGTCGGCCAACTGTCGCTACGGCGATGGCGAGCCATTTCCCAACGTGCGCGGGTGGGACACTGTCACCGTGAACGGTACGCGCGTTGGTGTGTTCGGCACCACGATTGTAGCCGAGTATCGGTCGTGGGTCCGCTGCACCGATCCAGATGCCGCGGCAACGCTCATGGTTGATTCACTGTCAGCGCTTGGCGTGGACCTGATCGTTGGGCTTACGCATCAGCCGATCTGGCGGGACAGTGCCACGCTGGTTCGCGACCCGCGGATTTCATTGGTGCTGGGCGGTCATGAACATGATGGTCGCCGTGTCATGCACAACGGTCGCCTCATGATCAAGGCGGCGTCGAACGCACGTACCGCGGCGTACGTGGAGGCGCGTCGCAGCGGCAACGCATGGACGCTGCGCGACACGATCATTCGTCCGGCGCGCGCGTGGCGCGAGCAAGCGGCCACCGCCGCGGTGACTGCAGCGTGGCGCGACACGTTGGTACGCCGCATTGGTCGTGACCGGGTGCTCGGCGTGGCGCCCGAGGCCATTGATGCCGTGGACAGCACATCACGTGGCGGAGAAAGCCGGTTCGGCAACCTGGTGGCCGATGCGTACCGGCTTGGAACCGGCGCGGATGTCGGCATGATCAACTCCGGCGCGCTTCGGCTCGACGACATGCTCGGCCCGGGTCCGATCACGGCGCACGAGCTCGAGTCCGTGTTTTTGTTTGCCGATGAAACGCGCGTGGTCACGTTCCCGCTCACGGGTGCCCGACTGCGTGAGTTGCTGGAGCACGGCGTATCAGCGCGACGGTTGGGCAGCGGGGCGTATCCGCAGCTCAGTGGCGTGTCTTTCACGTTCGACGCGCGGCTGGCCAGCGGCGCGCGCATTGTTAGCCCGATCACGCGGCCCGACGGTCGCACGATCGCAGAGGGCGATACTGTACGCATGTCGTTCGCATCGTATCCGGCGTGTCTCGGTGGTGACGGCTACGTGATCCCTGAGGCCAAGTCGGCGTGCGATGCACTCGAACGCGATGTCACCACGGCCCCCCGTAGCGCCGAGCTGGTGATTCGTCACGTGGAAACGATGGGTGGTTCGATTGTGGCGCCGCCCGTTGGCAGGCTCAACCGCCTGGATCGTCCTCGCCGGCCCTGATCGAGCGGTGTCCCCCCGATGGTTCGTGGTGCATTCCCCGGTTGTGTCAGTCGGGGGCGTGCCGTAGCGTCACGAAGGGCTGTATGCAGACTTCTCTCTCGCGCCGGAGTGCCTCGTGATCTCGCATGAACCCGTGACCGCCCGCGATGCCGATGCCATTGCGCACCTGCGCTTGGATGGCAAGGTCGCGATTGTGACCGGCGGTACACGCGGCATTGGATTCGCTGCGGCAACCACGCTGGCGCGCGCGGGGGCGCGCGTGATCATCGCCAGTCGCAAGCCGGAGCATGTGGCGTCGGCGGAACAGGCGCTGCGCCACGATGGACTCGACGTGACCGGCATTGTCGCCAACATGAGCCACATGGACGACGTGCGTGGACTCGCGGCGCGCACGGTCGAAGTATACGACGGCATTGATATCATTGTGAACAATGCGGCCACGAATCCCGTGTTTGGTCCGTTGCAAACACAAGGTGAGGAAGTGTTTGCAAAAATCATGGCGGTGAACGTGATGGGTGTGCTCGAGCTGTGCCGCTCGGCGCATTCGGTGATGCAATCGCGCGGTGGCGGTTCCATTGTGAACATCGCGTCGATTGGCGGTGTGTCTCCGGAAGCAGGACTCGGCTTGTACTCCGTGAGTAAAGCGGCGCTCATCTCGCTCACCAAAGTGATGGCCATGGAATGGGGCGCCGATGGCATTCGCGCGAACGCGGTGTGCCCGGGGCTGATCAAGACGCGTTTCAGCAAAGCGCTCTGGGATGATCCGGCCATTGCGCACTCCATCATGGACAAACAGCCGATTGGTCGCATCGGTACGCCCGATGATATCGCGGGCTTGATTCTATTCCTCGCGAGCGGCGCGTCGGCGTATTGCACCGGCGGCGTCTACATGGCCGAAGGCGGTTATCTGCTGTGAATGATCATGAGGCGTTGCTCAACGAAGCACGCGCGTTCGTGCGCGACGAGTTGATTCCGCGTGAAGGCGAATTGTTGCGTGCTGATTGGGAAACGATTTCGCCGTTGCTTGCACGCCTTCGAGAACAGGCGCGCACACGCGGACTGTGGGCACCGTTTCTGTCGCCGTCGCACGGTGGGCAGGGATTGCCACTTGAGACATTTGCGCGGCTGTCTGAAGTGCTCGGCTGGACACCGTTTGGTCACTACGTGTGCAACTGTCAGGCGCCGGATGTGGGGAACATGGAGTTGCTGCATCAGTTCGGGTCCGCTGAGCAGCACGCCACGTGGTTGCAGCCTTTGGCGCACGGTGACATTCGCAGTTGTTTTGCGATGACGGAGCCCGACCTTGCGGGCAGCAATCCCACGCAGCTGGCGACTGTCGCGGTGCGTGACGGCGATGAGTATGTGATCAATGGGCATAAGTGGTTCACATCGAGCGCCGACGGGGCCGCATTCGCCGTGGTGATGGCGGTGACGAATCCGGATGCCGAGCCACACGCACGTGCATCACAGATCATTGTGCCGCTCCCAACGCCCGGATTTACGTTGGTGCGCAACATTTCGGTGATGGGTGAAAGTGGCGGCGGCTGGGCGAGTCACGCCGAGGTCACGTTCGAGAATGTGCGCGTTCCGATCACGAATCGGTTGGGTGCGGAAGGCGCGGGATTCGCGTTGGCGCAGGAGCGCCTGGGACCGGGCCGCATTCACCACTGCATGCGCTGGATTGGGGTGTGCGAGCGCGTGTTTGACCTCATGTGCCGGCGCGCGGTGTCGCGTGAGCTGTCCCCCGGTGAGCCGCTGGCCAACAAACAAGCGGTGCAGTTCTGGATTGCCGATTCACGGATCGAAATTCACGCGGCGCGCCTGATGGTACTCGATGCGGCGGCGCGCATTTCGCGCGATGGTCAGCGTGCGGCGCGCGCCGAGATTGCGTACATCAAGGTGTTCGTGGCCAACGTGTTGCAGCGTGTGCTCGACCGCGCGTTGCAGGCGCATGGTGCACTGGGCATGACGGATGATACGCCGATCGCCTGGTGGTACCGGCACGAGCGTGCCGCTCGCATTTACGATGGGGCGGATGAGGTGCACAAGAGTGTGATTGCGCGTCGTGCGCTCGCGCCGTACCTGAGCACGTCGTGAGTGACCGCGCGGGTGGACCGCACGACACAGTGCGTGTGCGGGCTGGTGAGGAGCTCGATGCGGCATCGTTAACGGTCTGGTTGCACGGCAACGCGCCGGATTTGCTTGGAGCGACAACGTTGCCGCTGCAGATCACGCAGTTCGGTGGCGGCTTCTCAAATCTCACGTATCTGGTGCATGCCGGCGATCATCGGTTTGTCTTGCGACGGCCACCGCGTGGTGTTGCACGCGGTGTGGCGCATGATATGTCGCGCGAGTACCGCTTGCTGCGTGCCTTGCATCCCGTCGGCGTGCCAGTGCCGCGTGCGCTTGCGTTCTGCGACGATGATTCGGTGCTCGGCGCGCCGTTCTACATCATGGAGCACGTGGACGGTGTGATCCTGCGACAGTCACCGCCCGATGGCGTGCTGTTTGATGCACACGTTGCGCGCAGACTGGCCGACTCCTTTGTCGCACGACTCGCAGCGCTGCATTCGCTCGATGTCTCTACTGGTGGACTGGCCGAGCTCGGTCGTGCGGAAGGCTACGTGTCTCGGCAAGTCGCCGGCTGGACCAAACGCTGGGTGGCCTCGCAAACGAGCGTGGTGCAGAACATGGATGCGGTGGCGCAGTGGCTCGCCGAGCATCAACCCGCGGAAGCTGGCGCTGCGCTGCTGCACAATGATTTCAAGTACGACAATCTGGTCCTCGATCCGTCGGACCTCACGCAGATCCGCGCGATACTTGATTGGGAGATGGCCACCATTGGCTGTCCGCTCATGGATCTGGGTACGTCGCTCGCGTACTGGGTGCAAGCCAATGATCCGCCGTTATTGCGCGCGCTCGGCCTTGGCATCACGGCGTATCCGGGCAGTCCCACGCGAATGGAAATGCTGGAGCTGTACGAGCGCGCCACGGGGCGTGGTGTTGCACAGCCGGTGTTCTACTACGTGTATGGGCTGTTCAAGCTCGCCGTTGTTGCCCAGCAGATTTATGCGCGGCATGTACGGGGACTCACGAGTGATGCGCGGTTTGCACAGTTAGATAAAGCGGTGCAGCTGCTCTCGGATATCGCGGCACGCAGCATCAACTCGGCGTCGATCTCGCACTGAGGTTGCGCGCGCGCTCGATCGTGCACGGCACCTGAGGGCGCTGTCGACGTGACGCAGCGCACACAACGGAACGCGATCGATTTGGGGGCGTACACTCATCGTCACGCGCAACGCTGCACATCGTGCGTGCTCCCCCCACTCTGGAGATCGCCAATGATTCGATTCCGCAACGCACTGATTCCGTTTGTCGCGACGTCTGTATTCGCGCTCGCCGCATGCGGTGGCAACAAAGACAACGCCGATGATCTGCCGGCTGACGTGGTCGCGGCGGAAGATGCGGCCGCCATTATGGAAACTGCGCCCGCCGAAACGTTTGTGGTGACGCTGAGCGGCGCGGCAGAACGTCCAACGCCGGTTGAGACCAAAGCGGAGGCGGAGGCAACGATTATGGTGTACGCGGATAGCATTGCGTACGTGGTGAACGGACTGAATGTGATGGGCGTAACCGCGGTGCATGTGCACAAGGGCGGCGCGGAGGAAGCGGGTGACGTTATGGCCACGCTCTATACCAGCGAGGCGGGCAATGATTTCGCGAGTGGCCCGATGGCGATGGGCACGATCACGCGCGAGACGCCACTGGCAGAAGGCGCAACATTCGACGCACTGCGCGAACTTGTGCGCACGGGTGCTGCATACATCAACGTACACACCAAGGCGAACCCCAAGGGTGAGCTGCGTGCGCAGACGGCAGGCAACGCGATGTAAGGACCCGCGTCACGTAACGGATCGTGACGCTGACAGCACATAGAAAACCGGGGCACCAACCACAGTGGTTGGTGCCCCGATTTGTGTCGTATGCGATCCAACGGCTGGATCAGTACACCTCGAACAATCCAGCCGCACCCATGCCACCACCAATACACATGGTGACGAGACCAAGTCCGCCGCCACGTCGCTGCAGTTCGTGCACGAGTTGCGTGGTGAGCTTGGCGCCAGTTGCTCCGAGTGGGTGACCAAGCGCAATCGCGCCGCCGTTCACGTTGGTAATCGACGGGTCCATGTTGAGATCCTTGATCACGGCGAGCGCCTGAGCGGCGAAGGCCTCGTTGAACTCAATCAGCTTCACGTCGCCAAGCGAAACGCCGGCACGCGCCAGCGCCTTGGGTACGGCTTTGATCGGACCGATGCCCATGATGTCGGGCGATACGCCGGCCGTGGCAAACGTGATGAAACGTGCCAGTGGCTTGAGACCAAGTGCATCGGCTTTGGCGCGACTCATGAGCAATACCGCAGACGCACCATCGGAGAACGGCGACGCGTTGCCAGCCGTCACGGTGCCCTTCGCGGAAAACGCCGGACGCAGCGCCGACATTTGTTCACGCGTGGTATCCGGACGCGGACACTCATCTGTGTCGATCACGTGCTCCGTTACGGTTCGCTTTGCGCCGGACCACGCATCACGCGTGACGGTGATTGGCACGATCTCGGGGGAGAACACCTTGTTTGCCAGCGCCACGCCGGCCTTTTGCTGCGACGCGAAGGCAAAGTCATCGGCCATCTCGCGCGTAATGCCCCACTGTTTGGCGACACGCTCGGCCGTAAAGCCCATACCGATATAACTCTCAGTGATTTCGGGTGACAAGCGCGTGTGATAACCCGACATCGGCACCTGCGACATCATTTCGGTACCGCCGGCGAGAATCACGTCCGCGTGTCCGGCAATAATGGCCTGCGCGCCGTACGCCACCGCCTGCAGCCCAGACGAACAGAAACGATTGATCGTGGCCGCCGATGTCTCCACGGGAAACCCGGCGCGCAACCAGGCGAGCCGTGCGTGGTTGAGCCCTTGTGAGGCTTCCGGCATGGCGCAGCCCCATTGCACGTCATCAACAAGGCCGGCATCAATGCCGGCGCGCTTGATGGCTTCGCGCATCACGGCGGCTGAGAGATCGACCGGATGAACGGACGCCAATGCGCCGTCCGCTTTGCCGCGTGCGACCGCGGATCGCACCGCGCTCACGATTACGACTTCAGTCATGGATTCTGTCTCCTCGTCGCAATCAGTTACGAAGCGGTTTGCCCGTGGTGAGCATATGCTCAATCCGGGCCTGAGTTTCTTTGGTGCCGAGCAACATGAGGAACTGCTCGCGTTCAAGGTCGAGCAGATCCTGTTCGCTCACCTCACGCGGTGCGCCGTCGCCGCCGCACAGTACGTAGGCCACTGATCGGCCAACACGCAGATCGTGCGCACTCGCCTGACCGGCTTCGCCAGCGGCCCAGAGGGCGTACTGCAAGTTGCCAAAGCCCTCGCGTCCGAGTGCACGCATGCGCTTTTCTGCGGGTACCACGTAGTCGGGCGCGAGGTCGAGCACGCGTTGACGCGCGTCGGAGAGCAACGTGTCGCGGTTCATGCTGATGCGATCACCCTCGCGCAAAAAGCCCATCGCGCGCGCTTCGGGAGCACTCGTGCTCGTGGCGGCAAACGCGATCAGTTTGAAGGCGCGTTTGATCGCTTCGAACGGATCGGCTTCATCATACGGCGCAAGCGCTTCGGTAAAGCGGAAGGCGAGTTCCTTGGTGCCACCACCGCCTGGAATCACACCCACACCAACTTCAACGAGCCCCATGTACGTTTCCGCCGCGGCCTGCACACGAGCGGCGTGCAACACGAACTCGCTGCCGCCACCCAGGGTGAGTCCGTGCGGCGCAACCACCACGGGGAACGGCGCACGCCGGATTGACATGACGCTTTGCTGAAACGCGTTGATGCTGGCTTCGAGTTCATCCCACGCGCCGGCGGCAACACCAAAGGAAACAGCGGCCAGATCCGCACCCGCGCTGAACGTGCGCGCGTCGTCGTTTCCGATCACCAGTCCCACATAGCCACCGCGCTCCACTTTGCGCAGTGAGGCGGCCAGTCCTTCCATCAAACCCTGACCGAGTGAGTTCATCTTGGAGCGGAACTCAAAGCACAACACACCCTCGCCGATATCCACCAGTCGCGCTGATCCAAAATCTTCAATCGTGCGACCCGTTGCGTGTTGCAATGCAAGATTGATGTTGCCTGGAATGCTCGGCAACGTCTCGTACACGCCGGCGTAGGTGAGATACTCGCCGTCTTTGTAGAACGCGCCGTTCGCCTTATCGAGCAGTGCGGGGACGCTGTCACCACGCGCTGTGAACTGTGCGCGCAACCAGTCGTGACCAAGCAGGTCCATCACCTGAAACGGCCCGAGCTCCCAGCCGTAGCCCCACTGCAGGGCCCGATCAATCGACACGAGATCGTGTGAAAGAGATTCTGCGAGTGTGAGCGTGTAGTGCGCCGCGTCGAGCAGATGATCACGCAGGAACGCACCATGTGCACTGCCGAGATCGCGTGCACCAGCCAGGCGCGCCGCGTGCGGCTGACGCGTGAGCGAACCCACGTCGCCGCCACTCATGCGATTGCCTTGCGCGTACGCCGCCGTCTTCCAATCGTAGGTGAGAATTCCGTCTTTTGTTTTCTGATAAAAACCGCTGCCGGTTTTGTCGCCGAGTTTTCCCTGCGCGATCAGCGCGTGCACCCACTCCGGCAGCGCGAGATCTTCACCGGTTTGCTGGCTCATGCCCTTGGTCACATGACCGAGCACATCGAGTCCACTCAGGTCGCCGGTACGGAATGTTGCCGACTTGGCGCGACCAACAAGCGCACCGGTGAGCCCGTCCACTTCGTCGATGGTGAGGTCGTGCTGCATCATGCGCCGCATCGTGCTGACCATGCCGTACACGCCGAGGCGATTCGCAATAAAGCCCGGCACGTCTTTCGCGATTACGGTGCCTTTGCCAAGAATTCGTTCGGCAAAGTTGCGCATCGCACCGATCACGGCTGGATCTGTTTCCGGAGTAGGAATCAGCTCCAGCAAATGCATGTAGCGCGGCGGATTGAAAAAGTGCGTGCCAAGAAAGCGGCGACGGAATTTTTCGGATCGGCCCTCGAGCAGCACGGACATTGGAATGCCGCTCGTGTTCGTGGTCACGATGGCCGATGACTTGAGCAGCGGTTCCAGGCGCGTAAACAGCTGCTGCTTGGGCTCGGGCAACTCGATGATCGCTTCCACGATCCAGTCGCACTCCGACAGCCACTCGAGATGATCTTCCGTATTGCCGCATCGCACGCGCGCCGCGGCGCTGCTGTGCATGAATGCGGCCGGTTTGGCCTTGATGGCTTTTTGCAGTCCGGCTTTGGCCGGCCCGCTGCGATCGGGGAACCCGCGTTCGGGGGAACCGGGCACGTCGAGCAAAACGACGCGGAGGCCGGCTGAGGCTGCGAGCGCAGCGATGCCGCTGCCCATCGCGCCGGCACCCACGACACCGACGGTCGTGACGCGCATGAACACTCCGGAAGGCGCGCGGTGTGTCGGGGTGGGCCGGACAGTCAGAGGGACCGCACCACGGCGCACACCCGTTCCGCCGCGCGAAAGGGGGATCCTGAAATGTTCAGTACGGGCGGGCCAACCGGAAGGGGGATTGGCCCACAAATATGACGGTTACGTCACGTTTGATGCGTGGACAGCTTCTGCCAGAAGAGCTTGCGCGCCTTGGCCACCTTGGGCGCCACCACGCCCATGCAGTACGGCTTGCTCGGATTGCGGCTGAAGTAGTCCTGATGCTCCGGCTCGGCCGGCCAGAACGTGGGGGCCGGCGTAACTTCGGTGACGATCGGGTCGGGCCACATGGCCTGCGCGGTCAGATCCGCGATCACGGCGCGCGCAGTGTCTTCCTGTGCCGCGTCATGCGTGAAGATCACCGAACGATACTGCGTGCCCACGTCGTAGCCCTGTCGATCGAGCGTCGTGGGATCGTGAATCACAAAAAAGATGTCGAGCAGATCGCCGTAGCTGATCACGTTGGGATCGAAGGTGACCTGCACCACTTCGGCGTGTCCCGTCACGCCCAGGCAGACCAGTTCATACGTTGGGTTTTTTCCGGCTCCGCCTGCGTAGCCGGACACAACGGACGCCACGCCACGCAGTTCGCGATACACCGCGTCAAGACACCAGAAACAGCCGCCGCCAAGTGTGGCGACGGCAAGCGAGGGAGCAGATTCAGTCATAATGGCGAAGCGTGTAGGTCAGGCCTGCAGAGCTGGATGATACCCGCGAGTGTCGTCGTAGTGCGCCTTGATGCGCGCGATATCAACCGAGGGTTCGACGTCCTCTTGCACCGTGAGTGTCGGGCCAAATCGTACTTGTTTGGTTCCCCAGTCAATCGCGGCACACACGATGGGAACGTTGGCGGTGCGCGCGATGTGCCAGAAGCCGGAGCGCCACTTGTCCACCTTGAATCGTGTGCCTTCCGGAGCAAGCACGAGCACGAGTTGTGCACGCCGGCTGAACTCGTGCGCCGTGCGGTCGACCACTGCGTTCGCCGTCTTTCGGTTCACAGGAATGCCGCCGATCGCTCGCATGAACCAGCCGAGCGGTGGTTTGAAGAGCGTGTCTTTCCCGAGAAACTTGACGCGAAACCCAAGGGCCCACTTGGCGGCGAGCCCCACCGGAAAATCCCAGTTGGACGTGTGTGGTGCCACGATCACCACGAACTGGGGCAGATCGGGAATGCTGCCGGTAATTCTCCACCCTGCCAATCGCAGTGCCCAATGTCCCACGAACTTGAACACGCGGCCACGATGTTGCGGCACCGCCGGTCCGAGGATGGGCGTGGCCAATGTGGCGCTGGTACCGCTGGCGAGAGTTGGTGTCATGCGGTTCATTTGAGCTATGTCTGACAAGATCCGCAAGAGCAACGACGAGTGGGCCGCGCAGCTCACGAAAATTCAGTACAAGGTGACCCGCGAACATGGCACCGAACCAGCGTTTACGGGTGAGTACTGGGACCATCACGAAGCCGGCACATACCACTGTGTGTGCTGCGGGGCGCCACTCTTCGCCTCCGAGACAAAATACGACTCGGGCACGGGCTGGCCGAGTTACTGGGCACCCATCAGCGAGCAGGCGATCGAAACGACGCGTGATCGCAGCTGGTTCATGGTGCGCACCGAAGTGCATTGCGCTCGGTGTGACGCGCATCTGGGGCACGTGTTTGACGATGGTCCCGCACCGACTGGTCTGCGGTACTGTATGAATAGTGCGTCGTTCACGTTCGCCGAGCGCGGTGAACCATCGGCGAAGGACGGAACGTCTTCAGACGAGGCGGCGCGATGACAACGTGGTCGATGGCGCGCTGCGTCGCGCTCGCGACGCTGCTGCCGGCGATGCTCGCTGCACAGTCCGGTCCGAACATGACGGTGGCTGTTGAGCCGTCGCACGTGGCGGCGATCGCCTCGCGTGTCCCTGCGGGAACGGTCGCGCTCGCGCTTGGCAATGTCGGCATCGCGTCCACCGACGCCGATGTGTTGTTCTACAATCCCGGCATGCTCACGTCAGGGCGCGGGATGTCGATGTCCGCACAACGCTACAACGGCAATGGTACCGCTGCGTCGATGGCGGCTACGCAACTGGTGGGTTCTGTCGGCTTCGGAGTTGGCGTGCGTTTCGCGGATTGGCGCGGACCGCTGGGATTCGGTTATGCAGAAGCGGTGCGCGACGGACTTGGTGTGCTTGGATTGCCGGGCGCGGCACGCGCATCGAGTACGGCGCTCACCGCCGCTGTGGCGCGTGCACTCGGTCCGCTGCGGCTCGGTGTGAGCGCGACGTACGCTCGTGAGACGTACGCGGCGCGGCACGATGAGACGACGCACTTCGACCTGGGCGTGGTGTGGCCCACCGGTCCCGGCAATCTCGGGTTGACGGTGCAGCATGAAGGTGCGCCCCTGGAAATAGCGGATGGTTTTCAAGAGTTCGAGGGCGCCGCCGAATGGCGCGCGACGCTGGGGTACGGTGCCTGGGGCTTTCCGCTCGCGACGTTCTGGGATTTCGGTGGCACTGCGCAGCTGTCCGTTGACGAAGCAGGACGGGTGCGGAGTGCCGGAGGCGTCGAGCTCACCTACGTCCCGGTCGAAGGCGTCTCGATCGCTGCTCGTGTAGGAAGTCGGTCCACGATTGGAAATGAACTTCCGATCACGGGTGGGCTGGGTTTGTCACTCGATCGTTATTCGCTTGACTACGCGCTTGAGTCCTTCCGCGGCGGCGTGCGCGCGCATCGCGTTGGTTTGCGAGTTCGCTAGTCAGCGTGTCGTACCTCTCGTACTGACCAGGACGCGTTGGTCACTCGGGATAGAGCGCCGCCAACTTTCGAATCGATGTCACGTTGCGCATGGTGGTTGGAGCGCCCAGCAGTTTCTCCAGCTTCGCGCCTGAGAAGTCCGAGGAACCGATGGTTTTTGCGCACAACCAGTACAGCTCGCGCCCGTCGACGAAGAACTGATCCACAGGTGTTTGCGCGGCGGTGAGTGCAGCAATGACGGCTGCCGTTGGGGGCCGATGCAGCATGCCGATGTACAGCGAGTGGTCGGCTGGCGGGAACTGCGTCCATGCACCGAACGAGCGCGTCGCCGCACGCGCATTTTCGGCGGGCGTGCGCAGGAACACGTCCGAATGAAATCCGAGCGCGTGCGCGAGTTCTGCAGTGAGCCACGGTTCCAGCACCGTGGCTGATCGCTGCTGCGGGTCAGCGAAGATCAGATTGCCGCTCGCAATGAAAGTTGCGACGTCGGACAGACCAAGCCCAACGGCAATGTCCCGCAGCCGGGCCATCTGCACGGTGCGCTTGCCAACGTTGATGGCGCGAAGGAAGGCGATGTAGCGGTTCGTCACAGGGACAAGCTGTTTGTCCTGCACAGAATCCGCCAGACGTCTGCTCGGCTCGCCGTGGGGTGCTGTGGGGTATATTTCAGGGTTGTCTCCCCACCCTGTGCGATCCGTGGCCTGCAGTGTCCGCGCGTCGGTTGCTGGCGATCGTCCTTCCTCACGTAGCGAGGTTTTGTAGATGACCAATCTTCTCCTGCTGGCGGCCCTGATGGCGCCATCAGCGGCGTCGGATTCGACGCGCACCGCGCCCACCGTTGTCGACACCCGCTCATCGGCAGAGGTGTCGGCGATGGCCGCCTTCGGCTCGTCACTCGCGCTCAGCGGTGACTATGCGTTTGTGGGTGAGCCGCGCGGTGACGCCGGTCTGGTGCATGTCTATCGCCGCGGACCGGCCGGATGGCGCGCCGCTACTACGATCAAGGCGCCAACACCGGCGGCGAATGACATGTTCGGCGCGAGTGTCGCGGCAGACGGCGCGACGTTGTTGGTCGGACAGTCGTCGGCGCCGACTTCGCCCGACGCCGGCAAAGGCATGGTGCACGTGTTCACGCGCACTGCCGCGGGCGCCTGGCAGCCCGCTGGCATGCTGACTGCGGAGTCGCTCACGCCGCGTGCGGGTTTTGGCACGGCGATGCTCGTGAAGGGAGACGTAGCGTTTGTTGGCGCCCCCGGGTTTGAGAACGGTGCGGTGTTCATGTTCAAGCGCGCCGCCAACGGCACGTGGTCGGCGGCAGGTCGACTGGCCGTTGAAGGGCTCGCCGAGAACGATCAGTTCGGTGGCGCGCTGGCAATGGACGGCGACCGACTCGCGGTTGGTGCGCCGGGTCGTGCAGCCGCGAAGGGTGCTGTGTTCATGTTTACGCGCGACGCCTCGGGCAACTACACGCAGTCTGGTTTGCTGGTTGCCGCTGCTGGTGCAGATGCCGCACGCCTTGGCTCAAGCCTTGCGCTCAGTGGCACGCGTCTGATTGTTGGCGCGCCGGGTGCGAACCCGATCGCGGGTCGCCGTGGTGCGAGCATGGGCTCAGTCACCGTGTTCGAGTACAGCACGATCGCCGAGATCTGGCGTGAACGTCACAGCTTCGCACCGTTTGTCGCAGGCAACGCACGGTTTGGACAGAGCGTCGCGGCCGCGGGCAACGAAGTCTGGGTTGGCGCACCGTCCACGTCGTACAACACGGGCAGCATCTATCGTGTGCAGCCGGACGCTGAGGGATCGTGGACCAACATGCGCACACTCGCGGCGGGCAATGTCGAGCCGGGAGCGAACTTTGGCGCGACGATGGTGGTGAGCGGGAACACGGCCGCGGTTGGCATGCCGTCCGACGCCGGTGGCGCGGGCACGGTGATGTTTTTTGCGCGCAACGCTGCTGGCGCATGGTCGCAAACGAGCACGGTCTTTCCGGCGCCCACGGCGAAGGTGTACTCCGCGGTGAAGGGCAAAGAAGTCATGTGCAGCACTGACGGAAAAGCGGGCGAGTTTGAATGCGGCAACGCGTCACTGCTGTCGTTCCTGCCGATCTCTGCGATTGGCGGCAAGCGCGGCACGAATATGAATGACAACTGGGGCTGGACGGACCCGGTCACCAATCGCGAAATCGCGATTCTTGGTCGCACCGATGGTACGTCGTTTGTTGACGTGACCGATCCGGCCAACCCGCGCTACCTCGGCGATCTGCCGAAAACGAAGGGTTCACCAAGTGCGGCGTGGCGCGACATGAAGGTGTTCAAGAATCACGCGTACATCGTGGCGGACAACGCGGGCGAACACGGTATGCAGGTGTTTGATCTCACGCGTCTGCGCACTGTACGCACGCCACAGACGTTCAAGCCCGACGTGACGTACGATCGCATCAACAGCGCGCACAACATTGTATCGAACGAAGCGACGGGCTTCATGTACGTGGTGGGCGCATCTGGCGGCGGCGAAACGTGCGGTGGTGGTCACCACATGATTGACGTGAACGAGCCCAAGAAGCCCAAGTTTGCCGGCTGCTTTGGCGACGACAAAACCGGTCGTGCGGGCACGGGTTACTCGCACGATTCGCAGTGCGTGGTGTACAAGGGACCGGACCAGAAGTATGTGGGGCGAGAGATTTGCATTGGTTCAAACGAAACGGCGATCAGCATTGCCGACGTGACCGACAAGAAGAACCCCAAGGCGATTTCGCGCGCGTCATACCCGAACGTGGCCTACGCGCACCAGGCGTGGCTCACGGACGATCACAAGTATCTGTATCTGAATGATGAAGGCGACGAGTCGTCGGGTCAGGGTGAAGCAGCCAAGGGCACGCGCACGCTCGTGTGGGACCTGCAGGATTTGTCGGATCCCGTGCTGGTGAAAGAACATGTTGGCACCACCAAGGCGATTGACCATAACCTGTACGTGAAGGGCGACCGCATGTATCAGGCGAACTACACGTCCGGGCTGCGCATCCTCGATGTGAGTGATCCGCGCAATCCCAAGGAAGTTGGATTCCTCGACACGCATCCGGGTGACGATGGTACGCCGTCATTCGCCGGATCGTGGAGCGTGTATCCGTACTTCAAGAGCGGCTCGATTGTGGTCACGAGCATCGGTGAGGGCGTGTTCTTTGTGAAGGACCGTACGCGCCCGATCGTGCAGTGATGCACGCACGACGCGCGGTGCTTGGTGTGCTTCTGGGCGTCGTCGGCTTTACGGCCGCCGACGCGCAGGAGCGTCTGTACGTGGTGAATCAGGCCGGCGCGACGATCTCGGTGATCGACCAGCAGAAGCTTGTCGTTGACACCGTGCTGGATTTGCGCACGCTCGGCTTCACAGCCAACGCCAAGCCGCACCACGTTGCGGTGGAAGATGACGGCAGCTTCTGGTACGTGTCGTTGATTGGTGACGGGCGCGTACTCAAGTTCGATCGTCAGAACAAACTGGTGGGCCAGGTGAAAATGGAAACACCGGGTTTGCTCACGCTCGATCCGGTGCACGATTCGCTGTATGTCGGACGTTCCATGACGGCGGTCAATCCACCACGTGCACTCGGTGTGATTGCGCGGAAGCCCTTTACGATGGTTGACGAGCAGGAGATTGTGCTGCCTCGACCGCACGCGCTGTCCGTAACGCGTGATGGGCAGTGGGTGCATACCGCCTCGCTGGCGGAGAACCAGATCGCCTCGGTGAATGTGGCGACTGGTCGTGTTACGCTGACCACGATTCCTGGTGCGCCACGTTCGCTGGTGCAGTTCGCGCTGTCGCCCGACGGAAAAACGATGGTGGCGGGTGGTGAGTTGTCGAACACGTTGCTGGTGTTTGATCTCACCAAGCCGCCGCCATTTGTCCCGGTGCGCGAGATTGCGATTGAGGGCAAGCCGTGGGAGCCGCGGTTTTCTCCGGACGGACGCACGCTGTATCTGTCGCTCCTGACAAAGAATGCGATTGCCGAGATCGATGTGGCGTCGTGGACGGTCAAACGCACGATTGATGGTCGGTTGGCGCAGCCGTACGGCATGATTGTGCGGCGGGATGGTCGCTACGCGTTCATCAGCAATCAGAACGCGGGCGCCGTCAAAGAAGGACACAGCGGACACGAGATGCACGGCATGGATGGCATGTCGGCAAGTGATGGTTGGCTCACCATTCTCGATTTACGCACCGGTACGGTGTATTCCACTCTCATGCTCGGCAACGGACCGACGGGCATGGGCGCTGCGCGCGCTCGATGATCCATCGCTTCGCGCGCGGCAGTGCGCGTTTCATCGGCGCGTTAGGATTGTTCAGTCTGGCGGCTTGTGGCGCGACGGTGCCATCGCTCGTGGCGCAGTCGGCGACCACCAACGTGCCGGCTGCCGCGAGCGCGGGTGACAGTACTCTGCGATTTGCGCGTCGGGTGTCGCCCTTTCCACTCACCGACGCCGCCGGACGTGCGATCGCCCAACCGTTCCTCGGCGGCTTCGATGTACCGCGTCCGCAGCTCGTTGATATCGACGGCGACGGCGACCTCGACCTGTTCGTGCAAGAGCGCTCGAATGGCGTGATGCACTTTGAAAACGTGAACGGTGTGTTCACGTGGCGCACGGATCGGTTTCTCGACCTGCCGGTGGGCGAGTGGTACCGCTTTGTCGACCTTGATGCTGATGGTGTGCCTGATCTGCTGAGCGAGTCCCCTGTGAGTTACATCCGGGCATGGCGCAATGTGGGCACACGTCAGGCGCCACGATTCTCGATTGCGGTGGACTCGCTGCAAGACAGCAATGGTGAGCCGATCGCCGCAGATCGCCAGAACATTCTCAATATTGTCGACATTGACTGCAACGGACGCCTCGATCTGTTTCTCGGTCGCGTGTCCGGCTCTGTTGACCGGTATGAAGCGGTGTCTGGCACGGAGCGCAATGGCGTTCCGCGCTTCACGCTGCACACCGAGCGATTCGAAGATATTGAAGTGCTTGGACCAGTGCCGGGCGGCGTGCCGCCGCTCGAGCGTGGCAGTATGCGTCACGGTGCGAACACTCTCGCTTTCGCTGACATTGATGGTGATGGCGATATTGATCTTTTCTGGGGCGACTACTTCGAAGCGGGTGTGCTGCTGATCGAGAATCGTTCGACGGGTTGCACCATTCCGAACATGCGCGGCAAGCCCGTGCCGTTCCCGGAAGCTGCGCCCGTGTTGACGAGCGGCTACAACGCGCCCGCGCTTGGTGACGTGACGGGCAACGGGTTGCCTGATCTGGTGCTTGGTGTGATTGGCGGTGCGTACTCACCTCGCACGACGTCTGTCGAAAATCTGTTGCTGGTCGCGCAAACGGCGCGCGGTACGTTCGAGGTGACCACGCGCCGGTTAATTCCCACGGTCGATGTGGGCAGCGAGGCCATGCCCACGTTGGCGGATATAGATGGCGATGGTGATCTCGATCTGCTGGTAGGCAACAAGATTTCTCCCAGCACAGATACCACCGGCACGATCACGTGGTTTGAAAACACGGGCACACGTGCAGCGCCGGCGTTCGTGGAGCGCGGCGCGTTGTCCATGCAGAGCGAGTTTCACTACGCGCCATCCGTAGCCGATCTTGACGCGGATGGATTGCCGGATCTTGTGCTCGGCACATGGCGCGATCGTGTGCAGTGGTGGCGAAATACTGGAACGCGTAGTGCGCCGACGTTCGCCGTTGCCGATACCGCGCTGATCACGCTTACGCGCGGCAGCAACACTACGCCAACACTCGCCGATCTCGATGGTGATGGTGATTTTGACATGATCGTGGGCGAGGCGTCCGGTCAGATCAACTTGTACACGAACACCGGTTCGCGTACGGCACCGCGATTTGAGTTGGTAAGCGACACGTATCTGGATATCGACGTGGGGCGGCGCAGTGCGCCGGTCCTGGCGGATCTGCGTGGTGATGGCAAGCCGGACCTGCTCATTGGCAGCGAAGACGGGGGTGTGCAGCGCTGGCGTAACGTGAGTGACGCGACCGGTATCCGGTTTGAACGCGCTGAACCGCTGGCGATCAACACGGGTACGTTCTCAACGATCGCTGCCGGCGACCTTGATGGCGACGGTGATCTTGATGTGATCATTGGAACGGCGTCTGGCGGACTGCTCTATTTTGAGAACGCAGGTGGTGTGCTGCAGCCGGGGTCGCGTCCGTAGCTGCCCATATCGCGACACGCCGCCGTGTTGGCATGGTGCGGCGAATCGGGTCGCTTAGATTCAAGGAACGCACACCACACGCATGGAGCACTCACCGACCTCCCGCCAGCCGCACGCACCGCGTCCAGAGTTTCTGGCCCGCGCGTTGCTCGGCATTGTGGCGCTCGCGGTGATCGGAACGCTCGCCGAGCTGTTGCTGCTCGAGCACTACGAGGGCTGGAAACAGTGGATTCCGCTCGCCATTCTGGGCAGCACCACGGTGGTCATCGTGTGGCACGCCGTTCGTCCAGGCGCGGGAAGTACGTGGGTGCTTCGCGCGGTGATGAGTGCACTCATCATTGCAGGCGCGGCGGGTGTCATTTTGCACATTCAAGGGAATCTGGAGTTCGAGGCGGAGCTCAATCCCGGTCTCACCGGCTGGCCGTTGTGGATTGAAGTGGCACGAGGGGCCACTCCCACACTCGCGCCCGGCTCGCTCATTCCGTTTGGCTTGCTCGGCCTGTTGTACTCATGGCGGTTTCGCTCTCTCACTTCACAGGAATAGAATCATGTCCACGTCATTTCGTCGCGTACTGAGTGCGCTCGCGGCGGTCATGCTTGTCGCGGTGGTCCTTCCGGCGCAGTCTGGCAAGTCGCTCGGTGTGCAGGACGTCAATATGGCTGCGGAAAAAGACATCGCAGTAATGCCGGGCATGACGGCCGCGCTCGCCAAAGAGCTCGTTGGCAAGCGCCCGTTTCTGTCCATGACGGATGTTGATGCGTTTCTGGCAACCAAGCTCAGCAAGGAGCAGCGCACCGCGCTCTATCCCAAGCTGTTCTTGCAGATCAATCTGAACACGGCCTCACGTGACGAAATCATGCTGGTGCCCCAGATGGGACCACGGTTTCTTCGCGAGTTTCTGGAGTATCGGCCGTACAAGTCGATGGCGCAGTGGCGCCGCGAAATGGGCAAGTATGTGAAGGAAGACGAAGTCGCGCGCATGGAGCAGTATGTATTTGTGCCGATCGATCTGAACGCCGCCACAGACGCCGATATCCTCACGCTGCCCGGTGTTGGTGCGCGCATGCTGCGCGAGTTCAAGGAATACCGTCCATGGAAAACGATGGAGCAGTTCCGTCGCGAGATTGGCAAATACGTGGACGCGAAGGAAGTGGCTCGCCTTGAGCGCTACGTGGAGATTCGCTAATGGGTGCACGACCGTTCGCCGGAATGCTTGGTGCACTGTCGCTGCTGATGTGCTCGACCACGCTGCAGGCACAGACATCGCCGCTGCCCGAGCGCACCATTCGCCGCGATATCCCAATTACCAACGCCATTCGCAGAGCGTTTGAAGCGGGTACGCGAGATTCCACCGGGCGACCGGGGCGCAACTACTGGAAGCTGCGCGCCGACTACACGATTCGTGTACGCCTCGATACATCAGCGTCGCGATTGCACGGCACGGAGTCAGTGGTGGTGCACAACACCAGTCCCGATACGATGACCGTGATTGGGTTGCGTCTCGATCCCAATCATTTCATCGGAACGGTGCCGCGTGCCGCGAGTTGGGTACCGGCGGAAAACACGGATGGCATGGTGATCACCAAACTTTCAGTGAATGGTCAGGACGCCAATCTGAGCGCGCCCCCAGCCGGTGCGCAGGGTGGTTCTACGGGACCCGTGCTCACCGGTGCGAAATCCACGGTGGCACGTGTTCGTTTGCCGGCGCCACTGCCGCCGCGTGCATCCGCGACGCTCAGTATTGAGTGGAATCACCAGCTACCGGGCGGCCCCGGCGTTGGGCACCGCATGACGCAGCGTTGGGCCGACTCGTTGTATCAGCCAACGCAGTGGTATCCGCGTGTGGCGATGTACGACGATCTGCGTGGGTGGGACGCCGAGTTGTATCTCGGTCCGTCGGAGTTCTACAACGTGTTTGGCAAGTTTGATGTACGCATTGATGCACCCGCGGGTTGGTTGGTCAGCGGTACGGGTGTGCTGCAAAATCCTGAGCAGGTGCTGACACCAACCGCGCGCGAGCGGCTGACGCGTGTGCTGTCGACCGACGCGAACACGATGATCGTAGGACCGGATGAAGTGGGACCGGGTCGCGCGACCGCGAAGGGTGACGCCAACGGTCGACTGGTGTGGCACTTTGTGGCCGATACGGTGAACGATTTTGCGTGGGCGACGGCGCGTAAGTTTGTGTGGGAATCCACGCGCGCAACGATTCCAGGCAAGGGCGCCGTTCCGATTCACATGTTCTATCTGCCGGGCCGAGCGGCGCAGTTCGCGCGAGCGGGTCAGATCACGCGGCACGCGCTGGAGTTTTATTCGGCGCTGTGGTTTCCGTACCAGTTCCCTCAACTCACGTTGCAGGATGGTCCGAGCGCGGGCATGGAGTATCCGATGGTGATCAACTCCAATCAGGGCGCGGCCGACCACGAAGCGGCGCACCAGTGGTGGCCGATGGTTGTTGGCAACAACGAAACGTGGTACGGCTGGATGGACGAGGGATTCAATCAGTATATGAACATTCTGTCCGATGCGGATGCGGCCGGTCGCGCCCCTGTCCTTGATGGGCTCGGAATGACGTATGGACGTACGGCAGGTAATGAAGCCGAGCCAGTGATGATGTGGAACGCGAACTACGGTGGTCCGCAGTTTTACGGATTCACCACGTATCAGAAAACGCCGCTCATGATGTCGATGCTTGGCGGCATTGTGGGTGACAGTGCGGTGCAGCGCGCGCACAAGGAGTGGGCGCAGGCGTGGATGTACAAACATCCGTCGCCGTGGGATTGGATGTTCTTCATGAACAAGGCCCTCGGTCGTGACCTCGGCTGGTTCTGGTATGCGTGGTTGTTCAGCAACGAAAGCGTGGACGGCAGCATCAGCAACGTGAGCGGAGTGAATGGTGAGGCCAGCGTTACGGTGAAGCAGTCGGGGCAGATGCCGTCGCCGGTGGTGCTGGAGGTGAAATTTGCGGCGACCGGAGAACCCATTCGCGCCATGAGCAACGCCGTGATGAAAGACAGTGTGACGGCGGTAGTGACGTATCCGGTGGATGTGTGGTTTGCGGGCAGTCGCACGTTTACGGCGGCGTTGTCATTCGGGACGCGTGCGATTGAGTCGGTGACGTTGGATCCGGGGTGTCGTTTTCCGGATCGGATGCCCGCCGATAATGTGTGGGTGCGTGGGCAGGGAACGGCGGGTGCCAGTGCGGCGCCGTGTGCGGGGCCGGCCCGGCGGTAGGGCGGTGGTGCGTGGTGCGTGCGTTAGTGTGCGTGCAGAGTGGGTAGCAACTGCAACAGCAAATGCATTCACCACGGAGACACGGAGGCACGGAGAGTGTGGTGCGGAAAGCGAGTGCTGATGTGCTTACCACGAATTGTTGATAGGGCGCATTACTGATTCGAAGAATGAAGCAGCATGCAGTCTCTGCGTCTCTGCGCCTCTGTGTTTCAAGCAGTTGCAGTGAGCCGGCGTTCTGAGCGAGTGCGAGGTCGATACTGAATGAACGCAGAGACGCAGAGGCGCGGAGACTGCACGTTGGAGGCGGGCCGTGGGCGCTTTACGTATTCTTTTTGAGAACAACGCACTCGCTGTAGCGACGTCCTCTCCGTGTCTCCGCGGTAAACGCTGTTGCAGTTACAGGTAACGACGATGCCCGGCGTCAGCGCCGACACCATACGCCACACCCACTATGATCAAAGCCCTGCGCGTCCCCGAGCGGTTGTTCGCCATTGCGATGTGGGGTGTCTCGCTTGTCTTCGCGAGTTTCCTGATCGGACTCGGTGGCAAGATTGTTGGTGATTTGCCTGGCGTTGATCAGAGCATTCAGCTCGAACAGTTCATTGATGCCAACGCGCTGCGGACTGTCAATGCGCGGCAGGACACCCTGCGTATTGAGGAACGCGCGCGTTCCGGTGAGCGCGAGCGCGCCGAACTGACACTGCGCGCATCGCAGAATGCGTACAGCGCGGCGCGCGACGGCTTCTCAAACTGGATTGCAACGCGCACCGCGACCACCGATCCCAACCAGGACCCGGAAGTCATTCAGCGTACACGTGAGCTTGATGTACTCGGCGTTGGCGCTCGGGACGCCGAAACGGCGGTCGAGCGCATTGACGCGGAGTTGCTGCGCATCCGGCAAGCGCAGTCTGACGCGATCCTTGCTGAAGAGTCGCTGCGCGATGCGGCCCGATCAACGTACGAGCGCGCGCTCTTCTGGCACGAACTCAAGATCTTTGGTGTCCGCCTCGCGCTCACACTGCCACTGTTGGTGCTCGCGGGCTGGATAATCGCCCGCAAGCGCAAGAGCGAATACTGGCCGCTGTACCGCGGTTTCGTGCTCTTCGCCGTGTTTGCATTTTTTGTGGAGCTCGTGCCGTACTTGCCAAGTTACGGCGGCTACATTCGCTACGGTGTGGGCATCCTGGCGTCCGCGATCGTGGGTCACTACGCGATTCGCGCCATGCGCCGCTATCTCGCGCGCCGGCAGGAAGAAGCGCAGCGCACAGAGGCTGAGCGACGACACGCGCTGGGTTACGAAGAGGCGCTCAAGCGCATGGGTGCAGGCGTGTGCCCCGGATGCGAACGTGCGATCGCCGGTGGCGTGAACTCGGCCTCGAACTTCTGCGTGCACTGCGGCATGACACTTTATGATCAGTGTGGCGCGTGCGAGACGCGAAAGAACGCATTCTTTCAGTTCTGTCCGAGTTGTGGAGTTCCCGCCACCGACGACCCTTCGCCCGTGCTGACTACCACCTGATGTCGATGTCGTAGCGGGCCGCGCCACCACGAGGATCGCGCACACGCACAATGCCGGTGTACTCGTTCCACGGCGCGGGCTGCTGGGCCACAGACACATTGCCTCGCCCATCGGCGTACACGACACGCAGCAGTCCGGATTCACGCGGCAGGCCGGCACCACTGAACGTTGAACGGGCATCGCGTGTGCGCACACCGCTGCGCTCAACAATGTTGACGCTGCGCCCGCGGATGCGGAGTTCGACATCGTCGTCTACCAGTCCACTCCAACGCACGCCGCCGCTGTTGCGACCGTCGCGATCGTTGCGATCCCAGGGGCCGTCGCGATCATCGTCGCGATCACCACGTCCCCAGTCGTCATCCCGGTCGCGTGGATCGTAGCCACCGCGACGGACTTCCGGCTCCCATACTGCCGACAAGCGATACCGGTCATCGCCGCCGCGGGGATCGCGCACGCGAACGATCGTGGTAAAGTTGTTGCGCGACGTGGGCTGCTGAATCACGTCAACATCACCGCGACCATCAATCAGACGCACCCGCACCACACCATCGGTTCGCGGCAGCGCGCCGCTCGCACGGGGACGCTCTGTACGGCTGGCCAGAATGCCGCGCTCGCCACGTACGGTCAGTTCGCGGCCCTGCATCACCAGTAACACTTCGCGATCAACCGTACCCGACCAGGTAAACAACGGGCGCGCATTATCGCGTCCATTATTGCCGCGCGATGCATTGCCGCGATTGTCGTTGTCTCGACCGTTACCGCGGCCGGGCTGCGCGTTCGCGTGATCTGCAGCGACAGCGAGGAACACGAGGGACATGCTTACAGCGGTCGCACGAAACAGAGACATGATGCTCTCCTGCTACTGACGCAGTGTCGCGCCGGGTCAGCGTTGCGTCATCCTGCTGACCGGTGAACGCTCGCCAAGTGCGTTATTGCCTTGGCGTCACTGGTGCAGGTGTGCAGAGAGAGTGCCAGACGATGCGCGATTCGACATGAGGCGGCCTAAACGCCATTGGCCACGCGACTTGCGCAGTTCGTGCGCGGTCAGCGTGGCCAATGTGTTGTCACCCGCAGGTGACAGCTCCCTCTGAAACGGCAGGACGAATCAGTACGCGAAACGTGTAAGAGCGTGCACCAATCAGCGCGTCTGCTTGCTCAACGGCTGGTGGGCCACACCACTCCCTGATCCCGCTTGGTGACCGGCCGCACACCTTTGTACACGAAACGCTGCAGGCGTTTGCCTTCGTAGGTTTCGGTGGTAAAGATGTTGCCCTTGGAATCGGTGGCGATGCTGTGTACCGCAAAGAACTGTCCGGGCTGACGTCCGCCGTCGCCAAACGTGGTGAGCACTTCGAGTGACTGCCGGTCCATGACATGCACGCGCATGTTCTTGCCGTCGGCGAGATACATATACTTCTGCTCCGGGTCGCGCGAGAACGCGATGTCCCACGTGGAGCCGTCGCCGAGTGTGCGCGGCATGACTTGCACTTCCTTGACAAACGTACCGTTCTTGCGGAATACCTGAATACGATTGTTCGGTCGATCGCACACGTACACCAATCCGTCGCTGCTCGGCTCGGCGCAGTGCACCGGATTGCGGAACTGCTGAACGAGTGGCGCGTCGGGGTTGTATGGACCAAGGTTGCTGTCGCTCGGTGCGTTTCCGTACGCGCCCCAGAAGCGCTTGATGGCGCCCGTATTCAGATCGAGCACCGCGACGCGCTTGTTGAGATAGCCGTCGCTCACGTACGCTTCGTTCGCGGCGTTGTCGATGGAGATTTTTGCAACGCGACCAAAGGCATCCATCGACTTGCTGTCGGCCGCGCGACCCGGCACGCCATACTGCGCAATGAACTTGCCGTCGCGTGTGAACTTGAGAATGTGCGAATCGTTGGTGCCGTTGCCACCAATCCAGACGTGATCGTTCTTGTCGATCGAAATACCGTGATTGGACTGCGGCCACGTGTAGCCCTGACCTTCGCCGCCCCACGAATTCACGAGATTGCCTTCCGGATCGAACTCGAGCACCGGCGGAGCGGCCGCGCAGCAGGCGCCGGTTGGCGGGTCAGAGAGCAACCCCGCTTCGGTGCGCGCGTTCAGTGTGGCCGCGCCGCGATGCACAATGAACACGTGATCGCGCGAGTCGACACCGACACCAATCACCATGCCAAGCAGCCAATGGTTCGGGAGCGGCTTGGGCCACAGCGGGTCGACCTCGAAGGCTGGCGCCTGCTGTTGATCGGCCACCGCTTCGCTCACGCGGGACTGGGCAATAGCGAGGGCAACGATGACCGTGCAGAGCAAACCAGCGAGCAGTGGCTTGGACGGGGTGCGCATGGACGAGAAAGCTCCCGGGAGTGGCAGCCGATGCTGTGCGAATCGGCGGGGCGTGATAAGTTCGGCGGGTACGGTGGGACGCCACGGCTCGCGGATGTGTCCGGTCGCCAGAGCGTACGCTAACTAACGCACCATTGCGCCATTCGTCCAGAGCATTTGTTCTCGTGCCTTCAATATTCCGGGATTTGCGTCTCGCGTGGTTCGTTCTGACGCTCTGCGCGTGTTGGTGCGCGTCGTTTGCACCTCGGACGGCCCGTGCCCACGAGATGCCACAGCGCGTGGCGATCACGCTGCTGGTCAAACACGAAGCCGGTCGCCTGCACGTGCTGGTCCGCGTTCCCCTCGAAGCCATGCGCGACGTGGACTTTGTCACGCGCGCCGACAGCACGCTCGATATTGCGCTCGCCACGCCGCTGCTTCGCGAGGCGGCCACGGTGTGGCTGGTGTCGGGTCTCTCGGCGTACGAAGACGGCCGAGCAATGCCCATGGCCACGGTGCTGGCAACGCGCCTCGCCGAGCCTGCGGATCGCGCGTTCTCGCGATACGAGATGGCGCTCTCGGCGCTGCAGCGGTCTGAGGTGGACACAACGATCCGGGTGCGACGCGAAGAGGCGCTGCTCGATGTGTGGCTGGAGTATCCAGTTGCCAACGCTGGCGCGCGCTTTGAGGTCGAACCGAAGCTCGCGAATCTGGGCGTGCGCACGGTGACCGTGCTGCGCTATGTGCTAAACGACAATACCGAGCGGGCCTTTCAGTACGCCGGCGATCCGGGGCGCATTGCGCTTGATCCGCGCTGGTACCAGGCGGCACGAACCTTTGTGTCACTCGGATTCACGCACATTCTCGGCGGTATTGATCATCTGCTGTTTGTGTTCTGTCTGGTGATACCGGTGCGTCGCTGGCGCCCACTCGTCGCGATCGTGTCGGCGTTCACGGTTGCGCATTCCCTCACGCTGGCCACGGCGGCGTTGGGTTACACACCGGACGCACTCTGGTTTCCGCCGCTCGTGGAAACGCTGATCGCCGCGTCCATCGTATATATGGCGATCGAAAACGTGGTTCGCCCTGAAAAAGCACTCGAGCGTCGCTGGCCCATGGCGTTTGGCTTCGGGCTCGTTCACGGCTTTGGCTTTTCGTTCGCGCTGGCGGAGTCGCTGCAGTTTGTGGGCTCGCATCTCGTGACGTCACTGGCCGCATTCAACGTGGGTGTGGAGCTCGGACAGGTGGCGGTGCTTGCGGTGGCGGTGCCGGCGCTCGCGTTCGTCGCGAAGCGCGTGCCAAATCGGTACGCCCTCACGGTCGCGCTCTCGGCCATCGTTGCACACTCGGCGTGGCACTGGATGACGGAGCGCGGCGCCGAGCTGCTCACGTATGACGTATCGCTGGTGGCGCCAGGCGCGGTAGTATGGCTGACGGTGTTGCGCGGCGCGCTGCTGCTGGCGGTCGCCGGCGCCGTTGCCTGGGGCCTTTCGGGCGTGTTTGACCGGCTGTCCGCTGAGCCGGGCGGTCGGGCAGCGCCACCGGAGCAGGCGGTGTAGTGATGTCGGGAATCGGTGCTGCGCTGGCCTGCGGGCGCGTGTGGCGACAGATTCAAGCTCTGCTGTGGTACATCGCTTCTGACTCAAAATTCCGTATGATTGCTTGCTCGGCGAAGTTGCCGCAGAATCGGCGTTGGAGAATGCTGGCGCTCATGGTGGCGTGTCTCGCAACGATTGTGGCGCCGCGGACTGTGCTCGCGCAGGGCCCGGCGGCGCGTACCACCGTTGACGGTGTGTACACGTCGGTGCAGGCCACGAAGGGCGCGGACATCTACGCCATGTTGTGCCAGTCGTGTCACTCAGCCGAGTCGCACACAGGCGCGCCGTTTCGCAACAAGTGGGTCGGCAAGCCGCTCGGCGAACTCTTCGCGTATATCAGCAGTGAAATGCCAAAGACGGAGCCCGGTTCGCTGAGTGCTGATGAGTATACGGTGGTGTTGGCCTACATTCTCAAAATGAATGGCATGCCTGCGGGACGACGATCGCTTGTGGCGGATGCGTCCGCGCTGGATTCCATTCGCATTGATCTTCCGAAAAAAGGCGTAACTGGCGGCAGCTCGCGCCAGCGCTGACCTGTTTGCAGTACCGGTTGCCGAACCGCTGTCCCCTCCTGTCGGCAACCGCACGTGATCCCCACACGATCGAGAGTGCGCGTCATGGCAACATCGACGAGATCCCGACAGAATATTGCGTCCGCGGTCATGGGCGTACTGTCCCTTGCAGGCGTTATCTGGTGGCACGCGCAAGCGTTGGTCGCGGCGCCACCGGCACCGGCGGCTGTGGTGCTTGAGCGCGGCAACGTGCCAGGTGAATGGCGCTACTGGGGCGGCGACGCGTGGAGTTCGCGCTACTCGCCGCTCGATCAGATCAACGCGCGCAACTTTGACTCACTCGAAACGGCGTGGCAGTGGAACGCCGGCGCGTTTGGCAAAGACGAGTACTATCGCACCACACCGCTCTACGCGAACGGCAGACTGTTCACCGTGGCATCAACGCGTCGTGTCGCCACCGCGATTGATCCGGAGACGGGCGAGACGTTGTGGATGTGGCGTCTTGACGAGGGTATTCGCTGGCAGAAAGCGCCGCGGCAGTTTGCCGGTCGAGGGTTGGCGTACTGGAATGAAGGTACGGAAGAGCGCGTGATCGTGGTCACGCCCGGATATCACATGGCGTCACTCGATGCCAAAACGGGCCAGCCCGATCCCAAGTTTGGCAAGAATGGCATTGTGGATTTGCAGGACGGATTGGGATTGCCGCTGGTACCGCTTGCGGTTGATGATTCCGGTCCGCTGATCATTTCCGACGCTGCGCCAGCGCGCAAAGCGAAGCCCGGCGAAACCTGGGATCCAGTGCGCAAGATTGGCGCCGATGGCACGGTTGGTATTGATCCGTCACTTGGACAGATCGCGAACAGCTCACCGGCGATCATTGTTGGTGATGTCATCATTGTGGGCAGCTCGTCGATTCACGGCTACTATCCGATTCGTGTTCGCAACCTGCCGGGTTATGTGCGCGGCTTTGATGTGAAGACGGGCAAGCAGTTGTGGAAGTTCAATCTTGTGCCGGAACCCGGTGAGTTTGGTGCGGACACCTGGAAGAACGGCTCAAAGATCGGCGATGAAGGTGTGGGCAAGAACGACGCGTGGGCTACGTTGTCGGCGGATCCCGAGCTCGGTTTGGTGTACATCCCCGTTGGCATGCCGCTCATGGACGAGTACGGCGGTCATCGTCCGGGCGACAATCTGTTCGGCAACAGTCTCGTCGCACTCGATGTCAAAACCGGTCAGCGCAAGTGGCACTTCCAGATGGTGCATCACGACATCTGGGACTACGACACGCCGATGGCGCCAAACCTGATGGACGTCACGATTGACGGACGCGCACGCAAGATCATTGCGCAGCCAACGAAGCAAGGTTGGTTGTACGTGTTTGATCGTGCGACTGGTGTCCCGATCTGGCCGATTGAAGAGAAGGCAGTGCTGAAAAGCGAAGTGCCGGGCGAAGTGAGTGCTCCAACGCAGCCGATTCCCAGCAAGCCGGCGCCGTACGCGCAGCAGGGACTCGAAGAAGAAGATCTCATTGACTACACACCGGCGATCAAGGACTCGGCGCTCAAACTCGCGCGTCGTTGTCGCATGGGACCGTACTACATTCCCGCGTCGCTGAGCGATGGCAGCACGCCGAGTGGTATGCGCTGTTCGTGGTACGCGCCGGGAGCGGCGGGTGGTGTGAATATTGACGGTGGTGCGTCGATCGATCCGGAAACGGGCATGTTGTATGTGGCGTCACAGAGTGGGCTGAGCACGATTTCGTTGCAGAAGGATCCGTGCTCCGAATTCCGCTACAGTTCGCCGCGCGATAACTGCGGATTGATTGGTGCGCTTGAGCCGCCGCCAGGTTACAAGCCGCCGTCAGAGCGTCCAGGTGGTTTTGCGGGTCGCGGTGGTGCGTCGCAGATTGGTGGTGTGTCCATTCTCAAGCCGCGCGAACTTGGTGGCGTGACGGCGTACAACATGAGCACGGGTGAGAAAGCCTGGTGGATTCCGAATGGTGGATTTATTCCGACCACAAGTCGTGATCCGTTGTTTGCCGGTGTTACGTTGCCGCCGCGTTCGTCCGCCGGTCAGGCACAGGTGATTACCACCAAGTCTCTCGTGATCTACGGCACGGGACGCAGCGGTGGTGTTCCAGGTCAGCCGCCGCAGTTGTTTGCGGTTGACAAGGCCACTGGCAAGCAGGTTGGTGCGGTGGAAATTCCGTCCAAGACCACGGCGGTGCCGATGACGTTCATGCACAAAGGCAAGCAGTACATCGTGTTCGCGACGGGCGTTGGTTCCAACGCAATGCTGGTGTCGCTGCGGTTGCCGGCGAAGTAGGGGAACGTATCGCGGGCGTGATCCGGCCGGCTGGGGAACTGCGGCGGGAAGGGCACGAAAGCATGAAGGGCACAAAGAACTGCACCCACTTTGCGATTGGCAAAGTGGGTGCAGTTTTTTGCGGATGGGTGGTTCGCGCGGCAGCGCTACAAGTTCACGACCGTGCTCTTGTCGATTTCGAGTGTGGTACGTGCAGCGTTGAGTGACACTGCATAGCGGGCAAGCGGTAAAGGCGCTGGCCCCGCCACATTGACGCCGCTCGTGTCGAACTCCGAGCCGTGGCACTGGCACTTCATGCGTGAAGAATCAAAGATGGAAATTCCGCAACCGGAGTGTGTGCACACATTGGTGAATGCACGATAGTCGGTCGGTGCCAAGCGCAAGATGATCAGTTGCTGATCGCTGATCACGAGCGCCGATCCATCGGTTCGCAGGTCGTTGATGCGATTGAGCGCGACCGTGATGCGACTGCCGGTCACGGTGATCGCGTCGTTGGTTTCACCAGACGGTGCGGTCGCGGAACTCTCGCCGCCGCACGCGATAAACACCGCCAGTGCCGGCAAAAGGCGCAGCAGCTCACGGCGTGAGCATGTTTGCGCGCAGTGGTGTGTAACCGATTCAGGTGACGCGACTGTGTCGCGATTGAGATTCGCTGCATCCATCCACGAAGTATCGTGACATTCGCGCGTTTTCAACATGGACGCGAAGCGCTCGCGACAAAGTATGTACAGCTCTGTGACAGAGTCGTCTACGAACTGTCGCAGTTCGACGCAACCTTCGATGCGAGCCGAAGACTGCGCGTGTGCGCAGCCAGGCCATTGGCGCAATCGACGACCACCAAACGGTGCAAGTCGTATGGCCAGCAGATGAAACGCTATTGTCGGGTGTCGCACCCGAAGGATGCAACAAATGAAGCAGTTGTCTGCTCGACTCGCTCAAGTCGCCGCATTGGCGCTTCTTAGCACTGTAGTGGTGGCGTGCTCCGACGATGAAGATGGTGATTTGACAGGTTCGGGAGCCGCGCCTGTTGCGCTGACCAACAAGTCGGTCACCCCGTCGCTGATCAAGAGCCTCGTAAGCGGCGTTGACATTTACAGCGTGATCAGCAGCGATGATGTGCTGCCGGAATCGCCCGGCTTTGTTTTCGGCGGATCAGCTGACGGGCTTGGACTCATCAGGAACGCCGACGGCACATTCATGGTGCTGACCAACCACGAAGACAACTTCGCGGTGTCGCGCGTGATGTTCGATGCAACCTTCAAACCAGTGCGCGGCGATTACGTGGTGAACTCCACCGCTGGCAAGTATCGCCTGTGTTCCGCGACGCTTGCCACGCCCGCCATTCACGGCTTTGGACCGGTGTTCCTGACCGCCGGCGAGAGCAATGAAGAGTCGCAGATCCTGGCTGTCACGCCGACCGGCGCTGCGAATACGCCGCAGTACCTGACGGGCATGGGCCGCTGGAACGCGGAAAATGCGGTTCCGCTTCCGGCGACCGCATTTCCGAATCGCACGGTCGTGATGCTCGGCGACGACGACTCCAACGCCGAAGGCGGTCAGATCGCGATGTATCTGTCCACCACCGTTGGTGATCTCAACAACGGCAAGATTTACGTATTGGCGCGCAACGACAACAACACGCGCGAGCGTGACATGGTCGTGGGTCAGACGTATCCGGTGACGTTCCGGGAGATCGCGAACCACACCACGTTGACCGGCCGTCAGATCAACCAGGCGTCTGCCGCAGTGAACTCTGTTGGCTTTGGTCGTGTTGAAGACATTGACTATCGCAAGGGTACCGCTGGGCGTGAGATGTACATCGCCGTTACGGGCCAGCCCACCACGGGTGTAAACACCGCGTACACCCGCACCAAGTACGGTCGCGTGTACCGACTCGTTCTCGATGCAAACAACCCCTTGCAGGGCACGATTGAAGTGATTCTTGATGGTGACGATCGTAATGGCCCGGCTCGTCAGTTCCAGAATCCCGATAACGTGATGGTCACGCAGAACTACGTGTACGTGCAGGAAGATGACAACGGCTACGGCGATGAAACGCATGACGCCTACATCTACCAGTACAACATCGCCTCGCGCGAGATTCGTCCGGTGCTGGAGCTGGACCACCGTCGTACGCAGCCAGACGCCGCGATCTACAACGCGTCGGGCGCGCGGCCAGCGGGCAAGGCGGGCTGGGAATACGGTGCGATGATCGACGTCTCCAGCGAGCTAGGTAACGAGAACACGTTCCTCCTCGCCCTGCAGCCGCATTCGTGGCGCGGTGACAAGTATCGCGGCGTCGATGGTGGCACGATCCGCCCCACGGAAAACCAGGCCAGCATGCTCGTGCTGGTGAAAGGTTTGCCGCGCTAATCCCTGTCCTTCATCAGGTGCGGGCCGAGACAATCATGTCTCGGCCCGCTTTCTATTCAGCGCCCTTTCAGAATCATGCGAACAATCAAGTACTTGTTGTGTGCGGCTGCCATCTCCGCGTGCGCGCCGTCGGTTGACAAAGAAGCATCGACCAACCGCGCCGCAGGAAACGTCGCCGTGCGTGAACAATGGGTGTCACACATCGACTCTCTCGCGGCCAACGTATCCCTGCTTGAGTCGTCGGTTGTCGATTTGGCCGCTGCCGAAGGCGATCGACCAAGTGTCGCCGAGATCAACGAAGCACAGGCAAACTTTCGCGCTGCGCGTGCGGCGTTCAAACGATCAGAGTTCCTCACTGCGTACTTCGAGCCTTCCACAACGCGCGCGATGAACGGCCCGGCACTTCCGCGCGTGGAAGATGAAGAAGGTCCGGAAATTGTGTTCCCGCCCGAAGGGTTCCAGGTCATCGAAGAGTTGCTGTTTCCCGCGCCTGATCCAGAGGCGCGTGAGCAACTGGTGAACGAGGTGCGGAATCTGCAGGCGTATGTGACTCGTCTGCGCACCACCGCGTCCCGACAAGTCATTACGGATGAGCATGTGTTCGATGCCATCAAGCTGGAAATCGCGCGCATCGTCTCACTCGGCATTACTGGATTCGACTCGCCGGTTGCGCTCAACTCACTGGCCGAAGCGGCGGAGGCCCTGCGCGCGCTGCGAAACGTGCTTTCTCTGTACGCATCGTCGATCGGAGACGCGAAGTGGCGGCAACTGGACGCCTCCTTTACGAGCGCCGTGGCCACGCTTACCAGCGCGAGTTCATTTGACGCCTTTGATCGGCTGAATTTCATTGTGCGGCATGCACACCCGCTGGCCGAGCAGCTTGCAGAAACACGAGTGGCTCTGGCGATTGGCGTGCCGCAGGAGCGACGTGCCTTCCGTTTGGAGGCCGCCTCCTTGTTCTCAGCGGATGCATTCGACGCGTACGCCTTCGCGGCGCCTGGCACGCCGAGAGCGACGACGGATCAGGTCGAACTCGGCCGTTCACTCTTTTTCGATTCGCGGATGTCGGGCGATGGAACCGTCTCCTGTGCCAGCTGTCACGTTCCGTCAAAGGCGTTCACCGACGGCCAGGTCCGTTCCGCGTCACGCTCGGGAACTGCGACGCTTCGCAACGCGCCGACCGTGATCAACGCGGGGCTGCAAGTGGGCTCGTTCTACGATTTACGCACCACGTACCTCGAGGATCAGGTGACGGACGTCGTGGGAAATCGTGAAGAGATGCATGGGAGCGTCGAGCAAGTCGCAAACGTGCTGCGGACAGATGCTGAGTATCGCGAACGATTTGCACGTGCCTTCGCTGGCACCGTCGACAGTGCCCTGAGCGCGCACAATATTCGTGTGGCGATCGCCGCGTACATTCGCTCGCTGCAGGCGCTCAACTCCCGTATTGATCAGGCGCTTCGCGGCGATGTGAGCGTGCTATCGGCAGAGGAGCGCGAGGGGCTGAACTTGTTCATGGGCAAGGGCAAATGCGCCACGTGCCATTTCATGCCACTCACCAACGGTACCGTTCCGCCAGTGTATGCCGAGAGTGAGGTAGAAGTGATCGGTGTTCCCTCCGCCAATACGATTCGCAATGCGCGCATCGATCCTGATAGCGGTCGCTTTCACATCACGCGGTCAGCGCCGCATCTGCACGCATTCAAAACGCCTGGTCTGCGCAACGTCGCGCTCACGGCGCCCTACATGCACAACGGTGTGTATCGCACGCTGGCCGAAGTCGTTGATTTCTACAATCGCGGCGGGGGCGTGGGCATTGGCGCCGTACGAGAGAACCAGACACTGCCGCCTGATTCCCTCGGACTTTCGAAACGCGAGCAGCAGGCGCTTGTTCGCTTTATGGAGGCGCTCACCGATACCGCCGGGACCGGCGCTGGTCGCGGAGTAACACGATACAGCCAAGGCGATCGATAGTCCGGCGGGAAGGACTAGTTGCGCTAACGCTTCTCATATTTCTTGAGTGCGCGAGGGCCAACTTCCGCACCGTACACATTGCCCTTCGCATCCACCGCAACACCTTCGGCCGCGCTGGTGTTGCGTGTGGTTTCTACGGGATCGGGAATCAGGCTCCAGACGGTGCCGTCTTTCGCACTGCCAATGCGAATGCCGCGCTTCCACTCCGGGCGACCGGGAGCGATTGATCCCGATTCAGAGTCCGCAGCATAGAGTGTATCGCCCGGCGTAATCCAGAGTCCGCTGTTGCGTGAGAACTGATACCACGTGTCGAGATGCTTGCCATTCTGATCAAAGATCTGAATGCGATCGTTGCCGCGATCGGCGACGAACAAGCGTCCCTGGGAATCCATGGCGAGTGCATGCGGCTGGTCGAACTCGCTCACACCAGTGCCCTTTTTGCCCCACTGCGTCAGCAGTTTGCCGGTCTTGTCGAACTTGAGCACGCGCGCGTTCGCGGTGGCATTTGAGGCGTGTCCTTCGGCCACGAAGATGGTGCCCTCGCGCGTGACGTACACCGCATTGGGTTGCCAGAAGTAGAGACTGTCACGACCGCCGCCCGGTGTGCCGAGTGCCATGAGCAACTTGCCGTCGGGCGAGAACTTAAGCACCTGATGTCCGTTGATATTCGCCGGTCGACGTGGCGCCGCGGTATCACCTGGCGCACGGGCGGGTGTGTTGTCGCGGCCATCCACCACCCACACGTTGTTCTCGTGGTCCACAAAAATGCCGTGCGGCCAGTTCACCATGCCTGCGCCAAATGCACGTACCAGCTTGCCGGTGGCGTCGAACTTGAGAATCGGGTCAAGTGTTGAGCCGACGCAGCTGTTCTGCGCGCAGCGTTCGCCCACCCACACACTTTCGCCGTCGCGATCAATGGCCACCGCGCTTGTGGATCCCCACGTGCGTCCGTCGGGAAGTTTGGCCCAGCCTTCCACCGTGCGATACGGATTCGGTCGATCATTCACCGGCTGATTCGCGGGCGTGCGCTGCGCGAGCAACTGGGTGCTCGCAAAACAGAGCAGAAGTGCAGAGACTGCGTGTCGCATCACTCGTCCTCGAATTCACCGGGCGTGCCGGTGGGTTGATCGTATGATTCGGTTGGCATCGCGAACGCTTTCGCGAGTTCAGGATCGGTCTTGTCCCCGAGTACACGTTGCGTCACGTATTGTGCGGCAATCGGCGCAAACTTGAAGCCTTCGGCCTGTCCGAGTCCCGCGACCCACGCGTTCGTGGTGTTGGGTACAAGATCAATCACGAAGTTGCGATTGATACTCGATTCGTAGTGACACGAACGTGTTTCGAGCAGCGGGGCATTGGCCAGAAGCGGAAAGCGCCGCTCGAGTAATCGGCGCGAGCCTTCCAGTCGATCCGCGCTGGCCCAGCGCACGCTCAGGTCTGGATCCGCCTGCGCGGGATCTGCCGGTGGACGCGGCGGTGGCGCCGGGAGTTTTTCCTTGATCGGATTCGGTGGTGGCACCGGCGGCGCGATGCCACCGCGCACACGAAAGCCGCGATTGTCCACGGGCAACGCAACCCAACCCGTCACACCGGGAAAATTCCAGCTCGGCAGATTCGGAAAACTGAACCGCGCATCGTTGATCGGCGTGCCGTAATAACAGGCGGTGCCAATTGGAATTCGAATCTTGTTACCGAGTAATTCCGGAAACACTTTGCCGAGCCACGGTCCGCACGCAAACACAAATGCGTCGGCTTGCAGCTGTGATCCGTCTTCGAGAATCACGTACTGCATTTTGCCGCCAACCGTCGCGCCGGGGCGGACGCGCGAGGTGACGAGTGTAGCGCCCATGCGCGCGGCGATCGCGGCGGTGGCTTGTGTGGCATGACGCGCGCGCGCCACGCCCGCGTCTGGCTCGTAGATCGCTACGGTGATATCGTCGGCGTTGATCACTGGCCAGCGCTTGCGCACTTCGTCACCGTCGAACTGTTCAAACTGCACCTTTTGCTGCGTCCAGAACTCGCGCGTTTTCGTGAGAAACGGTTCGTCGCGCGTACGCATGATCACGTCACCCGTGGTCATGAAGAACCGCGTGCCAAAGTCTTTCGCGTGTTCCGCGTCGAACTCGCGCCAATGCGTGATCGCGCGTCGCGCCCACGCGGTCCACAAATCGCCTGACGTGGCCCGGTCTCCATACGACGAGCGAATGCCGCGTGTCTCGTCACCACTCGTAGCGCGCGAGTTGCCGGGACCGTAGGCGTCCACCAGAGTGACACGCTCGCCGCGTTTGCACAGCTCGAGCGCCGTGGATGCGCCCCAGATGCCGGCACCGATCACCACGATATGGCTGGCGCCTGGCCGTCGTGGCGGCGCACGGAACGCGCTGGGCGACGCGAGCGCCGCGCTGGGGACGGTCTGGGTGAGCAGTGCACCAGCGCCGAGTCCCGCGACGCGCAGGAAGTCACGCCGGGGCAATGACGCGGACTCAGGGGAACTCGGTTTCGCCGCGGTCGGCGCTGGCGGTGAATCGTCGCGGGTAGGATCAGTCACGCGGGAAGGGCTCCTGAGAGATTCGGTGGGATAGGCGAAGTTGTCCCAATACCGCGTGCGCCGCAATGTGTGGGGACATCGGGTTTCCGAGCGGACGGCCGGTGCGGGACAGCCCAGAGCGCATCGCTGCGGGATTGCCTCGACGGTGACGCGTGCGCAGGTTATGCGATCGATCCACTTTTTGTGTTCGCGCTGCCGGCTACGGGGCGCGGCCTTTTCTGCCTCTCTCCCCAGGGCTGACAATGCGTACGTCTTTTTTACTCGCGATTGGTGCGGTGCTCTGCACGTCCACACTTGGTGCGCAGGTCGCGCCGCGTTCTCAGGTCATTCCGGAAGGACAGCGCGCCTCGGCCACGCTCACGCCCGGCATCCGCTACGGCGACATTGTGTACGCGTCGGGTCAGCTCGGCACGAGCCGCGACGATCCGAATGCCACGATTCAGAATGAGACGCGTCGCGCGTTGGAGTCCACGAAGAAGGTGTTCGAGGCCGCGGGCACCACGATGGCGCAGACGATCAAGTGCACGGTGTTCCTGATCAATGCGGCAGATTTTGCGGGAATGAATGAGGCGTACCGCGAGTTCTTTCCCACGTCGCCGCCGGCGCGGTCCACGGTGGTAATCGCGGCGCTCGTGGTGCCGGGCGCGAAGGTCGAGATCGAGTGCATGGCGGCGATTCCGCCGAAGTAGTCGTCGAGGTCGTTCGGCGAAGCAGGTAGGAATGAGCGCCGAATGGGATGGGGCGCACAGACGCTGTGCGTAGTTGATCGCTTACGTGTAGCTGTAACCCTTCCTCGCGCGAACCGCCGCGGTGATCGATCCTGCCGACGCGGCTGGCGCTCTCCTCCCACCCATGGCTTCAAGGAGACTCCCATGCGTCACTTGTGGCGCCGCGTCGCGGCGCTCATCGGCATGCTGGCCGTCAGTACCACCATCGCGGAGGGTCAAACCACGGGAACGATTACCGGTCGCGTGCTTGACGCGGCGGGCGGTACACCGATTGCAAACTCGGCGGTGACCGTGGCCGGCACAACGATCCGTGCTCTGACCGGGGAAGATGGCCGCTACACGCTACGAAACGTTCCAGTTGGTGCGGCAACGATCAGAGCAGTACGACTCGGTTACTCTGAGTTTTCGCGACAGATAACCGTAACCGCGGGCGACGCGGTCGCGCTCGAGATCGGGCTAATCAAGGTCGCGTTCGACTTGACCGCCATTGTCACCACAGCGACGGGCGATCAGCGTCGCCTTGAGGTGCCGAATCAGATCGCCCAGATCGATGCGAACAAGGCGATTGAATCGGCGCAGATCAGCAACGTTGGCGATCTGCTTATAGGAAAGGCGGCCGGTGTGCAGATCCTGCCAGGTACTGGTGTGAACGCCGCCAGTCGAATCCGCATTCGCGGCACTTCCTCGATTTCGCTCAGCAACGATCCGATTGTGTTCGTGGACGGCGTGCGAATCAATAGTTCTACCTCGGGGTTCGGCAACGGTGGTGCGCCAACGGGTCGCCTGAATGACATCAATCCGGAAGATATTGAAACGATTGATGTGATTCGTGGACCGGCAGCATCAGCCACGTACGGGACTGATGCTGCCACGGGTGTAATCGTCATCACCACGAAACGCGGGCGCGCGGGCGCTGCGCGCTGGTCCGTGTATACCGAGCAGGGCATTACGCAGGATCGCAACACCTACCCCGACGCGTATACGGCGTGGGGTAAACTTGCTAACCAGTCGAATCCGGCCAACAACGGACGCGCGTCCGACTGTCAGATCAACACAATTGCGGCCGGCACGTGCGTCGTTGACTCGATCACCACGTTCAACCTTTGGAAAGATCCGCGCGCGAGCCCCCTGCGTACGGGCACTCGTCAGCAGTACGGCATCAGTGTCGCCGGCGGCAGCGAAGCGGCCACATATTTTGTCGCGCTTGAGCGGGAAGGAACGGTCGGCACGTTCGGGTTGCCGGAGTTCGAGCGGGATCGATTTGCACGTCAAGGCATTCCGATCGCGGACTATGTGGAAGACCCCAACGTGTTCTCCCGCGTCGGTCTCCGCATGAATCTCGACTTGAATCTGGGCCGCGGCCTTCAAGTCCCGATCCGCAGCTATTTCCTGACCAGTCAGCAGCGCGCGCCTGAAGACGGGAATAACACGGTGGGACTCGGGTCGCATGCATACGGTGGACCGGGAACGCCTAACCGCGTGTTGGGAACCGATTCACTTTATGGTTATCGACAGTTCACGCCTGGCGACATTTTTCAGGAGAGCAACGAGATCGATCTGCAGCGCTGGATTGGCTCGATCTCTCCCGTGTGGACGCCCACGAGCTGGCTGACCGCGCGAGGAAATGCAGGCCTCGACTTTTCGATGGAGTCCTACGAGGGGGCCTGCCTGCTCAATCAATGCACGAATTTCGGGCAGCGTCGTCTGGGCTTCAAGAACACAGAGCGCGCCCGCACGTTCCAGTGGACTGCGGACTGGTCAGCGACCGGAAGTTTTCGTCCGACCGATTTTCTGTCTACGCGTACGACCGCCGGTTTCCAGTACGTATATCGCTTTGATGACGCGTACAGCGCGAACGCGGCGCAGCTTCCGCCGGGCGGCGCGACGCTGTCGCAGGGCGCGGTGCCATCCGTGGGTGAGGGCACGACCGTCTCGAAAACAGCGGGCGTTTTTGTTGAGCAGAATCTGCAGCTGTTCGACAAGTTCGACATCGTCGGATCTGTACGCGGAGACCAGAACAGTGCGTTTGGCCAGAACTTTGGTACCGCATACTATCCGCGTGCCGGTGTCTCGTATCGCGTGAGTCAGGAAGATTGGTTTCCGTTGCGCGACCAGATCAACCTGTTCCGGCTACGAAGTTCCTGGGGACAGGCAGGCATTCGCCCCGGTACCACGGCGTCCCTGCAGTTCTTTGGTTCGAATGTGTACCGTGATGCGGCAGCGGACGTGCCTGGCCTGATTTACCAGACGTTGGGCAACCTGAATCTGCGCCCTGAGACGGTGACCGAGATCGAAGGTGGGTTCGATGTGGGTTTGTTCAACGATCGAATCACGACATCGCTGACGTACTACAACAAACGGTCGAGCGATGCCATCGTGAATCAGACGCTCGCACCGTCGCTTGGTACGGGTGCCACGACACGTGCAACGAATCTCGGCGCGATTCGCAACTGGGGATGGGAGTATCTGGTGACCGCGCAGCCGATCGCCTACGATCGTTTTGCGTGGGACTTCACCGTCAATGGTTCGTATAACTCGAACGAAGTGCTCGATCTTGGTGGCAATCCAGCTGGTACCGGCAGCATTCGCAACGCCGAAGGCTATCCCATTAACTCGGTGTGGGACCGTCCGTACACGTATGAAGATCGGAACGGAAACGGAATGATCGAGATCTCCGAGGTGACAGTGGACCCGGAGCAGCGATACCTCGGTTACAGCACACCGCGCGCCGAGCTTTCCATCCAGAATGGTTTTGATCTGCTGTCGGACCGTCAGATTCGCGTCACCTTTCTCGTTGACGGTAAGCTCGGTGGCTTGATCAACAACACGACCGAGCGCTTCCGCTGCGCGACGCGACTCAATGCGCAAGAGCGCATCGATCCCAGTGCGCCGCTCGATCGACAGGCGCGCTGCGCGGCGTTTCAGAAGCCGGGCACCGAGTCAACCAATTTTGGCTACTTCGAGCCTACCGATTACTGGCGGCTTCGCGAAATGGCGGTGACGTGGCGGGTACCTGAGCGTTGGGTCTCTGCGCTGCCCAAGTTCCGAACCAGTACCATCACGCTCTCGGGCCGTAACCTCAAGTTGTGGAGCGACTTCACAGGCGTCGATCCTGAGACGACTTCCAGCGTCGGTAACACGCAGGATGAGTTCCAAATCACGCCGCCGCTCCAGACGTGGACGCTGCGCTTCAACTTCGGCTTCTAATCGACTGCCATGACTATGCTGAAACTTGCTACTTCGCGCCGAGTCGCGATTGCACTGCTCGCGGTCTCGCTGTCTGCGTGTGACCTGAGCACGTTTGTCGAAGCGACCGATCCGGACATCATTGGAGTTGATGCGATTTCGAATCCCACCGCCGCGAACGCCGTGCGGGTTGGGACACTCGGCCGTTTCAACGCCGCTACGACCGGCGGCGAGACGATGTTTTTGTACGGCGGGTTGTTCGGCGACGAGTTTGGAACGGGTGATACGTTCACACAGCGCGTTGAGACTGACCAACGCGCGCTCACGCCGCAGAACGCCAATATCACGACGGCATATCGTGGCCTGCATTTGCCGCGTATCGGCGCAATTCAGGCGCGTGAGGCGCTCGCCGAGTTCTCTCCTGGCGCGCCAAACTGGAACTTCGGCGAAATGTTTTTCGTCGAAGCGTACATGCTCAATCTACTGGCCGAATATTTCTGCAACGGTCAGCCAATCAGCTCGATCCGCGATGGTGTTGAGGAGTACGGCGCACCGCTGCCCAACACGGAGATCTTTGCACTCGCGCTGGCGAAGGTCGACTCAGGACTTGCTCGTGTAGGGACAGCAACCACAACGAACGACGTTCGTGTTCGCAACGCGCTCTCCATTCTCAAGGCCCGGATACTCCTGAATCAGGGTGCGTTCTCGGCGGTGCAGGCGGCGGTGGCTGCTGTGCCGACGACCTACGTCTGGCAGCAGGAACACTCGAACACCGCTCGTACTCCGGGCGTCTGGTCGTTTGTAAACAATCAGCGCCGATATTCTGTCGCCAACTCTGAAGGCCCATTGGCGATGAATTTCGGCACGGCGAACGATCCACGGGTGCCCGTTTGCACGGCGGGGCAGCCGGCGTGCGCCGCATTGTCGCTGACGCAGTCGCGGCCGTTCGACAGCGGCAATACTTCGGTGCCGAATATGCTGTATCAACTCATCTGGCCAAATGATGCGTCGTCGGTGGCCTTGATGAGTGGCTTGCAGGCGCGACTTTACGAGGCGGAGGCGTTAAATCGCGCCGATCGTTTTCCGGAAGCGCTTGCGATTCTCAACTCGCTTCGGGCAACACCGCCGGGTTATGGTCGTACGATCGCCGCGATGGCGCCGCTGACGGATCCGGGTAATGCCGCGGCTCGTCGCAATCTCGTGTTCCGCGAGAAAGGATTCTGGTTGTTTGGCACCGGTCATCGGTATCCGGACATGCGCCGCATGATGCGCCAGTACGGAATGTCGCAGACGGAGGTTTTTCCGAGCGGTAATACCTGGCAGATCAATCGCGCACCAGGGTATGGAACCGACGTTGTGTTTCGTACGCCAACGGCGGAAACGTTCAACCCTCTTCAGCCCGTCGGACCGGACGGTGCGGCGATTTGCATTGACACGAATCCATAGAATCTGACTGAGTCACGGAAAGGAAAAAACGGGGAAGCGCTGCTATGCGCTTCCCCGTTTTGCATTTTATCAACATCACGGCAAGGCTATGGAGTGTAGCGAGCCCGCGTGATCACAATAATCGCGCCGGATCCCGAGGAGTTCGTCCCGAACTTCTGTACAGCGTCCGTTGACGACAGAAACTCCACGCGTTCGATATCGGCGGCACGAATACGCCGAAGGAGATCAAAGTCGAGCATGATGGATCCGTCGACCTGGAGAACGGGCGAATCGGCACCGCGGTTGGTGATGCTCGACCGTCCGCGGGTTCGTCGTACTGACACTCCGCCTCGGTTGTTGTCCGCGAGGAGATAACCGCCACCACGTTCAACGACTTCGAAAGCATCAAGCACGTTCCATTTCGCAATCATCGCACGGGTAATCGTGCGTCCGCCCGTCGCGGAACGAATCCCACCGTCGAGATCGCCAGCGGATTTGTGGCTCCCGCACGCGACCACTGACGCCCCCATGAGCATCGTTACGACCAACCGCGCTACTACTCGCATGCTCGACATACTAGCCATGCTCCGACGTCGAGGGTGACGCTCGAGACTGTGTCCTGAATAAGACGTTGTCGACGGTCGGGTGTCAACGGCGTTCGTCCCTATGTGGTCAATCCAGTGAACCGCCTTGCACGTGCCAGGATCTGCGCCCGAGCCCCAACCTCAGCGCACCCGCGTGATGCCGATGTCGTCCACGTGCACCTGCCCAACGCGCGTTCGATCAAACACCAACCGGATCTCGGCCAGTGTGCTCGCATCGAACCCGGGCGTGGCGGCAGTGAACGCAGCGAGCGGCATCACGTAGGTGTGCAACAGCTGCTCGTAACGCGCGCTAAACCGCTGCGCATCGCGCCCTGCGCGTCGGTACACGAACGACTCAATCGGTCGGCGCACTGGTCCGAACTGCGAGAGCGGCAATCGGGCCATGCGACCGTTCGCGTCTACCAACTCGATCGACAAGTCTGGCGGCGTGGTGTCCTTGGCGGGTGGCTTTGCCGCCGGCTTCGCAGCGGGCTTTGCCGCGGGTTTGGGCGCCGCCGAGTCTGTTTTGGGTTTCGCGGCGGAGTCCTTGGCGGTTTTTCTCGCGCCCGGGGTCTGGTCGGTATAAAACATGGACACCGTGACCGCGCTCTCTGTGCCCACCTGCCAAGCGCGTCGCAACGAATCAGGCACCGTGATGGTGAAACGCGCTGGCCAGCGTGGCGTGCTGTCACTGCCAGCGGGCGCGTTGTTCCAGCCGAGTCGTACCGCGGTGCCGCGCATACTGTTGTTGGCTGTACGAAACGGCAGATCAAACTCGCGCCACACGGAGAGTGAATCACCGCGCAGCGTTACGCCCGGTGCAGTGCCGGTAGTGAGATCGATGTCGCCTTCAAAGTCCGCCAAGCGCTGCTCACGTCCGTCGGCGTAGCGCGTACTGTACATGGTTGGGGGCAACCAATCGCCAGCCGTGCGATGATCGCGGAACAGCGTGCGATACGCATCGCCGCCACGCAACGTGCTTTCGAGAAACGCACCAATCACCACGCGACCAAACTGCCGCTGCTCTTCGCCCGACACGAGTGCGTCGAGTGCCAACCGTCGCGCCGACGTTTTGCCATTGTCCTTTTCGTTCCAGCCGGTGTTCCACTGCCCGTGGTTCGCGCGGTACATGAGGATCGCGCTCTTGAACCACGAGCTGCCTGGCGTGAACGACACACGATCGTATTGCGTGAGCCCGTTGAACGTGCTCACGTCACCGTCGTGCGTTCCGTGAATCACGAGGTAGTTGATATCGCGCAGCGGGGTGCCTTTGTCAGACGGTCGGTATTGTCCGTCTACCGGGGCAATCGCCACAAGCGCCTTGATGTCGAAATTGAAGTTGAACTTTTGCGTGGCGTCGTCTGGATAGTGCGCGAGTTTGTTGAAGGCAGCGGCCACGGCCACGGCTTCGCCACCACGCGAGTGCCCCATGAGCGCAATCCGCGACATGTCAATACGACCGGCGAGTGGCTTTCCGGCCGAATCGTTCAATGCACGAAACACTTCGAGATGCTTGAGCAGCAACCAGCCGCGCCCGTCATTCTCCATGCGCGCGTTGCCGTTAATGAAGTTCTGATCGATCGACGCGAGAATGTATCCGCGTGATGCGAGCAGTTCACCGAGCCAGGCGTAACCCGGATCGGAGAAATCTTTCATATCGTGATTGCCGTGTACGATCAGCACGAGTGGAAACGGACCGTTGCCTTCCGGATACCACACGCGCGCGTTCAGCGGAAACGCCTTGGTATCGTAGCCCCAATATTCCTTGCGGCTCTTGGCGATGGCCGGCGTGAACGATACAAACGGTGACGCATCAACCGTGCCCGTGCGATACGCGATGGAGTCACGAAACTCAGGGCGCCGTTTGTCCTTGCCGCTGCCGTAGTACAGCTGGCGCACGGCGAGCGTGCCGGGTGTACCCGGATGCGGCGCGGTGATCGTGCGATTCGCCAGTACGCGCGGCGCGTCGCTCGGCACAAGCTTGGGCGCCTGATAGAGGCAGGCGGTGAGTGACACGATCGGCGCGAGCAGTGCGGAGCGCGCCATCCGCAGGCGACGCGCATTGGAGTCTGGAATCATGCCCAGACGATATCCTGCGGACACGGTCCGTGCCAAGTCACCCCCTCGCGGGGAGTCTGTTTGTGCTGCACAATAGGGGATGGACCGTCGACGATTCGTCTCCGCGCTCTCGGGCGCCGCCATCGCACCTGCCGTGCTTCCGGGGTTTGTACCGGACGCCATTCGACGACTGCGCGATGCCACCGCCGTGGCCGCCACACGCGGCGCGCCCTGGCCGCCCTCTGGCGTGCACGACCCGCACGCGCTCACGCTCGCAGATGACGAAGATTTCTGGGAGCCGATCCAGCGCGCGTTTGATGTGGATCGGACGCACACCAATCTGAACAACGGCGGCGTATCGCCCACGCCGAGTCACGTGCTGGAAGCAATGATTCGGGATCTCCGATTCTCGAACGAGTTGCCAGTGCGGAACATGTGGCAGCTGCTGGAGCCGGCGATTGAAGTGTCGCGCCGCGAGCTGGCGCGCGAGTTTGGCTGCGACACCGAAGAAATGGCGATTACGCGCAACGCGTCCGAGAGCATGGAGACACTGATTCTTGGCCTCGATCTCAAACGCGGCGACGAGGTAATTGTCAGCAACCAGAATTATCCGCGCATGCTGACCACGTGGCGGCAGCGCGAACGACGCGACGGCATTGTGCTCAAGAGCGTGTCGTTTCCCGTGCCGCCGCCAAACGCGCAAGTGATTGTTGACGCGGTGGCGGCCGCGATCACTCCGCGCACGCGCGCCATTGAACTGCCACACATTACCAATCTGTCTGGTCAGATTCTTCCGATTCGGGCCATTACGGAGCTCGCCCGCCCGCGTGATATCGCTGTGTTGGTAGACGGCGCGCATGCCTTTGCGCATTTCCCGTTTACGCGCGACGAACTGGACTGCGATTACTACGGCACCAGTTTGCACAAATGGCTGTACGCACCGATCGGTACAGGATTCCTGTACGTGCGCAAATCAAAACAGCGTGCGATGTGGCCGCTCATGGCAGCCGACCCGGAACTCGACGAAGACATTCGTAAGTACGAACAGATTGGCACGCACCCGGCGGCGAATCACAACGCGATTCCGATGGCGATGTCGTTTCATCGCGGCATTGGGGCGGCGCGGAAAGTGGCGCGACTTCGCTATTTGCGTGACCGATGGGCGCGCCGCGCCGTGAGTGAAAGCGACGGTCGTGTGACCATGCTCACATCACTCGACAGTCCGGACACGGGCGGCATAGGCCTGGTGTCGGTCAAGAATGTGGCGCCGAACGAGCTCGTCTCGTGGATGTTCAGCAAGCACAGCATTGTGACTACGCCAATCAATCACCCTGAGTTTTCGGGCGTGCGCGTGACACCGAATGTGTACACCACGCTTGACGAGGTAGACCGCTTCTCGGAGGCGCTGATACAGGCCGCACGCACGGGGATCAAGTAGCCAGGTATGGCCGCCGCCACGGCCCGTGAAACCTCGTGCTCCCCAGTCCGTTAGGAGAGAAACGGAGGTAGTTATGATTGGATTCTTGCTGTCTTTTGCCATTGCCACGGTGCTGTTCATGTCGATCCACGGCGCGACTCGGCGTTTTGTGGCGAACCGGCTGCGTTACGTGGACGCGGCCCGCAAAGCGCTGACGCCCTGGCTGGCGGGTGGCGCGGCCCTTGTGGTGGCGGCCCCGGTCATGGCGCTGTTGCCGATTGTTGGAATAGGCACGGCACTCACCGTAGGTCTCGCCGTTGGCATGGGCGTCGCGAACGGTGCCCGTGATATCGAGCGCGGTACCTCGCCGGTCGTCTACGGGCCGTAAGCACGCCGATGGTTCCGGTCGCTACATCCAGTACTCGTAGCGGCCGGACACAATCACGTAGGCCGACAAACACGCGTTCGTGATCGCGTGGACCAGCACCATGTCGCCGAGTGACTTGGTGCGCCACATCCACCAGTTGTAGATCAGACCACAGGCGAGCCCCACTTCCCAATACGGGCCGTGTTCGCTCGCGAACAGCACCGCGGTGCCTACGAACGCCAGGGTGTTGTAGGTGCCAAGCTGCACCTTTTGCCAATCCGGATTTACGAGCCAGCGTGGAAGCCAGCCGCGCCAGAAGAGCTCCTCCAGAACAGGCACGATCAGCGCCGCTCGCGCAAAGCGCAGCGCCATAACGAGCGGGTTCGCCAGTTCCTCAGGTGCGATCGTTGTTTTGATCGAACCCGTGATGGCGTTCTGAAAGAGCCAGTGAGAACGCCACCCGGCAAACAACAGGTCGGGTGCAATCCACATGACGAAGACGAGCACGCCAAGCACGCTCGATGACAGTGCATGGTGCACGCGCATTGTTGCGATAATGTCGCGCGAGAAGTACCAGAGTACGCCCGCGAGCAGCGCGACGCGAAGCAGTGACTCGTAGGGCTGCGCGATTGGTAGTGACGGCATCACTACCAGCAGCAGCATGAAGATCACGAACGGGGCGACCCAGGCGAGTGCCGGTGCGCGCAATGTGGGGCGTGTCATGGAGTGCGAGCGAGCGCCTGGATCACGTGTGCTACCGCTTGCGACGCGGAAAAGTGTCGAGCAGCGACAGTCCCATCACGGTGAGGAACAGCAGCAGGAACATCACCAGAATGGCGATCATGCGGACACGTCGCGAGGGCAACAGCGCGAACACAAACAGACAGGTGAGCGAACCCACAAACAACCGGAACATCTGTCGATCAAACTGGCTCGGCTGCAGTCGCAGGTGTGTTGGAATGCGTCGCCAGCGTCGTTCGTACTTCATCAAGAACGCGAACGAACGATTCTCGAACGCCATCCATCGCGCTGTGGCGAGGGTGAGCAACCGTGATGATGACTTCACGCGATCGGACCCGTTAAATCAGTGGAGCTTTCACGCACCAGCCAGGCCAGTGCGCCCGCAAAATCGAGTCGCAACACATCGCCCACCCCGTGGGAAATACCAACGCTCATGCTGTGCGGCGACGCCGGGTTTTCCGTGTGCAGCATATCGCCATCAACGCGATAGCGCAGATCAATGACCTGATCGCGACCACCCACGTCCACGTGATAACAGAGCGTCCCGTCGGCGCGAAACTCCATTCGCACGCCGGGCGCGAAATCGAGTGTTGCGTCGGCGCGCATCAGTCGCCACGTCCCCAACAACCAGTCCGACATGAACCCAACGTCCTCCGGATAACGTGCGCCGCGGCCAGCCCGCGGCGCTTGCCTGCAACCTCGGGAGTGACAGACGGCGTGGCAAGTCCCTGAGACGCGGTTGCGCGATACGAAATGGAGCGCCACCGGGGAGGGCGAGTGCCTGGGGATCCGACTCTGGCCCCGGATTCGTATATGTCTCATGTCCAAGCTCTCGCCCTCCGTCGCGCGCAACGCGTTGCGCGTTGCGCGCCGCCTCCTGGTCGCGGCGCTCGCTGCTACCGCCTCGGCCAACGTGCTCCCAGCCCAGTCTACCGTGGACCACCGCGCCTTTGACGCGCTGTTGCGCGCGCACGTGGTCAATGGCGCCGTTGACTACAACGCCTTCAAAGCGGCGCCCTCGTTCACCACGTACCTCGCATCGCTCGACGCCGTGAAACCGGCCGCGTTGAGTAACGATGAACGTCTGGCGTACTGGATCAATGTGTACAATGCCTTCACGATCAAGTTGATCGTGGACAAGGGTGAACGGCAGTCCATTCGTAACGTGAACAAGTCGTTCGGCCTGCTCAAACTCAAAGGCCCTTGGTCCGATCCGATTGTACGCGCCTCTGGCCGCGTCTTGACGCTCGATCAGGTTGAGCACGAAATCATTCGCAAGGAGTTTGACGAACCGCGCATTCACTTTGCGCTGGTGTGCGCGGCTATCGGCTGTCCACCACTGCGCAGCGAAGCGTACACGGCGACTCGGCTTGAGTCGCAGCTTGCGGAGCAGGCGCAGCGATTCATTCGCGAGTCGCCCGAAAAGAATCGTGTTGACGTGCCCTCGCGCACCGTGTTCGTGAGCATGGTGTTTACGTGGTATCGCGACGACTTCGGCGGGACCGACAAGGCGATTGGTCAATACCTGTCCGACTGGTATCCAGCAGGTCCGGAGCGCGAGCTGCTGCGCAGCGGCCGGTTTACGCTCAAGCAGACGAACTACGACTGGACGCTGAACAGCATTGAGCACATGCGTCCGCGCGCGGTGAGCCGGCCGTGAGGGGTGACGTGGTGACGAGCAAAGCCGCGGTCACACGCCGAGCGTGGCGCGAGCTGGTGCAGGTGGTGCGCAAGCCGGTGCGTGACGAATCGCGTGCGCTGCTCGCTGCGAACTGGCAACGCCTGCCCGACGAACTCAAAACGCCGCGGCAGATGCTTGGGCGACAGGGAAACGGCTGCGGTGCAACCATCGGTGCCATGCCGCGCTGCGATTTTGCGTGCCGAGGCTGCTACCTCGGCGACGGCGCCAATCGTGTGCCGGCGGCTGATCTCGAGGAACTCAAGGCACAGATGCGCGCGCTGCGCCCAGTGCTTGGCCCGGCCGGAAACCTGCAGCTCACCGACGGTGAAGTCACGCTGCGTGATACGGACGAGGTGATCGAGCTGTTGCGTTATGCACGCTCGCTCGAACTCATTCCTATGCTCATGACGCACGGCGATTCGTTTCGTCGGCGGCCGGGGCTTTTGGAACGGCTCATTGTTGAAGGTGGGCTGCGCGAAATCAGCATTCACGTGGACACCACGCAGCGTGGCCGCAAAGGCGCCGAGTGGTCGCGCGCGGAACGCGAGGACTCGCTCAATCCGTTGCGTGATGAGTTTGCCGCCATGCTTCGTGATGTGATCGCGCGGACTGGCATTCGCGTGCGCTCGGCCACCACCATGACGGTTACACGCGACAACCTCGACGGCGTGCCGGATGTGATTCGATGGCTGCTGCGCAACGCGGATGTGTTTCACCTGATCAGCTTTCAGCCGATTGCGCAGGTTGGTCGCACCGAAGATGGCTTTGGTGGTGGTGTGACCGCTGATGCGCTGTGGGAGCGCATTGCCAAGGGCATGGCGAGCGATGACGAACGACTGCAGCGTGGCGCCAAATGGCTCGGCCACCCGGCATGCAACCGGTTTGTGCACGGCTTTGTGTACGCCGAGCGAGGATCACAGCCGCAGTACTACCCCATTCGTGATGACGCGGACCCAACTGACCGCGAGATTGTTGACGGGTTCCTGGCGCGCTTTGGCGGGATCTCGTTTCGTGCTGACGATCATGTCGCAACACGTGTCGCACGCATGCTTGGCGTTGCGCGATCAGCGCCGGGCTTTCTGGCGCGCGCCGTTCCCCGATTTGCCGTGCACTGGCTCAAACGGTTTGGTCAGGGCAACGCGTGGCGCGCACTCGGGTCGCTCGCGCGCGGCCGTGCGAGCGTGCAGGGGCTCGCGATTGTAAGTCACCATTTCATGAGCGCTGCCGAACTGGAGACGCCACTGGGACAGGAACGATTGTCCCAGTGTGTGTTTCACCTGTCGGTGAACGGCGAGTTGCGGAGTATGTGTGAAGTGAACGCGCTCGGCATTCGTGAGCAGTACTATGCGCAGCTCTCGCGTGGGTCCCGCGGCGGCACGTTCACAGACATCACCCGTGCCGCGGTCACGCCGACTACGGCGCCTGCCATGTTGTAGGACTGCTCGCCACACCAGACGCACTGAGCGCGTGGACCACGATCACACGAACCGGCTGTCCGTTGCTGTCACCGGGAACGCTCACGCCACTGAGTGCGGAACGCACCACGCGCGAACGCCAGCGTGTCCCATCGCGCCAACGCACGAGCCACCAGCGGGCGCGGCCGCCAACGTCTGGTGCAATGGAAATCTGTCGAGTCCCAGAGGCACTCGACGTTGATGCCACGGTAAAGGTTGGTGCTGCGGGAACCGCAGCATCGAGCCACGGTGAGGCAGGTACCACGGCGTCATTCACGTTCACGCTGCTCTCGAGCAACGATGAAAGCCCACCGCGGTTCTGCATTACCGACGTCGTGTTGTACAGAATCGTACCCGTTGGCCCACCGCTGGCGTTGGCGCGTTGACGGGTGGCGTTCACCTGTCCCTGGATCTCCGTTGCCGCGTACGCCGATGATGAACCGTCGGCCACACGATAGGACGCCAGCCCTGGCCAGAGATGACGCTGCTGCGTGTTCTGTTGCGTCCACCAGTCAAGCAGGGCCGTGAAGTTCTGCCCCGTTGAGCTGAGTGCCCAGTACAGCTGCGGTGAGAGGTAGTCGATCCAACCACGGTTCAACCAGAGGCGTGAATCGGCAAAGATTGAGCCGTACGCATCGAGGCCCACAATGCCAGGCGGAGTGCCGGGCCGCCAGATGCCAAACGGACTGATGCCCACTTTGACGGTGGGATCAACCTGTCGCACTTCCTGCTGCAGCTGTTGCACAAAACGGTTCACGTTGTCACGACGCCAGTCGTCTCGTGACATCGTGCCACCACCGGCCACAAATCGCGCGTACCCGGCGCTGTCGGGAAACTGCAAACCGGCGCAGCGCGAATCCGGGTACGGATAGAAAAAGTCGTCGAGATGCACCGCGTCGATATCGTAGCGTTGCACTACATCACGAATCACGCGATATGTGTGCGCGTGCACTTCAGGTTCACCCGGGTCGAACCAGCGTTGCGTGCAGTACGGACGCGTTAAATCGGGACGCTGTCTGGCGTAGTGGTTGGACGCGAGCGACAGCGAGTCGGACAGGTTGCCTACACGAAACGGATTGAACCAGGCGTGCAGTTCAATGCCGCGCGCGTGCGCTTGCTCTACCGCGAAGGTGAGCGGATCCCAGCCGGGTGCAACGCCTTGTGTCCCACTGAGCGATCGACTCCACGGTTCAATATTCGATGCGTACATCGCATCGCCGGACGCGCGGACCTGCAGGATCACAGCGTTCAGCTTGAGCAGCTGCGCACGATCGAGGATGGCAATCAGCTCGCTCTGTTGCGCGGCGGTACTCAGCCCGGAGCGTGACGGCCAGTCGATGTTGGCCACGGTGGCGATCCACAGGCCACGAAACTCGCGATCAATGGCCGGTACCACCACCGTTTCTCCGCCGCCGCCGCCCGGCGGTTCTGGCGCGATCGGTGTGGTGGTGGAGTCACTGCAAGCGGCGAGCAGTAGCATGCTCGCGGCGGCCGCGAGCCAACGCGTGTATGTCACTCTTTTGGGTCTGAAGTTTGATGCTCGGCCACGGCTGCGAAGGTCTGTGTGCGGAGAAATCCAGCCGGAACCGTGGGCAACCAATCGCTGAATGCATCGCCGTAAATGTGCCAAACGGTCACGAACAGCGCGGCAATGATTGGTCCAACAATAAAACCGAGCGCACCGAATACCGAAATACCGCCAAGTGTGCTGATCAGGATGAGCAAGTCGGACATGCGTGCGTCGCGGCCAATGAGACGTGGACGCAGGAAGTTGTCAACGGTGCTCACCACCACGGCACACCACACCAAGAGCCCGACGGCATTGCTCGTCTCACCGGTGGCGAACAGGAAAATCACGGCCGGTACCCACACAAACGCGGCGCCAATCGCCGGAATAATCGACAGCACCACCATCACCGTACCCCAGAACGCGGGAGCGGGAACACCGCACACCCAGAACGCGAGGCCGGCGAGCGTGCCCTGCAACACACCGATCAACAACGAACCCTTGAGTGTCGCGCGCGTGACGGAAATGAAACGCTCCAGCAGCTGCGCCTCATCGTCGGCGTCGAGCGGGATGTAATACAAAATCTGCCGCAGAATGCCCTGTCCATCCACGAGAAAGAAGAACATCGCGTACAGGCAGACAAAGAGTTGCAGCAGAAACGTGAGCGTGCCTTTGCCAACCGCTGCTGCCTGACCGGCAACAATTGGCCCCGCACGCGAGGCGAGCTCTGAGAGTTGCGTGACGAGCTCATCGCCTTGCGGAATCAGTCGAGACACCAGCGGAATGCGCGCCAGCGTTTCCTCCAGCTGCTTCATGCGGTCCGGGCCACTCTTGAGCCACTCCTGCACCGACTGACTGAGCGAAACGGACTCGGAAACAACCAGCGCCAGGAACGCTGTGAGTGGAACGACGACACCCAACAGGAGCGACAGGATGGTAACGGTGGAGGCGAGGTTCTGCCGCCCACCGAATGCCGCGCGCAGCCGACGATAAAACGGATACGACATACCGGCGAAGATCGCGGCGAGCAACACCGCGACCATGAACCCGGCGACCATCTTCACAAACAGCACCGAGATGCCAGCCACCAGCAGCAAGAGTGCGGTGCGTTGAAACCGCATTGCTGGATCGCGCGGGCTTGATGTCAGGCTTTCTGATCGCGGAAAGTCCGTCATACGGTGCACACCGCGACCGCTTCACGAAGTGACGTGAGTGCATCCCGACGCGGCATGAACTCATGCGCGACAAAACCGGTAAAGCCGGTGTCTGCGATCACGGCCGCGATGCGTGGATAGTTCAGTTCCTGCATGGAGTCGATTTCGTTGCGGCCGGGAACGCCTGCCGTGTGGTAGTGCGCGATCATGTCGGCGTACTTGCGAATCGTGGCAATCACGTCGCCTTCCATGACTTGCATGTGATAGACGTCGTACAGTAATCGAAACCGTGGCGAGTTTACGCCCCGAACCACCTCGGCCGCCCAGGCGGTGTGATCGGCGTGGTAGTCTTTGTGATCTACCTTACTGTTGAGCATCTCTATGCACAGCGTGACGCCATGTTGTTCGGCGAGCGGCATCAATCGTTTGAGGCCGGTCACACAGTTGGCGATACCCTCGCCGTCGCTGAGTCCGGCACGGTTGCCGCTGAACACCACAATGCGCTCGACGCCGGCCGCCGCCGCCTTGGGAATCATGGCGCTGCCGGCTGCCACCAACTCGTCGTGATGGTCGGGTCGATTGAATCCCTTGGGAATTGTGCCGAAGCTGTTGCCGATCGCGCACTGCAGGCCGTGCTCTGCAGGTACACGCCAGTCTTTTTCGTCGAGCAAATCCACACCGGCAAGGCCCATCGCTTTTCCTGCCGCACACAGCTCGGCGAGTGGAATGCGCGGAAAACACCAGCGTGCTACTGACTGCCGGAGGCGGCCCGCAGGCAGTGCGCCGACGGTCGTGGCATTTGATTCTGCGCTGGTTGCGTGCGTCAACGCACGCGCGGCGACGTCGCGCGGCGCGAGCACACCACCGAGTGCCACGGTGCTCAACGCGGCCAGCGTTTCTCTGCGTGACGGACTCATAACTCGCGCCGATTGAGGAGATCAACCGCACGCGCCGATGCACGAGCAGTGAGCGCCATGTAGGTGATGGATGGATTTTGGCATGCAGAACTCGTCATGCACGCACCGTCGGTGATGAACAGGTTGGGCACGTCCCACGACTGATTCCACGCGTTCAGTACAGAATCGCGTGCGCTGCGCCCCATGCGTGCGCCGCCCATTTCGTGAATGCAATGCCCGGGCGGACGAATTGAGCCGTAAGGTCGCACATTTGTAGCGCCGGCGGCTTCGAGCGTCTCAACACCAGCGGCCATGATGTCTTTTTGCATCGCCCGTTCATTGTCACCCCACCGCACACTGATGCGCGCGGCGGGAATGCCCCACGCGTCTTTCACCGTGTCGTCGAGTGCAATGTGATTGCTGGCCACGGGGAGCGTTTCGCCCCAACCGCCAATGTTGATTGTCCACGGACCGAGCTCGTCGATCAGCTGATCCTTGAACTGTGCGCCGTAGCCCGGCATGCTGCCGCCGCGATTCCACCCGGAACGCCCGGATCCGCCTTGCATGCCATATCCGCGCACGAAATCCGGATGCGCGCTGTTCACATTGCGAAAGCGCGCCAGATAAATGCCGTTCGGGCGTCGGCCAGCCGTGCGTTTGTCGAGATGGCCAGGCATCACGCCCGACGCGCCGGACCCATAGTGATGATCCATCACGTATTGGCCGAGTGTACCGCTGCTGTTGCCCAGTCCGTTGGGGTGCTGTGACGAGGTGGAGTTGAGCAGCAGCCGCACCGATTCGATCGTGGACGCACACAGAAATACAATGCGCGCGTCGTACACACTCTCCTGCCTGGTCTGTGCATCGATCACACGCACGCCGCGCGCACGACCCGTTTGCTGATTGATCAGCACTTCGGCGACCACACTGTGCGGGCGCAGCGTCATCCGTCCTGTTGCCTGTGCGGCTGGCAATGTGGAACCGATGCTGTTGAAGTACGAATGTGTCACACACCCGCGTTCACAGGGACCGCAGTAGTGGCAGGCGGCGCGGCCATTGTGGTCCTTCGTGAGAATGGCCGCGCGTCCGATCGTCAATACACGCTCGCGGCCGAACCTGCGCGCAATATTTGCGCGCGCTTCGAGTTCGACGACGGTCATGTCCATGGGCGGCAGAAACTCGCCGTCGGGAAGTTGCGCCAAGCCTTCCTTCGCACCAGTCACACCAATGAAGCGCTCGACATGCGAATACCACGGCGCGATGTCGCTGTAGCGAATGGGCCAGTCAATGCCGTGTCCGTCACGCGCGTTCGCTTCAAAGTCGAGGTCGCTCCACCGGTACACCTGTCGACCCCACATAATCGAGCGTCCTCCCACCTGCCGACCACGAAACCATTTGAACGGCGCGTCTTCGGGATTGGTGTACGGATTCTCGTTGTCATTGACGAAAAACTTCGAGCCCACTTCATCACACGCGTAACACTCGCGCTGCACCGGCTGATCGCGTTCCAGCGTTTTGCGATCACCCCAGCCGCGAAACTTCATGTCGTACGGCTGCACGTGCTCGACAAAATCTTTGGACGGATCGATCGGGCCGCCGGCCTCGAGCACCAGTGTGCGCAAACCACGCTCCGTGAGTTCCTTGGCCGCCCAGCCACCGCTGATGCCGGAGCCCACAACAATCGCGTCGTACTGCTGACGTGTGTCAGACATCAGCGCCTCCGTTGCGCACTCGGCGCTCAAGCGGTGCGCTGCCATCAAAACGCCCTGGTGTCACGTTCACGCGCAAGACATCGCGTTGCACTGGTAAGCTTGTAAAGTAGCCGTGCACGACGAGCCCCTTGAGGCGCGTGTATCCACGCACCGCTGGATCGTTGCGGTCCGATGGTTGTTCGAGTGCGGTCATCACAGGCACACGTTGGTCACTGGTGAGCGTGGCAAACGGTGCACCGGCGAGGCGCGTTGACAGCGAATCAATCGCGGCGAGTCCTGCGGTGAACGCCGCACGTTCCGTGTCAGTGTAATAGTCCGCGACAATGACATCGATGAATGCCGGTACCTCCACATCCGTTGCACTCGGCGTGTCCGTGCGCGGAATGATGGTATCGGCGAGTGCGTTGATCAGCGCCTGCTGCGCGCTCGGCGCGTGGTCCAACGGTGAGAGATCGTCGCGCGCGTAGATGCGCGTCCAGATGAGCTCGGTGGGATCGCCAGTGCCTGGAAACACCGCGAGTGCGGCGACAGAGGTGGCGGCGCGAAGCAGGTCACGGCGGTGCATGGCGGCGTGGCAGGAGGGCGGGGAACTTCACTGCCGGATCGTAACGCGCCTTGCACATCATACGGAAGAGGGTACCGCATGCAGAACGGCGTCGATGTGCACGATGGCACATCGACGCCGCTCTCACTACGCGAGCCAATACTACGAACGCGTGATCACTCGCGAATCAGCTTCGGGCTGAACATCGACGACCAGCCGGACTCGCCGGTGTTCTCCACGCGCAGTTTCTGCTTGAGGACGACATCGCCGATCTGCAGTACCACACCGTACTCGCCGGTGCCGGCACCACCACCACCACCACCGCCGGGGAAGAAGCCGCGTCCACCGGCTGGCGGCGAGATGCCCACCAGATCAAACACGCGTCGTACTTCGGGCGTCATGGCCGCTCCGCCACGACCGCCACCGGCGGGTGCCGCCGAGAGTCCGGGGCGCGCTACGGTTGATTCGGCCGGACGCGCGCAGAACGTGTCCCACTGCGTGAGCGGACGCTCGCAGCTCGGCGTGGCACCAACACCACCACCGCCTCCGAATCCGCCACCGCCACCTCCACCACCACCGAAACCGCCGCCACCACCACCGCCGCCTGCGGTCAGCATGGTGCGTGCGGTCGCGAGTGCGGCACTGTCATACTTTGCCGCGGCGAGTGAGTCGAGCACCTTGGGTACGCGCACGGCGCGCAAGATGCTGTCGCGACGTGCACTCGGCGACAACGCCGCGGCGGCTGCCGCCGGACGCGCTGCGTTGTAGCTCCACGTGACCGAATGTACGCCCGGACGCGTGGGTCCCTGCAAACGCGCAATCGTATCACCTACCGCGTCAACGATTGCAATACGCGCGTTGCCCGTACGGCCGGCGCCAACACGATACGTGATCGTCGCGCCGTACGTCGGGTTGGGCGTGGCGAAGAATGCCTGTGCATTGCCATTGCCGCTGGCGCCAAGCAACGGGGCCTCGCCCCACTGGAATCCAGGCTTGGGTGCGAACAGATGCACGTTCGCCGCCATCACCGTGGTGTTCATCTGCTCGAGCGGCGCGATATCGGCGATCCAGAATCCACGTCCGTGAGTGGCCGCGATGAGCTCGCGATCACGCGGATGAATCTTGAGATCGTACACCGGCACGCTCGGCAATCCGCTCATGAAACGTGACCACGACGCACCGCGATCGACCGATGCATACACACCAATCGATGTGCCCACAAACAACAGGTCGCGATTGTGCGGATCTTCACGAACCACGTGCACGTAATCGCCGGGTCCGCCCACGGGCAGGTTGTTCACGATCGAGCGGAAGCTGCGGCCGCCGTCATTCGTGACAAACAGATACGGCTTGAAATCACCCCAGCGGTGATTGTCGAATGCCACATAAAACGTGGACGTGTCGTGCGACGAGGCTTCAACGCGCGTGACATACACTTCGCCGCCGTTGGGCAGCATGGGTGCAAGCTTGGCCGACAGGTTCTCCCATGTGGCGCCATCGTTTGATGTCTTCCACACGTTGCCGTCGTCTGTTCCGGCGATGAGCAAGCCGGGTTTGCGCGGGCTCTCGGCGATGGCCACGATGGTGCCGTACGTTTCGGCGCCGGTTGCGTCGAGCGTGATACCACCGGTGAGACGCAACGCCGTGTCAAGTTTGGCGACCTGCTGCTTGGAGAGGTCGGGCGAAATGATCTGCAGATCTTCGCCGCGCTTGTTCGACTTGAGCAACCGATTGCCGGCGAAGTACACCACCGACGGATTGTGCGGCGACAGGAAGAACGGGGAATTCCAGTTGTAGCGCATGCTCATGTCGGCCGAATCTTTCGCCTGCTGCGCGCGAATCTGCGCAATGCGCGTATTCATGGCGCGCGTGGCCGGTACGAGCGGATCACCACGCACAACGGCAATCGAGTCTTCCCATTCGGCGTAGCGCGCCTGCCAACCTGGCTTGGCAAAGCCCATGCGTTCGCCGGTGCGCAGATTCAAGCGTGAGACGTTGCCGCCCTGCGATTCGCCGTACACGATGCTGGGATCGGTGGGATCCTGCGCGGAATAAAAGCCGTCACCACCGTTGATCGTGAACCAGTAGCCGAGTGGTGTGGTGGGGCTGCGACGGCGACTCGGTCCGCACCATGTGCCGTTGTCCTGCGCGCCGCCGCAAATGTTGTACGGCACGGCCATGTCAAAGCTCACTTCGTAGAACTGTGCGATCGACAAGTTTTGCGGCTGCCAGAAGTTACCACCGCCGTCGAATGTGATCGCCACGCCGCCATCATTCGCGAGGAACCAGCGCTGCGGATCGTTCGGATCGATCCAGATGCCGTGATCGTCCACGTGGACCTGCTGCGCGCCATTGCGCGACGTTTTCCCGCCGTCATCGGAGACCTGCAGCTGCGTGCTGGAGAAGTACACCCGCTCCGGATTTTTCGGATCAACGCGCACCTGTGAATAGTAGAACGGACGCACGTTGGCGCTGTTCATGTGCGTCCACGTTTTGCCGCCGTCGATCGAGCGCCAGAGCCCGTTGTTCTTCGGTGCGTTCGCCGGGATGTAGTTGGCGCCCTGTGCTTCGTCGGCCGCTTCAATCATGGCGTAGATGTAGTCGCCATTGCTGCGCGCGATGTCGAGACCAATGCGTCCCTTCACGCCGGCTGGAAATCCGCCGCCTTTCACTTCGGTCCACGTCGCGCCGGCGTCGGTGGTCTTCCACAACGCAGAGCCCGGTCCGCCACTCTTGAGCGAGTACGGTGTGCGATAACGCTCCCAGCTGGCAGCGTAGAGCACGTCGGGATTGCGTGGGTCCATGGCCACATCAATGAAGCCGGCCTTGTCGCTCACGAACTTGGAGAGCGTCCACGTGTTGCCACCGTCGGTGGTTTTGTACAGGCCACGCTCCGGATTCGACCGCCACGTGGCACCCGCAGCCGCCACATAGACGATGTTCGGATTTGTGGGATGAACGACGATGCGTCCAATCGATTCGGTCTTCTCGAGACCCTTGAGCGTCCAGGTGAGTCCGCCGTCGGTGGACTTGTAAATGCCCGCGCCCGGATCGATCGAGTTTCGCGGATTGGGTTCGCCGGTGCCGGCCCACACCTGCTGCGTGTCCGATGGCGCAATGGCCATCACGCCCATGGAGATGACGTTCTTGTCATCAAACGTGGAGCGCCACGTCATGCCGTTGTTGGTGCTCTTCCAGATGCCACCCGCAGCGGCAGCAATGAAGATCGTCTTGGACGGGCCGGGAATACCGACCACGTCGGACAGACGACCCATGAAGTTGGCCGGGCCAACATTTCGCCAGCGCATGCCGGCGGCGGTGGCGGAGTCGATGGCCTGCGCCGACACGACCTGTGGCGCGAGCGCCAGCACGGAGCATGTGAGCAGACCGAAGGTACGTGACATTCGGAGAGGAGGCATAAGCTGTGGCGGGGTGGGAAGGGCAGAGCCGGACGAGCTGCCACCAAACTAGCGCGGCTGCTCCCTTCCTGTACGCCGCAGCGAGCTCATGCGCTGCGGCGTGTGCTCAGACCGCGCCTTCGAGCGAGAGCAGTGTCTGCTTGCGATCGAGCCCACCGCCGTAGCCGGTGAGGGTGCCGTTCGCACCGATCACGCGGTGGCAGGGCACGATGATGCTGATGGGATTGCGGCCGTTTGCGAGACCGACGGCGCGAACCGCGCGTGGATTGCCGATGCGACGCGCGAGTTCGCCGTAGCTGATCGTGGTGCCGTAGTTGATCGATTGTAGCGACTGCCATACCTGGCGCTGGAATTCTGTGCCGGTGGCAGTGAGCGGGATGTCGAAATCGCGACGCGTACCGGCGAAGTATTCAGCGAGTTGCTGGCGGGTTTGTGTGAGCCAGTGCGAGGCCTGGCCGATGGTGCCGTTGTCGGCGATCCACGTCGCGTCCGGTTGTGCCCCGCGGTCGAACAGCACGTGCGAGAGGCCGTCGTTCGTGGCGGCGAGGAGTAGTGTGCCGACGGGGCTGTCGATGGTCGTATAGATGGTCATGGGGGCATCGTTGGTTGAACTGCATTGAACGCAGAGGCGCAGAGGCGCGGAGACTGCATGCCCAATGGAGATCTCGACTCAAGATCAACTCTTTATTGTTTTTTGAATAACCGAGATGTTGCTGCTGCTATCACATGTCTTGCGTGTCTGCCACTCTGCGCCTCTGCGTCTCTGTGTTTCAAGCAGTTCACTTCAGCCGCGCCCACAAATACATCGCGGCATACGCTCTCCACGGTCGCCACTTCTCCGCGAGTCTCCGCAACTCGGCGTTGCTCACGCCACCCGCCGCCTTGCGCAGCGCCAGATCGCCATCTGGAAACGCATCGGGCGAGCGCAACGCACGCATGGCCACATACTGCGCGGTCCACGGGCCAATGCCGTTGAGCGAGGTGAACTGCTCCACAAACTCGCGCGTACTCGTTGTGAGCGTGTCGCGCAGCAAGGGAAACGAACCGTCAGCCACCGCACGCGCCATGTGTACGAGCGTCGTGGCGCGTGCGCGGGGCAATCCGATACTCATCACCTGATCGATCGATGCGTCAGCGAGACGTTCGGGGGTGATCGGCGCATGCGTCAACAGTGTTGCGGACGGCTTGTGTGATACGGGCAAGGGTTCCGCAACCAACGCAATCAGTCGACCCGCCAACGTGGTGGCACCACGCACGCTCACCTGCTGCCCCAGCACCGCACGCACCGCCAACTCAAACGCGTCCACACATCCCGGCACTCGGCGACCCGGTGTGTTCGCGATCGTGTCCGCAAGCAGCGCATCGCTTCGCAAATGCGCATCAATAGACGCCGGGTTGGCATCCAGATCCAGCAACTGTCGCACCAGCGCCAACATGGGTACCAGCACGGGCAGCAGTTGATGCGAAAACGTCACGTCTACCGCATTCGCGCGCGACGACGCACTCACACCGAGCACTCCCACCTGCTCGCGCACGCGGATCGTGCGCCAGTATTGTCGCACGGGCTGATCGGTCACGAGTTCCACGCCGGGAATCGCTCGGCACGCGAGAAAATCCATCAGTGCGTTCCACGCAAACGGCGGTCGATAGCTGAGCGAAATGCGCACCAGATCGTTGTGCGCCGCAACGTCGTGCGCGACAACTTCTTGCTCGAGCGCCGCGCGATGTGAACGATGTCGCGTGATCGAGGCCTGCGCACCGCGGCGCAGCGCGCTCGGCGCCAATCGATACTGCGACTGAAACAACGCGTTGAAGCGACGCAGGCTGCCGAAGCCACTCGCCATCGCGACTTGCGATACTGGCAAGTCCGTGTCGGTCAACAAATGTTTGGCCGTGAGCAAACGTCGCGTTTGCGCGAGTGCAATCGGTGATGCACCCAGCTCACGTTCCACCGCGCGTCGCAAGTGACGCGCCGATGTGCCAAGCTCGTGCGCGAGCGCATCAAGATGCTGACCATCGAGCGCGCCGCTGGCAATGCGTTCGCCGGCTTTTCGTGCGCGTGCGCGCATCGCGTCCACCGGCGCAATGTCGGCTGTGGTATCCGCGGTTGATGTGTGCGAGATGTTGAGTGGCGCCAGTTCCGGCCGACAGCGAAGGCACGGTCGGAATCCACGACGCTCCGCTGCGGCCGCGCTTGCAAAAAACCTGCAACGATCCGCGCGTGGTGTGCGCGCCGGACAGATTGGGCGACAATAGATTCCGGTAGTTGACATGCCCACAAAAAACTGGCCGTCAAACCGTGCGTCGCGCGCGGCGAGCACCTGATAGCACTGTTCTGCGTCGAGAGGCATGCTGGATCTTATTCGCGTTCGAGCCCGTCGGCTCGCCATTTTCGGACATCGAGGCACCCAGTGAAGTTCACGCGCCTGTCGCTCCCGTTTCTCACCGTCGCGCTGCTCGCGCTTTCGGCCTGCACCTCCGGCGCGCCACGCGCTTCGCGAGGCGCTGCGCCAGTCGGGCAAGCTCGGCCGTGGCCGTGGGCAATCAGCGCGTCCGTGGCCGATAGCGTGCACACAGAAGAACTCGCACCTGGCGTTCGGCTCTATCGATTGGTCGAACTGTCCCGACCCTGGCGCGCCGTCGTGCTCGACGTGGACCTCGCGCAGTGTGTGAGCGTGCAGAGCGTGAAGGGCGCCTCGACGGCGCTGGGACGCCAAACCACCAGCGCACTGCTCCAGAGTCTCGACCCATCGCGTCGTGCGGTGGCCGCCGTGAACGCCGACTTCTTCTTGTTTACGCCGCCCGGCGTGCCAACGGGGGCGCACATTGAGCGCGGTCGGCTGATTGCAGGTCCCGGCGTGCGCCCGGTGTTTGCCATGGATAGCGCGGGGCGCCCGTATATCGGTTTGCTAAGGGCGCGCGGCACCGTGAGTCGACGTGGCGCCGAGTATGCCCTGACCGGCTGGAATCGGCCGGCGGCGAATGGGGTGAGCGTGCTCGACGAGGCGTGGGGAGCGCCGATCGACACGGCGGTGCTGGGCGAGGCGTGGGAAGTGCGACCACTTGGTGGCATGCGCTACGTGGTTGAGCGCGAGACGACCGCTCCGCCCACCGGCGATCGGCTGGTAATTGTTCGAGGACGAACGATAGCGGCGTCGGAGTCGCCGATCGCCGTGGGTGACACGCTTGGGATTCGGTGGGGGCTGGAACCGATGTACCCCATGGACGCGGTGGGCGGGTTTCCCGTGCTCCTGCGCGACAGTGTGATGCCGCCCGGGGCCGCCACGGCCGGTGCGGCTGGCTTCAGTGGTCCGAATCCGCGCACCGCGGTGGGGATTGGCGCGGGGGGACGGCGCCTGCTGCTCGTCGTGATTGACGGCCGGCAGCCGGGCTTCAGCGCCGGCGCCACCCTCGAACAAACAGCCGATCTTCTGCAAGCCCTCGGCGCGCGTGAGGCGATCAACCTGGACGGCGGTGGATCATCGGCGCTGGTGGTGCGGAATTTCAGGGACGAACTGCGTGTGACGAACCGTCCGTCGGACGCTACCGGTGAGCGGGCCGTAGGCAATGCGCTGGCGTTACTTGCGACGTGCGACGGGGCGCGGAGCGCGCGTCGCTGACCTTGCCCGGGCGCGATTAATGAGAGGGACGGATCGTTAGCCCGCATTTCGTCACGCCAATAGTCTTAGCGTCGTGACAAATGTTTGACATTCGTGGAACAAACTGTCATGATGCGGGCGCTTCGTACCGGTCATACACAGCAAGTCCCGTGTATGTCGGATACGTCCCGCCACCTGCCTTCTCTCGCGGTGTGTTGGCCGGTTTTACGCTCACCTATTACGTCAGGACGGTTGTCCCATGATCAGGGCGCTCCGAACGTACCTGCCCTCGCTGGCTGTGGCTTTGATAGCCGCGGTCGCCTTCGTTCCAAAGGCTGCGCTTGCCCAAGTGGGCTCGCTGACCGGAACCATTACCGACGCAACCAGCGGTGCGCCCATTGGCGGCGCGACCGTACTCATTGGCGGCACCACACTGGTTGGTGTCTCGAACGATCGCGGTGAGTACAGCATCGCGAACATCCGTCCGGGCCGCTTGCTCGTGTCGGTACAGCGCATCGGCTACAAGGCGCAGGGCGATACGGTGCGCCTCGCGGCCGGCGAGCGCGTGACCAAGAACTTCACGCTGTCGGCTACGGTCTCCACGTTGTCTGAAGTGGTTGTGACCGGCGTGACGGGCAATACGCAGCGTCGTGCGCAGGCGGCCGTTGTGGCCTCACTTCCTGTGGGCGATCTGGCGCGCAACGCGCCGGTGTCCACCGTGAACGAAATCCTGCAGTCGCGCCTGCCGGGCGTGTCGGTGAACACGGCGTCTGGTACGGCCGGCTCCTCGCGCGCGATTCGTATTCGCGGCGCGTCGTCGATCTCGTTGTCGAACCAGCCGCTCATTTTCATTGACGGTATCCGCGTGTCGGAAGGCCAGAACTCGCCCGGGGTAGGCGGTCAGGCTACTGACCGTTTGAACGACATTAATCCGGACGACATCGAGTCGATCGAAGTGGTGAAGGGCCCGGCCGCTGCCACGTTGTACGGCGCCGACGCCTCCTCGGGCGTGATCCAGATCATCACCAAGAAGGGCAAGCTCGGCTCGAACACGTTCCAGCAGTCACTGCGTTTGGACTTCTCGCAGATTGAGCAAAACTGGACGCCACCGGACAACTTCGGCAACTGCAGCGCGGCGCTTGTTGCGCCAACAAGCACGAATCCGCTCTGCCGCGGCCAGGCCGTTGGAACGCTGATCCGCGACAACCCGCTCGAGCGCGTGAACGCCTTCCGCACCGGAAGTGAGCGCAACTTTGGCTGGACCGGTCGTGGTGGTGGTTCGAACTACGGCTACTTCCTGAGTGCCACGTCGGACAAGACGCTCGGCACGCTGCCGAACAATTCGTTTGAGCGTAACGGCTTCCGTACGAACGTGAATCTTGTGCCGGACGCACGCTTCAAGGTTGACATCGGCTTGAACCTGCTGCAGTCGAACACCATCCTGCCCGACAACGACAACAATATTTACGGCTGGCTCGGTGGCGCGCTGCTCGGAACTCCGACCACGCGTAACGACTCGGGCAATCCGAGCAACGACGGCTTCTTTGGTTTTGCGCGCCAGTACGATGCGATCAACGCAATTCAGAGTGGCATTGAGTCGCGCCGCACACAGGCGAACGTGACCGCTACGTATCAGCCGACGAACTGGTTCACCAATCGCGTAACGCTGGGCGCCGATCTCTCGCGTGACGAAGTGACGAAGTACTACCCGCTTAACTCCGTGGGGCAGTACGCTGGTAACTTGAATACGGGTGACAACACGCAGGACCGCATTGGTGTCGATCGTTTCACTATCGACTACCTCGGCAACATGCGCACCACGCTCGGCGATGAAGATCAGTGGGGCGTAAATCTGTCCGGTGGCTTGCAGTCGATCCTTTCGCGCACAGACGTGACGTTCGCCAACGGCTTCGGCTTTACCACGAACGCTGCGAACAGCGTGAGCAACGCCTCGACGCGAACGGGCGGACAGACGTTCAATGAGCAGAAGGCGCTCGGCTTTCTCGGCGAACTGCAGCTGAGCAGCCGTGACCGTCGTTTCCTCCAGATCGGCGCACGCGTTGACCAGAATTCCTCCTTCGGTGAAGGCACACCAGCTTTCTTCCTGCCGAAGATCGGCGCGTCGTGGGTAGTGTCCGAAGAACGTTTCTTTGATCCGCTCAGCTCGATCTTCACGCAGCTCCGTCTGCGCGCTGCCTGGGGTACAACAGGCCGCTCGCCGAACCCGGGTGCTTCGCTGACCACGTTCTCTGCGGCGCCGTTTGCAATCACCGGTTCCGCGCAGTCCGGCGCCATTCCAAACAACCCCGGTAACGATTCACTCAAGGCCGAGCGTGGCGAGGAGTTCGAAGTCGGCTTTGATGCGAGCACCTGGAACGATCGCATCAACCTTGAGTTCACGTACTTCAACAAGACTACAAAGGACCTGCTCCTCCAGACGCCGCTGCCGCCGTCACTCGGATTCCTGAGTGATCCGTTCGCCAACATTGGTGAAGTGAACAACAGCGGACTTGAACTGACGCTGACTGCCAACTTGCTGCGCACCGAAAATCTTGACTGGGAGCTTCGCGTTGGCGGTAACACGCTCGACAACAAACTGGTCAGCCTCGGCGGCGTGAATCCGTTCAATACGCTGAATCGTTTCCAGGAAGGCTACCAGCTTGGCTCGTTCGTGACCAAGACGATTCGCTCGATCAACGAAGAGACGGGTGTCGTGGTGGTGTCGGACACGCTCGAGTATTACGACAACATTCTTCCCACGCTCGAGTGGAACATCTCGAACACGATCACTGTGTTCAAGAACTTCCGTCTTTCGGCGCTGCTTGACGCGAAGAGCGGTTTCAGTATCTACAACAACACGGACTTTTTCCGCGAAACGCAGCTTGTGCGCAGCGACAACCGTCTTGATGTGAACAAACTGAGCCGCCGCGAGCGTCTTCGTCGCTACGGTAACGACACGCCGGGCCGTCCCGCATTCGTGCAGGAAAACGGCGCACCGACCACGGTGAATGAAGTACGTGAGGCGTACATCCAGAAGGGTGACTTTGTACGTCTTCGCGAAGTGTCGCTCACGTACAGCTTGCCGCGCAGCCTGACCTCGCGCCTGGGCATTCTCAACGGTGGCACGTTCACGCTTGCGGGTCAGAACCTTGCGCTGTGGACGGACTACGAAGGCGCCGATCCAGAAGTCATTTCGGCCGCCACTGGCAACTTCAGCCGCACGGACTTCCTGACGCTGCCCAACCCGCGCCGCATCGTGTTCAAGACCAACTTCACTTTCTGAGCGAATACTCTATGAACAACATTCAGCGAACCGCGCGTGCAGGTGCGGTCGCAGCGCTGCTCGGATTGAGCCTGGGCGCTTGCGATGAGTTCCTCACCGTCAAAAATCCAAACATCATCAACGCGTCCGCGATCAACCCGGTCCAGGACGCGCCCACTCTCGCGGCGTCGGCACAGCAGAACTTCGCCGCGACGCTCGGCTGGTTTGCGATGTACCAGTCGTGGTTTGTGGGTGAAACGCTGGTGGCCGAGACCTTCCCCACGCGTAACGAGTTCGGTCAGCGTACCGTGCTCAACACCAACGGTTCACACGCTGGTGAGCTGTGGGGCAACATCTCCGTCTCGCTCGCGTCGTCCGCGCTGGTGCTCGATCTGGAGCTTCCAGAACCGACGACGAACATCAACTACGCGCGCGCCGCAACTTTTAATGGCTACAGCTTTTTGTTGATGGCCGAAAGCTTCTGTCAGGGCGTATCTCGTGGTGGACCGGCGTTGAGTACGGCGCAGATGCTCGACTCGGCGGTTGCGAAGTTCACGCAAGCCATTTCTGTTGGGACGGCTAATGGATCCACGGCCGGTGTGCAGCTCGCTAACATTGCGAAGGTTGGCTTGGCGCGCGCTCAGCTGCAGGCGGGTCGCGGTGCACAGGCCATAGCGGCGGCGCAGTCCGTCCCGGCTGGCTTCACCTTCAACCTCACGTACCTCGACGATCCGGCGCAGCGTAACCGTCTCGGCAACCGTTTGTGGCAGTTCACGCTCGACCGCGGATCGATCACGGTTGCGCCGGCCTTCCGCATCGATGGTGACCCGCGCATTCGCTACAAGTCGCCAGCGCAGCACAATCTGACGCCGCAGGATCCGTCCAGCGGACCGTTCTTCATTCAGGACAAGTACCCGGCCTTCAACAGCCCGATTCGTCTCGCGTCAAAGCTCGAAGCGGACTACATCGAAGCGGAAGCCACCGGCACCGCAGCACAGCTCACGCTGATCGCGGCCCGTCGGGCGGCCAACAATCAGCCCGCGTACACCGGTGCCACCACGCCGGCAGCGGTGCTCACTGAGCTGATGGAACAGAAGGGTCGTGACTTCTACCTCGAAGCCAAGCGTATGGGTGACTTCCGCCGCAATCCGGCGGCCGTGCTCAACGTGCCGGTTCCGGGCGCTCCGTACTTCAAGGCAGGCTTCTCGCCGATCGGCAATCAGACTTGCTGGCCGTTGCCGCTCACGGAGACGGACAACAACACGAACTTCCCGCGGAGCTGATCCGGCGACACCCTCGTGCAACGAGCAACGCTCATCGCACGAAAACACAACGGGCCGGTCAGAGAAATCTGGCCGGCCCGTTGTTGTTGTGGTTCGTTGTGTGATCGCGCGACCGTCACGCCGTTGAGTCTGCGGCGTCCATCGACACTGCTACTTTTCTTTCGTAGCCACACTCCTCGCACCGCCGAGCAACAACCCCACCGCAACCACCGTGAGCGCACCAATTACGTTGTGCCACAGAAAGCTGATCGACGGCGCACCGAACGACACAGCCGCCACCGTGGCCATGCCCGTGATCAGTCCCACAAACGCGCCGAGCGCCCTCGCACGCGGGATCATGGCCAGCAAGAACACACCGAGAATTGAGCCATAAAAGAATGATCCGAAGCGGTTCACCACTTCGATCAACGAACCGAGTGTGGCCGCATACGTGGCCACAAAACAGGCAAACAGTCCCCAGATGGCCGTGGAGATCTTTGAGACTTTCAAATAGTGCGCGTCGCTGCCCACGGGTTTGAACCACCGTTGATAAAAATCCACCACGGTGGCGGTAGACAACGAATTCAGCTCAGCGGCAATGCTCGACATCGCCGCCGCGAGTACAGCCGCGAGGAAGACGCCTGCAAGGCCCACCGGCAGATGATCAAGCACGAACCGTGGAATGATGTAGTTCACGTCGCGCGAGGGCTGACCGGTCACGCTGGCGGCCTTCTCGAGCGCCTCGGTGCGCACGGCGCTCACACTCGTCTCGGCGGCCCGCACTGCATCCAGCGCAGCAGTCTCGGCCGCACCATCGTTGGCGTCACGCGCGGTGACCACCTGGCGGGCGGCTGCCTCCCGCTCAGCACCGGCGGCTACGTAGCGCTGCTCGAGGGCCGCGTATTCTGCAGGTGCACTGGCACGCACCTGTGATTCGTGCGCCGGGTTGTACAACAGTGGCGGCGACTGAAACAGATAGAACAAATACACCAGCACGCCCACGAGCAGCACGAGCGCTTGCAACGGAATCTTCCAGTACGCGCTCATGAGCAGCGAACTGCGCGCTTCGTCTACGGAACGGGCCGTGAGATACCGCTGTACCTGACTCTGGTCAGTGCCAAAGTACGACAACATCAGGAACGTGCCGCCGAGCACACCGCTCCAGAACGTGTACGTCTCAGTGAAGTTGAACGAGAAATCGAAGACCCGCAGTCGCCCTGTCGCGCCCGCCACACGCAGCGCGTCATCCAGTGGCACTGGCATGCGCAGCAGCAGCACCACAACAATCGCGGTGAGTGCACCAACAATCACCACCATCTGTTTCACGTCGGCCCAGGTGACGGCCTGCACGCCGCCGAGCACTGTGTAGAGCACCGTGGGCACGCCAATCAGCGCTACGGACCACGTGAGATCCCAGCCAAACACGGCGGAAAACACCACGGCCGGTGCGGCGATAATCGTGCCGCACGACATGCCGCGCGACATGAGAAACAGGAAGCTTGTGAGCGAACGTGTTTTCGCGTCAAAGCGACGTTCGAGATACTCGTAGGCGGTGTACACCTTGGCGCCATGCAGAAATGGCACCAGCGTGACGCCGAGAATCACCATCGCGAGTGGCAGTCCAAAGTAGAACTGCACAAAGCGCAGACCGTCAGTGGCCCCCTGACCGGTGGTACCAATGAGCGTGACGGCGGAGAGCTGCGTGGCCATGACCGACAATCCCACCGCCCACCAGGGCAGACTGCGATTGGCGAGAAAGTAGCCTTCGATATTGGTGGTGTCCTTCGTGCGCCGCAGCCCGTCCCACACCACGTAGGTGATGTAGGTGATCAGAATGACCCAGTTAATCCAATGCATGGGCTAGGCGGCGTATCGGGATTGCAGCGCCCAGAGCAGCAGCAGGGCGATCACTTGCACGGTCATGACCTGGGCCAGCGTGCGTCGAAAGCGGGAGGGTTCAGGCATGGGGAGAATCTACTGCTGGTCCGCGCTACCCGCCCTCCCACATTTCGACGTGCCCGTTAACTCGCCGCCAGCGCGATGGTCGCGGCATCCGCCACGCGCCCGTCGAACAGATGCACTTCACGATCGGCGTGCTGCGCGTAGCGCGCATCGTGCGTGACCATGCAGATCGTGGCGCCATTCTGATGCAGTTCCTGCAGCAGCCCCATCACGGCTTCGCCATTTTTGGAATCGAGATTTCCCGTGGGCTCGTCGGCGAGCAGAATGGCTGGATCGCCGGCCACGGCGCGTGCGACCGCGACACGCTGCTGCTGACCACCGGAGAGCTGCGCCGGAAAATGTTTGGCGCGGTGCGTCATGCCAACCCGCTCCAACGCCGACTGGACACGATCACGCCGCTCACTCGCGGCCATGTCGCGATAGGTGAGTGGCAGTTCCACATTTTCGAACACGGTGAGATCACCGATCAGATTAAACGCCTGAAAGATGAAACCGATCTGCTGATTGCGAACGCGCGCGCGATCCATGGGCGCAAGTCGTGCGACAGGCTGACCATCAATAAAGTACTCGCCAGACGTGGGTGCATCGAGCAAACCAAGAATGGAGAGCAGCGTGGTTTTACCGCAGCCCGACGGACCGGAAATCGCGACGTACTCGCCGCGCTGAATCTCGAAGTGTACATCCGCGAGTGCATGTGTTTCGACTTCGTCCGTGTGAAATACTTTGCGGATGCCCTGCATCTGAATGAGCGGTGAGCCTTTGGCGGACATGTCGTGAGTTCTCCGAAGTGAAAAGAAACGTGAGGCTATCAGCGAATGCGAACGCGATCGGCCGTGGCAAACGCCGACATGTCCGAGAGAATGATGCGATCACCGGGCGCGAGGCCGCGGATGATTTCAATCGTGTTGACCGAGTTGCGGCCGAGTTCAACCGGCACGCGTGTGGCCGCGTCGCCGCTCGGATCGAGTTTGAACAAACTCACCAGTCCCGTGCCGCCCGTCATGGCGGGACGTCCGCTGAAAATGACGTTCTCAAGTTTTTCAATCTGAATCGTGCCGTCGACACTCAGGTCCGGCACCGCACCGGCCGGCAACGGGCCGTCGAGCGCCACATCAATCGTGACACTGCCACTGATCGCCGACGGATCCTTGCGCACCACACGTCCCGGTACGATGCCATTGCGTGTGTCAATCATTGCCGGTAATCCGATCGTCACGTCTTTTGCCTGCGACTCCGGCACGCGCAGCACGGCTTTCAGTTTGCCCGGCTGCACGACCTTGGCAAGCGTGGTGCCTTCGGGTACCCACTGACCGAGTTGCAAGGTGAGGTCTTGCAACACGCCGGTTTCCGGCGCGGTCACGACAAGCGAGCGCAAACGCGCACGCTGATTCGCGGCGATGGCTTCGAGCTGCACCACCTGCGAGGCTTGCACCGAAATCTGCGAGTCGATCGCTTGCTTCATGAGATCGAGTCGTTCCTGCTCAATACGGTAGCGCGTGGTGAACTCGTCGGCCGAGGCCTTCTTGTTGCGCGCTTCAAACCCGGAAATGAGTTTGAGCTTTTCCAGCGAGTCAGCGGCCGCGCCTTCCTGCGTTGCGTTGACCAGCTGCGTACGCATGCTGGCAACGGTACCCTCCTGCGTGAGCAACTGACTGCGCAGGTTCGTGCGCAGATTGAGCAAATCAATCTGCGCCTGACGCACCTGCTGCTCGGCCTGCATGGTCTGAATCTGCAGATCAGGATTGGACAGTTCGAGCAGAATCTGATCGGCCGACACTTCGCGACCGGATTCGGAGTTCAAACGCTCCACGCGGGCAGACGCCTGCGCGGTGATCCATCGAATCTGCTCGGGCACGAGTGTACCTGGCCCGCGCACTTCACGCACCACATCGCCGCGACGCACGGAGTCAACAAGCACCGCCGCGCGCTCCACCGTGGGAGCCGCGGGCTCGAGTTGGCTCAGTAATGCAGTGGTGGCCACGACCAACAGCACAGAACCGCCAATGATGTACGCCTTGCGATTGGACTTCTGCGGCGTGCGAACAATATCCATCAGTCGTACCGGAGAGCGTGCATGGGATCAACGGCCGCAGCGCGGCGCGCGGGCAAATAGCCGGCGGTGAGTGCAATCGCGGCGAGCAGCAGAATCGCCAGTGCAAACACGATCGGATCGTGTCCTTCAAGTCCGTACAGCAGCGACTGCGCCGCGCGGCCCAGTCCGAGTGCGGCCGCGACACCAACCACGCCGCCAATCACCGTCATCAGACCCACTTGCTTGAGAATCATGCTGCGTACGCGCGACCCGTTGGCGCCAAGCGCCATGCGCACGCCGATTTCCCGTGTGCGCTGAGCGACGGTGTAGGCAAGCACACCATAAAGGCCCACGCCGGCGAGCAATGTGGCGAGCAATGCAAACGACGCCGACAGAATGCTGATCATGCGATCGAGGAAAATATTCTCCTTGATCTGTTGCGGCATGGTCTTGAGCTCACCCACCGGCAACGTGGGGTCGAGTTGTTTCATCACGGTGGGAATCGCGCTTAGTGACTGCGCCGGCGGCAATGATGAACGCACGTAGAAATACAGATCACCCGTTCGGCGATCCTGACGCCACGGGGTGAAGAACAGGGGCGGCACGTCGTCTTTGACATCGCTGTACTTCGCGTCTTTCATGAGGCCGACAATGAGGATGTTGAGCGAGTCGCCGCTCTCGCCGCTGCGCCCCATGTACTTGCCGACCACATCGGTGCCAAGGTTGAACTTCTTGGCGAAGGCTTCGTTCACGATGGCGACGCGCGTGTCGTTCGCGCCATCGCTCGTGGTGAACTCACGGCCGGCGAGCAGCGTCATGCCGAGCGCCGAGAGATAGCCCGCGCCGACAAGATTCATTCGCGCGTTGGAGTCGATGTCTGGTCCACTCTCAAAACCCTGGACGCGCACGTCGGTACCCCAGTTGCTGCCCGCGAGCAGCGGCACGGTGGAACTCGCAACTGCCGTCACACCTGGAATCGCGGCCATCTCTTCTTCAACACGCGTGAGGAAGAGTGCGGAGCGTGTGCTGTCGTAACCATTGCGCGCCGGCGACAACGCGAACGTGACAATGTTCTCAACGTCGGCACCGATTTCAACGCGGCTCACATTCACCAGGCTCTTGAGGAAGAGACCGGCGCTCACGAGCAGCGCCATTGACAGTGCGACTTGCACCGTCACGAGCGCCGTGCGAAAGCGTGAGGCCGAACGTCCGCCGGTCATTTGTGAGGCCCCGGCACGAATGGCACTGATCAGATCAGCGCGGGTGCTGTGCAGTGCGGGGAAGAGCCCGAACAACAAACCGGTGCCGATAGCGACCACCGCGGCAAAGCCGATCACCGACGGCTGCAACTGGAACTGCAGCGTTTCAACCGCGTCTGGCGGCAACAGCGACGCAATCAGCTTGAGTGTCCAGAACGCCACCAGCAAACTCGCGACGCCGCCGAGCAACGCGAGCACCACGGCTTCCGTGAGCAGCTGCGTCAGCAAGTGACGACGGTTGGCGCCGAGTGCGAGACGCACGCCCATTTCGGTGGCACGATTCGCACCGCGCGCCAACAACAGGTTCGCGATATTGGCGCAGGCGATCAGCAACACCACACCCGTGATGCCGAATAGCATGAACAGCGGCGTCCGCGCTTCGCGGTGAATGCTGCTCTGTCCGCGTTGTCCAGGCTCGAGCGTGATTTGTTTGGCTCGAAAGAGCTGCATCGTGGCGTCGCTCATGCCTTCCTGGAGCGGCGCTTCCACATCGGTAATGATGGGCGAATACACGGTGTTCATGGCCGTACGCGCCTGCTCCAGCGTGACACCAGGCTTGAGTCGCGCAAAGAGATACACCCAGTAGCTGCGGCGATTCTCGAAGCCGTTGAATCGCGGTGCGATCTCCTGACGCATGCTGATCGGTACAAAAATTCCGGGGCGCGATCCCAACGTGGTGCCTTCAAAGCCTTTTGGCGTGACACCAATGATCTCGAACTGCTTGCCGTTCACGTTGATGTTTTCACCGATGGCTGACGGTGCACCACCAAAACGTTCCTGCCACACGGCATGGCTGATTACTGCAACAAAACTCGCGCCGGGTGCGCCGTCATCAGCTGGGGTAATCAGGCGGCCCAGCGCCGGTTGTACCTGCAGCACGTTGAAGTACGAGCCCGACACCAGCATGCCGTCGCTGATGAATGGCTCGTTGCGCACCGCGAGATTGGCGCCGAACGCAAAGTGTCCGGCAACGCCGGTGAACACGGTTTGCACGCGCTCGAGATCGCGCAGCATGGGGTAACTGAACACCACATCACAGTCACCGGCCTGATTACATGATGTGCTGCCCGGTTTCGGACCAGGCGCCCCCAAGTTCACGAGCTCCTGCGGCGCGGGAACGGGGAGTGGGCGCAGCAACATCTGATCGAATAGCGAAAAGATGGCGGCGTTTGCGCCAATACCGAGCGCCAGCGAAGCAATCGCAATCGCGGTGACGAATGGCGTTTTGCGAAGCGATCGCAACGCCAGTCTGATGTGTCGCATGACTGGGGAGGGTCGAACGGTGGGTGTTCTCGGGGGCGGACCCTCATGGGACAACCGGAGACCGGCCGAGGGTTTGAACGCCGTACGATTGAGGACCGTACGAGGAGAATCGGGGATCGTTTCGACACGGAGACTGGGTCACATGACCTGTGAGCGAACCTGCGCGGACACATCGGGGTTCAATTATTGTTCGATCAGTGCACGCCACTGCCGGCGTGCACGACCTGACCAACCTCTTGTCTTTCCCCGCCAATGTCTGCTGTGAAATTTGCTGGTCGTACGGCGATTGCTCTCGCCGCACTGTCAATCGCCATGCTGTCGGCGTCATCGCTCGAGGCGCAGGCCGCACCCGCTTCGCCACGCGATTCGGTCAAGACCACCATCGCGGGCGCCGCGCTCAAGGTGGACTACGGTCGTCCGTCCAAGCGTGGTCGCGAAGTGTTTGGTGGCCTTGAAAAGTGGGGCAATGTGTGGCGCACGGGTGCGAATCAGGCCACGCACTTCACCACCTCCAAGACGCTCAACTTCGGTGCCGCGACCGTTCCCGCCGGCACGTACACGCTGTACACGCTGCTCGATCAGGGCGGCAAGTGGCAGCTGATCGTGAACAAGCAGACGGGCCAGTGGGGCACGGTCTATGACGCCAAGCAGGATCTGGTCCGTATTCCGATGACGGTTGAGCAGACCCCCGCCGTCGTGGAAAAGATGGAGATCACCATCACGCCCGCCGGTGCGGGCGGCGAGCTGGCGATCCTCTGGGACCGCACCAAGGCCAAGGCCGCGTTCACGGTGGCCAAGTAACGCTGGATCCTCTTACTGTCGCTGGCGTGGCGCAAGTCGCGCCAGCGATGGCTGGACGCGGGGCGTAACATTGGGGTAGGTTGGCCACGGCGACTTTACGAGGTCGCCGCGGCTTCCATCTCGCTCCACTCCCTCCCTGTAAATGCCAGTCCATTCGGTATCCCGTGGGCTCGACGTTCCCATCGCTGGACCTCCGGCCCAGGTCATTCACGATTCCCGGGCCGTGACCGAAGTTGCAGTACTCCCGGCCGACAGCCGAGGAGTGCGTCCCCGCTTGCTGGTGCAGGTCGGAGACTCTGTTGAGGCCGGCCAGGCCATCTATCAGGATCGGCGCAATGAGTCGCTGCGGGTGGTCTCACCCGTCGCGGGTCGAGTCACTGCGGTGCATCGTGGCGCCAGGCGCGTGGTGCAGTCGGTGGTGGTCGCGATGGCGCCGCCCAGCACCGTGGCAGCAAGCGCAACGTCGAATACGACATCCAACGCGACATCACGCTTTGCGTCATGGTCGCCTCAGGTTGTAGGCAATCGCGCCGCCCTGCGTACACTGCTGCTCGAAAGCGGCCTCTGGACCGCGTTTCGCACGCGCCCGTTCTCGGAAGTGCCTGCACCTGACGCCGAGCCGCACGCGCTGTTCGTGACCGCGATGGATACGAGTCCGCTGGCGCCAAACATTGATGTGATCATCGCTGCACGAGCCGACGACTTTAACCGCGGCGTGGAAGCGCTCGTCGCGCTCACCGATGCGCCGGTGTACCTGTGTCGCGCGAAAGGATCGCGCAGCGGCGACGGGGCGAAGGGCGCGCGAGTGGCCGAGTTTGCGGGCAAGCATCCGAGTGGCACGGTGGGTTATCACATCCATACACTGGCGCCCGCATCACGCGTTCACGTGTCGTGGCATCTTGGAGCGCAGGATGTGATTCGAATTGGCGCACTGCTGCGAACCGGTGCGTATGATGCGTCGCACGTGGTCGCGCTCGGCGGTCCGCTGGTCCGCGAGCCGCGATTGCTGCGCACCGTGGTCGGCGCGAACGTGTCACAACTCGTGAAGGGTGAGTTGCTGCGTGGTGAGCGAAACGGCCACGAGGTGCCGCCGCGTGTGATCAGCGGGTCGGTGCTCACCGGCCGAACGGTTGCTGATGAGATTACCGGATTTCTTGGACGCTTTGAACAACAGGTGAGTGTGGTACCCGAGGTACAGGAAGGCGACTTTGCCGCCTGGATGCTTCCGGTTTCGCGATCGTACAGTTTTTTGCCGGCCTTTATTCCGTTGTGGAAGGGGAAAGTAGAACGCGCGTTTGACACGCGGTTGCACGGCGGTCGGCGCGCCATGGTGCCGATTGGTGTGTACGAGCGCGTCTTGCCCATGGACCTGATGGCCACGCATTTGCTGCGCGCGCTGGCCGTTGGTGATACCGAACTGTCTGAACAGCTTGGCGCGCTTGAGCTCGATGAAGAAGATCTGGCGCTGTGTACGTTCGTGTGCCCCAGTAAGTATGAGCATGGCGCGGCGCTTCGCCGCGTGCTCGACCTGATCGCGGCGGAGCGATAGATGCGCATTGTCCGAAAACTGTTTGACGGTCTTGAGCCGCACGTTGCACCGGGCGCGAAGTTCGAAAAACTGTTCCCGTTCTGGGAGGGGATGGAGAGCTTCTTCTTCACGCCGTCCACGGTCACGACGGGTGGCCCACATGTGCGGGACAAGCTGGATCTCAAGCGCATGATGCTGCTGGTGGTGATCGCGCTGGTGCCGTGCATCATCATGGCGCTCTACAACACCGGCTATCAGATCCATTACGTGGTGGAGCAGGGTGGCACGTTGCTCGACAGCTGGCAGACGGCGGTGTTCACCGCCACCGGGTTGCCAACGTCCACGTCGAGCGTGCTGAGCTGCATGGTGCACGGTGCGCTGTATTTCTTCCCGATTCTGATTGTCACGCTCATTGCCGGCGGCACGGCCGAAGTGGTTTTCTCGGTGGTGCGTGGCCACGTGATCAGTGAAGGATTTTTCGTGACGGGCACGTTGATTCCGCTTATCCTGCCGCCCACGATTCCGCTCTGGCAGGTGGCGCTCGGCACGTTGTTTGGCATTGTGATCGGCAAGGAGATTTTCGGCGGTACGGGAATGAACTTTCTCAATCCCGCGCTCACCGCGCGCGCGTTTTTATTCTTTGCGTATCCGGCGCAGATCTCAGGCGAAGTGTGGGTGGCCGCGATTCAGCCCGATGGACGATCCGGCGCCACGTGGCTGGCATCGTTCGCGGAAGGGGCGGGCCATCTGCCCGGCTACACCTGGGTCGATGCGTTTATCGGTCGTATTCCCGGGTCCATGGGCGAAACGTCGGTTCTCGCGATTCTGCTCGGCGCGGTACTGTTGCTGGTGACGAAAGTGGGTGCGTGGCAAACCATGTTTGGTGTGTTGGTCGGCACATTGTTGACGGCATTCGGACTCAACATGGTCGGGTCGGACACCAATCCGATGATGGGTTTGCCACCGCTCTATCATTTACTCATCGGTGGTTGGGCGTTTGGTGCGGTCTTCATGGCTACCGATCCCGTGTCGTCGGCCTTCACGAGTACAGGAAAGCTCTGGTACGGGTTTGGCATCGGTCTGCTGTGCGTACTGATTCGCGTGGTGAATCCGGCGTATCCGGAAGGCATGATGCTCGCCATTCTCTTCATGAACATGTTCGCACCGCTGATTGATCACGCGGTTGTGCAGGCCAACATTCGCCGGAGGACACAGCGCTATGGCCAACGCGCGGCGTGATTCCACTGCGTACACGATCGGCTTTGCCGCACTCGTGTGCCTTGTGTGTGCAGTCCCCATCGCGGCCGCCGCGGTGGCGCTCAAGCCGCGTCAGGAGCTCAACGCGCGCATTGATCGCCTGAGCAAAGTGCTGATGGTGGCAGGTTTGATGACCGCGGATGAGTCGCTCTCCGCCGATGCGGTGGAAGCGCGATTCAACGAGAGCGTGGTCACGCGTCCGATTGATTTCCGCACTGGCGCGCCCGATTCGTCGGTGGATCTGAAAACGTACGATGCGCGCCGCGCCGCGCGCGATCCGGCTACCAGTACTGCCGCCGCGGAGAACGCCGCGCGCGTGCTGCGCGTGCCGAACGTGGGCGTTGTATACGAAGTCATGAAAGACGGCGCATTGCGCGCGATCATTTTGCCCATCCAGGGCTACGGGCTATGGTCTACGATGTACGGTTTTCTGGCGCTGGAAGGAGATGCGCGTACGGTCTCCGGCATCACGTTCTATGAACACGGCGAGACGGCAGGCCTCGGCGGCGAGATTGAAAACCCCAACTGGCAGGCACGCTGGATTGGGCGCAAAGCCGTGGACGAAGCCGGCACCGTGCAACTCGAAGTGATCAAGGGACAGGCGGGGCCACCCGCCGATGATCCGTACCGCGTCGACGGATTGTCCGGGGCCACGATTACGGGACGCGGCGTCTCGGCAACACTCGACTTCTGGCTGGGCCCGAACGGGTTTGGCCCCTATCTGGACCGCGTGCGCAGCAACAGCGCGCAGGGAGGCAACCGTGCTCGATAAACAAACGCGCAGTGTACTGCTCGATCCGCTGTTTGATGAGAATCCCATTGGCAAACAAGTGCTCGGCATTTGCTCGGCACTCGCGGTCACCACACTGCTCAAACCATCACTGGTGATGTGTCTGGCGGTGACGGCGGTGCTCATTGCCAGCAATGTGAGTATCAGCCTGATCCGTTCCTACATTCCGTCGAGCATTCGCATCATTGTGCAGCTCACGATCATCTCGTCGCTGGTGATCATCTGCGATCAGGTGCTCAAGGCGTTTGCATACGGCGTGTCGCGACAGCTGTCGGTGTTTGTCGGTTTGATCATCACCAATTGCATTCTCATGGGGCGCGCCGAAGCGTTCGCCATGCAGAACGGGCCGCGCGCGAGTTTCTTTGACGCGGTCGGCAACGGTGTGGGCTACAGCCTGGTGCTGTTAGCGGTGGCGTTCTTCCGCGAACTGTTCGGGTCGGGCAGCGTGTTTGGCGTGACCGTGCTGCCGCTCGTGCGCGACGGTGGCTGGTATGTCCCAAATGGACTAATGGTTTTGTCACCGGCCGCGTTCTTTTTGATTGGTGGCTTTATCTGGGCGCTTCGAACGTGGAAGCCAAAGCAGATTGAAGTGGAGCCGGTGGTCGAGATTGAACTTGACCATGGCGCGGCAGTTTCGCGCCACGCGGCCTGAGGCGCGATATGACCAGTCACTACCTCAGTTTGTTGGTACGTTCAATTTTTGTGGAGAACATGGCGCTCGCGTTCTTCCTCGGCATGTGCTCGTTCCTCGCCGTGTCAAAGAAGGTGAGCACCGCGATCGGGCTTGGTTTTGCCGTGGTGGTAGTGATGGTGATTACGGTACCGCTCAACCAGTTGTTGCTGCATGGTGTGCTGCGCGAGGGAGCGCTCACGTCTCTCCATCCTGCGTTTGCGACCGTTGACCTGTCCTTTCTCGTCTTTCTCACGTTCATCGGCACCATTGCGGCGTTGACGCAGGTGGTGGAGATGGTGATCGACAAGTTTGCGCCCGCGCTGTACTCGGCGCTGGGTGTGTTTCTGCCACTCATTGCTGTGAACTGCGCAATCCTTGGCGGCAGCCTGTTTATGTCAGAGCGCGACTACGCATTCGGCGAGAGCGTGGTGTTTGGACTGGGCTCCGGGCTGGGCTGGATGCTCGCAATCGTCGCGCTCGCAGCCGTACGCGAGAAGTTGCGATACGCAAATCCGCCGGCAGCACTCCGCGGTCTTGGACTGACTTTTATGGTCTCCGGATTGCTGGCCGTGTGTTTTATGGCGTTCGCCGGCATCCAGCTCTAAGGAACGAAAGAACATGCTTACGGCTCTCTCCGGAATCGCCGCGTTTCTGCTGCTCGTGCTGGCGTTGGTAGGATTGCTGATGATGGCACGCTCACGCCTCGTCAGCACGGGTAACGTCACCATCAGCATCAATGATGACGCTGAGCGTTCCATCACCGTACCGAGCGGATCAACGTTGCTCTCGACGCTCGCGAATCAGCAGATTTTCATTCCGTCGGCGTGCGGTGGTAAAGGCACCTGCGGCGTGTGCAAGGTGGAAGTGCTTGAAGGTGGTGGCGCACTTTTGCCCACCGAGACAAGTCACGTCTCGCCGGGCGAAGCGCGCCATCACGTGCGTTTGTCCTGTCAGGTGAAGGTCAAGCAGGACATGAAGATTCACGTGGAAGAGGAAATCTTCGGCGTGCGTCGCTGGAAGTGCCGCGTGCGTTCCAACGAGAACGTGGCCACCTTCATCAAGGAGCTGGTGCTTGAACTGCCCGCTGGCGAAACGGTGCCGTTCCGCGCGGGCGGCTATGTGCAGATCGAGTGCCCGCCGCATCTGGTGGAGTACAAGAACATTGAAGTGCCCGAAGAGTACCGCGACGACTGGGAGACGTTCGGCTTGTTCAAGCTCACGTCCACGAGTACCGAGTCGGTGCAGCGCGCGTACTCCATGGCGAACTATCCGGATGAAGCCGACATCATCATGCTCAATGTGCGCATTGCCACACCGCCGCCGCGCACGTCGGGGCTGCCGCCGGGCTTGATGTCATCGTACATCTTCAACCTCAAGGCGGGTGACGAAGTCATCATCTCCGGACCGTTCGGCGAGTTCTTTGCCAAGCCGACCACGAACGAGATGTGCTTTATCGGCGGCGGCGCGGGCATGGCGCCCATGCGTTCGCACATCTTTGACCAGTTCCGCCGGCTGCATACCGAGCGCAAGGTCACGTTCTGGTACGGCGCTCGGTCGCTGCGTGAGGCCTTCTACGTAGAAGATTTTGACGCGATCGCGAAAGAGAATCCCAACTTTACGTGGCATCTCGCGCTGTCGGAGCCGCGTCCGGAAGACAACTGGACAGGTTACACCGGCTTTATTCACGACGTGCTCTACCGTGAGTATCTGTCCAAACATCCGGCGCCAGAAGACATCGAGTATTATCTGTGCGGCCCGCCCATGATGCTGCAGGCGTGCATGAAAATGCTCGACTCGCTCGGCGTGGATCGCGAGAATATTGCGTTCGACGATTTCGGATAACGCGTCATGATGTCGTCTGGTCGCGAAGGTCAGGCGCGGCCGCGCGGGGCAGTGCGTTGGGTGGCGATGCTGGTGTTGCTCGGGCTCGCCGCCTACGCGTATCTGCGTCAGCCGCCGAGAGAAACGGGCGCGCGAGAGTTCGGCGGCGCCACGATGGGCACCACATATCGTGTGCTGTTTGGTCGCACTTCGGATTCCATCAATGTGGACGCGCTGCAGCGAGGCGTGGACTCGGTGTTGCTCGCCGTCAACGCAAGTATGTCTACGTATGACGCCTCGTCGGAGCTGTCGCGCTTCAACGCGCGCGCTGATACAACGGCGGTGGTGGTTTCCGCGCCGTTAGCCTTAGTGATTTCGCAGGCGCTCGCCGTGTACGCTGCGTCGGGCGGAAGTTTTGATGTGACGGTTGGTCCACTTGTAGACGCGTGGGGATTCGGACCGGCAGCGCGCGATACACTCGTACCAACCAATGCCGAGCTGGATTCGATTGGGCAGTTCGTTGGCTCAGACAAACTGCGATTGCGCGGCACGATGCTCGCCAAGTCCGACGCACGCGTTCGTATTGATCTCTCGGCGATCGCGAAGGGCTACGGCGTTGACGCCGTGTCCGATTATTTGCTCGGCCGTGGCTACGCGAACCATCTTGTGGAGATCGGCGGCGAACTGCGAGCGCGCGGCGTGAATGTGCGCGGCGAACCGTTTCGCGTGGGAATCGAGGAGCCGGATCCGGACCGCATTCGCGTTCGTCTGGCGGTCGCGCTAGACAATCGCGCGCTCGCCTCGTCGGGGAACTATCGTAACTTCTACGAAGTGGGTGGGGTACGATATTCGCACACGCTGGACCCCAGTACGCGCCGACCTACGCAGCACACGTTGCTGGCCGTGTCTGTAATGCACGCTGAGTGCGCGGTTGCGGATGCATGGGCCACGGCGCTGATGGCAGCTGGGCCAGACCGCGCCTGGGAGCTCGCCGAGGAGAATGGTCTGGATGTGCTGTTGCTGATTGATGGAGGCGAGGGTCGCGTGACTGAGCGCGCCACGTCAGGTTTCAGTGCGGCGCTGCGCCGCGACGCGTCATAACCGGGACACGCTCATGATGATGGTGCTGTTGGTCACGATCTCCATAGTCGCGCTGGTGATGGGTGCGATGGCAATCGGCGTGATGATCTCGGGCAAGCGGCTCAAAGGATCATGCGGCGGCGAAGGCGGTCCGGACTGCGCCTGTGAGCTGGCCGGTCTCAAGCGCACGGCGGGTGCATGTGCCGCGAAGCAGGCGTCAACGCCGCAGCGCTGACGCCATCACCGTGACGCGACCGTTCGTACTATTGGATCGCGAAGTTCATCATCATGCCATGGTCCTCATGCTCGAGGTTGTGGCAATGCATCATGTAGCGGCCGCGGTGACTGTCAAACTTTGCGATGACTGATACACGCTCGCCGGGATACACGAGCACGGTGTCCTTCCAGCCGCGCTCCCACGGAAAGAGCTGGTTGCGTCCGCCCTGACGCGACTCCACCCGAAAATGCACGGCGTGCATATGCACGGGATGCGGAAACGGCGCGTCGTTCACAAACACCCAGCGTTCTGTCGCACCGAACGGCACGTGTTCGTCAATCCGATCCATCTCGAAGGCCTTGCCGTTGATGCTGTGCTGCATCATGGCGCTGCGAAAGCTGAACACGCGCTCCTTTGACACCGCGTTGGTATCGATCGCCGGAAGCGCCGAAAGTCTGGCCGGGACGCGCGGTGTTTCACGCACGCTCTTCGTAACAACGAACTCCAGCAAATCCATGGCCGCGCCCTGTGGCAGCGCCCCACCACCGCCCATGCCGCGACCCATTCCACCGCCCATTCCGGCCATGCCACGGTAGGGGCTGACGAAGGCGAGTGACCGCAGCGTGACGCGTGTGCCCACTGCGAGCCCCGAAAAGTCGAGCAGCAGATCAGCGCGTTCGCCCGTGCTGAGATCCATGTGCGGCAACTGAATCGGCGCATCAAGCAACCCACCATCGGTTCCGATCAGCGTGATCGGACGTTCGTTCGACAATCCCAGTCGAAAAATGCGCGCATTCGCGGCGCCCAATACGCGCACGCGATACATCGCAGAATCCACATTCACACTCGGCGTGCGTACACCGTTGACATACGCGGCGCTGCCGAGCAGGCCTTCCATCATGTCGTGACCCATGGTCACGTTGTACGAGATGCGTCCTTGGTCATCGGGCCGTTTGTCCTGCAACACAATGCCGATTTCGCGCGCACCACTCGGCAGGCCGAGCGCTTCTTCTTCGGCGTCGGTGATAATGAACAGTCCGGCCATGCCGAGGTGAATCTGCGCAGCCGTTCGCATGTGCGGATGTGAGTGATACCAGTACGTGCCGGCGCGCTCGTTGAGCGCGAAGTCGTAGCGGTATTCGGCACCGGTGCCAATGGCCAGCCGCGGATGTCCGTCAGATGCTTCGGGTGGACGCAAGCCGTGCCAGTGCAGAATCGTGGGCTCAGCGAGTTCGTTGCGCAGCACAATCGTGGCGCGTTCACCGGCGCGTGCACGAATGGTGGGAGCGACAGGCCCGTTGCCGATCGCAAAAATCGGTGAGCTCACGCCAGGTGCAATCTCGGCCGCTGTGGCGCGCGTGGTGAGCGTGAGCGCTTTCGGCGAGACCGTAGGCGGGACGTACAGCGGACCACCCGCCGCGCTGCCGGGTGATGGCGTGATCCGCCACGATGAAGGCGACGGTAGAATACCCGACCGGTTCGCAGCCACAGCGCCACCAACGAGCGCGGCCGCGCGAAAGAAGTTTCGACGATCCACAAATCACCTGCGGGAAGGCCCGCGATCAGTAGGCAGCACGCCTGCGCTGCGGCGTCGCAGTCTCTATCCTTGGCAATCTAAGGCATTCGCGACGCGGCAGACACGCTGGGACGGTGCAGTGAATACACCCGCACCGACTGCTCACCGTCCTCCGGCGAGCGTTCAACGCCCAGCACGTAATCACGCCCAACTTCGTGCACCGTGAGTGCACTTGGCAGCGACAGAGCGGCGACCTGCTCACCGCCCGGTGAGAAGACCAACCAACTGGCGGCCAGATCGCGCCCACGCGGAAACCGTCGAATCCACACGTGATCTTCCGCGTCCACCAGCATCGCGTCGTACGCGGGCACCGTGGCGGGAAACTCAACCGTCGCCCATTCTCGAACCTGACGCTCACGCGCGACACTGTTCAGACCGAGTGTGTCGAACAGCTTGAAGCGTTCAATGTCGGCCGCGGTGGTACGCAGATCGGCATCTGAATTGCGGAGGGTGTCAACGACCGCACCGTCGAGCGAAAACACGAGGACGGCGAAACTATCGGCCGTGCCGATGTACGCGCGATCACGACCAATTGCGAGCACCGGGTTGCGGCCAAGCGGATGTGGTCCCGAACCGTACTGGTCAACGAGTCGTTCGGAGCCGGGGTGTTCTCCAAGTTCCGTGCGTGTGCGACCATCGGTGGTGGTGATCCAGTACGGCACCGTCCAGCGCACGCGTCCGATTTTCTCGTCGACGCGTGGCGCCCAGCCGTTGTGTACGAAGACATGCTGCGCATTGCAGCGGCTGTCGTACGGCGAGCGTTGGCCATGGATTTCAGTGACTTTGGGCGCGCGCGTTCGCACGCCGTCCAGCGAATACACAAAGATCGCTTGCTGTTCAATGTCTTCCACGTACAGCGAGTCGCCGCATCGCAGCATCTCCGCCATGTAGCCAAACTCATCCGGGCCGAGTCCTTTGCGACCCACCGCACGCACGAATGCGCCGTCCGCGCCAAAGTAGCGCAACGAATGCAGGCCGCGATCCGCCACCACGACGGAGCCGTCGTTGAGGCGAGTGGCGCCTACCGGATTGGCGAGCATTGGTTCGCCAGTCGGGTCGTCGTCGCGAACGGTGGTGATCGGAACGCTGTCAACGGACCAGCTGGTTGGTGCGACGTCGGCTACGTCAGATGTGGACGTGCAGGCGGCAAGCATCACGAGGCCTGCAATCACTATTGGCAGTCGAATCATGCGTCACGGGTGGGAGACAGCGTGTGCGCGAGTGCGAGTGTCACGCAATCAAGGTACCTGACGGCGCGCCGATCCCGCGATAGCTTGGCAGCATGCTACTCCTCCTGCACGGCGCCATTGGCGATCAGACACAGTTTGACGCGCTGCGCGTACACCTCGGCTTCACCGGTGTGCGCACGATGGATTTTGAAGGCCACGGTGCGCGTGCCATGGCGGGCCGCGGGTTCCGATTGGAGCACTTCGCCGAGAACCTGCTCGCCTGGCTGGCCGAGCACTCGCCGGACGAACCGGTGGACATTTTCGGCTACAGCATGGGCGGATACGTGGCGCTCCTGGCGGCGGCCGAGGCGCCATCGCGGATTCGCCGAGTGCTCACGCTCGGCACAAAGCTCGTGTGGACGCCTGAGGTGGCTGCAGAAGCCGCAAAACAGCTCGACGCGGCCCGGATATCGGAAAAGGTGCCGGCCTTCGCCAGCGCGCTTGCAGGGCGCCATTTTGCGACCGGCTGGGAGCGTGTGCTCGGCGAGACCGCGAGCGCGTTGCAGGCGCTCGGACAGACTCCGCTGCTGACGCCTGACGTCATGGCGCGCGTGCAGTGCCCGGTGCGACTGGTCGTGGGCGACCGCGATGTCACCGTGCCGGTGGAGGAGCTGCGCGATGCCATGCGCGTGCTGCCGCGCGGTGAGTACGAGGTGCTGCCCAACACCCCGCACCCATTCGAGCGGGTCCCGCTGGAGCGTCTCGCGTGGACGCTCCGGCAGTTTGTCAGTTCGGCTGGCGCGTAGCGGCCGGCGTCGCGCGACCGGCCACACTATCCGCCTTGCGCGCTGAGTCGGTCAGTGCCTTGGCTCTCGATTCGCGCTTGCGAATCAGCGTGCTCAACCGCGCACGATTGAGTGTGAACTCCGGCTTCTTCCAGCCGCTCTGTTCAAGCTTGGACAGTCCGCCGTTCGCGGGACGCAGTGCGTCTTCAAACTCCGCGTATTTGCTGCCCGGATTCCAGAGCGCCCAGCTCTTGAGGCCGGCGTCGTACGTGGCCTGGATCTGTTCACGCAGCGCGGGTGCACCGTACTGTGCGCCGCGAATGCTCATGGCTTCGAGCCACGGCATGATTTCACCGACCGTTGCGCTCGCGGAGTCCTTCATCCACTTCGTGCGCTCGACCGCGTCGGCCATTGAGAAACGAATCACTTCGTACGGGCTCGCGATCGGCTTGGCCAATCCGTACAAACCGGCTGCATAGTGCGATGGATACACCATGGGCAACACGGCGTCCGACACGGTGATCACTTTTTCCCAGTTCTGACCAATCTCGACATCGCCTTCGAGATGCGTCACGAGCCCGAAGACATCGGCCGTCACCGGCACGTTGTATTCAGCGAGCTGCTGTTTTGTGTAGGCGATGAAGTTGTAGATGTTGTCCGCGCGCGAGACGCTGTCACTGCCGGGATAGCGCATGACGGCGCGCGCTGAGTTCGTCACGTCAGGGAAGCGCACGTAATCCCACTGCAACTCGGAGAAGCCCATGTCGAGCGCTTCGCGCGCAATCGCAATGTTGTAGTCCCACACGCGCTTGTCGTACGGATTGACCCACGGGCCGCCCTTATTGTCCTTCCACACACTACCATTGGCGTGGCGAATGGCCAGTTCCGGCTTCTTCTCGGCGAGCATGCGGTCCTTGAACACCACGATGCGCGCGATCGGATAGATGTTGTGCGCAATGAGCGTATCAACAAGCGCCGGTAACCACTTGGTGGCGGGGCGTTTGTCCGCACCGATTTCCAGTGCGAGCGGAATCTGTGTGCCGGAGTGCGTGAGATACGTATCGGACTCCTTGATATCAATGATGAACGCATTGATCTCGGTGGAATCGGCAATACGAATCAGATTCTCCATGCGTGAACGCGAGCCAGCGGCCCAGGCGTTTACATAGAGCGCGCGTACGGAGTCCGGATGTTTGACACGTCGCGCGAGGCGGCCTGCACGTGTGGTGTCCGGCGTCACCGGCGTCGTATCAGCCATCGCAACAGCTGACGTGTCGCTGCGTTCAGCGCCCTCAGCACTGGCAAGTGTCGCCGAGTCCGGCGCGGCGCTCTTCGCGGATTGCGATTGTCCTTCGCCGCCACACGCGGTGAGCAGGATAACACTCAGCACACTCGATACCATGAGTGCGCGCTGCATCGCGTGCTGAACCTGAGTTCCTTCTGCTGCTCCCTTCACACCTGCTCCACGTACAAATGTCTTCCTGCGCCTCGCGCCAACGTACCCGCGCTGTGATGCGGCGAAAGTTAGCAGAGACGCGGGACGAAGAGCGAGCGGTGGTCCCCAGGGGCCGTCCAATCGTAGGCCGAAGGGGATAGGGCTATCGCTATTGCTTCAGCCAGACGGAGACCCAGCGAATGCGGCCTCGTGCCGATTCGCCACGCTCGCGGATGCCCGGTGCGCCGCACTCCGCGCCCGGTGGCCACCGTCGCTCCAGCGTATTCGAGAAGTCGGCGCCGGCGGGGTACGCCTCGATGAACTCCACGTCTTCCACGCGCACCGCGTCGATCGGGAAGCCGGGGCGCGCTCGGCCATTCACAAATACGCACGCGTCCCTGCCAATGAGAATGCTCTTGCGGTGGCCGCTTGAGGATTCGGTGATTGCGGACGTCGCACTGCGCGCCCCGGTTTTCAGCAGCTCTTCGCGCGCCACCACAACGGAATACGCACCTCGGTTGGACAGGCGCAGCTGCAGATCCTTCACGTCGATGTTGTCATTCGGCGCGGGGTTCGCCGTGTCGAGCGGAACGTCCAGTTCAACGTAACGCCCGTCGGGGATGACCACGCTTCGCATGACGGGAAGGAATCCCGGACGCTCGACGCGAACAACCGCACTTTGCGCGCCTGGCGCTTCGATGGAAAACACGCCGTTGGCATCACTGGTGTCGCTGTGCACCGCGCCGAGTACGGTGACGCGCGCATCGATGAGCGGTGTAAAGCTGCGCGCGTCGTATGCGACACCACGCACACCGGTCCATCGTGCGCTCACGAGCACGGAATCAAGCGCGCTGGTGCGTGGCGATAGCGCGACGTCGTGCCGGACGCCGTCGAGCGCAACCAGAATCTCCGCCACGTATGGCGTGTAGCCGATGCGTTGCGCCGTAAGCACCCACGAGCCGTCGGTCAGTCCGCTAAACCGATACCGACCATTCCGATCAGTGCGCGTAATTCGCGTGACCGTGTCGCGCGTGATGCGTACCGTCACGTCAGTGAGTCCCGTGCCTTGCGGATCTTGCACTTGACCGATCACCGCGCGGTTTTGCGCGGCCTGAGCACGCAACGATCGCGCGTTCACGGTGGCGAGCGTTGAGAGCAGCAGCGCCATCACGCCGACGCGCCACGTAAACGACACGAATGCCGAGCCGTAGTGCGCGGTTAATCGGGGCGCGGCGGGGGAAAGGCGAGTGAGCATGCGCTGTTCGGAGGGAATGGACTGCAGTTCAGACCCATCTGGCTTGGTGATGTTCCGCACACGCTCGCACAAACGCAACGGGGGCGACCGCGTGTGCAGTCGCCCCCGTTGTGCATTCGTTGTCACGACGCCGGTGGGGACACCGGCGAGCATTCGCGCCACTACATGCGCGGCGCCGGCCCAATCACGCGGTCGAGTTCCGCCTTGGCGGCATCAAGTTCCTTGCGCAGTACCAGATGCCGTTCAATCGCATCGCGCCCTACCTTCTGATCGGCGCGCGTGGTCATGCCGGCGAGATACGAAATGTGCGCCTGCAATCCAGGTTTGCCGTAGCGAACTGGCGCCGTGAGCAACTTCTCCGTAACCGCGTTCAGTTTGGACAACGTGTCGCCGGCCGCTGCACCTGCGGCCTTGAGACGCGTTTCTGCAGACCTCGCCCGTGCGACCACGGCGTTCACCTCGGCGACCATTTCACGCATGCGTGTGTTGTGTGCGAACTGCTCCTGCAGGTCGGCGGCCGTAAACCCTTCGGCCGCCAGTCGCGGATCGATCAGTACGGTGAGCGGCACGGTCTGCTTTTCGCTGCCCAGCGAAACCGTGACCGTGTATTCACCCGGCGGTGCGCCAAACCCATTCTGGTGCTGTACGCCCCACGTGAAGCGGTTGAAGCCCTTGGTTGCCGTGACAAGGTTGAGCGTTGGCGCGAATGCAGCGGTGGGCGCGTTGTCGCGACCTTCATTCATCACGGCGTCCGGATCTTCCGGATCCGCACGACGCGCACGCGGCGGCGCAGGCGGACGCACACCACTCTTGTACGTGTTCACAACCGCGCCCTGTGCATCACGGATCTCGATGCGCAGCGTATCCGTTGGTGCAGCGGCCAGGTGGTAATCAATCTGCGGGCCGAGATAGAGTCCGCCGGTGTTGGTGCGATATCCCGCGCGCGGCTTGTACACGTGAAGTGATGCGTTCGCGGTATTGGCCGCCACCTGATGCAGCGCTGACACATTGTCGATGATCCAGTTACCACGGCCCTGCGTGGCCACGATCAGATCTTTCTTGTGCAGAATGATCTGCTGAATCGGCACGTTCGGCAGGTTCAGCTGGAACGGCTGCCAGTTCTTGCCGTTGTCGAACGAGATGTGCATGCCAAACTCGGTGCCCGCGTACAGCAGTCCTTCACGATCCGGATCTTCACGCACCACGCGCGTGGGGTGATCGCCCGGAATACCGTTCTTGCCGTCGGTGAGCTTGGTCCACGTTTTGCCATAGTCATCGGTGCGATAGATGTACGGCGCGTAATCGCCGAGCAGATAGCGATACACGGCGTAGTACGCCGAGCCGTTGCGATGGTTCGATACATCAATCCACGCGGTGCGACCACCTTCGGGCAGATCTTTGGGCGTGATGTTGGTCCACGTTTTGCCATCGTCGCGGGTCACGTAAAATGGACCGTCGTTCGCGCCGGTAAAGATCACACCCTTTTCGCGCGGTGACTCGGTGATGGCGTACAGCGTGCTGTAAAACTCTTCGCCGGTCACGTCACGCGTGATCGGCTCACCACTCGCACCCTGGCAGCACTGCGGGAAGGCGGTGAGATCGGGCGACATCTTCTCCCACGTCACACCCTTGTCGCGCGTGCGATGCAGATACTGCGTGCCGTAGTACAGCACGTTCGGATCGTGCGGAGAATACGACATCGGTGCCACGCGCTGAATGCGGTAAATCAGATCCTGACCCGCGTTGCCGTACAGCGACTGACCACCAATCCAGTAGTTACGCGACTGACGTGTTTCGGTGTTCATCACGGCGAACTGACCTTTGCATGACCCGTAAATGACGTTCTTCTCCACGGGGTGCGGCATGATGGGTCCCGTTTCACATCCCGGTCCTGTGCGCAGCGCTTCCACGTCGAACGGATTGCCTACGCTCGACATGATGTAGGTGCTGTTGTCCTGCTGCGCCGAGTAGAGGTTGTACGGGAAGTTGCTGTCGGGCACCACGCCGTAGAACTCTGCGGTGGGCTGATTGTTCTGCGTACTCCACGTGCGTCCGCCGTCGTAGCTCACATTGGCGCCGCCGTCATTGGCTTGCACCATGGTCTGTCCGTTATTCGGATTCACCCAGATGTCATGGTTGTCCGTGTGCGGCGTGCGGAATGGCACCACGGTCTTGCCACCGTCAGTGGACTTGTAGAGTGTTTCCGCGCCGGCGTACACCACATCCGCATTGGTGGGATCAGTGCCGAGCGTGGTGTAGTAGAATGGACGCGTGATAAGTCCCGGCGTGCTGTTCATCAACTGCCATGTCGCACCCGCGTCATCCGAACGATAGAGACCGCCGCCCGGTGCTGCTTCCACAAGCAGGTACACACGATTGGGGTTGGCCGCAGTGACGCCCAGATTGCCTTTGCCGATCAACACATTGGGCAGACCGGTTCCGGATTTCTTCCACGTGTTGCCGCCGTCCACGCTCTTGAACAACCCACCTTCCTTTGAGCCGCTGATAATCGTCCACGGCTTGCGTTCAATGCGCGCGATCCAGGCGTACACCACATCCGGATTGCCCGGCATGACTTCCACATCACTGGCGCCGGTGCTGTCGTTCAGGAAGAGCGTCTTCTTCCAGGTCTTGCCACCATCAATCGTTTTGAACACGCCGCGATCAACGTTGCGCTTGAAGACATCACCGTTGGCCGCAACCCACACGATATCCGGATTCGTTGGGTGAATGCGCAATGCACCAATCTGCCCCGCGTTGTACAAACCGGCGAAGGACCACGTGTCACCGCCGTCATTTGAGCGATACACACCGCGTCCGGTGGAAACGTTGCTGCGTGCGCCATCAGCGCCGGTACCGGCGTAGATGATGTTCTTGTCGGAATCGGCCACTTTGATGTCGCCGATTGAGCCAACGGGAATCTGTCCGTCGCTGATGGGCTGCCAGCTTTCGCCGCCATCGCGCGTGCGGAAAATGCCGCCTGACGCCACGCCCATGAAGAACGTGCGGGGCTCAGAGGGAATGCCGGTGACCGTGTTCACACGTCCGCCGACCGAGTGGCCAACGTGACGGTACCGGATGCCCTCGAAGAGAGCGGGCTGCATGGCGGTCGTGCCTGAGGCACTGGAACGCGCCGCCTGAGCGTGCACGGTGCCGCCCGCGATTGCCATGACGGCAACGGCGGTAGCGACGGAGGATGCGCGGGTTCTACCCATCATCTTCAATTCTCGCAGGGTCGGTGGGGAAATCAGTCGAAGCCCGGACGCCAAAGCGCACGGGCCCAGTACTGCTGCTAAAAGTACGCACGGCGCCCGGGAGCGTTGCCTCTGGCCAGGCGATCGTGCCGATGGTCAGCTGGCCCGGACGAGTTGGCCGCCCTCGCCTGCGACATATGGCACCCAGGCCAGCGCCACCAACTGCACGTGCACATCGGTACTCTTGGGTCGCACGACAATCTCTACCAGCTGGTCGGCCAGCGCGTCGTAGCCCGCGGATTCCAGCGCCAGTTCTTCCGTGATGCGCGCTTCCAGCGCGGCTAACTCGGCCTGAGCCGCCTCGTGGTTTTGTGTGGCCCGCGCCACGTCTCCGGACTGCTTTTGCGAACGACCCATGCTGCGTGCCGCGGTCCCGATTTTGCCAACGTTCGTGGCGCTCAGCTTCTTGCGGGAGAAGAGCGCGCCCAACACGGCGCCGCCAATGACCAGTGCGGTGTCAAGCTTTGACGACGACGCGGCCGTGGTGCGCTGTTCAATGGCCTGTTCCGTTTTGCGCACTTTCTCTTGCGCAGACTGCACGCGCGCGGCGTACTTCTGTCGCACTTTTTCGAGCCGGGCGTCGCTGGCTTCCCGCGCGGCGAGTTGCAATCGCGCACGAAACGCGCCCTCGGTTTCACCAACGGTTGACACCAGCTTGAGCGCCTTGCTCTGAAACAGTGTGATCACATCGTTGGTGGTGATGAACTTTTGCAGTGTGCGCGACCACGTCGCGTAGCTCTTGGCAGTCGCGGCGAGCTTTGGTACCGAGTCGTACGTCGCACCGGGGAGTGCGTCGCGCGTCAGCAGGTCGAGATCCAGTGCAACCAGCTCCGCGTCGTTCCAGTCGAGTGTGAGCATGGAATCATCGAGCGGCAGGATGCGCGTGAGTGTGCGCTGTTCGGCGAGACCAAGCTTGGTTTGGTGGTACGACACATCGGCGCTGCCGAGCAGTGCGGGGCGCCACGAGATAAGCGCGGAGCTCACGCGCGTGGGCATCCACACCTGCAAAATCTCGGTTGGCAAAACCGGTGCTTGTGCACTCGCGGGACGTGCGGCGTTGGCCACCGATAGCGCGCCGGAAGCAGCCGCTGTTGCTACAGGTGTCGCAGCATTTGTCGCAGCAGGAGCCGCTGACGCCGCGGGTGACGTTGTGCCGAGCCGTCGAATCTGCTCGCGCGTCATGGGGCCCGCGAGATATGACAATGCCCAACGCGTCTCGAATACGGTTGGCTGATTCTCGTGCACGCTATGCATGAGAAACACGCGTTTGCCCAGTCCCGAAATCGTGCGTTCCATTGCGTTGCGATCAAACGGCGCGTTGCCCGAGGCGCCGGCAAGTCCGTCCATCACACGATTCTTGTCTTGTTCTGTTTGCAGTCGGCCAATGAACCAGATTCCGGTGTTCGACAGCCCCTTGTAGTCGAGATCCACCGGGTTCTGCGTGGACAACACCACGCCCAATCCAAACGCCCGCGCCTGTTTCAGCAGTGTGAGCAACAACTGTTTGGACGGCGGGTTCGCAACCGGCGGCATGTAGCCGAACAGTTCGTCGATATACAGAATGGCGCGCAGTGAGCCCGTGCCGGGTTGTTGCCGCATCCACGCGATGAGATCGGCCAGCAGCATGGTCACAAAGAACATGCGTTCTGCGTCAGCCAGATGCGCGATCGACAACACGGAAACCCGAGGCTTGCCATTGGGCGCGTACAGCAGCGCTCCCGCATCGAGCGCGTCACCTTGCATCCAGGCTTGGAATCCGGGCGCGGCGAGCAGATTGTTCAGTCGCATCGCGAGGGCGGTGCGATCCTTGTCCGGAAACACCGTGTCGAGCGGCATGACGCCGATCTGTGAAAACGGCGGGTTCTGAATCGCCCCGATGAGCGCCGCGAGATCGAGGTCGGTGCCGTTGCTCCAGAAGTGCGAAAACACGTTCGCGAGCAGAATGTGTTCTCGGCTGCTGATCGGATCGGCGTCAATGCCGAGTAGGGCAAGCAGTCCAGTGGCAGTTGTGTTGACGCGCTCCGCAAATGCTTCGGTGTCGTCGCGGACAACTGCGGGCGGGGCCGCAAATCCCTTGAGCAGCGAGATTGGTCGGCCCGCAGTGCTGCCGGGTGTGTACAGCGTGACTTCGGCGGCGTCGCGCAGGCGCTGAATGCGCGCGCCATCCTGCCCCCACTCCGCCAGACCACTATTCCAGCGCGCGGCCATGGCTTCCGCGAATGCTTCCGGCGTTTGTCCCGCTGTGGACGCTTGCTGGGCGTCCACCCACGGCGCGAAATCGCTTGGGCGCAGGGAGGGAAAGGTGAGCGCGATGTTTCCGAGATCACCCTTTGGATCAATGGCAATCACCGGAATGTGATCGATCGCTGCTTCTTCAAGCAGCCCGATGCCGAGTCCCGTTTTGCCGCTGCCGGTCATGCCGATGATCACGGCGTGTGTCGTGAAATCTTTCGCGTCGAGCAGCACCAGGTCTTCGCGCCGAGTGCGTGTTTCAAGGTCAAACTCGCGGCCGGCGTAGAACGCGCCAAGTTTTTCGTAGTCGTGATTCATGGGCAGAATTTATCGTAACGCAATACGCGCGGTGCCTGGCACATCCGCTCCTGGATACACGGCCACGCTGGAGCCATCGGCGAGAAACGTCGACACCGGTGGCTCTGACAACGGCGCAACCCACGGCTGACCGTAGAGTCCGGCAATGTCGGCCTCAAGAAAGCACTCCGCAAGCATGGCAATATTCCAGCGCGGATGCTCTACGCGGTACTCGCGCGTGGCGCGCGAACCCCGCCCGGTGTAGCCCCAATAATGCTCGGCGATAAACTCTTCCACGGAGCCTGCACGCATTGGTCGCGGATCACCCACGGCCAGACCAACCGCGCGCTCCCACTCCCCGTCACGCTCCCACTCGAAGAGCACGGTGCGGCGCGAGTTGCCGTCGTCATCACGAACGCTTGAGGTGTGCGCCTCTCGCATGGGCAGTGCCACATACGGTTCGCCATAGACGCGACGGGCCACCATCGCGATAGCCGATCGGGGCACGATTTCTTTGACGAACACCACGCCACGGCGAATCTCGCCGTCGGGACCGGTTCGCTTCACGTAGAAACGCAAATTGACTTCGGGGAACCGGGTGTGAAACGGAATCGCAACGCCTCGCACACGCACGGACTCAAAGCGAAACGCAACCACGCTGGCAAGCGCCTGTCCCTGCCACAGGTCGAGTTCAAGGCCGCGCGGCAGCAGTGAGGCAAGTAATCGTTGGTCCACCGCCCAGGTAAGCATGAGCAGATCGCGCCACTCGGCCGTGAGAAAGGGAGACTCCTTCATTCATTGACCGTTGAGTTTGGCCAGCAGCGCATTGACATCATTCATGGTGAAGGGTTTTTGCAGGAATCCGGAGATGGTGAGCTCGCCAAGGCCGCTTGAGACGTCTTGCTCGCTGTAGCCACTCATCAGGAACACCGGCACAGCGGGTCGCGATTCTTTCCGTTCCGACTCACGAATCCGCTGCAGCACTTCAATGCCGGACAATCCGGGCATCGTGAGGTCAAGCAGCACGAAACGATACGGTTCCACCGCCGTGGCGAGCCGATCAAGCGCATCACGGCCACACTCCACGCTTTCCACGGTATAGCCACGTCGCGACAACAGTGCGGCGCAGACCCCGCGTACCACGCGGTCGTCATCGACCACCAACACGCGTCCGCCGCGCAACTCGGTGCGCGCGTCCTGCGATGAGGCTGGTGCTTGCACGGCGTCTTCGGCGACCGGGAATGACAGGCGAATGTGTGTGCCTTTGCCCGGAGCGGTCATAACAGTGATGCTCCCGTGGTGGCCACGCACTATGCCAAGCGTGGCGGCGAGGCCAAGACCGCGCCCCGTGAACTTTGTGGTGAAGAATGGATCGAACATCCGCTCGGCAACATCACGCTCCATTCCGCTCCCTGAGTCAATCACGTCGAGATGTAATGCCAACTCACCAGCCCGGAGTTCGCCAAATGTGAGTTCGTCCGGCAACGGCGCCTCATGCGGTCCGTGCGATGTGCGCACAATCACCGAACCGGCACGTCCTTGCAACGCATCCGAAGCATTGGTAATCAGATTCATGATCACCTGGCGCAGTTGTGTCGCGTCTCCGTACATCAAGGGCGGAGCGGTGTCGAGTGTCAGCTGCAACGTAGCATCTTTGCTCACCACGGTTCGCAGCAGTTGCGACATTTCTGACGCGAGCGCGGTCAGATCCAGTGGTTCCACCACAAATCGCCCCTTGCCTGAGTACGCAAGCAGTTGACGCGTAAGGTCCGCCGCGCGTTGAGCCGTACGCTCAATTTCGAGTACGACATGCCGAGCCGGCGCGGATTCATCGAGGTCCAGCAGCGCGAGTGATGCGTTTGACAGCACACCAACCAGCAAGTTGTTGAAGTCGTGCGCGATGCCACCGGCGAGCAGGCCGAGCGATTCGAGTTTTTGTGCGTGGTGGATCTGCGATTCCAGTCGAAGCCGTTCTTCGTCCTGCAGGACACGATCCGTGACATCCTGCAGCGTGCCGATGAGCGATTGCGGTGACCCGTCATCGTTGTACAAGACTTCGGTCAGCGCGTGCAGGTGGCGCTCTGTGCCGTCCCTTCGGCGGATTCGGTAGCGAACATTTACCGGCTCACCGCTCTCGATCGCGAGCGCATGCGCGGCGCGGAGGTGCTCGCGGTCTTCTGGCTGGATCAGGTCGTCGAGCGCGGCCTCCGACGGCGCGACCTGCTGCGGATCAAGTCCCACGATACGATAGAACTCGGTGGACCAACTCAACGATTGCGTGCCGAAGTGCCATGTCCATGAACCGATCTGCGCAATCTCTTGTGCCCGTGCGAGCTCACGTTCGCGTTCGCGATTTCGCGCGTCGGCCGTTTGCTGCTGCAATCGTGCGGTGGCTTCGGCGCTGATGTCTACGACAGTTCCAATGATGCGGGCCGCCTGACCGGCTGCATCCGTGAGTACATCGCCGCGCACATGCAACCACTTGATCACACCGCGTGCGTCGCGAATGCGGCACTCTACAACATAGGGTGAGCGGGATCGCACCGACTCGCGAACCAGCTCCAGCACGCGCGAACGATGTTCCGGAACAACGCATCGCACAAACGCCGAGAGGGCGCGCGGACAGCCGCCGGGCGGATAGCCCATGATCTCGTCGAAGCGATCCGAGGCATACGTCTCGCCACTTCCAAGGTGCGTGTCCCACATGCCGGCCTGCGTTGCGGCCAGGATCAGCCGGAGCCGGTCCGCTCCGTCGGCCTCAGACGGCGATTGACGAGTGGTCATAGGTGGGCGGCGAGGGAGCGGAGCAGCACCAATAGAACTGAACTACGGAATTTGACGGCGAAACGGAAGGGGTTGGCAGACGCCATTCTCACCCCACGACTGGCGAAACGACGATCCGCGACGCAGGATCAGAGACGGGAGATAAGTCTCACCACAAAGAGCACACACGCCGACTGCCGAGGAATCGCCGATGATGCCCGCAGACTCGCTGCTGCCGCACGCGCAGGACATCGATGTGCACGGCGCGACACACCCGGGGCGGGTGCGTTCCGTCAATGAAGACCAGTATCTCATCGCGTCCATGCACAAGTTGTTACGTGTGCACGGATCGAGCGCGAGTCCGGATGCACTGGGCGACCTGACGAGTGAATCGCGCGGCTATCTGTTTCTGGTCGCCGACGGCGTGGGTGGGCGACCGGACGGTGAAATCGCGAGCTGGACGGCGGTACGCGCCATTGCCGAGCACGTCACACACGTGATGCGCTTCTACGCGATTCGGGAGGGGAAAGCGCGCGAGGCGCTCTTCCTTGAGGAACTGCAGGCATCCGTGGCTGCCGGTCACGCCCGCGTACGTGAAGAAGCGGCCGGGACCGCGACAACGCTCACGATGGTGGTCGTGTTGTGGCCACGCGCGTATCTCATTCACGTGGGGGACAGCCGGTGCTATCGATTGCGCGACGGTGAGCTGCAACTCTTGTCTCAAGATCAGACGATGGCCGAGGCACTGGTTGCGGCAGGTGCGCTCACGCCGGAAGCGGCGGCGGCGTCGGAGTGGAAACATGTGCTCGCGTCGGCGCTCGGCGGCGACGAGGCAACGCCGCTCACTGTACCAACCGACTGCAACTGGGACGACGTGTTACTGCTGTGTACCGACGGCCTGACCAAACACGTCACGGACAAAGAAATCCGTGACGTGCTGCGCTCCGGAGGCAGCGCCGAACAAATGACGTCTGAGCTACTTGCACGCGCCCTGGCTGACGGCGGATCTGATAACGTCACCGCCGTTGTTGGGCGGTTGCGCTCGCGAGAGACGTCTTAGTCGGCGAGCTTCTCGCGAATCTTGCGATAGCCGTCTTTCAGATCATCGGCCATTTTTCGCGCCGTTTCCGAGACAACCTCACCAACACCGCCGGCCGATTCTTTCGCGTCGCCCGTGGCAGACATCATGCGTGCGCGCAGCGCATCAAGTCGGGTTTCGAGCGCCGCAAACTCGTCCTTTGCATCGAGCGACGCGAGATGCACCTTCACGCGCAGTTCGTCGCGCTCTCGCTCCAGCGAGGTGATCAACTCTTCGAGCTTGTTCTGCCAGGTCATGCACGTCTCCGATGTGTGTTGGCGCGCGTCAGAATTCGCGACGCTTCATTTCCTTGAACAGCTCGCGGGCTTCACCCGTACGATCATCTTCCTTGCGTGTAGCCTCAATGGTGGGGTCGAACGACGGCCGCTGCTGCGGCTTTTTCTGTTCGGCCTTTCCCGTAGTCTTGCGAATGAGAGCCTTGAGCTGCGAGTCCTTCACGGCGACCTCGTTGCAGGTGACGGAGCGTGATCCAGCGGAACCTGTCCTGACTTGAGCATGGGCGTTCTTTCCGAAAATGTCCAGTCGGCAAAAATCGGATTCGATCGTTCGCGAACAGTTCGAGCGTGACCTGCATCACGTTTTCACACGCGCCGCTGCTTACGGTCGAATGTTCAGCAGGCGACGTACCGCGTCGATCGCCGCTTGTCCGGCAGCGGTCGCCGGCGACATGACATCGTGGTGTCCGAGGTCGGGCACGGTGACCACGTCAACATTGTCTCCAGCTTTACGCGCGGAGTCGGCAAACGCTGCCACGACAGGAGGTGGGGCGACACGATCCAGCGCGCCAGCCACGTGTATGTGCGGCACCTTCAGCGGCAGTCGTTCTATCGGCGAGACGGCGCGATAGCGATCCGGCACTTGAGCTGGTGTTCCGCCAAGCACGGATTCAATGGCGGGATTCCCACAGGACTGCAGTTGTCGCTGCTGGAACTCGCGCATATCCATGACGCCGCCGAGCGCCACCACGCCGGTCAACACAAGCGGCTGTCCCGAACGAACGGCATCGCTCGGCTCCAGCTTGTAACGCGTGGCAAGCCACGCCGCCAACTGTGCGCCGGCGGAGTGTCCGATCGCCACAACACGCGATGTGTCTAATGCATGTGAACGTGCGAGTGTGCGCAGGTAATCCGCACCCTGCGCCACATCGGTGAACGTGCCGGGCCACCCGCCGCCGGGATGGTCGTAGCGCCGGTATTCGATGTTCCACGTGGCGATGCCAGCTGACGCGAGCGCATCGGCGAGCGGCGCCGCGTTGCGCACGTTGGCGTACGGTGAATACCAGCACCCGCCGTGAATCACGATCGCCACCGGAAACGGGCCGCTGCCTTGGGGCATGCGCAGTTCACCGAACTGCAGCGAGTCTGTTCCGTAGGCAATGCGTGTACCCGCGTTGCGTACCGGGAGACGATCAATGTCGGCCGGTCGCGCCAGTCGTGAACGTGGTGCGTCTTGCGCCGCGAGGGGCGTGAAGGCGGGGAATGCAGCGAGCAGTGCACCAACGACAAGTGCCACAGTCTTCATGTCATGACATTAGTTCGGGAAACGTCCGCGAGTGCCTGTTGTAACTGCTTCGATGAAAACGGCTTGGGCAACACGCGCACAATTCCGATGTCTGCCGCGTGCGCCATGTCGTGGTGCTCCAGGTATCCCGTGGTGAGAATAATCGGGAGTGATGGCTGCAGCGTGTGAACCGCCCGTGCCAACTCAATACCCGACATCCCCGGCATCGAGAGGTCGGTCAACAGGCAATCTACGGTAACGCCGCCGGTGCGAATTCGCGCGAGCGCTTCCGCCGGATCAAGACATCCTTCGACATCCCATTCGAATCGCAGCAGCAGTCGCGTGGTGGCGGCCAGTACGGACGGTTCATCATCCACCACCATCACGCGGTATCGACGATCAAGTGGCGTTTCCAACTCCGCGTCGGCAACCGGTTCCTGCTCGGCGTCGGCAGGCGGCAGGAATACGCGCATGCTGGTGCCAACACCGACTACGCTGCGCGGAACAACGATTCCGCCAAGCGCCGTCACCGTTCCATGCACCATCGCAAGACCGAGCCCGGTGCCACGTCCGGGTCCTTTGGTGGTGAAGAAGGGATCAAAGGCGCGGGCCAGCGTTTCTGGTGACATCCCTTGACCATTGTCCGTAACAGAGAGCGACGCGACAAACTCGTTGTTCGGAAACGCGGCGCGCAACACGGAATCACTGGCGGTGGACACCAGCGCCACATCCAGCTGCAGTACACCACCCTCGGGCATCGCATGTGCCGCATTGGTGGCCAGGTTCAGCAACACCTGCTGCACTTCGCCAGCTTCACCGCGCACGGCAACACCGGGCACGCTTGAGATCGTGACCGAAATGTTGGCCGGGAGCGTGGATCGCAGCAGTCGCTCCGTCTCCGAAAGCAGCGACACGAGATCCACCGGGGTGCGCTCGTGTTCCATGGATCGGGTAAACGTGAGAATTCTGCGAACCAACGCACGCGCGCGCTCGGCGGACTGCCGGATGTCGTGCAGCAGCGGTTGCGCACTGTGCGAGTCTGCAAGTTGCGATTGCACGGACTCGGTATTGAGCACGATCGGTTGCAACAGATTGTTGAAGTCGTGTGCGATGCCACCGGCGAGCGTGCCGATCGCTTCCAGCTTCTGCCCCTGCTGGACGCGCGCCTCGAGTGCCCGTTCGCGCCCAACATCGCGTAGCGTGGCCAGCACATGTGTGATGGTCTTGCCATCGTCGCGTACCGGCGATGCAGTGCCCGATAGCGTGATGACCTCGCCGCCTGCTCGTGGCGCATCAAACGACCCGTCCCACGACTGACCGTTCAAGACGTCCTGCCATGGCACATGACGTGTCAGCAAGAACGTGTCGCCAAGGAGTGCGCGCGCCGTGGTGTTCGCGTACACGATCTCGCCCTGCGCGTTCGCGAGCAGCACCAGTCCACCACTTTGATTCACCGCGAGCGCGAGCCGTTCAGACTCGCGCTCAGACGCCATGCGTGCTGCCGACTCGTTTCCCAGTCCCGCAAACAGTACGCCGATGGACAGGGTACACAAACTGCACAGCATCATCACACTGATCGTACTCACCGCCCACATGACTTGCGCATTGGGCATGTCGTTTGCCCAGGATAGCGTGCCCTGCGCAATCAGCTGCGCAAACGCGAGGAGTATCCCTAAGAGCAGAATCAGACAGACCACGCCCGTTCGCAGCCCAAGCAATACGGCGCCCATGATCGGGAACGCCATTAGCCAGATAAATCCGGCCGCTTCGAAGCCGAACCCGGCAAGAAAGTAGGTGCCGAGCACAGCCGGCAACGCGACCACGACACCAGCTCTGATCGCGTACGGCAGCGTGCGGACCAGTGTTACCACCAGCAGCACGCCGTACGCGATCGTGTCGATCGTAACAACCGTGCGTTCACCTTGGCCCCAGGCGAGCCACACGCTGGGGATGTATGCCAGCAGCCCGAGCACGCTCATGCTGAGCAGCACCACCGCAAGAATGCGACGACGCCAGCTTTCAATCGCCGAACCCGTGGCTGGAGCAATCCACGCCACAGCTCGGCGCCATCGAGCGCGCGGCGAATCTGTGGCGTGGTGCGTCATCTTGTTACGGAGCCGGAGGGCGACGATTGCGGATCGGCGGCGCCGGCTCCGGTTTGAGCTGGACTGGCTTCTCACGCAACAAGCGCATCGCTTCTTCGACCGCACGAAGCAACTGCGGGTCACGACCGGCGATCACTTCTTTGGGTGTGTATTCCACATCGATATCGGGCGCGACGCCTTCGTTCTCCACCGCCCACTTGCCATCGCGATCAAAGAAACCACCACGCGGTGCGATCATGCTGCCACCGTCAATGAGCTGCGGCGTGTCCCACGTGCCAACCAGACCACCCCACGTGCGCTTGCCCACGATGGGTCCGATTTTGCGACGCTTGAACATGTACGGCAGCAGATCGCCGCCTGAGCCTGCCATTTCGTTAATGATCATGACCTTGGGCCCCCAGATGCCTGCGGTGGGGCTCGTGAATGGCGTGCGCTCGTGAACAGGATTGTTGAAGTACCCGTCGAAGTCACGTTGCATCACTTCAATCATGTAGTCAGCGGCCGAGCCACCGCCGTTCCACCGTTCGTCGATCACGACGCCGGCACGATCCTGCTGCGCGAAGTAGTAACGATTGAACGAGGTGTACCCGGGCTGCCCGGTGTTGGGCACGTACACGTACGCCAGCTTGCCGCCGCTGAGTGAATCCACCAGACGCCGGTTGTCCTCAACCCAGGCTCGTCCGCGTAACCCACTTTCGTTGGCGATCGGGACCACCGTCACACGACGCGCATTCGTGAGCGACGGCGTGGCGTTGAGCGTGAGTACCACCTGACGATTGGCTGTACCTTCGAACACGCGGTAGAGGTTGTCGGTGCTCGTGACTTCAACGCCATCAACCGCCAGCAGGTAGTCACCAACACGTGCATCGATGCCGGGGCCGGCAAGTGGTGCACGCAGTTCCGGATTCCACGACTCGCCCGTGAAAATCCTGGCAATGCGATGGCGACCTTCCGCAACCGACCAGTCGGCGCCGAGCAATCCCACGTTTGACTGCGGCACTTCGGGGAAGTCTCCACCGGACACGTACGAGTGACCCACCGCAATTTCTGCACCGAGCATATCGAGCAAATACGTGAAATCTGCGCGATGGGCGACATGTTCAAGCATGGGTTCGTACATCGCCTTGGTTTTCACGTAATCGGCGCCGTGCAGGTTCGGCACGTACAAAAACTCACGCTGATTGCGCCAACCTTCGGTGAACATCTGCTTGAACTCGGCGCGTGGATCCACTTGCATGCGCAGCGTCGCCGTCACACGTCCGGTGGTACCCGTTGGGGCCGGTTTATCGGTGTCGGCAATCGTCAGATTCGTGCCGGCGCGCCACAGGATCTTCTTGCGGTCATCCGATACCACAAACTGCTGCACGCCCTGCGTGTATGGCGCCGCACGACGATCCTTGAGCACGTACCGATGCAGCGGCGAACCACCGCCGCCCGCGCCGCCGGCCGGTCCTGTCACAGGCACGTTCTCGGTAAAGAACAACGTGCCCGTTGGTCCTGCCTGCAACTCCGCATAGTCTCGCGGCACGATGTCGAGCGAGATGATCCGATTGGCGAGTCCGTCAAAGTCAATCGCCACATTCGGCGTGCGTGGTGCAGCAGCGCCAGCAGCACCAGCAGGCCGCGGAGGCGCCGAGTCGTTGCTTGCGGCCCGCAACATACCGGCGTCTTCGTCGCTCTCCGGCGGCAGTGGTGACGGTTCAGCACGTCCAAGCACGGCGAGATACACACCCTTGGTGACAGGACGTTCGTACGACGTCATGTCGAGCCAGCCGGTGCGCAGCGCAAAGTTGGTGCTCGCGAGAAAATACAGATACTTGCCGTTCGCATCCCACGCTGGCCACGTCGCGTCGCTCAAACCGTCTGTAATCTGACGCACACGCGCGTTCACCAGATCGTACACGTAGATCGCGTGCAACTGCGTTGGCAGGCGCTTGGCGTACGCAATCCACTTTGAGTCGGGACTCCAGGCCGGATTGAGCGAACGCTCCGGCACCATGTAGCCATCCGTGTCTACTTTCGTTGGCACACCACTCTCAACATCAACGACCCACAGGTTGAGATGCGTGTCTGTAAACAACAGCTTGCGTCCGTCCGGAGACCAGCGTGGTGTGTAATAAAAGCTCGGATCCGGGAGCGAGATCACGCGCGGTTTGCCAAGACCATCGGCTGACGCCAGGACCAGCTTGTACTCACCGCCTTCGTCGCTGAAGTACGACACGGTCTTGCCGTCCGGCGACCACGCCGGCGTGCGTTCTGCGACGCCTGCGGTGCGCGTGAGGTTGCGCCAATCGCCTTTGTCCGCGGGAATGGTGAAAATTTCACCGCGCGCTTCCACCACCGCGCGTTTGCCAGTGGGCGACAACGCGATATTCGTCATGCGATTGGTCACATCGCGCCACTGCGGAACGAGCCACGGAAAATCACCGCGCACCGTGATGTTCAGCTGCCGATGCTGATTCGTGGTCGGGTCAAGCAAGTGCAAGAATCCCGCTTGCTCAAACACCACCGCGCCGCCGCCAGCGTCAATCGACTTGACGTCGAGATCCTTGAACTTCGTGATCTGGGTGAGCGCCTTCGTGCGCGTGTTGTACGACCACACATTGGCACACCAGTCACGATCGGAAATGAAGTACACCACATCACCAACCCACACGGGGTCAATGTCCTTGGAGTCGGTCCACGGCGGCGTTTCCACCTCGTACGAACTGAGTGTCATGATCCAGATCGGACGATTCTGACCTCCGCGATAGTTGCGCCACTCATCATCCCACGAGTTGGCCATGCGATAGGCAAAGCGTTGTCCGTCTGGCGAATACTTGCCTTGCCATGCACGCGGCATTGGCAGCGCGGTGGCGTTGTCGCCCGTCACGCTCACGCTCCAGAACTTGGGCACGTTCCCGGTGGGTGCGGCCTCGCGTGACGATGCGAAGACAACGCGTCGTCCATCCGGGCTCCAGCCTTGCACCAGATCAGCGCCAGGGTGCCAGGTGAGCCGACGCGGCTCGCCACCCTCCACGGGCACCACGTACACGTCCGTGTTGCCACCATACTGTCCGCTGAACGCCACGAGTTTGCCGTCGGGCGAGAGTTTGGGCAGCGATGTCGCACCCTGAAAGCTCGTGAGTCGACGTGCTTCACCACCGGACCGACTCGTGACCCAGATGTTGTTGGCGTAAGCAAACGCGATGTGATCGGCGCTGATCGTGGGCTGGCGCAGCAGTCGCGTCTGCGCGTGTGCGGACGAACTGAGCATTGGCGATACGCTGGCGACGATCGCCGAGAGCCAGAAGCCGCGAGACGCGAGACTTCGCAAGGATGCAGACATGGCAGGGCGGGGGGCAGGCGGAGAGAACGGAGGCACGACTCACGTCGTGTCGACTGTCCCCTGCAATCAACGGATTGGCACGCCCAAGGCAAGACGCTCGAAGCAAGTCTGCGCAGCCCGCTCGGCGACTAGCCGATGCGCAATCCCTGCGTGCCGACATACACCTCACGGAGGAACACCATGAGCGCCGCGATGAACGAAATCATGGCACCGATGAACAGGACCGCGATCAAACCGCCAAGTGCGGCTTCGAGAAACACACCGAGAAAAAGCGAAATGATGACAAACCCCACGAGCAGCGCCGACACCACCAGCATGGCAATTGCGCGATAGACCAGGCGCGCACGCAACGAGAGATGTGCGAGATCAGCCGCAATGTCATCAAGATTGCCGGCGCCCGCATCACGCCGCGCTTCCTGCGCACGGGCACGATCGATGATGCGCGCCAGCCGGTTTGCCAGCACGCCGAGCGTAGCGCCTACGCCGGTGAGCAGGAACACGGGAGCAACGGCGAGCTGGATGACTTGCGCAACCGCCGCAACTGATGGATCGGGAAACACGGTTTAGAAACGCAAGACGAGCGAGAGTGATCCCGCATTGACCGCGCCAAGCACGGTCGGCACGCGACGCCATCGTGCTTCCACCGCAAAACCATCAAGCTTGGTACTCATGGGGGCCAGCAATCCGACACCGAGCGAAGGCGCAAATCCCAGACACTTGCCTGCTTCGCCCATGGAATTCGTGCCAGCGGCGCCGAGCATCGCCACGGTGTACACGCCCACACGTCCGCGCATCGGGTGATGCTCAATGCCCACGCCGAACCCAACACTGCGCCTCGATGTTTCGCGCGGCTCCCGCGTGCAGTTGCCCGCCGGACACGGCAATGCATCCGACAGAATTCCGGTCTCAGACGCAACGCTGCGGTCGTGCAAATACAAGAATCCTTCGGCACGCCATGCCAGTTTTGGCGTGAGGTACCCGATCATGGCGGCATCAAAGGAGCCGCCAAGCGTCGGCGTGTATGTCGTGCCCCGATCCGGCGATGATGTCGCCACGCCGCCGACACCAATGCTGAGATGTTGCGGTATCCATCGGCGCGCCGGCATCGATCGCATGTCTGCGTCTCGCGCGTCTTTGTGCGCGTCTGAGGTGGACGCGACTCCGGTTGCCTGCACGCCTTCCTGTACGCTGCCCTGCGACTCCTGTGCGACCGCCGCGCGTGTGCTGCAGACACACGCGGTCAGCACCGTGATCGTGCACCATCGCTGCACGCGCCGCATGCTACAGCGCACGACCGGAACTGCGCGCGGCCATGCGAGTGGCCTCAGCGCGGGCGTCAGACTCGGTGGCCGGTACGGGATCTTCACCGGGGTTCACAAACCGGTCGCGTTCAAAGCGATGCTGCCGATCATACAAATCACGGTAGCGTCCGTTCAAACGAATCAGCTCGTCATGCGTGCCGCGCTCGACAATCTGTCCCTGTTCCAGCACAAGGATCTGGTCCGCACTCGTGATCGTGGAGAGCCGATGTGCAATCACAAACGTGGTGCGACCCGAGCGCAGTCGCTGCAAACCCTCCTGAATCAGCGACTCACTTTCGCTGTCGAGCGATGACGTGGCTTCATCCAGGATCAGAATGCGCGGATCCGCGAGAATGGCGCGTGCAATCGCAACGCGCTGGCGCTGTCCGCCAGACAGCTTGACGCCGCGCTCGCCCACAATCGTGTCGTAGCCGTCGGCAAACCGCGAGACAAACTCGTCAACATTGGCAATGCGCGACACTTCAAGCACTTCTTCGTGCGTAGCGCCCGGACGCGTGAACGCGATGTTGTCGCGCACCGTACCATCGAACAAAAAGTTGTCCTGCAGCACCACGCCAAGCTGACGTCGGTATTCGTGCAGCTTGAGTGTGGAGAGATCATGACCATCCACGATGATCTCGCCCTTTTGTGGTCGCGCAAAGGCCATCACTAGCGAAATGAGTGTGCTCTTGCCCGAGCCACTGGAGCCCACCAAGGCGGTGGTCGTGCCAGCCGGCGCCGTGAAGCTCACATCACGCAGCACCGGCGTGTCGGCTTCGTACTCGAACCACACATGCTCGAACGCCACATCACCACGCAGCGGCGGCAAGGCGAGACGCTGCTCGTCTTCCTGATCTTCCGTGGCCATGTCGCGCAGCTCACGAATACGATCGAGGCCGGCAAACGCTTCGGTGAGCTGCGTGCCGATGTTGGCGATCTGCACGAGCGGCGCCGCCACCAGACCAATAAAGATCACGTACATGAACAGATCGCCAAGCGTCATGCTGCCCGCGATCACCGCGCGTCCACCGAACACCATCACCAGAACGCTGATCAATCCCACGACGGCCGTGGAAAGCGCGGTGGTGGCCGACGTACCCGTGATGGTTTTCGCGATGTTCTGGAACAGACTCATCACACCACCGCGAAACACTTCCTGCTCGCGCTTTTCGGCGGTGTACACTTTGACCAGGCGAATACCACCAATCGTCTCGGCGAGTCGGCCGGTCACATCGGCGGTGAGTCGTCCACGCTCACGAAAAATTGGGCGTAGTCGCTTGAACGCCGTGGACATGCCGGCGGCGAATATGGCCAGCAGTGTGACCGTGCCAAGCGTGAGCTTCCAGTTGAGCCACAACAACACCGCCAGTGCGAACGTGGCCGTGACCAAGCCACCGGTGAGCTGAATGAGGCCGGTGCCAACAAGATTGCGAATGCCATCCGGGTCATTCATGACACGCGAAATCAGGATGCCGGATTTCGTGCTGTCGAAGAAACGCACCGGCAGACGCACCAGATGCGCCTGCACTTCTTCGCGCATATTCGCGATCGCGCGCTGCGCCGCTACGCTCACCACCTGCGAGAGCGAGAACGACGTGATGGCCTGAATCAGCGTAGCCGCACCACCGGCGAGCGCGAGCGGAACGAGCAAGCCGTAGTTCTGCTTGGTAAGCACTTCGTCAATCAGATACTTCGAGCTGAACGGCAATACAAAACCTGCCGCGCGACTGATCAGCATCAGCACCAGGCCAATACCAACCGAGCGACGATGCGACCAGATCAGTGCACGCGCTTCGGCCCACGCGCGCTTGGTATCACGCGGCGTTGTGGATTCGCCACCATCACGACGCATACGACCTCCACCGCCTTTTTCGGCGTTGGGCAGAGACGTGCGAGGAAATCCGCGTGCCATTCAGGTACGCCTAGCGACTGCGTCCACCGCGGCCGCCACGGTGGCGACCACCGCCGCCACCGCCGCTGCCGCTACCGCCGCCACTTCGGCTGCCACTTCCGCCTTCGCGCGGCGCGCTGCTGCTCGCACCATCTACCGAGCGATACGGAGAGCTGGATGTGCTCCCGGAAGCGGTCGGTCGCGCGGTGTTGGCCGCAGGTCGCGCCGCTGCAGGGCGCGCAGGCGCCGCAGGACGCGCGTTGTTTGACGAACGCGGTGCGTTGGATGAGCGACTGCTGCTCGCCGCGGCCGGCGCACCGGCACGACCCGCCTTGCGCGCCGCCTTTTCGGCTGCACGCGCACGCTCTTCAGCCTTGCGCTTGCGAATCTCGGCAATGCGATCCTTGAGCGGCACTTCCAACTGCTCGCCCGAACGCGACGTGTAATCAAAATCCGGAAGCAGCACACGTGGCAAGCGGCGATTGATTGCCTTCTCAATGTCGCGCAGTTCCTGCTCTTCGTCTGGCGCGACCAGCGTGTACGCCTCGCCCGTAAGCTCAGCGCGCGCCGTGCGACCGACGCGATGGATGTAGTCTTCCGGTGCGGTCGGCACATCAAAGTTCACCACGTGACCGAGCGCTTCAATGTCGATACCACGCGCTGCAATGTCGGTGGCGACGAGCACGCGAATGGTGCCGTTTTTAAAGCCCGCAAGCGCCGCAGTACGCGCCGTTTGCGAGCGATTGCCGTGAATGCGCTCCGCGCTGATGCCACGCTTGATCAGCTGTTCCGCAAGGCGATTGGCGCGATGCTTGGTGCGCGTGAACACGAGCGCTTCTTTCATGTCACCGCGTTCAAGCAGCGCCATGAACAGCTGCGTTTTCAGGTCCTGCGCCACCGGGTACACGGCCTGTGTGATGCCAACCGCCGGTGCGGAGCGACGCTCAAGATCAATCGTGACCGGATTGTGCAACAGCTCCGACGCGAGCTTGCCAATGGGCGCCGGCATCGTGGCGCTGAAGAACAGCGTTTGACGCTTGGTCGGGATGTATTTGAGCAGTCGACGAATGTCGGGCATGAAGCCCATGTCGAGCATGCGATCGGCTTCGTCGAACACAAGGAATTCGACACCCGCCAGCGATGCGTACGACGACTTGAGATGATCAAGCAGTCGGCCTGGCGTGGCAATCATCACATCCACGCCGCTGCGAAACGCGCGTTCCTGCGGACCCATACCCACGCCACCAAACACGGCGGCGGCGGTAATGGGCGTATGTACGGCCATACTCTCGAGGCTTTCGAGAATCTGCGCGGCCAGTTCACGCGTGGGGGTCACCACCAGCGCACGCGTGGTGCCGCGCGGCTTTTCAATGAGCTGATGAAGAATCGGCAACAGGAAAGCGGCGGTCTTGCCGCTGCCGGTCATGGCGCAGGCAAGAATGTCGCGGCCTTCAAGGGCGGCCGGGATCGCGCGCTCCTGAATGGGCGTGGGGCGCGGGAAGCCGAGCTCTTTCAGCCCCTTCTGGAGGCTGGGATGTAACTGCAGACTGGAAAACGACAGAGAAACGGTCCGGGACAGAGATCGAGGGGGGCGCGCCCGTCCGGACCCGCCTGCACACCCTCGAAATCTACACCCGATTGCGGACTTCGGGCCTTATTGGTCGAAGAGGGACCGATAGCTGCCGTAGCCCGCCGCCTCCAGCGAATCGGCGGGAATGAAGCGCAGGGACGCCGAGTTCATGCAATACCGCAGTCCGGTGGGCTGAGGGCCATCCGGAAAGACGTGGCCAAGATGCGAGTCGGCGCCCACCGAGCGCACCTCGGTCCGCTCGACCGTCAGGAAGCGATCGGTTTTGGTGTACACATTCTCGGTGACGAGTGGCTTGGTGAAGCTCGGCCACCCGGTACCGCTATCGTACTTGTCTTTGGAGCTGAACAGCGGCTCGCCGGAGACGACGTCTACGTAGATGCCGTCGGCCTTGAGATCGTGGTACTCGTTGTTGAACGACGGCTCCGTGCCATCCGTTTGGGTGATGCGATACTGCACCGGCGTGAGCGTCGCGCGGAGCTGTTCATCGCTCGGACGCAGCGCGCCGATCTTTGAGGCCTCAGGGGGTGCCACTTCTGCGTTGGCCGCCCGCTGACGCCCGCTGGTCACGAACAACACCGTGAGCGCCGCCAGCGACACGCCGGCAATAATCAGAAATCGAGACATGATCAGTTCGCCTTCAACAGGCCAGTTGTGCCGATTCCCGCCGCGTCGCCCCACAGCTCTTTGAGGCGCGCGTCACGGCCACACGCCGTGCGATAGTACTTGTAGCGAATCGGATTTTTCTTGTAGTAATCCTGGTGGTATTCCTCAGCCGGGTAGAACGTGCTGGCGTCGGTAATTTCCGTGACGACCGTGCGCTTCAGCTTGGCGGTAATCGCGGCTTTCGATGCTTCCGCAGCAGCGCGCTCTTCGGCGTTCGCCGGGAAAATCTCGGAGCGATACTGCGAACCTTGATCGCAGAACTGCGCATTCGCGGTCAGCGGATCGATGTTGTGCCAGAAAATGTCGAGCAGCTGCGCATACGAAACCTTGGCCGGATCGTACGTGATTTCCACGGCTTCGGTGTGTCCAGTGCGTCCCGCCGACACCTGCTCGTACGTGGGATTGCGTACGCCGCCGCCGATGTAACCGCTTACTACAGAGGAGACGCCGGCAAGTTTTTCAAAGGGCGGTTCCATGCACCAGAAACAGCCGCCGGCAAAGACGGCTTTGCGCGTTGCAGCACTACCGTCGCCATCATCGTTGACTTCCGGTGCCGCTGACACCGGCGTTGCACTGGACGTTGGCGCACGGAACAAAATGGCCACCGCGGCAATCAGGACCACGGCGCCAACAAGAGCGGATACAGAGCGTACAGACATGACATCCTCGAGTTGAGCGTATACCACACGTAGTCGGAAACACTCGGGTGAGTTCCCAACGCGCGTGTAAATCGCGTAGCGAACACCACGGCGCGCGACGAGGAACTTTTCAGAGCAGATCGGGTCCGGCGATCGCCTGACCACGCGCAAAGCGGTCGGGTGCAAGCGATGACATGTCGAGCGTGTGCGCATCGCCCTCCACCACCAATTCGGCCATCAACTGTCCAATCGCGAGCGCGTGCATCACGCCGTGCCCCGACGAGCCATTCGCCAGCAGCAGGTTCGGCACCTCGGCCGTTGCGCCAAAGATCACATGTCGATCCGGTGACATCTCATACAGCCCCGCCCATGATGATGACGCATCGATCGCCACATCGCGCAGCGCAGGAATCACCTCGTTCGTCGTGCGTCGAACATCGGTAATCCACGACGGATCCACCGTCGTATCGAACAGGTCCACCACTGGCTTTTCGTCGGGTTGCAGCAACAGCACCCGATCACCGCGCACGCGCAGATGAAATCCGTTGTCTGCGACGACAGTCATTGGTGTGTCGGGCGCGAGTAATGCGGTGGGGACTGTTGTTGCCACCTGTCGGCGTTTCGGCACCACCGGAATGTGCACACCCGCCATCGCGGCGATGGACGCGGCCCACGCACCGGCGGCGTTGATCACGCGTGCGGTGGCAATGCGTTCCGTTGCGGTGTGCACGGCCACGATGCGATTCCCGTCACGTTCAATTGACGTGCAGGCGGTGTTGAACGAATACGTGACGCCGGCGCGCTGGGCGCTGCCGATCAATCCCTGCAGCAGTGCTTTCGGGTTGATGTAGCCATCGCGCGCCGCGTACACGCCGCCCACAAACTGCGACGCGTCCACAAACGGTGAGAGACGACGAATGTCAGACGGAGATACATCGTGGCCATCGGTGTAGCCCGCGGCATGCTGTACCGCCTGTGCATCGCGCAGTACCTGGAGCGTGTCGTGCGAACGGGCCATGAAGAGGTAGCCCACGGGCAGGTATTCCGGATCGACGCCGTGCACCGCCTGAAAGGTTTCCAGTTGGCGCAGCGCGAGCAGTGAGAGCTGCACGTTGATGGCGGTGCCATACTGCGCGCGAAATCCTCCCGTGGCTCGACCGGTGCTGCCGGCGGCCGGTTCGCTCGCGCGCTCCAGCACGCGCACAGACGTTTCACCACGTTCTGTGAGATGCCACGCGATGGCGGCGCCAATGATGCCTCCGCCAACAATCACCGTGTCCGCACTCGAATGCTGCATGAGATTTCGCTCAGGGAAACGGCCACGGGTCATGTGACCTGCGGCGCAAAAAAGACTGGCCGGTGGCCAATCCGGAGGACACTCGCCGTCCGCGCGACTGTCCCGACTGCCGCGTAATCTGTTGTCTGTGCACGACTTGCGCTTGGGCACGCGAGCCTGGCTGCGCGTGGCGCACGGCTTGCCTTGATGGGTGACCAGCGACAGCAGCCACGATGGCGGTTGTCCCGAACCATCTGTCTGGAGTTGTTGGGTATGTCAGTCTTTCATGTTGCCTTGTCCTCACGCCTGTTGCCGCGCCGTGTCACTCGGCTGCGCATGCTGTCTTTGATGTTGGCGTCGTTCGTGCTTGCGGCCTGTGGGGAGGATGTCGTTGCGCCCGCGCCCGTGGATCCGCCGGCTGTGGCGAGCATCGAAATTGCGGGTGACGCGCAGCCGCTGACGGTTGGTGCCAATCGCGCGCTCACCGCCGTGCTTCGCGACGCGAATGGTGCGGTCATCACTGGACGCCCCACCACGTGGACGTCGAGCAACCCGGCGGTTGCCACGGTCTCCGCCACGGGAAGCGTGGCCGCGCTCTCGGTTGGAACCACAACCATCATGGCCTCGGCCGGCGGTCGCGATGGTCTGCGCGTGGTGAGCGTACAGCCCGTGCCGGTGGGCGAGATCAGCGTGCCGTTTGCGCAGCTCACACTACCGCGCAATGAGTCGCGCACGATCGAAGCCTCCGCGCGTGACGCACAGGGTGTTCCAATCACGGATATTCAGTACACCTGGTCGAGCGACAACGAGACCGTTGCGATTGTGACGCCGACTGGTCGCGTCGTGGCGATCGCTTCGGGAACCGCGATGATCACTGTACGCGCGGGCGGACGTTCGGCCACGGTTCAGGTGACGGTGCCGTCAGCAATCGTTGAGGTACGGGTGTCACCGGCGGCGGCGGTGCTCCCGGTTGGCCACGCGCGACAGTACACGGTGGTCGTGATTGACGACCGAGGACGTGAGGTGACGGGGAAGCCAGTCACGTGGACCAGCAGCACGCCGACGGTGGCACGCGTGTCTCCGAGTGGACAGGTGACGGCGCTCATGCCTGGATACGCCACGATTTCGGCGACCGTGGAGGGTGTGACCGGGTCGGTGGCGCTGACGGTGGAATCGACGGAGTGGCACTTCCAGGAGAATTTGTTTTCCGGCCGGATTATCGTGCGCTCTGACACCACGAACCGAACGCAACACGGCTACGCGGTGAGCGAGGTGCGACTGGTGTCGGCCACGATGGCGCTGAACGAGCAGACGGGGGCGTGGACGCTGTCGGGTGAACTCGTACGGGAAGAGCGTAACTACTTTCAGGGCAACGTGATAGTGCGCGAGACGGCGCGCTGGACCGGCACGGATCGTGGTTCAACGGCCGCCCGTGACCTGACCAGCAACATGCGGACGCTGCGCTCCTCGATCACTGGCAACCTGCAGTATCGGATGACTGTTGGGATGCGCAGCGCCTGGCTGGAGGGGACGTTGCCGGGCTACACCACCGAGATGGCGTTCCAGCTGAATCGCTAAAAGGGGTTGCTTCAAATTATTTCTTGACAGGCAGTACCGGACGCCTTAATATCGCGTCATGGGAGTTGTTCGGTCTTGGGACTACGGCTCTGGCTGTGGTCCCATTTTCGTCTCTACCATGCGCGTCAGCGGGGCGCGATTGCCCGCAGGATACGGACGGTCGGTGCGTACGGAAATACCGATACCTCGGCAGTCAGTACAATTTCAGGAGTAGGTATGCGTACGACCGGTACAGTCAAGTGGTTCAACGACACGAAGGGTTTTGGTTTCATCACGCCTGAGAACGGCGGCAAGGACTGCTTCGTGCATCACTCGGCCATCCAGACGAGCGGTTTCCGCTCGCTGGCCGAAGGCGAGCGGGTTGAGTTCGACATCGTGCAGGGCCAGAAGGGCCCCGCCGCTGAGAACGTCACCAAAATCGGCTGAGTCATTTGGCTGCACGCGACGCACCTCGGTGCGACGCGTTGGGGGGCCGCTCGGAGCAATCCGGGCGGCCCTTCGTGCTTTTCCGGGCGTTTTCTGGTAATCTGACGCGTCGGCACCTGCGCCCCCTTTTCCCCTTGTTCGAATGCAACGCGAATCGATTTCCTTTTCCGGCGTGCTGCTGCGCGTCGTCGCCGCACTGCTGTTGGTGTACGGCACATGGAATCCGTTTGGCTACTCGTTCTACGACTGGGCCATCGCCCCGATGTTCGGCGCGCCGCCCACCGAGGGCGCGTTGGCCGTCAAGTTCCTGCTCGGTGTTGTTCTGCTCGCTGCGTGGGGGGTCTTTGTCACGGCCACGCGGCGTTCGCTCGGACTTTGGGGGGCGCTGCTGGCCGTTGCGTTCACGGCCGGTGTGATCTGGGTGCTGATCAGCTACGACCTCGTCAGCGCGAGCAGCAGCAAAGGGGTGGCCAACGTGGTTCTGATCTGTCTTTCCCTCTGTCTCGCGGCGGGCCTTTCCTGGTCGTTCGTGTCACGGCGGATCTCCGGACAGGTTGATACTGACGTAGTGGATTGAACGCAAAAAAGGCGCGCCATTCGGTGCGCCTTTTTCTATTGTAGGGTGTTTGCGGGCGCGTTACTGAAATCCCCACGGCGCCGGCGGTGCGGTCACAGCGCGTGAGAGATCAAACTCCACGCGAAAGCGGCGGTCGGTACCTTCGCGACGCAGTGCGTACACAAAACTCACACCGGGCTGTACGGCCATCGTCCACACGTTTGTTGCGGCGGCAGGAATGATGGTGGCCGTGTGCGCGTCGGCGAAGAACTCCTGAGCGCTTGCTGACATCGCGTCTCGCGTGTCGCCGCCGTACTGCGTGACACTGTCTTCGGTGCCGTCTTCGTGCCGATGATCATGCTTGAGTCGCATTCCGCCGCCGATCTTTGATACGACCCACGTACGTGAACGATTCTCGCCCACGTGAAACGGAATACGAATCACTGAGTCGCTGCATTCGCGCACGTGCATCACGAGCGTGGACGCAGCAAAGGCACTGTCGAGCGACGAGTCTTCAATGACGCGACCTTCAAACGCCTGACCGCACATGGACGCGAGTGCCGCAAAGAATGTGTCCTGCGGCGTGACGACGGTGCCGGTAACGGAGCTGCTATCCGTTGTGGTGTCGGGCACGGTGCGTTCCCCCGCACAGGCCGCGATCGCAGCGCACGAGGCAACAAAGAGCAGAAGCGAAATGCGTGGGCGCATGGGCGGTGGGTCAGGGGAGGAGTGCGCGACGTTTAACGCGGTCGAACAGAGAAGCGCGCGACGTTTAACGATCGTTTAACGATCGTTTACAAGCGTAACCGCCAACGAGTCCATCCACTGCGGCATGGACGGACGAAGACGCGAGTGACTGTCGTTCACGATCAGTGACAGCGTGAGGCCGAGCCTTGGATAGTGCCGAACTTCCGTGCGATAACCAGGGAAGAATCCACTGTGCCCACGCACTGGTCCGGCAATGGTGGAATCGCGAAGAATCATGCCCAGTCCGTAACGTGTCCCTGCGCCCAGCGCGCGCGCATCCGGTCCGGTGATTGCCTGCTTGAGGAGCGCGTCGCCGAAGGGCTGACCCGAGAAATACAGCGCGCCCCACGATGCGAGATCGCCCGCTGATGCTGCGTATCCACCACCGGCGCCTTCAAACTGCGGGTTGATGATCATGCGCCCGCTGTCGAGCATGGCGTCGCGTCCACCAAACGGATTGCGCGGGCCGGCGTAGCCCTGCGCCACACCGTCGAGCGTTCGCGAGTCGGACGGCAACGTGTTGCGCAAACCATTGGGCCTGAGGACGCGTTCGGCGATGAGCGAATCGATCGGTGTGGACGTAATGGCTTCGATCACCAACGCGAGCACGAGATAGTTGGTGTCGGAATAATCCCAACCGGCACCGGCTGCAAACGGTGCCGTTGTACCATGTAAGTAGCGCACCTGTTCTCGCGGATCCCATACCTTGTCGGGATTACGCGTGAGCGTTTCAAGAAACTCCGGACGGAACTCGTAGCGCACCAATCCGGAGGTGTGCTGCATGAGCATGCGGACCGTAATGTCCGCGGCATTCGGCACCGAGTCATACCAACCCTGTCCACCGACGTATCGACTCACGCGTGCGTCGAGATCGAGGCGCCCGTCGCGTACGAGCTGCAGTGCGATGGCGGCCACGTAGGTTTTGCCCACGCTGCCGAGCAACAAACGGTCGGCAGGTTGCATCGCGCGGCGCTGCGTTGAGTCAGACATGCCAGACGCGAACTGCTGCGTCGCGCGATTCGACATGGCGACACCGAGTACCATGCCGGGCACAGCACTACTGCCGCGATAGAGATCGAGTGCGCGCTGTGCTCGCGCCGCAATACTATCCGGCTGTCGTAGGGCCAGCGTGCGCGCGTGTGATGTGGCAGCAGCGGCGCCGCTTGTAACGGCACTCGACTCGCTCGTCGGTGCAGTGGTGACCGAAACGGCGGGTGATACTACGAGCGGAACAGCAAACAGAATCGCGAGGTGGACGCGTGACATGGCAACGGGAGTGCTGGTGGCGAGCGTACTGGCTGATTTGAAGCTACTCGGAACGCGATTCACCATCAAAGCGGCACGGTTGGGCCCGATCTCTGCGCTCGCATCTGCGGTCGTCCGCAGTATGTGGCTTGAGCGCGTGAACGGCGAGCGAGTGGTTGACCAGCGAAACGGAGCGACGGTACGATGCGGCAGTTGTGGCTTGCGCGATTTTCATCATCACCCTCGTGGGTAAGGCGGCGCTCGTCGGTTCGTGCACTGGGTCTCGCGATCATCATCGCCGAGTCACTGCATGCGCAGACGGGCGCGCGTGTCGCACCCGTTACCGAGGCATTGCCGGCCATGCCCAGAGTGCATGCGCAGCTGATTCTGCCCGATTCACTGTTTTTCCCCGAGGGGCTGGATGTCGATGCGCGATCGGGCGCGGTGTACATCACGAGTATCGCGTATGGTCAGGTGATACGCGTGGATTCCGCCGGAGCCGTCGCGCAGGTATTGCCGCGTGGGCGCGAGCCGATGGCGGCGGTGTTTGGCGTGGCCGTGGACACGGCGAGGAATATGCTGTGGCTCACCACGGCTCCACATCCTCGGCGATCCGCGATGATGCAGGCCGACGCATCGCGTGCTGTAACGCCTGATGTACAGGCCGCACTCTTGCAGGTGCGGCTGCACGACGGCGTGCTTGTACAGCGCTGGCCGTTAGGCGACAGCACCAGTATGCCAGGCGAGTTGGCCGTGCTGCCGAATGGCGATGTGATCGTGAGCGACGGAATTCGTGGTGCGCTGTATCGCGTGCGCAATGGCGATGTGCGCGCGATTACGCATCCGCTGCTGCGCTCGCCACAGGGAGTTGCCACACGCGGCGACGGAAGCGTTGTGTGGATCGCGGACTGGTCTCGCGGTTTGCTGCGTTGGGATACGCGCAACGATAGTGTCATCCAGGTGCCGCTGTCGCAGGGGGGAATCCTGCGCGGCATTGATGGGCTGCGTTTTCACAAAGGCCGATTTCTGGTGGTGCAGAACGGGGCGAGTCCAGCCCGCGTGCTTGCCCTGCGTCTCGATCCTGAAGGTGCACGCATCGATGACGTGCGCGTGCTGGATGCGCTGCCGGAATGGAATGGGGAGCCTACCGTTGGTGCGTTGTTACCGGGTGAGTACGTGTACGTGAGTACCAGTCAGTGGCCCCACTGGACGGAGGCGGGTGCGCGCAAAGGCACCATGCCGCTACCGCCGGTCATTCTGAGGCGCGTGATGTTCGAACGATACGAGTAGGGTCTGGCGCGACAGGCGTGTTAACATGGTGATGGCGAGCACGTCCCTAGATGGGTATGGCGCTCCGGTCCATCGGCGCGTTCACCTCTCTCGCATCGTGTCGTGGAGTTTCGCATGTCTCAGCTCTCGCTCCCGCTGGTCGGCTTTGTATTGATGGCACTCGCCGCGTGCGGTGGCGCAGATGCGGGTCCATCCACGCTCGACGAGAGTGCCACGCCAACAGCCCCTGCGCCGCCGCCGGTGGCGCAACCACCTGTGAATGCATTTCCGGGCGTAACGGCGTTTCTTACGCTTGACATGAATGCGCTGCCCAACTTTGCGGCGCCGTCGTATCCTGTGCACTATGACGCGGCTGTCATGGGCCGCGAGAACAGCGGTGCCAACCCGGTCACGAACATTGGTGCCGCACTGGGTGGCGTGCTGTTTCATGATCGCCAGCTCAGCGTGAACGGCACGGTGTCGTGCGCGTCCTGCCATCAGCAGGCGGATGGCTTCACCGATCGCGCGCGCTTCAGTGTTGGTTTTGACGGTGTACGTCGTACAGACATGCACTCCATGCGATTGGCCAACGCGCGGTTCCAGCCCGATGCCGGATTTTTCTGGGATCGTCGCGCTGCAACGCTTGAAGCGCAGGCGACAGAGCCAATCCGCAACGCGGTTGAAATGGGATTTGACAGCAGCGTTGGTGGCATGGATTCGTTGCTGCGTCGCATGCGCACGCTGCCATACTATCCTGAATTGTTTCGCGCGGCGTTTGGTGACTCGCTGATCACGGAAGATCGAATGCAGCGGGCGCTCGCGCAGTACATGCGCAGCATTGTGTCAACGCGCAGTCGCTGGGATGACGAGTACGCACGCGTGTATTCACTCACCGTGCCCAATCGCGGCCTTAATCTCAATCTCGCCGGTCTTTCGGCCGCCGAGAATCGTGGGCGGCAGCTCTTCTTCGATCCACCGCCGCAAGGTGGTGCCGGCTGCGCGGGCTGTCACTCGGCGCCCACTTTTGCACTGGCTGTCGGCGTCCGTGGCAACGGATTGGATGCCGGTGAAGTGATCGCGTTCAAGTCACCGTCTCTCAAGAACGTGGCCGTTCGCGGACCGTACATGCACGACGGGCGCTTTGAAACGCTTGAGGCGGTGGTGGAGCACTACGCGAGTGGCGTTCGGCTCGGGCCCGCGCTCGATCAGCGGCTCCGTGGTGGAAACGGGCAGCCGCTTCGGCTGAATCTCACGGCTGCCGACAAAGCGGCACTGGTTGCCTTTCTAGGCACGCTCACCGACTCCGTGCTGCTCAGTGATCCGAAGTTCGGGAATCCGTTCCGTCGGTAGCGAGCCTGCTGACCCGCGCGCGATTTATCGACGCGCGGGCGGTCGTTCGTACGATGAGGTGATGGAATCCCACGGCGACGTACTGCGCGATTGTTCGTAGCCGATTTGCTCCAGGCGCAGCATCCACGGCTTGTCAAACAATTTCTGCGCGCCTGGTTCGTCGATCAATGAGGCGTGTGGCTGCGCAATGCGCACTTGCATGCGCAGTCCGGGTACGTCTGCAGACACAGCACGCCCCAGTTCCTGCAGACGCTCCAGCTGATGCGGCTGCGAGGCCCAGAACAGCAGCTCGTTGGTACGACCGCTGATTTTGCCTCGGTTTGACGGCTTGATCATGCGCACCGGCGCGTGCGTGAACACATTCATGATCACCCACACGCGCACATTCACGTCGCCTTGCACCCCTACGGCGCGAAGTCGCGCGGCGAGTTCACGATAATCTTCCAGAGACAGCAGCGGCAACACATTGGAAATCACGCCGCCGTCACTGTGCACGTGCCCGTCAATAATGCGCGGGGGAAAAATCCCGGGAATCGCGGTGGCCGTGTAGAGCAGCAACCGCGCACGATCGAGCGGCGCCTCGGGCGCGTTGAGGGCCACGCTCAAATCCCAGATGCGACCGATACCCAGATCCATGTCGGTCGTCGCAATGAGCAGTTGCCGACTCTTTGCAAACTCCGTTTGAAGACTGGCCTGCATGGATTCATTCACAACGGACGCAATGGAACGCTCGTACCGCGAGGTGTTCACGAGTCCACCGGTACGGCGCAGCCAGAACCACCAGTCGAGCGTGGGCGCAATCCGATCAGCCGCCGACCGATACAGTTGCGTGATAGTATCCAACGCGGCCGGCGTGCCTAGCAATGCAAACGGTGCCTGAAGCGCGCCGGTGCTGATGGCGCTCACGAGATCGAACTGTGGCATGGCGTCAGAGGAACGCGACGCCCAGCCGCGCATGAAACCAACGCCGAACGCGCCGTGCTGCCCGCCGCCGGACAGCATCAGGATATCGAGCGTGCGATCAGGGCGCGCCTGTGCGCGCCGCACGAGTCGATTGAGAATGGAATCACGCGTGACAGCATGCGCGACACGCGCCTGATCGCCGTCCGCTCGAATGGCGGCGAGATCTGTGCTGGGTCGGGAAATCGCCGCACAGGCGGCGAAGCTCTGCAACAAGACGAACGCACTCACCACACGCACGATGCATCGACGCATCACCAACGCCTCCAAAGGTTTCACCACGGATTGAGCTGATATCCCTGCGACTGCAACACGTTCATCGCCGTCATGGCCGAAAGCGCGAGTTGCACGCCGGGAATCAGTTTGTCGCGTGGCACATCACGCCCCATCGATGTCTGTCCGCACAGAATGATCCTGACCCCAGCCTGTAACAGCTCCCGGATAAGCGGACCACTCGGGTTGGCGGTTCCGTAGCGCGCCTTGTACGTGGCGTCATCCAGCAGGTCTTTACCGGCCGTGCCATGCACGACCGCCGCGAGCTGAATGTTCTCACGCGGCACCCCTGCACGCGCGTGAAGATTCAGAAAGCGCGCCACGGTATTGAGCTGTTCGTTAAAGGCCATGGCGGGCGCGGGTGCTCCAGGCGCGGCGTCCGTTACGCCGCGATTGATCTCGAACACCACCTTGTACACGTGTTCACGTGGTGTCTCAAACGTGGGGTACGGCACGTCAAATACGGCGCCGCCAGACCGAATGACGGGACCGGTGGTGGCCTGCGACCAGACAGGTGCCGCCGCCGCAAAAAGCAAGAACGCAAGTGCCGTGATTCGACGCATCAGAAAACTCCGGAGAGAATGTACTATCGCAGCGCTATCGCAGCGCAGTCAGCACGCGCTGTACCAATCCATCAACGGAGCCGTTGTTGATCCAGCGTGCGACAATCACCAGATCATGCTCTGGCACAGCAATGATGATGTTCGTGCCATTGCCAACATGTGCGAACGTTTTTGGCGTCGCACTCGCGAGATACTTGCCGTCGGTGTTCAGGAACCAGTTCATGTAGCCGTACGTGAGCTGCGCGGGCGTTGGTGTGGTGGCCTGCGTTACCCACTGCTCACTCAACAACTGCTTGCCCTTCCATTGACCGCGGCGCAGCGTGAGCAATCCGAACCGCGCCTGGTCACGCGCGCTGATGAACATGCCACCGCCCCAGTGTCCACCGCCGCTCACAACTTCAATCGCGCGTCCGTCAAGCTGAATCTTGGACGTTTCATATCCCATCCATCGCCACGTGGGCGATGCACCAATCGGGTCCATGATGAACTCACGCAACACCTCCGGAAGCGGACGGCGCCACACACTGGTCGCCGCGAGCGCCAACAGATTCACGCGCGTGTCGTTGTACTCGTACACAGTGCCAGGCTCTTTGCGTGCGCGACCGAGCCACGTGGCTGCATCACGATCCGGACGATCGGCCCACTCCGGTTTTCCCCAGAGCACACCGTCCCAGTCACTGGTTTGCCGCAACAAATGATCCCACGTAATGCGTGAGTTGTGCGGCCCGGTGAAGGGTTCGAGCAGCGCGCCGTTGGCCGGTCGGTCGGCACCGAGTCCGCCGCGAAGCGGATGCAGCGACACAATCGGACCGACATAACTCGCCGCACGATCATTCACGTTGCGAATCAGTCCGCGGTCAACTGCGAGTCCAACCGTGCTGGAGAGAAAACTCTTGGACACACTGAAGGTCATATCGACCCGATCAGGATCGCCCCATTCGGCCACGATGTAACCGCCGCGCACGATCATACCTGTCGCGTCGCCACGCGGCGTGAACACACCGGCCGCGTCACCAAAAGGCTCACGCCCAAACGACTGGTAGTGCGCCATTTCAAGATCGCGAGGCGTGCGCGCTTCATTTTCAATCGCAAACGCGATCGCCGCGGCAAGTCGCGCGGAGTCAAAGCCAGCAGCCTGCGCCGAACGACGCTGCCAGGCTGGTCCGGCATCTGGGTAGTACGCGTTGGCCGGAACCGTCCACGTTTGTGGCGCACGTGTTTCGAGTGCTGCGGTTTGCGCCGGGAGCAACTCGGCCGCGACGATCGCAAACAACACGGCGAACAAGGTCAACACGCGGGTCATTCGTTCGTCTCTGTGTCGGACGCAGACTCGGTATCAGCGTCAGGTTCCGATTCGGTAAGGTAGGATCGCGTGGTGAGAAATGCCGCGATCACCGCGCGATCGGTAAAGACATCAAGCTTTCCAGACATGGACGCGACGCGAATTAGGCAACCGGTGCCCACGGGTGACGCAATGACAATCGCGTCGTGCGTGATGCACACCGCTTCCGCTTCGGGTGGCACGTCTTCCGCAGTGCCGGACTGTTGCACCACCGCTTCCATGCGCGACGCATCAATGCGTTCGTCTTCGCTTTCGACCTTCGACACCGATAGCCACGTGGCGCCGGTGAACAGCACGACATCGTTACCGCCGAGTCCGAGATCGGTGGTTTCGTAGACGGTGGCGTCGACTAGATCATCGTGCGCGGTGTCGTCGAGGATGTCATCGGCCACCAGACACGTGGCCGCGAAGCCGGGCTCAATGTCGTGCAGCTCAACGCGAAACTGCACGGCCGTGCCGTCGGCAAGTCGAACGGTGACCACGCGCTCGGACGCTTGCACATCGCGCCACGCGCCACGCAGACGACGAAACGTTTCAATACTGTCGTTGTCGGCCTGAAATCGGTACTCACGCACGGGCGCACCTCGTGATCCACGCAAGGTGCACCCGGTCATCAAGCCGAACACATGAAAGAGAGATGGAATCCATCCCTTCAAACTACCTGAAGCACCGCAGGTTGTTGAGCGGTGCCCCGTTTCGAGCGCACAACGGCGCTAGAGCGACCAACCCGCGCGGTATTCACGCGTGAGGAAGGGATTGAGCACTTCCGCATTGGTAAACCGCATGGCGGAGGCATCATAGAATGCCTTCTTCCCCTGACCAAGCCGCATCGCGACCGTGCCAACGAGCATCGTTTCATTCAGCGCGGCCGCATACGCAAACGGTGACGACGCCTCGGCTTCGCCCTTCGCCGCCGCAATCCAGTTCCCTTCGTGTGAGCCGCCAATGCGCGGGAGCGACACCGGCACGCGTTCGGCCTCGGCCGCCACCGACTCGGGGTACACCTTGGGGTTGTTGCCGTAGGTCTCGTACGTGATGATGCCGCGCGATCCGATAATCACACCGCCGCCGCCGTCGCCGAGCGGGAGTGACACGTCATCGGGCAGGTGCGGCGGACGTGGTGGCATGAGTCCGCCATCGTACCAGAACAGCTTGACGGCGGGCCGATCGCCAACCGCCGGAAACTCATACTCCACTTGGGTGGCGAGCGGGTAGCTGGCCGGCGTTTTGGCGCCGCCGCCCCAGGGTGAAGTGGCTGCCGTCACGCTCGTTGGCTGCGTGAGTCCGAGTGCCCAGTACGTCTGGTCAACCAAGTGCGCTCCCATGTCGCCGAGCGCGCCCACGCCAAAGTCCACCCAGCCGCGCCAAGCGAACGGATGATAGGCTGGATGATACGGAACGAGCGGCGCGGGTCCGCAATACAGATCCCAATCCAGACCAGGCGGCGGTGACTGCGGGTTGTCAGCCATTGCCCGAAGCACCGCCACTTCGACCGTGCGCGCATTCCACTGCGGCGGACGCGCTGGATCCGGAGGGCGAACCGCAGGCACTGGGGAGCCGGGACGCGGAATGCCCTGCGCCCAATAGCCGACGGGGCGATCGGTCCAGATGTGCGCGCTCGACACCGTGCCAAGCACGCCGGAACGCACGATTTCTACTACTCGACGTGTGCCTTCCCGCGAATGCCCCTGATTGCCCATCTGCGTGGCCACTTTGCTCGACGCGGCGAGTTTGGCGAGGTGACGTGATTCGTGCACGGAGAAGGCGAGTGGCTTCTGCACGTAGACATGTTTGCCAAGCTGCATCGCGGCACTGGCTTGAATCGCGTGCAAGTGATCGGGCGTGGCAATCATCACCGCGTCAATGTCTTTGCGCTCCTCGAGCATCTTGCGATAGTCGGTGTACTTGGCGGCTTTGGTGTACACCTCTTTCAACTTGATCGCTTCTTCGGAGACTTTACCATCGCGCGGGCGCAGGCGTCCTTCGAGCTGACGTTCCACGTAGGCAAAATCCACGTCGCACACTGCGACAATGTTTTCGCCCATCATTTGCGCCATGTTGTTCATGCCCATGCCGCCAATGCCGATGCAGGCAATGTTCAGCGTGGCGCTGGGCGCGCGCGAGATGATGCCAGCCGGTGCGCCGGCAAGGAGGTGGCGCGGGAGGACTATGGCGCCGAAGCCGAGGGCAGCCGCGTGCCCGAGAAAATCGCGGCGAGAGGGAGGGGTAGTCATGCCGACGACGCTACGGCTCGGCGTCGTCGGCGTCAATAAACAGACGAGAGAAAAATCAGGGCGCGGACGTAACGCGTACGAAACGCGCCACATCGCGTGGCCCCTGACTGACCACCATGGTATCGCGATCCAGTCGCACGGAGCCTCCCGTATTGATCACGGCGAGAAACCGCTGCTCGACCGCATTCAGCGCGCTGTCACCGCACGCCATCTTCGAACTGACGGCGGGCCCTGATGTGAGCGTGGTCCCACGAAACGTGGCCGGTGCGCTGAAGCCGTTGCAGCCACCGTTTCCGGACAAACGATTCTCGTAACGTTCCCACTTGAGCGACGCCTTGGTGTCCTCGGGCAGCACGGTCGCACCTTCGGGACCGTCGAGACTGACCAGACGCCAGCCGTTGGCGGCCAGCACATCCAGCGTGCCCTGCGCGGCGCATCCGTCGAGCGGGTCGATGCGGTCCATGGAATCCACCACCAGCGAGAGCGCGGTGCCATCACCTTCCATGGCGGGTCGATTCGCTAGATGTCCTTTGAGCCGCACCACCACCGCGTCTCCGGGCTGGATATCAGTGAGTGCCGTGTACGCGCGCTCGAGATTGATGTATTCGCCGCTCATGTCAACCGGAAACTGCAGGCCGTTCCCGCACTCGACGATTGTTGCGGCATCGGCCATGTACGAGAACGCGGCGATCAGTCGCGCGGGGTGCGTAATGTCGACCGGCCGCGAAACTGCGGTGAGCGAATAGTTCAGTTCGCCCGCGATGCGCTGGCCCTGTCGATCGAGTTTTGTGAGGGCACCACCGGGCTCAACCGCGTAAAAATCCGCCAGGCCCGTGCTTCCGCGCAGCACCACGCGGGTGGCCGAATCGGTGTGCGTCCAGCGACCGAGATCCGTAAATGTGGTATCGCCTTTTCCGCCGGTGCCGAGGTAGACGCCTTCGCTGCGGAAGGTGCCGTCTGGGTAGAGCGTGATGGTGGTACGAATTCCCGCGCAATCGGCGCAGGGAATTTCTCCGACCCAACTCGCGGCGCCCGGCAGGTCCGCGATATCACGAGCCGACACGTCTCCCGACACGGCGCTGTCCGCGCTATCACGAGCCGCGTCCGATCCACCGCAGGCTGCGGTGAGGCCGATGAGAAGGAGAGATGCCAGTCGTAGCGCAATCCTCATGAGAGTCTCCGAATGGGAAGGAAGTGAAGAACATGACAGACCTGTAAAATACTGCGCCTCACGATTCTGGTGTGGCGTGTCGACACTCACCGGAATGCCCGCCGTACTCCCACCAGTCGTCGCCGTCGAACCCGCGACCGCAGCACCCGCTGCCAGCATCCGACCACTCGGCTCGCCTACAGGCCGCCACCTTGGGTTGGCGTTGCTGGCCTATCTGGTGGCAACCACGCTGCTCATTACCTGGGCACCATTTGCCTTCACACTCGTGCCCGCGCACGGATTCAGTACGGTGTGGACGTGGTCAGATCTGGTGCTCAACGTGGTGATGTTCCTTCCACTTGGATTTTTCGCACAATCCGCACGTGTGCACGAGCGCGAAGTCGCATGGTGGATGGTTGGTCTGGCTGGCGCGTTGCTCAGTGCGGTTATCGAAGTGGGTCAGCTGTTTCTTGCGGAACGATTCTCGTCGGTTTTCGACATTTGCACGAACGGTCTCGGAGCGGCGATTGGCGCGCGTGCGTTCCAGGCGGTGCGTCCGCGCGTTCGAATTGGTCGCGGCGCGGTATCGGCGCTGGCGCTTGAGTTACCGCTCATGGGCCTTGTGGTGCTGCTGGTACCGTTGCTCTGGGTCACCGGTTTCGCGAGTGCGGGCACGGACCGCGTCTGGTTAATGCTGCCGATCGCAACATTCGGAGGAGCCCTCATCGGCGCGGTGCACGGCGCGTATCTCGATCAAACGGCTCGTGTATCCCGCGGCGCGATGCTGGTTGCGGTGGCCGTGTGGTTTGTTGTAGCGGCGCTTCCCGGCGCCGCCGAACATACCGATGTGCTGATCGCGGGCGCCACACTTGCCATTGGCTGCGCGTGGCTGCGGAGCCAATCCACTGCGCGCGCGCGAGCTCGCAATGGTGATCAGCGTGTGGAGCTGCGCACGCTGCGCATCGCGTTGCCGCTGTTCGCGGTGTATTTCACGCTGGCCTCGCTCTGGCCGCTCGATGCGGTGGACGGTGTGTGGCGAGGCGCGTGGGCACTCGCACCATCGCGCGATGGCCTGTCGCGTGCGCTGCTCATGCAGTCGCTTGAATACCTCGCCGGTTTCACGCTCGTGGGTTATGTCACCGCCGAGTTCCACGGCCGTTCGAATGAACCGTATCGCGTGATCTCTCGGCGCGTGCTGCGCTGCTCGATAGTGCTGGTCGTGTTGCTGGAAACGGCGCGGGGATGGAATACGGCACAGGGGGCAAGTCTGGCGATCGCGCTGCTGGCCGTTGCCGCCGGACTCTTTGGTGGCTGGTTGTATCACTTGCAACGTGATCATGTGCGCACGCTGCTGCGGCGCGCGTAGATGCCGATGGTGAATACCACGTGTGACTACCGCGTGTAGCTACCGCGTGTGAATACTCCGCGTGGCGAGCCGCGCGCGGACACTGCGCGTAGGGACTGCCTGTAGGGCGAACGCCGCTGGCACTCGGCGGGCGTTGAGCGCATACTCAACTGAGTTGACTCGCCCTCCTACGCCGGATTCCCGCCATGTCTCACATGATCACTCGGCTGCGCCGCGGTTACACGCTTGCGCACGCATTCGCGCTCGCCGCTACGACCGCGCTGTTGCCAGCAGACGCGTTCGCACAACGTACCGAACGCCCACAGCTTCACGGCAAACACTGGGTGGCCGTGACGGGCAAACCGCTCGGCGCGACGGCCGGCGCCATGATTTTTCAGCAGGGCGGCAACGCCGTAGACGCCGCTGCCGCGATGCTTGCCGCCACGTGCACCATGTGGGACACGCTCGGCTGCGGTGGTGAAACACAAGCGCTGATCTATCATCCCAAACTCAAGAAGGTGATCGGGATCAATGCGCTCGGCATGGCACCAACCGGCGCCACGCCTGCGTTCTACAAATCCAAAGGCATGAGTTTTCCGCCAGAGTTCGGTCCGCTGGCCGCCGTGACACCCGGAACACCCGGCGGACTCATGGTGATGCTCGCCGAGTACGGCACGATGTCGTTGGCGCAGGTGCTTGCCCCCGCCATTCAGATGGCCGATGTCGGGTATCCGATCGAAGCGCAAGCGGCGAACGCCATGCACGCAAACGCAGCGCGCTTTAAGGAATGGAAATACTCACCGGCCGTGTTTCTTCCGCACACGGGAGAGAAGCGCGAAGCACCCGTGGCCGGCGAACTATTCAGGCAGGCGGATCTCGCGGCCACGTTTCGCAAACTTGTGGAAGCGGAACGCAATGCGCTGCGCAGCGGAAAAACGCGCAAGCAGGCAATCATGGCGGCGTATGATCGCTTCTACAAAGGCGACATCGCTGCGGAGATCGTGCGTGGTGTGCAGGAAGACGGTGGACTGTTCACCATGCAGGATCTGGCCAACTGGAGTGTTCGCATTGAAGAGCCATACACCACGAATTATCGCGGTATCGATGTGTACAAGTTGCCCATCTGGCAGCAAGGGCCCGTGTTGTTGCAGGCGCTCAACATCCTCGAGAACGCCGATGTAAAAGCGATGGGTTACAACAGTGCGCAATACATTCACACGGTGTATCAGGCCATGAATCTGGCGTACGCCGATCGCGATTTTTATTACGGAGATCCGTACAACGGGCCCGAAGAGCCCGTGGCCGGACTCATGAGCAAAGCGTACGCCAAAGCACGCTTTGCGCTCATGAGCCCCGATCTGAACGACGCGGCGGTGCGTCCCGGCGATCCGTATCCGTTTCAGCAAGGTGTGAACCCGTTCACGGATATCCTGTCTCGTTGGTCGACCACCGGACCGCGCCCAGACAGCGTGCGGCGCGCAACGGCCACGTCGAGCGGGTTCAGCGCCAGCGTGATGTCGAACGACAGCGCATTCCACGACGCCTTCACGCGCGGCACAACAAGTATTCAGGCTGCTGACTCAGCCGGGTGGATGGTGTCCATTACGCCGAGCGGTGGATGGATTCCGGCCGTGATTGCAGGGCGCACCGGCATCGGGTTGTCGCAACGCATGCAGTCGTTCGTACTCGACGCGGAAGACGGACCGTACAACGTGCTCGAGCCCGGCAAACGGCCGCGCGTTACGCTCACGCCAACCATTGCACTCAAAGACGGCGAACCATGGATGGCGTTTTCGGTGCAGGGCGGAGATACGCAAGATCAGGACTTACTGCAGTTCTTTCTGGCCATGGTCGAGTTTGGTCAGACGGTGCAACAAGCGGCGGAGCATCCCGGTTTTCACAGCTATCAGATGCGATCAAGCTTTGGTGCACACGAGGCGCGTCCTGGTCGCATTCAACTCAATGAACGCATTCCCGATTGGGTGCGCGATGATCTCCGCAGACGCGGTTACACGCTTGAGTTCGCGCGTTACACGTCTGGACCGATCACCGCCATCTGGCGCGACCGAAAACACGGAACGTTGTGGGGAGCGGCCAGCAACTTCGGCGAAGACTACGGCATCGCCTGGTAAGCGAGGTGCGGCACGGCGGCTGCCAGACCAAGTTCGAGATCCTGCCAGATATCATCCACACGTTCTACGCCCACGCTCAGTCGCAGCAGTTGCTGACTGATGCCGTGGGCGGTGCGCACGTCATGATCAACCACGCGGTGCGTGAGACTGGCAGGATGCTGAATCAGTGAGTCGGTGCTGCCAAGTGACACCGCGGGCGTGATCAGTCGCAGTGCGGCCATGCACCGGGATGCCGCGTGTGCGTCATCGCTTCGGAGTTCAAAGGCCAGGGTACTGCCGGGACCAAGTAACTCGCGACCGAGCACGCCGCGCGGATCATTGGTGCCAAGGCCTGGATAATGCACGGCCGCAACGGCCTCGTGTTGCAACAGCAACTCGGCGATGCGTTGTGCATTGGATTGTGCGCGCTGCACGCGTAGCGGCAACGTTGCTAATCCACGATGCAGCAGAAACGCGGCCATGGGATGCAGCACGCTGCCAGTGAGCAGTCGTACCTGACGCAGCGCCGCGAGCCAGGAATCATCGTTCGTGCTGATCACACCAGCAAGGACATCGCCGTGTCCGGCGAGCGCTTTCGTGGCGCTGTGCAGCACGAGCGTTGCGCCATGTTCCAGTGGCCGCAGCAGAATCGGCGTGGCGAAGGTGGCGTCTACCATCACGGGCACACCGTTAGCCTGCGCGACGACATCGGCGATGTCCACGAGCTGCAGCGTTGGATTGGCGGGCGTTTCGATCAGCACGAGTGATGTGTCGGCTTCGATCGCATCGCGAACGCCGTCCGGTTCCGTGAACGTCACGCGCAGACCAAGCATGCCGCTGGCCAGCAGGTGATCGGCGCTGCCATACAGCGGACGTACCGCGACCACGTGTGATCCGCGTGCACGAGCGGCGAGCAACGCTGCAGTGTACGCGGCCATGCCAGAGGCAAAGGCCACCGTGGCATTGGCGCCTTCGAGCGCGGCGATCGCGGACTCGGCGCGGGCGACGGTGGGATTGTACAACCGACTGTAGATGGCGGATCCGATGGGCAGGCCGCCTGCGACCATGGCGTCGATGGACGCGACGCCGGCCTCGAGATCCGGCACGGGATAGGTGCTGGAGAAGTCGAGTGGCGGGGCGTGTACGCCGAGCGCCGCGAAGTCTTCGCGGCCGGCGTGTACGGCGATGGTGTCGGGGTGGGCGCCGTCGGCGGCGTGGTGACGTGCGGGTGACGCCGAGGCTGGCTTGTTGTAAGGGCTCATACGGCTAAATTGGCATGATATTCGTCCTTGGAGAATAAATGCCGCAGAACATTCGGTACGAGCAGGATCGTGAGCCCCTCGACCGCATTGACCACGCCTTGGTGACCCTCTTGCAGCAGAATGCTCGGCTGAGCAACAAACAGCTTGCCGCGCGCGTGGGGTTGGCCGAGTCCAGCACGCTGACCCGAGTGCGACGGCTGGAAGAGCGAGGTGTGTTACTCGGCTATCACGCCGAGGTCGCACCGTGGGCCAAAGGGATCGCCCTGCAGGCGCTGGTGGCGGTGCGGTTGGCCCGGCACGCGCGCGACGTCGTTGAGCGCTTCCAGGAGCACTGCCGCGGACTCCCGCAGGTGCTCGCGGCGTACAACATTGGCGGATCAGACGACTTTCTGGTGCACGTGGGCGTCGCCGATTCCGATGCCTTGCGCGAACTGATTCTGACATCGATCAGCACGCGCCCCGAGGTCACGCACATTGAGACGCATCTCATTTTCGATATGGTGCGCGGCGCTGCGGCGGTGGGTTCTGAGGTGCCGCGACGTGCGCGCTAGGCCACCTCGCGCTCGTCAGAAACGCGCGCGCAATCCCAGCGCAATTGATCGACCCGGAAGGATCGTGATGTTGTCCGGCTCGCCCGTCTGGTAATCGAGCAGGTTTTCTCCCGTCACGATCAATGTGAGGGCGCCAGGCAACGCGCGCATGAACGACGCGTGCACGCGCGTGACACCATCGTACGGAATCCACAACTGTCGAAGTGCAGGCCCTGCCAGCGCAGTGGCCGGCCGTCCGGGCGTGACAAATGTTTGCGCTGCCGCGATGCGATCGTATCCAATCCAGTCCGCTACTCGCGTCGCGCCAACCGACGCGTTCCACGGACCATCGTCAAAACGCAGCGACAGGCCGAGTGTTTGCGCTGGTACGTCGAGCATGCGATCGCCAACGCGCAACTCGCCAGTGTAGCCTCGTCGGATCGCGAGCACCCGACTGGCCACGTGCGTGAACGAACTCTGCACGACAAACGCGCCGGCGCGCACGCGGCCTTCCACTTCCCAGCCACTGTTGCTGATGGCTCCAACGTTCTGCAACTGATACGCGATGTTCCGGTTGAGCGGATCATTTGTGCGCGGCTGCGTGGGCGGTTCACTCGGTGCAATCACGCTGACCGGTTGCACGAGCCCGCTCGCGCGCTGATCGAACCGTGTGACATGCAGCGTGGTGTGACCGCCAATAAACACATCGGCTCCAAACTCGGTACCGGCTTGCGATTCAGGTTCGAGCGCGTCGTTGGGCAGCAGGCGATCGCGAGCGAGCGTTGAGCCGCCAACCGTCACGCGTGGTGGCCGGATGCCTTTTCCGTAAGCCGCGCGAACCTTAAACGTGTTCCCGGCGTGATCGCGAACGTACGACGCGCCCACCATGGGCAACAAGGACACGAGCGGCTCCGCGACAAAGCCGGCGCTTCGCTCAGCGCGAGTGCCGGCGGTGACGAACACACGGTTTTTCCATGCAAGGTCGAATTGTGTGACAAGGCCGGTGGTTTGTCGCCACACATCAGTAGCGGCCGCGCTTTGCGTGACTGGGCCCGGACGAGCAAGAATGCCGTTCGACGTGGACTCGAAGAGCAGCGCATGCTCGCCAGCGAACGTGAGCGTGCGCTGCCACAACGAGTCCGACCACACGGCGGCGGAACTCACGCGCATGGACGTGCGTGTGGCGGATCCCTCGGCCGCACGCAGCGCGGAATCAGACGCGGAGGGCAACGGTGTCAAACCGCCGGACGAACCGTTGAGTGCGTACGTGTCGAGGCCAAGCAGTGCGCGATGCGTCCAGCGGGCATTGGGATAGAACGTGCCCGACACGCCGCCGGTGAACTGTTGCAGCGATTGCCGAGCGGTTCGCACCAGCTGCAATCGCCGCGCGAGTGAGTCGCGATATGAACGCTCGAAACGCAACATGCCAGGTCGACGCACACTATCCGGAACGGCAAAGGCATCACCAACGGCCTCTACCAGAATCGGATTGCTCGACGACGCCACATCGGCCAGCACAAGTCGTGCGGTCACCTCGGAGAGCGAACGAGCCCCGATGGCACGCGCCCGTCCGCTCGCCGTGATGTGCTGACTCTCCGCGGCGGGCACAAACGCACCGAGTCGTGACACGGAAAGTGCTCCGGACGCGGCGCGGGATACGGTGCCGCCCTGACCACTGATGCTGAGTTCCTGTCCGAAGGTGCCGGACGACGCGTACGCACTGTTCACCAGTCCACTCTGCGCGCGCACGTTGAGTGCCGCTGTTTCGTTTCGCTGCGATGGCTGCCGCGTTACGACGTGTAGTACACCACTGATCGCGTCAGTACCGTACAACGCAGCACCTTGCGGGCCGCGCAGTACTTCCAGTCGTTCAATACTCTCCGCCGGCAGATGCGACACAACCAGCGGGTTCGCGACTTCCACTCCGTCCACATACACTTTGGGGTAGCTCACACCGAACGAACTCGCACCGCGAATGCTGCCATATCGCGTGAGCAGCGAGGTGGGTGACTGCTGCCACAACCAGACGCCCGGCACCACGCCATTAAGAAACTCGCTCATGTCGCCACGCGATTGGGCTTCAAGCGTGCTGCCGTCAACTACGCCGAGTGTAACGCTGAGGCCGCGTTGTGCATTGCCGGTGGCCGATCCAGTCACCACCACACGTTCAAGGGGCGCCGCGCGTACACTCGGCGCCATGCGTGACTCAGGCGTGCGCGGCGCAAGGACCACAAGCTCCGGCGACGCGACACGCGGTGCGACGTTATCGCTACCAAGTAACTGTGTGATAGCATCGCCAAGAGTGGTTCGCACGACATCCAGACATACGCGACGTTCCGGTGAGATCAACGCGTCGGAGTAGGTGATGCGAACGCGCGCCGCCGCCGACACACGATCGAGTGCGTCACGCAGCGACAGCACGCCGCCGCGCACAGAGATCGTACGGTTGAGCGGTTCGGGCCACTGCTGCTGCCTTGGCGCGACAACCGCTCTGCACTCAACCGTGGTACGCGCGCTCGCGTGAACGCGTGACGGGGTGAGCGTCAGTAACGCGCACGCTACCAGTAAAGTCTGTCGCACAGACGCGACTATCGCGGTGTGCGGCCAGCGCCGCCCATGCGCAAGCGCACCGTGTCGCGGTGGGTGACACGCTCCGCACCATAGGAGAGCGCGATCGTCTCGAGCACGGTTTCCTTCGGTTCGTTCGTGAACGTGGCGGTCAGGCGCGACGCACGCACGTTGCTATCGGCTTGCAACACAATGCCGTGCCACCGACGCAGTGCACTCGCCACATCTTCGAACACCGCGTCACGAAACACAAGCGAACCGGTTGTCCAGGCCGTTGCGTCGTCTACAGCAACTGTTTCCTTGCGGGCCGTTCCGCTGGCGAGATCAAGCACGCCAGCATCGCCCGCTGCCAGTTCGAGCGTGCGCGTGGGCGTGCTGTCGGCCGCCAGTGTGACGCGACCGTTGGTCACGGCCACGAGCACGCCGCGCGCATCGTCACTTCGTACGGTGAACGCGGTGCCAAGGTCAACGATGACTGCCGGGCCCGCATGCACAGTGAAGGCCGCCGCTTGTCCCGGCGCCACATCAAAGTAGCCGTCACCGACAAGCGTCACGCTACGACGTTCGAATCCGTAGTCGGCTGCGTAGCGGAGCGTACTGGCGGGGCCGAGGATCACGCGTGTTCCATCCGGCAGTCGCATGGAATCGCGCTCGCCAACGTCGGTCGCGAACAGCTGCATCTGTGCCGTTGCGTTTGCGGCGATATTCCGTGTGTCACCAGTGGGCGATGTACGCGACACAAACCAGGCGCCAGCCACAACGAGCACAGCGGCCGCGGCCGCATATTTTCGCAGCGGTGATACACGATGAATGGGCGTGACTTTTGCCGACTCCTCGCGCACCGCTCGCCGCGAATGATCAGCCTCGGATATTCCCGCCGGAGCCAGCGACCGCCGCGCCAGTACTGCGGCCAGCGCACTCTCCGTATCAACCGGCGTTTGCAACTCCGCGCCGAGTGATGACGCCGCGGCGTTGACCGCCTCGGCGACTCGCAGGTCGTCCGGATGCGCCGCCAACCATTCGCTCACTCGTGCCGCTTCCGCTGGATCAGACGCGCCCGCGAAAAAACGACCGAGCAGTTCCCAATCGGGCGCGTCGGACGGCGGAGCAGGAGGCGTTGGTTCAGGCGTCATTTGCCAGAATACACGGGAATCGCCCGAGACCCTACCCCGGACGTACGACAGCGATCGCTCGATGTTAACGCCTGTGTGCTGCGCTCGCGACCTCTCGATACTACTATGTAGGCGACTGAGGGTCCGGCTCTTTCACCCACGCATGTCCCACGAACGCGACCTGCTCCAGCAACTTACCGAGGGCAATGAATCAGCATACGCAACCGTGTTTCGTACATGGTATGCGCCGCTGGTTCGTTTTCTCGATGCCATGTTGCGTCAGCGTGATGAAGCAGAAGAAGTGGCGCAGGAGGTGATGCTGGAGCTGTGGGAACATCGCACGACGATCGATCCGGAACGACCGGTGCAGGCGTGGTTGTTTCGCGCCGCTCGTAATCGCGCGTTGAACGTGCTGCGACACCGCAATGTGCGCGCCGTTGCGGCGCCGGGAATTGCGCTGCTGTCCAGCGCGCCCACGCCGAGCGACGTCGCCGCGACCGAACATGAAATGCAGGCCGCATTGCACGAAGCGTTGGCCGACCTGCCTCCGCGTTGTCGCGAGGTGTTTGCGCTGAGCCGGGCAGACGGTCTCAAGAACGCGGAAATCGCCGCCAAGCTCGGCGTATCGATCAAGGCGGTGGAAGCGCAGATGGCTCGCGCGTTGCGAGCGCTCCGAGAACGCATGCGGCCGTGGATGCCTCCCGGCAACACACACATCTGAGCGTACGCCGTTCGCGCCGGTTGTACGATGTAGGGTGCGCAGCGCTTCGCGTGTAATACTCCCGAACCTGCTGCGCGCGTTGGTCGCGGATGTCCCGCGCACGTGACAGCGAACACCGGAGCTCACACATGTCCTTTACAGAAGTGCAGTTCGTGTCTGGCGCGCGTCGCACCAGTGCGTTGCGTCGGAGCGCCCTTTCCGCCAGCGCGTTCATGCTTGTGTCGCTGGCCGCATGCGATCTCGGCGTGACCAACAACAGCGAGACTGCCGAAACGCTGCTCGCCGAGGCCGTGAACACAACGCCCGTCGGTTTCTCCATGACCGAAAACAGTTACGCTGGCGCAGAAAGTGATTCATGGCGGCCGATGCGTCGTCGTCACGGTGGACGTGGTGGCCCCTTCGGTTCGGCGTTTGGTGCGACAGGATTTATGGGCGGTGGACTGAACGCGGATTTTGCGCACGGACAGGGATTCCGCGCGGGTGTCGCACGCGGACCGTTTGGCGGCGATTTTAATGCCGACTCGTGCGCGTTCAGTGCCGCGACCGGCAAGATTTCGTGCGGTCCAACGACCGATCGCCGCGGTTTGACGAGTGAGCGTTGGGTGATCTACACCGACATCAATGGTGCGGCGCAAGCGCGTCCGGATTCCACAACCGCCAAGATGCAAACGCACGCCGAAGTGTCAGGCACCGTCACTGTTCGCGACAGCTCAACACGCACCGTGCGCCACGTCAGTGATCGCACGATAACCGGACTGCAGGCGGGCAGTACGCAGCGCACGATCAACGGTTCGTCGAACGGCACAGAAACGGTGAACGGATTCAATGCCGAAGGCGCTTTCACGGCCAATCGCACGGTGTCTGATCTGACCGAAGGCCTGGTGATCCCGGTTCGCACCGATGGACGCAGCTATCCGACCGCTGGCAAAGTCACGCGCAGCATGACCGTGGCGGTGACCGTCGCTGGTGGCGAAACCGAAACGGCCACGTGGAAAGAGGTACTCACCTACGACGGTACCGCTACCGCCAGCTTGGTGATCACGCGCAACGGCACCACGAGAACCTGCGCTGTTCCGCTCCCCGCGGGCCGCCCCGTTTGCGAGTAGAAAGCGTGAGCAGCGCGGTGGCGTAGCGCGCAGACACTCCCTCGGACATCGCGCAAAGAGCGCCCCATTCGCCATCGCGAGTGGGGCGTTTTTGCTGCGGAATGCAATCCCTAGCGATTCGCTCGGAATTGATTTAGAATTCGATTCTGTTCTTTGAGAACCGTTCTCATTTCACAATTCCAGCCGTGCGTTCTTCGCTCGCCATCCTCCGCCGCGTCGTGTTCTGGTCGCATCTCGTGCTTGGCGTTTCTGCCAGCCTCGTGATCCTGCTCATGTCCGTGACCGGCGTGCTTCTGGGGTTTGAACGGCAAGTCATCGCGTTGGTGGACGGCGCGCCTCGCGTGACGGTGGCCGATGCACCGCGGTTGCCGCTCGACACGCTCCTGTCGCGGGCCGGCATTGCTCGCGCCGAAGTGGCTTCGATCGCAGTGCGGGCGCGAGCCGAAGAGCCAGCGATTGTGCGGTTCCGCGATCGCGAGCGCACGGCGCTGACATTGGATCCGTACACGGGTCAGTCCATCAAGGTGCGAACCGACGGCAAGGCGCGTGCGTGGATGGCATCGCTCAGACGGTGGCACCGCTGGATCGGCGCCGAGAACGGCGAGCTGCGCACGCAGCTCAAGGCGGTGACAGGGGCTGCGAATCTCGCGTTTCTCGTCATTGTGGTGAGCGGCTTGTGGCTCTGGTGGCCGCGCAACTGGAATTTGAAAGCGCTCCGCTCGGTGCTCTGGTTTCGGCGCGGACTGTCGCCGAAAGCGCGCGACTTCAACTGGCACAATACGATTGGTTTCTGGTCGCTTATTCCGCTCTTTGTTGTCGTGGCCAGCGGCGTTTTCATTTCGTATCGCTGGCCTGGGTTGTGGCTTGATCGGGCGCTTGGTTCAGCGCAGGAAAAAGCGGCGGCGGTCGCAGCACTGAATGAACAATCGTCCCCGCGCGCGGAGAATGCGGAATCGGCTCCGCGAGGTGGCTCAGCAACGCAGCGAACCGCCGACAGCAACGCCGAAGCGCCCGCCGATTCCACGATGGCACTGCCCGCGCAGGCCCCACTGTACGGTTACTTCGCGGTGGCAACACAACAGGTTCCCGATTGGCAATCGCTCACAATCACGCTGCCCGACGTCGCGGATACCACCGCCACTTTGGCTGTGGCCGAAGGCAATACGTACCGACCGGATTTGCGCACCACGCTGGTTGTTGACGCGAGCACCAGCGAGGTTCGCGAGGTGCGAGACTACACCAGTCTGAGCGCCAGTCGTCAGATTCGCGCGTGGGTACGCTTCGGGCACACGGGTGAAGTGTTCGGACTGGCCGGCCAGACGTTGGCCACACTCGTGACCCTTGGGTCAGTGGTGCTGGTGTGGACCGGGATCGCGCTTTCCTGGCGACGCCTGCTCGCGTGGTGGCATCGCGCGCGCTGAGTCGTCTTGGGTGCATGATCAGCGCCGACAAGTCTGCTCGCGAATACCTGTATCTGCAGGCAATAGCGTACGCAGTGATTGAATCACCGCTGATGTTTGCGCTGTTGCCACCGGGTGCGACTCCCATGGGGTGGCCGATGTTTTTCGGCGGCACGCTGTGCGCAGGCATCGCGACTGTTGCGTTGCAACGCGGTCTGGCCGCGATGCTCTCGGGCGTGATCGGAAGTGCTACCGGCATGAGCGGCGGTGGTGGTGCGACCACCTCATACTTTGCGATGTCTCAGGTGCAAAGTCTGATCGTGCGCGAGCGTTGGGACGAAGCCGTCGCCCAACTTCAGGCCGCCAGCCGTGTGCATAAGGGCGAGACTGGGGCCATCATCTCGCAACAACTCGCTGACCTGCTCAGCTTCAAACTGCACCAGCCGGAAGAAGCCGTGCGCAGTTATCGCAAGGCGCGCGACGCATGGTCCACCGTACACGGCATTCGCGGTGAGGAGGGCGTGGTGTACTGCACGCGTCGCCTGATCGATCTGTATGACGATGCGCTTGGCAACGCCGGTGCGGCCGAACGCGAGCGAGCCCGTTTGCACGCCTAGCGTTCGCCTGGCGCATGCCGTCGCGAACTGTGGCCGTCAGCCGGTGAACAGGTGAATGAACAGCTGACAGAACACTGCACCGACAATTGTCATCGAGAAGCCCCACAGCAGCAGACTGCGGAACAGTTTGGCCGGATCATGCCCTTCGGGAAGCGCGGCAATGCACAATGCGCCGAGCGTAGAAAGCGGCGACACATCAACCAGCGCGGCTCCGACGTTGATGCTGAATGCGATTTCCAGCGGATCGCCGCCGCCGAGTTTCTCCACGAGGCCCGGTATGGCCGGAATGAACGTGGGATACACCACACCAGACGTAGAGCTGTACGTGGAAATGGTGCCGGTTACAAACGCCATCATGCCGTTGACCGTCTCCGGTGTCGCTACGCGCGCGAGCAGCGTGGTGAAGAGATCCATGCCGCCGGTTCCCTCAAGCACACCAACAAGCACACTTACACCGCACACCATGACAATCACGGCGAGCGGTACCTGCTTGATCATCGACGCATCGTCAACGGTTTTGAATAACACCAGCAGCGCAGCGGCGGCGAACGCTGCCAGTCCAAGATTCACCTTGAGAAACACCACTGCACACATCCACACGGCGCCGATGAGCAGGGTGATCGTTTGACGGCGATCAAGTGGCGGGGCGACTTCGAACTCCACCATCGTGTGTTCGCGCAACAGTTTCGGACCACCAAACAGCGCCCAGGCCGCAAGCGCCGCGAGCGCGTGCGCGGCGAAGTTTGCGGCCCACACGGCCCACTCGTGTCCACCGAGACCAACCCGCTCCATTGACGACGAGACAACGACACCAACAGAGCTGAAGGGCGAAAGATTGCCCGCGTTCGCGCCGTTGCCGACCATGAGCGCGGTGAGCAGCATTGGAATACGCGCGCGATGACTGGCGGCCATGGCGAGCGGCGCGAGCAACGCCAGCGTGGCAATGGATCCCGGTCCCACAGTACTGATCGCGCACGCGAACACAAAGAACATGAGTGGTAACCACGCAACCTGACCGCCGCACAGTCGCAAGGCTCGTTGTGTCACCGCCGCCATCGTACCGTTCGCCTGCGCAGCACCAAAGAGCAGGGTCACGCCAAGCAGCGTGAGAAAGAGCGACGCCGGAAACGTGGCCATGAGCGCGTCGACTTTCCAACCCGCTGCGTACATGGCCACCGGCCACGCAACGGCGACGGCCAGAATACCAACATTCAGTTTGGTGCCAAAGCTGGCGACGATCACTACGAGCAATGCGAGCAGTGACAGCGTAGCCGGGCTCATGTTCCGTGTGTCGGCAGCAGATGTTTTTGTACTTTGCCGAGCGCGGTACGCGGGAGTGCGTCAACACGCACAAACGCACGTGGCACCTTGAATGACGCGAGCTCCTTGCGCACCTGCGCCTCAATCACGGCCAAATCCGTGGCGGCATCACACACCAGATACGCCACCGGCACCTCACCACGCACCGGATCGGGTTGACCTGCGACGGCGGCCTCATGCACACCATCAAACGTGGTGAGCAGCTCTTCAATTTCGCGCGGATAAATGTTGAAGCCGCCCGAAATAATCAGGTCAGAGCGTCGCCCTTGCAGCGTGATGTATCCATCAGCAGATAGCACGCCAATGTCACCGGTGCGGAACCAGCCATCGACGAATGCCGCTGTGGTTGCGTCCTCTCGCATCCAGTAACCGCTGCACACGTTCGGGCCGCGCACCCACAGCTCGCCACTGCAGTCCGCACCAACAGCACGGTTCGCTGCATCGCGAATCTCGACACTCACCAGCGGCAGTGCGCGCCCCACCGTGCCCGGACGGCGCTCGCCCACGAGTGGATTGCTGACATTCATGAACGTTTCGGTCATGCCGTACCGCTCAAGGATCGTGTGACCAAAGGTGTCGGCAAACTGCCCCAGTACCGAGGCTGGCAGTGGCGCGGATCCGGAGACAAACAACCGTGCACGCGCCCCAATGGCACGTGCGCGGTCAGCGGGTACGTCAAGCAACCGCACGTACATGGTGGGTACACCAAAGAACAGCGTGGGTTGATACGATTCAAACCATTGCACAGCAAGCGCGGCGTCGAATCGTTCAACCAGCCGCATGTGACACCCACTCGCCAGCCAGCACTGCACGCCGTTGCCGAGTCCATGCACATGGAAGAGCGGCAGCGCGGCGAGATACCGATCCGACGCGGTGATCTGCCACGCGGTGAGCAATGACAGCGCATTGGCGGCAAAGTTGCCGTGCGTGAGGATCGCTCCTTTGGCCAGACCAGTTGTGCCCGACGTATAAATGAGCGCCGCTGGCGTATCCGCGCGCGACAGCACGACGTCGCGGTGCGCGGGCCGTACGCTCGCGGCGTTGGTGAGCGCATCTACATCCCAGAGTTCAACGCCGGTCGGGAAATCGGCGCTGCGATCAGCAGTGGTCACCACCGCGCGAGGCGCCGAGTCGGAACAGATGTGCCGGATCTCGCGCGCCTTGTACAACACGTTGATTGGCACCACGATCACGCCGAGCTTGACGCAGGCCAGCCACAGGTCAATCACCTCCACCCGATTGGGCAGGCAAAAGGCCAGTCGGTCGCCGGGGCGCAGGCCACGATCCTTAAGCAGCGAGGCAAGCTGATTGCTCCGCGCCTCAAGGTCGGCGAACCGCAGCGACAGCAGTGCGCCATCGGCAGTGGCACACTCCAGTGCCGGCTGGCTGGCGCGTCCGAGCAGCGACGCATCGTAAAGTTCGAGCAGCGACATGCGAGCAATGTACGAGTGCCGCGCCACTTCCGCCGCCATCTGAACACGAAGGCGGACCCGCGCGTAGTTTGAGAGGTCCCTTCTTTGTCTCCCTCCCCATCTGGATCCCGGAACGGCTTCATGGTGCGCTTGTGCGCGGTTCGCCCCTTCCTGCTGCTGATTGCCTGCTTCGTACTCACACCACGAGTTACTGCGTCACAATCCCTGGCCGCCGTGCCGGTCGGTTCCAGCGAACTGCGCGATACCATTGCGCTGTACTCCACCGACCGGGCCGCGCTTGGTCGACGCTGGACCGTGGAATACTCACCCGCTCGGCGCGATCGGTTTGATGCCTTCTATCGCGAATGGCAGGCTCGACTCGCCGAGGTGCGCTTCGAGTCGCTTAGCCAGGAAGGTCGCATTGACTACATATTGCTCGATCATCGGCTGCGCTTTGAACGGGCGCAGCTGCAGCGCGAAGCGAAGTTTGCCGCGGAAATGGCGCCGCGCGTGCCATTCGCGAGTGTGATCACGGGCTTTGAAGAGTCGCGCCGCCGGTTTGACAAGGTTGACGGCGCCGCAACGGCAAAAGCGCTGTCGACACTGGCGACGCAGGTGGACAGTTTCACCAAGCTCACGCGTGCCAAACGCACCGACTCGGTGACGCGCGCCGAGAAAATTATTGCTCTGCGATCCATCAAGTACGTGGGTGATTTGCAGACCACCGTGCGCAACTGGCAGCGCTTTTATTCGGGGTATGATCCGTTGTTCTCCTGGTGGACGGACGACCCGTTCCGTCGCGCGAACGACGCGATCACGAAGTATTCGCGCGCTATTCGCGAAGAGATCGTTGGCCAGCGGGAAGGTCAGGAGGAGCCAATCATTGGTGATCCGATCGGTGCGAGCGGACTGGCGGAAGATCTGGATGCCGAAATGATCGCCTACACGCCGGAAGAGTTGATTGCGCTTGCTGAACGCGAGTTCACGTGGATTGAATCCGAGCAGAAGAAAGCCGCGCGCGAGATGGGATTTGGCGACGACTGGCGGGCCGCGCTCGAGTCGGTAAAACAAGCCTACGTTCCGCCTGGCGAACAGCCGGAGTTAATTCGCCGACTCGCGCGTGAAGCCGTCGCGTTCATCACCGAGCGCGATCTTGTCACGGTTCCGCCGCTGGCCGACGAGATCTGGCGCATGGAGATGATGTCGCCGCGTCAGCAGCTGGTCTCGCCGTTCTTTCTCGGCGGTGAGATCATTCAGGTGGCGTATCCAACGGATTCCATGACGCACGAAGACAAGCTCATGAGCATGCGCGGTAATAACCCGCATTTCTCCATGGCCACTGTGCATCACGAGCTGATTCCCGGTCATCACTTACAGGGGTTCATGACCTCGCGATACAACACGCATCGACAGCTGTTCAGCACCCCGTTCTGGGGCGAAGGCTGGGCGCTATACTGGGAAATGCTGTTGTGGGATCAAGGGTTTGCAAAAACACCGCAGGATCGCATGGGCATGCTGTTCTGGCGTTCACATCGTCTGGCTCGCATCATCTTCTCCTTGCGTGTGCATCTTGGTACGATGACGCCGCAGGAGGCGATTGATTTGCTGGTGAATCGTGTGGGACACGAGCGCGCCAACGCCGAGGCCGAAGTACGCCGCTCGTTTAATGGCACATACTCGCCGTTATATCAGGCGGCGTACATGCTGGGTGGGTTGCAGATTCGCTCGCTGCATCGTGAACTCGTGCAAAGCGGCCGGATGAGCAACAAGCAGTTTCACGATACAATTCTGCAGGGCGGTCGCATGCCGATCGAGATGGTGCGTGCGCGACTGCTCGGCACACCGCTCACGCGCGACCATCGCGCGAGTTGGAAGTTCATTCAGTAGGCACTTTTGTTGTAGCAGTTCGTCGCATAACCGCAGTCCTCATTTGCTTCAGGGATTACACATGTCTTCTCGATCGACTCTGTTCCACCGCTCTGCAGCGGTGCTCACCGCCGGACTTGCCCTTGGGTTGTCCAGCTGCAAGACGGCACCTGCGGCCGGTCCAACCACTGCGCCGGCGCGCACCGCCTTGCCCACGACTGGCGCACAGGACTCAACGCGTACCGCTGGCGCGGGCGGTGCGGGAGCCGCGGCCCAAGGCCCGCGTCCGTACCGACAGGTGATCACGGACCGCACGCAAACGCAGGATGGCCTGTTCAAAGTGCATCGCATTGGCGAGCGCTTGCTGTTCGAGATTCCTGCCGCGCAGATCGGCAAGGAGATGCTGCTGATCAGCCGTCCGGTTGAATCCACGCTCCAGAATCCGGCCGGTTTCTTTGGCGGCGGCACACGCCTGACCGTGCAGTGGGATCGGGAAGGCAATCGTGTCGTGTTGCGCGAAAAGCGGCACAATCTGGTGGCCGATTCGACTGCCGCGATCTGGCGTCAGGTGTCGGGCTTCCGCAAAGGCGCAGTGCTCGCGGTTTTCAACGTGTCGGCGTTTGGACCCGATAGCGCGGCGGTGATCGATGTGAGCGACCTGTTCCTGTCGAACATTCCGGAACTCGCGCCTGTGGAAGGCATTGTGCGCACGCGCAGCTGGGTCGACAAAACGTGGGCATTCCCGCAGAACATCAACATTGAAGTCACGCAGTCCGGTGCGTCGCGTCCGCCCGCGGCAGGTGGTCCTGGCGGTGGCGGCGCGCCTGGCGCGCAGGCGCCGCTGCGGTCACAAACCGCGCGCGTGCACTTCAGCATGGTCACGCTTCCAGATGTGCCGATGATGCCGCGTTGGCAGGATGATCGCGTTGGCTTCATCTCAAGCGCTGCGTTTGATATGTCGCGCCCCGTGCAAAAAGCCGAGGAAGTGCGCTTCATTCATCGCTTCAAACTCGTCAAGAAGAATCCGAACGCCGCGGTTTCAGATCCGGTCGAGCCGATCATTTACTGGATCGATCCGGCAACGCCAGACTGGCTCAAGCCGTGGATTATTTCGGGTGTCGACAAGTGGCAGGAAGCATTCCTGGAGGCGGGCTTCAGCAACGCGATCTTTGGTCGCATTGCACCAACACCAGAGCAGGATCCGAACTTCTCGCTCTTTGATGCGCGTCATTCGGTGATCTACTGGCGTCCCAGCACCGTGGCCAACGCCACGGGTGGCCAGATCGTTGACCCGCGCTCGGGCCAGATCATCAAGGGCGAAGTGAACATGTATCACAACATCATGGAGCTGCAGAAGAACTGGTATTTCATTCAGGTCTCGCCGCTCGATGTGCGTGCGCAAAAATTGCCGATGCCCGATTCGCTGATGGGACGCCTCGTTGAGTACGTAGTGACGCACGAAATCGGACACTCGATTGGTTTTCCGCACAACATGAAGTCGTCGGCACAGTATCCCGTGGATTCCATTCGCAGCCGCACATTCCTTGAGCGCATGAACGGACACGTGGCCACGCTCATGGATTACTCGCGCTTCAACTATGTTGCGCAACCAGAAGACAACATTCCGCCGGATCTCCTGATTCCGAAGGTTGGACCGTACGACAAGTTTGCGGTCAAGTGGGGCTACTCACCGATTCCCGGCGCGCGTACGCCCGACGAAGAAAAGCCCACCCTTGATCAGTGGGCGCGTCAACAGGATCAGTTCCCGTGGCTGCGTTTTACCACGGCTGATGCCACGGCCGATCCGGAAGACCTCACCGAAGCCGTGGGCGATGCCGACGCCGTGAAGGCCACCACACTCGGCATGAAAAATCTCACGCGCGTGGTGGGGATGATTCGCAGTGCGGCCGAAAAGCCCGGCGAGAGCTACGCGGAGGTGGCCACGCTGTACAATGAAGCCGTTGGACAGTGGGGACGGTACATGAGTCACGTTGCCGCCGTGGTTGGTGGCGCGTACACGCAGGAAAAGTACGGTACGGGCGAACGCTTTCGTCCCGTGGAAAAGGCGCGTCAGCGCGAAGCGGTGCGCTATCTGAATCAGGCGGCGTTTCAGGTGCCGGCCATGTTCCTTGATCCGTCGTTGCTGCGTCGCATTGAGAACGAAGGCGCGGTGGATCGTTTCCGCACGCGTCAGGCCAGTGTGGTGAACTCGCTCATGAATGCGGGCCGACTCAATCGCCTCGCTGAGTTTGAAGCGTTGGCTGAGCGTCCGTCCGATGTGTACACGTTGGCCGATCTGATGACCGACATGCGCGCGGGCATCTGGGGCGAGCTCAACGGTTCAAACGTTCGTGTGAACGTGTATCGTCGCAACTTGCAGCGCGCATTCCTGGCGGCGGCGGATTCACGGTTGAACCCGGCACCCGCAGCAGGCGCCGCTGGCGCGGGTGCCGCAGCCGCCGCTCCGGCATCGTCCGATGTGCGCGGTCTCCTGCGCGCGGAGTTGCAGGACCTTGACCGTCTCGCGCAGGCAGCGCTCGGTCGCACGTCCGATCCGATGACACGCATTCACCTGCGCGATGTACGCACGGAGATTGCCAAGATTCTCGATCCGAAGCAGTAAGCACAACGAGCGGTAGTCGACAGCAACCACTGTCGGCTACCGCTCGGCGTTAACTCCGTTCCTCGTTCTTGCAGTGCATCTACCGCCGTCGCGCGGTAATGACGGTGTTGATTTCGTCCGGTCGCGCATTGAGAAAATCAAGTTGCACGCGACCGTCCGCGCGGGTACTCACGGTAGCTGGAATCGAACTGTTGGTGAGTACCCAACCGGCAGGTAGCACCACCGTGTTGGCGGGTCGACCGAAAGCGCGGTCCCACACCAGTTCGTCACCCACGAGCTTGTAGCGCACACTGTCGGTGTACGTCTCCGACATGCGCAGGCGCACCGACGATCCTGCCGTTACCGACGCAAAGTGAAACACGACGACTTCTGTTTCCGGCGTCACGTTCGACACGGCGAGTTTTGCGTCGGTGATTGCTCGGCCGCGCAGTACGTCCCATCGCAGCGCCTCGCCGGTATCGAGATTACGCGCGCTCGGATTTGAAACGGAGCTGCCCGCGCGCACCACGTTGAGATACGTGCTCGTTCCCGGGCGCGTCTCCGTGTAGTCATGATACAGATCAAACGCGTGTGTTTCTGGTTGCTGCAGGAAATACACGATCTCGCGATCCTGATGCGCGCGCTCCACCAGTCGTGCGGCAACGCTTGATCGATTCGCACGTGTGGCCGCGCCGGTGTTCGGTATCGCACGCAGTGTGACGGGCGCTTCGGCTGGCGTGGTGTTCAGGAAGCTGATCCCGATGCGACCGTCTTCTTCCTGCAATATCTGCGCGGGGTATGACGACGAGACGAGTTCATAACCAGCGGGCAGCACCACCGCGTTGCGTTTGATACCGAGTGGACGAGTGAACACAATGGTGTCGCCGCGCGTGTAGTAGCTCGCGCGATCTTCATACGTTTTGATGATCAGCACGCGCTGCTCCCCGCCGCTATCGGGCACCGGTCGGGTAAGCCGAACGCGAATGTAGCGCTGCAAGCTGTCGTTCACGCGAATGCCACCGGCGCGCGCCTCGGCGGCGCCTACTTCTTCAAACGGCAGCGGCTTGCCGCTGGCGCGGTCAAACACGGATTCGTCACTGGCAATGCTGCCCGAACGAATTGCGTTGAAATAGTACGTGGCGCCCGCCGTTGTGGCCGTCACTTCGTACAGAATGCGAAACTTGCCGCTGGTCGGCGCCTGCAACTCGTAGCGCGTGTACGCGTCGGCTTCTGTTTGCCGCGGCGGAGCAGGCGTACTGCTGCGCGGCGCTTGAGCGTGTACCAGGGTCGCCAGCAACGGGGCGGCAACACACGAAATCAGGGGCGACAGGATGTGAGGGCGCATGCGCCAACATGCGGCGTGACGCGGCCCTTCGCGAGCCCTGACAACGTCGGCCAACTTCCCTCGGTCCGCTCAAGCGGTGACATTCATCGAGTCAACATCCTTGCGCACTCCTGCCGAGTCCGCTTCTTCGGAGATTCTCATGTCGATGCTCTCCCGTTCGCCGTCCACGCGCAATCGTGCGGCTCGCCCATCTTCGCTGTTTTGCTGGAGGACCACGGGCGCCGTTTCACGCATGCTCAGTCGCACGATGCTCGGCAGCACACTGCTCGGCACTACGCTGTTCGGCGGGCCACAGGCGCTCGGCGCGCAGGTGCCCGGGTTCAGCGGCACGCTCGTGGTTACGAATAAAACGCCCAACACCGCGACCATTATTGATGTCGCTTCGGGGCGTACGCTGGCCACGTTGCCTACGGGATTTGGTCCGCATGAAGTCGTGCTGGCCAGCGACGGCCGGACCGCGGTGGTCACGGATTATGGCACTGGTCCGCGACCGGGCAACACGCTCACCGTCATCGACGTTACTACCCAGTCCGTCGCGCGCACTATTCCGCTCGGGACGTATACGCGACCACATGGGATCGTTTTCTTGCCCGGTGATTCAACCGTGGCGGTGACATCTGAAGCGGCGCGTGCCGTGGTAGTGGTGCACGTGCGAACCGGTGCGATTGTGCGTGCGGCAATGACCGACAAAGCAGGCTCGCACATGGTCGGTGTTGCCGCCGACGGTGTGCAGGCGTGGACCGGCGACATGGGCAGCAACACGGTCACCGAACTCGATCTGCGCTCGGGCAAAGCCATGCGCAGCATTGATGTACCGGCCACGCCGGAAGCGATCAACGTGACGGCCGACGCCAGTGAAATCTGGGTCGGCAGCAACGCGACCGGGCGGATCAGCGTCGTGGACAACTACACGGGCGCCGTGGTGACGGCCGCTGAAGGATTTCAGTGGCCGTATCGTGTGTTGTTTTCGCGTGATGCCGAAACGGTCATGATTCCCGACTACCGCGGCGAAGAACTGCGATTCATTGCCCGTCGTAGTCGCGCCGAGTTGGGTCGTATGAAGTTCACCGGCGGCGGACCGCAGGGCATCGTCACTACGCCCGACGGTCGTTACGCGTTGCTGTCGTTAAGCCGTGAAGCCCGTGTTGCGGTGATCGATATCAAGGAGCGAAAGGTGGTGGGGCATATCGCGGCTGGCGAAACGCCGGACGGCATCGCGTATACCCCGACCGTGGTGACGCGTTAAACCGCACGGCGTGATCAGTGTGCCACCGATTGCTGCATGAGCGCACGGGAGAGCTCCACCTTGGAACGGACGCCCAGTTTGCGGTACACGTGTTCCGTGTGCCGGCGAGCCGTGTGGTAGGTGATCGACAGGGCCTCTGCGATCTTCTTGCTCGGCGCGCCGGCGGCCACCATCGACGCGACCTGACGCTCGCGCTCGCTGAGACGCTCTCGCAGGATCGTTTCACGGTTGGCCATCTGGATGCCCTCGCGTACCACGATGGCGATAGGCCATTCGTGACGGGTGCGCACCGTATGCACGGCCCAGTGACTGCCGTCGAATGGGTCGGTGACACGGGTGATCACGCGCGGCGTGGCCTGCATGCGGGGGGCTTCGTCGGCGGCGAACGCGGCGCGGGCCGCCTGACGGAAGCGATCCAGCATGGCGTCTCGGTCCTGGTGCTGGGCCAGCAGCGCGGTGGCGCCGGGTGACACGTGGAGCGTGGACTCGGCGCGATCGAGGCACACAAACGGAATCTCGTAGCGCACGAGGATCTCCAGATCCGGATGCCACGTTTCAACGTCGTGCGCGGTTTTCAGTAGCGGCGATGGGCGATAGTTCGACTCAATCATACGGCCTCCGGAGGGCAGCGGCGGGGAAGAAATCGGGGACGACCGGCGCGCCATTGCTGGCGGCGTGTCGCTTGTGCCCCTACCGTACCGCAGTCCCCTCAACTGGCTTTCGCGCGATTATCAATTCGACCGTCAACTTTCGACCAATTTTTCCAAGTTGCTGTCATTTCAGCTGTTCGGGTCACCACAGATGCGTCGCGACGGGGTTTCTCTGCATGGGAAAGCCTCGCAGAAGCGCAGGCTGGCGCTGCTCGCGCTACTCGCTGGGGCGCCGTCCCGTAGCGCTTCGCGCGATCGTCTGATCGGTGTGCTCTGGCCGGAGCGCGACGCCGCGCAAGCACGAAAACTATTGTCCGAATCGCTCTATGTGATCCGAAAAGAGTTCGGCGACGAACTGTTGGGCGCGTCTACGAGCGATGTGATCACGCTGAATAGCGACGCGCTGGAGTGCGACTACTGGCAATTCCAGGCGGCAATGGAGCGCGGCGATTTTTCCGAAGCTGCGGCACTCAGTGACGCGCCGCTGCTCGAAGGCCTCTTCCTTGATGATGCTGAAGAGTTTGAAAAGTGGCTTGATGGTGCGCGGAATCGAGTGGCTCGCGATCGGGAGAAGGCGCTCACGCACATCGCCGCCGAAGCGGAGTCGGCGGGTCGGTGGTTGGACGCGTCGCACGCCTGGCTGCGTTTGGTGCACGACGAACCGCTGAGCTCCCGCTTCGTGATGGCCGCCGCCGGCACGCTGGTAAAGGCAGGCGAGGCGCCGGCGGCGTTGCAGGCGCTCAGTGCCTTCGAGGATCGGTTACGGCGCGATATGGATGTGTCACCGGAGCCCGAGGTGCTCGCGCTTATGCGCCAGCTGCGCGCGGAACGTCCGGCGGCGGAAGTGCGCGTTGTAACGCCCAACTCGTCTTCCACCGTGCGGCCGCCACTCGTGCTGCCGGAGGCCCGTGCCGCTACGGAGCAGACGCCGGAGCGTACGGCAACGCGCGGGTGGCAGCGCTGGGTGACGGCCGCGGTGTTGGTGGTGGGTCTCATCATGGCGGGTGCGTGGTGGCGATCGGCGTCGGCTCCCGCCCAGCCCGCGTTCGACGCGCGACGTCTCGCCGTTTTGTACTTTCGCGACGGCAGCGCCGAGCAGGATCTCGCGCCCATCGCGGACCTCATCACGGAATCGGTCATCGAGCAGCTCGCGGGCTCGTCGGCGTTCGAGGTCATCCCGGTGAGCGGCGTGCGCCCGTTTCGCGATGCCACTATCGGCTTGGACAGCATTGTCCAACGACTTCGCGTGGGCAGTGTGATCGAGGGGTCCGTCCACCGCGCCACCGACGAACGACTGGTGGTGCGCGTACGCTTGATCGATTCGGAAAGTGGCGCCGTGGTGTTGTCGAGCGGTCTAGAGCGAAACGCGAACGAACTGTTCGCGCTTGAAGAAGATGTCGCGCGTGAACTGGCGCAGGGTATTCGGCAGCGTCTCGGTCGCGATGTGCGGCTCACACAGTTGCAGCGCGGCTCGAACAATGTGCGGGCGTGGCGGTTGGTAGCGCGCGGCGCACGTGAGCGTGAGGACGCGATGCGACTCATGTCCCAGCGTTCGTCTCGCGATTCCGTGGCGGCGTTCCGTGGGCTGCGCCGTGCCGATTCGCTCTTTGAGCAGGCGCAGATTGAAGATCGTGGCTGGACGCGTCCGGTGATTGAGCGGGCGTGGACTGCGTACGCCGCGTCGACGTTGCACGAAGGAGTCTCGCGCGTGCAGCTGCTGGATACTGCGATCAGCGAGATCTCGGCCTTGATTGACGGAAAGCGAGCGGACGCGGCGGCATTGCACGTACGCGGCACGCTGCGCTGGGCGCGCCTCAAATCATTGCCCCCGCCGTTGGACATGTCGCAGGTCTCGTCCGTTCTGCAAGAGCTTGAAACGGCGGTGGAACTGGATTCCACGATGGCGCGCGCGTGGAGCACACTCAGCAACGTGTACTTGTTGCGTGGCGAAGTGGAACGGGCCGAGTCTGCGGGTCGACGTGCACTCGCGGTGGACGCCTACATTGAAGACGCACCCATGATTTATCGCAGTCTGGTGTCCACGTCGCTCTATCGCGGTGTGGTGGACAGTGCACGCGCGTGGTGCGCACGCGGCCAGCGCGACGATCCGCTCGACTGGTGGTTCACGGAGTGCGAACTCACGATCATGAAGTACGATCGGTCGGGCAGGGCCGACGAAGAACGTGCCTGGCGGCTGGTGGCGCGGTTGGATTCACTCGACCCACCCATGCTCGCCGCCTCGGCGGGCCATCGCTATTCGCCGGTGTATCGCCGTCTGGTGGCTGCCGCGATAAGTGCCCGTGCCGGCGATAAAGCACGCGCGCGTGCGGAGCTTGATCGGCAGCGCATGTTATCGGCGAACGATTCGTCGTTGTTGCTGGATCTTGTGCCCGAAGAAATCACGCTGTTGCTCGAGTTCGGTGAACGCGATGCCGCGCTCGAGCGCCTGCTGTGGGCAATTGAGCGACGGCCATTATTGCGCGGCGTGGTGGCCAACGATCCGATTCTGCAAACGTTCGTCGCCGATGTGCAGTCGGCCGACGGTGCGTCGCGCGCCACGTCGGTTCCGATCCGCCGCTAGCCTGTCAGCTATTCGTCGCCAATCACATCGTAGATCGATGTGGGATAGTGAATGATGCCCCACGTATTCTCGGGCGAGTCGTAGTAGCGCTTGATCAGCTGATCGTACTCGTTCACGGTAAGACGGCCCGCGTAGTATGGCAGCGCGAACTTTTCCACGGCTGATTCCGTCAGGAACACCGCGTCCACTTCACTCGCCTTGTACGTGCGTGTTTTCGCACCCTTGTTCGGCGTGGTGATCGTGATGATCGTCTCGCCTTCGCGTGCATGATTCATTGCACCGCGCCGAGCAGAATCGACGGTGAGCAGAATGTCTACTTTTTCTCCCGCGGCGCGGCGCGCATCGATCTCCGAGTTTGTGAGCACGTCGTACGTTGCGGCGTCGCCAGTACCAATGCGTACAATGGCTTGCAGTTCACCGCGTCGGCCGTCGGCCTTCTCACCGAGACGTCGGAGAAGATCGGCGGGGATTGGTGGAAAGTCGTTCTGCATGGATCGGCTCTCGTGAGAATGGAGACGGGGTAGTGGATCGCAGCGTGGCGCGCGATTTGGAGAGTGTGTCGGGTGGCGAGCTGAACCACGCAACACAACGAGCATAGACGGTTCGTGGCGGGCCGTCTATAGGGCATTTGCCCAATTGATGTCACGCGCCGGGTACGACATCATGCGTGAGCCCCTTAACGAGGTCTTGCGTATGTCGTCTCTTGGAGTTGGTCGGATCGTCTCAACGTTCGTACTGATGGCGGTCAGTTGCGCGTCGTACGACCCGTCGGTCGACGGTCGAGCGGAACAATGGCGCAACTGGTTTGAACGTCGACAGTTTGGTGAAGATCCCTATTTTTTCTTTCCGAGTGGCACGACCGGACCAACGGGCTGTCCCGCGAATGAGCGGCTGGCCTACGGCGGACGTGATTCCGTTGGTGTACAGCTCGAAGTGATCGATGATCGTGGTGCGCAGCCGCAGGTGCGCGCGAGATGTACCGTGCGTTTTGACGAGCTCGACGGTACGCCGGAAGTTCGGGCCCTGCCCGACGGGCGTGCAATGTGGGCGCTGCGCACACGGAGGACACCATGACTCGGCGCGGCAAGGCACACAAGAGCATCGTCTACCAGTACTATCTGCACGAGGGCGAGCTGTCACAGCGCAGCGTACCGCGTCGATCGTCACGCGCGCGTGCGGAGACGCCTGAGAAACACGTTGCGCCGCCGCAGATTGAACCGGAAGTGCTGCCGCGCGTAGTTGACGACGATACGGATCTGTTTATCTGACACGCACATCGCGCGCGTCTGTGTGCGTGCTAGCGGTAGTTGTGCCCTTTCACAAAATCTTCACCGCTTTGTGCACGCAACGCACGAAACGTACGCGCGCGTACATTCACCACACGCCCTTCCACCTGCAGCGTGCCACGCACGAGCAGCAGGGGGGACCCGGAAATCACTTTGGCATCACGCTCAAAACGTTTGGGCGTAATGACCACGTTGATCATGCCGGTTTCGTCTTCGAGTGTGAGAAAGACAAAACCTTTGGCCGTACCCGGACGCTGTCGGCAGATCACCAGTCCCGCGGTACCCACCGGTTCTCCATCGCGACCATCCTGCACCAGCTCACGCGCCGTTCGTATACCGTTCATGGTGAGCGCTTCGCGCACGTGTTTCATGGGATGACCCGCGAGTGACAGTCCGGTCATCTTGTAATCCGCCGCCGTGAGTTCTACCGCCGTAAGTGCAGGAACGCCCGCGGGCGCAGGCGTCATGCCTTGTGGCGCGAGTGGCCCGGCATCACCACGTTGCGCCGCGAGCAACTCCCACAACGCGACGCGACGTCTGCGCGCGGGTGGCTCATGCGCGAACAACTCGTCAAACGCACCGCTTTCCGCGAGTCGGGTCACGGATCCGCGGTCCAGTTGCACGCGTTGCACAAAATCCGTGACGCTGGTGAAGGGTCCATTGGCCAGTGCACGTTCGAGCTCAGTGCGGGCGCGTGAACCGAGCCCGCGTACGAGGCGCAGGCCGAGGCGGACGGCGGGTGGCGACTGTGGATTGGTGTTCGCATTGGTCTGCGGTTCTTTAGCGCGCCACGCCACCACCCCATCGTGCGGCACCAACACACGCCCGTCGGTGAGTTCGAGGGTGTGATCCCACGCGCTGCGCGTGATATCGATCGCGCGTACTTCCACGCCGTGTCGTTTGGCGTCTTCGACCAGCGTGCCTGGCGAATAGAATCCCATGGGCTGCGCGTTCAGAATCGACGCGGTGAACTCGGCACCGTAGTAGTGACGCAGATACGCCGTGGCGTACACGATCAACGCAAAACTTGCCGCGTGACTCTCCGGAAATCCGTAGTCGGCAAACGCGTTGATCTGATTGTAAATGCGACGCGCAATGTCTTCGGCAATGCCGTTGCGCGCCATGCCGGCAATGAGCTGTTCACCAATGTCTGCCATACGCTCACGACTGCGCTTGTGCCCCATGGCGCGGCGCAACACATCGGCCTGACCGGGAGTAAAACCCGCCGCTGCAATCGCCACCTGCATGCCCTGCTCCTGAAAGAGCGGAATGCCGAGTGTGCGTTTCAGTGCGTGTTCAACCGCCGGGTGCGGATACGTGATGGGTTCAAGTCCCGCACGACGGCGCAAATACGGATGCACCATGTCGCCTTGGATCGGTCCGGGTCGAATGAGTGCAACTTCAACAACCAGATCGTAAAAACAGCGCGGCTTGAGACGCGGCAACGTGTTCATTTGCGCGCGGCTCTCGACCTGGAACACACCAACGGTGTCCGCGGCGCAGAGCTGGTCGTACACCGCCTGGTCCGTCATGTCGAGTTGCGCGAGATCAATGTCAATGCCGCGCGTGTGTTTGAGATACAGCAGACAATCCTGCACCACCGTGAGCATGCCGAGTCCGAGCAAGTCGATTTTTACAAAGCCCACCGGATCAAGATCGTCTTTCTCCCATTGAATGACGGTGCGTCCCGGCATGCTGGCTGGTTCAATCGGCACAACACTGCCGAGGGGTTCGCGACTGAGCACGAAGCCGCCTACGTGGATGGAGCGATGGCGCGGTAGTTGATGCAGACCGGCGACCACGTTGGCGAGTACGGCGACGCGTGGGTCAGACGGGTCGAGGCCGACAGATTCGAGCAGTGGGTTGCTGGCGGTGCCGTTGGTGGGATTGGTGGTTGTGTTGTTGGTAGTGTTGGTTGTGCTATTGGTTGTGCTATTGGTTGTGCTGTTGGTTTTATTCGTTGCGTTGTCGGTTGTGTTGTTGGCACTGCTGTTGTTCGTGTCAGTTGCCGCACCGTCAGCTGCCACAAGACGCAGCTTGCGTGCGTCGTCATCCACCTGATTGGCCAGCCGCACCGCCTCGGTGCCGCTGATGAACTGTTGGCCGAGTCGCTGTACCAGAATGTCGCGCGGTGATGCACCACCGGCGGGGCCAACACGCGAGGCCATGTCGGGGGAGAATGGATTGGCGAGCTGTTTCGCCTCATCGTTGTGCGCCGTGGCGGCAACCTTTGCAACGGCCTTCGCATCAGCGCGCGCAACTGCCTTTGCGGCCGCCTTGGCAACATGGCGTTCAGTTTCGCCGCGCCAATGATCGGTATTCACGCGCAGCGCAGCGCGGGCAATGGCACGTTCGTCGTCGCGCAAATCCGGCGCGTGCTGACTGGTGGTGACTTCGTCTGCAAGACGTGGATCTGGCGCCAGACGATGCGCCGCCAGCTGCGCGTCGGACTGCGCGGCGTTGGCCGGTGCGTCTGTTTCTTCGTCACTTCCTTCATCACTTCCTTCATCACTGCCGTGCTCGACCCGCAGCGAGTTCGCGGTGGCTTTGGCACTGAACCGATCCGCAACCGACGCCAGGGCTTCGCCCTGTTGCACACTGAAACCCAGCACGCGCGCCACATCACGCACGGCACTGCGTCCACGATAGGTGATCTGCTCACACACCATGGCCGCGTGTTCACGCCCGTAACGTTCGTACACGTATTGCAGCACACGCTCGCGATCGCGATGCGCAAAATCAATGTCGATATCGGGTGGCTCCTGCCGGTCTTCGCTCAGGAACCGTTCAAACAGCAACTCCATGCGAATGGGATCAACGGCGGTAATACCCAGGCAATAACACACCGCGCTGTTCGCCGCCGAGCCGCGCCCCTGACAGAGAATGCCCTCGCGCCGCGCAAAGCGCACAATGTCCCACACAATCAGAAAGAACCCGGCCAGCCCGAGTTTGTTGATGAGTGCGAGTTCGTGCGCCAACTGCGCATCGTGTTTGGGTGTGCGACGGTCCGTGCCGGGCGCGCCCCAGCGTTCGGTCGCACCCTGCTCAAGCAGTTGTGCGAGATAGGTGTTGGCCGTCACGCCGGGTGGCAGCGGAAATGCCGGCAGCGCGGGACGCAGTTGTTGCAACCGAAATGCACAGCGTTCGGCAATCACCAGCGATTGCGCGAGCCCTGCTTCGTGTCCGCGCCACGTGACCGCGAGTTGCTCAGCACTCTTGAGATACCATTCGCCGTTGGGACGCAGCAGTGTGCCCATGGTATCCAGCGTTTGTTCATGACGCAGTGCGCTGAGCACATCGTGCACAATCCGTCCGTTGGGTTCTGCGTAATGCACGTTGTTGGTGACGACCCACGGTACACCAAGGGCGTGCGCGAGCGGCAACAGTCGACGCACGAGTTTGCGCTCTTCCGGCAGCCCATGGTCCCACACTTCCATGGCCACACGATCGTTGAAGATGTCGGTGAGCAGGCCGAGTGCGCGTCTGGCATCACGCATGCGCCCTTCACGCGCGAGTTGTGGCACCCAGCCGCGCGGGCAACCCGTGAGCGCAAACACACCCGCGGTATGTTGCGCGAGTAGTTCAATCGAAACCGCCGGCTGTCCGCGAGGGCGATCCATGCGCGCGCGTGTGACGAGGGTGGAGAGATTGCCGTAGCCTTCGCGTGTTTCGGCGAGCAGGACAAGGTGTGTGTGTTGCGATGCAGGTGTCGTGGTGTCGCGTGCGGCGCCGCCTACATCAACCGTGAGCTCCACTCCCAGAATGCCACCGAGTTCAACGGCCGCGGCGGCTTGGGCAAAGCGCACAATGCCGCCGAGTTCGTCGTGGTCGGTGATGGCGAGGGCTGGGTAGCCGAGTCCATGGGCGCGTTCCACGAGCGCCTCGGGCAGGGCCGCGCCGTCGAGCAGGGAGAAGGCCGAGTGGCAGTGCAGCTCGGCGTATTGTGGTGTGGAGTTCGGGGGCACGGATCGGGTTCGTCGCAGGCTAAAACCGAATATAACCCGAATCTAGAGTCTGGTGCTATCCACCCACCGCCAGGGTTTCCGATCTCTGCGCGAGAAAGCACGGGTCACGGACCTTGATCAAAAGCGTGTTGCGGCTGTACAAGTAGCATATGCGCCTCGCACGAAGTGTCTCCTTCGCTGTCACTCTCGCGGCGCTGCTCGTCTCCGTGGTAGCTCACGACGCGCGCGCGCAAGAAGTATCCGGCGTGCTCATGCAACCAGATAGCACAACTCCTGCGTCGGGCGTGGTTGTCACGGCACAGCGTGTGCGGGACGGCGCAACAGTCGGGCGAACCGTAACCGGCGAACGAGGCAACTTCTGGCTCCGTGTTTCGACAGACTCGATTGAGCTGCGCGCACTTCGCGTTGGACAACTCCCGTACTCACTCGCGCGCGTTCGACTCCGTACAAATGAAAGGCGGGAACTGCGGGCGGTGCTGCCTTCTGCACCAATCGTCATTTCGAGTGTGCGTACCCGTGTTGACAATCGCTGCCGGCTGCGGCCTGAGCAATCACTGCTCGTTGCACAGCGCTTCGATCAAGCACGCACGGCGTTGTGGTCGTCGCTGCTTGCACCGCTCGACGGCCGGCCCCGCGTTCGTTTTCGCATCACGACTGAGCAGCGCCGTCTGTCAGACGACGCGGTGCTTGCCGCGCACACAACGTCATACATCAGCGATTCAGTGCGAGCCTTTCAGAGCTTGCCTGCCGATTCGCTGACTACGGCCGGTTTTGTCGCGCGCCAACTGGACGGTTCAACACTATACCGCGCACCCGACGCTCATGTGCTCGCAGACGATTCCTTTCTCGATTCGTATTGTCTGCGTTTGGCGGAAGATTCAACGCGCAACGCCGAATGGCTTGGCGTAACGTTTGAGCCAGCGCGCTCGCGAAGAGGCATCATACAGATTCGTGGAGTGCTGTGGTTGGATCGGGTAAACGCGGCGCTGCGACGCATCGAATACGAGTACGTGGGACTGGAGCGCACGCTGCAGAACGCAAAGCCCGGTGGCTGGATCGAGTATGCGCAGCTGCCCAATGGGCTGTGGTTTGCCAATCGATGGGAGATTCGCATGCCTCGCGTGCAGTCGCACGTGACAATTCAGCTCGCGCGGGGCGCACGGACTCCGGATCTGCTCGAAGACCGGCAGACGCTGATTGGCACGCAGGTGACGAGCGGTGAGGTGGACGAGGTCTTTGTCGGACTGTTCCCGCAATACACGGCGGGACGCGAGGATTTTGTGGACGCGTCGGGCGCAGTGATCGCCTTGCCCGATGAAGCATTCCGGGATCGTGCAGCATGCAACAACGCCGCGTCGTCGAGCGTGCTCGTTCACGGCCGCATCACCAGCGCCGGCGACGCACCACTCGTTGCCGCGAGCATAGATTTTGTGTGGCAAGAATCTCGCACATCGTCGTTGCAGTATCGTTCCGCGCGAGTCGACAGCACGGGCCGCTTTCTCGTTTGCGGACTCCCCAGTGGCGTGTCAGTGACTGCGTCTGCAACGGCGGCGGCACATGACTCCAGCACGCTCGTCGTGAACGTGACGCCCGAGCGGAGGTCAGCACGCGTGGACCTGATGCTACGGCCAACGAAAAGCATCGCAGCTGAACAACTGATCGCTTCCTACCAGGTCATGGACAACGTGATGTTTCCAGCGCTTGACGAGTCGCTGTTCTCAGGCGACGGAGCATCTGCAGCGGAACGCACCGTTTCGTATGTGCCGCTACGTGTCGTCGATTCACTCACCGGAGCTCCGGTGAGCTTTGCCAACGTGAGGGTGGATGGTGCATCACCGCGTGTTACTGACGATTTGGGCGTCATCTTTCTGCGTGACACGTCGAGACGCGCAATCACCGTGCGCGTGAATCGTGTCGGCTTTCTAGCCTATCAGGCAACGATCACCCGCAGTGCTTCGAGCGGACACTATGTTGCCCGATTGCGTCGGGTCGTGCCTACGCTTGACACCGTCAGCGCAATCGCAGGGCGTAGTGGCCGCTCCACCATTCGGGTCGTGGATAGCGACGGCATTCCTGTTCCGTATGCGGTTGTGGCGGTCAATGGTGGCCGACCGTACACAACTGACGCATCTGGGCGCGTTGCGCTCGGGACACGCGTGGAAGGCGCGCTCTCCGTTGGTGTTCGCCGGTTGGGCTACTCGCCCTACTTCGGTGAAGCCGTCCCGGATGAGTCCTCCGCTGAGCTGATCGTCACGTTGAACCGCATCGCAAGCAAAGTCGATACCGTGAAGGTGATCGCTGAGCGGTCCACGCCGCTTTCGCGCACCGGTTTTTACGATCGAATGGAGCGCGTTCGGAGAGGCGCAATCCTCGGGTCATTCATCACGCCGGAAGAAATCGAGCTTCGCGCGTCGGCGTTTGGGTGGACGCAGCTTCTGCGAACGTCACAGTACGTGCGGGTGACGAACAACGGGCTGGTCGGTCGGGGGGATTGTCGCATGCAGCTACTCGTGGATGGCCTGCCAAGTTCAGGCGATGGCCTCAGTACTTCCGAAATCATGGCGATCGAAGTGTATCCGTCCACGGCAAACGCCCCGGTGGAGGTCATTCCGCTCACAAACCGCGGCTCCTGTGGGATTATCGTGGTCTGGACGGGGCCGCGTCGGTAGATCCATTCGCGACACGAGAGCGTCGCCGGCGCGAGTAACGTGAAGCGCGCGGCGCCAAAGCAGGTCGGCAGGCAGCGTCTCCTCTGAATAACTTTCAGAATGACCGATCCCCGCGGACGCCCGCCCGTCAGCCCCGACGTTGATGCCGTTCTTGAAGTTGTTGACTCGCTGTCTCCCGGCGAGCTCGACGGCCTGCCGTACGGCGTGATCCAGCTCGATCGCACCGGCCGCATCCTTAAGTACAACGCCGTGGAATCGCGCCTGGCATCGCTGGCGCCCGAAGATGCGATCGGCAAGCAGTTCTTTACCGAAGTCGCCCCGTGCACGCGCGTGCAGGAGTTCTACGGACGCTTCAAGGAAGGGGTGATCCGTGAGATGCTCGACACCTCCTTCACCTTTCACTTTGCGTTCAAACAATCACCGCGTGATGTGACGGTGCGCCTGTTTTTCTCCAAACGAACCCGCACGGTGTGGGTGCTGATTTCTGACCACGAAGGGAAGCCACTGGGCCCGGAGTAGGAGGCGCGACACGCGCTGTGTTGACATAGGGGGAGGGGGTATATATCTTATACCCACGGGGGGTATTTAGTCCCCTGCTGCTTTCGTGCGGCCGACGCGGCAAGTGACCACGACACGACCGCTCCCATTTTCGAGGCGCCTTATGCTTCCCCTGACTTCTGCTGAATGGTTGGTGCTCGTTGCCGGTGTCACGTCCATCGCCTGGGTAAACTGGTATTTCTTTGTAGCGGGCCGACGCAGCACAGCCGCGGTGATGGTGGCAGCGTCACCAAGCGCGGGCGCCGGCCAAGCTCAGGTGCCGGCTGAGCTCACGATCACGGTCGACGGCGGCTACAGCCCGGCGCAGGTGCGCGTCAAAACCGGTCAGCCAGTACGGCTGACGTTCGATCGCCGCGACACCTCCGGTTGCTCCGAAGAAGTGGTGTTCCCCGACTTCAAAATCCGGAAGTTTCTCCCGACAGGGCAGCGCACGGCGATTGACATCACACCACCCGCCGCGGGTCGCTACGAGTTCATGTGCGGCATGAGCATGCTGCGCGGCGTTGTGATTGCGGAGGACTGAGTCATGATCGACACCATGCAAGAGACCGCGCGCAACACGCCGAGTAGTGCCGCGAGCGACACGATCCGTATTCCCGTGAGCGGTATGACATGCGCCGCCTGCTCATCTCGTGTGCAACGCACGCTGCAGAAAACGCCCGGTGTGGCCAACGCGAACGTCAACCTGATGATGAAAACCGCCACGATCACGTATGATCCAAATGCGGTATCGCCAACGGCGTTAGTCGAAACGATTCGCGACACCGGTTACGGTGCCGAACTCGCCAACGCCGACGAATCGGCGTTTGAAGAGCAGGAAGCACGCGATCGTGCGCAGGATGACGAGTATCGCGACTTCAAACGCAAGGCGATTGTGAGCGGTGTCGTTGGCGTGATGGCGATGATTCTCTCCATGCCCCTGATGGGAGCGATTGCGCAGTCCGCGCACGCACATGGCGACGTGGGCGATCCCTTCATGCGCTGGTCCATGCGCACGATCGATCCGGCGTTGCAATCCATCATGCCGTGGCTCTACGAGCTGCCGGTGTTTGCGACAAGTATCGCACTGCTGTTCGCGACGCTGTTCGTGATGCTCTGGGCGGGTCGACACTTCTACACACGCGCGTGGGCTGCTTTCCGTCATCACTCGGCCGATATGAACACGCTCGTTGCCCTCGGCACGGGTGCTGCATTCATTTATTCGCTCACGGCCACACTCGCGCCGCAGTTTTTCACGAGCCGAGGTGTCGCGCCCGATGTGTACTACGAAGCGGTCATCATCATCATCGCGTTGATCCTGACTGGCAACATGTTTGAAGCGCGGGCCAAGAAACAAACATCCAGTGCATTGCGCGCCCTGGTGCATCTGCAGCCAAAGACGGCACGCGTGCTGCGTTTTGGCGAAGAAGTCGACGCGCCGGTTGAGTCTGTAGAGCGCGACGAGATTGTTATTGTGAGGCCGGGCGAACGTATTCCGGTTGACGGAGAGATCACGCAGGGCGAAAGCGCCATTGATGAATCCATGCTGACCGGCGAATCGATTCCTGTCGCCAAGCGCACTGGTGATCGTGTGATTGGCGGCACGATCAACGGCAATGGCGCATTTCGCTTTCGTGCCACCACGCTGGGCGAGCAGAGCATGCTCGCACAAATCGTGCGCCTGATGCGAGACGCGCAGGGCAGTCGCGCGCCCATTCAGCGACTGGCCGACCAGATCAGCGGAGTGTTCGTGCCGGTGGTCATGTCTGTCGCGATTGCCACGTTTGTGGCGTGGTTTATTCTCGCAGATCAGGCGCCCGCGGTACGTGGTTTTGCCGCGGCCGTTGCAGTGCTGATCATTGCGTGCCCATGCGCGATGGGACTCGCAGTACCAACCGCCGTGATGGTGGCGACTGGTAAAGGCGCCGAGCTTGGCGTGTTGATCAAAGGTGGTGAAGCATTGCAGCAAGCGGGCGGGATCAATACCATGGTGCTCGACAAAACCGGCACCGTGACCGAAGGCAAACCAACGGTCACTGATCTTGTGGCGGTCGGCGAGTTCAGCACGAGCGCCGACGAGCTGCTGCGGCTCGTCGCTTCACTCGAAGCCTCAAGTGAACATCCGTTGGCCGATGCGATTGTGCGCAGCGCAAAAGAGAAGGGTCTGGCGTTGAGTGTCGCGGATGAGTTCGCGGCGGTGAGTGGTCGTGGTGCGCAAGGCGTAGTGGACTCGCGCGGCATCGCGGTGGGTAACGCTGAGTTCATGCACGACTGGGCGGCTGACGTGTCGCAGATGCGTGCAGCGGCAGAGGAGCTTGCGGGCAAAGGACGCACGCCAATGTATGTCGCCGTTGACGGTGCGCTCGCCGGATTGATCGCGGTTGCGGATCCCATCAAGGAGTCATCGCGATCGGCGATTGCCGCGTTTCACGCGATGGGGCTCGAAGTGGTGATGCTCACCGGAGACAACGAGCTCACGGCCAAGGCGATTGCACGTGAAGCGGGTATCGATCGTGTGGTGGCTGGTGTGCTGCCAGACGGCAAAGTCGCCGAGATCAAACGATTGCAGGGCGAAGGGCGCGTGGTGGCGATGGTGGGTGATGGTATCAACGATGGGCCGGCGATTGCGCAGGCGGATATCGGCATCGGTATTGGGACCGGTACCGACATCGCCGTTGAAGCGGCCGACATTGTACTCATGCGCGGCGATCTGCAGAGTGCTGCGCAGGCGATCCAGTTGTCGCGTCGCACCATGCGCACCATGAAGCAGAATCTCTTCTGGGCGTTTGTGTACAACGTGATTGGGATCCCGATTGCAGCGGGGCTGCTGTATCCGTCGTTCGGATTGTTGCTCAGCCCCATTCTCGCGAGTGCCGCGATGGCGTTCAGTTCGGTGAGTGTGGTGAGTAACTCACTCCGATTGCGCTCGGCGAAGTTTGCGTAGTCGCTTCGCCGAGCTATGGGCGCGTGAGGTCAAACGCACCGTTGGTCACCACCACACGTTGCCGTGCATTGGCTGCGTTTGCGGTATTCGCGACCGCGGTTAACTGGAAGGTGCCGGCCAACCGCGTGGTCGTCACCGTGGTGAAGGTGATTGATCCGGAGCCCGGCCCGGTTGCATCGGAGAGATTGGCGTACCACAGGTTGGGCGCGCGCACCACCTGGCCAATTCCCGAGTAGCCGGATCCAGGTGGCTGTTGCTGGCTGGCCGCGCTGAGCTGATACGTGCCCGCGGTGATCGGTGTGAGGCGCCCGATCGTAATCAGAATCTGGCGGCCGGTGATCGCACCGTTGGGGCACTCCACGCCGTTCACCTGTACGATGTTCGGACCAAGCGCGGTGCCGTTCTGGATCGTTGCCTGCGTAATGAAGTTTGCCGTGAATGGCTGTCCGTCAACGGTGGCGGTAAATGTGCCCTGCGGAACAGGTCCGCAGTTTGCTGTGGGTTCGGGCGCGGTATTGTCAGATCCGCCACAGGCCGCGAGGGCCAGTGATGTAGCCGCAACAAGCAGCACAGCGAACGAAGCAGCGCGTGACGCGGGCATGGTGTGTGGGGCCGGGGAGTAAACGAACTCGGGCCACAAAACTTGTCGCCCGAGGTTCGCAAGCGTAAGAGCCGTTCCCGGCGGGACCATTCACTGGGCCGCAGCGCGCGGCTACTCAGGTGCCGCGACCACCTCGTACTGATTCTGCACAAATCCAAAATCATACGCGATCGTTTTGGCATGACGCAGCGTGACGTCGCGCGTGCCTGCGGCGAAGAGCGGCAATCCGGATCCAATGAGCACCGGGATCAGGGTGATCGTCAAATCCGTAATCAAGCCGGCGTTGAGAAACGACTGGATCGTTCTGCCGCCGTCAATGTACAGTCGGGTGTACCCAACTTCTTTCGCTCTGGCCACCACTTCGGCGGGCGAGCGGTTCAGCAGTCGAACCGTGTTCGGGAGCTCAGGCGGCAGTTCGCGCAACGACTGACTCAGCACCCAGACGGGCTTGTCGCCATACGGCCAGGTTGCAAATCCGCGCACCGTGTCGAACGTGCCGCGCCCCATGATCAGTGCGTCGACGGTGCTCATGAAATCAGCGTAGCCGCAGTCTTCGCCCGGTGTGACGCGCTCGTTGGCGCGCTCAAGCCAGTCAATGGCGCCGTTTTCGCGCGCGATGAATCCGTCGAGACTCGTGGCAATAAAGACTGAGCAGCGAAACGCGGGTGGATGTGGAGCGGACGCAGGTGTAGAGGTCATGCGATTTCAGTTGGTAGGAGCGTCAAGACACCAGAGGAAACTACGCGGGAGCCGCATGCCTGCACGCCATTGGGGAGTGGGCAGGACGCGGAATGAGAGCACGCCTTCAGGCGCTGCCTGGAATTCGTAGGCCGCAATCATCTGTACCTCGGCTGGCAAGCCGACATCACCGCGGACCGTGCTTCCCTTGGGCCGCGTAACGCCACACACGGCGTCAATAATCGACAACCCGGGCGCAATTTCGAGAAACCGCGTGCGAACCTGCACCGATCCGACATGTTTCAACGGTTGTGGCAGGCGATCCGCGCGACTCAACTCCAGGTCCATGCGCCGGAGCTGCGATGTGGCGCTATCGAGAAAGAACGCACCGTGCACATCGGGTGACCGCAGTTTGTCAGACGCCCGCACATCGAGTCGCAGCCACGTTTCGTCATCTACGCGCTCTTTGCCGCCGTACGCAAAGCAATGCGCACGAACAAAGTTGTTGTCGGCCAGATCCAGAATCGTGGGGATGGCCATGTTGTATTCAGAACCGCCCCCGCGTCGCCTCACGCGTTGTACGACCTCGCCGGCCTTGTACTCCACTCGCGTGGCGCTGCGCGCGAGTATGGTATCCACTTGCTGCAGAAGCACGCGCGAGCTGGCTGACTTCTCGTTCTCGAGCAGTGCCAACGCGCGCACCTGACGGTACGCAAAGGGATATTGTGATGCCAGCAGACGATAGCGGTCGGCATTCTCTCGGAGCAGCGCGACCATGCCAGCCACTTCAGGGAATCGCACGCTGTCTGGCATCCCGGGTGTGGTGCAGCTCACCATCGCGCGCACGGTGAGCGTCTGGATGTTGACCGGAATGGCGGTCAGCTGCACATCCAGCCGCGTCACTGCACCAGGCGCGATGGTGACGCTGCTCCGATATGGCGCGTAGCCAATGCGGCGGATCAACACCTCGTGTCGGCCTTCGGGCAACGCGGTGAGAACAAAAACGCCGGCGCCGTTGGTAAACCGTTCCACATTGAGTCGCGGCAAGCTCACCACCGCGTACGCGAGCGGCATGGCCGACTGCTCAGCGCGCACGCTCCCTTGCAGCGTACCCGTCGCACCCTGCGCGAATGCGCGCGAAGGCGCCGGCAGGAGCAAAAGCAGTACTGCACAGCCAAGCTGCCAGGCACGAGCAAGCACACCAACCCCCAAAGCGAACGGGACCAACTACGGAAAGTTCAGTAGACGTTAGGCGCACGGCGCTGCGCTGTCAATCCGCGACTATCTTCCTTCTTCAACTCCCGCACACACCCGACTCACGTGACTGACACCAACAGCTCTGATTCCACGCCGCGCCGAGATTTTATTCGCGAGCTTGTGATTGATGATATCGCGACCGGTCGATTTGGTCGACCAACCGCGACGCGTTTCCCACCGGAGCCAAACGGCTTTTTGCACATGGGGCACGCGAAATCGATCTGTCTGAACTTCGGGATCGCGCGCGAGTTTGGGGGCACGTGCAACCTGCGCTTCGATGATACGAATCCGTTCACTGAAGACATGAAGTACGTAGAGGCCATCAAGCAGGACATCAAATGGCTCGGCTTCGACTGGGACGGCGAACACTACGCGTCGGACTACTTTGAGCAGTTGTACGACATCGCGGAGCGACTGGTGGAGCAGGGCAAGGCGTACGTCGATTCGCAGACTGAAGAAGAGATTCGCACGAATCGCGGCACGGTCACCTCGCCAGGCACTCCTGGTCCGTACCGTGATCGCACGCCGGCGGAAAATCTCGATCTGTTGCGTCGCATGAAGGCCGGCGAGTTCGCCGACGGCGCGCATGTGCTGCGGGCCAAGATTGATCTCGCGCATCCGAACATGATCATGCGTGATCCGCTGCTGCTCCGCATTCGGCGCGATGCACATCATTATCGTCGCGGCACCGAGTGGAAGATCTATCCGCTTTACGATTTCGCGCACGGGCTCAGCGATGCGATTGAGGGCATTACGCGATCCTTGTGTACGCTCGAGTTCAAGGACAATCGCGACATCTATGAGTGGTTGGTGGACAACGCGGGATTCGTGAATCCCCCAACACAGATCGAGTTTGCCCGTCTTGAGCTCGACTACACCGTGCTGAGCAAGCGCAAGCTGCTCCGGCTGGTGAATGACGGCCATGTCAGTGGCTGGGATGATCCGCGCATGCCAACCATTGCCGGCCTGCGGCGACGCGGCGTACGCCCGGAAGCGATTCGTGCATTCGCCGATACCATTGGCGTGGCGCGCAAAGACGCGCGCGTTGAGATCGCCACGTTCGAACACGCGGTGCGCAATGATCTGAACATGGAAGTGCCGCGAGTGTTGTGCGTGCTCAATCCGCTCAAGGTCGTGATCACCAACTATCCCGAAGGGCAGGTGGATATGCTCGAGGGGCAGAACTATCCGCACGACGTACCCAAGACGGGAACGCGCGAGGTCCCGTTCTCGCGGGAGTTGTGGATCGATCGCGACGACTTTATGGAAGACCCGCCCAAGAAGTTCTTCCGTCTCGCACCGGGGCGCGAGGTGCGTCTGCGCTTTGGCTATCTGATCACGTGTACCAACGTGATTAAAGACGCCGACGGCACCGTGACCGAGCTTCACTGCACGTATGATCCGGACACGCGCAGCGGAAACGCGCCGGACGGCCGTAAAGTGCAGGGTACCATTCACTGGGTGTCGGCGCAGCACGCGATCGACTGCGAAGTACGCCTCTATGACCGGCTCTTCACGCAGCCGGATCCTGATGACGTCCCCGAGGGCGAAGATTTCCTGTCCACACTGAATCCGGCGTCGCTTGTGGTAATTCCGAATGCGAAAGTCGAGCCGTCGGTGGTGAAGGATCCGCTCGGTTCGCGCTATCAGTTCGAGCGCACGGGATACTTCATGAGCGAGCCGGAAGACAGCACGTCAGACAAGATCGTCTTCAATCGAATCGTGAGTCTGCGTGACTCGTGGGCCAAAGAAACAAAGAAGGGCGGCTAAGGCCGCCCTTCTCGTTTCGCTGCATTAGACGGTACGCGGCGATGTCTCGTGCGCGTCTTCAAACGCCTTGAGCTCGGCTTCGGCCTCTTCCTTCGTGCGGCCGTATGCCTGCTGGATTTTTCCCACCATCTGATCACGCTTGCCGGCGACGACATCAAGATCATCGTCCGTGAGCTTGCCCCACTGCTCACGCGCCTTGCCCTTGAGTTCCTTCCAATTGCCCTTGATCGTATCTTCGTTCATCTGGAGCTCCTTGCAGTGATGGATATGGAGTAGCCATATCGAATCCTGAAGTTGCCGAAGTGCATGGAGGGCCGCAGTTATCCCAAAGAGCGATTTTCAGTTCAATCGTGCGAATCACGTTGGTGTGGTGCCGAACGTTGCGATGCGAATCCGGTCACCGACTGCGGACAGGGAAATCTGGTGCTGATCCGCGTGTTGCACTGCCCACTGCCACCATGCGCCGTGCATGGCGTCCACAAGCTCGAGCCGTTCACCGTTTGCTGTGGCGCTGACCACAAGCACCGTGCCTGCCGTCTGCGGTTCATCCACAATGTGTACGGACACTCGTGTCTCCTTCCAGTTGTTGCAGATGGCACCGAACACCGCGAGTGCGATGTGCCAGAGTGGATGGGCGAGCGCGTGTGGAATGCGCACATCTTCAACCACACAGTTGATCGCGCTCCCGCGGGGCAAGAGCCCAACGCCAAACCGCGTGACGCGAGCTGCCCATTGCGAAGTCGACTCCGCCGGGGTTGGGGCAAGCGCGCTGCCGCGGTCATGCTCACGAAGCGCACGTAGCTGCTGGCCCAGCAGGCGAAGCTCGCCCGCAATCGAACGCATCGCGCGGACCGTTGCGTCGGACTGACCATGCTCCAGCACGTCGGCGCGGAGTAACAACGCGCTCGCCAGTCCGCCAATATCGTGCGCGGTGGTCGCAAGCACGTTGCGCAACATCAACACTTCTGGCTGTGACTCTTCCATAAACGGCCCCAATCATGTGATGGCGATCACGCGATCTGTTTCTGACCGGTGCTTACAGGAACGTGCCCGTTCGCGTATGGTAGTACCCAGCTACCACTGCGGTCAGTACAGACCCACTTCTTTGTGAGAACGATATGACGGAAACAGCGATTCGCGTGTTGCTCGTAGACGACCACGCCATCATGCGTGAAGGCCTGGCCGCAGTGCTGGCGCATCACAACATTGACGTTGTGGGCCAGGCTGCCGACGGAGAAACCGCGATCTCGCTCTTTCGTTCACTCGCTCCCGACGTCTGCATTGTGGATGTACGCATGGGGCCTATGGATGGTGCCGAGCTGACACAGGAACTGCGCAATATCAATGGCGAGGCACGAGTAATTCTGCTTACGACCTATGATACCGACGAAGAAATCTTTCGCGGATTGCGCGCAGGTGCGGCAAGCTATGTGCTCAAGGACATTGGCTCAGAGGAACTGGTGTCCACGATCCGTGCGGTGTGGTCTGGCAAACGTGTGATTGCCCCGGCGATCGCGGCCAAGCTGGCCGAAAATGTCGGGGCCGAAGCGTTGACGATGCGCCAGGCGGAAGTGTTGCGCTGTCTGTCAGAGGGAAAATCGAACCTTGAAGTCGCCGAGTCCCTGTCGATCAGTGAGGGAACGGTCAAGGCACACGTAAAGGCGATTCTTGCCAAGCTCGATGCTCGCGACCGTACGCAGGCACTCATGATTGCCTTCAAGCGCGGTTTGTTGCGCGCGGTCTAGCCTTCGCTCGTGTGATGGATCACACGATATCATCCTCGGTGTGTAGAGAATGATCGCTCCGTTGGCGGATGCACTCGATCCGCTGCGTTGTGTAGGTTCTTCGTACAGTTCAACTGGTATCACGGCGACGACATATGGTCGTCGGCATGAAGTCTGGACTCTTTCGAGGACTCACATATGATTCGATCCATTCGCACCCCCGTCCTGCTGCTCGGCGCAGTACTGCTGACCGCCTGCAACAAGGATGCCCAGACCGAAGGAGAAGTCGCCACCGCGATGGCAGACGGTTCCATTGATACATCCATGTCTGGCGATGCCGCCGATGCGCGTGGCCTGGCGCTCGTCCGTGTTGTCAATGCAGCGCCAGACGTACGGCAGCTGACAATTCGCGGCGACAACATGCAGTCGCTGCCCGCTGTTGAATATCAGACGGTATCCCAGTACCAGAACATCGACAAGAACTGGAATACGTTTGAAGTGTCTGGTACCACCGATGGCACCTATTCGCCGTTGGAAACCAATCGTGAAATGCTGACTGATGGTCACCGCTACACGATGGTGGTGTTGCGCGAGGAGGATGGCGGCGCCCTCAAGACACGCATCCTGCGTGATGAAATCTCGTCGGACAACAGCAAGGCCCATGTGCGCGTGATTCACGCGGCGCGTGGCACCGATGAAATCGACGTCGTAGCGCAGGGCGGAGAAACGCTCTTCGACGGCATCAACTACTCGTCGGAAGCGGGCTTCAAGGATGTGACGCCGTGGTCTGGCACGCTTGACTTCCGCACGGAAGACGGCAACCGCTCATTGCTCACCCTTCCGAACGTCAACCTGCAGGCCGGTATGTCGTACACGATTGTGGTTGCGCGCAAGAACGCCTCGAGCGTCGAAGCGTTCTGGTTTACCGACAAGCAGATGCCGTAAGTCGATTGCGACTAGCTTCAAACACGACAACAGCGCATTCGGCTCCGGCTGAATGCGCTGTTGTCATTTGCCACAGAGGGTACGGCAACTCGTCGCACCTCGCGCAGTTGCGGTTAATCGTCCAGCTCAAGCACCGCGTCTCCATTTCGTACACGGTGGATCGCGGCGATGAGCCGATCGCTTTGAACGCCCTTGGCGACAAAGCCTTGCGCGCCCAACGCCATGGCGTCTCTGACCAGCTGGTGGTTCGGGAATCCGGTAAAGACAATCACCGGACTGGCCGGGCTTTCCTTGACGAGACGCTCAAGAACACGAAGCGCGTCGATGCCGTCGGGCAAATCGTAGTCCAGCAACACCACTGTTGGTTTCAGGCGCGCGACAATCGCCACACAATCCGTGAGGGGCTCGGCCCGGTGCAGCTGGGTGAAGCCGGCTTCGAGGGTCAACCGACTCTCGAGGGCATCGATGAGGAGCGCGTTGTCGTCGATGCACATCACGGAGAACGGACCGGTCACTGTGATGTCAACCGTCGGCTGCGCTGCCGTACCGTCTTCTGTACACACGGTGAGGCTGATATCGAAGCGGACGCCGTGGCTGGAATCTTCCGCACGCGTGAGCTCTGCATTATGTGCGCGCAGGAGCGTCTGCATTTGCTCAGCGCTCAGTCCGGAGATCGATGCAACCGCAGACTCCATGAGGCGATCGTCGGCGGTGTGGACCATCGCGGTATGTGTGCTCTGGCCGGCGTGTTCAAGCGTCAGCACGACGCGGTTCGATGTCGTCCGCGCGGTAATCTGCAGGTGTGGAGAGGGATCGCCCTGCATGAGCGCACGTGCATTCATGGCCAGCGCCATTACGACCTGGGCCAATACGTGCGGTGGCATCTCGACGGTCGGGGTGCGCTCCGGAATATCAGCGCGCACGAGTGTTCCGGGTGACGTTGCCGAGTGCACCAGCGGCGCCAGGTCGCGCCACCAGTTGGCGAGGTGTGTGGTGCACGGGACTGCCGCGACCTCTTCTGGATCTGCAACGAGGAGATGTAATCCCGCCGCAATATGTTGCATTTCGCCAATGCTGCTGCGAATCGCTCGAAGTTCGCGGTGCGTGCCTTCTCCCAGATTCGAGGCACGGGCAAGCGCATCGAGTCTGAGCATCGCAGGCGCGATCGCATTGCGCAGGTCATGTCCAAGCCCCACCGTAATTGCACCGATCGTTGCCAGCCGACCGTGTTCAAGCGCCACATGGTCCGCAGTGTTCGGCGCAGTGTGCTGCGCTGCCGGACCACGAGGTGTTTTCGGCATGATCATGGGATCACCGTCTGAAGGTCTGCGGCTCGAAGTTGCATGAAGCGGTTCCTCGCAGCATACTCAGGAATCAGTGCAAGCAACATGCGCCCCAGGGGGCAGATTCACATGCTATCATGACCGAGACAGGATCCAGTGCAGTACGACGAGTGCTTGTCGTGGACGACAGTGCAGATCTGGCAGACAGCCTTGCGGCCAGTCTGGAAATATTGGGCTGCGAAGTGCGAGCGGTGAATGACGGCTCGCAGGCGCTCGCGTTGTTTCATGAATGGCAGCCACGCATCGCGTTCATCGATCTGACCATGCCGAGCATGAGTGGTTCGCAACTGCTTGACCGCATGCGCAACCAGACGGCCGGCCAATCGCTCACCGCGATCGCGATGACGGGGCTGAGTTCAACGCGCGAACGCGAGCGGGCACTTCAGGAAGGCTTCGACGTGTTCGTGCAGAAGCCATTTGACATGAACGATCTGCGAGCCGTGCTCAGTCTGCTTCCCGACTGAGCAGGCGTCGCCGTGCGCTAGCGCATCATGTCGCAGTTGCCAAGCACGTACCACAACACGATAAAGACCAGCACGGTGCTGAAGCACCCGCCGCCCAGCTTTTTGGCGCCATAACCAGCGGCGAGTCCTCGCAGAATTTTGCTCATGGTGTTTCTCTGTTCGAAAGGTGATCAAATACCATCTGTTTCATATTGTGCAATGACTCGACCGCAAACTTTCGTTGCAGGCGACGCCCCACGAGTCGAAAACCATACCGATAGAACCAGTTGGCAATGTGTCCGGTTTGCGACAGTGAATGAATTCGAAAGTCCACCTTGCCGGTTGCCAGGTGTTTCACCACCTCAAAGGTGATTTCGCCCCGCTCCAAATGCCCAGCGAGCGTGTGGTAGCTGTAGCCCCACACAGTTTCATCACCCATTGCACCACGACGCGTTTCGTCAATCACGCGATGTACCCGCACGCCGAGTTCAAACCGCATCCACAGAAATCGCGCAGAGAGCAGCATCGGCCGCGTTTCCAGTGGTACATCAGGATCGAAACGTCCGGTGATGAGTCGCTGCGGGGTAAAGCGATAGTCTCTGAGGATTGAGACGGCTGTGGCAAAGCTGCCGTTTGTCTCTGGCGGCCCCGCCTGCTCAGGAACCAGCGCGATTTCCCGTGCATCAATGTTCCATCCGGCCTCCGTGAGATACTGGTCGCGTTGCGTCAGATCAATCGTTGCTTCCAGCTGACTGATCGCCGCGAGGCGCGCGCGAAGCGCATCGTCAATCGCGGTCGGCCGTTCCTGTAGCATTTGATTCAATCGACGAGCTCCTCCGTGGTCACCTGAACTTCGGGCACGGTTGTCATTCCCGCCAGTTCGGCGACACGCTGAAGAAAGGTCACCCAAACTTCGGTCTGCACCTGCTGACCAACCTTGAGGGTGCCGTAGGCGAGCTCCACCGTCGCATCACGCGATCGTGCGTACGAATCGATTTCAATCTGCAGCGCGTGCGCGTCACGCACATCTTCTGTCACCCGAAATACGATGTGACCGGCCTCCGGGTGACCTTCACAGGTGACCAGCGTAAACGTATTCGACGTGACCTCGGAGACGCGGACACGACCGTTCCATGGACCCAGCATGGTAATCGTGTATTCGTCGTCCACCTGCATCCGATTGTTGTCTCCGACGCTCTTCGCGAACTCGGCGAGTGAGGAGGGTGACAGTTCCGACAGATGTCGCTCGATCGCGTGCAGCAAGGACGTCGCCGAGTACGTACTGCCAACGACCCGTACCTCGTAGTGTCGATGACGCAGCGGGCCCACACCGTCTGCCGCCTCCTGCACGTCGGACGCGCTGTTCTCTGGAGGGGGTGCTGTTGCGTTGCCTTGTGCGGTGGTTGCCTGCTCATCGCGTGGTGCCGTTCGCATGCGAATCAGCCGCAACACCAGAGCCGCGGCTGCTGCCGCGGCGCCGACAACGATCGCGGTGGCGGCCACCGTCCCGCGTGACCTCGATCGACGGCGCATGGGGACGCTAGCGTTCCATCAGCGATTTAAAACCACGCAGGTCCTGATCGAGCTGGTCGATGTCGGTGGGCGCAGTCTGCGGTGGCGCGCCTGTTACATCGCCGTCCCAACTCAGCAGAATACTGACCGTGGTGTCTAGGCCGCTGCCGGCCGTGTGAAACCAGACTTCTCCGGAGTGTGCGATGCCGGTCGCGGGCTCAGACTTCCACGAGATAAACAATCCGTGGATGAAGTCGGCGATGACCGTCGATCCCACGGTGTGCGCACACGGTGCTTTGATCCGTGGTTTCGCGGTGGCTGACACCAGCGGCCCATCAGCTGCGATCGACACCGTTGGCCGATGCGACAGGTGATACCAGGCCGTATACAGATCAATGGCCGGTCGGCGAATCTGAATCGAGCGCGTGATGCGCCGCGAGTCCACCGAGGGCATGGAAGAGATGTCAATCATATCTGAACTATCGCTGCCGCAATCGGCGCTAGCGATTGCCCGCGTGACTGAAATCGCCCTATCTCTCAAGAGCAGGACGCGAGACGTCCTGCCGTCGGTGTCACCAGGTACGAACAAGCCGTTCGATGAGCGTGCGCTTGTCCGCCGTAAGACGAGCCACCTGGCGCTTGAGTCGCAGCAACTCACTCTGCGTATCTTCGCTCGAATCACTGCCCGCGCTGGAGTTTGCGTTGAACTGTTCCTGCCACTCGCTCGACGTTGGTTCGCTGGAGTACATGTGGACGCTCGCTGGTGAGAATTGACGCGTGACTTTGGACAAGGGCTGGTGTAACACGTGAGGTGTGCGACGCGATTTGTTGCGGCTATTCCTCACACTGTGATGCTAGACACGGCGCGCCCGCCGCACCATCGCTCGCAAGTAGCATCTTTACGCAACTCTTCCGAATTACTGGATCGTTCTTTGGGTTGAGATCGAAAGCTGGCTACGCCGATGCTGGCACACGTGGTGCGTTGCTGACGACGCGTTCTTCCTCTTTGCCAGGACATCGTTATTCCGCTCGAACGACTTCTTCGCCGGTGGCGACGCGCCACGCGTGACACCACCACCGTTGACCGAGATGATGTGCTCACCGGGCCGATCCGGGGAGAACTCTTCGGCGCGGAGCATTTGAGTGAGCGTGCGCGCGAGCTCGCGCACGCGCAGGTACTCTCGCTCGCACCAGCACGTCAGCGCACTCCACTGCTGGCGCGACTTGCGGATACCTCGCGCATTCTGCAGCGCGCGCATGCGCAACTCACGGCGCACAGTGAGTCGCTGAAAGATGTCGGGCCAGCTGGCGAGTGGTTTCTCGACAACTATTATGTGCTGCTCGAGCACATCGACGATGTCGTCGAGAGTCTGCCGCGTGGCTACTACCGTGAGCTGCCCACGTTGTCGAGCGGACCGCTGGCTGGTTATCCGCGCGTGTACGAAATTGCGATCACGCTGATCTCGCACAGCGAAGGCCGGATCGATTTTGATAACGTGTCCAACTTCGTTGGCGCGTTCCAGGACGTGCAGGTGCTGACGCTCGGCGAGCTGTGGGCTATTCCGGCCATGCTCCGACTTGGCCTGATTGAAAACGTGCGTCGCATGGCGCTGCGTACGACGCAGCGACTGGAGCAGGTGCAGCGTGCCGACGAGGCAGCCGCTCGCATCACGAACGCGGCCGTGGCGGGCGGTCTGTCGCTGGAAGCGGCACTGGCAAGCTTCGGAGCTGACGCCAGATCACTCAGTGACACGTTTGTAGCGCGCTTTCTGCACCAGCTTCGCGTGGAAGGTGGTGCGCTGCCGGCGGTTGTGCGCCTGCAGCACTGGATCGCCGAAGAGGCGCTGAGCGCCGAAGAGGCGACTGCGCGCGCGACACAGCGGCTGGCGCTCACGCAAGTAGTCATGGCAAACAGCATTACCAGTCTGCGCGCTATTGCGCGGGTCAACTGGCGCAACTTTGTTGAAGCGCAGAGTCACGCGGAGCACGTACTGCGCGAAGACCCCGTGGGCGAGTACGCGCGCATGACCTTCCAGACGCGTGATCGGTATCGTCATGTCGTAGAGCGCGTGGCACGGCGCACGAAGCACACCGAATCAGATGTCGCACGCATGGCCATTGCGTTGGCACGCGAGACATTGGATGAGAGCGCGTCGGGGAGCGCGAGAAGCGATGCACGGCGGTGCCATGTTGGGTACTACCTCGTAGACGAAGGATTGGCCGGGCTTGAACTCGCCGCGGGATACTCACCAACAATCGGTGAATCCATTGCGCGTGCTGTACGACAACATCCCACGATTGTGTACCTCGTGTCGGGATGTTCGGTGTTGTTCGCCGCGCTCGGCGCGTTGTTGTGGCTTGGCGGTCCTATGGTGCAGGAGTATTGGATGGTGGCGCTGTTGCTCGGCGCGCTGCCCGCCAGCGAACTGGCGGTGTCCCTCGTGAACAGGGCCGTAACGGCGGTGATGCCGCCGCAACCGTTGCCGAGGCTTGATCTTCGTGATCACGGTGTGCCTCCTGAGTTCCGCACGGCGGTTGTGATTCCCACGCTGTTTCCCAACGTGCAGGCGGTTGTTGAAGCGCTGGAGAATCTCGAGGTGCAGTATCTGGCCAATCGCGAACCGAATCTGCACTTCGCGGTGCTGAGCGACTTCACGGATGCGCCAACAGAAACCATGCCAGAGGATACGGCCATTGTTGCCGCGGCCGCTGACGGCGTGCGCGCGCTGAACGAACGCTATTCCGCCGATCGCGACGATGCCTTCTTTCTGTTCCATCGCCCGCGCCAATGGAATCCGGCCGAAGGGGTATGGATGGGCTGGGAGCGCAAGCGCGGCAAGCTCGGCGAGTTCAATCGCTACGTGTTGACTGGAGCGCGCGAGGGGTTCAGTACCACCGTTGGTGCGCTCGGTGTCCTGCGCGGCGTGCGGTATGTCATCACGCTCGACGCTGATACGGTCCTGCCGCCTGATGCGGCGCCTGATCTGATTGGATCCATCGCTCACCCACTTAATCGCGCGGAGTATGAAAACGAGCGCGGCCGTGTTGTGCGTGGTCACAGCATTCTGCAACCACGCGTGGGCGTGTCGCTCGCCAGCGCGCATCGTTCATCGTTTGCCGCGATTTACTCGGGGCATCCGGGCGTTGATCCGTATACCGTTGCAGTCTCTGACGTGTACCAGGATCTCTTTAGCGAAGGCAGCTTCACGGGAAAGGGCATCTACGATGTTGAGATGTTCGAACAGGCCACTCACGGTCGATTTCCCGAGAACACCCTGCTATCGCACGACCTGATCGAGGGCAACTACGCGCGAGCCGGTCTTGTCACCGATGTCATCGTGTACGATGACTATCCCACGCGTTATCTCACCTTCTCGCGACGCAAGCATCGATGGATTCGGGGTGATTGGCAGTTGCTTCCGTGGGTGTCGGGCACCGTGCCCGGACCACGCGGGCCGGAGCGCAATCGGCTGTCACTGCTCTCGCGCTGGAAGATTCTCGACAACTTGCGCAGAAGTCTGGTAGAGCTGTCGCAGTTCATGTTTCTTATCGTTGGCTGGCTCGTGCTGCCGGTATCGACGTTACGCTGGACGCTCCTTGGCCTTGGCGCCATCGCGGCGCCGTGGATTGTGTCGCTGCTGATTTCAGCGGCGCGCCCGCCGCGCGATAAATCCTGGCGCACGTACTATCGTGCCATCGGACAAGACGCACTGAACAGCCTCCGTCAGATTGGTCTGGCGATTTGTTTCCTGCCGCATCAGGCCTGGCTGTCCGTGGACGCCATCATGCGCGCGCTGTGGCGGGTGTATGTCTCGCGCCGGATGTTGCTCGAATGGCAGACCGCACAGCAGGCTGAACACGCGGCCCCCAATGATGCGTCGGCCACGTGGCGATTGATGTGGCCGGCGAGCGTTGCTGTCGCGCTGCTCACGATGTGGATGTTGTGGGGTGCCTCAAGCATGATTGAGCGTCCCGTGTGGCCGCTGGTCATTGGAGTGCTGCCACTCCTGCTGGTCTGGCTCATCGCACCAACGGTTGCGCACAGCCTCAGCACCACCAAGGCGCCGCGGCGACATGTGCTCACCGCCGATGCGCGTGCACAGGCCGTTCGTTATGCGCAGCTGCACTGGGCGTACTTTGCCACGTTTGTCACGGCCGAAACCTCCTGGCTCGCGCCGGACAACTTTCAGAGTACTCCAGACGACGTGGTTGCCATGCGCACGTCGCCAACGAATATCGGATTACAGCTGTTGGCCACGGTGAGCGCGCAGGACCTGGGTTACATCACGCTTGAGGATATGGCCGATCGCCTCGAGCGCACGGTCAGTACACTCAAAGTGCTGCCCAAGCTGCACGGCCACTATTTCAACTGGTACGATCTGCAGAATCTGCAGGTCCTGGAGCCTGCTTATGTCTCCACGGTAGACAGCGGAAATCTGGCGGGTCACCTGATTGCCTTGCGACAGGCGTGCCTGCAACTGATGGATTCGCCCGCGATTCCGGAGAGTCTGCGCGGACGCCTCGGTGCGCTCGCGGAATGGGCGCACAACGATGTGATGCAGATGGACTTCGGTGTGCTGTTCGATCGGGAACGTGAGCTCTTCGCCATTGGGCTGCAGCAGCACACCTTGACACTGGATTCTTCGTACTACGATCTGCTCGCGTCGGAAGCTCGCCTCGCAAGTTTTCTGGCGATCGCCAAGGACGATGTGCCCGCGCAGCACTGGTTCCGCCTCGGACGCAGCCTTTCGTATGCGGCGGGTGCACCGGCGCTGGTGTCGTGGAGTGGCAGCATGTTCGAGTATCTGATGCCTTTGCTCGTCATGCACGCTATGCCAGGTACGCTGTTGGCGCAAACGTACGAAGGCGTGATTGCACGTCACATCGCCGACGGATCGCTCCGCGACGTACCGTGGGGCATCAGCGAAAGTGCCTACAATGTGCGTGATCGACATGCCACCTATCAGTACCGCCCCTTTGGCGTTCCCGATCTGGCGCTCAAGCGCGGGCTCGGTCGCGAACTGGTGGTTGCGCCGTACGCGTCCGCGCTTGCGACCATGGTCGATCCGGAACGCGCGTTCGTGAACCTCGCGCGGCTCGAGTCACTTGGCATGCTTGGACCATATGGGTTTCGCGATGCGATCGACTTTACCAGACCCGACGTTGGCAAGCGCTTCTCGGTGGTCGATGCGTTCATGGCGCATCACATTGGTATGAGTCTTGTTGCGCTGACGAACGTGCTCACCGACAACATCTGGCAGCAGCGCTTCCATCGCGATCCGCTGGTCATTGCCGCTGAGCTGTTGTTGCATGAGCGCGTTCCTCGCGAGGTGGTGGTGCAGGAGCCGAGTGGCGCGCGACCCGATGACGGCCTGCCAGCCGACGATCTCGAACGTCCTGTGGTGCGCGAGTTTACCACAGCCGATACCGATACGCCGCACGTGGCATTTCTCGGGCACCAGCCGTATACAGTGATGCTCACGAACGCAGGCTCAGGCTACAGTCGATACGATGCGCTGGCGGTGAGTCGATGGAAAGCCGATGGCACGCGCGATGCAACAGGACAGTTTTGCTACATCAAGGACATCACGTCTGGTAAAGCATGGTCAGCGGCGCATCAACCGTTGTGCGTGCCGGCCGACGCATACCGGGCGGCGCTTGGCACGGAGCAGGTCACGTTCGAGCGCACGGATGGCGAGGTGATCACACGCACGGAGATCGCCGTGGTGCCGGAAGATTCGGCCGAAGTACGACGCGTGACGTTGACCAATACCGGGCGGGAACCGAGAGAGCTCGAGCTGACCAGCTACGGCGAAATTGTGCTCTCACCCGCCGACGCTGATCGAGCGCATCCCGCGTTTGGCAATCTCTTTGTGGAAACGGCGTGGCATTCCTGGTGCAACGCAATCACGGCAACGCGCCGTCCGCGATCGGCGACTGAAGAATCGCAGTGGTTGGTTCATCTGGTCGATTGGGGCAAGGAGCGCATTGGTGATGTCACGTGCGAGACAGATCGCGCCCGTTTTCTCGGTCGCGGCCGAAGCACGCGTGATCCCGTGGCCATTGAACACGATGGGGCGTTGTCCGGAACTACCGGTGCCGTACTTGATCCGGTCTTCGCGCTTCGCACTCGCGTGCGCGTGATGCCGGGCCAGAGCGCAACGGTGGCATTTACCACGCTGGTGGCAAGCACTCGCGAGCGCGCCTTTGCGCTGGCCGATCGTTATCGCGATCCGCACGCGGCGCAACGTGCGCTTGATCTGGCGTGGACATCCAGTCAGGTCGAACTGCGTGAGTTGGATCTTACACCAGCTGATGCGGCCGTCTTTCAGGAACTCGCCGGACATCTGTTATACGGACATCCGGCCCTGCGAGCGTCGCAAAACGAAATGCGTCGCAATCGTGGTTCGCAGCCGCTGCTGTGGGGCTTTGGCGTGTCTGGTGATGTGCCAATTCTGCTCGCCACGATCAACTCGGCGGATGGTTTGCCAACGCTGCGGTCACTGCTGGCGGCGCATCGCTTCTGGCGGCGCCGCGGCCTGTCTGTTGATCTGCTTATTCTCGATGAGCATCCCCCCTCGTACCTGCAGAATCTCGGGGATCGCATTGCGGCCGCTGTGCACGCCGTGAACGACGCGGCCTCGCTGGATCGACCCGGTGGAGTGTTTGTACGCCGTCGTGATCTGCTCATCCACGATGCGGAGCTCATGCTGCGAGCCACGGCGCGACTGCATGTACACTGCGATGGTCGACCGCTTGGCCGCATTCTGAACACCACGATTGCCACGACGACCCCAACCGTGGAAGAGTTGCGCAAGAGTCGTCAGCGTACTCGTCCGGCGCCTGTTGAACGCAGGCGCACGCCTCGTGGGCAGGCGGCGTTCACGCACGCGGCGCGTGCCTATGCGAACGGGTACGGTGAACTGCTCGATAACAGTGACTATGAGCTGCGCGTGCAGGGCGATGTTATGCCACCGGCGCCGTGGTCAAATGTGATTGCGAATCAACACGGTGGGTTCGTCATCAGCGAGCGTGGCGGCGGCTTTGTGTGGGCCGAAAACAGCTACTTCATGCGCCTTACACCGTGGCACAATGATCCGGTGAGTGATCCGGTGAGCGACGTCGTGTATCTGCATGACGAGTTTACAGGCGATACGTGGTGCGCGACGCCAGCGCCGATCCGCACCTCCTCACCGTATAACGTGTTGCACAGTGCCGGTCGCACCACCTTTGAGCACGAGCGACACGGCATCAGCACCGAGTATTCCGTCGGCATGGCCGAAGGAAGCGCGGTCAAGGTGGGGTACCTGCGTATCACGAACAACACCGGTGCAGCGCGACGCGTGGTATTGACCACGTATGTGGAATGGGTGCTGGGTGCCTTGCGCGAACGTGGGCAGCATCAGGTGCGAAACTGGTATGACAAAGATCAGAGCACGATGTTCGCACAGAACACGTTCGATCCGCATTTTGCGCCGTGGACGGCCTTTCATGCCATTACGGGCATCGCGACGGAGTACACCGGGAGCCGCCACACCTTTCTCGGCCGCAACGGCAGCAGCGCTGCGCCGGCCGCGCTTGAGAGCGATACGGTGCTATCCGGCGTCACGGGCGCTGGCATTGATCCCTGCGCAGCGCTGCGCTGCGTAGTTGAGCTTGCACCAGGCGCCTCGTACGAACTGGGTACACTGCTCGGTGCGGCGGCGAGCGAATCGCTGGCGCGCGAAGCGGTGGCGTCGCTGCGCAGCGTTGCAGCGGTCCGCACGGCGCTCCAGGCCAGCACGAGCGCGTGGCAACAACGATTGACTGCAGTCACGGTGCGAACGCCAGACGCCAACTTTGATGCCATGATCAACCGCTGGTCTCTCTATCAGGCGCTCAGTTGCCGCATGTGGGGACGGTCCGCGCTCTACCAAAGCAGTGGCGCCTATGGGTTTCGCGATCAGTTGCAGGACGTGATGGCGTTTGTGTATGTAGACGCGCCGCTTGCACGCGAACATATTCTGCGCGCCGCGAGCCGGCAGTTTCTGGAAGGAGACGTGCAGCATTGGTGGCACCCGCACACGGGGCGTGCTGTGCGTACGCGCTTCTCGGATGATCTCGTCTGGTTGCCGTATGTCACGGCGCACTACGTCACCAGTACGGGAGACGCCACGGTCCTTGACGAGTTTGTGCCGTTCCTTTCCATGCGCTCGCTCGCACCCGACGAGCATGAAGTGTACGACCTGCCGATGGTGACAGACGAACACGCGAGTGTGTACGAACATTGTCTGCGTGCCTTGCGGCGCGCCTGCACGTGCGGCGAGCACGGACTGCCGCTGATTGGAGGCGGCGACTGGAACGATGGCATGAATCGCGTTGGTGTGGAGGGACGAGGGGAGAGTGTGTGGCTCGCCTGGTTCCTGATCTCTACGCTGCGCGCATTCGCGCGTATTGCCGAGCAGCGCGGCGACGACAATGCGTCAACAGAAATGCGCGATCATGCAGACGCGTACAAGCTGGCTGTGGAGGAGCACGGCTGGGACGGCGAATGGTATCGCCGCGCGTACTTTGACGACGGCACGCCGCTGGGTTCGCACTTGAACGACGAATGCACGATTGACTCGATTGCGCAGAGCTGGAGCGTGATCTCCGGTGCGGGCGCGCCAGAGCGTCAGTCTGCGGCGATGCATTCGCTTGAAACGCATCTTGTGAGAAAGCACGATCGCCTGCTGGTGTTGCTCACGCCGCCGTTCGACAAGTCAGCGCATGATCCTGGTTACATCAAGGGCTACCTGCCCGGTGTTCGAGAGAACGGCGCGCAGTACACGCACGCCGCACTCTGGGCCGTGCTTGCCACCGCCATGCGCGGTGACGGCGAGCGCGCGTTCGAACAGTTTCAGATGATCAATCCGCTGTCGCATGCGGTCACGAAATCAGACGTCGAGACGTACAAGGTTGAGCCGTATGTGGTGGCCGCCGATGTGTACACGGCCGAGGGGCAGGTGGGACGCGGTGGCTGGACGTGGTATACCGGCTCGGCGAGCTGGATGTATCGCGTCGGATTGGAAGGCATTCTCGGCTTTGAGAAACGTGGCGATCAGCTCTTTATTGCACCGCGGGCGCCAAAGTCATGGCCGGAGTACAACATTCGCTATCGGTTCGGCGCAACCGAGTACGACATCACCGTGCGACATACTGGTGGCCACGAGCGCGGCGGGCCGCGCGTTGAGCTTGACGGCGTAGCCATGACAGGCGAGTCAATACCACTTCGCGATGACGGAGTGGCACACAGGGTAGTTGTGTACCACTCCGCTCGGTAAATCTGTGCGCCGATGCTACGAGCGAGCGTAGATCACGCGACGGCGCGCTACGGTGCCGAGACCGACAACGCCAACCACCATCATGGCCCATGAGGCCGGCTCTGGCACCGATGCCGGGGGAACCACATCGTTGCGATTTCCCGCGTAGCCGTCGCTGCCAAAGTCACCGTCGGGCGTGCCTTCTGTTATGCAGTCGCCAGCGAGGATCGTGTTGTTGTCCATGGTCAGCGCCTCGTTGAGTGCAATCGCTCGGCCGCACAGGATTTTCGCTGAACTCACCAGGGTGATACTCTTATCGGCAATCACGTTGCCTTGAAACGTACTGCCACTGGCGATGGTCGCCGAACTTCCCACAAGCCAGAAGATGCCGCCGCCTGACGTACCGTTAATCACGTTGACCGTCGAAGCGGACGATGTGATAAGCTCACTGCCGATCTGGAAGATAAAGAGTGAGTTCGCGTTGCCTTGAAAGTCGAGGGTCAGCGCGCCGGTGAGAAAGGCGGAGGACGCAAAGAAGTACACTCCGGGAGTCAACGTCTGGCCACCGAGATCCACACCGGTAAAGTCAAAGTCTGAGGCAAATCCTCCAAACGCGTTGTACGCGGTGAGCGCGTCGGCCTGCGCCTGTATTGCGACGGCATCGGTTTGGTGAACGGTTCCACCGGTGATCGTGATCGAGGAGAGTCCGGTGATCGCCGATCCCGGATACACGCCCAGCGAACCGTAGAGCGTTGTCGCGTTCGTGTTCGTCACCGTGGACGCACCGAGCGCTGCGAAGTCTTGCGCGGTGCCAAGGGCACTCTGTGCCGAAGCTATGGACGCGGTGCCGCCGACTGCCAAAAGCAAGGTGGCTGCCGTACGTACTGCGTTTCGTGCGTGTGTCATGCGCGGACCCTTGTTCGACGGGTTGACGATAGGCTACTCCGAGGCGCGACATGAGTGTACCCACCACGCTCATGGCCTCAAGCGTATACCAGTGCAAGAAGGTGTCCACGTGCAAGCGCTCCCAAACACGCAGTGCAATCGTTCAGATCTTCGCGTTGTGTGAGTTTTGCACCAAGTGTTGTTGCAAGACGTCACGGAAAACGCGGCACGTGTAGCACCAACGCCAGCACTTGCAGCACGTAGTCAAGGCTCGTTCTACGATGGCTGAGAGATCGGAATCCACGCGGTAAACGCCGAGCCTTCGCCGAGTGCACTCACAACCGTGATAAACGCGTCATGCTGCAGCAGCAACCCGTTTGCCGCGGCCAAGCCGAGTCCGACACCCTCACCCGTGGCCTGCGTGGTAAAGAACGGGATGAAGAGCTGTCGCTTCGTAGTCTCGCTCATGCCCACGCCGGTGTCTCGAATCGTGAAACATCCGTACCGCCCCTTGGAGATAAGTCGCCCGTCCGCCGAGGGCTGTTCGGTCGAAACGTCGCGCCAGACGATCTCCACGTACACCTCTCCACGGAGGCTCGTTGCGCGATACGCATTGGCCATGAGGCTGTTGAACACGAGACGTAAATGACGAAGGTCAATTGTTACAACCACTGGCTCGTTCGCGTCCAGCAGCATTCGACGTTGACTGCCAAACGCTTTGCGGTAGTCGCGGTACAGGCGCGGTACCTCCTCCGCCAGATCGACAACCTGTGGTCGAATCTCGGTGTTGCCGGCGAATTGCGAGAGCTGGTGGGTGACTGCCGCAGCGTGGGCCGCCGCCCGCTGAATCTCCTCGATGTCTGCGACCTGAGATTTGGTCAGAGAGTCGTGTTCAAGGACCGTGGCGTACCCAATGATGATTTGCAGCATGTTGTTCACTTCATGCGCCACTCCGCCAGCGAGCGCGCGAATGATCTGCATGCGAGCCAACAGGTGCTCACGATCAGCCGTCATCTGCGCCAGCTTCTCTTGCGCGCGCTGTGCGGTGAGGTCGCGCACGACCACGTGTACGGCGGGGCGATCAGCGTCCAGAAAGAGCTGCGTACGGAGTTCAACATCACACAGCTGGCCATCAACACAGTGCACGTGCGCGCGGTCTTCGTCCGTAAACTCTGTGCCCGAGAACGCTGCCATCAGCTTGCGTTCTACCGCGCGTAAATAGGGCGGTGTAAAGAGCGATTCGACTGGCTGGCCTACGAGCTGCCCGGCGTCAAGCGCGCCGGTCAGCGTGAGCATGGCGTCGTTCACTTCCACAATGCGTTCACCGTCATGCACTACGATGCCGTCTGGCGCGCGCCCCACCAGCTGCTCGTAGCGTGCGTTCATGACGGACCGCGTCGCGATCGCACCGGCACCCCCGTCATGACGCCGTCGAACTCGCTGAGTGTATCGCCAAGCACAATGCCCGAGGGCGTGGTTTCGTAGGTGCGGAAATCACGGCTATGGTTGCTGCCACGCATCTTGATCACCAGCATCGCCTTGCGAACCTCGCCCGCAATTTCTACATAGCGTTGACTGATGATGACGTCCGTCAGGAACGATACATGGTAGCCGGAGAGATGCAGTCCGTGCCCCTCAATTACTTCCACGGTCGAATACATGGTCACGCCGAGGCTGGTCAGCGTGCCGATAAGTCGATATAACGATTCGCGAAAGTCCACGCGAAACGTTGGCGCCAGCGCCATTTCAAATCCGTTGATCGAATCGATTACTACGCGCGTCGCTCCAATCGCCTGAACGGCTTCCCGAATCTCCTGCATCGTCTCGTCGACTGAAAGATCCAGCGGTCGCAGGTAAATCACGCGCAGTTTGTCTGCGGCCACGGCCGCCTCGAGATCAATGCCGAGGCTCTGCGCGCGCGCAAGGTAGATGTGCGGACGCTCTTCAAAGACCGCGATAACAGCCGCCTCTCCAACCTTGAGTCCGGCCGCAACGAACTGAGTGGCGAACGTGGTCTTTCCCGAGCCCGTCGGCCCCGCCAGCACCACCGAGTCGCCGGATGGAATTCCGCCGCCCATCAACGCGTCCATGCCGTCGATTCCTGTCGAGAGCCGACGTCCATCTCTGAGGCGCGCATCACCTTTCAGCATCGACAGCCGAGGGAAGACCCGCACACCGTCGCTCGTAATCTTCATGGTGTGCAGCCCTGGCATGTGCTCCACGCCGCGCGACTTCACTACCTGTACTTTGCGAACCACCGAGTTGCGATCAATGTCCTGCGTCAGCCAGAAAATGCCGTCCGCGACCGTGAATACGGGATTCCGCAGCTCCTGCTCCTGATACTCACCAATGAGCAGTGACGTGATGTCCCATGTGGTCAGATACAGGGCGAGCCGTTGCACAAAGCGCTCTACACTGGTGGCAGGCGCGTCACGCTGCACCTCGTGCACAAGCGATCGGAATGAATCTACGACCACCATACTCGGTCGGAGCCGTTTCACCTCATCCACAATGCGCGCCAGCACTGCGTCGAGGTCACCATCGAGCGCTTCCTCGCTGAGATTGAGGAAGTGCACGTGCTCGCCAACTTTTGCACTGTCGAAGAAGGAAAACCGCTGCTGATAGCGCAACATTTTTAATGACGTTTCGCCAAGCAGGGTAATGAACAGCCCTGGCCGTTCGGCGGTTGACGTTTCAAACAGCAGTTGCATTGCCATGGTGGTTTTGCCCGATCCGGGCCCACCAGCAATCAGGTTGAATGAGAGCGCTGGCAACCCACCGCCGAGCACCTCATCAAGGCCGGGCACACCAGTACGGAGCAATCGCAAGGACATCGGCTCGGACGCGTCGGAGGTTACAGAGGTCGTCATGATGGAGTGTCGTTCGAATCGTGGCTCGTGAAACCGCGCGTGCTCGGAACACCGCTCAACGCGACGAGGCGCACTGCCATGTCGGCGCCAACAATGCTGCCAAGCTGTTCCATCATGACCACAAGCAGTGCGATGATTGCGTCAGCTGTTTCTGATGCGGAGAACTCGGCTGGTCTTGGAGCGGCGGGTAACAGCTCCGTCGCACCGACGTCCAGATCCGGGAATCGCGACAGGGCTGGACTGTGAGGCAGCGTGAGCGCGACCGAGCGATTCAGGAGTGCGGCGTAGCCCTCGGCACCAATCCATCGTCGTAACCCACCGTCCAGGCGGGTGAGCAGTTCGTCCGCAACCAGAAGCACATTGTCTGCGTTGTCGCTGTGTTGCAGCGCCGCCGTCCAGAGTTCACGCGCAACCTGGTCCGCACGCTGTGGATGGTTGGTCACGGCGCACGCCCTGTGAAGCGCACGGCGCGACTACGCCCGGTCACGCGTCCTCGTTGTGCCATGAGAAAACGCGGCGACTTCAAGTCGGCTTCGCAATGAGAGCTTCTCGAGAATGTTGTGCACATGGCTTTTGACGGTGTGAATCGCAATGTGCAGCTGATTCGCGATGTCTTTATTGCTCAGCCCCTTCCCAAGCAGGTCAATGATCTGGCGCTCGCGTGTGGTCAGGTGTACGCCCTCTTCAAGCACGGACCGATCCTGCACGTGCTCATCGCGAATGATCTGCGAGAAGAGTGAGTGCGTGAGGGCGCGTGGCAATACCTGCTCGCCTCGGGCGACAGCATCAATGGTGGACACAAATTCGTCGAAGGTTGCGTCTTTCATGATGAAGCCCGCGACGCCAACACGCACGTAAGCCGCCACATCTTCGTGTGCGGCGCTGAGCCCCATCAGGATGACGCGGAGCAGCGGCGCTTCATTGCGCAGTCTGGACGCCGTCTCGAGACTATCCTCGTCAACCAAACCGAGGTCGAGCAGGAGCACATCAGGCGCATCGTGCGCCATGATGTGCAGCACGTCGTCTACGCTCGCTGACGCGCGCACCACGCGGTACTCGGGCCGAAGCCGAAGCATGGCCGCGATGCCTTCGCGCAACAAGCGATTGTCGTCTACCAGGGCGACGGCGATGGTGGCGCGTTCGACCTGTGGCTCTGGTGGATGTGGTGCGGGTCGCGTTGTGGCAGTTACTCCCATTGGTCCTCTCGGATTGCAACTACTGACCGCGGGATTTGCCGCCTGGGGCCAGGCGAGCTGGCGCTAGCGCTTCAGATATCCTGAAGTACGAGAGCACTCGGCCGCTGCCTGTTCATGACAGGGCTTGAAGTGGAAGCTAGCCGGAAACCGAACATTGACCAATCGCTCCAAGGAGCGACCGGGCTCGACCGCTAGCTCTTCTTGCCAGTCAAGACCAACACGCCACCAACGACAAGCGCCCCAATCCCGGCCCACATCGGCACGTTCACGTTTTTCTTTTCCTCCACGTTCAGCTCGAGCGAGCCCACCTTGAAGGCCGTCTCTTCCTTGGTGTAGCTGAAGCCACCGTACGCGAGGGCGAGTGCACCCAGCACGATCAAGACGATGCCCAACATTTTGGTGTTCATACGGAGACTCGGGGAAAAATGCGCACTGGTACGGCACCAGGCGAGCGTAAACATGGTGCACGGGAGAGCGCATTGTAATACGCACCTCTCAACCCCAACATCTCTCTGAGTGTGAAGGCCGTTCTATTCCCTGAGAGTCATGCTTCGTTGGCGAGCACGTCGAGAAACTCGTCGCCGTAACGTTCCAGTTTCGCTTGCCCCACACCGGGCACCTGCAGCAGCTCGCTCGGCGTGGCCGGTCTGCGCGCGACCATTTCAAGCAGCACCTTGTCGCCAAAAACGATGTATGCTGGCACGCCTGCCTCATCGGCTAACTCGCGCCGCCGCGCACGCAATGCATCAAAAAGCGCGCGATCCGAAGCGTCGAGATCGTTCACATCAAACGCGGATGGCGCACGATCACGCGGCGCGCGCCACCGCGACTCGGTCGCAACCGTTGCCACCGCCGCCAGTCGAGACTCCACCGACTGCCCCGTGCAATGATCACACGCATCACCACACGCGTCGATCGATTCGTCGAAGTGCGCCACCAACGCCTGATGTCGGCACGCGGAACGCTCCACCAGTTCAAACAAACGAACCGTGGCGGCATGCGTCCGCTTGCGCAGCGCGTCGTCTTCCACACGATCGAGGAATCGCTCGTGCATTTTCACGTCCGCCCACGAGTAGAACAGCACGCAGTCACTCGGCAGGCCGTCTCGTCCGGCGCGGCCGATTTCCTGATACCACGATTCGATATCCTTCGGCATGTCACGGTGAATCACAAACCGCACGTTGGGCTTGTCGATGCCCATGCCAAACGCAACGGTTGCCACAATCACGTCGCAGTTGTCGCGTTGAAAACTGTCCTGATTGCGTGCACGAATGTTCGCGTCGAGTCCGGCGTGGTAGGGCAGGGCACGTACACCCTGACTCACCAGAAAATCGGTCGTTTGCTCTACGCTGTTGCGACTCTGGCAGTAGACAATTCCGCTTTCGCCGGCGTGCGAGCGAATGAGCGTGAGAATTTCGCGTCGCGTGTCGCCGCCCTGTCCTTTCTTTCGCACCCCCACACGCAAGTTCGGGCGAAAGAACGACCCTTTGAAGCCAGCCGGCTTTTTCATGCCGAGCTGTCGCAGAATATCTCGTGCGACGTCTCGCGTGGCGGTGGCCGTCAGCGCGAGCACCGGCACGTTGAGCTCGTGCTTGAGTCCCTGCAGGCGCCGATACGACGGACGGAAGTCGTGCCCCCACTGACTGATGCAATGCGCTTCGTCGACCACGAGCAAGGCAATCGGACAGCCGAGCACAAATGAGCCCAGCGAGCCATCAAGCGCTTCGGGGGCGAGAAACACGAGCTCGTACGCGCCGGCGCGAAAGGCTTCGAGGCGCGCGCGGCGCTCGTCGGGCTCCAGTGTGGAGTTGATCGCGGTGACTTTGAAACCAAGCGCGGCGACGGCGTCCACCTGATCCTTCATCAGCGAGATAAGCGGTGAAATCACCAGCACCGTACCGCTCAGCAACTTGGCCGGCAGCTGGTAGGTGAGCGACTTGCCCGCCCCCGTGGGCATGAGCGCAATGCAATCGCGCCCCGCCAACACGGCATCGATCACTTCACGCTGCCCCGGCCGGAACGAAGAGTAGCCGAAGACGTCGCGCAGAACGGCGTCGCACGAAGGCAACGATTCTTCAACCGCGTGCATGGAATGGGAAAGCGGTATATTGTGGGGCGTGGGACTGTGACGATGTCCAACAATAAACGCCCGGAGCCGAGGATGCACGCAGCCTCTCGCATTTTGCTACTGCTTGGTGCGCCCGTATTCGTTGTGCTGCGCCCAACTGTCGCGAGCGACCACAGCGCGGTGCGCAAATGCACCGCGCCTGTTTCGGCAACGCCGCAATACTTTGTTGATGGGCGTACATCGGACCTGGCAGCCGTCAAAACGATTCCTGAAACCGATATCATCGACGTGACGGTGCTGTGCGTCAGTCCGGTTGATTACACGGTGATCAAACCCGGCACAAAAGCACCCGGCCTGCCAGCAATCGCCATCTGGACGGCGCATGGGCCGTCGGTGCAGCTGCAACCGTTGCTCAAGAAGATCAACGACGCGCAACAAGCGCATTTCGCAGCGACAGGCAACTACGCCACCACGATAGGTGCGCTGTCGCTGGGCCCAGTCTCAAACGATGTGCGCGTCACGCTCAACGCGACCGCGACGCAGTGGCGCGCGGATGCGGAAGTCAACCGACCCACCTCTCCCCGGTGCACCGTATTTGATGGCGCACTCGATGTCCCGATCCTAGGCCCCAAAGGCGTGGTGCGGTGCTCCGGTCCCGCATAGCGCAACCGGAGTCGCAATGAACCGTGCACAAGGTGGAAGACCAAAACGCACTCGGCCATCCACGCTTGGCGTTTAACGGCCTCGGCGCGACCAGCCCCAGCCGCCGCCAAAGATCAGGACGAGTACAACAATGATCAGCAGCGTATTGGTAGACATGTTGATCCTGGGCAGTAAGAACATTCGCTGCGTGACGACTCACAGTGCGCCGTCGATGAACAGCAGCGATATTCGAAACCTAGGCGTATCGGTTGCGCAGGCTATTGCTCAAACGATGGATCTGCATCTGCTCCCGTCGAGCAGTTGCGTCGCTACTCGTCCAGCTGCTCTGGTTCGAGCACAGGCAGCAACTGAATCAACACCGCGTCGCACTGTCGTTTGTCGAGGTACAGTCTGGCGACAGACGGAGACGGCCCAACAAACACGTCGCCAGCCGCACCCGGATTGATCACGAGTCGCCGCGCCGCGCGCGTGATCAGTGGCAGGTTGGAGTGCGCATAGACAATCACATCGGCGTGCATGTACGCCGACACCAGACGCGGCGGATCCGGCCGCTCCAGCTCGTGTCCGTACGAGACGACCACGTGCAGTTGCTCAAGCCGTTCGTCGATGCGTGGCACGCTGCTACCCACAAACGCGGCGTCCTGAGGACCACGCACCGCGCGTGTGGGTGCGATGGCCGACAGGTCCTGAAGTACCGACGCGGAGCCGATGTTGCCCACGTGAAAAATGAAGTCGACACCGCGCAGGGCACGGTGCACCTCCGGCCGAAGCACGCCCTGCGTTTCGGCGATCAGTCCAATAGTGAGCATCTCACAACTTACACCCGTCCGAGCTGTTCCGTTGACTGCCCCAGCAGCACGAGCAAACGCGCGACAAGTGTGTCGGGTGAGTCCGACACGTCGAACGGTTCACCGAGGGAAGCGTGTGTCTCGTACAACGCCTGCCGTTCGGCGACCAACGTGACGCGCTCAAACTCCGTCTCATCAATCGCTCGCGCGCCTTGACGCGCCGCCACTCGAGCGAGGTTCGCGTCCAGCGAAAGCGTGAGCAGAAAGGTGCGAATCTCCGTTTCCGGGTGATCGGTGCGAAGTCGCCGGTACAGGTGGTCCAGCGCCGCTGGAGTGACCCAGAGGTGATTGATGACAAAGTGCACGTACCCTGCACGGCGATGGTGCGCCACAAGGAGCGCCAGTGTGTCGTGCAGATACGCGATCTCATCTGCGGGTGGCGGATTGACCGCCACGATGTAATCGCCGTCGAGCATCACGCAGCGATCGAGATGCTCCATGAGCAACTCCGCGAGCGTTGACTTGCCGATGCCGAGCGGGCCGTTGAGTACGATGATCATGCGGTATCTGAGTGCTGCGGGCGAGCGCCGTCTCGCGATGTGACGCGCGCCAACGTTGTGGGACCCGCACGACGGATCCACCGCGACGCCACGATCATGATGAGAGCAGTCGCTCCTGCGACGGCCAGTGCAAATGAGGGGCCGGGGCCCCCGACTGGACGCGTTGCCGGGTGTCGCGTGATCGTTTCTGATGCGAAAGCGGCAATCAGACCCGCGTACGAAAAGGTCATCCAGTAGTAGTGGCGCTCCACCCACATGTCGCGCGCAGTTGGGGCGCGCGCGAGCCGATGTTGTCGGGCGCGTACGGCGCTCACTGTGCCGCTGACTAACGTGCCAAGACTGACCAGAGCGAACACATGAAACGGGCCAAAGCCGCCGAACAAACGATAGATGGCCAGCGCCGTTCCGTTCAGCACGAGCATAGCCATTACCCAGGTCCAGCCGATCCGCCGGTGGAGTCGGCTGCCCTTTCCCGGCAGCAGCAGTACCAGAGCGCCAACGATCACTGACACGCCAGCCGCGATCAGGTGGACAAGTCCGAGAAGTGTCATGCCCGGTACTACGGGCGCACCCCCGATCAGGCTTCAACCGCGTTGATGTTCGCTTCACGGCGACCAGCGATGCTTCGGATCCTTGGCCCACCCCAATCCGGAGACCACATGTTTGTTCGCACGAATACCATCGCACGGTGCGGCGCATTGCTCGCCAGCACGCTCACCCTCGGCGCTGCCGCAAGTGCCGCGCAAGCGCCGAATCCGTCTCGGACCGGCGCCGTAGTGCTGGTCGTCAGCAGCGCCGGGCGAGACAGTGGCCGAACGCGGCCCGGCTTCGAAATGGATGAGCTGTCCCAAGCGTGGCATCTGTTCACAAGCAACGGCTTCACCGTCACCATTGCCAGTCCGGCCGGTGGTGCGGTCGAAGCGGATCGCTTTGATCGGACGGTAGACTACAATGCGCGATTCCTGGAGAATGATCTCGCGGTGCACATGCTCGCCAACACCCGTCGGACGGCGGCACTGAACGCCCAGGACTACGACGCCGTGTTCGTGGTTGGCGGCAAGGGGGCGATGTTCGATCTCCCGCAGGACACGGCGCTTGCTCGGCTCGCCGGTCAGATGTACGATCGTGGCGCAATCGTCTCCGCCGTGTGTCACGGTCCGGCTGGCCTGGTTCGTGTCCGAACGCGTGATGGAAATCTGCTGCTTGCCAACCGCGCGGTGACTGGATTTTCCAATGAAGAAGAAACGGTGTTCGGAAAAAAGTGGGCGCCGCAGTTTTCGTTTTTGCTCGAGGATGAAATCCGATCGCTTGGCGCACGCTGGGAAGAATCGCCCCTCATGATCCCGCATGTTGCGGTTGATGGTCGATTGATCACCGGACAGAATCCGTTCGCGACGGCGGCCACTGTTGAAGCCGTGCTGAAAGCGCTGGGCAAAACGCCGGTCGTACGCACCGAATGGCGTGATGAACGCTCCGTGAACTTTGCGGCGCAGACCCTGCGTGGTGATGCCATCCTGATGCGCCGAGAACTTGCGGCGCTGCACGCGGAGCTGCAGCCGGATCTGATCGGACTCATCGGTTACTATCAACTGCAAGTGGCTACAGATACGACCGCGGTACGGCGCGCCCTCACGCTGCTGGAACTCGCCGCGCCGTACATGCCGCAGGCAGAGATCTCGCTGGGCCTTGCAGACGCGTACTCGCGACTTGGGCGCAAGAATGACGCACGCGTTCTTGCACGTGATGTGGTTGCGCGATACCCGGAGCGCAAGGATGCGCAGGAACTCTTGTCCAGACTCAACAACTGATCCGTGACCGCCGCCCTGCACATTCTCGTTATTGAAGACAACCGCGCGCTGGGGCACAGTCTGCAGACGCTGTTCGCAGCGCGCGGACATCGGGCGGAGCTGGCGGCGGACGGACGGGCTGGCCTGCAAATGGCGCTCGCTGAGCCGCCCGATGTGCTCGTGCTGGATCTCTCGCTCCCTGGCCTCGACGGCATTCGCGTGTGTGAGCGACTGCGTGCCGAGTGCGATCGGCATGTGCCGATTCTCATGCTGACTGCGCGCGACACGCTGTCCGAGAAGCTGCGCGGGTTCGAAGCCGGGGCCGATGACTATCTCGCCAAACCATTTGATAACGAGGAACTGCTCGCGCGCTGTCAGGCGCTTTCACACCGGCGTTGGGCCGGCGCGGAGCATGTGTTGCGGATCGGATCGCTCACGATTGATCGACGCAGCGGGATTGTACAGCGGGAAGGCAAAACGCTTGAGTTACGCCAGACCGCGCTTCGCATCTTGCTGGTACTGGCCGACGCGTGGCCACGAGCCGTTACGCGTAGTGAGTTGATTCGCCGACTCTGGGGTGATGATCCGCCCGATTCCGATCCGTTGCGGACGCACCTCTATCTGTTACGTCAGGTCCTTGACCGACCGTTCGCTACCCCAATGCTCATCACCATACACGACGTGGGATTTCGTCTGGACGCGAATGGATGACGCGCACACTTCGCAGCCGCATTGTCGTGTCATTTGTGTCGTTCGCTGTATTCGTGGCGGCCGTCTTTGGTCTGGCCACCGCCGTTTTTCTGTATACGGTGGAAGATTCGCTCTTTGAATCGATGCTGCGAGAAGAAGCCGCGCGCCTTGAACGTGCGGCCGCGTTGGACAGTCGCTCGGCTGCCACGCAGTGGCCGCAGCCGAGTGCGAATTATATGACGATCTACACCTCGACCGAACAGTTCCCCGCAGACCTGCGAACCCTAGTCGAGACGGATCCGAAGCGTCGTGAGTTTTCGGGAGACTCGGGACGACACTACCATGTGCACCCGCTGTTTCGCGACCAGTCAACACCGTCAGCATGGCTCGTCGCGGAAGTGAGCGATCGGCTGGTCGTGCGCCCGATGCGCCGTGCGTTGCTCGCGAAGTGGTTATTCATTGAATGCGCCATGCTTGTCATCGCGCTCGTACTCGCGCTTCGCGTATCGCGCCGCATCGCGCAGCCGCTGACGAGTCTGGCGCAGGCGCTGAAATCCATGGACATTGCAAAACCACAATCGCTTGAGGTGCACAACGCCGAGCGTGAAGTCCGGGTGGTCATGGGTGCGCTCGACGAGATGCGATCGCGGGTTCATGCGTTTGTTGACCGGGAGCAGCGATTCACGCGCGACGCGAGCCACGAGCTGCGCACCCCACTGAGCGTGATTCAGTCAACAACGGCGCAGGCCGTTGAGGATCCAGGAATTTCGGACACCACGCGCCGGCTGCTGCAGTTTGCGCGCGAGGGTGCGGAACAGCTCGAACGGACGGTGGCGAGTCTGCTGGCCCTCGCGCGAGAAGACACCCCTGAGGGCTCACGCTCAAGCACGTTCGTATTGCCCGTACTGGAACGCATTGTGCTCGAACAAGCCGTGTTGCGTGATACCAGCCGGAGTGCACTGGTCATTGACGTGTCGCGGAGCGCCACACTACCCGTGTCGGATTCAGTGCTGCACATTCTCCTGTCAAACGTGTTGGGCAACGCGTTCGCGCACGCGGCCCCGGGCGAAGTGCGCGTCAGTATGCGCGATCGCGTGTTGCGTATTGTGAATCCGGTGTCGGGCGATATCGCGTTGAATGTTCGTGATCTCTCATTGGCCGGCGTGCGACGGGCTGAGAGTCCCGGGTACGGACTGGGGCTGTCCATCGTGGAGCGATTGTGCGAACGCTCCGGCCTGGTGTTGTCAATCGCTCTGGTTGCAGACGGACTGTTTGAGGTGGTGCTGCAACCAGCGTGACAACGTGCCAGGTTGTTCGGGCGCGGCGTAGCTAGGCCGAGTGGCGTCGGCGCGTGCCTACCACGATCGCCGCCACGCCGATCAGCAGCAACGGCAGCGACTCAGGCTCCGGTACGACGGACGCACTGCTGGAAAAGTCTGCCGCGAACGCGTAGTCCAGGTCAGAGTTCTCAAATAGCGAACACGACTGCGCGAGCTGGGCACAACTCACCTGGATCTGGGCGAACGATCCGCCGGCATAACTGTTCGCTGGCGCGCCACCGAGCGCGACCACCGATTCGACCAGCGAACCATTCTCGGGAATCACGAAGGCGATGTACTGCGTTCCCGCAACGACTGGAATCGCACCGACGTCAAAGAGTTCTTCAACCGATGTGCAGCACAGCGCGGCTTCCCGTTCTTCGCTGAACAACACCTCACCAACAGCGTCGCCGCTACTCACAGCGCGCAGATACGTGCGAAACGTGATGCGAACGTCTGCGTTTTCTTTGGATGTATTCGAGGCGAAAAAGAATGAATAGTTGTGCAGAAAGGTCGCCCCATCGGGCACCGTAAACGTCTGACCCCAATTGGGGGTCGTCACGTAGTAGTCGAGCTCGCCCGTCGTCCGCGTGTCAATTGTCTGGGCAGAAACAGTGGTTGCGCTGGCAATCAGCAGGGCCGCTGTGGCAAGGGCCGCTTGGTATCTCATTGGTATTGGCTCCGGGAAAGTGTCGCTGTAACGCCTGTCCCGAGGTCATACGAAATGTTGGCGCCCAATCGGACATGCGGCCTCGCGGCTCGACGCCCTCGCGCTGGGGCGATACTATACTGTTTCCCCTCCACCTGACCGATCGCCCAAGGGCGACATGCTTGAGCTCGCCACATGAGTACTACCGATCGATCGCTCGTCCCGTCTATTGTGCTGGCGCTTGGAATCGTGGTAGGCGGGCTGTTCGCCGGCGACGGTTTTGTGCGCGCGAAACAGGCCGAGCGTTACGTGACGGTCAAGGGTGTCGCAGAACGCGAAGCCAAAGCCAATCTCGCGATCTGGCCGCTTCGCATCAGCGCGGCCAATAACGACCTGTCACTGGCGAACGCGCAGCTGCAAATGAGCGTGCAGAAAATCAAGTCGTTTCTGATTCGAAACGGCGTAGACACCACGCAACTCTCATTGCAAGAGTTTGCGGTGCGTGACGGGGAGGCCGATCAGTATGGGAATAACCGGTCTGGCCCTCGTTATGTGATCACGCAGACACTCATGGTGCGCAGCACGGAGCCTGATCGCGTGGCCGCGGCGAGTCAGCAAGTGCACGAACTCGTGAATGATGGTGTGGTGTTCACGTCGGGCGAGCAGTACGGCAATGGTGGACCCACGTTCGTGTTCACGGGGCTGAATGATCTCAAGCCGGAAATGATCGCGCAGGCAACCGCGCGCGCGCGTGAGGCGGCCGCGCAATTTGCCGCCGACGCCGGCAGTGATCTCGGCGGCATTCGTCAGGCCAATCAAGGCTACTTCGAAATTCTGCCGCGAGATCAGGCGCAAGGCATTAGTGAAGCGAGCCAGGTCAACAAGGTGATTCGCGTTGTTGCTACCGTGGAGTATCTGCTGAAATAGTTTCGGCCCGCAGTCTTCTCATTTGACAGGACGTACACAGTGCAGATCAACGATATTCTTTCGCAGATGGGCGGCCTCAAGTCGATGGCGGCGGAACTCGGCGTGAGTGAGGCGCAGGCCGCGAGCGGGGCCCAAGCACTCATTCCGGCTATTCTCGGCGGCTTCAAGAAGCAGGCACAATCGCAGCCGAATGGACTCGAGGGGCTCGGCGGTTTGCTCGGCAAGCTTGGTGGTGGTTCGTTGCTGGACAACGTGCTCTCGCCACAGCCTACGAATGTGAATCAGGGCAACGATGTGCTCGGCCAGATTTTCGGATCGAAGGACGTGAGTCGCACGGTGGCGAGCAACGCTGCGTCGCAAACCGGATTGGATCCGAGTGTACTCAAGAAGATGCTGCCAGTGCTTGCGATGATGGTCGCGGGCTACATGGCCAAGCAGCGCGGTGGTGACAGCAATGACGCGGCCGCGTCGTCGGGCGGCCTCGGCGGACTCGGTGGCATGCTTGGCGGACTGCTTGGTGGCGCTGGTGGCAGTGGCGGAAAAGCGGGCGGACTCGCGGGGATGCTCGACATGAACGGCGATGGCAATGCGCTTGATGATATCATGCGCATGGCCGGCAAAGTCACGGGTCGGTAAGCAATGCAAACGCGAGGTGTGTTGCTCCTGCTGCTGGCCCTCTGTGCGAACGTGTTGTCGGCGCAGGCACCGGTTGGCTCGGGTCGCGCCGTGTTGGTTACTGGTGCGAGCAGCGGCATCGGACGCACCATTACCGAGCATCTCGCGGCGCGTGGATTCTTTGTGTACGGCACGGCACGAAAGCCCGAGGATATCGCGGAGCTGAGTCGTATTCCTAATGTGCAGGGCGTGCGACTGGACGTGACCGTACAGTCGGAGATCGATTCCGCCGTAGCGACCGTTCGCCGTGGCGGTCGCGGCTTGTATGCCGTGGTGAACAACGCTGGCATTGCCGCGATCGCGCCGCTCATTGAAATGGCGGATCGTGATCTCACCAACATGATCGATGTGAATGTGCTCGGCCCCTTCCGCGTGACCAAGGCGTTCGCGCCGCTGATCATTCAGGCGAAAGGACGTGTGGTGATGATCAGTTCAATCTCTGGCGTGCTCTCCGGTGCGCTGTTCGGCGGCTACAGCATGAGCAAACACGCTGTGGAGGCATACGGAGACGCGTTGGCAACGGAGATGGCGCGTTTCAATGTTGGTGTGAGTCTGGTGGAGCCGGGCAATTTTCGCTCCGAGATCGGGCGGAACACCACGGGGCAGATTGAGCGAGCCATCGCGGCCAATCCGAACTCGCCGTACATCACGCAAATGCAGAACATGATTCCGGCGATGGCGGCGTATGAGGAGCGATATCCGCTGCCAACCGCTGTGGCCGAAGCGGTGGCGCATGCGATTACGGATTCAGTGCCACGCCGGCGTTACATGGTGGTGCCGGTGGCGAGAGAGGGTGAGGTGACCATTCGGAAGGCCGTCGAAGAGCTGGTACAGCTCAACCAGTGGAATGCGTTCAAGTTTGACCGCAACGCGCTCGTGCGCATGCTCGATTCGGTACTCGCTCGACATCCGTAAAGCGCTGCCCCTGTCGCACCCATTTCGCCCGCCCACCTAGTGACGATCCATTTTTCGCCCGTCCTTTTTGCGCTCGCGTTTGTCTCGTTAGCAGTAGCTCTCACGGCCTTCGGACGGCGACTTCCTGTACCGCCGCCGGTACTGCAGGTGTTGGCCGGGCTCGCGGTCGGGTTCGTACCTGGTGTGTCCATGCCGGCGCTTGATCCGGATGTGGTGTTCTTCGTATTTCTGCCGCCCATCCTCTGGGCAGCGGCGTTCTTTACGTCGCTGCGTGAATTCAAGGCCAATCGGCGACCAATTGGTTTGCTGGCGATCGGATTGGTGCTGGTCACCACAGTCGCCGTTGCATTTGTCGCACGCGCACTGATTCCGGATTTACCATGGGCTGCGGCCGTCGCGCTGGGCGCGATTGTGTCGCCACCAGATGCCGTCGCGGCAACAGCGATTGTGTCACGATTGCCGGTGCCGAGTCGTGTGATCGTGATTCTCGAGGGCGAAAGTCTCGTCAACGATGCATCTGCCCTCGTTTTGTATCGAACGGCGATTGCAGCGGCCGTGACCGGCGCATTCAGTCTCGGCGAAGCGATCGTTCGGTTTTTTCTCGACGCCGCAGTGGGTGTGATGATCGGGCTGATGGTGGGATGGCTGATCATCTGGGCCGCGAAGCGAACACGCGATGAGCTCGCGGAAACAATGCTCACGCTCGCGGGGCCGTACGCTGCGTGGGTGCTCGCGGAGCTGTTACATGTGTCCGCTGTGTTGGCCTGTGTCGCCGGCGGACTGTACGTGCGTCAGCATTTGTCCATGGCAGTTGGACCACGCTCCCGACTGCAATCGCGGGCAGTGTGGGATCTGCTCGTGTTCACGCTGAACGCGCTGATCTTTCTTATTCTTGGCTTGCAGTTCGCGGAGCTGATTCAAACCGCTGAGGCGGCGGCGTTGCGCGGTGCCATGTGGCAGGGATTGATTATCGGTGCCGTTGCCATTGTGGTACGATTGCTGTGGGTGCCGATCGCCACCTGGTTGCCACGTTTGCTGAGCGCCGAGGTGCGTCGAACCGATCCCATTCCAGACTGGCGCGCCGTGTTCCTGATTTCGTGGACCAGCATGCGAGGCATTGTGTCGTTAGCGACGGCACTCGCCATTCCGCTCACGTTGGAGAACGGCAATCCGTTTCCGTATCGCGAACAGCTGATCTTTATCACCATGTGTGTGATTCTCCTCACGCTGGTGCTGCAAGGGCTGTCGCTGTCGAGCACGATCAAGGCGTTCAAGTTTGCGCCAGAGATCGCGCATCGCGACGAGGAGCGGTTGGCCCGCAGAGAGGCCCTGCGACGCGCCGCCGAAGCGCTCGACGACGCGGCGCGCGAACCATGGGCTGATCCCAACGATGTGGCCTGGCTGCGCAGCGAACTGCGCGACCGGGCGCAACTTCACCAGTCAAATAATGGCGCAACCCGCGGGCGCCTGCGTGAGCGGATGCTCGAGGCAGAGCGCCGGTTGCTGGTGCGCATGCGCAACGAAGGCGCAATCTCCGACGAAGTCCTGCGAGAGCTGGAGCAGGAAATCGATCTCGATGCGCTACGGCACACGCGTGGTGCCTTCCGGTAAGCGGTCCAGTCGGTCGAGGCGCTCCACGTCAATTGCAATCACGTCGTCGCCACCAGCAGAGGAGAAGATGCTGGCGAATTTTGCATCCCACGTGACTTCGTCCCACAAGTACGACGTGCGCACCGATACCTGCGTGGAGAACGTCTCTTCATGCGCCGTTACCAGAATCACAAACTCCGCTTCCGACTCGCGCAAGGATTCCGGCGTGACGCCAAACAGAGGACTGTCTTCCACAATCGGATGCACCACGGTCCAGTGCAAGGGGAAGAAGGCCACGGATGTGCGTTCCAGTGCCAGCGTGTGAAAGTTTCGCTCCCGAACGCCATCAAACATTTCGAAGCGAGAGAGATTTACCGTGACGGCCACGTTGCTCAGTTCGCTCGGCAACACGTTCACCATGCGAAACATGAAGCCGCGGCCGCCTTCGTAAGGCGCGACGACGGCGCTCTCGCTGAAGCGTATCTGGGCGCGTGGTCGGATGAGACGGGCCAGCAGCAGTCCGCCGGCAATCACCAACGTGATCGGACCGAACAGCGACTCGACGACAACGAGCCAGTTGGCCGTTGTACCCGAGGCATGCAGTGCGGAAGTGCCATTCGTCGTAAACACTGACACACTGAAGACAAACGCGCGCAGGAATGGATCGTCAATGCCGATCGCGGCGTCTGAGGTGATCGCGTTTTCGCCGAGCGCTGTGTAGGCGAGCGCAAAAACGCCGTTGATGAAGAGAACCAGTCCAATCGTCCATGCAAAGAACGTCAGCCACGACGCCTGCAGTGCTCGCAGGTAGAGCTTTTCGGCATTCTGCGCGCCAAGACCAAACTTGCGCGCTGTGGGTTTTCCGTCGCGCGTGAGAAATCGACCACGGGCTTGTTGCGAGACAAATCGTCCAAACCCGAGATCATCATCGGCGCCAGCCTGTGCCGGCTCGGAGGGCTGAGTGGAGGTCACGGTGTTGGTTGTTGCGGGGGCGTGGCACTTGTGGAGTCGACGACCCATACGCCGTCAACGAGAGTTACGATGAGCGGTGTTCGCAAACTCTGTGAGTCAGGATGTGCCACACCCGGCGCTCGGCGCATGATCACACGTGCGTTTCCGTCCCATCTCGCGCTATCCGGCCCCCATCGCTCCGGGCTGATCTCCCATTCAATGGTCAACCCCGTGGAATCCATGCGATAGATGCGGGCGCGGTTTGGATCGTAGGCCGCTTCGGTGTCCCAGGACGCGGTGATAAATCGCTGTGAATCTGGCGCCACGACAGGGCGCGCGTCGAGTTCACTGACCAGTCCGGTGCGTGCATCGATCAATCGAAAGGAGCGACCTTCAATCAGCTGCAGTTCCACGAGATACGCGTCGAGTTCCTTGATGACACCGCGATATACGTGGTGATACCCGTCCTCCACGCCGCGCGGTGTGTCGGTAAACACGACGGTGTCGTGGCCGGGAATAGCGATCCGGATCTGATCATTGATGCGCGCCACGTTCCCGTCGCGCGCGGTACGTTCGCGATCGGCGCTGGCAGGTGGTGCGGATTCTTCACTGCCGTCTGTGTTCGCGCAGCCGAGCGCGAAGAGTGCGGCAAATAATAGTAGCGGTCGTGTGAAGGACATCACTCGCGGCGATCTCGTGATTGGGGTGCGCACCATGCATCCAGCGTACACATGATCTTGTCGGGGCGGTCGTCTCGTGTCAAACCCGTGACGTTCAGCGGGCACGAATACACGACGCGGCGCATTAGCAGCACACAAGACAGTTGTTCGTTCGCGATGTATCGTAGTTCACGCACTTCCAGGCAACTCATGCAAGACATTATTGACACCGCAGTGGCCGCAGGCACGTTCAACACCCTCGCCACCGCGCTGACGGCAGCCGGTTTGATTGACACGCTCAAGGGTGCAGGCCCGTTCACCGTGCTGGCGCCAACGGACGATGCGTTCGCGAAAATCCCGCAGGCCGATCTGGACGCCTTGCTCGCCGACAAGGCGAAGCTGACGGCCGTGCTGACCTATCATGTGATTGCCGGCAACGTACCGGCGGCCACGGTAGTGACGCTCACGGAAGCCGACACCGTTGAAGGCAGCAAGCTCGCAATTGCCGTGGTAGACGGCGGTGTTGTACTCAATGGCACAAGTCATGTCACGGCCACGGATATCGCGGCGTCGAACGGCGTGATTCACGTGATCGACTCGGTCCTGATGCCGACGGCTCACTAAGTTTCCGCAGTAAGTGGCGCCCGTCACGCATGCCGTGGCGGGCGCTGTTGTTTTTTGCGCCGAACGCTCACAATTCTTCTGTATCCCGTTGGAATGCGACTCCGCTGACAGGAGACTCTCGCGTGTTAGCTCCCGACGTCCGTACCGCACTGCAGCAGCTCTTCGCTGAACTTACGTCAGGTCCGGAGCGTCCTGGCGCTGCATTCATTCTGAACTCTGGCGACGCGGGATTGATGCGTTCGCTGGCCCGACTGAGCCCCGACGATGCGTCCATGAACGCAAGCGGCGGCGCGACAATCGCAGCGCATGCACAGCACCTGCGCTATGGACTGGCGCTCATGAACCAATGGTCGCGTGAAGGTGGCAATCCATTTGCCGACGCGACGTGGGAGGACGCATGGACGATTTCGTCCGTTGACGCGTCGCAATGGGACGAAATCCTGCGCGGATTGCAGCGTGAAGTTGAACAGTGGCACGCCGCGCTGGGTTCGCCGCGAGCGTTGCAGCCGGTGGAACTGTCCGGCCTGATCTCGAGTGTAGCTCATCTCGCGTATCACCTCGGTGCCATCCGGCAGATTGCAAAGGCGGCGCGGGGCCCCAGAGAGGGCGCCTATCATCCACAGGGTTCGGGCTGATCGAACCGGTTCGCGTTGTCGCACTGGTTTCTTTGAGCGTCAGGCTGCAATCTTGAATGCTCGGCTGCCCTCATTCCCGCCCAGTCTCGCCCATTGTTCGAGCCAACACCGCCTATGACGCGCTCCCCGCTGTCTCTCACCGCACTGTGCGCCACGCTGCTCTTTTCGCTGGTGTTGCCGCCGACCTCGGTCGCGTCTGCGCAGGCTGCTGCCGCCAACACGCTTTCGGACGCAGAGAAACAAGCTGGCTGGAAGCTGTTGTTCGACGGCACATCGCTCGCCGCATGGCGTGGTTATCAGCAAACGGATCTGCCCCCGGAGTGGGTGGCCGTGGACGGCACGATGGGGAAGGTGAAGACCACCAATGACATCGTGACGCGCGAGCAGTATGGCGACTTTGAACTGGTGCTCGACTGGAAGCTAGCACTGCGTGGCAACTCCGGCATTTTTTATCGCGCCACGGAGAAGGAAACGAAAGTGTACTGGAGTGCGCCGGAGTATCAGCTCGCGGAAGACTCGCTCACGCCGGATAGTCGCAACATCATGACGTCGGTGGCGGCGGTCTATGGTTTCTATCCGTCAAAGCGGGGCGTCGTGCGTCCGGCCGGTGAGTGGAACACCACGCGCATTGTGGCCAAGGGCCCGCACGTGGAACACTGGCTGAACGGACAACTCATCGCCCAATACGAAATGTGGTCCGACGAGTGGAATCGCAAACTGCACGGCGATCCAGCAGACTCCACCAAGCGGCCGCTCAAGTTCGCGCCGTACAAGGATTTTGCCATGGCGAAGCGCGGACACATTGCGATTCAGGGAGATCACAACGGCGCGCTTTCCATGCGCAATATCAAGATTCGCGAGTTGAAGTAGGCGTCTCAGAATCATGGCAGGTTGCCGAACGGCAACAACCAACTCGCCGTGCCGCTCCGCAGGAAGAACACGTGATCAAAGTTCTCCGGCAGGCGATAGGTGGTGACGTACTGCAGTTCGTTCACCGGATCATAGCCTGCGCCAAGGAATCGCATGCGCAGCGGACCGCCAAGCGACGCGCGAAAGCCTGCGCCGGTGCCCGAGAGCAACTGCCGCGCATCAAACATGAGATAGTCGCCGTCAACGAGTGAGAACATTTCTTCGAATGATTGCGTGGCGATGAGGTTGGCGCTCCACGCGCGCAGTCCGAGAGCCGCCGCCGATCCCGTGCCAACAGCGTTAAAGTCGCCACGACGAAACATGAGCGCGACACTGCGATACTGAGTGCCGAGCGCGTCGCGAAGCAGCGCGCCCATCCACGTGCCGGAGACAGCCACGTGAGCGTTGTGCGCCCATAACATCATGCGCGTGCCGGACGGCGCCTGCGACTGCAGCCAGAGAACGTTCGCTGCCATGCTGCTGTCCCGAATGGCCGACCGGAGGGACTGCGATTCCTCGTTCGCCATGGACTCCCACTGCTGTACTATGTGCATACTCTGCAGCATGTACGTAGTCGTTGGCGTGTTCAGGGTGGTGTGTTGAGCACGCATGATTGATGTCACGGAGTCGATGCCGGCGCGGCAGGCGTCACGCGCGGCGACTGGTTGCGCGCGATAGGCCGCCATAGGTGAGGTCGTGGTATTTCCGCGTCGCCGGTACGCGCTCAAACATCCGAGGCTGGCGTCAACGAAGGCACGCTGCGTTGGTAACGCGCGCGTGACGTATGCGTCGATCGAATCAAGCGGCGTGGAGACCGACTGCATATCGAAGCCCTGAAAACGCACGCGCTGATTCGACGGTGCGGTGCGATTCCATTCGCGCATCCAGACAATCAGGTCGCGCACTTCTTCTGTGTTCCACGTCCAGAACCCGAGTCGCTGCAACAGCTGAGATGCATCACCCGGGCCACCCTGCACGTACGCATCGATCTCACTACTCTCGCCCCACGCTCCTTCAATACCAAAGTGCGTGAATCCCTTGTTGCGCACGAGATACTCAAACACGCGATGCTTCAGACGGAAAAACTCGCGCGTGCCATGTGTAGACTCGCCCATCCCCACAACACTGGCGTTACCAATCATGTCGCCGAATGGTGCGAGGTCTGTGTCTGAAGGGCCAGGATCGGTGCCGGAGAAACGCACGACGGACGTTCGCAGCCAATCAAGTGCCGCGGGCGACGCCCCTGCGCCCTCAAAATCGAGATTGCGAACTGGTGGTACCGCGGGCGCGGACGGCGCGGCAATCGAGTCAGGCAGCGGGGCCGTGTTGAGCCGCATATCAGTGACCGGCACCGCAATGCTGACAATCTCAAAGACGCCGTCATCAACATTCATTTTGCCGGCGCCCGTTACCATCAACCCGATCGCAATATTGGTGGCATCGGTCGCCACATCGAGCACAATAGCATACTCCGTCCAATCGGAGGTGCCGAGGATTGGCCGCGTCGACATGTTGTCAAACGCTGCGGTTCCGCCCTGTCGATCCACGCGCATCCAGAGCGCGCCACCAGTGCCGCTGAGATTTGACGCGCGCACTCGTGCGCGCCACCGGACACGCTTGCCGCGCAAGCCGTCGAGCGATCCCACATTCTGCCCGAGGCCGCCAAAATCCGCGTCGGGGGCGAGCCGATCGCCAATCACATACGCGGAGTACTCGCCGGAGCGCTTGATCGTGCGGTCGACACCGACTTCAAATGAGTTCCCTAACTCGGGCGCCGAATTGACGCCGACACGATACCACGGAAATGGCGCGCCTTCGATGCGAATGCCTTCGTCGACAGGTTCATCGTTGGGGATCTCCTCAAACGGATTCACGATGCAGCCCGACGCAGCGATCACAAGCAGCGAGGTGAACAACGAACGCGCGCGAAGGCGACGGGGCATGGCGGCGGGGCGAGTCGTCCAGAGGCGCTGCGCGCGGACGAGTGGCGGAGGGGTGTGACGGCGGGCACAAACTGAACCCCGTACCCAGATCGCTCCGAAAAAGATCCACGCCCTTCAATGCCCTTCAATGCCCTTCAATGCCGTTCAATGCTCGCGCTCGCCGCGCGGCAGCAAGATCGATCGCGCCTACAGCGCCACCACGCTCGCTTGCTGATCCGCACCCGCGCGCAGCGTCAACACTGTAACCTCGGGCGGCGTGCCGAGTCGAAACGGGATGCCCCAGTAGTTGGTGCCGGGATTGATGTACAACAACGCACGTCCTCGTTGATGCACGCCCATGGCCAACTCGAGAAACGAACTCGCGAGACTCCAATTGCGCGTTGGCAGCGCGAGTTGGCCGTAGTGTGTGTGTCCACTCAACGTGAGATCAACGCCACGTTCGGCGAGCCCTGGCCAGAGCGCCGGATTGTGCGCGAGCACCACAACTGGTTCATGCATCGGCACGTCGCGCAGCGTGCGCGCGAGATCTGGTGCGGCCGGATGTTGTGGTGCGCCTCGGCCGCTCATTGCGGCAGGATCACCTGTGCCGGCCAGCCACAAGCGTGCACCGTTGCGCTCAAGCGCGACGCTGTCATTCACGAGCACGTGCATACCGATGGCACGCAAACCGCGCGCAACATGTGGCCAACCCGCGTACACATCATGATTTCCCGCAATCGCGAACACGCCAAAGGGCGCGCGTAAATCACCAAGTGCCTGCGCAAGCGGCGCGACATCGTCTGCAAAATCGTCCACCTGATCACCGGTCATGACAATCAGATCCGGCGACGCGTTGCGAACCGCCTGCGCCACCTTCGTGAGAAAGTGGCGTGAGGTGTGCGGACCAATGTGCAAATCCGACAGCTGCACAATTCGCAGTCCGTCAAATGCCGCAGGCAGTCTCGGCATGCGTACTGCGAGTTGCCGCGTGACGAGTTGGCGTGAGCCCAGATATCCCGCGATCGCGACCGCGGTCAAGAGTACCGCCTTTGCTGCGATCAGCGCTCGCGCCACGTCGCCCGACGCGCCAAAGGGCAGCCCCACGAGCGCTCCAACCACACTCGCAATCGCCAGCAGCGGCAGCGCCAGAAAAGCGTACCAGAACGGTCGTTGCACATACAACCGCATGGCTGCGCGGGGGTACAGGCGCCCGCTCAGTCCAAGGCTGAGTGGCCAAACGGGCAGGGCGCTAAGTGCCGCCAGCGCGGCGATGGTTAGCCAGCCGCCGGGCACGACCGAGTGAAGAGCGGCCCCCACGGCGAGCCACGACACGCCAAGCCAGACACCCACAAAGCCAAGCAGCGGCCCGATCGTGATCCCTGCTGGTGGTGCAGTCTCGCCCTCTCCTCCCATCACCGCCGCGCTGCTCGACACGTTCTTCTCCGTAGACGATTGGACAAAATACGTACATTTGTAATATTGACAAATTAACGAAAGTTGTCAAGTTGTACGCATGTCAATTGGTCAAGAGCCGCTCGTGGAGGCGGCCATCCGGGTGATTCAACGCTACGGTATCCGTCGCACGACCATGCACGACGTTGCCGCCGAAGCAGGCGTCTCTCGGCAAACGCTGTACACTGTGTTCAGCAACAAGGAAGCGTTGCTGCGCGGCACCGTGCGTTTGATTGCGGATCGGTCAATCGAGGCGATCGAGCGCGACTGCGCTGCAGACACGCCGCTGCACGAGCAACTCGATGTGGTGTTCCGAGAGCTCGCGCTGCGACCATTTCAGCTGGTGCATAACTCGCCCGAAGCCAGCGATATCGTAGAGGGGCTAACGGCGGCTTGCGCTGAAGAAGTGCGCGACGCGGCGACGCGATCTCGTGCGGTGTTGGCGCGTTTGTTTACACCGTATGCGGCCGCGTTCGCAGACGCCGATACGTCGGTGGACGCGTTTGCCGATTTTCTTCAGACCGCGCTCAGCGGCCTAAAGAAACTTGCCCGCGACGAGGCGCATTTGCGTGAGTCGCTCGCGATGCTCAAACGCATGGTGCTGTTGCTGGTGCGCGCGTGAGCGGATGGAATAACCACTAGGGCTTCCAGCCTGGAATCGCCGCCGCCTGTTTGATCCAGCGCTTCATTTGCGCTTCGTTGAACTCGCCTTCGCGGATGTGCTCGTAGCGTGCGTGTTTGTCCTTGCTCGGAACCGGCGGGATCGGCGTGAGCTGATTGCCGAAAAAGAACGTCACTTTGATGTAGTGCGTGAACACGTGGAACGCGATGAAGAATCCCTGTCCGGGTACGCCGTACATGGGCGTGTTCCACTTCACCGCTTTTTCCACGTTCGGCACCGTTTTCACAATCAGTGCGTCGAGCTTGCGGCCAATCTCCTGCTTCCACTCCGGCATGGCGGCGATGTAGGCCTGCACGGGCTCGTCTCCGTCGCCTTTGGGGATCTGCGGATTGCCGCCAGAGAGCAGGCGCACGGGCGCTGTTGTTTGCGCGCTGTTGAGCTTCACCGCTGCCTTGACGAGCGCCTTGAAGTGGCGCGCGTTTACTGTCTCGCCCTCAGGAATGTCGATAGCGCGGCGCGTGTTGCCTTCCAGGCTGGCGTTGAATAGTCCTGCGGGATCCGGCACGGTTGCACCGCGCGCGAACGTAAGCTTCACGGCCCGCTTGTACGTCTCGCCCGTGCAGATAATTCCGTTGCACGACCAGACCGGATTATTCCACTTCCACTCTTCGACAATCTTGCTGTCGGCGGCGAGTACGAGTGCACGCATGCGGGCGAGCGTTTCGCCGCGCCAGTCAGCGAGTTGTGCGATGCGTTCGTCGATTCGTTTGGACGCGTCGTCAGCCATGTGTCGGTTCAGGGCAATGGGTTGGCATCTGAATGTTTGACGGCGCTTCGCAAATCGTCAACTACCGGAGCCAGTGCCATCAGCAGCAGCAGGGCAGCGAGCGGTACAGTGGTGGCATAGCCGATGTGCATGAAGCCCAGCGCGCCGAAGAGCCCGCCGGCAAAAAACGCTACGAGCAGCGCCGCGAGCACACCGGCGCGTGCGCGATCACCAGTCACCGCTGGAAGTGCGGCGTTGCGGTTCAGGTACAGCATGCGCCCCAGCTCAATGCCGAGGTCGGTGATAAGCCCGGTCACGTGCGTGGTACGAATCACGCTATTCGAGATCTTGGTGATCACGGCGTTTTGCAAACCCATGATGAAGCACAGCAGCGCGACCGTGGCCGCGATGAATGCGCCTCGTCCGTTCGGCAGCACGGGTGCAATTGCACCGAAGGCAAGCAATAGCGCCGCCTCGAGCAACAAGGGCTGCGCGAATTCGCTGCGCATCGATCTTCGACGCGCGAAGTTGATCAGCATCGCGCTCGTTGCGGCGCCCGCAAGAAACGCGAGCACCGCAACGACGCCTGAGATGGCCAGGGGCCACTGCCGCAGAATAATCGCGTCGGCCATGGTAGACACGATGCCCGTCATGTGCGACGTGTATTGCCCAACGGCGAGAAACGCGCCGGCGTTGGTTGCACCGGCTACAAACGCGAGACCAACACCCAGATGCAGGTTGCCACGATGCGTACGAACGGTCGACGTGAGACTTCGCGCGTAAGCAAGCGGCATGCTGCAATCTAAGCGGCGCTGCCCGTTCCTCGCTCCCAGAACGGAGGCGGTTCTACGCCGAGCGTACGCAGATAGACGTAGCCCTGTCCGCGGTGATGATTCTCGTTGTCGATGGCGTAGAAGAAGTGACTCCACACTGTGCCCGTGTACTGGCCGAAGACCGTGATGGTTTCGCCGTAGCGCTCGGGCGCAACCTTTGAAAACCACTCGATCAGCTCGGCGGTGGCCGCGTCCCAGCGCTCGAGCAGCTCGGCCTTTGATTTGGCTTCGAAGTCGGCGTACGGCACGGTTTCACCCGTGACGATCTCTCGCGCCATGGGCGCGCCGATGGCGATCATCTCTCCGGCCAGCAACGCGAACGGGCGCATGCCGCCGATTGAGTAGGTGAAGAGATGTTCTTCGGGAAACGCCTCGATGACGCGGCGCGACAGGTTGCGCAGTCCCTGCCAATGTTCAAGGAGTTCGGCGGGGGAGAGAACAGCGGTACCAGACGACATGGCACACTCCGGGGTGGTGGGTTATTTCGGTTTTTGTTCGGGGAGCTAAATATTAGGAACTCCCTGACGTTTTCACAAGACTTTTTGATGGATGGTGTCATGTCTCGTGTCGCTGCTCTGCTCGCCCTGGCGTTGTTGTCGTCTCCCGCGCTGGCGGCGCAGTCGGCTGGCGAGCTGAGCGATACGATTGCACGGTGTCCGAGCTGTGACGCGTGGAACGCACCGCAGCAGCCGTTCCAGCTGTTCGGGAACGCGTACTACGTGGGAACGCGCGGACTGTCGGCGATTCTGCTCACGTCCGCAGACGGGCACGTGTTGTTGGACGGCGCACTGCCACAGAGCGCGGCCGTGATTATCGCCAATATTCGAGCGCTCGGCTTTCGGATCGAAGATGTGCGTCTCATCGTGAACTCGCATGCGCACTACGACCATGCGGGTGGACTCGGTGCGCTGCAGCGCGCTTCTGGTGCCGCCGTTGCGGCGAGCCCGTGGAGTGCGACTGTTCTGCGCGCGGGGACGTCGCAGCCCGGCGATCCACAGCTGCGTGAAGCGCTGCCGTTTCCGAAAGTTGCGAACGTGCGCGAGATCAGGCACGGCGATACGCTGCGGGTTGGGAGCACGTCCATCGTTGCGCATTTCACCGGTGGGCACACGCCGGGTGGCACGAGCTGGTCGTGGCAGTCGTGCAACGGTGGTGCATGTCATTCGTTTGTCTACGCCGACAGTCAGACCCCGATTTCCGACGACGGCTTTCTGTACACGGCGAGTCGTGACTATCCCACTGCCCTTGAAGATTTTGCCCGGGGGTTTGAAACGTTGGAGCGACTGTCGTGCGACGTGTTGATCACGCCGCACCCTGAAGCCGTGAATCTCTTTGACCGAGTCGCCGCCCGTGACGCAGGCCAGCGGGATGCGCTGGTTGATGTGGATGCGTGCAAGCGCTATGCGAGTACCGCACGAACCAGACTGGCGGCGCGTGTGGCGCGTGAGCGAGCCGGCAAGCCCTGATCACGTGAGGGCTCGCCGCCGCGCGGTTCTCAGTTCCAGTTGTCGATCTTGAGATCGTTCGGCGAGGGTCGACCTTCGCCGGTTTGCACGAAGTCGCGAAGACTGAGCAGGAAGACGGCCCACTTCATGCTGCAGTGTGCGGTGAACGCCACTTCTTCTTTCCAGCCGCGGTGCGCAAATCGCACGGTGGTCTGGTTGTCTTCTGCCGTCAGATCGAACGAGATCTGCGTGCCGATCCATTCGGGTGGACCGTCGATGCACTCCCACAGCACACGTGACGCGTCGTTGAGTGCCTGGACGCGCATGACCATGCTGCCCTTGAGTTCACCCGACGGCAGCCGGAAGGCAAACGTCAGCGTTGAGCCAACCGCCGAATCGCCCGTGACGTCGTTGGTCCACCAGCGCGACACGCCGTGGGTGGTAGCGAGGGCCGCGTACACGGTTTCCGTGGGCGCCTTGATGCCAATGCGATGTACGATGTCGAACACGGGGGAGCTCCGTCTCTTGGGGAGTGGGCGATATCACTTGCAAAATGCAAGCGAGATGAACATACGGAAATCACTTGCAACACGCAAGCGAGATCCGCATAGATTTCGGTATGCCTACGCGAAAGAAGCCGCTGCGATCGCATTGCCCCGTCAACTTCGCGCTCGAAGCGGTTGGTGACCGTTGGGCGCTGCTCATTCTCCGCGATATCGTCTTCCGCGGCAAACGCACCTACGGGGAGTTTCTGCGCTCCGAGGAGGGTTTCGCCACGAACATCCTCGCGTCGCGACTTGAGCAGTTGTTGCGCGAGGGCATTCTTCAGTACGACGGCGACGAGACGGACGGCCGCAAGGGCATCTACTCGCTCACGGAGAAAGGGCTGGACCTCATTCCGGTGCTTTTTGAGATGGTACGCTGGAGTGCGAAATACGACAGTCGCTCAGAGGCGCGGCGCATTCCGCGCCTCGTCGAACTGATCGAGCAGGACAATCGGGCAATCAGTCGCAAGTCCGCGGAACAGGTGCGCCGTGGTGAGGGAATTGTGCGGGGCTACGTTGTGTAAGTGGCAAGCCACACCGTGTGATTGCCACACGTGGGGTCGTTTACCACGTGCTCGTGCACCGTGAAGCCGTTGCTCGTGAGCAGTTGCTCATACTCCGCACTGCTCAGACTCGCGTGATACAGTGGCTGATTGCCAAACGTACCGATCGCTTCGCCTTCGTCTGGTCCGCTGGTGAACATTAAGGGCGCATGCGGCTTTGCATGCGCCGCGAAGCGCGGAAACATGTCGCGCTGCTCACGCATCCCCAGGTGAAAGAAACTATCCCAGGCGAGCACGCCGTCGAACGCACGATCGAGAGCGAGTTCCGTCATGTTTGCAACGTGCCACTCGGCGTTCGGAAAGCGTGTGCGACACAGCGCGATCATGGTTGGTGCGGCGTCCACCCCAACAACGCGAAAGCCGCGCTCCATGACGTAGCGCGCCATCGGTTCGCCGGTGCCACATCCGATATCCAGTATGGTTCCGCCGGGCGACACGTGCGACAAAAAGCGGTCGAGCCATGCGCGCTCTTGCAGTGAACGACCGCGTTCGCGATCAAACAGCTGCGCGTGCTCTGTGTACAGCGACACGATGGAGTCTTTACTCATGGAATGTGCGCGTTATGGGAGCGGCGCGAGCGAGGTGCGGCAGCGTGATGCAAGCAACCCGGTCGCTGCGGTGAGGTCGAGATCTGCGATCAGTAAACCGGCGGTTCCGTACGGCTGATAGCTGTGCAGTGAACCGTCCGGATGCGCGATGGCGGATGTCGTGGGCGAGCCAGCACTCGCCCCGTTCACTGAGGCGAAGTAGCAGGTGTTCTCGGCGGCGCGACAGAGTACGGCCTTCTCGTGAAACGTGTTGGCCGGATCCGCGAACGTGGTGGGACGGTAGCTGCCCGGTTCCGCCGTTCCTGCGTGCGGATGAAAGACAATCTGCGCGCCGCGACGCACCGCCCAGCGCACAGTTTCGGGATAGCGCCAGCCTTCGTGACAAATCACGACACCGAAGGTGACCGGGCCGGCGGTGAACACATGCCGCTCGCTGCCGAATGACGGGTAGCGCGGTTCCTCATCAGGATCGAGTTGCATTTTGTCCTGCCAGCCAGCAACTGAACCGTCGGCGTTGATTACGCACGCCGTGATTTGCAGTCCGCGTTCGGTGATGCGTTCGGTTCCAAGAATGACGGTGATGCGCGCGGCTGCCGCGGCGCGCGCAACCGTGTGTACCGCCTGCTCAAGGAACATCGGATCGGGTGGCAGCATCAGCGAGTTCGGCCACCGATAGCCCGGCACAAAACACTCGGGAAAGCAGATGATGCGTGCTCCCTCGGCGCCGGCTTGCGCGATGGACTCGCTCGCCACCGCGACGGTTTCTTCGCGCGTGTGCGGGATGCGAACGTTGGCGAGCGCGATGCGAACGGTAGTCAAGTAGCGACCCCACCATTCATTGCGCGATTCCGGATAGTCAGTGCAAGCACTATTTCAGGCGCTCCAGCGTTCCCTTACGGCGCACGATGTTTTTGTAATCCCACTGAATGTCACGCGCTTTGCCAAGCCAGCGCTGCAGGTCCGCGATATCGACTTGCGCCACTGCGGTGTAACGCGCCTCGGCCGCCTTGAAGCTGCCTTCATTCGCGAGCGCCGGTTCATCGAACGACTGACCACTCCAGAAGAGCAAGCGCATGGCATGCTTCAACTTGCTGTAACCAACAATCGGGTTGCCATCGAGAAACCACACCGGGTGTGCGTGCCAGATCTTGTTCTCTGCTTCTGGCAGTGCGTCGTCAATCGCGTGCGCAAGCAGATCGGCGATCGCCTTGTCATCCGGTGAGAGCGCGGCGTTGTACGTGGCGGTGTCAGCGTGCATGACATACCTCGGGATGGTGGACGGCTCGCGGCGCTGCGCGCCAACGAAGCGAAGTGTGCTAGGCCTTGAATTGGCGCTGCTCTGCTTCGAGGGCCCGCTTGAGCAGATGCACGCCCTTGGGGCCAACGCCATGTAGCGCCGCCAACGCGGCCTCGGTCCACGTGGTGAGCTCGGCAACTGAACGAATGTTGGCGTTGGCGAGTGCACGAAGAGCAGGCCCACCCAACCCTTTGGGGAAGGCCGATTCATTGGGATGTGTCTTTTCGCGATTGGTTGGCATGGCTGAATCAGTAAGGCGCCCAACGTAACCCCAGGCTACCGCAGCGGTAGATACACATCCGTGATCATGTCTTCCTCACGAACATCGGGACCAACGTTCACATAGTGAAAGAAGATCGGAAAGCTGCCCAGCTGCTCTCCGCTTGCTGGCAGCCATTCGCGATAGAGATACACCGCTGTGTGATTGAAGCGACGCGAGCCTAGATGACGCGCCACTGCGCAGCGATTGGCTGGAATGATCTTGTTGACGATCCCCTGCGGATTGGGCGCGACGATTTCGTGGTACGTCACGCAGAAATCCACCCGATGATCAGCCGGTGACACCGTTTGCGGATCGGTGTAGTGCACCCCGAACGAACGATGATTCGCGGGCGACAATCGGTTCGCGATCCGCCACTCGATCAGCCGGCGTGCGGTATCGTACTCCCGTTCGGCCGGCCCATGATGCTCGGCGACTGCGACTGGTGTTTCAGGAAAGAACGCGGTGCGTACCGCAAGCACAGGGACGGGCATCCGATCAGCGCTTCGTGTTCAGGTAGTGCGCCACCAGCGCATTCGCGTGTCCGTGTCCCATGGCGTGTTCCGTCTTGAGATGAGCAACCATTTCCATGTGCTTCAGCCCCGTCAGTTTGTCGAGTACGGTGAACCAGAAATCGACAGGTTGTCCGTACTTCGTTTCAATGGACGGGAAGTAGGACGCTGGGCCCTTGACGGCGGATGATGTGGTTTTCTTGATCACCATAAAGCCTCTACACCTCGTCGGCGCTTAGATAGCGGTTCGGAATGTTGGAGAACGGCGGCGCGGCGCGACCGGATGCGTGCAACAACAATCTGATATTCTCGTAGATATCCTGCTCGTTGCGATGGATCTGGGGAAGCAGTCCGAGCTGCGCGAATGAGATGGGCGTGACATCCAAGAATGTTGTTTCCCATTCGAATCCTCTGCCCCAGCAGAGTCCGGGCAGAAAGACGTCGGTGCGGGCGCCTGCGGCCAGCAGCAGCTGCATGATGGGTTGCGCGCGATTGAACGCTGAGTTCACCGTATGAAAGATGGGTGTGTGTCCGTTCAGCCCATGCGCGTCGATTGCGGCCGGCGCCTCGACGTCGGCACCCATGGCAATGAGCACTCGCGCAACCTTTTCGTGGCAATACTCGGCCGCCACGTGCAAGAGCGATGCTCCTTCAAGCGGAGCAAACGCGCAGACGAGCGTCGTGCGGTGCTGCAGGAGCGCTGGGTCTTCGCGGAGCGCGCGCGTCATCGCTGCGGCATCGTCACACAACACGGGTGCCAGTACTGGATCGTCGAGCACTGCACCGCGCTCGAGCAGCAGGCGCATGCACGGTGCGAAACCACTGCCACGACTGTACATCTCCGTCAGCCACCTGATCGGTGCCTTGCCCTGGACAGGCGCACACGGATCCAATCCGGCGTCGAGTGCTGCGCGCAGACGGTCCACCGCGAGCAGCTCCAGGGCGTCAAGCAAATCTGACGGAGACATGCCAGCAATTGAGTCCCAGGTCGACGTCTCGCGATAGCCCGCCAAGACGAGCTCGCTGGGACGAGAAATCCGATCGTCCCAACTTTATAGCACAAAGTACTTGTTGGTCACGAGCCGGCGGCCTAGGTTCTGCAGGGAGTCGCCATCTGCACGTCGGCACAGTCCGCCCGTAATCATCCACGCCCTCTGCTTCATGCACCTCGCCATTCGCGATCTGTCGAAGACGTATCCCAACGGCACGCGCGCACTTCACAACGTGTCACTCGACATTCCACAGGGAATGTTCGGGTTGCTCGGACGCAACGGTGCAGGCAAGTCCACCTTGATGCGTATCATCGCCACACTGCAAGACCCGGATGCCGGCACGATTCAACTGGGTGACATCAATGTGGTAAGTGAAAAACCGCGTGTGCGACAAACGCTCGGCTATTTGCCGCAGTCATTTGGCTTTCATCCGCGCGCCAAGGCAGAGCGGCTGCTTGAGCATTTTGCCATTCTCAAGGGCATCGTGGATGCGCGGCTGCGGCGAGAGGTCGTGGAGTCGTTGCTGCGGCAGGTCAATCTGTGGGAGAAGCGTCGTGAACAATTGGGCACGTTCTCGGGAGGCATGCGGCAGCGGTTTGGTGTGGCCGTCGCGCTGCTCGCCAATCCACGGCTGATCATCGTAGACGAACCGACGGCCGGCCTCGATCCGGAGGAACGCGTCCGCTTTCTGAACCTGCTGAGTGAGATCGGTGAAGACAGTGTGGTGATTCTGTCAACGCACATCGTGGAAGATGTGCGAGAGTTGTGCAGTCGCATGGCCATTATCGACGGTGGAGAGATCTTGCTTGAAGCAGAGCCGAACGTGGCCATGCGCGCATTGCGTGGCAGGATCTGGCAGCGTACCGTCTCTCGCGACGGGCTGCATGAAGTGGAGCGCACGCAGGCCGTTATCTCAACCAGACTCCTTGCCGGCCGCACGATTGTCCACGTTTATGCGGAGACGTCGCCGGGATCGCAATACGAGCCGGTCGAACCGGAACTGCAGGATGTGTACTTCAGCGTAATGGCCGGACACTACGGACGGCGGGCCGCACACTCGAACGGTTCGGGCGTGGTGGGCGCGTGATGCTCACGGAAATCATGCGATACGAGCTGGCGTATCGCTTACGAAGTCCGGCTACCTGGCTGTTCGCCGGTTTTCTCGTATTGATCTCCATCGTGATGTTTCTGGCGACCGCCGATGGCGGCGTTGCCACGTTTGCGAACGCGCCGGAGCGAATCGCAGGTGGCGCGTCGGCGGTTGGTACAGTGGCCATGCTCGTCAGCGCCGCGCTCTTTGGTGACGCCGCAGTGCGGGATGTCGCCGCCGAGATGGACTCGTTGCTGTACACCACCCCGATCAGCAAGCGCGCGTATCTTGGCGGCCGATTTCTGGCCTCGTGGATCGTGAATGCACTACTGCTGTTGGCCATCCCCATCGGATTTTTGATCGCCACACAGCTTGTCACGTCGATGCAATCGGTCGGCGTCGGCCCCTTCCGATTCGCGGCATACGCACAAAGCTACGCGCTCATGCTGCTACCGAACCTCACGCTGTCTGGTGTGCTGCTGTTCGCGGTTGGTGTGAAGTCGCGCAGCATCGTGCCTGTGTATTTATGCGCGATCGGGCTGTTTATCGGTTTCCTCGTTGTCATGAATGGCGTGGCGTCATTCGAACATCCGCTCGCCAGGCTGTTGGGTGATCCGCTTGGTATCAACACCTTGCAATCCGTCACGCAGTACTGGCCGCCCGCTGAGCGGAACGTACGGTCGATCGGTATTCCATTGCCGTTACTGGTGAACCGAGCGGTATGGTTGACGATTGCGGCCGCGGTGTTTTCCGTGTTGGCGTGGCGCTTCAGGTTCGCGCACGCCGGTGTCAGTGGATCGCGTCGACGAATCGTACGTGACGACGCGGAAAGTGTGAGCCTTGTGTACCGTCCGGTGAAGACCCCCCGCATAGCGGGAACGTTTCAGCGCCGTTCGAGCGTGCAGCAGACACTTGCCGTTGCCAGACGATCACTGCAAGACCTCACGTCGGGCCGGTGGTTTCCGGTTGTCGTAGTGGCCTGTATTGCCCTCACACTGCTCATGGGATGGAATGTCAGTGAGACGGTGTTCGACACGTCCACCTGGCCAATCACGATGCTGGTGGCCGAGACGGTCCTCGCGCAGCGAGTCGCGATCGTGATCTATGCATTGATTGTGCTGTTCGCGGGTGAACTGGTCTGGAGCGACCGTGAGTGGCAGGTGCACGAAATCGCTGACGCCGCGCCAATCGCGGACGGCGCGGTGTTGGCCGGCCGCCTCATGGCGCTGCTCGCCATGACATTGGTGCTGCAAACGGCCATGCTGATTGGCGGATTGTTGATTCAGGCACTGCAGGGCTACTACACATTTGAACCGCTGTTGTACGTCAGGATCGTATACGGCCTCCAGTTTGTGGACTACGCGCTGTTCGCGGTGCTGGCCATGTTGTGTCACGTGCTGGTGAACCACAAATATGTGGGTCATCTCGCACTGCTACTCGCTGTCATCAGCGCTCTGTTCCTGCGCACGTTCGGTGTACTCGATCATCATCTGCTACTGTACAACACCGATCCGGGTTGGACATACTCGGACATGAACGGATTTGGTCCGTTCATTGAACCGGTGGTGTGGTTCAAGATGTATTGGGCGGCGTGGGCGTTCGTATTGGCAATCGTTGCGGCACTCTTCTGGGTGCGAGGTCGCGAGCCTGGCCTCAAACATCGATTGATCCGAGCACGATTGCGGGCAACAGCAGCGGTTGCACGGTGGGCAACTATTGCGCTTGTGTGCGTGCTGTGTCTCGGCGGGTTTGTGTTCTACAACACGAACGTGCTCAATACATACGAGTCACCCTCGACCGCCGGCCTGCAACAGGCGGAGTATGAACGGCAGTACAAACAGTATGAAGCAACACCGCAGCCTTCAATTGTCAGCGCCGATCTTCGTGTGGAACTCCATCCGGCGCAGTCTGCCATGGAAACACGCGGAACGTACACACTGCGCAACCGTGAACGGGCGTCGATCGATTCCATTCACATCGTGCTGGCAGATCCGCTGGTACAACTTCGCTCCGTCACGTTTGATCGCGCGTCGTCGCGCGTTGTGACCGATCTGACTTCGGGCTACCACATTTTCGCACTGCGGCAGGCGCTTGCGCCCGGTGATTCGCTGCAGCTGACGTTTGAGATCAGCTATAGACCTCGTGGTTTCCCGAATAGCGATCTGCAGACCGCGATCGTAGCCAACGGTTCACACTTCAACCGTCGACTGCTGCCGATAATCGGTTACCAGCGCACGCTCGAAGTGGAAAGTGCAGATGCACGCGAACGGTTGGGTCTCCCGGTGCGATCAGCAACCGCGATGAGCCGCGACAGCGGTGTGCTGGCGTCTCGTTGGGCGTTGCGAGATGCAGACCTGGTGCATGTACGCACCGTCATCGGTACTGACATCGATCAGGTGGCCGTGACGCCAGGTGTTCTGCGGCGAACATGGACAGAAAACGGCCGACGGTACTTTCACTACGAGACAGATCAGCCGACAGCGTTCGGTGCGACGATTTTTTCGGCGAGATACGATGTGGCTGAGGATGCGTGGAATGGAGTGCCGCTGCGCGTTTATCATCATCCCGGGCATCGCGAGAACGTTGAAGGTACCCTGCGCAGCATGAAGGCGTCGCTGGCGTACTACACGGCGCAGTTTGGTCCGTATCCTGACAATCAGCTACGCGTGGTGGAGTTTCCGCGCTACGGTGGGTTTGGCTCGGCACATCCGCACACGATTGCGTTTTCCGAGGCGTACTTCTTCAGTCGCGTGAAATCGGGTGAAGTAGATCAGCCGTTCTATGGAACGGCGCATGAGATTGCCCACACATGGTGGGGAGGAATGATTCGTGGCGCGCCGGTAAAAGGTCATGGGCTGCTGACGGAGTCACTGGCCAACTATAGCGCGATGATGGTAACGGAAAAGACATTCGGCGTTGCCGCCGCGCGGCGCGTCTTCGCTTTTCAGCTTGAGCGCTACCTGCTCGGTCGAGCCAGCCAGTCACTTGAGGTTCCTTTGCTTGATGTGCAGGACCAACCGTATCTTACGTATCGTAAAGGTGCGCTCGCGCTGTACATCCTGCGGGAGCGACTGGGCGAGGAAACGGTCAACGGAGCCCTTCGCCGGTACGTCGAGAAGTTCGGGCACGGCATGCCACCGTATCCCACGTCGCGTGATCTGTACACCGAACTGCAGACTGTCACGCCAGACTCGCTCCGACCATTGCTCGCCGATCTCTTCGAACGCGTGACGCTGTGGGATGTACGGGCGGGCGAAGCGCGCGCGGAACGAACGCGCAACGGTGAATACTCGGTGTCCATTGATGTGCAGGCGCGCAAACTAACTGCGGATAGTATCGGCCGAGAGCGCGACGTACCCATGGACGAGTTCGTCGAGATCGGCGTTTTTGCGGCCGGAGACGGCGACGGCCTCGGAATACCACTCTACGTAGGCAGGCACCCCATCCGGAGCGGCGCGCAGACCATCCGAGTCACCGTACCGAGCGAGCCGGCGCGCGCGGGCATTGATCCCTATCGACGTCTGATTGATCGTGATGGCGCTGATAATGTCGTGACGGTGAAGCGTGATTTACCGTAATCGGCGATTGGGGCATCGCCCCCGTCACGATATTCGCCGTCGTCGCGTTAGTCTGTGCGGTCACGCTGTTGCACACGGGCCTTACCCGAAGTGCTCGCCACTCTTGAGGGATGGCGCGTCAGTGATTTGATGAACTCGGCGCGACGAAAGCGGAGTGCCGACCAATCTTCGTCAATCGCGACCTGTCGGACTCCTTCAAATCCGGCCGCGCCAATAGCGGCCCAGCCGGTGTCGCGGTTGAACTCGCATCTGTAGCGTTTGGATGTGCCTTTCGGATACGCCAACCAGATCACGGGATCACCCGCAATGTTCGGCAGCCGTTTTGCGATCGCGTCAACTTCAGCGAGCGTTCGCACAAATCCGATGACGAAAGCGATGTGCGCGTGTGTGGCCGGGTCGCGATGCACAGTCACACCCGTAAGGAGCTGCAGCTCCGCCTCGAAACTCTGCGGTGCGTTGAGCACAACAATATCGCGATAAGTGCCGAGGTTCAGTTTGGTGAACAGTGGTGTCATTAAAAGAATCGGCCAGGGTCGCCAGGCAGTAATGATCGAGCGGAAGACCGTATAATGTCGCGCGCGCGCTCCGCCCACACAAATGTGGCCCCGGCGACACCAAGAAGTGCGGACGCGAGCATCAGCACCTTGGCGTAGCCCCAATGCACATCCGCAAGCTCGACCACAAATGGTGCCGCTGCGCGTCCAACCAACGAGATCGTGGCGACAAAACCCGAGGCGACGCTGAAAAGTGTGGCGCCGAACCACTTGACGACAATGTCAACACGATCAAGCGTCATCGCAATCACTGCACCGGGCGCGGCCACTCAGTGTTCCGCCACGGCGTTGCAGCCACAACCGCTGCCGCCGCTTGCTTTGACATCGGCGTCGAGCGCGCAACACCCGTCAGTGCCACTCGGCGCGGCACCACCGCAGCAGCCACTGGCCGCCGGTTCGCTCGCGCGCCGTGGAAGTACCGTCACGATCAGCGCCGACGTCTCAAGATTTTGTATCACAATCGCCATGTCTGTCTCCAGTTCGTGCGACAGACCATTCTGTCGCTACTCCTGAAGACGTCGCTCGCGCGAAATAGACGCAGGGGTGGGGCCGCACACCGAACGGTCGCGAACCGCGTAGTCAATCACGCCGCCGCGCACATCGCGCTCGACCTCACAGCAGCGCAGCATCTGCGTTCGCATCTGGTCACGCGCACGTTGCACGCGTGATTTCATTCCAGAGAGGGAAATGCCTTCGCGCGCCGCCGCTTCCTGCTGCGTGAGTCCACGCACGGTGGTGAGTTCAAGCGCCGAGCGGTATGGCTCGTCCAACTGCTTGACGAACGGCGCAAGACACGACGTCAGCTCCATCATCTTTGACGCGTCATCGGCGCCAATATCTTCCAGCGTGTCCAGGTCGGTGGAGTCGGTGCGCGCGTCACGTCGCTGATGTGCGCGCAGTGCATCGGCAACTGCGGAGCGCGCTGTTCGAAACACCCACGCGTCAAGCCGCTCGACTTCCGCGAGCGACGGCAGGTTGCGCAGGATTCTGACAAAGATGTCCTGGACTATGTCGTCGGCGTCAATCGACTCCGGAACACGCCGACGCACAAACGAGCGCAACGGCGCCGAAAACTCGGCCCACACCGCGGAGATCTCGTTTACTGACGCTTCAGTGGTGCTCGCCGCATCGCGTGGTGTTGCCATGGCTCCTGGTCTCCCTGTTCGAACCGTTCGTCCTCGCTGACTGGTAAGACGTTGCCGCGCTCAAAAGGACGCAAAGCGGGTGTGAAGCGCCTCGAACCTGCGATGCAGCTACTCGTTGTCCCCGTCAGACGAGTCGTCGAAGAGATACCGGAAGTACCGCGCCGGATCGTTCAGGAAGGCACGCGAGAGTTGAAAGTGCTCGGTGTCTTCGTATGCAACAGGGACGATCTCGCCGTCTTCAAAGCTGAGCACCTGGGCACCCGGCAGGCAGATCAGCATGGGGGAGTGCGTCGCCACGATAAACTGCGCGACGCGCTGCGACGCGAGCGAATGCATGATCCGCATGAAAGCGAGCTGACGCTGCGGTGAGAGCGCCGCCTCTGGCTCGTCCAGCAAATACAACCCGTCTTCGAACCGATGCTCAAAGAGCGCCAGAAATGCTTCGCCGTGTGAACGTTCGTGAAGCGAGCGCCCGCCGTAGCGACGAAACTCGGTGTCTGTTTCTTCGAGTTGCGTTGAAAACTGGTGAAACGTTTCGGCGCGCAGAAAAAAGCCGTCGGTCGAACGCTGTCGCCACGCGAGTGAGAGGGCACGACCAAGTGCGTGCCCCTCGGTGCTCTCGGTAAACTGGTGATCGCGGCTGCCGCCGTGCATGCCAAAGCCGGTGCTCCACGCGAGTGCCTCGAGTAGCGTGGACTTGCCCGATCCGTTTTCGCCAACGAGAAACGTGACCGGCGTTTTGAACTCGAGCGATAGCCCGTTGGCGACGATCGGCAGTGAGAATGGATGTACGCCCGGTTGCACGCGATCTTCACGCAGTGACACGCGCGTGAGAAACGGACTGCCGGCAAGCAATCGGGCGCCCAGCGCTATTGTTGCGGTGGCAACACCGTAAAGGTGTTGGACACACGCTCGCTTTCCGGGAGCAGATCAACCGCCGACCATCCACCGCTCCGGTCTGTGGACTGCACCTCAAAGACGAGGCGGAACGCACCGGTGCGGGTTTCCATGCCGATTGGCGGACTCGCATTGGGCGATTCGCTGCTGTACAGCGTGAGTTCTCGACTGAACGTCTCGCCGGGACCAACGGCAATGGGCGCACGCTGCGGCGCGCTGATACAGACCGACCCGCCGAGCCACACGCTTTCCTCACGATCATCCGCCCGCATCAGGTACGCCGACGGATCCTCGCCGTACCCGCACGCGCGATGCAGATAGACAGTCGAAGCAGACTTGTTCGCATACTGTGCAAGCACCTTGATGGAATACATCCCGGGCTGGTGATCCAGCGTGTACACACTGCGATCCGTCTGCCATGGCGAGTTCGCCGAGTCGGGTAGCAGGTCAACCGGCGCCGCCGGATCCGCTGCGCAACCCGCCAGTGCGAACGCTGCCACCACCATTCCGATGTACCGCATGTGTCCTCCCGAACGCAAAATCATGTTTATCGATTGCCGTTGTCCATATCGGACGCGATCAGCCACCGTCCACTCGGCGCGCGACGCAACGTGAGCGTGAACTTGCCCATGTCAGCCGTCTCGTTCCCGTAGCGGTACCCACCTATGATATACGCTACTGTATCGGCCGCGCCGAACGCCAGTGCGCGCAGCGTGAGCGGACCTCCGCCTTGCCCGCGATACACATTCGTCATGGCATCCGTTCCGCGCGCCGGTGGACGACCCGGCTGCATGACGAACCCATCCGGAGTGAACAGCGCGACCAACGCGTCAACATCTTTCGCTCGCCATGCGCGTTCGTAGTCTCGGAGCACGCGATCAAGCGCGGCGGGTAAACGCACGCTTGGCAGCGAGTCCGCAGGTGTGGCTGATCCCTGTGCTGATACGGGCCGCGCCAGCACCACGTAGAGCATCGTAAGCACAGCAAATCGAAGCATTGGACAGGCCGTGGCGAGGGGTGTGGGGAACGAGGATGCCGAAGTGGCCACCACGTCGATTCGGCGCTACCTTCTCGCCGCTTGCGTACCGATGGCCACCTCTTCTTCGGGTCTCTCGCCATGAACGATAACGCGTCGCGCATCACTCGCCGCCACTTGCTCGGGTCAGTCGCGGGCGCCACTGCCGCGTTGGCGCTGTCGCCGAAGGGCGCGATGGCCGAAGTGGTACCGCGCCCGGCGCACGGAGCGTCTGACGAGTCAGGCGCGGGAGACCCGCTCGCCAGCATCTCTGATTTCGAGATCGCGGCTCGTGTGCGCATGTCCTCTATGGCGTATGAGTACGTGAGTGGCGGTGCGGGGGACGAAAAGACGCTTGCGTGGAATCAGAGTGCCTACAGCGAGATCAAGCTGCGGTCTCGCGTACTGGTTGACGTGTCGCAGTTGGACACGTCGGTACAGTTGTTCGGTCGCACACTGTCGCATCCCATTCTGCTGGCTCCTACAGCGTACCACAAGCTCGTGCATGCCGACGGTGAGATTGCAACGGCCCGCGGCGCCGCGGATGCCGATACCACAATGATCGTCAGTTCATTCGCGACGGTACGCATTGAAGAGATCGCACGCGCCGTGCCAGGCGCACCACTCTGGTTTCAATTGTACGTGCAACCTGATCGTGAGTTTACGCGTGCGTTGGTGCAGCGTGCTGAAGCCGCAGGCTGTCAAGCGCTGTGTCTCACCGTAGACACACCCGTACTCGGTGCACGCAACCGCGAAACACGGATCGCGTTTCAGCTACCTGCCGGTATGAGCCGTGCAAATCTTGAGAGCCTGTCGGCCGCAACCGCGAGCAGCTCGCATCGTCCGCCGGAAGGGGCGATCTACAGCGAAGTGCTGGAGCCGAGGCTTACCTGGAAAGACGTGGAGTGGTTGCGTGGCATTGCGAAGGTGCCGGTGTTGTTGAAGGGTGTTCTCGATGCAGAGGACGCGAAGCGCGCCGTAGATGCGGGCGTGCATGGCCTGATCGTCTCGAATCATGGCGCGCGCAATCTGGATACGGTGCCGGCCACGGTAACGGCGCTTCCGCGCGTCGCAGAAGCCGTCAACGGTCGACTGCCCATTCTGTTAGACGGCGGGATACGTCGCGGAACTGATGTGCTCAAGGCGCTCGCGCTAGGCGCAACGGCGGTCGCGATTGGCCGGCCGTACCTCTACGGTTTAGCCGTAGACGGCACGGCCGGTGTACGTCGAATCATTCAGATTCTGCAGACGGAGTTCGAGATGGCGATGGCGCTCACGGGACGCACGTCAATCTCGGCGATTGATCACACGGTGCTGTGGGAGTGACGCCGCAGGCCTATCGACGATCAATAATCACTTCCAGATACTCGCTTGGCAGTACCAGGGTCTCGTCACCTGAGCGGTTGTGCGATTCCATGAGCACCAGGAGGTCCTCGGTGAACGCGGCCTGGCGATCAGCATCGAGTGCGGCGAACGTTTTGTTCATCGGACCATAGAAGGTCCGAAACACTTCGATCCAGTGCACTGGCGAGCGGTAGCGAAAGACAAAATCGCGGCTCGTGATGTGAATCGCGGTGGCTGCGTCGCCAAATAGCTCCTCCAATCGACCGCGCGTGCCCCAGAGACTTGGTGACTGCATACCGGCCGCAGGTGGGATGTATTTGCCGATGATTTTGAACAGTTGACCGATGAAGCTTTCCGGCGTCCAGTTCGCGAGGCCGATGCTGCCACCAGATCTGCACACGCGCGCGAGCTCAGACGCCGCTTGCGCTTGATTCGGTGTGAACATGACTCCAAACGTCGATACCACGTGGTCGAACGACGCGCTGGCGAACGGCAGATTCTCGGCGTCCGCTTCCTGAAACTGAATGGTGAGTCCGTCAGCGTGCGCTCGAGTACGCGCAGACTCGAGTAGCGACGGCACGTAGTCTGTGGACGTGACATCACACCACCGGCGCGCTGCGGCGAGCGACGCGTTGCCATTGCCTGCCGCGACGTCGAGCACGCGAGTGCCGGAGCGCACATCCATGGATTCGCAAAGCTGCTCACCAACGATTTGCAGTGTGGTCCCGATCACGGCGTAGTTCCCGGTGGCCCAGGCGAGCTGCTGACGAGTCTTGACGGCAACAAGGTCAGGGGCGGCGGGCGCGATGAGTGTGTCCTGTGACATGGCGTAGTTCCTGGCGAAGGGAGACGAAGCGAGTGCAACGCGATGTCAGCACGATACCGAGCGAGGCGTACACCTCGCTTCGCCGCTTCCGGCCATCTTTTACGCATCGCTGAAAATGGCCCGTACGGGCCATTCACGAATTGCTCAGAGCAGTGCGAGTCGCGCCGCGTGGGCAACGGCGGCAGACCGCGAAGGCACGCCGAGTTTGGTGAGCGTGTTCGCGACATGCCGGTGTACGGTGTGCTCACTGATACCGAGCTGTTCGGCGATGGCCGGGTTACCGAGACCGTTCGCAATCAGACGCAGCACTTGCAGCTGGCGTTTGGTGAGTAGTGCGTTTGGGCCTGACGTAGACGTCTCCGCAGGAGCACTGAGCAATGCATGCAGTCGACGCGCCCGATCTAACTCAACCGTCGCCTCCAGTGGTGCGAGCACCGCGATCGCGCGTTCGACTTCACGCGCGGCCGCCGGATGTCGCTCCAGGGCAATCAGCGTGGCGGCCAAATCGAGCCCCGCACGACCGCGTTCAAACAACGCCCCGCTTTTCTGAAATAAGTCGACGGCGTCTTCAAAATACGTCCGCGCCGCCTCGAGTTCACCCAAGCCATGTGAGACAACGCCGGACGCCAGTTTTTCCGATCCGCGCAGTGGCGCAGTGAGCGCCTGATTCGCGATGTCTCGCAACTCGAGTAGCGCAGCGCCTGCGCTGGCCATTTCGCCGCGCGCAACGCGCGCTCGCACCAGCAGCTCAAGCGCGGCAACGCGCTCCGTTCGGTTGTGCGGCGGGAGTTGACGCAGATGACGCTCCGCAAGATTGTCGGCCGTCTCCCAATCGTTGCGATCCAGCGCGACGGCCGCATGTCCGACGGCGGCGAGCGGGTGCGATCCTGAACGATCGAACAGACTGGTTGCCTCGTCCAGCTTACCTTGTCGCCGACGCAGTTCTCCCAATCGTACAAGCGCTTCGGCGACCATGCCGGGACGACTGGCCGCGAGTTCTTTACTAGCTGCTTCGAGTTCAGCTTCTGCTTCTGTCCACGCTCCCCGCCACATGCATGCGGAGGCGTACTGCGTTCGACACACCGCGAACAGCACACGGAACTCCCATCGCGCACAAAACTCTCGTAGGCGGGCGCACCACTGCACCGCGCGATCGTAGTCGCGTACACGATCGCACGCGGCGATGAGGTAGCAACACGCCAGACCGATCGACACCCGGTCTGTCATTTCGCCGGCCAGCACAGCGGCGTTCACACTATCGAGTTCCGCCATGCCTTCCGGAATTCGACCTGACGTTGCGAGCGCGAAGCCACGCAAAGCGCGACCCACCAACTCGTGATCGATCGCCCCCGAGGTTTTGCCCGCGATGATCGCTTCCTCGGCGTGCGCGAGTGCCGCTTCGGGGTTGCCATGATCGAGCAACTCAAACGCCGCCTCACGCACCGAGAGCCAGGCGTACTCGGCTACGTCGTGATGGCCGACCAGTAGTTCGCGCGCACGCTTGAGCCACCCACTGGCGACTGCGTATTCACCGCGAAACGCATCGTGATCCCACGCCAACCAGACGGCAACCCGAGCCGCCGAAATCTCGTCGCCCCGAGCGCGATAGGCACGGTACGCGCGCTCTCGCGATGCGAAGACCACGTCCGACAGATCCAACCACCATGCCGCCAGTCCCTGTCCCTCAAGCGCCTCTGCGTTGTCCGGTTGCGCTGTCGATGCCGCATCAAAGGCCCGGTAGGATTCGCTCCACGCGCCACGTGCCAGGGCATCATTGCCCGCGAGCACCAATCCGTTTTGCGTCAAGGGACCTACACGCGAGTGCGTGGCGAAGAGACAGAAGCGCCGGAGTTGGCGCGGCGGGCACCAAGACGTTAGCGCCGAGTCTTGGCATGAACAAGCAGCGCCGAAGGTGACGATATTGGTATCGCGTGCGTTCCGCGGTCAGGTGACCGACAGGTGATGCGCGGGTGACCGGAGGTGTCGGGTGAGCGATCGAGGGAGCCAAACTCCATGCCGTGCAGGTTGGCACTCACCTTTCGATGAGGGTACGACGTCGTGATCGTTTTCGGACAGCTGTTGGCTTTGGGGCTCGTTGCCACGCTCTTCACCTTGGCGCGCATGCAGCTGGCCGGAGCGCCAGGTGGAGATGGTGGCGTTGGATACGCCTGGGCAATGATGATCGGACACGCCGCCGTGCTTGCCCTGTTGCTGGCCCTCACCGCTGTTGTTGGGCTTTCGGGGCGGTTACCGGCGACATACTTGGGCTGGAGCCAGCGACTCGTGCCGGCATTGCTCTTTGTTGGCGTGAGCAGCGGCCTTGCGGCCATGGTTGCCATGGAATCACCGACAGGTGGCGTGCATCCGTTGAGCGTGCGTGCGGCGATCCGGTTGGCGCCGCTCCTGGTGCCGTTTTTTCTCACGCTGACCGGCGCGCTGCTCTTGAGTGCACCGTCACTACGCGAGGCATTGGTTGCCTGGCCGACTCGGCTGCTCTCGCTGGTGCTGATCGGCTCAGTCGCGTCCACTGTTGTGCTGCTTGCCCCCAACGCGATTCGATGGATCGACGTGCAGCGACAGTTGGCAAGTCGTGATCCGGATGCACTCGATTCCTTTCAGCAGCAGGTACTTGACGGCGTCAATGCAGCCGATCCGTCGAGGCAGTTTGCGTCGCTGCTCGAGGCAACGCGCGATGGCAACCATCGCACGATCCGCGAGCGCGCGCTGACCCGGATTCACGAGGTGCCCGACTGGGAAGATCGGTTACGCTCCGAACTCTCCGACGGTAATGCCCACGCCGCGTTCACCTATTTGGCATCCGCCGATGTGTCAACTCCACGCACGTTTCTGGACGCCGCCATCGCCGGCGTTTCAGCTGAGGCGGAACGCGTTCGCACGCGCATGGGAAACGCCTCACATTCCTCGCACCTGTACGAAGGATTGATGGCTCGGGACGTTGATGCGATTCTTCGCTCGCTCTCAAAGCTGCCAGCCGACGACACGCGTCTGCATGCCGCATTGCGCGACCTGCGTGCGGCGTTCGCCGAACCAACACCGTGGCCGCACCCACCATATCGCGCGGTCGCCGAAATCGATCAATGGCTACGTCGCCACTCCTGAGGAAACCGTGAACGACACGATGCAGCAGGCACTCGCGAACGTGGATGCAGTTCGTGACTTGCTCGAACGCGAGCGACTTGCGGTCGCTGACGCGCTCATGGCCGCAACGGAGGCGCGTCGCGACGCCGAGCGAAACGGAGCCCGCATCGCTGACGAGTATTTTGAAGAGCGTCGGGCGCAGCTGATTGCGCATACGCGCTATGAACTGATTTTGTCACTGGCGGTCAAGCATTTGTCGGCCGGCGTGTCAGAGAGCGAAGTGGCGCGGTGGCTCGATGCCGATAGTGAAGTGATGCGTCGCGCGAACGCGCTGGTGGCGCGTCGTGAAATCGAGCGTGTCGCGCCTGAAGGACCGCACAACGCGACGCTGCAGTTTGTGAGTAAAGGCCGAGGTGGCACGGTCGTCTATGCGGATGATCGCACCACTTTCAATATGTGGTGGGAGTTCGCGCTCGAGCCCGCGGTCGCCATTATCGGCATTGCGAATCGCGCGGCGTGGGAGCAAACAACCGGGATCTCACTCGAAGAGCGCGATGCAACGCTGAACTGGATTGCCGCCCGTGCGCTGCACGATCAGGTGCCGAGTGGAGGGGCGTTCCGCGTGGACGAAAATCACATCACCCTGTACGGCGCATGAAGTCGCTGAGCAGTCGCGGCTATCCGGCATCACGGCGGAGCTTCTGGACAGGACCGGCGGACGGCTGCAAGGTATAGCACCTCATAATCCTGCTCTCACCGGAGGTGTCCCGTGGGGATCGTTCGCAAGGTGGCCATCGGCGTGGGTGGTTTGCTCGGTCTGCTCGTGGTGCTTGGCGGCGGTGCGTATGTCTGGGCGTCCAGCGCGACGCGCGCCAAGCTTGAAACGGTACGCGAAGTGCATCGCGTCGATTTCCCGATTCCGTTTCCGCTCTCCGATGAGGAAGTGGCAGCGCTCGGTGCCGAACGACTCGCCAACGGTATTGTCGCCCAAGGTGACGACCCGATTGAAGGTCTCGATGTAGACGCGATCGCCACCGAACGCGCAGTGTCGCGCGGCAAGCATTTGGTCAGCACGTTCTACGCGTGCGTCGAATGCCACGGCGACAACTTTGGCGGCGGCGTGATGGTTGACGATCCCGCGATCGGACAACTGCTCGGACCCAACCTCACCCTCGGCTCAGGGTCGCGCACGCTGGAGTACACCGCGGCCGATTGGGATCGCATTGTGCGTCACGGTGTCAAACCGAATGGTGCGGGCTCACCAATGCCGTCGGTTGATTTTTTCAGTATGTCAGATCGCGAACTGTCCGACATTGTCACTTACATTCGTTCGCTTCCGCCCGTGAACCGGGACGTTGCGCCAGTGACGATAGGCCCCGTGGGCAAGATGCTTGTGGCAACAGGCCAGCTAAAACTGTCGGCGGACCATCATCCGACAGCGCACAAGATCGAACACGCGCCGCTACCGCCGAACGCCGTGGCCGATGCAACATTCGGCAAACATCTCGCGCAAACGTGCAGCGGGTGTCACGGCCCGAACTTTGCGGGCGGTCCGATCATTGGCGGCCCGCCGGATTGGCCGCCAGCGGCGAATCTCACACCGGCAGGGCTGGTTGACTGGTCGTACGACGATTTCCTGCGTGCCATGAAAGAGGGCAAGCGCAAGAACGGCGTCGCGTTGCGTGAACCGATGTCCAACATCACGAAGTTCTCGCCCAACATGACCGAGATCGAGCTGCAAGCACTGTGGGCGTTCTTCAAGAGCTTGCCGCCACAACCAACGAGCAAGTGAGTCACACGCCTTGAGCCCGCGAGGCTTCCAGCCGAGTATGCGGGTCAAGCAACGACACAAACCAACGCACTCCAATCGCGGTGCCGAGCAGTAGCAGACCTGTGCCCGCGTGCACCTGATCGCTCTCGAGGTAACTCGTGCACAGGCGCGCAGGTGCGTCGCGTAACAGCAGACCGGTCACCGCGGCCATCCACGTCATGTTGCCGAGCACAAAGGCGTGCGTGACCGCGCTGGCGGCGCGCCAGGCATACCGAAGCAGTGCACCGGCGAGCAGCAATGACATCACCTTGAATACGTCAGCGATGCGCTGCGTAGCCGCAAGATCGAGGGCGCGCGGAACCATCCACGTGGTCACAATGCTCGCTGACAGCAGCAGACCGGCTACGCCATTCGGGTCTACGCCGCGCACGAGGTGTGCCCATGGCCGGCTGACTTGGCCTGTCGCCGAGCGCCGGGGAGCACAAAGCATGGCGCCGGCAACAACCAGCAGCGGAATCTGCACCAGCATGTGCAATGACATGCGGGACTCAAGCGCGCGTGACACTGGCGGCAGCAACAGCGCTACGGTGAGCGCGCCGCCGGCCCAACGTGAATGCACGCTCACGGAGCTGGCGCCTCCCATGCTTGCACCGCGGCCGCCAGCGCCTGATCAGGCGCGCTGATATCGACGATGCGTACAAGCTCACCGGCAGGATTCACCACGTGCAGCGCAGCATTGTGCACCCATTCACCGAGACCGTTGGGAATCACCTGCACGCCAAAGGTGTTGAGTAACGCATTGAGATCCGGCGTGCGAAGCGGCGTGGCCAGTGTCCAGATCGTTGGGTCAGCGCGCATCACGCGTCCGTGCATGGCGAGATGTGCCGGGTCGTCAAACGCCACATCAAACGAAATCGTCAGCAGACGCACACGGTCTTGCAGTCCGCGCTCGATGATCTGTTTCTGCAACTGCTGATAGGTACCACCGAGCGCGCTGCAGACCGTGATGCAACGCGTGTACACGAAATCCACGATCACCGCACGCGGGCGTGAAGGGCCGCGCATTGAATCGCGCGCCTGATACAAATCGTCGAGGATGTTGTGCGTAGCGCCCGCGAAATCTCGCACATGAACGTCTGGTACAGCGCGCGGTGCCTCGCGCACGGCCCGCGCCCGCGCGGCATCGGTCGTCAGCACGGCGAATCCCTCGGTGGCCCAGGCCAACAGCGACACGGACGCCGCGAGCGAACACACGAGTCCCACCGCGCTCTTCACGTTCACGGCACTGATGCCAGCTCGGCGCCACCGTTCCACGATGTGGTGCGGTCAGCGGTTCGCACACGCTCCGTTGCCACGAGGTCAGGCAACACGACGGTGGCCGCATTGCCCCAGCTTGATCGGATGTAGGTCGCGATCGCCGCGATTTCTTCATCGCTCAGCGATTTCCAGGCCGGCATGAGTCCGTTGTACGTGACACCGTTCACGTCCATCGATCCCTGGATACCGTGCAACAGAATCTGAACGAGTCGCGTGTCAGATCCTGTGACCCACTCCGATGCGACGAGCGGTGGAAATACACCCGCCACGCCTTGTCCTGTTGCCTGATGACATCCCGCGCACTTGCCGGTGAAGAGCTGCGCGCCGTCTGCCGCACCCGCAGGCGCCGCGGCCAGTGCCGCGAGTGTGCGGCCGTCGCCAAGATTGGGATTGCCGCGCGCACTCGGACCGATGATGTACACGACACCCCACACGACCATCGCGGCGACAAACACACCGAACAACCACGGCAATGGTCGGTTCGATTCGTCCGGGTCGTCATACTCACGTTGACGCGGTTGCTTGCGGGAACGATCGGTCATGGTACGTCTCCTGTTTTCACGACCGGATACGTGCGGTCGAGCGAGAGCAGGTACGCGGTGAGATCGAGCGCCTCCTGTGTGGCCACAATACGTTCACCGCTGACCACATAACCGGGTGGTAGCGAAACAATCACCTCGCCCGGTTGTGGCGCACCGCGCCGGCGTTCGAAGAGGAACGGATACGCCGGCATGATCGACCCGGGCGAATACGCACGCGGTTGGTAGAGATGACCGAGATGCCAATCACGGCTCGGCTGTCGCACCGCAATGTTGAACAAATCCGGACCGGTACGCATGGTGCCAAGCAGATGAGGTTTGTCGTACACGTAATCGGCCGGCACCGACGGGCGCCCCCAACCGCGTGCAACATCTGGCGCCACACTTGGATCGCGCGGCTGTTGCGAGTGACAATAAATGCAGCCGTGCGCAATGTACGATTGACGACCGCGCAACTGCTGCTCGGTGTATGGCGTGAGTCCTTCTGGGGGTGCGATATCGCTGAGCGCCACGTACGGCATGAGCACGAGCGCGCCGGTGGCAAACGCCATGATCGCGATTGCGCCCGCCGCGAGTTTGAAGACACTCACTTCGCCGTGACGTGTCATGATGCAGCAACTCCGGTGGGATTCAATGTTGGGCTCGTGCGTGGCGTGGGCGTTGGTCGTCTGAGCAGTGCCGCGCCTTCGCGCCGTTTACCACGCCGAAGCAGCATCACGCCAAAGTGCGCCGCGAATACCAGATGCCCAAGCGTCATGAGTGTTCCACCCACTGTGCGGGACACCAGGTACGGTGCGGTGACGGTGACGGAATCCATGAACGGACGCGCCGCGTCGAGCATGCGCATGCCTTGCAACCAACCGCCAATGCTGAGTCCGGTGAAGTACACGGCGAATCCACCCAGCACGAGCCAGAAATGCAGCGAGATCAGCCGGCTGTATGGCCATTCCCAATCCATAACCCGCGGCATTACGAAATACATGGAACCGAACATCACGAGCGAGAAGAATCCGTACAGTCCCAGATGCGCGTGCGCCACCGTGAAGTGCGTGAAGTGTGTGGTGGTGTTCACGATGCGTAGCGATTGCAGACTGCCTTGCACCGACGCCAACGTGTACATCATGCCGCCGAGCACGATAAAGCGAAGCGTTGGCGAATAGCGTAACGCCGAGAGGTGCCCGTGCGCTGTTCGGTGCTGATTCACACCCACAGCCACCACAGGCACGATCATCATCATGCTCTGCACAATGGACAGCGTGATAAGCCAGTTCGGCACTGGTCCACCTATCAGGTGATGACCGCCAACCTGACTGTAAAAAAACGCCAACGTCCAGAAGCCAACCAGCGATAGATGGTATGAATGAATTGGCTTGCCGAGAACTTTCGGCAGAAAGTAGTAAATCGCGGCCAGGCCAAGTGGTGTGAACCACAGGCCGAGCACATTATGCCCGAACCACCAGTTCATGGCCGCTTGCTGCTCGCCAAAATGAATGCCGGGCCACTTCGCCACGATCAACAGCGCCGGTAACCAGATCAGACCGGCGCTGATGTACCACACCGACACATACAGATGCGGCACCTTGCGGTGTTGGAGCGTGCGCAACAGCGCTACGCCAACCAGCGTGCCGCCAAGAAAGAGTGGTATGTCCACCTGCCAGGGAAACTCGAGCCATTCCAAACCGGCGCTCTTTCCCATCAGAATCGCGGCGATGCCGCCGGTCACACCCAGCGTCCACAGCAGCACGCCAGCCGCAGCGGTTCGGCTGCCAACGAGCGGTGTGCGCAACAACCGCGGATACAGCCAGATCGCGATGCCGAGACCGGCCAGCGAACACCAGCCGTACGCCACCGCATTGAGATGCGCCGGTCTGATGCGTCCAAAACTCAGCCACGCCTCTTCAACAAGCCAGTCGGGAGCGTGCAGTTTGATGGACGCCACCAGTCCAAACACCGATGCAATCACGAGCCAGAGTACTGCACCGGTGAGCGCGATCAGCACGGGCAGCTTGCTCGACGCGTCGAGCATCGCGCGCTCGTCGGCTTCTTCGGGCGTGAGCACGGCAAACTCGCCAGTGTGCCCGGTGCGATTCATCACCCCCTGCAATTCGTCTTCTCGAGCGGCGGTACCTGCCGCAGGCTCCTCCACCAATCCGATCTCTTTCGACGCGAAGATCACGCGGCCCGCGGCTTCACCCGTACCAAAGAGACCGCGTGACATCGACCACAGAAAGAGCGCGAGCGCCGCGACGGATCCCAGAAACGTGACGAGCAACAATCCCGCCGAGAACGACATGCCTTCAACTCCGGTGCAGACGTAGATGCGCGAATCAGGCGCGGCCGCTGCGTGAACTGGCAGCATGCAATCGCCTCTCCCTCACTAAAGCCGTCTGTACCGCGGGCTGTGCCCGAGCCCGGAGCAGCGACGCACGCGTTTCGTATCGGCTCCGCAACAAGCGCAGCTCTTGCCCTTGGCGCCAGGCGCTACCGACGGAACATTAGGGAACTCATTCACTATGTCGCACGCCGCGTCTGAATGTGACCAGGGCCGCGAGCGGCATGGAACGTTCTCCCTCTCTCTGCATTGATCATGGATCGCCGCGATTTTCTCGTTGACCTGAGCCGCGCGGCCGCCGTATGCGCGGTGGCCCCCGACGCGTGGCGCCTGCTTCAGCGTCCGCGCATTGCCGACGATCCGTTCACGCTCGGCGTCGCGTCGGGCGATCCGTTGCCTGATGGTGGCATTCTGTGGACGCGATTGGCGCCGCGCCCGTTCGAACCGGACGCAGGCATGAATGGCGACCGGACCACGGTGCGCTGGGAAGTCGCAAGCGACGACGGGTTTCGCAATGTGGTCGCGCGCGGATCGAGCATCGCGTCCTTCGAGCTCGGGTACAGTGTACACGTGGACGTGCGCGGACTCTCACCCGATCGCTGGTACTGGTATCGCTTCAATGTGGGTGACGCAGTGTCTCCGGTTGGTCGACTGCGCACCGCGCCGGTGAACGACGCGGTCGCACCACTCGCGCTGGCGTTTGCGTCGTGTCAGCACTGGGAGCAAGGGTACTTCACGGCGCACGGACATCTCGCGCGCGAGAACCCGGATCTGGTGGCGTTCCTCGGCGACTACATCTACGAGTATGCGGGAACGGATCGAGTGCGCAAGCATCACGGTCTCGAAATCCGCACCATCGATGACTACCGCCGTCGTTACGCGCAGTACAAAACTGATCCGGATTTGCAGCTCGCGCACGCGGCGTGCCCATGGCTCGTCGTGTGGGACGATCACGAAGTGGACAACAACTACGCCGATCTCATGGGCGAGAATCGCATGGAATCGGAAGAGCAGATGCGCACGCGACGTGCGGCGGCGTATCAGGCGTGGTACGAAAATCAGCCAGTGCGCCTACCGCGCGCACGTTCGTGGGCGGACCTCGACATTACGCGTCGGATCCGCTGGGGACGCACCGCCGATTTCTGGATGCTCGACACGCGACAGTATCGCAGTGATCAGGCGTGCAACGATGGCACGAAACTCACACCGTGCGGCGAATGGGCCGAGCCATCCCGCACGTTGCTCGGCGAGAAGCAAGAGCGCTGGTTGCTCGACGGTGTCGCGTCTGGTGAGGCGAGGTGGCAGGTGCTGGCGCAACAGATCATGGTGGCACCGTTCGACAGTGCACCAGGTGCTGACACCACGGTGAGCATGGATCAGTGGAGTGGTTATCCGGTGGCGCGTGATCGGCTGCTGGCGGGCCTTGCGGAACGCGCACCGAATCGCACCGTTGTGCTTACCGGTGACATTCATTCAAACTGGGTGAACCAGTTGCACGCTGGTTATGATCGTCCAGACAAGCCCGTGATTGGTGCGGAGTTTGTGACCACAAGCATTTCTTCGGGCGGCAATGGTTCGCCAACGCTGCCGGAACAGGCGCAGCGTGCGCTCGCGGAATCTCCGCACATCAAATGGCACAATCGGCAACGCGGGTATGTGTCGTGCAAGATCACGGCGGATCGGTGGGAAGCGGACTATCGTGTTGTGCCAAATGTCACGGAGCAAGGCGCGGCAGTGGAAACGCCTACGCGCTGGGTGGTAGAGAACGGCAAAGCGGGGGTCGTGCGGCAATAGGCTCGACACACTCGGTGTTATGGTGTAGCTACGAGTTGTTGCGCGCCTCGCGCGAGCGTGTCTCACCTTACCAACGAGATTGCGAATGGCTGGAGCCATGATTTCTCCCTTCGGCAGGCTCCTGTTTCTGTGTGCGAGCGGGGTGGCGGTCCTCGCCGGCATGCGCGTAGCCGCGCCGGTAATCGGGCCCGTGCTGATTGCGTTGCTGATGACAATTGCCTGGAGTCCGGCATCGCTGTGGCTCCGCAAACGAGGATGGCCACCTACGCTTGCGGCCCTTACCGGCATTTTGCTCGGCGTGGTGTTCATCGCGTTGATGGTGCTGCTCGTCTGGTCGTCGGCGCTGCAACTGCAGGAGAATCTTCCCGAGTATCAGGATCGCGTTGGCGCGCTGCGCGAAAGTGTGACGGCATTGCTGGCGCGATTGCCCTTTGATACCTCGCGCATTCTCTCCACGGAGTCGCTGCAGCCCGGTGCGATTGTGGGGCGCGCGCTGCAGCTGGTTGGCGGCATTACCAGCACGGCGGGTGGCTTCAGCCTGCTCATCCTCATCATGGCGTTCATGATGATCGAATCGATGCGGTATCCGCAAAAGCTCTTCGATGCGACGGAAGCGTCAGCGGACGCCAACGATGCGGAGTCAACCGCAGGTCAGGTCGATCGGTTCGTAAAGAGCATGCGCAGTTACATCGTGCTGAATACCGTGTTCGGTCTCATTGCGGCTGTGGCCAATACGCTGTTGCTTTTCGCGCTCGGTGTTGACTTTGCGCTGTTGTGGGGTGTGTTGTCGTTCCTGCTGAGTTTTCTGCCAAACATTGGCTTTGTGTTGGCGCTGGTGCCACCCGCGTTGCTTGCGCTGTTGCAGTTCGGCGTTGCCAAAGCGCTGATGGTGTTCGCGGGATTCATCGTGATCAACACGATCGTGGACAATGTGATCAAACCGCGATTTGTGGGTGAGTCACTCGATTTGTCGCCGGCGGTCGTGGTGCTGTCGTTGGTGTTCTGGGGCTGGTTGCTGGGGCCCGTGGGTGCGTTGCTGGCCGTGCCGCTTTCGATCGCCGTCAAGTTTCTCTTTGAATCGTTCGATGAGGCTCGCTGGCTTGCGCACCTGATGAGCGACAGCGATGCAGTCAAGGAATCCCGATAGTTATTGCGGGCCCGGCATCGGCACCTGAACCACGAAACTCACCTCGTTGTGGAGAGGTCGCGCTGCACGCGACACGGTTGCCCCAATGCAAGGCAACCGGCGGGAATGTCGAAGGTGACGATGCTTCCCGCGCCGATCACGGCATTGGCGCCGATCGTGACACCAGGCAGCACGATGGTTCCGGCGCCAAGCCACGCACCGTCACCAATCACAATGGGCCGCGCGAAATTCCGGTAGGTCGATTGTCCCTCACGTCGCTCCGCGACCGGAACGATACGCTCTGCAGCTGAGAGCGGATGCGATACGGTCAGGAGTTGCACGCCTGGCCCGATGAGTACGTCGCGGCCGATGCGAATTGGCGCCGCATCGAGGAATACACAGTTCACATTGACGAACGAATCTCTGCCGATGCTGATGAACGGCCCGTAGTCGCAGAAAAACGGAGGCTCGATCCACACGCCTTCGCCTGCATCGCCGAATAGTTCACGGAGCAACGCAGCGCGCGCCGCGACATCCGTACTGGCAAGCGACGAAAAACGGGCCAGGAGCGCACGTGCGCGGTGCGCGAGCCCAAGCAGCTCTGGATCGCGCGAGTCGTACAGCTCGCCGGAAGTCATGCGCGCACGCTGTGAATCGGACACGAGAGGTTCACCCGTTCTGATGATAACGTCGCTCACAAGGCAACGCGTCTCTGTGCGCTCGGTTGACGACAGACCGCCAACAACAAAAGCGCACGTGTTGTTCGCGGAAAGATATCGCCGCACCGGCGACCATTCGTACAGATGCGTCGTGAAGCCCTCACGCGCCAGCGGGTGCCGCGATAGCTTCGAAGATGCAATCTGCCGCAACACTCGTGCTCCTTGCGATACTGCTCGCGCATCCGGTGACCGCTCGCGGCGGCGCCGAACAGGCACCGACTGCCACGCAAGACAGTGCGGCTCGCGACACGGCAGACAGCCTCACGTCGGCACCTGTCAACACGCCGGAACCTGTCAGCGTACAGCGCGCCGTCACCGACGAGCAGACACGCAACGAGTTGCAGGCGCTGTACGATCGTGTGCCGTCACTCAGTCGCATCACGGTCGGGGTTGACGCCGGTGTGGTGCGGCTTGATGGAGTGGTGGTCGATGCCGAGGACCGGAAGCGCGCGGCCGAGCTCGCCGCGTCCATGGATAACGTGCGCTTTGTCGACAATCGCGTCACCGAGTCCACCTCGCTCGAAGAACAGTTGCGACCAACCTGGGCGCGACTTCGTGAACTTGCGTACGGCACGCTGGCGAAGTTGCCACTGCTCGTTGTGGCGGTCGTAATTCTGGCGCTGGCCATCGCCGGCGGTTCGCTACTCGCGCGATGGAGCGGACCGTCCTTTCTGCGGGCCCGCAATCCATTTCTGCAAGGACTCATCCGTCGCGCACTGCAAGCGATTCTCGTGGTACTGGGCTTGTTGCTCGCGCTCGACTTGCTGGGTGCCACCGCACTTGTCGGCGCCGTGGTTGGTACGGCGGGTCTGGCCGGTCTGGCCATTGGCCTCGCCTTCAAAGACATCGCCGAGAACTATCTCGCCGGTACTTTGCTCGCGTTGCGACAGCCGTTTGCGCAGAACGATCAGATTCGCGTGGATGTGTTCGAGGGCAAAGTGGTGCGCCTCACGCCCCGCGAAACAATTCTCATGACGGCCGACGGCAATCATGTGCGATTGCCCAACGCCATGATCTTTCGCAGTGCGCTCATCAACTTCACACGCAATCCGAAACGGCGTTTTGAGTTTGCGGCCGGCATTGGAACGCACGACGATCTTGTGCGGGCGCGTGACGTTGGTGTGTCCGCGCTGCTTGCGACCGAAGGCGTGCTAAGCGATCCGCCGCCCGAGGTGCTCGTGACCGCGCTGGGTGACTCCAGCGTGACCATGAGTTTTGCCGGCTGGCTCGATCAACACCAAACCGAATACGCGCGGGTGCGCAGCGAGGCGATTCGCCTCGTCAAAGCGCACCTCGAAGACGCAGGCATCACGATGCCATCACCGGAGTACTCGGTCGCGATGCGGGGCGGTGCGGCGTCAACACTCGAGCGCGCCGATGAGAAACGCGCCGTGTCGCCGTCGCGGGACCGCACGCGCGCCGCAACCGATGTCTCGGTCGATCGCACGCTCGATCATCAGATCGAAGCGGATCGACGTCACGCCGACGAAGATGATCTGCTCGATAAGACGAAAGCGCCGCCCGCTCAGTGACTGGAGTCCGTCGCCTCGAGCGATGAGCCCGCGTGGTGTCTGACGAGCAACACATCCGTTGCGAATGCGAGTAGCACGCCGATCGTGTAACAGACCAGATCACTCCACAAGAAACCGTGGCCGAGTGCCAACGCGCCGATTCGGGTGGCCCGCAGTGCATCGATCCATGGTGCGCGATACAGTTGATTCAACTCCACCGCGAACGAAATCAACAGGGCAGCGACCGCGAGATGACGTCGTGCCGCATGCGGTCGAACGAGCGCCGCCATCCAGAACATCATGGCGGCCCAGAGCGTGTCGCCCCCGTACTGCGCCGCGAGCGTCGGGAACGCGGCCGGGAATCGACGCGTCGCCAGGCCGAGCGCGATGGTCGCGAATAGCAGCCCGAGGCGGCGAATCATCCGCAGAAGACGGGGCAATGGCGAGGGCGCATGGTACCGGCGAACGGTTCAGGGTTGAATAAGGGCGCGCTCACGCACGCAAACTCGACAAAACGGATGAGGGTCACCACGTTTGCCCCTCGCTGCGCGTACTACCATTGTACAGTGTTGCCGCGCCGACCCGTCGACGCGTTCCGCAGGCGGAGCAGGCGCCTGGCTCGTTCGATCCCACCTTACGGCCGTCCTGCTGCTACGGCCATCTTTTTTGCGGAGTATGTCGTGAGAGCATTGCGCTCATTCCTGGGCCTCGGCCTTCTGCTCGCCAGCGCACCGCTGGGCAGCGGCCTCAGCGCCCAGCAGTCCTCCCGGACTGAACCCGTCACCGGTCTGCGCGACAACGGCACCGGCTTCCACGCGCTGACCGGAGCACGCGTTGTCACCGCCCCCGGCCAGACGATCGAGAACGCCACGATTGTGATCCGGAACGGTGTGATCACCGCCGTGGGCGCGAATGTGGCCGCTCCGGCCGGCGCCCGGGTATGGGATCTCAAGGGCCAGACCGTCTACCCGGGCTTCATTGACGCCCACGCAGACCTTGGCGTGGGCGAGGTGCCGCAGGGCGGCGACGTGGGCCCCACGCACTGGAATCCGCAGGTGCGCGCCTGGTACAGCACCACGGCCAACTTCAAAGACGACTCCGCGCGCCGTGTGGCGCTGCGCTCGCTCGGCTTTGGCGCCGCCTTGGCGGTGCCCAAGCAGGGCATCTTCCGCGGCAAGGCCTCGGTGATCAACCTGGCCGACGCCGGCGCGCGTGATCGCGTGCTCCGCGCCGACCTGCTGCAGTCGGTTGGCTACCAGCGGTCGTTTACCCTCGGTGGTACGTACCCGAACAGTTCCATGGGCACCGTCGCGTTGATGAAGCAGACGTTCATGGATGCCGAGTGGTACATCCGCGCCCGCGCGGCCTATGAAAACGGCGGACGCGCCAGCCTGCCCCCGGAGACCAGTGAAGCGCTCGCGGCACTGGCGAATGTCGTGCAGGGCAAGCAGCCGGTGCTCTTCCAGACGGAAAGCGAAGAGGAATACCTGCGCGCGCACAAGATCGCTGGCGAGTACAAGCTCGTGCCGTGGTTCCGCGGCAGTGGGCAGGAGTATCGCCTAGTGGACGTGCTGAAGGGACGCACCAACCCGCTCATCATCCCGATCAACTTTCCCGACGCACCCGATGTCGCCACGCCGGAAGCGGCGCTCGGTGCGTCGCTCGCGCAGCTTCGTCACTGGTACCTCGCGCCAACGAACCCGGCGCAGCTCGCAAACGCGGGTGTTTCGTTCGCGATTACGAGCGATGGTTTGTCGTCACTCACGCAGTTCCTGCCCAACTTGCGCGTTGCGGTGTCGCGCGGCCTCACCGCCGACAAAGCACTGGCCGCGCTCACCACCGTTCCCGCAACCTGGCTCGGCATTGAACGCACGCACGGCACGATTGCAGTAGGCAAAGTTGCCAACCTCGTGGTGGCCGACGGCAATCTGTTCACCGAAGAGTCGAGTGTGCGCGACGTGTGGGTGCAGGGCACGCGCTACGGCGTCACGCGTCCACCGCAGATCGATCCGCGTGGTACGTGGTCGATTGCGTCCGACGACGAGTTCGGATTCAAGGCGACGCTGCGTCTCGAAGGTCCGCTGAACCGCATTCGTGGCACGATCGAACGCGAAGGGCGCACGGCGATCACGCTGTCCACCGCACAGGTAGTCGCCGAAACGGGACGTCTTCAGGTCACGTTCGATGGCGAGCGTCTTGGCTACGAAGGCAAGATTCTGATGTCAGGCAACGTGCGCGGCGAAGAGTTCTACGGCTGGACGTCATTGCCAAACGGCTCGGATCCTTCATTCCGTGGTACGCGAACGGAAAAGTTTGAAGGTGCGGCGCGTGGCACGATCGCCATGAAAGTGCCGCAGATTGATCTGCCGTGGATTCGTCCCATGATGGAATACGGTCGCGCGACGCAACCTGAGCAGCCGGCAGTGGTTGTGGTCCGCAATGCCACCGTGTGGACGCAGGGACCGCAGGGCCGCCTGGAAAATGCCGACTTGCTCGTACGCGCGGGCAAGGTGGTGCAGGTGGGCACCAAGCTGAACGCGCCGAGTGGTGCCGTTGAGATCGATGCCACCGGCAAGCATGTCACACCGGGCCTCATTGATCCGCACACGCACACCGGTGTGAGTGCGGTGAACGAAAGCGGTTTTGCAATCGTGCCGGAAGTGAACATGGGTGATGTGCTCACGCACAACAACATCTGGATGTACCGTCAGCTTGCGGGCGGACTCACCGCACAGATGGTCAAGCACGGTTCCGCGAATCCGATTGGCGGTGAGAACGTGTTTGTAAAGTCGCGTTGGGGTTCGTTGCCGGAAGATCTCAAGATCGAAGGCGCGCCGCGCACAGTGAAGTTCGCGCTTGGTGAAAATCCAAAGCGCAGCCCAACGCGCTACCCGAATACGCGCATGGGCGTGCAGGAAATCATTCGCGATCATTTCCTCGCGGCGCGTGATTACGAGAAGGAGTGGAAGCGTTGGGAGGCGGACAAAACGGGTATCCCGCCGCGCAAGGATCTCCGCATGGAAGCGATCCTCGACATTCTCAATCAGAAGCTGCTCATCTCGTCGCACGGCTATCGCGCGGACGAGTTCCTCGCGCTCGTGCGCCTGGCCGAAGAGTTTGGCTTCAAGGTGCAGACGCTGCAGCATGGCGTGGAAGCGTACAAGATTGCCACAGAGCTCAAGAATGCCGGCGTGGCCGCTGTGGTGTGGAGCGACTGGGGCGCATTCAAGCTTGAGTCGTATGACGCCACATCGTACAACGCGCGCTTGCTCATGGAAGCGGGTGTCGTCACGTCGCTGCATTCCGACGACGCCGAAATCTCCACGCGCATGAACTGGGAAGCCGGCAAGTTGCTGCGCTCCGGCGTGGAAGAAGTGATGGCGTTGTCGACCGTGACGAATCAGGCTGCTAAGGCCGTTGCGATCGACAATCGCATTGGTTCACTCGAAGCGGGCAAAGACGCGGACTTTGTGATCTGGAACGGCAATCCATTGTCGCAGTTCACCAAGGCGGAACAGACATGGGTTGACGGACGTCGCTACTTCTCACTGGAAGAAGACGCGAAGTTGCGCGCCGATATTGCGCGTCAGCGTACGCAGCTCATTCAGGCGATCCTGACGGCCGGATCAGAAACGCCAGCCGCAGCAGGTCCGGCGCGCGGGCGTGGACCGGGAGGCAAGTAACCATGACTTATACCGAGACCTTCACCATGAACCACAGCGATTCCATGACCAGTCAGCCGAGAGCGCGCATGAACGCGATGCGCGTGGCGGCGCTCGCGCTGGCCGCGAGCGCGGGTGGTGTGTTTGCACCAACCGTCGCGCAGGCGCAGGTGCGCATGACTGTGGCGCCACAGGAAGTGCCCGTTGTATTGCGCGGCGCAACGATTCACACCGTCACGAACGGTGTGATTCAGAACGGCATGATCGTGATGGATCGCGGCAAGATTACGGCGATCGGCACAAACGTGGAGATTCCGCGCGGCGCGAAAGTTGTTGACGTCACGGGTAAGCACATCTATCCCGGCCTTATTGATGCGTACAGCACCGTGGGCATCACGGAAATCGGTTCTGTTGATGTGTCAAACGACATCACCGAGCTCGGCGATTTCAATCCGAACGTGCGCGCTGAAGTGGCGGTGAACGCAGAAAGCCGGCACATCGGTACCACGCGTTCCGCGGGTGTGCTGGTCGCGTTCAGTACGCCAGAAGGCGGCGTAATTTCTGGCCTGTCCTCGGCGATGTCGCTGGAAGGGTGGACGTGGGAAGAGATGTCCATGAAGGGCGCGGCGGCGATGAACGTGCAGTGGCCCGATCCGAACGCGCGTCCGCGTCGCTTTGGTGGTGGTGGTGGACCGCCGGGTGGTCCGGGTGCGCGTGCACCGCAGCCGGCGCCCAAGACGTACGCCGAGCAGGTGGAAGAGATCAAGAGTTTCTTTGGTGAAGCGCGTGCGTATCGTGACGCTGTGGCCGCGGGTCAGCCATTCCGCACCGACTCGCGTTACGCGGCCATGATCCCGGCGCTCAGAGGTGACATTCCAGTGGTTGTCGCCGCAGAGGGCGTGGCGCAGATCAATGACGCGATCACGTGGGGTAAGGAAGAAGGACTCAAGATTGTGATTCGCGGCGGTCGCGACGCCATTCATGTGGCCGAGCGTTTGAAAGCGGAGAACGTGCCCGTGATTCTGACGTCAACAATGGCTGCACCGAATCGTGACTACGAAGGCTATGACGGAGCGTACAGCTCGCCGGCGAAACTGCACGCCGCCGGTGTGAAGTTCGCGATTGCCGGTGGATCAGGCGCACTGTATAGCTACCGCTTGCCGTGGGAAGCGGGCGTGGCTGTGGCGTTTGGTTTGCCGGAAGAAGAGGCGCTCAAGGCGGTCACAATCAATGCCGCCGAGTTCATGGGTATTGCCGATAAAGTGGGTTCACTTGAAGTGGGCAAGGAAGCCACGTTGCTGATTACCACTGGGACGCCGCTCGACATGACCACGAACATTTCGCAGTCGTACATTCAGGGCCGCGAAATCGACATGAACGACATTCAGAAGCACTTCTTCAAGAAGTACATGGAGAAGATCAAGCAGCAGATGAAGAAGATTACGAGCTGACGTCGTCAGCCGAAGACGCGCAGCTCCAACCGCGTGTCTTCGGCGTCACTCGCAAGGATGTGTGCGACCGCCGCCCCATCGAGATGCACCACGGTCTCAGGACGCGTAGGTGCCCGCAGTTCAAGGAGCCGCCACCCCTGAGTGTCGGCTCCTTTTACGTGCAGCCGCGCGCCTGGCACCTGTAGCGTGAGCAACGATTCAAGCTGCGTTTCCCAGCCCTCGGAATACGTGGGGTCAAGCGAAAGCTGACCGGCGGAACCCTCGGCCTGCGCGCGATGTTGTGGGTCGTGCGTGAGCCGCCAGCGTCCGCGCACAACGCGCCGATGCGCTCCCGATGTGAAGACCAACTCACCAGGCCAGTGGTGCTGGTCGAGTGTTCGCGCACGCGCGCGCTCCGGCGCTTCGACTGGGTCCTGCCCGTCTTCAGGACTACCAGCGCGCGATCGAAGGCGGCGCAGGCGTGAGGCGCGGGCCGTGCCGTCAACCGCGATTGGGCGCGCGGGCCAGGCGCCGAGCAGTAGCACGAGAAGCGACGAGAGCAGTCGGGGCATATAGACAATTTAGTCACGTCGCGCTCGCGCCTCGCCCCGGCGAGATGTAAGATTTGCCGCGTGACTTCGCACACCGGCCTCGCGGCGGCCATTTCGGACCGCTATACCATCCTTCGTGAAGTTGGCGTGGGTGGCATGGCGACGGTTTTTCTGGCGGAAGACCGCAAGCACGATCGCAAGGTCGCACTCAAGGTGCTTAAGCCGGAGCTGGCCGCGGCCCTGGGCGCCGACCGGTTTCCGCGCGAAATCAAGACGGTCGCACAGTTCAATCACCCGCACATTCTTTCCCTGTACGACTCGGGTGAGGTGCAGGGCTTTTTGTACTACGTGATGCCATTCGTGGAGGGCGAGTCGCTGCGCGAGCGGCTTGATCGCGAAAAGCAGCTGCCCATCAACGATGTGGTGCGCATCATGCACGAAGTGGCCGACGCACTCACGTATTCGCACGCGCGCGGCGTGGTGCATCGGGACATCAAGCCGGGCAATGTGTTGCTGTCAGGACGACACGCCGTGGTCACGGATTTTGGCGTGGCCAAAGCGGTGAGTGTTTCGGGCACTGACAAAGCGACGACCACCGGAATGGCAGTAGGAACGCCGCAATACATGGCACCAGAGCAGGCCATGGGTGAGGCGGACGTTGATCATCGCGCCGACATCTACGCACTTGGATTGCTGGCGTATGAAATGTTGGCGGGGCGACCGGTGTTCGAAGCGCCTACGGCGCAGGCCATGTTGGCGGCTCAGGTGATGGAAGTGCCGCCCGACATTCGTACACTACGGTCGAACACGCCGCCGCTGCTGGCGGATGCAGTCATGCGTTGTCTCGCAAAAAATCGTGCGGATCGGTGGCAAAGTGCAGACGAGTTGGTGACGGCCATTGAAGCAATTCAAACATCGCCAAGTGGTGGCATGACGCCGGCCCAAACGGCACCGCATAAGGCCACGGCGGTCAAGCCGAAGCAGTCGCGCGGCCTGCTGGTGGGCGCGGTCGTCGGTGTCCTCGTTGTTGGTGGTGCGCTCGGCACTTTCCTTCTCAATCGCGATAACGGTAGCACCGCGGCACGTATTGATAAGATGGGCGTGATGCCCATCGAGGATATTTCTGGGCAGGATTCAGTATTTGTCACCGCCATGCACGACGCACTCACCAACGCGCTCACGCGTGCCAACGTCGTGGGTGTTGCGTCACGTTCGGCGATGATGCGCTATAGCAAGAGCGACAAAACCACCGAAGTGATCGCGAAAGAACTTGCACTTGGTGCGATCGTCGAAGCAACGGTGTTTCGTACCGGTGATGTCATGCGTATCAATGTGCAGCTCAGTGATCCTGTGACAACGCGCGTCCTCTGGTCGGATACGTATGAACGCGATGTCAGCAACGTGCTCGCGGCGCAAAACGAAGTGGTCACGCTCGTGGCGACCGGTATCAGCGGTGCGTTGAGCGGAACGCCGAATCCAGGAGACAGGGAATGAAGCGGAGTGTTCTTGTGTGTATGTTGACGCTGGTTGCGGCGTGCAACGGGGATCGAGACGTACCGGCCGACGAATTGCCGGAGACGGTCGCATTGTCTCCCGACAGCGCACAACACGCCGGCCACGCATTCTCAAGCGATGGACAGCGCATCGCATACTGGACACCAGCGACCGACTCAACAACGAACTGGCTGCTTACGGTCGCCAACGCCGACCTGAGCGATGCGAAGCCCCTTGCCGTGCGCTCCGCTTTTCCGGACTGGATCTTATGGCGTCACGACGGAGCCCAGCTCGCCTCCGTCTCATCGCAGTATGGCACGGCGGACATCGTACTCGTCACGCTCAGCACTGGCGAAGTACAGCGCGTGACGCAGGACGCAGGAATTGAAATTCCACAAGGGTGGACAACCGACGGCCGCGCGCTGTCGTACATGCGTTCGTCTTCCGACGGCTCGTTTCGCACCGATGTACTCTCGCTTGTGGATGGTGCACGTCGCCCCATGTTGCCCGGCGAATCGCGTCCCCACATCGGCTTTCCGTCGCCGGACGGTTCGCACGTGATGTACATGCTGGGTGACGGCTCAAGCTATACGATCGGGGTCGCGGATAGCCTTGGTGCCAATCGCCGGCAACTGACCACAGAAGGATTCGAAGAAATTGTGCGGAATCCGTGGTCACCAGACGGCAAGTCTATTCTCTACGTCTCCAGGCGTACCGGTACCTCCGACCTGTGGATCGCGCCGATTGATGGAAGCGCACCGCGCCAGCTGACGCGCAATGTACGCAACGATTTTGAAGGCGCCTGGTCGCCCGACGGCCAATGGATTGCATTTCTCTCTGATCGCGGGAAGCAGACGGATGTCTGGATTGTACCCGCAGCGGGCGGCGAAGAGCGCCGCGTGACCAATAGCGCTGCGGAAGAGCGCGCACCACTGGCCTGGCGTGCAGGAACGAACGAACTGACGTTCAACGTGACGAGTGAGCGCAGTGAGTTGTGGGCGGTGGATGTGGAGAGTGGTCAGGAACGGCAGCTGACCGCTGACTCGCTTCGCCTGAGTGATTTCTGGGTGTCACCGGATGGACGGGATGTGGCCATCATCGTTGAACGCGGTGGAGGTGTACGCGAGCTCGCGATGGTGCCCGTGATGGGTGGGGTCGCTCGCACACTCGTTTCGAATCAGGCACGGATTGCTCGTCCGCTGTTTTCGCCAGACGGATCGAAGCTGGTGTACTCGTCGGATGTGGGCGGCACGGACGATGTCTGGGTTGTAGATGTACAGGGAGGCGCGGCGCGTCAGCTGACCAACTGGCCCGGCATTGAACGAAGTCCGGTCTGGAGCGAAAACGGCTCCGAGCTCCTGTTTCTATCCGACCGTGACACGCGGTTGTACGACGTCTGGAAAGTGCCAGCTTCCGGTGGCGATCCGGTGCGCGTCACACGCGACGGTGGATTGGTGGAACTGCTGGCTCGAGCCGGTTTTCCCGGGACCTACGTGTCACGCATCAGCACAAAAGCCGGACAGATCGGATTGTCGCGACTGCAGGATGATGGAAGCTTGCAAACCGTTTGGGACGATTCAAACACCGAGCGCCTGCTTCCGCTCAGTGCGGATTCCATGCTGGCAATGGTTGAACAAGCCGACGGAACGATTCGCGGCATGATCCTCTCTGTTTCCGGCGGCGGCGGACGCATTATTCTCAAGCCCAATGAGCGCCTGTCATGGTCATCGAGTGACGGCCGGACGCTCGTGTTCAGCACGCCGGTGAATGGTGCCAACGATCTCGCGCTGCTCAACATATCTGACGGTAGCGTACGACAGCTTGTCAGCTCGCCCGAGGATGAGCAGGGAGCCGAGATCACGCGGGACAATAAGACAGTCGTGTTTATGCGCAATCAGGCAATCCAACGCATTCATACGGCAGATCTGACACGACTGTTGAGCAAGCCCGTTCGATAGTCATTCAACAATTTCCGAGAGAACAATGACGAGTGCAGCAGCGGCGTTAAACGCAACACATCTGGGTGCCTCGATCACCTGCAAGGATATCGAAGCGTCCATTCGCTTTTACCGAGACGCGATCGGATTCGCCGTGGCGCAGCAGATGGAACGCGAGGGCAAGGTGGTTGCGGCGGTTGTCGTCGCGGGTAACTGCCAGTTCATGTTGAATCAGGACGACGGCAAACTCGGCTGGGATCGCATCAAGGGGCAGGGCTTCTATTTGCAGATCAATGTGGCCGCTGCGGCGGATGTCGATGCAGCGGCTGCGCGCATTAAAGCGGCGGGTGGAACGCTCCTGAGCGAACCGGCTGACCGTCCGTGGGGCGTGCGCATGTTTCAGTTCTATGATCTTGACGGATTCAAGCTGGGTGTCTCCACGCCACTCGTGAGCTAAGGAGGTCGAATGTCGATAGCGAAACGGTCCGCGTTTTTGCCGAGCGGACGCACGCGTGTTGCATCGGTCGTTGGCATTGTTTCCATGGCCGTTGCCGTACTGGCTACAACGCGTCAGGCCGATTCACTCGTCGCGCAGCACGCGGTGCCAACGTTTAGCGAAGACGTCGCGCCGATTCTGTACAAGAACTGCGTCAGCTGTCACCGGCCGGGTGGTCTCGGACCGTTCTCGCTCATCGAATACGACAGCGCCAAGGCGAATGCCCCTGAGATTGCGGACGCAGTCGAAACCGGCTACATGCCACCGTGGCACGCCGAGGGACCACATGGCGAGTTTCGCAACGATCGGCGTTTAACCGCGCTTGAGAAGAGCACGATTGCACGCTGGATCGAAGGTGGTTCGAAGCCTGGTGATCTCGCGAAACTCCCGGCCAAGCCGGTGTTCGCGGACGGTTGGGAGATCGGTACTCCTGACGCAGTGATTGCGATGCAACAGGAGTTCACCGTACCCGCGTCTGGTACGATTGACTATCAGTACTTCGAAATTCCGACCAACTTTACCGAGGATAAGTGGGTCACGGCGATCGAGTTTATGCCTGGCGCACGCGAAGTGGTGCATCACGTGCTGGTGTACGCGAAAGTGCCGGCACCCAACGCACCGGCGGTCAATACAGCAGCTAGTGCGGGGAACGCGGCACCAGCGGCAACTCCAGCCGCACGTCCTCGCCCGCTCTTTCTCGACAAGCCCGAGTATCAAACCCCGCGTGAGCCCGCGCGCCAGCCGGGGGACAAAAATCCACCACCGCGTCAGCTCGGACAACTCATTGGCGCGACCGCGCCCGGAACTAACGTGATGCGCTTTCCCGAAGGCACGGCGCTTCGCGTGCGCGCGGGTACGATCATCACGTTCCAGATGCACTACACGGCACACGGCCACGAAGAAACAGACCGCACCAAAGTGGGCTTTCAGTTCGCGGATGGCATGCCCAATGAAGAAATGCGCATGAGTGCATTCATCAATGGAAAGTTCGTATTGCCTGCTGGTGAGAAAAACGTGGCGGTAACCACGGAACTCGAGCCGACTGAACCGGTCAGGATTTACGGGCTGTTGCCACACACGCATCTGCGCGGCAAACGCTGGAAGTATGAGCTTAAGCAGCCCGATGGTTCGTCGCGCGTGGTGCTCGACATTCCGCGTTACGATTTCAACTGGCAGACGTACTACTTTTTCAGCACGCCGCTTGAAGTCGTCGGCGGCGCGAAACTCGTCTCCACCGCGTGGTATGACAACTCGGCGAGCAACCCCAGCAACCCGGACGCGAAAATCAACGTCACGTGGGGCGATCAGACGTGGGATGAGATGCAGTACACGGCGTTCTTGTACACGGTACCCAGTCGAAAACTCAATCGATAACCGTGCCGTCAACGCACTCGTTCACCCTCCGAGTTCGTTCAGTCTCGGATTCACAAAATTATTGAAGATTGAACCGAAGGTGAACGTGAGCCCCACACTCCCGCGCAGCCGATACGCCGTGGCGAGTGCGCGCTGACGCGTGAGCACTTCATCATCGCTCACATCACCGCGCGGCAAGTAGAGCTGGTCCTGCACCTTGGACGCCTCGGCGCTCAGCTCGAGGGAGAGACCGCGCGAAAGACGCAACGTGGTGCGTCCGTTGAACGTGAGATTGTAGCGGTCGGTGTCATGCAGGTACTGCGTGTATCGCAGTGCGCCGTCCAACTGCCCCCACGGTTGACGCGACTCGCCCGCGACCACGGCGCGAGCGACTGGGCGCAGTTCCGAGGCCCGATCGAAGATGGTGATCTCGTTGTAGTCGTAGAAGCGCCCACCAACGGAGAGAATGCCAACAAACTGTCGACTGGTTGCCTCGCGCCACGGAAACAGATTGTACTCGGCCGACACTTCGACGTTCGCGTACGCATCCTCATTGCGGAATTCGTTCAAGCCGGCACGCGCGCGTGTCCCAACAGACCAGTGATCACTGAGACTTCGAACTACCCGCGCTGTGGCTTGCGCTGAGCGCAGAATGAAGCGACGCTCACCGCCGTCGGATAATTCGAAGCGTCTTGACTGGTATTCGTTGTCGGCATTGAACTCCAGCTTCCACTCTTCGGTAATCCGATTGGCGCTGAGCGAGCCCGACACGCGATACTCGCCGGAGCGACTCTCCGACTCGGCGTTGCCGTTCATGCGGACCCGGTACACCCAGAGGTTCCACGGGTCGGTCGGCGTCTGCCCCACGGCTACGTCATCGCCCTCCGGTGGTGCATAGGCCACCATCAGCCGATCAGCGAGTCCGGCGGCCTGCGCATTGCGCGCCAGTCTCCCCACGAGCCCCACATGCACCATGCGCGCGAGATTCCGTCGGCGCATGTCTTCGCTGATGTTCGGAGGCGTGGTGGTGACGAGCGTATCGATTCGACCGTCGAAACTGCGCTGTCCGATGAACTGCAACGTGTACTCGCCGCCTCCGGAACCAGTCGTGATGCGCGTGACGAGCAGGTGGATATCCGCATCGAGCCGGTCCTGCGTGAATACCGCGTACGGATGCTCGGTAATGAAGAAATTGCGGTCACATCCACCCGTGGGGCAGTCGAGGAACACCTTCAGTCGCGGGTCGGCGGTCGCCGACTTGGCAGTCGCGGTCTGAGCGGCTGCGAGCGACGGCACGCAGAACAACAGGATGACGAGCAGCACACGACATGCGTGCCGGGCGGAGCGTTGGGGAGAGGGCATTGCGCAACATAGAGGGTGGATCCGGGCCAGTGCACCCGTAGGGGCACTTGCCTTTCCATGGGGAGTGGTGGACACTACCTCTACGACTCACCACTGCCATCCGTTCAAACGGAGACGACCATGTCAGAGCACGACCGACCGGCGACGACGCTGGCGGGACTCGATGTGCGGCTTGAGCGCGATGTGTTCTTGCGTTCCATGCTGCGTGAGCTCGCAGGTACCCTGCAGGATGTTGTCGGACTTGATGAAGCGTCGGGTTTTATCAGCGTGGTCGGTCAGCGCATCGGCGACGAGCTGAACGCCAGTTATCGCGCGGCGCTCGGGGTTCCCTCGTTGAACCGCGAACAGGTGGCCGATGTGCTGGTCGATCTGAAACAGCGCATCAACGGCGAGTTTGTCATCGTCGAGCAGGATGACGAACGCATCGTGTACGCCAACACGCGCTGTCCATTCGCCGAGAAGGTGGTCGATCGACCCGCACTCTGCATGATGACATCGAACGTGTTCGGCAACATTGCCGCCGAAAACCTCGGCTACGCGCGTGTGGTGCTCGAGGAAACCATTGCGCAGGGTGCCGCTGGTTGTCGTGTGGTTGTGCATCTTACGTCGTCGGACGAACAAACGCCGGCGGGACGCGAGTACTTTCGCGCGTAAAGATTCAGCCAAGACGATGACAGACACTCCCTTTTTGTCCGCCGCCGAATGGCTCCCGGACGCGCTCTTGCTCGTCACGCCCAGTGGAACCTTGCTTGGCGCCAACCGTGCGGCTCGCACGTTGCTCGGCGAAGGCGCGAGCAATGGCAACGCCGGTGGTTCTCTGCTCGCACTGCTCGATGGTGATCGTTCTTCTGTATTGGAGTCTCTCAGAAACGGAGCGCGCACCCGGCAGCCGTTGCCTGGCGCCATTACGTTGAGGATCAGCGCTGACGTTTCGCGACGGTTTCGCTCGACCGTTCGGCTGCTGCAACCTGCGAGTGCAAACGATCCGGCAGTGCTGCTGCTGCAACTGCAAGAGAATGACGGCGCATCATCACGGTTCAAGGAACTGAACGATCGATTGGCGCAACTGAACGCTGCGTTGCGGCGGCAGAAAGAAGCGGAGGAAGAGCGCCGACGCCTCGAAGCGCAGATGTTGCAGACGCAAAAGCTTGAGAGTCTGGGCGTGCTCGCGGGAGGAATCGCACATGACTTCAATAATCTGCTCACGAGCGTGATTGGCTACTGCGATCTCGCGCGCGGCGAAGTCGCGGGTAACACCGCCGCTCGTGAGTTTCTGGACGAAGCGGTCACCGGGGCTCGGCGTGCGGCGGAGCTCACGCAACAGATGCTGGCGTATTCGGGCAAGGGCACACTCGTCGTGGGGCCGGTGCAGCTCTCTACGCTGGTCACCGACATCACGCGGTTGCTTGAGGTTTCGATCTCAAAGAAGTGCGTGTTGCGTTACAACCTGATGGAGAACCTGCCCACCTGTCGTGGTGATGCCACGCAGCTTCGGCAGGTGATCATGAATCTGATCATCAACGCCTCCGACGCGATTGGCGAGCAGAGTGGTGTGATTGCCTTGACCACAGGAGTTGCGTGGTGCGACAGTGCGTATCTCGCCGAGAATTTTGTTGACGATAATCTGCCAGAAGGGTTGTACGTTCACCTGGAGGTGGCGGACACGGGCAGTGGCATGTCACAGGAAACACGCCAGCGCATTTTCGACCCGTTCTTCACTACCAAGTTTACCGGACGAGGTCTCGGACTCGCGGCCGTGCTCGGTATTGTACGCGGGCATAACGGTGCGATCCGCGTGTACAGCGAACTCGGTCGTGGCACCACGTTCAAGATGCTGTTGCCGGCCGAGCAAACGCTGGAGCAGGCGTCAGTCGCAGCAGCGCCCGATGCCGTGGCATGGCGGGGCAGCGGATCCATACTTGTGGTAGATGACGAGGAGAGCATTCGCGGGCTCACTCGGCACATGCTTACACAAATGGGTTTTGACGTAGCGACGGCGTGTGACGGACGCGAAGGCGTGGAGGTGTTTCGCCAGATGCAGGAAAAGAATCCACTTGTGCTGCTTGACCTCACCATGCCGCATGTCGATGGTGCCGCCGCATTTGCGCAACTCCGTCGGATTCGCCCGGACGTACGCGTGATTCTCATGAGCGGCTACAACGAACACTCCATATCCGCGCAGTTCGCAGGAAAAGGGCCGCTGGGTTTTATCCAGAAGCCGTTTCGGCTCAGCGAACTGCGTGAGTTACTTCGGTCGACGTTGGAGCGGGCTTAGCGCTCGTCCGCCGCGGCGCCGATTCCGAGTCCCTCACTACCCCCACCTCCGCCGCCACCTCCGCCGCCACCACCCCCGCCTCCGCCATCGCGGCCCTCGCTTCCGCCCTTACCTCGGCCACCGGATCCTCCTCCACTCGCCGGACGAGTGGGGCCCTGTTTCGGAATGGACAGCGCGCTCGGCACCGGCTCAAGGTCGAGCACCGTACGAATAAAATCGCGCAACGAGACTACCAGTTCGTCAGTGTGTACTGGAAGACCCGCGGCGAGATCTGTCGCGGCCTTCGCGGCGAGTCGCACGTGCTCGTCGTTCCCCAGTAGTATCACGTCGGATAACGCGGCTTCAACGGCATCGCGAATGCGCCGAGCGCGCTCGCCAGGGCCGGCGATGTCTTCGCTGGATGGGACGCCACTGCCCTCGATCACGTCCACTGCTGCGCGCCGGCTGAGCAAATCGCGCAGATGTGTGGGATCAACAGACAAGTTGCCGCTGAACGAGCCGCCGAGCGTCTTGTATGCCGCAATCAGTGTGCGCAAGCGCTCGTTGATCTGACGATTCTCCCGCTGACGGCGCTGTTGCACTGTTTCCATCACCAACAAGCGAATGCCTACCATCAACAGTGTCACGACGACCAGACTAATCAATGTTGTCATGACGCCCTGCCACGAACTGAAATCCATGTTTCGCATCATCGGTGGAGCACGTGAGGGAATTGTCGGTTGCTAGTTGCTCCGCAGCGCATCGAGCGCCGCCATGGCATCGGGCATGTGCTGTTCGAGCGCAAAGTACTCGGGCCAGGGATCATACGTCGACTGCGCCAGATCGGCGGCAGAAAAGATGGAGAAGTGCCCCGCATGATCATACGTATCCAGATCGCGCCAACTGATCGGCACTGCAACCGTCGCGCCAGCACGCGCGCGCGTTGACCAGGGAGCGATCGCCGTTGCCCCGCGCTCGTTGCGAAGATAGTCAATGAACAACTTGCCCTTGCGGCGCGCCTTGGACATGGAGGCGACAAATCGTGACGGTTCCCGATTGGCCAGCTCCGTAGCGATATCTCGGCAGAACTGCTTGATCACCGACCAATCTGCACCGGCCACGATCGGCGCAATCACGTGAATGCCTTTCCCGCCACTCAGCATCGGGAAACTCAGCACTCCGACGTCTTCAAGCAGTGACGCCACGGTACGCGCGGCATCACGCACCGCAGAAAACCCGAGGGATTCGTCTGGGTCCAGATCAAACACAAGTCGTTCCGGATACTCCACCGAATCAACGCACGATCCCCACACGTGCCACTCCAGCGTGTTCATCTGCACACCGGCGATCAGTCCCGCAACATCGCGTACGAAAAAATACTGTTCTGTGTCTCCGTTTTTCTCCGTGATGGCCACGCGTTGCATTGCTTCCGGAAACCCACCGCTGTCGTGCTTCTGAAAGAAACAGTGCTTGGCCCGACCTTGTGGACAGCGCAACAGGCTGAGCGGACGATTGGCAATGAACGGCAGCATGTGGTGAGCCACCGCGTCGTAGTATCCGGCGAGGTCCGCTTTGGAAACGCCCTGTTCAGGAAAGACAATGCGATCCGGGCTGGTGAGTCGCTGATCCACGCGCGCGGCTGCGGCAACACCACGCGTGGAAAGGTCTTGTTTGTCGAGTGACACGGCACGTGCAGCCTTGTCCTCGCGGAGTGCGACGAACGATGGGTGACGCAAGCGACCATCCGGCGTGAGCTCCGTGAACGCGATCTCTGCCACCAGATCGGGCGTGACCCAACGCGCGCCTTTCGCGATCTCGCGCGGTACATCAGCGAAGGGGCTCGTTTTGCGCGATCGCGCATCGAGCTGTTGTTGCAACTGGTGCGATTCGTCAACGGTAAAGCCGGTGCCAACACGCCCTCGATAGCGCAGCTCGTCTGATTCCCACGTGCCAAGCAGCAGCGACGCGAACGTGTGCTTGCGTGCGGATGGCGTCCAGCCAGCGATGACCAGTTCCTGTCGCTTGCCGCACTTGATTTTGAGCCAGCTTGTCGTGCGCTGGTGCCTGTATCGATCAGTGGCGCGTTTGGCGATCACGCCCTCGTGTCCGTCGCGGCACACTGCATCGAACACCGCTTGACTGTTGCCGAGTACGTGCGTGGAAAATTGGATCGCGACCGTGGCTGAGCGCTCGCCCAGCAGGGCTTCGAGTCGTTCCTTGCGCTCGAGCAGTGTCAGCGCGGTGAGATCTTCGCCGTTTTCCTCGAGCAGGTCGAAGGCGAAGAATACAAGCGGCGCGCCACCCTTCAGCGCGTCGGTCAGGGTGGAGAAATCTGCGCGACCATCCGGCGTGAGCGCACACACTTCACCGTCGATCAACGCCGTGCCTTGGGTGAGTGACGAAAATGGTGCGACAAGCGATGCAAACTTGTGCGTCCAGTCGTGACCGTTGCGGGTGTAGAACCGCACGTCGCGCCCGCTCACCGAAGCAACACAGCGATAGCCGTCGTACTTCAGTTCAAAGGCCCAGTCTACGCCCGCTGGAATCGTATCGGTCAGCGTCGCGAGCTGCGGGGCACGAAAAGCGGGCAGGGCGTTCGGCATATCAACTGGTCTTCCGTTTGGCGGCTGTCTTGCGTGCCGTCTTCTTTACGGGTTTTGCTTTGCCGCTCGCCTCAAGGCTTCGCTTGAGTGCGGCCATGAGATCGAGCACTTTGGTTTCGCCACGCGCTGCAGTCGCTTCGCCACCGGATACGCTGACGCGCTTGCCCTTGCTTGCGAGCTTTTCGTCGATCAGCTCGCGCAATGCGGTTTGGTAGTTGTCCTTGAACGCTGCGGCATCAAAGGGCGCCGATTTTTTCTTGATCAGCGCGGTAGCAACCTCTACCATTTCAGCATCGGCCTTCTTCGACGAAATCTGCGCGAAGAACGCGTCAGATTTCCGAATCTCGGTTTCGTAGTGCAGCGTCTCAAGCATGATGCCGGTGCCTGTTGGCTTGAGCGCCACCAGATACTCCTTACCGCGCAAGGCAAGCTGGCCGAGTCCAACTTTTTCAGACTCGCGAAGCGCATCACGGATGACACGGAACGCATCTTCGGCCAGTTCGTCTGACGGCACCACGAAGTACGACTTGTCATAGTAGATGGGGTCGATCTCACAGGCCCCCACAAACTGCGTGAGTTCCAGTGTTTTGCGCGTTTCGAGCTTTACCGCGTTGATCTCCGCGTCGCTCAGCAGCACGTAGTCGCCTTTTTCGTACTCGAAGCCCTTCATGATATCGTCGCGATCAACGGGGCCAATACCGGCCACCACCTTTTCGTAGTTGATCGGCTTGCCAGACGGTTCGTGGATCTGCCGAAACGAGGGTTTGGCATTGGACTTTGTGGCTGTGAAGAGCTCCACCGCGATCGACACGAGTGAGAGTCGAAGCTGTCCTTTCCAGATGGGTCGCGTTGGTGGCATGTCAGTTGTCTCGTCGCAAGTGAGAAGACCTTCGGTATCGGACTGCTCGACTACAGCATTGCAATGACGGCGCTCTCAGACGCTCGTCCATAGTTCCGCGCGTACTCGACCTTGCGCTCCATCGCCTCGATCACGGTTCGCGTGAAATCGACCTTCTCAAACTCTTCAGCCGAGCCCAGGCCGCCGGGACTGAACACGTTGATCTCCATCAGCTTGTCACCAACGATATCCAGTCCGACGAGGAACATGCCGTCCAGAACGAGCTTGGGGCGCACGAGATCAGCGATGCCGAGCGCCACATCGTCGATCTTGGCACGCTTCACCGTTCCGCCAGCGGAGATGTTGCTCCGCATGTCGCCTTCTGATCGTACACGACGGAACGCGGCAAATTTTCCATCCGTCATCAATGGCACGCCGTTCATGAGAAACATGCGTGTGTCACCCTTTTCGGCGGCCGGCAGATACTCCTGCGCCACGATGTAGCCATCACGACTGACGGCGTCGATCATCTGATTCAGATTGGACGCATCTTCCGGTCGCACCAGAAACACACTCTGGCCACCGGAGCCCTGCAGTGGCTTCAGTACGATCTTTCCGCCTTCGCTCTTGGCGAACGCCTTGATATCAGCGCGATCGCGGGTGATGATCGTGCGTGGGCGCACGGCTTCCGGAAAATCCTGGAAATACATTTTGTTGAGCGCGCCGAGCAGCCCATCGGGGTGATTCAACACTACAAGCCCTTGCCGCATCGCGCGTCGACAGAACACAACGCCCGCCTGAGCGGCCCAGGGCCGTTCAATGGCATCGTCCGATGGGTCACTGCGCAGCAGGACCACGTCGAGCTCGGACAGCTTGATGCGCTCGACTTCGGCCTTTGGGCCGCGGAGTGCAGCCAAATACGATTCGCCCGATGCGTATTTCTTGCCAGGCGCCGCATGTGCGCGGGCCATGATGCTTGCGTCGACATCGTAGCCGAAGTCGGCGACACCGATGTAATACGCCTCGTGCCCCATGCTCAGGGCGGAGAGGGCCAATCGTGTGGTGGTGTAGTTGTCGATTTCTGTTTCCAGCTCGTTCACAACAAAGCCGATCTTCATGGCGCGGTCTCGGTGAGAATTTGAATGAGTGATTGGCTTTGCCGCAGACGCTGCATTCTGGTCTCAGCGCCGAACGCCGTGAGAAATCGTGGGGTAATTCGTGGTGGTCGCAAATATTCGCGCCACCGCAGCTCCTGAACCGCTGGCACATCGGCAAGCGCGAGTTTTCCCAGCAACAAGGGTTCGAGTTCGCCGCCAGCGCGCAGATACGAGAGAAACTCCTGCAACCCTCGCAGGTAAATCAGATCCTTGGTGAGTCCACCGCTGCGGTACACGCGCATGCAGATGGTGAACGCCGTGTTTGGCGCGAAATCGTATTCGTTGGTGAGCAGACGGTAGCAGTCAACAAACGGTGCGCCGTCCACGAGCGCACGTACGGCAATCACTCGTCCGGCCAGCACGCGAACGCGACTACCGGTGAGCGCACCGGTCAGATACTCCGACGTCACGGCGAGCCCTTCCTGCGTTTCTTCGTAGCCGGCCAACCCGCTCGCAAGCTGGCTCAGCGGCTGGGCAAGTCCGTTCGAGTAGGTGACCACGTGCGTGCCAATCTCATGCTGCACAAGCGCTCGCGCACGCGTTGGTGTAACGCGCAGTGAATGTCCAATCAGCAAGTCACCCTCAGACACGAGTACGCCGGCCACATCGGTGCGAATGTGCACCCTGGCGTTCAGTCCGGCGTATACGCTTCGGTAGTGCGATAGCTCGTCTTCGGCCATCGCGGCAAACCCCGTTGCGGTGACCACACCTTCCGTATCCGGCGCGTCATCGTCGTCATCGTCCGCACTCGTTCGCTCGGAAACGCGAAGCAGCGTGACCGCTAACTCGTGTAATGCGTCACTGACCTCGCCGTACACGGAAAGACTACCATACATAAATCGCGACGTGTTGCGGTCGCCCAGCATCGTGAGCTTCCGCGAGAGTTCACCGCGACACGCTGACAAGAGATTGGCAAGCGTGGGGTCCTCAAGCTGCTCCAACGGAAGATTGTACAGTCGACGTTTGAGCGAGGCGACGTCAACGATGAGCGGTCGATAGTCAAACTCCGGATCGCGATCTGCTCCATCGCGCATGAACTGCGCACGCGCACGGTCGGCGTTCACCGGTGTGACTTGCAGCAGGAAGTCGAATGATCGCGAGATCTGTGTGAGCGCTGCATCGGCTTCTTGCACCGCACGCACCGCGGTGCGACGACCCAGTGCGTGAAAGTGCGACGGCTCGAGCGCCGTATGCAGTTGCACGAAGTGATACGCCGTTTGCCGAATGGCCAGCGACATGCCGCGCCGGAGCGTCTCGAACAACACCGGGTACGGTGTGCCGGTGCGCGCCTGCCGATACACGGGTTGCACTTCGATGCCAATCGCGGTGCAGCCACCGGTATGCTGTCGAACACACGTCAGGAGCTCACCCAGCGTGGGCGGAGACGGTGATCCGTGTGTGTCCACTTCAACGTCCAGCGGTGGTGGCCGCAGCGGTATGTTGCTGAGTGCCTTCCGCAATGCGCGTACGGTTGGATCGTCGGCCGGCAACACGGGCGACACGATCCGAAATGTGGGGTCTGGTACTTTGCGCGCCGCGTCCACACCTTCGCGTCTTGTTTCGGCCGTCCATACTTCGAGCAGCAGAAACTCGCCGAACTTCTCCACCATCACGTCGGCGATGGCGCTCACCAGTTGCTGAAGTCGAGCATGAAGCTCCAGGCTGCCTGGTGCAATCAGGTGGGAGGCCTCACCGATGATCATCTGCGACGTCGGGCCCACGGTATCCTGCGCCGGCTCGCGATACACACACAGAAATGGCAACGCGCGGTCAATGTGCAGTCGACCTCCTCCGGGGAGCGAACGACGCACACCATGCCCCTGTCGCAGCCGTTCACACACCTGCGCAATGAACGCCGGCGTGATACGCTGTCGCGCCGAAATCGAGTTGTTCGTGGTGGCGATGTCGGGCATTCAGTCGCCTACCTGATGCAAGGACTGCTCCAGCTTGGGCACAAGCAGCGCCAGCGCGTCGCGAATCGCTCGAACGTGCCCGGGATACGGTTCGCCGGTCCACTCATCCATAAACGATTTGCGAAACTCGATCGAGATCGAGCAGGCGTGTTCGCGGAACGTGCGGTGCACCCACTGCGAGAAGTGGCCACCTTTGAACTTGACGTTCTCTCGGACGTCGAGCGTGCGGCCAAGCATGTCGACCGATCGCAAGTGTTGCACCACGCAATCCACCACCGGTGCCCACCGAACACGATCCATGCTGCCCGTGCCAATGTTCACTTCCGGGTTGGATGCTTCGTCTGCTGGCGGCGCATCGACCCCATCACGACGATGGTTGTAGCTGTGCAGGTCCAACACCACGAAGTGCCCCCACTGCTGGCGCATCTGCTCCAATGTTTCGGTCGCCGCGGCGTAGAACGCATCGTACTGCGCGAGCGATTCGGCGATCATCTCCGGCGTCGGGGGTTCGCGCCAGACGCGCAGCCCCCATGCGTCCTCCGGCGTCTGATACACGGCTTTCTCGCGCGGTCGATTGAGGTCACATTCGAATCGTGAGCGCAGGCCGATCAGGCGTGTATCGACGACGTCGACCCACTGCGCCGTGTACGGGTCCTCTTCCCGCAGACGCTCCGGCTCGCTGAGTGCGATCGCGTCGCGCACGGTGTCGCGCAACGCGTGGCCGTCATGTATGGCGGCCGTGGCGACGGGAACGTCATGTCCGAGGTGAATAGCGAAGCTGTTCGTCACCACAGAGTCGACACCGCCCGTAAGAACGTGTTCCCATGAGTGTGAGGCGTGTCACGAACGAAACTGTCGCCCTCGGGCTTCGGGAACGGTTCAGTGCAACCTTCCGCATTGTCGTGGAAGCCGTATGTTAGAGCCATGAGCGTTTTCGAAGGCCTCACCCGCCGGCGCTGGTTGCTCACCATGCTGTCCGCCAGTCTGAGCGTGGTTCCGCGCGCGCTGCGCGCGCTGCCTTCGCGTGCGCTGGCTGCGCGTGCGCGCACGGACCACCCAACGCCGCGACGTGGCATCACGGGCGCCAGGGTGGCCACGCCGGCCATGCTCGACGGCGACGCTGTGCTGATTGAGCTCTTCGACGCCGTCAGGGCGATTCCCGCAGTGGTCGACGGCATTCGTTGTCACTGCGGATGCGCTGACCTGCACGGGCACTATTCGCTGCTCACGTGTTACGAAGGCGCGAACGCGATGGCCCGGATCTGCCCGATCTGTCAGGGCGAGGGCCGTGTTGCCGTGCGTATGGCAAAAGCTGGTCGCTCGCTCGCTGATATCCGGATTGCGATTGACGCGCAATACGGCTGAACATGTGCTGACTCACCGCCAAACGTCGAGACCAATGCTTCGCCATCTGACCGCACGCCTGCTGTCGTTCAGCATCGCATTCGTTGTGCCTCCCTCTGCCGCCTCGGCGCAGATCAGAGCCAGCGAGTTGCAAAGCATCTCGCAGATCGTGGACGGCACGAAGGTGACCATCGAATACTCGCGACCACGTTTGCGCGGACGTGATGTGGTGTTTGGGACCCGCGCCGTGAAATGGGGCGAAGTGTGGACACCGGGCGCCAACTGGGCGACGACGCTTGAAACAGATCGCCCGATCATGCTGTCGGGTGTACGCGTGCCCAAGGGCAAGTACGGGCTCTGGATGATCGTGCAGCAGGATTCGTCGTGGACCATGTTGCTCGATCCTGTGTGGCGACAGTTTCACATGGATCACCCCAAGCCGTCTGATCGTCACATCAAGGTGACGGTGAAAGCGGATTCAACCGCAGCGTGGAGTGAGGAAGCGCTCACGTTTTCCTTTCCGTCGGTAACCGCGCGAGGGGCCACGATTGCCATGCACTGGCATCGCATGCGCATCAGCATGAACTACACCGTGGAGCCAACACTCAGCGAGATGCTGCCTGAGTCAGAAGCGGCGCCGTATCTTGGACGGTATGCGTTAACGGGCAATCCTCCCGACACGACAACGGCCGCGCTCATTGTCTCCTACGAGCGTGGCGGCTTGAAGGCGCGTTTTGAGCCGGAAGACACATACATGCAAACGTTTGCGCTCATGAAAGTAGCGCCTGGCATCTTCACTGCGGGCCTGTACATGGCCGCCGAGGTCTTTGCGGCGGGCGAAATCTACGAAGTGATGCGTCCTGACTTCATGCTCACGTTCGCGGAGAAAGATGGTGTCATGCAGTTCGAAGTGCGTGGCAGCAAAGATGAACTGTATTTTTCAGGTCGTCGAGTCGCCAAATAGGCGCTCGCGTTGTCCAACGGATCTACCTCAAGGAACGAACCGCTCATGTTGCGCACTTCGATGCTTGCCGCGCGTGTGTTGTCGATTATGACATTGGCAGTTTCAGCAACACTCTCACGTGTCCCTGACGCCGTCGCGCAGGCAGCGGCAGTACCGAAGGCCGCATCGCAGATTGCCGCCGCCACGCTTCCGCTCCCAGAAGCGATGCGCGCCAATGCAACGGTGCTTGGCTATCGTTCGGTCGGTCGTCTTGAAATTTTGCGGCAGGGCAATAACGGAATGACGTGTCTCGCGCACAATCCGGCCGACGTGGATCGGTTTCACGTGGCCTGTTATCACGAGTCACTCGAGCCGTTCATGGCACGCGGGCGTATGTTGCGCGCGCAAGGCATGAGCGCGTCGAAGGTGGATACCGTTCGCTTTGCGGAAGTGAACTCGGGCCAACTGAAAATGCCACGGTCAGGTGCGCTCTATTCACTGACCGGCCCGGCCGGAGATTTTGACGAGGCCAAAGTTGCTGCGCCAAAATCACGTCTGCTGTTCGTTGTCTACATGCCGGGCGCCACGCAGCAGTCCACAGGCTTGAGTACGATTCCGCTCGCGGGGCAGCCGTGGCTGATGCTGCCGGGCACACCAAAAGCGCACATCATGTTTACGCAGTCCATGTGATGTGATCACGTCCCGTGTGTTCGAGCGTATCGTGCAACACCAGTCGGTGTTGACGTGACCACACACGTCGCGCGCTGGATTCACTGCGCCGCGCTGGCTGCGCTGGCGCTCGCTTCGATGAGCACGCAGGTCCAATCGCAGAACGCTCCTGCGGCGCCCGCACGTAACGCGGAGCCGCCGCTGCAGTGGCACAACGTGTCGGAGTGGGGGGTTGAAGGACGCGCGTGGCCGGCGCTCGAACGCAGGCGATGGTACGACCGCTTCCCGGCGCAGGCGGAAGCTACGGTCACGCCGGCCGTGTGGTCACTCAGCCGCCACAGTGCCGGCATGCTCGTGCGTTTCAAAACGAATGCTGATGCGATCTGGGCAAACTACACATTGTTGAACGCGCAGCTCGCGCTGCCAAACATGACGGCGATTGGGGTGAGCGGCCTCGATCTGTACGCGCGCGACGAGAACGGGAAGTGGCGATGGGTCGGCGTGACGCGGCCATCGTCCAAGGTCGTGCGCCAGCGCATGATCGAGCGATTGGCTCCAGGAACGCGCGAGTACGCCATCTACCTGCCGCTGTACAACGGTATCGACAGCTTGTCGATCGGGGTACCAGTTGGCGCATCGTTCGAGCGGATGGCGCCGCGCACCGAGCGACCGATTGTGTTTTACGGCACGTCAATCACACACGGCGCGAGCGCGTCGCGACCGGGAATGGCCCACGTCGCCATTCTCGGGCGTCGCCTGGATCGGCCTGTTGTGAATCTCGGCTTCTCAGGCAACGGCCGGATGGACGCCGCTGTTGGCGAGTTGTTGGCCAAGGTCGACGCCGCCGTGTACGTGATCGACTGTCTGCCAAACATGGACGCAGCAGCGGTGACGCTCAAATGCGTTCCTCTGGTCAAACAGATCCGCGCCGCGCGTCCCAACACGCCGATCGTGCTGGTTGAGGATCGTCGGCAGACCAACGCGTGGATTCTGCCAACGCTCACCCAGTTCCACACCGATAATCACGCTGCGCTGCGTGCCTGCATGGCTGCGTTGCAAAAAGACGGCGTCACTGGTCTGTACTACCTCACCGGCAATGAACTGCTCGGCGACGATGACGAAGCCGCGACCGATGGCTCGCATCCGAGTGATCTCGGCATGGTGCGGCAAGCGGACTGGTTTGAGCCGGTGCTGCGGAGGGTGCTCGCGGGGCGGAACTGACGACCTGCGTGCAGGCGAGTTCGCGATCCGTTTCCCCGCTACTCGTTACCGTCGCCGTACGATCGCACGAAGTCCACTTCAAGACGAAAGGGCCCGTCCTGCCCATCGGCCATGTACAGCCCGAGCCCCCGGATACGCGCCACCTCGATCGGCGGCGCGTTTACTGCCTGCCCGAAGACGGTGCTTCGGAGCGCGCTGAATGGCACGCGCACAATCGTCCACTCGGCCGACGTGGCAAACGGGGCACGCCTCGATACCATTCGGCCGTATGTCCGTAAGCCGTCGTCGAGCTCCACCTCAAACTGTCGGCCACTGCCGCGCACTCGCAGTTCGATCCCCAACTGACCGGTCAGGTCCACGGCGCGCCGCGCCCGCACCGAGGTGAAGCCGCCCCCCTGCGTGACCAGCGTGCCGGTGAAGCGCAGCGTGCCCTCGTCGATCGCGACGAACCCCGCCGAACGGCCGCCCATGACCCCGTCGTTCACCACGTCCCACTCGGCCTCGTCGGCGCGGTCGAAGGTGAAGAGTGTTACCGGAGCAGACATAGGCACGGTTTCCGAGACGGGACGGTGACGCTCGGCGAATGCGCCAAGCACCATCATCAGAGAGGGCAAGAGCAGGAAGTGCATCGCAGCATGCATACAGCGAGAAAGCGGCGCGAGGCTGGTCAGGTTCCCGTAACCCGCTTGACGCGTGCGTGGAGTTCCTCAGTTCATGTGCCGCCGCACGTCGTCTCACACGAGCAAGAGCGTGCGTCCGGAGCGCAGTGCCGTCAGTCCTCCGCCAGCCGGAGTTTCATTCCCACGTGTGTGGCCTCGAAGCCGAGCCGCTCGTAAAAGCGTTTTGCATCGGCGCGCGTATTGTCGGTGGTGAGCTGTACGAGCGCACAGTTCGCGTCTTTTGCGCGCTCAATAGCGTCGGCGACAAGCGCTTCACCTATGCGGGCGCCGCGATGCGTAGCGGCAACCCGAACGCCCTCAATCTGCGCGCGCGACGCGCCGAGTCGACTGATGCCAGGAATGACTGTCAACTGGAGACAGCCCACCACTTCACCGTCGACAATGGCAACGAGCAACACGTTGCCCGTTTGCGATTCCATTGCGGCGAACGCGGTGTGGTACGCATCCGGCAGCGGATCAGCGTATTGCTCACGCGTTGCACCGAGTGGGTCATCTGCGAGCAGACGGACCACGGCTGGCAGATCGAGTGCCGTGGCGCGACGAATGTGTGCAGCGTTCAACATGCGACTGGTTGTGTGGGTGTACACAATACGCCGCTATGACGGCGAGTCTGGAGGTTCGCCAACGTGTGCCAGGGGCTGAAGCGATTTATCCAGCTGGTGAGGCCTCGCTCGAAGGTTTCGGAGTAAGCGCAACAAAAAGGAGCCACGCAACACCGAGTCCAAGCAGCGTCGCGACGATGTCGTCCAGGTCAAACACCAGCGTTCGACTCGACTGCTGTATGAACTCCCACGCAATCAGCGCCAGTCCTGCACCAAGTGTGATGAATACAAACGCGCGGCGCGCATCTGCATATGAAGCGTCCGTTTTTTGGTCTGCCCAGATGCTCAGCAAGACAAATGAAATGGCAATCGCCGCCGCCACGTTTGGCATCACGCCCATCAGGTACATCACGATCTCCGGACCATCGTACCGCGACGTGCGACCCCAGTGCACGAGGCTCAGCAGGCCGAGCGCGGCGATTCCGGCAAACGCATAGCGTGTCGCAGGCTTCATTCGACGGTTTCCTTACCGCGGACGGCCAGCGGATTGCGCGCGCATGTTTCGCGACGCGTTCACGGCGCCCGGTCCCTCAGGGTGGCCAGCATCTCCGCCGACGTTCGCTCATCGCCACGTGTTGACAGTGCGTGCGCCGCACTGGTGAGATCTCGCAGTTCCTTGTTCTGACCCAACTTCCACTTGCCAACGATTTTGTCGATGCTGATTTCAATGCCAACAATCGCGGTGAGCAGGTGATCGATAAACTCCTTTGACGAATCACCCATGCGCCACGGGCGCTGTTCGCCTACGCGGGCTTCGTGCGTCTTGGTCTGACGAGCCACGATCATGCGGACAAATTTTGCATCATCGCGTACGGTGATTCGCCCATGCACGTGCACGGCTTGATAGTTCCACGTGGGCACCTGCTGGTGGAACTCATGCTTGCTCGGGTACCAGTTGGGCGAGATGTACGCGTCTGCCGCGCGAAAAATCACGAGTGCTTCATCGCCGTCCCGCGATTCCTGCCACACGCTGTTGGCGCGTGCCACATGCGCCAGCAGCACCTGTTTGCCGTCCTGCTCATGTAACTCAAACGGAATGTGGTTGGCGTCGAGCCCGTCGGCACCGTTTACGACCAGCACGCCGAGCGGGAACTCGCGAATGATGCGATGGAGCTCCTCCTGTCGATGCTCTTCGAAATGTTTGGGGATGTACATGCGGCACGTGGGTCAGCTGTGTTTGGATGCACGATTCTTGCGATCCCATGGTAGGGCTGTCTTTCCCAGCAATACCTCCTCAACTTGTGAAACACGCGCGGCTCGCGTTTCCGCGCGCTTCGCCGATGCGACCATGTGAGCGAGTCCGCGTTGTTTACCGGCGCTCAGCGCGTCCCACGCTTTTTTCACCCGTGCTTTTTTCGAGAGCAACGCGGCGAGCTCTTCGGGCACGTCCACATCGTCTTGCGGCAACACGCGAAACCACACTTCCACGCTGCTTCCCACTTTGAGTCCTGCCGCTTTTAGCGACGCCTTCGGCAACATCAAGTACCATTTGCCGCGCGCCGGTTGCCATGCTCCTTTCACCGGCACGCCTGACACGTCTGCCTCAATGCGTAGTCGCGCGTGTTCGTGCAGCGGTAGTTCGCTGTGCAGCGATGGGTCGAGATACACAACCGTGTAGTGATACGTGCCGACGGCATGGCGAGCGACGCGAGTTTCGAAGTGATGCGTGAAGTACGACATGTGACACCCTGAGTCGGAAACAAGGAGCCGTTCGGCGCCGGGCGCGCAGCCGAACTAAGCTCGCATCTTCTTCAGCGCGACCGCAGTGCGTGGAACTGGGAGATCGCCGTGTACACCCCGAGTCCCACACCCTCCGCCCACTGATGCGGCTCGACCAAATGATGCGTCAAAAATACCATCGCGGAACCATCGGCAGGATCCGCCTGCCACCATCCGCCCCACGCACCTGGCCAGCCGACGGTACCTAGATGGCCGGCACACAATGTCGCGGAAGCGTGCTCCGGCTCCATGACCACCGCGACTCCCATGCCATAGCCGTGTCCGGACGCAAAGATGGGCACACCGAAAATGTTGGCCGATGTTCGCTGGGTCGGCGTGAGCTGATTGCTCGTCATCATCGCAACGGTTGAGATCGCAGCAGTTGCACGCCGTCGACGCTTCCGCGATTGAGGAACAGACGAGCGAACGTGAGATAGTCGCCCACCGTCGACCACAGTCCGGATCCACCGGATACGTACAACATGTCGTCTGGCCGTTCGGGCACGGTCGATGAACCCGTGGCAACAGTTCGGCGTGACAACTGTCCTGCGTCATTGAATCCATACAGCGCGGCACGACGGTGCCACTGCTCGCGCGGCACAATAAAACACGTATCGAGCATGCCCAGCGGCTGGAAGATCAACTCGGCTAGCACATCACCGAGCGGTTTGTTCGCGATGCGCGCGATGATGAACCCCAGCAGGTCTGTGGCGTGGCCGTACGTAAAGCTTGTCCCCGGTTGTGCAATGAGCGGCAATGACGCGAGCGCCGCGATCCATGCATCGGGTGCAACATGGCTATCCACTTCGCCGCCCAGCGCGTTCGCGAACGCCGAGCGGAGCGGCTCCGGATGAAACGCGCCGTACGTGATGCCTGCGCGTTGTGTGAGCAGATCGCGAAACGTGATCGCCCGCTGCGCGCGAACTGTGTCAGTGAACGGACCATCAGGTGAACGCAGCACACGAGCGTCGGCGAACTCCGGCACCCAAGGCGTGATGGGATCGTCGAGCGCAAAATGTCCCTGCTCGTGCAACATGAGTGCGGCAGCGCACGTGATCGGTTTCGTCATTGACGCGATGCGATAGATCGTATCGTGTTCGGCCGGTAAGCCTGCCTCAATGTCGCGAAAACCGACGCCAGCGGCGTGCTCAATCACGCCGTTCCTCCAGAGGATGGAGGATGCACCCGCCAGGGCGCCCGCGTGGACGCTTTGGTTTAGAGCGGCGGTGATGTCATTGGTAATGGGCACTGGATCGCGGTTCCGTTAAATAGTGGTTGTATAAAATAATATACGTATATTACGTTATCCACCCATGAATCCCGACAAAGCCGCTCCGTCCGATCGCCGACAGCCCAAAGGCGACAAGCGCGCCCGAACCCGGGCCGCGCTGCTCGCCGCGGCCCGCGATCTCATTCGGGAGAAGGGATTCGAGCAGACCACGGTGCACGACATCGCGCAGCGTGCGGGCATGACGTCTGGCGCGGTCTATGGGAATTTCAAGGATCGGAACGACCTGTTCATGGCGCTCGCCGACGCGCACTGGGCGCCTATCGTGCCGGTGGTTGCCGAAGGCTCGACGTTCGCCGAGACGATGCGCGCGTTCGCTGAGGCGACCATCGCGTCCCTCCCGGAGCGTCGTCTCGCGGCGGGGGGACGGCTCGCGGGAATCGCCTACACGCTCTCAAACGAGGCGCTACGTGCGCACGTACACGAGATCACGGCGAAACGATTCGACGCTGGCGCGGAGTGGCTACGCGCGGTTGCCGAGCAGCACGAGCTGTCGATGCCTCCAGAGACGTTTGTGCGCGTGCTTCACGCGCTCACTGAAGGGCTGTTGTTTCAGCGATTTCTCACGCCGGAGTTATACCCCGACGAGGTGTTCTACGCGGCGTTTGCCGTGTTGGCATTGAGCGCGACCCGCGTGCCCCAACCTGCGGTGTGATCCCGCACGTGGCTCAGTTGCACGACGGCGGTGGCAGGGTATCCGACCGAAAGCGTCCGAGGCATGTGCGGATATCCGAGGCCACGCGTCCAAGCCCTTCATTCAACTGTGCCACGAGCGCGCTGTAATCACCGACGGGAAAGCGACCGTCACGATAGTCGGTGTTTCCGCGCACGAGCAGCGCGCCGTCGACCGGTCGGATAATGTCCCAGGACGTTACCACGTGTGCCCCTGCGGTGGTGGCGGCGGAGTCCGCGACGCCTTCAAAACGTATCACGTGCAGTTGTACGAGATAGTCGTGCTGCGCGCGCGCCGCCCACGGCGCAATGTTCACGTGCTTCACCGGCGCAACGTTCGCGAGATGCGCGGCGACCGTATGGTTGATGCCCTCTCCAAGATCTTCGCCCCATCGATGAAACTCGGACGCTTCGATGGTGTGCGCGCCGCGACGCACCACAACGGAAGGTGTGGCGAGATACGGCGCGAGATCGAGGCGACGAATACCCACAGTGAGTCCGGCCGAGCTCGCAGACGCAGCGGCGACAGGCGTGCGCGCACCGCTCAACACATAGTGCTGAACGGGCGGCGCATTGCGCGAAAGCTTGAAGCAGCCCGCAAGCGCGAGGGCGGCCAAAGGAAACAGCAGACGAGTAGTTCGCATGAGACGAGATGGTGGAAGACGCACGTCAGTTCCGAGGCGGCTTCTTGCCGCGAAGCAACATGTCCGGATTCTGCTCAAGCGACTGGATCAGCACGCGCAGTGCATCTGCCGCTTCCTTCATACTTGTGAGCGCGCCTTGCAGTGCATAGCCAGGGCCGGCGTCCGCCGACAGCAGCCCATGTGTTTCGTCAAGCGTTTTGCGCAGCGCCTGTAACGTGGCAATCGCTTCCGTCGACGCACCGGTGATCTGTGTTTGCATGGGGTCAATCGCCGCCTCGGCACGCGTCGCGAGTCGCTGCACTTCAGCCATCGTGGAGTTGAGCTGCTTCGTGACCTCAGGCAGATCACGCAACACCGCCTTGATCTCCGGCGAACTCACCAGTTCCTGAATTGCATTCGCGGACTGCACCACCGCGCTGTTGATCTCTTCCGTGTTGAAGTCAACGAGCATGTCGTTCACGCGGTTGAGGATCTTCATGACCTCGGACAGCACACTGCCTGCGCCGCCTCCAATCGCCGCCATGAGCGATGGAGTCGTTGGAATCTCAGGGTACGCATCAGAAGCATTGGCAAGCCGCGGCGGTGTCGAGTCGCTTCGGTAGGCGAGTTCGAGATACAGCAGCCCGGTGACGATGCTCTCCATCTGCAGCTGTGCACGCAGACCGTTCTCAATCTGCTGACGCAGAACGACAGTATCCGCAAGGTTCACATAGGTGCCGAGATGCGTGGTCAGGCGAGGCAGATCAATATCAAACTTGATCGGCACCTGAAACGATTTGTCTTGCTGATTGATCTCAATCATGATCTCGGTGACTGAGCCCACGGGCACACCCTGGAACTTCACCGGTGCGCCATTCTCGAGCCCATTCACTGATTCAGGGAAGTACGCAATGAATGAGGTGCGACGCTCGAACCATGCATTGGACGCGAGCATTGCCACCGCCAGCACCGCGAGCGCGAGTGCGCCAACCAGAAAGAATCCGATTTTTGTGGGATTGGCACGCATACTCATGTCAGGCCTTCGCTGCTGCGGGTAAGGAACCGATGCACTTCGTCGCTCGGTGGGTTGTCGCGTAACTCTGCGGGATTGCCAAGCGCTGTCATTGTTTTTTCGTTGATGTCAAGAAACAGCGCACGGTCTGCAATTCGGAAAATGCTGTCCAGATCATGCGTCACCACCACGATGGTCGTACCGAAGCTTGCCTTGAGCTCCACGATCAGGTCGTCGAGGCGGCTGGCGCTGATCGGATCGAGACCAGAAGACGGCTCGTCGAAGAACAACACCTCCGGATCGAGCGCGATGGCGCGAGCGAGTGCGGCGCGCTTGCGCATACCGCCACTGATCGCCGACGGATAGAACTCTTCAAAACCGCGCAGTCCCACAAGCGCCAGCTTGAGTGAGACGATCTCGGCGATTACCCGCTCGTCCAGCGACGTAAACTCGGCCAGCGGCAGTGCCACATTCTCGGCGAGTGTGAGTCCGCTCCAGAGCGCGCCGTTCTGGTATAGCACACCCATACGGCGCAGGACCTGCTTTCGATGGGCGTCGTCGTCGATGTCAAACTCTTTGCCGTCAAAGAGAATGGTGCCTTCGGCCGGTGCCTTCAATCCGATCAAATGCTTGAGCAGCGTGCTCTTGCCGCTGCCGCTACCGCCCATGATGACGAAAACTTCACCACGCTGAATGGAGAAGTTGAGATCGTTCATGATCACAAGGTCTCCGTACCGCATAGTGAGATTTCGCACTTCAATCGCGGGTGTGGTCGAGATTGTCATATGTTGAGCAGGGCAGCCAGCCAGTCGATCACGGCGTTGGCGAGAATGATGAGTGTGATGCCGAGCACAACCGCGGAGGTCGCCGCGCGACCAACCGCGCCAGCGTCACTGCCGGTCTGCAGCCCTTTCAGGCAACCCGAAAAACCGATGACCAAGCCGAACACCAGGCCCTTGAACACGCCAAGCAGCGCGTCGGTGAGCGTCATGACGTACAACAAGCCACCAATGAACTGCTTGGCGGACAGGTCAACCATAGAAACAGACACCAGCATGCCACCCATAATGCCAACAAAATCTGCGTAGAGCGTGAGCAGCGGCATCATCAACAGAATGCCGAGCATGCGCGGCAACACCAGATGTTCAACCGGAGAGATGCCCAGTGTGACAAACGCATCGATCTCCTCGGTGATTTTCATGCTGCCGAGCTCGGCGGCAAAGCCGGCGCCGGTGCGGCCGGCCATGATGATTCCCGTCATGAGTGCGCCCATTTCGCGCAACATGCCAAAGCCCACCAGATACGATGTGTAGTAACCAGCGCCAAACCGTTCGAGCACGACCACGCCAAGAAAGGCAATAATCACACCAACCAGCAGCGCGATGAGTGTGACAATCGGGAGTGCCCCGGAGCTGTTCGATTGCACGACCACCCAGAACTCACGCCATCGCATGCGCACACCGCGGCCGGGCAGCTGGGCCGCCGCCAACGCGACTTCACCGGCGAAAGTGATGGTTGATTCGACGTTCGCCCATGTCGCAATGCCCTTGCTGCCGAGTCGCGCGACGAACGTTTCCTGAGCGGGCGTCTCTGCGGTGGCCGTTCGCTCGGGGACCGCTCGCGAAAGGGTGAGCAAGCGCATGACCTGTTCCGGCAGGCCAGACGGGTCCATCTCAATCTTTTCTGCCGTGCAGTAGGCTTGTGCCTGCTCGAGAAACACGAGCAGGCTGCTGTCCCAGGAGCCGAGCGCGGAGGTGTCGAACGTGAGCCTGCGCGCCTGTTCGCCGGACGCGCGACGCGAAACGCCGGGCTCAAAGCGCGGCGTCTTCTGCTCAACCGACCAGTCGCCGGAAAGAGCGGCAACAAGCGTACCAGCGTCCGAGCGAATCTCGGCGACGGCGGATGTCATACCAAAAAGCAGTGCAGCAGGCGAGATACCTATCGATTGAGGGTGAGACGCACGATGCTGATGTCTGCGTACCCCAAACCGTCGATCGGTGTGCCAACGCACTTACGTCATATGCGATCTATCTCTTGAGAGAGAGACAAGGCATGTCGCGTCGGGGAATCAACGAGTTTGGCAATCTCCCATTGCAGCACGGAGCCGAGCGTTTCGTGTATCGACGCGCTTCGCGTGACAAATCCGCACTTCCTGAGAACACCTGCAGAATCTATCGCAGTCACCCTCGTGTGCGCCTTCACGGCGAGCACTCTCGGGTCGCTGAACGCTCGCCGTACGAGCTGCAGTGTGGCGGCGGTTGCATACCCCCGCCGTCGATACGCAGGTGCAATCTCGTAGCCAATCTCCACCCGACCGTGGTTGTCTGGCGGACCCTTGAAGCCGCCGTTGCCGACCAGCGCCGCACGCTCTGTGTCAACAAAGAAAAAGCCACCCCACTCGCGTGCATTCGCCTGCGCCTGTGCAACGTGAGTGCTGGCGAAGGCGTGAGCAAACATGGGCCAATCTTCTGGAATCGACGCGTTCAGCACGCGAGCAAGCTCATGTCTGTCTTCACGCACCAGCTGTGCGTGCTCAGGCGACACGTCAACGAGTAACACGAACACGCTGCTCTCCATGCTGCACTCACACCTTCATCGTGAGCCAGTGACGCGCGGCGTTACAGTTGCCAGATAAAGGCGTAGCGCAATCAACTCCTCGTCGGTCATGCCGCCGATTTGTTTCCATGGCATGGCCTCGTGCAGCGCGTGTCCGCTCGGATTGATGCCGGTTCGCATCGTTCGGATAAAATCGGTTTCGCTCCATGTGCCGATGCCAGTCGGTGTCAGGTTGGATGCCGCGGGCCAATCCGGCGGCGCGCCGGGAATCTTTCCGCCACCAAGCGTGGCGCCGTGACATCCCGCACAGCCGGCTGCGAGATACGCGCCGTGTTCAACCGTGGCGCCCGTTGGTGCCACCAAGGGTGCGCGTTTGTCATGATCAATCCGGTAGTACGGAAACAGCGCGAGTTGACCGGCAACGGCGAGCGCGCGCCCAACGGGTCCAACGCGCATGGGCGGCAGTATGCGGTCAACCGGCGGTTGCGCACGCATGTACGCGATGATGGCAACTAACTGGTCGTCTGCCATGCCGGCGTACTCGTGCGACGGCATGAAGCGCAACACGCGACCGTCAGGCGCGACGCCATGTCGAATCGCGGCTTCCAACGCGGCGTTGTCGTACTGTGCCAACACGCCGCCATGACCCAACGTCAGATTTGGGGCGGTGAGCCGCATAACGAGTGGCTCGTCGACCAGCACATCGCCGCCGAGATCTGCGCCATGACAATGCACACAACCGGACACGGCATCAACGATGTGGGCACCCTTGGCGACTGTCGCAGAATCCTGTGTCACATTCAGGGAGACGGGCGGAGGCAGTGGCACCCGATGGTGAATCAACCATTCGGTACGCGCATACACGGCGGCGATGACGAATGCGCCAAGGGCGATGACGGCCAGGAGACCCCGGCCAATCCAGCGTAACACGTTCATATGTTCCTACGTTGATTAAGGTGAAATAGCGCGCGTATTCAGCGCATCAGCCCGTGAGCCACCACGTAGCGAACGAGCTCGGCGTTCGATGTGGCAGGTAGTTTCTCCAGCAGTCGCATGCGATACGTGCTGACCGTTTTTACACTCAGCGACAGCACGGCTGCGATTTCCGTGACGGAACGTCCGGAACCGAGCAGGCACAACACTTCAAACTCACGATCGCTCAGGCGTTCGTGTGGCAATCCCTGCGTGCCCGCGCTCAACTCGGCGGCCAATCGTTCCGCGAGAGTCGCGCTCACGTATCGACCACCCGCGTGCACTTTTCGGACGGCCGCAACCAGTTCGCCCGGCGAATGATCCTTCGTGAGGTATCCGCGGGCGCCAGCACGCAGCGCGCGCGTCGCGTACTGCTCTTCCGAGTGCACGCTGAGTACGAGCACGCCAATCGTGGGATGCATTTCGCGCAGCGCTTCCAGCAGTGGTACGAGCCCTGGTCCGGGCATTGAGACATCCAGCAGCAATACATCGGTCGGTACTTTGCGAAGGCGCTCCACCAGATCAACACCACTGGTCGCTTCTCCAACAACCACCATATCGCCTTCGTCCGCCACGATGCCGATGAGTCCGGCGCGAACGATCGGATGATCGTCGGCAATGAACAGACGCATCATGGACGTGCACCAACGGGGGGAATGACAAGCCGTACCTGAGTACCACCAGTGGACAGACTGTCAATCGACAACGTGCCGCCAGCCGCAGCGGCACGTTCGTATTGGCCGAGCAGACCGAGCGAACACCGATCAGACAGCTCGGCCTCGGTGATGCCGCGTCCGTCATCGCTGATCACCACAACAACCTGCGTGTCGTCGGCTTGCATTGAAACATGCACCGTACGTGCCCCCGCATGCCGCGCTACGTTGGTGAGCGCCTCCTGCACAATGCGAAACACCGTCGTGCGCGCGTTGCTGTCGAGCGGGGGATCCGTTGCCGGCAAATCCACAGCCACACGCACGTTCGACATGCGTGCAAATCGCTGTGCCTGCCACTCCAGCGCCGCGACGATGCCGAGATCGTCCAGCACGGCGGGACGCAACTCCGTGGCGATGCGGCGCACCACGTTCATGGCGCCCGCAATCCGCTCGAGCGCGTCCGCGACACGCTCACGAGCTGGCGCAGCATCGAGCGGCAAGTGAGCGTGCGTCCACGCAAGATCCAGCTTGACGCCCGTGAGCAACTGTCCGAGTTCATCGTGAATCTCCCGCGAAATGGCGCGCCTTTCCTCTTCGCGGACGTGCTGCTGTCGACTGGCCAGTGCACGCAACTGCTGTCGTGAGGCCTCTACTTCCGCTTCGGCCAATCGTCGATCTGTGACATCATGCGCGATGGTCAGTACGCACATGGTGCCTTGCAGTTCAATGAGTGTTGACGACAACTGCGTGATCTCACGACGGCCATCCCGCGTATAACCCGCGAACTCGAGATCGACCACGGTGCCCTCGCGACGCAAGCGTTCGATGTATCGCTCGCGCGCGGCGGGTTCCTGCCACAGCCCGAGTTCCACCGACGTGCGACCGATGACCTCTTCCCTGGTGCGCCGAAGATCGCGCAGGAACGCGTCGTTCACTTCCACGAATCGGCCATCGTCAAGTCGATTAATCGTGAGGCGAAAGGGCGAGAGCCGGAACGCCGCTTCGTAACGGGCTTCGGAATCACGCAGCGCACGTTCCGCCTGATATCGCTCGGTCACATCGCGCTGTACGCCGAAATGTCCGGCAATGCGACCGTCCGGCGTGTAGAGGCACATGTACTCGCCGTCAATGCGCACTGGCGCGCCATCTTCACGGCGTTCGTCGGTTTCGTAACGCGCCTGTCCGTTGTCGAAGAACTCCGCCCACATGCGACGTCCCTCGGCAATGTCGTGTGCGTAGAAGTCAGCCGGCGTCCGTCCGAGAAATGAATCACGGGTCGCTTGATATTGCTGTAACATCGCGTCATTCACACGTGTGATTCGCTGGTGAGCAAACGCGTAGTCGAGCAGCGCTTCGCGGTTTGACTCACTGTGGTTCCAGGGGATGGGCGTATCGAGCATCATGAAGAACGCGCCCGTCAGCGATTGACTGAAGAACAGTTCGAGCAGGTCACGATCTGCCAGTGACGCTCCACCCGCGATCTCGGTCATCACCAGGCTCCAGGGCGTGAGGACTTGGGAGGCCACGGCACGAACCGCTCGCGCCCGCGACCGTCAATAATCGGCTCTCGTGAATCACTCCACGCAAGGGAGGATAGACCGGCCGGTTCGCGGATGGCATCGGTGCAAACCGCGGGTGCGTGCGGGACGATTAGACGCACGGCTGTCAGCGTGTGTCCGACGGCGAACGCGAGCGGCATGGCGGGCTAATGCACCACGACGGGGATTGCGCCACGCTGCCGGAGCGCTGGCGGCATCTCCGACATGGAGTGGTGTAGCAGGTACGTTCCACGGTGCCTGAGCGTAAACTCGACGTCGTGAATTTCTCCCGGGCCGAACAGCACGCGCGCCGGTCCCGCCACGCGCTGCCGCTGCGGTAGGTGGGCGCCGTCCTTTGCCACCGGCGTCCATGTCGCCGGAAACACGAACTGCATCAGCGACACATTGAGAGTGTAGTCCGTGCGGATATTGATGAGACGCAGTCGGTATGTAACGCCCACTGAAAGGTGCAGTGTATCGGCGCTCAATTTGCCGTTCACTCGCGTCGCAGGAAACGGACCGCTGATCAGATTGCCGGTCGGGCCGTCGTCGCTGAAGAGCAGGACGCGATCCGTCTCTGGTGACCAGCGTTCTGTTGAATCGAGCACGATGATCGCTCCGTGCAGCCCGGATGATATCTGCCCGATCTCGTTGAAGTGCGAGTGATACATGAACGTGCCGGCTCGTGTTGGCGTGAAGCGCACGGTCAGCGAATCGCCGGTCGCGATTGCCGGCAGTACAGTGTTGCCTTCGCCACTAAATCCCGGCACACCATCGGGAAAGCTCTCGAGCTCAATGCCATGCCAGTGCACGGCGGCCGGCTCGTGTGACCGGTTCACGATCCTGACTGCGACCGGCTCATTCCGTGTGAGCACGAGCGTTGGCCCATTCGCGGTGAAATCACGACCGGCGGCAGTGCTGTCGTCTCCGAAACGATAGCGGTATCCCGGTTGCGCACCGAACACGTTTGGGTGCGAATCGATGAGCAGTCGAAGCGGGCGATGGGTCGCGGGAGGCTCCGGTGTAGTACCACGAGGCGCCACGTAGATGCCCATCACCATGCCGGCCATCGCGTGCGAATGTGCACTATGCCCTGATGCCGCTGACGCAACACCGCGCGTTGTGCTGAGCGAGGCGATATGCGACATGTGTGTTGCCACATGGCAATGCAGCAGCCAGTTGCCGGGGCGCGACGGAGACCAGGTGAACTCCATCGTGCCCCCTGCAGACATGAGCTCGGTCACCGCCTGGCGTTGATCTTGCGCGGCGTACGTGGTGTATCGCGAGCCATCGCCAACGCCGTCCACACGAAAATAGAAGCCATGCAGATGCATGGGATGGTTCAGAATCGTCATGTTGATCCACCGCCAACGCAGCGAATCGCCCTGCGCTACATGCAGGGGCTCGGTGTGTGGCCATGACTGGCCGTTAATCGCGATGGTAAGTCGCTCCACCCCGGTCGTACTCGTCGCGTCCAGTTTGTACCACCACGAAATCAGGAACACGCGATCGTCTCGCACGACAGCATCCGAACCATCGATGACGATCGCACCGTTGAGCTGACTGTCTTCATCACCACGCGTCAACCACTGTGCTCGTGAGGTCTTGCCAGCGTAGTAAAAGGTCCCGGGCGCCGTTGCGTAAAATGCGAACGTATGCCGTGCGCCCGGCGCAATGCTCACGCTATCTGCTGCGAGTCCAAGAGTGCTGCCGAGACCACGCAGCGTAAGGGCTTTCGCGAGCTGATTATGCACCACCACCACCACACGCATGCCTTGGCGCGCGCGAATCACGGGTCCGGGATTCTGCAGTGTCTTACCTACCTCGGCGAACGCGGCCACGTCCAGACCGAGTCCGCTTCGACTTTCGGGATGCCAACGTCCCATTCGCGTTTCCAACTCGACGAACAACGTGTCGCCACGAATGACACCCGCCGTCACGCGGTTGTCATTGGGCGAGACATCGCTCACAACGTGCCGCAGGGTGTCACGTGCAGGTTCTGCATGTGTTGTTGTCGCGGCGACCATCAAGGCAGCGCCTGCTCCAACCGAGCACATCAATATCACTTTGCGCATACGTCTCTCTGCAATGCTGATTCGGACAGAACATCAGGATGAGCCGATATGCTAGCGACGCCGCACTCCCGAATGGCGTGACTTCCGGAACGTCCTACAGAGATTGTTATTGGGCGCTGGCACACGGACGATCGGACCGGTGCGCACGCTGCGTGAAGCAGTTGGCGCAGGCACGCGCGAACGTGTCGCGGCGCGCAGGGTGACAGCGCGCACGTACACAATGCGCGCTTTCGTCACACTCAACATGTAACTCCCCCCGGGGCTTGCCACAAGCGGGGGGGCAGGTGACATCATCGGCGGCTCGCCGCAACAGCCCATTTCTTCGGAGGACAACATGGACGAGTCGCTCAACACACGTTCGTTACACAACATGCAACACGCGGTGGTGGTCGTTGGTGCAGGACCAACCGGACTGATGCTGGCTGGTGAGCTCGCATTAGCCGGCGTCGACGTGGTCATCATCGAACGTCGGGGAAACCAGCAGCTGATGGGAGCACGTGCTGGCGGGTTGCATGCACGCACCATCGAAGTGTTTGATCAGCGTGGCATTGCAGATCGGTTTCTCGCCGACGCCATGAAGTATCCCTCCGTTGGCTTTGCGGGCGTCTCACTCGATATCAGTGATTTCCCGACGCGCCACCACTATCTGCTTGCACTCTGGCAAACACACATCGAACGGATTCTTGCGGCGTGGGTCGGCGAACTGCGTGTTCCCATTCACTACGGCGTGGCGGTCGACACTTTTACGCAGCACGACACGCATGTGGAGATCGGCCTCACGGCCGGTCAACGCGTATCAGCGCAGTTTCTGGTGGGATGCGACGGCGGCCGCAGTACGGTGCGAAACGTCGCCGGCATCGAGTTTGTCGGCACGGATCCGACAACCAGCAATCTCATCGCCGAGGCACAGCTCATGAGTGAACCGACGGCGTGGGGAATTCGTCGAGACGCGGTGGGCATTCACTCATTGAGCAAGAAAGATGACGGCCGAACGGTGCGCGTGCTTGTGACTGAACAGAATGCCGGTGCTACGTCGGAGCCAACAATGCGCGAGCTGAGCGATGCGCTCATCGCCGTGTACGGAACGGACTACGGTATTCATTCTCCCACGTGGCTGTCGCGTTTCACGGATGCCACACGACAGGCCATTCGTTATCGGGACCGACGTGTGCTTCTCGCAGGTGACGCGGCGCACATACATCCACCCGACGGCGGACACGGTTTACAAACCGGTGTCCAGGACGCGGTTAACCTCGGCTGGAAGTTGGCGCAGGTTGTGAAGGGAATCTCGCCCGACACCTTGCTCGATTCGTACCACGAAGAGCGTCATCCGATTGGGGCGCGCGTCCTGCAGAATACGATGGCGTCTGTGGTGCTCCGACGCGCCGACGACCGGACACAAGCGCTGCGAGACACAATCACAGAGCTGCTCGCGTTCGATGAGCCGCGAAAGCACGTTGCGGCGCTGATGTCTGGCCTCGATGTGCGCTATAACCTTGGTGACGGACACGAACTGCTCGGTCGACGTATGCCCGATCTTGACATCGTCACCGCTCATGGACCGCAGCGCGTGTTCACGCTGCTGCACGCGGCGAAGCCGCTGGTGTTCAACTTTGGCCAACTGCCGAGCATCGATATCACGCCGTGGCGTGATCGCGTAATGATCGTGGATGCGGAATACCACGGTGTGTGGGAACTACCGGCCATCGGCGCGGTGCGGGCGCCAACTGCCGTCCTGGTTCGGCCAGACGGATACGTTGCATGGGTGGGCGACGCCACGCGGCGTGGTCTGTCAGAGGCGCTCACGCTCTGGTTCGGACCAGCAGCGGTAATCGATTGACGTTGCGCTGACTGCTCGTGGCTCGCGTACTCGCTCGCCCTGATGGTATTCTTTGAAGCGTACCGCCGTGCACAAAACGAAACCCGCTCCTCGATTCCCTTCGGCACGATGAACGAAGAAACGCCGCGCAATACCATCGCATCGCCCACCGACCATCTCGACCAACCGCTACGCGATGATATTCGCTGGCTGGGGCGACTGCTCGGCGATACGGTGCGAGAGCAAGAGGGCGAGCACGTCTTCAATCTGGTGGAGTCGGTGCGGCGAACGGCGGTTCGGTTTGCGCGCGAGGGCAAGCTGGAGGATCGCAGCGAACTGAACACCATGCTCCATGATCTGCCCGAGGGCACGATGTTGTCGGTGGTGCGCGCCTTCACCTACTTCCTGCAACTGGCGAACATCGCAGAAGATGCGCACCAGATACGGCAGCAGCGAGACGCTGACCTTGCCGGCACACTGCGTGGCGAAGGCAGCGTGGCACACGCACTGCGCGTGCTTCGCCGCGATCCACGATACGGCGCGGCGGCAGAGCGCATCGCCAATGCGCTGCTCGACTTTTTCAACGACGCGCATATTTCGCCCGTGCTTACGGCCCATCCCACTGAAGTACAGCGGCAAAGCACCCAGCGCGCATTGCAAGGTATTCTCACGCTAATCGATCGGCGCGACCGCGTGAAACAAACGCCGGATGAATTGCACGAGAGCAACGCCAAGCTGGTCCGACTGGTGCTTACGTTATGGCACACGCGCATGGTGCGTCCTAATCGTTTGCACGTGATCGACGAAGTGAAGAACTGCGTTCACTACTTCGAGCAGACCTTTCTTCAGGAACTGCCACGGCTGTACGGGTACACTGAAGACCTCATGCGTGCAGAGCTGCCCGGGCATGAGTGGCAGTTGCCGAGCTTCTTTCGCGTGGGCAGCTGGATTGGCGGGGACCGCGACGGCAATCCGTTTGTGAACGCGTCGGTACTCACAGAAACCGTTCGCCTGCAGAGTGGTGCGGCATTCAATCACTATTTGCACGAAGTACATTTGCTCGGCGAAGAGTTGCCGCTGTCGGGCATGTTGCTCCCGGTGAGCGCAGAACTGAAGGCACTCTCGGACGCCTCGCCGGACCGTCAGCCGCAGCGACTCGACGAGCCGTACCGACGCGCGCTCATTGGCATCTACGCGCGACTCGCCTCAACAGCGCGTGCCCTGGATGTCGTCGCCACCTCGCGTTCGTCGGTGGCAACGGCAGCGCCGTATGCCAGCGCTGCCGAGTTCGCACGCGACCTCCAGATCATTCGTGACTCGCTGGCAGAGCACCGGGTTGAACGCCTCACGGTGGGTCGACTTCGGCGTCTGATCCGCGCGGTTGATGTGTTCGGGTTTCATCTGGCGCCGCTGGATCTTCGCCAAAACGCCGACGTGCACGAACGGGTCGTGGACGAGTTGTTGCGCGCCGCTGGCGTGTGCGATGACTATCGCGCGCTTGCTGAACCAGAGCGCATCGCGCTGCTCGAACGGGAGCTACGAGGCATGCGTCCGTTGTACGCCACCTATCTCGGGTACAGCGACGAAACGCGAGGTGAGCTGGACATCGTGTTCGCTGCGTCTGCATTGCGCGCGCAGTTCGGGAACGAGGCTTTACCGCACTACATCATTTCGAAGTGTGACGGCGTCTCCGATCTGCTCGAGGTCGCAGTATTGCTGAAAGAAGCGGCGTTGATGTCGAGTGGCGATGCGCCATCGTTGCGCATGGCAATTATTCCGCTCTTTGAAACAATCGACGACCTGCGAAACGCTGCGCGTACCATGCGTGCGGCCTTCGCACTGCCTCTTTACCGATCACTCGTCACATCAATGGGCAATGTGCACGAAGTGATGCTGGGCTATTCCGATAGCAATAAGGACGGAGGGTTTCTGACATCCGGCTGGGAGTTGTATCAAGCGGAACTCGCGTTGATGCAACTGTTCAAGGAAGAGGGTGTGACGCTGCGCCTTTTTCATGGCCGCGGTGGTTCAGTGGGGCGGGGTGGAGGGCCAAGTTATCAGGCGGTGCTCGCCCAGCCCGCCGGTGTGGTGAACGGACAGATTCGTATCACCGAACAAGGCGAAGTGATCACGTCAAAGTACTCTACTCCAGAAGTTGGTCGTCGCAACCTTGAGCGGCTCATGGCGGCCACCATCGAAGCCACGCTCACGGATCACGAGTCGGCGGTCGAGCCTGCAGAGATGTTTCATCCGGTGATGGACCGACTGTCGGCGCTTGCGTTTCGCGCCTACCGTGCGCTCGTCTACGAAACACCTGGCTTTACGCAGTACTTTCACGAATCAACGCCACTGTCGGAGATTGCCACGCTCAACATTGGGAGTCGCCCGTCGTCACGTGCGTCTTCAGGACGTATCGAAGACTTACGAGCGATTCCCTGGGTGTTTTCCTGGGCCCAGTGTCGTGTATTGTTGCCGGGATGGTACGGGTTTGGCAGCGCGGTCGACGCGTGGATCGACGAGAACGCCGACGGCATGGAGACGCTGCAGCGCATGGCGCGCACGTGGCCGTTCTTTCGTATGCTGCTCTCCAACATGGCCATGGTGCTCGGCAAGTCCGACATGGCCGTGGCTTCACGCTACGCGGAGCTGGTCACCGATGTCGCGTTGCGTGCACAGATATTTGGCACGATCGAAGCGGAGTGGCATCGCACGCGCCGCGCACTGCTGGCGATTACGGGACAGTCGCGTTTGCTCGGCGACAATCCCGATCTGGAACGCTCCTTCGCGAATCGTGTGCCATACATGGATCCGCTCAATCACTTGCAGATCGCGCTGCTGCGACGGCATCGCGCAGCGGCGGCGAGCGATGCTGGCCCGGAGAACCGGATCGAACGTGGAATTCACCTGACGATCAACGGTATTTCGGCGGGGCTTCGGAATAGCGGGTGAGCCGCAGGTTGTCCTCACGAGATGCGAAGCTGCGCAGGGTGCGTTGACTACCGGTCTGACGAATCATCGAACGGACCACGAAACAAGACGACACCGTACACACTTGCCATGATCAGCATCGGTGCCGTCACCATTCGGATCGCGAGCGTCGGATTGTTCGCCTTCAGCAAAGCGAGCGCACTCACGGTGTACAAAACCAGGTTGAGATTGACAGCCGGACGTCCGTAGATCCCTCCGAGAATCATCGCACGCGAGTTCCAGTTGAACAACGCAACGCTCAGCCAGGCCGCGGCGATCATTTGACCTAGCCATGCGGCAGAGGAAGGCAGGCCCGGCACGAGCAGTGGAAGCAATACTTCACTTGCGAACAGCAGCGCCGTGCCGGCGAGTGCCAGCACCGCCGCGCTGATCACCGAGATGGTTGTGGAGATCACGATCAGTCCTCACGGTGAAGGGTATCCTGCGCAGGCGTATTGCCGAGTCGCCACGCGCGATGCAGCTTCTACTTGAGTACCTCACCAAAGCTCGTCGGCGCGCTCCTTGACTCCTCCTTCCGATGACCGACTCTCGACGTGATTTTCTCCGCGCCAGCGCAGTACTCGGCGCCGCCTTCGCACTGAAACCGTCGCTGGCACACGCGACTGAGCGCATCGCACAAACGTCGCCTACCCACACCGTGCACTCTGGCTCTGCGAAAAAGCTGCTGATCCTGGGCGGCACGGGTTTCATCGGGCCGAACACCGTAAAATACGCGCTCGCACGCGGCCACGAAGTCACGATTCTCACGCGTGGGCGCAGCGCCACAAAGGTGGAAGGTGTCGAACACATCATCGCCGATCGAGAGGGCGACCTTGGCATGCTCTCCGCGCGAAAGTGGGACGCAGTGCTCGACAATAATGCGCGCGACTATCGCTGGGTGCAGCGCAGCACCAAGGCGCTGCGGAACTCGACGGATCAGTATCTCTTCGTCTCCTCGATCTCCGCGTATGCGACGCCGTCCATGAGCTACAACAATGCGGGCGACGTGCGCATGCAGCCCGTGGCTGAATCGTACGAGCGTTTCACGCCGCCGGCGAACTGGAAGGACGGAGACGACGCACCGTACGGGCTGACGAAAGCGATCTCAGAGAACATTGTGCACGAAGTGTTTCCGGGACGCGCAACGGTGGTGCGCCCGGGGCTTATTGTTGGTCCAACGGATCCCACGGATCGCTGGACGTACTGGCCGGTGCGTGTTGATGAAGGCGGCGAAGTGCTTGCACCCGGCAATCCGAATCATTCGTCGCAGGTTATTGATCAGCGCGACCTGACGGAGTGGATTGTCCGTCTCGCCGAGTCTGGTACGGTTGGAGATTTCAACGCAACAGGCCCGGCGACGCGCATGACATTCGCCGAGATGCTCGCTGGATGTCGCGCTGTGACGTCGTCACCAGTGCGATTCACATGGGTGTCGGAAGCGTTTCTTGCCGAGCAGAAGGTCGCGATCTGGAGTCAAATGCCCGCCTGGGCGCCAGGCGATCCGCTCATGTACGTGGACGTGTCGCGCGCCGTCGCGAACGGGCTGACGTATCGCCCACTCGCCGACACCGCGCGCGACACCATCGCATGGGATAAAGCTCGACCGGCGGCCGAGCGCGAGAAGCGCGCGGCGGGCATTTCTCGGGAGCGAGAGAAGGAGTTGCTCACACTTTGGCACCAGCGGAGCAAGTGACGTTATGTCGAACGACAACACGATTCAGGTGGCCTATGCCGCCTTCGCGAACAACGATCCGTCGGTGCTGTTCGGCGCAATGTCGCAGGATATCCAATGGTATGAAGCCGAAGGCAATCCGCTTGAAGGCGCGTCACGGGGCCTTGAGCCCGGGTTTCTTGAGCCGTGTCCGCTTTCGGGCGGGTTTCGCGCCTCAAGCGTGAACCCTCAAGCCACGAGGCACGTTTTCTCATGTCCCGCCGCACTCTGCCGTTCGTCGCCGTCTCAGCTTTTTGTGCTGCACTCGCAATCGCCGTCCCAAGTGAGGCTGTCTCCGCTCAGGAGAAGGCCCCGCTTATCGACCAGGATATTCGGGCCTCGGCGTCGTATCTCCGATACTACGCGTCCCCGTCCCCATTCGTCCGCAGTGCTGTTGGTACATCATGGGATCGCACGGTGTACGTCGCTGATCCAACGGCCTCCGTCTCGGGAATTTCCTGCGCGCTGTTCCTCGTGACGTGGTCGCAGTGCGTAAACAACCCGAATGACCCGTCCGTCAGTCAGTTCGAGTTCGGGTCCGCAGGAGCCGAGACGAATACGGCTGGCGAGTTGGTGTCCCGACAGATCCAGACGACGCCGCTCAGCGGCAGCGTAAACCGCCCCACGGAGGGATCGGCGTCTGCGAAGGCAGAAACAGAAATCGGCAGCAACAAGGTTTTCGCAGCGGCGCGCGGCGGCTTTGAACGCGAAGTCTTCTTTCCGTCGTACATCAGTTTCCAAAACGGCGGCTCAGGCGGCAGCGAAAAAGATGAACACCTCTGGTTGACAGGCGCGGCGATCAGTATCTGGTCGGACACCTTTACGCCCGACTTTACCGGCACGATGACGATCGGACTCAGCTCGTATCTGCATGGTAGTGCTGCGGAAGAGACGTCATACCTTGGCGCGCTACCGTCGGGTGCGAATCGTCAGGCGGAATCCAACCTGCAGTTTGGTGTCTTCGACCCAACGCAAAAAACGTATTACGGCAGTGAGTTCAGCTACGAGTTTGACTACAGCACTTTCAACGAGGGCATGCGATGGGTGACTGGCCTTGCCGCGGACTTCAGCGGCTTACCGTACGGTCTGTCGCCATACGCGCTGACGTTTGATGTAATCGCCGGTCGCACCTACACAATGGTGATGAGTCTCGATGCAACGGCAGGGCAGAATGCGTTGATCGATCTGTTCGGGACATCGAAGGTGGACTATTTCGAGGTCCCAGACGGCGGTGCTGTTGCCTTCGGCGGGGGAAGTTTCGCGCTGCGTAACGCGGGTGACGGCGATCCCGACGATGGCGGTCCGATCGACGGCGGGCCCGTGTCCAGCGTGCCTGAGCCCTCGATGGCGGCGCTACTCGGGGGCGCGCTGATACTGCTGCTGTTGCAACGTCGGCGCCGCGCAACATAGGCGGTTCTTGCTGGACAAATGCGGTGATTGGGCGGACATTCTGTCATGCGCATGCACAGACGTCAGTTCGCAACGATCGTAGGAGGCGCCGCCGCCGCTCTCGCGCTCCCGCAGTCGCTGCTGGCGCTCGCGCCCCGTCGGTTCGGCGTCAGCGGTGACGTTGCCCCCGTGATCAACGGCGCACGCCTGAACGCGCGACTCGCCGAGCTCGCAACGATCGGCGCGCGCACGGACGGTGGCGTGGATCGTGTCGGTTATTCCGATCCTGACATTGCTGCGCGCGCCTGGATCGAACCGTTGTTGCAGCAAGCCGGACTCACCGTGCGCCGAGACACGGCGGGCAACATCATTGCACGTCGTGAAGGCAGCGACGCATCGCTGCGACCACTCGTGATTGGTTCGCACATTGACTCGGTGCCGGCCGGCGGTCGATACGATGGTACCGTCGGTGTGCTCGCCTCGATCGAAGTCGCGGACGCACTGCGTGTATCGCGCACACCGCTGCGTCATCCGCTCGAAGTTGTGATCTGGATGAATGAAGAAGGTGGACTGATCGGAAGTCGCATCGTGGCCGGAGATTTTCGCGACGAAGATCTCAATGCAACAGCCGTTGCTGGTATGACGCATCGTGAGGGCATCACGCGACTCGGCGGTGATCCAACACGACTCGATACGGCACAGTGGAAGCCGGGTCGAATCGCGGCGTACGTCGAGTTGCACATCGAGCAAGGTGGCTCGCTCGACCGCGACGGACTGGAGATTGGCGTGGTCGAAGGCATTGTCGGAATTTATGCCTGGGACGTCACGATTACCGGGCAACAGAACCACTCTGGCGCGACTGCGATGGTGGATCGCAAAGACGCGTTGCTGGCTGCGTCGCGTTATGTCGCGGCGGTTGATCGCATTGTGCGCGCCGAGGGGCAGGCGGTTGGCACCGTGGGGCGGTTGGCGGTATCGCCCGGAGCACGCAACGTAATTCCGGGTCGTGTTGACGCATCGCTTGAACTGCGCTCCCTCGACGAGGCTCGCATTACCCGACTGTTCAACGCGATTCAACGCGAGTGCACGCAGATCGCTGAAGCGAACGGCACCGCATTCGAGTTCAAACTCGCGCAGTCACGGGGACCCTCCATGTGCGTGCCGGAAATCCGTGACATCGTACGCACGCAGGCGCGGCGACTCGGACGCAGCACGAATGATGTGCCCAGTGGCGCAGGGCATGACGCGCAGAGCATGGCTCACATCGGACCTATGGGCATGTTGTTCGTGCCAAGCATTGGTGGTATCAGCCACTCGCCCTGGGAGTTCACGCAGCCCGCGCAGGTCACGCATGGCGCCGAGGTGTTGTTGCAAACGGTGCTCACAATCGACGCCAATCCGCCCCGTTTGTGAGACGCCTTCGCTACTCAGCGCCCGCCGCTGCGCGCTTCGATCAGCCGCATTGACTCGCGACTGACGAATACCTGGGCGTCATATTTCTCAGCCCAGCTGAGCGCGGTCACATCACGATACTCGCGGAGCGGCCCACCGCCATGTCCTTCCTCACGCTGCGCGCGCAATGATGCGCGTGCATTCGGATCGGCACCATGATCCAACAACAACTTCGTGAAGCGCGCCTCGTCGGGCTGCCCCTTTCCATAGTTTACCCAGAAATTCCGCTGCGACACCACAGTCGAGAACAACGCCGTGTATCCGCCAAAACCTTCAGCATCAATCGCAGCGCGCACATTCGGATCCATGCCTCGATCCAGTAGCCATCGCGCAATTTCCACCTCGTCGAAGTAGGCGGCGATGTGCAATAGCGTTGTCCCGTGTATCGGCGTGCCCTGAGCCATGTATGGATGCTCAGCCCACAAGGGGCCGAGTGGAAACACATCGAGCTTCGTGAAGGTGCGCGTGAGCAGCTGCGAGTCGTTCGCGAGATGCGCCTCAAGCAAGTCGACACGGCCGCGATGGAGCGCCATGACGGGCGTGTCGGGCGGTTGGTAACCGTGCTCGATGAACATTTCAAGAATGCGATGTTTGGCGTCCGGATTTCGACTGTCCGTTCCAAACAAGTGCTCCAACGCATTGATGTCCGGCCCATCTGTCTTCACAATGCGCGCGCCGAGCGCGAAGAGCGCCGCCACACCTTCCACGTTCAGCGTGTATGCCGGGCCAGCAAGTGTCCAATGCTCAAGCGACGGACTGCCAGCGAGCGCGTAGATCAGGCGAACGGTGTGCGTCTGCCCCTGTAGCGCGGCGCGTCCCGCCGCTTTCTCAAAATCGGTTGCGCCCATGGCGTGCAACATCGTGATGATGCGGTCCCGACCAAGATTCGCCGCGTAACTCATTGGAGGACCCCAGTTACTATCGGCGCGAATGAGCACCGGTTCGTGAATGAGTTCCGGGTGGCGATTCACGAGCTCGGCCACAATCTCCGCGTCATCGCGCCAGATGGCATCGGAGAGCTGCACCGCCTCGACAAGCCTCGCCCAGCTTGCTGCCTGGTAACTGCGCGCGATCACAAGCTGCGCATTTTCGATCGTTGCCGATTGGGGTTCGATCACTTCAGCGAATCGCGCATGCAGCTCAGCAACTGCGTCGGCGTCACCCTTGTGGAGCGCGCGCAGCAGCGCTTCAGCCTCTTGCTGGAGTTGCGCGAGATCAGGTCGTACCGGCAGTCGTCGGTCGGTCATCATGGTGAATAATGCGATGCAAGTCCCGCCCCGTGAAGATTTCCGGCCAACTCGGACGAATCAGGAACTCCATTGCATACCATTCAGTATGTATAGTCAGTGCGGCGTTGCCGGCTTGTTGAACTGAATCGTGTGGAGACTACATGCGGGTGGAAATCTGGTCGGATATCGCGTGTCCCTGGTGCTATGTCGGCAAGCGTCGTTTCGAATCGGCGCTCGCCGACTTCGCGCATCGCGACGAGATCACGGTCACGTGGCGAAGCTTTGAACTCGATCCGCACGCGCCGCGCCAGCATGACGAAGCGCAGCCCGTATTGCTCGCGCGCAAATACCGCACGTCAGTAGAGCAGGCACGCGCGATGAACGCGCGCATGACAGAAGCGGCGGCGAGCGAAGGACTCGACTTTCGTCTGGACGACGTCAAGGTTGGCAACACGTTCGATGCACACCGGTTGTTGCACTTTGCCGCTGCGCACAATCTGCGTGAGCAACTCGCCGAGCGGCTGTTCGCCGCGTACCTCGGCGAAGGTGCGTCTCTCGGCGACACGGAAACGCTTGTCGCACTCGCGACGGATGTAGGGCTTGATGCAATCGCCGTGCGCGCGATGCTCACGGAGACAGAGTTTTCGGACGCGGTGCGCGCTGACGAAGCCGAGGCGCAGGCGATCGGTGTGAGCGGCGTTCCGTTCTTCGTATTGGATCGACGCTACGGCGTGTCGGGTGCGCAAAGTCCGGCGGTGTTACTCAGTGCGCTGCAGCAGGCGTGGAATGAGCGAACGCCGGTGATGCAGCGTATCGGACCTGACTCGTCAGATGCTGATTGCGCGGATGGCAGCTGTACAGTGTGAGCATTCAGCTCGATCACGGTTAGCGGATCGAATCTTGTTACGTCCCAGAACGGGTAGGCCGCCTTGCATGCGGTACTCGCCGAAGGCAACTCGCGTCAGGGACCAGCGTTTTCGCTGCGAACGGAATGGCGTCTTGCGCACCGCGTGATCTCGCCCGATGTTCGCACATCGACCAATGTCTCCTCTCTTCCGGACGTCAATTTGCGCACACTGTGGCATCATCGTTCATTCTCTTTGGTGGGTGTCGCCTTGCTGGCGGCCTGCTCACCGGATCAACCAACGGACGTACATCGCTCCTCGTCGCTATCGCCGCAAACGTCCATCAGCGTGGCGCAGGTCGGTCCGCTTGATGTGAGTGGCGACATCGAGGGTGCTGCGTACCGGATTGTGGTTCCCGCCGTGTGGAACGGCACGTTGCTAGTGTACGCGCACGGGTACCGTGACAAGGCGGATCATCCAGGCGAAGTGGACAACGTGAACGCCGATGTGGTGCCGAACGCCGCGCTGGCGAATGTACTGTTGGCACAAGGATACGCGCTCGCTGGCTCAGCATTCCGAGACAACGGGTGGGCGGTTGATGAAGGTATTCAGGACATGGCAGCGCTCGTTTCACATTTCCGCGAAACGGTCGCGAAGCCAAGCCAGACGATCATGTGGGGCTTTTCGATGGGAAGCGTGATCGCGCTCAAGAGCATGGAGCGATTTGGTGGACTGTATGACGGTGCAATCGCGGCCTGTGCCGCAGGAGCTGGTGCAAGTAGCACGTGGGATGCTGTGGCCGACCTGTCGCTAGCATACCAGACGGTATTTGGCATTCCCGATTCATGGGGTACGTTCGACGATGTGCGTGACGACCTCGATTTTGAAACGGAGGTGCAGCCCAAACTGATTGCAGAAGTGGGCGACCCCGCGAACTTCCCGAGGTTTGAGTTTATGCGTCTTGTTACTGGCACGCCTGGGCGTGGCATCACGACGCCACCGCCGCCGGCGTTTTATCCGGGCTGGGTCTTCACGGATTTCTTCTTTGGTTTCGAAGCGCGTGCCGAGCTTGAACGCCGCGCGGGTGGGCCAATCGTGCAGAATCGCGATCGCGAATATTCGCTGGCGGCGAGTGAAATAGCGTACCTGCAGTCCTTGGGGATTCCCGAGCCGGTCATCACGGCCTGGCTCGCCTCGATGAATGGCCAGCGCACCGCCGATGCGCCCCCGAATGCACGTGCGTATCTCAGGAACAACGCCGATTATTCTGGCAATATCAAACATCCCGTGTTGACGTTGCACACGGTGATCGATCCGCTCTTACCAGTTTCGCAGCAGAATGCGTACGCGCAAACAGTGATCGCTGCCGGACGAAGCGACCGTCTGGTGCAAGCGTTCACGAATGGCAACGGTCACTGCGCTTTCACCGGACCGCAGCTCATCTCGGCGGTGAATACGATCAACGCGTGGGTCACCACCGGCACGGCGCCCACAGCGTCCGCCTTTCCCGCCGCGCTCGGCTTCGTTCCGAACTTTGCACCGCCGGCGATGCTTCAGCCGTAAAGCGAGCGTCGTAAATTGCGTGGCACCCCGCAGTAGCGCGTCAACGTTACTGCGGGCACGTGCTTGCGGGTGCCCCTGTGTTGAATGACGCCGCGTTGGTATTGCGGGGGAGCTAGTCGGTCTCCGACTGGCTCGTCAGCACCTTGACCAACAGCTTGTGAAACGTTTGTGATTCCGACGGAGAAAGCGCGGCCAGCACTTCGTCGGCGGCCGACTGAGACTGCGCATCCACCTTGGCGGCGAGTTTCATACCTCTGCTCGTGAGACGGAGCACGTTCACCCGACGATCATTCGGATCTGCCTCGCGCACCAGTAGACCCTGCGCTTCGAGTGCGCTCACGAGATGCATGGTCGTGGTACGATCCATGCCCAGGCGTTCGCCCAGCAACTGTTGCTGCGACCGGCCCTCCGCACGCAGCACAAGCAGCAGTCCGATCTGTCGAGGCCGAAGCGCGGCGGACCCAATGCGCTCCATCGTCACCTCGCGCAGCCGTTCGGCCAGTCGGTTGACAAGGAATCCGGTGACCTCACGCATCGCGGGGGGCAACGCGGAGGCGGGCGGAGGCGACGGTGAGACTCGGTCTGCCATAGTGCGCGGGCGGGGATGGCGGAGAACGGACGGACAGGAGAACAGTAACGGAATCGGCCGCCACTGCCACCGCGGTTGACAGATGCGCCGGTCGCGATAATACTCAGTACTACTGATAATCAGTGTTGCTGAATAAATTCGTCGCGGCCTGAGTTCGCGTCGTCGTCAACCCACTTCTGGAACCAGCCATGCATACGATTAACGATTTGCGGATCGACAATTGTCTGATCGCTTTCATCGATCATCAGCCATTCGTTGCGTTCCCGGTGCGTTCGATCTCCCCCGACGAGCTGACAAACAATGTGACCGGTCTGGCAAAGGTGGCCAAAGCACTTGAAGTGCCGGTCATCCTGACAACGATCAACGCCGAGGGTGGACCGCTGTCGGATCCACTATTTACCTCGTTGCAGTCGGTCTTTCCCGACGTGACACCGATTGATCGCAAGAACACCAACGCGTTTAGCGATCCAGTGTTTGTGCAGGCGGTGCAGGCAACGGGGCGAAAGAAGCTGGTGCTGTGCGGTCTGTGGACTGAGGTGTGTCTCGCACAAACGGCGGGGTCCGCGTTGAAGGCGGGATACGAGGTGTATTTCGTGAGTGATGCGTCGGGTGGAGTGAGTGCTGAGGCGCATCAGGACGCGAAGGTTCGCATGCAGCAGGCCGGTGCCATTCCCATGACCTGGCAGGCGGTGATGGCAGAACTCTCGCCCGACAACACGGCGCCGGAATATGCGCGACTGTACCAACCCGTTGTCGAACACGGCGGCGGTGTGAGCTACGCGGTGCAGTATGTGCTCGCGCAGTTGTCACGCAGCGCCGCAAACTAGAACGCAGGCCGTCAACGATTCAACAGCTTGAGTATCAGCGGCGTGACATCCAGCTGCGATGGCTTCTCCTCAACTGCAGCCACCATCTTCGCCCGCAGCTCCGAGCCCGTTGAGCCGTGACGCATCAGGGCGAAGAGGATCTCGCTATCCTGACGGCTCGGGCTGCCGTGCCACGACCGATAACGATGCGAGAAGTAGAAACGCTCCGTTTCGGGGTCCTGCTCGCGGTATTTTGACAGCAGCAACACGTCGCCGCTTCGATGTCCGTAGCGGCCTACGCCCAGCCCCTCGAGTCGTCGCTCGAGATCCAGCAAGTCAGGACGCGGATTGGCGGCGAGGTATTCCTTCACCGGGACCAGTGCCTCGCCGTTCCACACCTTGAACGGCGCGGCCGACTCGACGCCGCGTGACTCACGTCCGAAGATCAAATCGATGGCTCCCTCAAGTTTTGAACCCGCTGCGCCAGTCCGACCAGCGGCGTCAAACGCGCGCACGACCGCGAGTACATCCTCTTCATAGCGCGGCGGAGAGCGCCAATCGCAGCGGTCCTCTGGCCGCGGACAGGTAGACCGATTCGCGAGGTGCACGTAGGCGATTGCGCCCTGATATGCCAGAACAGACTGGAACGTGCTGTCCTCGCTCTCAAGCTCGAATGGCCGCACGCGAAATCCGGCAGACTCCAGCACATCACTCGGCTCACCCCCATTTCCCGCACCGAGCGCGTGGCGTTCGTCGGCGATCGATGGCGTGTGTCCGTGATCGGACACCAGCAACACATACGTGGAATCAAGGGCGCCACGACTGCGATACGCACTGACCAGTTGACCAATTGCTGAATCAACAACGGTGGTCAGGTAACGCTGCTGCGCGTGCATTGCCGAGTCGGCAACGTGTGTGAACAGATCAACTCCGGGAAAATACACCACCTGAAGATCAGCGAGTCCGTACTCCTCGATAGCTTCGAGCGTCTGATCGATGGCTGCCTGATCAAGCGCGCTATACGTCTCCCAGTTCGAGTCACCGTCGACAACACCCGCGGCGAACGAGGCGGCGAGTTTCGCAAACGAGCCGGCGTCTGGACGCACCAGCAGATCTGCACCCCGATACTGCGCGGCTAACGTGACATAAGTGCGTACATTTGCGCGCTCGAAGAGTGTGGGGACGGCGATCCAGTCATGAAGCAGACTGCCGGAGTACACGCGTACGGCGTCCCCGTGTTCCGAAACGGATACTGGCGCCGGTGCTGCAAACGTCATGGTTTCGCGATCAAACCATTCGTTCCCCGCAACGCCGTGCTGCGACACGGTGGTGCCGGTGTAGACCGACGTCCAGGCGGCGAACGTGGTGGACGGAAGAATGCTCAGTACGCCTTCTGGGGCCACGCCGTGTTCGAAAAGGCCACGCTCGCGATCAAGCTCGGATCCGAGCAGCGATGCAACGTGCGGCATCCCGCCACGTCGCAGTGCATCGGCAAACTCCTGGCCACCCACGCCGTCGAGTGCGATCACAAGCACCCGCGGCCCGTCGCGTCGCGCGGGGCGCATTGGCTCTCGCAGCTGTACCACCGCATCGGAGGCGATGAGGCGCATGACCTCTGAGGGCGGAGTACCGGTGTACACGAGCAGCCCGCCCACTCCCACAACGCAGGCGAGCAGCACTGAAGAAACAACGAGCAGCCAACGCGGCATAGTGTGCCTTCTGCCTTCAGTACACGCGAATGGTCACAAGTTGCGGCAGATCAATCACGCGCTTCGTTGTGCGGTCGCGCTGCGCCTCTTGCACCAGCTCCGCCGCTCGCTCAACACCGGTGCGACGCAGCAGCAGCTCCGCCATCGACAGTACCGATTCGTTGGTGGCACGAATGGATCCATGCGATACCGCTTTGCCAATGGACGCAGGCGCGTTGGTACCATGAATGCTGCGCGGCAGATCGTACACAAGTTGTGCGTGGCCAAGCGGATTGTCGGGATCGCCGGGCTGACTGCCCTTTTCCTCTTCCGCCCAGGACTCGTCGGTGGGCGGAATCCACTCGGGATTCAGCACGACCTGACTGATGGTCCACTCACCCGTGCGCGTGGGCCATTCCTTTGAACCGACGGCGATGTCGTGCTGTGCGAGCGTGTCGGCGAACGCGTCGAGTACGCGCACGCGTCGCGCGGCAATGTCGACTTCCACACGGATGTCCACCGAATCGCGAGCCGCCAAGTCGTCGAGTGTGGCTTGCAGCGTGCGGAGTCGAACCAAGCGCAGTTCACGCGCGACGGAATCAGCGGCGACGGCGAGCTGAACAGAGTCTTCTGCAGCGCGACTGGAGTCCATTGTGGAAACCGTTCCTGAGCGATCGGCATCCGACCCTGTACACGACGCACAAGCGACAACCACACACAGGACGCGAACGAACAGGCGATGAGGAGACATGAACCGGGATAGCGACAGTGTGAAACAAGGTCTGTACGATCCCTGAAGTCTATTGGTGTACGCTGCTGTGTTCGCTTCGGTGTGTGTGGTGAATCACAAATGCTACGTATTTCGTTATCGCACGGACGTCGTGCCGCCATCAGTGCAGGTCGGAGTGCTCACGACGGCAACGTGTACGTGAACTCGTAGCTGTGCGAGCCATTCGCGACAATAATCTTGAACTCGCCGGCCAGGCCAACCAGTTCGCCGGCTCCCGAGTCCGGCACCACCGTCACTGTCAAACTCGACGCACCACGGTTCATGGTACCCGTGTGTTGTAGCACGAACGTTCCCCGTCGCCCGTGCAAGACACCGTCAACACGTTCGATCGCGACGTAGCCGGCCGATCCGGGCACGTCCGTCATCGCACTGAGCATCTGTCCCGACGTGGTCGCGATTAGGTCGCCGGAAATTGTCTTGTCGATCGAACGGCGACCGAGCGTGGAGCCATCGGGCTGACCCTCCATGGTCAAGGGCAGGAGCGTAACCACGAACTCGCCGCGAGCAGTCTGGTGCATTGTTGATTCAATCCTGTGTTAGCGGTTGCTGGGGCCGCGCTCGAGCCCACGAACGATTCGTTCGACCGCATCGGCCGGGACGGTGCCGGTGCTCACGAGCAATCGCGACAGCTCTGCAACCACAAGCTGCAAGTCCGTCACTTCGCGTCGCAACGTGGCGATCTGATTGTTCTGTGTCTGATCTGTTGCCTGTCGTGACTGCAGAACACTTCGCAACTGCGCAACGTCGTCTTCGATGTCATTGATGTCGAACTGTTGTCCTACGTTTCCCAACAGCAGCATGCGGCCCCAACTCATGGATCAGCTCCCTTTTTCGTGAGTCGCGTTTTCCTGCACGTTGTCAATAGAACGCGTGCGACGGCGTGGCGCCACCGCCCCGACTTGTGATTCTGGAGACTGGCAGTCGAATCACTAGCCTACCCATGCTTCCTGCCTCGGGACGATAACACCGGGCGGTGCTGTTACGTGGCGTCATCGCCGCGATTGCGTGTCGTGAGTTGGCCGCGTCGTACGCAGAATGTGGTGGAAATGCGATGGCAGTAATCGACTGTCGTGCAGCATTTCCGTCCGATCACCCTCGGATTGCCTCCTCTGCAACTTTGTCACATGCCACGTATAGCGATCTCTCCTGTCTCCCGCACGAGCACGTCGGCGGTTTTCGCGCCGACCGCGCGTGCTATCCTTGTAGGACTCACGCTCTTTCCTGCGCTCGCCTGCTCCGATCGCGATAGCGTTACGGAACCGTCTCCGATCGAGCAGCAGTCCAACCGTGTGATTCTTGATTGGAATCTCGCGACGCTGGATGCGCTCGTCGCACATGATGAGTACGCCAACGGACTGAACGCGGTGCGTGTCTCCGCGATGGTACACACGGCCCAACATGACGCGCTCAACGCTGTGTATCCACAGTTCGAGCAGTACGCGTATCAAGGAAGCGACACCGCCGCGGATCCCGTCGCGGCGGCCGCTTCGGCGGCGCATGGCGTGCTCACGGCCTTGTTCCCTGCGCAGAAATCCACGTTCGATACGCGCCTGGCCGCAACACTCGACAGTATTTCGGATGGCGACGCGGAAACGCGCGGTGTCGCACTGGGCGCGCAGGCTGCCGCCGCGATCGTTGCGGCGCGCGTGAACGACGGTTCTGACACGCCGCTCGTTGGCGGATACGAGCCGGGAACCGGCCCAGGCAAGTATCAGCTCACGCTACCGTTCAACATTGCCTATGTGCCGGGCTGGAAAAACGTCAAGCCGTTTACGCTCACGAACGCCATGCAGTTTCGACCCGTCGCTCCTCCCGCACTCACGAGCGCCGCGTACACAGAGGCGTTCAACGAAGTCCGCACGGTCGGCAAACTCGGAAGTACAACACGCACCGCCGATCAGACCGCGTATGCGAAATTCTGGTACGAGCTATCAGAAATCGGCTGGAACCGCATTGCGCGAACGGTTGCCGAATCGCGCGGCCTCGGTCTGCAGTCCACGGCGCGCTTGTTCGCGCTGCTGAACATGGTGATGTCCGATGCGTACGTCGCCGGCTGGGATGCAAAGTATCACTACGACTTCTGGCGTCCAATCACGGCGATTCGCGCGGCCGATACCGATGGCAACGACGCGACGCTGGTCGATGCGGCCTGGGAACCGTCCGAGCCAACGCCTCCGGTGCAGGACTATCCGTCCACACACAGCGCTCTTGGCGACGCCGCGGCGGCGGTACTTGCCAACGTGTTCGGAGATGCGACGAGCTTCACGTTTGCGTCGCCTACGGCCGTGCCAGCGAACAGCACGCGCAGCTTTGCCAGCTTCACCGCGGCTGCGAATGAGAACGCCGATTCACGTGTGATGGCAGGCATTCATTTCCGCTTCGCGATCGTTGCCGGCCAGTCGCTTGGTCGCCAGATCGGGACGTGGGCAATCAACAATCATCTCCAGGTACGCTAGTTCGGCCTGCACGTGGCTGTCGGCGAACGAAGTCAGGTGATGTCAACCGCTCGAAGGGTGTCACGCGCGATCAGCAACTCTTCATCGGTTGGCACCACCCAGGCTTCGAGCGTGGATGAGGCGGTACTGCAGCGGCCTTCGCGACCACCGAGCAATGCGTTGTTCGCGTCTGGATCGATTGAAAGGCCGGCCCATTGCAGCCCATCGCAAATGCGCGCACGAATTTCTGGCGCGTTCTCGCCAATGCCTCCGGCAAACAGAATCGCATCGGCACCGCCCATCGCCGCGAGGTATGCGCCGATGTACTTGCGTGCTCGATAACAGAACATGTCGATCGCGAGCTTGGCTCGGCGATCGTCATGTTCACGCGCTTCCGCGAGCAGATCACGCATGTCATTGGTGAGCCCCGACACGCCGAGCAAGCCGGATTGGGAGTTCAGCAGCGCTTCCACCTGCGGCAACGACAAGCCTTCCTTGCTCGCGATATAGTCGAGGACGGCCGCGTCGATATCTCCGGAGCGCGTGCCCATGACCAGGCCTTCGAGTGGCGTGAATCCCATCGATGTGTCAACGGATTCGCCGCCCACGATCGCGCAGGCTGAACACCCGTTCCCCAGATGCAGCGTGATCACGCGCACATCGGCTTTTGCTTTGCCGCTCAGCTGACGCCATCGATACGCCACGGAGCGATGCGACGTACCGTGGAATCCGTAGCGTCTGACCCGGTGGCGACGGTAGAGCGGATAGGGAATCGCGTAGAGATACGCGTGTTCTTCGAGCGTCTGATGGAACGCGGTGTCGAACACGGCAACCTGTGGCACGCCTTCGCCGAGTGCACGCTGAGCCGCCCGAATGCCGGCGAGGTTATGCGGATTGTGAAGCGGCGCCAGTTCAATCATGTCCTCAATCGCACGCTCGACGTCGGGTGTTACGCACACCGACGTGGAGAATCGTTCTCCACCGTGGACCACACGATGTCCGACGGCATTGAGTTCGGCCCGTGACGTGAGTCCCGTGCCACTCTCGGTCGACGTCACCCAGCTCACCAGCCACTCCACCGCGGCGTTCATGTCACGCAGCGACGCGGTGCGTCTGGTGAGCGATCCGTCAGGGCCGCGCAGGGTGATGACCGACTCGCCGCCGATGCGTTCGATCTGTCCGCGCGCCAGTTTTTCGTCGGCGTTGTTGGCGATCTGCTCGCGATTGGTGCGCACTACCTGAAACTTGAGTGTGGCCGAGCCGGCGTTCAGGACGAGTATGTGCATGCGCGGTGCGTCGCGAGAGAGAGGTCCCCTGGCACAATAGTAAAGCGTAAAGAACTGCCGCTCAAGCACGCTCCAACGACGAACAGTTTCTTGTGCGCGCCTTGAGTCTGAGCTCTGGTCTATGCGGCATCCATTTCCGGGACACGCGCCAGGCGCTCGCGGCGCGCACGGAATCGACGAAGCAGCTCCGGTACCAACTCAGCGGGAAAGCTGCGATTGTACGACCCATCAAGTATGCGTCTGCCGTCGTGCGTGTCGCCGCGGCACGCGCGCTCCAGCGCCTGCGGCAATACGCGCAGCTGCGTTTCATACAAGCGCAAACTGAGATCGACGAGCGTGTCGTCCGGAAACTCATCAATGCGCTCTGACTCCAGCACAAGACCCGCATCAACGCGTTCGTTGATCAGATGCGCCGTGACGCCGAGTGGTAGCTCGCGATAGAGAGCCCATGCCAGTGCGTCGAGTCCGCGCACGTCCGGCAGGAGTCCCGGGTGTAAGTTGATAATGCCACCTGGCACGCGTTCAATCACCGCGCGTGAGAGGATGCGCGCGCCCGCAATGACCGCAACATGTGCGCCCAGTGCATCAAGCTCGAACAGACAGGCATCACTGTTGTGTGGCAATACGAGGTAGGGAATATCGAGCGATCGGCAGAGCGCATGCGGCTCCATCAAGTCTGAGTGACGTGGCTTGAGACGAATCGCTGGTGCGGGTACCCGAAGCGAAACAGGCGGTGCCGCGATGACCGCCATAGGTGTTCGACCGATCGCCACCAGGCGAAGGATCACGTCCTGCGTTTTCTTGTGCGGAAAATCGTAAGCGAAAACAAGGGGGTGCGCGGCATCGTTGTGTTCGCCGCGCAAAAGTATTGCGTCATTCATCATGGCATCGTCCAGCGTGCGTGCGCGATGTGAGGTCGAGCGGTTGTCTCCGTGATCCGTTGTACCAGTGCAGTATGTCATCGCGTCACATTCTCGCGTGCGTTTGCTGTGCGCACCACGATGTGTTTTGCAGCGCACTGCGTCGAGACGCGCTATGGCGGGATAAGTCGTATGACTTCAGGACGTGTGTGTGAAGTATAAGAGCGCACACTTTCTGGAGAACTCATGAACAAGTTGTGCTTCCCTCATCTTCGCGCGACGTATGCACTGCTGCTCGCGTGTGTGAGTATCACCGTTGTCGCGTGTGATTCCGATGCGACCGTTGCACCAGACGACACACCGGCATCGCTCTTGATTGAAGGCGGTGACAATCAGATCACGACAGCCGGGCAAGTACTTCCGCAACCACTGACCGTTCGTGTGCTTGATACCAACGGCATCCCATTGTCCGGTGTGTCGGTTCGATTTGTCGCCGAAGACGGCGGGACCACCGATCCCGCGATTGTCACCACCGGCGCTGACGGCCGTGCGTCGTCGCGCTGGACGCTGGGCCCGGCAGTCGCTCGTGGAGAAACACGACGCGCCCGTGCCGAGTTAACGTACGCATCTCGTACGGCGACGATACGCTTCTCGGCGCGTGCCGATGAGGCGGAAGCGCCACCGAAAGAGCTGCGTGTGTTGGCGCTATCCACGTACGACGGCTCTGGGCAAACGGTACATCCGGATGTGCTGCCGTTTTCCGCATCAATGAATTGGTCGGCGTCGTGGCTGCTGGCGGTCACACCATATCCCTGGGGCAACGCCACGCACGAGAATCCCTCGGTGTATACAAGTCTCGACGGCGTGACGTTCAGCGAGCCACGTGCTGGATTGAATCCGGTTGCACGTCCGACGGCGGGCCATCTCAGTGATCCCGATATTGTGCAGGATCCCGTGACCCAACAGCTTCGATTGTACTATCGTGAGGCGTCCGATCGAAACCGGATCTGGCTTGTTCAGTCGTTGGGTCTCACGCAATGGAGTGAACCGCGACTAGTCGCGAGTGGTCCGAACCACACGATTGTGTCGCCATCCGTGTTGCGAGCGTCGACGGGTGAGTGGCGTATGTACGCCATTGATGGCGAGGGTGGATGTTCGGCATCGAAAGCGTGGCTCACGCTGCGCCGCTCGAACAACGGCGTGGACTGGGGCGCAGCGCAGCGCGTCTCGCTGGATCAACCGGGCTTCTCGCCGTGGCACGTTGAGGTGCAATGGATTCCTGAGCTTCGTGAGTACTGGGCGTTGTACAACGTGAAAACCGCCGGTGGTTGCACGACGTCAGCGCTGTATCTGGCAACGAGTCCTGACGGAGAGCAGTGGACCACCTATCCATCGCCGGTGCTGACTCGTGGCGCGATCAAGGAGTTCGCCGACATCGTGTATCGCGCGAGCTTTCACTACGATGCCGCGCGCGATCTCGTGACGATGTGGCATTCTGGCGCACGCTATGCGTCCAACGGCTACGAGTGGCGCAGCGCCGTCGAGACACGGTCGCGCGCGGCCTTGTTCAGCGATGTGCGACGAAAGTCTGTGGCAATTCCCGAGGGAACGCCCGGGGCGCCACCGTTGCTGACGTGGCCGTGAGGTGAAGAGAGCGTCACCGCCCACCAAGGTGCTGCGCCAGTCGAAGCGCCAGCGCAACAATCGTCAACGTTGGATTGGCGAAGCCCGCGGTGGGCATCACGGAGCCGCCCGACACGTACAGGTTCTCAACGCCGAACACGGCCCCGTGTGCGTCTACCACGCCGTTGTGTTCGTGCGTGGCCATACGTGTGGTGCCCGCATGGTGATGTGCACTCAGATCCGGCCGACGCCCGCGCTCGAAGCGCAGCGTTCCCAACCCGGCACCGCGAAACCACTCCGCCAAACAATCACGCAATCGGTCTAGCCGAGCCTGCTCCTCATCACTCCACTTCAGAGAGAGCAGCGGCAGCGGATTCCCGAATCGATCGTGACGCGTGCTCAACGCAATCCGATTCTGCGCGTCCGGTCGCTGTTCCAGATTGAGCACCATGCCAAACTCGGTGAAAACGCGACCCGGCTGTCTCGACCATCCGTAACGACTCCGCTTGTGAGACGAGGCACCGGAAACACGGCGCAGCACGCGGTGCAGCACCGAGGGTCGTTGACTATTGCCTTCCCGAGGAATCAGCGTGATTGCCGCGTTCGGGATGTCCAGGCGATCGATACTTTCAGCGCGCAGCGAGAGCCGTCCGCCAAACAGTGTGCCGCAACTCGCCCTGTTCAGATCGTAGAATGCGGCGCGAGCGAACAGCTCCGGCGAATCCGGCACCAGCGTCACGGAAAAGTCGCGCGCGTGTTCCATGAAGCCGCGACCAAGCCACTGCGCGTGTTCGCCAACACCAGCCATCAGCAACAGTCTCGCGTTTTCTACCGCACCGCAGGCGAGCACGACGCGCGGCGCCTGGATGTCTGACAGCGTACCACTTGCACCGGCCACACGCACGCCGAGCACGCGTTGCCGCGACCGATCAAGCAGCAAGGCGGTCACGGTGCACGACGTAAGAATACGAACGCCGTCGAGCTGCTGCAGTTCGTCACGCAGCGCCTGGGTAAAGCGCTCCGCCGAGCCGAACTGGTAGACGCGTGAAGTCAGTCCTGTTCCGGTCACGTCGAACGGAAGTAGTCCCGGTTGTTGCCAGTCGGCCGCTTCGTAGGCAAACTGTCCGAGACCGCACACATCCTGCGCCGACGCGTAAAAAGGCTCCAGCTCCTTCCAGGCGAGTGGCCATGTTCTCACGTCACAGGCGTCGAGCGGCGCGTATTTGGCGCCTGGTTTGCTGCCAATCTCGACGTCCCATATATTCGCCGAACCGCCAAAGTCCCGTGCGCGTGTGCGCTGGAGACCGGCGTATGGCTCCCCCACTACATCCCCGTCGTTCAGCGCCTGGTCGAGCGGAGCGGAGACACCGGAACCGCTTTCGAGCAGCGTGACGCGGTGCCCTGTGCGTCCGAGTGCGCGAGCCAGGGTAATGCCAGCAGGACCGGCGCCCACGATACACACGTCCGCACACACGTCCGCTGCCGGCACGTCGACGATTCCCCGAGTCTGGATAGTAGATGACATGGCCCCACAACTGATCGTACTTGGAATTGATGCCGCCAGCCCGGCACTGATTGAACGGTGGGCAGGTGAAGGCAAGCTACCGGCGCTCCGCGCGCTCATGGATCGCGGGGTGTCCGGGACGGTGGCAGGAGTGGAGGGCTTCTACATCGGCAGCACGTGGCCGTCATTGTACACCGGTCTCAACCCGGCCCGCCATGGCATTTACCGGATCGAACAGTTCAAGAGCGGCACGTACACCTTCTTCAAACCGTTCGACGATCCCGATGGCATCGCGGGCACAACGTTCTGGAAGCGGGCGTCCGATGCGGGGCTGCGAGTGGCCGTGCTCGACGTACCGCTCAGTCGCCTGGAGTCGCAGCTCAATGGCGTTCAGTCTGTCGAGTGGGGTGGGCACGATTCCGTCTTCGGCTTTCGCGCCTCACCGCCGGCGTTCGCCGAACAGATCGTGGAACGTGTCGGGCCGTACCCGCTCCCCGAAGACTGCAACGGCGATCGGAAATCTGCTGCTGACTTCGAGGTGTTCGTGTCGGGACTGGAGCGCGCGGCTGCTCTGCGAACACAGCTCACGATTGACGTGATGCAGCAAGAAGAGTGGGACCTGGTCGTGCAGGTGTTCACCGAAGCGCACTGTTGCGGACATCAGTGCTGGCATCTGCACGACGCAAGTAATCCCGCACATGATGCGACCATTCGCGCGGAACTTGGCGATCCGATGGAACGCGTCTATCGCGCGGTCGACGCCGGAATCGCGCGTATTCTCGAGCACGCAGGCGATGCGCCGGTGCTCGTGTTTTCAGCGCACGGCATGAGCTACTTTCGCGGCGCGCACTTTCTGCTGCCAGAAATTCTTCAGCGACTCGGTGCGACGGTCAAACGCGAAGCACCGCCTGCATCGCGAAGTGTTTCGCGTTCGTTTCAAGCCGTCGCGCGCGACACCGTGGTGCGACTCTTGCCCGCATCGGTGAAGCAGGCACTACGACCAATGCGCCAGCGCCTGCGTGGCACGCCGGCACGACGCGATCCCTTTGCGTCGATTGACTTGCATCGCAGCCGCTGCTTCCCGATGGCGAATGGATTTCCGGTGGCCGGCATCCGGCTCAATGTCGCCGGACGCGAGCCGCTGGGCGTGCTGCAACCTGGGGCGGAAGTCGACGAGTTTTGTGCGCAGCTCGAGCGCGATCTGTTGGCGATTCGTGATGAGCGCAACGGCGAACCATTGATCCGGACGGTTGTTCGCACGAACACACTGTACCACGGCCCTCGGATTGATGCGCTCCCGGACCTGTTGGTTGAGTGGAATAGCGTGCCGACTGGCACCGTCGCCCACGGCAGCGGACGTCAGGCGACCGTGCGCGCAAGTTCACCGGCGATTGGAACGCTGCAGGGAGAGAATAATTGGGTGCGAACAGGCGAGCACGTGTCGCAGGGATTCTTTACGTTCCGCGGTCGTGGCGTTGGCGAAGGACAACGCAACGTGCTGGTTTCATCGCTCGACATTCATCCGACCATCTGCCACCTGCTCGGCATCGCGCACCCTGATGTTGACGGTGTGGTGATCAAGGAACTGACAACGTGAGCCGCGCGGCGTACCGGATCGCGGATATGCACCAAGCGAACGCACTGGCGCACACTCACGCGCACTCGACAGCACCGCTCCTCCTGTCATTACTGTCACCGATTCTTGGCGAACTCGGAGCGGGGCAGCGCGGTCGCGCGCTGCTGAAGCGGCTTGGTGTGCGCAGGCTCGCCCAACGGTTGCTGCGAACAGCCGTGGTTGAGCCGCAGCGAGACCGAGCCGACGATGTAACTGTATTGATCGGCATTCGTAACCGCACCGATCATCGGTTGAGTCTTGCGCTGCGCAGTATTCGCGAGCAGCAGTATCGCGAGGCCGCGGTGCAAGCGGTTGTCATTGACTACGGAAGCGAGCCGATTGCCGCGGAACGCGCCGCCGCAGTGTGTCGTGAGTTCGGGGCGTCGCTCGTGCGTGTAGAAACAACGGATGTGTGGAGTCGTTCGCGGTGTCTGAACATTGGTATCCGACGCGCGACGAGCAAGTTCCTGCTCACAAGTGACGTCGATATCATTTTCTCGCCATCATACATCACCGAAGCGGTGCAGCGCCTGCGCGAATCGCCGCTTTCTATCGTGTGCGCGCGTATGCTCGATCTGCCGGAGCCCACATCTGACGTGCTGCGCGGCGCCAGCGAGAGCGCGGCAGGGCTGCGAATGCACGATCTCAAGCCAACGAGTACTCCGCGACTGAACTGGGCGTACCATCCCAGCATCGCGATGACGTACACCGCGTTCTATCAGTTCATCCGCGGCTACGACGAGTTCTACGAACTCTGGGGCAGTGAAGATGACGATCTGTTTCGCCGACTGACCAAGCTCGGCCTTGAAGCAAATGTGATCGATTCAGATGACGCGTTCTATCTGCATCAGTGGCACCCGAAGTACGAAAACATCCCGGAAGATGGCCGAGAGCAGAGTGTAAAGCGCAACGCGGAACGGTGGCGGCGCATGCAGTCAATTGTGCGTAACGATGCGTCGTGGGGCGGGGGTGACGCGCTGTCCTTGTAGTCACCCCCGTAGGTTGCGGCAGCCGAACTCGCGCCTACCGAAAAAAGAACCCGACGCCAAACGTGATGCCGTACAGCGGATCACGAAAGCTGTCGCCATCACGCACCGTGAGGGCGAGGCGCCACGCCAGCGTTTCGCGCATGGGGGCGCGCACACCCACGTCCACGCCGTAGTCAACGCGCGCGTCAGACTCCAGATCGCCGGTGGTTTTACTCACGCCGAATCCTGGCGCAATGAACGGTCCGAAGCGGCCGCCGTTACGCAGATACAGCGGCACAAAAAACTCGGCGCCGAGACTGCCTCCGCTGCGATCATCCGACGATGAGTAGCCGAAGCCGAGACGCGGTTCGAGCGCCACACGTGGCGTGAGAAACAACGCGAAGCTCACGCTGCCGGGGAACGAGACAACGGTCGTCGTGGCATCGTCATTGGTCTGAACACGCGCCACATCAAGACGGATCTCCTTGGCCCGATCTTGTGCAAACGCCACATTGGTGGCACTGGCAAGCAGCAATGCAATCATGCCGAAATGAGCAGTCAGAAAACGAGAGCGCACGAGTTCTCCTTGAAGTGGGATTGAACGGTGCAGAACGATACCGGCGCCCGTGGCGAAGCAGCCGGGACGTGACGCACACCGTGCGGAGAGCGGGGCAAACCGTATCAGGGTGGGATGAACAATCGATGGCAGCGCCGCCGCGAAACCATACTCTACGCCCGCGACATCCCGCTAGCGCGCCTCATCTGCACGCGGTATTGCACCGGTCAAACGCGTGATGAATCGCTCGAGGCGCGGAAAGAACCGAACGCGCACCAGCACCCCGTTACACCAGCCCAGCGCAATACAGTAGTTCGACACAAAGGGTGGGGCGTGGTGTTCGGCGTGATGCTTGTGGCTCATGAGCACGCCGAAGCGCTGAAGCACGCGCACGAACACCGGTGGTGATGTCATGTGCGCCCACTGATGCACTTGGTTCGTTGGCAGAGTGGTGGCCGAGACCGCGAGGATGAACGTGGTGCTTGCCAGTCCGGCGCGAGGCTCGAGCGGAATCAGCAAAGCCAGGGCGAGCACGACGGCCACGATGATCGCGACATCACCGTTCGTATCAATCCAGTGTCGCGTGAGAAAATCGGCCGGATTAATGTGGTGCACACGAAACGGTCGCAGCAACCGTTTGCCAAGCACGGGCATGGTCTCCGATCCCCAGGTGTCTGCACCCCAGTGGACCACGCCGGACAGAAAATCCGCCACAATCATGCCTGCCAACCACATGGGCAGCATCCACCACGCGAGGCCGCCTGAGGCCTGTGCGAGGCGTATCGCGTGCACCACACACAGCATGACGGCGGCAACAATCGCACCGACCGACACCGCTCGCGTCATGAAACCAGGCGTCTCCAACACGGGAAGCGCCTCGTGCGCCGGCTGTTGCGTGGCGCTCATGTGGCGTCTGTGGAGCCGCGGCGCGAACGCACCGGATACACAAGTTGCGCGGCGAATCCGTCCGGTACATCGCTCTCGTGAATGCCATACCCTTCGGGCCACGCGCCCTCGGGGCCGTAATAGGTACCAAACAGCTTATCGAGGAACGGAAAGTGCACCGCAAAGTTCTTGTCGATGGCGTCACGCTCAATCGCGTGATGCCAGTGGTGAAAGCGTGGCGTGACAATCACCGACTCCACCCAACGCGGAAAACGCCACGACACATTGCTGTGGATGAACACGGCGTGCACTGACACGAACACCAGATACGCGTACAGCGGCCCGGTATCAAAACCGAGCACAAACAGTGGAACGAACGTGAGCCCTCGCGTGAGCACGATGTCCACAATGTGCAAGCGCGAGCCCGCCAGCCAGTCCATCTCGGTGCTCGAATGATGCACCGCATGAAACGGCCACAGCCATCGAGACTTGTGGAAGAACCGATGAATGCTGTATTCGGCGAGATCGGCGACCAGCATGCACTGCAGGAATTGCAGCACGGCCGGCTGCGCGCGAACCGCCGACTGTAAGGCCGGATGAATGGCCCAGTCGAAAAACACCTGCGCAGGCATGAGCGTGAGCAGCGTTGACACCTGCACGAGCAGATGACTGACAAAAAAGTAGATGGTGTCGGTGGTCCAGCCACGTCGGAACACTGTTTGTCCGCGCCTGTGCGGCCACAGTTTTTCCAGTGGCACAAACACGATCGCGAGCAGCAGCAGGTTGAGCAGGAACCAGTCGAGGCCGAGATAGACCGGCGTCTTGGGCACGGCGCCTTCGTACGGAATGTTGCCACCACCCCCCAGCGCAGCGGTCATAGCCAGCACAACACCGGTAATGCCGAGTGTTTTGCGGCGACGCAACAACAGACTCAGAAAACCCAGTAGAAAACCGGCGCCAATCACCAGTTGGATGGTGGTGCGCACGATCGGCATGGGCAGCACCGCGCGCACATCCGGACTCGTCAACAGCTCGGGCACATAAAAACAGGCGACAGCGCCGACGGCCAGCACGCCGAAGAACAACGAGATGGTACCGCTCACCCATCCGGAGCCTACGTGTGTAGGTTCGTCGTCGCCAAAGACGCGTGCTACCCGATCGTCGAGACTCATGGGTGCAAAATCAACACGATGTTGTGCGGTGCGCCAAGTTTTGATCGCGCGAACGCGGCACCATGGCCTATCGGTGCTGGTCCACGAGGATCGTATTGCCGTCCGGGTCCACCACGACAAAGCTTGCCGGGCCCGACGTGGACTCGTCGGCTTCGGTGACGAACGCGATGCCCTGTGCTTTCAGTGCCTGTTGAATCTCCCGCACGTCAGCGAACTCAGCGAGGTTTTTCGCATTGCTGTCCCACCCGGGATTGAACGTGAGAATGTTCTCTGAGAACATCCCCTGGAACAGTCCGATGATCGTTTCGTCCTCATTCTTCATGATCAGCCAGTTCTGGGACTGATCGCCCCCGAACTGAGTGAATCCGAACTTCTCGTAGAAGGCTCGCGAAGCGGCGATGTCTTTGACTGCGAGACTCACGGAGAACGCACCGAGTTTCATTGCCGCTCCTGGCTGGTGGGAGGAATTCGTGCGCTGCCGCACAATGAAATGTGCGTCTACGGCGTGAACGTCAAGCTGGATGGCCAGAAGATCGTGCGGACAGCCCGGCCGTTGCGAGAGACTCCGGCCGCAGCGGGGTACTCTGCAACACGAGCGGGTCCCTTGGCACCGAACAACACGACCAGATGAGCGTACTTGGATGGATGACAGCCGTTGGGGCCCTGCTGCTGCTCATGGCGCTGCTGTCAGCGGTCGTCGAGCGGCTGCCGATCTCAACGTCTCTCATCTACCTGATGGTTGGCCTGGGGCTCGGTCCGTTGGGCTTCGGCCTGATGCAGCTCAATGTCGACACTCAGCGTGTGTGGTTGGAGACGCTCACGGAGATCGCGGTCATCGTCTCGCTGTTCGTGGGCGGACTTCGTCTGCGACTGCCGCTCAAGAACAGCGCCTGGTTCGTGGCGCTTCGACTTGCGGGCCCCGTCATGCTGCTGTCCATCGTTGGTGTCGCGGCGACGGCTCACCTGCTGCTCGGGCTTCCCGTGGCGGTCGCGCTCCTGCTCGGCGCCATTGTAGCTCCCACCGACCCAGTCCTCGCGGCTGAAGTTGCCGTGCATGACGCGGAAGATCATGATCGCGTGCGCTATGGCCTCTCGGGTGAGGCCGGACTGAACGACGGTGCTGCATTCCCGTTCGTGATATTCGGACTTGAGTTCATGCGTGCTGGCGGTGTTGACGCATGGATCGGCGAATGGATGCTCAGTCGTGTGCTGTGGGCAGTGCCGGCGGGTATTGCGATCGGCTATCTCCTGGGCACCGGCGTAGGTCAGCTGGCGATTCGCGTGCGTTCTCGCAGCAATCACGCGAGCGCGCCCAATGACTTTCTTGCGCTCGCACTTATCGCGCTGTCGTACGTTGCGGCAGAATACGCGCACGCGTGGGGCTTTCTGGCCGTGTTCGCGGCCGGCGTTGGGCTTCGACATGCGGAGGTGCGCGTAGTGCGTGCATCGCCGCATCACGAACACGCTCACGTGGCTGATCCTGTGGGTGCGCAAGCCGAGAATCACCCGCCGGCGGAAACGCTCGTCAGTGCGCAGAAAAGTGATGAACCGAATCAGCAGCCAGCCATGGCGGCTGGCATATTGATCGCGGAAGCGCTGTCCTTTGGCGACACGCTCGAACGGATGCTCGAAGTGCTGCTGGTTGTGCTCGTTGGCATCGCCGTGGCGAGCGTGTGGAGATGGCAGGGCGCGCTACTCGCTTTGCTCCTGTTCGCCATTATTCGTCCCGCGGCCACCTGGCTGTCCATGACCGGCTCACGCACATCACGTGCGCAACGCTGGCTGCTCGGCTGGTTCGGCATTCGCGGCATTGGCAGTCTGTACTATCTGAGCTACGCATTGAATCACGGCGTGCCGAGTGGTGCTGCTGAGCAGTTGGTGGGCCTCGTGGTCACCGTGGTAGCATGCAGCATTGTGGTGCATGGCATTACGGTGACGCCGGCGTTGCAGTGGTACGAGCGATCCCTTGCCAGGCGCACCGCATCGGCCTGACCAACGCGCTGCGATGTCGGCAGATTCCGTACATGCGCAGATGGAATACCCGACGCTTCTGCGCATTTGGGCCCGTATAGTGAAAGGAGCAATGGTCAGCGTGCCAACTTCCACATGCGGAGGGCGTCATCATGCGCTCGCGATCGTCAGCAACTGCACGATTCGTCCGACTGCCCGCAATGGTGGCGCTCGCTACGTGCTTCTCGGCGTGTGGTGACAGCAGCACGGCACCTCCGCCAGCAGTGACCGTATCGATCACCGCGAGTAGCACCGACATTGACGCCGGCGCAACTGTCGCGTTGACCGCTAGCGTATTGAACAGCAGCAATACTGGCGTACGGTGGCAGACAACGGGTGGCGCGCTCTCGCCAAGTGGTCTTACTGCTACGTTCACGGCGCCATTTACTGGCGGTAGCTACACGATCAAGGCAACGAGTCTGGCCGATACCACGCGTCAGGCAAGTGTCACGATCAACGTGCGCACCGTCACCATCACGGTCACCCCCGCTACGATCACGCTTGGTGCATCGGCGGTGCAAACATTCACGGCCACGGTCACCAACTCCGTGAACACCGGATTGCAATGGAGCGCGACCGCCGGCACCATCACGGGAACGGGGAGCACTATCTCGTATGCCGCACCGATCCGCGGTGGTATCTACACGCTCACCGCAACGAGCGTCGCCGATTCTACTCGTCGTGCCAGCAGCAGCATCACCGTCACTCCCGTGACATTGCGCCTCTCCGCAGACAGCGCTGTGCTGGTGCGAGGCGAACGGCTGGTTTTGACTGCCGATGTCACCGGCACACCGTTTACGGATGTCACATGGACGGGCACGTGCGTACCCGTCTCAACCGCGGGCAACACCGTGACGTACTCTCCATTATTCGCCGGCGCATGTCAGATCACGGCGCGAAGCGTGACCGACACAAGTGTGTCGACCACATCCAGTGTGCGCGTTCGTCCAGTGTTTCGCACAACCCACTTTGACGACACAGATGATGGCAGCTGCAACACAACGCACTGCTCGCTTCGCGAAGCAATTGCGGCGGCGAACGCCGCGAACGATGTGGACTCGGTGCTCATTTCTTCTGTCACACCGGTGACCATCACCTTGTCGAGTGCGCTGCCGAGCATCACGAGTCCAATGCATGTCGCAGGCACGAGTTCATCACGAATCACGATCGACGCGGCCGCATCGCTGGTCGCGCAGCGCCGTGTACTCGACGTAAACGGTACCGTCACCGGTTCGATCAGCGGGTTGACGCTACGCGGAGGAATACGCGACATCGGCGGCGGTCTCTCGCTGCAGCGCGTCACGGATTGGGAAGTGCGAGACGTGCTGGTGACGCGCAATGACGCCCGACTTGGCACCGGCGGCGGCGTGCACATCAGCGCTGGCGCACGCGTGCGCTTCAGCAGCGTGGATATCACGTCCAATCGAACGTTGACGGGAAGCGGCGGTGGTGCTGGGTTGAATGTGCAAGATGGCGCGATTGTTCAACTCACCAAGACACGCGTGTCCGACAACGAATCCGAGGCGAGTGGCGGGGGGGTACGCGTGAACAGCGCTCAGCTCATTCTCGACGGTGTCCGCATTGATCGAAACCGCGCTGGCACCAACGGGGGTGGCCTCGCCCTCAGTGGCGGCGCCGAAGTGCGCGCGAGTACTTCGATGATTGAGGAGAACACGGTCGCGGCCGGGAGGGGAGGCGGCGTGTACGGAATCGGCGCTCGCGTGTTCTTCGCTGGGGTGACGGTGCGTCGCAATGTGGCCGCACAAGGCGCGGGTGGCGGTCTGGCATTGCTTGACGGCGCCGAGTGGCGCATGACGGGCGGAGCGATCAGCGAGAACCGTGCTTCTACGGGTAGCGGAGGCGGAGCGTACGTTGCGAATACCGAGGCGCGGCTCGACAGTGTCGAGGTGCGAAGCAATGGAGCATTCGCAACCGGCGGCGCGATCAGTTCCGAGGCGCTGGGTTATGTGGTGCTCGATCGTGTCGCGTTTACACTCAACACGGTGAACGGCACGTTCGGGCCCGAAGGTGGACTCGGCGGTGCAGTGTCTGTTCGCGGCAATACGATCGTAAATATCACGCGAAGCGTGTTCAGTCAGAATGTTTCGACCGGCAGTGGCGGCGCGGTGCATGCCGCGAACACTGCACCAATCAGCATTACCGATTCACGATTCGAGGGGAACAACGCCGTGGCAAACGGTGGTGCGATTGAATCCCGAGGTGACGGTACGCTCACGGTGCTTCGCGCCGTGATACGTGACAATTCGACAACCAGTGGGGCCGGCGGTGGGGTCGCGCTGTTCGGGCCGTTTCTGATTGAACAGTCAACCATCAGCAGCAATCGATCAACGAACAGTACCGGCGGTGGCGTCTATGTGAGTCCGGGTGCGCCGAACCCGCTGAGTTCAAGAACCATTCGAAACAGTACCATTTCTGGTAATAGTGCAGGCTTCGGCGGTGGACTCGCCGTTGGTGGTCCTTCGCCAGCTGGCGTGGTGCAAGTGTGGCACGTGTCCATCGTGGGGAACCGCGCGCAGCACTCGAGTGGCGGTATCGGAATCATGACAGCGCCGGGCGCGGTGCTGATCAACTCACTGCTCGCGGGCAACATCGGTGCTCAGGGAGCGGCGAACTGCAGTCAGTCCACGCCGCCCGCTCCGACGTCGCTGGGTGGTAACCTGAGTGATGACGCGAGCTGCACCGGCCTCATCACTCTCACAGATCGAGTGAACGTGCCAGCCGGTGTGGCGCTCACGTTGTCAGACAACGGCGGAAGTACGTTGACCCATGCACTGCTGCCGGGAAGTATGGCCATCAACGGTGGTCTGCTGCCGCACTGCGTCCCAACGGATCAGCGCGGTTGGCAGCGAATCGGGCTGTGTGATATCGGGGCGTTTGAGTTCGGCGCGAGCGGTACGGGGGCGAGGACTGTTGTGCGATTACCTGCTGGAAAGTGAGCTCACTGCCCCGCACCCGTCTGCCTCTTCACACGAGGGATCAACCGGTGCCAGACCGAGACGCGACAGCTGCGCATTCACCGCGCTCAGGTCCTCCTTCATGATGCGATCAAGCTCGGTGCGATAACCTGCCAACTCGTCGCGCAGAATACCAAAGATCTCCGGCATGTAGGTACCCGGCGGACCATCGCCGCGCTCTGACATGGAGAGCAGGTTCGCCAACCGATTGTTGACGCGGATCGGATAGTTGAGCGGATCCTGTCCGCTCTGATTCTTCACCTGATAGATCTTTTGTTCCACATCAGATGCCTTGCGCACCAGTTCGGCGGCGCTGCGCGCGAGCGCACCGTCCTTTGATTGCGTGAGGCGCTGGGCCACCTGCGCCTTGACTCGGCGAATCGCAATCACCGCTTCATTTGCTTCTGTGGCCTTGTCGCGAACCATCCGACCGAACTGGTATTGCTTGTGCAGGTCACTATCCGTGACATCGGCGATCAGCGGGTTACGCTGCACGATGAGCGGCGCATTCATGACTTGACCATCCACGCTCAGGCGCATTGAATAGCGGCCTGGCGGCACCGCTGGTCCGTTCAACCCGGCGCCCCATAAAATCATGCCCGGAAAACCAACAATCGGATTTGTCCGCAGATCCCACGCAAAACTGTTGAGACCGGCGCGGTTCGGGAGCCAGCTGACGCGTGCGCCACGACGCCCACCACCTGCTGCCTGCGCCGAGCTGTCACCACGCGTGGTGTCAATCGAGAACGTGCGCAGCACCGCGCCTGTGGAGTCGATGATGTCGAGCTGGGCGCGCGAGGCTGGCTTCGCGAGCGTGTAACTGATGTTCGCACCGTTCGTTGAACGCAGCGCCGGCGGCGGCGTAAACAGGTGATTGGCCGACGCGTTCAGTGCGGGTGTCCACTGACGAAGTGGACCAATGTTGTCGAGAATCCAGAAGCCGCGTCCGTGCGTGCCGATCACCAGCTCATTCGCTTCAACAATCAGGTCCGCAACGGGCGTGGAGGGCATGTTGAGCGAGAGATCACTCCACGACGCGCCGTCGTCGTACGAAATCACGACACCGCGCTGTGTGCCCGCGTAGAGCAAACCGCGCCGCGTCGGATCCTCACGCACGACGTGGACGTAGGCATCGGCTGCAATGCCATTCGTGATTTTCGTCCACGATGCGCCGAAGTCGTTCGTGCGAAAAATGTAGGGCGCGCGATCATTGAGCAGTGGTCGACGCACCGACACATATGCGGTACCGTCGTCAAATACCGACGCGTCGATCTGGCTAACGCGTCCGAAGTCCGGCATGTCTTTGGGGGTGACGTTTGTCCATGTGGTGCCGCCGTCGCGCGTGACATGCACCAGACCGTCGTCGGAACCTGTCCAGATAATGTTGGTGTTTCGCTTGCCGGGACCCACCGCAAAGATGGTGGCGTACACTTCGGGTCCATTCATGTCGCCCGTAATCGGACCGCCAGACGGACCAAGTGTTGACGGGTCATGACGTGTGAGATCGGGGCTGCGATTCGCCCACGTCAGACCACCGTCGGTGGTGCTCCACAAACGCTGCGATGACACGAACAGCAGCTTCGGATCCGCTTGCGAAAAAATGATCGGGAACGTCCACTGCCAGCGTTCACGAATCGCGCTGGCCGGCTCGCCCGAATAGAACCAGGGATACGGGTTCACTTCGCGACTGAATCCTGTGCGACGATTGTATTTGTCGAGATACCGACCGTTGTTTGTGCCGGCGTAGAACACATCGACGTCGAGTGGGTCAGGTGCGATGTAACCAGGCTCGCCACCACCCACACCATACGACACAGCCATGCCACCGGCGGTCAGGTCAACCGGACGCGCGGCGTTGGCTGGGGCATTCCGGGTCGCGTTAAACCGCGCGAGATTCCAGTTGCTCGGTACGCACAACGTACTGTTGTCTTGCTGCGACCCGCACACATGAAACGGCTGATGCTTGGTGGTAATAACGTGATACCACTGCTCCGTGGAGAAGTCCTGCTCTGTGTACGCGCCGCCGGTGTTTGTGGTCACGGTGCCACCACCGTCGTTCGCGACTACCAGATGCGCGGGATCTGCGGGATCGATCCACAGATCGTGAAAGTCACCATGCGTGCCGTTTCCGATGGACTGCAACGTCTTGCCGCCGTCAGCGGAGCGGAAGAACGACACGTTTTGCACGTACACGACATCGGCATTCTGATGATCCGCAAACAGATGGGTGTAGTAGAACGCACGCTGCCGAATTGCGCGATCACTGTTCACTAGCTCCCACGTGGCGCCGGCATCGTTGCTGCGAAACAGTCCGCCATTTTCGTGTTCGATCAGCGCATACACGCGGTTGGGATCAGCGGCGGTCACCGCAACGCCAATGCGTCCAACAAGACCCTTCGCGGGCAGGCCCTTGTTGCGCGTGAGTTCCTTCCACGTTTCGCCGCCGTCGGTACTCTTGAATAATCCGCTCCCCGGACCGCCGCTCGACATCTGATATTCCTTGCGGTACGCCTCCCACAAGGCGGCGTACATCACATTCGGATTCTTGCGGTCAATCGTGATGTCAACTGCACCGGTCTTGCCATCACGAAAGAGCACTTTGCGCCAGCTCTTGCCGCCATCGGTGCTCTTGAACACGCCCCGCTCATCACTCGGCACACTGTACTGACCAAACGCTGCTACAAAGACAATGTCGGGATTCGTGGGGTGAATGCGAATCTTTGAAATCGCATCAACGGTGCGAAATCCCATGTGTGTCCACGTCTTGCCTGCATCGCCACTGCGGTACACGCCATCGCCCGGCATGATGTTGCCGCGAATGGCCGATTCGCCCATGCCAATGAACACCACGTCCGGATTGGATTCACTCACGGCCACGGCGCCAACTGACGCACTATTCACCTGGCCGTCGGTCACGGGTACCCACGTTTGCCCGCTATCTACGGTTTTCCAGAGTCCACCGCCGGTAGCGCCGAAGTACGCCTCGTTTCGCCGGCCCACCACACCACTTGCGGCAATGGAGCGTCCACCGCGGCCCGGGCCGAGATTTCGCCAGCGATAGTTCCTGAGCAGCGCCGAATCCGGCGCAACAGTGCGCACAGCCGTTCGTGCGGTTGACTGCGCGTTCGCGCGCGCGTGCGACGAATCAGGCGTACCGAGAGCACTTGCCCACAGTGCGGCAGAGGCGATGGCAGCGGTCAGAACAGGGCGAATGACATTCATGGCACGGCGGGAGGGAGGGCGGCAGGACCAACCGGGAACACAGTGCTTACAACATGCCCGACAATAGTGTGGCAATGCCCAGAAAACTTGCAAATCCAACGATATCCGTCACGGTCGTGAGAATGATTGACGACGACTGCGCCGGGTCCTGACCAATCTTGGTGAGTCCTGTGGGGACCAGTACGCCCGCGATGCCGGCAGCGGCCATCGACATCACCATCGACGCACCGATCACCAGCGCGAGCCCCACCGACCGGCTCCAGATCCACACCGCCGCTGAGGTGGTGAGTGCCACCGCCACGCCGTTGAACAACGCCACGCTGGCTTCCTTGCGCACGACGCTGAGCCACTGACCGATGCGAATCTCACGCATTGCCAGACCGCGCATGGTGACCGCGAGTGCTTGCGCGCCCGTGTTGCCGGACTGACCGGCGACCACCGGCAACAACACGGCAAGGGCGGTAAATCGCGCAATCGTATCTTCGAACAAGCCAACGACTGACGCGGCAAGAAACGCGGTGAGCAAGTTGATCTGCAGCCACGGCAGTCGCTTGCGCACCGCAAACGATACGGGTGACAGAGCACGTTCTTCACGGTTCACGCCAACCATGGTGAGCATGTCGGCGGCGACATCTTCCTGAGCGGTGAGTGCCAATGTGTCGTAACTCACCACCCCGATCAGACGGCCTTCGAAGTCCACAACCGGGAGGCTGGTCAAACGCCCCTTGGTGAAGTGTTCGACGACTTCATCTTGTGGATCAATCGCCTGCACGGAAACGGCGGGCTGCACCAGCGTTTCAACCAACGTGTCAGGTTCGGCAAGCGCGAGTCGCTGCAACGACACCGTGCCGGTGAGAAAGCCGTCATCGTCGGTGAAGAACACATCGGCCATGCGCTGCGCTCGACCTGCTCGCAAACGCACGAGCGCCTGTTGAGCCGTTGTGCCTGGTTTCACGCCAATCGCGCGCGGATCCATCAGGCGACCTGCCGTTTCGGGCGGATACTCCGCGATCAGCTGCAATTCCCGCGTAAGCCCGGGATCCAGCAGTGCCAGCAGCGCTGTACGAGGTTCCTGGTCGAGCCACGCGAGCAGGGCAGCAACTCGCATCGGATCCATGGCGCTTGCAAGGTCACGACGCGCGTTGTCAGGAAGCATCTCCAGCACATCGGCAGCAATTCGCGGCTCAAGTCGCTCCATGAGCGCCGTCGCGTACCGCAGCGGCTCGGCGCGCACAAGTCGTGCGATTTCCTTGACCGGTAGATCATCGAGTCGACGGGTCGCTTCGTCGGGAAACTCACGCAAGAACGTGCGTGCCAGCTTCTCGAATCCTGCCGCGGCATCATTCTTCACGAGCCGTCTCCGCATCGCCTGCGGCAGGACGTGTCAGATCGCGATTCGGAAGCGCCGTTGCGGACAAGCCGGCCACCATGCCGCTGGTACCAAGCTGGAAGAGTTCGGCCAAGGCACCTGCGGTCACATTCGCTGGCGCCGGACCGGCCTTGCTCGCTTCCCGCTCGAGGCGACGCAGCGTCTGATAGCGAATCGCACCGAGCAATCGATCGTCGTCGTCTACTACAGGCAACGCATGAAAGCGTTGCCAGCCCGTGTGGTCTCGCACGAGTGCAACCGGCGCGAACACATTGACACGATCAACCTCGCGATGCATTGACACGCTCACAGGATCACGTGCGCGTGCCACCATGAGCTCCGGAATATCGAGTACGCCAACGAGCCGCTGATCGCGGTCGACCACGTACAAGTAGTAGAGCAGATCCCGAGCCGCCCGGACCAGACGTGATCTCGCGTCGGCGACTATCACATCATCAGGCAACCGGAAGATCGACGGGTCCATGATGGAACCGGCTGTGCCGATCTCATACGGCAACAGGCGAACAATCGGGTCGCGCGCGTCAATCGGCAGTGCATCGAGCACCGGCTGCCGGAGATCAGCGGGCATCACGCGTACGATACTGGCCGCATCATCAACCGTGAGTTCCGCCAGCATTGCGGACGCCGCGGTCGCGCGGCCTGCGTTCGCGAGATGGCTCAGGCATTCTGCCGCGTACGGAATGTTCATGTCGTGCAGCACTTTTGCCGATACCGTTGCCGGCATTTCATGCAACACGGCCGCCGCGTGCGCGAGTGGCATGCGTTCGAGCGTCATGGCCGCGCGTGTTGAGTGCGTGTCGAGAAACGCGCGCGCGAGGCGGCGTTCGGCAATCACGCGGTCTCTCGCTTAATCAGCAGCATAGCCGGCATTTCGCTGAACTGCTTGGCCGGCACGATCATGCGTCCGTCTGGCACCTCGAGAATCACAGTGGTTGCAGTGAGTTCTGTAATCACGCCTTCCACATCACCAATGCGTACCGCTTGCCCAACTTCGAACGACTTTCTGAGGTAGTGCGAGCCGATAATGTTCGCAATGGCTGTGCGCGCACCGAGTCCGAAGGCCAGCGCAAACCCACCAAGAAGTGCCGCCAACCCCACGGAGAAGAACGCGGTGAGAATGGCGATGTCGACACCGAGCTCGCCCATCGCGATGAGCACCGCCGACGTGACAATGCCAATGCGAACCAGCTGACCCAGTCCCGGGCCGAACGAACTGCCAGCGTCGCTCGCCGTAGCGCTGATCGCACCGCGCACCAGACTGCCGATCACCAGACCAACAATCAGGATCAGCGCCGCCGCGAATACCCGTGGCACAAAGAGCGAAAAACTCGCGACGACCGACGTGAGCAGCGGGAGTCCAAGTGCGTCAGCGGCGGTGGCAATGAAAAACAGCAGCACGCCCCAGAACACCACGCCGCCGATAATGTTTGCAACTCGACGTTCTTTTGCGATGCCGCCAAATGAGGTGCGGAAGGCGCGCCCTGGCACCGCGCGCTCGATCGCGTTCACAATGCGCACCGCCAGCATGCGACCTACAAACGCCAGCACGATACCGAGCGCCAGCAATACGGCGGCGGCGACAATGCGCGGTTGATTGGTTGCCAGCCACTGACTGACGTCAGTGGCTGACTGCTGAACGTCGTTGACGATGGCAGATTGCAGCGCGGCCACTGCGCGGAGTGCAGTCACCGGAGCATGCGGGCGGCGTCGTACGGTGTTCGCTCTGCAACGCGGAAGCGCACGGTGTTCACGCCTGTCGAGCGGGAGCGTTTGAACCACTGTCGTACACGATCAACCGCGCGTTGTTTGCCCTCGGCGGCCCCGACTGACGCGCCTGCTGCCGGAGGCGTGCGCAGCGACGTGATCACTGCGCCGATGGCGGCGGCGACAACGGCGCTCGCGATCGTAACACCGACCAGATCTTCCCAGATGCTTCCGTGACGCAACGACCAGCCGGCGGCATACCCTGTCCAGATGAGCACGTTGTGCACTTGAAATCTGAGATGCGGCCGTTTGTTCGCGGGACGCCACGCCAACCACGTCAACGCCGCTGCGGTGATCGCGAGCGCCCCGAGTGCTTCCCAATGTACGGAGCCATTGACGTACGGCCGGACAACGCGAGTCGCGAAGCCGAGTGCGACGGCGGCAACGCCACTCGAAAGCCACGTCGGCTGCCACGTATTCCGAAACCGGGTTTGCGTGGGCACAGCGTTACGCCGCTCCTGCAGCGCGGCACGAACTGCATCGGGATGAATGCCTGCTTCACTTGCGATGTCGAGCAGTTCCTTCTCGGAGATGTTGTCGCGCATTACCTCAAGCTCAACTGCCCGCGCCAACACGCGCTCCACGTCGGCGGGACTCAGCAATCGTTCGTTCTGGTCGTCCACTTGCGCCTCCTCGTGAGTCGAACAGCAGGGAAGTCTCGGTCTAATGAGAACGCTGCGTCAAGGAATTGTCGCGCAGGCTACCCGCGGGTCCAGGCAATCTCAACACCGGGCTTTGCACCGAGCGCAGTGCGCAGCAAGGCCAGCAGCTCAGCGGAGGCACCATCGGCCTCAAGGAGATCGATGGTCTCGGCCTGCACGTAGTAATCGGTGTCGGTGCGCGACTCTTCTTCAAGCGAGTCAACGAGTACGGCCAGATCTTCTTCGGTGATTGTGCCGATGGCAACACCGGAATCGTTGTCGTGCAGCGTAATCATGGGCGGGTGGGCCGAGGGGATGTGGAAGCACGATGTCAACGTGCGCGCCTCCCGAAGGATCAGCGCCGGTCGCGCCTCACACAACCCCAGCGTACACCTGAGTGACGCGTTATAGCCCTGGAACCTGATCAGTCACCACGACCACACTTCCGCGCTTCCTGTTGGTCTCTACACGTGCGTGTGCCGCCGCGATCTCGTTCAGAGGGAACGTTGAATCAATCAGCGGAGTGAACCGCCCGTCCTGCGCCATGGCCACGAGCGTGCGCAGGTCGTCCGCGCGCTCGCCTGCCGGCCCAGCCACGATGCGATGCTGTTTTGTTGTGTTCACCCACGGAGCATGTAGCATGTCGGGCAGGCTGCCCAGCACCATCAGCAGCCGTCCCTGTGACGTGAGGACTTGGCGCACGCGTGAGTACGGCGCGTTGCCAACTGTGTCGGCAATCACATCGTACTGTTTCCCTTGCGATGCAAAATCGATGTGTGTGTAGTCCACAACATGCGTGGCGCCGAGCTGATGCATTGATTCGACATTGGGACTACTGCACACCGCGGTAACCTCCGCGCCAACCGCGACGGCGAGTTGCACCATTGCTGAGCCAACCGTACCTGACGCACCATTGATCAGCACGGTGTCCCCTTTCTGCAACGCACCGCGTCGGAAAAAATCGAGCGCCGTGGTACCGCCAAACGCAACGGCAGCCGCCGTGGTGTACGTGAGTGCTTCCGGCTTGTGCACAATCGCTGCATTCGCATTGATGCAGAAATACTCCGCATGTGCGCCCAGCTTCGCGCCTCGAAATGCAACAACCGCGTCGCCCAATGCAAAGTTGCGAACCAATGACCCAACCGCCACGATATCACCGGCGAGTTCACTGCCAAGGACTGGCTGACGTGGTGCGGTGATGCCGAACGCCAGGCGTGCAGCGAGACCGAAACCGTACGGCATGCTGAGGCTGCGTATGCGCCAGTCGGCCGACGAGACGGTGGTCGCGCGCACGCGAATCAGCACGTCGTTCGGACCAGGAACGGGTCTCGGCACATCCTCGACGGTAACAACGTGCGGCGGTCCGTAGTGCCGGAAAACGGCGGCCTTCATGTGTGATGTCATGGAGCAGGATCAGACTTGCGACGGCCCCAGGGAATTGCAGTGGTGACACCCATACGAATTGCGTACAGATCCGCCTTCGTGCGTTTGATGTCGAAACCGAGGGAGCCGTCTGGATTGTCTGTCAATCCGCCTTTGACGAGGTAGTCGCGGCGACCGTGACTTTGATAGGCAACGCCAACATCGATAGTCGTGCTGTGATACACGGGCAACTGGAGACCAACGCCGCCACTCCATATCACACCGGCATCGCCAAAGTTTTCGTCGGCGGCCACAAGATCCGGCACGATGCCGCCCCCCAGTCCACTGACGGTCGCGAACCGACTCATGCCAACGAGACCATAGCCGTACGTACGCAGTCGTCCGAGCGGCAAGGTGACCTGTGGCCCGACGCCCATCGACAAGATTCCATTGGCCGTGGTGACATTCACGGCCACGCGACAGCGTGTACTCGTGGTCAGGCAACTGCGCTGGCTCTCGTGGCCATAGTTCAGCCACCCACCCTGCAGACGCAACGACGCGAGACCGTATCGGTCGAGCCGGAGCAACACGTGGCCCTGCACACCGGCCGCGTTGTTGACATTGCGTTTGAAATCGCCAACCGGCTGGCCGACATCGGCCGCCAGTCCAACCTGCCAGCGCGGAGTGACCACGGCCGTGCTGTCAGCAGCGGGTTGGGCCTGCCCGGCGGCAGGTGTGGCGAAGGAAAGGAGCCCGGCGAGGGCGGCAAGGGAGCGTCGCATAGGGAAGATAGGAATGGCGGGTGAAAAACTTACGCTGTATGTAGAAACGTACGCTGTAAGTGCAGCGGGGTCAAGCGGCCGGTCAGCTTGCCTTACACTGTCAGTGCCTGTAGTGTCTTCCGCATGTCCTCCACTCGACGCGCTCCACTGAGCCGCGAGCGCATTGTGCGCGCGGCCATCAAGCTCGCTGACCGGCACGGTCTCGAGGCGCTCTCCATGCGCAAACTCGCCACGACGTTGAAAGTCGAAGCGATGTCGCTCTACAATCACGTGGCCAACAAAGACGAACTGCTCGACGCCATGGTCGATGCCGTGATCGGGGAAATCACACTGCCGACACGGGGCGGCGACTGGAAGGCGGCCATGCGTGCTCGCGCCACGTCGGCGTTGGCGGTGATGACAGCGCATCCGTGGGCGCCAATGCTGGTGGTGTCGCGCATCAGCGTGGGCCCCAACATGCTCGGCTACATCGAAGCAACGCTCGCCACGCTGCGCGAGGCAGGACTGTCATGGTTCGAGACGGATCGCGCGTGGAATGCCATGGACAACTACATCTACGGCTTCACCATGCAACAGCAGAACTTTCCCGTGAACCCCGAAGAGTATGCGTCTGCTGCAGCGGGCTATCTGCCAATGTTGCCGGCCGACCTGTACCCCTGCATGCACGAAATGACCGTGCTCGTGGCGAACGGGTCGCACGACGGGACGCTCGACTTTTCGTTCGGACTGGAACTGATTCTCGACGGACTGGAGCGGCTGCGGAATACGCGCGCGTAGCCGTACCCAGCGGGAGCGATCCCGCACCGATCCACGCTCACCGCCCCATGCCCACCGTTGGTCCCGGCCGCCATGCCGTTCGCCGAAAGATGTGTAGAATCAAGCGATGGGAATGACTCGCGCCGCCCCATCATCAGCCGCTGAACAATCGAACCGCTGGCCGCTCTGGTTGGCGATCGCTGCCGCGTGGTGGACGCTGAATGGGCTCGCGACCATCAGCACGTACCGCGGGATGTCGGACGTCAGCTGGGAGCATGCGATTCGCGTGAGCATGGCCAGCTCAGCGCTCTGGATTCCACAAACGGTGTTTGCGCTGTGGCTCGCCGAGCGGTTCCCGCTCGATCCGGACACGTGGCGGAGACGCATTGCGTGGTATCTGATCGCGGTCGTCGCCGTGATCACAGTGCGCGCGGCGATCGTATACACCACGAACGACTGGATTGGGTGGTACACCACACTCCCCGCGTTCAGTAATGTGCTCATCACGAGCGTTGCCAACAACGTGTTGCTGTTCCCGCTTATGGCTGGACTTGGCCACGCACTCGTATTCGCCCGTCGCTATCGCGAGCGTAATGAGCAGCTGGCTCGTGTGGAGTTGCAGCATCTGAAAATGCAGCTGCACCCGCACTTTCTGTTCAATACGCTGAATACCATCAGTTCGTATGTGCGCACCGATCCAGACGTTGCAAGCGGCATGATCACACGATTGAGCGAGCTGCTGCGGCATGCACTCGACAGCAGCGGCACGCAGGAGGTCGCGCTGCAGGAAGAGCTGCGAGTACTCGGTGCGTACCTCGATATCGAGCAGCTGCGATTTGAGGATCGTCTGCGGGTGGAATGGAAGATTGAGCCGGGAACCCTTGCAGCCCGCGTCCCGCATCTCATTCTGCAACCGATCGTTGAGAACGCCGTGCGACACGGCATTGCGGCGCGCACCGCCTCGGGCACCATCTCGATTGTCGCGGCGCGACAGAATGGATCGCTCCGACTCCAGGTCAGCGACGATGGGGTTGGACTGCAGCAATCGCCTGCTGCGGGCACGGGCCTCGGACTGACGAATACGCGCAATCGCCTGCGACAACTGTACGGGAGCAGTGGCGTGCTAGACGTCGACACGAGCGAATCTGGTGGAGTATGCGTGAACCTTACACTCCCTTTCCGGCTGGCGGTGCACTAGATGCCTCGGTCAGCGGATCCCGCGTTGCAGGACACACACACCGTACTCATCGTGGATGACGAGCCGCCTGCTCGTCGCAGCCTTCGCGCGATGCTCGGCGTGCACGCCGATCTGGAGATTGTGGGTGAAGCGCGCAGTGGTGCTGAAGCCATCGCCGCGATCAATTCGCTGCGACCGGATATCGTGCTGCTCGATGTTCACATGCCCGAAGGTGACGGTTTCGATGTGATTCGGGCGATCGGTGTTGAGCAGATGCCGGTGGTGATCTTTGCGACGGCGTACGACGCGTACGCTCTGCAGGCGTTTGACGCGCACGCCCTCGATTATCTGTTGAAACCTTACGACCGTACACGCCTCGACAGCGCGTTGCAGCGCGCGAGGCAGCAGCTCCGTCGTCGTGGCGTGGATGACCGGTTGCTTGCGTTCATCGACAAGCTGGACGAACGCGCCCGGTATCAAACGCGTCTGACAGTGCGACAAGGTACACGTACGCAGTTTGTCGCCGTGTCTCAGGTCGATTATTTCGAAGCGGAAGCAAACTACGTGCGAGTTCACGTGGGACCGCGATCGCATCTGATCCGCGAGACGCTGACATCGCTTGCGGAGCAACTCGACCCTTCGCGCTTTCTGCGCGTGCACCGCTCGCTGGTGGTGAACATTGGTCGTGTTGTTGAAGTGGAATCGCTCTTCTCCGGCGAGTACGTGCTGCTGCTCGCCACCGGGAAGAAGCTCACGTCTGGTCGCACCTATCGTCTGGCATTGCAGTCGGCGTTGCAGCTCAAGGTGTAGCGCAGGCGCGCAAGGCGGCTCGCGTTTCACCGAGACGTTCGCGTTGTTCGCCAAACAGAATCACGCCGTTCGTCACGAATCCGTACGTCCCCGATTGGTTTTGGCGTAGCCTGTGTGCACTACAGCTCACCTACGCGCCACTCTGCCGGGAGACGGAAATGGAAATCGCTCATGCAACAGCACGCAAGCACGTGACGACCAGCATCATCGCAGGCGCAATCATAGTCAGCATGGCGGCATGCGTGACCGACCATGATGCAAGCAGTCTCGTTGCGCCCTCGCACGCATCATTCGCCGAAACGACCAACATCAGTACCGCAGCTGCCGCCGCAATTTTCTCGCCTGGTGTGATCTCGGACGCGGCCGAGCAATGGCGCATCACGTTCTCGGCCAATGGCAAGACCGCGTATTTCGCGTCGAGTCCGGAGTTCTTCCCGTTCACGCGTCGCGCAACGATTTACGTGTCGCATCTCGAAGCAGGGCAGTGGAGCACACCGCAAGTTGCCTCATTCTCAGGCGTGTACAGCGATATCGATCCGGCGTTGTCGCCGGATGGACAACGGTTGTACTTCTCGTCGATCCGACCGGTGAACGGCGTGCCGCGCGGTGACATCGACATCTGGATGGTGGAGCGTACCCCCGACGGATGGGGAGAACCGATTCATCTCGGTCCCGAAGTGAATTCGTCCGATGCGGATGAGTTGTATCCGTCCGTCGCCGCCAACGGCACACTGTATTTCGCGAGTGGACCCTTCTTTCCGCAGCCTGGGAAACATTTCGACATTTACAGCGCGGTGCCTCGTGGACACGGCTTTGCCCCGCGTGAACCGCTCGGTCCTGCGATCAATACCGTGCCCGCCGCATCCGATATCTCGCTACAGGATGCGTGGGACTTCAATCCGGAAATCTCCGTGGACGGCAACACGCTGCTCTTCACATCGCTGCGACCGGGCGGCTACGGCCTGGGTGATTTGTACGTCAGCAACCGAGTGGGCGGTCAGTGGTCACCAGCACGCAATCTTGGTCCGGCGGTGAATACATCCTCCGACGAGTACCACCCGTCGTTATCGCGAAACAAGCAGCAGCTGTATTTCGTGCGACGCATTCCGCGGCGCGGCGATTTCTATCGTATTGCAACCAAGGAGCTGGACCTGCGATAGCCGTGTGAGCCACTTCGCGAAACGTTTCCGCCTACTTCAGTGACGAGGATATCAACGCCTCCGTCGCACGACGCTGCCGTGTGGCACGTCGGCAAATCGCGGTCACCATGTCCATACGGCTTTCTGTTCATGGATATGTGCATGGTGGACGATTCGCCGGCCAACGAAGGTGGCATGGGCCTGCACTACGTGAACCTTGGTCTGCTCGACACGGAACTCGACGTGACGAAACCCGAAGCGTTGCTGTACGAGCCGGGCCCCGGTGGCAAGTTGGTACTCGTGGCGGTGGAGTACGCGATCCCAGCCGATCTGTGGACGAAGGACGAGCCGCCCGTACTCTTTGGTCAGGAACTCAAGGTTAACAGCTTCAACCTGTACGCGTTACATGTGTGGGCATGGAAGAACAATCCCAGTGGCCTGTTCGCGTCGTGGAATCCGCGCGTGTCGTGCGAGTACTGGCAAGGCCGGTCACTCAGGCCATGCGCGCGGTACCTGACGCCGCGTGCGCGGAAAACTGCCGTCGTACCCCGACAGTTGGTTCCACACCCAGCCGGTGGCGTACGCCGCGTACAGCCCGTCCACATTGAGCAGCATCGCGGCGCCGCGACCCGTGAGTTTTGAGAAACCGCCGGCACCCGAGAACCCACCACTATGACCGGGCAGGATTCGAATTGGATCACCCGGAACATTCATCATTGACCACCCAAGCGGCGTGCGCGCGCCGGTTTCTGTTTCACCGTATATGCGCAGCGCCTCCGCCTGGGTGAGCAATGCGTTCGCACGCCCCTGCGCGGCGCACAGGTGCGCTTGCAGAAACGTGACAAAATCAGGGAGTGACATGGCGAGTTCACTCGCCTCAAGTAAAGGCAGTGGCCGAGCACGCCGTTCGTACCACGGATACCGCAGCACTTCGTCTTGCTCATAATGTGCACGCGGTTGGTCGTCTGTGTATTCCCCTCGGCGTACGAACGTCGCGCGCATCCCAAGCGGTTCAAACGTCGTCGTGTAACAGCTGCGCAATCGATTTTCCGGTGACGTGCTCAAGAATTCCTGCGGCTACCACAACCGCCGGTGCAGATGAACGCGCACGCGACGGGATGCTGTCCGGCTGCTGTGCGAGGTACCAACGCGTTGCGTGATAGGCCGCTGACCGTCCACGGCTGGCTGTGAACGCGGGTACGAGCGACGCGCTGTCGCCCAGGCCATAGGCGGGGATCGGCGGAACAAACGACAACAACGTCCCCAGCGTGATGTCCGCGTACCACGGCGCTGATCGCGCAGCGCTCGGCCACAGCTCGCGTAACGGCGCGTCGAGTCGTAGCACGCCGCGTCGCTCGAGGCGCAGCGCGGCGGTGGCCAGCATTGGTGCCGCGTGGTATTCGAGTCGAAAGAGCGCGTGCGGGCCGATCGGCGAGTCTCCGTCAACGCGTGTCACGCCGTCCCACGCCAACCGACGCGAGTCACACGTAAAGGTTGCAAACGCCGCGCCCGGAAGCATCCACTCGTTCCGGTACCAGGCCACGGTGTCACGCAACACGCGATCGAGTGTCACAGGCGGCGCAGAGGACACACTCACGTTGGTCGGAGCGAGCGCCGCCATCTCGGCGCGCGGGGGAGCCGTGTAGCAGCCAGCCAGCACAACGAAGCATGCAGCAGCGCATACTGTCGACGGAATTCGCATTGCGGTCCTCGGGATATCTCGGCGGGCGGACACGTACCGTTCGCCCTCAACGACGCCGAAGGACCGGTATGGTCACACTCCGTGCTCGTGCACATCCGGCTTACTGCACCCTGCGCGCCACCGGGATCAGACACACTGGTCACTCGCGTTCGTTCAGGCATAGCCCTTGTGCATGATGACGATCGATCCCCCCGCCCTCGACCCATATCCGGAGTGGACGAGACGCCTGCTGGCGTCCGACCACGCCGCGCTGGAGGCTGTCTTCCATGATGTGCACGAGGCGCTTGTGGCCTACGCCCGTCGGATGATCGCTGATTCGGCGCAATCGCGGGATGTGGTGCAGGTGGCCTTTATTCGGTTGTGGGAGCACCGCCATTCCCTCGATCCGGCGCGCTCCATGCGCGCCTGGCTGTTTCGTACCGTGCGGAACGAAGCGTTGACGCGACTTCGCGACGCCCGCAATCAGGCGCGTTCGCTGGAAACGTGGGACGAACCGCTGCAGTGGCGGGCACCGCAGCCTGAAGCGTTGCTCGAAGAGCGCGAGCTTGGTCAGGCGATGGCACGATGGTTGGACGAACTGCCGGAGCGGCAACGCGAGGCGGTGCGTCTCAGTCGTTTCGAGGGGCTGTCGCACGAAGAAATCGCGGAGGTGATGGAGATCGCTCCGCGAACTGTCAACAATCACATTGTGCGCGGTCTGCAAACGCTGCGCGCGAAATTCGACGCGACGTGGTCGCGGGAGGGGGCGTGAGCAACGCACCACAGCGAATGCTGCCGGCGGACGTCGCGCGCGGCGTCGCGGATGACGCCGAACGAGCGGCGCTTGAGACGGTGTGGACCGCGCTTGACGCTGCTCGACCGGGTGCCGCGGTGACGCCATCGGAAAGCTCCGCCATGTGGGCGGCCATTGTGGCCGGTACATCGCAGCCAACCAATGTAGACGGGTCTGCGTCGCGGAGTGTGCTGGCCTCGCAACCACGTGGCATTCGTGGCGACCGACCCGCGTGGGCGCGACGACGTGTGCGTGCGTCCGCGCTGATGACGCTCGGCTTTGCGATCGTGGCTGTCGTCGCGGCGCGACCTGGACGTTGGCAGGAAGTGCAGGTGCCGCGTGCGCAGCAGCGCGTGGTTTCACTTCCGGATGGATCGCGGGTCACGCTCGATGCGGGTGCGCGCTTGCGCTATCGCGATGGATTCCGTGGCTGGTTCGGCCGTGCCGCAGACCGACACACGGAACTCGAAGGCGCCGCGTACTTTGATGTCGCGAGCAATGGTCGACCATTCACCGTGCACACGTACAACGCTAGCGTGAGCGTGCTTGGCACCGAGTTCGAAGTGCAGTCGTGGTCAGCTGAGGGTACTGGTACGACGGTGGCGGTGGCGGAGGGGCGTGTAGCCCTCGCAGGCCACACTGCCAATGCGGTCACGCTCAACGCTGGTCAGCGCGCGGTCGTAACGCACGCCGAGAATGCGCCCGATAGTGCTGCGCCGTTGCCGGTGGACCGTGTGGCCCCATGGCGTCGTGGAGGTTTCGTGGCGGTGAACGAACCGCTCGCCAGCGTCGTGGCCACGCTCGAACGCCATTTTGATACGAACATTGAACTGGCCGATGCATCGCTCGGACAACAGCGCATCACGCTCTACTACCCAGTGGCCGCGCTTGATCGCGTGCTCGGTGATGTCGCTACCATGGAGTCGCTCACCCTCGAACGGCAACGCGACGGTTACGTTTTACGACGACCATGATCGTGCAAAGTGTGCGTTGCATGTCGCTGATCTGTGCGCTGTTATTGATTGTTACGCTGCCACTGGCTGCACAGCCGAATGAGTCCACGGATCGCCTGACGATCAGTTTGCGTGGTGTGCCGGTTGCTGAAGCGCTCGATCGGTTTGCCGCCGTCAGCGGCGTCAGCTTGGCATTTGATCCGTCCACCGTCGGAACCAGACGCGTTTTTTGTCAACTTGACAACGTCCGCGCGCTCGATGTGTTGCGCTGTATTGTGCGCGAGGCAGGTCTCGACTTCTATCAGTTGTCGTCCGGTACCTACGTGGTGATCGCGTCCATCACACAGGCGCCGCAGATTGCGTCATTGGTGGGACGAATCACTGATGCGGCCAGCGGCGAGCCGATTACGCGCGCACGTGTGACCATCGATACAAACGAAGGGGCACGCGCGGTGAATGACGGCGGCACATTCCGTTTTGCCGCGTTGCTGCCCGGTCGTTATCGTGTGCGCGTGCAAGCGGTGGGCTACCGACCGCTCGTGCGCGAGCTGGTTCTGGTGCCTGGGCGAGCAGAACGTTGGGCGCTGGCGCTTGATCCGCTACCGGCCACGCTTTCGCTCGTGGAAGTCACTGGGCTTGCAATGAACACGACACCGCGCGCAGCGGCTGCGCAGCAGATCGTGCCCGACTCCCTGCCAGCCGTACTGGCATCTTCGGGGATGCTTCGCGCGGCCGCAAACCAACTTGGTATCGGACAACGCGCGTTGGCCGGTGATCTGCACATTCAGGGTGGTGAGGCGGGCGAACATCAGTTCCGCCTCGACGGCGTGCCTGTGTTTGATCCCGTATCGGTAGCCCGCATGTTCGGCGCCTTCGCGCCGCTCGCCATTCGGCAGCTCACCGTGCACAAAGCAGGATTCGGCGTGTCGCACGGGAGTTACACGGCCGGTGTGATTGATCTGGAGCATTCCATCGGCGCCGGCTCGGAGGCTATCACCACAACCATTGATCCCATGTCGGCGTCTTTGCGTTACGCAGCGCGGGGAATGCTGCTGGGCAAGCGCACAACGGGCATGTTCGCGGCGCGACGAAGCCTGTGGGATGTATCTCCGATGCCGTCGGTGGAACGCGCGCTGCACGGTTGGGCGCGGGTGGATCCGCTGCTGCTCGATGCAACGGCAGTGGGCGCACCGACCACGAGAGGTGATCCGTTTCAGGTCAGCAAAAGTACGCCGCAGTTGCACTTCGTGGATGTGCACGGCGCCGGACGCATGGAACTGGGCGCGTTTCAGTCACTGGCGGCGTCATTCTTTGTGTCGGATAATTCGGTGAGCGCCGATGTGCAGGCGACATCCGCACTCGAAAATCGCATGCTTGATACACGCGATGCCTACGCTTGGCGAACCGGTGGCGGCATGCTGCGGCACGATTGGATGCCGAACGCTCGTGTCCAGCAAATGCTTCGATTGCGCGTGAGCACGCATTCGCTCGCGCATCTTCACTACGCACGCGAGGCCGGCGCCGCGCGCGTAGCGGACGTATTCGGCAGTAATGCGGCCGACCGGCGTGAGACAAACGGCGTGCAGGAATACGCGCTGGATGCCGTGACGCGTGTGTCGGCCACCGATCGTGGTGAGCTGGTGCTCGGCACGGAAATCGCGCGAACCGGCAGTCATGTCGATATGAACAACGGCGTGTTTCGCCCGATGCTGAATCGTTCGGGCGCGTGGCGTATGTCGCAGTTCACGGAGTGGCGGCAGCAGTGGGCGCATGGTCTGCAGGGTGACGCCGGCCTGCGGCTTACCTGGGTTCCGACCTTCGCCACGGTATACGCCGAGCCGCGCGTGTCACTGCGCGGAGAGCACGCGCGCGCAGACGATGTGATCGCCTGGCGCGTATCGGGCGGTGTGCATCGACAGTTCGTATCTCAGTTCGAGTTACCGGCGTTGGGTCCAACTGCGGTCGCGAGCGGCGTGCGGTTCTGGCTGCCGGTCGACGGCAGCATTCGACCTGCCGAATCGTTTCACACCACGAGTGAGTTTGTCTGGCGACACCAACGTGGCTTTGAGGTGCACACGGAAGCGTACTACAAATGGTTAAACAGTGTCCCAGCCCTTGATTTTGGTATTCTGCTCGGCGCGGGTGGTGCGATGCCGCACGATATCCCGCAGGCCATGTTCGTGGGGCGTTCGCGCGGACACACGTTTGGCGCCGGGGTACGCGTGACGCAGCGCGCACAGTGGGCGACCGCGACGCTCGGCGTTGACGGCGGACAATCCGTGCGCACGTTTCCTGGTCGATTTGGCGGACGTGAACAGCGCACCCCGTGGAACGAATCCCTGCGCATCACCTCGTCGATTGAATCGCAACTGCCCGGGAGCGTTGAACTCTCGTTGCAGTCACGTCATGTGTGGGGCCGAACGTGGGCGTTGCGCCGTGCGTACTATGATCTCGCGATTGACGGGCTGCCAGTGAACACACCCGGCAACGATGCGCTCCCTGCGTGGCATGAGGTAGACGTCGCGTTTGCACGCGCGCTGCGCATTGGGAGTGCCCGCACGGTGCTGTCACTCTCGGCGTTGAATGTGTTGGGGCGCTTAAACACAATCGACCAGTGGCTGGTTCCCGGTTTCACTGACAATTCGGTCGCGCGCGAATCGCGGACCGCAGTCGGTCGACAATTATTGCTGACAATGCGCATCGCGTACTGAGTCGCTGGTCATCAGTGCGCGCTGTTGCATAGTGAAGGTGCATGTGATGTGCAGTGCATGCACATCAGCTCTTCACTCTTCAGCAAGGAAACCGTCTGATGCGAACTCTGATTTCTTCGCGCCGTTCACGGCTGCGTGTGCTGCCCGCTGCCATTGCAACCACGCTGCTGCTTAGCGCGTGTGGCGATGACGATGTCGTTGCACCAGAACCACCCGCAACAATTGTGGCGGCCGCGCAAGCGACGCCTGATCTGAGCACGTTGGTAACGGCGCTCACGGCCGCTGATCTTGTTGGCACGCTGAGTGGTCCTGGTCCCTTTACCGTGTTCGCACCGGTGAACAGCGCGTTTGCCGCCGTTCCAGCCGACGTACTGCAGCGTCTGCTCGAAACCGGCAACGTGAACATCTTGTCCAAGGTGCTGCGCTACCACGTGGTGCCAGGACGCGTGCTGGCCTCGGATCTGCGTGAAGGACAAGTGGTCACGACTGTTGAAGGCACCACGTTACGCATCACGCTGGCAGGTGGCGCACGCGTGAACAACGCGCGCATTACCACCACCGATATTGAGACGGGCAACGGTGTGGTGCACTTGATCGATGCGGTGATGACCGAAAGCCTCGATGTGGTTGACGTGGCCACGATTCGTGGCTTCAGTTCGCTGGTGAATGCCGTTGCGACGGCCGGCCTGGTGAATGCGCTGCGCGGCAATGGCGCCGGTCAGGGCATCACGGTATTCGCGCCCACCAATGCCGCGTTTGCGGCGCTCGGCACACTGCCTGCCAACCCCACGCTCACGAGTGTACTCACCGCGCACGTTGTGAACGGTCGCGCACTGTCAACCGGGTTGACCAACAATCAGGTGGTACCGTCACTGCAGGGTGGCAATCTCACCATTCAGACGGGACCGCTGCGTGTGCGTGGTGTTGGCAACACAACGCCGCTCAACATCACGGCTACCGACATTGTAGCCAAGAACGGTGTGATTCATGTGATCGACGGCATTATTCTGCCGTAAACATCTCGTACACTACGAACGATGGTGTGGGTTGCATCTCCAACACCGGCGCCACCGGTGTTGGAGATCTGTTCGTGAGCGCATTGTGATGCCTGTAACGCCGTAGACCGCACTACGCGATCAGGACGTCCGCTCCATCGTCGCGATCGCGTCGGCGAGGCTACTCTCCTGCGTGCTCGCCACAACCACACCGCCGCCCTGCGACAGCACTTCGCCGGCACGCTCCGCGCTCTGCGCGTCTACCAATGCTACGAGCATGGACGAGTTGAAGAGCAGCCCGTCGCCCATTTGCTTGAGCAACGCGTCAGGAAAGCCGCGGTCAATGAAGTAGGCGGCGAGTGCGCCGCCAGCCGCCAACGTCAGCGTGCCGATACCCGGAAGAATGAGGCCAGCAACCGCGCCCACCAGCGCGCTCTTGCCGATGCCCCAGTCCTGCGACTCGGTAAACTCCACCTCTCCGCCCTCGTCACGCGTGACAATTGCCACGTTTCCGAGCCCGATCGAAGCGGCTTTGAGCATAGCTTCACCGGCTTCGGCGCCGTTCAGCGTGTTAAAACTGGCAATCAGAATGTGGCGCGTGGTGGAATCAGACATGACTTCTCCAAGAAAGGTGAGCGATAGAGTTACACAGCTATTGGCTCAGTACCCGCCACGCACGCACATGTGGCACATCGTCCTCATCGATCCACACGCCGAGCACGCGTTCTCGACTCACAACATGCGGCGTGACACCCGGCGGCAGTACAACACGGGCGATTGCTTGACCACCGGCGTCAAATACCAGAAAGCGCTGCGCGTCCGTTGGCCAGACACTCGGCGTCTGCGCCCACAACGTGCCGTCCTGACCAATCTGCAGCCCATCGTGATACGGAAACACCGTCGCAAACCGCCAGCGGCGGCGCATGGCTTCCCACTCCACCTTCACTGACGCGGGTATCGGCTGGCTCTCCACGGACGCCGCAACTTCTGCGCGCACGCGATCTGCGGCATCAGTCGGCACCGGTTCGGGGCTGACCGCGACGCGCGTTAGACGTGAAAGCGCAGCGTCACGGTATTCGCGCAACTCAAAGCGTTCGTTGGTGCCAATCACCAGACGCGATCCCTTCCATGCAACGTCCGTTGAGCGACCGTAGCGCACATAGTCGCGATCCGGGTAGCTCTCGCCCTGCTCGGTGGTGATCGTTTCGAATCCTTCAACGTCAGGAACCAGCGCAATGGTATCAATGCGCAGTATTGCGTTACTGTCAGCCGCCGTTGGCGTGAGTACCGTCACCAGCGCGAAGGTATCTCGGCGCACGCGGTCATCCATCACGGCAGACGGGATCCAGCGCCGACGTACGGATGCCAGAAACCGAGAGTCGCCGAGCAGGGCGAGTGGCCGCAGATCGTCGCGGTCGTCTGCACGCGGATACATAATCTGCTCCACATAGTCACCGGCGCTGGTGAACAATGAAATGCGACGCTGCGACGCATCAAATACGGCCAGGCGTCCGTCGTCGAGCAGTTGTATCCGTTGCACAAAGTCAACTTCACCCGGTCCACGTCCAACCGGCATCATTGTTCGGAGGAATGCGCCATCGGCCGAATATTCCCGCACATCGCGATGTCGCGCATCGACCACCAGCAACCGACCGTCCGACAGCTCGGTCACCAATCGAATACTCGAAAACGCATTCGCCGGGTTGTCTCCGTCGATACGCAGTATCGGTGAGGTATCAAGCGTCCACGTTGGCAAGGCCGCAATAAACGTGGAGTCCTGTTCCACGATTGCAGCGCCAGCGCTATCACGTGTGACAACGCTGTTCGCCGCGCGATCGGATGGTGCACCGCACGCGGACAACGCGGTGCACGCGGCCGTGAGCAGTGTAAATACACGTGTACCTGAACAGGTCTCACGTTCGCGGAATCGACCTATCGATTGGTGCATGCTCCAAAGTACTGCGGGGGCGCGAGACGTGCGCGAGCGCTGTGCTGGCTACTCTGCACGCATGACCGTCATGGGCTGCACGCGACTGGCGCGCCAGGCCGGACCGGCCGCCGCGGCTATGCCGGCGAGTGCCATGCTCACGAGCGCCACGGTCCAGACCGCTGCGTCGCGTGGTTCTACCCCGAACAGCAAGGAGGCCATCAGACGCGTGACCCCCCACGAGACCGCGGCCCCCAACGCGAGGCTCATCGCGACGAGCCGCCCGGCACCGCTGAGTACGTAGCGACGCAGGCGTGCGGGCGGCGCACCCAGCGCGGCGCGAATGGCAAAGTCACGCCGCCGCTGCTCCACGCTGTAGTTGAGAATGCCGAACAGCCCCGCGAGCGACAGCAGCAGCGCCACGCCGGCCAACGTCGCGAACAGGGCAAAGATGAAGCGCGGCCAACCGATGCTCTCGCGCATCACGACCTGCATTGGCTTGACACGCGAGACAGCGACGCCGGGATACACTGCGCGCAACGCCTGTTCAACGTCAGCTGCAATCACGGCCGGGTTCGCTTGCTGCGTTCGGATCACCAGGCTGTAGCCGACCGCTTGAGGATGCCGCTGCGCGAATGTCCAGTACGCCTCCGGTCTCGGTTCCGTGAGTGGTCCGAAGTTGCGAATATCGCTCACGACGCCCACAATCTCGATCGGTCGCTCGCCCAGGAAGAACCGTTTGCCGAGGATATCACCGTCCGGGAAGTCGCGCGCGGCGAGCGCCGAATTCACGACGACGCGTTGTATCGTGTCACCGTCCATCATGTCTCGCGCATCGAGCAGTCGACCGGCCACGAGTTGCTGACCCGTTGCCGCGAAGAACCCGGGCGTAATGTTGCGCGTTTCAATGAGCGGACGCTCAGTGGGCGGCACCTCTGGTCGTCCTTCGTAGCGCACCCAGGCGTTCCAGCCCCATTCGTTGTAGGGAAGCTGCGAAATTGCACCGGCCGCCTCAACGCCGGGAATGCGCTGTATCGCCTCCAACGCCGGCGTGAGGAACGCTGTCGCCGCGCGATCGGCAGGAAAATCCGTCGGTGCAACGCGAACGCGCAGCGTGAGCACACGTGCTACATCAAAGCCCGGATCTTCATTCATCGCGCGCACAAAACCCTTCGTCACCAAACCGGCGGAAATCAGCAGCGTCACGGCGAGCGCGCCTTCAATCACCACCAGTGCCGCAAGCGTACGATGCTGGTGCTGTGCACCACTCCCGCGTCCGCCGCGCAGTACGTCTGCCGGAAGTGCCAGGGCGGCTCGCCACGCAGGCGCCGCAGTGCCCGCAAGTGCAGCGACTATTGCCGCAAGCAGTGCGACGCCTGCCGTTCGCAGATCAACAGCGGCGTACTCAAGCTGCGTGATGCGAGTTGATCCAAGCGCGACGACCATCTTGAGTGCCAACAACGCAAGTCCCAGCCCCGTCACCCAGCCGCACAGCGCAATCACGATGCCTTCGGCAAAGACCGGGCGCATCACTTCCCAGCGCGTTGCACCGAGCGCGGTGCGCACACCGAGTTCGCGTTGACGACTGATGCCGCGCGCCAGGAGTAAACTCGAGACATTGATCACCGCAATAATGAGTACAACGAACGTCGCGACGATCAGCAACGCCAAGGAGCGTCGCGCTGATCCGGCCGCGTCGTGCACCAGGGGTGTGACCGCAATGCTGTGACCTTCGAGCTCGGGATACGCTTCCAGCAGTGGCGCAAACCGCTGAATAAGCGCGGCCTGCAGCCCCTCCGGTTGCTGTTGCGAACCAAGTCGGCCAAATACCCGCAGAAAATTACTCGTGCGTTGTCTCAGCTCCGATTCGGAGAATCGCATGGGCACCCACAGCTCGCCCGCGTATGTCGTTCCGGAGTTAGTAATGCGAAACCGAGGCGGCAGCACGCCGACGACTTCGTGTGGCTCACCATCAAGGCGGAGTGACGAGCCCACAATACCCGGACTTCCACCGAGATGACTGCGCCAGTACTCGTAGCTGACGACGACTACCGCCGGTGCATCCGGAACATCGTCTGATGGCAGGAGCACACGGCCGTGCAGCGCGCGTGTGCGGAGCACATTGAAAAACTGACCAGATGTTCGAATGACAAAGGACGGTTCGTACCGATCGCCAAGCGCCAGCAATCGCGACGTGGACGCGAACGCAGCGATTCCCTCGGCGCTCGGCTCTCCCGCAATGTCAACAAAGTTCGGTGCGGAGAATGGAAGCTCGCGCGACGAGGGCAGTGCGCGAAAGATCGAGACAAGACGATGCGCTTCGTCAAAGTCCACGGGCCGCAACAGCACGCGATCGGCGACGCTGTAAATGGTGGCGGCGCTGCCAAGTCCAATCGCCATGCAGAACACGCACGCTGCAAACACCACCGGGGCGCGCCGCAACGTGCGCCAGGCGCGACGCAACTCGCGCAGCGCGTCACCCACTGCGTGTCGGCTCGCGGGCTCTGGCTCCGCGACCTCGCGTGTCGTGCCTGGCGCGATGGCGAGCAGCGATGGTGATCGCAGCGCTCTCAGCAGCTCGGCGACCGACGACGGGCGCAGCGCTGGATCCTTCTCGAGACATTTCAGGATCAGCGCGTCGAGCGCCGGTGGGATATCGGCACGTCGTGTGCGTAGCGGTGCTGGTGGCTCGGCGACATGCGCACGTGCGAGTGCCGAGGGCGTAGGACCGGCGAACGGTGGTACGCCGACGAGCATTTCGTAGGCCACCACCCCGAGCGAATACAGATCGACGCGATGGTCCGCGCCCGGATCCGCCGCAAATTGCTCCGGTGACATGTACCGCGGCGTGCCAAGTGAGAAGCCCGCGAGTGTCAGATCCGACGGCGTGCGCATTGGAACCGGTGTGTTACCCAATCGACGCGACACCGCCTTGGCGATGCCAAAGTCGGCAACGACTGCAGCACTGCCGGTGAGCAGAATGTTGCCAGGTTTGATATCTCGATGCACTACACCAGCCGCGTGCGCACTTTCAAGTGCCTGCGCAACGTCTTCAAGAATCGCCACCGTTTCGCGCACCGACAACGGTCCGCGCGTGAGACGTTCACTCAGCGATTCGCCGCGTACGAGTGGCATGACGAAGTACGGCACATCGTCCACGGTGCCGGCGGTGAGTAGCGGAACGATGTTGGGGTGCTGCAGCGACGCGAGCAATGCGATCTCGCTTTGAAAGCGATCACGTGCATCCACGCTGTCGAGACGGCTCGAGACACGCTTGATGACCACGCGTCGGTTCAGCGTGCGCTCGCGGCCCACCAACAACTCGGCCATACCGCCGCCGCCCAGCGGCTCAAGATCCGCATAGCGATCGCGCAGTTTGTTAGCGAACGCCAGCAGGTCAGAGTCGGGAGTGGGTTCGGTCATGGCCGTCTGATAGACAGACTAACCGAAAGGTTTGACGGCGCTCCGCGTGGAGGGGTGAACTGCGGTGCGAACGTGACGAACCGTTCGCGTGAAGACTACCACCGAGCGCGCGCTGTCTTCAGGGGGTAGATCTTCTTCCGCAATGTCCTACAGAAAATTGCAGCCGATGCTGCCAGCTGTACTGAACGGTGCGCGTTAGCGTCATGCACGGTTCATTTTCTCGCTCACCATCTCTCAGGAGGATTCATATGCGACGAACGCTGCTTCTGGCGGGCACTGCTTTGGTAATGCTCAGCTCGCCTGCATCAAGCCACGCGCAACAAATCATCACCTTCAACGCTGACCCGTTTGCCGGCAGCAATGCTCGCGAAACACCGGGTCGTCAGATCGTCGGCAACGAGCTCTTTACGCCGTTCAATATTGGCACCGATGTCTTTGCGTTTAATCAGGGCATCTTTGGTATGGGCGACGTGATCAAGTTTGCAAGCGGTCCGATCAATGAGATACCGCAGACCGACGTCAACGCGATCGTGCTCAATACCTTCGACAATGACGGGGATCCACTCACGCCGTTCCTTGCGGGTACGGCGGCCAATCTCATCGCCGAACGTGTCACGACGTCTGGCGCCGGGGTGTTCATCTATTTCAACAGTGGGCTCGATCTTGCACGCCTCGTGTACTCAACTGATCTGAGTGATAACACTGCCGATCTGAAGATTCTCGCTCGCCTGACCAATGTGGCGGGGGAGAGCGGACGTGAACAGATGGCAACGTTCACCGAAGAGAACTTCCGCATAGTTCCAGAACCCGCCACGCCGCTGCTCTTGCTGGTCGGCCTGGCAGGACTCTTTGCGCGGAAGGCAGCGCGCAACATGGTGTCGTTGTAATCTGGGTATTCGTGTAGATGAGGCGATTCACTGGTGGTGCGGTGCGTGTGTCGCACCACCAGTGAATCGCTGCAAGGCGCTGCTAGCGGCTTGCGTGCGCGCGAAAAAACTCCATCACTCTGGAGTGCACGATGGTCGACTGCTCGATGTGTGGCAGATGTCCGGCGGAATCCACCGGAAAATACTCGAGTGAGGGGATCAGGCTCCGGATCGCTTCCGCGCGCGCAATGGGTGTGGTTTGATCCTGTTTGCCCCAGACAAGCAGAACAGGTACGCCGGTCTTGCTCACCGACGCAAAGAGGGCGGGGAAGTCGGTGCGACTCATGGTGAAGGCGCTCCGCAATAACGCGCGCCCAAACCCGTCGTACCGCATTTGCGGACGGTACTGTTCAATCCACGTAGGGAATCGCTCCGGATGCAGAAAGTCACTCAGCTGTCCGTCTGCCATCCCGGGCACTTGTGTCACCTGCCACACCCACGGCCCCACGACTGGCCACGCCATGAAGGCCGGCATGGTACGCGACTCGCTGGCGGGATCCATCAGCGTGAGCGTGCGCACCCGCGTGGTGTGCGTCGACACGAAATGTGACGTGACATACCCGCCGAACGAGAGGCCGATCAGATCCACCGGTGTTCTTATCTTGAGCGAGTCAAGCAGCTCATTCAGCTGCGCGTCATACATCGCGCCATCGTACGCCGCGTCGGGGCGATCTGACCATCCGCGTCCGAACATGTCGTAGCGAATCACGCGCAGACCGGCTGCGCTGAGTGCTGCAAACGTGGAGTCCCAGATATACGATGGCACCGAGAATCCATGCACCAGTACGACCACGCGTCCGGTATCCGGTCCGGCTACGTCATAGTGCGTGGTGCCACCGGAGAGCTTCACGAAGCGCCCTGGGGCTTGAGCGCGCGCGTCGTCATTCAGCGGCCCCTGTTCCGGGTTCCTCACCGACCCATAGATCGCCAGCGCCGCAATCAAGGCAAGTAGTACCAACAGTGCACCGCGCCGCCGTTTCAGAGCCATTCTTGTGTGTTGTTGTGTGTGTTGTTGTGTGTGATGAAATGGCGTGTCCCTGCCAGGTGTCGCGTTATTCACCGTACCGGCGCACACGATAACGCACGGCGGTCATCGGCGTTGGCACATCGTTGTTGATCGATGCTTCCACCGTTGTTGGTTGCAGCCAATCGCTCCAGTCGGCGCTTGGCGTGGGGGTGCGTTTCAGTGGCAGCGCGTAGAGCTCGGTGTGTTTGCCTTCAAGGCGTACGACGAGCGTGCGACGGCCGGCACGATACAACGGTTGCTGCACCACTGGAATGATCGTGTGCGCACCTTCAACGCGCGTGCGTGAGGGGAGCGGCGTGCCTTCCGGGCGCGTGCTTTGCGTATGCACTTCCACGCTCAACCATCGCGAGTTCAGATCGGTGGGCAGCTCGGTCGTTTTAAATCGCAACTCCATTTCGAGCGTGGCCAGCGCGCCGTCGTACTCCAACGGGGCCTCGCGCATTTGCAACAACGACCACGCACCGCCCGCGAGCAGTACCAGCAGCGCGGTTAATCCCAGAACCGCAGCAACGAGTTGTTTGGTGCCTTCACCGGCCGGTGCGGATCGCACAAACAGTGACACGCCCACAACCAGGCCGACCAGCGCGCACAGGATCGCCACGCCAATGACGAAGTAACCCGCCGCACCTTCACGATCTGTGATGTTTGCGATGCGCGCGAACAGCGTGCCGCCGCCGAGGCCGAGCAACAGACCGGCGATGGCACCTCCCAGCGCGTAGAGTACTCCGATAAGTGGGCGCATGCGTGGCGGAGAATATGCAGCGGGCACGCGCCGATGTCATTATGATGGTGTCCGTTGGCCAAACGTGCGGCCGCCGTCTGCGTTGGTCCCGTTCACGCCCCCCGCACCACATACTGCAGCACCACCGCTCCAGACGCGAACTCGCGTCGGCCGGTGAGCGTCAGGTCTACATGCCTTGAGAGGCCCGCGAGCAAGTTCGGCCCGTGGCCGGCAATCCGTGGCTGCACGACAAACTCATACTCATCAATCAATCCCAACTCGGCCAGCGCCAGCGGAAGCGTCACGCCGCCCGTGGAGATCGGCCTGCCCGGTTCGCTCTTGAGCTGTCGCACAAAGGCCGCGAGATCGCCACGTACGAGTGATGCGTTCCAATCCACATCGGGTAGCGTGTTCGACACCACAAACTTTCGCGCCGCGTGAATGGTGTGTGCGAACGGCTCCATCCACGCGGGCATCCACTCAGGGCGAACGCCCGTCTCCGCTACTGGACGCCACGCGTCTTCCATCATGCCGTACGTCACGCGTCCGAGGATCATTGCATCAACGGCGGCGATGTTGCTGGCATGGAAGTGATGCATCTCCTCATCGGGCATCCCGGCGCGATGATCGACGCATCCGTCAAGCGTGATATTGATGGAGTAGCGGAGTGGGCGCATGGCGTACGTCCTGAAGTGCGGGTGGGCGGGGGGAGGAACCGTATTCTACGCGCTGTCCCTGCGCAAAGCCTTGCTGATTTCACTCACCGGGCGCAATCTAGGCCGACCATGCCTGCAACGAAGACAAAGAACGAGTTGATCTGGAAGGTGGACGGTCCGTTCGAAGTCGCCGCCGATCATCGGCGACTCTATGTCCGCGAGACTGTTGAATCGGAAGTGTTCGGCGCGGTTGTCATGGGAGCCCTCACGATTGGCATGGCGCTCTTTGGGTGGAAACTTGTGCACGCCACCGGCGCTGGATCCCGAATATTCGGTGGGTTGCTGCTCGTGCTTGCCACGCTGATTGCGGCGGTCGCGTTGCGACAGGTGTTGGCGGGGCTCGGTCTGATCAAGTGGAGTCGTACGCCACTCCTTGTGTTCGATCGCGGTGACAGCGCGTCGATGCCGCCGGCCATTGAGTACGGGCGCAAACGTTTGCTCACGTCCACGATTCGTTGTCTCTCAACGCGACCCTCCACGGTTGGCAGCAAGCACGACCTCAAGCGGCATATTCTTGTGGCTGAACTGCACGACGGCTCGGAGGTGGTGCTCACCGTGGACCAGACGCCGGATTGGACGGCGCACTACGCGAATCGAGGGGCGCGCTGGCTTGGCCTGTCGTACCGAGCTTTCCGGGGATGATGCGGCGCGCCGACATGCCTAGGCGCGCAACACCATCTGCACAGAGGTATCCACGTCAAGCACGAACCGTCCGCGCCCTTGGTTCGGTGCCGTGCAACCTCCGATAATCGCGATCCACTCGAACCGGCCGCTCAGTCCGCCATCGGGAACGCTGGCGCTCATGCGTTGACCGCACGCCCGCTTATCGCTCGCTCAGTGCTCGCTCATCGCACGCGATAGGCCACAATACTGGGCACGTCTTCCGCATCGTGCTCAATGCTGATCATGATGCCGCTGCGCAGAAACAGCACGGGGCGCGCGGTGGCAAGCGTGACCGTTTTGACGAATCCCGAGTCGAGGTGAAAGACGTCGGCTACTGGTGGTTCGTCGCTCAACACATCGCGCGTGGCCCACACATGACCGCGTGTGTCCAGCGTGAGATGCGTATAGGCCGGCATGCGCGCTGCAATCTGTGCGTGCTCGAGCAGTAACTCGGTTGGAACGGTGCACGGCTTTTTCCCGCGCAGCTGCATCGTGCGTCCAGGGCCGAGCTCACGCGCGGCGAGTGCGCGATCGGTGGGTCGGCGTGTGGTGTCGCGTGTGAGCGCGCGCGGCGGCGCATTGGGTGTCCGCACGGTGATGCTGAACTCGCCGACAGAAGAGATGACGGTGTCGCCACGCGCGTCCCACGCGAGCAGCGGATGAAACACGGGTTCCACGGGATAGCCGATGACATCGCACACCAATTCGATCTCGCCGGTCTCGGCGGGTGCAATGGAATCGAGCGTTTGCCATCTGCCTCCGCTGTCGACAAGCAGACGCACAGTTGCATTCGAGCGAGGCGGCGTGCTGCCCACGACTGAGGTATCGGAGCGGAACCGAAAGCGGAACGGACTCCCGGAGCGCCTTGGGTACTCTTCTCGAAATCGTCCGTCCGCCGTGTATACCACGAGTTTGTTTTTCTCGGCGTCGTGTACATGCACCGCGCCATCAGGAGCAACGGCCAGCGTGAGCGGGAAGAGCAACTCACCCGGACCGGGCCCGCGCGTGCCCCAGCTGTCAATCTGAGTGCCGGTTGAATCGAGCACCGCAATACGTCCACCGGTTCGGTCAATCACCAACAGGCGATCGTTGGCATCAACCACGATGTCATTGCGCGACAGTGACTCGAACATGAAGGTCGTGTCGTTGGCCCCGCCGACGTGCCAGAGACGCTCCATGTTCGATGGCACGAGCGCATCGGGGGTGAGGCGCGGCGGCTCGTCCGCACACGCCACGAGCAGGCCACTCAGCAGGAGGCCCAGTGCACCCGTGCGCAATCGCGCGGGGCGCGTATATTCCCCCTCAGAGGTCGGCCAGGCGCACGGGATTCGGCTCTGCGGTGTCGAGAATTTTGGCGCTCTTTGCACGGGACACCATTCTCCAGGATCGGTGTATATGCGTTTCATGTCGAGACAGCTCACGCCGCGAACCGCGGCCCTCGCCACTGCGATGGTGGCCAGCAGCTTGTTGCTGGGCTGTGCAACCGGGCGAGCGCCATTACCCGCCACGCACGCATCCGTTTCCTCGCTGCCGACAGACGGTGCCATCGCGTTTGGCGCTATTGATGAGCTCGGCGCAGAGCCGGTGGTGCAGGTGCGCGACTTTCGGGTGCTGCGCACGGTCTCGGTACTCGGCCACTACGACGAGAATGCCACGTACGGACTGCGTGCAGAAGTGCGACCCGACGGCGAAATCACGTCGCCGCGCAGGCTTGGCGATCACCGCTTGTACATCAATACGTTCGTTGTGGGCGCCAATGGTGGTTTCCGGCGCGCATCCGTAGGAACGCGCGACAATCCCCTCGTGGTGGATTACTTGTTCGACCCGAACGCGTGCCTCAAGGGGCCAACGTGTTCGCCGTATCGAGCCATCACGCTCGGCATTCCAGACTCGGTGCTGCGAAACTCTCGCGATGGTTTGGTCGTGCTGTTTGAACGTCAAACGCCTACGCAGTGGACGATCTCGTTGTCATCCAAACTGATCGCCGCGTATCTGAATACGGTCGACTCCGTTTCCGCGGCACGTCGCAGCCAGCAGGTGTTCCGCGGCATTGATCGCTGAGGCGCGCGGAACGAGGTGAACGAGTCAACGTTCGTCTCTCTGCAACAGCGCAGAAGGGTGTGGCAAGAGGATCGACAAGGTTAAAGCTGCGCGTTCGACAGGCCGAGCGCGTCGGTGAAGAACGCTGACACGTCAACCCGCAACGCATCGTGCGCACCATCCGGTTGCCACGTCAACGCGGTGTCGGCAATCAGATCCTCGGTGTCGTTCCGCACCACGCGAATGGTTCGGCTCCAGCGATCCACGATCCAGTACTGCGCGACGCCGATTCGCATGTAAAACGCACGTTTCTGCTCATGATCGCGGCGGCGTGTGGTGCCAGAAAGAATCTCCACAACCAGCAGCGGTGTCGGCATCTCGGCCCATGTGCTTGGAAGTGTGTCCGCGGCAGGACGCACCATGAGATCGGGCTCCACCTGCGATTCGGCGGTGCGGACTACGGCGCGTGGTGTGTACACGCGCCCGAGCTGTTGTGCCCGAACGTAAGGAACGAGCATCGAGAGCAACGTCGACGCCAGTTCTTCGTGCGCGGTGCACGGTGCGGGCGTCACGAACAGCTCGCCGTCAACCAGCTCGTACGTGCTGCCGTCGTCAGGCAGACGGTCAAGCTCGGCGAGCGTCCATGGTCGTGTTGCAAGCGCCATGTGCATGATCCGCGTGTCCTCGGCGATAGGGGGTGCGTGCGCATGCGTGAACATGCGCCATATCGCCGAGTTGTCCGTCACCATTTCGCTGCGCCCCGTAGCAGCGTGTCGCTTCCGCATGGACGGTACGCTCGGCGATGGGGCCGAGTCAATGCCGCTGCTGTTCGCGACGCCGCCGAAGCAGCGCAGTCACTTCCTCGACCACCTGCACCAAATTGCGCTCGGCGGGCCTCACTGGAAGCAGCGCGACCACTGATTCGCTATCGCTGCCAAGGTTGAAGTTCGGCAGCACGTCTGTGTCCGACAGTTCAATCGGTGCCCATTCCTGTGGCGTTGAGGCAATGAAGCGACGATCACGCACGCGGTACGTGATCGCCATCAAACGATGATCGACGTTGGTGAACAGCAGCTCGTTGCTGAACGGTGACCAGCGCGCGGCACGCGCACCGCGCGCGACACGGAGTACCTGCGACGTATCGTCAAGCGAACGCACATACAACTCGGCCACACCAGAGGCGTGTGACGTGTACGCAAGCCAGCGCCCGTCGGGAGATATCGCCGGGTATGTTTCTATCGCATTGGTGCGCAACAACGTTCGAGGCGTGCCGGCGTGCACGGAATCACCGAGACGCTGTACTGACGCGGTCCATAGGTCGAAATGCGTAGCCGTATCGAGAATGGCCACGGCAACGCCGCGATCGCCGCTCATGAATGACCACGGTATCACGATATTCCGCGCATCAAAAAACGTGCGCGCTTTCCCATCGCTCGCGGAGAGCCACTGCAAGCCGTTCTTGTCGTTCCTTGCAATGAGCGCATCGCCATCGCTGGTCCACATGACCGCATCGAGGTTCGGTGCGCTCCACGCACGCCGCGCGGGCGTGTGCAAATCAAATACCGCAAGTGCCGACACCGCGCTCTCGATCGTGACCACCGCGAGGCGCTGACCATTTGGTGACAACGCTGGCCACGCATACTGCCCCGCGCGTTCCAGCAAGTTGCGTCGTGCACCCGAGCGTTCAACGCGCGCGACGATTGACGGGACGTTTCGCCTGTACACGAGTGTCCCCGTCTCGGAAAACGAGACCTGCGCGAAGCCAAACGTACTCGAATACGAAATGCTATCGATGATCGGCGTCGCTGACCCGGTCACCCGCAACTGCGTTGCATCAAAGTCGATTGCGAACAGCGTGCCTTGGTTGACGTAGGTGAGGTGATTCGGCGCAACGAAGCGTGCAAACGTGCCGCCTTTCACCAGCACCTTCCGCTCGCCACTGCGCAGTGACGCCACTTCGATGCTCGCGAGATCAACACCCTCGGCCGACAGTGCCGTGTACAGCACATGTTCTCCGTCGGGCAACAGTTGCGGCCAGAGAGCTGCGCTTCGATTCGCCGAGAGATCGAGCACCGGTGTGGGAGGCGTTTGGCGAGTGACATCAATACGGAACAGCCGATTGCTCGCGTCGATCGCGGCAACAATCGTGTTGTTGCTCCCCCACGTTGCGCCGAGCAGATCGGGCGCGTCGCACAGCACCTCAGGTGAGCCGCCGTCTACCGCGATCTTGCGCAGCTGCCGTTCTGCCCAGTAGCCAATCCATCGTCCATCAGGTGACCAGAAGGGTGCGCGCGCTCCCAACGTTCCGGGGAGATCGACCGGCGAAGAACCATCAAATCGATGGAGGCGCAGGTGCTTGGTGGCCATCGAATCGATTGACACATACACGACGCTCTTCCCATCGGGCGCGACAGCAACGCTCGTTCCCACATCGGAGGCGATGCGCTCATTTGTCTGCAAGGCGACGGGATAGATCTTAGGATCGCGCTCGATTTCTGTGGGGCGCGAGAATGCACCGGGCAAGAACACCATGCCCAGTCCAGCCAATCCGGCCGTCAACCAAAGCCACGGTTGACGAGATCGCGATGCGACCGACGTGACTGTTGGCAACGCAACCGGCGCAGACACCTCCGCCGGCCGCTGCTCAAATCGCACGGTGTACGCGCCGCGAGGAAGTGAAATCGTGAGGGGTGCGTCGCGACCTTCTTCGGCGTAGTAGCGCTCCAGGCGACCGCGCAGTCGCGAGGCTTCGGCCCGCACAATGGGATCCGTGCGAGGGTCGAAGTCGGTGTCGCGACCAAGAGCTTCGAGCCCGACTGTGTATTCCTTGAGCCGGTCGGCCGTTCCGGACAGGGCTTGGTCAACGAGGTAGCGCAGCAGCGTGGACGAGCGTTCGGCCTGCCGGAAGGGAGTACTGACCAGGAGGCGCTCCAGCTCGGCCAACACCGCGTCGCGTTCGATTCCGTCACGCATCATGCCGCCAATATGCGATTGGGTTGTGCAAAGTCGCCATACGGAACGGTTCGCGAACCGTTCCGTGCTTTTGCGTTATGCGCTGGCTTCGAATGTTCGGGCTATGAAAACCTCCTTCATGCAGTCGAGCGGGCTTCTCGTTGGCGTTCTGCTGGCCACAAACGCTCATGCCCAAAGCACCACCACTCGGCCACCGGTGATCGACGTGCATGTGCACGCAACCCCGCAGGCAGCGACGCGATGGCCGCGAAACGACTCACTGCTGAACATTCGATATCGCGTGGTGACGGCCGGGGCGCGCGACCTCGACGCGTGGCTGCGTACGGACACCAGCCGGATCATGCTGGCGATGGGGATGCCGTGCGACAAAGGACGCTCGGTGTTCACCGGCGCTCCGTGCTACACCACGTCCACGGATTTCCCTGATCTCGCGTGGCTTCGCCAGGAACTGCAGAACGGACGAGTACGTGCCCTCGCCGAGCTCACGCCGCAGTATCTGGGAATGTCGCCGGCTGATCCGAAGCTCGAACCGTTCTGGGAGTTGGCGGAGGAGTTCGATATTCCGGTCGGCTTGCACATGGGGTCAGGGCCACCATTCGCCGCGTATCCCGAGTCGCCACTCCCTGTTCCCACACCGAACTTTCGAGCAGCGTACAACGATCCACTGCTGCTCGAAGAAGTCCTGCTGCGACACAAGAAGCTGCGACTCTATCTCATGCACGCCGCGTGGCCTTTCGTTGATGGTGCGATTGCACTGCTCTATGCCCATCCGAACGTCTATCTCGACGTGGGTGTCTTGCAGAACGAGCGGCTCGTACCACGCGCGTCGTACTACCGACATCTGCGCGGACTCGTGGAGGCCGGCTTTGCCCAACGTATCATGTTCGGTTCGGACTCTCCGGTTGGACAGGAAGCGCCGGGGATCGACGCGATTCTTGCGGCCGATTTTCTGACGGCGGAACAGAAGACGGACATCCTCTGCGGTAATGCGCAACGATTCCTTCGTTTGCCGTTGACTATCTGCCAGTAGTTCGATGCGGCGAACCTAGGCTGGCTTGCTCGAAGATTCTTGACCGAAGAGCGCGAGGGCCACAAGCCCAACCGCACCGGCAATAACAAGTCCGAGATGCAACGTGCTCAACGACACCACGCCAAGCAGCGGGTTGCGCGACGACAGCGGCGCGAACGGGTGCATGTCAGCGTGCATGATACCGTCAAAGATCAGATGTGAGCCTGTACCGATGAGTGCACTTAACAGCGCAGTGCGTGCGCTGATTGGTGCATATGCAGGACGCCCCGTTCCCGCGAGCGCTTTCAGCCACGCGTTGGCTATGGGGCGTGCGATCCACGCGCTACCCATACCAATCGCGATCGCGCCGAGTGCGGTGTGCGACCATCCGTGCAGGACCGCATCACCGCGAATAATGCGTACGAGTGGCTCAATGTCGATTGCGATCTGACTCGCGCCAAAGATCAGCACCGAGAAGTTCAGACGGAGCGCCGGTTTGAGCAGCAGCGCGGCACCCATGTGGAATGGAGTGAACGGCATGGTCTTCTAGCCTCCGCGATTTCAGTGAGCGCAGCCACGCACAAGTATCGCGCTGACACGTCCTGACCCAGCATAAGGCTGCAGCATGACGCGCACATCGGACTCTGTACCGGAGAGAGCGCGCGCCGTCGCGTCGTCAAGGCGAAAGCTCAGGCCACACCACGGCGCGTCGTCGCTCCACACGAAAAAGTCCCCTTCGCCAAAGTCACCCTGCAGGTTCGGAATTGACAACAATCGAGAAAGTGGTACGCCGACCTTCAGTGAATCCGCTGTCGCAAACAACGGCGATTCCACCATGATGGAGTTCACGCTGTTCTCCGTGATGCGGATGCGCAGGGTGTCCCCGCCCATCGTCGCGAGCAGCACACGCGTGGGATCGCCCTCTTCGTACGCGATGGTGTCACGCGCCGACGCGCACAAGGCGATCGCTGAGTCAGCTGACATGCCGAGTTGCAGCGAGCCAACATGCTGGCCATCAAGCTCGCCTGCACCACCGGCGCACGCCGACGCACTCATAACTGGCGTCGATGTCTCGTCTCGGGATTCCGAGCGATCGCCCTGCGCGCAGCCAAGCGCGATCGCAATAAGCGGAAGCCAGTACATTCGTTTCACCCGTTGCATAGCTCTCTCACCAACCGCTATTCGCGCGCGGCGGTCACGGCGTCATGTTCAACACGGAGCCGTACTACGTAGACCTCACCGTCCTCACCGGTTCGCGTGCCCCACGCCTGCTCGCCGCGCACGAGCATGAGACTCGTTCCTTTCGGGACGCGTACCTCGCCGAGGTATGTACCGTCTGGTTCAAACACGTCGTACACCGACGGCTCTCTCCACGACAATCTCGGCGCCCGCTGCTCCGTGCCGGCGTCGCCTTCGCCCGTGCGCTCGGCGGTCACATGACGTTGTACCCACACGCGACCATCCTGACCAATGAGCAGCGCGCGATAGGGAGGTTTGGTTGTGGGAACGGGCGGCAACTCGGCGGTCATGAACCGCCCCTGATATTTGCGATACCAGTCGTTCACTGATTCGCGTTCCGCGCGCTCCTCCGGCAGCACCGGCACCGTCGAAGCGCTGCGCTCGATGCGAACCACTTGTCCGTTCGGCTTTCGCAGTTCCACGCGATATGTGCCGTTCACTGCGTTGCTCACACCAACGACCATATGGCCGAGCGGACTCCAGGCCCACAGCTTGGCCGGGAGAAACACGCCACCGGCGGTTGTTGGTTCGCCTTCAATCGCGGGTATGCTGATGGAGTCTACGATGCGGCCCTGATCGTCCACGTGTAAAAATCCAATATTCCACGGTCGATCTTTCTCCGGTTGTGAAAGAAGAATCTTGAGAAACACGTGATCGGCAGTGTCGAGCACCATCGCGTTGGCCGTGAACAGTCCACTCGCCACCGGCATTTGTGTGCTGGGCGTGCCATCCGGCTCGTACACATTGAGGCGCGAGTTGCGCGGATCACGCAGCACGATGCGGCCGTCGCTGCGAACCGCCAGGCCAAGCGCGGCGTCCTCATACTCTCCAGGTCCGCTGCCTTTGCCACCGAGCGTGCGGACGTAGTTGCCGCTGGCGTCGAAGTAGCGAAGCGCCGGTGCGCCGCCGTCGAACACATAGATGCCATCCGACGTATCGACCGCGAGTTCCTGAATACTGCCGAACATCAGTTCGTCTCGCCCTTCAAGCACGCCGATGGCCAGATCTTCGCGCATTATGACGGAGTCGCCCCATACGCTGCCGGCAACGGTGCGTACCACGAGCGTGTCGCCAATTGTCTGTCGTTCGACTTGCCATGTGCCTTGCTGTTCGTTGTCTGCGCTTGCGCAGCTGGCGAGCAGCACGATCGCTGCGACTGCAATGAGCTCGTGTGCGTTGCGTGGACGTACAAATCGAAGGCGTGGCACGATAGTTCCTCTTTTGTTCACGGTTCGACGCGCAGTCGATGCAGCGCCACGCGCTCCACACCAAGCGAGTCGCGCATCCTTCCCACGACAAGAGCAGGCACTGAATCGACGTATGGCGAGAAGCGCGCGCATATACTCAGGGTACTCGTTTCGGTCCGAGAGTATCCAACATCCGTTGCGCGTCAGTCAGCATGTCGCCGGTCATTCCACTGTTTACGATGCGCTGAAGATAGGTGCGAGCCTCGGCAGGATTCGTTTGCGCCGTCATCTGCGCGAGTGCCATCCAACTCCACCCGCTGAAGAGACGACGAAGGAAATCAGGCTCCTGATTCGGTAGTGCAAGAATGCGTTGAAAGATGGCGCTGCTTTCGCTGACACGTCCGTGCTGCTGGAGCAAGTAGCCCTGCGCGAGCAGTATCCATCGGTTATATGGATGCTCGCGCAGCAGTTGCTCACCGTCAACGATTGCACGTTCGCGGGCCGCAGAGTCTTGCAGGCGCAGCGTGGCAAAGTGAAGCACGGGGTCCGGACCAAAGTCGCGGTAGCGATCGCGAGCGAGATCAGTCTTCTGCTTCGCCTTGGCCACGCTGTCGGTCCAGATGTCAAGCAGCGCCCAGGCTATCAGCTCGTCACGGTATTGGTATGTCGTGCGTGATTCACGCGCTGCCACAGCGTCCGCAAGCGCGGCGTCCGATCGTTCCGGGCGATCCAGCGGCGCGCCAGGTGGAGAGAACGCAAAGAGGCGCAAGAAACTCATCGCAAACGGTGACTTGGTTACATCTCCCATGAGCAGGCGAAACGGGTCACTGAGCACGTTCGAGTTTGCGAGGATGAACAGCGAAAGCTTCCGTTCGGGAAGGCGAACAAGTAGCGCTCCTGAGTGTTCCGGATCATCCTGGCCAAAACTCCACATCACGCGCTGCCCTTGCACAGTTTGCGCAAACCAGCCAGCGCTCACCGGGAGCGTAGACTGTGATGGCGTGCGAGATGGTACGGCAAGTCGCTCCAATGCATCAGCCGACAAAAGCGTTCCGCGCTCCAGCGCCGCCAGGTACGCCGCCATGTCGTCAACCGTAGACACGAGACCAGCGTGCGAACCGAGGTAAGGCGACGGGTACGCGCGCATCGCGGCGCGATCGAGCACTCGCGAACGGACCACCGCCTCAAAACTCGAGTCGGTCACCGCTTCAATGATCGTTCCAAGCATGGCGTACCGCGAACTCGAGTACACGTACTCTGTGCCCACGTCGCCCTCCGACGTGTGCGAGAGCAGATGCCGTACGCTCACGCCAGTCGGCACTCCCAATTCGGGTGCATACTGCAGCGCAGGTGCATCGAGGTTGAGCCGACCTTCCTCCACGAGCTGTAGTGCGATGACTGCCGTCATCGATTTGGTCACCGACGCAATGCGAAGTGGCGTAGACGTTGCGAATGCGGCGTGATCGGCCTCCTGGGCGACGCCAAACGCACGTGAGGCGACGACGCCACTGTCCGAGACGATGACGTAGGCGAGGCCTGGGATTGCAAGCGCCGACTGAAGATCCCGGAGTTCTGCTTCAAACACTTTAACGTTCTGCGTCCAGTCGCTCGACTGCTCTGCGCTGCTGCACCCCACGAGCAGTGCAACAAGCGCAACGATACAGCGGCTACCGGGCACCGGTCGCGACCTCCTGTGCCGCCTGCAGCGTGTACTGCCTCACCCGCTCAACACCCAGCGAATCCTGCTCGTGCGTGAGCACATAGTCTGCACCAAACTCCAGCACATCATCAAAGCGCGGCGTTGTCATGCGACAGGCAAATCGGCCGTCCGCGTTGAACGCAATCCAGCGATGCTCCGCGGGGTCGCGCGGACGAGGATACTCGCGCACCCACAGCCGTCTGTCACGTGCAATGCGCAACCGACCAAAGGCAGGGAATCGTTCGGCAATGGGTCGTTTGTCGCTGAGCTCCGGCGCGATAAACCGCGCGCGCATCTCTGGCGGCAGCTTGGCACCACTCGCCTCAACGCGAGCGCGCTCCGCGCTGATGTCCTCGCTGAGAACCGTTCGATCACCGGCGTTCCAGCGAATGATGAGCGACACCGGAAACCCACGCGCTGGTTGATGCACGCGCAACTCGGTTTCTGATGCGTGCCCGAGGACAATTCGTTCGTCCCGCGCCGCCATCACCGCGAATGATTCGAACAACGGAAAGTGCCAGGGATACTCAGGGCCGGCGATTGCTTGCCCCCATCGCCCGTTTGGCATGCGAGCAATCGTATCGGTGAGGCGGCCGTCGTTCGCGTGCAGCACGATGGTCATGAAGCGCTCGCGAAATGTGCCTTCCGCGTCGCGCTCAAGGCGCTCTTCCTGACCCAGCATCATTCGGCCGTCGTGCAGCACGTTCATTGTGCCGGGCGTGTTCGGATATTGCGGTGTCGGGCGCACCGTGCGCACCCACTGACCATCCGGACCGAGCACAAGAAACTGAAACGGGCGATAGTCACCCACATACAGCGTGTCGCCAGGCAACCAGTGAATGTAGAACGCATCGGAGAACTCGCCGGGGCCTTGACCTTCGCGTCCGTACGCGCGCACGAACTGACCGTCGGGCGCAAAGAACCGCACCTCATGCGAGCCGCCGTTTACCACGGCGATCGTGCCGTCGGTAAGTCGCGTCGCGCCGAACACTCGGAACAACGTTGACTCGTCATCTCCTTCATCGGTGCCAATCGACGTGATCGGCGCTGGCGAGATGCTGCAGACGTTGTTGAGTTGCGTCAGATCGTTCGTCACAATGGACACGCCACCGCTGTCGCGCGCAACAATCGCCTCTGCGGAACTGCCGCCGGAATCGCTGCACGCGGTCGTAAGCGTAAACACCAGCGCGGCGATGTACCGACGACGGTATGCTGTCTGCGCGATCGAGTCCGACGCTGTGCAAAATGACGTCATGGCGGTGCGGGTGAGTGGGCGACGTGCAGTCCGTGTCCGCGTGCCGCATACGTGAGTTGGAGAGGCACAGAAAAAGAAAGTGCGATTCCGACACACAGACCCGCAAGTCGCCGCTGCTCAACCCATGCTACTTCTGTTGCGCGATCTGCAGCAGGTTGCCGCACGTGTCGTCAAACACTGCAGTAATCACAGGACCAAAATCCGTCGGCGGCTGCACAAATCGCACGCCCTTCGTGCGGAGCGCGGCATGTGTAGCGAACACATCTGTAACGGCGAATGAGTTGAACGGAATGCCGTCTTCCATGAGTGCGTTTTTGAACGGAGGTACCGCTGGATGTGACGACGGTTCGAGCACAATCTCCGGACCGTCAGCGCGATCGGGCGCGACAACCGTGAGCCATCGATGTTCGCCCAGCGGAATGTCGTGCTTCAGCTGGAAGCCGAGCGTGTTGGTGTAGAAGTCGAGCGCTTTCGCCTGATCGTCGACAAAAATTGAGGTGAGTGTGATGTGCATGGGGGGAGTGGGTTGGTGGTGGTGCCGAGCCAGCGTTCGGTGATAACCGAGAGTGGGGTGGGGTCCAGATCGTGGTGTTTGCAGCGGCCGACCTTACGCGTGCGCACGAGTCCGACGTCCTCGAGTACGGCCAGGTGTTGACTGACCGCTTGGCGACTGAGCGCCAACCCGTGCTTCATCGTGATCCGTGCGACCAGCGAGAAGAGCGTCTGTCCGTTCTCCTCGCGCAGTTCATCGAGCAACGCACGACGTGCGGGAGCGGCGAGGGCTTCGAAGATGTCGGTCACACGTAGTAAATAGGCAAGTCACAACTTGCCTGTCAAGGAGACCCGGACGCACCGACCCCGCGCGCATCAGTCCGCAAACTGACGCGCGTAGTCCTTGTGCAGCCGCTGCCAACCCGGAGTCTGGAGCGCGTCAATCCCTGCAATGCGGCCGAGCGGCGCGCCCGACAACAAGTGATCCAGCACGTCGAAGCACACATGCCAACCAGCCGCGCCCATTGCGATGTAGCGGCGATCGATGCGCGTCCACAGCGTAAGCTGCGTGCCAGAGCCCTTCGGCTCGAGCTCCCATCGCATGTCGTGTCCGCCCCACTGATACACCAGCACGCGCGGCGCTTCCGCACGAATGACCGTGGTTTCTGATTCCATCAGCGAACCGGTGCCAACCGTGGTGAGCGTTACTGTAGCACCGGGCACGGCCAGGCTCCCGTTCGCATCAAACGGTGCCCACTCGCGCAGCTGCGCGGGATCAGTGAGCGCGGCCCACACCAATTCCGGCGCATGTCGTAACTCACGCACAATGATCAGTCCCCAACTGTCGCCGTTCTCGCGCAATACACGCGCGCCGACGTTCGCACCAACGTTCGCACTCGGCTCGTAGTCTTCGTGATTGGTCATTGGGCGTTACGCTCCCACCGGATCGCGAACGAACCGACCGTACGCCACGAACACGAGCAACAGCGCCATCAGCGCGCTGAACACCAGCGGATTCTCGGCAGCAAATCTGGTGGAGTAGCGCGCGTAAAACATCGAGATCGCGATTGCTTCGACCAGTAGCACGATTGCAACCGTTGCTGTGTGGTTGGACAAGAATCGCAGTGACGCGGGAAGCACCAGCAACACGCCGCCAATCACTTCAATCACACCAAGGAGTTGCCACCCGATTGATGGCATGCTTGCGAACTGTGATGCCAGTTCGGCGGACTTGAACAGTTTGTAACCGCCGCCGGAGATGAGCAGCAGTGCGAGGATGGCCTGAGCGGCCCACAGCAGAACGTTCATGACACGGGGAGTGGGAGTGCGGTGGTGGACTACGGCTCAGGCGTGTCGCACGTGGCGGACGCCTGCACGCGGTCGAGATGGCGTTCGAGAGCGTCGATGTGCGGCGTCCAGAACCGTCGGAACGGCTCGAGCCAGCTATCAAGCGATTGCAGCGGCTCGGGACGGATGCGATAGCGACGACGCTGCGCGTCGACGGTGGCTTCGACGAAGCCAGCATCGCGAAGGACTCGCAGATGCTTGGATACCGTGGGCTGCGGCAGCTGCAGCCGGCGTTCGAGATCGCCCACCGACTGCTCCTCGCCGAGCAGGAGGGTCAGAATGGCGCGGCGATTGGGCTCGGCGAGTACGGCGAAGACAGATTCCATGAAAGTATATACACATCAATGTATATACGTGTCAAGGCATAGAAAGTGCGTTGTTTGACCGGGTAATGCGAGAAAACACCTGGTCGAGCGGTCAGTTCAGCTTGTCACCAACTCATGTCATCCAGAAACGAAAACGAAAGCGCCATGCCACAATCCAGCATTTTGCGAGTTGCACGCCCCACCGATCACCTCACGCGCGTGGTCGAGATGTACTGCGCGGGACTTGGCTTTTCCGAGCTCGCCACCTTCCACGATCACGAGGGGTTTGATGGCGCGATCCTCGGGCTGGCGTCGCATCCGTACCACCTGGAGTTCACGCACCATCGTGGTCACAGTGTGGGCCGAGCACCGACTGCGGACAACCTGCTGGTCTTCTACGAGCCGGACGAAGCCGCGTGGCAGGCTCGATGTGATGCCATGGAGCGAGCGGGATTTGTGCTCGTTCCTTCGTACAATCCGTACTGGGATCGCGCCGGACGCACATTCGAAGATGTGGACGGTTATCGCGTGGTGATTCAGCGCGATTCGTGGCGACTGTGATCGCGAGTGCGTTTCACGCGATCGCACGATGCAGCCGTCTCAGCGGGCATCACGGTGTCCTCGCGCCTTGAGCCAACTCACCCTATACTCGAGGCACGCCGACCCTCTTTCCCGCCCCGGAGTGAAGCATGCGCCGTCTGCTCGCGCTCGTTGTCCCGACTCTGCTCTGCACGGTCATCACGCCGTCACGAGCGACAGCACAAACCCGCACGCTATCCGCCGCTGACATTTTTCACATGGAGTACGCGGCGGATCCAGCCATCTCTCCCGATGGCGAGTGGGTGGCGTACGTGCGGCGCTGGAGTGATCCGATGACGGATCGTCGCTACAGCAACATCTGGGTGGTGAAGCGCGACGGCAGCGGCCACCGCGCGATCACGTCGGGCAAATACAACGAGAACACACCGGTATGGTCGCCAGACGGAAAGCGACTCGCATTTGTCTCTGACCGCGGTGATCGCGCACAGCTCTGGGTGCGCTGGATGGACACCGGTGACGCGCTCGCGATCACCAACGGCAGTGAAGCACCGAGTGCGCCGGCGTGGTCGCCTGATGGCACACAGCTCGCGTTCTTCAAACTGGTGCCGCAGCCGGCGCTGGTGATTGGTGCACCGCTCAAGCCGCCGGCCGGAGCCACGTGGTCGGCCGCGCCCAAATACACCGATCGCCTTGTGTTCCGACAAGATCAGATTGGCGAACTGCCAACGGGCTTTGTCCACGCGTTTGTCGTGCCATCTGATGGCGGCACGCCACGACAGATCACCAGTGGCGACTTTCATCATGGTGGTCAGGTGTTTGGCGGCGGCACACTCGCCTGGACGCCCGACGGCGCGGAGCTCGTACTGCCTGCGCGACGCGGCGATAATCCGGAATGGAACGCACGCGAAACGGATCTGTATGCGTTTCCCGTGAGCAATGGCAACGTTCGTCAACTCACGAAACGCTTTGGTCCCGACATGAGCCCGGCGATTTCTCCAGACGGGCGGTTCATTGCGTATGTCGGGTACGACGATCGCAAGCAGGGCTATCAGAACACGCTGTTGTACGTGATGAATCGCGACGGGACAGGTATTCGTGCGATCTCGGAAAAGATGGATCGCAGCGTGTCGAGCCCGGTGTGGAGCAGTGACGGACGCACTATCTATGTGGCGTTCGATGACGAGGGCAACACAAAAGTTGCGCGTGTATCGCTCGACGGCGCATACACGGTGGTCGCACGAGATCTCGGCGTGGGAAGTTCTGCGTACAGCGGAGGCAGTTTTTCCGTGTCGCAGCGGGGCAGCATGGTCGTAACGGCGAGTACACCCGTTATGCCGTCTGAGCTGGTGTTGTTGCCCGCGCCGGCAAGTGCGCGTTCAAGCGCACCGCCAACGCCCGTCACGCTGACGTCGATCAACGCCGATGTGCTCGCTGGCAAAACGCTCGGCGCCGTGGAAGAGATCTGGTACGAATCGTCAAAAGACAAGCGCAGGATTCACGGCTGGATTATCAAGCCGCCCAACTTTGATCCCTCGCGCAAATATCCGCTGATTCTCGAAATTCACGGCGGACCATTTGCCAACTATGGTGATCGCTTTGACGAAGAAAAGCAGATTATGGCGTCGGCGGGTTTCGTGGTGCTGTACACGAATCCGCGTGGCAGTACGAGTTACGGTGAAGAGTTTGGCAATCTGATTCATCACACGTATCCAGGCGACGATTTTTACGATCTCAACGCCGGTGTGGACGCGGTGATTGCGAAGGGTTACATCGACGAGCGCAATCTGTTTGTCACCGGTGGCAGCGGTGGTGGTGTGCTGACTGCGTGGATGATTGGGCAGACGGATCGCTTTCGTGCGGCGCTCGCGTTTTATCCCGTGATTAACTGGGAGAGTTTTGCACTGACGGCCGACATGGCGCCGAGTGCGGTGAACAACTGGTTTCCGGGCTTTCCGTGGGATCACCCGGAGAACTATGCCAAGCGCTCACTGCTATCGGTGGTGAAGAATGTGAAAACGCCCACGTTGATCATGACCGGCGAAGAAGATTTCCGCACACCCATGTCGGAGTCGGAGCAGTATTACAAGGCGCTCAAAATGCGCGGCGTGGAGTCGGTGCTGGTGCGTGTGCCCGATGAACCGCACGGCATTCGACGTCGGCCGAGTCACGCCGCGTCGAAGCTGACCACGCTCGTAGGATGGTTCGAGAAGTATCGCGCGACGGTACAGTAGGTTGTGGCGTGAGCACGAATAAGCGCGGGCGGTGGTGGCTCGTGGCGCTGTTCGTTCTGGCTGCAGTCGCTGTGGCCGGACCGCGCGCGCGAGTGGACGTGCCGGGTTTTGACTCAAGCGACGGCTTTTGGCCGAGCGAACTGCGCTCCTGGCCGTCTTGGCTCGCAGCGCGTGAAGGTGCGGCCGGTGTTGCCGACACCGCGAACGCTGCACGCGTCGTGTTCGCGAACGGGGACATGTTGCCAGCGCGTACGGCTTGGAGTGTGGTGTATCTGCACGGTTTTTCCGCCACGCGACAGGAGACTGCACCGCTCGCCGAGCTGGTCGCGCAACAGCTCGGTGCGAACCTGTTCGAGGCGAGACTGCGCGGGCACGGCCTGCCTGGCGACTCCATGGGAGTCGTGGCAGCCGAAGACTGGCTACAGGACGCGCAGTTCGCGCTCGAGGCAGGGCGCCAGCTTGGCGACTCTGTACTGGTCATCGGGACATCGACCGGCGGCACGCTCGGCGTGTGGTTGGCTACGCTACCGCGTGCGCAGCGTGAAGGACTTGCGGCGCTCGTGTTGATATCGCCGAATTTTGGGCCGGAGGATCCATCAGCCGCTGTGCTCACATGGCCGTGGGCGCAGCAGGTACTGCCTCGTTTCATGCCTTACCGCGAGTGGACACCGCGCAACGATGAACAAGCGCGCTACTGGACCATTCGTTATCCGTCTGCGGCACTGTTCCCGATGCAGGCGTTGGTTGAGCACGTGCGTGAGCGCGCGCTCGACGAGTACGACACGCCAACGCTTGTGTTGTACAATGTGAATGACGAAGTGGTGGACGCGAAGCGGATCGAGGAGTGGATCGGCGAAGTGGCTCCAAGCACGAGCGTCCGCCTGCAACAGATTCGCGTCACGCCATTAGCCAGCGAAGACGGACATGTGCTCGCGGGTCGTATTGTATCGCCCAGTCAAACGCTGCCCATGCGCGATCGCATTGTTGCATTCGTGCGGGGACGTTAGCGGCAAAGTTTCTCCCGGATCATCGCGCGCAACCAGTGCAGAGATCTACGCGACGAATCCGACGATCACGCGGAGCACCCGCCACGCTGGACCGCTGCGCTCCAGCGATACTGTGTAGCTGCCGCCACACATGCCATCACATCCGAATGTGACATACACCAGAGCGCGCGTGTAATCGAGATTGTATCCAACCGACGTAAAGCCGACCAGCGTTTTTGCGGGCGCGAACTCGCGGTGAAAACGCTTCCAGTACGCACTGGTCGGCGTGATGTATTTTTGCGGATCCGTTTGCTGGTCCCGTTCGGCCAATGCGTACATCTCAGCCAGCGACGCGCTGTCGGCGAGCGCAATGGTGGCGGCACTGTTCGCCTGAACGTCGGCGAATACCGGCCTGATGGTGCCAGCAGCTACGGCACGATCCCAGAAGTGTTTGGCAAACGCGCGATCGCCCTCGGCGAGGGAGTTGATGTCGCCTACAAATTCTTGCGCAACTCGATCCACGAGCAGCGATGTCAGTTGGTCCTCCACCACAACGCCACTCTTTCCGAGCGATTGGCGGGAGAAGAGCGAGTCGATCACGGCTGCGTAAACGGCGCCGTCGTGCAGGCGTTCGGCGCGGTCCTGCGGGGCGCAAGCGACGAGGCCGACGCTCGGAACTGCGATGAATGCGGAGACACGAAGGGGCATGGCTGGACTTTCGCTCGTTTGATATACGATTCCGCGTGCCCTTCGATCAACGGACGCGCTCCGGTGGCGGTTTCCAGATTACGTCCACGTCTTAAGAACAGCAATGTGGAAGCTAACCGCCGACTCGGCCCTGGTGTGCCGCCGGTGTCGACCGCGACTAGTTTGCATTCGTGAAGAAACGCCGATTTGCTCTGTTGGTGGCATTGCCGATGGCTGTGATCGCATCTGCCATCATGCTGTACACACCAGACGCCTCGCGCAGCGCGCTTGAGGCACGCTACCTTGAAGATCCCGCACACCTGCGCACCATCGCCGGCATGACGGTGCATGTGCGCGACAACGGACCGCGCGATGCTCCCGCGCTCATTCTGCTGCACGGTATGGGCGCGAGCCTGGACACCTGGGAGCCGTGGGCGCGCGCGCTCGCTGACAGCTTTCGCGTCATTCGCTTTGACCTGCCCGGGCACGGTCTCACCCCCGCCGATCCCACCGGTGACTATCGCGACACACGCAGCCACGCGATTCTCGCTGCGCTCATGGACACACTCGGCGTCTCACGCGCCACGCTGATCGGCAACTCCATGGGCGGCCGCATTGCGTGGTCATTCGCGGCGGAACGTCCGGAACGTGTCGACAAACTTGTACTCATTTCGCCCGACGGCTTTGCGAGTCCCGGGTTTGCGTACGACACACCCGCCGAGGTGCCGGCGTCGATGGGACTAATGCGTTATGTGCTGCCGCGGTGGATGCTGCGCATGACGCTTGCGCCGGCATATGCGAATCCGGAGGTGATGACGGATAGTCTGGCCTCGCGGTATCACGACTTTTTGATAGCGCCTGGTGCACGAGAGGCGATGCTGGCGCGTATGCAGCAGACGGTGCTCAGGGATCCGGTGCCGCGACTAAAGCGCATTCAGGCAGAGACCTTGCTGCTGTGGGGCGAGCTTGATGCGATGATCCCGATCCGTAATGCGCAGGACTATCTGGATGTGCTGCCGAACGCGCGGCTGGTGCGGCTGCCGGGGTTGGGGCATTTGCCGTTTGAGGAGGCGCCGGAACCTGCATTGACGCCGCTTCGCACATTCTTGATCGGGCAGTAGCCCTACTTCAACCCACCCCGCGCCCGCGCAACCCTACCACCAAACCACGCGCTCGGCAGCGGCACCAGCACACTCGCCACCATCATCCAGATCGGATGCGGCAACTGTACGAGATTGATGATCACCAGCACCAGACTGATCTGACCAATCACGAGTGCGGGCATCAACCCGCGGTTCGGCGCAAGCTTTGACGCAACGAATGCACCGCCAAAGTTGCCGGCCGCGTACGACAGCAGCACCATCAACATAGCGGTAATGGGTACGCCGCCGCCGGTGAGGTAATTGCGCATCTGCATCATGTTGCTCGCGTCGATTCCGGGTGGCAGTGGGTGCATCAGTGTGCTGACAAACTGCACACCGGCAACGAGCGCCGTGTGAACGATGAGGCCAATCAACAGCGCAAAGAGAAGGCGACCCATCTGAACTCCGGTCCAAAGATGCAGGCAATCGACGCGCCGAGTTGAAGCGCCTAGCTCACCCGTCGGTATTCAATATGCGCCGTGTGCGTCAGATGCACTTCATGTCAGCGCATCAGGGAATCGTCGGTTGAACGCTACTTCCCGTGTTGGGTGTCGAAGAAGAGAGCATCGCGCCTTACTCACTCCCGGTCAATACGCGTGGCAACTCTCCCCATTCTCGGATCCATTCTGCTCGCCGTCAGCATACTCTCCGTAGCTGACCCTGACTTTACCGAGCGCGAAGTCGTCGTGGGGTCCGGCGAATGGTCCGTGCCCGGCGTGCTTACACTCCCCGCAGGCCGCAACGCGCGCGCAGCGGCAGTCCTGCTACACGGCTCCGGGCCCGGTCCGGCCGACAATCTCAAGGAAGAGGCGCACGGACTGGCACGTCGGGGCGTCGCCACGCTGCGCTACACAAAACGTCCAACCGCACATGCCGCCAGCTATCGTGCACTTGGGCGACGCGCCACGTTGGCTGAAGAACACATTGACGATGCCGTGCTCGCGACCGAGCTACTCAAGCGCGTCCCCGAAGTGGCTCGGTTGCCACTTTTCGTGATTGGGCACAGTCAGAGCACCGCGATCGCACCTCTTGTTGCTGAGCGTGTTGCCGGACTCTCCGGAATCGTGCTCGTTGCTGCGTCGTCGCGGGCTCCCGCTGATATGATCGAATCGCAGGTGCGTTACGTTGGGCAACTCCCCACGGACAGCGCCGGAGCTGAGGACGTGAAGCGGACCCTTGCCGCCGTCACCCAAATGCGCACCGCATCTACTCCCGATACCGCGCGTGTACTCGGATTGCCCATGTCGTACTGGCGAGAGCTGACGAACCTGAATGTGTTTCAGCTGACGCAATCGTTTCTCGCGCGCGAAGGTCGCTTGCTCGTGATTCACGGCGGACGCGACTATCTCGTGACGGATGCCGATTTTGACGCGTGGAAGGCTCGGTATGCGCATCAGCCGTTGGCACGCTTCATTCGATTTGCCGAGCTGAATCACATGATGCAGGCGGGCGAAGGTCGAATGACACCTGCCGAATATTCAGAGGGTCGTCCGCTCTTTCCAGCGTATCTCGATTCGCTGTCGGTATGGATGCAGCAACCGGGACGCCGCTCGCATAGTGAGCGCGGCCGAAAGGATTGAGTTACCGACTGATGTCTCACGGATCTGACCGCAGCAACTCCGCAAGCTTGGCGAGCGATTCGTTCCATCCAGCCTCATTATCCGACGGCGCCACTCCTGGTGGCAGATTCTCGTGCACGGCCGTCAAGCGCGTGCCGTTGCCCTCCGGCTCGAGCTGCGTTGTGATTCGCATCTCGCCTTGCATTTGCGGGTCCGTTGTCTCGAACTCCATGCATTCCACAATGCGCTCGTGTTCGACGAGCTGCTCAAACCGTCCGTGATATGTGTCGGTATGCGCGCTCGACTTGCCCGTTGCATCCGGCGCATCGTACGTAAGCGACACGCGAAACACGCCGCCTTCGCGCGCCTCAAACTCATGCACCGCGCAGCGCATTCCCAACGGCACGCGCCAGCGCGGAATTAGCTGCGGGTCAAGCAGCGCCGCATACACGCTCGCGGGCGATGCGTTGATTCGAACTGAATGGTGTGTGGTTCCCAAGAATCGTCCTACCTCGGCAACGCGTACGCCACAATCTCCGCCGGCTGTCCCGCCGCCGTTGTCGCAAATACCACGTACTGCCGGCCATTGTGCAGATACGTCATCGGCAATCCCGACTGCGTACCACTCGGCACATCAAGTCGCGCAATGCGTGCACCTGTGCGCTTGTTCAGCACCCACAAGTTGCCAGTCCCCGCCGTACCCTCACCCGCGAACAACAGCGTGCGTGTCACCAGCAAGCCCGCACGCGACGCCTTGCCGGTATTCGGGATGCTAGCCGGCGGCAGCTGCAGTCGTTCAGCGACATACGAAGGCGTGTCACCATTCGGCACCATCCACGCGTGGTCGCCGGTGGTGAGATTGATCGCCGTAATGCGACCCCAGGGTGGCTTCACAATGGGAACACCTGGCGCGAGCTGCCCGCGTCCGCCACCGGCGATGTAGTTCATGTCAGACGCGCGACCACCAGCCACAAGCGAGAGAAATGACGGTGCCGTCACCGACGGCACGTACAGGTATCCCGTTTCAGGATCGAGCGCGCCGCCTTCCCAGTTGGCACCACCGAGTGCAGATGGCAATGTGATCGTGCCTTTGGTGCTGTCGGCGGCGTTCTGCAGTGAGGGCGGGGAATACAGCGGCCCCCAGCGAAACTGACTCGCGATATCCTTGGCGCGCTTGAAAATCTCCGGCGTGAAATCGAGCAGATCGGACTCACTGAATCCCTGCCGTTCAAATGGCGCGGGCTTGGTGGGGAACGGTTGCGTAGGACTGTACCATTCGCCGGGCACGTCGCCTTTGGGAACGGGTCGTTCTTCGATCGGCCAGATCGCTTCGCCCGTCACGCGATCAAGTACAAACACAAACCCTTGCTTCGTGATCTGCGCAATGATCTTTCGTGCGCGTCCGCCAATTGTCAGATCCGCGAGAATTGGTGCGTTGGTGTTGTCCCAATCCCAGATGTCGTGGTGAATGGTCTGGAAATGCCACACACGTTTGCCGGTGCGTGCGTCGAGTGTGAGAATGCTCGTGGAGAAGAGATTGTTGCCCGGCCGGTGTCCGCCGTAGTAATCGCCTGTGGCGGCTTCGGTCGGTAGATACACATAACCAAGCTCTGCGTCCCACGAGATCTGCGCCCACACCGCCGTGTTGCCGGTGTAAGACCACGAACTGTCGAGCCACGTGTCGTTGCCAAGCTCGCCCGGCTCCGGAATCGTGTGAAACGTCCAGAGCAATCGTCCGGTGCGCGCATCGAATCCGCGTATGTCACCGGGAATGTTCACTTTTGACGGCGGACGCAGCCCCACGTGCAACGCTGCGCCCACCACCAACACATCACCAATCACGGCTGCGGGCGAGCTCGCACCAATGGAGCCCACCGGTGACACGCCGTCGCGCGTGCGCAGATTCTTGTGCAGGTCGACGATCCCGTTGCTGCCAAAGCCGCTGATCACGTTGCCCGTTGCAGCGTTGAGTGCAACGAGTTGGTAGCCCGGCGTGACCACGTAAATGCGATCATCTCCTTTGCCGTCCGACCAGAACGACACACCGCGCCCCGAGTTCACGCGCGGCGCTTCGGCGATGCGCTCGCCTTCGTCAATGCGATAGGTCCAAACTGTTTCGCCAGTAGCCGGGTCAATTGCAACTACGTTGCGCCGAGTGCCGGCGGTGGCGTACAGCATGCCGTTGGCGAAGATGGGCGTAGTCTGGCTCGCGGCGAGCGGGTTGGGACCCTGATTGCGAGCACTCCAACGCCAGGCAACCGCCAGCTTATCGGCGTTTGACGAATCAATCTGATCAAGCGACGAGTATCGCGTGTGCCCTGCATCTCCGCCGTACACACGCCACTCGGCGCCGGTGCCTCGCTGCGCACTGGCGAGTGCCGGGAGCGCTAGCGCAGCCACCGCAAGCGCAGCCAGCGCTGCGGTCGTGCCGCGTAACGCCACGGTGGGTCGGATCGCGAACAGTCGTGCCATCTATGTGCTCCACACGTTGTGAAGGAGTATCGAAGCAAATCGAATGCGCCTCCAAGCTGCCGTGCGGGTGCCGGTCTCGCTAGGGAGTACCGCCCCCCCCCGTCTTCCGCTCCGCGAGCATTGGTGCAGATTCTGCGCCATGAGACACTCTCGCCAACCGTTCCCGGTCGTGACGTCACGCGGGTTATGCCGGTGGGTGCGTACGCTGTTGGTACTGACGGCCACGTTGACACAGGCGACGACGCTGTCTGCGCAAGCGCACCAACATGCCGCCGAGCCACGATCGCGTGACGCGCAACTGGAGTTGGTACTCGGCGGTCCGCACCTGATTCTCTATCACCGCGGTTATCTCGCACTCGGAGACGCGCAAATCACCGGGCTGCAGCGTCTGCAACGCTCAGTGTGCGACGCGGAACAGTGGTACGTGGAAGAGACCGCGAGGTGGCGCAAGCGACTCGTCGTACTGCTTGATGACACGGCGCCGCTGCCGTCGAGAGCGACGATTGATGCGACGAAGCCCACACGTCTCAACCAAGCGATGATCGACATCGCATCCGTTGAGTCCGCGTGGCTTACCGTGTTGCTGCACGCGCGCCGTGATGCATTAGCGCTGCTCACGGTAACGCAGCGTGCGCAACTCGAACAGTTACGCAACCACTGGCTGCGCGAGTCGGTGTTGATGATCGAAGAGGCCACGCGCCCCGGACAGCGCGGTCATCCGGGGACACAGATTCCGATTCGGGTGCCAGGAATGGTTGTGCACACCACAACATTGTTGCCGCATTGTGAATCGCTGCACGGGCCGTCTCGCCACATTGTGATTCCGCCGCCGCGCTGAGGACGCGTTCAACACGCGTTCAACACGCGTGATGACACGCGACCAAGCGCGTCAATCCGTGACTTTCACCTTCACATAGCCGTTCGTCCAGCAACATTGCTGACCCAGCGCACTATCTGTAATGCCAAAGTTGTCCACGCGCACGCGCAACATGTACTCACCGGGCGCGCTGAATCGTACGGACGTTGTCGCGTCGCCGCCGCCTGGTGCCGTCTTCGCAGTTTTCGGCGCAAACGTGACATCGCCAGGCCCCTGATGTTTGAACCACGACATGTTCACAGGAATCGGTTTACGCTCGCCGCGATCTTCCATCCAGATGCGAATATCGAGCGCTGCACCGACGGCCACAGTGAGCGGACCAGTGATCACGCCCTCGCGACCCTCTGATGCGGGGCCGTCTGCTGCAAACCGCACCACCGGCATCATTGATCCGGCCGCCTGCGGCGTGTACGACAGCTTGTAGTAGTCACTCGTGGCGCGCCCCGGCACGGAGTATGTCACACCGTTATGCCGCAGCGTCCACACCACATCGCTTTTGTGTCCCTTGGGCACTCTCACCGCAAACGCGCCGCGCTCGCGTTTACCGCCGAACGCGGAGTAGCTCACCACCGGGAAGTGTGTGGGTTGTAATCCCCCAAACTGCGCCGGCTCGATGCTGTTATCGGGCCCGATCGGTATGTCTATAGCGCCACTGCGATTGCGGTTCATGAATCCGAACGACAGCGTGATGCTTCCATCGGGATTCGCGTACCAACCATCAAAGTACGGTGCGACGCCGGCGCCCGCGGGTGCGCTCGGCCCAAGCGGCAATCGCTCGCTCTGTTGCGCGGCGAGCGGCACTGCGATGGGCGCAGCGCTTGAGACAAACGTGCACAGCGCAACGATGGCGCGCAGTCTCACCTTTTCGCCCGCTTCGCGAGCAACTGCTGATACGCCGCTTCATCCAGCTGCGTCACCGCAATCCACGCGTGACTCATCTCGTCTGTGGTCCGATCACCCATGCCCACCCATTGGTCCGGGTCCGGATTGAAGATGTTTTTCGATGTGTTGTCGTACCACGCGGTGTTGATGATCACGGATCCTGCGGGCAGCAGCGGCGCGGCGGACTCCTGATACACGTGACTATGGTGCCAGCCGGGATTCCAGTTCGACACCATGCTGAGCGTCTCGCGACGGCCGTCGGGATACAGTACTTCCAGCCGTTTTGCGACGAGACGCAAATGCCCGTGCGGTTGCCACGAGTCAATGCGCACGGGTGTGTTGAATCGATGAAATCCTTGCGTTACCAGCTTGCCATTCGGTTCGATTTCAAAGTCTCCCGATCCGCTCTGCAAGGCGTAGAGGCCGAGCGTTTGACGATGACGTGTTTGCGGCGTGACCTCGGGCCCGTGGAACCAGATGCCGATTTCGAGTTGGTCGTCGACGATTTCTTTCCCATTCGGGAAGTAATGAATGTCGAACAACACGTTCGATCCGGCGGGCGCAATTCGACACGCATCGGCCGGCACCACTTCACCAATCTTTCCAAGCGCGTATTCAGAGAGTCGCACGCTTCCCGGACCACCGCCACCTACTGCGTCTGGTTCGGCGTCTGATGTGCCAGGCACGAAAATAGAATTCGCGTGATGCGTGACCGAACGTCCGGCGACACTCGGGCGCGTCTCTACCGCTTTGATGCATCGATCGTTGGTGATGCCACTCGGCACGGATGGCCTCCACCAACGATCCTGACCACTTGCCGGCACGGTGTACTTCGATGCCTTCACAATCAGATCGGGCGGGCCGTATGTAGCGGCTAGGCGATACGCTGACGGATCGGGCAGCGTTGGCGCCGGTGGCATGTCGGCCGGATTACCTTCGGGCATGCCGGCGTCCACCCACTGCACAATCGTGGCGATGTCGCGCTCCGAAAGACGCCAGTCGTGCTGCAGCTGCTGAATGCCAATGTGCGCGTCGTACTGATACGGCGGCATCTCGCGTGACTGCACCATCTGCTTGATGAGCGGACCGTCACGCCGAACGTGCTGATACGTGAGCAGCGACATCGGACCGATGCCGCCTGGCGAGTGACAGTTCTGACAGTTCTTTTGAATGATCGGCGCAACGTCACGCGAGAAGTTGACGGCGGTCGTGTCCACGACGCGCGGAGCGATGTGAGGAGACTCGCGCAACGCACCAGCGGCGGGTGTGACCCGAAGTGCCGCGGTCAGAACAACGGCTGTTGCGCATGAGACAGCGAGTGAGAGACGCCAACGTCGCGTGCTGGTGGGTTGCATCACGAACCTCGGAGGGTCGGGTTGCGGAGAACGTCGCGCTCAGTGCTGACGGCGGCGCGCGTCAAATAGGGCGCCAAAACGCCGCGGGCGCCAGCACCCCCGCCGCTTGAGCAAGGGGTGCTGGCGCCAGCTCAGCGCACACTCCGTATTAGCAGCAGCGGCGACGCCGAGTGGTCACCAGCAATCCCATCAGGCCCAGGCCGAGCAGCGCGAAGGACTTCGGCTCCGGAACGGACACGCCGGGGTCGCCGCCGCCCGGACCCTCGCCGTCGCCCGGCTCTTCACCATCTCCCGGCAGCCCCTCACCAAGGTAGGTGAAGGTTGCGCTCTTTCCGCCGAAGCACGCACCGTCAAACAAATAGTTGGCGTCCACGCCACAGGCCTGCGTGGAATACGGCTCGGTCCAGTCGTCCGAGTAGAAGTGCGTAGCGATCCACAGTGGCCGCGTCCAGCCGGCATCGAGAAACAGGCCATTGCCTTTGGCGTTGCGATAGTCGAACAGTAGACCCGTCAGCTGCCCGGCACCGTTGGACGTGTAAAAGCCCGCCAACAACTCGGCGCCCGATGCAATGGACCATTGCTGCTGACCGATCTGAATGTCGAAGCCGAGCAAATCGTCGAGCGTGAACTGTTTGAGACTGGCGTGTGGCAGCAGGCCGTTTTTGAAGGTCAGCATGGCCGAGAATGTTTTGCCGAGCACGTCGGCTTTGTCGTAGTACTCGTTGAAGAGCGGCACGACCGTGTCCTGCTCTGCGTCCAGAAAATACGGCTGAATTGGCAGACGGCTGCCCGCGTACAGCGTGAGCAGATCGATCTGATAGGACGGTTGCGCAGACGCGACAGTTGGCGCGATGGCGCCCGCGCTGAATGCCGCGCAGGCGAGAGCGATGAGAAGACGACGCATGAAGAATCCTCGGACGGTTGACGGTTTCGCGAGCCCTTGCCCGAAACGGATCGGCAGTGGTTCGCGCCTTGGTGAACGTCCGGAAGATCGAAGTGGCGGTCACCCGTCGATTTGCGTCGGACACAGACGCCCGGGTGAGTCGCAGGTGATGCTCAGGTGATCCGGTGACAAGGCTGGCGTTGATGTGCCATCACGGCTTCAGCTTCGCCTTGAGCTCCGCAAAAAAGTTGTGGACCACGACGAGCGTGGGCGTTCCTGCCATGTCTTCCCACTTGTTGTCGCGCACCATAAGAAAGCGCTGATCGTCGGGCGCAATTGCGTAGGTGCCGCTCACCGGCGACCCGACGCGCACACCTTCAGGAATCTCGAACAGCACACGCGGCGGGTCAGCCGAAAATGGAGGTCCGGGATTGACGCGCACCACATGCATCTTGCGGTTGGCGACATAGAACAGCTCGTCTCCGCTGTGGGCCCACACGGGAGCGCTGGCGCCGCCGCTTGAGACTTGCCACTTGCCGCTGCTCACATTGGGATACGGGCGCACGAACAGCTCGTTCGGTCCTTGCTCGTTCGACACGTACGCGAGCCAACGCGAGTCCGGCGACAGCGCGGCGCCCGATGTGTTCGTTCCAGGTGACATGATGCTACGCATCACACTGTCGACGCGGGGTTGCGCCGCGAGCCGAGGCTCGCCGGTGCCGTCGGCGGACTGCTCCCAGAGGTTGAACCCATTCGGCGTTGCATCGCTCGACGTTGGCCGGTCCGAGAGAAACGTGACGGATCGACCGTCGGGCGACCATGCCGGCATGCGATCCACGCCATCGTGGAGGGTGAGCCGCGTCGCCGGACCGATCGGTAGCGGTTTGATCCAGATGTCCGTGCCAAGCTCGGTGAGCTGCGTGAGCGCAATGCGCCGTCCATCGGGCGATAGCGCGAGTCCCCAGTCGGTGTCCATCAGCCCGTTGTACATACCCCCGGTGTTCACGTACCACGTGGAATCCACCGGCTCAACGCGGCCGCTGCGATCTACCCACACGACGGCGGCATTCGGCAGTGGTCCGGGCGCGAACTCTGATTCACCCAACAGGTAGTATGCGGTGCCGTCGTTCGAAATCAGGAAGCCCGGCGCCTGAATACCGTCGAGCACGGCCACCGATCCACCAGTTGGAGCAAGCGCCGAGTTATCCCACGGCGCGGCCATGAGTGTGCCGGCGCTGGTGAGGTAGAGCACGTGTCCCGTTGGCACGTACCACGCACCAATCGCATCGTCAAACAGCTCGCGAATCGTATCCTGGCGCGCGTCGTACACGTACACTTTGCTTGGACGACAGCTGACGGGGCCCACGCATTGCGTGAGATGCGCCGTGAACAGAATTCCGCGCGACGACGGCAGTGGTGACGGTAGCCACGGAAAGCGGCCGCCGAGCGCCTCGCGTGTGACGATCACGTTCGCAGTGGCCGCTCCGGCACTGAGTTGGCGCAATGTGCGGCTCGGGGCGTCGTAGTACACGATTGAACCATCGTCGAGCCACGCGGCGCGATTGAACGAGGCGTTCACCGAATCCGCGAGTTTGATCGACGCGCCGCCAGCGCTCGGCACGCGACGCAGTTGCCCGTTGGCCACGAAGCCGATCCACGCGCCGTCGGGCGAAAAAAATGGACCCGAGCCACCTTCTGTGCCGGCCAGCGGCTGAGCCAACACTTCATCACGATGTTTGATGTAGAGCTGGCCGGGTCCCGTGAGTGGGCTGCGGAATACCAGTGATTCACCATCTGGCGAGAGCGCGGCTTCGACACCAAACGTGATGCCGTCGAGCACACCCGATGCGCCGAGCGTGGTGGGATGGCGTGAGACGAATGTCGATTGACGTTCACGAGTCAGCGCCCACGTGGCCAGCGCGATCGCAAGCAGGGAAACCAATGCCAGTGCGGGCAGTGCGAACCGACGCGAATTCACGTCGGCGTGCTTTGAGGTCGTGGCGTTCGCAACGGGCCAGACGTACGCCGGATTGTGCAGCGCGTCGGCAAACGCTTTTGCGTGATCGAAGCGGTCTGCCGGAAGTTTCTCCAGCGACTTGGCGATCGCGGCGGCAACATGCGGCGGCACGGCTTTGCGCAACTCGCGCACCGGTCGCGCTATGTCCGACACAATCTTCAGAATGATTGCTTGTGCCGAGGGACCATGGTGCGGCGGTTCGCCTGTGAGCATTTCAAACAGCACAGAACCGAGCGAGTAGATGTCCGAGCGGTTGCTGATGTGTGTGTCGGCGGTTGCCTGCTCAGGCGACATGTAGTGCGGCGTGCCCAGCGACAATCCCGTTTCTGTCATGCGGCTACCAGCCGCAGCGCTTACCGCAAGTGCAATACCAAAGTCCGCGACAAACGCGCGACCATCGCGCAAGAGAACGTTCTCAGGTTTGATGTCGCGATGAATCACTCCGTGCTCGTGTGCGTACTGCAACGCGTCCGCGACTTCGGTGGTGATTTGCACGGCTTCATCAATGCCGAGTTGCTGTTCGCGATCGAGTTTATGTCTGAGCGTTTCGCCGTGAATGTACGGCATCACATAGTACAAGAGCCCCGTGCTGTCGCCGTGTGCTGCGGCGGTACTGCCGCTGTCGTACAGCGGCAGAATGTGCGGGTGCTGCAGTCGTGCCGTAGTCTTGATTTCCTGCAGGAATCGATCGGCGCCAAGCACCACGCCGAGTTCCGGGCGCAGCACCTTGAGCGCGACTTCGCGGTCGTGCTTGAGATCGTGGGCCAGGTACACCGTGGCCATGCCGCCTTCGCCGAGCTGACGCTCGATGCGATAGCGGTCGGCAAGGGCCGTTGCGAGTTGCTCGGTGACGTCAGCCATGCGCATTGGCGGTTAGCCTGACTCGGCGTGGTGCGGTGGGGTGACGCGTCGGTTGACGAGCTGTTGATTTCCAATAGGAATTCCTGCTTGCCGTGCCAAGGTACGCCTCGCTGGAGAGGCCGTCCAGACACGTTGCCTCTTCGCCGCCAACCGGAGCCAGGTGATCTTCTCATGCGTCTCGTGCAAACGGCTGTCATTGTTGTGATTCTGGGCGCCATCTTCGCTGCCGCCTTTGGTGGCGGTGGTGTGCTCCTGGCGCGCAATCTGCCGATGGTGCGTGAGGGATGGAGTTCGCGGTCATGGCCTTCGGTGCAAGGCGAGGTGCAGCAGTCGGCAGCCGTGGCCAAACCAGTTGTGGCTTCAACGCGCCGCGGAACAGTCGGCACGCATGTGCTGATGCTGCGTTACGCGTATGCGGTGAACAACACCGTGTACACGGGCACACGCCGGAGTCTGGCGGATGAAGGCATCATTCGCAGTCAGGAGTTCGCGGAGAGCGAAGCCGCGGCGTTGCCCGTGGGGACAAACGTCACTGTTTTTTACGATCCGGGTAATCCATCACGTTCGCTGCTGACCCGGGGCGTATCAGCGGCGAGTGTCGTGGGGATCAGCATTGGACTGGTGCTCATCGCAGGCGGAGCAGGGCTGGTCGGCGTTGCGCTGCGGTTGCGCTCGCATCACGTGCGGCGCCGTGCGCAGCGGGGGTGAGCAGCCGGTCATCCGCGGCGAGCATCTCCCTCTATCTTGCGCCGCGAAGATGCCGACCGGTGACACATTCGTTGTGCGTCCGTGACTTTCGCGAGGAATTTTCCGGGGTTGTTGTATTCTCCTTCCCCCGGATCCCCTCACATGACACGCTTCGGTTCCCTCCTGCTCGTGGGCGCGACGATCGCGCTCGTTGGCTGCGACCGCGACAAGTCGGTCGCCGTCACCGCTCCTGACGACCTCTCGCCGGCGCTGCGCGCGTCGCCCTCCGATCCAACGCCGACTACCATCACATTGCAGAAGATCGGTGAGTTTGCGGGCGGCGGGAACGGTGCCGCCGAAATCACTGCTTTCGACGATGTCAGCAAGCGCTTGTTTGTCGTCAACGGCGCACTGGGAAGCGTAGACGTACTCGACCTTCGCAACCCGTCGAATCCCAAGAGGATCGCCAGGATCGAGGCAGGTGCACTGGGTGGTGGTGCGGCCAACAGCGTGGACACGAATAATGGCGTTGTCGCCATCGCGGTGCAGGCCGCCAACAAGACAGACAACGGCACCGTGTTCTTCTATCGTGCGACCACGCTGCAGCTGATCAGTCAGGTAACGGTTGGTGCGCTTCCCGATATGCTGACGTTCTCGCCTGACGGCAAAACGGTGTTCGTGGCCAATGAAGGCGAGCCGAATACCGACTACACGATCGATCCTGAGGGTTCCGTCAGCGTGATCGACGTGCGCAACATCAATGCCCCGAGCGTTCGTACGGCCGGCTTCACGTCGTACATTGGTCAGGAAGAGGGACTGCGCGCGCAGGGTGTCCGCATCTACGGACCCGGGGCCAATGCCGCCCAGGACTTTGAGCCCGAATACATCACCGTTTCTGCCGATGGCCGCACGGCGTGGGTGTCGCTCCAGGAGAACAATGCACTTGCGGTGATTGATGTCGCGTCAGCGAGCGTGACTGACATTCTGCCGTTGGGATACAAGGATCACTCGGTGCCCGGCAATGAGCTGGATCCCAGCAACGCCGATGGCATCAACATTCGCAACATGCCCGTCTTCGGTATGTATCAGCCCGATGGCATTGCGTCGTATTCGGTGAATGGTCAGACGTACATTGTGACCGCCAACGAAGGCGATGCGCGCGAATACATTGTAGAGAACGGCGACGACGAGACTGAGGTATTCGTGGAAGAAGTGAGCGTTGAGGACCTTGCACTCAACCCGAGCATCTTCACCGATCTGGCATGCGGCGGACCGTGTGCAAACGAGGAGCAGCTGGGCAGCCTCAACGTCACCAAGACGCTTGGTTTCAACAGCAGCACGGGCCAGTACGACAAGCTCTTCGCGCTCGGCGGCCGATCGTTCAGCATTTTTTCGGCGACTGGTCAACTGGTGTTCGATTCCGGCAGCGATTTCGAGCAGCGCACCAAGGCACTCGGCACCGTCAACTTCAATGCGTCGAACACCGGCAACGCGCTCGACAATCGCAGCGACAACAAGGGTCCGGAGCCGGAGGGTGTGGTGCTCGGACGTCTGGGCACGCGTACGTTCGCATTCATCGGCCTTGAGCGCGTGGGCGGCGTGATGGTCTACGATGTGACGTCACCCGCGGGCGCGTTCTTCGTAACGTATATCAATCCGCGCACCGGCCCCACGGGTGACCGTGGCCCCGAAGGACTGACGTTTGTTCCGGCCGTGCGCTCGCCGAACAAGCAGCCGTTGCTGATCGTCGGCAACGAAATCAGCGGTACCACGGCGATCTATCAGATCAACTTGTTCTAAGTCCCGACAACTCCGTCCGGCGCGAGCGCTGCGCCGGACGGAGCATTGTGTCCAAGCGCTTTCAGCAACGCTGGGCGACGTTGGACGGGCGCGCACTACCTCTTCGTGCGCGAAGTCAAGTAACAGTTGCGTTGGTCAACGCAACACACGTGCATCAGCACGCCGCGCTGCGGCAACCGTGACAGACACATAACAAGACTGTGGTGAAGCGCGCGGAATATTGGACGCAGTTACACCGTCCTTCTCATTCCCTGCCCATCACCCGATGCGAACTCTCCGTTTTCCGATGCTCGGCGTTGCCGCGTTGTTGGCCTTCGTGGCGCGCGCAGCTCACGCGCAGACCGGCACGATCAGTGGTACCGTCACAGAACAGCTCACCTCAACGCCGATCTTGCAGGCCTCGGTGTTCGTGCAGGGGCTGAATATGGGCGCCGTCACCGATGCACAAGGGCGATATACCATTGCGAAGGTTCCCGCCGGCACCTACACCATCCTTGCGCGTCGCCTTGGCTATGTCGCAGGGCAAACGCAGATCGTCGTGGCGGCGAACGGAACGGTCACGACCAACTTCACGCTGGCGCGTGCTTCGGTGCAACTCGACGATGTTGTGGCCATCGGATACGGCACCGCCGACCGTCGCAATGTCATGGGCGCCGTTGAGCAGGTGAATGCCGCACAGCTCGCCGAACGGCCCGTGCCCAACCTCACCATCGGTCTGCAAGGTCTGGTTCCGGGTGTGAACATCCGCCCGGGTGATGGCAAGCCGATTCAGACACCCGCCATCAACATTCGCGGTGCGACGTCCATCGGAACGGGCGGCAGTGCGCTCGTACTCATTGATGGTGTTGAAGGCGATCCCGCCATCCTCAACCCCGATGATGTCGCGTCCATTACGGTACTGAAAGACGCATCGGCGTCAGCGGTGTACGGCGCACGCGGCGCGTTCGGCGTGCTCCTCATCACGACCAAGCGCCCGCAGAAAGATCAGTTTCAGGTGAACTACGGTGTGAACTACGGTAGCCGTGCACCCATCCAGCGCACGTCGGTAGTGACCGATGGTTATACGTTTGCCCGTTTATTCGACCAGGCCTTCCAGAGCTGGCAGGGTTTCGCGCCGCAGAACGTAAACAAGACGCTTGTGTTCTCGGCGGCGTATCTGGACTCGCTGCGCGTGCGCTCCGAGACGAATCGTGCGCCGGAAACCATGGTGGGTCCGGACGGCGCGTACCAGTACTACAACAGCACGAACTGGTACGATGAGTTGTATCGAGAGAACGCGCAGACCATGGAGCACAATCTTTCGATCTCCCGCGGCTCTGAAAACGCGCAGTTCATGATTTCCGCACGCACGCTGGGACAGGACGGCATCTTCCGCTACAACTCCGATGATTTCGGACAGCGAAACCTGCGCGCCGAGGGCTCCATCCGTGCGGCAGACTGGCTGAACGTGCGCAGCGGATTTCTGTATTCCAATCGCACCTACCGCAATCCGGAGAACGTTGGCGAAGGCGGCGCGATCTGGCGCAACCTGCAGGACGAAGGACACGTGCTGTCCGCACTCCGCAATCCGGACGGGACGCTCACGCATTCGGCCGCGTACACCGTGGGTGATTTCGCCTACGGAAAAAACGGCATCAACTTTGACACCGACGTCTACCGCACCAACGTAGAAGCAGCCACGAACTTCTTCGAGGATCGCGTCAAGTTCACGAGTGACTTCACGTACCAGCGCACCACCGACGATCAGCAGCGCCGCCGAGTCCCGGTGCCATATAGCCGCCGTCCGGGTGTGATTGAGTATGTCGGTGCGGCAACCAATACGCTCACCGAAACCCGCGGCACCACCGACTACATCGCGACGAACGCCTTCGGCGAGTTCAACACCACGTTTGGTAGCCGCCACACGCTTCGTGTGATGGGCGGTGTGAATTATGAAGAGCGCACCTTCAATCAACTGAGTGCGTCGCGCAACGGCCTGATCTTCCCCGACGCGTCAGATCTCAACCTGGCGTTGGGCACGTCGACCGTTATCACCGGTGGCTACGAGAAGTGGCAAATCATGGGCGGCTTTACGCGCCTCAACTACTCGTTCGCTGATCGATACCTGATCGAGTTCACGGGTCGTTACGACGGATCGTCAAAGTTTCCTGAGGACCAGCGCTATGCGTTCTTCCCGTCGGCGTCCGCTTCGTGGCGTATTTCGCAAGAACCGTTCTGGAAGGTGCCGCAGGGATTGGTGAACGATCTGCGACTGAGTGTGTCGCACGGCTCCATGGGCAATGGCAACGGCGGCGCGTACCAGTTTCAGCAAACGTTCAATATCGGACAATCGGGCGTGATCGTGAATGGGTCACGTCCGCAGCAAACGAGTGCGCCGGGCGTGTTGCCCGACGGCTTAACGTGGGAAACGGCGACCACGACGAATTTTGGTCTGGACGCAGACATGCTCGACAATCGCCTGAACATCAGTGCCGACGTGTACACGCGCCGCACCACGGACATGTATACCACGTCGATCACACCGCCGGCTGTATTTGGTGCGGGCGCGCCGCGTGGTAACTACGCCGATCTCAAAACGCGCGGCTGGGAACTGTCGGCGGCCTGGCAGGACGGCGTCCAGCTTGCCGGAAGTCGCGCTACGTACGGTGTGCGCTTCATTCTCTCCGACAATACATCCGAAATCACGAAGTACAACAATCCGAACGGGCTGCTCAACGACTACCGCGTTGGACAGAAGATCGGCGAGATCTGGGGCTACACAACAGAAGGCTTTTTCGCCGATTCCGCAGATATTCTGAGCCACGCCAATCAGAGCTTCATTCAGTCCCGCAACTCGCGCATCTGGCTGCCGGGTGATCTCAAGTTCCGGGACATCAATGGTGATGGCAAGATCGACGTGGGGAACCAGACGCAAGCCAATCCCGGCGACCTCTCGGTGATTGGCAACACGACACCGCGTTACAGCTACGGCATCAATCTCAATAGCGCGTGGCGCGGTGTGAGTGTCAGCGCGTTCTTCCAGGGCGTGGGCAAGCAGGATTGGCACGCGAATCCCGAAGCTGACTATTTCTGGGGCGCGTACAATCGTCCGTATAACAACATTCCGTCGTGGCACCTGGAAGACGGGATCATCTATGATCCGGCCAATCCGAATCCCAATGCCTTCTTCCCGCGCCTGAACGGTTACGCGTCGCTCGGCGGCGAGCGTCAGATGTCGCGCCCGCAAACCAAGTATCTGCAGAGTGTTGCGTACATCCGACTCAAGAACCTGCAGGTGGGTTACGACCTCCCCAAGTCCTGGCTGTCGCGCACGGGAACGCGCGGAGCAAAAGTCTACCTCTCGGCCGAGAACCTGTGGACGCATTCACCGCTCTACAGAATCGTGAAGAATGTGGACGTTGAAAATCTGAGCAATGGCTCTGACCGTATTCTCACCGGCGGTACGAGCGGTGATGGTCTGAACTATCCGATGATGCGGACGTTCGTGACTGGCGTCTCCCTGACCTTCTAATCACCATGACTTCACAAATTTCGATCCGTCGCGTGGCCGTCGTTAGTCTTTGCCTGCTGGCCGCAGCGTGTGATCTCGAGCAATCGCCGGTATCGGCTACCAATCAGTCGTCGGTGTTTGGCAGCGAAGCCGGTTTGCAGCTGTACGCCAACTCGTTCACGAACGTGTGGCCGTCGGTAAACTCCGTGTACATCGGCGACGATGTGTCTGACTACATCGCAGCGCGCGGTGCCAGCAACTATTTGCTGCCAACCTTCACGCCGAACAATCAGGGCGGATGGTCGTGGTCGGCGCTCCGCAACATCAACTACTTCATCGAAAGCAACGTCGACCCGGCGATTCCCGAGGCAACTCGCAATCACTACACGGCGCTGGCGAGACTTTCACGCGCGCTATTCTATTTCGACAAGGTGAAGACGTACGGCAATGTGCCGTGGATCGATCGCCCGGTGTCCATCACCGATTCCGCTACGCTGTTCGGCGAGCGCGACTCGCGTGATCTGGTCATGAACAAAGTGATGGAAGATCTGGACTACGCGATCGCGAACATTCGCACGGTAACCAGCGCATCCCGCACGGAAGTCACGAAAGACGTTGCCCGTGCGTTCAAGGCACGCATTGCGTTGTACGAGGGCACCTTCCGCAAGTATCACGCAACGGGGCTCGCCAGTGGACTCGGCAACTCCGTCACGATGTGGCTCACCGCCGCGGCAAGCGCCGCGCAGGAAGTGATGGATGGTGGGCGCCACAGTCTCAACACGTCAGCGGGCAGTCTCGGTTCGTATCGTTCGTTGTTCAGCAGCGAGGTCGCGCCAACGAACGAGACCATGCTCATGTACGTGATGGACGTCAACCTTGCCGTCCGTCACGAAGCGAACTGGCGCTACACGTCGGGTACGTTCGGTGTTGGTGCGAGCTTCACCCGCGACTTCATCAACACCTATCTGAATGCGGACGGCACGCCGTTCACCGATCGGCCCGGCTATGACACGTTGTCGTTCATGACGGAAACAAAGAACCGTGACCCGCGCTTGCGCCAGACGATTCGCATGGGCGACTTCCGGCGCCTGAACGCCGGCGCGCTGGTGCCGGCGCCGCCTGCGTTTACGGTGACGCTCACCGGCTATCAGCCGATCAAGTGGACGACGGATGATATCGGTCTCGATGCCGGAGCCAACAACACGAACGACATTCCAATTCTTCGGTACGCTGAAGTGCTGCTGATCTACGCTGAGGCGAAGGCTGAGCTTGGCACTCTCACCGACGCGGATTGGGCGAGAACGGTTGGTGCACTGCGTACGCGCGCAGGAATCACCGGCAACGTGTCGGCGCGGCCGACGCGCGCTGACCCGTACTTGCAGAGCGTGTACTTTCCCGGCATCAGCGATCCCATCATTCTTGAAATCCGTCGTGAACGTGGCATCGAAATGGCGCTGGAAGGGCTGCGTTACGATGACCTCATGCGCTGGAAGCGCGGCGAACTTCTGGCGCGTGTTTGGCGCGGTATGTACGTCACGGCGAACACGTACTACGATCTGAACGAGGACGGCATTCGGGATGTGTACTTCCACACGGGCACGGTGCCGTCGCCCGCGGTCGCCGGCGTGGTGTATCACAACATTACGCCGGGCAACAGCAGCCAACGCTCGCTCCAGAACGGAACGTTTGGTCAACTGCAGTGGCAGACCAACGTGGTGCGTGCATGGAGTGACAAGATGTACCTGCGTCCGATCGCCGCTTCGGACCTGGTCGTGAATCCAAAGCTTGGACAGAATCCGGGGTGGTGAGGTCTCGTGCCCTTACCCGCGTTCACGTCTCCTCACTGCACCACCCAATCACTCCCATGCGATCTGTTCTTCTTCCGCTCCTCGCGTTTGCATTGGCGGCATGCGCGACCACGCCCTCTACCGGTGTGTCGTCGGCCAGCCCGTCTGTCGCCAGCACGCCGCTCCGCGTGATGACCTTCAACATCCGCTACAACAATCCCGGTGACGGCATCAATGCGTGGCCAAACCGAAAAGATCGGGTGGCGAACCTGATTCGTTTTCACGACGCCGATGTGGTGGGCGTGCAGGAAGCGCTGCACGGCATGCTGCTCGATCTCGATACGCTGCTGCCGGAGTACGATCGTGTGGGTGTGGGGCGCAAGGACGGCCAGAACGCGGGTGAGTTCAGCGCGATTCTGTACAAGCGGAATCGCGTGGAGATGCTCGAGAACAAAACGTTCTGGCTGTCCACGAATCCCGAAGCGGTCGGCGTGAAGGCATGGGATGCCGCGCTCGAACGCATTGCCACGTGGGGACGCTTTCGCGATCGCGCGACCGGATGCACGTACGTGCATCTCAACACACACTTTGATCACGTGGGTGAACAAGCGCGCAGAGAAAGCGCGAAGCTTGTTCGCACTCGACTGGCCACGATTGCCGGCACTTTGCCGGTGATCGTGACGGGCGATCTCAACGTGCCACCAACATCCGACGCGTACAAAACCTTGACCAGCGGTACGGTTAATGGCGGCCTCGCGCCGCTGATCGACGGTTTTGTATCGAGCCGCGAGGGAAACTATGGCCCGTCAACTACCTCCACGAGCTTTAAGGAAATCGGTGGCAACCGAATTGACTATGTGCTCGTGTCATCAGCAATCGACGTGCTTAAACACGGTATCCTGAGCGACCGGTGGGACCAGCGTTTTCCATCGGATCACCTGCCGGTGCTTGCGTCGCTCAGCATGCGCTGTCGCTGAGCATTGTGGTTGTCTCGCATGACGCGGGTTTCGCGGGCAGCGGTGGCGCTGTTGGTTGGCACGCTGGCGGCCGCCGAGGCCACAGGTCTCAATGGATATGGGCCCGGTGAGCGAGTGCTTATGGATGCGCACAACGCGTATCCCGAACGCGGACAGTGGCGTGACCGCCTGGATCGGGCGCTCGCCACTGGCACGCCGTTGGCGATCGAACAGGATCTGTATTGGTCTGCTGGCGCCAATGGCGAGCCTGCGGTTGTGGTCGCGCATGACGACGACGCGCTAAACGGCGCGCCCGCGTTGCGCACGTATTTCTTCGAACGCATTCGGCCTCTCATGGAGCAAGCGCTTCACGAGAACCGCCGTGAGACGTGGCCACTCGTCGTATTGAATCTCGATTTCAAGGACAACCAGCCGGCGCTTCTCGACGCGGTTTGGGCGTTGCTTGGCGAGTACGAGCAGTGGCTCACCACCGCGCCTCGCACCGTCACGCGGCACACGGTTGAACCGATGCGGGTCGGGCCGCTGCTGGTGCTTAGCGGCGCGGATAGTGCGCAGCGCAAACGATTCCACGACGACGTGCCTATCGGCGGCGCGCTGCGCGTATTCGGAGCGATGGCACCGGCGCCTGTCGACGGTGACACCAAAGAAGTGCGGGCGTTGCGGGCCATGCAGATGTCGGCGGCGCAGCACATCCCACAACGCGCGGACAACTTTGCGCGCTGGGTGAACTTTCCGTGGAGCGTGGTGGAGTTCGGTGGCCCCCAGTACGCGCAGCAGTGGACGGCAGGCGACTCAGTGCGTCTGGATTTACTCACGAGGCGCGCGCACGAATACGGCTACTGGATTCGGTTCTACACGCTCGATGGCTTCGCAGCGACCGAGGACCGCGGGTGGACCGCGTCCTACAACTTTGGCGCGCTGAAAAGCGCGCAGCAGCGATGGCGCGCGGCGATCAGTGCCGACGTAGACTTTGTCGCCACCGACCAGTACGAGGCGTTTGCGGATGCGCGCGACGAGCGCTAGTGCTTCTCTGCGGACGCGAGGGCGCGGTAGCGCCAAGGCCCCTTCCTTTGCTGCCGTTTATCGTGCGCCAACGTCGCGTTGCGTGATCACTGTCTGAAGCATGCGTCGCCGTGCTGTTGGCAAATCGCCGTTGTTCACCGAATTGGCCGCTGAATGCGCGCAGCGCCGAGCACTTTCTCGATAAACGGATCGATGTCGTTGTTTCGAGCCTCTAGGGGAATCTGATGCCCAAAGTTTTCATACACCACGGCTCGGGCATTGCCGCCCGCGCGAGTGATGTGCTCTGCCAACGTCCGCGCTTGATTGGGGTCGGTGCGATCATCCTTCGCGCCATTGAGAATCAAGACTGAGGCTTTGATGTCTCCAGCGCGGTGCAGTATCGACCGGGCGAGCAGTGCAGCATCGCTCCCCCCTGTTTCAGATATCATCGACCTGACAATCAACTTCCTGGCGCCCGTCGCGTTTGAATCCGCAACGTAGGCTTGCACGTCGAAGACTCCCGAGATCAGAACGAGTCCTGCAACGGACGGGTCTTCCGCCGCCACAAGGCCGGCAGTCAGGGCGCCGCGGCTGATGCCCTGAATCAACAGCCTGTTGCGTGCGACGAGACCTTCATCGTGCAGTCTGGCGATCACGCCGGCGACGGCGTGCTGCGTAAACACCCCACTGTAGTCCGCGGGGCCACTCGACGCTCCGTACCCGGGCTGCGAGACGGCAACCGCGAGATAGCCGCGACCTGCCAGTTGCTCCAACACCCCCCAGTCCACGAAATCTTTGCCGCCTTGCCTGGCGCCTTGTTGGTGCCCGTGCAGCAGCACCACGGTTGGCCAAGGGGCATCGCTTCCTTGCGGGCGTGCCAGAAAGTATTCAACGGTCTTGGTCGCGTCATCTGGATGTGCGATTCGCACGGACGCCGACGCTGAGCCTGACTGACATGACGACAAGAGAAGAGCGGCAACGCAGATGCGCAGCGTAAGGTGCCAGATGGCTTTTTCGATCTTGGCGAAGATCATGACATGTATCGGTGAGGTTTCCTGAAACTACGCACCAGTTGTTGCGTGAGAAATATTTGCGTCTGCGAACGTCAGCCGCCGCTACTCACGCCAGACTTCCACGGACGCCTCCGCGAAGGCGGACAGCGTGGTTGGCGCCTTTCCGAGCAAAAGGGCGAGGTCCGGACTCAGATGATCCGCCAACCCGAGGCGAGCCGTGCTGTACAGCGCGACCATTACGCCCACGAACACGCGTGCGAATGTTGATGGTTCGCTGAAATCGAAACGGACGAAACGCAGGAGTGCGTCATCGGCTGGCTTGCACGTAAATGCGGCTGCACTTGGATCCGTCACCAGCGCGCGCACGGGGTGTCCCTCACACAGTAAGGATTCCACGACAGAGCGCCCCACATTTCCGTTCGCGCCAGTCACGAGGATCGGCGCTGGTGACGCGACTCGTGCAGTCATCGGGTAGACCCTTCCAGAAAAACGGGTTCGGACGGCGATTGTCGGCCTGACGCGTACGTGCTACTGAATCGTTTCCTCTAGCGAACGTCCCGCGCGTGAAGACACATTGACGAATATGCATGCCCTTGCTCCACTCCGCACCACCATCCCCACATCGATGCCGCTCCGCCGGACGCTGCTCATGCTGAGTTTTACCACCTTCGCGATCAGCGCGGTGGCCCACGCCCAGTCCCCACTCACCGCCAGCGACCTGCTCGACGTTGCCAACGCGTCAGTGGCGGACTTGAGTCACGACGGCAACTGGATTGCGCTCACGGTGAGTACGCGCCGCGACAACCTGGGCGTCGATGCGTCGCGCGATGGTGACCCGAGTTACCTCCGTGTCGCTCCGGTCACACTCTACGCGGTGAACGCGCGTACGCTTGCACGCACACCGGTGTTTGCGGCGGCGCGCGCGGTGCGCAGCGTGATCTGGTCCCCTGATGGCACGCGCCTCGCGTTTCTCGAACTTGTGAACGGTCAGCTGCGCCCCACGGTCTGGGAACGCGCGTCAAAGCGGTTCATCGCAGCGCGCATTACGGACAGTCAATACGTGGCCGAGAACAGCGAACTGCGCTGGAACGGCGACGGTACGCAGTTGTACTTCGCGCTGCGCAGCAATGCCTGGCGCACACGCGCCCAGGAACGGTTCGCGACTCTCGTGCGCGGACCCATCACGCACCTCGGCTCGAGCAAAGCCGAGCCCTTTCTCCCGTGGGAAGCACTGCGTCGCGAGGCTTTCAAACGAAGCGTGGTCGCGTGGAACGTCTCGCGCCAACAGATCACCACGCTGATCCCTGAAACAATGGTGAGCAGTTGGGATGTGTCCCCCGATGGCGAAGTGCGCGTGTGGGCCGATGATCAAACAAAACAGACTGACTATCAGACCATCATGGGGCGCACCGAACGCCTCGTCGCGCGCGTGGGTCGTGACACAACGCTGCGCGTAATAGTGCCGCGAATGCAGGGTACCACCGTGCAATGGAGCGAGGACCAGCGGCGATTCTTTGTCGCACGCGAAGGCGCCATTTCGATGGGACGTATCAGCGTGGCAACCGGTGGTGCGGCTGGCAACAACGCCGCCAACGACACCGCGCGTCGACGCATTCTCGCGCCCGATTCCATTCCGACCAGCGATACCTCCGCCACAGCGCGCGCTCGTCGTGCCGCCACGCGCTGGTCGCTGGTGCGCACAAGCGCGCGTGGTGACGCCATCATCGTGAGTCGGCAGGACGGCCTGTATTTGTCCGACACACTCGGCGCGCTCACCCGTATCGCCGCACTTCCTGATTCCACCGACCAGAGTGCACCGCGTGCGACGGTGCTCGAGTGGTCGAATGACGGGCGTCACGTCTATCTCGCGCTCAACGCACGCGATCGCTACGATCGCGCAATTGTCCGCTGGGACGCGCAGACGCGCACGACCGACACACTCGCGCGTGATGCGCAATATCGCACCGGGCTGCGTCTGGCAAAGCAGGGCGGCACACTTGTGCTGAATCTTGCCGCGGCCAATCGTCCCGCTGATCCGCACGTGGCCGACGCAGCGCTCGGCAATCTGCGCAAGGTGCACGACGCCAACCCGCAGCTAACCAGTAACCGATTGGCCCGCACGGAGCTGGTGCGCTATCTCGACGCCGACGGTCAACCGCAATGGGGCGTGCTGTATCATCCCATCAGTGGCACGCGTCCCGCGCCTACAGTGTTCCTCGTGTACGAAACATTCTTCGACGACAGCTTCGATCCGGTGGCGAACTTTTTGGCATCACGCGGTTACGCGGTGATGAAACCAAGCGTGAGTTTTGAGACTGGGTATCCCGGCGAAGCGTGGCTCAAGGGCGTGACCGCTGCGGCCAATCATCTCATCACGACCGGAGTGGCCGACTCGGCGAGACTCGGTGTGCACGGCACCAGTTACGGCGGCTACGCAACTAATCTGCTCATTACGCAAACCAAACGGTTCAAGGCCGCGATCAACATTTCGGGAAAAGTGGACTTCATTTCGTTCTACACCGATTCGCCGCGACTTGGCGACCGCAACACGCACGCTGCCGAACGCAGCCAGGATCGCATTGGTGCCACGCTGTGGGAAGCGCCGCTCAAGTACGTGGAACACTCGGCCGTGATGTTCGCCGATCGTATCACCACACCGCTGCTACTCATGACGGGTGGTGAAGATCACAATGTGCCGGCGATCAACACACGGGAGATGTATTACGCACTGCGCAGGCTCAACAAGGAAGTCGAGTGGGTGAATTACGCGAATGGTGGACACGGCATTCCGATGACCAACGCCAGCGAGTTCACGCACTTTCACGACACGCTGGGCGCGTGGTACGACCGTTGGTTGAAGCGCGAAAAGTCGGCAATGGATTAGAAGGAAACTTGCTCCAGAGATCGCGCATAGCGGCTTTACGGTAACGTCTTCCGAATGTGCGCGCGCACTGCCGTCGCCACGGCCTCTCGTTGCACCACGACCACCACGTGTCCCCCCGTGTCAAAGCGTAGCAGTTGTGCCCCTGCAATCGTCGCTGCTGCGTACTCGGCGTTGTGATAAAGTTGTAACAGGTCGTCTTTCGCGTGTACGATCAGTGTTGGTGCGGTGATCGATGCAATCCGCGCCCCCGGCAAGGTGGCTGTGTTGTCGAACACCACGCCAGCGGCGCGCGGCGAGGCGGGATTCATTTCATCGATCAATCGCTCAACAAGGCCGCGTGCCTCGGGCGTCAGCGTTGAGACCACGGCATCACTTGCGCCGAGCACTCCCATGAGCTGGCGTTTGAAGAATTTCGAGATTGGCCAATACGTGTAGTCGTGCGCGAACACCTTGCGCAGCAGGTCACCATTGGCATTGGCAGACGCTTGGTCCACTGAGCTCGAAGCCACCACGCCGCACGACAAACACGTGAGCGACGCAACCCGCTCGGGATACAACGCGGCCAGCAACAGTCCCGATGCGCCGCCCTGCGACATGGCAACAACGGCCACGCGTTCGATGCCGAGATGGTCGAGCACGCGTACGTACGCCGCTGCCTGGTCGTCCCATGTCGCACCTGCGGGGAGTGACGATCCAAGGTATCCGAAGCGTGAGGGCGTGATCCATTGAAAGTCGTCGCCCAGAAGCGCGTCCACGAGCAGTTGCCCCTGGTCGAAACCGCCGCCCGCGCCGTGAATGACGAGCACCGGCACGCCAGACCCGCCGGTTGTGTACTCGATGTCTCCGTTCGCGCTTTTCAGCACGGTGCTTTTGCCTCGCACGCGCGCGTACGCCTTACGCAAATCGTAGGCATAACTGACGCCAACCGCCACGATCGCCAGCGTGATCGCTCCAAGCACGATGAACAACGGTTTCCGTCGCACGTTTCCCCTCCGCGTGGTGCGCTTGTGCAGCGGCTACACGTCTTCGTGTGCCTCAGGCTCGGGCTGCTCGTACACCTTCACCACAAACTCGCGATGCAAGATCTCAATAACGTGCCGGACGTGCGCTCCCGCTTTTGCTGATTTGATTTGATGCTTCAACGAGGTGAAGGTATCGATCGCGACGTGCTCGTCACCGTCCACGATCCAGATCCACGAGTCGCCCTGCAGTCCGGATTGCACCTGCGCAAAGTGCTTGCGCACACAGACAAGCAACTGATCGTGCACGTCGGCGTAGTGTTTTTCATACAGGAGCTCCGCAAATATCATGACGCGTGCCACCTCATCTCAGCGAAATGAACGTTCGCCACGTCGTATCGAGATCCGCAATCTCCCCTTCATCACGTACCACCCTGAGCATCGCGTGGTCAGTATTTGATACACGACCCAGGAGACGACTCAGCAGTCCACCACGTCGCGAGCGTCGCCGGGCATCGGCATAGGATTTTGGATCATCGTGTGCCATGGGCCTCCAGACAAGGTGCGGGTCGGAGATCACGCGCGCTGCAACGCAGCAGCGTGACGGATCAGCGCGTACATTTTGCTCGTGACTATAACCGCGCAACTTCAAGAAGCACTTGGCAACCGCTTCGACATTGACCGCGAGCTGGGTGGTGGCGGAATGTCGTTGGTCTTTCTGGCACTCGAGCGCGCCCTCGACCGGCGCGTGGTCATCAAGGTGCTGCATCCCGAGCTCAGTCAGTCCGTCAACGCGGAGCGATTTCGTCAGGAAATCGCGACCCTCGCCACGTTGCAGCATCCGCAGATCATCCCGATTTTGACCGCGGGAAACGCGGGCGATCTGTTGTATTACGTCATGCCATTCGTAGCCGGCGAATCGCTTCGGACGCGGCTCGAGCGAGACGGGGCCATGCCGGCGCGGGACATGGTGCGGCTCATTGTCCCCTTGGCACGCGCCCTCGCCTATGCCCACCGGGAAGGCGTTGTGCATCGCGACATCAAACCGGAGAACGTGCTGCTCGCGCAGGGGGAACCGGTGCTGGCCGACTTCGGCATTGCGAAAGTGTTGCGCGAAGGGAAAGCCCAGGGCACGCTCACGACGGCTGGCATGTCGATTGGGACCGTCACGTATATGGCGCCCGAGCAAGTCCTGGCCGAGCCGGTCATCGATGGACGCGCCGATGTGTATTCGCTCGCTGCGATGGCGTGGGAGTTAGTGGCGGGACGAGCGCCGTTCGAGGGCACAGCGCAGCAGGTGATGTCGGCGCACGTGGTCAAGCCCGCGCCAGCGCTTACTGAAGTTGCGCCGACGGTGACGGCGGGAGTGGCCGCGGTCATCATGCAGGCGCTCTCCAAGGAACCGCGCGAACGGCCGTTGGCCGAGGCGTTTGCGACGGCGCTGGAGAGCGCCGCGCAGAGCATCGGCTCAACAGAAGCCGCGGCCACATCGCCCGCCGCGTCTCGCCGTGACCGCGCTCCGCGCACGTGGCTTGCGGTCGCGTTGTGTGTACTGGTGCTTGCATCGGGTGGCGCGTGGTGGTGGAGCGCGCGTGGTGCCACTGGAGCCAGCAACGTCGATACGGCCCTGTCCACGAACTCGCGCCCCGGAGTGGCAGTACTTCCCTTCGAACGCATTGGTGAGGCCAACGACGCGTATCTCGCGGCCGGTCTGACCGACGAACTCATGACCCAGTTGGCCGACGTACCCGGGTTGCGCATTGCGGCCCGTACGACAGTTCGTGCCTTCGCCGATTCGGCGCTCACCCCGACAGAACTGGGGAAGCGTCTCGATGTCCGGGCGCTCATTGAAGGGTCGGTGCAACGGGCGAACAATCAGCTCCGCGTCACCACGCGCTTGGTGGATGTCCGTGACGGCAGCACCATCTGGAGCAACCGGTACGAACGCACCACCGATGATTTATTCGCCGTGCAGCGCGATATCGGTGCCGCTGTTGTCGCGGCACTCGCTCCGCGGTTGGGCATTGCCACGCGCAGCAGCAACGCCGTTCCTGGCGACGTGGATCCCGCAGCGTTCGATGCGTATCTGCGCGGCCGCTTTGCCATGCAGCAGCGTGGGCGCGATTCATTACGCGCCGCTATTGTGCATTTTCGTGCGGCGATCGCGCGTGACAGTACGTTTGCGCGTGCCTGGGCGAGCATTGCCGAAGCCAGCGCACTGTTGCCGGTGTATGGCGGTGGCGGATGGGACGTGCACGGCCCGGTGTTGCGCCTCGCCGCGGAACGCGCACTCGCGCTCGACAGCACGATGGGGGCGCCGCACTTCGCGTTGGCCACACTCGCGAAAGGAACCGGCGACTGGTCGCGCGCGGAACGTGAGTTTGATCTCGCGCTGCAGCGACAGCCCGATCTGGGGGCCGCGCACCAGAATTTCGGCGAACTGCTGTACACGGTGGGGCGAGTGGATGACGCAGCAGAAGCGCTTGCCCGCGCCGCTTCGCTCGAGCCCCAGGATGCGCCAATCATGAGTCAGTTTGCTGGTACGTTGGTGATTGCTGGTCAGTTGGACAGCGCACGCCGAGTGCTCGATCGTGCGTTGGCGCTCGATCCGCGACTGGCGTTTGCGTATTGGTCGGAGATGATGCTGACTGAACGGCAAGGAGATGACCGCGCGTCGCTGGTCGCCGCGCAGCGCGCTACAGAGTTGGCACCGCTGCCGTTCTTCGTGGGACTCACCGTGCGCGCGGCGCGGCGGGCAGGGGATGGCGCGGCGGAGAGCCGTGCACGGGCCGAGCTCAGGGCGCTGGGCGAGAGCCCGGGCGCTGCGTTGGCGCAGGCGCTGGCGGATGTCGACGTTGCCCCACCTGAAGCAACGCTGGCCTTGTTGAATCGCGCCGTGACCGAGCGTGATCCTTTCATGTGGCAGCTACCACTTCGACTCTGGTGGTTCGACCGGCTTCGCGCGTCCCCTGGCTTCACGTCGCTGAGCGAACGGTTGCAGCTTCCGCGTGAGGTACTGGCGCCGTTACCGGAAGGCCGACGTGAAACGAAGCCGAGCCGTTGATACGCTGCTGCGTCGGCAAAACACTGTTCGTCTACGTGGCGCCGGAACTGCTGTCGGTTTCTTTGGCGTGAAAGAGCAGAATGGGCGCATCGGTGGCGTCGAACGAGATAAGCGCGTCGATCTCGTTCGATGACCATTGCAACGACGCGCCGGTGGTGACCGCCCCATTCACTCGCGCACTGATGCCGGCAAAATCCGAACGCGCGCGCGCATCATCGGGTTGGAGCCCCAGCATGAAATGCACCGCGCCACCGGCTGATTAACCCACCGACACCACGCGTGTGGGGTCAATGCCATACCGCGCTGCATTCGCCCGCAGAAAGCGCACCGCGTTCATGGCATCTTCCGTGGCGTGCTGCACGGCCGTGATGCGAATGGAATCGCCGACGGTGCCGCCACCATTGGTCAGTCTGTAGTTGACAGTGGCCACCACGTAGCGGCGCGTGCGTACGACTCCATTTCGGGAAAGAAATCACTCTTGTCGCCAGCAATGAAGCCGCCGCCGAACACGAACACCAAGAGTGGCTGCCGAGCCGTCGCGGTGGCGTTGGGTGGCACCGCAATGTCCATTCGCAACGTGAGCGTGGGCTCCGCCATTTAATGTGGTGCTCGACGTCAGCAGCACCTTCGCCGACTTCTCATGGGGCTTCGCCCTCAACGCCATCATGGAAGCGGGCGCTACGGGAGCGGTGGGCGGCTACTACTTCAGCACGGCGTCGATCGACAACATCGCACTCATCGACGATGTGACGGGCGAGAACGTGAGTGACGAGTTCGGGCTGGGCTTTGAGTCGCGCGCAACATACAGGGTGCCCGAGCCGTCCACCGGTTTGCTGCTGCTGGCCGGCCTCGGCGCTAAGCTCCTGCTCGCGCGACGCCGCGCGCACTGAGCGCTCTCCGCGCGCGGCAAGAGGTGCGAGTCTAACCTGTCGTGCGAAGCGTGAGGGAAGGAGCCGCCTGACGCGTGCCTTTACCTGACGATCTCGGCGGCGCGATCAAGCATCGCATCCAGATCGGATCGGGAGAAGTAGCGACCATTCACCATCACGGCCGCAATGCGGCGTGTATGTTCGATTTTCTCCAACGGATTCGCCTCAAGCAGTAGCAGGTCGGCCAACTTCCCGGGAGTAACCGTCCCGAGCTCCTGTTCGCGTCCAAGGAATCGCGCTGGATTGATCGTTGCGCTCTGCAAGGCGGCGAGAGGCGTCAACCCGCTCTCGACAAGCAGTGCGAGTTCATCGTGCAGGCTGAAGCCAAAGAAAAGAAATGGAAACGTGTTGTCGACGTCCGTACCGGCGAGCAGCGACGCGCCACCCGCGTGCAGATCGGCCGTCATTCGCAGGCGCGTTTTGACCTCCCGCGCTCGTTCGGCAAACAGTGTGTCCGGGCCGCGGGGCCCAAAGCTGAACTGTCCCTGCACGATTCCCGCATCCAGCGCCATCGATGTACGCCATTCAATCACGCGCTCCGGCGACACGTAGCGCAGCCGCGGATCCTTGAAGCGATTCTTGAACTCGTCACTGAGCGGATAGTCTGAAACGAATCGTGTTTGCATCTCCACGAGCGTCGGTACGAACCACGTGCTATTTCGCGCAAAACGTGCGCCAAGTTGACGGCACTTGTCCGCGCTGTAGCTGTTCAGTCCCAGCACAAACGCCGAGTCTTCGGTTGCCGCAGCACCTTGATCGTTGAACGCCGCATAGAGCGGGAGCAAGTTGCGCAGCAGGCGCCGAATGTTGTCTTCCTCCGTCGCGCACGACATGCGATGCCGATACGCGTGTTCTATGCTGCGCATTCCCGCATCGGACGCTTCCGCCGCTGTGATCGCGAGCGGCACATGTCCCGCAAGCGGAATGCGAAGCCGCCGCGTCTCTGCCGCCGCCGCAAAGAACACGTCGCGCGAAAGACGAGTGTACACCTTGATGAAATCCAGACCTTCTTGCTGACGACGAACGATCTCGGCCCGCATGGCATCGGGCTCCGTGATCTCTACGTACGTGCGGCGTGACTTGGGCGCTCCGTCAACGATGGTACCGCTCGCGACGAAACGAGGTCCAAACGTCTCACCTTGCTCAACCGATCGGCGCAGCGCGATGATCGCGCGCGAGTCCATCACCGCGCCGGGGTCGCGAAAGCCTGTCACTCCATTCGCAACGTTGAGCAGCGACGACCATTCCCAGCGGTCGAGCGAATGGCTGTGCATATCCCACAAGCCCGGAATGAGCACCTTGCCTCGGGATTCGATGACGCGCGCTGCATCCGGAATGCGCGCGTTCGCACCGACCGACGAGATACGATTACCGGACACCACGACGGTGACATCGGGAGTGATTTGTCCAGTCTCGACGTTGAGAACACTTACGTGCGTAAGCGCGATTACTTGCGATGCGGCGGGTGTTGGCCGTGGTTGCGCAGTCGCAGGGCCCGCTGCCAATGGAAGCGACTGCGCGCCGAGCACGGTCGGTACGAAGAGTATCCAGCTCAGGCTGTGCTGAATCGTGCGGCGCCAGTGGAGCACAACTGTCATCGAATCTCCAGTGGTCATGAGCATAGCCGTCCCTGCCGCGAGCTCAAATCAACTTGCAGCGCGATCACCAAAGCGCGCCAGATAGTGCCAGACTTTTTTTCAGATCTTGCGGATGGTAACGCTCCGTGCGCACCGCTGACTCGAGAATTGTTGGCGTGAGATAGCCATCGATTGCGATCGAGCGTCCCAACGCAACGAACTCTGGTCCTCGGTAATCAGGATGTCGTGCCATCTCGTCGACGTGAAGACAAAAGCCCGCGTGCCACTCCAGCGAACAGGGGAGCGCCCGAGCGAACTCCTCAATCTCCGAACCGCGAAAACATGGGTCGTCGCGCGATGTCGGAAGTTCAACGCACCAACTTTAGGACGTGCTGCGGTCGGAGCCGCATCGTAGGCGCCGCCAAAGAGTCGAGTCTCCCAGTGCCAACGCTCGCCGCCCGGAAATGCAGACAAGCTTCCCGCGCCGGTGCCGGAGGTGGAGACCAAGCGGTGGCGTTCAACGAACGACCTCATGGAAGGAATCAAGGCACGTCTACAGCGACGTGAGTCACCAGATGCGTCACTTAAGGGTAGATCAGATCAATCGACGTGACGGGTGCAGCTTCGAGTGTTGTTGCGAAGCCGACAATGACGCTATCGCGCGGCGCGCCCCTACGATTCAAATCTACTTCACATCGCACGCGAAGCTCAGCTACTTGGTCAGCGGAGAATAGTCCGACCGGCGGAAGCGCTCCCGTAGCACGGAAGCGACCTGCAGCGTCACTCATCGCAGTCGTGAGGAAACCGCCGATCGGCGACTCACACTTGCCAAAAATAACCTCGACTCCGACCGCCGGTGCGCCGCTCGGCTGGCGCACCGTGCCGACAAGCACAGTGTAACCAGCCGGCGGTCCCCAGTCGTCAATGATGACGCCGCGATCCCCGCAGGATGCAAGCAATGCCATGGCGGCGGCGCACATGGAAAGTCGAGGATGTTTCATTTGCGTCTTCGCCTCTGGAGATCTGACTGGCGAACTTGAATGCGTTATCGAGCCGAGTGATCGTGAAGAATCAATCTCGGTGTGCAGCTATTGGAACAGCAATGCGGCAGATCCACCCAGGCAGCGCAAGCGAGGACCCGCATTGATGTAAACCTAGTGCCAGGCCCGGACCCACCGTATTGTTCAGTTAGGCGGCGTCCCCTCCCCGCGCCGTGGTTTCCACCCTCGCTCGGCTCGCGACACGGGCCGGCACTTCGACCGAGTACAGTCGCCATGAACGTCCAACGCTCGATCCTCGCCGTCGCTGTCGTCTCACTGCTCGCCGGCGCGTCGTCGGTGACGTTCGCACAGGCCAGCGGACACAGCGGGCACAGCATGCACGGCATGAATATGCCCGAGATCGTGATCCCTGCAGGGGCAGGTTACACGAAGGCCGATGTTGAGTTCATGCAGGGAATGATCGCGCACCACGCGCAAGCGATCGTCATGGCGCGACTGGCCGAGTCGAACGGCGCGAATCCGCAGGTGCTCAAGCTCTCGCGAAAGATCGATCAGTCGCAGGTGCCGGAGATTCAGATCATGCAAGAGTGGTTGCGCCAGTACAAACAGTTCGCACCCGACACCTCCTCGTGGCAACACATGTCGATGACGGGCATGCTGACCACGGAGCAGCTCAAGGAACTCGAAGTAGCCAAAGGCGTCGAGTTTGATCGCGCGTTCCTCAAATACATGATCATGCACCATGAGGGCGCGTTGAAAATGGTCGATGATCTCTTCGCGTCTCCGATGGCCGGTCAGGAAGTCGACGTGTCGGTATTCGCGAACGATGTCGTGACGGCGCAGACCGGCGAGATTGGCATCATGCGACGACTGCTCGCCCAGCTCCCGCCGAAGTAACGCACCACGTCGTTGCGCCCGACGAAACGCGACGCGCACGGCGTCCCGCCCGCCCCAATCCCACCACAGGAGTTTGTCCCCATGCGTGTCGACCGTGGCTTGAATTTTCTCCGGATACTTCTGCTGGCGTCTCTTGTCGCGCCGAGCATCGCGTCGTCGCAGACGTACCCGACGAGACAGGATCCCCGCTCCAACCTGAAGCCCGGGCGCCACGACGCCGGCACCGCGTTTCTCGGCATGAAGCTTGTGTCGAACACACACAAACCGCCGCAGCTCGACACGACTCGCGGTCTGACGTTCGCCAACTCCGACATCGCGTTTGGCACGCACTACGCCTATCAGGGCAACTTTGCCGGCTTCACCATTTGGGACATTACCGATCCGGCCAAGCCGGTCGTCACGGCGGTTGTAAAGTGTACCACGTCGCAGGGAGACCCATCAATCGTCGGGAATCTGCTGTTCCTCTCGGCGGAGGGCGCGGGCAATCGCAATGATTGCGGAAGCCAGGGTGTGCAGGACCCGAAGGATCACATGGCGGGTGTGCGCATTTTCGACGTATCCAATCCGAAGGCGCCCAAACTTGTGAAGAACGTGCAGACGTGCAAAGGATCGCATACGCACACCATCGTACCGAGCAAGAAGGATCCGAACATCATCTACATCTACGTGTCGGGGCAGTCGAATGCGCGGCCCGAGACGGAACTGGCCGGCTGCAAGAACGGCACGGATCCGGATGATCCAACGAACTCGCTGTACATGCTCGACATCATCAAAGTGGAGCTCGATCATCCCGAACGCGCTGTGGTAATTCCTGGCGCGCGGATTTTCTCGGGTCTCGACGTTGATGCAACGTGCAAGCAGTTCTGTGCGCCCACTGATCCGCGTCGTCCTGCTGGCCGCGGTGGACGTCGCGTTCCGGGTGATACCGCGGCGGAACCGCTGCACACCGGTCCGCGCAACTGTCATGACGTGACTGCGTATCCGGCGCTCAACCTGCTGGCCGCTGCGTGTTCGACGCACTCCATTCTGGTGGACATCTCAAACCCCGAAAAACCGTTTCGCATCGACGCACTGACCGACGAAAACAATTATCAGGGGCGCCACACGGCCGCGTTCAGCAACGATGGCACGAAGATGATGCAGACCGACGAGTGGGGCGGCGGCACGGGCCCGATGTGTCAGGAGTCGAGCATGATTGAGCTGGGCGGCAACACGGTCATTTCACTCGATGCAAAAAAGAAACAGAAGCAGCGCGCGTACTTCAAGCTGCCGTCGGCGCAGTCCGCCGAAGAAAACTGTGTGGCGCACAACGGAGGAATTATCCCGGTACCGGGACGCGATCTGTATGTGCAGGCGTGGTATCAGGGTGGCATCAACGTGATGGACTTCACCGACCCGGACAAGGCGATCGAAATCGCGTACTTCGATCGTGGGTCGATCGATCCGCCGGCACTGGTTGATGTTCCGTCGGCCGCGGCTGAAGCGGCGTTGGCGGCGAGCGGTGGTCGCAGTCGCAACACGATTGGCGGATCATGGGGCGCGTACTACTGGAACGGCATGATCTATTCTTCCGAGATCGATCGCGGATTGGATATTGTTGAGCTGACGCCAACCGCGCAGCTGTCTGCGAACGAAATCGCGGCCGCAAAGTTGGTTGTCCTCACCGACTACAATCCACAAAGCCAGCCCAAGATCACGTGGCCGCCGGCGTTCGTTGTTGTGCGGTCGTACTACGACCAGCTGGTGCGCGGCAAGGGTCTCGCTGCGGACCGTCTCGCGGCGATTGCAACCGCACTCGACGCAGCGGAGATGAAGTCCGGCGCGGCGCGCGCGAGCGCGCTCAACGTGCTTGCTCGGCAGGTCGATGGTGATGTGAAGGGCGCTGCAGACAGCGCGCGTGTGCGCACGATGGCGAGCGAGATTCGCCGTCTGGCAACAGCATCGAAGTAGCTGCGGTTACGCCTCGCTGTTTGTATGAATGGCGCCTCTCACAGGGGCGCCATTCTTTTTCCGCCGTTGTTCGTGTGTGTCACGTGATATAGGACTCTCCAGGGAACGGTCGCATGCTGAAAACGGACTATCTGGTCATCGGTGCGGGCGCAGCCGGCATGGCCATTACCGACGCGCTGCTTAGTCATAGTGACGCCACGATCACCATCGTCGATCGTCGACACCTGCCGGGAGGGCATTGGATCGACGCGTACCCGTACGTGCGTCTGCATCAGCCGTCGGCATTCTATGGGGTGGACTCTACGCCACTGGGGCAGGATAGCCTCGACGTAACCGGTTGGAATGCCGGGTACCACGAACTCGCCACGGCAGACGAAATCCGTGCGTATTTTCATCGCGTGATGGAACGTCGCTTTCTCGCAAGCGGTCGCGTCCAGTACTTCCCAAACAGCGACTACATCGGTGAGCAGCGTTTCGTGAGCAGGCTCACCGGGCAAGAACGGGAGTGTCGTGTCACGCGCAAAATCATCGATACGAGGTATCTGGAAGGGGAGATCCCCGCCACCAGTGCGCCCCCGTTTGATGTCGCCACGGGAGTGCGCTGTGTTCCGGCGGGCGGCATCACGCGCCTCGACGAGCAACCCGACGATTTTGTTGTAATAGGCGCCGGGAAGACCGCTCTCGATACCTGCATCTGGCTGCTCACACAGGGCGTGCCTCCCTCGTGCATTCGCTGGATCAAGCCACGCGAATGTTGGTGGCTCAATCGCCGCTTTTTGCAGCCGCATGCAGGGCTGCCCGAGATGTACCGTGGCGTGGCCATCCAACTGGAGGCGATGGCGCAGTCGACGTCGATCGCAAATCTGATGGCACGGTTGGAAGCGGAGCACATCGTTTTACGCGTGGACACCACCGTGACGCCGACCATGTACCGCGGCGCGGTCATTGGTGAGTCTGAGATTGAGCTCGTTCGTCAGATTCATCAGGTAATCCGACACGGCCATGTCCGCTCGATCAGTTCGGACACCATCATGCTCGACCAGGGGCAGGTGAAGACGCACCCACGCGCCTTGCACATCCACTGCGCAGCCCGCGGTCTTGCCCGACCTCCGTTGCGGCCGATCTTCGAGCCGGGCCGGATGACCGTGCAGCCGTTCTTGCGGGGATTCGCTTGCTTTCAGTTTGCCATGCTGGGTGTTGCGGAAGCGATGCTCGAGACGGACGCACAGAAGAACGAGCTGTTTCCGCCCATCGCGTATTGGGACAACAACGTTGACTTCATCACCGGCTTCCTCGCCACCATGGCGAACACCCGAGGACGCGCCGCATACCCCGCACTCGCGAGCTGGGCGAATGAGTCTCGCCTCAACCCGCTCGCCGGCGTCGATCGCTTCCGCGATCACCCGACGGTGATCGATTCCCAAGCACGGATCAAACTCTCAGGGCCCGCGGCCGTCGATACGCTGACGCGCTTGCTACGATCCCCTTGAACCTTGCGGCGACGTCCGCGGATAACCGTAATGGCTTCGCGGAGCTACTTTGTCGCACCATCAAACTGCACGAGCACCGTCGAACGGAGAGATAGCCATGTCCCCAGGACCGATCTCGCGGAAGGAGTTCCTTGGACTCGGCGCGCTGATGGCGGGCGCGCTGGGCGCATCGAAGCTGTCTGTGCCCGCCGCGCCGTGGCGAGCCGATCCCGGGCCGCCGCTGCCGCAGCGCGGCGGCGGCATTGAGGCCGACCTCATCGTCGTGAACGCGCGCGTACTCACGCAGGACTCGGCGCTGCCGCGCGCCGAAGCGTTCGCGGTGAAGGACGGACGGTTCCTCGCAGTGGGGAGCAATGCTGACATCCGAAACCTCGCGACTGCGCGCACGCGTGTCATCGATGCGGCGCAATACACCGTACTGCCGGGCTTCATCGACACACACTGTCATCCACGCGGCTTGTCGGAGCTCTTCGAAGCCTCGGCGAATGTGCGCACCGTCGCCGAGCTGCAGGCGAATCTGCGCGCGCGTGTTGCGACCACGCCCGAGGGTTATTGGATCACCGGCGCAATGTTCGACGACACCAAGCTCGACAAGCGCCTCACGATTGCCGACCTCGATGCCGTGTCAACGCGGCATCCAATCGCGGTGAATCATCGTGGCGGGCACACGAGCTGGTACAACAGCAAAGCGTTCGAGCTCGCGGGTGTTACGCGCGACACGCCTGACCCGACCGGCGGGCGTTTCGTGCGCACTGCGAACGGCGATCTTGACGGCATGGTGGCCGAACTCGCGCGTGGTGTGATTTCGCGCGCTGGTCAGCGCGAGCGGTTCACACCGGAGCAGCAGCGGGCCCGCAGTAACGAGGGCATGGCGCACATCTCCAAGCTACTTACGGCGGCCGGACTTACGACCGTGCACGACGCCGGTACCGACCGGAACGCGATCCGCGCGTACGAAGACATGCGCGCGGCCGGGTTGCTGCGGCACCGCGCCTATTTGATGGTGCGCGGCGCCTACACCCAGCTGCGAGACGCCGGCGTGTACACCGGGTTCGGCGACGACATGATTCGCATCGGCGGCGTGAAATACTCGGCCGACGGCTCCGCGTCGGAGCGTACGATGCTCATGAGCACACCGTACGTGGGCACCAACGACTACGGCATCGCGACGATGAGCGTGGAGGAGATCCACGAGGCCGTAGACGACGCACACCGCAACAACTGGCAGGTGGGTATCCACGCCAACGGCGACGTGACGATCGATCGTGTGCTCACCGCGTACGAACGCGCGCTCGCGCAGTGGCCGCACCCCGACCGGCGGCACCGGATCGAGCACTGCTCCCTCGTGAATCCATCATTGATCGCGCGCATTGCGAAGACCGGCACGATCCCGACACCGTTCTGGACCTACATCTACTTTCACGGCGAAAAGTGGGCGCAGTACGGTGACGACAAGATGCGCTGGATGTTCGCGCACCGGTCGTTCCTCGACGCAGGTATTCGCGTGCCGGGTGCGTCAGACTACGGGCCGGGGCCGTTCGAGCCGCTCATGGCGATCCAGAGCATGGTCACGCGGCGCGACTTTCGCGGGAAGGAGTGGGGGCCCAACCAGCAAGTCACCGTTGACGAGGCGCTGCGCATCGCGACCGCGCACGGCTCGTATGCGTCGTACGAAGAGCGGACCAAGGGCACGATCACCGCGGGCAAGCTCGCCGACTTCGTCGTGCTCGAGAAGGATCCGCACGACGTGGCGCCCGATGCGATCAAGGACATCAAGGTGGTGCTGACGGTGGTCGGGGGGCGGACGGTACATCCTGAGCTCGAAGACGGACAGTAAGGGCGACGTCTTCGTGACGCTGAGTTGAGCTGTATTGCCAGTTGCGTGCTGCAGTGTCGAGCTATTGACGAACGTTGCGCATCTTCAGCCGATGTCCCACGTCAACGATTGCGGCAATCAGCGGCTGCAACTCGCGCCCGAGCTCGGTCAGGCTGTATTCAACGGTTGGTGGAGACGTAGGCATCGCGTGGCGTGAGATCACGCCCATGCGCTCCAACTCAACCAAACGTGCCGAGAGCATTTTCGCGGAGATCCCGTGCACGTCGCGACGGAGTTCACTGAATCGGCGCGGCGCGTCGCGCAGGTTCCAGATGATGTGCGGCTTCCACGCGCCGCCGATCACGCGCATGCACTCCGTGAGTGGACACTCGGTCGGAGGCGGCGCCACTCGATTCTTGCGCATCGGAACGGGCATGTTTCTGCTCCGGTTACCGCGAGGTAACTCAATTCTCTCTGGTGGGTCTTGGTCGTGGTTACCAACGGTAACCAGATTCTCCTCATGACGGCAAGCGCACCGAAGCGCGGTGCACAACAGTCAACATGAGGAATAGATCCATGGCGAAGGTCGCGATTGTGTATCACAGCGGGTTCGGCCACACAAAGGTTCAGGCCGAAGCGGTGCATCGCGGGGCATCCCGCGTGGAGAATGTGGATGCGGTGCTGATCCCGATCGAAGAATACGAAACGCACTGGGACGTGCTTGATCGTGCGGACGCGATCGTGATGGGTGCGCCCACCTACATGGCCGGTGCGTCGGCGCAGTTCAAGGCATTCCTCGATGCAACTGCATCACGGTGGGCCGAGCAGCGCTGGAAAGACAAGCTCGCCGCCGGCTTTACCAACTCCGCCGGCTACAACGGCGACAAGCTCAATACGCTGCAACAGTTCAATCTGTTCGCGATGCAACACGGAATGATCTGGGTCGGGCTCGGACTGTTACCGGGGAATCACACGAGCAAGGGCTCGCCGGAGGATCTCAACAGACTCGCCAGCTTTCTCGGCGCGATGGCGCAGTCGAATGCCGATCAGTCAGCGGAGTTGGTACCGCCCCTGTCCGATCGCGCGACCGCCGAACATCTCGGCCAGCGAGTCGCCGAGGCTGCGCTAACGTGGCGCAGTGGTACACATGCGCAACGGTTGCAGTACGCAAGCGACACGCACGTGGCTATCGGGGCCTGACATGGACAACTCGTACGCAGCAATCGTGCAGGTAATGTCCGAATATTTCGATGGTTTGCACCACAGCGATTCAAATCGGTTATCGCGTGTGTTTCATCCTCAGGCGCATTACGTCTGCCCAACGGAAGACGCGCTCGTGTATCGCACGATGTCGGAATACTTCCCCATCGTCGACGCGCGTGAGTCACCGGCGAGTCGCGGCGAACCGCGACACGATCGGATTGTGTCGATCGAGTTTAGCGGTCCGGCACTCGCGTTTGTGCGCGCCGAATGTTCGATCGGACCGAAGTTCTTCACCGACTTCCTGACGTTTATCCGCACCAACGATCAGTGGCAGATCATCTCCAAGGTATTTCACTTCGACCTGCGCTCCTGACAAAGCGCTGGTCGCTCACATCATCGAGTGAACAACACATGCCGTACATCAACATCAAGATCACGCGCGAAGGCGCGACGCGAGAGCAGAAGGCGCAACTCATTGCGGGAGTGACCGACCTCATGGTGCGCGTGCTCGACAAGAGTCCAGCAACCACGTTCGTGGTCATCGACGAGGTCGAGCTGCGAGACTGGGGGATTGGTGGTTTGCCGGTGGACGAGTTTCGTGCGCAGGCGACGTAAACGAAGCGAGCGAAGCGAGGGAAGGGGCCGTCAGGCGACGCGCCGTTCGGGCGTCGCGAAACTTTCAACCGGCTTACGGCGTAAGGCGAACATCCGCCCTGCTTGACCGACACAAACTTACGGTGTACGTTCAACCATACACCGTAAGTTTACGCCACCTCGCTCTCCCACTCCCCATGCGTCATGCTTTCGCCGCCCTCATCGAACGGGCACGTTGCACAACATCATTTCACGTCTCGAAGTTTTCGTGAAACGCGCACTCTACGTTCTCGCGCTCCTCATGGCAGTGCACGCCGCAACGCCGCTGCGCGCGATGGCGAGCCCAACAGTCCAGGCGCCGGTCCCGACACAGGACACGCTCCCCTCCGCCCGCCCCGAACGCGTGGCCGGCTACGTGCGCAGCGTCGCCTCGGGCGAGGTGGTGCGCGGCGCGATCATTCGCGTGGATGCCGACGCGCAGGTGCGCCAGACCAATGAAGAGGGGTTCTACGCCCTCGTGCTTCCCGCGGGCCCGCATCGGTTGCGTGTGCGAGCGATCGGCTACGCGCCGCTCGACACCACCATCGTGGTGAATGGACGGCTGGATCTCACCCTTCGCCTGCGCGCGTTGGAGAAAGTGTTGCAAACCGTGCAGGTGCAAGCGAAGCGCGAGGAACGCGCCGACCTGGATCCCGCTGCGCCACAGATGAGCGTCGTGCGCCTGAGCATGGCCGCAGCCAAGGCGGTGCCACCGGTGCTCGGCGAGGTAGACCCGTTGCGCACCCTCACGCTGCTGCCGGGTGTGTCGACGACGTCCGACGCCTCCACCGCCTTCTCCGTGCGCGGTGGTAGCGTCGACCAGAATCTCATCCTGCTCGATGAATCCACGATCTACAACCCATCACACATTCTCGGCTTCCTCTCCACGTTCAACGCCGACGCGATCGACAATGTCACGCTCTACAAGGGCGGTATTCCAGCGCGTTTTGGCGGGCGCCTGTCGTCGGTGGTCGACATCCGACAGCGTGATGGCAACCGCGAGGAGTTCGCGGGCACGGCGTCCATTGGTCTGCTCTCCAGCAAGCTGCTGCTGGAAGGGCCAGTGCCGGGCAAACGCGGGTCGTACATTCTGGCCGCGCGACGCTCCTATGCCGATGCCTTTCTGCCGCTGGCCAGCGACTCGACGATCCGCGACAACCGCGCCTACTTCTACGACCTGAATGCCAAAGCGCAGGTCAACATCGGGACCACCGGAGCTGTGATCGCGTCGGGCTTCATGGGCCGCGACCTCTTTGCGGTGCAGAACGCCGGCTTCGGCGCCACGTGGGGCAACCGGGCCACCGCGCTCCGTTGGAATCAGGCCTTCGGTGGGCGGCTGTTCTCAAAAATCTCCGGTGCCTGGAGCGACTACGACTACAAGCTGGGCCTCCGCGCCGAGCCCGACGACTCGGCGACCTGGGTCGCGCGGATCGTGAGCGCGGACCTTCGGATCGATGAGACCTGGCAGATGACCGCCAACCAGCGGCTCAGTGCCGGCGGCGAGTTCTCGCGCAGCATCTTCCGTCCTGGTCGGCTGAGCCCGGTTGGTGACACGGCGGGCTCCAGTTTGCGCACGCGCGAAGTGGAACGACGCCTGGGCGTCTCCCGTGCCGCATTCGTGAACTGGGAGATGGAGGTGGGAACGCGACTGGGCTTGCAGGCTGGCCTGCGCTACGCCGACTTCGCCCGCGTGGGCGAGGGTACGCGGTACGAGTACGCGAACAATGCGCCACTCGTCTGGAACCCGTTGCTGGCTCGGTACGAGCCTGGTGTGCTGGTGGACAGCAGCCGTGTGCCTCGCGGCACGCGCATGGCGTTCTACGATGGCCTTGAGCCGCGCGCTACAGTGCGCTTCTCCCTCACACCACAGCACAGCCTGAAGGCCAGCTACGCGCGAACGCAGCAGTTCCTGCAGCTCGTGTCGAACACGAACTCGCCCACGCCGCTGGATGTGTGGGAGCCGGCCGGGCCGTACATCCGCCCGCAGGTGGCCGACCAGTATGCGTTCGGTTGGACGGGACAGTACCGCGGCGTGGAGCTCACGGCTGAGGCGTACTGGAAGCGGGCGCAGAACGTCGTGGACTACATCGATGGAGTAGATGTTTTTCTGAATCCGCGCCTGGAGACAATGCTCGTTCAAGGCGAAGGACGCGCGTACGGACTGGAGCTGTTTGCCAGGCGCGCCGAAGGACGCTTTTCCGGCTGGGCGAGTTATACGCTGGCACGCGCCGAGCAGCGCTTTCCCGCGGCGGGCACCACGAATGGTGGGATCAGTGGCGGACGCTGGTATGCGTCGCCGTTCGACAAGACGCACAACCTGTCGCTCGTGGGCAGCTGGTTGTGGAAGCCAAAGTGGCGCGTTGGATCGACCTTTGTGCTCGCGTCGGGCCTCCCGGCCACACTGCCGCGCGCGCGCTACTGGGTGGATGGTTTTCTCGTGGCGGAATACGGCGATCGCAACTCATCGCGCCTGCCACTCTATCACCGCCTCGATCTGAGCCTCACGCGACAGCTGCGGCGTGGCGAGCTGCAGTTCGGCGTGGTGAACGCTTACAACCGCTTCAACGCGCAGTCGCTGCGCGTTGAGCAGCGCAACGACAATCCGCTGGTCGCTGACGCGGTCCAGACTTCCATTTTTGGCATCATTCCGAGCTTGAGCTATGTCTTCCGTTTTTAAGCAGCGTACGCGTGTACCAGTGTTGGGCGCCGCGCTGTTGTTGGTGATGGGCTGCGAGCGTGTCGTGGACATCACGGTGCCCACGATGCCCACACGCCTCGTGGTGAGCGGGCGACTTGAGCTCGTACGCGGCGCACCGTCTGGTCGGCAAGTCATCACGCTGAGCACCACCACGCCGTATTTTGACGCGGAAGGTCCACTGCCTGCGTTCGGCGCGGAGGTGCAGGTGACAGACAGTCGAGGTGTCACCACGATGTTCCGCGAGCAGCCGAGGGCGCCGGGCGTGTATCTGACTGACAGTCTTGTTCCGGCGCTCAATCGGCGGTACACGCTGCGTGTGCGCTGGAACAACGAACTGTACGAGGCGAGCGACTCACTGCTGCCGGTGGCCCCGATCGATTCGTTTTATTTCCGGGAGCGTACGGGACTCTTTGCGCCACCAGATGTCGCGCAGGAATCGGGCCCGCGGGCGACGATCGACTTCCGCGATCCGCCCGGCGTGGACAACTACTACGTCTGGGACCAGTTCGTGGACGGGCAGCAACTGGTGGCGGCTGACACGGCATTTCGGTTTCGCCCCATGGAGCGCGATGCCTTCTTCAACGGCGCGCTCGTGCGTGGCTACCAGCCGTACTCGGGCATCGTGCTGCGCTCGGGCCAGACGGTGCGCCTGCGACACATGTCGCTCAGCGAGCAGGGGTATCGCTTCTATCTCACGCTGAACAACACGTCGCTCGGGGACGGCTCGCCGTTCTCGACACCGCCGGCGAGCTTGCGAGGCAATGTGGCCAACCTCACCCGTCCCGGGGAGCCTGCGTTGGGCTACTTCCTCACGGCGGAAGTGGATGAGCGAATCGGGAGGGTGCCGTAGCGAACGGCGTAGCTGCTGCGGTTTTGTGAATCACGCTCACGGCGCGTCGATTGTTCGAACGCTCTCGATCAATCCACCGCACGTCAGGATCGATCTCCACGTGCACCGGTCGCGCCGCGATCGTCTCGGACCAGCGCAACACGCCGTGCTTCGCACGCACACTGCCCCGGTGCAGCACCCGCGAGTCTTCACCGCGCACGACAACATCAACGAGCGTTTCCTCGGCGGGCGACGATTGTTCGACGCCGTTGTGGTGCACAAGACGATCCACACGCGCCACCAGCTCAACGCGATAACCCGCCGCAACTTGCCTCGCCGAGGCGCTGTCGACTCGCATGTCGTACAACACACGCTCGGTCATCCATTCGTCCACCAGCGCGCGCAACTCTGGTGTGGGCGCCGCGGCGCGCAGGTGCTGGTGCAGCATGCTGGCGGTGGCCGCCCCTCTCGGCCCACCTTCAGACTGCACGAGTGATCGTAACACGGCTGTCATGAGCGAGTCTCCCAAGCGCGCGTGCAACGCCGCCATCGCCAAGGCGCCCTTGCCGTAGCTCATGTACGACTGATCCGTCATGGCCACCAGCGTTGGCTCGCTGCGTATTTCGCGGGCGCGTCCCGACAGATAGCGATCGTGATCGTACGCGAGGATCGGCGCCACCGCATCAGCGCCGTGCATGGATGCCGTCACCAGTTGTTCACCGTATTTGGCCAGCGACTCCACGATCACACCACTGCCCGGCACGGACAGCGGCATCACCGTGTGCCCCCACCACTGGTGTGCGACTTCGTGCGCGACGCGCCGCGTCACAAGATCGATGTCGCCTGCACGCACGTCTGACAACATGCCACGATCTTCGGTAAAGAACAGCGCGCCCGAACTCGCATACGCACCGAACCGCCAGAAAAGCGGCACCTCCGCCATGCGCAACACTGGTCGTGGATACGGGCTCAGCTTCGCGCCAAGCAGTGTGATTGTGCGCTGCGCCGCTTGCACCATCTGCTCGGCGTTGCGCGCGTGATCCGGATGATGCCACGCCTCGATGGTCAGACCGCGTGTCGTCGCGCGCGTAACTGCGTAGCGCGCAGCTGCGATCGCAAACACCGGCGTTGTCGGACCATCGGATACATACTCGAAGTGGCGCCGTTCATCGGCCGTCCATTCGCGCGTTAATCGACCAGGACCGATCACGGTTTGATCAACATCGGTGGACACATTCAGCGCGAGCGTGAACCACGCCGCACCTGCGCCGCGCCGAGCCAACCTGGTGAGCGAGTCCACACGCACCGTGGTGTCACGCGTCAGGTCTGCGGTGGGCGCGCCAAGTCCGGCACGGGCGCGCGCTTGCAGGTTTTGCTCTTCGTAGCTGGCACGATAGCCGATGATTGGGATCAGCGTGGTCGACATGATGAAGCTGCCGTTCTCGGCGACATCCGGCTGAAAGTTGTCGAAGCGCACACCGCCGCGATCCAGCGCCGCGTTGTACGTCATCGTTTGCGACGCACCGGGAAGCAGCGGCAACCGCAAGGCGAACACCCAGGTTGCGTGCGCCGAATCCAGGCGCACTAGCTCGGCGTTCGGTAGTTGCACGACGACCGCGCTCAAGTCGCGGGGCGGGGCAATCCATACCGTGTCGATTGGCATGTCGGTGCGATTCTCGAGCACAAACGTGGCACGAACCGTCGCCACGCGCTGCGCTGGCGGCAGATCGACGGCCATGCGCGCGTCGACGATGTTCGGCTGCGCACGCGTTTGCACATGTCGATAGTCTCGTTCGTACGCTACACTCCACGCCGTGCGCGCGGATGCCGACATCCAGTCGGAGTGCGGTTGCCCGCGCTGGTACAGCCACGCACCCGACGCCACAATCGCAATCAGCGCAAAGGCCAACGCACCTCGCGCACCAGCAACTCCACCCACACCTGACTCGCGATTCTTGCGCGCAACTACGCGCCGGAATGTCGCAAGCACGCGCGCGCGAACACCACGGTCAAAACCACGACGCCACAGTTGCCAGGTGCACGCCGCCACGAGCACGGCCCAACTAGCCCAGTACGTCGCAATCGCCACGAACGACTCCGCGGCAACACCGAAACCATCAAGATCCGAGAAGATGGGTGTGGGGAACACGCTGTACTGCAGCATGCTATGCTGCAGCCCAGGCACACCGCCGCCAAACGTGACGATCATGAACGCGACGCCCGCAATGATGCCGATCCACCGATTCGGACTGATGAGCTGCAGCCCCAACAACACCACTACACGAAGCATCACCGGAACCGACACGAACCAGGCAACGCCGAGATATGCGCGCACACTCACCGGTTCGTTGCCGCTCAGCAACTGCAGCGCCAGCATGATCGCGAGCCCCGCGGCAGCAAAGACCAGCGGAATTGCGCACAGCGCGACGAGTTTTCCGATATACAACGTGAAGTTGGAAACTGGTGTGGCATCAATCACACCGTCCGCTGCCAGCAGGCGTTCCCGCCACACGGTTTCGGCGGCGAAGTACACTGCGGAAAGCGTAGCAATCAATTCCAGCGGCTGACTCAACTTGCGCATGAGCACCGCACTCGTGGCCACAATGCGCGTGCCATATTCGCCGCTCGTCAGTTCCGAGAGTGCTTCAATGCCTACCGTCACGGCAAACAACACGACCAGCGCCTGTACAATCCAGGAGCCAAATAGCAGGCGGCATTCCAAACGTGTCCGACGCAACATCTGTTGCAGCACAACATCAGCACCGGCCAATGCGGGCGCGACGCGTTCGTACACGGGCGCGGCGCGCAACGCGTCGCTCCGAGGAGGGTGCGCCGAAACGTGCGTGGTGTGTGTCGTGGCGTGTGCCGTGGCGTGTGCCGTGGTGTGCGACACTCCGCCGCCGCGACCGAACCAGCGTCGCGCACCGGACACGCGACGGGACAACGCGGACGATCGGCGATACGTGAGCAGTAGAAGACCCACTGACACGCCACACCACAACAACCGGTTGACAAGGAAACGTCCGGTGAGTGGCAGCAACAGTTGATTGCGTTCCGCGGGCGTCCAGTAACGTGTAGCTTCGAAAAACGCCGATGTACCGAACGGATCGAGCAGCGCGGCGCGTGCGAGCGTTTCGGGAGACGATGGCGCCGCGTTGGCCATAAGCGGCGAATCGACCAGCAGCGCAACCACCATGTACAGCGCGAACACCGCAATCGCCCCGACATAGGTGGCCATGGTTTTGCGCGTGAACATCGCCACCGCGTACAGCACCGCGGACACGAACAGCACGTTCGGAAGTACGAGAACGAGCAGTACCCACACATACGGCAACAGGCGCAGCGGGCCAACACGCGTGGGATCAGTCGCAATGACAAAGGGCGCCAGCAGTTGTACCAGCAACACCACCACCGCGATGACAACACCAGAGCCCACGATGCCGAGTACGCGAGACGACACCAGTTGCCACGGCTGAATCGGTCGAGACGCCAGCAATTCGTGCGTGCGATGCTCGTCGTCGCGAAGACCGCCGTGAACGGTGAAGATGGTTTGCGTGGCCAGGAACCATAAAGACAGCAGGCCCCAGCTCTGCGCGATGCTGTACGGCGAGTTGATGTTCACTGCGTCGGGTCCGTAACCCTGACGGATCATCATGAGCGCCATGGCAACCAGCACGGCGGCGATCGCCCACGGGAACACGCGATGCAATTGCCAGCGCCACTCGAAGCGCAGCATCTGACGCAGTTGTTTCATTGAGTGCGATGCTGATTGCGGTGCAGCGATTCGAAGTACACGTCTTCGAGTTCTGGAGCCACCGCGGTGAATGTCGCGTCTGGTGCGGTCGCGGCAAGCACGCGAAGACGCGTGGCGCCAGCGTTCAGTTGTGTCGAGAGCACGCGATAAGCCGAGAGCGAGAGTCCGACGTCACGCTTCGGCACCGTCTTCGTCCACACGCAACCATCGAGTTCCGCCAGCAGCGCATCAGGTGTGCCTTCGGCCACCACCTGTCCCGCTGCGACAATGGCGAGTCGCGAACAGAGCTGCCGCACATCTTCAACGATGTGCGTGGACAGAATGACGACGACGTCTTCACCGATTTCACTGAGCAGATTGTAAAAGCGATTGCGTTCGGCTGGATCAAGTCCCGCTGTCGGTTCGTCCACGATGATCAACTTCGGATCGCCGAGCAGGGCCTGCGCGATGCCGAATCGCTGTCGCATGCCACCGGAAAATCCGCTCACGGCGCGCTTGCGATGCTCCCACAAATTCATCTGGCTGAGCAGTGCTTCCACCTGTGCGCGGCGTGACACGCTGTCCGTGAGCCCCTTCAGCACCGCCAGGTGATCAAGCAGATCCTGCGCGGACACGCCGGGATACACCCCGAAGTCCTGCGGCAAATAACCCAGCTGCCGACGATGCGCCGTGGGATCGGCAAAAATGGAGCGACCGTCGAACGTGACGTCGCCGGCGTCCGGAACCTGGAGGGTTGCCAACGTGCGCATGAGCGTGGACTTTCCGGCGCCGTTAGGACCAAGCAAACCGAACAGTCCGCGCCCCACCGTGAGGTCGATACCGCGCAGCGCCTGCACACCATTGGGATAGCGCAACGAAACACCGGAGATGTGGAGCATGTGTTCGTGGGACGGGGAGAGAGCGTCTCGAATCGGCGGGGAGGCCGACGTGTTCACGTCCCGGACGGAATGGCGAAACGCATAGTTTCAGCGGTACTATATTGAATCGTCCATTTAGTCACGCCTTAATGATCACAATCGCAGACCTTGAGTTCTTCAGCGTGATCGCGCGCTCGCGCTCTCTGGCGGCGGCCGCGCGCGCGCTCGACGTGACGCCATCCGCGGTCACGCAACGTCTGCAGGATCTCGAGCGGCGCGTTGGCCTGCCACTCGTGTTGCGCAGCGGTCACCGCATCGCGCTGACCGATGAAGGCGAGCTGCTGCTTGATCGCGGACGGCGCATCACCGACGATGTTGCGGCACTGGTCGACGGACTCGCGGCACGACGTGGTGAAGTGGTCGGACATCTACGCATCCTGGCGCCGCTCGGCTTTGGACGTCGATTTGTCGCGCCCATGGCGGGCGACTTCGCAGACGCTCATCCCAAGTTGACGCTGACGCTCATGTTGTCCGATCGTCCAGCGCGCATTCCCGAGAGCGACTGGGATGTGGCGGTGCATGTTGGCGAACGGCCGGCCACGTCGGGTTCGATTCGTACGTTGGCGCCTAACATGCGCGTACTCTGCGCGTCGCCCGCGTACCTGACGCGTTACGGTGCGCCCTCGCGCCCGCACGACCTCAGCGATCACCGATGCATCGCGCTGCGAGAGAACGATGAAGACGTCACCCTGTGGCGATTCACGGATATCAACCGGCGTGTCACACAGGTGCGCATCGCGCCGATTCTCGCCAGCAACGACGGCGATGTTGCGCGCGAATGGGCGCTTGATGCACGCGGGATCATTGTACGTTCAGAATGGTCGATTGCCGACGATCTGCGAACAGGACGCCTCGTGCGCTTGCTTGACAGTTATCGTCTGCCGACCGCAGACGTGGTGGCAGTCGTTGGTTCGCGAGGCGGACAACTGGCGCGCACCTCGCAGTTTGTCAAAGCAGTACGCGCGTCGTTGACACCGACGCCCTGGCGAGATGCGACGTTGTAAGGAGCGTCGCTACGCGCCAGCCGTGTTGCGCGACGCACGCCATCGCTCGCACAGTTCACTCGCGGCCGATTCCCAGTCAGGATACGCAAAACAAAAGCCGCTGCCGAGCAGTGTGCCCGGCACAACTCGGCGGCTCTTGAGCACGAGCTCTGTCTCGGTTCGCAGCGCGATGGCGCCGAGCTCAAGCATCCACTCGGTCGCGGGCAAGCCCATTCGCGCTCCCCAGGCGCGTCGCAGGACGCGCATGAACTCAGCGTTGGGCAGCGGATTCGGCGAGGTGATGTTGATGGCCCCACTCAGGTCAGGGTGTTCAACAATCCAATCGAGCGCGGCAATGAAATCGCGCTCATGAATCCACGAGATAAACTGCCGGCCATGTCCCGACTGTCCGCCCAGGCCGAAACGCACCAAGGCGAGCAGCGTGGCGAACACGCCGCCCGCATCCGGGCTCATGACCATTGCGGAGCGCAGCTTGACCACGCGGGTTGCCGGCAACGTGAACCTGTCAGTCGCCTCTTCCCACGCTCGCGCGACGCCAATGCTGAAGCGCCAGGTACTCGGCGCTCCCGGCTCGTCTCCGCCAATCAGCCCGGTCGCTTCATCGTTGGGGGCGTCGTAGCGGTGCGCGTAAATCGTGGCGGTGCTCGCCTGCAGCCAGATCCGTGGCGGTATCGCCGCCGCCGCGATGGCCTCGCCAATGAGGACGGTGGAATCCACGCGCGACTTCAGAATGAGGTCTCGATTGGACGGCGAGTAGCGGCAATTCACGCTCCGTCCAGCGAGGTTGACGACCACGTCCGCGCCTTCGAGTTCACGCGCCCATGCGCCGTGTGTGCGAGCGTCCCACGAGACGACCCGCCACGGCGCGGGCATCGGCGCACGACTAAGAACAACCACATCGGCGCCGCGAGCATGGAAGGCGCGCGCCAGCAGTGTGCCGACCTGGCCGCTCCCTCCGGGAATGACAATTTTCATTGGGTCTCGTGTCAGGCTGACGGGCCCGCGGGACGTCCGCGCTTATGGCGCGTCAAGCGGATTCCGACAGGACGGGATCGTCACGCCGCCGCTCTCCGTGAGCGGCGGATTAACGCGTGGCATCGTGGGCACGGCGCTGGAATCCCGGCGGACAACGGGCATCGGACACGTGACCATCGACGATAGCGACGGCGCCGATTCCGCTGGGGACGACGCGGGCATGAGCAGCGACGCGCGACCCCACCCACGATTCGCAGTGACCACCGACATCAGACACTCCGCGTCAAAGGACCAACACACCGAAGCGTGGCGCGCAATACTTGGCAATCTAACGTGCGGTCGCGCCGGGCCCACTCCGCAGCGCGCTCATCGGCATCAAGCGTCGCTCTGACGCGCCTGGCGGTTCAGGAGCTGGTCGATGCGTCTCTTGTTCTCTTGCTGGAGCAGGGAGGGATAGACGTTGAGGATCACATTGGGGATCATCATGCTGAGTGCAAAAATGAGGCTGACATTGAAGCTCTGATACAACGCAGCGGCAGCCACAAATAGAAACCCGATCAAGTGGTTGAGCTCGGCAATGGTCATGTGATGGCGGATCGAAGCCAGATCCGTGTGCTTGCCCTCCACCTTGATGCTCTGATTCAAGAACCTGAAAAAGCTGTTCTTCACGACCCATTTGAACTGCGCAATTCCGAGCGCTCTGTTCAGGGCCTTGCTTGAGATGAAGTTCAGATGCGACAGCTTTTCGAAGTAACTGGTTTTGAGCAGGAGGGCGCCGCCCAGGATTCCGATCGTCCACGAGACGATGGACAGGGAGAGTCCAAAGGCGAAGCCGTTGAGGAGGTGATTCGCAACCATGGGTCAGGCACGGCAGGGAATTGAAAAGGTACGCGTCGGAAGGAATCACAAATCGCCGTCGCGCTTCCGCAGCATAACGCTGGCTTTTGCAGCGGGCGATCCTACTTCGCCGCTCGGATCAGCCGTTCCTGAACCGCGCGCAGCGGAAGCGTCGGCCCGCCACTGATGTTCCACGCGTTGAAGACCACCACCATCTCCTGATCGGGAAACGCCATTGGGAACTGCCCGCCGAATCCGGACCCGGCCCAGATAAACGCGTCAGGCTGCACTGGATTGTTGTACAGCCACCACTTGTACCCGTACTTCGGCGCGCCGACGCGAGTGCTCGTCGCGATGTGTGGTGTCACAGATTCGCGCACCCAGCCTTCCGACACGACGGTCTTCCCATCCCACCGGCCGTCCTGCAGCCACAGTTGCCAGATGCGCGCCAGGTCGGTCGCTTCGAGATACAAGCCACCCTCGGTGTCGATGGCGCCCGAGGTTGTGCGCTTCCAATGCCAGTTGGTGATGCCGAGTGGCGTGAAGAGATGGCGCGCCGCGTACTCCTCAATGTCGACGCCAGTTGCGCGGAAGAAGATGTGCGCGAGCAACGCGCTCTCACCGCTGCTGTAGTTGAACTGTGTTCCCGGCTCACGCATCATCGGCCGGTCGATGGTGAACTTGACCCAGTCCGGGCTGGCCTCGAGCGCGCCCGCCGTATTGCGCGGATCGCTATACGGAATGCTTTCGTTCCAGTCGAATCCGCCCGTCATCGTGAGCAAGTGGCGGATGGTGATGCGCCGCTTGCGGTCGTCGAGGTTCGCGACTGCGGTGGTATCCCAGTATGTGAGAATGGGCGTGTCGAGTGCGGGGAACTCACCGCGGGTGACCGCCACCCCGATGACCGCGGATGCCACGGTCTTGGAGACGGACTGCAGCGTGTGCAGCGTGCCACGACGATACGTCGGGTGCCACCACGGGTTGAAATAGTTGAACGGCCCGGTCGGGTCGTGCGAGTTGTTCAGCGACGAGCTGGCGCGCGACGAGTCGCCGTAGATTTTGTCATAGTCGCGCGGATACCACTTGTCCATCACAATCCGACCGCGACGAATGATCAGCATGCGGTCGATGTTGCCGTATTTCCCCGCCGTGATCTCGGCGTCGAGGCTGTCGAGCACGGCGGGGTTGAGACCGACCGCCGACGGGGTCGACGTTGGCCACGTGAATGACCTTGGCTGGGCGCCGAGCGACGAGGCCGCGAGCCACGTAAGTGCGACTGCGCAGGAGAAAAGTAGACGAGTCATGGCCATATGCTACGCGTCCGTGGCAGATGGCGGAACTCGAACGGATCACCGTGTGAAGAGAGGATCGTGAACCGAGTGGTCGCCATCCCTTACGGCTCCGCCGGGTAGAACCACGCGCGCTGCACCCGCCCGGCGCGCACCTCGTACACGACAACGCTCGACTGCCCGCCAACCCCAGCCGTGGGCGTACTCCAGCGCGTCCGCTCGTGCGTGGTGACCCACGGTCCGAGGGCGCGCACATCCAGGAGCTCCGACTGGGCGGTGGGTACCTCACGAAAGTAACCGGCCAGCAGGCGCCGAAAGGCGTCGACACCGCGTCCGCCGAGCGTGGTGGAGTCTCCCGCGACGTTCAACCAAACCATTCCAGGTGCAACGTGCGCCATCATCGCGTCGAGGTCCTTGGCGTTGAACGCCGCCACGTACGCGCGCACCACAGCGGTCGGGCTGGTGTCTCTTGGCGAGACCGAAGCAACGGCCTGGGCGGGCGCGTCCGTCGCGCCCAGCAGCAGCATCATGAGAAGCGTTGTGGCTCGGATCATCCTAGAGACGCCCCGAGCGCATGGCTTCTTGAACCCAGGTGGCGTACTCCGCCTGCATGCATGTGCCACACGGTCGGTAGCCGGCCGCGATGGCGGTCGCCTCGTCCGCGAAGAAGACCCGATGCTTCGCGTATCCCGTAGGCAGCGAGCCGACCGCGCTCCGGCAGTCGAGGCGCCCATAAATTTTCCGCCGGCGGTTCCCGCCAAGAGTACCTGGTACTGCACTCAGCACTTCCTGTCCGTCTGGGCCGATCAGTTTGAATTGTTTTGCGGTCATGGCGGAAAGATGAGACAGTGCTCGTGAGATGTCGAACGACAAGTAGCAGCTGCAGTCTCATCCTGCCAGGAGAGCGCAGCGTGCGTTACGAACCTCGTCGCCTCCGTAGCTCATTGCTCCGCGGTTAAGACTCGTGTCGGCGACCTGAATACGGCGTGGCTTTGTCTGCAGGATATTGTTCATTGGTGATCACGTTCTCTCCCGCGCCAGCCGACGCCGAATACCCCACCCGCTTCCCGTCGCCATTCGACCGCGGTGCACTGCACCCACTCGCGCGGCGCGCGGCCATGGAACTCGTCGACATGCTGCAGTCGCCGCACGCGAACTCGTGGCGACTGAACGAACCAGGTAACGGCAAGATGTTCGGCGTGCTTGTCGTCGCCGCACCCGACGGAACCGTCGGTTACCTGCGCGGCTTCTCCGGCATGGTGAACGGACAGTGGGAGATCGAGGGCTGGACGCCTCCCGCCTTCGATCGCACGATGCGCGACCTCGCGTGGATTCCAGGTGAAGCAGAAATGCTGGACTTCTCGGCGCGACGCGCAACGCTGCTCGCGAGTTTGCCCGAAAACGCGGATACGCCAGAGGCGCGACGAGTGACCGCTGCCGTACGCGCACTCGATGAAGCGCGCACCGCGCGTTCTCGCACGCTGATGGGACAGATCCAGGACAGCTACCACTTCTCGAATGCGCGCGGTGAGGAGCGTTCGCTGCGGGCGATCTTCGCGCCCGCCGAACCACCTGCAGGAGCGGGTGATTGCGCAGCGCCGAAATTGCTGGCGCACGCGTATCGGCTTGCGCTCCGTCCGCTCGCACTCGCGGAATTCTGGTGGGGCGCTCCGTCGCCAACGGGTGATCGCCGCGCGGGCGTATTCTACGCCGCATGTCGCGGTAAGTGTCATCCTATTCTCACGCACATGCTTGGTGGACTTGAAGCAGATCCCGCACCGCTCTACGGGTCCGCCGCGGTCGATGCTGCCGAGCCGGTCGCAGTTTACGAAGACGAACACCTGCTGGTGGTGAACAAACCAAGTGGGCTGCTTACGGTGCCGGGCCGCAGCGCCTCGTTGCAGGATTGCGTCGTGACGCGACTCCGCGCGCGCTATCCTGACGCGACCGGTCCGATGGTGGTGCATCGTCTCGATCTCGATACGTCGGGATTGCTCCTCGTCGCGAAAACCCTCACGATTGCATCGGCACTGCAACGTCTTTTCTCACTGCGCCTGATCGACAAACAATACGTGGCATGGCTGGATGGTGACGTCACGGGTGATCACGGCCACATCACGTTGCCGCTGCGAATCGATGTGGACGACCGGCCGCGAAACATTCACGATCCGATCTTCGGCAAGCCCGCAGATACCGAATGGCGTGTGCTCGCGCGCGAACATGGATGTACGCGAGTGCAGTTCACACCGCACACCGGTCGCACGCACCAGTTGCGTGTGCACTCGGCACACCCTCAGGGGCTCGACGCGCCCATTGTCGGCGATCGGCTCTACGGGCGAACGGCACCACATGACGACGAACGCCTGTTGCTGCACGCCGAACGGCTGGCATTCGAACATCCGGTGTCCGGCGCGTCAGTGGTTGTCGAGCAGCCGGCACCGTTCTGAATGCGATAGATTCCGACATGCTCGACTCCCCGCTTTCCGATGCACTACGCGCAGCCGAATCTGTGTTGAGCACTTCCCAGTGGGAGGCACGCGCCGCTGCACATTTCGAGCGCGTGCAGCGGTGGACGCAACCGAATAGAGAGAGGCGATCACGTCGGGAGGTGCATCCCGTCTACGACTTTCTGTTTCAGTATTACAGCTATTCGGGTGGGAAGCTGGAGTCGTGGCATCCGGCACAGCACGAGATGCTTGTCGATAGCGCGGAAGCGCGGGCGCGATTCAAGGGACCGGAGTATCATGTGACCGACGGCGTGATCCGTCGGAACACAAGCGCCCTTTCGTCTGCGGAGCGTGCGACGCTCGACGACGTGCTGCACTTACTGCGTGCGACACGAGATCGACCCGCGAACTTTGGATGCTTTGGCATGCACGAGTGGGCAATGGTGTATGGCGGTCACGACGTGCGGCATGCTGCGATCGCACCGCTCCGTCTACCGCAGCAACAGGTGGACGCGTTTGTGGAGAGTCGTCCTGTCGCGTGCAGTCACTTCGACGCCTTCCGGTTTTTCGCGCCCGCCGCGAAGCCGATGAATCGCGTTGCGCTGTCGTGGTCAACGCGACATGACGTCGAGCAGCCAGGCTGCATCCATGCCAACATGGACCTGTATCGCTGGGCGTACACGTCGATGCCGTGGATCGGGAGCGATCTGCTGTGGGATTGTTTTGCACTCGCGGTGGAACTGCGGGTGCTCGACATGCAGGCCGGTCCGTATGACCTTCGCTCCATCGGCTTCGCCCCAGTGTGTGTGGAGACGCCCGCAGGGAGAGACGAATACCAGCGACGTCAGCGGAGCCTGAGTGAACGTGCGAGCGTATTGCGGGCGCGGTTGATCGATGCGGTGGGGGGCATTCTCTCTGGTTGACCGAACAGGCCACCGCGAACGTCGCATTACTCAAATTGATCCGAATACACGACGACCGTATTTGCCACTCTATCGTGCAGTGTGCGGCGTGCCACGTCGCGCCATGCTGACAACCACGTGGCAAGTATCACGACCCACATAAGTATTCCGCATCCAATGGCCACAGCGGACCCCAGTGAGGTGGTCTGGCTATAGAAGAGTGCGATGTGATTCAGTTCGAATGGAAGCAACTTGATGGCATTACGCCCGAGCGCTCGCGGCCAGTTGAGTGGATCCGCACTGCGCGATACCACACGCAATCCCAGCCATGCGGCAGCAGGCGACGCACCGCGAGGCCGTCTGTCGCACCACGCGAAGTAGACGCAGAGGGGCAGTGTCACCGTACTAAAGACCCACACGTGCAGCACCGTGGGCGTGGCATTGCTGCGCGCTGGATTGACGACGTAGAACAGTGCCTGCGTCGCTGCAATCGCCAGATAGGCCAGGGCCGAGTCGAGAACAAAGGCTGAGAGGCGACGGCGCAGTGATGCCGGTACGCCTGAGGAGTGTGAAGTCATGCGGTCATGATGGCGCGTGCCCGTTCGCATGCCAACCAGCAACTAAGTGAAGCGTCATCTCGCTGCGGTGAACTGCAGTGACGAGCTAGAGAGTTTGCTCGCGGATACGCTTGGAGTGGGAACGGCTCGCCAGCACGGTGCTACCATCTCGCAGTTGTACCTGAAATCGACTTCCGTCGTACGGGATGAACTGTTGAATGTGGCGCTGGTTCACGACATGCGAGCGGTGCACTCGAAGAAACATCCCTTCCGGCAGTCGCCGCTCAATCTCGAACAGCGGCATGTGCACGAGAAATCGGCGCCCCTGCGCGTGAATAGCCACATAGATGTCATCGGCCTCAAGACGTACAATGTCCTGAATGCGAAGCGCGACAATGCGCGCGCCGTCACGCACAAACACGGTGTGTAGTGGCTCCGCCTGCAACACGGCGCGCACTCTGTCACGCGTTGATTCGCCGTCATCATCACCGCGTCGTCGGAGGAACACTTGCTCGCGGGCGCGCTCGACAGCTTGGTGTATCCGTGACGAATCAAATGGCTTCAGCACGTAGTCGATTGCAGCGAGCTCAAACGCATGCGTTGCATGCTCCCCATGCGCTGTAACGAAGACCACGGCCGGCGGATGCGCGCAACGCGTCAGTACCTCCATACCCGAGTAGCCTGGCAACTGGATGTCCAGGAGGACCACATCGACATCATGGAACGCAAGCATTGCTGATGCCGACGGACCGTCCGCTGCCGAGCCGACGACCACGACGTTCGACATGCGAGCGAGCTCGTCGAGCAACGCACGCCGCGCCAGTGGTTCGTCTTCGACCACGAGCACGCGAATTGGTGTCGTGTGTTGGTGATCGCGATCGGCCGCAGTCACGATTCGCTCGAGTGCGCAGGCATTCGGAGCACGACGTGATACCCACCGTCGTTCCCGCTCGCAATCTGCATGCTTGCGTTCGTGCCGTACGCGCTTTGCAGGCGCTCCAACACGGCACGCTGACCAATGCCGATTCCGTTACCGAATCCGTTTGCTGAATGCGACGTCACGCCGATACCGTCATCGCGCACATCGATGCGGAGCTGTCGATCGCGGACCACCGCCAGTATCTGCAGCGTGCTGGCGCCGAGTTTTGGAAAGATCCCATGGCGAACGGCGTTCTCCACCAGTGGTTGCAATGTGAGCGCGGGCAGCAGGCACTCACGCGCCTCCTCCGAGAGCGCAACGCGCACACTCAATCGATCCTGCATGCGCAGTTGCTCGATGTCGAGATAGTCGCGAACGAGTTGCCATTCTTCAGCGACCGTGACCAGATGATCGGCACGGCCGCCAAGCTCCAGCACGCGACGAAGCAATGTCCCGGTGCGAACCAGCATCGCCCGCGCCGTGGCTGGATCGCGCTCCACCACCGCCGCAATGCTGTTGAGCGCATTGAACAGGAAGTGTGGATTCAAATGTGACCGAATCGTGCGCAACTCCGCTTGTGCACGAAGCGCGTCTGCCCGGTGTGCTTCACCTACCGCCGTGCGCAGTGCCAAATCCTGTTCCCGTGCGCGACGCATGGACTGCACCATGGTCATCGCGACCAGAGCGAGCGAAAAGAGCCAAAGTCCACCGAAGGCGTCCCATGCCACCGCGTCGACGACGGTATCGGTCTCGACCCCTGCGACCCGCAAGCCCAGTCCCCACACGGCCGCATGCGCGGTGGCGAGGAGCAGCACCGCGAGCGCGGCGCCCAGACGATGCCGCCAGCGTGCGAGGTGTTCCGACTGGATACGTCTCGCCATCGGCCACAGCAACAGTGCCAGCGTTGCGGATAGCGCACAGTTTGCTGCGGCATACCATGCAGCCGCCGAGAGCGAACCTCCGGGGCCTGCGGCGAACCCGATGAAGTACATGGCGGTCACGGGAAGCCAAGCCGCCAGGTAGCTGAGCAGCCACAGTGTCCTCGTGACGCGTGAATGCGTGTCGATAGCCGAAGGCACCCCGGTCGTTTTCATCGTGATCGAAGAGTAGCGTGGCGCTCACGTGCAGGCGCGCATCGCTGTGGCGAACGGGCATATGGATGAGGTGAGCCGTGAACCCATCGCGAACTCGAGACGGAGGATCAGCACTTCCGTACGTCCTCCCGGGATTCCGCCCCGACTTGGGTCCAGTCTTCAGCTGACAATCGGGTGACTTCGACCGGAGCCGAAGAGGTGAGTCGAGCGGCGTACTCCGCCGACGTCAAGCCACCGAGGCTGCTGTGACTGTGTTCCGCGTGGTACTCGACGCGAAAGGCTTCGATCTTGACCTGCGCGTCCACCGGCGAGGTGAAGAAGTGCTCGTTCAGGCATTCGTCGCGCAGTCGACTGTTGAAGCTGTCGATGAACGCGTTGAAGTTGAGCTTGCCGGGCCGACTGGAGTCGAGTCATTGTGTAAGTCGACCTAACGCCTACCGTTCAGCTGAAGCCGCATCAAATAGAAGCGCGCGAAGCGCGCCATCCATCGCGCGGCTGTCAGTCTGCAACGGCTTGTTAGGCCGATTTCGTAATTGGTATTTTGCCGACGAAGTAGAGACCTTCGCCGAGTGAGCCGAGGTCAGACAGCGACGCGGCCGAGGGTTGAAGGCATCCGACGTTGGCATCGAAATGGTAGAACGTGACATCTCGGATGATCGAGATTGAATGCATGCCCGACAGACCGCCAAAACGGCTTGAGTTAACAAATGCCATCAGCGCGGATTCCGAGTACCCGAGTAGGTCTTGCTCAATCTTCGCAGCATTGGTGGTGACGTCGGCATAGGATGTATGGCTCACGGCTGCCCTCGCTCGCACAAAGATCGAGTGATTCGACGTTTCATGTAATGATTGAATGACTTTGTAGCCGCTCATGCCGGGCTGGCTATACCTCACGACGAAGTCGGCGAGATACGTAGCCTCGGCACATCGAGGATCAGGCGACAACCCGAAGTGCTCACAGTACGCGACAAAGTACGAGAGGGGCGTCGCCCGCAGCCACGGCCATAGTGCCGAGGCGTAGCTCGCCAACACGCAGTAATTCCCCGATTGCACGTATGCCAAGCTTTCGAAATTTCGTCGGTCCACACTCCCTCCCTGTATTCGGCCTAACGCCAGCTGCTGCAGCGGGCGTTAAATGAAATGCGCGCGCAGCGCGCTACGGACAGTTCGCCCGACTGCAGCAAGCATCGTTAGGTGCCGTCTAGTGGAAATGCAGCTCTGACAAGTGCAGCGACCAGCTCGTCCGCCAACTCCGTCGAGCTGAATGGGCGCCCGCGTCCGTCCTCGTGCCAGACCCATCGATCACCCTTGGCAAGCCGAGAGCGGAAATCTCTATCTACAAGTCGAGTGACCTGATGGCTATCATAGCCACGCGCGCCAGGAAACCGCATGTATCCGCGGATGATTCGAGCATGAAGTCCAGACTTCTCGAGCGTGTTACTCCAGTTGAGCCGGAATCCAATTGAAAGAGCGTGATCGCGAATCTGCACGACGACGTGCTCACCGTCGGCGCCGGATACTACTCGCTCACCTGGAGCGTTCTGAGCAATCAGCGCGACTGACCGCTCAACGTGCTCGAACATGACGATTAGCTCGGACTTGAGCATTCGAACTCCGGCGTCGCTCGACTCAATGCTCGCCCGTCTCTCCTCATCCTGGTGTGTCCTCAACAATCGCTCGGCGAGCTCCGCAGGCGTCTCTATGCGCTCCTGCACCCCAATCTCGCGCGTACGCGCAAGAACGACCGCCGCGAGGCCGTCGACACCGAAGTCAGCGACACTCGCGTAGATGCGGCTCTGTGGTAGCCATTTAGGCGGCTTCTCGCCGGCTACCAAAGAAGCGAGCAGAACCGTCTCCCACCCGCCCTCGAGCGCTCGGTCTTTAATCGCTGCTGCTTCAACTCTGGTCCAAGGAGTCTGCTCGTAGCCCTCGCGGAAGAGGATCACATTTAGAGCGGACTCACTTCTAAACGGACTGCGAAAGGTTTCGAGGCCGTCCGTGCCGGCCACTTCTTCTTGACTACGCTCGTACATAAAGACCTTTAGACGTGGCGCCAGCGCTGCGTAGAGCGCACGGGCTATATCAATGTCGCGAGCGAGAAATGAGATGGCTACGTGATACTTGAACTCTGGCATCTTTAGTTGGACGTCCGTGGACACCTAACGCCCAGCTTCTGTTGCGAGCGGACGGCAAGAGGCTTCATGCGACGCAGATGGTCGGTCCGCTCGGCAACAGCAAGCACCGTTAGGCCGCGCCACGCAGATGTTGCGTCGAAACAGCCCGTCGCGCAACGAAACGGTGACGGTCACCGGCCGGGTCGGGCGTACGCTCGACGCTCCCCGGTCCCGAAGCGCGGTTGCCCCACGCGGCGCGCGCGCTAGAATTTCATCATGCCAGCAAAGGGTGGAGCATCCGGGAAGTTTGGCGACCAGTACGAAGCGCTCTGGACAGTCGACGCATTGCTACGGGTCGTTGATGGCCAAGCAGATTCCGTCACGTATGAATCCCTCGACCCTGCGTTGTCCCGTGGTGTTGAGTTCAATCTACGGTCGTCAGCAGGGTACCTGGAGTTCTGGTCGATCAAGCGACAGACGGCCACGGCGGCCGGGTGGACTCTTGCAACGCTAGTGAAGCCGGACAATGCCGGTAGATCAATCCTTGGCGACCTTATTGCCCACGTAGAACGTAACGTCAGCAATATCGCCGTTTTTGCATCCACACTTGGAGCGGCAAAGCTTGAAGAACTTCGTTCCGCTTCAGCAACAGCTGATACCTTCAATGCACGCCTCGATCAATCCAAGGAACTCACCGCCGACTACAAAAGGTACCTCCTACCCCTCTTCGGTGGTGATCAAGAGCGTGCTCGCCAGTTCCTGACACGGGTCCAAATCCGAACATCGGATGAGACATCGCTCCGGACTAATATTGAATCGGCGATCTCTCGACTGTTCTATCGAGAGACGGGTGAAGCAATCAATGCGTCCGGGATCCGCCGATTTCTGGCCGAATACCTGCTCAATCACATCCACGAGCAGATCGATCGGAGCATGCTATTTGACCACATCGCGGCGAACGGCATCCGCCGAATGGATTGGAAGGTCGAGAAGACGATCCGCGAGAAAGTTTCGGCGCTCTGCGATGAGTATACCCAACCGCTACGTGAGCAGTTGATTCGCGGTGTGCTTCAGACATTGCCGGGGGCAGACAAGTTGCTCGGCCCTGACGGACTGCCGATTGCCCGACGGACGCTTCTTGCGGGTGGTGCTGGGGGAGGCAAGAGCACTGAACTTGCGCACATTGTGGAACGACTTCGCAAGGCGGAAATACCCACGCTTCCTATACGGCTGGACGTTGTCCCAGAGAGCATTCTCACGCCGACGAGATTGGGGAGCGATGTGCTGTCCCTTCACACATCCCCAGTGGCCTTACTTGCGGGTATCGCCGAAGGCGGGAACTGTGTTCTGGTCATCGATCAGCTCGACGCTGTAAGCCTTGCCTCTGGTCGCCGCACCGAGGTCTGGACGCTGTTCGAGCGGCTATTGGCCGAGGCGGACGGCTATCCGAACCTTAGGATCGTAGTCGCCTGTCGAGCTTTCGACCTGGAGCACGATCATCGAATGCGGTCGCTGAAGGCAAAGTCGTCCGTATTCGAGGTCGTCGAGATCGGCTCATTCGACTCGAAAACGGTGAACGCCATTCTAGGGGATCGGAAGGTACATCCCAAGCTGAAGCCTCTACTAGTTGTTCCTCTCCATCTCGCCATGTTCCAATCGTTGGCGACAGGCGAGAGCGAACGCATCGAAACCCGTGATGAACTGTTTGCGGCCTTTTGGACCGACAAGCAGCGGAAGACGTCACATCGCCTTGGGAGAGATTGCAACTTCGCCGGTGTGATCGATTGGCTGGCTACTTGGCTGAGTGATCATCAAGAGTTGTCGGCGCCTGCCAGCATGCTCCCGGACGAGAGGCGTGTGGATGCCGACGCCCTGACGTCAGAGCACGTGTTGGTGCTCGCGGACGGTCGATACCGATTCTTCCACGAGACGTTCTTCGACTATGCCTTCGCTCGCCGCTTCGTCCAGCGAGGCGAAACATTGATGGATCTGGTGCTACACGGAGAACAGCATCTGTTTCGTCGAGCACAGGTACGACAGATTCTCACGTTTCTGCGCGCGAATGATCGGGCGCGATACCTCGAAGAATTGCAGTCCATCCTCAGCGAGGATCGCGTCCGCTTTCACATAAAGCGAGTGTTGTTTCAATTCCTTTCAGCGCTCTCTGATCCGACGCACCCGGAGTGGGCCGTGCTGCACGAGCTTTCGTCTGTACAGCCGGATTTACTTGGCCAAGTAAATGGAGTTGTATCGAATCACGCCGGCTGGTTCGATGTGATGCGTGCGGACGGATTTTTCGACGCGGCGCTGTCGAGCAGGGAGGCGAAGCAAGAGGAACGCGCTATATGGCTCTGTGGAATGCCAAGGGTAATGGAGCAGTGTTCCGCGCAAGTTGCCGGGCTATTGGTGAAGTACCGGCGCGATGATGAAGCGTGGCGAAAGTATCACCGACATATCTGTCGGACTGGAAATACATTCCACAGCCGCGAGATGTTCGACCTATTCCTCTACCTGATTCGGGATGGGACGCTTGATGGAGCACGGCCCGGTTTCGCAGTTAATGACAACTGGTGGAGTATGCTTTACTCGGTAGCGGACAAGGCCCCTGCATTGGCTAGTGAGGCAATTGCGGCCTGGTTTGACCGAAAGCTAGAAATCTGGCGTGCGGAAACCTCGGAAAGAAACGCGCTCACGAATGGTGGAGACGACGCAGACGTAGGGGACGAAAACGCCCCTGTCACCGATGCTGTTGAGTCGTCGGCGCAGAACTTGCGACGACACGTTGAAGACGACGGAAATGACTGGGGCGTTATCCAAAAGGCCGCAGAAGCGTCGTTGGAATTCGCGCAGCATCTGTTACCCCGAATCGCAGACGTCGCCGCTGAGCAAGCGAAGCCCTCCGGTGATGATTTGGCAATTGACCCGCTGTGGTCGTTTAGGATGTTCGGAGATAGCGGGCATGGAGCGTCCGACTTAGTCCTCAGCAACGTCGCGCAAGCACTTGAGAGGCTCGCGCAGAAGTGCCCTGAAGAGCTGGACAAGATTCTCGCGCCATACACTGAACGCCCGCACGACGCCATTGCCTATCTTGTGCTCCGCTCATGGACAGCTGCTCCAACCACCTACGCAGAACGTTGTGCTCAATATCTGAGCGAAGACGCGCGGCGACTGAAGATCGGATACGCGTCGTGGGGCGGAGGTGCTGGGGCCGGAATGGCATCCGGATACCGATCGATTGAGGCAATACGCGCATCGTCGCCACACTGCGCACCCGAGACGTTCGCCGCTCTGGAAACAGCAATCGTCAATCTAGCGGACAACTGGGAGACCAAGCATCCGAAGACGCGAGGATTGCGGCAATTGCAGCTCCTCTCCGCCATGGATATGAGTCGGCTTGGAACTGCCGGTAGATCGAAGCTGGCTGAACTCAAGGCGAAATTCCCTGAAGTCACGCACGAGCCTCCCAAAGCGATGGAGGTCGTTTGGGTCGGATCACCGATCCCCGACGACGCTCAGGCGAAAATGACCGATGATCAATGGCTCTCGGCTCTGGCGAAGTACGCTGGTGTTGAGCGCCGGCACGATAGAGACTTCGGAGCATCGGGTGGTGAATACCAACTCGCGCAATCGCTCGAAGCCAGAACAAAGGCTAATCCCAGTCGGTTTGCCGCGCTCAGCTCCAGAATGCCGACGACGTTTCCGTCTTCGTACTTCAACGCGGTACTCCGTGGCGTTGCCGGCTCATCGTCACTAGACGGTCCGGCCGCGCCTCCCGTGTCCGTGCCTGATGTAGTCGCACTAGTCGAGCAAGTTCACGCGCTGCCAGAACGTACTTGCGGACGATCGATCGCGCACCTTCTCGAAGGCTGGAGCAAGGTCGAGTGGCCGCCTTCGATCATTGAGGCGATTGCCTGGTATGCTATGGAGGATCCTGATCCCACGGAAGAAGTCTGGCGAACGCGTTCAGCCAGTGGCCAGTTCTACTACGGCGGCAAACCCGACTCGGCAGGGTTGAATTCGACCCGCGGAGCGGCCGCCAACGCAATTGCACGGTTGCTTCTCGAGAAGCGCGAACCGGGTGACGTGCTCAGAAAGGCAGTTGAACATCTCGCCCATGACACGTCGATCGCGGTGCGGTCTCAGGCGGTTTACCCCCTGCTTGCGTTGCTCGATACACATGCCGACCATGCCATCAGGTGGTTCGTTGAATGTGTCAGCCTTGACCCGATTCTGCTCAAGGCGCACTTCGTTGAGCAATTCCTTTATCATGCGGCGTTTCGTGACTATGCTGCCATTCGACCTGTACTCGAACGAATGACCGCAAGTGACGATGAGGAAGTAGTTGAGGCTGCCGCTCGATTGTGCTGTGTGCTCGCATTTGGCTTTGAACCAGCCGACAAAGACGCCAAGAAGATTCGCGAGGGAGGTCCAGCAATGCGCAAGAGCGCTGCCAACGTCTACGCTACCAACGTCGCGAACGAAGAAGTCGGGGCGAGTTCACGCGAACTGCTGCTGCCTTTTTTCTCAGACACTGAAGATGCGGTGAGGACACAAGCGGCAAGTGCATTCCACGAACTTGAAAAGCTTGATGCCGCCGAGCAGGCCAAGTTGCTCGGAGCATTCTTGGATGGCAAACCTACAGCCGAAGCGTTGGAACGCGTCATCCGCGCGATCGAAGACTCGCCGGTTCAATTGCCCGACCTCGTCATCCGCGTGGTCGAAGAGGGTATTGCGGCATTCAAGGCAGATGCGGGCGACATATCCAAAGCGGGAGCCATGGTCGCTGGCGACCTTTCGAAAATTGTCATTAGACTGTACTCGCAGTCGGATGGTGAGCAGATCAAGAAGCGGGCTCTTGACGCGATTGATGACATGGAGCGGGCCGGATTCTTCGGATTGGCGGACGAATTAGGGAAGCTCGAACGCTGAATATCGGAATCAGGCAAGGTCGACTTGCTCCATCGCACAGTTGAGCAATTTTTCGGGGTTGATGTCGAGCACGCACTGCACGCCGTTGATGAACAGAATGACGTCGTAGGGTGTGATCCAAATGGTCGGCGTTGATGCGCACTTGGAGGACGACCTCGTAAGGTGTTCTTGCACCAGTCCTTGATGATCACCAGCGTGAAGTTCAGCGGCGTGTCGTCGTCGCGGGTGAAGCTGTTGGTTGTGCAGCGGGTCTGGCTGGACGTTGTAGACGTCGGGGGTGGTAGTCTCGTCCAGCAGGCGGACGAACCCGTGTAGTAGCATCAGCGAACGGTGAGCTGCGCTGAGTTTCTCCCATCAGTGGGAATGCTTCGGATTGAACTTCGAAGGCCGTCTAGGTCTTTGGGGTTTGCCTTACGCTAGCGTTGTCCTGTGGCGGCCGAGCGCAGCGAGGAATAGCCACCCCTTTGTGGCGGCCGTCAGGACAAACGCGAGGTTAGGCCGGAGCGCCGAAGCCTGTTGGCAGGACGGTCGCGCGAATACGTCTGTCGAGCGCCTCAACGAGATCCTCCGGCGCCTTCCACAGGATGTGACTGTACTGCCTCGTGTCAAAGTGGGCGTCCTTGATAGCGTCCTCACGGCAGGTCCAAATCACCGGAATCCCGTGCCCCTGGGCGAGACCGGCTTCGAAGTAGACTCCGCCTCGATGACCCGTGAAATCCGCGACCAGCAGTCCGCTTCGCTTGACTTCGGCGACGATCTCGTCATCAATCTTGTTGTTGTGTTCCTTGCGGTCGATGCGGAGCGCGGAGAAGTACTTCGAGCGCTCGATACCGGGCTTGAATCCGTGAGTCCACGCGTCATCGAGCGAAGAATCGAACCACATCGCGACGAACGCCTGCCGACTGTCACGGTTCACAGCTCGAAGTGCTTCAATGCGCTGCCAGCCGGCGGCAGTGATTCGCTTCGTCGTCTGGTCGAAGAAGCCCATCTCCGCAGCCATGAACACCAAGTCGCCATACTGCGACTCGTCACGAACCGGTACGCGGACATAGTCGTATTCCGGCTGCAGATTGATTTGCTCGCTGTATCGACGTGCCTTGGTGGCAAGATGGAGCAGAATTAGATCGACACCAGAAGCCAACGTGCTGGTAGATGGCGCTGTGGCCGCAAGCTGCGGAGTGTTCTCGACGGTCACGAACAGATGCTCACGTCGATCTGTGGCAGCGCGGATCGCGAATGCAAGGCGAAAGCGATCTCGTCCGAGTATGCGTTCGATTGTGGATCCAGTTGCTAGACGATCAATGGAATAGCTTCCGCATCGAGGGCATGAGAGCGTGACGGCATCGCGTTCCGGGAACCGCACCTTTTCGGTCTGAGCACCGTCACGACCACAAATCGAGCATTGCATGCGGAAAGTGCCCTCGAACAGGCAGGTGCTTGGTTGCTTGCCTAACGCGTATTGGACTGCAGGCGATCATTGCACAGTGAGATTTATGTCGCGGGTCAGCGCAGCATAATCGGCGGCGACAGTGAAGCCGTTGAACAGCTTAAACACATTCGCTCCAATAGTTTATTTGGTCAAGAGTACGCCGTGTGCGAAGCGGTTATGCTGCAGATATCGCAGCCTAACGCGAGCCTCCGCCGAGCTGCGACCAAACGAACTCTGTCATGATCCGCTATGTCGGATCCATGTCGAGCGGGCTACGGACGCCAGGGCCACCGCGATTGAGGACGTGCGTAAAGATCATCGTGGTCGACAAGTAGCGATGGCCGAGCAACTCTTGCACGGTGCGAATGTCATAACCGGCCTCAAGCAAGTGCGTCGCGAACGAGTGACGGAAAGTATGGCAACCCACACGCTGGTCTAGGCCGATACGTCGTCCTGCTTCACACACCGCACGCTGAAGCACGCTGGGGTGGATGTGATGCGTCAATCGTACCCGGTAGTCAGGTGATTCGAACTCGCGACTCGCAGGGAACAGCAAATTGTCCACGCTGATACGCCGTCTACTCACGAACAACGGGCATCAGATGCATCTCCACTCCCAGCGCGCGAAGAAGCTTTAGCACCGTGTCATATCTTGGTTTGGCTCCAGGAGCCAACGCCTTGTAGAGGCTCTCTCGGCCGAGTCCCGTATCCTTGGCCACCTGCGCCATGCCACGAGCCTTCGCTACATCGGCAATCGCCTGCAAAAAGAGTTCCGGATGCTCGCTCGCAAGTGCGACGTTGAGATATTCGGCGATGACTTCTTCGCTATCGAGATAGTCAGCGGCATCGAATGCAACAGGCTTTTTCACAGGTCTTTCTCCAAGCGGGTGCGCAAGGCTTTCGCTTTGCCGATGTCTCGGCGCTGTGTCGATTTGTCGCCGCCACACAGCAGCCAATGGGTGTCGGTTCCGTGGCGCCAGTAATACACGCGATAGCCCGGCCCCACGTGAATACGGAGTTCAAAGACGCCGTCACCTACTGCCGTACTGTCAGCAAAGTGCCCCAGTTCCGCGGCGCGGATTCGAGCAAGAATGCGCGCTTTCCCAATTGGGTCTTTGAGTGCCTTTAGCCACTCGTCGAACTCGGGAGTGCGGAAGAAACCGGATGTCATTTTGAATGTATCCATTCGGATACAGCTCGTCAAGCGCGGAAAACGCGTCTGCAAGCTGGCGTGAACTGCGTGGCTCGACACCCGTGCGTCTGCACGCTACTGGCGCCGCTACTAACCAGAGTACGCACCGGGCGAAACGCACGCGTCATCACAACACCGCCGCTCGCATCAATCAAACCACCCATGCACAAACCACCGTCCCATTTCCTGATACAACAACAAATCTCCCTCGCCATCGGCCACACACCGCCAGTAATCGCGCGCGAACGCATCCGCACGCCACCAGTCGCCGGTGAGTCGCTCGGGACCACTCGCGTGTGACACCACCACGCGGCGCTGCTGCCACGCCACCGCACTCGGCGCACCATGCACGCCACATTCCACCGTGACGGGATCCGGCGTCTCCAGTAAACGCAACGCGGCGTGATCGAGTGGCGACGCTGCACGCGGTGTTTCATCATCACGCGATGTCACATCAGCGCGCGCACGAACATCACGCGCTGTCGCACCACCCGACGTCACATCCTCACGCGTCGCACGCTCCGCTAACGTCCACGCATCCGCACGCACCCACACACCGGCGCGATCATACCGATGTGCATCTTGGCTTTCCGGATGCACCACCACATCACCGCGTCCGTCCGGATCAAGCGCCGCCGCCAATCGCGCAATCGCCGCTTCAACACTCGCCGCGGCATCACGCCACGACGGTTCAAGCAAATCCCCTTGATCTGCAGCAAGTGGTGCAGTGGCGGGAATGTGCACGGTCACACCAGTCACAGCCGCCGACCGTATCCATCGCTCAAGCAACGAGCGACACTGTTCAACAAGAGGTTCAACACGCGCAAGCGGACGAGCAGGACGCACTTCGCGCGTAATGCTGCGCGTCGCACGATCCCATCCGTCGAGACGCTGCGCATCGACGCCCACAATCGCTTCGAGATGCGCGTCGCTACTCTGAGTCTCGCTTGTACACCTTGCCTACGCCTTCGCAAAGATGTTTCGCAATCTGAAATCCGCGTTAGTTGCGCACGCGGGAAATCGCGTATGTCCCGTTATCAATGATTCTCGCAAGGCGAGCTCGGCCGTATAAATGAAGACTTGACAAAATGGAAGGGGGGGGGGCATCGTAGCACCAGATCAGTTTGTCGCGCTTGACTCTCTTCGGGGGTGCTTACTATGCGTGCAGGCTCACTTGATCGGTTTGCTACTTGGGCAGTGATAGTAGCGGCGATCAGCGTTGCAGCGAGTTCGCTGCTGAGGGCGGTTGAGCGTGTCCCCGTAGACTCCGTAACGGATGACGCGCCCCAAACCCGGTTCGTCGATGATTGGAAGCTCTTGGTCGCCGACGGAATTTCTTCAGGCGATGCGAATGCCGACGTGACGCTTATCGAGTTCGCGGATTTTGAGTGCTCGTACTGTGCACGCGCGCACTTGGGGCTGCGCGAACAACTCGCTCAGCGCGGCTCGACAGTGCGACAGGTCTTTATGCATTTCCCGCTTAGGTCTCACCGCTTCTCTCTGCCATCTGCTCACGCCGCTGAATGCGCCAATGTGCAGGGCAGGTTTGGTGAGATGAAACACGCACTGTTCTCACGGCAAGATTCCCTCGGGCTCAAGTCCTTGCGAAGCTACGCCGAAGATGCAGGTGTAGCCAACTTGGATGCGTTCGATGAGTGCCTCAAGGGAAGCCCGAACGATTTTCCACGTATCGCAGCGGGTCTAGCCGCCGCCGAACGACTGCGACTTCAAGTAACGCCCACCTTCATCGTGAATGGGTGGCAGCACATAGGCCTTTCCGCCGATTCACTGGTTGCGCTCATCGATGCGGAGCTTCTCAGCCAGGGGCGTTGAAAGCAGTAACGTTATGGTGTTGTGTTGCGGTTCGTTTTCATCTTTCAATCGGAGCCGGACGATGTCGCGATCACTGTTGGCGAAGACTGCGTTTCTTGTTGCTCTTGCAACCGTCGAATTTGGCATCGCCCCCAAGTCAGCCGGTGCGACAGAGAGCTCTAAAGCAAGTTCCTGTTCGTTTTGCTGGCCGTTTGGTTGCCCATCGAACATGGTGTGGACGGATCTGTGCCACCATTTTTGTGGAAATCACACCTTGTTAGGATGGTGTGAGGAGATGACTGACCAGTGCGGTATTTTTATGGATGGCAATGTCACGTGCGCTGGCAACATTACGTGAGGGGGACCGCGATATGAGCGCGATTTCTCGGCAGCTCACTGCGCGCATTGTGGCGCCTTACCTCTTGTGCCTCTGCCTTCCGCTTTCTGTGGAGGCGCAGCGAACTGGGCATCCGCCGCTTCCGGCGGAGGTTCTGAAACAGGCCGAGGGAGCGTACTATGCCCCACGAGATCAATCGCATCGACGAGCGTGCATGCTGAAGGCGGTCAGCCGGGGGCTGGAGTTAAAACCTGCACAGCTGGCAGGGTTTGTTGACGCGATCGCTGTATATGCCGACACGACCAGTTCCCCACGCTCCCGTGCTGAAGTCATGCAACGTACCCGAGTTCGCGATTCCTCTCTCTTCGCTCTGGTGGCGACGAGAAAGGACTCGTTGGCGCTCAAGCGAAGTATTGGAACTGAGGAGGCTTGGTGGCGTGCCGGCAACTGCAACGGAAGACTCGTTTCGCGTGATGCGCCACCGTGATTTCAAGGCACGGCCCACATTGCATCGTGGCAGCCACTCTGTACTAGTGCGATGGTGTTCTATCACGCGTGGATCTCGTGTTGTGCTGCTTGGTTCGCTGTTCTGGGGAGGCTGTGACGGGGCGTCTAGTGAATCGGGGTCTCTCCCGCTACTTCAGCTCGCGCCCGTTTCCGCAGAAAGTGTGGTCGGTTACACATCCATCACCAGCGTTCGAGAACTCGGTGACGGACGTGTTCTGGTGACTGACCCGCGCGAAGGACGCGTTGAAGTGCTGGACTTTTTTACTGGCACTGCCACTCCAGTCGGGCGGCGCGGCGCCGGTCCCGAAGAATGGTCGTCGGCAGTGGCGGTGTGGCCCTTGGGAACCGATTCGAGTCTACAGTCGGATCCGCTGGCTCGTCGCTGGGTGTTTTTTTCGGGAGACCGGGTAGCAGCAGTTCAAACTGGTGAGTCTCTGCCGAATGAGCTCGGGCGGATGCTGATATACGGCGCAGACTCGCTTGGGAATGTGCTGAGTTTTCATCAACCCGAGATTCGGGAGCTCGGTGCTTCTGCGGACTCAGCGTCAATCCTCATCGTTCGTCGTGCTTCCGGTCGTGTCGATACCGTCGGTCGGCTTCTCAGCGCACCCGGCGTATTGGTCGGATCAAACGTTAGAGCTGTGAGTCGACCCGCGCTCGCGGTCGGTGAGCAAGCTGCAATGTTCGTCGACGGCTGGATCGCTATTCTGCGATTACGCCCGTATCGCGTTGATTGGAGATCTCCGGACGGCAGCGAGTTGCGTGGTGCCCCGGTTGAAGTCACCGATCCCCCACTCACAGAGTCCGATCGCAGTCTCTACATTCGCGACCATCAGACGTTTATTGCGTCAGTCGACAAGATGCCGCCCGGAATGCGTGACCTCGCGCGTCGGGCGGTCTCTGATTTCCCTTCGACGCTGCCTCCTGTGCAACCTTTCGCTTTGGTCGCCGGCGGAGACGGGCTGTTGTATGTTCGTCGGACTAAGTCCGCTGACCTGCCGATGCCGATTCTCGACGTCGTAGACCGATCAGGCGTTCGTTGTGCACGCATTCAGCTTGCTGTGGGGGAGCGGCTGCAGAGCGTGACCCAGCGTTGGATGTATGTAGTGGTTATTGATGAAGACAACGTCGAGCGTGTTCGTCGCTACGAAAATGTTGCCTCGGCCGCCGCGAATAGTTCGCCGCTCACGAGTCATCAATCAAACCACCCATGCACAAACCACCGTCCCATCTCCTGATACAACAACAAGTCGCCTTCACCATCGGCCACACACCGCCAGTAATCGCGCGCGAACGCATCCGCACGCCACCAGTCGCCGGTGAGTCGCTCGGGACCACTCGCGTGTGACACCACCACGCGGCGCTGCTGCCACGCCACCGCACTCGGCGCACCATGCACGCCACATTCTACCGTGACGGGATCCGGCGTCTCAAGTAAACGCAACGCGGCGTGATCGAGTGACGATGCTGCACGCGGTGTCTCATCATCACGCGACGTCACATCCTCACGCGTCGCACGCTCGGCTAACGTCCACGCATCTGCGCGCGTCCACACACCGGCGCGATCATACCGGTGCGCATCTTGGCTTTCCGGATGCACCACCACATCACCGCGTCCGTCCGGATCAAGCGCCGCCGCCAATCGCGCAATCGCCGCTTCAACACTCGCCGCGGCATCACGCCACGACGGTTCAAGCAAATCCCCTTGATCTGCAGCAAGTGGTGCAGTGGCGGGAATGTGCACGGTCACACCAGTCACAGCCGCCGACCGTATCCATCGCTCAAGCAACGAGCGACACTGTTCAACAAGAGGTTCAACACGCGCAAGCGGACGAGCAGGACGCACTTCGCGCGTAATGCTGCGCGTCGCACGATCCCATCCGTCGAGACGCTGCGCATCGGCGCCGACAATCGCTTCGAGATGCGCGTCCGTATTCTGACGCGCCACATCAAGCTCCAGCGTAATCGCCACCGACGCCGCTGATCGTCCGTCACGCACGAGATCGTGCACCAGACGTTCAAGCGCCGCGCGCACAAGAAATCCAACTGGCGTCACAGTCTGCGCCGGTGTCGCCAACTCGGCGTGCACCGCGCGTGGTGCATCAACACGCACAAGTCCCGGACGACGCGGATCAATACCGCGCGCGAGTTTCCAACTGGCTAGACCGGTGGCACCCCAACGCGCTTCTACATCACCAGACGCCAGCGCCGCAAACGCACCGAGTGTGCGAATGCCGAGTGCGCTCAGTGCAGTGCGCACATCCGCGTCCATGGGAATCAAACCCAGCGGAGCGGGAGCCAGATACGCCGCACACCCACCACTCGGCACAATCGTACTGGCACTGCCACGCGGAGGATTCCACGTCGCCGCGCGCGCTGACACACACGAATCCGCAATCGCCACACGCGCATCTGGATGCCAGCGGCGCGCAATTGTGAGCAACAACTCGAGCAACGCGTCTTCACCACCGGGTCGATTGGCAAAACCATTCGCACCAATCCACCACGTGCCTGCGGCACCCGCGGCCGGCGTGACCTGCGGACTGGCCGCCAGAAATGACGCCGTGGTTTCGGTAATCGCACGCGTGATCGTGTCATGATCCCACTCGCGCACATCAAGCGTCGCACACCGCGCCCGCGCTTCGGTCACGCGCATTCCCGCCGTGACGCCAGCCCGCGCCGCCGCCACCGACACGGCCTTGAGCCGCTGTCCCTCCATGAGCGCCCGCGGAGCCGTATCCCAATGGGCAGCCGGCGCCGCCAGCACCGTTTCCGCCGGCCCCATCGCCAGCGCCAACGTGAGCTGCACCGGCGCCGCACCCACCGGTACCGGCGCATTCCGCCACACCGCCCCAAGAGGGAAGCGCGGAATGCGAACACAGGCAATTCGCCAGGGGGAAGGGGCAGGGGAAGTCATTATCAGGTTCGTTATACCGAATAAATACCGAAAACAAACCCCGCCGTCCAGCACGCAGTTCCTCCGTGCCTCCGTGTCCCCGTGGTAAAAGCAGTTGCCGTTCGGATCTCTGTCTTGACATCTGATGCGTGATGCGTGATGTTTCCACCGTGCGCACCACGCTAACTCTGGACGACGACATTCTCGACGCGGCCAAAGCAATCGCCGCCGCCCGAGGCGTCTCCATTGGCGAGGTGATCTCTGAACTGGTCCGTACGGCGCTGTCGACTCCCACCCAGCGGAGCACGCGCAACGGTATCACGCTTTTCCCGGCGCGAGCGGGCGCCGGACGCGTGACGCCCGACATCGTACGCACCTTGCTCGATGAGTCCGCGTAAGGGGCGGCATATTCGCCGCGCTCTGCTCGATGTAAACACGGTGCTGGCGCTGCTCGACCCGCAGCACGTGTTTCACGACGCCGCGCACAGCTGGGCCGCCTCCAATCCTGAGGCGCGCTGGCTCACTTGCCCACTGGTGCAAAACGGTGTGCTGCGCGTCGTCGGCAACCCCGCCTATCCCAACCACCTCGGCAGCGTTACCGCCGCGCGCGAAGTGCTCGCCGCGTTCTGCGCATCACCACGCCACGAGTTCGTGCCCGACAACATTTCGTTGCTCGACGCCGATCGTGTGCGTGATGCGACCATGCTCACGCCATCGCGCGTGAACGATTTATATCTGCTCGCGCTGGCGATCGCGCATGACGCGCAGCTCGCGACGTTTGATCGCAAGTTGCCGGCCGATGCGATTCACGGTGGACGTGAGGCGGTGCAGTTAATCGACGCGTGAGCTAACGCCGCATTACCGAACAACGTCAAAGTGCGCCATCATGCCAGCGGCGTGGTGTTCGAGGATATGACAGTGGTACATCCAACCACCGGGTCGATCATCCGGGAGCCAGGCAATTCGCACGCTCCCGAATGATGGCACGTTTACTGTGTCCTCCCACGACAGTCTGTCGGTCGGTATGCCATTGACCGCCAACACCTGAAAGAAGAAGCCGTGCAAGTGGAACGGATGATGAATCGGTGAGCGATTCAACACATCCCAAACCTGCAACTCTCCGACCCGAACCGGATCGGCGTGGTGATGCTGCTCGCGATTGATGTTGAACTCAGCGCCGTGCTTCATGCCGAGGCTGAAGCCGAGACGCACCTCGCGAGTAGGTGTGACAGGTCCCGTCACGAGCGGCTCGATCGTGCGCAGCGGATTCGGAACTTGCGCAAGCGAAGGCGCGCGCGCGCCAAGCTTCAGTGTAGCGAAGCGCTCCGGCCTGCGGTGAGACTTGAATGAACCGCGATCGAACGGCAGCGTCTCGATGCGAAACGTGTCACCCTCTGCGAACGGGCCGACGGCGATCTCCGTACGATTCGCGGTGCAGAGGAGGACTTCGGTCGCGATCACTGGCGAAGGAATCAATCCACCTCCGCTACCGATGATCTGGAACGGCTGGCCGCCCACCGAGAGCCGTACATAGCGTGCGCTGGAAGCATTCACGATTCTCCATCGCTCAATTTGGCCAGCCGCCATGTGGATCACCGGCTCGTGTTGGCCGTTCACAAGACGGGTGCTTCCCTCGCGTCCGTCATGCGATTCAAGCCACCACCCGGGTGACTTGATGGCGCCGTCTTTCTCAAGCTCCACGTCGTCGAACACGAACGTCCGGTCGGCATCGAACACCGGTTCGTCGGCCGCACGCACGATGACTGCGCCGTAGAGCCCGCGTTCCAACTGCACCGTTTCATTGAAGTGCGAGTGGTACCAGAACGTGCCGGCGTCAGGCACACGAAATCGGTACGTGAACGTCTCGCCCGGGAACACCGGGCGTTGGGACCGCTCCGTACCGTCCATGTCTGCCGGAATCCGGAGCCCGTGCCAATGCACCACCGTAGGCTCGGGAAGACGATTGACGAAGCGGATCTCAAGTACATCACCAACCTGCGCCTCGATGGTGGGGCCCGGCACCTGCCCGCCAAACGCCCAGGCCCGAGTTCGCTGACCGGGCACGAACTCCCAGTCGATTTCACAGGCCTCAAGCTCAACGATCACGACTTCGCGTCCCGCATCCGGCTCCGCAGACTCCAGTGCACTGTACATGCTACAGTCCCACGCCGAAACGCAGACCCACGAACGTCGCGCTGAACTCCGAGAGTCCGCCCCGCTGCTTCTCACCGAAGACGTTGACCTGCTTCACGAACATGCCAATCTCGTACTGTCGCAACCGACGCCCCACGTCGACGTACGGCGCGAGAAACGCACCGTTGCCCTTGAAGAAGGAACCCGTCGCTGCTCCTTCCGTTGGCGCCGCACCTTCGCGAGCCATCGCGTTCACGATGAGCCCACCACCGTGTACGCCGCCCGAAATAAACCAGGACTTCCCGTACGAGAGTTCGATGACCGGGCCTGCGGCTTGATAGTTCATCGACGTGACGGCGTTCTTATCGGAGTTGGCAACGAGCGTCTCAACACCGATCCGCAGAAACGGCTTCACTTTGTACATCAAGAAAAACCCGGACATGTGCGGGCCCTCAGGGCCGTCCGGTGCGAGATCGTCGAACGCGGGATCGAGACCTGATAACTCCATCGTGCCCGTGATCAGCGCCGAACGAATTCCTGCGACGTACTTGCGATCGCGTTCCTGCGCCGCTGCCATCGACGGCAGCATGGCCGCCAGAATCACGAGCAAACCAATTTTCTTGAACATGTTTCACCTTTTGATTGAGTGTGTACGATTGCCTGTTTGGCGAACCACTTCCTGCACTGCAAGCACTACTGCATCGGGTCGATCGAACTGCACGTAGTGCGACGCGTCCTGCAACAGCACATGCTGACCATTCGAGGACCACGTCGAACGCTCCTCCTGCATCGCGATCCATTCCATCCGCATTCGTTCTCCCTGGTCCGCGGTCATTCCCATGAGCTCGAGCGTGGCGCCCGAAGTCGGTGCTGCGGCGGTGAGCACCACGAGCGGGAGATCGCCAAGCGCGCGGAACGCGCGGGTGTCATCGAAGGTCGCACGCAATCCCTGCAACTCTGACGCGAGTGCCGAAAGCGACACGGGCAGATGTGCGTCCGCGATTCTGCGCACGAGTTTCGGCGCTGCGCGCGGATCTGTACTCGGCGGCAGCATTCGCAGAATGCCCGTTCGTGAAAGCCGCGCTCCGACAGAGACAGAACCCGTCGCTGGCATCATGCCGACGCCAGTGACGGTCTCAAGGCGAGTGATCTGATCTGGATGCGATGCGTCAACGAGTACGAGGCCCACAACATCCACACCGAACCGTCTGATGAACTCGGTCGCGTAGAGTCCACCGATCGAGTGCGCGACGAGCACGAAGGGTGCGCGCTCATGCGCGTTCTCGAGTGTTGCGCGAAGGTCAGACACAATCGCCGCGACACTGAGCTGTTTGTCAGACGGTTCGCTCCAGAGAATTCCCGCGCGGCTATACGCACAAACGCGCGTCGTCGCGGCCAACGAATCGTGAACCAGTGCCCAGGAGAGTGAGCCGAGCACGTCGAGACCGGATTCGAGAACAACTGTGGGAGAACCAGTGCCCCGGCAGTCGAGCTGGATGCTGCGTCCACCGATGTCCACGAGCCGACCAGGCACCGGGAACTGATTGGCGACTCGCCGCCGGATCACTTCCTCTGATCCGGCTCCGACGAGGATCGCAAGGGCCACGAGTGCAACAAGACCCTGAACCATATTTCGAAACCCGCGCATCAAGAGAACGGCTCTCGTTTGCGTTGCCGTCACGAGCCCGCCCTCGCGATCTGCTCAGCAATGCGAGACGCGTCACGACCCGCGTCTTCGATCACGTAGAGGCCAGGGTCCCCTTCAACCCAGCGCAAGTCAAACGGCGTGTGAGCGCGACCCAGCGCGACGACGACGCTCGTCGCTTCGTATCGCAGCTCGTTAGCGAGGATCTCGAAGTGCTCGCCTGCGCGTCGCAGCGATTGCACCGTGACGCCGAGTCGCAGCGAGAGGTCGAAGTGTGCGACATACGCAGCAAGCGATGCCGCGAGTTCGCGATTGTCCGCGACGAGTTCGGGTGCTGCCGGGAGCACTACGCCGGGGTCGAGCACGAGGTAGTCGACATCGCGCCCTTGCAACTCGTAGGCAGCGGCGAGTCCGGCTTGGCCACCGCCAATGATGATCGTTGCGTAGCGCTCGGTGCGCATGTTCGGAACGTCCTGCCGCATTGCGATTCCCCGTTGAAGTGACGCAGGGATAGTCGCATTGAACAGTGACCTCGCGATTGAACGAGGGGGCTAACATTTGCGGCACGTCTGCCAGGTCAGCCGCTTCGTTCAAGCCACACAAGCGGGACGCTCGCATGCTTCAGCAGGGTAAAATGTCCTGCACAATGGAGACAAGATGAAAGCTGCGATTTACGAGCGTTACGGCCCGCCTGAAGTGGTATCGATTCGCGATGTTGCGTCACCCTCACCGCGGCCGGGCGAAGTACTGATCAAGGTCCGCGCCACCACAGTATCCACCGGAGATTGGAGAGCGCGAAGCCTTGAAATGCCGCCAGGCTTCGGACCATTCGCACGTCTGGCGTTCGGTACTATCCGTCCGCGCCAGCCAATTCTCGGGACGGAACTAGCAGGTGTGATCGATGCGATCGGAGATGGCGTCACTGCATTCAACGTTGGCGACGAAGTGTTCGCGTTCCTTGACGCGAAGATGGGGGCACACGCGGAATATCGGTGCATCGCGGCAAACGGTCTTGTGGCGCACAAGCCAAAGAACCTCTCGTTTGAGCAGGCGGGCGCGCTCTCGTTTGGTGGAATGACTATGATGAACTTTTTCCGGCGCGCCGCGCTCGCGCGTGGTGAGCGTGTACTCGTGAACGGCGCGTCGGGTAGCGTGGGCTCGGCCGCGGTGCAACTCGCGCGGCACTTCGGCGCAGACGTCACCGGAGTATGTAGCAACGTGAACGTCGAGCTGGTTCGCGCAATCGGTGCACATCACGTGATCGACTACACTGCGGAAGACTTTGCGGGGAATGGCGAAACGTACGACGTGATTGTGGACACGGTCGGAAACGCGGCGTACCCACGGGCAAAACGATCGCTCGCGAAAGGTGGTCGTCTGCTGGGCGTGCTCGGATCATTCGGTGCGCTGCTTCGTGCTCCGCTTGCGGGAAAGGCTCGCGGGCATCGCGTGATCAACGGACCCGCCCTCGCGCGCGTTGACGACTTCCATCGACTCGCCGCGATCGCAGCGCAGGGCGCGTTCACTCCGGTGATCGATCACGTCTTTCCGCTTGAACAGATCATTGACGCACACCACCGCGTCGAAACCGGTCGAAAGCGTGGCAGCGTCGTAGTAACCATCACGGCGTAGTGGGTCCCGCCGCCACTTGCAGCAACGACGGAGGGAAGCCGAACATCTGATTTGATGTACGGGTGAAGTGTGCCGAGTCGGCAAAGCCTGCACGATGTGCGGCCGTCGAGATGGATTCACCTTGCGCTAGCAGGTCCCAGGCAAGGATGAAACGACGCCAGAGCACGTAGGGTCGCACGCCCATTCCCGTCTGCGCCACGAAGAGGTGACGCAGCCGGCCTGGCGAGAGAAACACGTGCGCGGCGACATCATCCAGCGCGACGCTCCCGTTGAGATGCGTGCGAATGTACTCGACGGCTCGCATGATGCGTTCGTCTGTCACGCTGGTCGGGGCGACGTCCGCCGCGAGCGCTCCGACGACGCGCGTTGCGCCCGCAATGAGGTGCTCCTTTGATGCGCCGCGTAACCAGCTTGCAAACAGATCCGCGCACGTAGCACGGACCTGTGTGTCATCGACTGAAGCGACGCCCTGCGTGATGTAGCGTTCAGTGAGTGCACGGCCAAGTGTCGCTTCGGGCTCCACGAAGATGACGGCGTTATAGGTAGCGGCAGTCGCGTCCATGGAGTGTGGCTGTCGCGACGCAACGATGCCGAGGGCATACGCGGTCCAGTCTTCCTGCTCACTTGTTCTCAGTGCGACGGGGCCCGCGTAGCCGAACGTCACCTGAATGGCTTGATGAGCGTGCGTGGGAATGACGCGATTCGCGCGTCCGATGAGCAGTACGCCTCCATCCCACGCGACGAGGTCGCCGACGCCGACGGGAGTGGTCATCCGCCGAGACCGTCCCAGTCATGGTCGATATTCCGAACGCCTGCTCGGTACAGTGATCGCATCAAAAAGACTCCGCCGCTTCTGCCGAGGCTATTGTTGCCGTCGCAAAATTATCTGCTCGGCTGCTATGACGTTCACTCTCCAGCCCGTATCCATGAAGATCGCTCGTGGAATCTCGCCAGGCCAGTGCTCAGCAAGCAGGAACCAGGGAAGGTGCGTGAACACGCGCATGCCGGCACCAAGTCCGTTCGCGTACGCGCAATCATCCACTCGCCGTGTGCCAGGAACGAACGACGGCGGATCGCATCGACGCATCCCGGCACGCTCCGCTGCCGCATTGGCACGCGAGATATCAGAACTGCGGGAGATCACCGTGAACGCGGCGCCCATCACCGATGCGCCAGTGAGCAGGCCGAGATTGCGCGAGAAGTTGAGCAGTCCAGCCGTCACACCGCGCCGCGCTGGACTGGCGCCCGACATGACGACCGGGCTGTTCGCTGTCTGAAAGAGTCCGAATCCTGCCGTCATGATCGCAATCGCACCGAGGTAGCCACGCACGCCGAGTGTGGATGGCAACACCCGATGTCGCGCTCAAGGCGAGCGAACGCGAGAGGTAGAATGGACCGATGACCCGCGTCGACATCAGGAGACTCGAGACGAGTACACGCATGGCGAGACTCGATCGCAGCCCCCGATCGCGAAACATCGGCGAATAGATGAGTGGCGACGACACCACCGACTCAACCCGTCTCAGCAGTACTCCTCCACTAACCGCTGCAGCGAGCAGCATGGCATTGACCATGCCCACGTTTCCCCTGCCAACGGTCATGGCCATCGAATAGACCGCGAGTGTCAATGCCATCACCGTCGTGCCGAGGATGTCGAGTCCCTGCAGCGGCGACCTTCCGTCTCGCGCCGCTCCCGGAAAAGCTGGCAGGGAATAGCGCGCCAGTGAAAGTGCGACAATCCCCAGCGGGATGTTGACGAAGAAGATCGCGCGCCAATCGAACCACGCGATCAGGAAACCGCCTAACGATAGACCAAGCCCCGTTCCGACCGCAGACATGGTGCCCATCAATCCCATGGCGCTGCCCATCCGCGATGTCGCGACGGAATCGCTGATGAAGGGATGCGTGCGCGTCATCATGATGGCTGCGCCCACGCCCTGTGCCGCACGAGCAACGAAGAGCTGCGACAGCGTGATGGCACGTCCGCAGCGCATGGACAACAGGGTGAAGAGCGCAATGCCAGCACACAATACGCGCCGGCGGCCAAGGATATCTCCAAGCCGTCCGGCGGCGACGAGAAGCGAGGTGAAGGAAAGCACGCTGTGACGAGATGGCGCGGTTGATCTCGAAACGAGAGTGGTCGAGGCGAGCACAAGCCCCGAGCATCGCGTGCATGCGCTGATTCGAGACCGATACGCAGGCGTGGTGCGACAAGGCCATCCGCTCGCCAAGGGGAAGATCACGCCTTTGATATGCCCGCGGCTTGCATAGCTCAGTTTCCCGTCGCGGGCCTGACGAGGATCCGATCGATGCGGCGCTTGCAGCGTTTGATGTGAAGCGTCAGGTCGTTGTCGCGATTCTTGGCGGATTCTCTTCGGCACTCGCTCTCGCGCGCGCATCCGATCTAGTCGAAACAGTACCGGAGCGCCATTCCGGCACGCTGCGTGCAGGGACGCATACATTTCCGCTTCCGTTCGCTACGGAGCCGTTTGCGATATCGATGCTGTGGCACCCGCGCTTGGACGCGGATCCGGCTCATCGGTGGTAGCGCACGTGTGTGTAGAAGGCCTGCGTCACCGAGCGCGCACCAAGCGCTCGTGTGAACATGCCCGGAACAGCTGACCGCCAACGCCGACCGCGCAAGTGACGCTGGACGGAGGCGCACAATTCGTGTGCCTCGTCCAGCGTTCACTGCACTTCAGGTCTTCGAACCGACGAATGCTTCGCCAGCCAACCGTCAGCGTTACGGGACGAGGGTTACCTGTCCACGAATTTCTCCACCCGTGTTCGCGTCGGTGTGCAAGTTCACATAGATATTGCCCGCACGCATCTGGTCGATGAGCGCCGAAAGCGGCTGGTTGGCAAGCGTACCACTCAGGTTCGCTGCAGTAATGAACTGCTTGCCAATGCGCCCGTTCTGCACACCGGTCAACGTGGGCGGATCAACGAGAAACGCGACGACACCACCGTTTGCACCACGTGCACCCGCATGGAAATGGCCGAAGCGTACGTTCGTCAACCCGTTCACGGTCACGTTCACAAAGAGCGTGTCGTTCGTGCGGCTGAGCGTGAACTCGCTGGTGCCAGAGGCAGTGGTCGTCACCGGCGGCACTTCTTCACTGCCAGCCAACGTCGCGCGGAAGCGCACAAGCGGGGTCGGTGTCGCTTCTGCCGGAGTGTCTTCACTGCAGCCTGCGATCGCAACCGATGCCGCGATAGCAAAGCTGCAGGACAGCATGAGGCGCGCGAGGCGCTGACCGCGAGGATGGATATTCATTGAGAAGTCCCGAAAGTGGAAGGAAGTTGAACCGTTCGGAATCCGAACAGTCAGCAGCCTAATCGCGTTCCGTGGAACATCTCTGGCCACATCGGGGTTTCGGCGCGGATCGTACGATGCTAGTGCACGCCCATCGTGCTTCTGGCACACGCAGCGCGCCATTGTCCGTTCCGCGTTGAGTCTCGTTGCACAACGCAGTGATACGTACCAACCATCGTGGCGTGTTTCATCGCAACATCGATAAGCACGGTCGCGTCATCAACACGCTGCGGCACGAGCGGTGTGAAGATCCATGGATCTTCGCCCGGTGGATCCGGCTCGGGCCGGCGAAACATCGACCCGAAAGTTTTCGGACACCGCCGCGATGCGACCACCGTGTACGTGGAACGTGACAAGCGACGCAGCAGGTGAAGCGGTGGTTCTTGGGGTGTGCCTGTCATTCCGAGCGCCAAACACGCGATGCGCGCAGGATAGGCAGTATCAACCTGCAGGGACGCAAGAATTGTGTCCATCGCGGCGGCGGCGACCGGTAGATGCAGAGAATCGGCAACCGGGCCGAGAGGTGGCATCTGCACTGGTCCACCAATGACCGTGCGCCAACGCCGAGGTCCCATCGCTTCACGCGCGAGCGCGCGTGCCGGCAGGAACTGGAGTGCCTCCGCCGGTGGTGGCACAAACTCGAACAGTTGCTCAACTGTATCCGCTACCTGGCGCCCGGCGCGAATCGCAGGAGCGAATCGCCAACGCGGAATTGCATTTGTCACTGCGCGGGTGAACAACTCGTGCGCCGACTCGCGTACCATGTAGCTCGCCATGTCGGGGCGTCCGGTTGAATCCACAACGAACGTTACGCGCACCACGCCCCCGAGTGTCGCAGAGCGCAGCATGGTGGGATACACGGGGACGGAGTTCGCGCTGTCTGGCAACGCCGCGCGATTTGCGGGAGCGCGCTGCGCCGCGAGTGGTACGGTCAGCAGTGCGCACAACAGCAGCGGTGCGAACGCGTTCGGAATTGCTATCGGCATAGTACGATATGACGTGTCAGCATCGCGAATGTCGGGCACATGAATTTTACTGGATTGCTGCGCGCGCTGCCACGGGAATCGAGCCCGCGAACACCCATTCCACCACTACGAGCTCTGCTGCCTGGAGCCACTCACGGTCAAACGGTATGGCGGACATGTTGATCTGTTGTGAGCCGCCTGGTGTGAGTCCATAGGTTTCAGGACGCAACAGGCCGTACGTCCTTCCTGAAATGGTCGGTGCGAGCAGCCACGATCCTGGCGAGTAGTTGGTTTCAAACCACTCCAAGCGCAGTACTTCATTGCGCTGCGTGTTCACCAGCAGAAATGTATAGTGCTCAAGATCCTCCCATCCGTCACCTGGCAGACGCTCAAACTCCACGCTCAGCTCAGGCTGTGCCGGCAGTGAAAAACTGCGCACCGTGATCGTGCGGCCATTCCGCACCAGACGCGCGTTCGTACTAAGCGGCAGTCGACCTAGTAGCAGTGGTTCGCGAAGTTCCATGCTGCCGCGAACAGAAACGTGGGTGATGTTGTGGATGATTTCATTATTGATCACCGCCGCGACACCAGTTTCTGACCGGCGCAGGATGACGTTTGCTGATCCAAGCATGCTGCCGATCGTATCCCCAGTCAACGTGCGAACGACGCGACGAGGCGAGGCACCGAGCCACGCCAGGTTTGATGGCAGCGGGAGCAAAGGAGCGTTGAGAATCTGCCGTAGAGAAACGGACGACAGCGTACGTGCCTCTGCGCCGGCAATTCCCAACTGCACGGATGCTGGCTTCCACTGTACACGCTGAGTCGGAGTGAGGCCACTGAAGTTCGGTGCGATCACCAGTCGCTTATCGTCGCGCAGTTCACCACCAACCCGCTGCACGAGCTCAGCGGTTACAGTGACATTTTCGGCGTTCACTCGTACGTGCGCGGCATTCACGCTCGGCGTCGCGAAATGCAGACCGATCAGAATGATGACACTGCCGAACACGCTCGCCCGCGTGGGTAGAGTAGCGCGACGCGCACGGAACATGTGCACCACACCCACGAGTCCAGCCACTCCTATCAAGATCAACAGGACAGCGGGACCGGACGTATTTCCCACACGGTTGGGCAGCAAACGAGTGGCGACCATGCCGATCAGGAAGAGGGCAGGTAGCGCGCAAAGCAGCACGAGCAATGCCGCCCGTAGGCTGCTTACAACGGTAGCGGTTAGCGCCGCTGCAGACAGCAGTGCCGCGAGCGGCAGAGTGCCACGCATTAGCGGCCGCAGCATCAGCGACATTTGCACGTCGAGTGCGCGCAGGAAGATCACCGTTGCAGACGCCGTGAACAACAAGAGTATGCCGATCATTACACACTTCGCGGCGAGCACTGCGGACCGCGCGTATGGCAGGCTGGCCCACTGTGCGCGCGGACTAAACAGCGAGTCAGCCAGCATCACTTCCGTCACGATCACGACTGCGAGCAGACGGAACACCATTGATCCCAACGGGAGCAGTTCAGTCGATAGCGAAAGGGCAGTGACCGCTTCAGCGATTCCAATCGTGAGCAGTACTGCATACGCCAGCAGCAACCAGCGCACCGCGCGAACGTCTTTCAGGAATACGTGTGTCACTTGCTGTGTCCAGGACATGGCGCTGGGCCCTCACTCAGACGTTGGGACAACCATCGCGTTCGCCCGAGACTGCCAGTCAATGACCATGAGCTGTGCATCGCTAAGCCAGGCGGCGGATTCATCCATCGAATCACGGCCCATGGCTTTCCACGCGATAGCCTGTCCGTCTCCAGTCGCCAGCGTCAAGACAAACCGGTATGCGCAAATGCGAGCACCGTATGATCCTGCGAAGGTCGTCTTTAGCAGTACCGCTTCGCCTAGCCTGCGATTGATCAACACGAAGGTGGGAAGTCCGCTGCCACACAGCGCTCCTTTGTGTACGTTCTGAACGAGGACGCTGGCCACATGAGGCGAACCATTTGGCGTGGCGTCGCGGATAACCACGCGTTGCCCAGCGTGGGTAAACTGCGCGCGTGTCTTCAGTGGAATGTCCGCGAAGACCACCGGCTCCGAAAACTCAAACTGTGCGCGCAATGTTCGCGCTACGCAACTGGCGGCGATCAGGCGACCACCTGCAGGCACTGCCACCTCTGCGAATGACAACGAATCTATCTTTCTCGGCGCGCCCACCGGCCAGCGAAGCGAGTGGTCAACTGGCAGCAATGGGAACTGCAGCACGCGGTGTGGAGGAATACGAATACTGAGTTCTTGCGGTACGCAGTCGGCGGAGGGATTCCGTTCAAAGAGACCAAGGACCTGTTGCTCGACGCGAAGGTTCGCCGGAATGCCGGTGCTGCGCACGTGCCATACAGTCGCCAACGAATCACTTTCAGTGTCACGCTGCGCACCAACGCGCGACGAAATCTGAGCCCCGGGAATCAACTGTGAGAGGCTTGGTCGTTCCGGGAGTGGCGGCGTGAGCTGCAACGTCTCTGGCGCGAACATCAAGCCAGCAAAGGCGAATGACGCGAGTCGTACACCTCGGCCAACAGGGCGCTGTCGATACAGCACGTACAACCACCACGCGGCGGCGACAATCAGTGTTGGCCGTGCGATGAGCAGCATCGCTGCAGGCACCTTTATCTCGCCGTCAATCAGCGTGAACACGACGCCACCTAGCAACGCTGCGATCAGCAGCACTGCAAGTAGCAGCACAACACCGGTCAGGTCGCGAGAGGCCGCGGCAAGCAGCAGCGCCGCCACGCAGAACGTGATCAAGCCGGTCATCGACTCAAACAGGTGCCCCGGGATGTGCAAGGCCGGCAGCTGTAGCACCAACATTGGAATCGCCCACGTGACCGCCGCAAGCATGACCATCGCGAAGGTGAACAACAGCTTCGCTCCCCAAATGGCCGAACGGCTATACGGAAGTGACGGCCAGAGAGCGCGGGGCTGCGTTGGGTGATCCGCCAGCACAATGAGTCCGCAGATCAACACGGCGATAAACGGCGCGACAATATCCGCGAGTGACGTTCCCACCGGCGTAAGACTTATCGCGAAATCACCGCTTCCCGCGTGGTAGGATGTTGGTGCCGGTGTGTTCAGTCTTTCGGGTGTATTGCCTTCTGCCACACGTCCGTCTGGTCTAGCAGCCTCGAATGTGACTCGGCTCATCGAGTTATCCACGGGCGTGTTTGCAGCGAACTGCGCCAAATCACCAGCTCTTCCCACAGCGAGCGACTGGATCGCCCCAATCGCGAGCATGGCGACAAACGCGGCCAGCAACCACCGCTGCGACCGCACATCCTTCGCGAACACATGTCGCACCTGTTCCAACCACGTCATCATCGCACCCCCGCCGTTTCCCGCACGCCGCTGTCCGCACGCGTAAGTGCCACGAATACATCGCGAAGCGACGCATCACTCACGTCCACACGTACTGCGTCCGAGTACCACGCACGCGCGGCCGCCTGCAGCACCGCTTCGTTCGGCTCACTCACCAACACCCGCACGCGCGCACCCGCAGCCTCCGCCCACACCCATTCGCGCGGTCGCACGGCCGGCAACTGCGCACTCGATAGCGACGTCACAATGTCCACCCACCGATAGCGCGCACGCAGCACATCCATCGGCTCATGCAATTGCAGCGTACCATTCTTCAGAAACCCAACCCAATCAGCGAGCAGTTCCAACTCCGCCAGATCATGCGACGCAATGATCACCGTCCACCCTTCACGCCCCGACATCTCCAGTACGCCACGCACCAGATCATCCTTTACGGCGGCGTCCATGCCCGTGAATGGCTCGTCCATAATGAGCAACTCCGGACGCGGCGCCAGCGCACACAACAACGCCGCTTTCATATGCTCACCGCGCGAGAGCGTGCGCAACTTGCGTGATGCGTCAAGCTGAAAACGCTCGCGCAGTGAAGTGGCCAGCGCGTGATCCCACGTGGGATAGAGTGGCGCCACGTAGCGCTCGAGCTGGGCAAGTGTCATGCCGGTAGGCAACTCCATACCTTCGGCCACGTACCCGATGCGCGCGCGATGCGCCGTAGTGAGTTGCGCCACCGGTGTGTTGAAGACTCGCACCTCACCAGAGGTTGGTGGCAACATCCCCATCAACACTTGCAACAACGTGGTTTTGCCGGAGCCGTTCGGGCCGAGCAACGCGTACACGGTGCCGGACGGAATGCTCAGTGACACATCACTAAGCGCGACCTGCTTTCCATACCGGTGCGAGAGATGCTGAATCTCAACAATCGACATGCGTAGGGCTCCGTTCAGCAGTTGGAAGAATCGTCGCGATGAAAGAGCGCGTCCCAGCGGGCGTTTACGGCGTCGAGCACCGTGCGCCGATCGAGGCCGAGTCGTCGTGCTTCAACGAGCAGTTGTTCGATGTCGGCGGAGAGCAGCTGTTGGCGCTCTTCTTCGCTCGCTCGCCACCCGGTGGAGACCACGGTACCCACGCCGGGCATGACTTCCAGCAGTCCGGTGCGAATCAGCTCGGCCACCACTTTATGGGCGGTGTTCGGATTGATCTTGAGCGCCTGGCTCAGCTCGCGGACTGATGGGAACGGGGCGCCGGGCGCCATTTCGCCGGAGACCACGGCGCGCGTGGCGGCGTAGACGATCTGGCGGAACGGCGAGTCGCCGCTGGCGAGGGAAACGTGGAAGGGGAGCACAAGTGTACTATGCGTACTAGTACACCTAACGTCAAGCCCGGAACCGGACCGGCGGGAGTGGACTAGCTGTTGGCTGGTACGGGGCGCGTACGATGCGCGCCTGCGCTCCTTCGCTGCGCATTGGCCACTCACTTCTTCTCTGCGTCATGGCAATCGCTGTCCGAATCTTTCTTGCGTGCGTGCTCGGCGCCCGGCTGCTGTCGGCGCAATCTGTCGACCACAGTCCGTTCTCGACGCTGTTGCAACAGCACGTCCGCGATGGCATGGTGGACTACGATGCGTTTCAACGCGCACCGGGTTTCTCGGCCTATCTCAAGACACTCGCGACCACCGATCCTGCCGCGCTCCCACGCCTCGAGCAGCTGGCCTTCTGGATCAATGCGTACAACGCATACACGATCGCCCAGATCAACGCGCATGGCGAACGGCAATCCATCAAGAATATCAATAAGGCGCTTGGCTTCCTGAAAACCGGCGGTCCGTGGCGCGAAAAGATGGCGACGGTTGGAGGCACGGTGTATACGCTCGATGAAATTGAGCATGAGCGTATTCGCCCGGTGTTTAACGAGCCGCGCGTGCATTTTGCGTTGGTGTGCGCGGCGATCAGTTGTCCGCCACTGCGCAATGAAGCCTACACCGGCGCGCGATTGAACACGCAGCTGGATGATCAGGCGCGACTGTTCCTGTTGCGTTCGCCCGAGAAGAATCGTGTTGATGTGGCTGGCAAGCGCGTGTACCTGAGCCGCATCTTTGATTGGTACGGCAGTGATTTCGCGCCAGATCAGTCCGGGCTGCTGCAGTGGCTCAGCCGATACTGGCCCGCAGGCGCTGAGCGGAATGCGCTGACGGACCGCCGCGTTCGTGTGATCTGGACGGAATACGACTGGAGTCTGAATGCACAAACGAAATAGCCAACGCCATCACGGCGATGGCCGTTGGCTCCTGGTCGCGCTCGCACTGTCCTCGTTGCTCACGGCCTGCGTTGACGATCCTGGTCGGAATGTGACGCGGCTCGCGGTACCAGGTTCAGGCTCAGTCGCCACACAAGATACCGCGATCCTGCCGATTGCCGATGTGCGCAAGAGTCAGGCGGCGTCCGTCTCGCAGCGTGTTGCCAATACCGAAATCGCGGTGACGTACAGTCGGCCAGTCGCGCGTGGTCGAGAAATATTTGGAGGCATCGTGCCATTCGGCGAGGTGTGGAATCCCGGCGCAGATCAAGCAAGTGCCATCACGTTCAGCCGCGATGTGCGAGTGAACGACAACCCACTGCCCGCCGGCACGTACAGTATCTGGGGTAAACCCAATCCGACCGAGTGGACGCTGATTCTGAGTACGGCGGGGAACGTGTATCACACACCGTATCCTGGCGAGTCAGCCGACGCGTTACGTCTTCAGGTTCCCACGGAAGCGAGCGCGTATGCAGATGTACTCACGTTCGACTTTCCGATGGTGGAAGGCAAACAAACCACATTGCGATTGCGCTGGGCAACGACGTCACTGTCGCTCCGCATCGACGTGCCGTAGCGCACCACGAGCTGTGCGCTACGGCGTGCCAGTTGGCGGTATAACAACCTCCGCCATCGCGACGTTGAATGGGTCGCACCAGATGATGATGCGCGTGTACCGCACACCCGCAGGTATCTGAAAGAGGTACGACTGCGCTCCCTGACGGTTCCGCAGTGCGCCAATACGCAGCGCCTGTCCCGTGTTGGGATTGCTGGTGGTATTGAGATACACCACGGGACCGGGCGTCTGCGCAATCGAAAAGTCGCTCGAGAAATCGAGTCGCGCAGTCGTGCCTTCGATCGCGAGTGTGGCGCGGCCCGTCACGGCGTAACCGGTGCGCACCCAGGCACCAGAGACGCCGGCGCCAGTTGGCGCCGTTGTTCCCGGAGTGACTGGGGCCGCATCGGGCGCCGTGGGGGGCGTTGCGCTGTTGCAGCCGACGAGCAACAGCAACACCACGACGCTACGAGCTGAACGACGGAGCATCTCGTGTTGAGCAGAAGGGAAAGTATGAACAGCGATTCCCGTGATGGTCAGGAAGAAACCCGGCGGCCGCGACGACGCGATGTGACGCCAAGCATTACCAGGCCAGTCAGTACCATCATCCACGTACCGGGCTCAGGCACCACCGAGACGTCGAAGCGAACAACCTGATATCCAGCCTGTGTGAAATCGGCGTCTCGAAATCGATCTGACGACAAAATGCGTCCATCGGGATTGAATCCGGGGTGCAGGGCAACCACGCCATTCTCATCGACGCCGGTGTTCGGCATGGATTGTCCGAAGAACGCGGTGCTGTTCTCAAGTTCGTCGTTGAGTTCCGTACCAGCGTCCCACACCTGCGAGCCCATCACCGTAAAGGAGAAGTTGCGAAAATTGCCAAGGCCGTCGGTGAGATCGCGCGCTGTGGGGTTCATCGTGGCAATGAACGCATCGTTGCTGGGCACAACCATCGATGCATAGCTGAGATAGCGGTGCATGGGATTCGACGCGTCCAGCATGAACGTGTGCGTGGCGGACTCTCCGCCGAGGAATACTCCGGACGGTCCAGGCAGCGTGGTCTGAGTGGTGAAGCCCGCGCTTCCGAACGTCTCGGCGAGCACGGCGGTGTTGCCATCTTCAGCAATCGCTTCAAGACCGGCGCTGGCTGCGCTGCCGGCGGTGAAGACGCGGAACGTACCGTTGTGTACACCAAGCCACATGGGCGTGAGTGCTGTGCCGTTTGCTGGAGACAGCGCGGTGACGCGAATCCGTACCGCAGTTTGCGCGCCTGCAACGGAGGTACCCGTGATGAGCGAGAGCGCAAGAGCGGCGGCGAGGCGATGGATAGAACGAGACATTCGGAATGCTCCGGGACAGTGGATAGGCTCGGGTTGAGCACGAACAGCGGCTCACCGCAATGGAGAACCCGGAATGCCGACAAACCGGATCATTGGCGTTGGGCCTGCGGCGTCGGCCCTTGCGCCGTTCGCTATCGAGGCGCAACTCTTCGCTCGACGATTTCTGGGGAGTGCCGGTGCATCAGACGGAAGACACGATCACGGACCTTCTGCGCGAATGGGCGCGCGGAGACGCACCGGCCGGTGATCGATTGTTCGGGATTGTGTACGACGAGTTGCGCGCGATCGCGCGACGGCAGCGCCGTCGCTGGCGCGGTGATGACACGCTCGATACAACGGCGCTGGCGCATGAGGTGTACCTTCGACTTCGCGGTTCGGCGGCGTTCAGTCCGCGCGACCGCGCGCATTTTTTTGCGATCGCTGCCCGCGCCACTCGGCAGATTCTCAGCAACTACGCGCGCCGCCAGCATGCTGACAAGCGCGGCGCCGGCGAACCCACGGTTGCACTCGAGGAGTTCGACATGCGTGCACCAGCCTGGTCGAGTCTCGAGTGGTCTGCGATTGATCGGTTATGGGACCTTGAAGTGGCGCTTCGACAACTTGAAACGATCTATCCGCGCGCGTGTCAGGTGGTCGAGTGCCGATACTTTGGTGGATTGTCGATCCCCGGAACCGCCGCCGCATTGGATATCTCGGAAGCCACTGTGAAACGTGATTGGGCGCTGGCACAAGCCTGGCTCTTCCGCGCGCTTCGTGAGCATGGACCCGATGACGCCTGACCACGAACACGCGCACTCGAGCGTAGACTGGGAACGCCTGTCTGCACTCTTTGAAACCACGATGTCACTGCCGTTGGCACAGCGGCAGGCGCACATCGATGCGCTGCGCACTGAGGAGCCAGTGTTGTGCCGCGAGCTGGTGGAGTTGGTTGCGGTGGCCGACGACGCGGGCGCGTATTTCGAAGAGCTGTCGCGCGACGTGGTCGCGCCGGTCTTTGAAGCCGCGCTGGCCTCGGTCAGTGGCGACCCCGATGCCGCCTCGTCGCCGTCACAACCGCCGCTGACGCGCATTCGTCACTACGACGTGCAGGAGTGCCTCGGCGCAGGAGGCATGGGCGTGGTGTACCGCGGGTGGGACAACAAGCTGGCGCGCGCCGTCGCACTCAAGTTCGTCAGTCCCGACCGATTGATTGATCCGTCGTCGAGGTTGCGGTTGTTGCGTGAGGCGCAGGCCGCGTCTTCGCTTTCACACGCGAACGTTTGCGCGATTCATGCTGTGGAAGATCTGACAGACGGTGGCCTCTGTGTGATCATGGGCTACTGCGCAGGTGGAACGCTGCGAGACCGGCTGCGCGCTGGCCCACTCACGGTTGCGGAAGCACTTGCCGTCGCCACGCAGGTAGCCAGTGGTCTGGCGAGCGCGCATGGCGAGGGCATCGTACACCGCGACATCAAGCCTGCGAATATCGGCTTTGATGCCGATGGCACCGCGCGCATTCTCGATTTTGGTATCGCGACCCGCGCCGGTGATCGCGCGCGAACCGTTGGTTCACCGTTTGTTGGCTCACTGCCCTACCTTGCGCCAGAGCAGCTCGGTGGCGCTGAGCCTGACGCACGCGCCGACGTGTGGGCCTTGGGCGTCATGCTGTACGAGATGTTGTGCGGTCGACGTCCGTTCGGTGAACAGTCGGAGGCGCCGCTCGCGCACGAAATTCTGCACGCACCCACACCGGCGCTTATTCGAAGTGACGGGGCCGCGATTCCGCGCGAGGTCGCCAACCTGGTCGGTGCGTTGCTCAGTAAAGCACCGAGTGGCCGCCCCGAAACGGGCGCCGTTGTGCTGACCATGCTTCGCGACGTTGTCTCGGTGAGCGCCTCATCGGTCCACGTGACGCAAACCATCTCGACGCCCGCCACGCCGCGTGCGCCAACGCGCCGAGGTGTGCGTGTTGGTGCATTGCTGCTGGGTGCCTTGACGATTGCGGCGGTGTTCGTGTGGCGAGGGGCTCGCGACACGGACCGCGCGTTTGAGGCGTCTGATTCGCCGCTTGAAGTTGCTCGCAGCACTCAACCACTGCCAACGATCGCCGTGCTGCCATTCAGTGTTGAGGGAAGCCGCGACCTCGAATATTTGCGCAACGGACTCGTCGATTTGCTGACGCCTGCCTTCGACGGAACCGGGTTGGTGCGCGGCATCGACCCCAACGTGGTCATTGGTGCGGCGTCTGAGTTGACTGGCGCGCGATTCGACTCGTCGACTGCACGTGCTTTGGCTTCGCGGATCGGAGCGAGTCGGTACGTGATCGGCAACCTGGTGGGCGTGGGCAATACAGTGACAATCCGCGCCACACTGTATCGCGCGAGTGGTGAAGAATCCGGACGTGCGCAACTGGTGGGGGCGCTCCCGGCCGATCTCACATCGGGCGTCGACCGTCTCGTATATGGACTTGTCGCAACGGAACTGCGTTCGCCCGGTGACACGGTGGCTGGCCTCGCAGCGAGCACTTCGCATTCCGCTCCTGCGTTGCGCGCGTACCTCGACGGCGAACGGGAACTTCGCGACGCGAGACCGGCAGCGGCGTTGGCACATTTTCAACGTGCGGTTGAGCTGGACTCGCTGTTTGCGCTGGCGTGGTATCGACTGGCGCGGGCGGCGAAGTGGAACGACGTAGACTCACTCAATGCGCTGGCCACGGAGCGCGCGTACACTCTCAGAGCATCGCTGCCGTTGCGTTTGCAAGAGATTGTACGCGGTTACTACGCGTTCCGCTTCGGCAATCCCAGTGACGCGGAGCGCATTCTGAAGCAAGTGACCGTCGACTATCCCACGGCGATTGATGCCTGGATGTTGCTGGGCGAGTCACGCTTTGAGCAAAATCCGTACTATGGACGACCGTTGGATGATGCGCGGGATGCGTTTCGCCGTGTGATGGAGCTCGATCCGCGCAATCGGGAAGTGAACGTTTACCTCATGGATCTCGCCGCGCGTGCGAACCGTGTTGGTGAACTTGACACACTGTTCCGTATGTACTTTAGCCCGAACAGCGCGGGCGAGCAGCCAGGTATTCGACAAACGTACATCGCGCTGCACGCGCGACGTACTCGTGCACCAGACGCGCAGGAAAGTGCCTCGGACCGCATCGATGAACCGGTGGCCGCGCACATTGCGCTGCAACGGGTGCAGGGCGATCCCCGCGACCTGCGAGCCGCTCGCGCGTATGCGACGGTGCTCGCCACAGCGGGCAACGATCCGGTGCTGCGTCTCGAGGGACTGCTGGCGCTTGCCAGTCTCGATGCGGTGGGGGGACGGCTCGGGTCAGCGAGCGCCAGGTGGCAGCAAGCGGAAGAAATCGATGCACCCGTCGCGACGCTGCATCGCGCGGTCCTCGCTATCGCGCCAGGCACGCAGGCGGATTCGACGCAACTGCTGGCGCTGCGACGGGCGCTCCTCGCTGCACCAATCGCTGGCGTCGTCGCGCGTGATGCACTCGGTGAATTGGAACTCGCTGACTTGCGTCAGTACGTGATTGGTTTGCTGAGTCTTCGAATGCGTGACCTTGCCGCTGTGGAAAATGCTCGGCAACAACTCATCCGCGCCGCTCGTTCATCACGGCTGGCTGCACCGCTTGCCGCCGCTTTGCGCGGACATCTGGCATTCGTGGCGGGCAACTACGATGAGGCGCAGCGTGTCTTTGCAGGGAGTGTGGTGGATGTGCCGATTCACGTTCGACGGCGGTTCCCGCTGCTCGAACAACACGCTGACCGTCTCGCTCGGGCAGATGCGCTGCGTGCCATTGGAAAATGGGATGAGGCGAAACGCTGGTACGCGTCGTTGCTCGAAGGTCCCGCACTCACAGCGGCACCGTACGTAGCAAGTGCCCGCACAGGCTTGGACGCGGTGGCGGCGCAGCGCGCGCGTTAGGGCGGCGCTGCTTCTTCGCGCTACCCAATATCCGGCTTCTTCTCATGCCGGCTCCCCAACCACGCACCCACACCCGCCCAGGTGAGCGCGGCACCAGCACCAATGAGCGCCACCGTCGCACCGGTCATACCACTCGCACGCACCGCGTTCTGCAACTGCGCCACGAGCGCGTCGGCACCACGATACACGGGCACGTCAATGAGGTTCTTGGCCTTGTACTTGGATTCCGTATCAAGCTTGCTGAACAACATCTCTCGGCCCGGACGAATAAACGCGTACTCGCCCCAGCGACGCACCACGAGCACCACCGCCAGCACCGCAAAGCTGCCGGTCATGGAGAGCGTGATAAATCCAACCATCACGATGAGCGGCACGGCTACGAGCAACGCGGTCACGCCAAGGCGTGCAGCAATGCGTCCGGTGAGAAAAAACTGCGACAGAATCGTGAGCGTTTGCACGATGTAGTCAATGCGTGCGAACACCTGCGTGCGCTGATCATTGTCGGTGAATGTCGCTTTTACGATTTCGAGCTGCTCAAAGTACAGCAGCGTATTCGCCGTCGAGAGCAACACCACGAACAGCGCGATCATGAGCAGGTACGGTGACTTGAGCACCAGGCTCACACCAGCAAATGGATTGCCACCAATTGGGCGATTCGTATGTTCGCCCGCACCACCAGGCGCCGTCCACACATTGATCAGAATACGCTGACAGATGATTGCGCCGGTGAACAGCGCGGCACCAATAAAGAGCACACCACTCGTGCCAACACGTTGCACCGAGAGATCGGTAATCAGCGGACCCACCAGCGCGCCCAGCGTTCCACCCGTGGCAATCACACCAAAGAGTCGCTTCGCTTGCGGACTGCTGAACAACTCCAGCAGAAAGCTCCAGAACACCGACACCAGCATGAGATTGAGCACGCTGATCCCCACGTAAAACGTGGAGCCGAGTGTTTCGTTTTCCGCGTCGCGTCCAAAGAGCACACCAAACACGACGAACGCCACCACGACCGCCATGTAAATCGCCGGCAGCAACACGGAACGTCTGATCTTGCCTACAAGCCACCCGTAGAGCGGCACAATCACCACGGCGCCGATCGATGTGAGAATCCACAGATCGCTCACGCGATCGCTGCCCAGAATCGTGCCGATCGTTTCGCGCACCGGGCGCACCGCGAAGTAGCCACCGAGCACACAGAAGAACAAACAGAATGCCGCAATCACGGCGGGTGCTTCGTCGGGCTCAACTTTCGCGTATCGCGCGAGCAGGCGGGCGAATAGCGACGGAGGGGCAGCGGTCACGGGACTCGGGCAGGGGGGAGTGTGGCGGGCGTGGTGCGTCTTCGCGCGTCACGCACACGCGGAATGCAGAAACGCGTCACGTTGCAGCGCGTAGCTTGGCCGCCGTGCATGCGGAGGGCAAGTCATTCGTGCTAATACCGCTTCGCACGCCCAAGCGTTGAACGCACGTGACTCGTTTCGTCCCGCTACGACTTCACCACACGCTTGCGTGCCGCGCCGCGCCGATCTGCTGCCGAGACACGCACCAGTCGCACCACCACGGCCATCACACGCGGGACCTCCACCTGTGCGGGCGTGGCGCCCTTGTCGACCATCACGGTACATGGTGTGTTCTTGGCGCGCGCGGGGCCACGAGCGCGTCTACTCAATGAAGGTGGTGCATGGCGCGCCACAAGCGACAGGGCCGTTGCCGTTGGAGCCGGTGGGACAACCCGCAACCGCACACCCGCGCCACCGGCCGTCGCTGCATTGCCCATCCCCACTACCAGCAACGCCGCATCACGGTCGCGCGCCAGCTGACTGAGGCGCACCGTGATCTGCCGCGACAACAGCGGCGCGCCGTCCAGCACCACCAGGCCGAACATACCGCTGCGCAGCAGACGATCAGCGCACCACGCCGCGCGCCCCGGATCCTTGGGACGCACCACCACCAGCCGCGACCCGAGACCGGCCCAGCATTGCGCTGCCAGCGTGCGTGTGGCGTCGATAATGGCCACCCAGCGCCCTGCGCCCAGGACCTGGGCCACCACACGACGCGCCAGCGTGGTGCGCCCCATGGCCCGCGGACCCACCAGCTCCGTGAGCCGGCCACGCGGAATCCCTCCGCCCAGCGCGGCATCGAGTGCGGCAATGCCAGTGGGCCAGGCCGGACCGGCCGGTGGTAGCGAGGGGACAAGTGCTTCGAGACTGGCCCGAATGGAGGCAATGGCAGGGCGCATAACCGAATATATACCGAAGACAGCCAGTGCACGAAAGCACTGGCGAGAGCTGTGGGCCGCGGCTACCCTATCCCCATGCGGCCACTCTCCGATATCGAAATCCAGCGCGCACTCGGCACCCTGTCCGGCTGGTCGCGTAAGGGCGACATGCTCACGCGCACATTCCAGTTCGCCGCGTTCCCGGATGGTATCGAGTTTCTGCGTCGGGTGGCCGATGAAGCCGAAGCGCAGGCGCATCATCCGGATGTTGACATCCGCTACACCAAAGTGACGTTCTGTTTAAGTACGCACGACGCAGGTGGCATTACAGAAAAAGACTTTGCACTCGCGCGTTCAATCGACGCGCTCTACGACAACGGCGCGCCCATCGTAAGTTGATGAGCGCGCCGTGTGCGTGTGTGATGGTGTCCTGATACGGATTATCGCTCGCCGCCGCGCACCAGATTGACACTGCCGTTCACGGTGCTCGCCTTGAGTGAGCGTCCGCCGGAACCAATCGATCCGCGCAACTTGCGACGACTGATCGACCCTTGCACGGTGACTGGGAAATCGGTGTTCACCGAGCCGTTCACGGTGGAAATATCGAGATCCACATTCGAGTTCGCCGGCAAGGTGAGCGTAATGGAACCGTTCACTGTTTCGTATTCAAGATTTTCACTGCCGAGCGACGCCATGGTGGCCTTGATGCTGCCATTCACGGTTTTCGCGTGAACCGGACCACCGGTGCTGCGCGCTTCCACCGATCCGTTGACAGTGCTCGCGTCAATCATGCCGGAGATCGCGTCCACCGTCACAGCGCCATTCACCGTGCTCATGTTGACATGCACACCGTCTGGTACGCGCACGGTAAAGTGCACGGACACATCGTTGCGATCGTTCCACGTTTGACGACGCGGACTGCGAATGCCACTCTCGGTGCACTCGGCGTCGTTCCAGAGGGCGCACACCATGATGTCGCCATTGCGACCGGGAACCTGCACAATGCGCACGTCTTCGGGATCACCACGACGCCAGCGCTTTTCGGCCGTGATCTCCACCTGATTGGAGCGTGAACGTTCCACGCTGATGGCACCGTTCACATTGCGCACATTCACGGTGCGACCGGCAGAGAGGGAGGCGTTGTAGTTGAATGCATTACGCTCCACTTCCTGCGACTGCGCGGTGCTGATGGCGCCGAGCGACGCGAACACTGCCAGGGCAGCGAGCGTCTGTTTGACTACATGAGTGTATGACATGGTGTGAGTTCCGAGGTGAAAGACGGCGGGTGATTCAACGACGATCGTTTGGTTCGTTGGAGCGCAGTGTCACGCTGCCGCTGAACGTGGAGACAAACACGAGTGGTCCACCGCTCTCACCGAGCTGCATGCGCTGTGAGCGTCCGCCACGCGGCAAGCCATCGAACTGCAGCGCCAGCGATTCCATGGTGCGACCAATGGACCCCATCACCGACTCCACCAGACGTTCTACCGAGCGTTCAAAATCGCGCTCGAAGTTTCCGGTATCACGATTGCGGCGCTGCGCCTCGCGTCGTACGGAATCCGCAATCTGACGGCGAATGGAATCACGCTCCCGGTCACGACGGTCAAGGGCATCGGTTTGCACGACGGCGCGTGATGTGGCGCCGGGTTCCGGTAACAGCGTCAGCGGCAGATTACGCGACGTGACATCGCCATTGAACGACTGCAGTTCGAGTGTGGCACGCGAATCGCGAGGGAGTGAGAGCTGCACATCGCCGGAATGGGTACTGAAGTCGTAGCGCCCTGATTCTGAGAGCGCACCGCTGTAGGTGATGTCGCCGCTCACGACCTTCACCTGCACACGACGCGATTTGATATCACGAAGCGTGACCTCCGTCGACGTACCCGAGATCTCAAGATTGCCACTGACGTTGTTCGCGGTGATATCGCCCGTGGTGGTGTTCACTCGTGCGCCATCGGCAATGTCGGCGAGGTTGATATCGCTGCTCACGCTTTCGATGAACACCTGCGTGGCATCGGTTACGTTGATATCGCCCGACGTGGTGCGCACCTCGACATCCCCACCCGTGTTGCTGATGTTGATGTCACCACCCTGCGTGCGCACGAGCAACGCAGTGCCACGCGGCACGTCAAGCACCAGGTCCGCACCGCCTGATCCGCGCAGATGTGAGCCGTTCAGGCGCAGCGCGCGGCCGTCACCAGAGACTTCAAAGCCACGATCGTCCATGTTGCGCACACGCAGCGTGCGCCCGGACACACCGCGAATCGTGAAGTCGCCGGACCAGCCCACCACTTCAACGGTGGCCGACGCGTCCATGGTAATCGTGGTATCGCGCGATTCTTGCGCGTGCAACGTTGCGGGAACCGCAACGCCCGCAACGAGGGCAACGGCAGTCAGAGTCTGAAACAGAGCACGCATGACAGAACCAGAAAAAGGGTTACAACAGCGCCAGGCGGCGCAGTAAATCAACTTTGCGTTCGTACGCGCGATCGAGTTGTTCGAGCAGGAATCCGCTGTTCGGATCAGACGCGAGCGCCGCGCGGCTTTCCCGGATCGCGTTGTCAATGATGTCGAGATTCTTGCGCACTACCGACACCGTGGTGGAGTCGAGCAGGCCAAGCTGCGTTTCGGCTACCGTGCGCAGCATGGCGATTTCGCGTCCGTAGAGCGTGTCGAGCGCCACGGCGCGCGGGCCCACGTTCGATGCGGCCACCACGCGTGTTGGTGCAACACGTGGTGCGCTGGCGACGTAGCCCGTACTGCGATTGTCCGGCGTTACCACGCCGCCCAATGTGGACGGCGGCATGGTGTTGGCGCCGTCTACGTCAATCGCGCGCGGCGCTGGGGTGTTCGCCTCTGGTGCGGGTGAGGAAACGGCTGGTGCGCTGTCGGTGGACGCAAGGGTGGCGCTGCTCGCCGCCGGTGCGCGGCGTGCGACGTTCCACGTCACACCGGCACTGACCGTTACCAGCACGGCCGCAGCGGCCGCGAGCTGACGCCACGGCAGCACGCTGCGCGTCACCGTGTGTGTTGCTGTCACAGGCAACACCCGCACAGGTGTCGCCAGTCGCGCTTCAATATCAGGCCACAGATCCCGTGAAGGCGTTGGCAACGGCAACGACTGTGCCGCAAGCACCAGGCTATCCAGATCCGCCACCAGTGCCGCACACGCCGCGCACTCCGCGCGATGCCCGTCGGCGCGACGTTGTGTGGTGTGATCGAGTCCACGCTCGAGATACGCCTCGAGCTGTGCGTCGAACTCTTCACAGGTCATGGGAATGTCACTCATGTGGACAGGACCTCGCGCAGCAGCAATCGAGCGCGATGCAGCTGCGCTTTACTGCCACCAGATGTAATGCCAAGTAGTTCACCGATTTCTTCATGCGTGTAGCCTTCAACGTCATGCAACACAAAGATTCGTCGCGCACCCGCCGGCAGTGTGGCAATGGCCGCTTCAAGATCCATGCGATCGCCGACACTCACTGATCGCGCCGGCACGACATGCACCGCATCGTCGTCGGCCACGGTTCGGTCGCGCGTTCTTCCGTCCTGCTTGCGACGCGACAACACAATGTTCACCGCCACCCGATGCAACCACGTACTGAACGCGGCATCACCACGAAACGACTCCAGCTTTTGCCACGCGCGCACGAACACATCCTGCACCAACTCTTCAGCCAGTCCACGTTCCCCGCACATGCGCAGACAGAGCGCAAACACCCGTTGTCCATGCGTGCGGTACAGCCGTTCAAAGGCCCGTCGGTCGCCGGCGGTGGCGGCTTCAACGTCAGCGCGCTCCGCCTGAGCCGCCGCACGCTGCGCGGCATCGCTCAGAGCAGCGTCGCCGAGAGCAGCGTCGCCACTGGCCGATTCGTCCGGGACCGCTGTCGACCGCTCAGCGCCGACGAGTCGGCTCGTCGGGCGTGATGACGACAGGTTGTCAGGGATGAATCCGGTCACAGTCAGTGCGTGCATGGCCCCCACATGGTTACGCCGGGTTGGATAGCGTAGGGGCGCGGATGGTTTGAACCCGTTTTGAATTCGTACGGCGCCGGGCGGCCCGGGATTCGGGCGGCGGGGGATTCGGGGGCCGGGGATTCGGGCGACCGTCGATCTCCCCGTTGCGTCCTCAAAAACGTGACGAAAGTCGAGGTCCGTCCACGTGCGCAGCCATCCAGATTGGGGGCATGGATAACATGACCCACGCCCTCGCCGGCCTGCTGATGGCCGACGCGACCATCTCCAGTATTGAACGCCGAACCGGGGCGCCGATCACCCGCGGCGTGCGCGCCACCGCCGTCGTGCTCGGCATTGTGGCCGCCGAGTTTCCCGACGCCGATCTGGTGTACTCCGGAGAAGTGCTCGGCATTGGCCCACTCGGTTACATGCTGCATCACCGCGGTCACACGCACACCATCGTGTTCGCGCTGATCATGGCGTTCGCCTTGTGGGGCGTGGTGCAACTTGTGCGGCGTGACACGCGCGATCCTGCGGTGCGCACGCCGATGTTATGGCTGGCGTTGGGCGGCACACTCTCGCACATCGTACTTGACTACACCAACAGTTACGGCGTGCATCCGTTCTGGCCGTTTGAAAACAGTTGGTATTACGGCGACGCGATATTCATTGTCGAACCGTGGCTGTGGGTGGCGGCGATTCCAGCCCTGCTGTTTGGTCCGCGTCGCCTCGTGGGGCGTGTCGTGTTGTCGCTCGCGCTGGTTGGCGTGCTGGTGCTCGCGTGGTTGGTGGACATGGTTCCACGGGATGTGGCCACGGTGCTTACCGGAGGTGCGGTTTTGTCACTGCTCGCCGCACGTTTCACCGCGTCCGCGTACAGAGTGGCACTCGCCAGTGGATTGTGGCTCGCCGTGGAAGCATTCGGTTTTGCCATGTCGAGTGCGGCCAACAGGCGGGTTGCCGACGAAATGCGAGCCCGCGTACCTAACGCCACGCTCGTCGACGTGGTTCTCACATCAGCGGCGGCGAACCCATTGTGTCAGAGCGCAATTGTGATTGATGTGGAAAACGACGCGTATCGTGTGCACACCGCGACGGTGGCTGCACTGCCGGGAGTTCGCAACGCACTGCGATGCGACGACAACATTCAGGACGTCTCTGCGGGTAGCTCTGATGGATTGGCCCGTTCATCGCGAGCGGAAAGTCTGAGCGAGACGTCAGCTGCGTCGGTGCGGTGGCGTGAAGAATGGACAGGCTCGAGATCAGAACTGCGGTCGTTCGCTGTGACACACTGCGAGTTCGCAGCCGCGCTGGAGTTCATGCGCGTGCCCGTCTGGCGTCGTGATGGGTCCGGAGGCGTGCTGCTATCCGACTTGCGGTACGGGCTGTACGGCAGTGGGTTCGCATCGGTCCGTTTTGAAGCGGTGCCGCGAGAGTGTCCCGCATTTGTGCCCGGGTGGCGGATGCCGAGGGCGGATGTGATTGTCGGGGGGTGATGGCTCGGCGAACCTGTTTCGAAAGCCCGCACGGAACGCATCACGCTCTGTTCGCACCCCAGGTCAGACCATCACCCCAGCCCGCAACCGCTCAACCAGCCCCACGACCTCCGCAACATCTTCCAGCCAGTACGAGGGCGACGCGACCTCCAGCTGCCCCCGCGAGAACGGCCCCCAGAGCGCCGCGCCGGTGGTCGTTCCCGCCGCCCGCCCGGATACCATATCGTGCGTGGAATCCCCGACAAACAGCGCGCGATCTGGCGTCAGCTCCAGTGCATACAGCGCGTGCTCGACCGGAAGTGGATCGGGTTTATGCCGTGTGGTGTCATCGGCGGTCACCACGATATCAAAAGCGTCGGCGAGTCCAACATGCGCGAGGGATCGCAGCGTCATGCCGCGTCCTTTGCTGGTCACAACGCCCGTTTTTACCCCGGAGGCGCGCAGTGTGTGCACCACGTCGTAGGCGCCCGGAAACAAGGTGGTCATCCGCTCGAGATTGGCATGCTGATGCGTGCGATAGCGTTCGACCACCGACTCAATCTCGTGTTCCGCAACGGAAAAATCGCGCATTTGTACGCGGAGCGGTGTGCCGATGCCGGCGGTCCACAGTTCACGAGACGGCACCACCGCTCGCCCGGCAAATGCAAACTCCATGCACTCGAGCAACAGGCCAATCGAATCGAGCAGTGTGCCATCAAGGTCGAACAGAACGGCAAAGTGTTTCGAATCAGTCATGCACAATTGTAGTCACGCCACGCACCGCTCGTGAGCTCGCGGTTGCGCAGTCTTTACGGCAACAGGAGCAAGAGCGCCGAGCATGGTAAAAGCGATTCCTGAGTTGGCGAGCTTGTTCGATCACCCGTAACTCGCGTAGCGGGTGCAAGCGCGATCACGGCATCGAGCCAGTCGAGTGAAGCCTGCATGTTATCGTCACGTGTCACCGATTCCATCAACCGAGCCAGCGCGCGCTCGTCGCCCGCGCCACGCAGCTGCTGCAGTGCACGCAGCGCCACGGACGCGCGCGACGCGAGTACCAGTCGATGGCTGATGGAAGCGCGGGCCAACAGCGCCCGTATTGCCAGCTGCGCGCGACGCACGGGCAATGCGACATCGGGCACCAGCTGTTGCGCCTGCCGTTGACGGAGGTACTGCCGAATCGCGCGATGCACCGCAGCTTCCGCGAGATGCACAGACGTCAGTGCAAACGCCGCGTCACCTGCGGCGCGTACCTGATCTGCACGCACCACAATCCGCAATAGTTGTTTCGGGTCGAGTGTGACACGAGTCCGTCGCACCCCGTTTGTGAAGGTGCCGCCAATCAGGATCTGCACCTCAGACGGCGATTCCTGTAGCGCTTCCGGATTCGTCATCACCGCGAGCCACGAGGCCTGTGCATGTCGCGCCACATGTCGCGCCACATGTCGCGTGACGCCGGTCAAACCGTTCATGGTCTCATCTGACAGCCATTCGCGAAACACACGCGCCAGTGGTGACGACAGTGTTGGCACAGCCACCAGCGTTCGTGCTGATGGTGCCACGTGCTCTGGCGAAATCGCCACCGCGGCCGCACGCGCCTTTACGCGCAACCGTTCAGCCAGGCGCATGAGCGCAGCGCCGCCGCCTGGTGGTGACATCGAATACGCGTGCACGGTGTCATGCAGCGACCCGAGTCGCGCAATGCGCCCCTCACGCTGCGCGACGGCGGCGGGTGTCCATGGCATATCGAGGTGCACCACCACCGCCGCATCTTGCAGATTGACGCCTTCGGCGAGCAAGTCAGTGGTGATTAGCAGGAACACGCGCTCGTGCGCCGGCGGCAGCGGTGCGCCGTAGGCCCGAGGAGCAACACGCGCGAGCAGCTCATCGCGAGACAGCTTTCCTCCCGCCACTTTGCCGCCGAGCGAGGTGAGTGTGGCCACGCCCTGATCCCAGCGTAACAGGCGCCCAATACCGCGCACCGTTTCGGCAAACTGCGAGAACGCCACCACGGCCACACCGCGATGTGAGGCGCGCACTTTCCGCAGCGACTCCACGCGCACGCGGTCGAGCGTGGTCGCGATCTGCTGCACGAGTTGCTCAAGTTCGGCAAGCGCCGATGCATGCGTATCCAGCTGCACGCGCGCCTCCCTCCAGGACGCATCGGCACGCACCGTTGATGCATCATCAAGCAGCAGTTCGGTGAAGCCAAGCTGTACGGTATCTTCCGAAATCGTCCACGCTCGCAGTTCCTGATTTGTGGGCAAGCGCTGTTCGGCCAGAATCTGCGCCAGCGCAACGGCACGCGCTCGGCGTTTTCGAATCATGGACAGACATGCCGCGCCGCTCGAGCACCAGGCGCGCACCAGACCCAGTGCGATGAGCGCACCTGCCGCTCGACCATCGCGAGTGGGGAGCGGTGGTGGCAGTGTGGCGAGCGCTCGCGTGACGGCGGGCGCGTCGCCAATGGCAAATGGAGCATGCGCCACGAGCGGCGGCGGCTGTACCGCGTGCGCGTTCGCCAGATCCTCGGTATTGCGGCGAACGATCAGCCGCTGGCGCTGGGCGTGACTGAGTGATTCGGCCCGTGCGCCAAGGAACAGCGCCAGCAGGTGTTGTAAATCCTCCGGGCGATTGTGCACTGGTGTGGCGGTCAACAACAGCACGTGCGCGCCACGACACCATTGGGCCACGTTCGCGTACCGCAGCGTGGACGGAGTGCGCAGGTGGTGCGCTTCGTCAATGACGACAAGGCGCGGTACTTCGCACGCGTGCTGACGCAACGCGGGATCGCGTGAGAACGCATGCAGCGAGTACACAACGGGTCGTGGCTGGATTTGTGTGCGAACAATCGTACTGCGCCACATGTGCAGCAGCGCGGCTGGCGCGATGACATGTACTCTTGCATAAGACGCGCCGAGCGCCAGGGCCACGTGTGTCTTGCCCAGTCCCACGGTGTCGGCGAGCAGCGCACCGTGATATTCGCGGAGCAACGGCGTAAGACGAAGCACGGCCTCCACCTGATGTGCATGCAGGGTTTCCGTTCCCGCGTACTTCGCCGTGTGCGTGGTCTCGGGCGGCAATCCGAGTCCGGCGCGCGCGAGCACGTTGAAGACAGCGTGTGGCCTGTTTTCACGCATGTTGCCAATCCATGAGCGATTGCAGCACGCGCGGATCCAGTCCGTAGGCGGACGCAACCACGTGAATGTGCTCGTCCGGTGACGGAGGGTCGCCGAGTGCGCGTCGACGGCCAAGTGGCGCGAGCAGGACACGGGCTCGCAGCCAGTCGTTTGGTACGGGCAGCGCGGAGACGGTCCAGCCGAGGAATCGTCGCCACCCGCCACGTGCCGGTTCGGCGATGGCATCGAGCCAGGCGGAGGCAACGGGCGATGACAACAACGCATCCAGCGCATACGCGTCCTCTATGGCGGGCGTGCGCAGCACGTAGCACGTGTTCAGCGGCACGGTCGGATCACCGGCGTCGAGGACACGTGTGCGCAACGTGCGACCAAAGTCGGCCCAGACGAGCCGTGGCGTTTCGAGGCGTGCCGCTTCGGTGCGAAAGAGTGCCCACCACGGCATGCGATGGCGTGCATCGCTCCGCCCTTCGAGGCGCGGCCGCCACCGTTGCAGCCAGCGCGCAGCCCGGGGTGGCAACGATGTGAGCGGACGACCATCCAGGCCGTGTGTCCAGACAATACGCAGGTCGACGCGATGTGTGCGATTACTGGCTGACTCCGTGCTTGCCAGGGCGTGTCCGAGCAGTGCAGGGCGAAGCACAGTGCGCTCGATCGTTCCGGAACGATCGCCGGCGACAACGGTGGCCAGCAAATCATCGTGCTCTCGCGCGTCGACCAGAAACGCTTCGTTGCAACCACATTTCACGCCCAATGTTGGTCGGCCAAGGCCCGCGTCGCCGAGTGCTGGTCCGCTGCGTCGCAATCGTTCAAAGGCCGCGCGTACGTCTGGTGGCAGCAGCAGCCACGGTGCCGCGGGTTCAGCGCCAAGCGGGAGGGACACGGCAGGGAGCGCAAACGCATGATCGCGTGCGCCGCGCATGACGTGGACTTGCACGCGTTCCGTGGCACTGCTGGCCACTGGTGCGCTGGTGCGTTCGGCGACCACGAGTGACGGATACGTGGCCGCATCAAAAAGTGCGGGTGCGTCGCTCCAGTCGATCACCGTGTGCAAGCGGGTATCGTCGGCGAGTAATCGACGCACGCCGCCGCCGGCCAGTGAACGCCAGAGTTTGGCGGGCACGAGGAGTGCAAGTACGCCGCCTTCGCGTAGCAGTGAGACGCTGCGTTCAACAAAGGCGGCCGACAGATCGGCCTGCGCGCCAAAGCCTGCGCCGGCACCGGCGCGCACGGCACCCGCTCGCCATGACGCATCGCGCATGCTGCGGAAGTCGCGTCGCAGATTCAGCCGCTCCGGCATCGTGAGCATGTGCGGCCGCACCCAGGGCGGATTACCGACAACGAGGTGGAAACCACCGCTCGCGCCGACATCCGCGAGGTGCGCCGCAAAGCGAAAGGGGAGAGCGCCGCCGAGTGTGAGGCGACGTTCGCGTGACTGCAGTTCGCGCAAGCGGGTGCGTAGTGCGAGGAGTCGGGCTGTATCGGCGCGCGAAGGTTTGGTGCGTTCGCCAAAGAGATCGCGCGTGCGCAGTTGCGTGATCAACGCTTTTCGTGCGCGACGGGCACTGTCAATCGTGACCGCAAGCTCCGCCAGGGCGCGATTGCGTTCCTCGCGGTCAAGCGATTTCGCCAGCGATTGTTTGCGCGCACCGACCGCCTGCACGTACCGCCCGCGCAGCTGCGCGAGTCGCCTTCCCGAGGCCGGTGTGTACCGGAAGTCACCGCCGCTGAGCGAATCGCCGGCGCGGACATGGTGATCAAGGTTGGGAAGGGGCGGTACGCGCAGGGGATCAGTTTCGTGGCAGTCGATCACCACCGCGAGCCAGAGGCGCAGTTCACAGAGCCACACCGCGACCGGATTCCGGTCCACGCCGAAAATCGATTCGGCGAGCACATCGCGACGTATCTGATGTTCATCGCGAGTGTCACCTGCGGCGACACGGAGTCGTGTGAGTTTCTCGAGCAGGTGTACAAGGAACGCGCCCGATCCGCAGGCGGGGTCGAGACATCGCAGCGCGCGCAACTGCTCCAGACGATCCGGGGCTGCGATCTGATGGCGCAGAGCGGCGTGCAGCGCTTCGGAGACGACCCGTTCCACCAGTGCCGGCGGCGTGTAAAAGGTGCCGCTGCCGCGACGCTCCGACGGGACCATGAGTGATTCAAAGGCGCGCCCGAGCATTTCCGGATCAACGGCGGACTCGGACCAGCTGGTAGAGTCTTCCTGTGCCGTAAAGCGATAGCGATCGAGCAGTTCGCCGACGATCGCCACGATGGCGTCGTCGGTAAATCGCACGTGCGAGCGCAGTCGCTCGACGGGTGCTGGTGAGAAGAGCCCACCATTCAGAAACGGCACCTTGCCAAAGCGACGTGCGACGGGTGCACGTTGTGCGTACGGTGTGTTGAGCGTGCCGAAGAACAGGGGGCGCAACCAGCGCTGGTGCAGGTTCCCGCCGCGTTCGAGTGCCGCGGTGCACTCGCGCATGAGAAAGCCGTGATCTTGATCGAGCCAGCCTTTGGCTTCGAGAAAGGCCAGGAACAACAGGCGCGATGTGGTGAGCAGTGCGAGCGTGTGTCGTTCGTGCGCGGTGGCCGTTCCAACGGCCGTAGTTGCGAGATTGCGCACAAGTTTGTCGAGCGTGCGATAGAATCGGCCGCAGAGTGCATCGCGCCCGAGCACATCAGTCCAGCGTGCGTACGCGAGCGCGGCGTCGGTACGCGGCACACTCGCCATGGCGCGTAGTGTGTCGGCGTCACTGTCCGTAACACGCCGGCGGTCTACGCGAAGTGCGATGACTTTACGGGACGAGCCGCCAGGTGCGAGCACCGCGAGTGTAATGGAATGCGTTGGCTCATGCAGCAGGCACAACAACCACGACTGCGCGGCGGCGTGCCGGTCCAATGCGGCGGCAATCGCACGTGATGCGCTGCGCACATCGCTGTCTGGTGGAACGATGGCCAGCAGCGCACGCAGCGATCCTTCGCCGGCGAATAGTCGTGCGCGCGTAATGCTGGCGGTCAGGCCGAGTGCGGCGCGGAGCCCCGCGTGCACGACGTGCGCGTTGGCGGTGAAGCCCAGCGCTCGCAGCAGCGGACGCGTGCTGTCGAGGGAATCGGCGCGGGCGAGCAGGGTGGCGGAAGCGCGTATGGTGAGCACGGGCGCATCATGCGCCAACGTCCCGCGCGGTGCGTCACCGAAAAACTGCGCGACGTATCGTGAGCGTGCCTACCGACTCTGATACTGGCGGCCCTTCCACTCCACGTTCTGACCGCGCGCAATGGCCGACGCGCAGATCCAGGCAAACGCCAAGGCGCCTACCGGTGCCAGCGCGGTGCGCCACAACGGTGTGCGTGAGAACGCCGCGGCCCCGGCAAAACAGAAGACCATGCTGGCCGCGGCCATCGCACTCCACGGAAGCAGCACCGCGTGCCTGGAAAGGTACGCGAGCGGCACCACAACAAACGGCGCCGCAATCGCGAGCGGAAATCCAACCAGCGCCAGGGGAAACAATACGCGACCGATTACACCACCACGCATTGCCATGCGTCCACCCGCGTACACATTCTTGCGCCAACCGCGCACCAGCGAATCCCACCCGTCGTACATGCGCGTGGACAAGTGCGATTGTCCGAGTGCCAGCGACACACGTCGTCCGGATTGCACGATGCGCTGCGCCATCATCAGGTCTTCCGCCACGGTGTCGCGCACTGCTTCATGGCCGCCAATGGCGTCGTACACTGCGCGCGACATGAGAAAACACTGACCGTTCGCGACGACATCTTCCGGTCGGCGCGCTGCTTCGAGCGAACGGGCGCCACCAAAGCGCGCCAGAATCAGCGCGAACACCACCGGCTGCACCGCGCGCTCCCAGAAGGTGACCATCTCCTGCGTCCCAGAAACCGACAGCAGATCAGCGTTTCGTTCGCCGCGGACGCGCATCATGCGCGCGATCAACTCGGGCGCGTGACGGGTATCAGCGTCGGTAAACAACAACCATTCGCCGCGTGCCACCTGCATGGCAGTGTGACACGCCCACTGTTTGCCGAACCATCCGGCGGCCAGCGGTGGTGCATCGATCACGCGCACACGCGGATCACTTGCCGCCGACGCGCGTGCCAACGCACCCGTGTCATCGGTGGACCCGTCGTTCACCACGATCAGTTCCCAGTTGGGCCACGTGGTGTTGCGCAGCGCCGCCATACACGCACTGATGTGCGCGGCTTCGTTGCGTGCTGGCAATACCACCGACACCAGTGGCGCCGGCGCAGGCGGAACGGGCGACGCGTTTTCCAGCCGGGGCGTACCACGCAGTCGCCACAACACGAACATGGGCACCACGAACCACGGGCTGGCCAGCGCGAGCGCAAGCAGCAGGGATGAGTTCACAGAAAGCAGGCCAAAGAGTTCATGAGCTGAACAATGCGCAGATTGCTCAGTTGGTGCCGCGTCCGTACGTTCACAGATGCATCAAGGCCTCGATTCCGCCGCAGCATTGTTGGAACCAACGCCGCTCAAGGCTGGCGCACGCGTTGCGCTCGTCTCGCCCGCCGGACCACTACTCGGCGCACACGAAGTGGAGCGCGCAGAAGAGACGGCGCGTTCGCTCGGATGGGAACCGGTGGTCGGGGTGCACGCTCTGGCACGCAGCGGATATTTCGCCGGCACTGACGCGGAGCGCGCCGCGGATCTCAATCACGCGCTCGCCGATCACACCATTGATGGTATCTGGTGTTTGCGTGGCGGATACGGCGCCATGCGGGTGCTCCCCGATATCAGCATCGAGCTCCTGCGGGAACGCGCGATGCCGTTGATCGGCTACTCCGACATCACGGCATTGCACGCGGCGTGGCAACGCGCGGGCGTGGTGTCGTATCATGGTCCAACGGCGCGGGCACTGCTCACACCATTCAGTCGCGAGTCATTGGAAAACGCGGTGCACTATACACGCGGCTCAGCCGGCGTGGCTCCGGACGCACGCACCGTTCGACTGGGGCGCGTGACCGCGAGGCTGACGGGTGGTAATCTGGCCCTTGTGGCCGCTCTTGCCGGCACGCCTTGGGCGGTGTCCTTCCGGGACAGCATCGCGGTGCTGGAAGACGTGAACGAGGCGACGTATCGCGTGGATCGCATGCTGGTACAGCTCAGGCTGGCAGGCGCCTTTGACGGCTGCCGGGGCATTCTCTTCGGACACTGCACCGATTGCCCCGAAAGCAACGACGATGGACGGCGTTCGCTCGCTGAACTGGTGCGCGAGTTGGCCGATTCGTTGCAGGTGCCCGCCCTCTTGGGCGTGCCCGTCGGCCATATTTCAGATCAATGGACGCTTCCATTCGGCGCGCTGGCCACGCTCGACACTGAGGCCCGCATGCTCGACATTCACCGTGACCCGACGTGACTATCATGGCGCACAAAACCGCGCAGCAACTGATCGCTGAAGCAAAGCAGCAGGTTCCGGAAATGACCGTGCACGAACTGCGCGAACTGCAGGCGCAGGGTACGGACTTCATTCTCGTTGACGTGCGTGAACAGAACGAGTGGAATCTCGGACACATTCCAGGCGCGGTGTACATCGGTCGCGGCGTGCTGGAGAGCAACGTGGAACAGCGCATTCCACGCGAAGCGCAAGTGGTGTTGTATTGCCAGTCGGGCAATCGCTCGGCGCTCGCTGGTTATACCATGCAGCAGTTGGGGTACGACAACGTGACCTCGTTGGCCGGTGGCTGGCGCGATTGGGTGGGAACGGGCGGAGAGGTCGCCGACTGACCATGACGCACGCCGCGGGCGACGCGCTCGACGTTGCACTGCAGCATCCGGTGATGGTTCGGTTGGTGCAGCGCCTGTCGCAGCACTCGGCACACGAGGCGCCAACTGAAGCCACCGTGCGACTCGCGGCGGTGGCGGCCGTGTTGCGCGTGTCGCATGAACCCGAGTTGTTGTTCATCAAACGCGCGGAAGCGGTGGGCGACCCATGGAGCGGTCACATGGCGTTTCCGGGCGGTCGGCATGATCCGTCGGATCGGGACCTCGTGGATACCGCAGTGCGGGAAACACGCGAAGAAACGTCAATCGATTTGCTCACGAACGGACGCTTGATCGGTGTGCTCGACGATCTCGCACCCCGCAGTCCCTCGTTGCCGCGCATCAACATTCGTCCGTACGTGGCGATTGTGCACGCCGATGTGCAGATCGTGCCGAGCTACGAAGTGGCCGCACATTTCTGGGTGCCGCTCGCGCAGCTGGCCGAGCCGCTCGCGCAAGCCGAACACGCCATGGAGTTTGACGGTGCGACGCTCAAGTTTCCTGGGTATCGCATTGGGCCGCACATTGCGTGGGGGTTGACGGAGCGCATTGTGCGGCAGCTGCTGGGAATGTTGCACGACGAGCGTTAGCTCGCGACCGCCGCACGCGCGTGTGCTGCACTGCAGGCTATAGGGCTACTTGCTGAGCGCGTAGTGCACGATGGAGACGAGATCATCGTCGTCGATCACTGCGAGCCAGAGGGACATGCCGCGCGCTTTGACCGGCATGCCGTACGTGAGTTTTCCCGGAATCGTCACGCGTGCAACATGCGCACCTTTCGCGTCATGGACATCAAATACGGTTGTGTTGAGACCGAAGACGGCGGTGTGCTGTATCCAGAGTCTGCCGTCGTCGTCAACCGAAAGACCGGCAATGCCGGGTTTCTGCACAGGAATCTTGGCTGGGTCGAAGTCTGATGTTTTGTAGGTCGACAAGCGTTGCCGAATTAACGCTATCTGCTCATCGCGCTCCGCTTTGCTAACCGGCAGGGGCGGTATGCGCACGCTGGTTCGCGCCAGTGTATCGCGCTTACCGAACGGCAGTAATGCTACGAAGGTAGACTGCGGACCAGCGCACCAGATCGCGCTTTGCCCGTTCGCGGCCACACCGCCGCCGGTAGTGAACGGATACTGGCCCCCAGTTGAGCCAACGCCAGGTGTCTCCGCCCGGTAAATGCTTCGCACGGCGGGCTCACTGCACGTGGGTGCGTCGAAGCTCCCGCGGTCCACGCCGGTCGCATCAACACGACGCCACACTCGCCCGTCTGAACCACCTTCTGCGACGATTGTGGCATCGATCATTTCGCGTGTTGCGGCGTTGTAGAAGCCGCCCCATCGATACGAGTATCCGGCGATCGGCAGCACGTGTTGTCGAGCAAAGGTACCGCTGGTGTTGAATACCGTGAGTCGACCGTTCGATGGATCATTCACCCACACGGTACCATCGCCTGCTACCGCCATGCCGTTGGCGTTGCGAAGCTCGCCCGGCCCACTGCCTCTGCGACTCACCTTGCCAAGCGGCGCGCCACTCGACGAGTAGCGCCAGATCTGTTGCTCTTTGAAATCCAGCACCCAGAGCGATTGATCGCGCAGCACGACGAAATCACGAACCTGACCAAAACCCTCGCCGGCCTCCGTGCCGTCCACGCGCCATCGTTCGGTTGCTTTCCAGCTGGCCAACGCGGACTGCACCGAAGCAATGGTGCTCATTGAAAACACGGCCGCAGCAAGCGGCAGTGTATACATCGCGAGAAACCTTGCAGCGACTCGTCGTGCGGATTGGTAGCGCGCACTGCGATCAATCACGGTAGCCTCCGGGGCAAGAAAGTCTCGAGGCTCGCGCGATGGCAGAGCCGAAGTGGCGTGCTACGGATTCTTCCGTATCCTGCCGATTCGCACGCGCGCTGTCAACACAATTGGAGACGGTGCCGCGCAGAAGTTTTGCGTGCGAGCCTCGGTTGAGATAACTCTCAGATACGACCTCCCACAATCACTTGATCATGCGCCTGCCAACGTCCGTTTGTTTTCTCGCCGCCGCGATGCTTTCCGCCGCGTGTGCGCGCCCTGCCGCTTCTCCGTCCATTCCGCTCTCGGGCAAGCGCGCCGAGGGACGCACTGGTATGGTGTCGTCATCACAGCAGCAAGCAACCATGGCGGGCGTGACTGTGTTGCGCGCCGGTGGCAACGCCGTGGACGCCGCGGTTGCGACCGCGTTTGCACTCTCTGTTGTTGACCCATCACAAACCGGACTCGGCGGAGGCGGCGCGGCCACGGTGTGGATGGCGCGCGATCGACGCGTTGACCATCTCTCATTTTACGGTCGCGCCGGTGAACGCGAGGAATGGGCAAAACCCGACACCGGCGGGCGCGGACCGGAGAGTGCGGGACGCGGCGCTGCAACACCCGGCATGGTGAGTGGACTGCTCACGTTGCATGCGAAGTACGGCAAACTGTCGCGCAGCGATGTAATCGCACCGGCGCTCGCGTTGGCACGCAACGGATTTGAGGTGTCACCGCTGTTATCGCGCACGATCACCTCGGCGCGCGATCGTGTGAAAGACGAACCGCACGCGGCGGCGCGTTTCATGCCCAACGGCGAGCCACTCCGCCCTGGTGAACTATTGGTGCAACCCGAACTCGCCGCACTGCTTGAGCTCATTGCGGTGGCCGGTGAAGACGCGTTCTATCGCAGTGCGTTTGCGGAACGTCTGGCCTATCACGTGCAGGAACGTGGTGGACTGATCACCGAGAAGGATATGGCGGACTACAAGAGCACCTGGATGCGTCCATTGTGCACGGTGTGGCGCGGCTACACGGTGCTCGGCGCACCGCCGCCAATGGGTGGCGCCGCGGTGCTCGCCATGTTGCACCTTGCCGAACAGAGTGGCCTCACACGCGGCAGCGGTTATACCGAAACACCCGCAACGGCCGCGAGTTTAGCGCAGGTCATTCGCATTGCGCAGGTTGACGCCAATCGGTGGCGCGGTGATCCCGCTGTCATGAGTGTTCCGGCACGTGGCACCAGCAGTGCGGCGTATGCGGCGCAGCGCGCGTCGCTGCTCAACGCACCGGTAACTGACACGTTGCGCGCCGGCGATCCGTGGAGCGCAGATGCAGCGCCCACGCCAGCGGAGTGTTCGGCGCTCGATGCGTATGCGGCGTCAGCGCGACCGGCGGGCGGCACAAACGGTGCGCTCTCGTTGACCGGTGCACGCAACACCACAGCGCCTGAACACGGCGATGTCGCGTTGAACGGCGCGCAGGTGTCGTTCGTGGAATCACCGTCAGACGACAGCAGCTTCACGTCACATCTCAGCGTTGTTGACGAAGACGGCAACGCCGTGGCTATGACCACAACGGTTGGTGTGCTGTTTGGCTCGGGTGTGTGGTCTGACGGTGTGTGGCTCAACTCGGTGGGTCGCAACTTCGATGCGCGCACACGCGGCACGAATCGCTACAGCAACTCCACGATGGCGCCTACCATTTTGCTGGACGGCAACAACGTGCGCCTGGTGGTCGGAGCCGCCGGTTCGCAGTACATCCAGCCGGCCACCACGCAGGTCACCATCCGCATGCTGGCATTTGGCGAAGACGCCGGAATGGCCCTCTCGGCGCCACGCATTCACCCCACCTACACCTCGCGCGAAGTCGAGGTGGAGCCAGGGTTCTCGCCGGCCGTGTACGGGGCGCTCGTGCAGCGTGGCTTCAAGCCGCTGTCGCGCGTGGGTGACATTCTGTTCGGCGGCGTGCACGCCGTGTACGTGGCCCCGGACGGCCGTCGCATTGGCGCCGCCGACATCCGGCGCGACGGATTTACGGCCAGCCAATAATCTGATTTGGGTCAGGGTTGACTTTATTTTTAGTCCCTGCTAAAAATCTGGGGTGACTAAACCACAAGACTCCGACCCAGTCGTACCACTCGCGCCACCATCGCCGCCGCCGGGCACACCGGCGGCCCCGCCGCTGGCGGTCGGCAGCCCGGATGCCGGATGGCAGCGCGCCCGCATTGCACCGTCCCTCGCCGAGGTCTATCGCTCGGTTCCGGTCAACAAGGCCACAGCGTTTCGTAAACTGCTCGCCTTCGCCGGACCGGGTTACCTGGTGGCTGTGGGCTACATGGACCCGGGCAACTGGGCCACAGGCATCGCCGGCGGTTCACGATTCGGCTATGCGCTGCTGAGCGTGATCCTGTTGTCGAACCTGATGGCGGTGTTGCTGCAGGGACTCGCGGCGAAACTCGGCATCGTAACGGGGCGAGATCTCGCACAGGCCTGTCGCGATCACTACTCCAAGCCCGTTGCCATGGCGCTTTGGGTGTTGTGCGAAATCGCCATCGCAGCGTGCGACCTGGCCGAGGTGATTGGTTCCGCCATCGCCATCAACTTGTTGTTCGGCATACCGCTCCCCTGGGGCATCGCGATTACGGCGCTCGATGTGCTGCTTGTGTTGTACTTGCAGAATCGGGGCTTCCGCTATCTCGAAGCGCTGGTGATTTCGCTGGTGGCGGTGATCGGTGGATGTTTCGCCTTTGAGTTGTTTGCGTCGCGCCCCGACGCGCTGCTCGTGGCCAAGGGATTCATTCCGAGTACGGACATCATCAGCAATCCCACCATGTTGTATCTCGCGATGGGCATTCTGGGTGCCACGGTGATGCCGCACAACTTGTATCTGCATTCGTCGGTGGTGCAGACGCGCAAGTACGAACTGAACGCCGAAGGGAAGCGCGAGGCCGTACGCTTTGCGTTTCTCGACAGCACGATCGCATTGACGGTCGCGCTGTTTATCAATGCATCCATTCTGATTGTTGCCGCGGCCACATTTCATACCACCGGCAACACGGAAGTCGCCGAAATTCAGGACGCGTACAAGCTGCTCACGCCGCTGCTCGGCGTTGGTGCGGCCAGCACGGTGTTTGCACTCGCGCTGCTCGCGTCCGGCCAGAGCTCCACCCTCACCGGCACCCTCGCTGGCCAGATTGTGATGGAGGGCTTTCTTGAGCTGCGTATTCGTCCGTGGCTACGCCGACTCATCACACGCATGATTGCGATTGTGCCGGCCGCAACCGTGGCGATATTGTATGGAGAGAGCGGCACGGCGAAGTTGCTGGTGTTCAGTCAGGTCGTGCTCAGCTTACAGCTGTCGTTTGCCGTGTTCCCGCTGGTTCGGTTTACCTCGGACAAGCAAAAAATGGGCGAGTTTGTGAACTCAACTCTGCTCAAGGGGACCGCGTATGTCGTGGCGACGTTGATCGCCGCACTCAATGTGTGGTTGCTCATTCAGACGTTCAATGAAATACGCGGCTGACCTTTCTCCCGTGGTCTGATGTATCAGCGAATCCTGGTTCCGCTCGAACACTCGGCGTACGACGCCTGCATTCTGGAGCACGTGCGCCGATTGGCGAGCCTGTGCGGTTCCTCCATGCTGCTTATTCACGTGGCGGATGGATGGGCGGCGCGCAACGTGAAGCAGTTGGCGTTGCGCGAATCAGAGGAGATTGCGCGCGACCGGGCCTATCTCGAAGAAGCGTGCGCACAACTGCGCGCCGAAGGATTCGTGTGTGATGCATTGCTCGCGGCGGGAGATCCGGCCGCAGAGATCAGTGCGGCGGCCGAGCGCGAGAAGTGTGACCTGATTGCCATGGCAACGCATGGTCATCGCGGATTGCAGGATCTGATCTATGGCACCACGGCGAACAGCGTGCGACATCGCACAATGGTGCCGGTGCTGATGGTGCGCGGGCCCGTTGCCGCTGCGGCATCGGCCAAAAACACCGACGCGTAGTCACATGGCCGCATCCGGAAAAAAAGCGCCGTCTTCAAAAAAGACGGTGACGGAAATCAAGTCGCCTGCCAAGGTCGCTATCGATCGTGTGAGCGAGCCGGTTGAGGACTATCTCAAGGCGATCTACGATCTTGCCGGAAAATCGGGCACCGCGTCAACCAACGATGTGGCCGCGCGGCTCAACGTGGCGGCGGCCTCTGTCACGGGCATGATCCGACGATTGGCGTCGCAAGGGCTGCTCGAGTACGAGCGCTATCGCGGCGTGAAGCTCAGCGAGACGGGTCGCGTGGTCGCGCTGCGAACGATCCGTCGTCATCGGGTGATTGAAACGTATCTCACCGAAGTGCTGGGCTATCCGTGGGATCGTGTGCACGACGAAGCGGAGCGTCTTGAACACGCCGCCTCGGACGAGTTGGTCGATCGCATGGCGGCCTCGCTCGGCAATCCCACCAGCGATCCGCACGGCGCCCCGATTCCAACGGCGGATGGGCAGATGGATGAGCGCCGGCACCAAACGCTGGCCGATCTCGACATCGGCACCAAAGCGCGCATGGTGCGTGTCAGCGACAAGAATCCGGGATTGCTGCGCTATCTGGCCGAAATCGATCTCACGCCGGGCACCGAAGTGCAGGTCCTGGCGCGCGCGCCGTTCGATGGACCGATCACGCTGCAAGTAGGTGACACCGAGCCCGTGGTGGGGCAGGGGCTCGCCGTACAGGTGCTGGTCGAGGAAGTACAGGACGAGACGTGACGCGCCGGAACGAACCGCCACGGCGGTTCGTTGCCACTGCAACATGAGACCGTTTCGTTTCGCGCCCGCACTCGTGGCGCTCGTCGTGCTCGCGCTTCCCGATGCGGCCCACGCCCAAACTGACACCGTAATCGGCACACCGGCGGCGCCCTCTATTGTGGGCCGCGTGGCGCCAACCGTGCGTGGGATCGCGATTGACGAACGCATCGCGGATGACCACGGCGTGGTGGTGGGCGATACGCTTCGCCTAGCCGCCGAGGCAGGAACACGCGGCGAGCTCGTGCGCGTCGACGCCATCGTGCGCCGCGCCGCGGATCCGTCGGAAGTGGCGCGCAGTGAATATCGTGTGCGCTTGCATCTTGATCAGTTGCAACGGCTCACGGGCAGTGAAGATCGGGTGGACCGCTTTGCGGTGGCGTTGCGCGACTCGGCGCAGTCCGGCGCCGTGGATAGCGCGCTGGCTCGCATTAATCATGTGGCATTCGGCTTTCGCGCTCATGCGTCTCGCGATGTCGCCGTCGAGAGTTCGCGCACCTTCCAAGTGGTGGATCGTTTTCACCGCGCGATTGGTGGCATCACGATTGTGGCCAGCGCGGTGTTCCTGCTCTGCATTTTGCTGCTCAAAGTTGAAGAGCGACGGCGCGCGATTGCCGCGCTGCGATTGGCGGGTCTGTCGCGCCGAACCGTAGCGCTGTCGGTGATCGCGGAGGCGGCAGTGATTTCGGTGGTGGGCAGTGTGGTTGGTGCGGGGCTTGGGTGGGTGGTCACGTTGGCCGTGAATGCGCACTACCAGCGACTCTTTCGCACACCACTTACGTTTGCTGTGCTCACACCGGAGATCACGCTGTTTGCGATGACATTGTCGCTGCTCCTTGGCGTAGTCGCCGGTGCACTCGCCGCCTGGCGGTTGGTGCGCACACCACCGCTCGTCTTGCTCGGACGCTAATGCGCACGACGCTTGCGTTCGCGTCGCTTTGGCGACACCCCATGCGCACGTTGCTTGCGATCTTCGGGCTCGCAATTGCCGCCGCGCTGCTGATCGATATGGTGATGCTGGCCACCGGCATGCGCGCCTCGTTCAAGTCGTTGCTCACGTCACGCGGCTACGAGTTGCGCGTCACACCGCGCGGCACACTCCCGTTTGATACCGAAGCAACCGTAGGCAACGCGGCGGCGCTTGTGGCATCGCTTCGCGCACATCCGGATATCGAGCGCGTGAGTCCGTCCATTGGAACCACAGTGCAGATTGCGTCAACTCGCACTTCGCAGAGTGGCAGCGCGTTCGCGCTCGGCACGCAGCCGGACGTGCAGGGCGAATACAGCGTACTTACCGGACGCGCGCCAGCCGCGGCCGACACCACGCTGCGGGAAGTGATTGCGAACACCGTGTTGCTCACACGAATGCAAGTGAAAGTTGGCGATACGATCAGTGTGAGTGTGGGGCGAAGCGCGCAGCTGCGACTCTCGCAGGTGGCCGAGCGCGCGGTGATTGTGGGTGAAGCGCGATTTCTGTACGTGCCGCCCGGCCTGCCGGCCATTTCTGCGCCGCTCACCGCCATTCAGTCGCTGCTCGGTAGCGCGGGACGCGATCGCATATCGCTCGCCATGGCGTCGGTTCGCGCGGACAGTGCCGGCGCTGCCGCCACCAGCGCACGCACTGAAGCGGTCCGTACGTGGATTGAACAGACGCACGCGCGTGTGACGGCCATCTCTACGGAAACGGCCATTGTGCAAGTGGAAGAGCGCCTCGCGTACTTCCGCCAGCTCGCGCTGATTCTTGGTGCGTTAAGTCTGGTAATTGGTGTGCTCCTGGTGACCACGTTGGTCTCGCTGTCGGTGAACGAACGGCTCGGCGAACTCGCGGTGCTGCGTGCCATCGGAGTGGCTCGTGGAGGCATTCTTCATCAAATCATGCTCGAAGGACTCATGCTTGGTGTTGCCGGAATCACGATCGGACTTGGGCTTGGCTTGATCACTGCACAATGGCTCAACGCCATTTTGCGTGATTTTCCCGGCCTGCCGGCTGATCTCGATTTTTTTGTGTGGAGTCCTGAAGCGGCGTGGAAGTCGCTGGCCATGTTACTCGTGGCGGCTACGCTCGCCGGTGCGTGGCCCGCGTGGCGGGCATCACGTGTGCGTGTGGCGCAGGCGTTACGCGAAGAGGCAATCGGATGAGCGAGACAACGCCGTTGATTGAAGCACGAAATCTCGTGCGACGCTATCGCACCGGGGCCACAGATGTCGCGGCGCTCCGCGGCGTTTCTCTAACGATCATGCCGGGCGAGTTTGTGGCGATCGTTGGTGCAAGCGGCTCCGGCAAGAGCACCATGTTGCACTTGCTCGGCGCTGTTGATGCGCCCGACAGCGGGCAAGTGCTGCTGGAGGGACGCGACATCTCGCAACTTTCCGATGCCGAAGCAACGCGATTGCGCTTGCTCCGCATCGGTCTGGTGTTTCAGCGTTTCTACCTCATGCCAACGCTGTCGGCGCTTGAGAACGTGGAACTGCCAATGGCCGAGGCCGGAGCCAGCACCGCCGCGCGTCGCGAGCGTGCGAAATCACTGTTGACCTTTGTTGGAGTGGGTGAGCGCACGGACCACAGGCCTTCACAGCTGTCGGGCGGTGAACAGCAGCGTGTAGCGGTCGCGCGCGCGCTCGCCAACAAGCCCGCGCTCTTGCTGGCCGATGAGCCAACCGGTGAACTGGATGCCGCAACCGGTGCCGCACTGATTGCACTGTTGCAGCAACTCAATCGTGATGGCCTCACGTGCGTGCTGGTCACGCATGACGCGGCCCTCGCGCGATCGGCGCAGCGCGTGGTCACGATGCGCGATGGCCAGATCGTATCCGACGAACGCATTGCCGCATCCGTCACGTGATCTGGCGATTGGCGTGGCGTAATCTCTCGTTCCGCCCCTGGCGATCAGCGCTCTTGCTGCTCGGATACGGGCTGGGTGTGTCCGTGATGATCACGCTGCTGGCGGTCGGCGAAGCCATGCTGGTGCAGGCGCGTGAAGAAAAACTGGTGGGCGGCGGTGACATCACGGTGTTGCCCGATGGCATTGATATCGAAGTGCTCAAAACGGGCGGACTTGGCGGCATGTTCTTCTCAGTGCCGAACGCGCGTTTTGTGTACCGCCAGGTGCTCGCATCACCGCGCAATGCAGCGTTGGTGCGAGCCGTTGCCCCGCAGTTGGACAACAAACTGTTGTACCTCACCACGGCGAGTGGCGCAGAACTTCCGGTGCGAGCCACGGGTGAACTGCCCGACGCCACCGTGGCTGTTGGTGCCGGCCCATCGCTCCGCGACGGACGCTGGCGCAATGACGACGTCGACAATCGCTGGGCTGATCCGTCGCTCGCTGAACGGCGACACGATATCGATCGTTTTCATTTGCCGCCCACCACGGTGTCGGAACGCGCGTCGTGGGGCGAATGGCATTACTTCAATGTGTTGTCGGACAATGCACAGCAGTGGGCGTTCATTTCGTTCATCGTTGGTGGTGATGTACCAAACGGTGAATGGGGTGGGCAGTTGCTCGTCACGCTGCACGAGGTGGGCAAACCGGCGCGTCGGTTCACTGCGACCGCGCAGTCGAGCGACGTTCGCTTCTCCACCACCGATGCCGATCTTCGAATAGGCTCTGCGTCGGTCACGGTGCAACACGACGGTAGTTATCGTGTACGTGGCACGGCACGCGAAGAGCAGCGCGGCACGCCGCTTACGCTGAATCTGAGCATCACGCCGAGCGCCAACGCCGAGTTCCCGGGAGCAGCGCTGTACAGCGGAGACTTTGCGTCAGGGTACGCGGTGCCCGCATTGCGCGCGAGCGCAACCGGTACGATCTGCGCCAGTAATGTGTGCGATGAATACCTGAACGCGCGGGCCTATCATGATCACAACTGGGGCGTGTGGCGCGGCGTGACGTGGGAATGGGGCTCTGGTCGCGCGGGCAATCTTGCGTTGTTGTACGGCCGGGTGCAGCCGCCCGACTCACTGCAGTCGAGCGCACCATTGTTTGTGTACGTCACGGATTCGCTTGGTTTCGTGTCGCTCTTTCGGCCAAGTGAGGTGCAGTACGAAGACGGACGATCGGTCGTGGTTGGCAAACGCACCATTCGTGTGCCATCGCGAGGCCTGATGGAAGACATGCGCAACGGCGACACTTTGCGCGTGGAACTGCTTGTCGATGACGCCGTCGCGACCGACACGCGCGCGGGTCTCATTGATCGCGGAGAAGCCGCCGCGGCGCGCTTGCTCTCCAAGCCGTACTTCGTGCAGATGCAAGGTCGCATTCGCGTCACGATGCGTGTACGCGGGCAGCGATACGAAGCCGAGGGGACGGGCTTTTTCGAGACGTACCGGTAGCCGCACAACGACCATTCACGGGTTTCGGCCTCTGGCAATGCCTCGTGGCACCGGCGGATTGCGGCTATTGTACAGGTATGCCACCACGAGAGCCGAAAGGATCGCCCAAGCCATCCCGTAGCGCGTCAGACGGGCCTGCGCCTAAGGAGTCGTCGCCTAAGGCTTCGTCGCCCAAGGTGCCGTCGCCCAAGGCAACGTTGCCCAAGTCACCGGTGCCCAAACGAGCTGTGTCCGTGTCGTACGCACGGTTGAACCCGCCCGAGGAGGAAGTGAGGCGACTACGGGGCGGCACGCACGCTCGTCCGCACGCCCTGCTGGGCCCACACGCGGTTGAGTTTGATAAAGCCTCGGGTGTCGTGATCCGAGTGCTGTCCCACGGAGCGGTGGCGGGATGGATTGTCGATGCGAGCGGCGAAGAGCACACGTTGCAATCGAGCGGCGATGGCCTCATGCAGGTGTTTGTGCCGGGAGCCCGGGTGCACGATGCATACCGTGTGCGACTGCGCTTTGCCGACGGTACCGAAGTCACCGCCGATGACCCGTATCGATTCGCGCCCACACTCGGTGCGATGGATCTGCACCTGATCGGTGAGGGCACACATCATCGTTTGTGGGAAGCGCTGGGCGCACAGCTCAGGGAAATCGACGGTGTGACAGGTACCGCTTTCGCGGTGTGGGCCCCCAATGCACGCGGTGTGAGCGTGATTGGTGCGTTCAACGGATGGAGCGGTGCGGTGCATCCGATGCGCAAATTGAATGACGGCGGCATCTGGGAGTTGTTCATTCCCGGAGTGCGCGCGGGCGCAACGTACAAGTACGAAGTGCGTCCCATGTCTGGGCCGTGGCGCGTGAAAACCGACCCGCTCGGTCAGTTCATGGAGCAACAGCCTGGCAACGCATCGATCGTCGTCGCGCAGGATCAATACACGTGGAACGACGGCGTCTGGCTGTCATCTCGCGCAAAACGTGATCCGGTACGCGAGCCCATGCTGGTGTACGAAGTGCATCTTGGATCCTGGCGTCGCGTCGCGGAAGAAAACAACCGATCACTCACGTATCGCGAAATTGCGCCGCTGCTGGCCGAGCATTGTGTAAAGCTGGGGTTCACACACATCGAGCTGATGCCGATTCAGGAGCATCCGTACGGCGGCTCGTGGGGCTACCAGGTGAGCGGTTACTACGCGCCGACCTCTCGCTACGGCACGCCGGATGATTTCAAGTTTTTTATCGATACCATGCACCAGGCGGGCATTGGTGTGTTGCTCGACTGGGTGCCAGCGCATTTTCCGAAGGACGATTTTGCGCTGCGCCGCTTTGACGGTACGGCTTGCTACGAACACGAAGATCCGCGTCTCGCAGAGCATCCGGAGTGGGGCACACTGATTTTCAACTACGGGCGCAACGAGGTACGCAACTTTCTCCTCGCGAATGTGCTCTACTGGGTGGAACAGTTTCACATCGACGGAATCCGTGTGGATGCCGTGGCGTCCATGCTTTACCTCGACTACGGGCGCGAAGCCGGCCAGTGGATGCGGAACCGTCTTGGTGGTCGCGAAAATCTTGACGCCGTGAGTTTCCTGAAAGAGTTGAATCACACGGTACGCACGTTGCACCCTGGTGTGGTGACCATCGCAGAAGAGAGTACCACGTGGCCTCGTGTCACGCACCCGATTCTCGAAGGCGGGCTCGGTTTCACGTTCAAGTGGAACATGGGGTGGATGCACGATACGCTGGACTACTTTCGCGTGGATCCGCTGTTCCGCCGAGGCGCGCACAACCAGCTCACGTTCGCCATGATGTACGAGTACAGCGAACGTTTTGTGAATCCGCTCTCACACGACGAAGTGGTGCACCTCAAGCGCTCGCTGCTTGAGAAGATGCCCGGTGACATGTGGCAGAAGTTCGCCAACCTGCGTGCGTTGATTGCGTATTCAGTGCTGCGTCCAGGCAAATCACTGTTTTTCATGGGCACGGAACTGGCGCCGCATCGAGAGTGGAATCACGACGCGAGTCTGGAGTGGCACTTGTTGCAGGATCCGCGCCGGGCCGGCCTGATGCAGTTCGTGGAACGCCTCGGTGCGCTGTACAAGGAAGACAGCAGCTTCTGGCGCCGCGATCACGAGCCGTCTGGCTTTTCGTGGGTAGACGTTGGAGATCGTGAGCAGAGCATCGTGTCGTTCGTGCGACGCGACGGTGGGCGACACGCGGTTGTGGTGCTCAATCTCACGCCAGTTCCCCGTGAGCACTACCGCATTGGCGCGCCGGCCAAAGGTGCGTACGCGTACGCGTTGTCCAGCGACGACGAAGTTTTTGGTGGCAGCGGTTATGCGCGAGCAGATTCTGTACCGACCGAGGATCATCCGTATCATGGTTTCGAGCAATCAATGCTGCTGACGCTACCGCCGTTATCGGCGATCGTGTTACAGCCGGAGCCCGGCACGGTTGAAGAATCTGCTCGCGTGAAGGCGGTAGAGTCGCTTCCAGCGGGGCTGGAGATTGCGGTACCAACCGCGCTGCTCGCGAGACGCGTCGGCAAAACGAAAAAGAAGGACGCCGAAAAGAAGGCGGATGCACCAAAGAAAAAGCCGTCAGCGAAAGCGGAAAAGTCGTCGCGCAAGCGCAAGCGCGATGACTCCGGAGACGCCTCGTGAGAGTCCGTGCTGCGCGCACGCTGAATACCGTGGTGTTTGGCGTCGTGACCGTTGCTGCGGCAGCACTCTGCATTCGACTCGGCATCTGGCAGCTCGATCGTCTTGCTCAGCGGCGCGCGTACAATGACCAGGTCGCGTCGCGCTTTGACAACGGCGCAGAGCCGGTGCGCGATGTGATGGCGCGTGATACGGGTGACGCACGTTGGCGCCGCGTGACGGGTGTTGGTGTGGCGCAGTACGATCGGGAGGTGGTGCTCGCCGCACGCACGCGCGGCGGATCACCGGGCGTGTGGATCATCACGCCACTGCGCCTGCCCAACACTGACACTCTGGTGCCTCTCGTCCGCGGCTGGGTGTACTCACCCAATGGTCGCACAGTCGATCTGAGCAAATGGCGGGAAGCCGACACCATTACCATTGATGGGCGAGTGGACGCCTTTCAGCGTCCGGCGGCAGGTGCGCCACGCTTGCAGTCTGATGATCGCGCCTTTCGCTGGCTTGAACGCGACACGCTGGCGGCCGAATGGAACGCGCCAGTGGCACCAATGCTCGTGTATCAGTTCGGCGATACGATCGGCGGCTATGAAGCCACCGGCGGCGTTACACCGGCACGGTTTCCGTTACCCACCATGGACGAAGGTCCGCATAAGAGTTACGCCGTGCAGTGGTTCGCATTTGCAACAGTGTTCGTGGTTGGCTACGGCGCGGTGCTGGTGACACGCCGCAAACGTGAGCAGCGTATCACCTCGACACCGTCAATCACGTAACATCAGTCGCGCGCTGCCCCGCGTCCGATCCCGGAGTACGCAAACCCTGCCGCGTTCGCTTCTTCGGCGGGATACACGTTGCGCAGATCGACCAGCACGCGTGATTTCATCGCGGTGCCAAGTCTGTTCAGATCCAAGGCGCGGAACTCATTCCACTCGGTAATGAGCACCAGCACGTCGGCGCCTTCGGCGACCTCGTACGGGCCGTCGCACCAGATCACGTCCGGGAGCAGCGACTGTGCCTCGTGCATTGCGGCCGGGTCATACGCGCGCACTACGGCGCCGGCGTCCTGCAGCGCCGGTACAATCGCGAGCGCGGGTGCTTCGCGCATGTCGTCGGTGTTCGGCTTGAAGGCCACGCCGAGTACACCCACCGTTTTGCCGCGCACGCTACCACCACACGCCTGCATCACGCGCGACGCCATGGCGCCCTTCCGCGTGTCATTCACCTGAATCACCGTCTCAACAATGCGAGCGGGCGCACCATACTCCTGCGCCGTGCGTGCCAATGCGACGGTGTCTTTCGGAAAACACGAACCGCCGTAGCCGGGTCCCGCGTGCAAGAACTTCTTGCCGATGCGACCGTCGAGACCCATACCGCGCGCGACATCCTGCACATTCGCACCAACCTTCTCGCACAACTCCGCCATCTCGTTGATGAACGTGATCTTGGTGGCAAGAAATGCGTTGGCCGCGTACTTGGTGAGCTCGGATGTTTCGAGTGACGTCATCACGATTGGCGTTTCATTCAGATAGAGCGGGCGGTAGAGCTGTTTCATCACCGCCTGCGCACGCTCGGTTTCCGCACCAATCACCACACGGTCCGGGCGCATGAAGTCGCCAATCGCCGAACCCTCGCGCAGAAACTCCGGATTGGACACCACGTCAAAATCGGCGTCCGGCGCGGTTTCGCGAATGATCTGCGCAACTTTCCTGCCCGTACCAACCGGCACGGTGCTCTTGGTCACCACCACGGTGTAGCCCGTGAGTGCTTTTGCGATTTCCACCGCCGCCGCCTCCACGAAGCGCAAGTCGGCGTGACCATCGCCGCGACGGCTTGGCGTACCGACCGCGATGAATACGGCGTCTGCTTCTCGTACCGCTGCTGCGAGATCAGTGGTGAAGAACAAGCGCTTGGCGGCCAGTCCCTTCTGCACCAGATCTTCCAGTCCGTTCTCGTAGATCGGGATCTCGCCGCGACGCAAACGCTCCACCTTATCAGCGTTGAGATCGACGCAGGTGACCGTAGGCCCGAACTCGGCGAAACAGGCGCCCGACACTAGCCCGACGTATCCCGTACCAATCATCGCAATGCGCACGAATCAATCTCCAATGTTGTAATACGAGCGATACCACTGCACAAACGCGTGTACGCCGTCTGCGATTGGCGTTTTGGGCGCGAACCCGACGTCCTGCACCAGCGCTTCCACGTCGGCGTACGTGGCTGGCACGTCGCCCGGCTGCATGGGCAGCATGTTCTTTTCGGCCGTGCGTCCCAGCGATGCTTCGAGCGTGCGAATGAGCTCCATGAGCTCCACCGGGTTGTTGTTGCCAATGTTGTAGATGCGATACGGGGCGCGACTTGTGGCGGGATCGGGGGTGTTGGAATCCCAGTCGGCGTTCGGCAACGCGGTGTGATCCGACGTGCGAATCACACCTTCCACGATGTCATCGATATAGGTGAAGTCACGCTGCATGCGCCCGTGATTGAAGACATCAATCGGGCGCCCTTCCAGAATGGCTTTCGTAAACAGGAACAGCGCCATGTCCGGTCGGCCCCAGGGGCCGTACACGGTAAAAAAACGCAATCCGGTGGTTGGCAGCGCGTACAAATGACTGTAGGTGTGCGCCATCAACTCGTTCGCCTTTTTCGTGGCCGCGTACAACGAGACCGGATGATCCACGTTCTGGTGCACCGAGAACGGCATGGCCGTGTTCGCGCCGTACACGCTCGAGGACGATGCGTACGTAAGGTGTTGCACACCGTGGTGTCGGCAGCCTTCAAGAATATGCAGAAAGCCAACAAGGTTGCTGTCGATGTACGTGTGCGGATGCGTGAGTGAGTATCGCACGCCGGCCTGCGCGGCGAGGTTGATCACGCGCTCGAACTGGCCTTCGCGGAACACACGCTCCACTTCAGCGCGGTCTTCAAGCCGGACTCGCTCAAGACGAAACGCGGGAAACTCGGCCAGGATCTTGAGCCGCGCTTCCTTGAGCGTGACATCGTAGTAGTCGTTTACGATGTCGAGCCCAACGACTTCGTCGCCGCGCTCAAGCAGTCGTTTGCTGGTATGGAAACCGATGAAACCGGCCGCGCCGGTCACCAGATGTTTGGCCATGTCAGATCTCTTCGCTGGAAAACAAACCCCACACACGCACGTCTCTATCAGACGAATCTAGCGACGTTGGAGTCACCGGCGTGGCGACATTCGTCACGGATGCGAACCGACCGCCTTTCGTGCCGGTCGCTGCAATATCACGACTGCGGCCAGAATTCCCGCGCCGCCAAAGAGCGTGCCAATGCCGAGCTGCTGGCCGAGCAACAGCAAGCCGAGCACCGCCGTCCACACCGGTTCAATCGTACTCATGATCGCGGCGCGCACCGGTCCGAGGCCGGCGAGACCGGTCAGAAATCCGAGAAACGCCAACGCCGTCAGTACGCCCATGGCCACGCTGAGCGAGAGCATGCGCACGCTGGGTATCTCCCAAAGTTCACCGGACAACAAGCACCACGTGGCGAAACACAAGGTGCCGCCAAGTGCCACGGCGTGCGATGCACTGAGCGGCGAAATGTTGCGCTGTCGTACGCTCATGGCGGGTATGTAAATCGCGTACACCACCGCCGCGGCAAGTGCGAGGAACACACCAATCGGAGACAGTGCACCGCCATCCGGTGAGCCAACCATCGCGGCCACGCCGGCGAGCGCCAGCACGAGCGCGAGCACCTTCATTTTGGTAACCACTTCAATCCCGCGAATGGCGCTCAGCACCGTGACCCACGCGGGATACGTGTAGAAGAGAAATCCAATTGTCGCCGCGGGCAAATACACCAGCGCTGAGAGCGTGAGCGACGCGATCAGAAACTGCGCGCCCCCGCCGAGCAGGGTGATGTCTGCTTGTCGCCAGGCGGCGGGTTGTGCACGCGCGACCGGATCACGCCTGCGCGCGCGATACGCCAGCAGGCCAAGCAACAGCGCCGATGTTCCGTAGCGCCAGAGCTGCACCGTCTGCAATGCACTGCCGTCACTCGTGGCCATGGCCGTGAGCGGCGAGACCGAGCCAAAACAACACGCGCTCAGTACCACCCACAACGTGGCGTTGAGCGCCGACGGTTTACTCCTCGCCGTTGTTTCGGACACGCTCAGCTCAGAACGCTGCGAAGAAAAATGGACGCCGCGGTGAAGTAGATAATGATCCCGCTCACATCGACCAGCGTAGCGACAAAAGGCGCCGAGGCGCTCGCGGGGTCCGCGCCAAGTCGGCGCAGAACGAACGGCAACATGGAGCCGACTAATGACCCAAACGTGACGACGCCAACGAGCGCGACCGAAACGGTCAACGCAATCGGTAGCGCCAGCCCCTCGTAGTCATGACCAAGCGCGACGTTGCCCACACTCCAGCTGCCATTGGCCATACTCTGCCACACGATGATGCGCACAAAACCCATCGCCCCAAGCAACAGGCCAAGGGAAAACCCCGTGGGCAGCTCGCGTCGTGCAACACGCCACCAGTCTTTCAGCGTGACCTCACCCAGCGCCATGGCACGAATGATCAGCGATGTCGCTTGCGAACCGCTGTTGCCACCCGACGCGATGATCAATGGAATAAACGACGTGAGAATCAGCAGCTTGTCGAGCTGTCCTTCGTACCGATGAATAGCTGACGCCGTAAACAGCTCGCCCACGAACAGCACGGCCAGCCAGCCGCCGCGTTTCTTGAGCATGTCGACGAGCCCGATTTGCATGTACGGCTCGTCGAGCGCTTCCATACCGCCAAACTTTTGCGCGTCTTCGGTCTGCTCTTCCTGGATGACGTCAATGACGTCGTCTACCGTGACCACGCCCAGCAGACGCCGCTGCTCATCGACCACAGGCAGCGCGACAAGGTCGTAGTTCGACGTAATGTTCGAGACTTCTTCCTGACCCATATGCGGGCCAACGCTTACCACTTCGCTCCACGCGAGGTCGTTCAGTCGCGCACCTTCGGGCGCCGCCAGCAGCTCGCGCAGTGACAGCACACCACGAAGTCGACCGTTCTGATCCGTGGTGTAGACGGTGTACATCGCTTCTTTACGACCGGCGCGCGCCATGGCGCGCACGGCACGCAGCGCTTCTTCCACCGTGAGTGATTCTGCCACCGAGACAAACTCGGTGGTCATCAGGCCACCGGCAGTATACGGATCGTACGCGAGCAGACGCTCGGTCTCAGCGGCCGCCGCCGGTGTTAGCTCGGAAAGAATGTCGTCGGCGGTTTCCTCATCCAGCTCATCGAGCACGTCGGCGCGCTCGTCCGGCGTCATCTGCTCAACGAGCGTCGCGGCATCACGCGCCGAGAGCGTTTCGAGCACCTCCGTGCGCATCTCCTCGTCGAGATACTCGAGCACGTCGGCCGCACGTTCCTTCGGCAGCGCCGCCAGCAAGGCTGCCACGCTCTCCAACGGCATCAGCTCGGCAATGTCTGCGAGGTCGGCCGGGTGCAGCTCCTCCGTTTGCGGACCGATGCTCTGAGGCGCCTCCTCGAGAAGCTCGAGCAGGTCCGGCATCAGCAGCGCCGCGAGCGGGCGGTCGGGGTTCGTAGGCATCGGCATCATTGGGGCGTTGGCGGGGGCAAGTTACCTCGCGATGCGCACCGGGTGAAGCGAGGAGCCCCGGATCCGATTATTTATCATCATGCTACGCACTGCTTTCCTGGGCCTTGGCGCTATCGGCACCCCGATGGCGCGTCATCTCGCTGGCGATCGCTTCGATCTGTGCGTGTGGAATCGCACGATGTCGCGCGCGGAACAGTTCGCGTCGGAGCACGCGGCGGGGCTGCGACGCACACCGGCGGAAGCGGCAGCCGGGCGCGACGTGGTCGTCACCTGCTTGCCCACGTCGAAGGAAGTGGCCGCGTTGCTCGATGGCCCCGACGGTTTGCTCGCCGCCATGGCGCCCGGCAGTACGCTGCTCGACTGCACCTCGGGCGATCCGGCCACGTCCAGACAGATCGCTGCTCGACTGGCCGAACGCGGTGTGCATTTTGTGGACGCGCCCGTTTCCGGCGGTGTCGTGGGTGCGGAACGCGGTGCGCTCACGGTCATGTGCGGCGGCGAAGCGGAGGCGATCGATCGGGTGCGGCCGATCCTCGAATCGTTTGGCCAGCGGATTGTGCACGCCGGACCAGTCGGCGCGGGGCACGCACTCAAAGCGGTGAACAACGCGCTCCTGGCCATGCAGATCTGGGGCGCGGCCGAGGGGCTGGCGGCGCTGGCGAGTGCGGGCGTACGTCCGGACCTCGCGCTCGAGGTGATCAACGCGTCGAGCGGACGCAGCAACGCCACTGAGAATCTCTTTCCCGAGCGCGTGCTGACGGGCGCGTTTCCGCGTACGTTTCGTGCGGCGTTGCTCGACAAGGATGTTGGCATTGCCGCCGATCTGGCGCGTGCGCAAAAGATTCCGTCGCCCTTGCTGCAACTCACCGCGGAGCTGTGGCGGATGGCGCACAATGAGCTTGGCGAAGTCGCCGATCACGTGGAGGCCGTTCGCGTGGTCGAGCGACTCGCCGGTGTGGCGCTTCGTGCAGGTCCGCTTCCGCTAGACCCTTCCCATTCATGACCGGTCCATTGCTCACTCACACGGTTGCAGACACGCACACCATTCGCTCGCTGTTTCCGGCGCTTGAGCGTATGCATGGCGATGAACGGGTGGCATACTTTGATGGACCGGGAGGCACGCAGGTGCCATCCAGTGTTGCGCACGCCATGACGGACTATCTGTTCCATCACAACGCGAACACACACTGGCAGTATCCCACCAGTCAGGAAACCGACGCCCTCATTGATGCGTCGCGCACCACCCTTGGCGAGTTTCTGAACGCAGCGCCGCACGAGATCGCTTTCGGCGCGAACATGACGACGCTCGTGTATCACCTCTCGCGCGCGATCGGACGCACGTTGTCACCAGGTGATGAAATCATCGTGACCGAGCTTGATCACCACGCCAATATTGCGCCGTGGCAAGCGTTGGAGCGTGAGCGTGGTATTGTGCTCAAGTGGATCCCACTCGATCTGCACACGTCGCACCTTGATTTTGATGCGTACGCGCGCGCTCTGTCGCCGCGCACAAAAGTCGTTGCGCTGGGTGCCGCCTCAAACGCGCTCGGCACGATTACCGATGTGCGCTCGCTTATCGCGATGGCCAGGGACACCGGTGCGCTGACGGTTGTGGACGCGGTGCACTACGCGCCGCATCATCTCGTGGACGTCCAGGCGATTGGATGTGATTTTCTCGCCTGTTCGGCGTACAAGTTCTATGGTCCGCATATCGGCGTACTGTACGGACGAGCGGATGCCATCGCCGCGCTTGATGTGCCCAAACTCGAACCGGCGCCCAACGTTGGTTCGGAGCGCCTCGAAACCGGCACGCAGAATCACGAGGGTATTGTTGGCGCCGCCGCCGCGGTGGATTTCCTCGCGTCCCTCGCGCCTGCGGATATGGGCACGCGCCGTGAACGACTCGCCGCGACCTTTGACACACTGCATCATCGTGGCGAGCAACTCATTGCGCACTTTTGGGATGGCATTGGTCGGATGCCGTGGGTAACCCCGGTGGGACCGTTGCCGGGTAGCGCGCGCACATCCACAGTGAGCATGCGCGTTCGCGGCGGCTCCGACGCGGCGGCCCGTGCGCTGGCGGCACGCGGATTGTACGCATCCAACGGCGACTTCTACGCGAGCACGGTGGCGCGGCGACTCGGCGTGCAGGAGGAAGGCTTGTTGCGCATTGGCTGCATGGCCTACACCACCGACCGCGAGATCGACCGTTTGCTTGCCGCGCTGCACGAGCTGCGGTCATGAGCACGCCGTCGGACCTCCACGAGTTGCTGCGCACGGCACTGCCGGAAATCAAAGCGCGCGCCGCGGCGGCGAACGTTACAGTGCGCTGTGAGCCAGCGCTTGTGCCCGGTGATGTGACCATCACACCCGAGGCGTTGCGCGCAGCGATCTTTGCACTCGTGGACAACGCAATGCGCGCCATGCCGAACGGCGGCACGTTGACCATCCGCACGGAACACGTGGAGGCCGCTGGCGCCGAGCTCGGACCAGTACCACCGCTTACTCCGGGCAAGTACATGCGCGTCACGGTGCAGGACACCGGTACCGGCATGGACGAAAGTACGCGCGTCAAGGCGATTGATCTGTATGCGGAAGAATCGCGTGGGTTGACCACCGTGCTTGACACACTGCGCGAGGTGCGAGGTGCGCTATGGCTCGACAGCGCGATTTCGTACGGCACACGTGCGTTTCTCTATCTCCCGGTTGACACGGATGCGGCCAGCCGCCGTCGCGCGACCGTGCTGTTGGTGGAAGACGAGAGTGCCGTCCGCAGCGTGGTGCGTCGCATGTTGCTCGGGCAGGGATTTGGCGTGCGCGAAGCGCGCGACGGCGAAGCAGCGCTCCGGCTGTGGCATGCGGAACGCGCGCACATTATTGCGGTCATTACCGATGTGGTGATGCCGGTGATGGGCGGACGCGATCTCGCGCGCGAGTTGCGTATGCTCGACCGCGATTTGCCCGTGCTGTTTATCTCCGCCTACGCGGGTGATGAACCCGGCTTGCTTGATGGTGTGGTAGAACCGCGCAAGCTGCTGGCCAAGCCGTTTACCAATGAGGGCTTGCTCGAGGCACTTCGCAGCCTGCTCGCCGAGTCCGAGTGACACGACCGCGCCGTGCGGCGATCGTGCTGTTGGCAGTGCTGCTCGGCGCGGCGTGCGTCGATCGTGCACCAGTCGCGTCGGTCCCGCCAGAAGCCGAGTTTCTCGTGGCAGCGGGTGACTCCACGTACTGGATTCGAAGCAGCAGCGACGGACTGCGGGTGCGAAGCGCGCCAATCCTGCTCACGCGCTTTGAAACGCAGTTTCATGAGCTGAGCATTGTCGAGGAGATAATTGATTTCTTCGACGCCGAGTTTGTACGCGAACGCCTTTTCGGATATCCGGTCACGAGTGCTGATTCCACGTTGCTCTATGCGGACGACGCGGTCGAGCAGGCCATGGCGCGCTGGATGTCGGCGAATCCCGACGAAACACCGATCGATGCGAGCGACGAAGATGCACCCGAGCCTGAGTCGTCGGCGGCCGATTTCATCGAGGTGATTGATGTGCACGGTCGTTGGGTGAGTTGGGCGCACGCCATTGATATCGATGTGGTGGGTGCGGATCGCCACCTGCATGAACGCCGTCGAGGTGTTGTTGATATTGTGACCGGTGCGCGCGCGACGCTGGATTCCCTGATGTCGCCGGATGACGCGCGGCGTGTGGAGGCGTCTGGTCGCGCCGCGCTCGACACCATGCTCAGCGTGGTGCGTACGGCCACCGACGAGCGAGCGACTGAGGCGCGTTCTACGCTGCATACGTTTGCGTTTGATCCCGCGTCCTTCAGTATCACCGATATTGCCGGTGCGCCGGCGGTGGTGTTTCATGTGGCCGGCGTGAACGCCGAAGGCGAAGCGCTTGAGTTACTGGTGCCGCCGATCGCGTTCCCACAGTCGCCGGCCTGGTGGAACGACGTCCGTCGCACGCTTCCGGTCTGGTCGTCGGATTCGTTGACGGTGCGCTGGACACACGGTGCCTATGCGGTGGCAGGGACGGTTGATTCGTCTCGCACGTTGCTTGCACTGTCGCTCATGGCGGATACGGCGAACGCCCGCCCGTGGCCGATTGCCGTGGTTCCAATGCCGGCGTATCAGTTCATCGCGCTCACGGCGGACACGTTTACGGGCGACCTCCGTGCCGCGCTGATACGCACGTTTGAAGACGCGTCGGCTGGTGACCCGTACGCCACGCGTGCACAGCGTCGTCCCGCACCGCGCGTTAAGCGATCGCCTCTTTTTCTCAACACGAGTGTTCCGTGAGTACACGTCAGGCACGACCCGTTTCTGAAAGCGCACACGTGTCCAGCGAACTGATCATGCCGCAGGACGCGAATATTTTAGGCCACGTGTTTGGCGGCGCGATCATGGCCATGGTCGACAAAGCCGCCGCTGTCGCGGCGTTCCGGCACGCGCGCGCGAACTGCGTCACGGCGTCCATCGATCGCGTTGATTTCAAGGAGCCCATTCATGTGGGCGAGCTGGTGTCGTGTCTGGCCTCGGTGAACTTCGCGGGCAACACGAGTATGGAAGTGGGTGTGCGCGTGGAGGCCGAAGATCTGATCTCGGGCATACGTCGGCATACCAACACCTGTTATCTCACGTTCGTCTCGATTGATCGAAACGGCCGCCCCGTTCCGGTACCGCCCGTACTGCCGCAGTCACCGGATGAAGAGCGCCGTTACGCGGCGGCTCAGGCCAGACGCCGCCGTCGGCTCGAAGAGCGGCAGGCGGAGGCGCGTCAGGACAGCGGCACCTGATCGTGCGCCGCAGGTTCCTCGACCAGCGGTAGCACCACTTCCATCCCATCGCGCGCGATCTGCGTGTTGGCGAAGACCGCGCGCGCCTCGGCCTCCAGCAGCTCTGTTTCGCGCGAGTAGCGCGCGGAGATGTGGGTGAGGAGCAAGCGTCGGGCACCAGCCGCTTTGGCCACGCTGGCGGCCTCAGCCGCCGTAGAATGGCCGGTTTCCACCGCTCGCTCGCCCTCGTCGTTGGCGAAGGTGGCTTCGTGCACCAGGACATCCGCGTCCCAGGCCGCCGCGATGGTCGCGTCGCACGGGCGTGTGTCGCCGGTGAGGACGATCTTCCGACCGCGACGTGCGTCACCAACCAGCATGGCCGGCGAAATTTCGCGTCCGTCCGGTAGGGTGACGGTTTCGCCCTTGTGGAGCTTGCCCCACAGGGGCCCTTCGGGCACGCCCATGCTGCGAGCGAGTTCAGGATTGAACCGCCCCAGTCTGTCGTGCTCCGCAACGGCGTAGCCGAGGGCGCGACTGGGGCCGTGATCGACGGCAAACGTGACGATCTGATAGCCCTTTCGTTGTAGCGCCGAGCCAGCATCGATCTCGGTCATAGTGACCGGGTAGGTGAGGTGATCTCCCCCCAGTGTGATGCATTGACGCAACGTTTTGGACGAGCCACGTGGGCCCCACAAGCGTAACGGTTCGGTCCGGCCCTGTAACGCCATCGTTCGGAGCAGGCCCGTTAAACCGAGCACATGATCGGAATGGGTGTGCGTAAAAAAGATGTCGTCGAGGCTGAAAGAAACGCCGTAACGCATCATTTGACGCTGTGTTCCCTCTCCACAGTCGAAGAGCAGCGTCTCGCCTTCTCGCACAATTGCGAGCCCGCTGACGCCGCGTTCAATGGTCGGACGCGCGGCCGACGTGCCTAAAAAACGAATAGAAAACGACATCCGGCAAATATACGACGTCGCGGCCCGACCTTTGCATAGTCCATGACGCTGTGTGACAAAAAGCGACGGCGGGCAGGGGTCTCCCTCGCCTGAAAATCCGCTGCCGACGAGGGCAGCATCACTGCGAACCGTAAGGAGACTTCATGCCCGGGAAGAGCAAGCGAGGCTTCGCGTCCATGGACAGAGCCCGGCAGCGCGAAATCGCGGCCAAAGGCGGGCGTGCTGCGCACGCCAAAGGCACGGCGCACGTCTGGTCGGTAGAGGAGGCGCGCGAAGCGGGGCGAAAGGGTGGAGAGATGATCAGTCAGGACCGCTCGCATATGTCGCTGATTGGTCGCGAAGGCGGAGAATCACGCAGCGCGGCTGTTCGCGCGGCACGTATTCGTCGCATGAAGGAAACTGCCGCCAAGCGCGCTGGCGTACGCGCCATCGCGGTGGACCGGGAAGTGGAGATCGATACATCGCGCGAAGGACTGCGCCTGCAGGACGTTGCCGCAACGCGGTCGAGCGGCAGCAGTGTATCGCTAGACCACGTGCGCCCATCGCTCGAGCAGCGCGACATGGCGTGATGGATCGATGTTGCGCCCGCTGACAATCGCCACGATGGGCCCGTCCCCGAGCGACTTGTCAGCGCGCGCTGCATCGCGCAACGCGGCCACGGTTACACTGCCGGCGCCTTCGACCATCAGCTGTTCGTGCTGATGTAACCACGCAATGCTCTCGCCGATCATCTCCTCTTCAAGCGCGATGATCTGATCGAGACAGCGCTGTCCAATGTGCAGCGCGTCGTCGTCAATCTGCCCCGCCAGTCCGTCGGCGAGTGTGCGTTCAGACGCGATCTCCACCACATGTCCCGCGGCGACCGATTTTGCCATCGCGGCGGTGCGCACACTTTGCGCACCCACAATGCGCACCTCTGGTCGCAGTTCACGCAGCACTGCGCCGACGCCACCCAGCAATCCGCCGCCGCCTACGCACACCATCACCGTGCGCACGTCCGGACGCTGCTCAAGAATCTCCAGCGCCACCGTGCCTTGTCCGGCCAGGAGATCTTCTCCAAGACAGGGATTGATGAACAGCACGTCTTCACGGACCGCATGGGCTTTCGCAAGCACCATCGCGTGATCGTAGTCGTCTGCTGAATCGTCTACGGTTGCTCCAAGCGCCGCGATACCGTCTTTCTTGACCTGCGGCGCGTCTTTGGGCACGTAGAGCGTGGCTGGCGCGCCAAAGTGATGGGCGGCCCACGCGACGCCCAGCCCATGATTGCCTGCGCTCGACGCGACCACGCCGCGTGCGCGCTCTGCAGCGGACAGCCGATGCAATACGGTGTACGCACCGCGCACCTTGAATGAACCGGTGCGCTGCTCGGTCTCCAGCTTGAGCCACACGGGGACGTGCATCAGGTCGCTCAACGCGGCACTGTAGCGCAATGGCGTTGGCGAAAATTCATGCGAGAGTGCCTCGGCCGCTCGCTGAACCGACGCGAGCGTGGGCAGGACACCTGGAAGCAGAGATTCCGTCATGCCAAAGAACTTACATCGCTCCATTTCCGAACGTATCGCCCGACGTCGAACTTCTTGACGGCCCGCGAGGTGAGCATCGGCCGCAGTCCGCCCCAGATCGGCTTGTTGCCCCACGAGCGGTCCCACAGGCCGAGACACCACATGATCCCGCCCACGCTATTCGGATCACGTCCATCGAGCGCGTAGCGATCGTTGAGGTGGAACATCCACGCGCGAGCGTCTTCGTACGTGGGCGCCCAGCGCAGGATCTGCTTGCCCCACAACATGCGCGCGTAGTTGTGTATCACACCGCTGCGCACGAGCTGTCGCTGCGCGGCGTTCCAGAGCGGATCACCGGTGCGTGCGTTGTCCAGTTCTTCCAGCGTGTACTGTTCCGGACGCACGTCGGCTTCGTGTGCACGCATGGTGCGCTGAATCCAGTCCGGCAACGACGCGAGTTGGTCGAAGTTCGGTGTGTGGATGCACCAGTTGTAACTCAGTTCGCGCCACGTGAGCACCTGATCCACGAACGCGTACACATCGCCTGCCGGCGCACCGCTCGCGAGTGCGGCGCGCACAACTTCGGCGGCGGCGATGTGTCCGTAGTGCAGATCCGGCGAGAGATGACTGGTGAAGTCGTCAGCCGCTTCGTTACGGCGCTCGTTGTAGTGCGGCAGTCGTTCGTGAATGAACGTGCGCAAGCGATCCGCCGCGGCCGCCGCACCAGGACGAAAGCGGTGAACTGGTGCGACGGTATGATCGATCTCGCAGTCGTTCACCGCGTGTGCGATGTCATCGCCACTCATCTGTGCGAGTGCGAGCGTATCAACGCGTCGCGCGTTGTCGACCAGTGCGCGCACGGTCGCCGACAGCGCAGTGCGCGGTGCGCGCTCTTCCACCGGTTCAAGCGACAGATCCCGAAGTTTGGCCAACTTGGGGCGAATCGTGCGCGCCGCCCACTCCGCCTTTTGCAGCACACCCGACGGCACAATGCACGCGCTGTCAACTGCCAGCACTCGACAGCCTACGCGCTCCGCAAGCCGTCGCGTGCGATCATCGACACCCGCCGTTGGAAAGCGATCGGTGACCACCAGAAATGCGTGCTCCGCCAACCGGTCGACCACGCGTCGGTCGTCATCGCGCTGGCGCCGCAGCACAAACTGATACGACAGCCCCGCGTGTTCGGCGCGCACGGCGGTCTCGCGTGCGGCGTGCAGGATGTGGTGCGTGTGGCGATCGCTCGCGTGCGGATACGTGGGATCGAGCCCCTGATGAATCACGAGGGGCTTGTTGACCTTGTCGGCGGCGCGAATGGCGGCCCGCAGCGCCCAGTTTTCATGGAGCCGCTGCGTGCTTTGCATCCAGTAAAGCACGTACTCGCCGTCGGGCAGCGTGCGTTTGCCGTTCATGTCGGTAGTGCGCGGCACGAGCTGGTCGCGAACAAAATCTGAATCGAGCGCGTGCAAGGGAGCAGTCATGGTGGCGGAGCAACGTGGGGCGCGCGGCGGCGGTTCCGGGTGAGGCCGGCGGCGCGACGCAAAACGGTTATGCCAGAGTTGTGACGTTTTTCGTAGCCGCGAGTCCTTGGCTTGACAGGACGGTAGCGGAGACTAGGTTGATCTGATCCGAGCGACCCGCGCCAACGGTGCGGGTTTTGTTTTGGACGGCGTTCCGCGCCGGAAAGCACCTCGGTGCTTCGCCAAGCGGGGCTGTAGCTCAGCTGGGAGAGCGCTGCATTCGCATTGCAGAGGTCAGGGGTTCGAGCCCCCTCAGCTCCATCACGATTTGTTTGTTGCAGAAACGATGCATGGAACCCGTGGCGAACGCCCGGGTATCATGAGAAAATACGCAGGGCAGCCCGCCGTCGTCCGGTAGGACGGAGAGTTCCAATGGCGATGTGTGAGGCACCTGCCGCGACCTTATGACGATGAGGATCGCGAAGGTGAGATTCGACGGAATCCACCGCGTCCGCCGCAGCCTGAAGGCTGCGGCGATTTCGTTTCCGGCCACTTTTCGGCCAGATCTCGTGCCGGCAGTCCCCGTTCCGGGCAAGGCGCGCTAGCGAGAAGCCGGCAGCGCGCCAAGGTCCTGGCGCATTGCCTGCATGGCCCCCGCTATGAACTGTGCCTCCTGCATTTCCACGCGCCCGGCAAAGTCATCCATGGCGGTAAAGCCAAGATTCCCGAGCCAGCGCACGACGGCACTTTCTCGCACGGCAACCTCCGTGCTGCGGTGAATGACCGACTGGCCATTGGGCAGGCGTCGAATCGACAGCCGGGCGTGAACACCACTGCCTTCAAACGGCCGGTTGAGCGGTGATCGCACCAATCGTCCGGCGATGGGCGGAAGATCCCAGTCTGGCGCGTTGCTGAAGCGAAAGTCCCAGCCGCGCTCGTTGGCGCCTTGCAAAAACACAAAGCGTCCGCGCATGTCGCGCACGCCCACTGTAAACGGGCCAAACTTTGCGGACGCGTCCACATGAATCGCGAGTGTATCCGGTCGATCGCGAAGCGGACCTTCCAAAGGTTGCAGCGCGCCGTTGCGGGATCGGAAACGCAACGTCACCAGATCGTGCTTCCCTTCCGCCACAAACCACGTGTCATTCGCGTGCACGCCCGTGACCGCCTCGTCGCGCAGCGTATAGCGGTACCGCGCTGGTGACACATACTTGTGCAGGAACTTCGCAAAGTCGGGGTACGTCGCGGCAATACGATCCGGGTGCAGCTGAATGCCAAGCGACACAACGGTTGACCCGTCAGCGAGGCGTGTCGTGCGAACGGAGTCGAGTGTGGCGAGCTGCGCAAACGCGGCGCTGGTGCGTGGCATCGTGCGGCGATAATCCGCGCGAATCGCGTCAGCTGATCGTTCGCCTGAGCGCAGCAGTGCGGTGAACACTTCCGCAATGTCGTGCGGCAACGCGGAACCAATGGCCTGATCAACCTGCGTGCGCCAACGTCGGTCGCCGCCTGGCAATGTGTCCAGCGCAATGAAATGGCGTGAATCGCCTACCGCTGACGGCATCGGGACGACGTCACGCGCCGCAAACTGATATTTGCCGTCAATCAACCGACCAGCGGCTGACAACTCACGTGTTGCACCAACGCGCCGTGTCCAGATGGTGTCGCCTTCAACCTTGCTCGGTGCCAGCGCGTAGCGCGCAATGCGCATGCGCGCGTAACCGTAACGTGCGTCACGCACAGGCTGCTCAAAGCGGTGCTGTACGCTGGCTGCCACCTGACCAGCTTTTGTGCGCGCCGCTGTCGGATCAGTGGCGTATGCACTGACGGCGCTCTCGCAGGACGCGCTGAACAACGCGCACACCGCAATCGTGAGCGCACGGCCGGCACGCGTGTGGTATTCATAGGGAGTAGTCACGGCTACATTCTACCCCAGTGCTACCGCGACGGGTTCAGTGCGTGCCGCCGTGTCCCAGCCTGCCTCGTCTCGGTCCGCCGTTCGCCGGCCTCCATATCCACGAGAGTTCATGCCCGGATCTGACATCGCTCGGCTGCAGCTGCTCGAAGCCGCCATAGAAACCACGGGTTCTGTGGTGCTGGCCCTTCGTCCCGACCACACGATTTTTTTCTGGAACCGTGAAGCGGAGTTGTTGTACGGGCTGACCCGCGACGAAGCGTACGGCAAAGACTATGTCGCAACGTTTATCGCGCCGGAGCAGCGCGACGCGATCGCCGCGGACATTCGGAAAGTGCTGGCCGGCGAGCCGACGTGGAATTTTGAAGACGACTCGCTTCTCGCTGACGGACGTCGTGTCACGCTGGTGTGGAATGTGCGCCGTGTGGTGGGCGATGATGGTGTGCCGTTCGGCATCGTGGCCGCGGGCTTCGATGTAACGGCGAGAAAAGAGGCGGAACTCAAGTTCCGGTTGGTGTGGGATCAGTCGACGGAAGGACTGCTGATTGGTGGTGGCCCCGGCATTGTGGATTGCAATCCGGCGGCGCTGCAAATGCTCGGTCTCACGGATCGTTCGCAACTGATTGGGCGTCATCCGATGGAGTTCTCGCCTGAGCTGCAGCCTGATGGCGTGCCCTCGCGCACCAAAGCGCGTGCCATGGATTCACTCACGGCGAAGCGCGGCGAACTGCGCTTTGATTGGATGCATGAACGGCTGGACGGCACGCCCGTTCCCACATCCGTGCACGTGCGACGCGCTGTGCTGAACGGTCGGATGGTGACCGTCATTGCATGGATTGATCGCACGGAACAGCACGCCATGGAACAGCGGGAAGCGGCGCTCAACGCGCGCATGCTGCGCGGACAAAAACTTGATGCGCTTGGTCATCTCGCGGGCGGCATTGCGCACGACTTCAACAACCTCTTGTCGGCCATTCGCGGCAGTCTGGAGTTGGCACAGCTCGATGTGCCCGCAAGCTCGCCTGCGTCCGCTGAACTGGCCGTGGCGCTCGACACCACGGTGCACGCCGCCAGTCTGGTTCGACAACTGCTCACGTTCGGTCGACATGGTGAGACAACACGTACAACGATCGATTTGCGCGATCACGTGTTGCAGTCCGAGCGTTTGCTGCGGCGACTGTTGCGCGCGGACACCACGCTCACGCTGGAGCTCGCGCCGAACGCGCTGTACGTCTCTGGAGATAAGAGTCAACTGGAGCAGGTGCTGGTAAACCTGGTCGTGAACGCGCGTGACGCGGTCAGTGAAGGTGGCACCATTGTGATTCGTCTTTCACGTGGCGGCGGCGACAACGCGCCGTTCGCGCGGCTCGAGGTGAGTGACAACGGCCCTGGCATGCCGGCAGAGGTACTGGATCGTGTGTTCGATCCGTTTTTTACGACCAAGCCGGTGGGCGCCGGAACCGGTCTCGGCTTGAGTGTGGTGTACGGCGTGGTCTCGGCGCACGACGGCCTTGTGCACATTGATAGTACGATCGGGCAGGGCACGACCGTGCGCGTGGACCTGCCGTTGTGCGCGGAGCCCGCGCCGCTTGTCGAACGCGCCCAAGAGGTCGATGCATCAGCAGCGGCCGAGCAGCAGCGTACAACACACGGTGAACTGGTGTTGTTGGTGGAAGACGAGGCCGCCGTGCGTCGCACCGTGCAGCGTTTGCTGGAGCACGCGGGCTACACGGTGATTGCGGCAACGCATGGTGCGGAAGCCCTCACCATGTGGCACGCTCGTTCGGCCGATGTACGCGTGGTGTTGAGCGACGTCCGCATGCCTGTGATGAGCGGACCGGAGTTTGTGCGGCAGCTTCGGGTGGCCGGATCGCGGCTGCCCGTGGTGCTCATGTCGGGCTTTGCCGATGCGGAGCTGACGCGCTCGTTGCCGCCGGGCGTTCGCGAACTCTTGCAGAAGCCGTTTGCAACCGCCGAGCTGTTTCGAGCGGTTCGAGAAGCCCTCGCTGCTCGAAGCGAATGAGGGGTTGCAGAGGGCGGGCGGAGGTGGATATGATTCGGGGTCTGCTCCGGGGCGCTGTGCCGGTGCAAACACGCTGCCCCTTGGTGTAACTGGCAACACGCCTCACTCTGGATGAGGAGAGTCTAGGTTCGAGCCCTAGAGGGGCAACTTAGCAGCGTTTCTAAAAGATCAGCTTCAAGAACGGGCGCCCTCGCAAGGGTGCCCGTTTTGTTTTGCGGTTCACTGACGTGCGGGTCGGCGCAAGTCTCGATGAGCGCTGAATACGTCATGAAACCGCCAGAGGTACGTCGAAGTGGAATCGGGCGTACGTCGAACAACGGATGGGGACGAGGATCCGGCACCGCGATGATGGAGGCGCGCGGAAGAGCCGCGCGATTCTCACTCACCGTTGGAGGTGTGCCATGTCGTTCCGTTCTCGCGCCTTTGCCCTCGCCGCTGTGTCGTCGTTTGCCGTTGGCTGCTCGGACTCGCCCGCGCCGGCTGAGCCAATCGCTGCGCCAAGGGCCAGCGCCGCACCGGCTCCTGCCGGGCTCTTTCACCGCTTCGTGTCCATCGGGACCAGCATCAGCATGGGCTGGCAGTCTGATGGTGTGGTTGGAAGCGGCCAGGCGGAGTCGTGGACCGTGCAACTCGCAGCGCTCGCGGGTCGTGATCAGACCCAGCCACGGCTTCAGGAAACGGGATGTAAAGCGCCCCTCATGGCGCCGCTTGCACTCGGGATACGCACGAGTGGTGAAGGAGCCGCGGTGGCCGACGCAGCCGCTGCGTGTTCTGCGCTCGAGCCCGGCGTGACACTGCCTGCGCAAAGCGTGGCGATTGCTTCGGCAACAACGGCCGACGCGCTCAACACCACGCCCGAATCGAACACGCACCCGTTGTTCAGCCGGTTGTATTCGCGCGTGTTGCCATCAGGCACGACGCAGCTTCAGGCCGCACTCGCGCAGAAGCCCAAGTTCATTTCGGTTGAGCTTGGCGGTAATGAAGTGCTGAACGCCCGGTCTGGTATCGCCATTCCCGGTGTGACCATTACGCCGTACGCCGTGTGGGCGCAGCAGTACGAAACACTCATCGCCCAGGTGGCTGCTGAAGTCGATCGCGGTGTGTTGATGGGACTGATCAACGACGCCGCAGATTTTCCGGGATTCCGCCGTGGCGCAGAGATCTGGAATGATCGCCTCCGAATGGGCGCCTTGCATGTTGCGGTGGATCAGAACTGTGCGAACAGTCAGAACCTGATCTTTGTCCCGGTGCGTGTACCAACGGCCGTTGCCATGGGCGCAGCGTCAAAGGCAAATCAAGGGCCGATGGTCCCCTTCACCTGCGCCGACTTTGGCCTTGGCGTGCAGGACTTCGTACTGACGCCTGGCGACGTCACGCTCGTGAACACGCAGCTGGCGCAGATGAATGCATTCATCGCCGCGAAAGCCGAGCAGATTGGCTTTGCCTACGTTCCTCTCGAAGCGTTGTACGGCCGCGCCGATCTCAAGCCGGATTTCAACGCGATTGCACTGATGACGGGAACGCAGCCGTACGGTCCGTACATCAGTCTCGATGGCATTCATCCCAATGGTGCCGGTCACACGGTACTCGCGGGCGCTGCGGCTAGCGCGATTAACGCCCGCTACGGGTTGGCGATTCCGAAGTCGCGCGCGTGGATGGCGTTTCGCTGAACATCAGTAGTGCGGTGGTCACATCGTTACGTCACGATTTACCGCCACCGTTCGGACAGCAGGGGATCGTCTCGCATCAGATCGGCCAACGCGCCGCGCGAGTCGATCCCCAGCTTCTCGAAAATGTTTGACAAGTGTGTGCTGACAGTGCGTGCTGAGATATCGAGCGACGCACCTATCTCCTTGTTCGACAGTCGGTTCGCTACGGCGCGCGCAATTTCGAGCTCGCGTCCGGTCAGTGATCCTGCACCTTGCACGGTGGTGCGTGGCGGCAAGCGCACACCGAGCGAACGCAGCTGGCTGCGCGCACTGCGGAGTTCGAACTCCGCGCCAAGACCCGCGAAGACATCGTGTGCGCGACGCAGTTCGCGCACCGCCGAAGTTGCGTCACCGTCTTCTTCGAGCAGTTGCGCCGCTTTGCGCCGCAGACGTGCGGCGTGAAAGACAAACGGCACGGCATCAAGTTCATCCGCAGCCGCCAGGATGCGTTCGGCAGCGTCGGCGCTGTTATCGCGAAGCCGCGCCACGAGTGCGTCGGCGGCGGTGGCCCACGCCAGCCCCAGTCGATGTCCCAGCCCCTCAGACTGCACACGCAAACGCTGCGCGAGTTGTTCCACGCGATCGAAGTTTTGCATCCATAGTCCCGCTTCCAGAATGAGCGGGATCAATCGGTGAATCGCCCACGCCACATAGCCAAACCGATCGGCCAGCGCGAGGCCGCGGTCACCGTATCTGACCGCGTGCGTCCACGCGCCACGAGCGAGCCAGTAGCTGCTCATACCCGTGTGTGCGAGAATGACGTTGTGCACGTTGTCGAGCTCGATGCCGCTGTCATCTTCCCCCACAAACGCGCGCTCGGCACCAGTAATGCGCCACGCTTCTTCGAACAGGGCGCGTGCGCGTTCGGTCTCATCGCGCGCCAGCACCATCACCCCCGTCCACACCAACAACCGCGGGAGCAGTGATTGTGGAGCGACGGCGCGTGCAAGTGGAATCATGCGCTCGGCGAGCGCGATGCCGTCGTCCCATCGTCCAACAGCAGACGCGTGTTCGATGGTGATCTCGGCCGTCATCGCCTGCAACAAAGGTGATGACAGTTCGTCGGCCAGTCGAGCGGCTTCGCGCTGATGGCGTGCGGCGCCGGCGGCGTCACCGGTGAAGCCTTCGAGCATCGCCATCGCCCAGTGCGCGGCCCACTCCACTTCACGATCGCCGCTGGAAATTGACAGCTGCAGCGCGCGAGCGCCGTGGGAGCGGGCCTCGGATGCGGGACCCGTCCATGCGTACAACTGCAGGAGCGTCTGGTGGACACGCGCACGCAACGCGTCTTCTCCGCTGCGCTCGGCCATCGGCAACGCCTCCAGCGCGGTGCCGATGGCCTGCTCGTGTCGACCGAGCGATTGCAGTGTTTTAGCGCGGGCAACCGAAATACGAACGCTCAGTGCGGTTCGTTCTTCGGCGCTCGCCGCGGCTTCGGCTTGTTCGAGTCGATCGAGGCCCGCGTGTGCATCGCCGGCGCGCGCGTACTCCTGTCCAAGCTGAAAGAGCAGCCGCGCGTGCGACGACTGGCCCGTCGCCGCTTCCTGCATGCCGAGTGCGCGTTCCCACGCCTGGATTGCACCGGCACTGTCACCGAGTCGCTGTCGTGCCGTGCCGAGTTGATCCAGCAATGTCGCCGTCGCCAATGCATCGTGCAGTCGTTCGGCGATCGCGAGTGCGTCGCTGAGCCATCGCACGGCTTCCTGGTCGGCGCGTCGTTGCAGCGCGTCCTGTCCGGCGGCGGTGAGATAGCGCAGCGCGCGCACATCACCGCCGAGCTCGTGGCCACGCACGAGATGCCGCGCGATTTCACTGGCGTGCGCCACGGTGCGTTCACCGTGCACCTCTTCAAGCGCCGTGGCCAGTGCGGCGTGCAGTGCGCGCTCGCGTGCCGCAGACAGTTCGCCTGCGGTGAGTGACTGAAGAATGGGATGATTAAACTCGTACAGCGCACTTCCGTTGACCCGCTGTTCAGAAAAGAAGCGGCGCTGGCACAGTTCATCAATCGCGTCGGCGAAGGTCACGCCGTCAAACGTACTCACGCGTTCAAGCAGCGAAAGCGATGCGGGCCCTTCCACCAATGACGCGTACTCGGCGATGCGACGTGCGTTCGGACTCAGCGCCTCCAGACGCGTGAGTACGGCGTCGCGAATGGTGGAGGGAAGTTGTGCGAGCGACGTGATCTCCACGTTCCACGCGCCGTTGTGCTGCTGAATGCGACCGGTGGCCACCAGTGCTTTCAGGGTTTCTTCCACGAAGAAGGGATTGCCGCGTGTATGATCGAACAGCGCCCGGGCGTGCATTGAGGCGTGATCGGCCGGGAGTGCGAACGTGCGCTGCAGCAACTCCGTGAGGTCATGGTGGGTGAGCGGCTCAATGGTGCGCAGCGTGGCTTCCGGTGTGGCACTCAACGAGCGCACCACGTTGCGCAACGCGGCGTTTTCTTCGGCGCCGCCCTCGGGATACGCAAGCACGATCAGTACGCGCGCGGTGGAGAGCTGCCTCGCGATGAAGTGCACCAACTCCAGCGACGAGGGATCGGCCCAGTGCGCATTGTCGAGCACGAGCAGCAATGGCTGGCGTGCGGCCGAGCGCGTGAGGAACTGCGACACGATCCAGAGCAGACGTGCCTTACCGTCGGTGTCCATCACCGATGGCGGGCGCGACGTGGAGTGTGTGCCCGGGAAGACGGGCATAATGGCGCGGAGCTCGTCTTCCGTGCCGCGCGCGAGCACGGTGACGGCGCTGGGGTCGAGGGCGCGCAGCGGTGCCGACAACGCGTCTGCAAACGCGCCGTACGGCACGCCCGATTCCACGCTGTACCCTCGGCCGCCGGCGACCTGCATCTGGCGCGCCTCCGCTTCGTCGACCAACGCGGAGAGCAATCGGGATTTGCCGATACCGGCGTCGCCGGTGAGCAGCAGCGTGTGCCCGCGGCCGTCGAGCGCGTCATCAAGGAGCAGCCGCAGCACCCCCATGTCGGCGCGACGACCAACCATGGGCAGTTGTTCGCCCCACGGAAGCGTGAGGGCGTCAGGTCGCGGGGACCGCAGAGCCATAAGAGCACCGTGCCTCGTGTCAGGGTGCCCAATTATCCGCCCATCAGAGATGAATCGCTACCCCGTCGAACTCAGCGATTGGCTCGGGTACGCAAAACGGCCCGGCATGCGCGCGTGAACGGGCAGGCCGGGCCGTTTGTCCATCGAGAGACGACTCAGGGGACCTTGAGAATCTCACGGACCGAGTCATCAAGATCGCTGGTGGCGATGTATCCGATCGCTCCGGGCGACTTCTTTATCAGCTCTTTCACGGCGGCAGCATCGGCGCCCTTTTTCGGTGCGGCGCCTTGGCCGGACAACGCCAGCTTCGTCCACTGCGAGCGCACGAGTGCGGTGGGCTTCTTCACCACTTTGGCAAAGAACTTTTGCGTGAGTACGGCGTCGCCGTGCTCAATGATCTGCGCCTTGGTTCCATCGGGCCACGTGGTGCTGGCGCCGGCGAAGATTTCGGCGATTTCCTGTTCGCTCAGCGATTTGGTTTGTGAAGCGGACACCACCACACTGATCTGCGCCGAAGCGCTGCGTGCGAAAAGCGGCGTGGCAACAGCCACCAGCGCGATCATCGCACAACGGGTAAAAGCACGAAGCGTCATGTGTTGTGCTCCCGTTTAGAGGCCAAAGGCGTACGAGAGATCAAAGCGGAGCTCGGGATAGCTGACCGTGCGTCCGAGGAATTTGTACCGATGAATACTGGCGTCCACTTTGAACGCGACCTGCGGAACAGGACGGTAGAGAATTCCCGCAGTCCCCTTGTTGAAGACCCCGTCGTCTGCCACGCCGGCTTCTGCATCACCACCAAAGCGCTTGTTGTCGATCGTTTCCGGATTGCTGTACCAATCCCACTGCAAGTACGGTCCCACTTCGCCTCGGGTGGTTTCCTTTGAATACCCGGCGCGCAGATACCAGGTGCGAATGGTGTGGTCGCCGGACAAACGCACGTTGTCGGTGGTCACGGCGCCCGACGGATTGATCAAGAATCGTGCGCGCTGCGCCGCATTGATACCCGCGCCATTGACAACCTGCACCACGGCGGCTGCATCACGCTGCGATTTGTGATCAGCCTGCGCCCATTCGCCCTGCAACGTAAACGCACCAACCTTTGCTTCTGAATAGGCGTTCACCACGGTGAATGAGTCACGCGCCATCCACGGCAGTACGCCGCTTTTTGGTGAACCCGATCCAACGGCGCGATCTGCGTTCGTGGCGCCGCCCGATGTGTAGCCCGACAGGCCCACGGTATAGCTGCCACGGCCGAAGTTGTAATTCACGTCGGCGCCGATCGGAAACGTGCCTTCGATGTCACTGCCTTCGCCGTTGTCGGTGGAAACGCTGTAGCTCAACCGTCCGCTGCCGGCACGTGAAAAGCCGTAGACCATCGCGGTTGTTGTGCGCGAGATGAGCAGATGGTCACCGTCAAACGCTTCCGGTGCTTCAATACCATAGTAGGTGGGCACCGCGTCGAGCACTTCATTGTAGAGACCAAACTTTCGGTAGATCTTGCCGACGCGCACGTTGAACGCATTCGACTGCGACCATTCACCCCAGAGGTTACGTACGTCAACGTTGCCAGCGCCCGCACCGTTCAAGTTGACGAACGCCTTGAAGTGCGGATCGAACTGATGCTGCATCATCACATTGAAGAACGGCTGCGCGAACTCTTTCGGCGTTGACTCGCGCTCAACAGTGTTGCCATTGGCAAACGGTACGGAGAATGACTTCTCCAGTCGCGTTGAGAAATAGCCATACACCTGCAACGCATCCTGTGCGTGCGAGGCCGTGGGCAGCAGAAGGAACGCGACAACGGCGAGCGTGGCTCGACGAAATGTCATAACTGGTCTCCGAGAAGAATGCCTGGTGATTCCCGACGGTACATGCGTACCTGATCGACTCAGGGTATCGGCCGCTGGGATCGGAGCTTGAGCTTTTCCGTGTGGGTCAGGGTTTCACCGACTGCGCGCTCAAGTTGCGACCGCTCGGTCCGACACTGAATGGGGTGGCGTGGACGCTGTCGGAACTTCCGGTGGCGCATCCGCGTGTAGCAGCAACTCCGACATCGGATGCGATGAACTACTTCTCAAACTTCCGCACGGCGACCAAGCTGTTCGTGACCTCTGCGCTCACCACGATGCTCTTGATCGCGGTTGGTGTGGTAGGAATCCGGAACTCTGAACAGCAAGCGAAGGCGCTCGCGCAGTTGCAGCAACAGGAACTGCGCGGCATCTCGAGTGTGAAGCAGGCCAGTCTACTGTTGTCGTACATGACCGCAGAAGTTGGACGCGCGCTGCTCGCAACTGACACGGCCGAGGCCTCGTATCACGCGCAGAACATTGACGCGTACGGTGCTGAGTTTCTGGTGCAGATCACGCGTGCTGATTCAACGATCGTCGACTCGGCGTCACAGGTGCGCATGAACGATGTGCGCACGGGGTACGCGGAGTTTCTGGCCACGGCCGCGCGCGCCGTGCAAGAACGCATGTCGTCGGACCTCGATGCCGCGCGAGGATCCGCGGTGGAAGCGTCCGCGGTTGGACAGGCACTCGTTGACATGATGGCCGAAGTTGCGACCAGCAAAGAGGTGCTGGGTGAGGAAGCCTTTGCGTCGGGCACTGCGGCCGCCGCGTCCGCACGACAGTTGCTCATGCTGCTGTTGGTAGGCGGCGCCATCGTGACGTTGCTGCTCGGCGCGCTCGTGTCGCGTTTGATTACGGTACCACTGGCACGAACCATGACCGTGCTCGAAGCGGTCGCCGAAGGCGATCTGTCGCGCGAGGTGCAAGTCGTGGGCAGCGACGAAGTCGCACGTATGGGACGCGCGCTGAATGTCGCCATTGGTGCACAGCGTGAATCGCTGGAGCGCGCGCGCGCCGCTGGGGAAGATGCACGTGTGGCGGCCGAACGTGAAGTTGCGCAAGCGGACGCGCTGCGCGCGCAGGTGGACAGTATTCTCGCGGTTGTTTCGGCCGCTGCAAAAGGCGACCTGACCCATTCGGTCACCGTTCGCGGAAGTGACGCGATCGGACGGATGGGCATTGCGCTCGATCAGTTCCTGACCGATCTGCGTGGAAGTATCGCGTCCATCGCTGCGCATTCCAGCGGATTGTCGCAGTCATCGGACTCGCTCGCGGCTGTGAGTGAAGAAATGAGCGCCACGGCAGAAGAAGCAGCGGCGCAGGCTCGCGTGGTGTCCGAAACATCAGACGCGGTGCTGTCGCGTGTTCGTGAGATCGATCAGGGTGCCACCGCCGTTTCGGCGCGCGTTCGCGATATCGCGGCGAGTGCGGGGGATGCCAACGGTGTCGCGGAGCGCGCTGTGCAGGCCGCCCGCGAAGCGTCGGATACGATTGGCAGCCTGAACGCGTCGAGCAAGCGAATTGGCAAGGTGATCGATGTCATTCAATCGATTGCGCAACAAACGAACATGTTGGCGCTGAATGCCGCGATTGAAGCGGCGCGAGCCGGCGCGGCAGGAGACGGATTCGCCGTGGTGGCAAACGAGGTGAAGACGCTGGCCACACGCACCTCAGAAGCCACGCGTGAAGTCGCCGACGTCATCAATGATATTCAGCGTGACTCCGGCGCGGCCGTGACGGCCATCAGCGAAATCGGTACCGTGGTTGAGCGCATTCGCACACTGCAGCAGGCGATCACCACGGCGGTCGATGAGCACACCTCGACCGTGAGTGGCATGACGTCCAGCATTGGCGGCGCGCGCGAGGCCACCGAGAATATCGTGCAGGGCATTGATGGCGTCGCCACCGCTGCTCGCGGCACGAGTGAGGGCGCGGAGCAGACGCAGGAGGCCGCTCAGCAGCTCGCGGCCTACGCGTCAGAGCTGGGAGAGCTGGTCGGCCGATTCCGTATTGATATTGCAGACGCTCGCGCCTCTGATGTCAGCTTTGAGAGCGCCAGTTACGATGCGAGCGACGACGCGCTGTCACCAGACGAGGCGCTGGTGTACTGACCACGGACCGCGACGCGCGATTAACTGCGCGTCGCGGCCAGGGCGAGACAAATCCAGCCGGCAATAAAACACACGCCACCAATTGGCGTGATCGCGCCGAGGGCACGAATGCCGGTAAACGTCATGGCGTACAGCGAGCCGGAGAAGAGCAGGGTGCCGGCGAGAAACAGCCACCCGCTGCTGTTGACCAGCGACCCTGGCCAGCGCGTGGCGGCCCACGCTACGGCCAGCAGCGCGAGGGCGTGATACATCTGGTAGCGTGCGGCCGTTTCGAACACTTCGAGCTGGCGAGGTTCCAGACGAGCGCGCAGCGCGTGCGCACCAAACGCGCCGGCACCAACACTGATCGCGGCGGAAAGCGCGCCGAGCAGAGCAAATGTTTTTTCCATGCGCGAAGAATAGCTAGTTGCCTTCGGCTCGGCACGACTTTGTGATTTTGCCCAACTCCTTCGGCTTGTCGAGGATCTGCCAGAACTGGCCGAGATAGCGGCTCACCTGCTCACGCTTGTTCTCGGTGAGCCCGGGGATGCTGGCCCACAGCGAGTCGATGGCAGGACGGGCCGCCTGAAACTTCAGCACCGTGGGCAGCCATTCCGCTTCGGTGTAACACGGCCCCATGTAGTAGCGCTCCGCCACTGACTTGATCGGAAGGCGATAGTCCGGCCGCGAGTATCTGGTTTTGAGCAAGCCAACCCAATCCCAGTCGTACGCCACCGTGCGAATCACACCGGTGGTATCCTGCAGCAGATACACGTTGTGCAGCGCGCCGAGTGACCAGTCAGAGTTGCCAACCATCAGCGCGAACAACGCCATGGATTGCAGTGTGACCGGCTCCACATCGCGAAAGCGTGCGCCCTTCATCTCTTCCTGCAGCTTCATGTCGTGCTCTTTGGCCACTTCTTCGTCCAACTCGCCAAAGAACGCGTACACCGTGATCGGCTTCATGCGTGCCGCCGAGTCTTCGTACGTAATGCGCGCGAGACGCGTGCGCGGGTGGATCGGATTCAGCAACTGATACATCCGGTACACGCCGTACTCCTGCAGGATGTACTGATCGTACTCCGTATCACCGGGCCGGCATGATGTGGTGATCTTCGTGCGCGGATTGCCCTGCAGCTCCGTGCCTCGCGCGTCGGCACCCTTCACGCGAATGAACAGGGGCGGAAACGAGCAGTTGCCTTTCTGTCGACGGAAATGCCCACGCGCTCGCAGCTCCGTTGGCACCGTGACCGTGCTGTCGCCTTTTTTGTACGAGAACGAAGCGCCAAACCACTCCAGCTGTGTGGAGTCGCGTTCACGCGTGAGATCACGCAGGTTGGTGGTGATCGTTACCTGCAGCACGGAGTCGCTGCGGAAGAGCGGTTGTGCGTGGCTCGCGGTTGCCACGCCGCCAGACGCCAGCAAAATGCACGCCGCGACCTGTATCGCGCGCAGCAGTGGGAAAGTTCGCATTAGCGGAGCTCCAGTTTACGAACGGGAGAATCAGGCAGCGCGCGCAGATCATCGCTGACTACACCTATCGTGACCGTCTCAGAAAAAGTGACGCCGTATTCCGCCACTCGCCAGTTGTCCTGCTGTACCGACCCCATGTACTTCCACCGCGCGAAAAAGCCATTGAAGCGTGGTTCGCAGGAGCGCCGTGTTGCTTCCACGTCATCCGTGTGAATGCGCAGCAGATTCTCAAACGCCGGAGGCGCCTCACGCTCGCCGGTGTCCTGTTCCTCGGTGGCGTTGCGCTTGCGGCGTCGCCACGCGCGATCGGCAATCGCTTCCAACTGTTCCGATGACAATGACTTGAGCACTTCGTCATCCAGTTTCGCCACAAACATGCCCGTCCGATTGGCTACCGCGAGCGCCTTCTGCATGCGTCGTTCCGCCGTCTTGCCTTCAAGCGCCGAGGGACGACCAAAGTCTGTGTACCACAGACCGAGTATGAGCGTGTTGAAGCCGATCGAAATCACCCACGACACGCTGGGCGCAACCGCCGCCGCCATGCCAATGCCGGTCACCACAAAAATGCCAGCGGCGTCTTTGCTGTCGTCCAGCGTGGTGCGGAACCGAACCGCTGCCACGATGCCGCCGAGCGAGAATGCCAACGCAATCGAATACTTGACCAGCACAACAATACCGGCCACCACCACGGGCAGAATGAGATACGTCTGCACGATCGACTGCAGATACCCTTTTTTGCGTCGCGTCAGTGTGTAGATCCACGCCACCGGCAGGGCTGAGGCGAACGCCGTGAGCATGGCAATGGATGTGGCCAGCGCCGAGGGCCCGGGCCCATTGTCCGTGCCGGACGGGGTCGATGCGCGCAGCAGATCCGGCATGGTCTCGCCGCCCAGCACACCCCACGCCGACGGCACGTAGCGGTACACAACGGCGGCGAGAGCGCCAAACACGAGGTAGTAGATGACGACGCGAGCGACAGCGTTTCGCCAGAGGGGGTGTTCTGTCAGCCAATCCATAGCGCGAAATTGGAGGTCCACGCGCCGGACCACAACAGCGGGATTGGGGTTCGAGAGATAGTTTGATGCAGAACCCTCACCACCAAGCCCCGTGATTCGACCACTGATCGTTGCGTGCCTGGTTGCGGCAGGTTGCGTTCACGCGCAGCCGGCGCCGTCTGTAGCATCGCCTTTGGGCGGTAGGCCCACGGGCGGTGCGCCCATGGGCCATGCGCCTACCGGCAGTGCGCCAAGCGGCAGTACGCCAAGCGGCAGTACGCCAAGCGGCAATGCGCCAAGCGGCAATGCGCCCACCGCGACGGCCGACCCGGCGCTCGTCGTGGTCGTCACGATCGACCAGCTCACGCCGCGGTATCTCGAGCGGTGGCGCACGCAGTTCACCGGCGGCCTGGCACGCCTGCTCAACGAAGGCGCGGTCTTCACCAACGCGTATCACGATCACGCCATCACGGAAACCGCGCCCGGGCACGCCGCGGTCCTGTCTGGACGATTCCCCTACAGCACGGGAATCGCCATGAACTACGCGGGCGTGAACACCGACGAGAGCCCGCTCATTGATGCGAGTGACGCGGGCGCCAGCCCGTCGCGCTTTCGCGGCACGACGCTCGCCGACTGGATGACGTCGGCCAACGCGGCGTCCCGCGTGCTGTCGGTTTCGCGCAAGGATCGCGGTGCGATTCTGCCGGTTGGTCGGGCCAAACACTCGGTGTTCTGGTACGCGATGTCGAATGGGTCGTTCACCACAAGTTCGTGGTATGCCGATACGGTGCCGAGCTGGGTACGCGCGTTTAATGCCGAGCAGGCGGTGATGACGCGGTATGCGGGCCGGAAGTGGGAGCTGTTGCTGCCCGATTCGGCGTACGCCGAACCGGACACCGTGGTGAGCGAGAGTTTCGGGCAGGATTTCGTGTTCCCGTACGTCATGCCCTCCGACGCGCTGCGCGCGACGAACTTGCTGGTCGCGTTCCCGTTCATGGACGAGCTCACGCTCGAGTTTGCGTGGCGCGGCGTCAAGTCGATGCAACTCGGACAACGTGCCGCGCCCGATCTGCTGGCCGTCTCGCTGTCTACCACAGACGCGGTTGGGCATCGCTGGGGGCCTGAATCGCGCGAGATGCACGACCACATTCTGCGTGTGGATCGTGCGCTCGGGGCCTTCTTTGATTCGTTGCTGACCGTGGTTCCCGCCGAACGCCTGGTGATTGCCCTCACGAGTGATCACGGCGTGGCGCCAAGTCCGGATATGCGCTCGGGCGTGGTCAACAACGCGCGTGCGCAGCGGGTGATGCTGGATGACTTTCAGCCCGCGATCACCGCGTCTGCCGTACGCGCGTCACAGGCAAAGTTTCCGCTGGAAGCGCTCGACTTTGACGGTTTCACACTGACGGTAAATCGCAGCATCGTGAAAGGCCGTGAGCGTGATATTCGCAATATTGCCACAGCATTTGCCAAGGAAGCACGCACGATGCCTGGCGTACTGCGAGTGGATCTCATTGACGATCTCGCGAAAGCCGATACGGTGAACGATGCGATTGCGCGCCGCTGGCTGCACATGTTCAAACCGGGAGGCGATGTCGTTGCCACGGTCACCTTGAACGAGTTCAATATCTTCGGACGCAGCAACGTGGCGACACACGGCAGTCCGCATGACTACGACGCGCATGTCCCGTTGATTTTCTGGGGCGCGCCGTTTGCAGCACGAAGCGACAACAGTTTCGTTCGCGTGGTGGATCTTGGCCCAACACTTGCCAACGTCCTCGGCGTACCGATCACCGAGCGTGTGGACGGACGCGTGCTCAGCGCTGCGTTGCGTAGTTTGCCCTAGTCGCCCGCAACCGGCTGCGGCATGGCCCCGCGCACATCGGGCGACCCGAGCACGAAGGAACGCAGCTTTGATGTGAGCGCGTGCATGATCACATACAAACACGGTACCACGAACAGCGTGAGCAATGTGGACACGGAGAGTCCGCCCACCACTGCGATCGCGAGCGGACGCATGAGCTCCGAGCCGTTACCAATGCCAAGCGCGAGCGGTGCCGTGCCAACCAGAGAGGTGATCGTGGTCATCAGGATAGGGCGCATTCGCGCCGCTCCGGCTTCCACGACGGCTTCACCAACCGATGCTCCGGTTTCCTTGATGTGCGCGTTGACAAACTCGACCAGCAGAATCGAGTTGTTCACCACAATACCGGCCAGCAGAATCATGCCCAGCAGCGCGGGGGCGCTGAAGGGTGTGCCGGTAATCTTCAGAATGCCCACCACGCCCACGAGCGACATTGGCACGGCCGCCAAAATCACAAACGGATCGGACAGACTCTCGTACTGCACGGACAGCACAACAAAGACGAGAAAGATCGCGAGTCCAACCACCAGCAGCATCTGCGCATTGCTCTCTTCAATCGCTTCGGCTTCGCCGCCGATCAGCACACCGTATCCATCCGGGATATCGAGCTGCGCCAGGCGCGTGCGAATGGAATCGGTCACGGCGCCAACACTTGCGACGTTCGTGAGCACATCGCCGGTGAGCTGAATCTGCCGATTCTGATTCACGCGTCGGATGCTCGACGGTCCGAGCGCGGGTCCAACAAATGCGACGTCGCGCAACTGTACCGGATCGCGACCGGCGCCCGCCGGAAACAGCGGCAAATCCGCCAGGTTGTTCACGCTCTGGAAGCGTCCGCGTGGAAAGAAGACGCGCACGTCATACTCAAAATTGCCCTCGGCGTATCGCGTTGCGACCGTGCCGTCGAGCGCCGTACGAATCGTCTGACCAACCGTTGCGACGTCAAGCCCGAGTGTCCGCGCACGCTCGCGATCGAGTTCGATGGAAAGCAGCGGGTTCTGTTCGTCCGCTTGCAGGTCAAAGTTCTGCAGCCCCGGCGTGCCTTGCAACGTCCGCGCGACCGTGCGTCCGATCTGCTCGAGTGTTTGCAGTTCATCACCAACAATGGCAACCGAGACCGCTTCGCCGCTGCTTGAGGTGCGCAGCCCGCGAATACGTGGCGGTCGTACGCCCACACGCGCACCGGCAAAGCCGCGTTCATCGATGCGCGTTTGCAACTGCGTGACCCACTGTTCCGCGGTAATGGAGCGATCGCGCGCGCCATCGAGGCGAATGTCGAGACTCCCGCGTCCCGCGTTTGCGCTGTTTGACCCGCCGAACAGAAATCCGCCGGCCGTGGCAAACACACTCTGCACGTTCGGCATCGCCTGCACCATGGACTCAAGCTCGCGCGTGAGCCGGTCAGTTTGCGCCGGCGTGGCGCCCGCTGGCAGTCGTACGAATGCGCTCACCGTACCATCGTCCACCTGCGGAAGAAACTCCGACGGGATGCCGCGGCCCACGTAAATCGCGATTGCTGAAATACCGACTGCCGCACCAACCACCGTCCATTTCCAGCGTACCGCACCCGCCGCCGCCGAGCGATAGCCTTCAATCATGCGCTTGAGAAAACGATCGAATGCCACGAGCGGTCCGAAGCGTTCAAGTCCACTTGAGAACCGAACTTTGCCAAGCTGCGCGGCCAGCATGGGCACGAGTGTGAGCGCCAGCGGAAGCGACGCGAGAATGGCGAACGAAATGGTGAGAATGAGCTCACGGAAGATGAGCGCCGCCAGTCCGGTAATGAGCAGGAACGGTGCCACCGACGCGAGATTGGTGGTCGTGGACGCCACCACCGCGTTCGACACTTCGGCCGCGCCAACGTGCGCGCTTTCTTCGGAGTCGAGTCCATCCGAGACACGACGTCGATAGATGTTCTCCAACATCACGATCGAGTTGTCGAGCAACAAGCCGGTGCCGAGCGCAAGACCGCCGAGCGACATGATGTTGAGCGTCAGGTCACCAATGCCCATCATGACGAACGTGGCCAGAACGGCCAGCGGAATGGAGACACCAATGATGAACGTCTTCCGGAACGAGCGCAGGAAAATCAGCACCACGAACATCGCGAGAATCGCACCCGTCACCGCCGCGCCCTGGACCGACGAGAGCGCATCGCGAATGAATCCCGACTGGTCGAACGTGACGTTGTAGTCGATATCGCGCGGGATGTAGGCACTCTCACGCAGTCGACCGAGCAACTCCTGCACGCCGTCCACCACTTCTACCGTGTTGGCTTCCGGCTGCTTCTGAATACCAATGCGCACGGCCGGTGAGCCATTGAGTCGCGCCCAGAAACGCTGTTCCTGGCTCGTGTCGCGCACGATCGCCACATCGCGCAGTGGAATACGTGTACCACCGGCGCCCGTGAGCAGCACGCCGCGAATCTCTTCTACACTTTCGAACTTGCCCGTGGTGCGACTGACCAGCTCCAGGTCAGGTCCCGACACACGTCCGCCAGCGATGTTCTGATTGTCATTGCGCAGCGCCGACAGCACGCCGTTTACTGACAATCCGAATCCACGCAGGCGCTCCGGATCAAGCTCGATCTGCACTTCACGCACCAATCCACCCGACACATCAACTGACGCGACACCATCGACCGACAGCAGCTGCGGACGCAGTCGCTGCTCGACCCACTGGCGCAGCCCCACGAGATCGCGCTCCGTGCTGGAGAACGCGACCTGATAGATCTGCATCTGCGACGGGTCCGACTTGTTGATTACCGGCGGATCGGCTTCGACGGGCAGTCGTGCGCGCACGCGCTCGACATTCTTGGCCGCGTCCTGCAGCGCAAAGTCAACGTTGGTGCCGTAGCGGAAATCGAGCGACACGTTCACGCGTCCCTCGGAAATATCCGTTTCCATGCGCTGCAGATTTTCCGTCGTCGCGAGCGACGACTCCAGCACCTTGGCAATCGTTTCTTCGAGGACCACCGGTTCCACGCCCGCATTCGATACGCTCACGCGTACCTGCGGATACACGATTTTGGGCAGCAGATCGACCGGCAATCGACCCACGTACACGAGACCAAGCACCAGCAACGTGCTGGTCAGCATCACCGTGCCGATGGGCCGCAGAATGGACCAGCTGGCGATGCCGCGATGCTTCGGATCACTCATGGGGTCTTCCTCGCTGCAGAACTGTCAACAAGGGCGGTGGGCGCGGTGATTGGTGTGCCTTCCGCGCGCGACGGTGCATCTGGTGAGAGCGGATCCACAATGCGCACTTTGCCGCCGTCGCGGACGAGCGAGTTGCCGGCCACAATCACGGAGTCACCCAACGCCAGCCCGGAGAACACTTCAAGCTGGCCATCAACATCGCTGCCTACGCGCACCGGACGGCGTTCGGCCAGTCCATTGCGAATGACAAACACGCTGCGCGCACCAGTCGCACCAAGCACCGCGCGTGTGGGCACCACCAGCGCGTCTTCTCGCGCGTCGAGTCTCAGCAGCGCACGCACCGTGTAGCCTGGACGTAACTGTGCCGTTGATGCGCCGGTCACGGCCACTTCAACCGGCACTAGTCGCGACACGGAATCGGCCGCCGGAAAGATGCGACGAATGCGTCCGGGGAACTGCGCGCCACCCAACGCATCCACACGCAGATTTACTTCGGCGCCAGTGCGAAGCTGCGAGACTTCCAGTTCAGACACCGGAAGCCGCACTACGAGTGTGCTCAGGTCACTGACCGTAAACAGTCGTGTGTTCGGCGAGACGATATCACCACCCTGCACAAAACGTGCTGTGACCACGCCGCTGATGGGAGTCTTGATCTGCGCAAAGCCCAATCGTGTTTGTAACTGCGTGAGCGTGGCCTGCGCTGACGCCAGTGCGCTCTGATCCCGTTCGTTCTCCGCGGCGGTGACAATTTGCTGGCGAAACAGATCCGCCGATCGCGTGGCGGTGGATTTCGCGAATGTGAGTGCCGCTTCGGCCGCGCGAACCTGCGCTGTCAACTCTCGCGAGTCGATTTCAGCCAGGACCTGTCCCGCGCGGACGCGTGAACCTTCTTCAACATTCACATCAAGCAGCGCGCCGCCGAGCTGCGCATTCACGCTCACCGTGCGAATCGGCTCCAGCAGTCCTGTCACCAGGCTGGTATTGGCCATGGTGACACGTTCCACGAGCGCGATTTCCACCGGGGTGATCTGCGGCGCGCCGCCTCCGCCAGCGCCGCCACCCGGACGCCCACCACCGCCACCGCCACCTGCGGGGGCCGCCTCTGACGATTCCTGCCCGCACGCGGCGAGCGAAAACAGCAGTGCGGGGACGAACAGTCCCTTCACGGTGACCTGCAAAGCGGGCACGAAGCGCATTGGAGCGGCGTCTGGGCGAAATTGAGGAGCGGGCATGGTACCGAGTCTCGGCACCACGCCCGCGACCACCCCTTATACGCCGCAGAGCAGGTCTGCGTTCAGATCAATCTGGCGTCAGCGCGTAGATGGCTCGCAGCTCTTCCAGCAACGCTCCCGTATCGATGTGGAGATCCTTGAGCAGACCGTCATGAAGGTCGTACACCCAGCCGTGCACCTGTGGCGTGCCGCCCTTGAGGTAGCGCTTTTGCACCACGGCCATTTTGAGCACGTTGCGGCACTGTTCAATCACGTTGAACTCCACCAGGCGATTCGTCCGCTCGGTCTGGTCCTCAATCACGTTCAGCTCGGCGGCGTGCATCCGATAGACATCGCGGATGTTGCGGAGCCACGGGTTGAGCAGCCCCAGATCGGCCGCCTGCATGGCCGCCTTCACGCCACCGCAGCCGTAATGGCCACACACGACGACGTGGTCGACGCCGAGTGTTCCCACCGCGTATTGAATGACCGACTGCGAGTTGAGGTCCGTGTTGGGCACCAGGTTTGCGATGTTGCGATGCACGAACAGGTCGCCCACGTCGAGGCCGGTGATCTCATTCGCGGGCACGCGGCTGTCGGCGCAGCCAATCCAGAGCCATCCGGGCTTCTGGTCCTGAGCAAGGTGGTCAAAAAATGTGGGGTCGGCGGCGGTGCGCTGCGCCACCCATTCGCGGTTGTTCGCGAAGATCTGTTCGTACGAGGCGGGCAAGGAAGGCTCCTGAGCAAGGGGCGAGTCGATAGATTACTTGGATGGTAGTCATCGACGCAGCACCCAGCGACGGAAAGCTTGGCCGAACGGCCGACGCGGTGTCTCGGGTCTCGACCCCCCGGCTTCTTGGCCGCGCGCTCCTGCTGCGCTGCCCCAACTGCGGTGGGGGCAAGCTGTTCTCCTCGTTTTTCACGCTCAAGCCCGAATGCCCCACCTGTGGCCTGCGCATTGAACGCGGCGAAAGCGACTACTTTGTGGGCGCGTATCTGTTCAATCTCATCGCCGTTGAACTGATTCTGTTCTTCTGCGTGTGCGGGTTCGTGTTTGTGACCTGGCCCGATGTGCCGTGGGATTTGCTCACGTACGTCACGGGAGCGCTGATGCTGGCCGGTTGCCTGCTGTGCTATCCGTTCGCCAAGACCACCTGGTTGGCGGTTGACCTCGCCATTCGTCCGCTGAGTGACGAGGAGCTCCGCTGGCATCGCGCCGGTGGAGATATTGGCGACCAGGAGTTGCCGCACGTCTGAGACGCTCCGCGTGTCGTCGCTCGACGCCGTCGCGTTGCCGAGCCGCGTACCGTTATGGCGAGCTGCGGCGGCCGTCTGCCAGTTTGAGTTGCGTGTGCAGAGTCGTGAGCCAGCCACGTATCTCTATGCCCTCGTCTTCCTGCTGCTCACGTTTGCGTTTGTGAGCAGCGGGACGGTTGAGCTGGTACAGAACCGCGGCGCACTTCCCAAACTCTCGCCGCTCGCGATTGCACTTGCGCTCGGTGGACTCACCGCCTTTGGTCAGGTGATCACCACGATGATCACCGCGAGCGCGATCTTGCGCGATCGGGCCTGGCGCACGGATCAGCTGGTGTTCACCACGCCCGTGTCGCATCGCGCGTGGATTGTGGGTCGATGGAGCGCCGCGTTGCTGGTGATGGCCGCAGTGTACGGTGCGCTCACGATTGGTGTTGTGCTCGGCGCGCTGGCCCCGTGGGTTGTGCGTGACGTGTCGATGGTTGATGTGGCCGTGCGTGCGTTCCTGCCATGGATTACGCTCACGGTGCCAACGAGCGCGGCCGTGGCCACGGTACTCATCGCGGCCGCCTTACGTACGCAACGATTGCTTGGCGTCGTCGCGAGTGCGCTCACCCTCGTGTTTCTGTGGCAAGCATGTGAAGCCATTGCGCAGGCGTATGCGTTTGGCGCCGGGCTCTCGCCGCTGCCGAACGCCGTGTTGATTGCGGCGCTCGCCGATCCATTTGGCACCGTCGCAACACAAGTAGTGACGGTTGACTGGACCGACGCTCAGCGCGCGCGGGAGTTTGTACCGTTGTCCGGATTGGTGGGCGCGAGTCGAATCGTGTGGGTGGTAATTGCCGCCGCGATCGGCGCGTACATACTGCGGCAATCACGCGAAGTTATTCTCTGGGGTGATTCAGCAGCGCCGGCGCATGTTGTTGCACCAGACTCGGAGATCAACGAGGGACTCGTCAGCCGTCTTCGTTCACGCACCCTGTTGTTGGCGCAGTTTACCGTACGCTGGATGTGGCGTGACAAAGGCTGGCGCGTGATCGCTGCGCTCGGCGCCATCAACGTACTTGCGCATGCGCTGAGTGCCTCGGCCGCTGATACGATGCTTGCTTCGGCCGATCAAGCGCGACAGGTGGTGCTGCTGGTGCAGGAGCATGCGCGCCTGTTCTTCATTTTGCTTGCCACCATCTACGCAGGTGAGCTGCTCTGGCGCGATGTAGATCAGCGCTCGCATGAGCTGGTACTCAGCGCGCCCGTAAGCAGTCGGTCGCTGGTGCTCGGACGCACACTCGGCATTGCGATTGCTGAGAGTGCACTGGTGAGCGTGTTGCTCTTGAGCGCGTGGACTGCGTTGGCGGCACGGGGTGCAGTCGGCTCACCGATCACGGTGCTGGCGCTTGGCGCACTCTGGCTGTTGGTGCCATTTGTGCAGTGGACTGTGTTGTCGCTTTTCGTGCACGTGATAGTGCGCAACAAGATTGCGGCGCATCTGGTACTCATCACGGGCTGGGTACTTGCGGTGGCACTCGATGCAAACGGCGTGACATCACCGTGGGTGCGTTTTGCTGATCCGCCAACCCTGGCGCCGATCGGTGCAATCCCGTGGGGCGACGCCGTGCTGCGTGCCGCCTGGTGGAGCACCGTGAGCGCGATTTTCGTCGCGCTCACGGTTCGCAAATGGCGCGGCGTTACTTCTCCACGATGATCAGGTAGGGCGAAGCAGCCCAGAACGCCGTGGGATCCGTGATACGAATGCTCGTACCGCGGAACGCACCATCTTTGTCCTTCCGCTCGGCTTCGATGTACGCCGCGTTGTGGCGCGACACGATCCGATAGTCCTTGTCTGCACGCGGAAGCGGAATCGTGAGCGTTTCGCGCTTGTCCGCCATGGTGAAGTTGGCTTCATCAAGCGTGCGCGCCGGAACGAGCGATTCGCCAAGTCGCGTCACGAGCAACGCACGCGAGCCGCCCTCTTCTGCGATCACCTTGCGATCCAGCAACTGACGCTTGGTGCCCACGGTGTAGAACACCCGATTCAGACTCGTCTCCACACGACGCACCGTATCCGTAAGCGCGGCCTTCTCGTAGGTGAGCTGCACGTTCGTCTCGCGCAGCGCCTTTACTTCCGTCTCAAAGGCCACGATTTCGCGATCGCGCATGGCCAGACGCGCCTGCAGATCCTGCAGCAGCTCGGCGGCCGCCGACGACTCACCACGCAGCGTCACGAGCGAATCACGCGTGCGCTGCAAATCAGACTGCCGCGCTGCGAGACGCTGCCGCAGCTGCTTGAGACGATCCAGAATGTCTTCACGCGCGGCACTTGCCTGTGCCTTGCCACTTTCGTCGCCCGCCTGTGGCTTCACCTTTGATGTGAGTCCGCGCACCTGTCGCAGCTCGGCGTCAATCTGGTCGGCAAACTTGCTCGCTTCGGCGAGCTCGGTAATCGCCCGGTCACTTTCTGCACCGGAGTTCGACACGATGGCCGCGAGAGAATCGCGGGCCGCCGTAGCAGCGGCCAGCTCGGTCGCGAGGCGTTCGGCCTCGGCAATGGCCTTCTGATCCTGACAGGCACCGAGCGAGAGCAGGGCAAAAAGCGCCAGCGACATGGAACGCGTGGCGCGCACCGGAGCGACGCGCGAGGAACTGACGGAGGAGAACATAGGTAGAGTGAAGACGAGGGGGATGGGCCAACGGGTGTGCAAGCACTATACTGCACAGCTCGCTTTCGTAACCCGGCGAACGTACCTCTATCAGTTACGTGACGGAAGTGTTACGCGTCACAGAAATACGGCCAGATACGCGTTCTCAGCCGAGAACTTCCTCGACTCCCCGCGTCGATCGACCGCCACCTGTCAGCACCGGGTGCGAGTCCCGGGGGAGGATGTGTCCATGGCTTACCGCACTGATCGTGCGCGCGTGGCAATGATGCTGGTTGTGGGCACCGCGCTTGGCGCTTGCCATCACGCGGTCCCGGTCACGGGCGCGCTCGTCACCCCGCCCATTGAATCGCTCTCGCTCGTACTGCCCCTGAATGAAGCCGAGTCGGTGCGACAGCTGCGCAAGGCGATTTTTGAGGCCGGCCTGCAGACCACGGCACAGCATGAGGCCGAGCGTTGGGTGCGTGTGGACATGGGCAGCGATCTCACCGACGAATCGCTCGTTCGGCAGTGGCACGCGTTCTTGCGCTACGATCCCATGCCCTGGGGGCGCACCATGATTTCGTTGCGCGCCGTGGAAATGCGCACGCACCTCATGAAGAGTGAGCGTACCGGGTCTCGAGTGGCCGCACGCAGTCAGATGGTGATGGTCTCGGACCAATCAACGGGGCTCGCGCAGCAGGCCTGGCAGCGCCTCGAGCAGATTGCCGCCGAGCTGGTGGAGGCCGGTGCCGAATCGCTGAACGAGTCGGGGCCTCGCACGGCGGTGATTCGGCGGTAGTCGCCGCGATCAGCACTTCCCCTGCTTGTGCGCGATCGGCTCACACGTGAAGGCGCCATCGCGCCACAAGCCGAGTCGCTCGCGCCGAGCGGTTGCGACAGCAGCGCGCACCGCCTCAACGTCGCGCACGTTTGGGGGAAAGACCACGGCCACGGCCCAGCCATCTCTGGCCTGGGCCACGTTGATCTGTTCGCCGCCCACCGGCGCGGTGTACGCATAGGCAAGCGTTCGCCCGTACCGGTCTTCGCGCTGTACATCGAACTCGAGCCACACCGTGCTTCCGCGCGGCATGCGTGAGCGGAGGGCATCGCGTGACTGCGTGCCAAACGGCGCCTGATCCATTTCAGGCGCGTCCAGCAGCAGCAATCGCACACGCTGCTCATTGGTACAGCGAAACGAATCACCGTCGGAGACGTCGGCAACTTCGCATGGTTCACGCGACGATTCGACCGCCGGTGCGCAGCCAGCGAGCAGGCCGAACGCGAGGATGGCGCGCGTTGCGTACTTCATAACCACCCGCGCAGCCTGTACACGAACAAGCCCACGGCCTCGTGCAGCGCGGCACGTGTCACGAACAGTCGCGCTCCCGGTGTACCCAGTCGAGAGTAGGTGACATTGCGCGGTGTGGACGGCGCGCACATCACACTCACGCCGGTCGCTTCCAGCGTTTCGCAGGCACGTCGCGCGTGCAGCGGATCCGTGGTCGCACGCAGTCGTGTCCAGCCGCGCGTGCGCGCCAACGCTGCGAAGGCGAGGCTTTCATCATGCGTATTGCGCACGTTGCTCACGGTGTGCAGTGTCACGGCGCCGCCGAGCAATGCGACCAGTCGCGTTTGATCCTGCTGCGTCGTCACTACGCGTCCATCGATCACGCGCGTTTGCACAGACACCACGAGATCGCGAATGCCCAGCCGCTTGGCATCTTCCATTGCGCTCACGAGTCGCGAGAGTGCGATGTCGCCAATTTCGCCGGCGTCTGTCATGGCGCCGCTGTACACCACAATGGCATCGGTCGGCGCGCCGGCGGCGTCGGCTCGCAGCAGCGAGAGTGCCGGTCGTTCAACGAGGGGTGTGTACAACACGATCAGCAGCAGGAACATGGCCGCCATCGCGGTAAACCAGAGCCAGCGGGCGAAGCGGGTTGGCGCAATCAGCGCGCCGAGTACAAGCGCACCCAAGCGGAGTGTGTTTGGGCTAAGCGCGGTCGCATCAGATAAACCGAGCGTGAGCGCCACTTCCATTGTGCCAAACGCGAGCGCTGCGCCGGCTACGCGCACAGGCCAGCCGGACAAACGTCCGGCTGGCATAACCTCATGCACTGGACTGCTATTCACTCCTGCGAGATCGGTCCGCCGCCAGGCTTGCCTGGCGGGGCAGTCCAGCGATCAAACCAACTGCGCAGGAATGCCTGCGTGCGCAGAAAGTTGGAGGGCGTCGAACTGGTGCCGTGCCACTCGTTGTTGAAGCGCACCATCGCGGTGGGCACCTTCAAGACTTTGAGCGCTTCGTAATACTCCTCCGTCTGCGCCATCGGCGTGCGCAAATCGTTCACGCCGGTCATGAGCATGGTGGGTGTACGCACATTGCCCACGTACATGAGCGGCGAGCGACGCAAGTGTTCCGACGGATCGTCCCACGGAAACTTCTCAAAGTTGCGATACCACGTGGGACCATCTGTTGTGCCCACAAAGCTGAACCAGTTGGTCACGGGACAGTTGGCGCTTGCCGCTGCAAACCGATTGGTGTGACCAACAATCCAGCTCGTGAGCACGCCACCGCCCGAACAGCCAAACACGTAAAGCCGATTCGTGTCGATGTATCCTCGGCCAATCACCGAATCCACACCGGCCATGAGGTCATCGTAGTCTTTGCCGGGATACGCATTCTTGATGGCGTTACCGAACGCCGAACCGTATCCGGTGGAACCGCGCGGGTTGGTGTACAGCAGCACAAACCCGTGCGCCGCGTGATCCTGTCGCGCAAAGCTGAAGCCCACGTTGTACATCGAGTGCGGTCCGCCGTGAATCTCCAGCATCAGCGGATACTTCTTTGACGGATCAAAGTCAGGTGGTTTGACAATCCACCCCTGAATACGAAAACCGTCGACCGATGTGTACCAGATTTCTTCCGTTGTCGCGAGCTCTTTGCCCGCGAGCAAATCAGCATTGATGTTCGTAAGCGTGTTGATCTTGTCGGGCGTACGCACATCAAAGGCCACGATGTCGGCGGGCAACATGGGCGTGCTGCGTGTGCCGACCACCAGCCCGGTCTTGCTCATGTCGTTGGCCGACAACATATGCGCACCCTTCGTCACCACACGGTGCTGACCGGTGATTGACACATAGTGCAAGTTGCTTGCGCCTTCGCTCTGCACCGTGAAGTACACACCGCGATTGTCCGCCGCCCACGTCAGGCCACTCGGTGAGCGATCCAGATCCGCAGTGAGTACGCGCGAGTTGGTGCCGTCGGCATTCATCAGGTACAGCGCAGCGTCTTTCCACGTTGCGTCGGTGGAATCGTAGCCGGTGTACGCGATGTAGCGACCATCGGGTGACGGCACCGGGTTGCCGTCGGGGCCACGACGCGTGGTCAGCTGGCGTACCGTTCCGCTGGCTACGTCAACGCGATAGATGTCTGATTCACGCCACGCGTATTCCCATTCAGGATCGCGATTGGCCGAGAGCAACAGCGCCAGACCATCCGGTGTCCACGTGCCACCCGTGTGATTCCAATCGCCACTCGTGATCTGGCGCGGTGTGCCGCCATCGGCCGAGACAATGAACTGGTGCGTGAATCCGTCGGGCAGAAAGCCCTGACGATCCGCACGATAGCGCACCTTGGTCACCACGCGCGGCGGCTCTGTCCACTTCGCACCTTTCGGCGCAGGGGGCAATGCGAGATTCCAATTCTCACGCTGCGGAACCTGCATCTCAAATGCGATGTGTCCGCCGTCTGGGGACCAGTTGATGTCGCTTGGTGATTCTACCAGCCGCGTGATCTGCGATGTTGCACCTTCGGCATCCATCCATCGCACAAAGATCTGCGAACCGCCAGGCTCGCCCGGTGCGAGATACGCGATGCGCGTGCCGTCTGGAGACCAACGTGGATTCGAGCCCTTCGTGAGGAACCGGTTGCGTGATCCGTCCACGTTCATCAGCCACAACGCCGACTCACGTTTGTCATTGACCGCGTCAATCCATGATCGCGTGTACAGAATCTGCCGGCCATCTGGCGAGAGCAGCGGATTGTTCACGTCTTGCCAGTTCATGTAATCGGCAATCGTGAGTCGATCCGGACCCGGCGCACTGGCGCGCGTGCTCTGCGCCAGCACCATTGGAGCCGAGAGCAACGTGAGTGTTACCGCGAAAGCGGAATGGCACTGACGCAATGAGGGGAATGACGCGAACATCGGTTCCTCCGTAGACGGAAAACGGGGACGGTACAGCGCACGGCAGAGTGCGAGGCGGGACCTGCTACTTCGAGGAGAGACTAATCGCCGCGGTAGACCACACGGAAACCACCGGTCTCTGAAATCTCCACGGCCGAGAGCGACGGAACGTTGGTACGCAGCGCCTTCCAGATCCAGAGCGCGAGATGTTCGCTTGTGGGATTTTCGAGGCCCGGGACCTCGTTCAGCAGGCGATGGTCGAGCGCGTTGTGCACGGGTGCCCAGGCGGTGGCGAGATCGGCAAAATCGACCACCCAACCACTATCTGGATCGATGGCGCCACGAACCACGAGTCGCACGCCAAAGGTGTGGCCGTGCAAGCGGCCGCAGGGATGGCCTTCGCTCACATTCGGGAGTCGCCGCGCGCTGGCCAGCGTAAAGTCGGCGGACAACTCAGCCACCGGTGCACCCACGGAGGTCAGGGCCGCTTGTCCGTGAGCGAGTCACGCATCGAATCGAGATACGCGAACACGCTGTCGTATCGCGCCGCGACAAAGTCACCATCGACCAATCGGCGCACGCCTTTCCACTGGCGTACGAGCGAGGAGCGCGTTTCGTCGAGTGAACTCTCGATCACCTGCCGCCGCGACGTGCTGGCGTGCACAAACCGTCCTTCGCCCACGTACATGCCGACATGTGTGATGCGCGAGCCGGTGCCGAAGGTGAGCAAGTCACCCGGCTTCATCTGCGTGCGATCTTTCGGGATCGCCCGGCCGGCACGAGCCTGCTCCTGTGCCGTTCGCGGAAGCGAGATGTCAATGGCGCCAAGCACGTACTTGATCAGCGCGCTGCAATCGAATCCGCGCTCGGGATCGTTGCCGCCAAGTACGTAGCGAATGCCCATCGCGCTGCGTGCCCGTGCCACCACAGAATCACGAAGCGCGGTGACCGACGCAGCGAGGGCTGTGAAGGCCCGGGGCCGCGCCACATCAATGGCGACTTTGGGAATGGCCGAGAGATTCGTTTCGGCGGCCGAGACTCGGCTCGCTCCTGAGGTCGACGCTCCGTTCTGCGCAGACGCGGTAGTCGCCGTCAGCGTGACGACAACCGCGAGAGCGGCGCAGGACAAAACATGACGCTGGCGTGCAGAAGAAGGCACGTCGAAGCGGAGGGTCGCAAGGTGAATGAGTCAGAAGGCGCTGCTCCAAGGGGTCTACTCCTCAGGTAGCACGCCGTAACGATGTGATAACGTACAGTCCGAACGCGCGTGGCGCGAGGGCGATTACCCGATCGCCTTCTCCAGCATCACTTTTGTGACTTTCCGGTGTGACCCGTGCCACAGGGGCTGGCCGTCGCGGAACACAATGGTCTGCGGAGATTCGTGCCGGATCCCCAGTACCGCCTCAATGGCGTTCGAAAGCGTTCGCTGGCCGAGCACGTCCACAACCTGCACCGGGACATCGGGATTGTCGGAGCTGAACGCCTTCACTTCTTCCATGGCAATGGCCGAGAGGCCGCACGCCGGGCTGTGCTTGAACAGGACGATCGTTGACGCATCGGACATTCGCGCACGCCACTCGGTGGCGTCCGCATCTGGAAATCGAACAATAGGCATATTTATAGGTGTCGACCGGAACGTTTCCGATCTGAACGTGATACGCAAAAGGAATCGAATACCCTTTGATGTGCGCGCTACCGTCACAATGTGGCGAAGCCGTCTACTTTGAGACCCCGGACCTCTCCCCTTGAGCCATCGCGCCCCGCTGTTTCGTGTCTGGTTGGCCGTCCTCGTGATGCTCGGCACCGCGAGCGCCGCGCGCGCGCAGGACCTCAACAAGCTCGGACATGTGATCGGCTCTGCTTCAGCGCCGGTCGAGGTCATTGAGTTCCTCGACTTTGGGTGCCTGCAATGTGCGCGCTTCACCGAGCTCACGTTTGGCATGGTGGAGGAGGAGTTCATCCGCACCGGGCAGGTGCGGTGGCGCTCCGTGCCGTTTGTCGGAGGCGGATTCCGGCACTCGGCCTTCGCCGCGGAAGCCGCCGAGTGCGCGGCCGAGCAGAACAAGTACTTCGTGATGCATGACTCGCTGCTATCGCGGCAGCGCGAGTGGGGCGGGCTGGGCAAGCCGGGGCCAGCATTGCTGGTCATCGCACAATCCGCAGGGGTGGACACCGCGCGATTCAATGCCTGTGTTCGCAGCGAGCGCACGCGGGACCGCGTACGAGAACACAAGGCCGCTGCGCTCGCACTGCGCGTGTACGGCACCCCCACCTTTTTCCTGCAGCGCGAGACGCGCTTGCTCGGCGCGATCCCCACCGCGCAGTTCCGGGACATCCTCAAGGCGGCGCTCGCGGCGGCCAAGCCGTAGTCGTTGGAGGGAGGAATCGGTTCTCGCGAGATCGGCGCCGTGCGCGTAGACTTGCCCGCGAACCCTTAACCCTCCCCACCGTGTTGCCACGCTCCATTCGCGCCCTCGGATTCGGCGCTGCCGGCTTTGGCGCTGTCGCTCTGGGCGCGCTGCTCACCGCGCCCCTCGCGTCCCCCGTTCACGCGCAGATCATTCCCGACTCGGCGACCCGGTCAGCACTGCGCTGGCGCTCCGTGGGTCCGGCGAACATGGCCGGCCGCATTACGTCGATCGCCGTGCATCCGGGCAATCACAAGGTCTTTTACGTGGCCGGTGCAACCGGTGGCGTGTGGAAGACGGTGAACTCGGGCACCACGTTCTTCCCCGTCTGGGAAGACGGTCCGATTGCGTCGCTGGGCGACATTGCGATCGCGCCCAGCAATCCTGACATCGTGTGGCTCGGTACGGGCGAAGAAGATTCACGCAACTCCGTTGCGCCTGGCTACGGCGTGTACAAGAGCACCAACGGAGGGGTGTCGTGGCAGTCGATGGGGCTCGAGAAAACGCAGCACATTGGCCGCATCGTTATTCATCCGACCAATCCAGACATCGTGTACATCGCCGCGCTTGGTGCGTTGTGGGGCACGAATGCCGAGCGCGGGCTCTACAAGACCACCGACGGCGGCAAAACGTGGACGCTGTCAAAGTTCATCAGTGAGCGCGCTGGTTTCGTGGACGTGGTCATGGACCCACGCGATCCGAATGTGTTGTACGCCTCGAGCTGGGAGCGCATTCGAAAGCCGAGTTCGTTCAAGAGCGGTGGGCCCGGGTCGGCGCTGTGGAAGACGACGGACGGCGGTGCGACATGGAAGGAGATTTCCGGGGGCGGATTCCCGGCCACGATGAAGGGCCGCATCACGATCAAACTCGCGCCGTCGAATCCGGATGTGGTGTACGCGATGGTCGAGGCGGATTCGGTCAAGGGCGCCAAGCCATCGCTGTTGTTGAGCGGACTCTATCGTTCGGCAGACGCAGGCGCATCATGGAAGTGGATGAACACCGAGAATCGGCGTCCGTTCTATTTCTCCGAGTTTGCCGTTGATCCGAAGAACGCCGACCGCCTGTATCGTCTGGCCGTTGCGTTTCACTCATCAGACGACGGCGGCAACTCGTGGCGTGCGGGTATGCTCGGCATTCACGAGGACTATCACGCGATGTGGATCAACCCGAACGATCCCGATCACTTCCTGGTGGGCGGTGACGCGGGATTGTTTCAGACCTACGATCGTGGCGGCACGTACGACGCACTGAACAACATGGTGATGTCGCAGTTCTATGGCATCAGCTATGACTACCTGGTGCCGTATCGCGTGTGTGGTGGCATGCAGGACAACGGCACGTCGTGCGCCATCACACGTCGTCGCGGCGGACAGCTACAAATGACAGACTGGTTTGCCTTGTTTGCGGCAGACGGGTTGCAGTCGGCGCAGAATCCGTTCAATCCGGACATTGTGTACTTCGAATCGCAGGGCGGCAATCTCATGCGTCGCGATCTGGGTACGGGAGAGTTGCTGCGCTTGCGTCCGCGCACGCTCACGCGCGCGAACTATGCGCCGCAGATCGCCGCGATTCAGCGCGTTGCCGAAGGTCGCAAGCTGAGCGCGGAAGAGCAGGGGAGGCTCAACGCGCTGCGTGCCCGCATGAAGGATGAGCTCAGCGATCCACAGGTGGCGACCCGCTGGAACTGGAACACGCCGTTCATTCTGTCGCGTCACGACGCGAATGTGTTTTATGCGGGCGCAGAAAAGCTGTTCAAGTCTGTGAAGGGCGGTGTCGATCTGCTGGCGATTTCGCCCGATCTGTCAACGGCCGACGAAAACGTGCTTCGCATTACCACCGGCTTTGATGCACTTGGCAACCCGGCGCCAGACGCCACGGGCGGCATCACGCGCGACGCGACCGGTGCGGAAGAAAACGCCACGATCGTGACGATTGGTGAGTCGCCGATTGTGCCGGGCATGCTGTACGTTGGCACCAGCGATGGCAACGTGTGGCTTACGCGAAACGATGGCGGAGCGTGGGAATCACTCACCGGTCGCTTTGCGGGCGTGCCGCGTGGTACGTACGTGAGTCGTGTGGAAGCGTCGCGTCATGATTCCGGCACGGTGTACGTGTCGTTCGACAATCATCGCGAGAATGACTTTACGCCGTACCTGTTTGTCTCGCGTGACTACGGTAAAACGTTCACGTCGCTCGCCGCGGGCATTCCCCGCGATCGTCCGAACACCGTGTATGTCGTGCGTGAAGATCCCGTGAACAAGGATCTTTTGTACATCGGCACAGAGCTGGGCGCGTCGGCATCGCTCGACGCGGGACAAACATGGTTCGCCCTGCGCGAAAACCTGCCCACGGTGCCCGTGTATGATTTGCAAGTGCATCCGCGTGACCGTGAACTCATTGCCGGAACCCATGGTCGCGGTGTGCAGATTCTTGATGTCGCACCGCTGCAGCAGCTCACGAGCAGCGTGATGAACAAGGCCGTGCATGTGTTTGAGCCCGCACCAGCGTTTCAATACGGACAGCTGCCCGCTCCGTCAGAGCAACGCGCGCAGCGCGGCTGGAAATCGGATGGTGGACCCAACGGCGCCGTGATCGCGTATCGCCTGTCGGTTCCGGTCTCGGGGGCAGTGCGCGTGCTGGTGCTGAGCGCGGGCGGTGATACACTGGCACGCATCAACGGAGCGAATACCGCCGGTCTGCATCGCGTGGAGTGGAACATGCAAACAGCCGGCGGATTCGGTGGCGGTTTTGGCGGTGGTCGCGGTGCGTTGATTCCGGGTGCGCCGGTTGAGGGCTTCCCGCCGGGCTACAACCCGCGTCCAGCCGAAGCGCGCGGCGTCGCCGACAGCAGCGCGAATCCGAGTTCGGTGCAGCGTCGTCTTGCCGCGGCACCGGCACAGACCGGTGGCGGTGGTGGCGGCGGCGGTGGTGGTGGTGGTTTTGGCGGCGGTGCACCGCGCGCGGTAGATACCGGTGAATATCGTGTGGTGCTCGACGCTGGCGGACAAACCAGCAGTACGGTGTTGCGCGTGCAGCGCGTGGGACCTTCGGATCGTGCCGTGATGGTGCCAGCGGTTCGCTAACGCAAACAGCGCGTACGCTCGCCGTCACGTGATTTTTCCTCTTCCATCCCTCGTCTCATGAATGAACGAACTGCGCAATTCATTGTGAACATCGCCGCCATCGCCGCGCTTGCTGACGGCGAGCACGACGAACGGGAACAACAGGCCGTGGCAGACGTGGCCACGCGTCTTGGTGTTCCACTCGAGGAATTTGTGCTGGCCGACGGCGACAGCGCGCCAATGGCCGCGGCGCAGGTTGCGCGCAGCTTGATGACAGAAGAAGCACGCGTCACGGCCTATCGCGTGGCACTCGCCGTATGCCACGCGGATGGATACGCGAACACGCGCGAGACGCTATTTCTGCAGAGTCTCGCGCGTTCCCTCGATATTGACCCGGCCAAGTATGATGCCGAGTCGTCGACCACAAAACGGGCGATCGATACGTGGTTGTACGGCAGCGCCACGCCGTCTGGTGGAACACCGCTGATCGGCGCGCAGCAGAGCGCCGAAAAGATCGGCGGTTCCACGGACGAGTTCATTCTCAATCAGGCCATGCTGTCGGCGGCGCTTGAACTGCTGCCCGATCGACTGGCGAATCTCGGTATTCTGCCGCTCCAGGTGCGACTCGTGCACATCATCGGCCAGCAAAGCGGCCAGGCGACGGATGGTGTGCAAGTGAAAGAGTTGATTGCGACACTCGGCGTTGGTGTGGCGGCGCAGGCGATTGAATCGGTGGTACGCAAAACGTTTGGCGGGCTGGCTGGTGGATTACTCGGCGGCTTGCTGGGCGGTGCCGCCGGCATGGCCGCGGGTGGCGCGGTTACGTTTGCCACGACCTACGCGTTGGGGCACGCGGCGCAACAGTACTACGCGCAGGGACGCAGCATGTCGACCGCCGATTTCAAGGCGTTGTTCTCGCGATTGAAGGCGGATGGCACCACGATGTACCCGAGAGTGCAGCAACGCGTGCGTGAAATCGCCAGCGGCAACTCGTTGCAGTCCATCATACAATCTGTTCGCGGAGAAATGGCGTAACGCCGGGTTCTCATGACCACTCGCCGGGATTTCCTATCGCGTACGTCGGTGTCGCTGCTGTCGCTCGCGGCCGCGCCCACAATTCTCGCGGTACGCGCCGATCACGACATCATCCTGCGTGGCGGCACCGTGTATGACGGTACGGGCTCGAGCGGACGTGTGCTTGATGTTGGCATCACCAACGGTCGCATTGCAGAAATCAGCGCACGAATTTCCGGCCGCGGACGCGAGGAGATCGACGTGCGTGGCTTGGTCGTCGCGCCAGGCTTTGTGGATCTGCACTCGCACGCGGACAGCTCGCTCTTTGACGATGCGCGCGCGGAATCGGTGATCCGCCAGGGCATTACCACAATTGTTGGCGGCGCCGATGGAAGTTCGCGCGCGGTCGGCACGCCGGCACGACCATTCAAGGCATACTTCGACAGCATTAACCGCCTCAAGCCGTCGTGCAATGTGGCGAGCAACGTTGGTCTGGGCAGTGTGCGCGGGGCGGTGGTTGGTAACGATGACCGGCCGGCCACGCCAAGCGAACTCAACACCATGCGCGACTGCGTGGAGCGCGCGCTCACTGATGGTGCGTGCGGTGCATCCACCGGGCTCGAGTACACGCCGGGTGCGTTTGCGTCGCTCGAAGAGCTGATTGCGTTGTGCACACCGCTGGCGTCTCGTGGATTGATCTACTCCACGCACATGCGCAATGAAGATGATCGATTGCTGCAGGCGATCGATGAATCCATTGCCGTGGCAAAGGGGGCAGGCTGCGGGTTGCAGATCTCGCATCTCAAAACGCAGGGACCGCGCAACTGGGGTGTGCTCGACACGGTGTTCGCGCGCATTGAAGCGGCGCGCGCCGACGGCATGGACGTTGCCTTTGATCGCTATCCGTATCTCGCATACGCCACCGGTCTCACCAGCTTGTTCCCGGTGTGGAGTCGTGATGGCGGCACAGACGCGTTCTTTCGCCGGCTCGATGATGCGTCCGTAGCACCACGTATTCGCGAAGAAACGCTGGCCAAGATCGCGCTGGTCGGTGGCTGGGACAATGTGCAGATCACTTCGGTGCGCGCGGTTGAAGATCGTGACGCGGAAGGCGCACGTCTGGGTGCCTACGCGGCGCGCAGCAACACCGATCCGTACGAGCGAACGGTGCAGCTTCTTCGGCGCAGCGAAGGCAATGTGAGTATGATCGGATTTGCGATGAGCGAGACCAATCTCGAACGCATTCTTTCGCATCCGCTCGGCATGGTGTGTACCGATGGCGGCGGTTTTGCGATCGACGGGCCAACACGCCGCGGCAGCCCGCACCCTCGCGGCATTGGCAGCTTTGCGCGCGTGCTTGGCCGGTACGTGCGTGAGCGCAAGACACTCAGCATGGCGTCAGCGATTCACAAAATGAGTGCGTTGCCCGCGAGTCGCGCGCGTCTCGTGGATCGTGGACGCATTGCGGTCGGGCAGTGGGCCGACGTGATCGCGTTCGACGCACAGACCGTGGCGGATGTGGCAACGTTCGAAGCGCCGTTTCAGTATCCGGTGGGCATGCGGATGGTGCTCGTGAATGGAGCAGTCGCGCTGCGCGATGGATCGCGCAGTGCCACGGGCACCGGCCGTGCACTACGGCACGGGGTGGGTTGAGGCCCGACTCAACGCACCCCGATATCCTTGTGCGTCTGCACTGACAAGCGCCACTGCGGATGCGCCAGGCAGTACGCAATCGCCGCCGCCGTGTTCTCGGCGCGATGCGGACCATCCATCGGTTGCAGCAGAAAGTGGTCGAACGCGAGTGATGCAAATCGCGCGGGATCGCCGAGCGCTCCTGTCTGCGGAAACACGAGCTTGAGCTCCTGCCCACGTGTTTGCACCAACGTGGCATTCACCTTCGGGCTCACGCAGAGCCAGTCAATGCCGTCAGGCGCGGCAATCGTGCCGTTGCTCTCCACCGCGATCTCGAACCCGGCGGCGTGCAACGCATCGATCGCGGCCGCGTCCAGTTGCAAGAGCGGTTCACCGCCCGTGCACACAACGAACGGACGCACATGCGATGGTGCATCTGCCGGCCAACGTGACTTCACGGCGTTCGCCAGCAATTCGGCCGAAGCAAACTTGCCGCCATCGGGACCGACCCCCACAAAATCCGTGTCGCAAAACTGACAGATCGCATTCGCGCGATCCGCTTCCCGTCCCGTCCACAGATTGCAACCGCTGAATCGACAAAACACCGCGGGGCGACCCGCGTTCACACCTTCGCCCTGCAGCGTGTAGAAGATTTCCTTGACGGTGTAAGTCACGAGGCGCGTGACTCCACGTAGGCAATGGGATCGTGTGCGCCCGCTTCGGCAAAGCCTTTCAGGCGCAGCAAGCACGCATCACAGTGTCCACACGCGGCGCCATCCGGTGCGGGATCATAACAGCTCGTGGTGATCGAGTAGTCCACGCCGAGCGAGTGGCCAAGCGACACAATGCCCGCTTTGGTGAGATGCAGCAGTGGCGCATGAATCGTGAGACGCTGCGTGCCTTCCACACCCGCACGCGTAGCCAGATTCGCCATATGTTCAAACGCGCGCAAATACTCCGGACGACAGTCTGGATAGCCGGAATAATCCAGCGCGTTCACGCCAACAAAAATGTCGGTCGCGCCAAGTGTCTCTGCCCAGGCAAGTGCAAACGACAGAAAGATCGTATTACGTGCCGGCACGTACGTGATGGGAATATCGTGCGCCGCCGAGACATCGCGATCCTTGGGGACAGCCGCATCGCTGGTGAGCGCTGAGCCTCCCCACTGCCGCAGATCAATGTCGACCACCACGTGCGCGGCCACGCCCTGCGCCGCCGCAACTCGATGCGCGGCGTCGATTTCGTGCGAGTGGCGTTGGCCGTAGCGAAAGGTCATGGCGTGCGGCGCGAATCCATCGCGTCGGGCCACAGCCAGCACGGTGGTGGAATCAAGGCCGCCGCTGAGCAACACCACGGCGGGTTTCGCGGCGTTCGGCGGGCTCTGGGGTATCGAACTCTCGGTTACTGGCATCTCTGAAAGGTACCTCCCCGAAGCCCGTGGATGGTATTCTTCAGCGTCCAAACCGTCACCCCAAGCCCCGACTGCCTGTGCCCAAAGGATTTACGATGGCTTTCTCCGTCCGCACCGCCGCTGTGGTGGCCGGCGCGCTCATCGGCACCTCACTGGTGGCCTGTGCGCAGACCGGTACCAATGGCGCCGCGCCGAGCCGAACGACCGCCGCCGCTGCGTACGCGCCGGAGATCACCGAGGCCGACCTGCGCCGACGGCTGTATATCTACGCCGACGATTCCATGCAGGGGCGCGACGCCGGCAGCGTCGGGCATGAGCGCGCGCTGACGTACATCGTGGGCGAGCTCACGCGACTGGGCATCAAGCCCGCGGGCGTGAACGGTTACTACCAACGCGTTCCCATTCTCTCGCGCTCACGAGTGGGCGGCGCGCCGGCGGATACGAGCTGGTCACGCAACGTGATTGCGGTGATCGAAGGAAGTGACCCCACGTTGAAAGCCGAATACGTCGCGCTCGGTGCACACAGCGATCACGTGGGGTTCTCACGTCGACCGGTTGATCACGATTCCATGCGCGCATTCCTGCAGGCCGGATGGAATGCGATTGGACGTGATCCCAACGCGCGCGGGCCGTCACCGGAACAGCGCGCCTCGATTCGCGTGAACGTGGATTCGCTGCGCACGATTCGTCCGGCGCGACTCGATTCCATTTACAACGGTGCCGACGATGACGGCTCCGGTTCCATGGCCCTGCTCGAGATCGCGGAAGCGTTCGCAACGAACGCCGCCAAGCCCAAGCGTTCGCTGCTGCTGGTGTGGCACACGGCGGAGGAGAAGGGATTGATCGGCGCTGAGTGGTTCATGGACAATCCGACAGTCGCGCGAAACAGGATTGTCGCGCAGATCAACATTGATATGATCGGCCGCGGCGCGGCGCGTGATGTCAAGGGTGGTGGTGATGACTTTATCACGATCCTTGGACCAAAGCGGCTCTCGTCGCAGTTTGATCAGTGGGTGCGCGATGTGAACAACAAACAGTCGCGTCCGCTTACGCTCGACTACGAGTTTGACGGCGATGGACACCCGCAGCAGTTCTACTGCCGCAGTGATCATTATCACTACGCGCGCTACGGCATTCCGATCGCGTTCTTCTTTACCAGTATCCACGAAGATTATCATCAAGTCACCGATGAGCCGCAGTACATCGAATATCCGAAGTACACGCGCATCACGCGGTATCTGCATGAGCTGGCAGCGTTCACCGCGAATCAGGCAAACGCGCCGGTGATCGACAAACCCAGGCTAGATCCGAACGGTACGTGTCGTCAGTAGCACGCCGGTCTCTCGCGAACTCGTGTTCACCCCAATGGAGTAGTTGATGGAGCTACTGTCGGATCCGAATGTCTGGATTTCGTTGCTGACGTTAACGGTGCTGGAAATTGTCCTTGGCATCGACAACATCATTTTCATTTCCATTCTGGCGTCGCGGCTGGAAAAGTCGCAGCAACCGAAGGCTCGCCGTCTTGGACTGATGGGCGCGTTTGTCAGTCGACTCGCGCTGCTGGCGTCGATTGCGTGGATTGCGGGGCTGACCAATCCACTGTTCACTTTTGTTGGACGCGGATGGGCCGGCCGCGATCTGATTCTTGTGTTTGGCGGTCTGTTCCTGATCGGCAAGGCCGTGCTCGAGATTCATCACAAGCTCGAACCGCAGGGCGCGACCAAGGACGAAGTGACAAAAGCCGCGTCGTCCATGCTGGCCGTCGTCTCCCAGATCATGGTCATCGACATCGTCTTCTCGCTCGACTCGGTGATCACCGCGGTCGGCATGGCCGAACATCTGGAGGTGATGATTGCCGCCAATGTCATCGCCCTGGCAGTGATGCTGGCGGCGGTCACGCCGGTGAGCGAGTTCGTGGAGAAGCACCCCACCGTGAAAATGCTGGCGCTCGCGTTCCTGGTGCTGATCGGTACCAACCTTGTGGCGGAGGGCTTCGGTCAGCACATCTCCAAGGGCTACACGTATTTCGCGATGGCCTTCTCGGTACTCGTGGAAATGCTGAACTTGCGGCTGCGGAAGTCGATCGTGCCGGTTGAACTGCGCGTGGAAGACGACGCGGAGCCGCGCGCAAAGAGCTAGCGGCATCGTTCGCCAACGCACGACTCATCGTGCTGACCTGAAATCCGCTGTCTTCTGTGTCACCCACAGGAGACAGCGGATTTTTTGCATGGGCTCCACGCGGTCGCGCAAGCCGTTGTGGCGATTGTACTTGGGCGTTTGACGCTGCCGTCGGGCACGCTGGCCCGCGACGTGCACCTGGGCAGAGCAACCAAGTCCTCCAGGAGGGGATCATGAACACTGCTCTTGTCCGTCGCGCTTCCGTGGTCCGTCGCCCCGTCGTCACTGCAGACTCCCATTCTGCGTCCGTCAAGCTGTGGCTGGCGGCGGGTGCGGCGATCACGGTCCTCGCGCTCACGCCGCTGCAACTGCGCGCGCAAACGGGACTGGGCATCGGCGGCGCTGTCACGCCGTACGCCGGTTATCTGATCACGGGGCAGTGGTACGACGGTCCCGTTGGGACATCGCTGTCCACGGCGAACACGCCCATGATTGGCGCGCAGTTGTCAATTCCGCTTACGGCCGGCCTCTCGCTCACTGGCAATGTGGGCTACGCGTCGGGCGACGTACGCGTGGGGCTGCCCATCATTGGTGGCGTGAATGTGGGGAGCAACCGCATGTGGGTGTACGACGCCGGCCTCGAGCTGGGCGGTCTGGCACGCGGCGGGCAGGGGATCGCACCGTTCGTGCAGGGCGGGATTGGTGGCATGACCAACAACATTCAGAACCGGTTGCTCAACATCCAGTCCACGAACCTCATGTACTCCGCTGGGGTAGGCGTTGATGTGGGAGTGTCCCGCAACATCGCGCTGCGCATTCAGGCCAAGGACTACATCGGTCGGTTCGATTCGCAGGAGGCCGTGGGTGTGACAACGCGTGGGAACCTCTCGCACAACTGGGCCTTGAGTGCAGGTGTAAAGCTCGCCTTCTAGCCGCTTCGCGTTAGACTAGGCGAGACGCGTTTCTGACCTCCATCGTGATGCCACTCGTGCCACTTGCCATGCTGTCCGACGTTGCCCTGCCGCTGTTCCGACGCGTGTCGTTCGCGCTCGCACTGATCGCGCCCGCTCTCGTCTCGGCGCAGACACAGACGCAGACACCGCCGCCGCCGCGTTTCGATTCGCTCACGATCGATCAGACGCGTTCAGCGAGCGGAGAATCGCGGACCGTATCGGCCGATGGATCGCGGGCACGGGCGGCGCAGGATGCGTTCGAACGCAATCGCCGCGCCGGTCTGCGCTTTTACAATGGCGGCGCCAATGCGTCGTGCGAAGTGCAAATCGGCACGCTGTGTTACTGGAACAACAATGGCGATGTACCGCCGCCGGCAGAGCGCACGGATCTGATCATCGAGCGCGATCGGCTGCTGGATTTGCTCGCGCAGGCGGCGCGCAGCGATCCGGCAGATGACTGGGTGGCGGGCATGCGCGTTCGCTATGCCCTGGAACAACAGAAGCTCCCGCTGGCCATCGAGGCAGCGCGTGAGTGTGGTGGCACGGCGTGGTGGTGCGCGGCGCTGCGTGGGCTGGCGTTGCACGCCTCTGACATGCACGTCGACGCGTCGACTGCTTTTGATCGTGCGCTCAGCAGTATGAGCGATTCCATGCGCTGTGAATGGACGGATCTTACGCCGTGGCTTCCCACGTCCACACACGAGGCGTATCGCGCCAAGAGTTGCGCACTGCGCGCGTCGGACAACGCGCGCATTCTTCGACTCGCGCAGCCGCTGTGGCTCTTGCCGGCGAACGATCTGCGCAATGAACTGTTCTCGCGCCACATCATTTCAATCGTACACGGGCAGGGACGCATCCCGTACGATATGTCGTTCGACGGATCGATTCCGGCAATTCAGGTGCGCTACGGATGGCCCACCGCGTGGTCCATGCAAACGGCTGGTGCGCTCGATCCACGACTGCCCAGCATCATCGGTCACGAGCCAACCCCAAGCTACGACTTCATGCCGACCGCGTCGGCGATTACCTCGCCGCTGATGGCGACCGAAGGAGACTGGGAGCCCGATCGCAAAGACTCGCGCATGCGCTATGCCACACGATATGCGACGGGCTTTGGCATGCTGCCGCATCAGATCGCACGCTTCAAGCGCGGTGACAGTACGGTGATTGCCGGTGCGTGGCGCCTGATGCGCGAGCAGCGCATGGGCCCTGCACCATACCAGGTGGGGCTGTTTGTCGCAGACGACTCTGCGCTCGTGATCTCACGCACCCTCAAAGACAGTGCGCCTGCGAACGGCGCTGTTGTGACGGCGCTCGGCAAGAGTGCCAAGCTTGTCTCGCTCGAGATCATGGCGCCAACGGCCAAGCGCGCCACGCGCGTTCGTACGGCGGTACAACCGCTGACCAACGGCGTTCGTATCAGCGACATGCTGCTGCTGGCGGCCGGAGACGCAGGCGCCACACCGTCGCTCGAAAGCGTCGCAGGACGTGCGTGGGGCAGCAACGATATTGTGCCGGGCCGATCGTTCGGTTTGTACTGGGAAACCTATGTGCCCGTGTCGCCCGACGCGCCGTTGCAAGTGACCGTGCGCGCAACGCGCACGAGTTCCAGTTTCTCGCAGCGCATTACCAACGCGCTGCGCCTGTCGCGTGCGATGACACCGGTGGCCATCAGCTTCCGTGATGCGGGACGCCCGGACGGCCTGCCGGGGCGTGCGGTGCAGTTTACGTGGCCCGAGGTACCGCCGGGCGAGTATCGACTCACTGTCAAGCTGGAAGGTGCGAAGGGCGTGGACAGCACGTCGCAACTCTTCACGATACGCGGCGAGCGCTAGGGCGTTGCTGGAACCGTGCTCATGACACTGGCGATGCCGAGCACGAGAAACACACCGAGCAGGGCAAAGGTGAGACTACGACTCGTGCCGCCCACACGGCGCAGCAGCTGTGTGGCATCGTCGTCTCCCATGGGCTGCATCCCAACCACGCGAATCGCCGTGCTGGCGCGCCGAAACAGCAGCCAGTTCGCAACACCTCCCGCGGCAAGACGCGACGAGATCTGCACCGCAAAGAGCATGTACACGACCTGACGATTTTCCGGCTTGAGAATCGCCTCTGGCGTGAGTCCGCCTGCCGTGGGCACGAGCCAATCGAGCACCGCGCCCGGAAGAAAAAAGAACACGGCAAACCACCAGTACATCTTGCGGTACAGAAACCAGAAGGGCAGTGCGAGCGCCGCCGACCAGTTCCAGGTTGGCACAAACGACGGATCCTCCATAAACACCGCGAGCTTGCGCCGGTAGGAGCTCTCCCAGCGCGGGCCGATAAAGGCACCCATGCGTTGCTGAAAGACACTGTCCACCGGCGTTGGCTGCTGCGGCGCGATGTCCTGATTCGTTTGTGATTCGTCTGGCATGATGAGTTACGGCGTACGTGCAGATGGCTGCTGCTGCGTGAGGCAATGCAACGTGCCAAGCCCCCACACAAGATCTACCGCGTGAATGCCCACCACGCGGCGTGTGGGAAACAGTTCAGCGATGATGTTCAGCGCGATGCGATCGTTCGCATCGTTGAACGTTGGCACAATCACTACGGTGTTGCCGATGTAGAAGTTTGCATAGCTCGCCGGCAGACGCTGTCCGTCCATGATCACCGCACGCGGATACGGCAACGTGACCACGCGCAACTTCTCACCGCGCGCGTCGACCGCGTGCTGCAGCCGGTGAAGATTGTCCAGTGACCGGACGTGGTTTTCATCCGACGGATCCGTCTCGTGCGCCAGTACCACTACACCGGGCGCTACGAATCGTGCGATGTCATCCACGTGACCGTGCGTATCGTCGCCGACGCACCCTTCACCCAGCCAGATTGTGTGCGTAATGCCGAGCGTCTTGGCAAACGCACGTTCGTAATCGGCGCGTGTCATGCCGGGATTGCGCACTTGCACGTCGGACAGCAGCCACTCTTCCGTAACGAGCATCGTGCCAAGCCCATCGGTCTCGATGCCGCCGCCTTCAAGTACCAGCGGAGCCCCGGTGTCCGGTCGTTTGGCGGCAATGAGCGGCAGGCCCGTTACGGTGTGCACGATCTCGGGAATGCGCTGATCGTTGGCGTAGTTGTCGTACTTGGCCCAGGCGTTGAAATCCCAACGCATCAGCGAAACGAGACCCGTTGCATCCATCACGCCCGTTGGCCCACTGTCGCGCAGCCACACACGATCCGTGGCGGCCACGTGCAAGCGATAGGCGTCCTGCGGAACGGCGTGCATGTCGAGACAGGCAATCGCATCCTCGCGCACCGCGTCACTATTGCACACGATCTCCACGCGCTCACTGCCGGCGAGCGCGCGCACGATTTCCGCGTACACCCACGGAATCGGCTCGAACTTTCCGGGCCAATCCGGCTCGTGATGCGGCCACGCAATCCAGGTGGCATCGTGCGGCTCCCACTCGGCCGGCATGCGCCAGCCTATGAGCGGTGTCACCACATCGGGTGTTGCCAGCGAATCAATCGGCGCCACGGTTCTGTTTACTCCGCAATCCAGCGATTCAAAATCGGACCGTACGCATCAATGCGACGATCGCGCAGGAACGGCCAGTTACGACGCGTTTCTTCGATCAGGTTGAGATCACATTCAGCCACGAGCACCGCCGGATCCGTGCCCGCTTCGGCGAGATAGCGACCGAATGGATCGGCTATAAACGACTGACCAAAGAACTCAATGCCGTCGGTTCCCGCTTCGGGTTCAAGACCAACACGATTCGGCGACGCGACAAACACGCCATTGGCAATGGCGTGCGAACGCTGCATCGTGCGCCACGCTTCCACCTGCGCGGTGCCGAACGTGCTTTTCTCTGCTGGATGCCAGCCGATCGCCGTGGGATAAAACAAAATCTCGGCGCCGAGCAGCGACGTGATGCGCGCGCCTTCGGGATACCACTGATCCCAGCAAATGAGCACGCCAATATCCGCATACTTTGTGCGCCACATGCGGAACCCGTTGATTCCGGGATGTTTGTCGCTGCGCAGATCCGGTCCGACATCTCCCGGCGCGAAGTAGTACTTCTCTTCGAACAACGGGTCGTGTGGAATGTGCATCTTGCGATACGTGCCGAGCAGGGCACCGTCGGCGTCAATCACGCATGCGGAGTTGCGATAGAGCCCCGCGGCCTGACGTTCGTAGATCGGCACCACAAGCACGACGGCCAGTTCTTTCGCGAGTTCCTGCAACGTGCGCACGGTGTCGCCCGCAATGGGCTCGGCGAGATCAAAGCGTTCAATGCGCAACGACTTGCAGAAGTACGGTGCGTTGAAGAGCTCTTGCAACGCAATGATCTGCGCACCGCGTGCTGCGGCCTCGCGGATGCGCGTAACAGTGCGCTCCAGATTGGCGGCGCGGTCATCGCTGGCGGTCTCCTGAATGAGACCGACGGAAACGGGGCGTCGGGACATGTGCACGTGGGGCGCGAGACGGGTATCGGCACGCGCAGGCGCGCGTGTAATCCTGAAAGTTCGTTGATTCACGCGCTGGGGGGTAGGGCTTGCCAGAGATGCGTGACCGTAGAATCACGGAGGCGATCCGTACCACTCCGGGGATGATTGACCGCGCGATCGCGTCGAGATTAGGCGCATGTCACAATCCTGGGTTCACTACGTACCGATCATCACAACACTTGTGGGTGTTGTGTTCGCGAAAACGCTGTTTGCACACTGGCGCCGCAAACCAGACGCAACGTATTTGCTCTGGTGGTTTCTGGGCATCGCGACCTATGTGGCCGGCACGCTGGCGGAAAGTATTACCGCCTTCGTTGGGTGGGACCCTGTAGTCTTCCGCACGTGGTATATCGCGGGGGCGCTGCTCGGGGCCGCTCCGCTCGCCCAGGGTACGGTCTACCTGCTCATGCCTCGGCGAACGGCACATGCGCTCACCGTCATGTTGCTGCTCGCGGTGGTCGTGGCGGGCACGTTTGTCGTGCTCTCTCCCCTGAATCTTGCGCATCCGGCGGTTGAGGCCGGTCGACTTACCGGTCAGGTGCTGGAATGGACCTGGGTGCGGCGCTTCTCGCCGTTCCTCAACTTGTACGCGTTTGTGTTTCTCGTGGGTGGCGCCGCCTGGTCGGCCTGGCGCTACCGGCGCGTTGAGGGTGCAGGTGCACGTGTGCGAGGGAACGCCTTGATCGCGGTCGGCACGTTGCTGCCGGGTATCGGTGGTATGGCCACGCGCTACGGCTACACCGAAGTGCTGTTCGTGACCGAGCTGGTGGGTCTGTTGCTGGTGTGGCTGGGTTACCGACTCATGGTGCAGACGCGTGCGCCGAGCGTGCACTCGGCGCAGCAACTCACGATGACGGCGGATCAAGTAGCGGCGTGAGATAACAGTGCAGTACTCGACGCAAATCGTCGAGCAACGGTTTTTTCTCTGCTTGCACGGCGCGATCGCGTCTGGCGAGCAGTGCCTGTCCGATTGACGAGCACACCATGGCGGCGCGGCGTCGATCTCGCGCTGGAAGTTTCGGATTGCGCGCAGCGAACAACAAGTCGAGTCGATCAACGATGGACTCAAACAGTTGCGCGCGAATGCGATTCGGCGCAGCGCCGGTTGAATCAATCGGTGCGTCGGCCGTCATGAACACGCGTCGGAACGCCGGATTGCGATCGTGAAACGCGGCCAGCGGGCGCACAATACGATCGATCAGTCGATCCAGTGGCAATCCACGCGGATCGGTCGCGAACGCTTTCTCGTGAATGCGTCGCAGTTCATCGGCGAAACGCATGGCCAGCGCCGCGACCACGGCTTCACGGTTGGGAAAGAACTGATACAGCGAACCTTTGGCCGTGCGCGCGCGAAGCGCGATTGCTTCGGCGGTCGCAGCATTGAGTCCATGTTCAGCGATGACCTCGGCCGCGGCGTCGAGCAGCAGATCCACGCGTCGCTGACCACGCGACTGTCGCGGTACGCGTCTGTACGTGGGTTCGGACGCATTCTCCACGGCTGGCGACTCGCTGGGAGCGGCCGGCGCACGCGTGGATGGACGTTTGGCTGGACGTGGGGGCATGCCGAGGGACAGAGAGTGAGTGGCTTCGGCGAATATGAGCGCGACACCTGCTGGACACAACGGAACGTTCGCGACGACTACCGGGCGTCGATGAGTGCGATCACGATATCCATGACATTGGTGCCCGTGGGGCCGGTGCGTACCAGAGCGTCCGCGGCATCGAGCGCACGATAGCTCCGCAGACGCTCAAGATCGCGATACGGCTCGCGTCCCGCACGTTGCATCAGTCGAGCGGTTGTGGCGTCAACTAAGGCACCGGCCGCATCGGTGGGGCCATCGCGACCGTCCGTGCTGCCGGCGAGAACGCTCACGCGAAGCGCGTTCGAATTGGTGAGTGCGGCGCGGTCAAGCGTGATCGCCGCGGCCAGCGCGAGCGCCTGCATGCGTCCCCCCAGCGGCGCTTCTTCTGTGGCGCTCAGTCCGAAGGCCGCGAGTGGTGCGATCTCCTCGTCACCATCGACCAACGTCACGTCTGCATCGGTGTCGCCGAAGATTCGCGCCTCGTCCAACATGTTGACGGTGGGTTCGCCGCCCCAGATCAGCACCATGCGCTCGTCAATTTCCTGCGCGTATCGCAGCGCAATCTGCGCCACGGCGCCGCCAAGCGAGTCGGCATCTCCCTCGAGCATGTGGTCCGACACCACCACGTGCGAAACGCCAGCCGCTTCGGCCGCGTTGGCGGCGGCGCGACACGCATCGGCATTGCTGGCAATGATGTCGTACGAAACGGTGCTGAACGCTGCGTGTGATGCTGGCGCTGTAGCAATCGCCACGTGCGCACTGCCGGCCAGTCCGAGCGCGCGACTGATCGCGGGATCAAACGCGCTGCGCAACCCGTGCGCATCACACAGGGCGAGCACCTCGTCGACGTGCAGCGGATCCGCAGTGCACGGACCGGAGCCAATCGTTGCCGCATCGTCTCCAATCACGTCGGAGATGGCCATCACGTGAATCGTTCGTGCGCCACGCGCGTGTATCGCGGTGGCAAGGCGTCCCGCGCCCCAGCGAAGCAGGCGCCGCCGAATCGCGTTCATCTCATGAATCGCCATGCCATGCGCCATCATGTGTTGCATGGCGCTGGCAATTGCGTTCTGCGCGTCGGCGGGATGGCCCACGATGGAGCTGAGTTCTGCACAGGGCGCCGCGCACAGCGACGTCGTGCCGCCTGACAACAGCACGAGCACATCATCACCGGCGTCGATGGCGCTGATCGCCGTCGCAATCGCATCTGCTGCCGCGAGCGATCCAATACTCGGCAGTGGATGGTCGCCCACGCGAAATGACAGTGGCGCGAGTTCGGCGGCGTCAACCTTGTGCGCGGCGACCACGATTCCGCCTGTAAGTCGCGCCTTCGCTTCACGAATCGCCTGCAGGGCACCTCGTGCCATGTCTGGCGCGGCTTTGCCGAGTGCAAGAACATGAAGTGGTGATGACGACGCGCGGGCGTCCAACCAGCTGCGCACCCGCTCATGGGTGCGCGGATACGGCGACACGCCCTGAATCGCCGCGGTATGAAGCGCGGCGAGCAGGGCGTGTGCGGAACTCAACGTGCGGCCTTCTTGATGGCCGCGTCGAGTTCGTCATACGCTTCCTGCGCCATGGCGCGGAAGCTCGTGGCGTACGTGATTTTTCCGTCTGGTCCGATCACGTAGAGATAGCGACGGTGGTAGCCGGCTTCGGTGGCCGCGTTGTAGAGCGCGCCGACTTTCTTGTCACTGTCCGCGCCCAGTGCGAACTGAAACCCGTCGTCCTTGGCCCAGGCCGTGAGATCGGCGCCGTTGTCGGTGCTGATGCCAACAAGCGTGACCTTCTTGCCGTTGAGAAACATGCTCTCGTACTTGTCGCGGTACGTGTGCATCTGTGCCGTGCAGCCGCTGGTGCGCGCTTTCGGGAAGAACGCGAGCACCACGGTTTCACCGCGATGTTCTGACAACTTGAACGGCGCAGCGGTCGGACCCGCCTGTGTGACGGTTGTGAGCGTGAAGTCAGGGGCGACCGTACCCACGGCGAGTGGCGCCGGGGTTGGCGCCTGCGCGAACACGGCAGGCGCGAGCATCGGCGAGGCGGCCAGCGCAACCGCGGCGACCAACGAAGACAAACGAAGCATCAACAACTCCGGAAGAAGCGATCAGTGATCGCCGCGACGCTCGCGGCACAGACTGCGAAGAAGATACGCCGCGGAGGGCGCAAGTGTTCATCCGGACATCGGTGTCCACGTTGATGGACGGCCGATACGGACTCAGAGGACAATGCTTGGTGACCCCCCGCACGTTTCAAGGCGAATTGGCGGTCTTTTGACCGAATCTCCGATGGCACGGGTTCTGCACCCCTGATCACATGTCGGAGGCTCTCATGGACGCTCCGCCGATCACTCTCTGGAGGTGTCAGATGCGGAATACATCGCGAGTTCGTGCAGTCGCGCGGCCAGTGCCCTTGGTATCGCGCAAAGCGATTCTGACGATGGCTGTGCTTACGTCGGTCTTGGCGCTTGCGGCGTGTGGCGACAGCGACGCCAAGCGAATGGATGCGGCGTTGCAGTCCGACCTCGCCATGGCGTCGTCGGCGCCTGGCATGCGCTCGGGGTACGCATCGCCCATGGAGCTGGGCTACCCGCAGGCGTACCCGCCCGGTTACCCGGCTCCGTACCCGCCGGGCTACCCGCAGCCGTACCCGGCCCAGGCGTTTCCGCCGCAGCCGTACGGTTATCCGCAGCCGGGCTATCCGCAGCCGGTGGCGCAGCGCGCGCCCACGCAGGTGATCTATCGTGACCGTGCGCCCAGTGGTGGTGGTGGAAGTGGCACGAGCACGGGAAGCGGTACGGGATCGGCTCAGGGCACGGAGTCCAATACCAAACGCGGCGCGATCATTGGCGCCGCCACGGGCGCGGCGGTGGGCATTGCGACGCAGCGGGATAAAGTGAAGGGCGGTGCGGTTGGCGCCATCACGGGCGCGGTACTTGGCGGCGTGGTTGGTTCGCAGATCTACACCAAGCCGCGCACACGACCGTACTAAGGGTCGAATTTGTAACGGCGATACGGATCGCACCGGCGCGAGAAGCGCTTGACGCGCCGGTGTGACCCCGTAGGATTCTGTGTATGAGCTATCTCGTGAAGCCCGCCGCCGTCCATCACATCGCTGCGCTCCCCGCTATCGAGCGCGCGGCTGCGGCGATGTTTTCGCCCGATGATCTGCCGCCTCACATGCTCGACGAGCAGACGTCGCTCGCGCGTTTTACCGAAGCGCAGCGTGATGACCGGCTGTGGGTTGCGGTGGATGCCGCCGATCAGCCGGTTGGCTTTCTGCTCGCGGATGTCATCGACGACACCTTGCACATCACTGAAATGGATGTGCATCCCGATCACGCGCGACGCGGGCTCGGTGCCACCATGCTTCGCCATGTGCTGCTCGTGGCCGAACATCATGGCAATCATTCGGTCACGCTCACCACGTTTGCGCACCTTGAGTGGAACGCGCCGTTCTATCGCCGTCACGGGTTTGTTGACGTGAGCGATGCGGAGTGCGGACCGGAGCTGGCCGGTGTGCTCAAGGAAGAGCGAGCGCGCGGATTGCAGCAGCGCATTGCAATGCGCCGTTCGGTGCGTCGCACGGAACGCGCGGCGCGCTGAGCGTTGGTGGCGTTGGCGTGAAGCGGCGTATCCTGCAGGTCGCCGCGCTCGCTACGAACACACTGTGCCTCGCTGCCTGCAGCGCGAACAGATCGGCTGACCTGCCACCCGCCATTGTTGTTGGCGCGCCAGACTCCCTGATCGGACTGGTGACCGCTCACGAATCATTGCTTGATTCGCTGGAAACGCGCGAGTATGGCTACGAGGAACGCGCGCTCGCGGTTTACGCGAGGCGCGATGCGTGGTTTCTCGTGGGCACGCGCGATAGCGCACGCACATGGATTCGCGCGGCTGCCGTCGACTCTTTCATGCCGCTGGATTCACTGCTGCACGATCGATTGGCCTATCTCACAGATGCGTGGGACGGCGCGTTGCGTGTAGCGCCGGCGTTCAATGCTGCGCGCGTGCCTGTGTCCATGTCGTTGCGCGCGCCGGCACCAGATGCGGATCAAACACCGGCGCGCGTGTTGCGTACACGTCGCATGGATGACGCCGCATGGTGGGCAGAAGTTGAAGTGATGAACACGAGTGGCTGCGATGATGACACACCGCGTGTGTTGGCCAGCGGCTGGGTGCCGCTGTGGGGAACCAATCGCGCGCCGACGGTGTGGTACTTCTCACGCGGTTGCTAACCGCCACATGTCGCATCGGATAACACACACGTAGCTCTTTCGAGCGAGTGGCAGCAACACAACGGCATTGAAGTGGCGCTTTGCGCACCAATGCACATCGATACGTGACTTTTCGCACCAGCGATTTGTGTGGTGTCGATTACGTATCAAAGAGCGATGCTTGCATCGTCATCACATGTGACATCGCGCGTGTGCGCATCACAACGCGACGCGCCGATCTCACACACTCAAAGGAAAAATGATGTCCAGATCGTGTCTGTCCCAACGCGCGCTGAATGCAGCGCGCCTTGTCCTTGTTTCCGCGATGGTCACCGCCACGAGCGCGACAGTCCATGCACAGCAGGTTGGCGTCTCGGTGCTTCCCGGTGCGCAGCGCGTACAGTGGAGCAAGGATCTGCCGTTCGACGATGACTACATGTACGGCGGTCGCGTTGCACTGCGCTTTGGCAAGTGGGTGGAACTGCAGCCCTTCTACTTCTTCCGCGATGGCCTCGGTCTCGATTCAACGCGCGCTGTCAGCGTGTTCGGTCCGTTGTCGGCGGGAAAAGAAGTTGACATCAAGCACTATGGCAGCTCGCTGCAGTTCAATCTTGGCGACGCGGCATTCGTGCCGTTCGCTCGCATCAGCGCGGGCGTACTGCGCCTCGAGCCAGATTCCGCCGCTCGGCAGGATCGCATTACCATGGGCGCCGGCGGTGGTGTACGGTTTGGTTTTGCAGGCTTGAATGCAGAGGTGTACGCGGAGCAAATGGGTTTCCGCATGAACCCAGGCTCCCTGTTTGGTGCGGACACTACACTCGCGTCGAACCCGATGACGCTGCGCAACTTCGTGTACGGAGCGGCGGTCACGATTCCGTTGAGCACCATGCGTGACGACGAAGGCAACGCGGGTGGATTGAGCGGATCATCAGCGCCACTGGAACCGTTTGTTGGGCGACTGCGATACGCGGGTGAGCATGGCCTGCCAGATCTGGAACTTGCCGGCGTGCGCGCAGGCATCGACTTCTCGCCCGTCTTTGGCATTCGCGGCTTTTACTGGCGCGGCCTGAATGATGATCGGGATGGCCCAGCGCCTGTTGCCGGTTACGGCGGTGAAGGTCAGTTCAACCTGTCCACCGGAGCCGGACTGTCGCCGTACCTGATCGTTGGTGCCGGCCAGATTGACTACAAGGACGATTTCGTCGATTCGCTCGGCGTGTCACGCGTTGACAAGACCGCGCTGATTCTTGGTGCCGGAGCCAGCTTCCGATTGACGGATCGCTTGCGCATTAATGGTGCGGTGCGCGATTACGTCATGACCGTCGACGAAAATCTCGACGATGTCGCCACCACAGGCGACCTCACGCACAATACCATGATCACGGCCGGTCTCACGATCAGCTTTGGTGGAAAATCCACGCCATCGTCGGCGCAGCGTGAGCGCGAGCGTGATGAAGAGTTGCGCGAACTGCGTGCCGAGCGAGATCGGGCTGAGCGGATGCGCGATCCGCGCGACCGCATGATGGACCGTGACAGCATGATGATGCGTGATCGCATGCTTGAGCGCGAGCGCATGATGGATCGCGACGCGCGTGTTGGTCGCATGATGCAGGACAGTGTGCGCGTCTATCGCGATTCCACGGTGATCATGTCGCGCCCGTCAATGCGTGGTGGTTCGCCGGACGTGCAGTGGATTACGATTCCGGTTCCTTCGCAGGGCGAAATCATTCTGCGCTACGGCCTGCCGGTTCGCGCTGGAGATAGCACGACCGTTTCACGTGATACCGTAATGATGCGTTCAGGTACGCCGCCGTCGGGTGACCTGGCCGCGCAGTTGCTCGAGATCGAGCGTCGTCTCACGGCACGTATTGATGCCATGCAGCGCCAGACGCTCACGGCACCGTCCACGCCTAACGTCACGGTCGTAACGCCGGAAACACGCAACATGGTCGTGCAGGATCGTGACAATCTTCCGGTATTCCAGCGTCTTCAGCGTACGCGTACCGCCGACCTGCGTCCGTATGTCGGGTTGGGCTTCGACGACGGTGATGCGCAGCTGATTCTCGGCACGCGGGCCGACCTCGGCCCGATCAGCGCCGGCAGCGGCTTCAACTTTGTGCCGGAGCTCGCGGTGGGTGTGGGCGGCGGCGACGTGTCAGTGCTCGCCATGGCGAACGTGCAATACGCGTTCGGTTCGGTGGGTGGCACGAATGCATTCCGTCCGTACGTCACGGTGGGCGGCGGCATCTATTCGCCCACGGTGCTCGGCATCAATACCGCCGTGGGTACCTCGTACCAGCTGCGTACCGGGGCGGAAAAGCCGCTGTTCCTCAATGTTGAGCTGCAGGGCATCAACCTGTTCAGCAAGACGCGTGTTCTGGTTGGGTTGAGCCGCAGTCGGTAAAAGTTGTCTCACGATGGAAAACGCCGCCGACATCATTGTCGGCGGCGTTTTTCGTTTTCCGAAGCAGGTTGAGCACCTCGCCACCGTGCCGTATCGTATGGTATGACCTCGCCTGTTCCTCGTGTTGGTGTTGGCGTACTTGTGGTTCGCGACGAGCGCGTGCTGCTCGGACGGCGCCTTGGAGCGCACGGTGCTGAGACGTGGGCGCCGCCTGGCGGAAACCTCGAGTTTGGTGAATCCATCGAGCAGTGCGCCGCGCGCGAGCTGCGTGAAGAAACCGGCCTGATGACAAATGCAGTCGCGCTCGGGCCGTACGTGAACACGGTGTTCACAGCCGAATCCCTGCACTACGTCACGCTGTTTGCGATCGTGCGTGACGGACAGGGCACGCCACAGGTTCTTGAACCACACAAGTGCGCGGAGTGGCGCTGGTTTTCGTGGTCGGCGCTACCGGAGCCGCTCTTTCAACCGCTTGCGACGTTGCAAGCAACCGGGTTTGTGCTATGATCGCTTTGGCTCTACTAGCGCCTGTTGTGAAACGCATTTGCACACCTATCGCGACACGCCGGTCGACAGGCGCTTCCAGGCGCATCGCAGCAGCCTTCGTCGCCAGCGTCTTGACCGTGTCGTCGTTGTCGGGTTGTAATCAAACCCGCGAGCGCAGCAACGAACCCGTCTCCGTGATCGATTCTGCTGGCGTCACCATTGTGGTGAACCGGGCACCGCTCTGGAGTGCGGACAGTGGATGGCGTGTCGACGGCACTCCGATCGTGAGTATCGGTGGCGCCGACGCGGATACGAATCAGCACTGGAAGCGATTCGAACATGTGCAACGGATGTCCGACGGACGCCTTGTCATTGCCGTCGAAGGAGAGCTGCGTTGGTTCGATAGCAACGGGAATTACCTGCAGACGTCAACGCGCAGCGGCGATGGTCCCGGTGAGTTTCGCGGCTTCGGTGCCGTGCACAGACTGGCAGGTGACTCCCTACTCGTGGCGGATCGAATGGGTCTCAGGCGCGCGGTCTACGCGCCGGATGGCTCGTTGGTACGGGAGTGGCGGGACGAAACTGCGAAACTTCGCGCGCTCGGCAAGTGGACCGAATGCTTTTCGACCACGCTTGCCGATGGAAGTTGGATCAGCTGCCAGCATGACGCGTCGATTCCCCTCTCCGCGACCAATCGGCCGGATCGCTTCATCAAGGAAGGATGGACCTCCCCAGGCCCCGGACTCCTGCGACAGCTGCGCCGCATCCATATCGCGTCGCCGGATCGCGATGCTTCGTATCCGCTCGGTATCGACGCGGGCATTGAACAGTTCGGATTCGACGTTGGTGACATGACGCAGTTCGTTGTGCATCCCTTCCACGCGCGATCGGTTACAGTGGGTGGGGGCGATCCGCTGCGCGTAGCGATCGCTACCAATCCTCAGTACCGCATTGAAATCTGGACGGTGAACGGCAGACTGGAGCGCATCATTGAGCGCGAGAACGGTCGACGTGCGCCGAACGATGCCGAACTAGCCGACGTACCCGCGGCCCTTGCGCGCGCTCTGCCGATCAATGATCCAGCGCTGACGGCAATCATGCTGGACAAGGTACCAACACCGGATTCGTTGCCGGCTGTGATCTTCATGACGTTCGGCAGTCGTGGTGAGTTGCTGGTAATGCGCGAGGGACATCAGCCGTCGCATACGCATTCCGTGTACGATGTCTTTCAGGCCGATGGCCGCTGGCTTGGCACTCTGCGCATTCCCGGGAAAGTCTACGTGCGCGAGTTGGACGGCGACGTGTTAACGGTTGCGCGCGTAAACGACGATGGCGTCATGCTCGCCGAGGTGTACGCCCTCCGGCGTTAGCCCTGCCTACGCAATCACGTTGAGCGCCATCGGCCGCACCCGCACCTCAAGCGACGTATTGCTCGCCTGATACAACTCTCCATCCGCCTGATACATCGGCGGCGCAGGAAATTGCAACGTCACTCCTTCGTGCTGCGTGTACCGCACTTCCGGCGCGCTTACGTGCCGACCAAACGGCGCCCCTCCAAACAACTGCGCACGCCGCAGCGGTGATCCATCCGCGATCGCGACAAGATCCAGCGCCCCGTCGCTGAGCGACGCCTCCGGTGCAATGCGAAACGTGCCGCCAAACCATTGGCCGTTCGCGATCACGACCGTGAGCCAATGTTCGTTTTCGCCGGTGCCCTTGCCAACTGCACTCGACGACGTGCGCGCATTCCACGCCGTCGTTGTCGCCGCGTCTCCTGACGATACAGCGGCCGTGAATCCGCGATACCGAAACAACTGCCCCATCGCCGTAACCGCATACAACACATCACCACGCAACCAACGCGCTTTCAGCGTGCGCTCCAGCACTGCTACATCAAACCCAACGCCCGCCGCATTCACGAACACCCGCCCGTCAATCTCACCCACATCAATGCGCCGCACTTCACGCGCGGCAATCCGCTCGGCCATCGCGGCGTAGTCGAACACCGGCGCACCTAACGACTTCGCCAGATCATTTCCGGTGCCAGCACCGAGAATCGCCAAGGCCGTATCACCACCGGTCTCAACGAGTGCGGCAGCAACTCGAGAAATGGTACCATCACCACCGAGCACAACCAGCGTGCGCACGCCATCGTGCACCGCTTCGTGCGCCAGTCGCGCTTCATCACCGGCCGCACGTGTGGTCACCACGTCAAACGGCCCAACATGCACAAGTGCATGTCGGGCCGCTTCCAGTCGACGGAGCGCGCGACCGCGCCCCGCCGCCGGATTCACCAGCAGTCGTACTGGTGCGCTCAGTGTCACACCTTGTTTGACGCCAACTGACGCAGCACGTAATGCAGAATGCCACCGTGTGCGTAGTACTGCAGCTCTTCCGGCGTATCAATGCGACAACGCACGGCGAACGTCGCCACTGATCCATCGGCGCGCGTTGCGTGCACCGTGAGCGTGGCACGATGCGAGAGCGTCGAATCGAGCCCGGCGATCGTGATCGTTTCGAAACCGGTCAGGCCGAGTGTCTGACGCGTCTGGCCATCCGTAAACTCAAGTGGCAACACACCCATGCCCACAAGATTCGAGCGGTGAATGCGCTCAAACGACTCGGCAATCACGGCGCGCACGCCGAGCAACGCCACACCCTTGGCCGCCCAGTCGCGCGACGAACCCGTGCCGTATTCCTTGCCCGCAATAATCACCAGCGGTGTACCGGCCGCCTGCCACTCCATGGCCGCGTCGTACAACGCTACCGCTTCGCCGCCCGGCGTGGTGGCTGTCCACCAGCCTTCCTTACCCGGCGTGAGTTCGTTCTTGAGACGAATGTTCGCGAGCGTACCGCGCATCATCACTTCATGATTGCCGCGACGTGAACCGTACGAGTTGAAGTCCGCACGCTCCACACCCTGCGACTGCAGCCACTTGCCCGCGGGCGACGCACCAGCAATCGCACCGGCCGGTGAAATGTGGTCGGTGGTAATGGAATCGCCGTACATGCCAATCACACGCGCGCCGGCAATCGGCTGCACACCGGGTGGCGTCATCGTCATGCCTTCAAAGTACGGCGGATGCTGCACGTACGTGCTCGACTCACTCCAGGTATAGCGATCACTGCTCGGCGCGTTGATCTGCTGCCACAGCGCGTCACCGTCAAACACATTCGCGTACTGTTCCGTGAACTGTTCGCGCTTCACACTCGTGAGAATCGTGTCCTGCACCTCCTGCGCGCTTGGCCACACGTCACGCAGGAACACCGGACCGTTCGCACCAACGCCGAGCGGCTCTGTGGCAAAGTCAATGTCCATGCGACCCGCCAACGCGTACGCCACAACCAGTGGCGGTGACGCCAGGTAGTTGAAGCGCGTGAGCGGATTGACACGACCTTCAAAGTTGCGATTGCCGGAGAGCACGGCAGCAACATTGAGCTTGCCCTGTTCAATCGCTTCCGTGATGGGCTCGGGCAGCGGACCAGAGTTGCCAATGCACGTGGTGCAGCCGTAGCCCACGGTGTTGAAACCGAGTGCATCAAGCGCTGGCGTGACACCCGCCTTGTTGAAGTACTCGGTAACAACCTTCGATCCCGGCGCGAGTGACGTCTTCACCCACGGCTTCGTGCGCAATCCCTGCGCCACGGCCTTCTGGGCGAGTAGGCCGGCCGCGAGCATCACGCTCGGATTCGAGGTATTCGTGCACGACGTGATTGCGGCAATCACCACATGACCGTGATTCATCGTGAACTGTTCGTCGCGATACGAACACGCCACACCGGAATCCACCACGTCCACCGGCGCACCTTCCGCAACCATCGTGGCTTCGGCACTGCCAGGCGCAGGCTTCGCCGCCGCAACAGAAGGCGCGAGCTGCGACGCCAACTGCTGCGCCAGCGCTTCGCGGAACATCTTCTTGGACGCGCTGAGTGGCACGCGATCCTGCGGACGCTTCGGGCCGGCGAGGCTCGGCTCCACCGTGCTCAGATCCAGCGACAGCGTATCGGTGAACTCCGGATCGGGCTGATCATCCGTGCGGAACAACCCCTGCGCCTTGCAGTACGCTTCCACCAACGCCACCTGTTCATCACTGCGGCCCGTGAGACGCAGGTACTTGAGCGTTTCTGCGTCGACCGGGAAGAAGCCCATGGTCGCTCCGTATTCCGGCGCCATGTTCGCGATCGTGGCACGATCGGCCAGCGACAACGACGAAATGCCGGGGCCGTAGAACTCAACAAACTTGCCCACGACTTTCTTTTTGCGCAGCATCTCCACGCACGTGAGCACGAGATCCGTGGCTGTTGCGCCTGCAGGCAGCTTGCCATGCAAACGGAACCCCACCACTTCCGGCACGAGCATCGACACCGGCTGACCAAGCATGGCCGCTTCGGCTTCAATACCACCCACGCCCCAGCCAAGCACACCGAGACCGTTGATCATCGTGGTGTGCGAGTCGGTGCCGACGAGCGAGTCGCAGTAGGCCAGCGTTTCGCCGTCTTGCTGCATGGTGAACACCACGTGCGCGAGGTACTCGAGATTCACCTGATGGCAAATACCCGTACCCGGCGGCACCACGCGGAAGTTGTTCAGCGCCTGCTGTCCCCACTTGAGAAACTCGTAACGCTCCGTGTTGCGCTCAAACTCCTTCTCCACGTTCAACAGCGCCGAGGCTTCGGTGCCGTACTCGTCCACCTGCACGGAGTGATCGATGACCAGATCCACGGGCTGCAGCGGATTAATGCGCGTGGGGTCGCCGCCCAGTTTTACGATGGCATCACGCATGGCCGCGAGATCCACCACGCAGGGCACGCCGGTGAAGTCCTGCAACAAGACGCGTGCGGTACGAAACGCGATTTCCTTGTCGACGGGACGCGTGACATCCCAGCGCGCGAGTGATTCGATGTCGCTGCGATGCACAAACGCCCCGTCTTCACCACGCAGCAGATTCTCGAGCAGAATCTTGAGCGAAAAGGGAAGCGAGGCGATGCGATTGCCGTCGAGTGATTCGAGGGCGCCAAGACGGTAGTACGAGTACGACCGCGAACCCACCGTAAGTGAGGCGCGGCTGCCGAACGAGTTGGGATGTGTCATGAGGCACGAGAGTACGGCGCGCGGAACCCTTCGGGTGTCCGTCACGGCGTCCGGAGTGGAGCCACTCGCCGCCCAGTCCGGGCAACCCGCGGTCGCGGCGAGGCTACGTGTAATCTAGTGGCCCGACGCAATGCTCGGCCAACTGCCGGTCAGGCCGTGGGCATCGCTCGCTCAGTCTGCGCCGACCTGAGCCAGCGCCGAGGGGGGCGTCAGGTGACGGTCTCGGCTCCGCACCGAGATGGCGCCGGTCGGACACTGCCGCACAAACGAGCCGTCGGCCGGGCTCCACTCGAGATTCGGGGTGGTAGCGAAGGCTTTGCCGCTGGCGTCGATGGCCATCAGGTGCGGAGCCTGCGCTACGCACTGACCGCAGCCAACGCAGGCGTCGCGGTTCACACTGATCGCAATACGACGACGCGGAAAGACGCCGCCGCGCGCACTGAGCACCTTGTCAAAATCCAACAGCGCTTCGTTCATGGCATCGTAACCGAGCTGCAGCAACTCGGCGGTGTGCTGAAAGCCAAACCATGAAATGTGCGACACGCGCGGCCGCACCAGCAGCATAGGCGGACCTTGCCAGCGTTCGAGTACACGCGACTGGAGCGCATGCATCATGAGTGTGGCGGCGCGCATGTACACAGACGCAAAGCCCTGTTGCGCAATTCCCGCCGCCGCCGGCACGTCACCGATTCCCACGTCGATCGCGATGACCGCGTCTACACCGAGCGACGCGATGCTGACCGGCAGGTTGTCCGTGGTGCCACCATCAATGCACGGACGTCCGTTCACCACGCCCGGCGGAAAGAATCCGGGCAGTGCGCACGACGCATACACCGCGTCCCGCACACTGACATTGCGCATGCCGGGCGTTCCCCAGACGACTTCGAGACCCTGCTCAATGTCCACCGAGGTGACAAGGAGCGGCGTGCGCAGTTCCGCGAAGGTCCCTTCGGGCACCACGTGATCGCACAGCGCACGCAGCGGCGCTTCCAGGTAGATGGACCGCGACTGCATGCGGTCCATGAGCATGCCCATGTGATTGATGCGAAACAGATCCTTCCGTCGCAGCGCGATGGCGCGTTCGGCCATCGTGTTGACGTCCATCCCGCCGGCCGCAGCGGCGGCGACAAGCGCCCCAATGCTGGAGCCTGCAAAGACGCTGGGTTGGACACCATGTTCGGCCAGCGCGCGCAACGCGCCGATGTGTGCGAAACCCTTTAGCGCACCGCCGCCGAGGACGAGGGCAATTCGCGGAGTCGAGGTCGGTGTCATGCGGCGAGCACGAGGCACTGGTAGATTGCAAACATGCGTATTCTGCTGGTAGAAGACGACGCGGATCTGCGAGAAACGGTGTCCGCTTATCTGCGCGCAACGGGGTTTGCGGTTGACGCCGTCGCCACAGGGAAGATGGCGCTCGCGCAGGCCGCCGTCAGCCCCTTCGACGCAATCGTGCTCGACGTGTTGCTGCCCGATACCGACGGCTTCGCCGTGTGCCGCTCGCTCCGTGCGCAGGGGAACGACGCACGGATCCTGATGGCCACGGCGCGTGACGCGGTCGAGGATCGCATCACAGGTCTGGATGGCGGCGCCGACGACTACATCGTCAAACCGTACGCGCTTGGCGAGCTGGTGGCGCGACTGCGTGCGTTGTTGCGGCGGCCGACCGAAGGTCTGCCCACGCATTTGGTTGTGGGTGACCTGCGGTTGGATCCGGCGACGCGCACGGCCGCGCGCGGTGCACGCGCCATTCCACTCACGACCAAAGAATTCGCGGTGCTCGAAGTGCTCATGCGACGAGCCGGCACCGTGGTAACTCGGGAACGACTTGGTCAACACGCGTGGGATGACAACTTTGATCCCGCCAGCAATGTGATTGATGTGTATATCGCACGCTTGCGCAGAAAGATCGACCATGGCGATGACACTCCGCTGCTCGAAACCGTGCGTGGGGCCGGGTATCGACTAGGGCAGTCGCCCGCGGGCGCGGTAGCCCGCTCGCGTTGAGCATGCACACCACCGCTCGCCCTCGCCTGCGCACACGTCTGATCGCGTGGTACGCGGGCACGTTGTGTGTGGTGCTGCTCGCTGCGGCCGCGTCTACGCGTTACATCGTGCGCCGGACGCTGGATCGCGCGCACGATGAAAGTGTCGTGTCATCCATTGAACTCTTTCGACAGTTTTTTCGTGTAGAAATCGCGGAGTACCGCGCGGTTGATGCCACACTCGCCCACATTGCGAGCGAGTTGGTGTTTGAGGACCGCGTGATCGATGTGCATCGCCCAGACGGCACGCTGTTCGTGCCACCCGGCGCCCGACCGACTCCTCGCGTAGCGCTGCGGCCTCCGGTCCGCGATGTCTCGGCACCGCTCGATCCCGAGTTGGCGCCGGGTTGGACGATCGATGTGCACGCCAGCACGGCCACGCTCGACGCGGCGGCACGGCGCGTGGACTACTGGCTGCTGGGCGGCATTCCGTTGGTCGTGTGCATTGCTGCGCTGCTCGGCTGGTGGTTGGCAGGTCGCGCATTGCGTCCGATCGGTCGTATGGCCGCCGAGGCCGGAACGCTCGACGTTCGCGCGGGCTCACGATTGTCACTCCAGGATCCCGATGACGAGCTTGGTCGATTTGGCGCGAGCTTTAACGCGGTGCTCGATCGCCTGGATCTCGCGCTCAGTCAGCAACGACGATTCCTGACAGACGCCGCGCACGAACTTCGTACGCCCATCGCGCGGCTTCGTTCGCGCGCTGAGTTGGGACGCCTGTCATTGGCGAACACGTCGGCCGATCAGGCGCGCGACGTGGCCGACGAAACACTCGGCGCGCTCGAGCGCGAGCTGCGGGCCACATCGGATGTGGTGGGTGGACTGTTGTCACTCGCGCGTGCGGAATCAGGCGCCAGTACGCTGACGCTCACAAACGGCTTTGTTGACGATGTAGTCAGCGAGGAGTTGCCGCGTTGGCAGGAATCAGCGAACGCCGCAGGAATGACGATTGCGCTTGGAGAGTTTGAAGAAGTCGCGGCCGTGTTTGACGCGTCGTTGGTGCGTCGATTGATCGCGCTCCTGCTCGACAACGCCGTGAACTACGGATCAGCAGGCGACACGATCACCGTGCACTGCACCGCGCGGGAGCATCAGGTACGCCTGATGGTGGAAGATGAAGGCATTGGCATTCCTGTCGCCGAGCGCGGCGCCGTGTTCGCGCGCTTTCATCGGACGGCGGTAGCGCGAGCCCATCGTGCCGATGGAAGTGGGCTTGGCCTCGCGCTCGCACAGTGGATTGTCGAACAGCACGGCGGTTCCATCAGCGCCACAGACCGAGCAGACGGCCGGCCCGGAGTGGCCATGATTGCGAGCTGGCCTACCGAGGTTGCCGCGTTAGCGTTCAGTCCAGCTGCGCGCGCGTAGCCGGCGGTGCGTCGATTGCAGGCGCACGCGTTTTGGAGGCGGATGTCATGGATGGCACGCTGGTGATCCGATCGGCCGTTTCCCACGCCGTACGCAACTGCTCCAGTGTGCGAGCCGCTCCGAGAAAGTCACCACTCAACACGGCACGTTCGCACCAGTCGTAGATCCCGCCAATTCCGCCGGCTGATGGGGAATCGCACGGATGGGCCTCCTGCAACAGCGCAATTGAGCGGTACGCGCGAGAGGCATTGCGGGCGCGGCACGCACTGATCGCCTGGTCGTAGGCCGACAGAAGCAGCTGGAGCGGAGAAGCCGAAGAAGCGGAAAGTGGGCGCATGAGTCGAAGGAGTGCGTCAGCGTTCGGAGCGTCATTGCGACGCGGGAGGTGGGAAGGGAGACTTTCATCGCCCTGCCTTAGGTATTCGGCTCGATGTCGCGCAGACTTTAGCGTTCATCAGGGGTTCATGTTCGATTTGTACATTGACCGTCATGAGTCAGCCCCCACGATCAAAACGTGTGACACCTGGCGCCCGAATGCTCATCTGCCTGGCGCTGTTGTGTGCGTTGCCGGCAGCGACCGTGCGGTCGCAAGGCATATCGAGTGCCAGCGATTCTGTGCTCACCCTTCGAACGGCACTTCGTCTCGCCCAGCAACAGTCACCGGCACTCGCCCGAGTCGATGCGCAGGCGGATATGGCGTTCGGCAGTCTGCAAAGCAGCGCACAATGGCCGAATCCAACGCTGGAATACCGGCGAGAGAACCTTGGCGCTCCAATCTTGCCAGACGAATTTGTCACGGCGTACGTACCCATCGATTTGACGGGACGCCGCATCAGGCTGGGGCGCGCCACGGATCAGGCGCGAAGCCGGGTGGGATTGGAGCGCCGCGCGGCACGCCGTGATGTGGAGCTTGAGATCACCCGAGCCTGGGTGGAAGCCATGTTGGCGGCGGATCTGCGCGAAACGGTACGCGTGCAAAAAGTCGCGGTGGACGAGATCGCGCGTGTGGACGCCCAGCGCGCGCTCGAAGGCGTGGTCGCGGAGGCGATTGCCATGCGCTCGCGCGTCGAAGCAAACCGCCTGGCGCATGAACTCACCATGGCTGAGTCGCGCGCCGCCCGCTCGCGCTTTGCACTGGCCACACTGATCGGCATCGCGTCGGATTCATTGCCGGCGCTGCCACACACGGCCGACGCGGCGGCCTCCGAGCTTCGTGCGGACAGTCTGCTCTCGAGCGACGCGGCCCTGATTACGCGTGCGCAGCGTGATCGCGCCGATTTCACCGCGTCAAGCATCGCCGTGGAGGAGGCCGTACTTCGTCGTCGCGCCGAGCGCACCAGTTTGTTCGGTGACTGGCAGCTTCAGGGCGGTACCAAGCGCACCAGCGGGTTCATGTCAGGGCAAGTGGGCTTGGCCGTTCCGCTGCCGGTGTTCAATCAGCAAAGCGGCGCCCGTTTGCAGTCGAGCGCTGCGGAGCGGGAGGCGCTCACGGCGCGGCGCGCGCTCGAACTCGAGTTGGTGGGCGAAGTAACGGCCGCCGCCGATGCGCTGCGTCGCCTGCAGCAACTGGGAGACGTGCTGCAACGGTCACCCCGCCTCGCAGAAGACATCGCGGCGAGTGCGGGCGTGAGCTACGCGGAGGGAAACATGTCGTTGCTCGAACTGCTCGATGCGCATCGTGCGGCCACCGATGCGCGGCGCACCATGCATGAGTTTTACGCTGATCTGCTGATTGCACGCGCCACGCTGGCCCGTGCGCTTGGCGCACCTTTTGTGCCAGAGAACATTCCGTGATGAACCCAAAACTCGTCAAATCAACGCTTGCATCAGCTGCCATCGCGTTCGTGCTCTCGGCGTGCAGTGCAGAAACGCCGCCAGAGGAATCCGCGGTAACGGTCGCCGCGCCAGATACGGCGCTGCTCAGCGCAGACGCTGTAGCGATTGCCAACTTTGCCCTGGATACAGCCCGGATTGTGCCGTGGTCTTCCACGGTGAGCGCTCCAGCGCGTGTCACGCTTGATCCGTCGCGTCACCAAACGCTGGGCAGCATCACCGAAGGACGCATTACACGTGTGCTGGTGCGCGTCGGTGATGCGGTTCGCGCGGGAGACATTCTCGTGGCGATTCACTCACATGAAATCATGGATGCGCGCAGTGGCGTGGTGCGCGCCGAATCGCAGCTGCGCACCGCCACGGCCGAACGAGACGCCGCACAGATCGCGGTGCAACGTGCGGAGCGATTGCTGGCCGCGCGCGCAATGGGTCAGGCTGATGTGGATCGCACGCGCGTGACGCTCACGGCAGCGCTCGCGCGATTTGATGAAGCGCAGGCGGAAACCGAACGTGCGCATGGCCTGCTCGAACACTTGCTGGGCGACGGACCAGTGCCAGCGAATCTGGATCCGCACGAAGTGCTGATCCGATCGCCCATGAACGGAGTGGTCACGGATCGAACCGCCGTGCCCGGCACGGTCGTGTTGCCGGGAGACCCGCTGCTGTCCGTTGCAGACCCAGCCGCGTTGCAGCTCGAGATCCGCCTGACGGATCGACAGGTCGCGGGCGTGTCGGCCGGTGATTCCATTCAGTTCTCCCTGGTTGGCAACGAGGCTGCCAACGCGAGCGGAACGGCGCGTGTGATTCGCGTGTCGCCAGTGCTTGATCAGGAAACCCGCACGACGCTGGTGATCGCGGCGATCATGCAAGCGCCCGCCGGAGTGCGCGCCGAGCGTTTTGCGAACGCATTGTTGACATCACGCGAGGCCGAACCAGCACTCGTTGTGCCCGCGCAGGCGATTCAATCGCTGGCGGGCGACACTGTGGTGATCGTCGCCGAACAACGTGGCGAGGGGTTGCACATTGTGGCCGTACCGGTACGGGTGGGGCGTCGGGATGCTGCGCACGCCGAAATTCTCGCCGGACTTGAAGCGGGGCGCGTGGTGATTGCGCGTGGTGCAACGATTGCGCGCGCCGAGTTGCTCAAACGTCGCGAAGGAGAGGGTGGTGCAGAACACTGATCGTCCGGCGCTGTCCGACGCATCATTGAGCACCGCGACGCCGGAGCACGCAAACGGCATTCACGGTTCGGCCCTCGCGCGGCTGGTTGGCGCCGCGATGGCACGACCGGTTCTGGTACTGCTCACGGTCGCCGTGTGCGTTGTGGCGGGTGTCTTGGCGTTCCTGCGATTGCCATTCGATGCGTTTCCGGATCTGACCGGTGTGCGCGTTGAAGTGATCACCGAAGCGCGCGGCTACGCGGTTGAAGAAGTGGAGCAGTTGGTCACGTACCCGATTGAGTCCGTGCTCATGGGTGTGGAGGGCGCCGAACAAGTGCGCTCCACCTCAAAAGCCGGTCTCTCGTTGGTGACGATTGCGTTTGCGGACGGCACGGACCTGTATCACGCACGCACGCTGGTCACCCAGCGACTTGGCGATGCGAAAGGCGAACTCCCCGACGGCGTATCGCCGCTGCTCGGTCCCGTCTCAACGCCGCTTGGTGAGCTGTACCAGTATGTGGTTGAGAGTGATTCGCTCACGCTCACCGAACTAAAGGCACTGCACGACTATGTGGTGCGGCCGCGACTGCGCAGCGTGCCCGGTGTGAGCGAAGTGAACTCGTGGGGCGGACTGATTGAGCAGGTGCAGATTCAGGTGAACCCAGCCGCGTTGGCCTCGTATGCATTGACGCTCGATGATGTACACAACGCGTTGGCCAACAACTCGGTCGCGTTTGGTGGATCGTACGTGGAGAGCGAGGGAGAGCGATGGACACTGCGCGGTCTCGGACGCATTGAGGCGGCGGAGGATCTGCTTTCGGTAGTCATTCGATCTGTGGACGGGGTCTCGGTTCGTGTTCGCGATGTTGCCACCGTGGAAGTGGGTTCGTTGCCGCGCTTCGGCGCCGTGTCGCGCGACGGGACGCACGCCACCGTCGCGGGCATGGTGCTCAAACGCAAAGGCGAAGATTCGCGACGCGTGATTACGGGCGTGCTCGAGCGACTTGACGAAGTACGGGCGGCGCTTCCGAGTCATGTGAAGATCACACCGTTCTATGATCAAAGCGCGCTCGTGACACGAACCACGCACACCATTCTGAGCAATCTCACGCTTGGCGGTGTGCTGGTGGTTGCGGTGCTGTTTCTGTTTCTGCGCGATGTGCGAGCCTCATTGTTGGTTGCGAGCGTGATTCCGCTCAGCATGCTCATTGCATTCGCGGCCATGTGGGCCACCGGCGCCTCAGCGAACTTGATGAGTCTTGGCGCGCTCGACTTTGGATTGCTGGTTGACGGCGCGATCGTGATGGTGGATCAGTTCGTCCGACAGTTCGAAGGCAAACATTCCGTGGCGGCGGAAGGCGTCACACCGGAACTACGTCGCGTGAGGCTGCGCCGCGCCGCGGTGGAAGTGGCGCGCCCGGTGTTGTTTGGCGTGTCGATCATTGTGGCAGTGTATCTGCCGATCTTCGCGCTTGGCGGTATGGAAGGCCGCATGTTCCGACCCATGGCGTTCACCGTGGTGGTGGCGGTGTTGGCGTCGCTGCTGCTGGCGCTCACGTATGTGCCGGCCATGGCGGCGCGCGTGCTTAAGCCGGTTGCACGAAAGCCGTCACCAGGCTTTGAACGCATGGAAGGTGCGTATGGGCGCGCGCTCAACAGCTGCCTGCGTCAGCCTCGCCTTGTTGTTGGTGCGGCTGTCATGCTCATCGCGGGATCGCTGGTGCTGCTACGCAATACGGGCACCGAGTTCATGCCGCGCCTCGACGAAGGTGCGATTCTCGTGAATACACGGCAGCTGCCGAGCACGTCGCTTGAGGAGGCGATGCACCTGGCGTCGGCTGCCGAGCGCATCGTCAAACAGTTTCCCGAGGTGATTACCACGATCACCAAACAGGGGCGGCCAGATCTCGCGACCGAAGCGATGGGACTCTTCGAAGGCGATATGTATGTGCCGCTGCATCCGCGCGACACGTGGACCACGGCCGAGACCCGTGAAGGACTCGTGGCGGCGTTTGATTCGGCGCTGCGCGTGATTCCCGGTCTTGATGTCGCGTTTACACAGCCCATGGCCATGCGCCTGGACGAAGCAGAAAGCGGCATCAAGACCGATCTCGGCGTAAAGATCTTTGGCGCCGATCTCGAGCTGATTCACAACGTTGCGGAGCGTATTCGCGCGGTGGTTGCGAGCGTTCCAGGCGCTGCAGATGTCATGGTGGAAGTGAGCGAAGGCGCGGGCGAGCTGCGCATTACGCCGGATCGCAATGCGTTGGCGGCGTACGGCATCAGCATCGACGATCTGCGTGCGGCGGTGGACTACAGCACGGCGCGTCGCACGGCGGCAGAGCTCGTGATCGGTCCGCGGCGCGTGCCCATTGCCGTGGTGCTACCGGCCGCGCAACGCAGCGACAAAGAATCGTTGAACAATCTGCCGCTGCGGGCCGCGAGTGGCGCCATCGTGCCGCTCGGCGCCGTTGCCACGCTCACCTATGGCGAAGGACCGGAACTGATCGGCCACGAAGACGCACAGCGTCGTACACTCGTTGTCGCGAACGTGCGCGGACGTGATCTCGGTGGCTTTGCCGGCGAAGTGCAGCAGCGCGTCGCGGAATCGGTGGTGCTGCCGGCTGGCGTGTTTCTGGAATGGGGCGGGCAGTACGAAAATCAGCAGCGCGCCATGCAGCGTCTTGAGCTGGTGGTACCGGCCGCGATTCTCCTGATCGTACTGCTGTTGTACGCCGCGTTTGGTTCGTGGGGGCAATCTGTACTGGTGCTGGCCAACGTTCCGTTCGCACTCGTGGGTGGCGTGGCCGCACTGTGGCTGCGTGGACTCAACCTGAGTTTGTCGGCGAGTATCGGCTTTATTGCGCTATTCGGTATTGCGGTGCTCAATGGTGTGGTGCTCGTGGAGCATCTCAATCACCTGCGCGACGTCGAACACGATTTGGAGCGGCGCGTGCGCAAGGGCGCGAGAGATCGACTGCGCCCGGTCTTGATGACGGCGCTGGTGGCCAGCCTCGGCTTTGTCCCGATGGCGCTCTCGCATGGCGCGGGTTCGGAGGTGCAGCGGCCGCTCGCCTCCGTGGTGATCGGCGGCTTGCTGACCTCGACGCTGCTCACACTGTTCGTGCTTCCAGTGCTGTATCGCTGGCTGGAAGCACGAACGGGAACGCGTGAAGCCGTGCGCTAGCGGACCAATCCGTAAATGCCCCAGAGCGCGAAGCCGGCGCCGCCGAGCACGATCAGATCACCGGGCGCGTCATCAACTTCGGAGCCGATGATCATGGCCGCGAGGCCGACCACCACATAGGCAATTGACGCGCGACGGCTGGGCGCGCGCTGCTTCATGAGCGCGGTGGCATTGGTGCTCACCTCATCGCGCGATGCCGCGGGAATGAACTGGACTTCGCCGCGCTGCATGAGCGGACCGGCCATGTTCACGCGATTGGGCGACGTGACAGTTTCAGCATTGGACGTGACGTTCGTCGCGACGACCGGTACAACCGCTGCGACCGCTGCTTCCTGAGCGCCGGCCGTTTCCTGCGCCGATGCCGTGGAGGCAAAGAGAACGGCGGCGGCGAATGAGGCGCCGGCGACAAACCGGCGGCGATGGTCGGGGCGGACGGCGCCACGCGATGTGTACTGAGCCACGGAACACTCCTTGAGCTGAGAGATTGAGCTAACGCCGGAAGCCGCCCACGCCGCACGGAATGGGCGCCGGTGATAACATCCATGAGACACTGTCCATCCGCCAGTAGTTCCGGTTTTCTGCGGTCTTCACGTCGCTCTCCCTCACGCTATGTGCGCTGCATCACTCACTGCTGATCCACTGCTCGCGTTTCGCGAGGAGTTTCCCATTCTTGAACGCTCCACGTATCTCGTGTCGAACTCGCTCGGTGCGATGCCACGAAGCGTGCCGGCACAGTTGGCGGAGTATGCGCGCCAGTGGGGCGAGCGCGGCGTTCGCGCGTGGGCGGAAGGGTGGTGGGATATGCCTATTCGCGTGGGCGACATCGTGGCGCCACTGATGGGAGCGGCTCCCGGCGAAGTCGCCATGATGCCCACCGTCACGCAGGCCATGAGCGCCGTGCTGTCGTCGCTCGATTACCCGGCGCAGCGCAATCGTGTGGTGATGACCGCGTTGGATTTCCCTTCCGTACGCTACGCATACAACGCGCTGGCCCCACGCTTCGGCGCCGAAATTGTGGTGGTGCCAAGCGACGACGGTGTGCGCATCGAAACGCAGCGCGTGCTCGACGCCATCGATGAACGCACGCGGCTCGTGGCGGTTTCGCACGTGCTGTTCAAGTCAGCGTACATTCTCGACGCGGCCGCGATCTGTCGGCGCGCGAAAGAAGTGGGTGCAGTGGTGGCGCTCGACGCCTATCACTCGGTGGGTGTGATTCCCGTGGACGTCCACGCACTCGGCGTGGATTTTCTCGCGGGCGGCGTGCTCAAGTGGCTGTGTGGTGGTCCAGGTGGTGCGTTCCTCTACGCGTCGCCTGAGGCGAGTGCGCGGTTTGCGCCGGCAACCACCGGCTGGCAGGCTCATCGCACACCATTCGCGTTTGATCCGCAGATGCAATACGCCGACGGCGCGTGGCGGTGGCTTGGTGGCACGCCCACGGTCCCCGCGTTGTTCGCGGGGCTTGACGGCCCCAAGCTGGTGCATCAAGCGGGAATGATGGCCGTGCGCGAAAAGAGCGTGCGACAGACATCACGGCTGATCGCACTGGCGGATGAGCATGGCTGGACGGTAAATGCACCGCGTGAATCGGAACGGCGCGGGGGCACCGTCGCGTTTGACATGCCAAATGCGTCCGAAATCTCGCAGGCGCTGCTCGCGCGTGATGTGGTCATCGATTATCGGCCGGGCGCCGGTATTCGCGTGGCACCGCACTTCTACACCACCGATGCCGAGGTGGAACGTGTCGCGTATGAGATTGACGACATCGTGGCCACCGACGCATGGCGCGCATTTGCGGGACAAAAGAGAACGGTCACGTGACGAGCGGTGGTGGTTGAAATCAGTGCGGCTCACACGCTGGCGCGTTTCGTGCGCTGACCGCAGTTTTCAGTGCAACGATTCCCTCAACCCGTCGCGAGATGAGCGCTTCGAGCACCCCGCCCAAAAAACTCCGCAAGCAATACAGCAATAACACGTATCCACTTGTGGTGCTGAAGTTTGAAGACGGGCATGAGATCAAAATTTATCAGGGCAAGGGCAAGTTGTTCGATGCGTGGCCTGGCGAGCGCGTGAAGATCATGGCCGTGCACGATACGTCGGCAAAAGAATGGGAGCTTGTGGAAACGCGCACCGGGGACATGTTCGACGACGCTCCCGCCGACGCGTGAGCGCTCGCCGTTCCGTGCACCGCGCCATCGCGAGCGCGCTCTTCGTTCTGGGATCGGCGACCCAGTTGGCGGGTGCGCAGAGTACTCGCGGCCCGATCGTCGACACCAGTGCGCTGCGCGCCGCGATGCAGCGAGAGATCCAGCCGCACCGTGGTGTCGTCGGTTATACCGTGCGTGATCTCGATGCCGGCTGGCAGATTGCCGAACGGGGAGACGAAAAGTTCCCCACGGCCAGCTTGATCAAGGTCCCGATTCTGGTGACCGTATTTGACCTGGTGGAACAGGGCAGGCTGTCGCTCGATGACAAGCTCACCGTGTTGCCAATCGACGTGGTACCGGGCGCGGGGATACTGCAACATCTGCACGCCGGCATCACGATCACAGTGCGCGATGCCGCATGGCTGATGACCACAATCAGCGACAACACGGCCACGAACTTGTTGCTCGATCGCATCATCATCCGGCGCGTGTGGGACAAGATGGACTCCTTGGCGCTGCCGGCCACTCGGGTGCATTCCAAATCGTTCCTGCGCTCGTCGAGCGTCGCGATGGACAGCTCTGTCAAGTACGGACTCGGTGTTACGACGCCGAATGAAATGGCGCAGCTGTTTGCGCTGCTGGCGAACGGCCGCGCCGTATCACCCGCCGCAGATTCGGTGATGCGCGATATGCTGGCTGCCAATGAAGACGCGCAGTTGCTGCAGCGACGCGTGTCTGGCGTACGCGCGCCCCACAAAACGGGCGCCACCGACGCGGTGCGCACCGAGTGCACGTTGTGGTACTTGCGATCACGCGTGGTCGCGTGCGTAATGACGCGCGACAACGCGGATACACGCTGGGTGCTCGACAGCGAGCCACAGTTGCTCATGGCGCGACTTGGTGAGCTGATCGTGAGCGCCTTCAAGTAATGGCCTCGCCCGCGTCACCGGTCTTCGTCGCAGCGCCCATTCGCGCGTCGCTCGCCCGAGGTGGCGCCGTGGTCGCGCTTGAGAGCTCGGTGCTCGCACAGGGGTTGGCCATTCCCCACAATCGTGTTGCAGCGGAGCGCATGCTGCGTGGTGTGGAACGCACGGGAGCGGAGGCGGCGATCACCGCCATCGTGCGTGGGGTGCCAACCGTCGGACTCGCGACAGATGATCTGGAGCGCTTTCTGGCGCGCGATGGCGTGCGCAAAGTCTCGTCGCGCGATCTCGCCTGGTGCATGACGGAACGTTGCGATGGCGCGACCACTGTGGCCGCCACACTCACGCTCGCGTCGGCGGCTGGTGTTGAGGTCTTTGCGACCGGTGGTATTGGCGGTGTGCATCGCGACGCACCGTTCGACGAATCGGCCGATCTGGTGGAACTCGCGCGCACGCCAATGATCGTGGTGTGCGCAGGTGCGAAAAGCATCCTCGATCTGCCAGCCACCATGGAGCGGCTGGAAACACTTGGCGTTACGGTGATTGGATATCGCACCCGGGAACTTCCCGGGTTTTTCACGATTGGTACGGGTATTTCACTCACGGCCACTGCGGAAACACCGGCGCAGATTGCCGAGTTGTGGCGGCATCATCGGGCGCTCGGACGGACGTCCGGGCTACTGGTGGTGCAGCCGCCGCCCTCGCAGTCAGCACTTGACCGTGACCTGGTGGAACGCGCGACGACGGCCGCATTGGCGAGTGCGGAGGCGGCCGGCGTGCGCGGCGGTGCGGTCACGCCGTTCCTGCTGGCGGAGGTCGAACGTCAAACCAATGGCGCCTCGGTGCAGGCCAATCTTGACCTGCTTGAGGCCAACGCTGTAACGGCTGGGGAGATTGCGGTCGCATTGGCGCGTGCTCAGGCCGTCAACCGTTAGCCTGGGAGCGAGCAAATCGTCGTGCAGGTACGTAGATTTCCGGTAGTTGATCAGTTGAACTTGCAGTGAATCGCGCGGTACTATCCGGTAACCCGTTCGCGATGGAGGCTCGACCCGTATGCCGAACCCATTCTTAAGCTCGGAAGAGTACGACGATCGCGCGCACGCGTTGTATAACGAGGCGCGATACGACGAGGCTCTGGATGTGCTGCGCGAAGGGCTGGCGCTGTATCCGAACGCCGTGGAACTCCACGTCGGTGTTGGTTACGCGCGGTTGGCACGCGAAGAGTTTGCGTGGGCGCGCCGCAGCTTCGACGAAGCGCTGCTGCTCGACCCCGAGCATGAAGATGCGCTGGCGGGCGCGGGAGAACTGCTGCTCAAGTTCGGACGCGTGGACGAAGCCATGTACACATTCGGGCGCACGCTTGAACTGGGCTACGAAGACGACACCGATCTGATGTTGCAGATCGGTCGGGCGCTCTTTCGCGAAGGGTACATCGAGCCGGCGCTGTCGTATTTCGAGCGCGGTGTGGCGCACGCGCCGGAGAATGCCGAGGCGCTGGCCTGCGTTGGCTACGCGCAGCATCGACTCGGTCGTGATGCGGAGGCCATCAACACGCTGCGCCGCGCACTCTCGTTCGACGAGTCGTTCGGTGAAGCGCGCGTCTACCTGGCCAACTTGTTGTACGACGCCGGCGAGCTCGAAGCCGCGCTCGCTGAGTTTGAGCGAACCACGCCCGAAGATCACTGGGACGAACTCGGTATCTGGCGCCTGGTGGAACTGCGCAAATCGGCGGGCGGCTTGTCCGACGACGATCTCGTCCTCAAGCCGTGGGATGATCGGCTCACGGAAATTTCGAGCGACCCCGATGCGATCGACGAACTGCTCGCCGAAGTGGAGACGCAGTTCATGGAGCGTGAAGGTGCGGCACATTCACAGGCGCAGGGTCATCTTGAAATGCTTGGCTCGTTGCTCGACGGACTGGCCAAGGATCGCGAGCATGACTCTTCGGCTGACGAAGCACTGGCGCTCGATGCGGCCACTCGCCCGTCGCCAAAGTCGCGTGAACTCACCGCCGAGTCCGCGCATCAGGTGGTGTTGCGCGACGGTCGGTCATTCGAAGGGACGTGGGACGAAATCGTGACGGCCCTGCGCGATGCGCAGGACTCCACGCGTTCGGTCGACGAGTTCATGACGGTTGAAGCACGGCGGCAGTACGGCGCCACGGGTGTACGTATTTCAACGCGTGGTCCGGAGGAGTTCCTGCGCGGCAGCGAACACGCCGGATTGTTGCGCATCATTCGCTAAGCGAGACTGTGTGAGTGTTTCTGTTGAACGCGCGCGTCAGGCGTACACGAGCGCGCGTCCGGTGCTCGACCGATTGTTGCACAGTGCACAGTCGGTCGGTGCACCTGCGGCCGTAGATGCTGCTGCTGCGTGGGCCGCAATCGCAAGCGTGCTTGAACCGCTCGTGCCTGACGCGCCGCCTGGTGATGCCAAAGCGCTCGTCGCCGCACTCCGTCAACGTGGTCTCTGCACGCTCGAAGAAGCGCACACGCTGATTGACGCGCACGCGCTCGCGGAGCGAAGCAAGAGCGACGTGGCGTCACCTGCGGGTGAACTGCCGCGACAGGTGCTGGTGCGTGCGGATCAGACGCTTGATCGCATTCTGCGCACCGCCGATGACAGTTCGTCGGCGGTACCGCTGCAATCGGAGTACGCGCGTGCGGCGACCGCGTCGGCCGCCACATCCGCCGCGTCGACGCCCTCACCGAATCCTTCGGCGGCATCCTTTAATAGCAGTCCAGACCGCAGCCCTCAACCTGACGGTCGCTCCAATCGCTTCGTGATTGCGCTCGTCCTCGTGTGCGTGGCGGCCGCGGTGGTGGCTGTGGTGCTGTTCACGGGCATCGGGCGCAACGATCCGATGGAGCAGGGCATTACGGCGTATCAGGCAGGTCAACGCGTTGCCGCGCGGCTCGCCTTTGAACAGGCCATGGTAAAGGACCCGGCAGACGCTCGACCGCTCATCTATCTTGGTCGACTCGCGCGCGAAGAAGGGGATCTCATTCAGGCGCGCCGACTCCTTGAACAGGCCGTGCAGCGCGCACCGGACAACGCCCTCTCTCATCGTGAGCTCGGATCCGCGCTGTTGGCCGACGGACAACCCGAACTGGCGCGTCGCTTCTACGTGCGCGCGCTGGCCTTGCAGCCGGATGACCGACTGGCGCAGGGCTTTTTGGGATGCGCGCTGGCGCGCCTTGGCCGCGTTGACGAAGCGCGTCGTTGGCTCGATCGCGCCGGTCCGGGCGATTGGGTGGCCTGCGCCAATGCCGTCCCCGCTGCACCGATGCCAATACCGCCTGTTCGGTGAGTCGTTCGGACGGAGGGAGCGAAGCGTCGCGCGCACGCGCGGCTGCACTCATGGTGCACGAGGGCGTGTCGCGCTTTGTGTTGCCCAACGGTCTCGTGCTGCTCGTGCGCCGAGATACCACCGCACCGGTCGTTGGTCTCTATACGCATGTCAAAGCCGGCTACTTCGATGAGTCGGATGATCGCGTGGGCATCGCGCACGTGCTCGAACACATGTACTTCAAGGGCACCCCAACCCGTGGTGTTGGTGCGATCGCGCGCGAAACCAAACTCGCTGGTGGTTGGCTGAACGCGCATACCATTTACGACCACACGGCCTACGTGGCGGTGTTGCCCAATGGTGCCTTCGAACGCGGACTCGATATCCAGTTCGATGCGTACGCGAACTCGCTCATCGATGCGGGTGAGCTGAGCCGCGAGCTGGAGGTGATTGTGCAGGAGGCCCGGCGAAAGAAGGATGCGCCTGGCGCCGTCACGGTAGAATCGCTCTTTGCGTTGCTGCATGATCATCATCGCATTCGCCGGTGGCGCATTGGGGAACCGGATGACCTGCGCACGTTCACGCGGGACATGCTGCACGCGTTCTATCGCACGTGGTATGTCCCGTCCAACACGATTCTCTCGATTGTTGGCCATGTGGACCCGGACGCGGTGCACGCCGCGGTGCTCGCGCGATACGGTGCGTTGCCGGCCGGAGAGGTCACGCGCGACGCCGCGCCGCAAGAGCAACGCGCCCCGGGCGTGCGGGTGCGCGATATGGTCGGTGACATAGCGCAGGCGCAGCTGGCATTCGGCTGGCGCACGCCGTCGCAGGAGCATCGGGATTCTGCAGCGCTCGATCTCGCGGGTACCATGCTTGGATCCGGACGCGCGTCTCGTTTTTACCGCGCCGTGCGGGAGCGGCAGCTCGCGTCGGGCGTCTCCTCGTATCAGTACACTACCGCGAACCTTGGCGTGTTTGTGGTGCACGCGGAAACACCGGCCGACAAGCTGGCTGATGCGGCGCTGGCCACATGGCGCGAAATCAGCGCCGCGCGCAATCATGAGTTTCGGTCCGAGGAGCTGGTGCGCGCGCAGCGTGTGCTTGAAGCTCGCTGGCTTCGCCGCCTGGAAACCATGGACGGTCAGGCCGCGTATCTCGCCTCGTGGGAAGCCGAAGGTGGGGTGGCGCTGGGAGCCGAGTACTATGACCGCCTGATCAGTGCAAGCGCGACGCACGTGCAGCAGGCCATGCACACGCACCTCGATCCGTCGCAGGTGAGTGTAATCGTCTATCGCCCATCCCACGCGACGTCGCTGCCCGACAGCGCTGAATCCATGCGCAGTTGGCTCGCCACGGCGGAGTCACAGGAGAGTGTGACCGCGAATGCCACGCCGAGTGTGTCGCGTGTCGGTGTGCCGCGCAGTGCGCCGGCGTCAGGCGCGTCTGCACACGCCGAGCGTGTCGTGCGTAACGTGCACGTGTTTCGTACGGCGCGCGATGTGCCGGTGCTGATTCACGCGCGTCCGGGAACGCCGCTGGTGAGCATTGGCGTGTTCGTGCGCGGCGGAACCGTGTCCGAACCTGAGGGTCGCGAGGGACTCGCCCGACTGATGGCGCAGAGCACGCTCAAGGGCACGCACACTCGGACGGGTGCGGAGATCGCGCTCGCTGCGGAATCGCTTGGCGGGAGCATTGGTGTGAGCGCTGGTCTCGAGAGTCTCGGCTGGAGTATGTCGGTGCCAGTGCGGCAACTCGACGCAGCCCTCGAGTTGCTTGGCGATGTGGTGCAGTTGCCCACGTTCTCCCCGTCGGCGATCGATACGGAGCGACAGCTCGCCATCGCCGAAGTGGAGCGATTGCGTGACGATATGTATCGTTGGCCAATGCGGCTTGCGTCGGAGGCTGCGTATCGCGGACATCCGTACGCGCGATCCGTGATTGGCACGGCGTTGTCCCTGGAAACAATCAGCGCTGAGGATGTGCGTGCGCAGCATGAGCGCGCGTTGCACAACGGCGCGTGTGTGATTGGCATTGTTGGTGATGTGAACACGCGCGATGCAGCGAGCGCCGTGCAGCGCCACTTTGGCTCGGTCACGTGGGGCGCCGACAGTGAACCGGCGGCGCACATCTGGCCAAACGCGATGCGTGTTGCCGAAGACACGCGTGAGAAGCAGCAAACCGCGCTGGCCATGCTCTTTCGTGGACCGTCGCGTCGTGATCCGGCGCGGCACAACGCGCGTGTGCTGGCAGCGATCGCGAGCGGACTGGGTGGTCGCTTTTTTGAAGAGTTGCGCGACCGCCGCTCATTGGCGTACACGGTTGCGGCCTATCCGATTGAGCGACGCGTGGATGGTGTGTTCGCGGCGTATATCGCCACCACACCGGAGCGCGAAGACGAGGCGCGCGACGGGTTGCTTGAACAGTTCGCCGCACTGTGCAACGAACCGGTTCGCGAAGATGAAATCGAACGCGCGAGGCAGTATCTCGTGGGCACACACGCGATCGCGCAGCAGAGCGGTGCGTCGGTGCTGTCCGACCTCATCGACGCCTGGTCGTTTGGTGATGGACTGGAAGAGTTGGCAGAACATGACGCGCGTGTGCTCGCCGTGACACCGGCGAACATTCTGGAGCTGGCACGCACGTACTTTGATCCGGCGCGACGCGTTGAAGGCGTGGTGCGCGGGCGGAGCTAGGGCAGGTCGTCTACGCGCGGCATGGTGCGACGAATCATGTCCACCACCGATCGTTCGCGTCCGTTGGCGGATATCAGTCCGAGCGTGGTGATATCGTCGCGCAGCTCGCCGATCACAACGCCGCGTACGAACGCGCGTCGGGAAGACCATGCGAGCACTTGACGGATTGCCGCGCTCTGCGATTCATCGCCGTGTGCGCGCGGCAACCCTGCCATGAACATCCAGTGCGCACGACCGCCGGCGTTGTGAACGGCGACCCATCGATCGGCCACGCGCAGTCGCGCGTCAACCGACGCCAGTCCCGCAAAACTCGGCAATGGTGCGAAGCCAACCGCCTGCAGTGGTGAGGCGCTGTCGGTGGCCCACGCGTGCATTACGCTGTCGGCCGCATCAAATCGAGTGGCCACCCACATCACGCTCGTCTGCGGACGTGCGCGTTGCACCGTGCGTGCCGCTTCGCGCAAATGCTGTTGCCACCACGCGGTGGACACCGCGGGCGTGAAGAGCATGCCAGGTAGCGCCGGCGGTAACGCCGGGATCACGATGTGTGGGCGCAGCGTTTCAGTGACGCGTTGCAGTGCGTCGAGGCGCAGTCGACTTGCGAGCTGCGGCGCGTTGCGCACGCCAATCGCATCGTCACGCGTGAACGAGAGCGCCACAATCAGACGCACGCTGTCGTTGCGATACGGCGCGAGTACGCGTACGAGTGAGTCGAGCCCCGACGACCGCACGGCCGACGCATTCAGCGAGACGAGCAGCGCGTCGGGATGGAGGCGGTCATAGAGGCGCGCGCCAACACGCACCGCGCGCGCATCGGGCACACCGGCAATATCGGGAAGCAATCGCAAGCCGAGCGCAAAGCTGCGGGTGTCGCGCGGCGCGAGGGTTCGCGACGCGGCGTCGTAACTGCGCACCGCGCCGACACCGCGCGGCCACTCCATGATCAGCAATGTGAGCGTCGCAGCGGCATACAACACGAGCACGGCGCGAACAAACGCGCTCGATCGCCACCGGGCCGGATACGCGGGCGCGACCAGCGGGATCAACAAAGAAAACGGAGAGCCCAACGCCGCGCGTCCACTCACCATGCCAAGCACCGCGTCACGCGCGGCGATCAATCCCTGCAGCGCGTCTGGTGCGTAGCCCGATCGCAGCACCTGATCATCGCCAATGGCGACCAATGCGAGCAACGAGTTGTACAACACGATCGGCACGCCGACCGATGACGACACGAGACGCCCCGCTGTGGCAGAAATCGCCTGGGCGACCATCAAGACGCATGTCACAGGCCAGAGCCACGCCACCCCGGTAATCGTGCGTGCACCCGTGTCGGTGGAGGCGGCGATCGCGAGCACCGCCGCGGGCGCAATGAGCAGCCCCGCAAGCGCCGTGAGATTGCGAAACCAGGACGCGCCTTCGCGCCGCGTGGCAATCCAGCCGGAGAGCGTGACATTCCACGCCAGCACCAGGGCCGCCACAATCAGTGGCACGATGCCGAGGCGCGCCAACATCAGGCGCCGCGGAGCAAACGTTCCGAACGCACTTCGCCGGGCAGCAGGCGGCGTGTGAGCACGTCGAAGGCGCGCACCAGATCAAACCGCACCGGAGCGAGCAGATCCACGAGAATCACCGAGCGCTCGGGATGTGTGTGCAGGGCCGCGTGTCCTCCCTCCAGCAGGAGCATGGCGTCCACACCGTGCGGGGCGCGCGTGCGCACAAGCGGAGCGCCAAGGGTGTGCAAACCAGCGGCACCAGCTGCCGCGACCAACACACCACCGAGGCGTGACGCGTCACCGAGCAAGTCTTCGGGCACGTCGTGAAACTCCGCGACCAGGTGGGCGTGGGAAGACGACACAGACTCGCGTACCGAAGGGACCATGCGCGAGACGATAACCATCGCGAGTCCCCGCTGGCACCCCGGTTGGCAGATCGGGTACGTTTATCGGATGACCGACCGTTCCACCTATCTCAGCCTGCCGAATCTGGTCTCCGGTTCGCGTTTCGCGCTGGCGATCGGCTTTTGGGCCGTGGACGCGGTGCCGGCGCGAGTGGCGGTGCTGGTGGTCGCCACGTTCACCGATTTTTTTGACGGGTGGCTGGCGCGTCGGCAAAAGGTCACCTCGCGGTTCGGTGCGTTGCTCGATCCGGTAGCCGACCGCGCGTTCGTGCTCGCCGTCGTGATCCGGTATCTGATTGACGGTTTGTTGTTACCGTGGCAGGCGGCGGCGCTGCTATTTCGTGATGTGATGAGCCTGATCGGCTGGTTTGTTGCGCGCAACGTGAGTTGGCTCCGGCCGATTCCGTTTCGCGCGCGGTGGCCTGGCAAGGTTGTCACCGCCCTGCAGTTCACGGCGTTCCTGGCGGTGCTGCTCTGGCCGGCCTATGTGTCGCCGCTGGTGCTGCTGTCGCTTGTGATCAGCGTGGTGGCCACGGCGGACTACACGCTCATGCTTTGGCGTGAACGAACCGTGACCGGAGCCAAAGGAAGCGCGCCCAACTAAACAAAAAGCCCCCTCACAAATCGCGGGGGCTTTTTGATGTACCGATCACTCGTGGATCGGAGACAGCGTCAGGCAGTGACTGCTTCCTGAGTCTGCGCACGCGGCGGCTGCGCAAAGCGCTCACCGAGAGTCCGCAAATCCTTCACCTGCACAGCATTCAACTCCGGGTACCGCGACGTCATGTACTGCATTGTGTTGTCGAACCATTCCTTCTGATCGTCGGGATGTGACCCGATAACACCACACTGCATGATGTGCTGAAACATCTCGTCGCGGGCCTCTTCGTACGGCGAAGGCTGCGCGACGTCACGACGCGGACGTTGCTTGAGCTTGGTCATTTCTCGGGAAAATGCGTAACAAACGAACCGATCACAGGGATCGGCGCCGCCCGGTGGTTCGTGGGGGCGCGTGGTGCTGCGCACACGCTCCGGAACCAAGCGCACCGACATTGACCACAGGTTTCGCCTGTAACAACGACGGTGAGACACGACACCGTGCAGCTATGAAAAACTAGCCGAGAGACACCTCAGAAACCAGTGTCTCTGCCTCTATAAACGCCTATTCCTCGTGATTCGTTGAGGCGTTCATCCATTCAAGCAGCGTGTGCGCGAGCGTGTCAGGCGCGTCTTCCGCCACCAAGCGTCCCACGCCGAGCATCGTCCGAAGCTCGGCGCCTCGCAGCGCGGCGCTCAAGGCTGTGGCGACGGTGGCTGGCACTGTTCGATCCCCGTCCGTACGCAGCACCAAGGTGGGCGTGCGAACGTGATCCAGCGCCTCGAGCTCTACGCCGTCGCCTTCGAGCGTGCGCGCGAGGAGCTGCAGCTGCTCAACGCCCCCTGAACCAGCCCACGGCGCGAGGTAGCGTGCCATGGCCGAGGCGGGAAGACCCGCGGGGTCGGCCACCGCATCACTGAGCACGGCTCCCATCAGCGCGGCTGCACCCAGTCGTGCGCTCGACGCGCCAATGGCCAGACGCGCCGCCGCGCGCTGCATGGCGCGAACCGGTGCCGATGGCAGGTCGGTGATGTCGGGTGGATTCAGAATTGCCAGCCGGGATACGCGCTCGGGGTGCCGCGAGGCCAGCGCCAGCCCCACGAGGCCGCCCACATCTTGCCCTACGATGGTCGCCTGCGGTACGCGCAGCGCGCCGAGCGCTCGATCCACCACGTCGGCCTGGGTGGCCAGATCGTACGTGGCGTCGAGCGGTCGATCGGATTCGCCGTGCCCCAGCAGATCGATCGCCAACGCGACCAGGCCGGCGTTGGCGAGTCGCGCCGACACGCCGCGCCACAGGGTCGCGTTCGTTCCGAACCCGTGCAACAACACCACGGGACGATTGCCGCGTCCCATGCGCTCCACGTGCAAGGTGCCACCGCCAATCGGAACGCGGAGATGCTCAACGAACATAGGTGCCGGATGAAGGAAACGTGTCTCAGGATAGCGACGAGCCCCGTCGCGTGAATAACTTGCCAATACGACGCTCCGTCGAACGCATCGCCGTCTACGACGGTTGCACTCCCCCTCTCTCTCGCATCGCGATCACGAGGCCGTAACTCGGTGAGCAAGAAGACTGTCAAACCACAAAAGTCGCCGGTGCCGTTCTACGCGCTCCTGGCCGTAGTCGCCGCCGTTGGTGCCTATGTGTTGTACACCGTCACCCGCCCCACCGCTCCGGTCGCCATTGCCGTGGCCCCAGGATCGGCGCCGGTCGAAGCGTCGGGCTACCTGTACGGCAACGCCGACGCGCCGGTCAAGATCATTGAATACGCCGACTTTGAGTGTGGTGGATGTGCGCAGTTCAATGTTCTGGTGACGCCCGACATCAAATCGCGCATTGTTGACGCCGGACTGGCCAGCTTTCGTTTCTACGACTTCCCGCTCAACATCCATCCGAACGCCATGGCCGCACATCTCGCCGCCGCCTGCGCTGACGATCAAGGGAAGTTCTGGGTGATGCACGATCGGATTTTTGCCGGTCAGATCGACTGGAACACACAAGCCACACGCAATCCGCGCAAAGCGCTCGAGGGCTACGCCAAAGAGCTCGGCCTTGATATGGCCGCGTGGAACACGTGCTACGACTCGCAGAAGCATGTCGCGCGGATCGAGGCCAATCGGAATGCTGGTATCAAGATGGGTGTGGGATCAACACCGACGGTGCAGGTGGGTGACCGCCTCTATCCCGGTGGCCTGAGCAGCGATCAGATCAAGTTCATCGTGGACTCCATGGTGGCCGCCATGCCGGCGGTGATGCTGACGCCCAGCGACACCGCCAAGCCGTAACGACCGTACCGTGAACAAATCGCCCCCGCTGATACAGATCGGCGGGGGCGTTTTTTGTGCTAGGCCAACCGGCGTCGGGCGGCGGCTGCGTCGTCCAGCCGCAAGCGCGGGCGTACCGGGAGTTCGTCGGTGCTGGCGTGTGGCTCGGCAACCGGCGAGGCGCTGGTACGTGCCGACATCAGTCCCTCGCCAAGCGCCACGAGCGCACGGGTAATGATCACACCGGCCAGTGGGTCGGGCACCGCCATCTCACGCACGTACACTTCGAGCGCGCGCTCGAACGGCACATCGGGCGCGAGTGCGTCCACGAACAGCAGGGCGTTCTCTACATGGGCACGCACAATTGCCTCGTCCGCTCGCGCCTGCGCGAGGCGCAGTCGCTGCTCCACGGCCGGAGACAACTTGCGCGAGAAGATCGATTCGGGAAGCAAACGACGGAAGAGATCCATGATGTCAATTTAGACGCTATTTGGCTCAGGATGTTTCGTCCCGGGTGCCAGCGCTGGTGACAACCGTCACGAATCTCTCACCGTCGCGTGCTTTTTAGCTCTCCTGCGCCTCGTATTGCTCCTTGAGACCGGCCACTACACCCGGATCGGCCAGCGTCGTGGTGTCTCCCAGCGCGCGTCCTTCGGCGATGTCGCGCAGCAGCCGACGCATGATTTTGCCCGAACGCGTCTTGGGCAGATCAGCGCTGAACAGAATATCGTCGGGGCGGGCCAGTGCCCCGATTTTCATGGCCACATGTTCGCGCAGTTCGTCACGCAGCGACGGGCTGGCGTGAAAGCCCGTGCGCAGCGAAACGAACGCGGCAATCGCTTGTCCTTTCATCTCGTGTGCTTTGCCAACGACAGCCGCTTCGGCAACGGCCGGATGGTCAACCAGCGCACTCTCCACTTCCATCGTGCCAATGCGATGTCCGGACACGTTGAGCACGTCGTCGACGCGTCCAAGAATCCAGTAGTAACCGTGATCGTCGCGCTTAATGCCGTCGCCGGGAAAATACAAATCGGGACGACCGGGCCATTTGCTGAAATACGTGTCGACGTAACGCGCGTCGTCGTTCCAGATCGTGCGCAACATGCTCGGCCACGGCTTCGTAATCGCCATCAGGCCGCCACCCTTTTCGAGTTCGTTGCCATGCACATCAACAAGCGCGGCGTGAATGCCAGGATACGGCGTTGTCGCCGAGCCGGGTTTCGTTGACGTCACACCAGGCAACGGGCTGATCATGATGGCACCGGTTTCTGTTTGCCACCACGTATCCACAATCGGGCAACGTTCACCGCCAATGTGTTCGTGATACCACATCCACGCTTCAGGATTGATCGGTTCACCAACGGAGCCGAGCAGTCGCAGTGTGGACAGGTCGTACGGTTTTACGAGGGACGCGCCCCATTTCATGAACGCGCGAATGGCGGTTGGTGCGGTGTAAAAAATGGTGACGCCGTAGCGCTCGATGATTTGCCAGAAACGATCTTTCTCGGGCCAGTCGGGCGCGCCTTCGTACACGATGCACGTGGCGCCGTTGGCGAGCGGGCCGTATGTGAGATACGAGTGGCCGGTAATCCAGCCAATGTCGGCGGTGCACCAGAACACGTCTTGTTCTTTGAGATCAAACACGTGTTTGGTGGTGCTGGCCACGCCGGTGAGATAGCCACCAGTGGTGTGGACGATGCCCTTGGGTTTTCCCGTGGTGCCACTCGTGTACAGAATGAACAACAGGTCTTCTGCGTCCATCACTTCTGGTGCGCACAGCTTGGGCACCTGACGCTTGAGACGATGCCACCAGTGATCGCGTCCGTCTGTCATCTCCGCGAACGTTTCGTCGCCAACACCAGTGCGTCGGCGCATCACAACAAGCACGTGTTCAATCGTGGGGCAGTCGGCGACTGCTTTGTCCGCGTTGCGCTTGAGTGGCACCATCTGTCCGCGGCGATATCCTCCGTCGGCGGTGATAAGCACTTTCGCGCCTGCGTCGTTAATGCGATCGCGAAGCGCTTCCGGCGCAAAGCCACCAAACACAACGGAGTGCACCGCGCCAATGCGCGCGCAGGCGAGCATGGCGATGACGGCTTCGGGAATCATCGGCAGGTAAATCGCCACGCGATCACCTTTTTGCACGCCGAGATGCTTGAGCATGTTGGCCGCGAGATTCACTTCGCGGTACAGATCCCAGTAGGTGTACGTGCGACGATCACCTGGCTCGCCTTCCCAGATGAGAGCGGCCTTGTTGCGTCGCGGGCCGTGAATGTGCCGGTCCACGCAATTCACGCAGGCGTTGAGCTGGCCTCCGGTGAACCACTTGGCATGGGGCGGCGTCCACTCGAGCACCTGATCCCAGGGGCGATCCCACTGCAGCGTGGCGGCTTCTTCTGCCCAAAAGCCCTCAGGATCAGCGGCTGCACGCTCGTGCAGCGAGCCGTCGCGCACGAGCGCGTCGTTGCGGAAGGCGTCGGACGGAGGGAAGAGACGGTGTTCCTGCAGGAGAACGTCGATATCGCTGCTCATGGTCGGAATCGGGTAGTGGGAAACGGCAACTAGTCGAACCTGTGCAACTGACGCGTCGCGGGCAACCGCTTTGGTGGCTAACCTTCAGGAATGTGCACGTTCCGATACTCCATTTCTTCGCGCCGGCAGGCTGTCGGTGGTTGAACAGCCCGCGCTGGTGGCCGAACGCGTGACCCGCAAGTATGGCGGTCGCGTGGCGGTGAAGGACGTGTCGCTCACGCTCTCCCCGGGCGATTGTCTGGCGCTCTTTGGCCCGAATGGGGCGGGGAAGACCACGTTGCTGCGCATGCTTGGCGGCCTTTTAAAGCCAAACAGCGGTACGGTGCGACTGCACGGCAACGCGCTGCCGGGTGAAGCGGAGACGCGGCGATTGCTCGGCGTGATTTCGCACAAGTCCATGCTGTATGACGCACTCACGGTGCGAGAGAATGTGATGTTTGCGGCGGAGTGTCAGGGGCTGCGTGACGCGGCTGCGGCAACAACGCGCGCGCTTGAGATGTTGAAGGTGCTCGATCGTGCGGACACACCCGTACGCGCGCTGAGTCGCGGCCTGCAGCAACGTGTGTCGATCGCGCGGGCGTTGGTGCACGGGCCGCAGCTGGTGTTGCTGGATGAACCGTACACTGGGCTTGATGAGACGGGCGCGCGTGCGTTGACCGATGCGTTGCGCGCTTTGAAATCGAGCGGCGCAACGGTGGTGCTCATTACACACAATCTGAGTGAAGGGCTGGCGCTCGCGACGCACGCCACGATCATGCGCTCGGGGACATTTGCACATGAAATGCCGCGTCCTGAAGCGTCGTATGATTTGGCCGAGTATGCAGCGCTGTACCGCGAGATTGTGGCGGGTGGAGAGTGACCACGGTCTTGTGTACGCACCCGGTGGCTCGCACATGAGTGCCTGGTTTCATGTGCGAACAGCAGGCGCACGATGAGCAGCCTGTTTCGCGAGCCGTCGTTCTTTGCCGACGCCGTGCGCATTGCGCGCAAGGATCTGCTGATCGAGTTTCGCACGCGCAGCGGATTTTTATCCGCGACGGTGTTCGCGATGCTGTCCATTGCGATCTTCCGGTTTTCGTGGGACCCGACCGCGGTCTCGTCGATCGACTTGGCGCCCGGCATTGTGTGGGTGATTTTCACCTTTGCCGGCTTGCTTGGTCTGAATCGATCGTTCGGTGTGGAGCAGGCCGATCGGGCGCTCGACGCGCTGCTCGCGTCTCCCGTTTCTCGCGAGGCGGTGTTTGCGGGCAAGGCGCTCGGCAACCTCTGTTTCGTGCTGGCGGTGCAGGTGATCGCACTGCCCACGCTGGCGCTTTTTTTCGGGCTGCCGGTGGCGCCGGAGTGGTGGGGCGTTGGCGCCATCGCGCTGCTCGCGGCCGTGGGTTTTGCGGCTGTGGGAACCCTGTTCGCGGCCATCGCGTCGAATACTCGACTGGCCGAGATGCTGCTGCCCATGCTGGCGCTGCCGTTTTTTGTGCCGGTACTGATCCCGGCGGCTCAGGCCACGTCGAAGTTGCTGGCGGGGCTGCCGCTCACTGAGGTAATTGCGGAGTTGAAGATCCTCGCGGCCTTCGACATTGTGTTCGTGGCGGCGTGTACGCTCGCCTTCCCGTTTACGCTTGAGGAATAGGTCATGACCTCCGTTTCTGCCGTGGACTCGCGTTCCACCACGGCGCGCCCGTTGCCCGCGTTTGACTGGTTGTTGGGGCTGGCCGTGCTCGCGGTGGGCGCGATGACGGTGCGCGCGCTGATGTACACGCCGGCAGATGCCGCGCTTGGCGCGGTGCAACGCATTCTGTACATCCATGTGCCGTCGGCGATTCTTGGCATGTACGTGGCGTGCACGATCATGGCCGCGTGCGGTGGATTGTTCTTGTGGCTCAAGGACGATCGCCTGGATCGGATTTCAGAGTCCGCGGCCGAAGTTGGGTTCGTGTTCCTGACCGTGGTGCTGGCGACCGGAGCGATCTGGGGCAAATCGTCGTGGGGCACGGCGTGGGCGTGGGAGCCAAGGCTGACATCGGCGTTGTTTCTCTGGTTTGTGCTGTTGTCGTATCTCGTGCTTCGCGACGCGATTGAAAACCGCGATACGCGCGCGCGGCTGTCCGCGGTGCTCGGAGTGTTGGCTCTGCTGCTCGTACCGTTCATTCACATGACGGTGTACTTGTTTCGCGGCTTGCATCCGGATCCTGTGGTGTTGCAGCCAGGCAAGCCCAAAATGCCACCGGAAATGTTGATCACGTGGTTGTTCGCTGTGGGCGCGTTTGCGCTGCTGTTTTTTGCCTTGTTGCGCTTGCGGTATCGCTGGGCCACGGCGCGTGATGCACGACTGATGCTGGAGCAGGCGTGAGCGCGCTGATCTCGGTGAACGCGTTGCGGGCGCAGGAAGCGGCTGCAGCAGATTCCGCGGCGCAGGTCGCAGCGGCACCAGCGCGCGTCGGCCCTCCAGATACGTCTTACTACATGAAGCTCGGCTACATCGTGGCCGGCGTGATTTTCGCCGCGTACATTTTGGTCATGCTGCGACGCATCGCGTCAGTTCGACGCGGCTCGTGAGTGCGTTGCGCGTTGCGGTCACGCGCGCGGCAGGAAAAGCGGAGTCGCTGTCGAGTCGACTGATCGCGGCGGGCGCCGAAGTGCACGAAATTCCGCTCACACGAATCGCGCGGCTTGATCCCGCGCCACTGCACGCAGCACTCGCCAACATCGCGCCGGTGCGATGGATTCTGCTCACGAGTGTGAACGCCGTGGAAATATTCGCCGACGCGGTGCGTTCCACGAACACGGGCGATGCAATCGCTGATCGGTACGTGGCCGTTGTGGGTGACGTGACCGCGCAGGCGGCGGAGGCGCACGGTTGGCGCGCCGATATGGTGCCAGCGCAGTTCACTGCGGAAGGAATGCTGGATGCGTTTGCCGCGCGTGGTGATGTGGCGGGCACCACGGTGCTGTATCCGTGCGCGGTGGCCGCGCGCGATGTGTTGCCGGATGGTTTGCGCGCGCTCGGTGCCCACGTGCTGGTGGTGCCGTGTTACGAGAGTGTGCCCGATCGCGATGGACAGCGCACACTTGGGCAAATGCTTGCGAGTGGGATGCTCGATTTGATCACCGTTGCTGCACCGAGCGCGGTTGACGCACTCGCTGATGCTGTGCCGCCGGAGCAGGCTTCGCGCGTGCAGCTGGCGAGCATCGGGCCGGTGACGTCAAAGGCTGCGCGTCAGGCCGGGTTTCGTGTGACGGTGGAGGCAAATCCGTACACCGCTGAGGGATTGGTGCGCGCGATTGCGGAGTGGCGGGCGCGGACCACGAGGTAGCGTGCACACACATGGCCCGCGGCGCCTGCCGCGAGAGGTCTGGGTGTTGGGGGTGGTCAGTCTGTTGACTGACATGTCGTCAGAGCTGGTACACAGTCTGCTGCCGTTGTATCTCGTCTCGACACTCGGCGCGTCGATGCTTGTGGTCGGCGCGCTCGACGGTGCGGCGGAGTTTGTCGCGCTTCTGGTCAAAACATTTTCTGGTCGACTCAGTGACCGAACCGGCAAACGCAAGCCGCTCGTGTTGCTCGGCTACGGACTCTCGGCTGTGACCAAGCCGTTCTTTCCGCTCGCGGACTCGATCGCTCTCGTTGTGAGCGCACGCCTGATCGACCGAACGGGCAAAGGCATTCGTGGTGCACCACGCGATGCGCTGATCAGTGATGTGACCGATGCGGCGCAGCGTGGCGCGGCGTTTGGACTGCGTCAGTCACTAGACACAGTTGGCGCGGTGCTGGGACCACTGCTCGCGATCGGTGGCATGATCTACTTCGCGTCGGACGTACGCACTGTGCTCTGGATCGCGGTGATTCCCGGGGCGATTGGGGTGCTGCTACTCGCGACGCTCGTGCGAGAACCGGCGCACCGTGCAATGCGCGTGAGTGAGGCTGTCGCAGGTGGTGGTCAGACCAGCACAGCGTTCGCTGGGCTCGGCCGCGCGTATTGGCAACTTGTTCTCTTTGGCGCGCTGTTGATGTTCGCTCGCGGCACCGAAGCATTTCTGGTGTTGCGTGCATCGAACGTTGGCCTGTCCGATACGTGGACGCCGCTCACGCTCGCAATTATGAGCCTGGCGTACGCACTCACGTCTTGGCCGGCTGGACACCTGTCAGATCGCATGCCGCGCGAGCGACTGCTCGTGATCGGTCTCGTGGTGCTCATCGTTTCGCATATGCTGCTAAGCGTCTCCACAAACATTGTGTGGACACTCGGTGGCACCGCACTCTGGGGCGTACACATGGGTCTCACGCAGGGAATTATTTCCGCGATGCTGGCCGATCGATCGCCCAAGGCGCTGCGTGGCACGGCGTTCGGCGTCTACGCCACGGCGAGTGGTGTGGCGCTGCTCGCGTCGGGCGCCGTTGGTGGATACTTGTGGCAGCGCGTGTCGCCGAGTGCGACGTTCCTAACGGGCGCTGTGGTGGCGCTTGTCGCGCTGCTTGCACTCCGATTGGTGCCGTCAACCCCAGTGGTGCGAGGTTAGTCGGCGAAGAGCGCCGCGAGATCGATCCCGAGGGGAGCCGACGCGTTCAGCGGATGCCACACTAGCGTTCTGCGTTCGATCTGCGGGGAGTGCACGTCTGACTGATGACGGGATTGGGTACGCAAAGCTGAGGCTGAGAACTCGCGATCGGGCTAGCGGACCCGCAATGCACGTACTCTATTTGCCTGCCGAGGATCGTTCGGCCTGCATCTGGTCCGGCCAAGCCTCGCACCACGCCTGACCACCACTCAACTGCCGCCGCGCCGATGACACTCGCCCGCGCTCGACGCTTCGTGCAGTCCGGCCTCGGACTTTTCGTCGCCGGCGCACTGATCATCGCGTGGGTCGTGTATCGGCACTCGGGGGCCGACCTCCCCGTGCCGGCGGAGCTCACCGTGTTCGGCGCGTTCGTGCTTGCTGGCTCGGGACTGCTCGTAGCCTGGGTCGGTTGGCGCACGCTGCGTCTTGGCTCAGCCTCACAGGCCTTTGCGCGCTGGCGCGTAACAGAAGCGGAGTGGCAGACATATGTCGCAGCCTGCCGCGCTCGGGAGACGATGCCCGGTGCGCTGCGGGGGGCGGTGCCACTCGATTTGGCGGTGTCATCGCAGGGCATCGAAGTGCTGGCGTTACGCCGAGGTTTTCGCGTGGGCGACTCGTTTCATGAGCTCGGCACGCTCGGAGCGGAAGTACTCGACGTGCGTGTGGTAGATTCGCCGGCAGCGATGTTCGAGTTCAACGTGCAGTACGCGACAGGCAAAACCAGCAGCGTCAGTCTCGGGTTGCGCATTCCCATTGCCAACGATTCAGCGCAGCTCGCGAAGCAGGTGGAAGACCACTGGATGGCTCGTGAGCCGCTGCAACTGATGTCAAGCGCGCAGTTGCGAGCACGCGAGCGGACAGCTTGGTGGACTGCACTGGGCGGACTCTTTGCGTTCCTCACCGTCATCGCGATCTTCGTTTTCAGTAATCCGCCAGGCTGGGCGGCGATCGCACCCGTGGGAGCGCTAGCGGTCGCGTGCATCGGCTTTTTTCGTGGGCTTCGAGCGCGCAGCGTCCGCTGGCGCAAGTTCGGGCGATGAAAGTCCGGGACCGCCCTTGGCACCCGTGCATGCGTCGGCATCCACGGCCCTTTTCGACATCGACGTGCCCGCGCCCAACGGCTAACTTGTGTGTCAACGATCCCTGACACTTTTCCCGATTGTATGACCCACGTAGTCCGGATTGGTACTCGCTCGTCGGCGCTGGCCATGGCGCAGGCGCATCAGGTCGCGGCGCTGCTCGCCTCGCACGGCGTGGAGTCCACGCTCACAGAGTACACCACGATTGGTGACCGCATTCTCGACCGGCCGCTCTCGGCGATTGGTGAGAAGGGGCTGTTCACGGCCGAGTTGGAGGCCGATCTGCGGGCGAACCGAACGGACTGCGCCGTGCATTCGCTCAAGGATTTGCCCACCGCTGATCCGGACGGCCTAACCGTGGTGGCGCTGCTCGAGCGTGAAGATCCGCGTGACGCACTGGTGGTCACTCAAGGTTCGTCGGTGCGGTCGCTGGCCGACTTGCCGAACGGTGCGCGCATTGGCACATCAAGTTTGCGACGTCGTGCACAGTTGCTCGCGCTGCGGCCGGATCTTGATGTGCAGGAGTTACGAGGCAATGTGGGCACGCGACTGCGCAAGATTGACGAAGGACAGGTGGACGCGGCGTTGCTTGCGGCCGCAGGACTCAAACGTCTCGGCCTTGCAGATCGCATTGTGAGTTTGCTCGATCCTCCAGAGTGGCTAAGCGCACCGGGGCAGGGTGCGATCGCCATTCAGTCGCGCACCGATGACGCGCCAATGCGTGCGTTGCTGGAACAACTCGATCACGCGCCAACACGTCGCGCAATTACTGCTGAGCGTGCGTTGCTCGCCGCGCTCGAAGGTGGATGTCAGGTGCCGATCGGTGCCGCCGTCGTTCGTGATGGTGACCGCTTGATGCTGCACGCGTGCATTGCTGATCTGTCGGGGCGCACGGTACTTCGCGGGACTCATCTCGTTGATGACGCCGCACCTGCCGAAGCTGGCGTGGCATTGGCCGAGCAATTGCTCTCCGACGGCGCCGGCGAGATTCTCGATCAACTGCGCGCCACCGGCGGAGGGCGCGCATGAGTACACCGCACATGTTTGACGGAGCGGAAGCAACCGTCGCCAATCGCGCCCCACTCGGCGGTTTCCCACGGGTACGCCCTCGCCGCCTGCGCGGTAGCGACGCCATCCGCCGGCTCGTGCGCGAAACACGACTGCACGAAGCCCAGTTCATTCTGCCGCTCTTCGTGCGACCTGGCGTTGGGCTCCGCTCGCCGATCGGCTCAATGCCTGGTGTTGCGCAAACATCAATTGACGAAATGCTGCGTGACGCAGAAGCAGCGTCGAAGGCCGGCATCGGCGGCGTCTTGCTGTTCGGCATTCCCGACACGAAAGACGAAGTTGGTTCGAGCGGCTGGCACGAACACGGCCCGGTGCAGGAAGCGGTGCGTGCGATCAAGCGGGAGTTTCCGCAGCTGCTGACCATCACCGATGTGTGCATGTGCGAATACACCTCGCACGGACACTGTGGTGTGCTGACCGCGACTGGTGACGTCGACAACGACGCCACGCTTGAGCTGCTCTCACGCGAAGCGTTGTCGCACGCCGAGGCGGGCGCCGACATTGTGGCGCCGAGCGACATGATGGATGGTCGCATTGGCCACATGCGTGACGCACTCGATAGCGCGGGCTTCACGAACACGCCCATCATGAGTTACGCCGTGAAGTACGCGTCGGCGTTCTACGGTCCGTTTCGCGAAGCTGCCGAAAGCACACCCACGTTCGGTGACCGACGCAGCTATCAGATGGATCCCGCAAACGCCGCTGAAGGTATCAAGGAGGCGCGGCTCGATCTGGTGGAAGGCGCTGACATTCTGATGGTGAAACCCGCCGGCGCGTATCTCGATGTGATTCAGGCGGTAAAGCGTGACACAGGTGTGCCACTCTGCGCCTATCAGGTGAGCGGCGAGTTTGCGATGATTCGGGCAGCCGCCGAACGCGGATGGATTGACGGTGAGCGCGCCATGATGGAATCGCTCACGGCCATCACGCGTGCCGGCGCCGATATGGTGATTACGTACTTTGCGCTTGAAGCGGCGGCAGTGCTTCAACGCCGATAGGCAGGCCGTAGCGCGGCGATTCGCGTCGCGTTGCTTGTTTGGTTCGCGTTGCGTCGCTTGCGCTGCAGCGCTCACTCTGGTCAGACCATCGCATGTCCAACTTGTGGCACGACATTCCGCCCGGCCCGCACGTTCCTGAGCAGGTCACGGCCGTGATCGAAATCCCGTCGGGTAGCCGGAACAAGTATGAACTCGACAAGATCACGGGGCTGCTCAAGCTCGATCGCGTGTTGTATTCCGCGGTGCAGTATCCGGGTGACTACGGCTTCATTCCCGGCACGCTCGCCGAAGACGGTGACCCACTTGACGTGCTGGTGCTGATTAACGAACCCACGTTCCCGGGGTGCCTGATCACGGTACGTCCGGTTGGCGTACTGATGATGAAAGACAAAGGCGACCCCGACGAAAAAATCCTCGCCGTGCCGAGCGAGGATCCGTATCACCAGGAATACTTCGATATTGCCGACTTGCCGCAGCACTATCTGAAAGAAGTGGAGCACTTCTTCAGTGTGTATAAGGATCTCGAGGGCAAGCGCGTGGAGATCGATGGCTGGCGGCAGAGTACGGTGGCCATGGCGACGATCGAGGACTGCATCAAGCGGTATGATGAGAAATATCCGCGCTGATTGGTGTGACCGCGAGTTTGTAAACTGCCTGGAACGCAGAGGCGCAGAGGCGCGGAGACAGCATGTTGATTAAAGGTAGAGTCAAAGCGTCTACAAATTGATTAACGTGAATCTTGAGACGTCATTGAAATCATGGTGCAGTCTCCGCGCCTCTGCGCCTCTGCGTTCCAGGCTGTTTACGATATCGCCACCGCACGAATCTCTTGGCTACGCGCGCCGCAACACCAGACTCGCGTTAATCCCACCAAACCCAAACGAGTTACTCAGCACCACATCGGGCGTCGCATCCCGCCCGCGCTGCGGCACATAGTCGAGATCGCACGCGGCATCCGGCGTCTCGAGATTCAACGTGGGCGGTATCCACTTTCGGTCAAGCGCCAGCGCACTGATCGCCGCCTCGATCGCACCGGACGCACCGAGTGCGTGCCCGTAGTACCCCTTGGTGCTCGACACCGGAATACGCATGGCCTGCGCGCCGAGCGCGCGCTTGATCGCCAGCGTTTCCGTGGGATCATTGAGCGGTGTCGCGCTGCCGTGCGCGTTCACATAACTCACATCGTTCGGCGAAACATCCGCGTCGGCCAACGCGAGCGTAATGCACCGCGCCGCCTGCGTCCCATCGGGAAGCGGCGCCGTCATGTGGTGTGCGTCGTTTGTGGTGCCGTACCCCGCGAGCTCCGCGTAAATGTGTGCACCGCGCGCCACCGCATGATCCCACTCTTCAAGCACAAGCACCGACGCGCCTTCACCCATGACGAAGCCGTCGCGATCTGTATCGAACGGACGTGACGCGCGTTCCGGTTCATCGTTGCGTGTGCTCATGGCACGAATCAGCGCGAACGCACCAAAACACAGTGTGGCCAGTGGAGCCTCCGCGCCGCCCGCGAGCATGACGTCTACCTCGCCATCACGTACGCGTCGAAACGCTTCACCAATGGCGATCGTACCAGACGCGCAGCTCATGGCGTTGGTGGAGTTTGGCCCCGTAATGCCAAACTCAATCGCAATGTTGCAGCTCGATGCGCCGCCAAACACGGCCAATGCGAGTGTTGCGTCAACGGCACGCAAACCGCCTTGCATGAATCGACCCGCTTGCTCTTCGGCGTATCCCACGCCGCCGAGTGCAGTGCCCATCATCGTGCCAACACGATCGCGGTCGACGTGGTCTAGCTCGAGCTGCGCGTCTTTCAGCGCGAGCATTGCCGACACCACGCTGAAGGCACCAAATCGATCCAGTCGCTTGACGCGTTTTTCGTCGAGATAGTGCGTCGCGTCAAACTCAACCGATGCATTACAGCGACTGCGAAAGATCGACGCGTCAAAACGCGTGATCGCCGTGACCGCGCTGCGTTCCGCGCGCAGTCCTTCCCACAGGGCATCCACTCCCGTGCCGATGGGCGTAACACAACCAATGCCAGTGATCGCCACGCGTCGACGCACGCGACTCATGTGGACGATCCGTCGCGATGCGAAGCTGTTTCGCGTGACGTCACACGTGTTGCGTCAACCGGCGCGACAACCCGCGCGTCGCGCGTGGTCACAGCGCGCGTCTCACCGCGCTCAGCGGCCTTGGCCAATCCCGCCAGAGTGCGCGACGCAATGCCGTGCACAAACACCGGCCCAATCACTGCAGTGGCCGCAAACGGCCCGATCAATGGCCAGTGCGGACCATCCCACGTATGCAAAATGCGCACGTGCGTGCCCTCGGCGACTGCCTTGAACTCCCAGGCCACATCCATGCGCGTCGTGACGCCGCCAATGTGACGAAAGCGAATGAGCGGTGTGTCGTGATCCACCGACATTTCAGACAACCACCACGTGGGCCAACCCACCGGGCCAAACGGGCGATTCGCGCTCATCTCCACGATGCCACCGCCGTCACTCGCGTGCTCGCGAAACCGAACGAATCGATAGTGCGGCAAGTACGCGGGCCAGTGCTCAACCTTTCGAGCGATCTCAAAGATCTGCGCGACCGGCGCACGAACAATGCGTTCGTCGATGGTGATCAGGCGCCGAGCCATCGGCACGGGGCCAAGGTCGAACGGTGTGCGCATGGATTGGGCGGACGAAGCGTGAGCGTGCGATTGCATGAATGTTAGCGCGGGGACCAACTGGCGGTGACGCGCCAACCAAGGCGATGTCGTACGGTGGCCGAACGCTGCACCGCCTGCTGCACAATGGTGCGCAGCTCGGAGGCGGTGTACCCGCGAAAGATGGACACGATCCCGTCGTGTCGGCTCACGGGATGAAAGCCCAGCGGAAACGACACCAGCCACAACAGCCCCGCGGCCAGCCAACTGCGGCGAAGATCACTGACAATCACCGCACTTCCCGCAACACGCGTGAGCTCCGTGAGCAGCGCATCTGCGTCGGAGTGTTCAAAATGATGCAGCACCTGCGAACAGGTCACGATATCAATGCTGCCCGAGGCAAAAGGCAGGGCTCGTGCATCGGCCGTGAGTGCGCGATCCGCCCCCTGTCGTGCCGCGGAAGCGAGCGCGGCGGTGAGCTCCACGCCAATCGTGACCATGGTGACACCACGTTTGCGCGCAAACGCTCGCGCAGCGCGCGGAATATCACCGAGGCCGGTGCCAACATCGAGCAATATGAGCGGGCGCTGTTCGCGCTGCGCACGTTCGACAAGCGGTGCCAGCGTAGCGATCACCGCACGTACGCCACCAAACAGCAGATTGGCTCGCGCCACATCGCGCAATGATCGCGTGGCAAGGGCCGGATCGAGCGCGGGATCGTCGAGCAACTCCACGCCGCGACGACGCGCTGGAGTCAGCATGCGCGCGCCGCGATCACGAACTAGCGCGCGAGCCGAGCGTACGCGCCTCGGAAATACAACAATGGATCGCCGTCTTCATAGCGTACCGATTGTACCGCGCCCACCACAATGCGATGATCGCCGCCTTCGTGTATTGCGGTAATACGGCATTCCAGCAACGCGAGCACACCCTCGAGCTGAATCAGGCCGTTCTCGCCGCGTGTGAATGCGGCTTCGGTAAATCGACCGGCGCGATCGGTGGCGAATCGGCGCGACACGGCTTCCTGATCGTCGCGCAAAATGTGCACGTTGAAGTCGGTGGCCTGCGGCAGCACGCTGTGCCACGTGGCCGATTGATCGATGCACACCAGCACGAGCGGTGGATCAAGGCTGAGCGAGCTGAACGCGCTCACGGTCATGCCGTAGTCACGCCCTTCGGTGTCACGTGAGGTCACCACGGTGACGCCCGACGCAAATCGGCTGAGCGTGGAACGGAACTGTGCGGCGTCAACGAGCGCGTTGACGGGAGTCATTGCAGGAGTCATGTACGGACAGGAGGAACGAGCATGCGCCACAGTACACCTGGGCGCAACACTTCACGGGCCGGCACAAAGTCGCCGGTTACACCAATGAGCAGATCAGCGAGTTCAGTGCGGCGCGACATTACACGCGCCGCGTGATTCATGAGCCGCGGAAATGACACCGCAAGGCCGATCAGCTGCTCAACACGCCACTTTCCCGAGAACGCACGCACACGCGCTTGCTGATACGCGCGCAGTGCATGCAGGGACGCCCGCGCGCTGGTCGCACGCACGGCGTCAGCAGCGAACGGCGCCAGCATTTCTCCGCCGCGCAGCGCTGAATAAATGCCTTCACCTGTGAACGGATCAAAAAAGTCCGCGGCGTCGCCAACGAGCGCAGCGTCTGGTGCATACGCGCGCCGTGCGTGCGAGCCAAACGGTCCGGTTGCACGCACCGGTGATACACGCGTGGCGCCCTCAAAGCGCGACGCGAGGTGCGGATACTGCGCGATCCATCGCTGCACAAACGCGTCGGGATCGCCGTTCATGTTGCGCGCCTGCGACGCCGGTACCACCAACGCCACATTCGTCAGACCGTGACCAACGTCGGCCAAGCCCACGTACCCGTCGTGCTGCACGTGCATTTCGCCGCGCGATCCGATGTTGCGCAAACCGGACCAGTGCGCCACCAGCGCCAAACGACGTGGCCACGCTCGCCGACGTGCCAAACCGAGGTCGCGTGCGACCACCGATCGCAGTCCGTCGGCACCGATCAACAGCGCGGTGCGAATCGTGTGCAGCGAATCGTTTTGCCGAACGACCACATCGTATCCACGATCACGTCGTGTGATTCGCTCCACGCGCGCGCTTTCGTGAACACTCGTTCCCGCGGCGCGCGCGCGATTGAGCAGCAGTTCATCAAGGACTTCGCGGCGCAGCGCCAACCCACGATCCCGAAAGCCGCGAAAACCGTGCTCGGCCACAAACGCACCTTCAATTTCAAATCCGTTCGGCGCGCGCACGACCATGCCAGTGAGTTGCGCCGCGCCCGCGGCTTCGACGAGCTGCAGCGCACCCATGGCTTCGAGCACGCGCGACGCTTCTGGACTCAGGTATTCCGCGCACGGTTTGGCGCGCGGAAAGGTGGCGCGATCCAGCACGGTCACATCGATCCCCGCCGAGGACAGGAAATGCGCCGTTGACGACCCCGCGGGGCCGCCTCCAACGATCAAGACCTGCGTGGTGTTCGGCAGCGACATCAGGATTCGCGTTCGGGGAAATCGTCAATCGGCGCGCTCAGCGTCGCATACCTGATACCCCGGAAGCGACAACCATTGCCCATTCATGGCTAAGGAGGAGTCTCGCGCGCGGGTTCCCAGGCCGCAACTGTGCTCGTGCGGCCATACCCCCCTTCGCATGTCAATCGAACGAGCTATAACGTGAGTCCGAGCGCCAGCAATGCGCCGGCGAATGTTGCGGCCAGATTGACAAGATCATTGTCAATCGCGGAGCGACCGCCCACGAGCCTGGTTGATGTGCCGCAGAGATGCACGTGTTGCTCGGTGCCGGCGTGGCACACGTCGCACCACCGTCGCTCTTGCCACCACGCGCCAATGAGCGAGTCCACGATCGCGCCGCCCACGCCGCCGGCAAGTACGGCTGGTACCGCGTGTTCTGGGATTAGGCCGAGCCCAAAGGCGAGCAGCGCGTACGCGAGTGCGCCCACTACCATGGCCAGCGATCCCCACACGCTGATCGCGCCCGACGTCCCTGCGGGCACCCACTGACCAGTGCGCAGCGACCACGCCTCCGCCTTGCGCCAGGTGCCAAACTCCGTGGCCCATGTGTCGGCGCCAGCGGCGGCTAACGCCCCCGCCGCAGCGATTGCCAGCGCGATCGCCGCGCTCGGTTCAACGGCAAGGATCGCCACGAGCGCGCAGCCGGCGAAGACCAGACCATTCGCCAGCACCTGTCGTGCGTCACGAGCACCGGGTTTGGCAACCACGCCGAGCACGTGTCGTTCTTTCCGACCACGGCCAACGCGCGACAGCAGCGACGCGGACACAAACCACGCAATGAGAAATGCGCCCCAGTCGGGGCCTGCGGCAACCGCTGCGATGCCAACACAGAGTGCCGCGAGGGCACCGGATGCGGTCAGGGATCCCGCTCGCCAGGCAAGGGCACTGATCACCCCTGCAATGCTTGTCGCCGCCGCGAGTGTGATCAGCGTCGGCATAAACAACGAAAGCCGCGCTTAGTCGTGACTGTGGTCGTGCTCCGCGAACAACTGCGCGACACGCAGCCGCAGGCGACGCGAGGCCATGACCGACAACTGAGAATGTCTGATGGTTTCAATCAGGCGGCGGAGCGACTGTTCGGCTCGGCGGCAATCGGCGCATTCCACAAGGTGGAGCCGAACGCGCGATGTTTCTGCTTCGGTTGACTCGCCATCGACATACGCATCCAGACAATCGAGAACCGCGAGGCACTCCGGGGATACAGCCTCGGATGCTGCGTGTCGTTCGGTTTGAATGGAAAGCGATGCCATATCTTCAATCCTTTGGCGGGCCGCGGATGCACGCATCAGCCGTTCGACGGGGATTCGACGGCCAGCGCAATGCAATGTCTCAACATAACGAACGGCACCCGCCGAGAAAGGTTCCACGCCGGTGGGCGATGCGGCGCGGGCGCTCGCTACGGAGACGTGCCGTTCCGTGATGGGCACTGCCTGTTCCACCCCCGCTCGCGTCACTACTTTGCTGTGGTGACCCACACGTTTCCCGACCTGACACAGCGCTTCACGCCGCCCCTCGGCGTCACCGTACTTTCACTCAGCGGACCGCCCGTACACGCGGTCGTGCCGCTGTCGCTGCTTGAAGCGGTGCGCGCGCTTGATCTGCCGGCCGCAGATCTCGACACCGAACTGGTGCACGAGCTGCGCAATAAGCGCTTCGGGTTGAGCGACACGGTGTACATGCAGATCAAGCGGTACGCTGAAGCGGTCAAGCGACAGCAGCCCGTCGCGTTCGATGAAGTCGTCGCACTCGCCCGTCTCGTTGGACGGCGACCCGATGCGGACATTGTGTTTCGCGAGACCGGTCGACGTGTTGCGCGTACCGCACTCGACACGGTCGCCTCGACCACGCGTCGTGCTGCCCGCTCGCTGCCAGGGGCGATTGCGCGCCCAATCGCTCTGCGGCATTTGCGCGCGCTGTCGCGACGCTTTCTGGCGGGATCCATTGAGCGCCAAGGGAGTACGTTGGTGCTGAATGTGGTCGCGCCCATCAGCGCTGACGCCGCCGCCAACGGTGGTGGGTGCGGCTACTACGAAGCAGCGTTTCGTGAACTGCTGCTCGGACTCACTGGCGTTGATCACGCCATTCAAGTGGTCGCGTGCCGTTCGCGTGGCGACGCATCCTGCCAATGGCGCACTGACTGGAGACGATAGTGCTGACACCCGCCATGCTGCCCGCGTTGCAGCGACACATTGCGGCGCTCGATGTTGATGGCTGGTTGCTGTATGACTTTCGTGGCACGAATGCGATTGCGTCGGGACTGCTCGGATTCTCGGGACTGGTCTCGCGTCGCGTGTTTGCGTGGATTCCGCGAGAGGGCACGCCAATCGGTATCCAGCACGCGATCGAACCGGGACCGTGGTCACAGTGGCCATCCGAGTGGCCACTCCGCGTGTACAGCGGCTGGCGTGAGCTCGAGTCGAATGTTGCCGCGCTGGTGACCAATCGCCGCGTCGCCATGGAGTATTCGGCTGGCGACGCCATTCCGTATCTTGATCGCATTCCGGCTGGTGTGATCGAAATGGTGCGCGCGACGGGCGCCACCGTGGTCAGCTCCGGCGAGTTGGTGAGTCGTGTCTACGCCACGTGGTCGCCGGAGAATCGCGCATCGCACGAGCGAGCCGCCGAGCACATTCGTCGCATTGCGCTGAGCGCGTTTACGATCGCGGGTGAGCGCGCGCGGACAAACAACCCTGCCAGTGAGCATGAGCTGCAGGCGTACATTCTGTCGGAGTTCGCGTCAGCTGGTTTGTTTACCGATCACGGTCCCGATGTGGCCGCTTCTGAGAACGCCGCCAACCCGCACTATGAGCCGAGCGCTGATCGCCCGCGCATGATTCGCGAGGGCGATACGCTGCTTATTGATCTGTGGGCGCACGAAGCGGGTGGTGTGTATGCCGATCAAACGTGGATGGCTTCGATCGGTGCGCCGCGCGCAAAGGTGACTGCGGTGTGGGAAGCGATCCGCGATGCGCGTGATGCGGCACTGGCGCTGTTGCATGATCGACTGGCTCGCGGTGTGCCGGTGCGTGGCGCGGAGGCCGATGACGCGGCGCGCGCGGTCATCACGGAGCGCGGGTTCGGACCGTATTTCACGCACCGCACCGGACATTCCATTGACGCACGCGAGCTGCACGGCTCCGGTCCGCAGATTGACAATCTCGAGTCGCGCGACGAACGGCTGCTGATTCCCGGTGTTGGATTTTCAATTGAACCGGGCGTGTACATTCCGGGCGAGTTCGGAATGCGCACGGAAGTGAACGCGTTGGTGACGGAAGATGGGATGCTGGTCACGCCAGGCGAGATCCAGCACGAGCTCATCGTGCTGTAGTGCTGGCGTCTCAGCGCATCGCAGGTGCTCGCACTGCATGGGTCGCAGCGGTATGCCTGTTGTCCGTCCTGGCCTGTGGGGAGGAGAATGATGCATCCGCTCCCGATACCCAGCTTGTGAAAATGTCGGCGCTGGCCGCGAATACATCGCTGGCGCAGCGCGACTACCGTGTAGACTCAGTCGCGTCGCCGGCAGGACAGATCTACGGTACGGTGCAGTTTGATGGCCGTCTTCCAGCGGACTCGCTGTTGCAGCCGACGCATGATCTGTCCACGTGCAAGCCGGTGGTGCATGCGCCGTTTGTTGGCGACAGCGACGGACTCGGCGACGCCGTGGTCTGGTTAGCGGGCGTCACCAACGGTGCGGCCGACACGACGTCACGTCGCGTGCCGCTCACCCTGAATGACTGTCAGCTGCAGCCACGCGTGCAACGAGCGGCCGTAGGTGGCACGCTACTCGTAGGCAGTCGCGACGCGATGAACGCCCGGTTGCGATTTATCTCGGCCGACGACTCCGCGGTTGTGGACTCCGCTGGCAATCGTGGCGAACCGCTGCCGCGCGAGTTGGTCCCACTGGCTGACGCGGGTGCGGTCGTGCCGATCACATCGGTGCTGGCCGAGCCCGGGCTTGTTGAAGTGCGCGACGATCATCATCCGTGGGTTCGTGGATGGATCGCGGTGGCGCCGCATCCGTACGTGGCGATTTCCAATGCGCGTGGCGAGTTCACCTTTGACCGTGTGCCAACTGGCGCGTATGTACTCGTCACCTGGCACGAGCGACTCGGGCGAATTGAACTGCCGGTGTATGTGGAGACGGGCGTGCAGACGCGTGTGACGGTGCGTTTCCGCGCACCGTGATTACGCCGGCAGTACCAACTCGCCGAACTGACGCGCGTAGAGCGACGAATACAGTCCGCCCAGCGTGATCAGCGCATCATGCGATCCCTGTTCGACAATTCGCCCCTGATCCATCACGATCACGCGATGCGCACGACGCACCGTGCTCAGTCGATGCGCAATAATGATCGTGGTGCGGTGCTGCAGCAGCTTGGTGAGTGCGGCTTCCACCAACTGTTCGCTTTCTGAATCCAGGCTTGACGTGGCTTCGTCGAGAATGACCACTGCCGGGTTCTTGAGAAACATGCGGGCAATCGCAATGCGCTGACGTTGCCCGCCAGATAATTTCACGCCGCGTTCGCCAACGAGTGTGGCCAGCCCGTCGGGCAAACGCTCGATGAACTCCCACGCATGTGCTGCGCGGGCCGCCGACTCAATGTCGTGCGTCGATGCATCGGCGCGCGCGTAGGCGATGTTCTCACCAACTGTGCCGCTGAACAACGTGGGTTCCTGCGGCACAATGCCAATCGCGCCGCGCAGATCCGCGAGGGCCAGCGTGCGCACATCTTGTCCGTCGAGCGAAATGCTCCCCGACGTGACATCCCAGAAGCGTGGTACCAGAGACGCCAGCGTAGTTTTTCCGGCGCCGGAACGTCCAACGAGGGCAATGACTTCGCCCGGTGCGACCTCGAGCGTCACATCGGTGAGCACGGCCGGAGAATCCGCGCCGTAGCGAAAGTTAACATCCTGCAGCAACACGGCGCCGCGAACCGGGCGCGCGAGCGCGGCTGGTGTGGCTGGGTCAGCAACCGTGGCGCGTGAGTCGAGCAACTCAAAGACACGCTGCGCTGCACCCACGGCTTCCTGAAAGTTGCCAAAGAGTGAGGCCAGCGCGCCAACGGCGGCGGCAACGGTGAGCGCATAAAACAGAAACGATACCAGCGCGCCAGCCGTGAGTCGGCCGGCCAATACCTGCGCGCCACCCTGCCACAGCACCGCGACTACAGACGCGAATGCAACAAATCCTACGACACCAAAGAAACCGGCGCGGAGTTTTGCACGGTATACAGCCGCAGACACCACGCCGTCGAGCAATGAGCGAAAACGCTGCGTTTCAATGGGCTCGCGCGTAAAACTCTGCACGGTGCGAATGCTGGCAAACGCTTCGTCTGCGGTGCCCATGGCCGTGGCAATACGATCCTGCACACCAGTGCTCGCTTTGCGAAGCGCGCGGCCAAAGAAAATCGCCGCCGCCACCACGATGGGCACCACCGCCAGCGTGGTGAGCGTGAGCCCAGGATTGGTAATCGTGAGCATGGCAATGCCGCCCACCAAAAACAGAATCTGTCGCGACAGCTCCGAAATCCACGTGCCGAGCAACGATTGCAGCAGCGCGAGATCCGACGACAATCGACTGGTCAGCTCACCCGTGCGTCGCTCAGTAAAAAACGCCGGGCTCAGATTAATGAGATGCGCAAACGTATCTTCGCGCAATTTGGCGACAATGCGTTCGGTTGTTGAGCTGAGCAGATACACCTGCACAAAGTTCATCAACCCTTGCACACCAAAAATCGCCAGCAGGGCGAGTGCAATACGATCGAGTGCGCTGCGGTCTTTCAGTTCGAATGCGGCGTCGAGCAGGTAGCCAATCACGAGCGGGAACACGAGCCCCGCGGCCGCAGCCACCACCAGACAAATAAACGCGATGATCAGTTTGCCGCGATATGGCGCCAGCCTCGGCAGCAATCGCGCGAGCGGGCGTGGCGAGACCAGCGAACGTTTCTCCGCCGTCACCGCGCCAGCGCCCGATCAACCGCCATCGCCACAAACAACAATGCCAGATACAACAACGAATATTTGTACACCCACCACGCCGGTCCACTCCACGGAGTGCCCGCACGCGCGGCGCGTAACATTTGCAGAATTCCGCCGAGCAGCAACGCGCCGAGTATGACTGCGCTGGCGAGATACACGAGACCAAACGCACCAACCCACCACGGTAGCGCGGTGAGCACGAGCAGAATGATCGTGTACCAGAGCATCTGGTACATTGTCTCGCGTTCACCCCAGACGAGTGGCGCCATGGGCACACCGGCTTTGCCGTAGTCCACCTGTTTCATAAGCGCGAGCGCCCAGAAATGTGGCGGCGTCCAGTAGAACACAATCAGGAACAGGGTGAGCGCCACAATGTCGAGCGAGCCCGTGACGGCGGCCCAACCCACAAGTGGTGGGAACGCACCGGCGGCGCCACCAATCACAATGTTCTGCGGCGACGAACGCTTGAGCCACCGAGTGTAGATGAACACATAGAAGTAAAAGCCCGACAACGCGAGTGCGGCCGTCAACACGTTCACAAAAAACGCGAGCATCCACGTGGCTGCCGCGGCGCACGCCACACCAAACGCGAGCACCTGTTGCGGCGACATGCGTCCACTGGGAATCGGACGCAAACGTGTGCGCGCCATGATGTCGTCGATATCACGATCGAGATACATGTTGACCGCGTTCGCGCCACCGGCCATCAGGTATCCGCCGAGCATCACCAGCAGCACCGTCCAGATGGATGGCGAACCTGCGGCGTACATGGGCGCGGCCGTTGTCACGAGCAGCAGCGAGATGATGCGCGGCTTGGTGAGCGCGATCAGGTCACGGCCAAGTCCTGGTGCTGGCGCGGCGCCCGGAATCGGAGACGCGCTCACGAGATCACCGCGCCAATCGATACCCGGGTCGGTGTGATGTCCACCGGGTGTCGCAGCTGCCACGCCCAGACAAACACCGCGACCAGGGCCACGACCGGGAGCACGACCCACGCCATCTCGAGCGGACGCGACGCCGGCCGCAGACGGCCCGCCGCGCGACCGTCGGCCGCGGGGCCCGCAATCGGGGGCGGCGCGGGGAAAAAGACCGCCTTCAGGATGAACAGCTGCGCCACGGCACACGCCGCAACAGCAACCCAGAACAGCGTGTCATAGACTGCAACAGACATAAGCATCAGGGCGCTTGAGCGCCGCCTCGGAAACTGGTAGTAGAGCCGAGAGAAACTTCACCCCCGTGCGTTAGAGCGGCAAGCGCACTAGCTTCGCCTTCGTATGCCCACCCAACCACACGCCGCGCCCTCCCCGCGCGCCCAGGAGCTGCCTCGCCAGCTCGGACTCTTCTCCGCCATCGCCGTTCTCGTGGGTTCCACGATTGGCTCTGGCATCTTTCGGTCCCCAGCCGGCATTGCCGATAAGCTGCCGGGGCCCGCGCCCATGCTCATTGTGTGGTCGGTGGGCGGCCTGTTTGCCCTCTGCGGAGCGCTCACGCTGGCCGAACTGGCGGGCGCACTGCCCAAAACGGGCGGCATGTACGCCTACATCCGGGAGGGGTGGGGCAGGCTGCCCGCGTTCCTCTTCGGGTGGACCGAGTTGCTGCTCGTGCGCGCGGCGGCGCTGGGCGCGATTTCCATCACGTTCGCGGAATATTCCATGCGCGGCGTTGGGTTTGACCCGGCGCTTGAGCCGTACGCCACGTATGCGCGCTTCCTGGCGGCCGGTGCGCTGGCGCTGATGGCCACTATCAACATTGTGGGCCTCCGCTGGGGTTCGATGGTCCAAAACGTAACCACCATTGCCAAGTACGGTGGTTTGGTGATCATCGTGCTGCTCGCGTTCGCCATCGGCCTCCCGAAAACCGGTGGCAATTTCACGCCGGCCGTGCCGCCTGGCAGCTTTTCCGTGAGCGCCTTTGGCCTGGCGCTCGTGTCGGTGTTGTGGGCCTTTGACGGCTGGGCAGACTTGTCGAAAGTCGGCGGTGAGGTCAAGGATCCGCGTCGTAACCTGCCGCGTGGCATTGTGTTAGGCACGCTGGCCGTGATCGCGATCTATCTTCTGGCCAACGTGGCGTATCTCTCGGTGCTCACCATCGACGAAATCCGCGTGGCGCGCCTTGTCGCGGCGGACGTGGCCGAACGGCTCGTGGGTCCGATTGGCGTGACGCTCGTGTCGCTCACGGTCATGATCAGCACCTTCGGCTCGATCAATGGCTCCATGCTCACCGGTCCACGCGTGTTTTTCGCGCTGGCCGACGACAAGCTGTTCTTCACGAAGGTCGCGTCGGTACACCCGAAGTTTCAGACGCCGTACGTGGCCGTGGGACTCGCGGCGGCGCTTGGCATTGGCTTCGTTTTGCTTCGGTCGTTCGAGCAGCTGGCGGACATTTTTGTCACGGCTTCGCTCGTGTTCTATATCCTTGGCGTATCGGCCATTTTCCCGCTGCGTCGCCGCAAGGATTGGGATCCCTCGGTGCGCGTGCCGCTCTATCCGATCGTGCCGTTGATGTTCATTGCGGCCACGCTGTTCCTGCTCGTGAACTCGATCATGGATCCCGGGGCGCGACTCGGTACACTGGCGGTGCTGGGCGTGATCGCGGCGGGCATTCCCGTTTACTACATGACCGTGGGCCGGAAGTCCAACGCGGCCTGACGGGTCGCGATGACGATGCCACCAGCCGGCGGGTCACCATCCGTGACGCGCCGGTTACACCAGTTGCTTGCCGAGGTTCCAGGGCGCTCCTAGCTTTCGGTTCGTTACAATCGAACCAGCACAATGGGTACGTCTACCCATTGTTGGTGCAAGCGCGTTCCATCTTCCTCTTCAGGTCACATGCGCATACAGCGTTGGTTGAGTGTGGCAGTCGCGGCGATTGCTTTTGTGATGAGCAATGTCAGCGAAGTCGCCGCACAGGGACTCACGACAGGTGCCGTTGGCGGACTCGTCACGGACAACCTCGATCGCCCGGCAGAGGGCGTCCAAGTGCAGATTCGAAATCAGGCCACCGGCTTCAGCGCAGGTGGCCTGACGCGTTCCAACGGTCGGTATCTCGTACAGGGACTCGCCGTTGGTACGTACACGGTGACGATTCGCCGCATCGGCTTTGAGCCGGTCACCCGTGACAACATTCAGGTGACGCTCGGTCAGACGACCGTGGTGGATGTGGCGCTGAAAGAAGCCACGACGCAGATCGCGGGCGTCACGATCACCGGCGCGGGTACGGGTGCTGATTTCTCGCCGTCCAAGCAGGGGGCGGGCACTGTGTTGAATGACACCATCATTCGCCGCATCCCCACGCTGAACCGCAACTTCACGGATCTCACACGCGCGACACCGCAGGTCTCGCAGCCGCAGGCTGGCGGTGGTCCGTCGGCGGGTGGTGTGTACAACCGATTCAACAACTACACCGTTGACGGTGTGAATCAGAACGATCGCTTCAGCCTCAGCGGATCAAGTGGCACGCCGGGTGGCGCCACCAACGGCCGCATCATGTCGATTGAAGCCGTCAAAGAGTTCCAGGTGTTGCTGAGCCCGACCGACGTGCGCTACGGCAACTTTGCCGGCATGCTCGTGAATGCGGTGACCAAGAGCGGTACAAATCAGTGGCAGGGTGGCGCGACGTATACGTTCCGCACGCCGCAGATGGCGTACGACACGCTGTTCATTCGCGGCTCGGATTTTGACGTGAAGCAGTTTGGCTTCTCGCTTGGTGGCCCGATCATCAAGGACAAGCTGCACTTCTTCGTTGCGCCGGAGTTCCAGCAGCGCACGGATCCGACGGCTGGTCCGTCTGTCGACGTCGCGGGCAACCGAATCGGTGACGTATCCCTCGATTCAATCTCGCGCATCGCGCAGATCATGTCGGCTCGCGGGCTCGACGTGGGAACCACAGCGTCGATCCGCCGTGAAAACCCGCTCTCAAATCTGTTCGGCCGATTGGACTGGCAGATCAATGGCGCCAACCGTCTGGCGTTCCGTCAGTTGTACAACACGGCGGAGCAGGATGAGTTCTCTCGCAACGTGAACAACTTCAATACAAACGTTGGCCAGCAGAACTCCGGCATTCGCCTCACTTCGAACGCGTTCTCGCGCAAGAATACGAATATCTCGTCCGTGGCCACTCTCTACACCACGGGCCAGAGTGGCTGGAGCAATGAGCTCTCGATTGGCTACAACACCATCAAGGACGAGCGCATTGTCCCGGTGAACACGCCGGAAATCGCGGTGGCGGTCACGCCCATCGGCGGCACGGCACCAAACCGGCCCGTGACGTTCGGAACCGAGCGCTTCTCGCCTGGCAATCTGCTTGAGCAGCGCATCCTCGAAGTGAGCAACAACTTCACCAAGTCGTTTGGTGATCACACGCTCACGTTTGGTGGCCGCTACGAGAACACGTACATCTACAACTATTTCCTCTCGGGCGCGGCCAACGGCGCGTACATCTTCCCGAGCATCGCACGGTTACAGGCGGGCACGCCCAGCGGCTACGCGTTCTCCTACGCGAACGGTGGCGATATTGAGGCCGAGTTCAGCGGTCAGCAGCTGACGGCCTACGCGCAGGACTTGTGGAACGTCTCGCGCAACTTTGCCGTCACGTACGGCGTGCGCGTGGATCTGCCGAGCTATCTCGATTCGCCGGTGCTCAACCAGGATATCCTCACGCGTTCTACCGCCGCTGGCAAGGAAGTGCGCACGGACTGGACGCCTGAGAGCGCACCGCTCTTCTCGCCGCGCATTGGATTTAACTGGAATGTGAACGGCGATTTCACCACGCAGGTGCGCGGCAACATTGGCATCTTCACGGCGCCAGTACCGTACATCATGTCAGGTAACGCGTACTCCAACACGGGTTTGGGCGGCGTCACGGTGTCATGCACCGAAGCGGCCGGCAACGTGCCTGTGTTTACCACGGATCTGTCGCAGCTGCCGACGTCGTGCGCCGGTACCGCGCCGCCAGTGCCGGGTGCTGCGGGTACGGTTGGTATCAACACCAACGATCCGAACTTCAAGAATCCGCAGAACCTCACGGCGTCGTTTGGCTTTGACCGCAAGCTGCCGGCTGGTTTTGTCTTTACGTTCGAAGGTCTGTATCGCAAGGCGATCAACGGCATGTACCTCGAAGACCTGAACTTCCGTGGTCCGCGCGAGGTGGGTGGCCAGCCGTACACGACCAACACCGGCCGCGTGATCTACGCGGATACGATCACGACCAACGCGACGGGAGCCGTGACGGTCAATAACAACAGCCGTCGTCTGATCACCGCCACGGGTACGAACAACCTGAACTTCGCCGAAGGTATCGTGCACCTCACGAACCAGTCGGCGGATTACAACTACACGTTGACCGGGCAGTTGCGTCGTCGCTTTGACCGTTCGCTGGAAATCGCGGGCGCCTACACGTTCATGCAGTCCAAGGACGTGCAGTCGCTCACGTCGGACCGTGCGATCTCGAACCTGCGCAACGGCAACCAGACGGGCGGCATCATTAACGACAAGACCAACGTTGGTACGTCGTACTTCGAGCGTCCGCATCGTGTGCTTGTGTTCGGCACGTACACGGCGCCGTGGACCAATGCACAAACTGACATCACCTTCTCGTGGGAAGGCATGTCCGGCACGCCATTTACTTACACCATCAATTCGGATGTAAACGGCGACGGCATTATCTCGAACGATCCGATTTACATTCCGCGCAACGGAGCCGATCCGAGCGAGATTCGAATTGGCACCGGACTTGGCACGGCCTTCGCGCCAAACGCGGCAGCTGCCGCCGACTTCGAGTCGTTCATTGCCAAGCAGGATTGTCTCTCGTCGCAGCGCGGCCAGATCATGGAGCGCAACTCCTGCACGTCGCCATGGCAGAACCGCATTGACGTGTCCATTCGTCAGTCGCTGCCGCGTGTGCGCGGTCAGTCGGCCACGTTGCAGCTCGACATCTTCAACGCGGCCAACTTTGTGAATCGGGCGTGGGGCCGCATCCTGCTCCCCGTCGCGTCGCCCGACTTCCCGCAGCAGAATATTCTGACCGTTCGCAATCGCCAGGCGGCGCCGCTGTCGAGCGAAACGGCCAACGGCTACGAGTTCGACAACCGCCTCCGCACGGGTCCGCTGTTCACCCCGTCGCCGAATCGCACGTCCGACTTGTACCAGCTCCAGCTCACGCTGCGTCTGGCGTTCTGATCGCGATGGCGCGCCACCCCGGGTGAATCCGGGCTCGCCGCCACGCAGGGACGGATTGCTCGAGGGGGCTCTCATGGCGAGAGCCCCCTCGACGTTTCGACGCCTGTTGGCTTGCGTCGTTTCGGTCGGCACAGTTCGTTTGTAACGGACGTTACGCCCTCGTGACGTGACATTCGAACTGCACGCGGTGTTCGGTGGTTTTGTTTGACATTGCGCCGTGTCGCTCCGGCACGCGCGAACCTTCGCTCGACCCTTCCATCATGCCTTCTTCTTATGCAGTAGGTGCCCGCGGCCTCGCGCTCAAGCGACGACTGGCCTCGAGGTCTTCCGCCGTCGCCGCCGCCGCTGTGGCTCTGTTCGCGCTTGGCGCGTGTGACGAAGCGGTCGCGCCCGCCGGACAATCCGCGGCCGTCGACGTGCGCGTCTATCTTGATCGCGACGCGTCGGGCTCGTTTTCCGCGCCGGACAGCGGCTTGGCCGGCGTCGCCCTCACGCTCGTGCCCACCAGCGGCCCTGAGATCGCGCTCAGCGCGACATCGGATGCCCAGGGCATTGCAACCTTCACCGAGGTGCAGCCGGGAGCCTACACGCTCACGCTGCCATCCACGGCCCCGGCGGGGACCGTGCTCGCCACGGCCAGTGCGCCGCGCGTGGTGGTGAGCGCCATCGGTCAGGTGCAAGCGCCGGAAGTCCGATACGCGTGGATGCCCGGTAGCATTTCGGGCCGCATCTTCCGCGACGATGACGCGAGCGGCGCCTTCTCCACGGGCGACACACCTGGCGCGGGTCTGTTCGTCGTGCTCTCGCGCGGCACCACACGCGTTGACTCGTTGCTCGCCGACGAGCAGGGAGCCTTCCGCTTCCCGTTCCTGACGCCCGGCAGCTATACGGTGCGTCTCGAAAATCCCGGCACGATCACGTATGCCGGCGGAGCCACGCGCACCATCGCGGTGAACGCGTCGTCGATGAATACGGTCTCGGCGATCTTCACCGGCGCGCTGGTCATTCCGATCGCCGAAGCGCGCGCGCGGCCCGTTGGCGCGACCGTCGCGGTCATTGGCAATCTCGTGGTGCGGCCGGGCCGATTCACATCGGGGGCGAACTCCGAGCTGTGGATTCAGGACAACACGGGTGGCATCGCGGCCTTCTCGGTGCCAACGGCCGACAGTGCGCAGTATCAGCTGGGTGACCGACTCGAAGTCTCCGGCGCGCGCAGCGCTTTCAGCCAGCAGTCGCAGATCAACATTGCCCGGATTTCGAACCTTGGTCCCGGTACGGTGCCGGCGCCCGTGTCGCAGTCGGCGGCGCAAGTCAACGCACTCACCCTGGATGGTCAGTTGGTGCGCGTGGCCAATCTCACGGTCACGTCAATCCCCACCGGCACCGGCGCGGCATTCACGGTGGTGTCGGAAGACGCGTCAGGAACGCGCGTTGAGCTTCGCATCGCGGGACTCGGCACCGGGCTTTCACGTGCGAGCTTCACCGTGGGTTCTCGCTACACCATCACCGGCGTGCTGACGCGCTTTAACGCGACAGCGCAAATCAAGATTCGCGATGTGAACGACGTGCAGGCTGGTATTCCGGTCACACCGATTGCGACCGTGCGCAGTGCTGGCGTCAATGGCACATCGTACACGATTGCTGGACGCATTACGGCCGCGCCGGGATCCTTCACGAGCGGCACGAACAATGTGAACTCTGAAATCTGGGTGCAGGACGCAACAGGCGGCATCGCGGTATTCTCAGCGCCGACCGCAGATTCCACGACGCTCGCCCTTGGCACGCTTGTGGAAGTGGCCGGCGCGCGCAGCGCGTTCAGCGGGCAGTTGCAGCTCGGCTCGCCTGTCATCACGCGCGTTGGTGCCGGCTCGGCGATTACGCCGGTTGTGCAGACGGCCACGCAGGTTGCCGCGCGAACCCTCGAAGGTCAGCTCGTGACAATGCCCGGCTTCACGGTCACCACGATTGGTGGCGGCACAGGCGCCGCATTTACGGTCACTGGCACCGCAGACGGCACGCCCATTCAGGTGCGAGTCGGCGGCGCGCTGCGAGGACTGTCCCGCACCTCGTTTACCGTCGGTAATACGTACTCGATTACCGGCATTCTCACGCAGTTCAACGGCACCGCGCAGATCAAGCCGCGCGTGGCAAGTGATGTGACCCCATGAACTCCTCCATGACTGCTTTCACTCGTCGCACCAGACGTGCCGCGCTCGTGTGCAGCGCGTTCGCCATCGCCGCGTGCGCTGAAGAGCCGGCGCCCGTGGTGGCGGTTGCTGAAACCGGCAGCGTTTCGGGCATCCTGTTTTTTGACCGTGATAACAACGACGTGTTCACACCCACCAACGGCGATTCGATCATGCCGGGCGTGACGGTGCGATTGCTTGATCGCGGCACGACATCGGTGCTGGGATCCACCGTAACAGGCGCCGACGGACGCTACGCAATCAATGTGCCCGTGGGCACGCATGATCTCGACGTGGTGCGCTCATCGGCCATCATTGCGAACCAGTTCATTTGGTGCGGCGCGCGTCCGAGCGTGTACGCGAACGAAGAAACGTTCGTGGCGACGCCGCTCAAGTTTGGTTGCGTGATTCGCATCAATCTGGCCAAGCCCAATCCGCTCGGCACAACGGTAACGATCGCCGGTGTGGTCACGGCGCAGCCTGGCCGGTTCCGCAATGACAACATGTACATCCAGGATCAGACGGGCGGTATTCAGGTGTTCGGCGTATCGGCGGCACTCGGACTGCTCGAAGGTGACAGTGTTGAAGTCACGGGCGAGCTGGCGGCGTTCAACGATCAGTTGCAGATCAACGCCCCGCGCATCGCGGCCAACGTAAAGCGTGGCGTCACGATACCTGATCCTGTGCTGATTACCACGGGGCAGGCTGCATCGGCGACGACGCAGCTGTCACCAAACATTGGACGCCTGGTTCGTGTGCAGAAAGTGACCGTGGGAACGTTCGCGAGCGGCAACGCGCCAATGGATGACGGATCTGGCGGTACGCTGCTGCGACTCGACTCGAATGCCAATACAACAATCGGGACTGGCCGATTCACGGCTGGTACCTGCTACAACATCACCGGGATCCTCGGCTTTTTCCGTGGCGCAACGCAGTTGCAGCCGCGTGGACCCCAGGACGTGACGGAGGTTTCGTGCTCGTAAATCAGGATCGTATCGGCGCTGCTCACCGCGCCACTCGTGCACTCGCTCGCTGGGCTGGTGCAACGGCAATGTTGGTTGCGTCGCTGCTTGCCACACGCACTGCCGCCGCGCAGGAAACCACGGGCTCGATTCGTGGTGTTGTCACCGCAGCCGACGCTACGCCGCTTGTCGGCGCCGTGGTGACCGCCAGAAATTCGGAAACCGGATTGTCGCGCAGCACGTCAGTGGCTGAAAGCGGTGTCTACGTGATCCGGTTGCTGCCGTCGGGTGTGTACAGCGTCACAGTGCGACGCATTGGAAGCCAGCAGCAGGAACGCACGGGCATTCGCGTGACCGTTGGAAGCACGGCGTCCGTCAACTTCGCGCTGTCCGACGCCGCTTCGGTGCTGTCGGCCGTGACCGTGACAGGCGCACAGCGCATCGACGTCGCCGAAGGCGGCGTGAAGCAGAACGTGTCGCAGGAAGAAATTCAGAACCTGCCCACACTCGGCCGCGACTTCACGGACTTCATCGCGTTGTCCGGTCTGGTGTCGCCGTCACCCGAGGCCACCACGGGCGGTCAGTTCTCTATTGCCGGCGCCCGCCCGTCGCAGACCAACGTGCAGCTCGACGGTGTCGACGCGAACAACAACTTCTTTGGCGAGAACCGCGGCGGTAGTCGCATTCCGTTCAACTTCTCGATTGAGTCGGTGAAGGAATTCCAGATTATCACGAACGGTTTTGATGTCGAGTACGGCAACTACGCCGGCGGCATCATCAACATCGTGTCGAAGGGTGGCACGAACAAGTTCCGCGCCACGGGTTACAGCAACTATCGCGGCGATGCCCTCACGTCCGAGAATTTCAACGGCACGCCGGTGAACAACTTCCAGGCGCAGCAGTTTGCATTCCAGGCAGAAGGGCCACTCATTCGTGACAAGTTGTTCTGGCTGGTCTCGTTGGACGGACAGCGTCGTCGCGAACCGTTTGTGCCGCTTGGCCCGAATGAGCTGCGTAACAGAGCCGCTGATCTGGAGCGTCGCGCGGCGGCGTTCCCTGACTCGTCCGCCAACCTGCTCTCGCAGGCGCTGCGTCAGCGTACCACCGCCGATTCACTGGGCCGCTACTTCTCCATTCTCGAGGACAAGTACGGCATCAGTGGCGCTGAGCGGGCGTACGACGAGTTTGCCACACGCAACGACGTGCTCACAGTATTCGCGCGACTCGATTGGAATATCAACGATCGGAACCGTCTCTCGCTGCGCAACAGCTGGTCTGACTATGACAACGGCAACGAGACCTTCGGCGGTACATCCATTGGTGGCCTCTCGCAGGCCGAGGCATTCCAGAATCGCACCAATGCGGTGGTCGGTGAACTCACCAGCACGCTGAGCGATCGGGCGTCGAACGTGTTCCGTTTTCAGTATTCCACCGAAGACCGTCCGCGTGTTGGCAATGATCTCAAGCCGCAGCTGCGTGTGAACAATGTGAATACGGGCTCGGCGTATGCGTGGGGTGGCAACAGCATCGCGTTCCGGAACCGGTTGATCGAGAACAAGATCCAGTTGGTGAACAACACCACGATTGATCTTGGCACACACACGCTCAAGTTCGGCACGAACAACATCTTCTCGCACTACGAGAACGACTTCTGGAATCAGGGTTCTGGTTTCTACACGTTCGACAACCTCGCGGCGCTCGAAGCGTTTCAGCCGCTGCAGTACACGCGAAACGTGCGCGCCGACGGCTCGGCACCGCGCGCTGTGTTTGATGTACAGGAGTACTCGGTATACGGTCAGGACCAGTGGCGTGTCACGCCCCGGCTGCTGGCCACACTGGGCGTGCGCTACGACTACTCGCGTTTCGCCGACGCGCCGGGACGCGTGATTGACGCCGAGCGTGCCTTCGGAATTCAGACGGGTGTTGCACCGATCGACAAGAACAACATCTCACCGCGTCTCGCGCTGGCGTGGGATCGCAATGGTGACGCCAGCGTGGTGTATCGCGCCGGTGTTGGCTTGTTCTACGGTCGTCTGCCCTCGGTGCTCGGTTCAAACGTTGGTATCACCGACGTACCGCTGCAGAACCTTGTGTGCAACGGCAGCGCGGCTGATGGCGATGCCAACGCGCCGCCGCCGGTTCAGAACTATGCAGACTGGGATGCGTCTGGTAACGACAATCCCTTCAACTGCGCCGGTGCCGCAGGTGTTGGCGGCATTCCCGAGTTCTCATTCTGGACACAGGGATTCGAGATTCCTGAGACGTATCGCGCGAATCTCGGGTACGAGCGCGAGCTCGGACGTCGCACCCGTTTTTCGGCGGACTATCTCTACGCCCTCACGTCCAAGCTATACACGGTGCGAAACACCAACCTCCGTCAGTCGGTGTTCTCGCTCGCGAACGAAGGTGGCCGTCAGGTGTTTGTGCCGGTCGATCGCTTCGCGCCCAACGCAGCCGCCGGCAATGATCGTTTGCTCAATACCGATTTCGGCAACGTCTTCCAGAACTTCTACGACGGCAACGCGGTCTCGCACTCGTTGACGTTCAACGTGGATCAGCGACTCGGCACCGAGTCGTCGGTGCGCGCGTCGTACACGTATGTCACGGCGTCGGACAACAGTGCGTTCTCTTGCTGCACATCCTTTTCGGGATGGAGCGATACGCGCATTGGTGGCACGGGACCGAACGACATTGGTGGCGTGGGCGATACAGACAAGGCGTGGGGCCCGTCGAGCTTTGTGCGCAACCACACGGTGATTGTATCTGGCTACGCGCCCCTGCCGTTGGGCTTCCGCCTCAGCGGCATCTGGCGCCTGCAGAGCGGCACGCCGTGGGGCCCGGAGCAGGGTGGTGATCTGAACGGCGACGGCCTGTCGTTCAACGATCGCCCGTTCATCTTTGCGCCGGATCAGTTCCCCGTTGCGATTCCAACGAGCATCACCGGTGCGTCGGCGCAGGCCGAGTACGTCGCGGCGCAGCGCGAAGTGTACAAGAGCTACCTCGATGCGAATCCGTGCATCAGTGAACACATTGGCTCGATCATTCCGCGCAACACATGCCGTCAGCCCTGGTTCAACCGCCTCGATCTGTCGCTGCGCAATCGCATTCCGGTTCGCGGTGGCCAGTACGCTGAACTGTCATTCGACTTTTTCAACGTGCTCAACGGCCTCAACAAGGATTGGGGCAAGTACCAGTCCGTGTCCGCCGCGCGTCGCAACCTGATGGTGCCCGCTTCATACGATGCCGCTGGCGAAACCATCCGCTACAACCTGACGGACGACTTCGGCGACACAACCCCGCTCGGCGCCAATCTGCTGCTGCAGTTCAGCATGCAGGTCGGTGTGCGCTACGTGTTCTAGTCGCCTCCAGTCGTCAAACGCCCCCGTCGCGATCCTTCGCGGCGGGGGCGTTTTTCATTCCCCTAAGTTGTTGCTGTTTTCGTGTTCTTCGTGCTTTCGTGCCCTTCCCGCCGCAGTTCCCTTGCACTAGGCGCACGCGCGCATTCACGATCCGCCGCTGCGGCGGATTCCCCGAGATGCTCCTAATGCGAGGGAACTGCGGCGGGAAGGACACGAAAGCACGAAGGACACGAAGAAGAGCAACTGCTTAATTGATTGGGAACTCGGGAATGAGTGTGAGGAGTTCTGGCCAATCGATGTACGGATTGCGATTGCCCTGCGCGCGTTGCACCGCGTCGTTACGGGCGCGCTCCCATGCGTCGGGGGCGTCTTCACGGGCCCACGCAATGATCAGGTCGCGTTCGAAGGCGAAGTTCGCCAGGCTGTAACCTGCTGGGCGCTGCGTGTTGTACCGCGTGTAGAAGTAGAGCAGGGCGCGCGCGATGTCACCGCGTTTGCTCGGGCGCGGCTCGAATACAATCTGGCCGCTGTTGCCGTTCGAGTAGCCGAGTCGACTCACGTCGCCGGGCGTTTGCGGATTGGTGCTGGTCCACAACACGGTGCCGCGTACAACGCCAAAGGGAAAGTTGGAGCGCTGCGAGTTGGCGGTTTCGTCACTGGAGAACAGATGGTGCAAGTCGCTCAGGCCCGGCTCGTTTTCGGCGCCACGGCTTCTCGGCCACACATGCTCGGTGTTGATGTTGTTCGCCGCGGCGGTTGCGCGCGTGGTCACACCGGGCACCGCGCGACCTGTGTACAGATCAGTGATGAACGGCTGGTTGCCACGATCAATGAAGAGGTACAACGAATCGCGCGCGAACGTGTAGTCGAGCACGCGCTGTCCGCGAATGATTTCGTGTACGGTGGTGAGCAAGGCCGCGCCGCACCGGCTGCGCGCCGTGTTGTAATAGCCACCCGCCACGTCGGGCGGCACGGTGGTGCAGGTGTTTGGTGGCGGGATAACCGGGCCAACGGTATCTTCGAAACCGCTGCACGCGGAAAGCGCGAAGACCGCACCCACGATAGTGCTTTGCACCGTGAGGCGCGACAGAACGAACATTTTATGCATAACGCAAAGACTGCCAGCTGAAGAACAGAACGAAGCGTCTCTTAGAAGACGCGAAGATTGATGTAACGTCGCGGGTTCGCCTTTACATCGGCCACAAGCTGATCAAGACGGAGCAGGAGCGAATCCACGCGCGCGTAAACAGCGGGGTCGTTCAGGAACTTGGCCGCGGTGCCCGGACCCGAATCCACTTTGGACAGAATGGAGCTCACCTGCGAGCGTGTCTGCTCCAGATCTTTGGTCAGCTGCGCCAGATTTGCGCTGCTTGTACGAAACGCGCGCAACGTGGAGTCTACGACCGACGAGTCAACCGAAGCCAACGTTGATCGCAGCTGACGCTGCGTGGTGGACAGCTCACGGGATTGATCGGCCGCAATGGTGCCCAACTGCGCGGTGAGTGTGCTCAGTTCAGCAATCGCCTTGCGAATGTCGGCCAGTCCACCGCCGGTGACAAACTCCGCGCGTACCGCGGCCGCAAGCGTTTGCACCTCGGCCGCCACCGAATCGGCCTTCGTGAGCACTTCACCCGTGGTCGCCGATCCCTTGCCCGTTGGAATCGTATCGCCTTCAGGCATGTAGGTTGTCACCGCAAGCTTCGGCGACAGCGCAATGAGCTGATCACCGAAGATACCGTTTGGTTCAACGGCGGCGGTGGTGCTGTCGGGAATCTGATATTCCTTTTTGACAGACAGCGTGACCAGCAGCGTGCCATTGGGCACCAGTTCCACTTTGCGCACGAAGCCCACGTTCACACCGGCCAGGAGCACCGGCTGTCCGTTCTTGAGACCGGCGCCCCATGGGAACACCGCGTACATGGGATAGCCGGTGGCCAGACCGCCGCGCGCCAACCACACCGTGCCGGCCACGCCGACAATCACGGTGAAGATCAGCATGAGGCCTACAAGCACTTCGTCACGACGTTTCATGCCACGGATCCGGTGAAATCACTGAAAAAAGAAGTGCGCGAGGCCACGAGGCTCACGCTTGAACAAACGGGGCAAAGATTGCAGCAACGATCGCATCGAGCGTGAGAATAGCCACCGACGTGATAACAACCGCCGTGGCCGTTGCCTGCCCAACACCTTCCGCTCCCGCCTTCGCGATATACCCCTGATACGAACACACAAACGCGATCGCGGCACCAAAGCATGTTGCCTTGATGAGACTGTAGATCACCTGAAACGGTGTGAAGGCGATGCGTAATCCTTCCACGTAGTCCACGGTGCGTACGTCGGTCGCAAGAATCAACGTGAGCCAGGCGCTCACAAGTGCGGCCGTGTTCGCGAGCATGGTCAGTGCCGGTAGCATCACCAGCGCGGCCAGAATGCGCGGCAGCGAAAGAAACGCCACGGGGTCGTAGGCCAGCGTTTCCAGAGCGTCAATTTGTTCGGTCACGCGCATCGTGCCGATTTCCGCTGTCATGCGCGCACCCACGCGACCGGTGAGTACGAGTGCCGTGAGCAGTGGCCCAAGTTCAAGCACAATACTCTGACGCGTAATCAGGCCGACCGCTGACACCTGCACGCCGGGAAAGAGCTGAAATCGCGTTTGAAACGCCGTAACGCCACCGAGAAATCCGGCCACAATGATCGTGAGCAGCACGGACTCTACACCAATCACGCGCATCTGACGAATCGTCTCGCGCGGCCAGGTGTCGACTTCGCGCGCCGAGCGAATGATGTCGCGCAAGTAGTAGCCGTACACACCAACGCCGGTGAGCGTGGTTCGCACGGCGCCGTGCATCGCGCGCCAGGTTGCCTCTAGCATCTCATTACGTCCGGACGCGGGCGAGCAGCACAACCGCTACGGCACCCACCAAAATGTTGGGGAACCATGCCGCCAGCTCTGGAGAAACAAGCCCGGACTTGCCCACTGCCTTCGTCAACTGAATCAGTACCAGAATGGCTACCGTGGTACCGAGACTGACCGCCACACCAAACGCCGTTCCGCCCCGCTGTGTGCTGGTAGCCAGCGGCGCGCCGAACATGGCGATCAGAATGCACGTGACGGGCACGGCGATCTTGAGCATGAGCTCAACACGTAGCCCGCGCACGTCCGAACCTGCCCGCTCGAGTGTGGTGATAAAACTCGCCAGCTGGCGGTACGTCATTTCATCCGGCGCTTTATCTGACGCGCGCAACTCTGTTGGCGTTTCCGTCATCGAGCGTTCCAGCAGCGAGTCGAACGCAATGACAATGTCGCGCGAGTTGTCGGGCATCATGTGCAGATACCCGGTGCGCAACATCCACCCCTGCTGAGGCGACCACGAGGCTTTCTCGGCCGAGACCAGTCGACTCGGCGTGAGCGAATCTCCGCGGACCTCGGTTTCTACACCTTGCATGGTGCCGTCTTGCACGTTCAGGAACGTGGCGCGCACCACACGACCTGCTTCGCCGCCGAACACAAAGTTGTAGCGCGTGTTCACCGACTCATTGCACACCGCCATCCCTCCGGACGGCGCTACGGGCGTCTGACACGACTCACGAAGCAGCTCAAGGCGTTTGGACGTAGCCGGTGGTGCGAGTTCGCCAATGACGAGACCGAGCACCGCCGCAAAGACGCTGAGTACCCAGATCGGCGCCACAACCCGATGAAAGCTCATCCCCGATGCTTTTGCAGCGGTGATCTCGGCGTGTCTCGTGAAGTTGCCAACCGAAAACACCGTGGCGAACAGCACGGCGGCCGGCAGCACCTTGTACATGGTGTCCGGCAGGAAATACCAATAGCTCAGCGCAATTTCCTGGAATGGAATGTTGCGTTCAGTGTACTTGCGGAGATTGTCAACGATATCCACCACGAACACCAGAAATGGAAATCCAAGACTGGTTACGAGGAAGATGCGCAGAAACTCTACGGCGACGTAGCGATCAAGGGGACGCAGAATGCGCCAGCGTCGACGCGGTTTGGAGGCGGCAACATCACTCACGCGCCAGCTCCGCGTAATGCCGTTTTGGCGGCGCGCTGACGCGTCTTTCGCGCGCGGCGATCCATCCACCAATCACGCAGGCCACCGCCGCGCGAACCGTCGGCGGTCTTTTCCACGCGAAGCAGCAGCACCAGACCCGCCAGTGTGAAAATCACGTTCGCGGCCCACATCGCAATCACGGGTTCCACCGTGCCTTTGTCGGCCAGCGTTTCACCAGCCATCAAACACACGTAGTACGCACCAAACACCACCAGTGACACGCCGATGGTCACGCCAACGCCGCCGCGCGGAAAGCGCAAGGCAATCGGTGGTCCAAACAACACGAAGACAAAACACGCCATCGACAACGCGAATTTCTTTTGCACTTCAACAGCGTACTTGCTCATGTCCATCAAAGCCGCCTGCAGCGCTTCCGGTGTGACAGCAAAGATGGCTGGCGGCGGTCGATTGGGATCCAGTGCGGCGGCCGCACGCGCGGCAGCGGCCATGCTGTCGGCAATGTTCTGCGCTTGTCCAATCGGGAGCCCGTCTGCTCCCAGCACAACGCCGCCCGTCGCCATTGCAATGCTGTCACGCTTGCGCTGCTCGCCGGCCAGACTGTCCTGGATCAAGGCCTGTCGGCGCATCTGTTCGGCTTGCTGCTGCACTTGCGATGATGCGCTGTCCTGCCTGGCTTGCGCACGCGCAATGCTGTCTCGACGCAGGGAATCACGAATCGTGGTGTCTTGCTGCCACGCCGCGTATAACCCAACCGCAGGAATCAGCGCCGGCACTGGTGCTGCCTCCGCCGTTTTTGGCGACAGCAACGCCGGAATTTTTTCGCAGTAGAGCCGAGCCAGACCACCGTGCGCCGGACGCGGACGCGGTACGCGTAACACGGCACCACTGCTCGCCGTGTCGGCCGCCTCGGCACGCAGCTGCGCAATCCAGCGCAGGCGACGCGTTTCGTATTCTTCAGCGCGCGCCACGTACTCGCGCTGCAGTTCACAGATGCCTTGCTCGCGCTCGCCCTTGTACGCGCCTTCGCGCTCCGACGAGCTGAAACCGCGTGCCAGATCTTTCACTTTCATGAGCTGCTGGCGAAAGAACGTGCGTTGCAACTGCTGCGCGTCGCCCTGAGCGAACTGCAGCTGTTCGCCGTCGTACAGCACGAGCTGCAAGTCAACGCTGTCGGGGGACATGGTAAACGTGCCGCTGTCGGCGTACACCGATTTGCGCTCGGCGGTGTTCTGGAGATCGTAAATCTCCACGTCACGCATGCGATTGGAGGTCTCGTCGAGCCAGCCCACCTTCATGTAGAACGTGGGCGAGAGCTGCGTGAGCACCTGCGCCCGCAGGCCCACGGTGGGGCGCACGTTCACGATATCGCCGAGCAGGATGCTCAGGCGATGATTGGCGCGCGGCAGCACCTGGTCGTTAAAGCCAATCATGAGAAAGGAAAGCACCGCGGCGATGGCCAGCATGGGGGCCATCAACCGGCGCACGCGCACGCCACTGGCTTTGAATGCGGTGACTTCATGCTCAGACGCGAGGCGGCCAAAGGCGTGCAGTGTGGAGACCAGCACGGCCATGGGCAACGTCATCGCGATCGTGAACGGCAGCGACAGGAGCAGAAACTCGCCAATGACACGCCACGGCAAGCCCTTGCCTACCAACTTGTCGAGTTGGCGGGCAACGTATTGCAGCAGGAGCAGCGAAGTGAGCGCCGTGAGCGCGAACACGAGCGGCCCGATGTGCTCGCGCACGATGTAGCGGGTAATGATCCTCACGACATTGGGTCAGGCGTAACAAAAAGTGCGTGCGCGGACGAGCCGCTGTCGTCCATACGCACACCATAGGTTCGCCCAAGTGCCTTGAGCACCGGGGCGCGGCCCGTTCTATTCATCTAAATTCCCCCGGTATCTACTGCATTATCAAGTGCATTATACAGCGACTACGCTGGTTGTCCTTCCCGCTGCTGCCTCGGAGCGAGCCGTTCCGGCCCCTTTCGATCTGCTCGTACCCCACGAACGCCGCCCTGTGCGACTGATCGCCGCTGGCCTCAAACGGGTCGGCGCCGCCTTGGCCATCGCAGGGCTGCTGGCGGTCGGCGCGCATTCCCTGGCGGCGCAATCTCGTCCAACGGTAGGCGCTCCGGCGGACTCGGCGACGGCGCAACCGCCGGTTTTCCGAGGGGAGATTCTGTTCCGGCTTCCGGCGGGCCTGCGGCCGCTCACCCTCGGGGTGCTCCAGGGAAAGCCGTCGTCGGAGATCGCGGACGAGGCCGCGCAAGGGCTGGAGACACGGCTGCTGTCGCTCCGGACGCGGCAGTGGCAGCAGGCTGTACGAGCCACGCTCACCGGAACGCCAACCGGTCCGCTGCGTGAGCTGGCCGAAACCGCGCTGCCAGCGCGCGCGGCCAGCGAGGCTCGGGGGCCTGCGACCGCAGCGAGTCCCACCGAGTTGCTCGCCGGCATTGCCGATCTGAACGTTGATCTGAGCGCCCGGCTGGAAAGCAAGGTCGCCCGTTCGGTCAACGAGATCTGTACCGCCGCCCAGCGCGCGCAGTTCGGCTCGAACTGTTTCGCCACCTACCTGCCGGGCTTCGACTTTCAGGTGAATCTCGTGTCGAAAGGGGTGGTGGCCGATCGCGTGTTTGTGAACGTGGAATACGATTCGCAAAACCAGTACGACGCGTCGAACAATATTTCACTGTTCTACCAGGGGCGCCCAGACGAAATCCTGCAACGCGTGGAAGTGGGCAACGTGAGTTTTCAGGCGCCCACCTCGCGATTCCTCACGGCCGGTATTCCGTCAAACAACTACGGCGTGCAGGCCAGCGGACAGTTCGGCCCCATGCAGTTCTCCACGATTATTGCGCAGCAGCGCGGCAACGTGTCGCGCAACAATGTGTTTACGGTTGGCGATCGCTCGGTGCAGCAGGTGGATCGGGTCATTGAAGACATTCAGATCGAGTCGCGCCGTTTTTTCTTCACCATCGATCCGCGACAGCTCACCGGATTTCCCAACGTCGATATTCTCAACCGGCAAGCCATGCAACAGGCCGCCGCGTCGCTGCCGGACTCCGTGCGGCCGGCGCGCGTGTATGTGTATCGCCAACTCATCAGCGCGCAAAACCAGAATCCGTTGGGGCCACAGTTTTCCGTGCGTGGCGCGCGCAATCCGGCGCGTCAGATCTATGAAGTGCTGCGGGAGAATGTGGATTACTATCTCGATCCGTCGCAGCTGTGGATCGCCTTGGTGCGCCCGCTCGGCCTGAACAATGAACGCCTTGTGGTGGCGTACGACGTCAACGTTGGTGGTGTGCCGGGACGCAACGTGAACACCGGCGGTACGCCAGATATTCAGTTCACACCGGAACCACAGTTCGCGAATCTGCTCTGGGAACCCGAACTGCAACCGAGTGACTCGGCGTATTTTTTGCGCGAGATCAAGTCGGTGTATCGACTGGCTGGCGAAGAACTGCGACGCGAAACCGTGGATCTCAAAATCGTCACCAACACGAGCGGCGATCAGGAACAACCGCCCGATCCGTCACGCGGGCAAACGTATCTGCAGCTCTTCGGCTTGTCGCAGGCCACCAACGGGGCGCAGTTCGATGTTGAGAATCGACTGTGGCCTCGTCCGAATGATCCGAATATCTCAGCGGCTGGTGGAGCAGGGCAAAAACTGATTCGTGATTACTTCGTGGTCTTTCCGTCGCTGCAGCCCTTTGGACGCGCGGGACTCGCGCAGCCAATCGCCAATCCGGCGAACGACACCCTGTATTCGTATCCCAACGAGTATCTGTATTCTGCGCAGCGCCCGCAGTCGATCTTTCGCATACTTGCACGCTACGACGGAAGCTCCGATGGGGCCACCGGTGGAATCACGCTCGGCACCACACAATTGCGACCGGGCTCGGAACGAGTAGAACTTGACGGTCTGTTACTCGTGCGCGATCGCGACTACACCGTGAGTTATGAAACGGGCCGCATTGCGTTCAATCGGCCCGACACGCTCTTTCCGCGTCCGCGCACCGTCAATGTGCGCTACGAAGAAAATCCGCTCTTCGCGCTCGCGGCGACTCCCACATCGATTCTTGGCTTTGCCTCGCGGTTCCCGCTCGACGCCGGCCAGTTCACCTTCACCGCAATCTCGCAGGAACAGCGCTCCGTCTCGAACCGTCCGGCGCTGGGGTACGAACCGGTAGGTTCGCTGGTGGCTGGACTGACCAGCGATCTCGCGTGGGAGGCTCCGCAGCTGAGCCGATTGATGTCGCGCCTCGGCCTTGGTGAAACCGGTGCCGCGTCACGTGTTGCGTTGCAGGGTGAGTTTGCGATGAGTCGACCGCGTCCAAACGCGGCCGGACAAGCGTACATCGAATCGTTCGAAGGGGACGCGGGCACACAGGTGCAGCTGTTCGAAGGAGCGTGGTATCTGGGTAGCCAGCCGCAAGGCTCCGCGCGCGTGCCGTCGCTCGGAAGCAACCTGTTTACCCTCAATCGCGCGACCACGCTCGCGTGGCAGAATACCGGGCTCACACGCAATGGACGATTCGTTGCGTACACCATCGATCAGATCGATCCGTCGGCACGATTCACCACGAGTGGATTGCAGTCGCCGGAGCAGGTGCTGTTTCTGAATCTGTATCCACAGCGTGCGGGCGGCGGACTTGGCTTTGAACCGTCTACGGGAAACCCAACATTTCAGTGGACCACCGGTAGCACATCGTCGCTGCCAACAGGACGTCGCTGGCGCACCATTCGCACAGTGCTCAATCCAAGTGGACGTGATTTGTCGCGCGTTGAGGATCTTGAGTTCTACGCGCTGGTGTACACGGACCCAGGAAGCGAGGCGCGCAATCCCACCCTTGTCTTTGACTTTGGTGAGATCAGCGAGAATAGTGTGGCCTACGCGCCTGATACGCTGATCATTCGGCCCAGCACCACCGTTCCAGGGCGCGTGGACACGCTGTATCGAGGCAAACGACTGGTCGGATACAACCGGCTTGATTCCGAACGTGATGCGTTCTCGCGTGCGTTCAACGCAGTGACGGATGACAACGGACTGCCGGAGAGCCTGCTCGATTCCGTCATCGTAATTGATTCAACCGCGGCCAATCCCACGCCCGTGCTCACCAGCGGTGTGGCGATCTGCAGCAGCACATCGCAAACGCAACAACTCATCGGCGACAGTCGCGCGAACTGCACGGCGCGCAACAATCGTCTCGACGAAGAAGACATCGATCTCGATGGACAGCTCAACATGTCCGCCGAAACGGCGCCTGAGTTGGAGCGATTCAAACGCTTTGTTGTTGACCTGTCAGACCGCAACACATGGACACGCGAAGGTCGTTGCCAGCGTACGGCTCCGCTTGATGCACCGGCGGATTCCGCGGAGCAATGTTGGGTGCAAGTGCGCCTGAACTGGCGCACGCCCACCGACTCTGTGGGCACGCAGAACGATCGCCGAGTGCGTGCGCTGCGACTGTCACTCGTGTCGAACGCGGCATTGCCCGATAGTGCATTTACCGGCACGGCACTCGCGCGCCTCCGTCTGGTTGGCGCGCCGTGGCTCAAGCGCACGGAGCGTCCGATCAGCGGACTCGCCGGTGATTCGTTGGCGTCGCTCAGCGGTGGGTATGTGATTGCGTCGGTGATCGGATCGCTCGACTCGACGGGCGACGTTCCGTATTCGCCGCCGCCCGGTGTGGCCGAGGTGCCTGAAGACAGACAGACGGGTCTCGAAGCGAGTCGTGTGCAGGTGAACGAACGCGCGCTGCGATTGCTTGCGGGCGGATCACCCGGACAGTCGTTCCGACCGTTCGATCGCGCTGAAGCCTATCTTCGCTTTCCTGAAGGTCTCAAGAGCTTCATGGGCTACCGCACGTTGCGCTTGTGGATGCGCGGTCGCGGGAGCGGTTGGGGCCCGGACGGCGAGCTGCAGGGATTCGTGAAGATCGGCCGTGATGAACACAACTTTTACGCCTACCGTACGCCGGTGAATACGGGCGCAACACAGAATGCGTGGGAGCCTGAAGTCCGCGTCAATCTGCAGCGCTTTCAAACACTCCGCGCGAAGCTCGAGAATTTGTTTCTGCAGGGCAGTGCCGACTCGATCGCGTGCAGTGGTGCCGATCTTGAGTTGGTGCGTCGCTCTGGTCTACCGATCACCAGTACGGTGCGCCGCTACGCGGTGTGCGAAGATGGTTACATCGTGTACACCACCGATCCCACCGTCACACCACCCAACCTCGCTGGCGTGCAGGAGCTGGCCGTGGGTTTCGTGCGCGTGGATTCCGTGCCGCGTTCGGCCAATGCCATCATGCCGAATGACACACTTGAACTGTGGATCAACGACATTCGCTTGACCGATGTGGTAGACGACATGGGCTTCGCTGGCGAACTCGGGCTCACGCTCAACGCCGGCGATTTCATGGACGTGCGCGGTGCAGTGCGTCGACGCGATCCAAACTTCCGTCAACTTGGTGAGGCGCCCAGCTTTCTCACCGAGAACGGCTTTTCGCTCGGCACCACGTTGCACCTCGAACATTTGTTTCCGAGGCGTTTCGGAATCGTGGCGCCGCTGTCCATAGACTACAGCGGCAACGAAGTGGATCAGCTCTTTGTCAATCGTACTGATATTCGCGCCGAGGGCATTGAAGGACTGCGCAACCCGCGCGCTGGTCGTGTGAACTATGCGCTGACGGTTCGCCGGGAAACGAGACTCACGGACGGATGGTACGCCGCGTTCGTCAACGGATTTGCGCTGAATGCGGCGTGGGGACGTGGCAGTTCGCAAAGCGCGTTCCAGACGGGTCGGTCGAACAACTACCTCGTCAACGCGATCCTGGATTTCACGAGCGCGCCGCGCGAAAGCCCGTTGCCGAGGTGGTCGCTGCGTGTCTTTGATGTCTTTCCTCAGTCGCTTCGCAACTCCCGGGCATTGCGTGCGCTTCGCGAAACGCCGGTTCGGTGGAATCCATCCGAGTTGCGATTCTCGAGCGGCCTGTCTCGACAGGCGGCGCGCACGACAAGCTTTTTGAAGCCAGCCTTTGCACAAGCGGACACCGGGCAAGTTGCCGAAGCGCTGAATCATGTGTGGCAGAACACGGGCGTGCTGGAGTTTCGTCCAACCGCATCGTTGAGCGCGCGAGTGAACGCACGGCAGGTATTGGATCTGCGCGATTACGCGAACGCATCCACGCTCGCCGACAGCGCCGAGCGTCGCGAAGCCACCGAGGCTGAGCGTATTCGCGTGCTGGGCGCGAATGTTGGGTTGGAGCGTGAGCGGTCCGTCAATACGGCGTTTCGGTTTGCGCCCGCACTGTTGCCGTGGCTCCGACCGCGAGCGGAACTCACCACAGGATTTGCGCTCCTCAAGGATCCCAACGCGCGTGCGCTGCTGCGCAACGCGGATTCCCTTGGCGGACTGCGTCTGCCCAAACGCCTCGGCGCCAATCAGAGCGTCACGACCGGACTCACGTTCGATCTCGTGCGTCTCACGGAAGGTCGATTCAATCCGCTGGTTACACGTTGGATTCGTGCGTTGCAACCGGTCGATGCCACATGGTTCCGGGCGCTCGATTCAAATTACGACAACGTATTCGCCGTACCGAACGGTGGGTATCAGTTCGGGTTTGGCGGTCTCGATCTGTTCCGCGGTGTTGATGGCACACTCGCCACGGCGGCTGGTCGTACACGGCGTGTGATCGTCACGGGCGGGCTCAATCTGCCACTCTCGCTCAGCGTGACCACACGCGCCGAGTTGGGTCGTTCCGAAACGTGGTCCCGTCGTGTGCGTGACGGATTCCAGGCGCTGATCACGAGCGACCAGGACGTCTACCCGGACATCACGTTGCGTTGGCAGTGGCGTCCGGCCCGTTCGCTCGGCCCATTCGTTGGCCTTGGCGCCACGGCGGGTTACGCGCGCAATGCGCAGCGCACCGATGTGCTCAATGAGCTCGGCGGCTTCGCGGATCGCACGCGGGGTCGCGCCGAGCGCATGCCGATTTCGGCGAGTCTGTCGTGGAATGTGTTTGGCCCACTGACCACATCGGCGTCGCTCAGTCGCACCACACGATCCGATGAACGCCCCGGCGCGCTCACGAACAGTGAATCAAACGACGTGTCACTCGGTCTCGCGCGCACATTCGCGCTGCCCGCCGAGTGGAAGCAACGCAGCGGACTGCGGACACAACTCACCTGGCAACGACAGGGCGCTCGCAGTGTGGTCAGTAACGCGCTGACGTCATTGTCGTCCTCAACGCCAACCCTCTTTGAGGCGGTGTTGGCAGACAACGGTCGTGAGGCCTTCAATCTCAATGCCGACACCGATCTGTCGGAGACGTTGACGTTCTCCCTCGCCGGATCGCACGTGATCACATACGATCGCAACTTTAACCGGCGATTCGCGCAGACCACGTTCAGCGCAATCCTCCAGCTCAACTTTTTCGGAAGCGCGTTGCGATAGTGACAGCGTGCTGTGACCGCAGCAAGCTCAGGTCAGCGAGAAAACAGCGGCGGGAAGGGCACGAAAGCACGCAGTTGCTCTTCTTCGTGTCCTTCGTGCCTTCGTGTCCTGCCCGCCGCTGTTCTCTTGCTGGCCGGATAATCTCGCCGACGCAAGCGCGATCTGCGTGAATTCGATGCCGCTCGCGCGATAACGGTGAAGCGAAACGGAAGCGCACCGCGAGTTTGTCTCGCATGCCCACCGCCGCCGAACGCCAGGCCGTCGCCTTCCTCACCGCCGTTGCCGTGCTCGGCGGAAGCGTCCGCGTGCTGCAATCGCGCGCCCTGGACCAGGCAGTGGCGCAGGCTGCATCGCTGTCGCCGGAAGAGCAGGCGTCGGCCGACGACGAGCTGAACCGCCAGGCCACCGCCGTTGCGGCCGCCAAGGATAAGAAAAAGCCGTCGAAAAAGTCCGGCCCGCCCAGCGAGCCGATCGACGTGAACACCGCCACTGCCGAACAGCTCGACGCTCTCCCCCGCGTGGGACCAGCGCTCGCCGCCCGAATCGTCGCCGATCGCGACTCGCTGGGCCCCTTCGATTCGCTGGAGGCGTTACAGCGCGTGAAGGGAATCGGACCCGCCCTCGCCCGGGGACTGTCACCATACGTGACGTTTTCCACCGGGCTCCGTCCATTACACGTTGACACCTACCGCGGTCGGCCGCCCTGATAGCGCGCGCCGCCCACGCTCGGCGTCTGTCCACTCCGCCCCTCGTTTCGCCCCTCGATCCGCCCGCTTGCTCCATGGCCGCACCAGCCGCACCCCCATCGGTTAAGTCCGCCGACCGACTCGGCGAGCTGCTCGTTCGTGAAGGGCTGATCACCAAGGAGCAGCTTGCCAAAGCGCTCCAGGAGCAGGTCGCAACTGGCGCGCGCATCGGCCTCACGCTGGTCAAAATGGGCATCGTGCCGGAAACGAGCGTCGTCAAGATTCTCGCGCGGCAGCACCGCATGCCCGCCGTGGATCTGGCCCGTTTCGAAGTAGACCCCAAGCTGCTCAAGCTGATCCCGGCCGACCTGGCGTCCAAGCACATCGTGCTGCCGCTCAAGCGCGATGGTCGACAGCTCACGGTGGCAATCGCCGACCCCACGAACCTTGGCGTTGTTGACGACCTCAAGTTCATCACGCGCTACGACATCGTGCCCGTGCTGGCCGGCGAATACTCCATGCGCGCGGCCATCGAAAAGCACTATGATGCCGGCGAATCGCAGCAAATGCAGTCGCTGTTGCAGGACATCCAGGGTGATGACGATGACGTGGAGCTGCTCGAATCGCAGGAGCAGGAAACCGATGTCACCATCCTCGCCGCGCAGGTTGAAGAAGCACCCGTCGTCAAACTGATCAACGCCATTCTGATTGACGCCGTGCAGAAGGGCGCGTCAGACATTCACTTTGAATCGTTCGAACACGAACTACGCGTGCGCTACCGCGTAGACGGTGCGCTGCAGGAAATCATGAAGCCGCCCATGAAAATGAAGGCGGCCCTGATTTCGCGTTTCAAGATCATGTCGTCGCTGAACATCGCCGAACGTCGCGTACCGCAGGACGGCCGTATCAAACTGAAAGTCGGCAAGAAGGTCATCGACTTCCGCGTGAGCACACTGCCCACGCTGTTCGGCGAAAAGGTCGTGCTGCGAATCCTCGACAAGGGCAACCTCACACTCGATCTCGAAACGTTCGGCATTGAGCCGCGCGCCGAAGCCGAGTTCATGGAGGCCATTTCGAATCCGTATGGCATGGTGCTCGTCACGGGACCGACCGGTTCCGGCAAAACCACCACGCTCTACTCCGCGCTGTCCAAGATCAATACGATCGACACGAACATCATGACCGCCGAAGATCCCGTTGAGTACAACCTCTTCGGTATCAACCAGGTGCAGGTGCGCACCGAAATCGGCATGACCTTCGCCGCCGCACTCAAAGCGTTCCTGCGACAGGATCCGAACGTCATCATGCTCGGCGAAATTCGAGACCTTGAGACTGGTAGCATCGCGGTGAAAGCCGCACTCACCGGTCACATGGTGCTCAGTACGCTGCACACCAACTCGGCGCCGGAAACGCTCACGCGTCTGCTCGACATGGGACTCGAACCGTTTAACGTGGCGTCGGCGCTCAATGCCATTCTCGCGCAGCGTCTCGTGCGTCGTATCTGCTCCAAGTGCAAGGTCAAGTACGAGCCGGATGACGCCGAGTTCACGGGTGCGAAGGTGAACCGCGATACCACCATGCGTGATTTGCGCTTCACCGACCGGGCGCTCAACGATGCCAAGGCGCGCGCGAGCAAAGAAGCCGCGCCGTTCCTCGAAGATCTGTCGCTGGATACACGCGTCAGCGAGCTCCCGTACTTCAAGGGACATGGCTGCGACGCCTGTAATGGAACGGGTCTGCGCGGTCGACAGGGTTTGTACGAAGTGATGTTCATGACCAACCACCTCAAGAAGCTCGTGGTGCAGAACGCTGACTCTCAGGTTTTGCGCGACGAAGCGATCACCGAAGGCATGCTGACCCTCCGTATGGACGGCTGGCTGAAGGTGCTGAAGGGCCTCACGACGATGGAACAGGTCATCCGCGAAACGAGTGCCTAGCGCGTAGCGGCGCTGGCCGGTTGTGACGGTGACGTCACACCGTCGGCCATGCCCGTCACGAATCACGCTTCCCACCTCCGATTGCGGTTTCCCGACCAAACACCACTCGTCCTTGGCAGGAATCACCAGCGAGCGCCTTTGCTCGCCGCACCAACCTTCTTATGACTGCACCGACGTCCGTTCCCGCTGTTTCGCTCCGGATGCTGCTCGATGAAATGATCGAGCGCGATGCGTCCGACCTGCACATTACCGCAGGCGATCGACCCAAGCTCCGGGTCGATGGCGATATCATCAATTCGTCGGTCGAGCACGTGCTGCAACCACGCGACACGCTACAACTCGCGTACTCCGTGCTCACGGAAAACCAGAAAAAGCGGTTTGAAATGGAGGACGAGCTCGACTTCTCGTTCGGCATTCAGAACCTGTCGCGCTTTCGTGGCAACGTGTTCCGCCAGCGCGGTTGTGTAAGCATGGTCATTCGTCAGATCCCGTTCCAGATCAAAACGTTCGACGAACTGCAGCTGCCCGCGGTGATCGCCGGGTTCGCCGAGCGTCCGCGTGGAATGGTGCTGGTGACGGGTCCGACCGGTTCCGGTAAGTCAACGACGCTCGCGGCCATGATCGACAAGATCAACAGCGAACGTCGTGGTCATATCATCACCGTCGAAGACCCCATCGAGTTTATCCATCGCCATCGCACGTGCATCATCAATCAGCGCGAAGTTGGTGCGGATACCAAGAGTTTTGCGAGCGCGCTCAAGTACGCGCTGCGTGAAGATCCTGACGTCATTCTGATCGGCGAAATGCGCGACCTGGAAACGATCCAGGCGGCGCTCACGATCGCCGAAACCGGTCACTTGGTTTTTGCCACGCTGCACACCAACAGTGCGGCCGAGGCGATCAACCGAATCATTGACGTCTTCCCCAGTCACCAGCAGAGTCAGGTGCGCGCGCAGCTGGCCTTCGTGCTCGAAGGCATCGTCACGCAAACGCTGCTGCCCAAGCTGTCGGGCCGCGGTCGCGCCATGGCCGCCGAGATCCTCGTGGTCACGCCGGCCATTCGCGCGCTGATCCGTGACGACAAAGTGCACCAGATCTACTCGCTCATGCAGTCCGGCAAAAAGTTCGGCATGCAGACACTGAACGACTCATTGTACCAGCTGTATGTGTCGCGCCAGGTCAGCGCCGACGAATGCGTTCGGGCATCAAGCGATCCGAACGAGTTCCTGCGCATGATTGGCAAGTCACCGTTCGACGATAACTCGCAGTCCTCTGGCCGACCCGCAGTTGGGGCCGCGCTCGCCGGCGCCAACGGGCGTCGCTGATCCTTCACGAGGTAGTTCCGCATGCCAACGTTCACGTACACCGCGCGTACCGCCAGCGGCGATCTTAAGTCGGCCACTATTGACGCCACGTCGCGCGACGACGCCGTCAATCAGCTGCGCCGCCAGCGGTTGACGATCGTCAAGGTCGACGAGAATCGCCCCAAGAAGGCGCGTGGCTCGATTGGCATGCGCGACATCGTAATTTTCACGCGTCAGTTCTCCACCATGATCAACGCCGGTCTGCCGCTCGTGCAGGCCCTCGACATTCTCGCCAAGCAGAGTGAGAACAAGGTGCTCGCGCAAACGGTGCGTGAGGTCGTGTTCGAAGTGGAAAGTGGACACACGGTCGCCGACGCCATGCGCAAGCATCCCAAGGCGTTCAGCGAACTGTACACCAACATGGTGGACGCCGGCGAAAAGGGTGGTATCCTCGATACCATTCTTGGACGTCTCGCGGTATTCCTCGAAAAGAACGACGCGCTGGTGCGTAAGGTGAAGGGCGCGATGATCTATCCGTCCGTCATCATGGGCGTGGCGGCAATCGCAATCGTGGTGTTGTTGTGGAAGGTGATTCCGGTGTTCCAGAACATGTTCGCCAGTGTGAACATGGAACTGCCAGGCCCTACCAAGTTCGTCATCTTCTTGTCGGGCTTCCTGAACAACTACTGGTGGGCGCTGCTCATTGGTGCGGGCGCATTTGTGTACGGCATTCGTGCCGCGTACGCCACATCGGGCGGTCAGCTGGCGATCGACAGCTTCATGCTGAAAGTCCCGGTGCTTGGCGACGTGCTCCGCAAGTCGGCCGTGTCACGCTTCACGCGTACGCTCGGCACACTGATCTCGTCGGGTGTCAGCATCCTTGACGGCCTCGAAATCACTGCGAAAACGTCAGGCAACCGTGTGGTGCAGGACGCCATCATGGAATCACGCGCCAGCATCGCCGGCGGTGAAAGCATTGCGTCACCGCTGCAGAAGTCGAAGGTGTTTCCGCCCATGGTGATCAGCATGATCAGCGTTGGTGAGCAGACTGGTGGTCTCGACGAAATGCTCACCAAGATCGCCGACTTCTACGACGACGAAGTGGACGCGGCCGTGAGCGGATTGCTCAGCTTGCTGGAGCCGATCATGATCGTGTTCCTCGGCGTGGTGGTTGGTGGCATGATCGTGGCCATGTACCTGCCGATCTTCGACATGGTGAACGCGGTGCAGTAAGCGGGTAGAACGGGTCTGGGATTTCTCGGACTCTATGAGAACTGAGCTACTGGCTCTCAACAAAACAACAAGAGCGGAGGCCCTCGAGGCCTCCGCTTTTGTATGTACATTCGCGGGCCTTCTTCTCGGCGGCTACCTATGGCAACCGACCATCATGCGGCGGATTTGACGCTGCCGTAGACATCTATCGACGACATGCAAACAATGTTTGTCAGCGCGCAGTTCAGATGTCCGAATGAGCGCATCGTCGATCTGGCGATCTTCGAACCGATGTTCGCGGCGGCGGCGTATGCGTGCGTTCCGCTGACGCTCATGGAGTATTATACCATCACCACGAGCGCGCGGGTCGGCCAAGAGCGCCCCATCTCAACGCCGGAGAACCTTGTTCGATTGTGGAATCGGAAGACGACAGTGAAGCTCCTCCTCGCGTCGTCGCGCCGTATGGACGATGGACCGTATGCGTCGGTGGGTTTCGGTCGGTCGGATCGCCCCGGTGGGGAGGTGCCGCCCACGGCGGGCGAGGTGGAATGGCTTCGGAGCGTCACTGCCGAAGAGCAGGCCAACTTTCTGCTCGGTGTCAAACGAGCATTCGTTCTGGCGAATGGATGGAGCGGTCACCTGCACGCAACGACAGAATCCGCGTTTGCGTCCGCCGAGCTGGGGTTTACGGCGACGAGTCGGTGGCGACCCTTCCCTGAAGAGGGTTATGAGGGTTCCTCCGACGCGGCGGCGATCAAGCGTTGGTACGCGTGGAAGCATCCCGAGGATACCAACGACCGGGTCCAGATGTTGGGGCCGGCACGCTCGCGCATCGGCCCACGTTTGCGTGGCACATACTGGGGAACGCTGCTCGGCCCCACGCTCGTCGCGGAGTTGGGCGGACTCTCACGCATCACCCGCGAGGCACCGGTAGCCGTCGCGGAGTCACTCAGCAACGGCGGCGCGTATCTGCAGTTGACGCCAACCCCCGAGCCGATCACCACGGACACGATGCAGCGCGGGTTGCTGGAGCTCGAGCGCTTTCTCGAGCCGGTGCTCGTGCCGACACCGTTGTACTGGGCGCAGAGGCATACCAAAGCATAAGCCCGCCTTTTTTACAACGGAGGTTCGTCGACACCATATTGCGGCGTCCCGACAATCCAACTGTTAAAACAAGGCCGCGATGGAATACAGCACAGGCGTATCCGAGTCAGGCGAGCAGTTCTTTGTGGATGCACTCATTCGCACGGGTCCTGGGGAGCCGCTCACGCGTCAGTTCTCGCTGTCGGTAGCGGATCAATCGTCAAGTGGACAGCCGGAGATCGTGATCTCTATCAGGGAGAATGCTGGCGTTGAGCCCGCCGCAAGTTTCTTGTGTAATCACGCAGAGCTGAAGGAGCTCGTCGAGTGGCTTCGTCACCGCAAAATCGTGAAGTAGCAGCGGTGGGTGATCCGCTTGAAAACGGGTCGCAGTATAAACAAACCTGAGCACGTGACCGCCGGGGAATCGAACCCCGAGAATGAGTTTCGCCAGCCAGTTTCCTTCACGGGAATCGAACCCGTTTCCGGCGGCCTTCCCTCTTGGAGCCATTCCGCGGCCAACACTCCATGCTAAAGCTTCGTCTCCGGTCTTAAAACCGAACGCACCGCGCGCAGACAGTACGCGATCCGTAGCGCGGCACGCGCCGACGTCTTTGACTATCTGCGGCGCTTCTACAAGCCGATTCGACGACACTCCGCCTTGGACTATCTTCGCCCCGTGCAGTCTGAAGATGCTGAAGCTTAGCCGCGTGTCCACGGAAAACGGGACAGCTCAGTAAGGACAATGCACCATCACGTCAATTGGGCAGTTGCCCAATAGCGCCCGTGGAAGAAATGGCCACTTTCCTATCGGTGCCCGATTTGCTACCGAACAATGCGACAGCGGCGTGTGACACTTTTGCAAAGACCTGTTTCGATCAATACTCGACGCTTCGAAGGATGAATACGATGAATAATGAAGTCGCATGATGCGCCGACTGCCGTTACACTTCAGTTTCTGCCTCCTGCTCAGCGTAGCAGCGCAAGCGCTCCTCGCTCAATCAAAACCGAACGTCGCCGTCCCCGTGGCCACGTTCAATCGCGTCCGAACGATCACCACCGCCGCCACTCCCGGCGAGCCGTGGGTTACGATCGGTGCGGTGCAAATGGATCGAAGCGGCGGCATCTACGTTGCCTTCCCCGACGAAAACACGATTCGCCATTTCTCGAGCAGCGGCACGTACGTGCGGAGCATCGGACGAAAGGGAAGTGGCCCAGGCGAGTTCGAGCGGCTCGCAGGTATCGGATGGCTCGGCGACACGCTGTGGGCGAGGAGCCGAGGAGGCCAGCGGTTCGAGTTGTTCCGTGCGTCCGGTGCGCATATCCGCACGCAGACCGCATTGGCAACAAGTCATGACGGCTTCAGCGTAAACGCGGCCGCGATGCTGCAGGACGGCTGGATTGCGTACAATGGTTCGATCAGCGCCGACGCGATGCTCGTAAAACAGCCGCGCGTCACGCCCATGCTCGTAGTGCAGCCACCTAACACCCGGCTCAAAGAGTACGCACGCATTGCGACCGGTACTCTCACGTTGGCGACACCCGGCAGCGGAATGATGAGCGGGACGGGACGAAACGCAGAGCGCCTGCGTACGGACGGCCTCGTTCGTTTTGCTCCCGACGGCAGCTTTCTCGTGTCGGTCGATCGTGCGCCGAAACCGAGTGGTGCGACGGTGCAGTACACCGTGAACGTCAGGACGCCGAGCGGAGCGAGTCGCCTGCAGCGCACGTTCACGCTTCCGGGTGTACGCGTGAAGAAGGAACATTCCGCTGAGTTTGTGACCAGTTACGTCGAAGGCCTGCGTATGGGCCCTCGCAGACAACACTTCCCGTCGGATGAGAGTGCGAAAGACTACGTGCTCTCGCAGTTGACGCTGCCCACCGTCTATCCGGCTGTTTCAGGGCTACTGATTGGAGCGGATCACAATATCTGGCTTCGCGGACTGGACCTTGGAGAGCCGAACGTGGAGTGGACGGTGTTCAACAGCAAACTTGAACCGCAATTTCGCGTCATGCTGCCCGCCGATATTGTGGTGAAAGCCGCGATGCGCGACGATGTGTGGGGGACCTCGTTCGATGACGATGACGTGCCGTATCTCATTCACTTTCGACGCGCTGGTAGTGCGCGTTAGTGTCGCGCGTCGCAACTGTGTGCAGTGTTCATGCACGCGGCGTGTGGCGAGAAGGTACGATCTATCCAGCTGGCATCTCTACTCTTGATGCTGTTGACGTTTCGAAGAGGGATACGTGATCTACGATTCGCATCCAAATCGCGGTGGAGAAAACTGAGTCGTCTATGCTTTCCTTACCTGCCATGAGCACGCCGAGATCGCGCCGTCTGAAGCGACGAGTCCCAACAGCGACGTGGACGCTCCTAGCGGTTGGGCTTCTCGCTGCGTGTGAGCAGTCGAAACGTAGAGCAGCCGCCGAGGTCGAGCTCGCCACGGGCCCGCTGGAGTCGTGCGCGGCCGTTCTTGAGCTACACGAGACGAAACAACACTCCGGCACCGTAAGGTCCGTCATAGTGCCAGACATGGAGCCCGTGTGCGAGGCTAAGCTCGAGGCCGTTATCCGACTCACGCCGCCGATCGGAGAAGGCGAGCTGCTAGCTGGCAAATCGATGAGCCGCCGGAGCGATGGTTTCTACGTCAGCAACTTATTCGGCGAGAACGCTCTCGCCGTGTGGGACAGCTCGGGTCGGTTTGTGCGGCGCATTGGGCGCTCGGGCGCCGGGCCCGGTGAGTTTGCGAGCGGCATTCAGCCCATATTCGGACCGGGCGACACACTGTATGCAATCGATAACGCTCGGCATCTGAACGTCTTCGACAACAGTTTTCGCTACGTGCGGCGATCGTTGCAACTGAACGCACAGCGGCCGGCCGGTAACTGGTTCCTCACGGTCGATGGACGGAGATTCGTGAGTCCACCACCCGCCGGTGTCCGGTCGCATCATGTCGCAGAGCTCGACGCAGACGGAAGCATTCTCAAGCTGCTCGTTCCGGCGGACTCCGCAACAACAGGTCCCGACGTTGAGCAATCTGAGCGCACGATCGCACATGGTGGCGGAGATTCATTTTGGATTGGTCCCACGCAGGTGCCCGCGCAGTCGTACGCAATGGAAGAGTGGTCGCTTGACGGCCGATTGCTCCGCCGGGTGCGGCGTAGTGCCGCGTGGTTCGTGCCGTATCACGTCGCAGACAACGGCGACCCGAGCGGTCCGCCACCCACCTACTTCTCAATGCTGCAGGTGGACGGAAGCGGGCTGTTGCATACGGCGATTAGCAGTCGCGAACGCGCGCGCCGTTCGCCGCCGGGTGCTGGCGCGAGCAGAGAGGATCGGAAGGCGGGAATTTCGGTCCGATGGGAAATCATTCATCCAGGCTCGGGCACGTTGGTTGCCAGCACCACCTTTGCCGATGTCGACTCGGTTCCGATGCCGTTCATTCCGCATACAAACACTGCGCTTATTCTGAGTCGCGACAGCGCGGACACATATGCAAACGCGATCGCGCGGTGGCGACTTTCCCCGATGTTCTCGCCCATTCCCTAGCAGCATTCCACAGATGCGAGACGCGAGCGGTCACGAGCGGGAGACAATCTTTCGTGTGCGCAGGCCCGTACATTATCAGTCGGATAGCCACACCAATCAACGTCTCACTGCAGCCACACGTGACGTCCTCATCCATAACGCGCGCAATCGCGATCGTTGCGTTCCTCTCCGCACCGCTCGGCGCGCAGCGACCCGACGTCAATGTGACGGGCCGGTTCGGGATTGCAGCTCCCGCCGATGACTACCAGTCGAACTGTGGACATTCGAGCCTCGCGGTCAGCCTCGATGTGCAGCGACAAGGCCGAGTGTTTCCGCACCTGTCGCTGGATCACTTCACGGGGAGCGGAGGCGGCGATGTGTTATGCGTTTCGTTCGAACCCACGGTGGGTGGACTTCGATTGGAAGGTGCGACGCGCTTGGGCCTGGGTATGGGCGCGCGGGTTGGTTCGAAGTGGGCGCACCTCGAGGGAGTCTTGCAGGGTGGTCTCATTACGGGACGCCCCGGCTACGAATCGGCGGGCGTAAACCACGGGCGAGAAGTTTTGCCCCATGTGGGAGGTCAGCTCACTGCCGTGTTGGCCCGCTACGTGGTGATTTCCTACTCCAGACATCTCACACGCCTGTCGCGCGACGTTTTTCCTGCTGACGGCGGCAGCGTGCGCACAAGCCGAAGGTGGTCGCCACTGGTGACGCTGCAGTTTGGCGTGCGAGTACCGCTATGAAGCGGTCGACGCCGATCCTGCGTACGTCGCGCGCTTGTGTTGGTTGCATGCGCTGATTCGTCCGACTAGCTCACTGCCTACCAAAACTCCGCGCATCGTACGTCCACCGCCGAACTTTGCGCACCGTCAACAGGTGCACGTCTACATGCTGCGGATTGATCAGCACGTTCGACTCCTCCGGCACCACCACAGACGGCACTTCCGCGAGCACACTTTCTCCTCGTGAGAGCCAGCGGGCGCCCCACTCCAGCGACACGCGACCCTCGGGAATCGCATCCCACCCCACATGCGCCGCGCCTTCACACACCGTGCGCGACTTCCACACCGCTTCCGGCACGCGGATCTCTACGAGATAGCGATTGAGCGGCAGCCCCTGCTCACGCAGATGTACCACCGTCTCAAGACACGCCAGCGCGCGCGAGCTCGATGTGTAGAGCAACGCGACACCCGCACGATTCCATCGCCCGCCGGTTTCGCGCGCGCCGGCTCCGCTCACATCGTCGGCGGTGAAGTGCGGTGTGTCCGCGGCAATACGCCACAGCAGCACGTCACGCGCATCGGTATCGCGCGAGTGCACGTGCAACAACGCGTCACTCATGCACGCGCGCGACTACGCGTACGCGCCCGACTGCATTCGCGCCAACAGCCCCGACACAATCGCGCGACCCTCGGCGGTATCCATGAACTCAATTGGCGTGCGGCCGCCGAGCGCGGGCACTGGCGATTCGATCCACTGTGACACCCAGGCCGCGGCGTCGAACTCGTCGGCGTTGCCTGACTCGCTCACAATCTGTTGGATTTGACTGATCAACAACGTGACCCCCAGTACGCGTTCACTTTCCGCCACGCCCAGCCGTCCACCCGAACGCAGTTTGCGCTCCACCGTGGCGCGAGCCAGACCAAGGCTTCGCACGAGACTGTCGCGCGACATATCGAGCACATCGGCGAGCGACGCTACCGCCTGCGCTGCCACACCTTCACGCACGAGCTGAATGCGGTCGAGCGTATTGCTGTGCGCAACGTCGGCGATCCAGGAGTGCCCATCTTCGCGGACGCGCCAGAAGTTGGGGTCGCCGAACGCCGCCTTGGCCGACTTGCTGCGCCGCTTTGGGGCGGGGTATGTGAAGGGCTTGGTCATCGATGCCTCAATGCTCAAATGATACAATAGAATATATCATACGATACCCACCGTCGCTAGCCCCTCCCTCGCTCCGCACGCGCCCTCTCTCGAGCTGCGGCTAGGCGACGGGCGCCACGCTGGCTAAGCTCATCCATATAGTCTCTGGCCGCCCAGTCGCAGCCCAGCGCCTCTCCAGCCTATTCCTGCCCGTCATGTCCCTGTCACTTCGCGCACCGATTTCCACGCTCGCGCTCACCTTCGTCGCTCTCCACGCCGCAGTGGCGCCACTCGCCGCCCAACAACCAACTCCGCTGCCATCGCAGGAAGACCCGCGCATCCATGAAATGGTCGCCGCGTCGTCGGCTGAGCGCATTGAGCGTGACATTCGACAGCTGGTGGCCTTCGGGACGCGGCACACCATGTCAGACACACTCTCCACAACGCGTGGCATCGGCGCGGCACGTCGCTGGATCTTCGCCGAGTTTCAGCGCATCTCGGCGGCGTGCGGTGGGTGTCTGGATGTGCAGTACATCAGCGGTATTGAGAAGGGCTCTCCGACGGGCCGCATTCGTGAAGACATCAACATTGTGAACGTGGTGGCCGTGCTGCGTGGTAGCGCCGAGCCGAATCGCCACGTGCTGCTCGCCGGTGACATTGATTCACGCGTGACCGATGTGATGAATGCGAAAGACAGTTCGCCCGGAGCCAACGACAACGCCAGCGGCATTGCGGCGCTGCTCGAAGCCGCACGAATTCTGAGTAAGTACAAGCCCAACGCGTCGATTGCCTTTGCCGCACTCTCCGGAGAAGAGCAGGGGCTCTTTGGCGGTGATATCGTGGCCAAGCATGCCAAGGCCAACAACTGGCGTATTGATGCGGTGATCAACAACGACATGGTCGGAAACATTTCCGGCATTGATGGCGTGATCGAGAATACGAAAGCGCGCGTGTTCGCGCCGGGACTGGCAGCCGATACGCCTGCTTCGGAGCTGCGTCGCATTCTCACCAACGGCGGTGAGCTCGACACGCCGTCGCGTCAGCTGGCGCGGTACATCGACAAGGTCGCGGATCGATACTTTCCGAATCTCGACGTGGAAATCATCTATCGACTTGATCGCTACGGTCGCGGCGGACATCACACACCGTTCTTCAACAACGGATTCAATGCGGCCGTGCGTCTCATGGAATCGCACGAAGACTATAACAAACAGCACCAGGACATTCGCACCGAGCGCGGTATCGCGTACGGCGACGTCATCGAAGGCGTGAACTTTCCGTACGCGGCCTCGATCACGGCGCTTGATGCGGCCACACTGCTGTCGCTGGCGTGGGCACCGGCTGCTCCAGACTCGGTGCGCATTCAAGGCGCGGTGCGACCGTCGCCGAGTTTCCGCTGGGTCGCCTCCAAGTCGCCAGACGTGATTGGCTATCGCATTTACTGGCGCAAGCCGAGCGAAGTGAATTGGACGAGCAGTCGCTTTGTGGGCAATGTGACGCAGTTCACATTGCCGAATGTCATCATTGACAATTATTTCTTTGGCGTCGCGGCCGTTGGCAAAAACGGTCAGGAAAGTCTCGTTGCGTTTCCTCGCTAAACTCGCTGTTTTCTCAATCCTGGGATTGGGATGCACGCACGCTGATACCGCATCAGATGAGAGCGCCGTTCAACAAGCGGCGCTCAGTGCACTCTTTTTGGAACGTGAACACGCCGGCGCGATTGTGCTGTTTCGCGATAGCACAACGCGTGGGCCGATTTTTTCGGCGCTCGAACTGGACGCAGCTGATCGTGTTGTCACACCAGCAGGTCTTGCGCTGTCCACCACAACGCTGGCCTCACTTGAAGCGATGTTCCGCGCCAATCCTGATGGCTGGCGCGCGTTTCGTCAGGCGAATCCCACGGCCAGCGGCGTTGTAGAAGTGGCACCCGTTGCGTTTGATAGCGAACGAACGTCTGCTTCGGTAGTGATCGCACGGAGCTGTGGAGAGCACTGCCGAATGGCGTGGACGCTTCGTCTCGCGAAAGACACCAGTGTGTGGCGCGTGCGCGCGGTGGAACAGATGGTCATACCAGCGGAATAGCGCGAACAATGCCGAGGAGGGCTGATGTCTCGCTTGCTGCCTGATGATACGCAACTTGGAATGGTCAGTTTGCAGGTGGCAAATCTTGACCGGTCAGTCGCGTGGTATCGTGATGTGTTGGGTGCGTTTGTGCTTGAGCGCGACGCACAGAGTGCACAGCTTGGCTCGTACTTTGACAAAGTACCGCTGCTCATGCTGACCGAACGCGTGGGCGCTGAACCCATGCCGCATCGCGGACGTCTGGGACTATTTCACGTGGCGTGGCTGATGCCCAATCGCGCTGCACTGGGGCAGTTCGTTGCGCACCTCGCGGCGTTCCCTGACCGTGTGGGCACCGCGAATCATCTGGTCAGCGAAGCGCTGTATCTCTCCGATCCCGATGGACTCGGTGTGGAAGTGTACGCCGATCGGCCGCGTGAACAGTGGACGTTTGCCAACGGCGAAGTGCAGATGGCATCATTGCCGCTCGATCTGAAAGAACTGGTGAGTGCTGGCGGCGGCCATATGTACACTGGTATGCCTGAGGGCATGCGCATTGGCCATGTGCACCTGCATGTGGGCAAGCTTGAGGAGAGTACCGCGTTTTATCGCGACGTGATCGGTTTCAGTCTCACGCAGTCGTCGTATCCTGGCGCGCACTTTCTCGCGGCCGGTGGATATCACCACCATCTGGGCACCAATGTCTGGGCCGGCGATTGGGCCAAGCCGCCGGCGAGCGGGGACGCACGCTTGTTACATTGGACCATCCGTGTTCCGACGAGTGATGATGTGCAGGCGGTGGCCGCTCGGGCGCAGCAACACGGCGTGCAGGGGACCCTCACCAACGACAACGCGTTCGCCCTCGATGATCCGTGGGGAACGCGTGTCGTGGTGCGTGTGGCCTGATTACAGCGGGCGCTGACCGATCACAATGGTTGGCGTCACGTTGCTCGCAATGTCAGACGTGGTGTTGCCGTTACCCAACTGACCTACATCATTGCGGCCCCAGCACGACGTGGTGAGACGATCAACGGAGATGGCGCAGGTGAATGAGCCCGAACCGCTGGCCACATTCGCGGCGGAAACTTCGCTCGCCCGGATGGTACCGGCACGCACTGGCGTCGTGCTGCCATTCTGCAGACCCACACCAAGTTGTCCGTTGGCGTTGCTGCCCCAGCAGTAGACATCGGACTGTGTCGTCACGCCGCACACGTGGGCGAAGCCTGCGGAGATCTGACGCCAGTTGTGTCCGCCGCTGATTGCGCGCGGCGTTGACGTGGCGCTGCCTGTGCTTCCCAGACGACCGCTTGTGGAGTTGCCCCAGCAGTAGCCTGCGCCTGCTGTTGTGACACCACATGCCACCTGATTGGACGCGCTCAGCATCGCCCAGCGATGGCCACCCGTCATGGCTTGCGGCAACAACTTCGTGGTATTGCCATTCGATATCGGTGCGCCGGTGCCCGTCTCGCCCGCGCCGTCGGCACCCCAGCACCAGCCGTTACCCGCCATCGTGACTCCACACGTGAACTCGTTGCCCGTGGTCACGCTGGCAAATGCGTCACCAGACACCGTAACCGTGGGAATGTGCGACGAGACCGTGTTGCCGGCACCGAATTGTCCCCACTGATTGTTGCCCCAGCAGAAGATACGATTGTCTGTTCCGACGGCACAGACATGATCTGCACCCGCCGAGATCTGTTTGAAGCGCAGCGATGTTTCAACGGCAACTGGTGTCGCGCTCTGCCCGATCGAACTCGCGATGCCGAGCGCTCCCCAGGCGTTGTAGCCCCAGCAGTACGCGCGACCGTCGGTGCGAATACCACAGGTAGTACGACCGAACGTGGCCAACTGGGTAAAGCGATGTCCCCCCGGCACCATCACCGGCACAGTGCTCTTCGCATCATCCGTCAGCGTTGGCAACCCAATCCGGCCCTGACGGCTGTTCAATCCCCAGCACCAGGCGATGCCACCACTCGCAATGTTGCACGCGTGCTGCGTGGCTGCGGACAACGAGCGGTACTTGATCACCACCACTTTGCTGATCGTGCCGAACTTGCCTTCGCTGGTGGCCGTCACGGTGACCGTGCCGCGATCGCGTCCTTCAAGCACGCCCGTCATGCTGTCGATCACGGCGATCGCGGTATCCGACACTTTCCAACGCAGGGCCCGTCCATTGAGAATGCTGTTGTCGGCCGCGCGTGTGGTGGCCGTGAGCGGCAGCGACTCCCACGCTTCGATGGTATCGGCACTGGCGTTGATGCTGACCGTGGCAACCGGTACCACCACACTGATCGACCCTGTGCCAACCTTTCCTTCGCTGGTGGCCGTAATCGTGGCAGTACCCGAGGCGAGTGCACGCGCTGTCCCGGTGTTGTGATCGATCTCCACGATCGCGGGTGCGTTGGACAGCCAGCGCACCGCGCGACCCGCGAGAGGTTGACCAGCGGCGTTGAGTGTGACCGCTGTCAGGGTGACGGTTTCGCCCAGTTGCATCAGGCGATTCGCGGGTGTGATCGCCACGCTGTGCACCGGTGCCGGTGCCGCGGGCTGCACGTTGATCACAACCTGCGCGCTCTTGCCCTCACTGGTGGCCGTAATCGTGACGGTGCCTTCCGCCAACGCTGTCACAACACCGGTGGCACTGACGGTGGCCGTCGCGGCGGCGGAGGTAGTGAACGTGATGGTGCGACCGGTAAGCGTAATGTCGTTCGCGTCGCGCGCAGTGGCGGTGAGCGTGGTGGTCGCGCCCACTTCGATCACATTTGACGCTGCCACGAGTGTCACGGATGCAACAGGCGCAGGTGGTGGCGGCGGTGGTGGACTGGTGCTGTCGGAACTGCCGCAGGCGGCGAGTGCAGCGAGCATGGTACTCGCAACGAGTGCACTGAAATACCGTTTCATGATAAAGCCTCTCGGTCGAAACCGAATCAGTGGCCGCCGTGCGACCGGATGTCTGTTGGGGAGCGCGTGCAGACTTTACGCGGGCGCGTGCATTCATCGAAGGGTCGTGTGACCCCCAGTGCACATGACCTACACGAGCGGTGCGAATGGCATTCAGCATGTCGTCACGCGTGAGTTCATCGAGTTGTCACGCGGCCTTCATCATTCGCTCATGTGCGTGTCATGCACATGTCACAGAGCGTTCACGGCGTGCTCATGCGCGCGTCACGTCCGGTTCATGCGGCGGTCGCATAATGCAGTGTGCACACGGATGGGCCGCGTGCACACTTCATCCGGGAGGCTCACATGCTGGGAACGCTGCTTGAATCCGCCGCCGTTGCTCCACGTCGTCGCCTGAGTTCCGTTGTGTCGCTGGCGCTGCACATCGGCGCCGTTGCCGCTATTGTGGTGGCGACCGCCAAAGCGGACGAGTTGCCGCCCGAACCGCCACCGACCACGCTGACCTACGTGGATCGGCTACCCAAGCCAAAGCCACCGGTCGCGCCCGCAGGCAGCGATGTCGCGCCGAGCAGCACTACGGCAGAGGTCGCTACTGCCCTGGCGTTGGCGCCGACCTTGGTCGCGCCAGAGATTATCCCGCTCGACATTCCGGCCGTCGATCTCACGCGGGCGGTGACGGGAGACGACGACTTTGCGCGCGGCAGCACGCGTGCGCTGACCGGCGGCGAAACCGGCGGCACCGGATCTCCGTTAGGACAGGACGGCGATGTGTGGTTTGCCCCAATGGTAGAGAAGCCAGCAGCGGTTCGCCCAGGCTCTCCCACGCCGGAGTATCCCGAGATGTTGCGCGCATCGCAGGCCGAAGGAGCGGTCCGTGCGCGGTTCGTGGTTGATACCGCAGGGCGCGTTGACCTGTCACGGTTAACGATTCTTTCAAGTGATCATGTACTCTTTACCCGCGCGGTCGAACGCGCGCTGCGTGGAATGCGCTATCTGCCCGCCGAAGTTGGCGGACGGCCGGTCGCACAGCTTGTTGAACAAACGTTTGCCTTTACGCTGCATCGCTAGCGGAGCGCTTTGCCCTGAGCGGGCGGCGCCCCTAGTTTACCCGCGTGGCGCCGATTCCGGCGCTCGTACTTACTCCGCCCGCTCTGGAGGCTGGTCATGTCTTTCGGTGATTTTCTCAAGAAGCAATTCATCGACGTCATTCACTGGACCGAAGACGGACCGGGAGTGCTCATGGAGCGCTTCCCGATGCGTGATATGGAAATCCAGAACGGCGCCTCGCTCACCGTGCGTGAGTCGCAGATGGCGTTGTTCGTGAACGAAGGCAAAGCCGCCGATGCGTTCGGACCTGGGCTCTACAAGCTCGACACCAACACGTTGCCGCTGCTCACCAATCTCAAGAACTGGGACAAGCTCTTTCAGTCGCCGTTCAAGAGTGATCTGTATTTCTTCTCCACGCGTCTGCAAACCAATCAGCGTTGGGGCACGCAGCAGCCGATCACCATTCGCGACAAGGAGTTCGGCGCAATCCGTTTGCGCGGCTTTGGCGTGTACAGCTACCGCCTGGTGAATCCGCTCGCGTTCCATACCAACATTGCCGGTACGCAAGCGCAGTATTCAGCGAGCGAGTTGGAACCGCAGTTGCGGAACGCCGTGATTACGTCGTTCACCACGGCGTTCGCCAAGTCGCAGGTGCCGTTCCTTGACATGGCCGCGAATCAAGCCGCCGTGGCCACGCTGATCGCGGCCGAACTTGCGCCACAGTTCGCGGCCTACGGTCTCGAGCTGGCGAGTTTCACGGTCGAAAATCTGTCGCTGCCCGACGAACTGCAGAAGCGTCTCGACGAGCGCATCTCCATGAACATGGTGGGCGACTTGCGGCAGTATGCACAGTTCCAGGCGGCGCAGTCGATTCCCATTGCCGCGGCAAACGAAGGCGGACTGGCCGGCATGGGTGTCGGTCTTGGTGCGGGCGTTGGCATTGGTGGCATGATGGCCGATGCGTTCCGTGGCGCAGCAGCGCCTGCCGCACCTGCGGCACCTGGCACACCCGCGGCACCGGCCGAGGGTGGCGCCGCGCTCACCGGCGAAACCAAGTTCTGCATTCACTGCGGCAAGCCGATTCCCGCGGTTGCCAAGTTCTGCCACCTCTGTGGCGGTGCGCAGGCGTAATGACACGATTCCTGTCTGTCGCGAATCGTGGAGTGACGCGTTCTCGCACATTCTGTCAATGAACGGTCGCGAATGGCTGGTTGAGGCGTTCGACTGCGACGTCGCTCGCCTCACCAGTATTCCCGCGCTGCAATCGCTGTTCGACGCGCTGGTGCAGGAACTCAACCTGCATCCGGTGGGCGACGCGGTGTGGCATCAGTTCCCGACGCCCGGTGGCATCACAGGGATGTGGCTCCTCGCCGAGTCGCATTTGACGGTGCACACATTCCCGGAATTCGAATCGGCGTGCATCAATCTGTTCTGTTGCACGCCACGCGCGTCGTGCGACTGGTCGCAGCGTCTAGCCGAACTGCTTGGTGCGCGCTCGGTACACGTGCGCGTAGTCGAGCGTGCGTACGGACCAGCCGCGGCTCCGGTGTTGCCGCACGACATGACGGCTGCGCTCCCCGCGCGGTAGCCCACTGCATCGCCCATGACCGCGCCAGCGCCGTTTTCAACCAGCTGTCCATCCTGTGGTGCGCCCATTCGATTCCGGTGGGCGCAGGCCGTGCAAACCACCTGCGATTTCTGCAAGTCGGTGTTGGTGCGCCAGGGGTTGGATCTCACCAAGGTTGGTCAGCAAGCAGACTTCCCCGTCACCGCGTCGCCCATTCAACTGGGTGTTGAAGCGCAGTGGGGCAATCGCACGCTCATTGTGGTGGGTCGACTCACCTACGAATGGTCGCGTGGTCGATGGAACGAGTGGTACTGTCGGGTCAGTGACGGCAGCAGCGCCTGGCTGTCCGATGCGCAGCTTGAATACGCGATCACCACCGAAGTCGACGCGGGACGCGCCTTGCCCGATCCCGCCACGCTCTCCGTTGACGACGTGGTGGAGACGGATCGCGGACGCTACACCGTGACCAGTCTGTCGCAGGCCGTGTACATCGGCACCGAAGGTGAGTTGCCATTTACCACGAGTGGTCGCGAACACAGCTGGTTTGCCGATCTGCTCGATGCGAGCGGCGGTTTTGCCACACTCGATGGCAGTGAGTCGCCGCCATTGCTGTTCGTTGGCGAGTACGTGACGTGGACATCACTTCGCGCCACCGGCGCACGTGAGTTCGCCGGATGGTAATGGCCACCGTTCCCGTGAGCGCCACAACGCTCGCCTGTCCGAATTGTGGTTCGTCCATTGCGCTCCATGCGCAAGGCTGGGCCGTGACCGTGGCGTGCAGCAGCTGCGGCTCCGTACTTGATGCGCTCGATCCGAATCTGCGTGTGCTGCAGGAACACGCGATGCGGTTGCCGCATACGCCGTCCATTCCGCTCGGTACACGCGGCACGATCCGCGGCGTTGCGTATGAAGTGATTGGCTGCCAACGCGTGGCGATTGAAGTGGAAGGCGTGGAGTACTCATGGACGGAATACGTCTGCTTCAATCCGTATCACGGTTTCCTGTATCTCTCGGAGTATCAGGGGCACTGGAACGTGATCGAAAAGCTGCGTCGTGCACCCGGCGCGCCATCGGGTCGTAGCCGACCTGAGATCACGCTGGATGGTCGCACGTATCACCATTTCCAGACGGCCCAGGCGCGCACCACAATGGCCATGGGTGAGTTCCCGTGGGAGCTGCGCGTTGGTGACGAAGTCAGAGCGCGTGACTTCGTGTCACCGCCGTACATCCTGTCGGCCGAAGTCTCGGATCAGGAAGTCACCTGGTCGCGTGGTGAGTACACCGCGCCGTCAGACATCGCGCATATGTTTGGCATCCCGCGTCTTGATCGCCGGCCGGAAGGTGTGTTTGCCAATCAACCGAATCTGCACCTGCGTGCAGCACGTCGTGTGGGCACTGTGGGCGGCCCGCTGCTGATGGTCTGGTTGTTGATGCTTGTGCTCACCATTGTATTCTCGCAGCGTGAAGACGTCTTTTCGGAGACGTACACGTACGACCGCACACGCGGCGAACAGAACGCACTCGTGACCGCGCCGTTCGAGTTGCGCGGCCGTTCGTCGAACGTGCGCATTACGCTCCGCGCCGCGCTCGAGAACGATTGGACATATTTTGCACTGGCGCTCATTCACGACAGCACCGGCCAGGCCCGCGATGTGGGTAAACAACTCAGTTTTTATTCCGGGCGCGATAGTGATGGCAACTGGAGCGAGGGCTCCCGCAACGGGTCGGTCACGCTCTCGTCAGTGCCGTCTGGCCGCTATGTGCTTCGTGTGGCGCCAGAAGGTGGTGAGCCGGTCGGCAATCCCGTCAGCTACACGGTGAGCATCAAGCGCGACGTCCCGGCGTATTCGCATTTCGCGATCGCGTTTTTTGCGCTCGTCATTCCGATGGCGCTGGTGTGGGCACCGGTGGTGGGCTTTGAAAGTCGCCGCTGGATGGAAAGTGATCACGGAAGCGCGCTGCTAAACTTTCCGAAAGACGAGGAACACGCATGATCCGCTCGGTGCTCTACGCCATTTACGGAGTCGCAGTGCTCTCAGTGTTGGGCATGGCGCAGTATCGTGGATGGACCACAACACGCGGCGATAGCGCCAGCGTGGATCCGCAGTCTGTGCGCGCCAATCCCGGCGCGTACCGGTCGCCGTATTACATCCCGGGGCGCACGCTCCGCGGCAAGTAACAGGAGAGAACGCGTGGAACTCAGTGTGTGGGACAACGTACTCGCCGCGGCGGTGTTCGCCGGACTTGGTGTGGTACTCTTCGCGGTGGCGTTCATCATTCTCGATCTGCTCACACCTGGGAAGCTGTGGCACGAGATCAGCGAAAAGAAAAACACGGCCGCCGCAATTCTCATGGGTTCCGCGGCGATCGCGTTGGGCATGATTGTCGCGGCGGCAATCCACTGATCGCGGTTAAGTCGCTGGCCGGTAGGCCGTCGGTGTTGAGTCCATGAACGCTGCGCTGTTCGCGACGGTTTGTCTGATCGCGGCCTGCGGGCTGATCTACGAGCTGGTGGCCGGCGCGCTCGCGTCGTACTTGCTGGGCGACAGCGTCACGCAGTTCTCCACGGTGATCGGTACGTATCTGTTCGCCATGGGTATTGGCAGCTGGCTCTCGCGCTTCATTGTGCGTGGCGTGGTCACACGCTTTGTCCTCATCGAACTGTTGGTGGGAGTGATCGGCGGATTCTCGGCGCTGATTCTGTTTCTCACTTTTACGTGGACCGACGCGTTCCGTCCGGTACTGTACGGCCTCGTCACGGTGATCGGCATATTGGTGGGGCTCGAAATCCCGCTGCTCATGCGCATCCTGCGCGAGCGCTTTTCATTCAAAGATGTAGTCGCAAACGTCCTCACGTTTGACTACGCCGGTGCGCTGGCGGCATCGCTGCTGTTCCCGCTGTTGCTGGTGCCCCGACTTGGGCTCGTTCGCTCGGCGTTGCTCTTCGGTTTGGTGAACGTGCTGGTTGCCTTGTGGAGCACATGGTTGTTTCGCGATGTGTTGCCGCAGCGGCGCACGCTGCAACTCATGTCGATCGCCGCGGCGCTTGTCCTTGGTGTGGGCTTCTGGAAAGGGCAGGAGATCACCACCTTCGCGGAAGAAGGGCTCTACGCCGATCCGGTCATCCTGGCCAGGGACACGCGATACCAGCGCATTATTCTGACCAACTGGAAAGACGACTTGCGCCTGTTCCTCAACGGGCATTTGCAGTTCGCGTCGCGCGACGAGTATCGCTATCACGAAGCGCTGGTGCATCCCGGGCTGGCTGCGTTGCCACTCGCCAAACGCGTGCTGGTGCTCGGTGGTGGTGATGGGTTGGCCGTACGCGAAATCCTGCGGTATCCACAGGTGGAGCAGGTCACGCTGGTCGACCTCGACGAAGGCATGACCACGCTCTTCTCAACACACGAGCGGCTCACAGCCTTGAATCGCAGCGCGCTGAATGACGAACGCGTGCGTGTGATCAATGCCGATGCCTTCGTGTGGCTCGATGAGAACCCGGCGCAGTTCGATTTTATTGTGATCGATTTTCCCGATCCGTCGAACTACCATGTGGGCAAGTTGTACACGAGTGCGTTCTATCGGCTCGTACGTCAGCATCTGGCGAGTGATGGATTTATAGCGGTGCAGTCCACGTCGCCGCTGTTTGCGCGTCAATCATTCTGGAGTATTGTTGCCACGCTGCAGGGTGCGGGGCTGCGCACCTATCCGTATCACGTGTACGTGCCAAGCTTTGGCGAGTGGGGCTTTGTGATCGCCGGCGCTGTGCCGTATCAGGTGCCGCATACGCTTCCAGAGGGCCTGCGTTTTCTGCGTGCCAATACCGTGGCGTCCATGTTTGAGTTTCCGCTGGATATGGCGCCAGTGGCGGCGCAGCCCAACCGCCTGAACGATCAGGTGCTCGTCCGATACTATGAGCAGGAGTGGGAGGCGATCAATCGATGAGCACCGGGCCATCGCGGCGCGCGTTTCTTGGCCAACTCGCCGCTGGCTTGGCGGCTCCACTCGTTGCGACGCCGCTGGTGTTGCGGGCCGCGCGTAGCACCTCGCCTGATGCGCCAGCACTCATAGGGCTCACCAACAAGAGCGGGCGCGAGATCGCGGGCGGATTTGTGAACGACGATGCCGCGATCGGGCATCAGCTACGCGATGGTACGTTTGCGCGCGGTGCGGGCAATCGCGAAGTACGACGAACGCGTGTTGCGATTGTTGGCGGTGGTATGGCCGGTCTCTCCGCTGGCTGGAGACTCGATCAGCTCGGACTTCGAGAGTGGCTGTGTCTTGAGCTCGGAGATTCGGCGGGCGGTAACTCGCGCGGCGGCGAAAACTCGGTGTCCCGCTATCCATGGGGCGCACACTACGTGCCTGTGCCGTCGCCCGATGCCGTGCACGTGCGCGCGTTGTTGCGCGAGGTTGGCGTGCTGCACGCCGACGGCAGCTGGGATGAGCGCACACTGTGTCATTCGCCGCAGGAGCGCATCTTTCAGCATGGTGCGTGGCACGAAGGCCTTGAGCCGCTTGATGCGGCGCCGGCGTGGGAGCGCGCCGAGTGGGAGCGGTTTGACGCGCAGGTTGCAGCGTGGCGTGCGACGGGTGCGTTTCGTGTACCGCTCGCTGGCGCGCCAGACAATGTGTCAGGTGCTGCTGCGGCCGCAACGCGCGTACTCGATCGTGTATCCGCCAACGCATGGTTCGCGTCGCAGGGATATCGCTCCCCCACATTGCGATGGTGGATAGAGTACGGCACTCGCGATGACTACGGTGCCTCGCTGACACAGGCGAGCGCGTGGGCTGCTGCACACTACTTTGCTGGCCGCCCACCCCACGAGGAAGGGCCACTCACATGGCCCGAAGGCAATGCCTTTCTGGTCAAACATCTCACCCGGCTGGCTGGTGACCGCGTGATCACCAAAGCGCCCACGTACGCCATCGAGCCGCGCGGTTCACGCTGGTTGGTGCGCACGCCAGTCGCTGACATTGAATGTGACGCGGTGGTCTGGGCCGCACCGCTGTTTGTGCTGCCGCGTGTGATGCCAGCTGTGAAGCTGCCGGTGAGCCTTGAATACGCCCCGTGGGTGGTGGCCAATATCACGCTCGACCGGCGCCCGCAGGAGCGTGGCGCCCCGATGTCGTGGGACAACGTGATCTACGGCAGTCCATCGCTTGGGTATGTGTCGGCCACGCACCAGTTCGTTGGGCGTCCGGGACCGCAGTCCGTGTGGACCTGGTATCACGCGGTCGTCGATCGACCTGCGCTAGCCGCACGAACGTGGATGCAGCAGCGACCGTGGTCGGCGTGGCGCGATGACATTGTGGGCGAACTCTCGCGCGCGCATCCGGATATTGCCGAGTGCATTACGCGCATTGATGTGCGGTACTGGGGGCACGCCATGGCGCGTCCCACGCTGGGGCTGCTCACGCGCAACGCAACGCTCGCACGCTGGAGTCCGGCGGCGCGCGTATTTCTGGCACACGCCGATCTCAGTGGCCTGTCACTCTTTGAAGAAGCGCAGTGGCACGGCGTGCAAGCCGCCGAGCGTGTGGCGCGCGCGCTCGGCGGATGATGCCATCAGCTTGAGTAGTACGCCGCGTTCTCGTCGATGTACTCGCGCGTGAGATCACAACCAAACGCGGTGGCCTGTCCGTCAGCCACACCGAGATCTACTTCCAGCTCTACCAGTTCATGGCTGAGCGCGGCGCGTACGGTGCCATCGTCAAACGGCAATCGCTGACCACCGCGAACGACGGGAAACCGATTGATCCAGGCGTCCGTGCTCTCCGGTCGGATGGTGCAGTCAAAGCACTTGCCAACGGCCATGAGCAAGCGCCCCACGTTCGGATCGGCGCCGTGCACCATGGTCTTGACGAGCGGCGAGTTCACGATGCTCTTGGCGACGACACGTGCGTCGTGCGTTGACGCCGCTCCACGGACCTGCACGCGCAGCAGATGTTTTGCGCCTTCGCCGTCACGCGCCAGAATTTCTGTCATGCGCACACAGCCCTTGAGCAGCGCCGCACGAAACGCCTGCTCCGATACCGGTCCAGCGTGACCGTTCGCGAGAATCGCACACGTGTCGGATGTGCTGGTGTCGCTGTCAACCGAGAGCATGTTGAACGAATCAGCGACCGCATCACGCAACATGGCGTCGAGCGTGGTCGCGTCAAACGCGGCATCGGTAAAGATGTAGACAAGCATCGTGGCCATGTTGGGTTCGATCATTCCCGAACCTTTTGCCACCCAGGTGATCGTGGCGTTTTCCACGCTGAGAGAAATCGCCTTGGGGTGAGAGTCGGTGGTCATGATGCCTTCGGCGCCCACGAGCGGATCATGCTGCAGCTCACGCGCAATGCCGGGAATCCCTGCTTCGATCATTTTGATCGGCAGCGGCACGCCAATTACGCCCGTCGAACTCACGAGCACACGTTCGGCGTCTGTCCCAAGTTCTGTGGCTGCCGCTTTGGCCATGCGACGCGCGTGCTCAACACCAATCGCACCCGTCGCCACGTTGCTCACTTTGCTGTTGGCAATAATGGCGCGGAGTGAACCACCACGAATGGTTTCGCGTCCGAGAATAATCGGCGCGCCAGGAAAGTGATTCCGCGTAAACACCGCGGCCGCGGCCGCGTCCACGTCGCTCACAAAAATGGTGAGATCTTTCGCGCTCGGCTTGAGTCCGACATTTCGGCTCGCGCAGCGAAAGCCGCGCGGGAAGACTGGCGTGGTGTGGAAGTCAGTGTTCTGAGGCATGGGGACTCACGGTGCGCGGAGCAGAAAATGCAAACGTCCCGCAGGAGGGCGGGACGCGTGCACGGAACATAGCATTTTCAGTCGCGTGAAGCGACTGGCTGTGGGGCCGCACCCCTACGGCGCGACCACGTTCACATGCCCAACCATGCCAAGCAACGCGTGGGGGTCACACTGCACAAAGAGGCGTTTGCCCACAGCGTCGGGCACAACCACCTCATCGGTCTGACCAGGGAGCTGCAGCATCGGTCCAGCGGGCGGCAGACCACGCACACCGGAGTTGGAGTCGGCCACGAAGTGCACGTTGTGCACGCCGCTCACGAGCACGTACTTGAGCACATCACCGGGCTTGGCCGTCACCTCGGCGGGTTTGAAGTAGTTGCCGCTGTCATCCATGATCATTTCGACCGTGTGCACGGTGCCGGTTCGTGCGGGCAGGATACCGGCCGACTCCGTCAGCTCGGCGGTGTCATCGGCATCGTCGCCTTCGTCGGTGTCCGGTTTCGGCGCGTCGCCGCCGCATGCGGCGAGTAGAACCGTTGAGGCAAGTAGAAAGCAGGAGAAAGTACGCATTGAAATATTCCGGGCGTTGAAGGTTGGAGCAGTGAAACAAACAAACGGTCAGTTCAGAAGTCTTTTCGCATGAAGCTTCGGCCCGCAGCGATCGCCGGCAACAAAATCCACAGCGCGAGAGTCGCCAGCGTGGCGATTGCGCCGCGATACCCACCGAGCACATTGGCGAGCACCGCGCCCGTGTAGCCCATCAGTGCGGCGCTGTCGAGTTGCAGCATGAGCACGGTGCGCGCGAGATCCACCGGGTTGGCGAACATGAGCGCGAGCATCGGCTTTTCGAGCGGCCAGTCTGAGTACGCGGTCGCGACCCACACCACGAGTCCGTCGTACAGTACCGTGGCCGCGAACCAGATACCGAGCGCGAGACCAAGCGCCTTCAGGCGATCATCCTGAGCGGCGCCAATCCAGAGCGCGATGGCGGCGAAGCACATGGTGAGGGCAGTGCCTACGAGCAGGTACATGGCCAGCAACGGTGCGATTGCCGGCACAAGCTCGCGATGCAGCAGCAACGGAATCGAGATGCCAATTGCGTAGGCGAGCACCAATGGAATGGTGAGGCCAAGATAGAGTCCACACCACAGCGCACGTCGAGGCAGTGGCTGCGCGAGCAGCAGTTCGGTGAACTCGCGTGACGTGTGCCAGTACACCACGCCGAACACGGTGATTACCAATGGTACCAGGAGCAAGACCACGTTCAACAATCCACTGAGCGCGCGCGGTGCGCTTCCGCTGAGCTGATAGAGCGCCTCAGTGAGCACTGCCAGCAATACGGTGTACGACAGCACCCAGCGATTGCGGGAAAGCTCTGCCACCTGCGCGCGAACCACGGCGAGGATCAGCATTGCAGCATCAGTGTGCTGATGGAGCGTTCAAGCGTCAGCCCGCCCGTCGATGCACGAAGTGCCTCGAGCGTGCCCTGAAAACGGATGCGTCCGTCGAGCAGAAACACCACATCGTCAGCGAGCTCTTCGAGTTCGCTCAGCACGTGGGACGTCATCAGGATGGCGCGCCCGCTGTTGCGTTCGGCCATGATGCGATCCTTGAGCGCAGCGCTCGACACAGGATCAAGACCGGCGGTGGGTTCGTCGAGGATGATCACGGATGGTGCAAAGAGCAGGGCCACCGCGGCGTTAACTCGCTGCCGCTGGCCGCCTGAGCACACACCCAGCGCGCGTGTGTAAAAGGCATCAAGTGCAAACGCCGATACGAGGTCATCAAGCGGAACGTGACGCGCCTGCGGACGCAGTGACAAGACGAGCTTGAGCACGTCACGCGCGCAAAGGTTTTCGGGGAACCGCGGTGCCTGCGGCATGTAGCCGATGTGCGCGCGATACGCGTCCGTGCCGGTTACCGGCATGCCGTTGAGCAGCACGTGGCCCGCGTTCGGGCGTACGAGCCCAAGCAGCGTCTTGTTCAGTGTAGTTTTGCCGGACCCGTTTGGACCGAGCACGGCGGTCACACGTCCGGGCAGCAACGCCACGCTCACGTCGTGCAGTACCGCAGTGCGACCAAACTGTTTGTATACGCCGCGTGTCTCCAGCAGCATTCCGGAAGCAGTCACGGGGCACGCTCGTTGGTGTGGCGCAGGACGACGAGGTTTGCGCTTGGTGCGCGAACAACGGCGCGCATGCGGGGCGCCTGGTCCAGCAGCGTTGCGGGCGTGAGTGTGGGCGCGATGCGTTCCAGCAGGTCGAGGGCGTCGGCGATCGCGCTGCGCACCAGCAGCAGCGCCGCTGGCGCCCGCTCCACCACCAGCGCAAAGAGCCGGACTGGTGCGTGCGGTACGTCTCCTACCCCATCTCGATTGAGATCGTACCCACGATAGCGGTCCCAGTAGTTGCCGCGTACGGTGCTGAAGTGCGACTGACTATTGGTGCTCAGATCAAAGACATTGCGGAAGAAACTGTTGTCACGGATCTGGTTCTCTTGCGCATCCGCAAGCAATCGCATCGCCCAACCATTGGCTTCAAACCGATTGCCTGCGACCACATTTCTGTTCGCGCCTTCCAGGTGTACGGCGATCGTATTGTTGAGAAAGTCATTGCCAACAATCTGACTATCGTTGATTTCCTTGAGCAGCAAGCCGTACGACGCACTGTTGCGCGCGTCACTGAACAGGTTGTCGGCGATACGCACGTGTTTGGCATACATCACGGCGACACCAGATCGATTGCCCACGAAACGATTGGATTCATAGGCGCAGCTGTCGGAGAACATGAAGTGCAGGCCATACCGAAGGCTCTGCGTAACGTTATTACGACGCGCCGTTGCGAGCCGCGTGAACTCGAAGTAGATGCCGTCACGATGACCGGTAATGGTATTGCGCTCGACCTGCACGTTACGGCTCGACCAGACGTGTACGCCGTTGCCCGTGGTGCTCTGCGAGCCGGCGAGCCCCTGCATGGTGTTGTCTCGCACCACACATCCGTCTACGCGCTGCAAGTGCAGCGCGAAGAACGTTGACATGAACTGATTGCGCTCGACTACACAGTCGCTCGACTCGAAGATGCGTACTGCGGCACGGTCTTCGGTATGACTGGTTCCGGTATTGCGAAACGTGAGACCGCGGAGCTCAACCGAATCGCTGTTGATGATCACCAGTCCGTACGTACCCTGGCCATCCAGAACAGCGCCCGGCATGCCCGAAATGCGAACCGGCCGTACGATGATGAGCGTGCTTTCGGCGTATACACCGGGGTGTACGATCACGCGCCCGTATCGCGACACGCGTAGTAGCGCGTCTGCAATCGTGACCGCCGAGGGCAACGGGGCTCCGGCGCCAACGTGTACCAACGTATCACTGGTTTGCGCGGCGAGCGGATTCTGCGACGAGAACAGCAGCGCAGTCGTCAACACAAGCCAGCGTCGGCTGTGGCGCATGGTCTAGCGCCCGTCGGGGCTCCACGCCGAAGCGGGAGCGTGTGCGTGGGCGTGCGAGATGCGCTGCGATGTCGTATCCGCGGCGAGCCGCTTACGCAGCGCAAGCCAGGTGGTGACCTCTCCACCGTAGGAAGCCACGAGTGCTTCGGGGTTCGCACTTGGTCCGAAGGAGACAATGCGTCGACCCATCGGGCTCTCGATGCGGCCGTCCATAAGGTAAACGGCGTCTTCCGCGGCGATCAGGCCATCGGTGTTCGCAAAGTCTGTCACGTAGCCGCCTGTGGATGGCGTTGCGGCTGGAAGTGAAGCGACGAACGCAACCAGGCACTCGACGGAGTCAAACGTATGAATCACGCCTTTCGCCGTGATAAACTGTGCGCCAAACCGCACATCACTGATGCTCATCCGGCAGTATGCACAGCTGTCCTCGCCAGCCACGAGCGCACGTGGCGCTGGCGACGCGCAAGCGCCGACCGTGGAGAGCGCGAGGAGTAGAATGGACATGCGCGTGGTCTGATTCACGGCAACGCCTCCTGCGAGTGTACCGGGGTTGCTGCCGCCAACGGCCGGGTCCGCGCGTCGTGCAAGAGAATAAGAAACGCAAACCCGAGAGATGCGAACGCAGCGAAGCCACCAACGTCGGGCCACGAAGTCGCCGTGAAGTTGAGCAGCTGCTTGCTGCCAATGAGCGGCGGCTGATACGACATGCCCGGAATCTTGATGGGGGCGTTCTCCCAATCGAGATTATGTCCATAGTCGTACTGCCACATCCAGAAGTCGGCGAGGCCGGCGAGTGCACCCACGAAAAACATCAGTGTCCACAACCGCGCGACACGCCGGTTCCCGAACGCCGCTGCACCGAGACCAGTGAGCAGCAGCGCGCCGAGAGCCCACGGCATGATGCGAAGTTCCGGAATCGTGTCCGGCACGATGCGTTTCATGCCGATGTAGTGATTCAGGCCGTTGATGTTGTCGAGGTGATGCGGTTCAACACCTTTCACCGTGTTGATAGTGATCAACATGCCGAGCCCTTCAGGGTACTGCGGCGCAACCAGCGATATGCGCCAAAGCGGGAACAGAAATGTGCCGATCAGCAGCATCGCTGAGACCGCAAGCCAGATGCGGTGCGGGGGTCGAAGCATGATCATCTCGAAATCGGGGAGTGCCGTTGGCTGGTGCGGACGGCGAATGCGGGATGCATCCGCCGTCAGCCCAAGCCGTTAGCGAGGCTTCGGAACAGCCGGTGCCGTTGCGCGATGCGCCGCGTGTGGATCGCTCGGTTGCACGCGCTGGCTATCCGTCCTGGTGCTCAGCGGTGACCGCAGCTGATTCAGCGCCATGCGCTCCGCGGCATTGCCTTCGTTCGCCGCCATACGCGCCGCCTGTTGTGCACGGCGCGTTGTCGTTGCGCTCAGCGCCACTGTGGAGCCGGACGGTCCAACGCGGACATAACCTTGCATTTCCTGGTGCAGCGCTGAGCAGAAGTCAGTGCAGTACATCGGGTACACACCGGCCGTTTTGGGAATCCACTTCAGCGTGCGCGTTTCGCCGGGCATGACAAGCAACTCGGCGTTGGTCGCGCCCATGATGGCGAAACCGTGCGGCACATCCCAATCCTGCTCAATGTTTGTGACGTGGAAGAGCACCGTGTCGCCGGCCTGAATGCCTTCGATGTTGTCGGGCGAGAAGCTGGACCGTACCGCGGACATGCGCACGTGCACGATCTTTCCCTTGCGCTCGACACCACTCTCGCGAGCAGAGCGTGCAACTTTCGAGTGCGTATTCTCTGCCAGCGAATAGAACTTCTTCTGCTTGTCCTTGATCAGCGCGGCGGGCAAAGCGCTGGCGTAGTGTGGCTCGCCGATCGTGGGGAAGTCGAGCAACAGTTTCATGCGATCACCGCTGATGTCATACAACTGCGCCGAGTGCGCGAGTTCCGGACCCGTGGGCAGAAAGCGGTCTTTGGTGATCTTGTTCATGGCCAGCGCGTACTTGCCGAATGGTTTCTTGGTGTCGCCGCCAGGAATCATGAGATGGCCCACCGAGTAGTACGTGGGAATGCGATCCACGACTTCCCAGGTGCCGAGTTTCCACTTCACCACTTCTGACGAAATGAAGATGGACGTGTAGGCGTAACCCTTGCCGTCGAACTCTGTGTGCAACGGTCCGAGGCCGGGATCCTGCACTTCGCCGGCGATAGTCGCGGCGTATTTGAGAATCGGTGCGCCATACGCGTCGCCGTCAAACGCCTTGTCCTTGATGGCCTGCAGCATGCGCGAGAACGAATGCACAGGAATTACCGTGGCGAGCTTGCCGCCGGCCACGATGTATTCGCCGGTCGGATCAACATCGGCGCCGTGTGGCGATTTCGGCGTAGGCAGGTAGTACAGCGAGCCTGGGCAGTCTGATGGCTCCAACACTTTCACACCGCGCTTGACGGTGGCCTTGCCTTCACGCGAGAACTCGTCCATCACGTTGTGATTGTACGCAGCGTCCATGGTGCGGAACGTGCCGTTGGCAACACACTGCTCAAGCACTTTCCAGTTCACTGCGGCAACAAAATCCTTGTCGTTCTTGGAGGCGTTGATCTCGAGTTTTTCAAACGCTTCTTCGGTGTTGTATGACGTAAAGAACACCCAGTCTTCCGACGGGCCTTTGCCGGCGCGCGCCAGATCGTAGTTGAAGCCCGGCACCAGCAGCTGAAATGCAATGTCCATCTGGCCGGGCTTGTCGGCACGAATAAAGCTGACCGTGCCCTTGAAGTTCGTTTTGTAGCTCGAGATCGGTACGTCTGCCTGCGGAATCGGTACGCTGAACCGCGTGGCTGCGAGTACGTACTCGGAGTTGCCGGTAATGAACGGCGACGCGTGATTGCCGGCCGAGTTCGGAATCTGCAGAATCTCGGTGGTTTCCATGTGCGTGAGATCAATCCGCGCCACACGAGGCGTGTTGTTGCCGTTCACAAACAACCAGCGGCCGTCTGTTTCGCCGTTGGTCTGCGAAAGCGACGTGTGATGCAGATCATCCCACGGCACAAAACCAAACGTGGTTTCCAGCATCGGTTTGGTTTCTTCGTTGTATCCGTAGCCATTCTCCGGATGCTGCGAGAACACCGGGATGATTTTGAGCGTGCGTCCTGACGGCAGGCCAACCACAGACAACTGTCCGTTGAAGCCACCAGAGAGGAACGCGTAAAACTCGTCGTGACTGCCTGGCGCCACGTAGACCTGAGAGGCGACGTCGCCGACGGCGCCAATGGTGCCACCAGCGCGAGTGGCGGGGCCACAGCCGTAGGCGTAGAGTGCGACCGCGGCGAGGCTCGTTGATGCGACAGCCCATCCGGTCGAGCGGGAACGAGTCATGGGAGTGTCTCGTGAAACGTGAAGTGTGCCAGCATGATCAGACGGACTGTCGATCATCGCTGTGAAAAGAATGTCGTACCTTAGGTACCAGTTTAAAGTCAGCAGAGTCCGTGCATTGCTGTCGGGGAATCCCCTGCTACTGATCGTTGAGCGTGTCGCTGACGAGGGCAGCCTTTTGCAGTGTCGCCAGCAAATGCAGGAGATCGACGCCCTGCGCTCGTGCGGCGAAGGCCAGCGTGTGCGCGCCACCGCAGCAGGAATCAAGGCCAAAGGTGGCAAACACCGCTGCGGTCGCGGCGTGCCGACTACGAACACCGGCAACGGTGTGTTCGTCGGAAATGTCAACGCGAGTAAACCGCGTATGCCACGCCTGCGTGCCTGCATCAAGCAGGGCGGGGCGCACACGAAACCCGCGCTGGTGCAGTGCATCGTAGAGCGGGCGCGGGTCGAATGGTGCGATCACCTCGAGGGTGTCTGCGTCCCCGAGTGATTCGGCCAGTTGGAGAATGTCACTCAGCGGTTCGTCTCCTGCGGCGAGGGCTGGTCGCGCATCAAAGCAGACGGTACGCGGTGCTGTCAGTATCGATTTCATTGTGGACTCGTAGCGAGGGAGAGTGAGGGACGCGCCGGTGCGGAAATCACGGCGCGCGGTGACGCAAACATGGCGAGCGCATGGTGCAGGGACATGCAAAGAGTGGCAGCCACATAGACCTTCGCGGCGAAGCGCGCGCCAGCCGAGCTTCCCACTGCAATCGCCATTGAGAGTGAGACGAGCGCGAGGGCATACAGCACCACGCTTGCCCAGGCGAGTGCTGGTCGCGAGAACTGTTGCACGCGCACCGGCGCGCCGGTCGCTGGTTGCGTGCCAGGGCCGGCGCGCACCGTCCAGCTCAGGAAGACGAACACGCGAAACAGCACACCCACGATGAGCAGGGATAACCAGCCTGCGAGATACAACACGCCCCACACCGCAATCGCCCGTTGCACGAGCATGTCGGTGGGTGACAACCGATTCGCGAATGAGGCCGCAGCGAGCGCGAGTTGCAGCGCCGTGGCGACGGCCAGCGCCATAAACGACATCGCGACCGTGGTGAGCGCGGGATCCCACGCGATTTTCGGTCGGTGCCGGAACCAGCGCGCGGCTCGCCACAGCATCAGCAGTTGCCCACACGCGATGATCATGACCGCCGCGGGCCGAAGATACGACAGCGCCGGAAGCACCGCCGGTAGCAGCAGCGCCGCACCACCGAACAGCAGCAGAGGAATGGCCAACGCGGAGAACGACTGCTCTTCGCGCACGCCAAGAAACATCGGAATCACATGCGATCCAACGGCCCACGCGACCAGTGTGCCAAAGCCGCTCAAACCAAACGCAACGTGCGCGAGGCGCAGCCCGTCGAGATCCGGCGTGTAGCCGCGCCATCCCCACACCAGTCGCATCGCCGCGAGCACCAGCACGCCGGCGAGTGAGACAAAGCCGAGTGTGACCAGCCGCATGCGCAGGCGTGTGCTGGACGGCGCGCGCCAGGGTCCGAGTTGCACGATGGCCGACGCCGCGGTGACCAGCGTCAAGACCGCCCAACCGTGCGCGGCGTCATGCAGGCGTCCAGCGCTCACACCCCAGACCACAGTGATCACGCCAAGTGCGTGCGCGGGCAGCAACCAGCGCCACAGGCGGGACGAGCGTGGCGCGACCTGCAGCGCCACCGGCCCGAGCTGATACAGTGTGCCCACAATGAGTGTCAGCAACCAGCCAAGTGTGAATGCATGCACCGCCCCGACAACCGCCGGTGCGCCCCACTCGCCTCGGGAAAGCGCCGGCGCGGCCCGCGTGAGCAGCACGCTTCCGGCCACGAGGAAGGCCATGCCCACACCACCGTAGGCCAGCGGAATCGCATGGTGCTGCACGACCGCGACCGAATGCACGCGGAGACTCATGACGGCCAATCTCCAAAAAGGTATTTTACATACAGGTATTGTGAATAAGGGGGAAACGTCGCCAATTTGCAAGTAACGCAGATGCGCCGACGCAGATGCCACGCACGGTGACGGTCACCGGATTCTTCTCATTGTCCAATGCGCCTGACCCGTTTTACTGACAACGCGCTTCGTTGTCTCACGTATCTCGGATTGCACGAGTCCGAGACGGCCACCGTCACCGATGTCGCACGCCGCATGTCCATGTCCGAAGACCACCTCATGAAAGTGGTCCAGCGATTGGCCTCGCTCGGCTACGTGGAAACAATCCGCGGTCGCAACGGCGGCGTGCGCCTGGCGCAGGACCCGGCGGTGATCCGGATCGGCACAGTGGTGCGACAGACCGAGGACAACCTCAACCTGGTTGAGTGTTTTGACGCGGAACTGAACACGTGTCCGATTGCGGCGTCGTGTCAGCTTGCCCGAGCGCTCGATGAAGCACTGTCGGCCTTTCTCGCCGTGCTCGACAAGTACACGCTGCGCGATCTTCTCCAGCACCCTCGACGTCTGGAGCGGCTGCTTCGCGCCTGAGGGCTGCGCACGCGACTAGTTTCGGAGCATGACGAATGCATTCGCCTCTCCCGTGAGTCGCGTGGCCTGTCGTATATCGATGGACGGCCCGTTGATGCGTCGCCGCAGTGCTGGCTCCGTGCTGTTCGCCATGGCGATCCTTGTGTGCCTGACGCGTGTGGTCGAGGCCCAACGTCCTCCCACCGAACGCGCCCGCGCCTCCATGCGACGAGTGGCTGCTGAGCGCACCACGCGATTTGTGAGCGACCTCGGCTACGTGAGCACCACCGGCAACACCACGGTCACCACCGTCAATGTGGGTGAGAAGTTCAACCTGAGCACTGGCTTCTGGCGCTTCGAGCAGTTTCTCTCGGTGGTGTACGGCGAGAACGACGGCGAGGTGAACAGCAACTTCATTCGCGCTGGCGTGGGCGGCGAGTATGCCCTGCGCTCGACGATGGGGCTGGCCGGTGGATTTCTCTTCGACAAGAACAGATTCTCGGGCGTATTGCAGCGCACCGAAGAATATCTGGGACTCGTGTGGCGCGTGGTTGAAGGACCACGCGATACGCTGCGGCTTGATGCGGGTGGATCGCTCACGCAGCAACGGAACATTGACGGCACAATTCGTCGTTTTCCAGCGGCCCGCACCGCGCTCTGGTACAAGCGTGGACTGGCGCCCAAAGCATATGTCCTGCAGACGGTTGAAGTGGTCCCGAACATTGAAACGTCGGAAGACTACCGCGTCAATGCGATTGCGTCCCTCATTTCTCCCATCTCGAAAATGATGGCGGTCAAGCTCGAGTTTCAGTGGCGCTTTGACAATCTGCCGGAACCTGATTTCCAGAGTACCGATCGCATTTTCACCACTGGTATCCAGGTCTCCTTCGAGTAGTCGTCAACCCAACGAGGTCGCGGTGTCGTTGTCCATGCACAGACTGGTTCCCCTCGCGCTCTCTGCGCTGTCGCTGTCACTACCGTTCGCGGCCGCATCGTCGCAGGCGGCTCCCACCGCGCGCACCACGCAGGCCGCAGCGGCGATTGTCGATCAACCCGTGACCAGTTTCACCACCGACCTCGGCTACGTGGCGACGTCGGGCAATACTCGGGTCTCCACCATGAACATTGCCGAACGCGTGGTGCACTCCCGCGGATTCTGGCGGTTTGAACAGGTGCTGGGAATCGTGTACGGTGAAGCCGACGGTGAAGAGAACGCGAATCTCTTGCGCGCGGGGCTCGGGGCGGAGTACGCACTACGTCCGTGGGTGGGGCTGGCCACGGGTGTCTTGTACGATCGCAACCGGTTTGCCGGCATCGCCCGACGGACGGAGGAGTACCTCGGACTGGTGTTTCGTGTCCGACAGGCCGCGCAAGATACGCTGCGCATCGAAACGGGCGGGTCGCTCACGCAGCAGCTAGGTGTTGACGGTGTGCAGAACGACTTCCCAGCCGCCCGTGTCGCGGCCTGGTACAAGCGCATGTTCGGTGCCTCAGCGTTCTTTCTGCAAACGATCGAGACGGTGCCGAATCTGGAGGTCTCGGAGGACTATCGTATCAACAGCGAGTCTGCCCTGGTCGCTCCACTCTCGCGCCGCGTTGCGCTGAAGCTCGGGTACGTGGTGCGTTTCGACAACCTCCCGGAAGCCGGGTTTGAGAAGTCGGATCGCATCTTCTCATCAGGGCTGCAGGTGTCCTTCTAGCGAGACGTTCAGGTTTGGGGCGGTCGGGCCGACACTTTGATCGACGAGTACGCCCGTTCCCGATGCCCCTGAGTAGTAATGTCTGCGCGATCAGTACCTGAGCTGTTGTGCCTTGAATCCGCCGCCTCCTTGCTGAATGCGGTCGGGGACGCTGTCGTGTTGCTTGATGATGAGCAGCGCGTAGTGTCGCTCAACGAACCGGCCGCGACGCTGGCGGCGGCCCTCGGACTCGACGCGCAGACGCTGGTCGGACGCGAGCTTCGGGCGCTGGCGAGTGTGGCAACGCACGCACCGCTCTACGACGAACTGCATGCGCAGATCGAAGACGCGCGCCGAACGCAAGAAACGCGAACCCTGCTGATCAACTCCGACCGCGTTGCGCGTCCCATGCGCGTGCGTGTTGTCCCGTGCGCCGACGGCGTCGCCATCGTGGCCCGGGAACGGCCGGATGATCAGCTGTTGCAGCGCGTACACGAACAGCACGAGCAACGCTACCGGGCGCTCTTCGACGCGATTCCGGTGCCATTGGTTGTGTACGCGCGCGAGACGGCCACGATTCTTGCCGTCAACCATGCGACGCTGGCCGAGTTCGGTGGTCACGGGGAGCTGGTCGGCAGGGCGGTGAGTACGATCGTACACGCCGACGAGCTGCCACGATTTGCGAGTGTGCGACGTCAGGGCGAGCTGGACGCTCAATCGCAAGGATTCTGGCAGTTGAAGCGCGGCGACGATTCAACGATGCTGGCGGAAGTGACCACGTTCGACCTGCAGTTCTTCGGCCAAGGCGCGCGGCTTGCCATGATTCGCGACGTGACCGAATCCACGCGACTTGAAGCCGACCTGCAGCTGCTCCGGGCCGCGATCGGTTGCATCAACGATCTGATCGTGATCACGCGCGCGGACTCGAGCGAGGATGGTACGCATCAGATTGTGTTTGTGAACGAGGCGTTTGAGCGACACACTGGGTGGTTGCGCGACGAGGTGATAGGCATGCCGAGCACGTTGCTCGATGGTCCGCGCACGGACCAGAACGTGATTGCACGCGTTCGTGAGCATCTGCGACGTGGCGCCAGTGTTCGCGCCGACGTATTGCACTACACCAAGGAAGGACGCGAATACTGGGTAGAACTGGTGATCGTGCCCGTGTACAACGGTGCAGGGGTGCACACGCACTGGGTTGCGGTGCATCGCGATATTTCCGAGCGCAAGCTGCTGGAAGAGCAGCTCTTTCAGTCGCAGAAAATGGAAGCGGTTGGACGCCTGGCGGGCGGCATTGCGCACGACTTCAACAATGTGCTCACCGCGATTAGCGGATTCAGTGAGTTGCTGCTCGAAGAACTGCCAGCGGGCGAAGGGCCGCACGAGGAAGTGCAGCAGATTCGCGCCGCCGCGGCTCGCGCAACGGCGCTGACACGACAGCTGCTTGCGTTCAGTCGCAAGCAGATCATGCGTCCGCGCACCGTCAACGTGGCATCGCTCGTGCGCGACATGGAGCGGTTGCTCGAGCGGGCGATCACCGAGGAGATCACGATCCGCATGCACATTGCGGATCATACGCCTCCGGTGCTCGCAGATCCGGTGCAGCTGGAGCAGGTATTGTTGAACCTCACGGTGAATGCTGCCGAGGCCATGCCGGATGGCGGAGTGCTCACCATCGAAGTGAGCGATGTGGCACTCGGTGAGTCGTACGCGCATCGACATCACGGCGTGTTGCCGGGACACTACGTGTGTCTGGTTGTGAGTGACAGCGGCGTGGGCATGGATCGCATCACCCGCGAGCGCATTTTTGAGCCCTTCTTCACCACGAAGTCCGGCGGTACAGGACTCGGTCTTTCCACCGTGTACGGCATTGTGCGTCAGAGCGGTGGGCACATCTGGGTGTACAGCGAAGCCGGTGTTGGCAGCACGTTCAAGATCTATTTGCCGGTTGCAACCGGCGAAGCGCCGCTCGAGCCAGAAGGGGTTCGTGAGACCGAGGCGATCGGCGGCAGTGAAACCGTGCTGATCGTTGAAGATGAAGCGCTGGTGCGCGACGTGACGCGCGCCATGCTATCGCGTCGCGGGTACCGCGTGCTGGTGGCGAAAGATGGTGAGCATGCACTCGCTGTGGCGGCCAATCACATGGGCGTGATTGATCTTCTGCTGACTGATGTGATCATGCCGCGAGCAAACGGTCGCCGCGTCGCCGAACAGTTGCGCATGATGCGTCCCGAGCTGCGCGTGGTGTATATGTCCGGCTACACCGAGGACGCGATCGTGCATCATGGCGTACTCGAAGCCGGCATCGTGCTGTTGGAGAAGCCCTTCACCGAGCAAGCCCTCGCGCGCACCGTGCGCGAAGTACTCGATTCACCCACGGGTTCCGCGTAAGCGGCTATCGCGCGAGCAACGGCGTTCGCGCCTACTGCGGCACGGCCGGCAGCCAGACACGGAATGACGCGCCGCTGCCAACGTCACTTTGCACCGTGCAGAATCCGCCCGACTGTGCCACGATGCCGTACACGGTGGCCAGTCCGAGTCCCATGCCACTCCCAACGTCGCGCGTGGTGAAGAACGGTTCGAACACGCGTTCGATTAACTGCGGACTGATGCCATGACCGGTATCTCGCACGGTGACTGTGACCCACGTGCCTGCCGGAACGGACGTCGGTCGTGCCGCGAGCGGCGCACTGAGCGTGGTGACGCCGGTGGAGATACGCATGACGCCGCCATCGGCCATGGAATCGCGCGCGTTCAACGCCAGTTGCAGTACGACTTCTTCAAGCTGCGCGGCGTCGGCGTGCACGATCGTCGAGTCACTGGCGAGTGACGTTTCGATCGCAATGGTGTCGGGAAACGCGCGCACAATGGCGGGCATCACCGACGCCAGAACACTGTGCAGCGAGACCAACTGCGGATCAAGTAACTGCTGCCGACTGAAGGCGAGCAGTTTGCGCGTGAGTTCAGTGGCGCGCGCCGCGGCTCGTCGGACCTCCTCAATCTCCGTGTGCGCGGCGTCGGCAAACGGCGTTTGCAACATCAACTCAGCGTTGGCGGCAATCACGGTGAGCAAGTTGTTGAAATCGTGCGCCACGCCGCCAGCGAGCAGGCCGATCGCATCGAGCTTCTTCACCTCGCGGGCCTGCGCTTCGCGACGCGCGCGCAGCGTGTCCGCGTGGCGGGCGACGCTGATATCACGCAGTGTGACAATCAGTCCGGGGCCGTGTAGCGACGTGCGCGCATCGAACCATCGGTCACTCGATTGATTGTGCCACGTGCAACTGGTCGCAGTGTGCGTGTCGAACGCGCGATGCCACGACGCCAGCACCGCACTGTCGATGAGCGCGCCGAGCGCGAGTCGCACGTCTTGTCCCACCAACGACTCGGGCGCTGCCTCCAGCCACTTGGCCATCGTCGCGTTACACCACGTCACCTGCCACTGTGCGTCAAGGACAACGACGCCATCGGGCAAGGCCGTGAGAATGTCAGTCGCGAGTGCGCCGACGTGGCGCTCCCGGTGTGAGCCGAGCGACGTCACACGATCGATTGAAGCAGCACCAGTGAGCAACGCGCTTACGGCAATGGACAGTGATTCAAGCAACTGCACGTCGCCGTCGGTCCACCAGCGCGGTACATCATCCACCACGCACAGCGCGCCGTTCGGACGCCCCGAGCCGTCACGCAGCGGAACGGCCACCGCCGACAGCACCCGGTGACCGCGCACGATGGGTGTGCTCTGCAGCAGTGGATGGGCGCGCGTATCTTCGACGATCAGCGGTGCGCCCGACTGCTGCACCGCATCTGACAGCAGGCCCGTGAGCTCCGTGTCACGCCCAAAAAGGGCTGAAATTCTCGCGTCCGAGCGGTCGGCGGCGCCGGAAACGGCCGATTCCAGCTCGTCCGAAGCGACCGCGACCAGTGCAATCGGGACCCCCAGCACCCGACGCGCCACGGCGGCCAGCGCCTCAACGGCACCCACAACGTCACGCGAGCGGCCACCCGCGACCACGGCGGGGGACCGATCAGCAGAGGCAATTGGACCGATACCTTCCCGCACGCTGTCACGCGAGGGGAACGGGGCCGAGGCGTGCGTCACAACGGCAGCGGGAGTGGAACGGGGGAGTGCTACGGAGAGCGGTCTGGGGGAATCCCGTAGTGTATCACGCCAAACAAAGTCCTGCCATGCTACAGCCCAGCTCGCCAAAAGTCGTCAATGTCCTATAGCGGAGCTCGCCACAATCAGTAGTTTCCATTTTCATCCGTGACGTTCTGTCGCTTGCTTCGTCTCATTTCCCTTTCGCAATGGTCCGACTCCGCGTGCCGTCGCAGCCCACGCTCCGTCCCTTTGATGTGGCGGTGGCTCTGCGTTTGTTACTCGAACCGGAAGATCGCTACGAACCGCTAGCCGAGGCGTTGGCCACGAGCACGAGCGCCGTGCATCGCGGTGTGGCTCGGCTGCAGTCGGCGGGGATTCTGCGTGTCGGGAGTCGCACGGTCGCGCGCCCCGCGCTTCGCGAGTTCCTGCTGCATGGCGTGCGCTACGCGTTTCCACCGGTGCGTGGGCACGACGTGAGCGGCATGCCCACGGCATGGTCGCATCCGGCGATCGCGGGATTGTTAAACGCCGAGACGCAGGCGGACGGGATGCGTCCGCACGTGTGGCCCGACGAGGCCGGCACGGTGCGCGGTGATATGCTGGTGCCGCTGTTCCCCGCGTGTGGCAAAGTGTCGAAGCAGGATCCGCGCTTGTACGAGCTGCTGGCCGCGGTCGACGCGATACGGCTGGGCTCGCCAGCGGTGCGCCGGCTGGTCAGCGACTTCCTGGCGGAGCGAATCCTCTGGGGCGAGGATCCGGTCGCGTAAGCGCCCGTTGCGCACGAGCCCGTTGCGCACGAGCCCGTCGCTCAGGCGCCTGTCGCGTAAGCGAGATCAGCCATGCGATCGGTCCGGCACTACCTCGCCACCAGGGCACGCTCCTGTGCCTTGACCTCGCGCAGCACGCGACCGCACACCAGATCGCACAGGGTGAGTACGTCGTCATCGGCCAGTGAGTAGTATACGAACAGACCATCTTTTCGTCTCGAAACGAAGCCTGCCGAGTGCAGCTGCTGCAATTGTTTTGACGCGTTTGCCAGTGAAAGCCCTGTCGTTGCCACGAGATCACCCACGGCCATTTCACCGGACTGCAATGCGTGCAGCAGGGCCAGGCGCGTGGGTTCGGCAAGCGCCTTGAAGCGGTCGGCCACCTGATCCATCATGGCGGGCGTGAGCGATTTCGGTGCACGACGTTTGGTAGTGTTCATGTCAGCACCTCCGTGCCGTGTTCAATCGGCAATCCCGCGGAACGCCAGCTGGTAAATCCGCCCGTCAGGTTGATCACGTCCTGTCGACCGCCGCGCATCAAGACGCTGGCAGCAATCATGGAGCGCGCGCCGCTCTGACACTGCACCACGATCGCACGATGTGGATCGAGTGAGGCGACTTCTGGAGGCAGCAGCCCGACCGGAATGTTCATCGCGTGCGGGAGATGTCCCGCGGCGTACTCGGAATGCGCCCGCACATCGAGCACCTGCCAATGTTCGGCGTCGCGACGCGTGGCGAGCGACGTGGCGTCGATCTGCGGCACGATGGCAAAAGACTGTCCACTGCGCTCCCACGCGCCAAACGCCGCCGCATCGAACCAGCCCGCTACGCGGTCCAGACCGATCAGCATCATGTCGTGCACGGCGCGCTGCACCGATTCGGGCGGAGCATCACCGGTCGCCGTTTCGTCTGTCAACAAGTACAACTCGGCGTCGTACGGCAACAGCCAACCGGCCCACGTGGCGAAACTCCGCGAGTACGGTATGGAGAGTGACCCGGGAATGTGCGCGGCCGCAAACGCGGCAGCGGCGCGTAGGTCTACGATCCACGCGTTCTGACGTGCGAGCGACACGATGGTGTCTGCCGCAAGCAACGTGGGCGGCGCCATGTCGCCAAGCACACGCGGGCCGTCGCGGTTGATGCGCTTCATCTGGGCAAAGTACGCTGGCGGTTCCGGCTGTCCTTCCAGCACCATGGCAACGAACTCTGTTTCGTTCGTAGTGGCGACACCCCAGTTCGCACGTTTTTCGTAGCCAACGGTGGATGAAGGCACGGCACCAAGTGCCTTGCCGCACGCGGAGCCAGCGCCGTGGCCGGGCCACACCTGCAGATGATCGGGCAGGGCACGAAACTGTTCGAGCGAGTGAAACAAGGTGCGCGCGCTCGCGTCCATGGTGTTCGCGACTTTCGCCGCTTTCTCCAGAAGATCCGGCCGCCCGACATCACCAACAAACACAAAGTCACCGGTGATCACGCCCATCGCGCCTGCACCCGCCGGTTGATCCGTGACTAGGAAGGACAAATGCTCAGGCGTGTGTCCCGGAGTGTGCAAAACATCCACTCGAATGTTGCCAACGTTGATCACATCGCCATGCCGTACGAGTGTGGCGCCGTCAGCCGCGGCAAAGGCGTACTGCCAGTCGTGGCCACCTTCTGCGGAGAGATACAGTGTCGCGCCCGTGCGCGACGCGAGTTCACGCGCGCCCGATACAAAGTCGGCGTGGATGTGCGTTTCGGTGACGTGTGTGATGCGTAGTCCTTCAGCGGCCGCAACCGCGAGGTACGGCTTCACATCGCGCAGCGGATCAACCACCATCGCGTCGCCCGTCGCCTGACAACCAATCATGTAGCTGGCCTGGGCAAGCGACTGGTCATAGAACTTTCGAAAGAACACGCTACACCTCCGAATGATGAGCGACTGAAACGGCACGCGGCATCGCCGCCGTTGCTTCATGCATGAATACGCGGCGATTCTGGTACATCACGAAACTTCCCACCAACAGCAGCAGCACACCAAACGACTGACGCAGTACTGACTGTGGTACGCGTTGCGCGCTGCTGGTGCCAATGGCTACCCCCACCAGTGCGAAGCCGATGAAGGGAATCAGCAGTGCGAAGGGCCATGACACCTGTCCGATGTACCCGATCGTACCCGCCGTTGCGTTCATCGCGATCACGGTGAGTGACGTGCCAACGGCGACCCGCATGGGAATGCGCGCGAGTTTGACGAGCGCCGGCACAATGAGAAATCCTCCTCCCACACCCACGAGACCGGTGAGCACGCCCACGGACAGTCCGATCGGCGCGAGTTCCGAGATCGCCACACGCGCCACTTCGCCGTCGCTGAGCGCCTCACCCTTGCGCGTACGCAGCATCGACACCGCCGCCAACAGCATCACCGTGGCAAACAGCAGCATTTGCGTCTGTCCGGAAATCCACTGGGCCGCGCGCGCGCCCGCAAACCCGCCAAGCATGGCGAAGGCACCGAACGTGACCGCAATGCGTGCGTGCACGTTGCCGGAGCGCCAATGCCCGAGCGCGCCGAACGCGCTGCTGAGTGCGACAATCGGGAGTGACGCCGCAATCGCCGTCTTCGCATCGAGGCCTGAGACATACGTGAGCACCGGCACGGTGAGAATCGATCCACCGCCGCCGAGCATCCCCAGGGCCACGCCAATGAGCAATGCGAACGCGAGGGTTAACACCCGCTGATCATGCTGGACTGTTCAACCATTTAGAAGAATAGTACGGTTGCGTGCGAAGCGCAAGTTCGCGTGGCGGCGCGGGGCAGCCTGACGGCGCGCGCCACGATGGCAGATCACATTACGCGCCGAGCGCGCTCCAGAGGATCGCCGCGAGCGCGGCGCCGATGAGTGGGCCCACCACGGGAATCCACGCGTAGGACCAGTCACTTTCGCCTTTGCCCGCGATCGGCAGCAGGGCGTGTGCGATTCGTGGTCCCAGATCGCGCGCCGGATTAATGGCGTAGCCCGTGGTTCCACCGAGCGACAGCCCAATGCCCCAGACGAGAGCGCCCACGAGCATCGCGCCAAGATTTGTTGCGGGTGCCGCACCGGCCATCCCGCTGGAGCCGAGTGCAAACGCCGCCACCAGCAAGGCAAACGTCCCGATCACTTCACTCACCACGTTGGGTACGGTCTGTCGAATCGCGGGCGCGTTGCAGAAGCAGGCACGTTTCACGTCGGCGTCGGGTGTGACGCGCCAGTGTGGCAAATAGTGAAGCCACACGAGGGTCGCACCGAGGATCGCGCCCACAAACTGCGCGCCCACGTGCCACATCGCATCGGGCACGGTGCGATCGCCGCGCATTACGTTGGCCAGTGTCACCGCGGGATTCAGTTCGCCGGGCGCGCCAAGTGCGAGCGCCGTTGCGACGCCCAGGAATACGGCCAGCCCCCAACCGGTGGTGATGGCGATCCAGCCTGCGCCGTGTCCCTTTGATTTCTCGAGCAGTACGCCGGCGACCACACCGTTACCAAACAGAATGAGCAGGCACGTACCAACGAGTTCACCAAGCGCGCTGTTGGGCATGCGAGAGCGGCGGAAGTTGAAGGGCAAGTGAAGCACACCGAACGTGCGCGAGGCGAATATGCACGCGGTGCCGCACGGCGAACAGACGCAGGCCAGAGGCGTGACGAAGTTGCCACGTGCGCTATGTCGAAGCGCAGGGAAAACCAGTAGTCTCCAGCCATGGCTGATTCGACCGTTCGCTCACCGAAATCGTCTCTCGCTGCGTCGCGCGCAACCGCGGCGCCGTGGGGCATTCCGGTGCCGGTCAAGCCAAAAGCGCCGACCACCACTGCAGGTGCGTCCATCCCGGTTGGAAGCGCGCGTCCGCTCACCGCTGGTGCGATACGCAGCGCTCCGGGTGCAACTCGCGCCTCCACGACTACGACAACGGGAGCACAGCGCCCGCGAACCACCGGCGCGGCTGTGCGCGCGGTGCGGCAAGCGCGTGTACGCTCCGTGAGCGAACAGCGCACCATTATTGCGTTGATTGCGGCCGGGGTTGGGTTGTTGCTGGCGTTGAGCGCCATGGGGGCGCAGGCAAAGTTCGCCGTGTCCAATTCCGAACAGGTGATGGGCGGTACGCTTGGCCGTGCGTCCCTTGCGCAAATGGAGTTTCGGGCCCGCCACGAGCGCTACGCACTGTGGGAAGAGCTCGAAGCCAACGGCATGCGGTTGCCGGAAGACGTGGCCGTAGTGCATTCAAATGCGAGCATGTCGCATTGGTACCTGCGCTTGCAGGATCGCGCCACGGGCGTGACCTGTGAGCGTATTGGACAGCTCATCGATCCGCCAATGGATGTCGTGGATCCCACCTGCAAGCGCGCGCCATAGTCCTTCTGCGTGGCCGCAGTTGCATATGTTGGTCCACCAGCGTTGAATGTGGTGTGACCCAACTCTCTCAGATTCCGAATCGTGTGGCCGTGGTACGTGCCGCACGTTGTCTCGCCGCCGGCGTGTGCATGCTGGCGTCGTCGTCCACACTGGTTGCGGCGCAGGCCGATACCACGCGCGTTCCAGCCACGATTGAAGAAGTGCGTGTTCGCATCGCGCGCGATGCCGAACGATCGGTGCTCGATTTGCCGTTCGCCATCAGTCGCGTGTCACCCGATAGTCTGCGTCCGCAACTTCGGCGCGCGAATGTGGGTGACCTGCTCTTTGCGATTCCGGGCGTGCAGGTGCAGACGCGCAACAACCCCACACAAGATGCGCGCATTGCGGTGCGCGGGTTTGGAGCGCGCAGCGCGTTTGGAGTGCGCGGCGTGAAGGTATTGCGCGACGGCATTCCCATTACGCTGCCAGACGGGCAAACGCCGATGGACTGGCTCGATCTGGAAAGTGTTGGCAGCGTAGAGGCCATTCGCGGCACTGCGGCGGCGCTCTATGGGAACGCCGCCGGCGGCGTCTTGGACTTTCGCACGCGTGATGCGGCCAGCGAACCAGCATCCGCGCACGCACGCCTGTGGGACGGTGGTGGTGCACGACGTGCGCAGGTGCTCGCATCGGGCACGTTGGAATCCGCGCGCGGACCCACGCGTACCTGGTTAGCGAGCGTGGCCCATACACGCACGGACGGACCGCGTAACTACGCCAGACAGGAAGCCACGAGTGCGTTTGTGCGCGGCGAAGGGAATGTGGGGGGCGCCCGCATTCGCCTCTACGGCAGCGCATTCGACATGCCGCTCGCAGAAAACCCTGGTGCGCTCACGGCCGATGAACTGTCACGTGATGTGCGACTGGCTGATTCACAATCCGTCGCGCGCGGCGCGAGCAAAACGGTGCGACACGCGCAGCTGGGTTTCAGCGCAGAACAGGGAACGGCCGATGACGGACTCGCGATTGCCGCATGGGCTGGTGCGCGCGAGTTGGACAATCCGCTGCCGTTCGCGGTGGTGAACGTTGACCGCCGGAACCTTGGCATGTGGGTGCGAGGTACATCCACATCGCAGCTTCGCGGACTGACGGCCCGCATGTCAGCTGGCATCGATGTGCAAAGTGTGAATGACGATCGGCGCAACTTTGAAAACTGTGTGGCACAAGCGACGTCGACACGCTGCCCAACGGCTGGCAGTGATCGCGGAACGCTGCGCCTCGATCAGCGTGAAGTCGTACAATCCGAAGGCGCGTTTGTTCGCTACGAACTGGGACTGCCGCGCACATTTGAAGCGAGCGTTGCGCTGCGCTGGGACCAGATCCGCTTTCGCGTGACGGATCGTTTTGTCACGTCAACCGATCGCGACGACAGTGGCGAAGAAGGACAAACGGCGGTCAATCCGATGCTCGGCCTTACGTGGCGGGTGCGACCGTCTCTCTCCGTGTATTCCAATCTGAGTTCGGCGTTTGAAACGCCAACGGTCACTGAACTCACCACGCAGGCAGACGGCACGGCTGGACTGAACGCGGTGCTCAAGCCGCAACGTACGCGCACACTTGAGGCGGGGGTACGCGGATTGCTCGGTACGCGCACGTGGCTCGACGTGGCGCTCTTTGAAGCGCGATCGCTGGATGAGCTCGTGCCGTTCGATGTACCGAATGCTCCGGGACGTCGAGCGTTCCGCAACGCCGGACGTACATCGCGTCGCGGGCTTGAGGCGAGCGTGCGCACGCTTGTTGGTCGCGGCGATATCGGCGTGTCGTACACTGGCTCTCGCTTTCGCTTCGTTGACTACGATGTGAGCGGCACGCGCTTTGACGGAAATGTTGTGCCCGGTATTCCGTCGCATCAGGTGCAGGCGTGGAGCACCTGGCGTCTGCAGCGCTGGTTTGTCACGACTGATATGGCGATGGCGTCGTCGGTAACCGTGAACGATGCGGGAACGGAACGCGCCGACGGGTGGACTGTGGTCGGCCTGCGCGGCGGCCTGGAACGTGGCGCGTCGATTGGGCGCTGGAGTGTGGCGCCGGTGTTTGGTATCGAGAATCTGTTCGATGCACGCTACGCAAGCGCGGTGCTGATCAACGCCACGCGCGGCCGATTCTACGAACCGGCGGCGCCGCGCACCGTCTTTGCCGGACTGCGCATGGACGTGCGATAAACACAAGGCGGCGCGGTGAGTGTCACGCGCCGCCGTCTCGTACGTTTACTGATACTGGATATACAGCGGCGCCGGTGTGAGCGTGACCAACTCTGCTGGCGTCATGAGCACGCTGCCTTTTCGCGTGTCATTTTTGTAGAAAATCTTGAAGCCCGTGAACTGCACCGGCTCCTTGTAAATGTACGCGTTGTACGTATCGCGCTTGAGGCGCGGTGCACCCCAGCCGTCCATATGCATGACCACCTGTACGCGCGGATCACGCTTGATGCGGTCGTAGCCCGTGACCATGCGCTGCGTGAAGCGATGGATCACGAGCACCTTGGGCGGCAAGTTGTGCTTGGTGACGAGATTCGCCAGATAGTCGATCACCCAGTTGATCTCGTCGGCGTCGTACGTGCCCACGCGTTTTCCGGGCAGCGCACCGTGCTTCATGGCGAACTCGGGATCGATGCCAAGATGCACGTCTGGCATAGACAAGTATTTCTCAAATCGCGGTGCTTCGGCCTGAATCGTGCTCAAGCCGATTTGCAGGTCGAGAAACAACAGGGCATTGCGTCGCTTGGCCCAACCGTGCACACGGTCCACGAGCGTGTCGGCCATCTTGGCCCGCCACTTCTGATCGCTGCCTGCGCTTCCCTGTGCGACCATGGCAACAAGATGCAGCGCCGGTTGTACCGGCGTAGCGGGATCTGCGGCTTTCCACGCGGCGACTTCCTTATCGAGCCTGGCCAACATTTGATCAGCAGGCAGCTCGCCCAGGATGCCCATGCGCTTGGAGAGCGGGTTGCCGTAGTACGCGACAATCCGCTTTGAGGGCAGGATCGATCCCGGCAGCGGCGCCGGGCCGGGCACCGGCCACACCGGTCCCGGTTTTGTAGCGGCCGGCACGCTCGACGCCGAATCTTGCGCGCGCAGCGAATCGTGGGGCAGCAACGCGAGCGCCAACGTTGCGCCGATTGACGTAGCGATTGCTCGGCCAGAGATCAGACCACGATTCGATGGCGTGCGAGACGTGTAAGGCATTTACGGAAGTTGAATGACAAAGGGCATGCGCGCGTACGTGCCGCGCGGATCGTTCAGCATCAGGAGACCACCGAGCTCGCGAGCGAGCGACCGCACTGCGTCCGCAAGCGGTCCGTGACGCGATGCAGAACGTGTCCACGCGTCAATCGCAGCACTTGTCTGCACCGGCGCGCTCGACACTCCGAGCGCCTGTTTTACTGTACCCACAACCGGCGGCGGAGTGTCATCAAAGAGCTCCTGCAACATTTCCGTGGCGCCCTTCACCTTGGGCGCCTCCAACAATCCGTAGTCATCGCCGAGTTGCGCCAGGTCGGCGGCGTGCACGATCGCGTCGTTCAAGTCGCCCATTTCGTCTACCAGACCAAGCGCGAGTGCGTCTTCGCCAGACCATACACGACCTTCGGCGATCGCCGCGACAGAATCGAGCGGCAGCGAACGCGCATTGGCGACGCGCAACAGAAACGCATCGTACACCGCATCAATGCTGCGCTGCACGAGGGCGAGCTCGGCGTTGGTACGCGGGCGTGCAATGGAGTAGATGTCGGCGTAACGCGCTGTGCTGACCGTATCCACGGTGATGCCGTTCTTCTCGGCGATGCCTTTGAGATTCGGGAACACGGCGAACACACCAATCGATCCCGTGAGGGTCGTTGGCTGCGCAAACACGCGGCGTGCGGCGGTGGCAATCCAGTAGCCGCCGCTGGCCGCGAGAGTGCCCATGGAGACCACCACGGGCTTCTTCGCGTTCAGCAACACGAGCTCGCGCTGAATCTCTTCCGACGCCGTGACGCTGCCACCGGGGCTGTTCACGCGCAGCACAATCGCACGCACCGAGTTGTCGTTGCGCAGCGTGCGCAGCTCTCGCGCGAACGATGTTCCACCCACCTGATCGGTGCCGCCTTCTCCATTCACGATTTCGCCCTGCGCATACACTACCGCAACTTTGCGTCGCGCCGTGACATCGCTGGTGCGAGCAACGGCGATGCGCGCGTAGTCGCGCAGCAGGATCTGTGGCAGTGTGGTGGGCAGGGACGGCAGCAGTGATCCTGAGGTCGCGGTGTCTTCATTCACTACGTCTTGCGCGGTGGAATCGGCGGCCATGGGCAGTGGCGCCGCCGAGTCGATGGAGCTGGCGGTTGAATCGCCGCCCGATTCCGTTTCGCTTGACGCAACCGTTGCGCCGCTCGCCCGTCGCAAATCCGCCAGCAGCACGTCAAAGTGCGCCACGCGATCAATGAGGCCGTAACGCAAGGCTTCATCGGGCGTGAAGAGCGCGACCGAATCGGCGAGCTGCTGCAACTGTGCGGTGTCGAGCGTGCGCGACTCTGCGACGCTGCGCTTGATCTCGCTCCAGGTGGATTCGAGATAGCGCCGCGTCTGCGCTCGGTTTTCCGGGCTCATATCCGTGCGAGTAAACGGCTCGACGGCCGCCTTGAACTTGCCCACGCGGCTCACTTGCACACCGATGCCGTATTTCTCAAGGAAACCGGCAAAGTGCACCTGTGTGGCCGACAATCCATTGAATTGCACGGTACCGAATGGATCGAGCGTGATGGTGCTGGCGGCGCTGGCCACGTAGTAGTCGCGCACCGTGGGATCCACGAGGTAGGCATGCACTGGCTTGCCAGAGGCGACCACACGTTCGAGTGCGTCGCGGAACTCGATCAGTCCACCGTACCCCGACGAGAGTCCATCGCTCGCCACGTTGCCGCGCAGCAGCACGGAGCTGATGCGCTCGTCAGTCGCGGCTTCCTGCAGCGCGACCACGGCGCCGCGTAGCGACAGCTTTGACGTGCCTGGATCGGCCAGTGCACGGTCCCACGCGCTGCCAGGCGAGTGTTCCGCCGGACGGTCAGATAGTGACTGTGACAGGTCCACCACGAGCACCGCGCCATTGGGCACCGACGGCGCTGCGTCACCCGACGCGGCCGCAATCAATCCGATCGTGAGCATGAGCACGACGAGAAAGAGCAGGGCGATGGTGGCGAGGTTGGCAGCAATGTTGGTGAAGAACTGTTTCATGCGGGCTCCAAAGCGTGGACAGAAAACGATACAGGGAGTCTAACGCGGCAGCAGGCCCCGCGGTGTCGAGATGCGAGCGGATTCAAAACATGACGCCAGCGTCGTGATTTGGCCTTGTCGGACCGCCGATTCAGGCACATCTTCAAGGAGGCCGCAGAGCTCCGGCGCGCCGGCACCGTACGACGGTCCGGCTGGCTCCGCGATGGTAGTCCTCCCCTGAGGTGTTGCATGCCCACGTATCGCGCTCCGCTCGACGACATTCGTTTCGTTCTGCATGACGTTCACGGCGTGGCCCGTCTGGCCGAACTTCCTGGCTGTGAAGAGGCCACTCCTGATGTGGTCGATGCTGTACTCGCGGAAGGGGCGAAGGTGTGTGAAGAGGTGTTGTTCCCGATCAATCAGTCAGGCGATGCAGAAGGTTGCACCTACGATCAGGGTACGGTGCGAACGCCGAGTGGTTTCATTGACGCGTACAAGCAGTACACCGCGGGTGGATGGACTGGTCTCGCGGCCGATCCGGCGTATGGCGGCCAGGGTTTGCCGGAAGCGGTGCGCTTTGTGTTCGAAGAAATGCTCTGTTCGGCCAATCTGTCATTCAGCATGTACCCGGGCTTGTCGCACGGCGCGTACAGTGCGCTCACGAGTCATGGTGATGACGAACTCAAGGCGCGCTATCTGCCCAAACTTGTTGACGGCACGTGGGCCGGCACGATGTGCCTTACTGAAGCGCACGCGGGTACCGACCTCGGCATTATCACCACGCGAGCGGTACCGTCGGGAGACGGCGCGTACAGCATTACCGGCTCGAAGATTTTTATTTCGGCTGGTGAGCAGGATCTGACCGAAAATATTCTGCATCTGGTCCTCGCGAAGCTGCCCGACGCGCCGGCCGGCACCAAGGGCATCAGCATGTTTCTCGTGCCCAAGTTCTTGCCCACGGAGGACGGGCGTCCGGGCACGCGCAATGGCGTGACGTGCGGCTCGATCGAACACAAAATGGGCATCAAGGGCTCGGCCACCTGCGTGCTCAACTTTGACAACGCGACCGGCTTCATGGTGGGCGAAGCGAACAAGGGCATGCGCGCCATGTTCGTAATGATGAACGGTGCGCGCCTTGCCGTTGGTATGCAGGGGCTTGGATTGTCTGAAGTGGCCTATCAGAACGCGCTCGCGTACGCGAAGGATCGTTTGCAGGGTCGTTCGCTCACCGGCGCAAAGAATCCGAGCGGCCCCGCCGATTCGATCCTTGTGCATCCCGATGTGCGCAAAGGACTGCTGCGCGTGAAAGCGTTCAACGAAGGCGCGCGTTCACTCGCGTATTGGGTGGGCATGCTGATCGACATTGAGCATCGTCACACCGATGCGGCCACACGCGAAGAAGCGAGTGATCTGGTCGCGCTCATGACGCCTGTCATCAAGGCGTTCTTTACCGATCTCGGGTTCGAGTCCACCAATATCTCGCTGCAAACGCTTGGCGGTCACGGTTACATCAAGGAATACGGAATCGAACAGTATGTGCGCGACGCGCGCATTGCGCCGATCTACGAAGGCACAAACGCGGTGCAGGCGCTCGATCTTGTGGGGCGCAAGTTGCCGATGGAGGGCGGTCGTCTGGTCCGTCGTTTTTTTGCGCTGGTGAAATCCGACATTGACGCGGTTGCGGATGACGACGTGCTGGAAGCGCTGGCGAAGCCGGTGAGCGAAGCGCTCGTCAAGTTGCAGAAAGCCACCATGCTGCTGGCCGAAAAGGGATTCGCTAATCCTGATGAAGCGGGCGCGGTGGCGACCGACTATCTGCACCTGATGGGGTACACGGCGCTTGGTTGGCAGTGGCTTAAAATGGCCGCGGTCGCGCGTCGTCAGCTTGATGCGGGTCAGGGAGACGCCGCGTTCCTTGGCGCCAAGGTCAAAACGGCTCGCTTCTATATGTCACACATGATGCCGCAGACGCATTCGTTGCTGGCCCGCATTCAGGCGGGTGCGTCGTCGATCATGGCGTTGTCTGAATCGGAGTTCTAGCCGTTGGTGCGCGATTAAAGAAAAAAGGGGGGGAGGCCGAAACCCTAGAGCAACAATTTCTCCCTCCCTCTTATGTTCTTCCGCAAGTTCAGTCTGGACCGCGGTGGGGCAGCTAAGACGAACTCTACGCCGACGACGACGCCGTCTCCTGCCGAGAGCAATCGCCCGAGCGCCGACGCCTCCGGTTCGCCGAGTCTCACCGCCGTTCCTGGCGGACTTTCCGGTCGTTCCCGCCCCACGCCTGCGCACGGCCTTTCCCTGCGCACGGTTGATGGGCGCGTGGACGAGGTCGGGCTGGTGCTCGACACGCTCGGCAGCATTCTGACGGCGTTCTCGCGCCACGCGTTCGACCTGCCGGATCGTTCCGCCGAACAGATCTCATCGGAGCTGCAGCGTTGGCAGCGTCACGCCACGCTGGGTGTGCCGGTTGAGGAGCACGCCGGTGGTGCACTCGGTGTGCGTGAGCGCGACTGGGACGGGATTTCGCGCACGTTTACGCAGCACCGGCGCGAAGAGTCGCGGTATGTGGATACGGCGGTCACCGAGTTGCGTGACGCGCTGTGGTCCGTGGTGGAGACGGTACACAACGCTGTTAAGGCCGAGCAGTCGGCGGATCGGGTGACCGATACGGCGGTGCACCGCGCGCGAACCGCGATGACGCGCATGCAAACAGGTCAGATCAAGCAGGAAGTGCTTGGTGCGTTGTCGGCCATTGAAGAAGCGTTCCGCATGCGTCAGCAGCAGATGCAGGCGCAATATCAGGCGCTCGCGGGTCGCATTGAAAATCTTGGCCACCAGCTTGAGGAAGCCAAGAAGGAGAGCACCACCGACGCGCTGACCGGTCTGGGCAATCGCAAACTGTTCGACGCCATGGCGCACCGGGCTGTGCATATGCACGCACTGTCACGGCAGCCAGTGGTGCTGGTGATGGTGGATCTGGACAAGTTCAAGATGGTGAACGACATGTACGGCCATCAGGCGGGCGACCAGACGCTGGTGAACGTCGCGAAATGCCTCTCCAAGGTGTTCATGAGACAGACGGACGTGGTGTGTCGCTACGGCGGTGATGAATACGCCGTGGTGCTCAACAACACCGACATCAAGGTGGCGCACATGCTGGCGCACCGGTTGGTGGAGTCGGTGGGGCAGATGCCCACGCCGCATCAAGCGATGGAGTTCGCGGTGGGTGCGTCGGTCGGGATCGCCGAGTACGATGGCGAGGAGAATCTTGAGGCGTGGATCGCTCGGGCCGACCGGGCGCTGTACACGGCGAAGCAGATGGCGGGCGAGCGGATTGCGGTGGCGGGGGCGACGTTGGCGGTGAGTTAATGTCTTGTGCGCGAGTGATTTATGTCACGGGCAGGCCGGTCGAATGAGACGGTCTGCCCGTTTTTGTTGTGACGCTGCCGGCCTTGACCGTTGTGGTGTTGATTCACTGTGTGGGGCAGGCGCAGCAGTATGGCGGCAGTAGTCGTGGTATAGTCTTTGCTCTGCGCGGAAGGCTCATCCGTATGAACTGTGGCAAGATGTTTGTGTGTAACGCTTTCCGCTGAGTGGAATGGATGAGTCCGGCGACTTTATCAATTGCTGGAAAGCCCATTCGCTGGCATGGCGTTTGCTACTTCCTAGCAATGTGAGAGAGTCTCGATCGTGAAGGTCTACGACTGACGTCTCGCGATTGGCCCCTGCGGCCGCCACACTAGGAGATCATTCAAATGTTTAAAAGCCGTGTTTCACTAGTGGCGGCCTTCGCCACGCTCGCTTTGGCAGCTCCGGCTGCTCAGGCTTCTGCTCAGGCGCTGCCAGGTCCGGTGGCGGGTCTCACCTGCGCGAATGCAACCTTCTCGATCAGTTTTTCGAAGTGCTGGACTGCCAGCGGCAATGATCACGGCGGACCGCCGGCCACATCCATCCAGAAGGGTATCGCAACCTTCTTGGATGGTGCTGAGAGCGCTGGCGCTACTTGGAGTTTTGACGCCAAGTCCGATGACCTCGACAACGGAGCCTTCGGCGCAAACGTTACGACTGACGTCGGAACGATCAACTTCTCGCCGAGCCTCACCGGTTGGTTCGCGTTGACGTTCAAGCAGGCGAATGACGGTTACGCGCTGTACACGTTTAACGTGGGCAACAGTGCACTTTCGTCGCTCAACTACAACGTGTCTGGCGTTGGATTCACGGGCAACGGAATCTCGCACTCTTCTTTGTTCGATGGCAAGGATGCTCCCGCGTGCGACACCCCCGGTGGCGTACCGTGCGAACCGAACATCGTCCCGGAGCCGACCTCGTTCGCCCTGATGTTTGGTGGCCTCCTCGGACTGGGCGTCGCCGCCCGCCGTCGTCGCAACTCGTAATCAGCTCGCACGAACACGAAGCGCCCCGGTCCTCACGGATCGGGGCGTTTTTGTTTTGTGTTGCTGCAGCGCGACAGCGCGCGCTGCCAGTCTTTATGTGCTGAGCACCGCCGCCGCCTTTGTACCGGTTGAGCGGGGCCTACCCCCGCGCCGCCCGCAGCGCGTTCACGATCACCGCCACGTCGATCACCTCCTGCGCGATCGCACCGGCCGTTGGCTCGAGCATCCCAGCCGCCGCAAAGCCCATTCCGATCACGCTCAGGCCAAGACCTACGCCAATGCTTTGCCGCGCGATGCGCATGGTGTAGCGGCCAATCGTGATCGCGTCCACCACACGCAGCGGCTCGTCCACCAGGAGCACCACATCCGCCGCCTCGGCGCTCACGCCGCCACCGTGCCCGGCGAGCGCTACACCCACCCGCGCGGTGCTGAGCGCAGGCGCGTCGTTCGTACCGTCGCCAACCATCAACACGTGCGCGCCGGCCTTCTGAAGCGCCGACACACGCGTGACCTTGTCGGCCGGTGACAGATCGCCCGCAAAATCGGCGATGCCGAGCGATGTCGCGATTTTCTCGACATTCGCCGCCTGATCGCCTGAGAGCAGCACCGTTTGTGTCAGGCCCAGCGCCCGAAGCGACGAGAGCAGTGTTGACACGTTGGGGCGGAGCTCGTCCATGAACTCGAGTCGGCCGAGCGCGCCAGCGTCGGTACCCGCGTACGCGCGAAGTCCCGCCAGCTGATGCTCCATCTCGGCGATTCTCGGTGCCAACGCCGGCAGTTCGCGCGAAACGTACGACGGAGAGCCCACGGCCACGCGCACGCCGTCTACAACGCCCTGCACGCCACTGCCGGGCTCCTCGCGCAGTTCACGCGCCGGCTGCACGGCCAACCCATGCGATTCAGCCCAGCTTACGAACACGCGCGCCAGCAAGTGTCCCGAGCCTTGTTCAACGCTCGCCGCCTGCGACGCGAGCGTACGCGCGCTGCCGGCTAACGTCGCATCGGATGTCGCATCCAACGTCGCATCAATCCGCGACCCGTCCGCCATCACGAACGCCGACACCTGCGGTCGCCCCACCGTGAGCGTGCCCGTCTTGTCGAACACCGCCACGTTCACACTGGCCAGCGCCTCGAGCGCTCCGCCGTGCCGGATAATGATCCCTCGCCGCGCCGACCGACTGATACCGCCAATCACCGCCACCGGCGCCGCCAGAATGAGCGGGCAGGGCGTGGCTACCACTAACACGGCCAGCACGCGCGTTGCGTCATGCGAGATCATCCATGCAATCGCGCACACAATCAGCGTAAACGGCGTGAACCACACCGCCCACTTGTCGGCCACCCGCTGCAGCGGGCTTTTGCTGGCCTGCGCCGAACGCACCAGCTCCACAATGCGCGCGTATTGACTCTCCGCGGCCACACGTTCGGCCCGCACGGTCAGCGCCCCGTCGCCATTTACCGATCCAGACGGCAGCGCGACGCCGGCCACGGCGCGCACCGGCACTGGTTCACCTGTCAACCGCGACGCGTCCACAGACGATGCGCCGTCAATCACCACCACGTCGCAGGGCACGAGCGATCCGGGGCGCACGAGCAGCGTGTCGCCGCGCACGATGGCCGACGCTTCAATCTCTTCCACGCGCCCGTCTGCAAGGACCCGCTGCGCCGATCGTGGCGCGTCGGCCTCAAGGGCGGCCACCGCGTCTGATGCGCGATCAACGGCCCACGCTTCGAGCGCCTCGCCGCCTGTTTGCATGATCACCACCACCAGACCAGCAAGCGGCTCCTGCAGCAGCACCGCGCCAACGATCGCCATCGAAGCCACGAGGTCCGCGGCAAACTGACCGCGCGCCATGCCCCGCAACGTGCCCCACACCACCGGCGCGCCGCACACCACAAGCGACGCGAGCCAGAACGTGCCGCGGAGCGACGGATCGCCGGACACAAGACCCAGAACAAAGCCGAGCAGCAGCGCAATCGCTGCCAGGATCGGTACCAGCGGAATTCGACGTCCGAATGACACGCGCAAGTCTGGTCCCAAGGGTGGTCCGCAGTTAACCTCTCACGGAGTTGAAGCGGCCGACGTCGGCGCGACCAGGAGAACGCTACGTACCAACCGCACTACACGGAATGGCATGAGCGAACGGCATTCGCAGGCAGCGCTGTCGGCCATCATTGATATCGCGGCTGACGGCGTCATCGCACTCGATGAACGCTTTCGCATTGTGCGGTACAACAAAGGCGCCGAGCGCATTTTTCAGTGGACCGAAGACGAGATGCTCGGCGAGCCGCTCGATCGGTTGCTGCCGCTCGCATCGCGCGCTGTGCACCGCGGACACATGCGCGGGTTTGCCGCGGGCGAAGTGGACGCACGTCGCATGGCGGAACGTCGCGCCATTGCCGGTGTGCGTCGCAACGGCGAAGAGTTTTCGGCCGACGCGTCGATCGCACGTGTTACGGTTGACGGCGAACGCACCTTCATGGTGCTCATTCGCGATGTCAGCGAACGCAAGCGCATGGAAGATGGACAGCGCATGCTGGCGATGGCCGGATGGGTGCTTGCTGCATCGCTCGATGTCGAATCGACGCTCGCGACGATCGCGGAAATGCCGCTGCCGATGCTCGGCGATTGGAGTCTCGTTGAACTGCTGACCAGTGATGGACACATTCGGCGTGCGGCCGCTTCGCACGCAGAAGCCATTCGTGGAGCGGAGCTGTCGCCGCTGGTTTCGTCGATCGCCACGCCGCTTCCCGCGTTGCTTCCGTATGGCAGCACGGCGCGCGTGGCACACGGTGGCGAACCAGTGATCATTAGCGATGCGGAGCGTTGGCTGGATGCCACGTTTCCGAACGACGTGGACCGTGAACGCGCGGCCGCGATTGGTGCGTCGAGTGTCTTGATCGTTCCCTTGCGTGCCGGAGGGCGCGCGATTGGCGCGCTCAGTCTAGTACGCTCACGCACAGGCGCACTGCACGTGCCAGATGATGTGAGTATTGCGGAACAGTTTGGATCGAGCGCCGCGCTCGCATTGGAAAACACGCGCTTGTATCAGGAGTCGCGACAGGCAGTGCGTGAGCGTGACGAGCTCATGGCGATCGTGTCGCACGATCTGCGCAATCCCGTGAACGCGATCGTGATGCTCACGGGTGCGCTGATGGCACAGAGTGACGCGGGTGCGCCCGTGCCGGTGGAACTCGAGCAGTTGCAGGCCGTGCGCGGCGCGGCGCGACAGGCCGATGGATTAATTCAGGATCTGCAGGACGTCACGCGCATTTCGGCGGGTCGTTTTCACGTGGACATTCGCACGTGCGACATGTCGGACATGGTGATCGAAACGTGTGAGCTGTTCGACTCCACTGCCGAAGCGGCCGAACTCACACTGACACATCACGTACCGACTGATCTGCCGCGCGTCCAGGCCGACGGACAGCGCATTCAGCAGGTGTTGTCCAACCTGTTGGTGAATGCGATCAAGTTCACACCACCCGGCGGTGAGGTACATGTGGATGTGTCGATGACAGGGTCCGGACGCAGCGTGTGTGTGGCCGTGCGTGACAACGGACCTGGCATTGCCAACGAAGACGTGCCGCGCTTGTTCGAACGTTACTGGCAGGCGCCACGCTTGATGCGCGCGGGCTCCGGACTTGGACTATTCATCGCCAAGGGCATTGTTGAGGCGCACGGCGGCAGCATTTCTGTGCAAACGGCGCCGGGGAAGGGCACGACCATGTCATTTACCCTGCCCGTCGCGTAACAGAAAAAAAGCGCCACTCTGCAAAACAGAGTGGCGCCTGATACGAGTCAAGCAAATCGCCGGCTTAGTGCTCGCCGCCGTGATCTTCACCTTCGGCTGCCGGCTTGCCCGCCTTGCTCGCCTTCTCCGCATCACGATCGGAATACACCTGGGTGGTCATCGGATCGCGCGGATGACGATAGGTGTTCTTGTGAATCGTGTAGGCGGTTCCGGCCAACCCGGCCGTAAGTGCGCAAACGACAAGAGCGAATCCCCAGCCCTGCGTATTCGGATTGTATGGCTTGCTCATGCGGGAAGAGGTCGGTGCGGTGTACTGGCGACGATCGCAACTGCGAACGGGAGACAAAGCGCTCCGTGGCTATCCGTACAAAGTAATCCGGCGTGCCCGCGGTTTCCACCGCCTGCCAATTCAGTCCGGTTCGTCTTCGACGCGTGGGCCTGGATCGTCTCGTCGGTCAACCAGCTGGGCCGGCACGATCGCCGACGCGCCAAAGCGGGCCCGAATGCGGTCGAGCGCCTTGGTCAGCGCCCGGTCGCGGTCGCCCTCGACCGGAACCACATCATCCTGAGCTGAGGCCTGAGCCGGCGCTTCGTCGGCAAAGAGCCCAAGCTGCGCCGCCTCGGCGTCGCGCCCTTCAAAGTGCGAGAGGCCGATGCCGAGCAGGCGGACTGGCGTGGTACTGCTGCGACGAAGCTTGCGAAAGAGCAGGCGCGCCACGCGATACACCGACTGCTCACTGGCGATGGGGAGCACCAGTGAGCGCTGCGCGGAACGCGTGCTGAACGTGCGATCACGCAGCTTCACGGTCACGGTGCGTGCCTCGAGGGATTGTTTACGCAGGTCTGCGGAAACCCGCACCGCAAGTCTGAGCAGCTCACGTTCGAGCAGCGCATTGTCCGAAATGTCGCGTGCAAACGTGTCTTCTCGACTGACGGACTTCTGCGTATCACGCGGCTCTACCTCACTCGGATCAACGCCGTGTGTGCGATCGAACAACCACTCACCCGCGCGTTCGCCGAGCACGCGGATCAGACGTTCGCGTCCCGCCTGCTGGGCTTCCGCCACGCTCACCAGGCCCGCACGCTCAAGACGCTCGGCGAGTTTGGGTCCCACCATGGGCAAGTCGGCGAGTCGAAATCGCGACAGATACGCCGCTTCACGGCCGGGTTCCACGCAGTGCACACCCGTGGCGCCGCGCGAAGGTTTGGCGTCTTCGACGGCCATTTTGGCCACGAGCCGCGATGTGCCGCCGCCAATCGACACCGAGAGGCCTGTTGCTTGGGTGACCGCGTAACGAATACGGGCGGCGGTTACGTGCAGTGGCTCATGTTTGTACATCGCTTCGGTGCCCGACAGGTCGAGATACCATTCGTCGATACTCGAGGCCTGGACCACGGGCGCGAACTGGTGCAGCACGGCGGCAATCGCTCGGCTACTGCGTGAACACGCGCCACGTGGCACGGGCACGCACATGGCTTGCGGGCACAACTGCAACGCGCGCGCAATCGGCATGGCCGAGCGTACACCGTAGGCTCGACATTCGTACGACGCCGAACAGACAACGCCGCGACTGCCGGGCCGACCGCCAACAATGAGCAGAGCGGCTCGACCAGCACCTTCGGGATCTTCCTGACGCGCGACGGCCACAAAAAATGCGTCGGCGTCGGCGAGCAGAATGCGTCGTGGAGAAGCGATCACGTGACTGGTTGGGGATCCCTGAAAAATAGTGCAACTCTCGCGTGGCGCAGACTGTTTGCTTCACGTGAAACCCCTACGAACCATTGCCGTGGACTGGTCCGGCGCCCGCACCGGTGCGCAACACAAGATCTGGCTGGCCGAGGTGATGGGCGGGCAGGTGGTGCGTTTGGAGAGCGGACGCACGCGGGCGGATGTCACGCAGGAGCTGGTGCGTGTGGTGCACGAATCGGCTGGCGCACCGGTTGTGATTGGTCTCGATTTTTCGTTCGGCTTTCCGGCCTGGTATGTTCGGGACCAGCAGTGGAAAAACGCGCCCGACATGTGGCGCGCGTGGACCGACGAACGTGTTGAGCACACGCTGCAGGCGCCTGCGTTTCCGTTCTGGGGACGCGGTGCGCAGCGTACGCGTCCGGCAACACTTCACGATGAAAGCGACACACCTCCACTACGCAGCACAGAGCTTTACCAGGCGGCAAGCAGCTCCCGCCCATTCTCGGTTTTTCAGTTGGTAGGCGCCGGTGCAGTTGGACCGGGCACATTACGTGGTATGCCGACACTTCGTGCATTACACGAGGCGGGTGCTGCGATCTGGCCCTTCGCTGACGTGCGCGACGACACCAACGCCACTGTGGTGGAAATCTGGCCGCGCCTTTACGCGCCGCAGGTGAACAAATCCAACGCCCACGCGCGCGTTGCACACCTGCGCCGCCTGTCACAGAGCACTCGCGATCTCACGCGTTTCGAGCACTCGATTGAACACAGCGATGATGCGTTCGACGCACTCATCGGTGCGCTCGCGCTTGCTGACCAGTTCGACTCCCACGCGCTCGACCAGCTGTGCGACGATTCCACGCTCGCACGTGAAGAAGGTATGATCTGGCGGCCGCTGCCCTCGCATTAGGAGCACCATCGCGAATCAACCGCACCCGTGACGGCTGAGGTGAGTGTTCACATCGCGCGCGGCCCACGCGGTGCGTGCTCCTGTTGGAGATCGATCGCGCCGCGACCGCGCGCGAGAACAGGCCATGACGTTTCGACGTAATCGCCGCGTACGCCAACGATTTCGTCGAACTGCTGCACCACGATGCATACGTGGTTGGGTACGAGGCGCACGCGATCGCCAACGCGTGGTCGCCAGTCGGTGTGCGAAAGATCGAGCACGCCGTGTTCTTCGCTCATGCGGCTCACGATTACGTCGGGGCGATCGAGCACGGCGGCCCACCCATCGCCGTCGGCACGGAGTGGTTCGCGCGCGAGCGCCTTGGTGCCGGCGTCAACAACCGCCTGTCCCGGCACCGCCGTGCTCACCACGGTGGCGAGCACCGTCAGTGCGCAGTCTTCCCAATCACAGGCGCCAATCGCAGCGGTTGTGCGGTCGTTGTACACGTACGTGCCCGGGCGCACTTCGGTCACGCCGGGCACTTCGTGAATGCGCCACGCCAGCGGTGTGCTACCACCGCTGATCACCCGCGGTGCGAGTCCGGCGTCGAGCAAGAGCTCCTGCAAGTTGGCAAGTTGCTTCGCGAGGGCGCCAACCGCTTCGCCTTGATCCTCCACACGCGAGCGCACGTGTCCCGGGTAAAACGTGATGCCGGCAAAGCGGAGCGGTGCGTGTGTGTGCACCGTGCGCGCCAGCGTGACGGCCGCTTGTTCCGGTGTCACCCCCACGCGCTTCATGCCGAGGTCGACTTCCACGTACACCTCAACATCTCGGCGCGCGAGATTAGCCGCCATGGCGAGGGCCGGAATGCTTTGTGCTGAATCAACGGCCACGGTGAGCCGCACGCTGCCGGGCAGTCGCATCAGTCGCTCCAGCCGCGCCGCGCCCACGGGAGGGTAGGCGAAGAGCAAGTCGTCGCACACTTCCGACATAATTTCGAGCTCGCGGGTGGTAGCGCAGGTGAGCCCCACGGCGCCACGTTGCAGTTGCTCGGTCGCGATGCGCGTAGACTTGTGCGTTTTTACGTGCGGGCGCAATCGCAGATCGTGAAGGGTGGCATACGCCGCCATTCGATCCAGATTCTGTGTAAGCCGATCAAGGTCAACGATCGGAACCGGCGTCTCGAGTGTTTCGAGGTGCGTCGCCACTGCTGCTCCTGGGCCTGAACCCGACTGCCAATGTCTGAAGAACTTCGCCACTGGACACCTGTCCAGCCAGCTAATGCAAAACCACCAGCCGGAGCGTACAGCCCGGGGGTGTGGGCCGGCAACCTCTACTTTGTGTCCGGGCAAGTGCCGCGAGATCCGAACACCGGAGAACTGGCGGGAGACGACATCGAATCGCAAGTCCGCCAGACCATGACGAATCTTGCGCGCGTACTCGAAGCGGGCCAGTTGACGCTGCGTGATGTGGTCAGCGTGAGCGTGCACCTGGCCGATGAAGGAGACTGGCCGGCGTTTGATCGCATCTATCGTGAGTTCATGTCACCGCCATTCCCCACGCGCACGGTTGTTGGTGCACGTCTGCGGGGAATTCTGGTAGAGATTACCGCCACGGCGTATCGTCCGCGTGACTGAGTCGCAACGCGAACACGGGCCGAGGGCGTAGCGAATGTCAGATGCGGAATCAGCGTTGCAGATGCACAAACTCACCGTGTCGCGTACGGCCCGGTACGCCACGGCGGGTGCACCGCACGCCGACGCGGCGCGACTGTGGATTGTGTTTCACGGCTACGGTGAAACCGCCGCCGGATTTATTGCGCCGTTTGTGAATGCGGCGCCAGATGACACACGCATTGTCGCGCCCGAAGGTCTTTCGCGTTTCTACGCGCAAATGCCTCGCGCTGACGGGTCACATCTCGCGCAAACTGGCGCCACGTGGCTGACACGCGACGATCGTGAGGATGATTTGCGAGACGCGATGGGCATGCTGCACGCGGTGGTCGCGCGCGAACACGCGTCGATCGTACACCGCCGAGGCACCGCGCCACGCGTGTGTCTGCTCGGATTCTCGCAGGGTGTGGCGATGAGTATGCGCTTTGCGATCGACGTCGCGAACAATCCATCCCTCGGTGCGTCGGCCACGCTTGCGGCGCACGTGTTGTGGGCGGGTGGGCTGGCGCATGACGTAACCAATAGCGCGCTGCAGAACGCGTGGCGCGACACCACGGTGGCCGCGGTGCTCGGCAGTCGCGACCAGTTTGCAACCGACGCGTCACGCGCCGCGATGCGCCAACGCATGGACGAGATTGGCGTGCGTGTGCACGAGTATTCGTTCGATGGCGGTCATCGATTACACACACCGCTGCTGCGTGAACTGCTTGCCTCGCTGGCCGTGTAGCGTTGGCTGATCGCGCGATGGTGGACTAACGATCACCCTTGAGTCGCCGAATCGCGCGACGATCGTGCTTGGTTGGTTTGCCCTCGCCGTGCGCGAAGAAACTCGGCATGCTGTCGAGCTGCACCTTGAGTGCCGCCCGGCGCGCGATGCTCTCGGGCGTCTCTTCATACAGGAGCTGCGCTTCCGGTGCCGGTCCGCGCCGCTCGGACACTCCGCGCACCACCACGTGCCATTCGTATTGTCCGAGGCGCAACGACACACGATCGCCGGGCGCGAGATGACGTGAGCGTTTCGCCCGGTCGCCATTCACATCCACCTTGCCGCCGTCGATCGCTTCGGCTGCGACCGCTCGCGTTTTGAAGAAACGCGCGGCCCACAGCCATTTGTCGAGCCGAACTGTATCAAGCGTGTCGCTCATTCCAGAACGCGTCAGCCGAGTTTCACGTCATCGTCAGCGACGTCGTCTGGCAGATCGTCGTCGTCCACATCATCGTCGGCGTCGGCATCGTCGCCGCGTGTCCGACGTACAATTTCCGACACACGCGTGGCCGCGCCACCGTACACGCTGCGCACGAACGCATCTTCGGCGCGTTCCGAGAGCGCATGCAGTTCCGGACCGAGACCGTCGAGCGCGTCAAGCATCTCGTCATCGGTCTCTGTCGACAGATCATTCAACATGGCAAGCACCAGCTCGCACGCTTCGGCCATGCGCAGTGATGCAGCGGCATCCGGACCGTGCGCCGGCGGCGCCGCACCCGCCAGATGTGCGGCGCGTGCGCGAAGGGTTGTGGCATCGGTGGCAAACCGGTCGAGCAGATACGTCAGCGGGTCGTCAGACATACGCGATAAATGCACCCGCGCAGAGCACTTCGCCAGTGTCCCGGAGAGGGTGGGCGGTGTGCAACTACGCTTCGTTCACGGCCCGCGCGGCGAGTTCCACGCGCGCCTGCTGCCACCCTTCAAACCAGGCATCGCCAACAATCGACGGCGCGATACCGATCGCTGAACACCGCGCAAACAAGTCATCCCACCAGCCGTATTCGTGCGCCTCGATCACATCGAGCAGCGCGCCAAGCGGCAGCTCGCGTTCTACAAGAGCGTCGCGCAATGGAGGAGGCGCTTGCAGCTCGTCGGCCAGCATCACGCTGGGCATACCGGTCGCGCCATCGGCCACGGAGAGCAACCCCGCCACAACGCGAAGCCGCGGGTGCCCCACGCGATCCAGTGCTCCCCCCAACCGTTCGAGCGATCGAGAGCGACGAATCGCGATTGCCGGCAGCTCCGGATCACCGCCGCAGTCGCCAAGCAGGAACGAGGTGGCCACAACCAATCGCGCGAGCATCGCTTCGCGACCGAGCAATGTGAACGCGTGCGTGAGCGTGCGCGGTCGCGTGGTGCCCACCGCGGCGGACGACGTGGCGCGCAGTACTGATTGCGCAACCACGGGATCGCTCGCGACAAACTGATCGAAGCTCGCGTCGGGTGGTCGACCGTCCGACAGCGCAGTGAGCAGCTTGAGTGCACGCAGCACGCGAGGGCGTGCATCGTTGGATGCAGAACGGCCGCGCGGCAGCGGGCGACCGGTGAACGCAAACACGCCGCTGGCACGCAGACGCTCGCGCGTGGCGCGATCATCAACTTGTCGTGCGATGGGGCGCGCACCCGCATCGAGCAGACGCTGTACGGTGCTGGCGAGTTGCAGTCCGCTCAGCGCGCCGGCGTCAAAGGCCACGGGCGACCCGCGCAACGGCTCCGGTAACTCCGCCTGCAGTTCCGCGCCAACAAATCCAAACTTGAATCCGGTTGAGACGTAACGTTCCATGGCGCGCACCGTCTCTGCATCTTCCAACGCATCGCTCGCCACAAAGAACACAATGTCGGCGGACGCGAACCCCGTGATGGCACCACCGCGCAGCACCGCTGGGGATACGGGCACGTACAGCGGTCGACCACGAACAGCGCGCAACAGTTCGCGCCGCTGCAACATGGTGAGCGTGGCGCGCACTTCGTCGTCGATACTGGCGAACGGATGCCCTGCGAGCGGATGCGTGCGCAACTCATACGCAATCGTTCGCTCGCGCGCATCGCGTACAGGAAGCAGCGTGGACAGCAGCGGGATGGCACTCATGCCGTGGTACTGTGCAGGCGACGATCGCGCGCAAGGTTCGCGTTGACATACTCGGCATCACCGGTCACATCCCGCACAACGAACGGCGCCAGCCACTCAGGGAACGTCACCAGCGTGTCGGCCGACGGCAGCTCAACCTCGGCGAGCACCAGCTCGCGATCGAGGAACACGTCCACTTCCCAATGAAAGGCACCATCAACCACGGTATAGCGCACCTTCTCCACGCGCGCTGCGGCGGTGAGTGGCCACAGGCTTTCGAACAACAGCGGCTCGGTGGCTTCTTCCACCTCAATGCGTGCGACGCCTGTGCCTACCTTGACGGTACGCGTCCAGTCCACCCGTCCGTCGGCGCGCACGCTGCGACGCAAGCGCTCGCGGAGTTTTTCGCCGGGCAACCAGCCTTGCGCAATGCGAACGCCCGCATGTTTGGTGGCGTGCGGTGGTGCCTGACTTAGCAGAAATTTGCGTTCGATTTCGTGGTCGGCACGCGCAACGGTTGCGAGCGCCTGCGCGGTGGCCGGTACACGCTGCATCGCCGACGCGTGCACGTTTTCCAGCCACGAGCCTGAGGTTGCCTCACTCAGACGCTCACTCTCGTCATGGCAATAATCTGCCAACGCCGACAACGCCGCTGCCGCCGTTGCGTCGCGACGAGCAAGGAGACGCACGCGCAGCGCGAGCAAATGTGCGTCCCGCGACGCACCCAGCGCATCCTGGGCAGACGACAAGACATCATACAAACCACGGATCGCGGGAAGTTCGTCGAGCCATGGAGCAAGCAGCGCGCGCAGTCGCTTGATGGCGATCCGCGCCGCGTGCAGACGCTCGCTGTCCGGCTGTTCGACGGCCAGCGTGACGGTGTATTCAAAACGATGGAGCGCGTGGTGCAACTGCTGCACCACTACCGCCGCAAACGGTTCGTGTCGTGCGGCCTCACCAACAATACGGCGCTCGGAATAGTGCATCAACCGATGTTGCCACGACTCAACCGTCGAATCAAAATGGCGTGTCAACAACGGATCGATTCGCAGCGCATGCTTGGCACGTTTGCGTTCGAGCTGCACCATCAGATCATGGGCCCCGTCCTGCGCGAGCGTGGGCATGGCGCCAATGTGTTGATCAATCCAGGCACGTTGTACATCAAGGTCACGTACCTGGCCGAGTGCGCGATTGATCCGGCGCAGCGCGCGTTGCCCGCTTTTGCTGAAGGCCCGGTCCAGTACTTCGTGGTACGCGCGTAACGTTGCACGCAGGCGCGTTATTGCAACGCGTGCAGCGTGGACCGCCTCGACATCATTCGAGTCGAGTCGGAGCAGTTCGCGTGCCTCACGGATGCGCGCGAGGAATCGCAGCGCGAGCGCACGCGCGGCGTCCGGAGCGGGTTCAGCAAGCAGTGGAGCAGGGTCGATCATGGCCAGGCAGGAGTGGTGCGGCGGGAGAAGCGAGGCAGGTGTGGCGCGGCAGGCGTAGCGCGGCAGGAACGGTGCGGCTAGTCGCCGTCAGCCGCCGAGACGGTCACCTGCGCTGAACCATCCGGCAAGTAGTGGACGACGACCAACCATGGTTGGCAGCAGACCTGGCAATCTTCGATGTACTCCTGAACGGCTCCAGACCCGGGGTCCAGCGCGATCTCATTGGGCTCGCCGCAGTAGGCGCAGTACACAAGGCTCGTGTCATCGGCCACGCCATCGCCCAGGGGGAAGTCTTCATCATGCATACGCGCAAGTTACCGAGCCTCGGCGCCCGCGGCAGCTCGGTGTCCTCAAATGGCGACGTGCGATCGTCCCGCACGCGAGACGCTGCGGGTGACCGGCATCACCGAAACATGTTGCAGGACAAGTAGTTAGCTGCGCCGGTGGTCAGTGGCGCGCGGTCTGCAATAGAGACCGGCGTACACCACTGTCCCCCGAATCAGTTTCAGGAGAGTTGCATGCCTTCCCTCACAGTTCGTGCCGTCGCGCTGGTCGCGGCCGTCCTCACGCTCGCCGCCTGCGGCAGTACGCGTGTGGCTCGAATTGATCCCGAGTCCGTCACCGACCTGTCGGGTCGGTGGAATGACGCGGATTCGCGCCTCGTCGCGAACGCGCTGATCACGCAATCGATTGACGCCACCTGGTCCACCCAGTTCAGTGCGGCCAACGGCGGCAAAACGCCCACCGTGATTGTGGGCGCGTTCCGCAATCGCACGCTCGAGCACATTCCGGTGCAAACCTTCACTCGCGATCTCGAGCGCGCCTACATCACCACCGGCGCGGTTCGCGTGGTGGCCAGCGTAGATGAGCGCGGTGAGGTGCGTGCGGAACGCGCCGACCAGCAAGTGAATGCGGTGGCCGAGTCCCGCGCAAAGCTTGCCATGGAGCAGGGCGCCCAGTTCATGCTGCAGGGTGATGTGCAGGCCATTGAAGACGCGCAAGGTCGCGAACGCGTAGTCACCTATCAGATCGACGCCACGCTTTTGAATCTCGAAACCAACGCGAAGGTCTGGGTTGGTCAGCACAAGATCAAGAAGTACGTCGATCGCCGCCGTATCGGCTGGTAGGAGAACCCCATGCCTCTCATTCCAATGATTCAGACACATCGTCTGTTCGCGTGCGCCGCGCTCGTGGCGGCTGCCATTCTGGTTGGCTGCAACGGCCCGCGTGTGGTGCAGGAAGTTCCGATTCTGGTGACGGGCGATCGCGTGCAGATGGCTGATGAAGCCATCGCGAACGCGCAAGCTCGCGAAATCAGTGCGCGTGCCGAGCGCCAGGCACAACACGATTCCGTGACGGCGGCGGCTGTTGCCAACTGTGCGCCGTCTATTTGTGATGCCATCGGGCGCGGTGAAGTCGCGCTCGGCATGACAAGCGCGCAGGTGATGGCGGCTTCGCGCTCCGCACCAGATGCGTGGAGCGTTCGGCGTACGGCCAGCAGTGCGGTGATGACCCCGGCGTCGCTCGATGCCGTACCCACCGATGCGCAGGGCGAACTGGCGATTGTGCAGTTCGAAGGCGACCACGTGTCGAGTGTGGCCCGTCGTGACCGCACAGGGCTGCGCGTGGAGAGTCGCCCTGCGGATACAACACGTGCGGCGCGCTCGCAGGCGTTGGCCGACGCGATCGTGCGAGAGGGCGATGATTTTGTCGCCGCCGGTGATCGGACGCGTGCGCTCGAGCGCTACGATCGTGCGCTCGTGCTCTCACCCGATGACGCGCTGCTCAACTACAAAGTCGCACAGTTGCTCGATCAGCAGTTGCGGCCGGTGGAAGCGTTGATGCGCTACCAGAAGTTCCTGCTGTCCCTTGAACTGCAGCGCATTGATGCCGTGGGCACGCAGAACGCAAAGCTGGCCGAAGCGATTGCTCTCGCGCAGCAGCGCATTGTGGTGCTCGATCGCCGCAGTCGTTGATCTGGACACTCCCGTACTCCACGAGCCCGTCATGCGTCGATCCATTGCCATCGTCCTGCTGTCACTCACCGCGTTCGCGTTGAGTGGCTGCAGCGCGTGGTCACGCGGGCCGTCGCACGTCTCGAGTGTGGCACCAAGCGGCTTGCCGTGGGGCGAGGAGTTGATCCGACGCGCGCTGGTCATGGGCACGTTTGATCAGGCGTATGATCGCACACTCAAAGGGCGTGATGGTGCGCCAAAAGACGCGCTGCTTCGCGCACTCTTTCGAGGGCAGGCGGCGTATTACGCGGGTCGCTTCGAAGACGCCGCGTCGGCGTTTGCCGAAGCGGAGCAGCTGACGGAGCAGCGTTACACGAAGAGTGCGTCGCGGGGCGTGCTTTCCGTGCTTACCAATGATCACGCGCTGCACTACGTGCCGCCGCGCACCGAACGCCTGTTCATGCGCTACTACGCAATGATGGCGCGCGTCCAGTCTGGAGATGTTGATGCGGCCGCCGTAGACGCGCGTCGCCTGTCAGCGTTGCTTGAACAGTGGGCGGGCGATGTGGATCCGGCAGAGCGCGCCACGCACGCCGCTCTGCGCGACGTCGCTGGCGCCGTGTTCGAAGCGGCAGGTGAATGGAATGACGCGAGTGTCGCGTATCGCAACAGTGCGTTGCTGCGCGGTGCGTCACGCGCCGCCGTGGATTCCATTGAGGTCACACGGCCGCTCGGCGACAGCGCCACGGTGCTGCTCGTGATGGAAAGTGGATTCGTGGCGCACTACGTGTCGCAGGAGATTGCCATTCCGATGGAAACGGAGCGCAGCGCGCGTCGTACACGCGGGTCGTTTGCCGATGACATTGAGACGATCGGGATCGCGTCCGCGCGCAATCCGTTCGTCGACACTACCGTGTCCGCGCCGTCAACGAACATTGCACGTCCGTCGCGATCCGGGGGGCTGCAACGACTGCCTAATAACTATCCGGCACGCATGTCCATGCCGCGTCCTGATCGTGTTGCGGTCGCGCTGCCAACGGATTCCACAGATCCCGATTCTGTCGCTACACCGTCACGTACGTCCACCTGGCTCGCCGCGTTTGATGCGCTGCCAGACGGTGGTGTGTTTGCCGACGCCGCGCCGGACGGAAACGCGAGTGTTGAAGCATCAACTGACATGCCGTTCACCGTGGCGAGCGACTGGACGCCACGTCGCGTGCCTCGTACCCGGTATCTCGGGAATCGGCAACACGGTGGCAACTGGATTCAGATCGAGTGGCCGAGCCTGGTGCGCTCGCGTCTCCCCAGCGCGGCCGCGCAGTTCGCGCTGCACGGTGTCGCACATGCTCGACGCGATTCCAACGATACCGGTGCGTGGCAGCGCTCGGTGCTGGTCAGCGCGGCGCCCAGCAACAGCGCAAATCTCAGTGATGCCGTGGGCGCCGATGCGCGTCGCCTGCGCGGACCGCGCCTGGCTCGCCTGACGGCGCGGACGATCACACGTGTGGCAGCCGTAGAGGCAGTGCGTGACAAACACGGCGAAGCGGCGGGCATGCTGGCCGGAATGTTCGTGTCGGCGATCGAGCGTGCAGATACGCGTGCCTGGCACCTGTTGCCGGGTCGGCTGGTCTTGCAGCGCGTGCGTGTGCCAGCGGGTTCCGTGGAGCCCACACTGGTGGTGGGCGCGCCGGCGAATGCATTCAAACAAAGTATGTCGTCCATAGCCCTGCGCCCCGGATCGGTCCACGTATTTTCATCACGCGTTTGGCGGGATCCGGCGGGTGCTCTGGCGGGTACGTCCGCCGTAGCGATCGAGGACGCGGAAAAGCGGCCCTGATCTCTATCTTTACGGGAGCATTTGACCGCGACGCAGCGTTGTGACTGTGACGCGCCAGCCCGGAGTCCGGCGGCGTCGCCACTTTGACCCTATTGCAACATGACCGCACCTCAGTCCATTCGCGCCGCGCAGTTACTTGCGAAGGCGCTTCGTCTGGATATTGACCCTTCGGCGTGGATTTCATTGGAGCGACGCGTGCCGGCAGGCGCGCAGGCGCAGCAACTGCTGGCCCTAGGACAATCCATCGAGATTGCCTTTCTGTCGCGCGATATCGACAGCGCGAGCGTCGGGCAGGCGGTGAGTCAGCGCGACACACCTGTTGTCCTGATGGCCAGCTCGACTTCCGCCGACGGTGACCTGCTGGTATTGGCGGAAGATGCGCCCGGTAAAGCGGCGCTTTGGCTCGTGCCGAGCGCTGGCGAAGCGCGAATACTGACGGCGCGTTCACCCGAGGCGGTGGCCGCCGAGGTGACGGCGCGATTTGGTCCGCGCTGTCATGCGCTCTCGCCGTTTGGCTTGCGCCCGAGCGTTACGCCTGGCGCCGCGGTTGAGGTGCTCGACGCCGACGAGGACACGCAGGCCGAAGACGAATCCACCGCGCACGGATCGCAAGCGGTGTCGCGATTGTGGGAACTGTTGTCACGCGATCGTCGCGAAATCCTGGTGGTCTTTTTCTACGCGGGCCTCGCGGGCTTGTTCTCGCTCACACTGCCGCTCAGCGTCGGCGCGATTGTGCAGCTCATTCAGGGCGGCCTGATTCTGCAGTCGGCGACGATCCTGATCGCGTATGTGATTGTGGGAACGATCGTGGCCGGTGTGTTGCAGGTGCTGCAGCTGGGCGTTGTTGAGCGCATTCAGCAACGCGTGTTTGCACGCATGGCGCTTGAGTACTCGTTCCATTTGCCACGCGTCCGGTACGATGTGTTTCTGAAAGAAGACCTTCCGGAAAGCATGAACCGCCTGTTCGAAGCGGCGCTCATCCAGAAGAGTCTGGCCAAGTTCCTGCTCGACACATCGCAGGCGTTGCTGACCATCTTTTTTGGACTCATCCTGCTCACGTTCTACCACCCGTACTTCACGCTGGTGGGACTGCTGCTCGTGCTCACGCTGGGTCTGCTTTTTTACGTGACGGGGCCGAAGGGCCTGGCCACGTCACTCATGGAGAGCAAGTACAAGTACCGCGCGGTGCACTGGTTGGAAGAAGTCGCGCGCGCGTTTCACGCGTTCAAGTTTGCGGGCCGCTCGCAGCTCGCGCTGTCGCGTATGGACGCGATTCTGACCAAGTATCTCAAGTATCGCAACAAACACTTCAAGGTGTTGGTGCAACAGGCGGTGGCCATCGTGGTGTTCAAGACGATGATCACCGCTGGACTGTTGATCGTTGGCACGGTACTGGTCGTCAATCGTCAGATCACACTCGGTCAGTTTGTTGCCTCCGAGTTGGTCGTGGTCACGGTGCTCGCCGGTGTCGAAAAACTGGTGCTGTCGCTGAGCGTGGTGTACGACATTCTCACATCTGTCGAAAAGGCCGGCCACGTGACCGACTTGCCGATCGACGAAGTGGGACGCACACCGCTGCCATTCAGCACGCGTGGCATGACCATGGAATCCCGCGACCTCTCGTATTCGTACGCGAGCACCGGCACCGTGGTGTTGCATGACGTGTCGATCACAATCACTCCGGGCCAGCGCGTGGCACTCACCGGCTTCAAGGGAGCAGGGCGAAGTACGCTGCTGCGATTGCTCGGTGGCTTGCTCGACGACTATCAGGGCACGCTGCTGGTTGACGGAGTCTCCATGCACGATGTCGATCGGGACGCCATGCGCGAACGTGTCGGACAGGTACTGTCACTGACCGATCTGTTCGAAGGCTCGATCGCCGACAACGTGTCGGTTGGTCGCAGTCACATTGGCGAAGAGCAGGTGTGGGAAGCACTGCGTCTGGTCGGGCTCGATCGCGAAGTGCAAGCCATGCGACACGGGCTCGAAACGCGCATCACCAATGGTGGTCGTTCGCTGCCGTCCCATATCGCCACCAAGTTGCTCTTCGCGCAGGGAATCGCTGGCGAGCCACGACTGGTGCTGTTCGACGATTTGTTCATGAATCTGCTGGCCGAAGATCGTCGGCGACTGCTGGCCATTCTCGCTGATCCGGCCCGGCAGTGGACCGTGATCGCGGTGTCGCATGATCCCGTGCTGCTCGAATCGTTTGATCGGGTGGTCGTGATTCGTGATGGCACCGTCGCGGCCGACGGCACGTTCTCACAAGTGCGCGAAGATCCATACTGCGAAAGCCTGCTCGACACACACGTTCGCACCGGCGAAATGGCGCGCGGCGTGCGTGAGAGCGGCGCGGCCGGAGCGCGTGTATGAGCAAGACCAACGGAGGTACTCGCAAGGCGTTCGATCTGGAATCGATGCCGCTCAACGCGTCGCGGCTGCTGTACGAATCGCAGTCGTACTCGGCAGTTGCCCGCTGGCTGCTCGGCATCCTTGTCGCGCTCATACTCGCGGCCTTCCTGCCGTGGCAGCAGAGCGTGCAGGGTGATGGTATGGTCAGCGCGCTGAGTCCATCAGACCGTCCACAATCGTTGCCATCGCGCATTGACGGGCGTGTGGAACGCTGGTTTGTAGCCGAAGGTCAGTTCGTAACTCGCGGCACGCCGATCGTACAGATTTCGGAAATCAAAGACGAATATCTGGATCCGGAAATTGTCGCGCGCACCACGGAGCAGCTCGAAGCCAAGCGCGCGTCGAATGACGACAAACGCGCCAAGGCTCGAGCACTGGAGGCGCAGATCGCCGCGTTGACGGAATCGCTTGAGTTCAAGCTTGAACAAACACGCAACAAAGTCCGCCAGCTGGAAGCGGCGGTCGCTCAGTTCACGCTCGAAGACTCAATCGCGTCCGATCAGTTCGCGCGACGCGATTCGCTGTACCGCTCGCCGCTGGGTCTCGTCTCGCTCAACGATTTGCAGTCGACGCGCATGCGCGCGCAGGCCGCGTCTGCGGCATTGGTGCAGCGTCGGAATGAGCTGCTCAATGCGCAAATCGAGTTGAACTCACTCGACGCCGAGTATCGCGAAAAGATTGAAAAGTCGCGCTCGGATCGCGCTGGCACGCTGGCTGAAGTGGCCGATGGCGAAGTGGAAATTTCAAAGCTGCGCAACAAGGTCGCGTCGCTTGAAGTCCGTCAGTCGTACTACCGCATTGAAGCGCCGCAGGACGGCTACGTGGTTAAGGCCATCGTGCAGGGTGTGGGCGAGCTGGTGAAAGCCGGCGATCCCATTGTGACGGTGCAACCGGCCACGCCCCGTCAGGCTGTGGAGCTGTATGTGCGCGCCATGGACGTACCGCTCTTGCAGCCTGGCCGAAAAGTTCGCTTGCAGTTCGACGGCTGGCCCGCCCTGCAGTTCTCCGGCTGGCCGAGTGTTGCCGTGGGTACGTTTGGTGGCGAGGTCGCGGTGATTGACCAGGTGGCCAGCGTGGACGGGCGGTTCCGCGTGCTGGTGGTCCCGGATCCGAACGACGATCCGTGGCCCGCGCAGTTGCGCGTCGGATCCGGCGTGTACGGTTGGGCGCTGCTTGATACCGTGCGTGTGTGGTTCGAGATCTGGCGTCAGTTGAACGGTTTCCCGCCGGCGTTGAATGCGAACACCGCAGCCAGTGGATCCGATGCGCGCAGCGCGCCGCTTCCGTCGGGTAGCAGCACGTCTGGTGGAAGCAAATCGGGCGGAGGCAGCAAGTGACGCGTCGCTGGGCCGCGATACTGGCTATTGCGGGCACGGCATTCGTGAGTGCGCACACGCTGCCCGCGCAGACAACCGTGTGGAACGACTCGACTGCGGTGAAAGCGCCGGCGGATACAATTCTGTATCCGTACGCGGCGTTCATCGCGCAGGTGCTCGCCAACCACCCGGTGTCGCGGCAGGCCGACCTGGTGGCCGAAGATGTGCGCAGTCAACTGCGCTCGGCGTGGGGTGCGTTTGATCCAACCGTTGCCGCGAGCTGGGATCAGAAGCGGTTCGACGGAACCGGTTACTACTCGTACGCGGATGTCTCGGTAAAAATTCCCACGCCGATTGGCAGCGACATCAAGATTGGATACGAGCGCGCAGCCGGTACGTACATCAATCCGGATCGTCGTACGCCAGATGTTGGTTTGCTCACTGCGGGGTTTAGTATCCCGCTCGGTCAGCGGCTGCTCACCGACGAACGGCGCACCGCACTCACGCAGGCACGTGCACTCCGCGACGCGGGTGAAGCTGATCGGGAAGCGATCGTAAACAATCTCGTGTTGAACGCCGCGCGCGCGTACGGTTCGTGGTACGAAGCGTGGCGCCGACGTGAGATTGCACGCGAAGGTGTTGGGCTGGCCGCGTTCCGCCTGGAGGCGGTGCAAGCGGCCGTCGAAAGGGGCGTTAGTCCAGCGGTTGATACGCTCGAAGCCTCAATCGAAGTGCAGCGTCGGGAGGTCACGCTGCGAGAGGCTGACGCCTCGTTCTTTACCGCCGAACTCGTGCTGACCGCGTATTTGTGGGATGGCGCCGGCCGACCGATTTCGCTGGCCGAAGGCGTGCGACCATCACTCACTGGACTGGACGCGACCTCGCTGCCCGCCGTGGATTCGTTGGCGGTGGCGCGCTGGCTGGAGGAAGCGCGCACGCGTAGTCCGCAGCTGCGGAAACTCGACGCCGATGTGCGCTCCGCCGAGGCGCAACGCTTGCTCGCGGGACAGCAGTTTATTCCGTTTGCTGAAGCAACCGTGTACGCGATCTCTGAACGCGGAACCACGCCGCCGGTGTTCAACCGATCGGAGAACGAATCGAACTACAAAGGCGCACTCGATATCAAATCCCCATTGCTCTTTTTGAAGGAGCGCGGAAAGTTTGGCAGTGCCAGTGCGAAACTCGATATTCGGCGACTTGAGCGGGACCGCGTAGCGCGCGACGTAGAGAACGCCGTGCGGATCGCCGCCAACGAACTGACCGTACTCGCGGGCTTGCTGGAGTTGCAGCAGCGAAACGTGGAACGAACGCGACTGCTCCGCGATGCCGAGCAGGAGAGATTCGCCACGGGCGAGAGCACGCTGTTGGTTGTGAACCTGCGTGAACGCGCCGTGCTCGACGAGTCGGTTCGGCAGGCGCAGTACGAAGCACGCATCGCCGCCGCGCGGGCAACGCTCGCCGTTGCAATAGGTAATCTGACCACACTTCCGGAAACGGCCGGTGCTCGACCGAACTGATTGCGACGAGACATGTGAATTCGGCGACGGTGCCTGCAACCTTGGAGCACGGAATACGTAGGGCAGGGATCACCTTCACCGAATCGAAAATCCCCTATGCTGAAGCGCGCACTTACTCGTCTTTCCATCGCCACGGCGCTCTCATTCGTGTCGCTCGCTGGCGTTTCCGCTCAAGACAATCCAAACGCACGCGTCTCCGCTGGTGCGAGTGGCAATCTCTCCATTCCACGTGGTGTGTTTGGCGAGACCACGGAACGCGGTTGGGGACTCAGCGGCAATGTGCTGATCGGCCTCGACGCGAATGCCATCTTCAACGCGCGCGCCGATCTGGCCTTTCAATCGTACGGACGCGTGCGTCAGCGTGTGCCGCTGAGCTCAACCACCGGCAACCTCATCCGCGTCGACCTGAACACCACCAACAACATTGCCACCTTTGTCACGGGGCCTCAGCTGCTCGGCCCAACAGGTGTGTTCACACCGTACGCGTCGGCGCTGGGCGGATTCTCCGCGTTCTGGACAAGCAGCACGGTCGAGGGCACGAACGATACCGAACCGTTTGCGTCCACTACCAACTCGAGTGATTTCGCGTGGGCCTACGGCGGCGCGGCTGGCGCCTACATTCGCGTGAGCAACGGCGCACGACCGGTACGCCTCGATCTCGGCATGCGGTATTTGCGGCACGACGACGTTACGTACCTCACGGCCGACGAAGTTCGCGCGGCAGTTCAGCAGCGGCGTGATCCGCAGCCGATTCGCTCGCGAGTGGACTTCTACACCTACTACATCGGCGTGCAGGCCGTCGTGTTCTAAACGCAGGATGTCGTGGCTGTGGCCACAATTGTGAACCGGGTTCAGCCGTCGTGATCGCGACGGCCGCGTTCCCGCTTCACACTCGACCGTCGCTTCTTCTCGTCAAGTCGACGTTCAATCGCGCCGCGTGTTGGCTTGGTCGCCTTTCGAGGCACCGGATCCGGCAACGCGGCACGAACAATTGCGGCGAGACGTTCCATGGCGGCGTCGCGATTGCGACGCTGGCTACGATGTTCAGCCGACACGAGCCGCATCGCGCCGCTCGCGTCGAGTCGTCCTGACAAGCGCTGCAGCACACGCTCATGGTGCGCATCGCCGAGCGCGGCGCGCAACGAAGCCGATTGCGCGGGTTGCCATCGCAACTCAATGCGCGTGGCACTGCGATTTACGTGTTGACCGCCCGGGCCACCACCCGTGGTCGCGCGTACCTCAAATTCCTCGTGCGGAATTGCGAGGTGCGCCGAGATGAACAGGAGCTCCGCGTCGGTGGTCAATCGCGACCGCCCGGCGGAACGCACGGCTTTTGAGAGAGTGCCGTGGAGATTTCGGCCGGTGTGGGGCGCTCCTCAAGCTTGGGCGCCACAAACACCGCCACATACTCACCGGGCACTTCACGATCCACGCGCGACTCTCGATAGCCAACCGCCGAAAGCTCACAGCGTAGCAACGCCAGCGGTGTTCCGTGGCCGGATGTAGGGCGATCGAGATCCAGGATCACGACACGACCGCCCGGCTTCATGGCCGAGGCGAGATTCCACATCAGTCCGAACGGCTGCGAAATTTCGTGATACATGTGAATGAGAATCGCGGCGTCGAGCGTGGCGTCGGGTAAACGCGGATCATGCGGTTCACCGCGTACAACCTCCACGTTGCTCCATCCGGACTGTCGTGCGCGCGACGCCAGCAGTTCGAGATAGCGCGGCACAATGTCTTCGCCGTAGACGCGGCCGGTCGCACCAACGCGCGGCACCAGTCGCGCCACGTAGTAGCCGTCACCGGCACCAATGTCGGCAATGTGCATGCCTTCTTTCGCACCGAGAATGCGCATCACGCGTTCCGCTTCACCGGCGTCGTCGCGGTCGTCTTCGTTGCTCCAACGCGGTGCGACAATATCGGCCACGGCGCGGGCCGGCATCGGGAACGCATTTTCCGGAGCGCCCTGTGGCGCCATGACGCGCCCCGTATCGCCGGGCAGAACGGCGGAGCTCGTGCGCAGCGAGTCAACCACATCTGCTGTAGGTCGGCACGCGGTGCTCACTGCGGCGACCAATGCGAACGCCGTGAGCGCACGCGCGAGCGTTGGCGAGTTCATCGCGTTGCCTCAACCCGCGCGTGTACACGGAGCGCCGCAACACGACGACCGTCCATGGCTACGACTTCGAGTTCACCACCGGGAAAGCCCACACGATCTCCAAGCTGCGGCAAGCGGCCAAGGGCCGAGAAAGCGTAACCACCGAGCGTGGTCCAGTCGCCTTCCGGAATGGCCAAAGAATAATCCGAACGAACATCCACGAGTGACAGCGCGCCGGCAAGCTCCAGCACCCCGTTCGTTACCATCGCCTCGCGCGCGACCTGATCGTATTCGTCGGCAATGTCGCCCACGACTTCCTCCACCAGATCTTCGAGCGTCACGATTCCAGCCGTGCCGCCGTACTCATCGAGCACGACAGCGAGATGCGCACGCGTGCGACGCAAGTCTTCGAGCACACGTTCCGCGGCGCGCGTGGCCGGGACAAACAACGGCTCCCGAAGATGCTCGCGCAATTCAAACGGGGCGTCCTTGTCGTAGAGCCAGAAATCCTTGGCGAGCAACACGCCGACCACATCGTCGAGTGTCTCCCGATATACCGGATATCTCGAATACCGTTCCGTGCGCAGAATCTTTCGCAGCTCGTCCTCATCAACATCGTCCGCGATCGCTGCCACATCAGTTCGCGGACGCATCACGTCCCACGCCTTCTTGTTGTGAAAGTCGAACACGCCGGCCAGCATGGCGGAGTCGCTTTCGTCCAGCGTGCCGTGCGCGCGCGCCTGCATGACCAGCAACCGCAGCTCCTCGGGCGAATGCACATGCGCACCCTCGGCGGCCGGTTCCACGCCGACCAAACGCAGCAGGCGATTCGCCGTTCCCTGCAGCAACGCAATGAACGGTGACATGAGGTTGGAGAACACGATCAACGGCCGTGTCACCCACAGGCTCACACGCTCCGGACGAATCAGCGCCACGGATTTCGGCATGAGTTCGCCGAAGACGATGTGCAGGAACGTGACCACGGTGAAGGCCACGATGATGCCAGCCGTGCTGTGCACCGCGCCCGGGGGCAGCGGAATGCCAACCGCGTTCAGCGCGGCGTCAACGAGCACCGCGATGGCCGGCTCACCGATCCAGCCGAGCGCCAGCGACGCGAGCGTGATGCCCAGCTGCGTTCCGGAGATGTAGCGATCGAGCTGGCCGAGGGCCCGCTGCACCACGAGGGCGCTGCGACTGCCTTCCGCGACCAGTTGGTCGATGCGGCTTCGGCGCACCGCCACGAGGGCGAACTCGGCGGCCACAAAAAACGCGTTGGCCGCGACAAGCAGAAGCACCATCGCCAAACGGAAGGTGATGGTGCCGGTGGTCAGTGCGGCTTCGGTACTGGCAGGGTCAGAAATCATGCGTGGTGGAAACGGGCGCGCTCATGGGTCGTCATCAGGGTGCAGCTGTCGATCGTGCATTCTGCAAGACTCGCGGGCGATCCGCGGCGCTCGCATTCTGCGATCCCAACAACCCGCGCCGGTTGCTGGCTCGCACATCCTCTCATTGAACGGTTTCGCTGATCGGTCGTGCGGTACACTCCAAGTTACCCCGAACTGGCTGTCCAACGAATGCTCGACCCACATCGTGTCCTGCGGTGGGTCTGGATTGGGCGTGTCGTGATCGGATTCGCGATTCTAGTGGCCGCGGTGTTCGTGTGGGAGCGCGCCGAACCGTTCGATACCCTGGTGGCGACGCTGGCGTTCGCTGTCGCGATTCTGGCGACAGTCGCTTCGGCGATGTACCGCGAAATATACCGCCAGCCCACCGGCAGGCTCTTCTATTTGATACAATGTGCCGTGGACCTGCTGCTGGTCACGGCCGTGGTTCACGTGACGGGCGGCTGGAGCTCCCAGTTCGCCGCCCTTTATATCCTGGTGATCGCGGTGGCCGCGCTGCTGCTGCCCTTCAAGGACGGCGTGATGCTGGCCGTGGCCGCGAGTGCCCTGTATGCGGCCGACGTGCTCTGGTTCGGTCTCGAGCAGCCCGCGCTCGCCATCTGGGTGCAGGTGGGCGTGTTTGTCGTGGTGTCCATAGGCAGCGGCGTGATTGCCGCGCGGCTGCGGCAGGCCGGTGATGGCCGCGACGCACTGGCCGCGCAGCTGGTCAAAGTGCAGCTCGAAGCCGCCGACATTCTGCGCAGCATTCAGAGTGGTATTGTCACAGTAGACGCCACCGGACATCTGCTCTACGCCAATCCCGTGGCCAGCGATCTGCTCGGCGTGAGTTTGCGCGGCCTGATGGGCCGCCCTGTCCTTGGGACCCTCGCCCCCGTCGCGCCGGAGTTGGCCGATGTGTTGCAGCGATCGGCCGTTGACGGCGAACGTCGCCGACGGGTGGAAGGCGTCATTCATCGCGAAGGTCAGACCGTGTTGGTCGGACTGACCACCACGGTCGCGGAACGCGCCGGTTCGTCGGGCGGACGCACGGTCACGGCAATTTTTCAGGACATCTCGGATTCCAAACGATTGCAAGCGCTCCACGTGCGGACGGAGCGTTTGCAGGCGGTGGCCGAACTGAGCGCATCACTCGCGCATGAAATCAAGAATCCGCTGGCGTCTATTCGCAGTGCAACGGAACAGTTGGCGCGCCGTCAACTCAAGCGTGGTGATGCCGACGAAGACGAGCAGGCGTTGTTCGCGCTCACCGTGCGAGAAGCCGACCGTTTGAGTCGTTTGTTGAGCGAGTTCCTGGATTTTGCGCGCACGCGTGCGGCGCAACTCACGCCGGTAGACGTCGCCTCGGTGGCACGCGCCGCAGTGGCGCTGGCCCGACAGCATCCGGCGTGCGGCGATGGTGTGGTGATTTCAATCGACGCGCCAGACAATAATGCCGAGTGCCTGGTGGCCGGCGACGATGATCTGTTGCATCGCGCCGTATTCAATCTGGTACTCAACGCCGTGCAGGCAGTGAGTCCGTCGGGACGCGTGCACGTACATGTGACCACCGCAACAGATCGTGCAATTGATGGCGAAGCGGTGGCGGTACACGTGAACGATGACGGACCAGGTGTCCCGCAGGAAATGCGCGATCGTGTGTTCGAACCGTTTGTCACGAGCAAACAAGGTGGCACCGGACTCGGCTTGCCCATCGTGCATCGCGCCGCTGAAGCGCATAAAGGCGCGGTGTTTGTCGAGCACTTGTCGCCGGGCACACGGTTCACTTTGCTCGTGCCTCGTGTTCAGCCGGTAGATGCAGCGGTGCCGACGCGAAGCGCGGCGAATAGCACGGCTAATAGCACCGCGAACACCGCGGATCAAACTGCGGCCAACGAACTCAAATCAGTAGCGGCCTAGTATATGACACATTCTCCCTTGACCACCGCGAGACACTTGTCGTGACCATTCCATCTGCCAACGCCCCCGCGCCGCGTGTTCTACTCGTCGACGATGAAATGGGCATTCTGGAATCGCTTCGTATTCTGCTCAAGGGCGAGGGTTTTCATCCGATCGCCGCGCTTGGTGGACGCGCCGGCCTTGAACGTCTTGACGATGGTGAGCCAGACGTTGTGCTCACGGATATTCGCATGCCGGATGTCACCGGTGTGCAAGTGCTCGCGGCGGTGCGCGAACGCTACCCTACGTGTCCCGTGATTCTCATGACGGCGCAAGCGACGCTGCAGTCGGCGATGCAAGCGGTGAATGAGGGTGCGTTCTACTACATCCAGAAGCCATTCCGCAATGACGAATTGCTCGCGATTCTTCGTCGAGCAGTCGAGCATCGTCAGCTGCGCGTGGAGAACACGGTGCTCAAGCAGGAAATTCGCAAGCGCGACCGAACGAGCGCTGTTGTCGCGGTGGGCAAGAGTCGTGCGTGGCAGGACGCGTTGCGCATGGCAGAAATGGTGGCGCCAACGGACAGCACGGTGCTGGTCACCGGGGAATCCGGCACGGGCAAAGAAGTGATCGCGCGGTACGTGCACGATCTCAGCGGGCGCAACGATTTACCGTTCATGTCAATCAACTGTGGCGCGTTGCCGGAGAGTTTGCTCGAAAGCGAACTGTTCGGTCACGTGAAGGGATCGTTCACCGGCGCGGTGAAAGACAAAACCGGCTTGTTCGCGGCAGCGCTCGGCGGCACGTTCTTTCTCGACGAAATCGGCGAGACCACGGCGGCGACCCAGGTCAAGTTGCTGCGTGTGCTACAGCAGCGAGAAGTGATTCCGGTTGGTGGCACGGAATCCATTCCGATCAATGCGCGCGTGATTGCGGCGACAAATCGCGATCTGGAAGAAGAGATCAAACGTGGTTCGTTTCGCGGCGATCTGTACTATCGATTGAACGTGATCGCCTTGCATCTGCCCCCACTGCGTCATCGTGCCGACGACATCCCGTTACTCGCTGAGCACTTTTTGTCACGCGTTGCAACCCAGCGCGGCGAAACGCCCAAAGTGATTGCCGAATCAGCGCGCGATGCGATGATGGCGTACCAATGGCCCGGTAACGTGCGTGAGCTGGAGAATGCGTTGGAGCGCGCCGTGATTCTCTCGCCAGGCGCAACAATAGAAGCGAGTGCCTTGCCTGCCCGCATTGTGGAGCGTCGCGCGGAACCGCTGGTGGCCGATCGTACACCGGCCACGCCCACGCTTGAAGCGATTGAGCGCGCGTACATCTCGTGGGTGCTGCAAAACGAGAGCGGCAACAAGAGCCGTACCGCGGACGTGCTCGGCATTGATCCGTCCACGTTGTACCGAAAGCTGGCACGGTATGGAGAGGAGGCCGCATAAGGCGGCGTTTCCTGACTGTTTCGTGCGAGGAATGCTCGACATGTCACATACCTAGCGACACCGTTTCACCAGCGGCCCGGCACAACTTCGCGTTGTCGCCGGGCCGTATTGCACCATGCAAGGGATCTTGCGAAACGCGGGGTGCGTAACGGTGCTCCAAGTTGCGGTCGAATGATGTAAGTGATTGCAGGGCAACGTGTTTGCGTTGTGCCACTCGTGTGGCCCGCACATTGCCCTAAGGGTCAGTGTCGCGCAGGCCTCGAGTGAGACTGCGTCGATCGAACCCTCAATCTCTTGGAGATACGGACATGCCCCGGAACCGCACTCGCAAAGGCTTTACCCTGATCGAACTTCTGATCGTCGTCGTGATTATCGGCATTTTGGCCGCCATCGCGATCCCGAAGTTTGCCAACACGAAGGAGAAGGCGTACGTCACGGCCATGAAGTCAGACCTGAAGAACATGATCTCGGCCGCCGAAGCGTCGTTCGCTGATGAGAATGACTACGATGCGTTTGTTGCGCCGACCGGTTCGTCGGGCGTGTCGCTGACGTTCACGTCGGGTGGTGCGACGGGTTGGGAAGCCCAGGCGACGCATGCATCGACCGCGATTGTTTGCAACATCTACGTCGGCAGCTCGACCCCGGTTGGAACCGCCGAAGGCGAGCCGATCTGCTCGTAAGCTTCACCGCTGTACCACGAGTATCTGCCGGTCCATCGGACCGGGGCGAGAGGGGGTCGGGCGAAAGCTCGGCCCCTTTTTGCTGTGCCGGGGTGGCTTCGCCGCACGACACCACACAGTTTCCGCGTCGTGATGACATCGTCCCCAGAGATTTCGCCCGCCGAACTGCGCACGCCACTGGCATGGTCCGTAGTGGTGCTGCTCACGGCGGTCGGCGTGTGCGCGTGGCTGGCCTCGCGCGCTGACGCCGCGCCGTTCTGGATCGTGGCGAGTAGCGCGCTGCCAATGTTTTTCTGGTGGCTCTGGCTGCGACATTTTCTCACGCGGCAGCTCGAGGCGCCTCTGCTCGCCGCGCGCGACGCAGCGCAGGCGCTTGCTCGGGTGGAAAAACTCGCCACCACCGGGCGACTGGCCGCGGGCATTGCGCACGAAGTCGGGAATCCGCTGGCCGCGATCGCGACGTACGCCCAACTCGTGCGGCAACGCAGCGACACGGTGCCTGGCACGGCGGAGCCACTCGACGGCATCGACCGCGAAGTGGAGCGCATTGATCGTATCGTGCGCGGCTTGCTCGACTACGCGCGTCCTCGCCGACGCACACCACGTTCCGTTCGCGTCGACGATGTGTTAGCGGACGTGCTGCGTTTGCTCACTGACCAGGGCGTGCTGCGTCGCATGCACGTGACGCGCGACATTCATTCCGGCGACGCGTCGGTGTTCGCCGAGCGGCATGATCTGGAGCAGGTCTTTGTGAACCTGGTGCTGAATGCGCGCGATGCGATGGGCGGCGTTGGCGAACTGGCCGTTCGCACGCGTACCCTCGATGAATCGGAACTGCGTGCGACGGCGCTGCGACGTGAGAACGACGCGCAGACAGAACGTTTTGCGCGTGCACCCAGTCGTCGCGTGCAGAGCTGGCTGTCGCGTGTTGATCGTCCGCAGCGCGTGTTGCAAGTGGTTGTCGCCGACTCGGGACCCGGTGTGAACGCCGATGACGAAGAACGGATTTTTGAGCCGTTCTTCAGCACCAAAGCAGAAGAGCGTGGTGCCGGACTCGGACTCGCGATCGTGGCGCAAACGGTGGAAGGTCTTGGCGGCACCGTCTGGGTGCAACGCGCGCGAGAGGGCGGGGCTGCGTTCGTTGTGCTGCTCCCACTGGTCGGCGCGACAGCAACACAACGCGCGATGGAATGATGATGGTGCGGCGCAACGCTGGTGACAGGTTGTGCCATGACTTCTTCCACACGGATTCCGCGCGCGCGTACGGGCCGCGCCCTCGTTGAACTTCTTGTTGCCTCGCTGATCCTGTGCGTGGCAACCTCTGCGTCGCTGCGGCTGATGCAGGCCACCGCCACATTCGCCGATCGTGTGGTTCGCACAAGTGTCGCACGCGATCTCACCCGCGACGCGGCGGAGAACGTGCAGGCCAATGCCTGCGCCGCCTCGAGTGGTCAGGAGGCACGACGCCGCACGCTTGCCGACTGGCAGCGCACTGATCAAGGCGCCGTGGTCACACTCAATGTGATCGTTACCCTCGTACCACATCCGTTCGAGCTGCAAGCGCCGAGTGCGCTGCACGCCATGGTTGCCGGATGGTGCACGTGATGCGGCCGCCAAGAGGTTCCGCGCTGCTCGAACTGGTGCTGGCGCTGCCACTGTCGGCGCTGCTGGCCACCGCTGCGGTGCACATCATGCTCACACAGCTGCGCGTCACGCGACAGGTACAGGCTCGCGTGGCCGGTACCCGCGAGCTCGAACATGCGGTCATGGCGCTCGCCGCTGACATTCGCGCGTCGGCCGCCACTGATCTGGAGGCGTGGACAGATACAAGTCTCACGCTGCATACGCAAATGTTTGTGGGTGTCGTGTGCGGCGCGCCGGCCCCGCACGTCGTTGATGTCATTGGCGGATCACCATCCAGTCCACTTCGTGCGTCGCTCTCGGCGGTGCCGCGCTCCGGTGATCGGTTGCTGCTTGGTGTGCCTGACAGCGCGCTGCTCGGTGTGTCGGCGCTGGTGCTGGATACGATGAGCGTGGCGGCGAGCATCGCGACCGCGGGGTCAGAACCGTCTGCGTGCGCAACATCGGCCATGAGTGCACGCGCCGGCGGTACGCCATGGCGCATCACGCTCACGGCGCCTTCTGCGATCTGGCCGAGGCGCGGCGATGTGGTGGCGATCACGCGTCGAACCGAGTGGCGTGCGTATCGCGCCGGCGATCAGCTCACCTATCTCGGGCGCCGCGATTGGAATGGCAGCGCGTGGAGCACAATTCAGCCGGTGGTTGGTCCGCTGCGTAGCAACGCGGAGGGCGGCTTCAGGCTTCGTATTACGCGATCGGGTGGTTCGCAGCTCACGAGCATGCACCCTGACGCAAAGCAGGTGCACGTGCGCCTTGCGAGCGCGCATCGCATCAGCAGCACGGCGGTCGTGCTCGACTCGCTCGACGCAACGCTTTCGCTGCGTGGGGGGCGGTAACATGACGCGTGATCGCGCTGGCTTTTCGCTGGTCGTTGTTCTGGTGCTCATGAGTACGCTGCTGCTTGTTGCGGTGGCGTTCACCGAGTCTGTATTGCAGGGCGCACGCGCGGCTCGTCTTGGGTGGCAAGGTGAACGAGCCGCGCACGCGGCGGAAACGGTGTTGTTGCGCGCCGTGTCAGCATGGAACGCTCCGACTGCTGCGGCACTGCGCGTGGGTGAATCCGATACGGTGCTGTCGGGCGCGGCCGAGTTGGTAGAACGAACACGGTTGCAGGCGAGAGTTTTTTCGCTCGACGCGTGGTCACGCGTGCACGACGGTGCGCTGCGACCTTCGGAACGCCGACACATGCGCGTGGTGCGCCTTGATTGGCCCATCGTTCCGGCGCTCGGCGCACTCACCGTGCTTGGGCGCGTGGAACTGCAAAGCGGCAGCGCCGTATTCGGTGCGGATGCCGTACCCGCCAGCTGGAGTGATGAATGCGAAACCGAGTCACGTGACTCTCCCGTTGCCGCTGTCTTCGCACGCCAGGCGGTGGTGGATTCGGCGGCCACTGTTTCAGGGAGCGGCGCGCCGGTGCACCCGGTGTCGGCGGCGACTGCGATCGCGCATGCCGGAAGTTTTGACGCTGCGCATTCCGCACTGACTGCAGTTGCGACGTGGTCCATCGCCGACAGCGTGATCAACACCGACGCGCTGGCGGCTGATGCGAGCGGATGTTCGCGCTGGTTCGGAGACGCCGAGCGAGGCGCGGGCGCGATCGACGCGTGCACGCGACGATGGCCAATTGTATTCGCGACGCACACCGGCACCGTCAGGCTCACCGGGACGCGGGCGGTGCAGGGCGCGCTCGTCACAAACGGGTCGCTGCGCATTGATCCCGGTGTGTCCTTCGCTGGTGTGCTGCTCGTGCGGGGCGCGCTCCAGGTGCAGGTGCCGGTGGGTCTCGAGGCGGTAACGATTGCCGGCGCGGTTGTGGTGCGCGATGTGCTCGAGCAGGGCAGTCGATTGCAGGGTGCGGTGCGGATTCAGAGCGCGCAGTGTCCTGCGCGGCTCGCGCTTGCTTTGGCGGGTCGACCAGAGCCTGTGCGTCAGCATGGTTGGAGCGAACGGCCCTGAACGCCACGCGGTGCACGGGCCCGGCAACGCAAAACTGCGCCTTTGGCCTCGCCCTGCCGAGACTCGTTTGATGTGACGCCGTTGGGTCGCACGACCTGCCCAACCGCACGCGGGGAGCCAAGGGTGTCACAGAAACCGCACGAACAGGGGGGGGACCCCCTCTCAGGGACGTTACCTCACTCGCTGCCGGTCGTATGGAGGGTGAATCGCCCGACCTCTCAGGTCAAAGTGTCCAGTTCCGATTGCGTGACGTTCCGTCAACAATCGCCCCGGTCTTACGACCACCACCGCGCAACCCCCTGCCGTATGCAGCTCTTCGGCCGAAAGAAGACGACCATTGGACTCGATATCGGGTCAGGCCTCGTAAAGGCCGCGGTCATCGATCATGCCGGTGCGACACCGGAACTCACGAAAGTGGTCATCACGCCACTCAACGAGAACGCCATCGTTGAAGGCGAAGTGATGGATCACGCCATGGTGGCGGACGCAATCCGCCAGACCATGGAAGCCATTGGCGTGAAGAAACAGGACATTGTGGCGGCAGTTGGTGGTCGCGATGTAATCGTGAAGAAAATCCAGGTCGAGCGCGTCAAAGATGCGCAGGCTCAGGAGCTGATTCGCTGGGAAGCGGAGCAGCACGTGCCCTTCGATATGGATTCCGTCGAACTGGACCACCAGATCCTCGATCCGGATGGTGACAGTCTCGAAATGAACGTGCTGCTCGTGGCGGCCAAGCGTGAACTGGTCGAGAACAAGCGCACGTTGCTTACCGACGCTGGCGTGTCGCCCACAATCATGGATGTCGACGCCTTTGCGTTGCACAACGCGTTTGCGATGAACTATCCCGACGCGATGCAGGGCGTGGTGGCGTTGCTCAACATTGGCAACGAAGTCACGTCGCTCAACATTCTCGACGAAGGCGTCCCCATTCTCACGCGCGATCTCACGGTGGGCACGCGTCGCCTGCGTGAAGATCTGCAGCGCGATCATGGCTTGTCTGCCGAAGACGCTGAGCAGTTGGTGCGCGGGTTTGACCGCACGCCGTCGCTCAACAGCGTGATTGCCACGCGTGGCGAAGAACTCGCGATTGGCCTTGAGCGCGCGATGTCATTCCTCGCGTCGTCGTCGCGTCACTACGGCTCTGTGCGCGCGGTGTTCGCGTGCGGCGGTGGCGCGCGCACACCGGGGCTGCTGCCGTGGCTTGGTGAGCGTCTGCGCATGCCGGTGCAGCCGGCCAATCCGTTGGCGCGACTCACGGTGCGTGAGGGTGCGCTGGAGTTCATGGCGACCGATGAAGTCGCGCCGTTGCTCATGTTGCCGGTGGGGCTCGCCCTCCGGACCGTCGCCTGAGGCGAGGACATCACACTATGCAAATCCAGGTCAATCTCCTCCCCGGCGCGAAAAAGAAGCACAAGGGCTCCAAGGGCTCTTCGCGCAACATCGGCGCTGCGTTGTCCGGTCTCTCGGATCAGATCAAGGATCCGTGGATGATCGGTTCGGCGGGCGCGGTGATTCTCTCCGTTGTCGCCGTCGGCGTGCTCTTTACCACGCAGCAGGCGAGCGCCGGCGAACTCGGTGTGCGCCTCGAAAAGGCGGTGCGTGATTCCACGCGCTACGCGACGGTGCTCGAAGCGCGTCGCAAGGTGTCCGTGGAGCGCGACTCCGTGCGTCGTCAGGTGCAGATCATTCGCACCATCGACGATAACCGCTACATCTGGGCGCACCTGCTGGAAGAAATCAGCACCGCGCTGCCGTCGTACACCTGGCTGACCAGCGTTGAGCAGACCAGCAAGCCGGTGCTCCCGCCAGGTGCCGAACCCGCGGCGCCGGTGGATCCGAAAGACAAGCCCAAGGCGCTTTCGAACGACGAGCCCGGCACGCCGGCGGCGAAAGCCGCTGCCGCCAAGGCGCGTGCTGCCGCCGCTGCCGACACGGTGATCGTGCACCAGCCGGTCGCGTTCAAGGTGGTTGGACAGACGGTGGATATGCAGGCACTCACCTCGTTCATGAAAGATCTCGAAGCCTCGGCCTTCGTGAAGAACGTCATGCTCATCAAGTCCGAAATCGTAGTGGTCGACGGCAAGGATGTGACCGAGTTCCAGCTTGACGCCGAGTATGAAGTGCCGCCGCAAGCCGTGCTGCGCACTGAGCCGCTTGTTGTTCCCGTTCGCTGATCGAGGTCACATCCCATGATTCAGTTTCCGCAATCGCAGCGCGACCAGATCAAGATCGTCATCGGTTTCATCGCCGTGGCACTCTCGGTCGTGTACTACATGTATCCGTATTCTTCCGCTCAAGAACAGCTGGCGCTCGATAGCAGCCGCGTCGAGTCGCTTGAGCAGGCCAACCGCGTCGCGCAGAAAGAGTTTGCGGCGGGCAGTGTGGAAGAGCTGAAAACGCAGGCCGCCGAACAGCGCGCTGCGCTGGTGGCCATGCGTCGCCTGGTGCCAACCAACAACGAAGTGCCGGCGCTGCTCGAAGAAGTCTCAACGGCGGCCCGTCGCGCCGGTCTTGATGTCGGCACGTTCACGCCCGAGCCGGTGATTCGCGGCGAGAAGTTCGACACCCATCGCTACAAGGTGTCGATCATCGGTGGCTACCACGACGTTGGTGGCTTCCTCGCGAACGTTGGCTCGCTGCCGCGGATCGTGGCGCCGGTGGAGTTCGCACTGGTTGCGTCGAACGGTCGTGCCGCTGGTGGACGTCGCCAGACCTCAGTCGCGCGGAACTCGGAGCGCACCGGACTCGAGGCCACGGTCACCCTGCAAACGTACGTCGAGCGCACCAGCCCGGCTGCGTCGCCCACGCGCGTCGCCACCGCCTCGGAGATCAAATAATGACTCGTCAGCAGTTCTTCTCATTCGTGCAGCGTAGCGCTCTGGTGCTCGTCATCAGCGCGATCGCCACACCAGTGCTCGGCGCGCAAGTGACACGTACACTGCCAGTCTCGCGCACAGCGGCCGCAGTTGATAGCGCGAAGCCCACCACGCGCGGCAACGAAGCAGCCCCAACGCTCAGTATTGCTCGCGAAGTGTTCTCGTATTCCGGCAGTGGTCGTCGCGACCCCTACGCCTCACTCATGGCCAGCGGCGAACTGCGCCCGCTTGTGAGTGATCTGCGGTTGACTGCCGTGGCTTTTGATCCAAACGGCAAGAACTCCGTTGCAATTCTGCGCAACGTGACTTCAGCCGAGCAGTATCGCGTGCGTGTTGGACAGACGCTTGGACGCCTTCGTGTGTCCGGTATCCGCCAGAAGGCCGTGATTTTTTCAATCGATGAGTTCGGATTCAGCCGGCAGGAAACGCTGCCACTGACCAGCGATTCCACCACAGCGAGGACGCGATGATCGTTCAGTCGACGGCCGCGGTGCTTACCGTGGTCTTGGCCCATGCAGTGTCGGCAAATGCCGCGCTTCCGCCCAAGCCACACACCGCTATTCACGCCGCGTCTGCGGCCATCTGGACTCCCAAGACGCTCGCTGGTCCGCGCGTTACGGGTGTGTCACTCGTGCCTGGTGCAAACGGCGCCGAGTTGGTGATTGCCGTGGATGCCGCGGCGAAAGTCACCGACTTCACGCTGTCCAATCCAAATCGCATCGTGCTCGATGTGATCGGTGCCAAACTTGCGGTCAAGCCACGTGCCTATGATCGCACGGCGCGTGGTGCGATCAAGGATGTGCGCGTCGCGCAGTTCGCGACGGATACGGTTCGTGTGGTGCTCGAACTCACGGGCAAGCCCGCGTACGTCGTGCGTCATGAAGGTGGAGAAATTCGCGTCAGCATTAATGGCGCATCGCAGTTCGCACGTTGGGACATGACACCGGGTGCGCTCGCACCAACGACGATGCTCGCCGCCGCTGCTGAAGAGCCGGCCGAGATTGTACAGCCGGTGGCGCCAACGATGTTGACCGCACCAACCGCTACGCTCGCGTCGCAGACCTCAGGCTTGTCGAGCGTCCCGCTCGCGGCGTTGTCGCAGCCCGCGATCTCGCAGCCCGCGCCGTTGCAGCCCGCGATCTCCCAGCCCGCGCAGTCGCAGCCCGAGCCGTCGCGCGTTGCGACGCCGGTTGTTCGCGACGAACGCGAAGGCAAGCTCGACGCGTCGAACAGCTCGTTCTCCACCTCCGATGCGCCGGCCGCCATCAAGATCCCGTTGGCCATCCCGCCCGCGCCGGATGCGATGTACTCCACCAAAGCGCAGCCGTCACAGCAGCCGCGCATCACGATCAGCCTCGACGGCACGAACATTCGCGACGTGATCGCAACGTTCGCCAGCTTCTCGGGTCGCACGATCGTCGTCGGCAAGAATGTGGAAGGCACGGTCACCGCCGACATCACGGACAAGCCGTGGGACGTAGCGCTGCAGGCGCTGCTGCAGTCGCAGGGACTCGCCGCGACGGAAGATCCCAGCGGCATCATCACCGTCGACAGCTATCAGGCGCTGGCACAGAATCAGGCGCTTGAGCCGCTCGTCACGCAGATCGTGAACGTCAACTACGCGAAAGCGGCGAGCCTCGTGAACACGGTGCGTGCACTGCTCGCTCGTGACTGCTCGAACCTCACCACCACGCAGACCGCGGCCGGCATGGGTGCCGGTGGTCAGCAAGGCATGATGGGTGGCGCGCAGGGCGGCCGCGGCGGCCAGGGCGGCATGCAGGGCGGCGAAGGCTGCGTACTGCGCGGTTCCGTTTCGGCCGACAGCGCCACGAACAAGCTGATCATCAGCGAAGTGCCCACGCGTTTGCCGGAACTGATCAAGCGTCTGCAGGAACTCGACGTGCGCACGCCGCAGGTTGCGATCAAGGCCAAGATCATCTTCATCAATCGCACGGGCATCCAGGATATCGGACTCGCGTACGATCTCGGCACTGGCAACAAACAGTTCTTCCAGCAGCTCGTACCGCGCACCGATCCGAACACGCTCGTGCCGGTGGACACCGATGGTGATGGTGTGCCCGATGCGCGTGGTGGTGGTACGCCGTTCCAGGGCCCGGCGCGCATTGCGCTCGGTGGCAACGCGATCTCCGGCATTGCCAACGCGAACAACGCGATCAAGCCGAACGCGCTCAACCTGATCTACTCAACGGCGATCGGAAAGTATCAGCTGACGGCGTTCCTGAACGCACTGCAGACGTCGTCGCTCGCCGATGTGCAGAGCGAGCCGAGCGTCACGATCCTGAATAATCGCACGGCGGAAATCTTTGTTGGACAGGAAATCCCGATCCGTGTGATCGACGCAAGCGCCGGCGGCGGTGGCGGCGGTGGCGGTGGTGGTGGCGGTGGGGCCGGCGGCGCCGGTCAGGATCCGAGCGCGCAGACCTTCTTCCCGCGTGCCTCAGTGCAGATCAAGGAAGCGGGTATCCGCTTGAGCGTGACGCCGCAGGTGACGAACAACCGCATGGTCATGCTCAGCATCAAGGCCGAAAACTCCAACGCGGAAGTTGGACCGTCTGATGTCGGCATCATCTTCAATCAGCAGCGCGCCGAGAGCCAGGTGCTCGTGGCCGACGGAGAAGCCGCAGTGATCGGTGGTCTGACCGTGACGGAAGTGTCGCGCTTCCGCTCAGGCATTCCGTTCCTCATGGACCTGCCGTTCATGGGTCGCCTCTTCTCGCAGAACACCACGAACGAAACGAAGCGTGACCTGCTGATCCTGGTCACACCGCACATCCTCGAGGACGGCACGACGCCGCCTCCGGGCCGCTGAAGCCACGAGGAGCCACACACACCATGCGTGCATTCACCATGACTCAGGTTCGTCACGTCCGCCGATCAGGCGCGCTCGCATTGCGAGCGCTCGTGCTCGGCGCGGCGGTGGCCGGCCTGGCAGCCTGCGACGGAGATGAGGTGGTTGATCCTCCCTTCGCAGACATCGCCAAGCCGCGTGTCACCATGACGAAGGGGACCAATCCCCCGGATTCGCTGCTCATTTTCGCCGTCACGGCCAAGGATGACATCGGATTGAAAAACATTCGCATTCAGTTGTCCGGCGGATTTAACGCGAGCATCGACACGACGTTCAACAGCGCCGTGCAGGAGTTCACGTTCAACGTGACCGCGCAGGTTCCGCGCAGCGCGCCGCTCGGTAGCACCGTAATCGTGCAGTCCATGGCACAAGACGGCGCTGGCAACATGTCCGACACCGCGTCGTTGGTGCTCACGGTTGGCAATCTCGCACCGCCAACCGCTGTCATCACCACGCCGGTCGCAGGCAGTCCGGTAGTCACGGGCAAGTCGCTGGTGCTCTCGCTCAGCGCTCGCGCCGCGTACAAGGTCAAGACGCTCGGCTACGTGACATCGGGTGCGTTCGTTACGAGCGATTCCGCGTCGTACGCGAATCCGTTGCGCGACAGTGTGGCGGCCATCGACACGCTCGTGGTACCAGACTCCGTGAGCGGGAACAGCCTGACGGTGACGCCGTTCGTGACGGACTCGCTCAACCAGCGCGTGCTTGGCTCACCGGTGCAGTACGTTGTGCAGCGCCCCAATGAAGTGACCTCGGTACCGAAAGTGATCACCGGCGTTTCACGTCGCCTGGAAATCACCGACACGGTCTTCGTTGAAGCAACCGATGCCGTTGGTATCATCGCGCTCGGCTACGAGATTCGCACACTCGGTGGTGCTCTGCTCGCCGCTGACTCCGTGCAATCCGATGGCCGGTTCACCACGTTGGTGCGTACGTTCACCACGCGCATTCCGGTCACCACGTTCCCAACGCCTGTCACCGTGCAGAGCTTTGCTCGCAACACGAACGGCAGCCGTGACTGGGCGCGTTTGTCGAACGGTCAGATCCGCGTAGATACGGCGCAGGTTGTCGCTGGCTACACGCGTGGACTGCCCGACGGCGGTACCATCGCCGACGCGATCTACTTCCCGCGCAACAATCGTCTGTATCTCACCAACATCGAGCGCAATCAGCTCGAAGTGTATAACCTGGCCGACTCAACGTTCCGTCAGCCGATCATCGTTGGCTCACGACCGTGGGGTGTCTCCGCCTGGCCGCGCACACGCGGTGGTGTCATGGCGGATACGTTGCTGGTCGCGAACAGCGGCGGTACGAACATCAGCTACGTTGACCTGACGCAGGGCACCACGGGCCGTGAAGTCTATCGCTATCCGCTGCCCAACCTGATCGCGTACAGCGTGACGTCGGTGCGTTCGGAAACCACGTCGGAAGTGATCACACAGCGCACTGTGTATGATTTCTCCGATCGCCCGCAGTTCCTCGCGTCAACCTGCACGGGTGGAACAAGCGAGTCGTCGGCCTGTGAAGATGTGGTGCTCGTGTACTCCACCACGCCAACGCCAGGTCAGCTCGCCCCGTTTGCCAACAAGGGAACGGTTCGCTGGGAGAACCTCACGCGCAACAGCTCGCATCTGTTCTTTGAACAGTCCATGGGCCAGACCGCGCAGCGCGCCGACACGCTCGAAGTCGAGCGCTACGCCGCCGGTGGTGTGGGCGCAGACTCCGTGCTCGTGCCGTTCATGCAGCGTGTGCCGCTTCCCGACGGTTCGTTCTACAACTACTCCATCGTCATCCGCATTGACCAGCTTGCGTTCCGTGACACCACGTACGTTCGCAACTCGGGTAACTTCCGCCGCGCTGTGATCGGCGAAGGTGGACCGGTACTCGGCAGTCGCGGCATGATGTACGACGCAACACGCGGTTTCGATCGCACGCCCACGCTGCCGGTGATCGATCGTGGTGTGTCACGCAGCATGGATGTGTCTGACTATGTGGCGAACACGTTCGCACGAGTACAGGGCGTTGGCATCAACTTCGACGGCGAGCTTGCCGCCATCAAGGGTGACTCCACGTATGTGTTCGACGCGACGCTGCGCCTGCAGGGTATCTTCCAGTCACGTGGCAGCACGGGTGGTCTCGATTTCCATCCGGCCAATCGTGGTCTCAACAACAACTCCCTGAACACGCGCCTGGCCTTCGTGGCCTCGTCGGAACCAGTGATTGAGATCTACGACAGCTACTGCTTCAAGCGTGTGGGTTCGGTGCCGATCCGTGATCCGATCATCGGACCGGTGCGCGCATCACTTCGCTCCGACGGAGCCATTGTACTGGTTGGCGCAACGATCCGCGGTGTGACGCTCGTGCAGCTGCCGGACAACTTCACCACCGTCTGTAACTGATCCAGGATCTGCCCCGGTCCGATGGGTCCACAATACGCCGCGTTCCTTTCCGGAGCGCGGCGTATCGTGTATTCAGTGGCGGCACGGCCGCAGGAAACGCAACACCTTGCCGAGTCCGCAGTCGAACGCACGTCGTCTCACGCGTGTCGTTTGGTTACGTTATCGCCAGACGTCTGCGCGAACGGTGCGGGCGCCCGATCCTTTTCACTGGTTGCACGATGCTGCGTTTCACAACTGCCGGCGAGTCCCACGGCCCGTCGTTAATTGCGATTCTTGAGGGAATGCCGGCCGGCGTGCCGCTCCTGGCCGAAGACGTCAACACACAGCTGGCCCGGCGTCAGCAGGGCTACGGTCGCGGACGTCGCATGCAGATCGAAACCGATCGCGTGGAGTTTCAGTCCGGCGTGCGAGCGGGCGAAACAATCGGCTCGCCGATCGCGATGCTCGTGCAGAATAAAGACTGGAAGAACTGGATCGAGATCATGGATCCGGCGCCGCGTGAGTCCGACGACACCACCCCTCGAAAGCGCGTCGTCACGCGCGTGCGACCGGGACACGCCGACCTCACCGGCGTACTCAAATACGATCGTGAGGACGCACGCGACATTCTGGAACGCGCGTCCGCACGCGAGACCACCGTGCGTGTAGCCGCCGGTGCGGTGTGTCGCCGCTTCCTCGAAGCGCTCGGTGTGCGCATCGGATCGCATGTGGTGCACCTCGGCGGGATTGATGCACGCGTACCCGACACGCTGCCTGACGACCTCAATGCGGCTTCTGACGAGTCGGCCGTGCGTATGCTCGACCCCGACGCCGAAGCTCGCGTGATTGCGCACATCGACGAGATCAAGCGCGCCGGCAATACACTTGGCGGCATCTGCGAAGTGGTCGTGACCGGATTGCCGGTGGGACTGGGCTCGCACGTGTCATGGGATCGCAAGCTCGATGGTCGACTCGGACAGGCGATGTTGTCGATTCAGGCCGTCAAAGGCGTGGAGATCGGACTCGGCTTCGAAACCGCGCGGCGCACGGGTGCGGAGGTGCACGACGAAATCGAGCCGGCGCCGGGTCGCACGATTGCAGGGCACGTGCGTCGCCGCAGCAATCGCGCGGGCGGCCTTGAAGGCGGCATGACCACCGGTGAGCCGCTCGTCATCCGCGTGGCCATGAAGCCAATCGCGACGCTCATGAAGCCACTGGCCACCGTAGACGTCGCAACAGGCGCGGTGGCGTCGGCTGCGGCCGAGCGGAGCGATGTCACCGCCGTGCCGGCAATGGGTGTGATCGCGGAGGCGATGACGGCGTTTGTGTGCGCCCAGGCCATGCTCGAAAAGTTTGGCGGCGACTCCCTGGTAGAAGTGCAGCGGAATCTGGCCGCGTATCTGGCTCGACTCGACGAGCGGGTTGTCGGACGCGCTGAAAGCTGATGCTGCGGCGTCATCTGATTCTGGTCGGTCTTCCGGGAGCTGGAAAGAGTTCTGTGGGACGCGCAGCGGCCGAACAACTCGGCGTGGCGTTTGCGGATCTGGACCTGCTGATCGAGGCAAGAACCGGGCAGTCGATTCCGCAACTCTTTGCAGGGCAAGGGGAAACGTATTTCCGGAAACAGGAATACGAGGTCACCCAAGAGCTGTTGAGCTCGCCGCCGAGGGTGTGGGCACCGGGTGGTGGTTGGGTCACGGTGCCGGGTGTTCTGGCGCTGGTTGGAGCTCGCGCCTGTATCATCCATCTCAGGGTTTCGCCGACCGAAGCCTTGGCGAGGCTGCGCGCAGATGCCACTATTCGCCCCCTGCTCGGTACAAGCGAGCCGGAACGCGTATTGGATCGTCTGTGGCGTGAACGGTCGGCGGCGTACGCCACGGCTCACGCGGTGGTCGACACAGATGATGCGGATTTTCAAACGGTGGTGGACCGGGTGTGCGCGCTGGCCCTGGCCGACTCCCCGACAACGGATACCTGAATGACTGAACGCTGGGTTCAGATGCTGGCGACGCTCCGGGAGCGATTCTCGAGCGACGTAGATATAGTAGAAATGGAATCGTTTCTCGCGGCCAAGGGATTGGACCGGCAAGAAATTGGTGAGGTGCTGTCGTTGTACTTCGCCGATGGTATTGCCATGGATCAACCCGCGGTTCCGGTCACGGAGATCCCGGGTGGTGCACCGCGCACGTCACTTCGTGTGCAGGGGCCCCATGAACGCGGACGGTTCACCCCGGAAGCCTGGGGGTATTTAGTGATGCTGCACGAATCAGGACTTGTTGCGCCGTTCGATTTTGAACAGCTGATTGAGCGCGCGCTTTTTCATATTGATGGCCGGATCGGGTTGTCCGACATCCGTTCGCTCGCCGACGATGTGGGATTTGATTCCCTGTCGCCGGACACCGATCGCACTCTGCTGCACTGAGCCACATGGCAATCAAGAAGGTCGCAAAAAAAGCGGTCAAGAAGGCCGCGAAGAAAGCGCCAGCAAAAAAAGCGGTGGCCAAAAAAGCCGCCGCTAAAAAACCGGCTGCCGTGAAGAAAACGGCTGCCAAAACCAGCCGGCGTAGCGCGGCGGCCACACCGTACGAAGACGATGTGCTCCCATCGCCAGGCAAGTCGCTGGTGATCGTGGAGTCACCGGCCAAAGCCAAAACGATCGGCAAGTATCTCGGCACTGGCTACACGGTCAAGGCCACGGTTGGCCATGTGCGTGACCTGCCTGCCAAGAAACTCGGCATCGATATCGAGAACGGCTTTGCGCCCGACTATGTCACGATTGAAGGCAAGGAAGACATCCTTGGCGATCTGAAAAAGCATGCCCGTGTGGCGAAGGAAGTGTTCATCGCAACCGACCCTGATCGCGAAGGAGAAGCGATCGGTTGGCACGTGGCGAGTTTCTTTACGCAAGGACCGGCGCGTACCCGTGTGGAAGCGCCCATTCGTCGCGTGCTCTTTCATGAAATCACGAAGGACGCCGTCAAAGCGTCCATGGATCGTCCGCTGGACATCGACACCGATCGTGTTGACGCTCAGCAGGCGCGCCGCGTGCTGGATCGACTCGTCGGCTACAAGGCGAGTCCGGTGCTCTGGAAAACCGTCAAGAAAGGATTGTCCGCTGGTCGCGTGCAAACGGTCGCGCTGCGCATCATTGTAGAACGCGAACGTGAAATTCGTGCGTTCACTCCGGTGGAATACTGGAGCATTGCCGCCGATGTGTCGCACGAGCAGCAGCCGTTCTCAGCCAAGCTGCATCAGGTAGATCGACAGAAGCCCGAGATTGGGAATCAGCAGCAGGCCGAAGCGATTCTGCGTGATCTCGACGGCGTCAAATCGTTCACCGTGACGGAGCTGAAGAAACGCGAAGGACGCAAGAACACCGCGAAGCCGTTCAAGACGAGTACGCTGCAGCAGGAAGCGGCCAAGAAACTCGGCTACGGATCCAAGCGAACCATGCGTCTGGCGCAGGATCTGTACGAAGGCATCGAGCTCGGCGCCGAAGGCGCAGTCGGTCTCATTACGTACATGCGTACGGACTCCGAGCGTGTCTCTGAAGTTGCTGCGCTCGCCGCGCGTGACTTGCTGCGCGCGCAGTTCGGTGACGAGTATCTCACCGCGCAGCCGCAGCTGTATCCGAGCACCAAAGCGAACGCGCAAGACGCACATGAAGGTGTGCGTCCCGCCGATCCGTCACGTCGCCCGGAAGATGTGCAGCGGTATCTCACGGCCGATCAGTTCAAACTGTATCAGCTCATCTGGCAGCGTTTCATGGCGTCGCAGATGGCACCGGCCGTGTTCGATACCACCACGGTGGATTTCGCCGTGCCGCGCGCCGGCAAAGAATATCTGTTCCGTGCGACCGGTTCTGTGCTCAAGTTTCCCGGCTTCCTCGCGCTGTATCGCGAAGCGCGTGAAGAAGGCGATGCCAAGGCCATTGAAGACGAGCAGGCGTTGCCGGTGCTCAGCGAAGGCATGGTGGTGCCAGTAAGCGCCATCACACCCACGCAGCACTTCACCAAACCGCCCGCGCGTTTTTCTGAAGCGTCACTGGTCAAGGAACTCGAGCGTCTCGGCATTGGTCGTCCGTCAACGTACGCGTCGATCATTTCGGTGCTCGCCGAGCGTCGTTATGTGATGCTGGAGCAACGCCGATTCTTCCCCACGCCGCTTGGCGAAACGGTGGAGAAGGTGATGGTGAAAAAATTCCCCGCGATCTTTAACGTGGGGTTCACCGCACAAATGGAAGGCGAGCTCGATCGCATTGAGGAAGGTGCGCTCGACTGGCACAAGGCGCTCGACGAGTTCTGGGAGCCGTTCCACAAAACGTTGAACGACGACGATCTCGACATATTGATCGCCGCCGCGCACGATTTGTCGGCGCTCGAAACGGAGCGATGCCCAGAATGTGGCGGCAAACTTGTGGCCAAGGGCGGATTTTTCGGGCCGTTTGTTGCCTGCGAAAATCATCCCAAGGTGTGCAAGTATACGCGACCGATCAAAGGCGAGAAAAAGCCGGCGGAACTCACGGCCTACAAGTGTCAGGAGTGCGAAGCGCCAATGGTCATTCGCCATGGCCGTTCGGGTGACTTCCTCGGCTGCTCGCGATTCCCCAAGTGTCGCGGCACGCGTTCCATGCCAACGGGCGTGTTCTGCCCGAAGGATGGCGGTGAGATTGCCGAGCGTCGCTCCAAAAAGCGTGGCAAGGCGTTTTACGGCTGCGAGAACTATCCCACCTGCGACTTTGTGGTGTGGGATAAACCGGTCAAGGAAACGTGTCCGGAGTGCGGCTACGTGGGCGCCGAGTCCAAGTTCAAGGCGTCGCGCGGTCACTTCCGGAAGTGCCTGAGCTGTGCCAACGAGTGGGACGTGCCGTCGCCTGACGACGCCAACGCCGAACTGGTGGCTGAGGTCGCATAAGCAAACGCTGCCGTCGCGACGGCGGCGCAACTGATCGTTGGCCGGGTGGCATCGCGGTATATTGCAGCTATGACGTTGCTTACTCCTGTGCATATCGTTGGTGGTGGCCTCGCGGGCAGCGAGGCCGCCTGGCAGCTCGCGGAACGCGGGCATGAGGTGGTGCTGCATGAAATGCGGCCCGTGCGTGGAACCGAAGCGCACAAAACAGATCGGCTGGCCGAGCTGGTGTGCTCCAACACGTTCAAGAGCACCGAAACCACCAACGCGCATGGCCTGCTCAAGGCCGAGATGCGCGCTCTCGGCTCCATGGTGTTGACGTGCGCCGACGCGGCACGCGTACCGGGCGGCAGTGCCCTCACGGTGGATCGTGATGTGTTCGCCGCCGGTGTGCACGATCGCATTCACGCGCACCCGCGCATCACCGTGGTGCGAGACGAAGTAAGCGCGCTTCCGTCGCCGGGCATTATTGCAACGGGTCCGCTCACCGCTGACACGCTGGCCGAGACCATTCGCGCGCGTCTTGGCGTGGAGTCGCTGGCGTTCTACGATGCGATCGCGCCGATCATTGCTGCTGAGTCCATTGATACATCGATCGCGTTTCGTGCGTCGCGTTGGGACAAGGAAACCATGGAGGGTGCCGACGCCGCTGGTGCGTACTTGAATTGTGCGTTCACACGCGACGAGTACGAAGCGTTTATCGACGCGCTGATCGCCGGTGATCAGTTCACGGCCAAAGAGTTCGACGCCGTTCCGTACTTTGAAGGGTGCATGCCGGCCGAAGAGATGGCGCGTCGCGGTCGTGACACACTGCGCTTTGGCCCCATGAAGCCCATCGGACTGCGAGATCCGCGCACTGGCAAGCGGCCGTGGGCGGTCGTGCAGCTGCGTCAGGAAGATCGCGGCGGGCGCATGTGGAATCTCGTGGGGTTCCAGACACGTCTTCGCATTCCCGAACAGCAGCGAGTTTTTCGCATGATCCCCGGTCTTGAGAACGCGGAGTTCCTGCGCTTCGGTTCGATTCATCGCAACACGTATCTCAATGCGCCGGGTGCACTCACGCCGCACCTGTCGCTGCGCGATGACGCGACCACGCTGTTCGCTGGCCAGCTCACGGGTGTAGAGGGCTACACCGAGAGCACGGCGACGGGACTGCTGGCTGGCATCAACTTGTCGCGCATGTTGCACGGCAACGCGCCCATCGTGCCGCCGGCGCACAGCATGATTGGTGCGCTATATCGGTATATGCGCGAGGCGGAGCCAAAGCACTTCCAGCCAATGAACGCAAACTTCGGACTGCTCGACGAGCTCGACACGCCAACGCGAGACAAGCAAGTCAAGCGTGAGCGTTACGCGGAGCGCGCACTGAACGCGATTCGCGAGTGGATGACGGCGGAAGCGATTACGCCCGTGTTCGAACACGCCAGCGAGACCACATCGGTATGAGTGAACCATCGGCGTCGCCGGTCGTGTTGCCGAACGATGTCGAAGAGTTTCTCGAGCATCTCGAGAAGGAACGTGATCTGTCGCCCAACACGCTCATTGCGTATCGACGGGATCTGGCGGCGCTGTGCGCATGGTTGGGGCAAACGCGTGGCATCGCGGGATGGCAGTGGGACACGCTGACCCGTCAGGATCTGCGTGGCTGGCTGGCGCATCAACAGCGTGCGGGGCTGGCCAAGCGTTCGCTCGCGCGTGGGTTGTCATCGGTGCGGTCGTTCTATCGGTGGATGCATCGCGACGAGCGTGTTGACGTGAACCCGGCGCGCGCCGTTGGCTCGCCGAGACTGCCTCGCACGTTGCCGGCGTATCTCGACAAGGCGCAGGCAGAAACGCTCATGACGCACGCGTCAACACGCGCGCAGTCCGGCCGATTCACCGACGTTCGCAACTCGGCCATGGTCGAGCTGTTCTACTCCAGCGGGCTGCGACTCTCGGAACTGCGCGGCATTGATTTGCCGGATATTGATCTGCTGTCGTTGCAGGTGAAGGTGCGAGGTAAAGGGCGTAAGGAACGCATTGTGCCCGTTGGCGAGCATGCGCAGCGCGCGATTCGCAATTATCTGTCGGTGCGTGACAATCTGATTGCACACCTGGGCGGTGCGCGCGGTGGCAAAGTGGATCGACACGCGCTCTTCCTCAGCGAGCGAGGTCGCCGGCTGAGTGCGCGCGCGGTGCATCACGCCGTGACTGCGCTGTTGGCCGCGGTGGATGAAGGCGCCGATCTGAGCACGCATTCACTCCGGCACAGCTTCGCCACGCATCTCGTGGATGCCGGTGCGGATCTGCGCGCGGTGCAGGAGTTGTTGGGCCACGCGAGCATCAGCACCACGCAGATCTACACGCATACAAGCGTGGATCGACTCAAAAAAGTGTACCGTCAGGCGCATCCACGCGCGTAGTGCGACGTGCCTAGTGCGACGCGCGCAGCGAGTTGCGCGACCACGCGTGATGGTGTGCTGCGCTACGGTATCACAAACACCGGCCGCTGCGCGTGACGCATCAGCCAACGCGCGGTGCTGCTTAGATCACCGGGCCGACTGTGATCACCGTGCGCCGCAACGGCAATGATCGATGCGCCGCTGCGCGCTGCGCGAAGCTCCAGCCCTTCGCCGGGCGTGATCGCTGGTCCTTCGAACTCAACCGCGAGCTCCGTGTTCACATCGGCGATCAGGGCTTCGTCGGCGAGCGGCTGCATCGCCGCCTCCGCGTCTTCACGGAGCGCGCGCATCTCGTCTTCGTGCTGACGTCGTGACGCGGCGCCCTGAAGAAAGACGGGCAGCTCCTGGGCCACAACCTGATGTTCCACGCGCACACTCGCCTTGAGTCCGCTGGCGAGCTGCAGCACAAATCCAAAGGCCTTCGAACACGTAGTCCCAAGGTCCGTGCCAAACACAATTCGGGAGACGTTTTTGGGTAGTGCGGCGCCTGGGTTGAGCACGAGCATCGGACGACGTGACGCCTCAAGAAATCGCTCGGAGAAACTCCCCAGCAACAAGCGGTCCATGGTGCTCTGCGCGCGCGTGTGCAGCAGGCTGAACAGCACGCCCGCGTTGTCCACCGCCGTGGCCATCGCTTGCGCCTGCTGCTGGCCCGTGGGGTCGTCGCCGGCCGAAAGCACGACGGGTTCGCCCGCGCGGAGCTCGTTGGCCTCAAGCAACGCAATCAGCCGATCACGTGTGTACGAGACACGCTCCTTCGGGGCCACACTGCGGACGGCGTCGGCGTGGCTGTCCAGGCAGTACACCGGAACGATGGCCGCGCCCAGCGGTTCCGCAAACTGGCGGAGCAATGCGGCGGCCTGTGTGTGCTGCGACTTGGGGTCGCCGTAGAGATTCACGAGCCACGCGATGCGTGGACGGCTTTGGGCTGCGGACATAGAGGGTCTCAGGGCCGGATGTCTGCGGTGCCAGGCGGAAAGTGCCTCGCGCAACGGAGGCGGACTCGTGCAATCTATGCCCCGGCATCGTCGCGGCACACCGCATACGTCACATTCCACCCTTCGCCGTCGCTCGCGCATCGATATCTTACAGCATGAGCATTCTGCCGCGAATCCGTGCTACCACAATTCTCGCCGTCCGTCGTGACGGGAAACTCGCGCTCGGCGGCGACGGTCAGGTGTCCGTCGGCGATACGGTGATGAAATCACACGCCGTGAAGGTGCGTGCCCTGAAGGGCGGACGCGTGCTGGCCGGCTTTGCCGGATCGGTCGCCGACGCCCTCACGCTCTTCGAGAAGTTCGAAGAAAAGCTGGATCGTTTTCCAGGAAACCTCCCGCGTGCTGCGGTTGAGTTGGCGAAGGACTGGCGAAGCGATCGTGTGCTGCGTCGACTGGAAGCGCTCCTGATTGTCGCCGACACGCAGCACGGATTCATGCTCTCCGGCACGGGCGAAATCATTGAGCCCGACGATGGCTTGCTGGCGATCGGCTCCGGTGGTTCGTACGCGCTGTCGGCAGCGCGCGCGCTGGTTGCTGAAACGTCGTTGTCGCCGCGTGAGATTGTTGAACGCTCGCTGCGAATCGCCGGCGAGATTTGTGTGTATACCAATACGAACATCACCGTCCTCGAGCCGTCAGCCTGACGCCCGTGGATTCCACGCTGCGCCGTTTGCCGCGATGGTGGCAAACGGCGCGTTTCGCTTTGATGCCGCATGCCGTCCGCACGCACTGAACAAGCGGTTGCCCGCCTCGCTGATCTGACACCGCGTCAGATCGTGTCCGAATTGGATCGTTACATCGTTGGGCAGGATGACGCGAAGAAGGCCGTCGCGATTGCCTTGCGCAATCGGTGGCGCCGTCAGCGTGCGCCTGATGCGATCCGCGAAGAAATCTCGCCCAACAATATCATTCTCATCGGTCCAACAGGCGTTGGCAAAACGGAAATCGCACGTCGACTTGCCAAGCTGGCCGCCGCGCCGTTTGTCAAAGTTGAGGCGAGCAAGTTCACCGAAGTTGGCTACGTGGGGCGCGACGTGGAATCCATGGTGCGCGATCTCGTGGAGAGCGCGATCGACATGGTGCGCTCGGAACGCGAGAGCGAGGTGGAGGACTTGGCCAATGAGCGTGTGGACGAGCGCCTGCTCGATCTGTTGCTGCCGCCTCCGCCCGACATCAAGGCGCGTCAGTCTGCTGAAGACGCCACCCCGGCCGCCAAGGAACCGGAGAGCGCGCCGCCCGTGGTCGACGGTGGTGTGTTTACCGTGTCGGCCACTGGTGCTGTCACGCACGCCGCTGAAGACGATGCCGCGCATGATCGCTACAAGCGCACGCGCGACAAGTTGCGCGCGCTGCTGATTGACGGTCAGCTCGACGCGCGGGAAGTGGAGATCGAAGTGTTGCAGCCCGGTCCTGCCATGCCGGGCCAGATGGCGGGAGGCGCACCAGACGGGATGGAAGGCATCTCTGACTGGCTGCGTGAAATGATGCCCAAGCGCAAGAAGAAGCGCTCGGTCAAACTGATCGAAGCGCGTCGCATTCTGCTCGATGAAGAGATCGACAAACTCATTGATCATGACGATGTTACGAGCGACGCTCTCGAGCGCGTGGAAAAACTCGGCATCATTTTCCTCGATGAGATCGACAAGATCGCGGGCGAACGTGGGCCCGGCGGTGGCCCCGATGTGTCGCGCGAAGGCGTGCAGCGCGATCTGCTGCCAATCGTTGAAGGTTCGAATGTGAGCACTCGCTATGGCATGGTGAAAACTGATCACGTGCTGTTCATCGCAGCGGGTGCGTTTCACGTGTCAAAGCCGAGCGATCTCATTCCCGAATTGCAGGGCCGCTTTCCCATTCGTGTGGAGCTCAAGCCGCTCACCGAAGCGGACTTCGTGCGCATTCTCACCGATCCCGAGCACGCGCTCACCAAGCAGTACGCGGCGCTTGTGGAAGCAGAAGGCGTGGGACTGGATTTCACCGAAGACGGAATCCGCGAAATCGCGCGCATCGCAACGCTGGTCAACGAGCGTATGGAAAACATTGGTGCGCGCCGCCTGCACACCGTGATGACCACGCTGCTGGAAGATGTCCTCTACGAGCTGCCGGATCGTGGGAAAGAGCGCATCACGGTGAACGCCGATTTGGTTGTGTCGCGCCTCAAGGCCATTGTAGAAGACGAAGACCTGCGCAAGTACATTCTCTGATTCCGATCGCTGTCCGTTTCGCTGGTTTCACGCACCGCACCCCGAGATGACTGCTCCGCATCGTGACTTCCTGAACATTCGCGACTTCTCGCGCGACGAACTGCCGCTGCTTTTCTCGCTTGCTGAACGCATGCGGTCGGGCGAGTACACGGCGCGTCCGCTCACGGGAAAGGCACTGGCCATGATTTTCATGAAGGCCAGCACACGAACGCGTGTGTCCTTCGAGGTGGGCGCCGCGCAGTTGGGTGGCACCGCGCACTTTCTGTCGCCGCGCGACGTGCAGCTGGGCCGAGGTGAACCGGTGCCAGATACCGCGCGGGTGCTCGCGCGGTACGTGCAAGGCATCATGATCCGTACCTTCGCACACGCCGATATCGAGCTGCTCGCGGCTACGGGTGACGTTCCGGTGATTAACGGCCTCACGGATCTTTCGCATCCGTGTCAGGTGCTCGCCGACGTGCTCACCGTACGTCAGCATCTTGGCAGCTACGAGAATGCGCCAGTGGCGTGGATTGGCGACGGTAACAACATGGCCAACTCCTGGATCGAAGCCGCGGCATTGCTCGGCTTTCCGTTGCGTCTCGCGTGCCCGGAAGGCTACGATCCCGACGCCGGTTTTCTCGCCTACGCCAAAGACGCTGGTGCAGATGTGCAACTCCTGCGTGATCCGCGCGAAGCGGTTGTTGGCGCGCGTGTGATCACCACCGATGTGTGGGCCAGCATGGGGCAGGAAGTGGAACAAGCCGAACGCGTCGTGGCGTTTTCTGATTATCAGGTGAATGCCGATCTCATGTCACGTGCCGAACGCGACGCGATCTTTCTGCATTGTCTGCCCGCGCATCGTGGCGAGGAAGTGTCGGCCGACGTGATCGACGGCCCACAGAGTCGTGTCTGGGATGAAGCCGAGAACCGGCTGCACATTCAGAAGGCGATCATGGCGGTGCTGATGGGCGGCGAGACGCTTCGCTGATTCTGCGTCACTACGCGCTCGCGTTTCTCTTTCCCGTTCATGAACATGCCGACAACAGGAACACTCGCTCCCGATTTTACGCTGCCGACTGACACCGGCGAACTGCTCACGCTCTCATCGCTGCGTGGTCAGCCCGTGGTGCTGTACTTCTATCCGAAAGACGATACGTCGGGCTGCACCGCGGAGGCGTGTGAGTTTCGCGACCTGATGCCGCGCTTCGACGGCGTGAATGCCGTTGTGCTCGGCGTGTCACCCGATTCCGTCAAATCGCACCAGAAGTTCAAGGCAAAATACGAACTGCCGTTCACGCTGATCTCCGACACGGAGAAAGTGGCGTGTGAGGCGTACGGTGTGTGGAAGGAGAAATCCATGTACGGTCGTAAGTACACGGGCGTAGAACGCACCACGTTCATCATCGATGCCAAGGGGCGGATCGCGCAGGTGTTTGAGAAGGTGAAGACCACCGGGCACGCCGCAATTGTGATGGAGGCGGTGGCCGCACTCTAACGAGTGCCTGGCACTCGAGTGCGATCCACCGCCTCCGGCCGGTAGCAGGTTGCGTACCGGTCATCGGGCACCTCACATGGGGTGTCCTGCGGGACCGCGAATCAGTCCATCGCGACCCTGACGCATTATTCACCCAGTCGTTGGCGCGCGCAGTAGGGGCGAAGACTACGTACGCCCCGCTTTTGCGCGTGAATCCCCACAGCAGCGCTCGCCGTAGGAATCACAGCCCCTGCCACGCTGGCACTCGTCTGCCGTAATGGGCATTTTACGGAAGTTCATTTCTCTGACTTCCTCTCTGCGACCATGACCGATACGCTGACGCTCCGCCGCACTTCGCTTTTCGACGCCCACGTCTCACTTGGCGCGCGCATCGTGCCGTTTGCTGGATGGGAGATGCCCGTGCAGTACCCGGCCGGTATTTCTGCCGAGCACAAAGCCGTGCGTGAAGCGTGCGGATTGTTTGATGTGAGTCATATGGGTGAGGTGATTGTGAGTGGTCCCGACGCGATGGCGTTCGTGAATCACGTCACCAGCAACGATGTGGCGGCGCTCGCTGTGGGCCAGATCCAGTACAGCACCTTGCTGACCGAGCGCGGCACGATCGTTGATGATCTGCTCGTGTATCGATATCCCGATCATCTGTTTCTGGTGATCAACGCCGGCAATCGCGATGCGGATATCGCGCATTTGCGCGCGCACATTGGCGCGTTCGATTGCACCATGGAAGACGTGTCGGATTCGTACGCACTGCTGGCGGTGCAGGGGCCCAATGCGCCGGCGATCGTGCAGCGTTTCACGAGCACACCACTCGGTGAGATGAAGTACTACCGGTTTGCCGACGGCGAAGTGGCCGGCGTGCCGGCGATTATTTCGCGCACGGGTTACACCGGTGAGTTGGGTTTTGAACTCTACGTGCCGTGGGAGCAGGCGCGCACTGTGTGGGATGCGCTGATGGCCACGGGCGAGGTCACGCCGTGCGGACTTGGCGCGCGCGATACGCTGCGTCTTGAAGCCGGCATGGCGTTGTACGGCCATGAACTCAACATTGACACCACACCACTCGAAGCCGGACTCGCGTGGCTGGTGAAGCTCGGCAAGACCGATTTTCTCGGCAAGGATGTGCTCGTGCATCAGCACACCGATGGGTTGGATCGCAAGCTTGTTGGCTTCACGTTTGACGAGCGCGCGATTCCGCGCAGCGGGATGCCGGTGTGGTACGGCGACCTCCCGTCAGGCACTGTGTGCAGTGGCACCATGAGTCCCACGCTTGGGATGCCGATTGGCACCTGTTATTTGCCGGCCGCCGCTGCGGTTGAAGGAACCGTGTTTGCGGTGGACATTCGCGGCAAGCATGTACCGGCGCGCGTGGTGCCACTGCCATTCTACAAGCGGGCGGGCAAGGCGTGAGTCGAAGTACCTCGCGTGCGTCGCGCGTAACAGGCGACGGCGTTCCCCTGGGCAGTGTGGCCATTCTGCTCACCGACGTGGAACCGGCGGTGCGTTTGAACGCCGTGCTCGAAGCACGCGGTGTGCAGGTCACGCTCATCTCGCCACTCGATGATGTGCGCGGCACGCTGCGTCGCGCGCGTCCCTCGGTGCTGGTGCTCACCGGTGCATTGCTTGACGGTGCGAACGTGGCCCTGGTGCAGGAACAGCTGTGGCACGACGTGAGTGTCATGGGACTCACCGATGCGGTCAACGACGAGTTGCTCGACAAGTTGCGCGCGGTGGGCTACGCCGAGCTTGTGTCGAAGCCCGTGGTGGTGGAGGAGCTGGCCGACAGTGTGCAGCGCCGCCTGGAGCGTCGTGCACTGGCCGATGTCACCGGTCTGGTGGGAGAATCGGAAGCGATTCGCGAAGTGCTCGTGAAAATCGAACAGATCGCGCCGGTCACGAGCACCGTGCTCATTGAAGGTGAGAGCGGCACGGGCAAGGAACTCGTGGCGCGTGCGATCCACCGGTTGGGTTCACGTCGCAGCAAGCCGTTCATTGCGGTGAATGTTGGTGCGTTGCCGGAAACGCTGCTGGAGAGTGAACTCTTTGGCCACGAGAAGGGCTCGTTCACAGGTGCGGCCGAACGTCGGCTGGGTCGTTTTGAGCTGGCTGACACCGGCACGTTGTTTCTTGATGAGATCGGCGAAGTGCCGAGCAGCACGCAGGTGAAGTTGTTGCGCGTGCTCGAAGAGCGAGAGGTCACGCGTGTTGGAGGTGGACAGCCGATTGCGGTAGACGTGCGTGTAGTAGCGGCTACGAATCGTCCGCTGCGTGAGCACGTGGAGGAAGGCGCGTTTCGCGCGGACCTGTACTATCGCTTGAACGTGCTGCGCATTTATCTGCCGCCGCTGCGCGAGCGTCGTGAGGACATTCCGGTGCTGGTGCGCCGGTTCGTGCGCGAGTTCAGCGCGCTGCACGATCGTCCGTTTCACGGCATCTCGGGCGACGCGCTGGCGCTGCTGGTTTCGTATCCGTGGCCGGGCAATGTGCGTGAGCTGCGCAACCTTGTGGAGAGCATGGTCGTGCTGGCGCCGGGGCACGAAATCGGCGCGGATGACATTCCGCGGGCGATTCGTGACGCGGGTGGTCGGCGACTGTTACCGGTGCCCGTTGGCCCTGTGGTGCGCGAGGGTGAACGTGCGCAGGGGCGCGAGCTGGAGTTCATTGTGCGCTCGCTTGTGGAGCTGAAGTTACAGGTCGAGGAACTTCGTCGTCGAATGGATGTCGAGGTGCGCTCTCCCAGTGTGGGTTGGATGGGCGAAGTGCATCCGGTCGCAGGGCTGGCTGCGTCTCCGGTAGGTGACGTGTGGGTGGGAAGTGGGGTGATGGGCGGAATTCCGCCGCGTGACCAGGCAACGCCACCGAGCAGCATTTCGGTTGGTCCGGAAACCACGATGGCGGAAATCGAGCGTCAGGCGATCGAGGCCATGTTGCGTCAAACGGGTGGAAACCGCCGAAAGGCGGCAGATTTGCTCGGGATTGGGGAGCGGACGCTGTATCGAAAACTCCGGGAATATCAGGGAGACGGCATTCCGCCGGATCTCGACGTCACGTGAGGTTTGGGGGGATACGTCCATGTGTTACAAGATCTTGGACGATTCCCACTATTGCTCAAACGTGACTTTCCCCACATATTGGCCCCGTCGTCAAGCGACCCCTGCTGTTTCGCAGATGGTCGTGCCGGCGGGATTCTTCCTTCGTTCGATATTCGGGGAGCAGACCGCAGGCTTATGTGGACCGCACTCCGGAGACCGATCTGTCCATTCCAGCGAATCTGGGCCTTCCCTTGACGTCGAGCGGCAATCCCAGCCTTGGGCAGTCGGGCACGATCGCGGGCAGTGTATTGCCGCTTCGTCGGGCAGAGGAGTTGATCGTCACGTTACCGGGGGTCCTGAGTGTACGGATCGTGCCGAACGAGACGGGAGCGATCGACGAAGTCCACGTGCTGACCACAGATGCGGTTCCCCCAAAGAACACCGTTCGCAATATCGAAAGCGCGCTGATGGCGCAGCTCGGGTTGCGGGTGAATCATCGAAAGATTTCGGTCGCGACCACGCTGGACGCGCCTCGGGCGTCGGATCAGGCGTCGGAGCGGGTGGTCGAACGTTCGGCCGACCGAGTGGCCTCGCGTCAGCCCGAGACCACGTATATGCCGCCTGGCAGCGCGCCGCTGGCGGGAGCGCCGCTGGCAGGGGCGCCGCTGGCGAGTGCGCCGGTTGGCAGCTCGCCGATGGGCGATGCGCCTCTGCGAGAAGCCCCGGCCATGCGCAACGCACCGATGCGCGCCGGTTCTCGGCTGTCGGAAGCGACGCAGGCGTTAGCTGCCGCCGAAGGGCGCCGGGTGCTGATCTTCGAGGATGTGGAAGTTCGCCGGTCGCGTTCCAAGGGTGTGCTGTGCCGCGTGACGCTGAGCCGCGAGCAGTCGCACTACGTGGGCGAGTCGGAAGGACAGGAATCAGAGCGCAGCCGGGTGGAGTTGGCGGCGCGTGCGGCATTGTCAGCGATTTCACAGGCGGCCTCGGCCTCCGCGGGCGGGGAGCGCTCGGTGGCGCTCGAGGGGGCCAAGCTGATGGACGCGTTCGACCGCGAGTTTGTGTTTGTGAGTGTGACCGCTCGCATCGGTCGCGAAATGGTGGTGCTGACCGGGAGCTGCGAGGTACGCGAGAGCGCCGAAACATCGGCGGTGCTGGCCGTACTGGACGCGACGAATCGTTGGCTGCATTTGGAGCGCTGATCAGGGACTCGTCTCGTGATCAGCTTTTTATTCCTTCCTTCCCATTTGTCTAACGACAACCTCAAAAACGTCCCCCGTCGCCCAGTAGAGCGGAGCTGAGCGGGCAGGCCATCAGGTAGTTGAGCGGAGCCAACCTAGCACCAGCATGCGGAGACCATCGGTCCTGCGTGACTACGCATACAGGGAGGTGACGTTGCAATGGAATTCATGGCCCAGCTCGTGAGTGCTATGTGGTCGTTCGTTTTGGCCGACGCGAAGACCTGGTCTTGATCCTGATCTGACGCGGTGGGGGACTCCTTTTCTTAATCATCGAAATGCCGCCGAGAGTACTTGCGTACGTCTACGTAGTCGCTGCGACAGCCATTATGGCTGCCGCGGCGCTTTGGCGTCGCGATCCCTCGTTGAACTTCGATTATTTGCTTGGCTCTTTGGGGCTTGTCGTCCTTGGAGCGTACACCGCAGTCGCCAAGTACAAGACTAGCCGGAGTGCAGATGGTGAGGTGTCGTTCATTCCTTACCTAACGGCGATCATGATCTATCCGAATTGGTCCACAATCGGGTTGATTGGAGTCGCAGTCGGTGCAACCGAGCTGTCGAAGAAGAAACACTTTGTTAAGCGCCTCTTTAACACTTCACAGTTTCTTCTAGCGTCCTCTACGGCGATGTTTGTCTACCTCGGTTTGGGAGGTGTTCCGCTCGCCGAGGATAGTAGCTTCAAAATGTTCGCGCATACGGGAGGCGTGGTTTCATTCCTCCTTGTCAACTCCTTCGCGGTTGCTGCGGTAATCGCGATCGCTGAGAAGAAGAATGTGTTTCGTCTCTTCTTCGACGCGAACCGCTCGTCATTTCTGTACGATCTGTTTGCTATTCCTGGTGTTTACGGAGTCGCGCGCGCGTTCACCGACTGGAGCTGGTGGGGGTTGCTCGTCACGGTGGCTTTGCTTTATGGCGTTCGGCTGATGTATCAGGCAAAGTTGCAGCTAGAGAATACCAACAGGGAGCTTCTTGAGCTCTTCGTGCACACCGTTGAATTCCGAGATCCTTACACTTCAGGCCACTCGCAGCGAGTGGCTCGGATATCGAAGATCATCGCGCGCGCAATAGGCCTGCCAAATCGAGAAGTGGAACGCATCGGGAAAGCTGCACTGCTTCACGACGTTGGGAAGATCCACGAGATTTTTGCACCGATTCTTAGCAAACCCGGTAAGCTTACGCCGGAAGAGCGCGCGATCATGGAGTTGCATCCAGTGAAGTCGGCCGAACTCGTTTCAAAGCTGAGCGACTTCAACAACATCATTGACGACGTTCGGCATCATCACGAGAACTTCGACGGAACTGGGTACCCAGACCGGCTCGTTGGGAAGTCCATTCCGCTCGGATCGCGGATCATCATGTTCGCAGATACGATCGATGCGATGACCACCGATCGACCGTACAGAAAGGCACTCGGCCCTGAGGCGGTTAAGGCCGAGTTGGTTCGGTGCCGGGGGCAGCAGTTTGACCCGGACATTTGTGATGCCCTCCTTGCGAGCAACGACTACCATCTGCTTTTCGGTGGCGTCGAGGGAGTTTCCGTTCCGTCGCTGACGCAGATCCTTGATCGCGTCCGAAAGTCGCGAACGCCAGCCACAGTGTAGCAACGTTGGTTCCTCTGAGCACTACTTCTGCGGTCTAGTGCGCAACGATACGGTCGCTGCGTTCGCGATTTCGAGGAGCTCGTGTTGAAGTACATCGAATACGAAGCCGGGTTGCGAAAGCTCCCTGCGGTCCACTCCGAAGTAGCGGGCGCAAAGCTCACGAGCGAGCTCCAACTTGCCCGACTCGTGAAGCTTCTGCATCACCGAGGCCGCTAGGAAGTCCTGTCCTGAATACCTACCGTAGGACGTCAGGTAGTGCGTCGCCCGCTCCAACAGAGCCTGGAATGTGGTCGCGTCTGCCACCACGTCTTCAGCATGAAGACAGAGAGCTGTACAGTATAGGGTCAGCCTCGTTGGCTTCGTCAACCCAGCGGTTGCGAATGCCAGAGCCTCCTGTGACGAAACTAGCTTCCCGAATGACAGATGTTCGAGTCGAAGGTTAAACAGTCGAACCCAAGTCTCGCCCTCATGCTCCGGAAGCTGTCCGTGCAGAGCAAATGATCTGCCTAAGTCGATTGCTCGTCCTCGATCGGCTCCTTCGAAGGCTATGACGGTTTTGCGCCACAAAATGTCTAGTAGCCTCGATGAGCTTTCCTGCACTTGTTGAGATTTCTCCGCTGTGTTTAGGCAGTCCATCGCGCTGACAACGTCACCGCAGACTCGATGCACAAGCGAGGCGTTGTTGAGTAGTCGAAGCCCCGAAAGGGTCTGCGCATGTAACTCGCGATCCTTGTGAACCGCAACCGCGAGTTTATTGGCTGACTGCAAATCTCCGAAAATTGTGTTGAACTGCATCATTGGCTCGATGACGTCTTCTTCCTTCACAACACCCGTACGATGCGTCTCGGCCAACATTGAATACGCCCGAAGTCCAATATCTGCCTCGAAGAGATCCGAGGCAGCTGTCAATGCGACGCGAATGGCACGGATTTGAGTGACGCCATCTCCTTCCGCTCCGGCAGCGATGTCTAATGCTGCGAGTGCGCTCTCCCGACCTGTGCGCTGTAAGTCTGTGTGTACTGAGGCTTCGATCTGTGACAGTTTCTGCGCAATCGACAGTTGCGTAGCGCCTTCACCATTGCCCAGAAGTTTGTCAGTCGCTCGAGCGACGAGCCGCCAACTGAAAGCACGTTCTGCAGAAACGACCATTGCATTTAGTATGCTTGTTCGCGCTGAAGCTTCGGAACAGAGATTCAACGCTGACTCCAAAAATCTTAGGATGCCGTCGCCCATTCCCGAGTTTGAGAGCCGGTCTGAGTGTTCTAGGCACATGCTCACGAACAAGCTTGCGTCCCCGGATTCCAAAGCAAGCGATAAGGATCGAAAGGCGTCCTCTACTGAAAATATCGTTCGCAGTCTATTGCTCAGCTGAGTGGCGAGGTCGCGACGGAGCATCTGTAGCTCTGTACTGGTGAGCTCTGAATGGACAACTCGACGCACTTCGTCGTGACAGGAAATTTCCCCGGCCGCTCCCTCGTGAAGAAGTCCAGCGTTCATCAAGGCTCGAATCGCCTTGAGGCGATTGGCCAAACCAAACCCAAATGAATCGTCTAGGTCCATTGAGGTGGCTTTTCCGCCGAGGACCGCGGCGACCGCGACCATGAACCTTTCTTCAGGCTGCAGTCGGCGAATCTGACGAGCAAGAGTCGCCGCGAGAGAGGCGCTCGACCCGCCAGTGAGGCCCGTAACCAGATGTTCGCGGGCTAGTGCGATTACGCTCAGCGGAGTGCTGTCGCTGGATACGGCGATGAGAGTGGCCGATTTCGAATCGAGGCGCCGACCTGTCGGCGTAGAAACAAGTGATGCGATCTCAACACATGCCTTGTGCGACAATTTTTGCAGAAGCACTGTGGTCTGATGACCGTCTTGCGAATCCCCCTCACGTTCTCCAGCCTGATCTTCTCGTTTCGTAAATACAAAAAGCAGTCGCTCGTGTTGAAATAGATCGAGCATCTCCAGAATGACTTCCGAGGAGTGCACATCCGCTCGCTGCAGATCGTCGATAAGCACTATTAGCGGCGTTTCCTCGGCGATCGCAGCTATGAGCTCATACAAGCATTCGTGAAGGGGAGTCTTCGAGTTGGCAAGCCAAGGCGATTCACCTGGGGGAAGTTCGACTTCTGAGCCTGCGCACTTGCGAAGGACAGTTAACGCCTCTGGAGTGCATCCGAGGGCGCCTGGGAGTCGGAGAAGGCTGCGCACCAAATGCGCAAGAGTTCCGAACTTCACCGTACTGTCAAAATGAGACACCCTCACCAAACACCGCGCGAACCCAAGTATCATCGCACGACGCGTCACCTCGTACGCCAACTCGGTCTTGCCAATGCCCGCCGGGCCGAGCAATCGCACGATGCGCGGTTCGCCTTGCATGGCGGATAGTGTGAGTGCGTCGAGCTTCTGCAATTCGGCATCGCGACCAACAAGTCGCGGCGTGGCGGCTTCGTCGTGCGATAAGCGCACGGCGCGTTCGATGCGCTGCTGCGCCTTCTCGACACGACGGCCAAGATCCGTGCCGCCCACGCCCGTCTCGCGCACGTATGACTCCAGCAACGACGATGCGTTGACTCGACTCCCAAGCATGGCCACCGCTTCGGCCACGATCAACGTGGCGTCTTCGTTGAAGGGGTCAAACTCCAGCACGGTACGCGCCCAGCGCTCAGCTTCCTCCCACTCACCGCGATCGCGAAGGCGGCGCAACTCCGGCACAAGAATGCGACGCACGTCAGCGTGATAGAGCTCGCGCTGCTGCTCCACCCAACGGCGCAGCGCAGAATAGCTCGGCAGCCAACCGGCGAACAGATGACCAAAGGGCTCCTGACCTTTGAGCACATCACGGTCGAACAACAGTGCCGTTCGATCCAGCGCAAAGCACGGCAGAAACGTGGTGCGCAGCATTCGCACCGACGCGCGGCTGCTTTCAATCTCCACGCCGAGTTGACGCAGCTTGTACACGTGCTGACGCAGCGAGTGACGCGCCGATGCATCGTCCATGCCTGGCCACACGAGTTCCATCAGGCTCTCGCGGGCGATCACGTGCTCATGCGACATGCCCACCACCACGAGCAGCGAAAACATGCGCTCGGCGCCCGGCGCGATGACGCCACCACCGCCAATGTGAATCTCCGCCGTGCCGAGCGTGCGAAAGAGCACCTGCCCGCGTTCAAGCGCGGGCAGCGGCAGCGGTTCAGGCGCGTAGAAGGATTCCAGAGGCATCTCATCCAGGGCGAGCGCCGAAGCGGTCGAAATCATTGGCTTCTCCAGGTGGCGGGTAGACGTCATCCGGCCAATCTGGAAGCCCCCGTCACCGGAGCGTCATCTCATGGTGACGATAGCGCGCACACGCCACCCCCACGATGCCGCTCCGGGGCGAGACGCGCTACTTCACCGCATCCGGCAACCGCACAATGTCGTGGAACGCCGCATTGTCGGCTTCCGCCTGGAAGTTCAGCACCAACCGGTGCCGCAGCACGGCCGGCGCCACCGCGCGCACGTCTTCAAAATCCGGCGCCGCCCGGCCGTCCATTGCCGCCCGCGCCTTCGCGCCCAACACCAGGTACTGCGACGCGCGAGGACCCGCGCCCCACGACACGTATTTTTTCACGCCCGGGCCCGCCATTGGATCATCCGGACGCGTACTGCGCGCCACCATTACCGCGTACTGCACCACACTCGGCGGCGCCGGCAATCGGCGTACGAGATGCTGCAACGCCAGCAACTCTTCGGCACCGAGCACCGGCGTGATTTCCGGCGCTCGATCACCCGTTGTTGCGTGCACAATCTGTTCTTCTTCTTCGCGCGACGGATACCCGAGTCGCAGTTCAAACATGAAACGATCCAGCTGCGCTTCAGGCAGCGGATACGTGCCTTCCTGTTCAATCGGGTTCTGTGTGGCCAATACAAAAAACGGTGACGGCAACGAATACGTGTGACCAGCAACCGTCACCGTGCGTTCCTGCATGGCTTGCAACAACGCGGCCTGCGTTTTGGGTGGGGCTCGATTGATTTCGTCGGCCAGCACAACCTGTCCGAAAATCGGTCCTTTCACAAAACGAAACGTGCGATGTCCGGTGGCCGCATCTTCTTCCATCAACTCGGTGCCGGTGATGTCACTCGGCATGAGATCCGGTGTGAACTGCACGCGCGAAAATGACAATGCGAGTGCTTGCGACACGGTCTGCACTAACAACGTTTTGGCGAGACCCGGCACACCCACCAACACCGCGTGTCCACCCGCCAACAATGCCGCGACGAGATCGTCAACAATCTGCGCCTGTCCAACAATGCGTCGCGCGATTTGTGCACGCAGTTGTGTGCGCGCTTCGGCGAGACGGCCGAGCAACGCAATGTCGTCATTCACGAGCGGCGGAGAACTCTGAGAGGGCATAAGCGGTCAGCGGGGCGGGGCGTGTGCTGAAGCAAGAACTCGGGTGGGCGCGCAGTGGACGACGGTGTGCTCGCTACACAACGCGTAAAGCTACGTGTGTGTTGTAGCTTCGCGCCATGAAACACGACGACCCGCCGGAGAGCGGGTCGGATGTCGAATGCGCGGGATGAACGGCCGCAGAACGTTTACTGAATCGCGAAGTCAACGCGCTTTTCTACCGGATGTGAATCGCTGTGCAACACGGCCACAAGCGTGTAGCGTCCAGCGCTCGGTGGTGCAGGCCAGCGCTCATCATACGTCACGATGTCACGCGCTTCGAGCATGCGGTTTTTCATGAGCTGCGTGAACATGCGTCCATCGCTCCAGCGCCACACTTCACGACCGGTTGCATCGAGCACGACAAAATCGTGTGTGCGTCCGCTGGGGAAGTTGAGCTCCACACGTTTGCTCGTGCCGTTGGTCACACTCAGCGCAAACCGGACGGTGCGTGAGCCAGGTGCCGCATCGACACGAACCGCCGCGGTGACCGCGCTGTCCGGTGCCACCGCTGGACGCGCTGCAACGGCGCTCGTGTGGCTGCGTGGTCCGCAGGCAAACACAAGCACGGCAGTGGCCAAAAGTGGTACGGTGATGCGCGCGAGCATCAGAAAGTGCGGTGGAGGGTGGGCACGGGGCGCAGGATGAACCCCTTCAATAACTTGGACGTGCGAATGTCACATTTCGCAACACCGCGATGTTATCAACGGCGGGGTGATGTGTCAAGGCAACAGTCGTGGGCTAAGTATTGCACTGGAGCCAACTTCGCACAATGGCGAGTGTTCAATTCGGGGACTTTCGGTTGGTCTTCGGAAGAGCTTGTGGTTTGCTTGCGAAAAATTTCACAAGCGCCTAGTTTCCCGATTCTATGGTGGACATTGAGCGGCCGTCGTCCCCGAAGTCGGACCCGGAAATCAGTCCCTGGTCGCTGGCGGGTTTGGGGATTCAGTTCGCGGTCGCGCTGGTGTTCTTCGGCTACGCCGGGCAGTGGCTCGACCAGCGGCTCAACTCCGCGCCGGCATTTCTTTTGATCGGTGTGATGCTGGGCGCGGGCGGCACGTTCTACCTGAGCTATCGGAACCTTACGGCCCCGAAGCGGAGAGAGCAGCCGCCCGATGATCCGCCGGACGGAGCAGGATCGTGAGTGCAAGCAGTTCGGCGAACAATGCGGCAGGTAGATCGGGCGCGGGGCTGGTGCGCGCCATTGCACTCTTCGCGGCCGCGCAGTTGGTGGTGCTCGGACTGGTTGGTGCGGCGCTCGGTTGGTTCTTCAGAGTGCCTGGTGATCGAACGGCCATTATCACGGCCGCGTGGGTCGCGCTGGGTGTGCAGTTGCTCACCCTCGCGATTGTGAAGCTGGCAGGACGTGATCAGGTGATCGCGGCGTGGGGCCTTGGTGTGCTGGTGCGATTCGCTGTGGTGGCGCTGTGGGGCTTTCTGGTGGTACCCGCGCTTGGTTTGGCGGCGACGCCGGCGTTAATCGCACTGGTTTCGTTTTTCTTCGTCTCGACCGTGGTCGAGCCGCTATTCCTGAACATTTGACCCCGATCTCCGGGATGCTACGTCGCTTTCTTTGCGCATTGCTGCTGCTCGCGCCGCTGAGTCTCGCCGCGCAGGAGCCAACTGCCACCGCCCCTGCCGCTGAGCAGGCTGCTGGTGATTCGCATTCGTCGTCGGGGCCGGTGGATTTCATCACGCCGCACATCACCGACGCATCGTACCTCGAGCTCCCGTACTGGAAAGCGCCGTTTCACACGTATGTGGAACTGCCCAAGATCCCGCCGGTGCACATCGGTCCGCTGACCATCGACTTCTCGCCCACCAAGCACGTCGTCATGATGCTGGTCGCGGCCACGATTCTTTCGCTGGTGCTGATCATTGCGGCCAACGCGAGCAAGCGTGATCACGCTACCGAAGGTCGAAGCAAGGGCTTTGGCGGCGCGATTGAAGCGCTGGCGCTGTACCTGCGCAACGAAGTAGTGCTGCCCAATGTGGGTCATCACGGCGAGAAGTACGTGCCGTTTGCGCTCACGTTGTTCTTCTTCATTCTGTTCATGAACCTGCTCGGGATGATTCCGTTTGGCGCCACCGCCACCGGCAACATCTCCGTGACGGCCACGCTCGCGATCATCACGTTCATCATGGTGGAAGCGGCCGGCATTCGCGCCAACGGTGCAGGCTATCTGAGCACGATGTTCTACTGGAACAATGATCTGCCGGCGGCCATGCGCCCACTCATGTTTCTGATCATGAGCCCGGTGGAAATGCTCGGCAAGCTCACCAAGCCGTTCGCGCTCGCGATCCGTTTGTTTGCGAACATGACGGCTGGACACATCGTGCTGCTGGCGCTTATCGGCCTGGTGTTCTCCTTCCAGAGCTGGTTGCTCACACCACTGCCGTTGTTTATGGCGCTGGCGATTTCCGTACTTGAGTTGTTCGTGGCGTTTTTGCAGGCGTTCATTTTCACGCTGCTCGCCAGCGTGTTCATCGGACAGATCCGCGAAGCGCACCATTAATCCGTGTGTAGTTCAGCTGACTCGGTGCTCCCCGATTCAGTGATTCCGTACCCGATCGAGCGATCGGGGAATGTTCACGGAGCTTCGGCTCACCTGTGAACACCGTGTTTTCGAACACGTGGAGCACGCATTCTCCAACTTTTCTTTCGAGAGTTTCTCATGATTGAAGTGCTCGCGCTCCTGCAGGACACGATGGGTGGTTCGGATCCTCGCGGTCTCGTCGCCATTGGCGCCGGCATCGCTGCTGGTGGTGCCGTGATCGGCGCCGGCATGGGCATCGGCCGCATCGGTGGTTCAGCGGTGGAAGGCATGGCGCGTCAGCCGGAAGCGGCCGGTCGCATCCAGACGGCAGCGCTCATTCTTGCCGCCCTGATCGAAGGCGCCGCGCTGTTCGGCGTCGTGATCGGCTTCCAGCTCCAGGGCAAGATCACGTTCTAACGTGATCCGGTGTCGGGGATGCGAATGCGTCCCCGACCTGTGCACCCTTTCCTGAACCTACGGATCAGATTCATGCGCCTCGCTTTGTCGCGCACTGCAGTGTTCGCCCGCAGCGCCGCCGTGCTTACGATGGCCACACTCATCCCCACCGCGTCAGCGTTCGCTGCGCCGGAAGGAGAAGGTGGACCCGTCAACCTGTTGGAGCCGAACGCCGGCCTGATGGTGTGGACGCTCGTCGTGTTCATCGGCCTGATGTGGGTGCTCAAGAAGTTTGCGTTCAAGCCGCTGTTCGCTGCGGTCGAAGAGCGCGAAAAGGCGCTCTCTGATGCCATCGAAGGCGCAAAGCGTGATCGTGATGCCGCCGCCGCACTGTTGGCCGAGCAGAAGGCGTTGCTCGACTCTGGTCGTGGTCAGGCGCAGCAGATCATTGCCGACGGTCGCGCGGTCGCTGACAAAATGCGCAACGACATGCTCGAAGAAACGCGCAAGCAGCAGAGCGAAATGCTCGAGCAGGCGCGTCGGGACATCGAAGCCGAAGCAGCCAAGGCCATTGCCGAACTGCGTCGCGAAGCGGTGGACCTCGCCATTGCCGGTGCCGGCAAGGTGATCGAGCAGAACCTCGACAGCGCGGGCAATCGCAAGATTGTCGAACAGTTTCTCGCGTCGATTGAAGCGCCCAAGGGTCGCCGCTGATGAGTGTGCAAGGTTCGACCGCTGGTCGTAACTACGCCGAAGCGCTGCTGACGCTGGCGCGGAAAGCTGGTGATGCCGAGGGGTGGGGCAGGTTGGTGCGTCAGATCGGTGATGCGATCGATTCGGACATCAAACTGCGTCATTTCCTTGAATCACCGCGCATTACGGCCACGGAAAAAATGGGCGTGCTGGAAAAGGCGCTCGGTGATCGTGTTCCGCACGTGATGCTGCGCTGGTTGCAGGCCGTGGCCCGCAACCGTCGCCTCATGCTGCTGCCCACGATTGCCATTGAGTACGACACGCTGCTCGACGAATCTGCGAACCGTGTGCACGCCAAGCTCACCTTTGCCAGCGCACCGGCCGAGGGTGATGCGGACAGCATTGCGTCGCGTCTTTCGGCCGTGCTCGGCAAGACGGTGGTACCGCACGTGAACATCGATCCGGCTGTGATGGGCGGCGTGGTGATTCGCGTGGGTGATACGATCATGGACGGCTCGGTGCGTCGTCGCATGCAGGTGATGCGTCGTCGGATGTCGGGATTGTCCGGACGGTAAACACCGGTGGCGCCTCCCGCGCCAATCAGGGGTATGAACGGGCGTGGTCGCATTTTGCGATCGCGCCCTTCATCGTTCCTGACATGCACACATTCACAGTTGTTCGCGTCCAATCCTCCCGCGGTCTTTCGCTCACGCTCCTGATGGCGGCGCTCGTATTGACCGCCTGTGGGCGAACTCCTGGCGCGCGCACGGCGCCGCCGGTCGCGCCAACAACCGTCTCGGGTGTGCTGCCGGCTGATCCGCCCATTCCGCTCACGCCCGCCACGTCGCCCGCCAACGGCGACACCACGGGATACTGGCAGCAGCGCGCCGATTACACCGTCATCGCATCGCTCGATGACGCGCGCGGCGTGGTATCGGCGCAGGGCACGCTGCGCTACACCAACAACAGTCCCGATACACTGCGCGAACTGTGGATGCATCAACACCTGAATGCCTTTCGTCCGGGCTCGCGGTGGAGTGCAACCGACGTGCGCGAAGGACGGGTGCGATTTCAGCAGCTGGCCGAGCCCAACTTGGCGTACGAGCGATTCACGCGCGCGCCACGTGTGAATGGTCAGCCGCTGCGCGTCACGTATCCGTTGAGCCCGGATAGCACGGTGGTGCACGTGCAGTTGTCGAGACCACTGCCGCCCGGCCAGAACGTGAGCGTTGAGCTCGCGTGGGAAGCGCGCGCGAGCACACTGCCGCGTCGCCAGGGACGACGCGGTCGCAGCGTCGACATGGCGCAGTGGTATCCGAAAGTTGCCGTGTACGATCGGCACGGATGGAAGCCGAATGCACTCGTGCCAGCGGGCGAGTTTTACGGTGAGTTTGGCACGTTCGATGTCTCCCTGATTGTGGCCGACGATCAGGTGATCGGTTCGACCGGTGTGCCGGTCGGTGGTGATCCTGGATGGGCGCGTGTTGCCGCACCGGGGCAGACCCCCATGCTGCACGCCAACGCATACAGCAATGTGCCGGAAGGGCCGATGATCAAACTGTCGGCCGGACAGCGCATGGTGCGCTTTTACGCGCGTGATGTACACCACTTTGCGTGGAGTGCGTCACCTGGATTCCGGTATGAGGGCGGGACGTATGTACGCGCGGTCGCGCCGGGTACCTATGCGTTTCGCATCTGGGATACCGTGCCGGTTCACGTACTGTATCGAGGGGACGCTGACGCGGACTGCGCGCAGGCGAACGAAAGCGTTGCCGCCGCAGGGCGTGCACAAGCCGTGGCGAACTGCATCAACAGTTCACGCACGCAGTGGGAGAACGGTCGGGCCCTCGCATTTGGGCTCGAAACGCTGCGCTGGCTTGAGCAGGTGTTCGGTGCGTACGCGTATCCACAGCTCACGATTCTCAAGCGTCTCGATGGTGGTGGTACCGAGTTCCCCATGATGATGCAGAACGGATCCGCGTCGCAGGGACTCACCACGCACGAGGGTGGGCATATCTACGCGTACGGCATGCTCGGCAGTAACGAATGGCAGTCGGGTTGGATGGACGAAGGCCTCACTTCGTATCAGACCAGCATGCAAACAGGCACTACGCGCGCGGCCGTGAGTGCAGCACTCGAAGCGAGTAATCCGGCGCATCCCGATTCCATTCGCGATGCCGCGCTCGCGTCGCGCGCCCTCTCACTCCGCAATGCCGCTCGCACGCGCAACACTGCCGTGCAGTCGAACAATGCGGAACCCATCGGTACGCGCGCTGATCTGTTTCGCAACTTTACGATGTACAACGGCATGGTGTACGGGCGCGCTGCTGCCATGTATGAAGCGTTGCACGACGCGATGGGCGACGCGGCCTTTCGGGCGTTCTTGCGCGACTACTACGCGCGCTGGGCGTTTCGTCACGTCGACAAATGGGCCATGCAGGCAAGCGCCGAACGGGCGGCGGGTTCGTCGCTTGACTGGTTCTTCTCGCAGTGGATCAACACCACCGGCGTTGTGGATTACGTGCTGCGAGACGCACGCACGGAACGCGCATCGGGCGGATGGCGAACAACGGTGGTGCTTGAGCGAGTGGGCGCGTACCGACATCCCATGCCGGTGTCGGTGCGAACACCGAGCGGTTGGACCACCGTGCGTGGAGACGCAACACGCGATGCACAAACGCTGACGTTCGTGACGAGCGAACAACCCACGCACGTGTGGTTGGATGCGTTCGGCGCCACCGACGTGTTGAGTCGCAGGGCCATCGCTTTGCCGTAGGCTACGTAGCGGCATTCACGTTCAAAGCTAGCTCAAACATTGCCAAACGTGATTAAGCGCACGCGCGTGATGTGCGCTGCGTCGTCGACTACATGCATCGCGCATGTCGCGGCGAGCACACACCCGCAGCGCTCCCGCAGTGAACACTCGTTGCGCACGCTCGCCGCGAACGCGTTGTGTGCGCGCAGGATACAGCGACCTCTGCTGGAAGATCACATTGTGATCCCGGATCACATGCGCCGTTCGGCACAGAGTATGCGCATCACGTTCACACTCCTGCAGGACATTCGTTCCCTTCACGCCGAGTGTGAAATGAGACGAAGGTACTTTCTGGCAGTGCTCGCCACGGGCGTTGTGCTGGCCGCGCCACCAGCCATGCACGCGCAAACCAACACCTACTCCAATGGCGTTGAGTACATCACGCCGGAACTCACGGGGTTCGCCACCACCGGTGCGCTGATGGAGGACATGCTGGTCACGTGGACCTTTGCCGGCGGCGGAACCAGCTTTGCCTCGTGGGGAGACCTTGGTGGCGGCGTCTGGGGTGTCAGCGTCGACGGCTTCGAAATCACGCTCGGTGAAGACGACGACACGTATACGTCCGTCTGGTCACTGGCCAATAACACGAACAATCGCCTGAGCTCGGTTCGCTTCAATGGCGCACCGGGACGCACGTTGTTCGATTGTGGCTGGACGGGCACGGAGTGCACTACACTCGGTGACGAAATCGGAACGGAAGGGTCGGCGCTTGGCTTCTCGCTGTTCACTTCGGGCGATTACGCGGGATCCGTGAGTGGGTTCTATACCAATCGCGTGCGACTCGCGGGCGAATCGGCGGTCGGTGATCTGTTCGAACAGCTCACCATCCAGTTCGATGACATTCTGGGTGCGCAGGGCACGTACCAATGGTTCGCCGACACGGACAACTCCGGGCTTGACCAGCCGCCGCCACGAGTAGTGCCTGAACCATCCACGGGCCTGTTGACCGTCGCAGGCGTGATCAGCCTGCTGCTGCTGTCGCGGGGACGAGCTCGGCGCGAGTGGCGATAGCCTCGCTGGTAACAGCCGCTTGCACATGTGGGCCCGGTCACCTGATCGGGCCCTCATTGTTTTGACGCCAGCGAACGGTGCGTTAACCTGAGCCATGTTGAATCGTCGTGCTGGGGGCGACTTGTCTGCCTCCTGCCTTGTTCTCCAATCCCATCCGCTATGAGTGGTCGCGTTCCTGTAACCCGCGTTGAAAAGCCGTGGGGTCACGAGCTCATCTGGGCTCACACTGATCGCTACGTGGGCAAAGTGCTGCACGTCAAAGCTGGCCACGCGCTCAGTGTGCAGTATCACGAGCGCAAGGACGAGACGGTGCACCTGCTGTCCGGCGAGATGATCTACTGGGTCCAGCTCCCCGGCGATACGGAGCTGCGCGATCAGCAGCTGCGCACGGGCGACTCGTTCCGCATTACACCCGGCACGATTCACTACATGGAAGCCATCACCGACTGTGACGTGCTTGAGGCGTCCACACCCGAGCTCGACGATGTGGTCCGACTCAAGGATCGGTACGGGCGCGAGGGGACAAGCGCGGCGTAAAAATTCAGGGGGCAAGAGGGGCGGCGTCGGTTGCTTCGACTGGTTCCCGGCGTGAGATTGCGGCAGTTCGCTCCCCCTCTGCAGGCGCGTTCGCGCGCCTCTCTCCCGCCGCACCAGAGCCCCGATCGCGATGAAGGTCATTATCCCCCTCGCAGGAAAGGGGACGCGCTTGCGTCCGCACACACACATCACGCCCAAGCCCATGCTGAAAGTCGCGGGGCGACCCGTGATGGATTACGTCATGGACGACGTCAAAGCCCTCGGCAACGTCGAGCAGGTGGTCTACATCACGGGCCATCTGAAAGACAAGGTGGAGGCCTATGCATCACAGGCCTACGGATTGCCGAGCGTGTACATCGAGCAGGCCGTCCAGGACGGTACCGCGGGTGCGGTGGCACTCGCCAAGCCGTACGTCGATCAGCCGGTCCTGATCATCTTCGTTGACACCATCTTCGACGCCGATCTCTCCATCGTGAACACCACCGATGCCGACGGGATCATCTGGACCAAGGAGGTCGAAGACTACCAGCGCTTTGGCGTGGTGGTGACCAACGAGGAGGGGCACATGACGCGGATCGTCGAGAAGCCCAAAGATCCGATCTCAAAACGCGCCAACATCGGGTTGTACTACATCCGCAACTGGAAGCTGCTGTACGAAGGCATTGCCCATGTGTTGAAGTCAGCGCCCAACAAAGGCGAGTGGTATCTGACCGATGCCTTTCAGTACATGATCGACCACGGCGCGAAAATCAAAGTGGTGGACGTGGACGGCTGGTATGATGCCGGACAGGTGGAGACGTATCTCGATACCAATCGCGTGATGCTGGAGAAGGGACGTGCACGCAAACCCGCCATTCTCGGTGAAGGCGCCACGATTGTTGAGCCCGTGTACATCGAAGACGGCGTCACGATTGCGCATGCAACGGTCGGACCGAACGTCTCTGTGCTGGCGGGCAGTTCGATTACGCACGCCACCGTCTCCGACTGCATTATTGGCGGCAATACGAACATCACGCACGCCACGCTCAAACACTCGCTTATTGGCGATCGCGTACACATTGAACATGTGCACGGCACGGCGTCGGTTGGTGATGACGGTGTCGTGCGGGGCAGTGTGGCGCTGTGAGCGCTGAACAGGAGGGAGCGCATCACGACGCATCGCGCGGCCTTTCGCGTCGTGAGGCGATTGCAGGGTTAGGGGCGGTAGCCGCGGCCGCGAGTGGTGTGTTCCGCCCGGTTCCGGTCCTTGCGTCAACACCGGCGTGGCGCGCCGATCTGCTCGCACCACCGGTTCCGTCACTGACGCAGTCACGCATGCTGGGCGTTCCGTTCAGCAAACACGAAACGGTGCGCCTCGCGGTGATTGGTACGGGACTACGCGGCGCTTCCGTGCTGGGCGAGTTTCTTGCGGTGGAAGGTGTACGTGTCACCGCGCTGGCCGACATTGTGCCTGAGAAAGCGGCGCGCGCTGCCAAGATGGTGACGGACAAAGGACAGAAGGCGCCGGCGCTGTTTACCAATGGCGAACGCGATTTTGAGCGACTCTTGCAGCGCGATGATATCGACTTTGTGTACATCGCCACGCCGTGGGAGTGGCATGTGCCGCAGGCGGTGGCCGCGATGCGTGCGGGTAAACATGTCGGTGTTGAAGTGCCGGCTGCGTTCAGCATCGAAGAGTGCTGGCAACTGGTTGACACATCAGAGGCCACGCGGCGTCACTGCCTCATGATGGAAAACTGTTGTTATGGCTACAACGAGTTGCTTGTTCTGAACATGGTGCGCGCCGGTGCATTCGGTCAGCTCAAGCACGCGGAAGCGGCGTACATTCACGATCTGCGTCGCTTACTCTTCGAAGACAAGGATGAAGGCATCTGGCGCCGAGCGCCACACCTTTCGCGTGACGGCAACTTGTATCCCACGCACGGACTCGGTCCGGTATCGCAGTATCTCGGTATCAATCGCGGTGATCGATTTGACTACGTGGTCTCCATGAGCACACCGGAGTTCGGACTCAGCGAGTATCGCGCCGCGAATATCCCGGCCGGCAGTCCCAAATACAACGAGCGGTATCAGTGTGGTGATCTGAATACCTCGCTCATCAAGACGCAGCAGGGACGCACGATCATGTTGCAACATGACGTGGTGAGTCCGCGGCCGTACGATCGCATCAATATGGTGTCGGGCACAAAAGGCGCGTTTCGCGACTATCCCGCGCGCGTGTATCTGGAAGGCATGACGGGTGGTGAGCGCTGGAATCCGATCGACGCCGTCAAAGCGCAGTATGAGCACCCGCTGTGGACCAACGTTGGCGAACTGGCGCGCAAACTGGGTGGCCATGGTGGCATGGACTTCATCATGTGTTATCGCACCATTCAGTGTATGCGCGAGGGACTGGCTCCCGATTTCGATGTGTATGACGCGGCCTCGTGGAGTGCTCCCGGCCCGTTGAGTGAGGCGTCCGTTTCGCAGGGCAGCGCACCGATGCGCTTTCCCGATTTCACGCGTGGTGCCTGGGCTGGCACCACCAGCACCGGCTGACCGTGCAACTCACGTCACTCGACTGGATCATCGTTGTATTGTCGCTGGTGGTCTCGTTCATCCCGGCACTACTGCTCGCAAAGCGCGCCGGAAAGAGCAGCTCAGAATTCTTCAGCTCGGGTCAGTCGGCACCGTGGTGGCTGATTGGCGTGTCGATGGTCGCGACAACGTTCAGCACTGATACGCCCAATCTCGTCACGGATCTCGTGCGCGGTGGGGGCATTGCCGCGAACTGGGCGTGGTGGAGTTTCCTGCTCACGGGTATGGCCACGGTGTTTTTCTACGCACGGCTGTGGCGCCGCTCCGGTGTTCTCACCGACCTTGAGTTTTACGAAGTGCGCTATTCCGGCAAACCGGCGCGCGCGGTGCGTGCGTTTCGCGCGGTGTATCTCGGGCTGTTCTTCAACTGCGTGATCATGGCCACGGTGAATCTGGCAGCCGTGAAAATCGCCAACGTGTTGCTGGGTTGGCCCATGGGACAAACGCTGCTCGTGTGCGCGCTGCTCAATGTGGCGTTTGCCGCCACCAGTGGTTTGTGGGGTGTCATGGTCACCGACTTCATTCAGTTCGGCATCGCCATGGGCGGCTCGGTTGCTGCCGCAGTGTACGCGCTGCGCCGACCGGAAGTGGGCGGACTCGATGGACTCGTGCAAAAGCTCGATCCATCGGTGTTGTCACTTGTGCCTGATTTCAATGACTGGAACCTTGCGCTCACGGTGATGATCATACCGCTCACCGTGCAGTGGTGGTCAGTGTGGTATCCGGGCGCAGAGCCAGGTGGTGGCAGCTACATCGCGCAGCGCATGCTCGCGGCCCGCTCCGAGCGTGATGCGCTTGGTGGTACGCTGCTTTTCAATGTGGCGCACTACGCGCTCCGCACGTGGCCGTGGATCATTGTCGCGTTGGCGTCAATGCTCGTGTATCCAACCGTGGCCGACATCGGCGTCGCGCTGCCACACGTCGATCCGAAGCTCATTGGCAACGACATGGCGTACCCCGCCATGTTGCGATTCTTGCCAGCCGGAATGCTCGGCTTGATGGTGGCTGGATTGCTGAGCGCATACGTGTCCACCATTTCGACGCATCTCAACTGGGGCACGTCGTACCTGGTGCACGATGTGTACCGGCGCTTCCTCCGCCCCACCGAGAGTGAATCGCACTACGTACAGATGGGTCGCATCTGCACGGCGCTGCTCATGGTGGTGGCCGCGCTGCTCACGTACGTGCTCGACACGGCCAAGCAGAGTTTCGATTTGCTGCTGGCGATCGGCGCAGGAACGGGACTGCTGTATCTGCTGCGATGGTTCTGGTGGCGCATTACCGCGTGGAGCGAAATTGCGGCCATGGGCAGTTCATTTGTGATTGCCGTGGCCCTCGCCGTCGCGCAAAAGAACGGCGCGAATATTCCGTCGTCCATCGCATTGATTGCGTCTGTCGCTTTCACATCAATTGTGTGGATTGCGGTGGCGTATCTTGGTCCGCGAACGGATCGCGCCACCTTGTTGAGTTTTTATCGGCTGGTGCGCCCAGCCGGACCAGGCTGGCGTGACATTCGCGCCGAGGCTGGCGTGGCGGCCGCGCCAGACTCCCTGCCGCAGGCGATGCTGGCATGGATGCTCGGTTTGGCGTTCGTGTACAGTGCGATGTTCGGCGTTGGCTCGTTCCTGTTCGGCAACAATACCAATGCGATGCTGTTTGGCGTCGTCGCGGTGTGCTCCTGTGCGGCGTTGGTGCGCGTGATTCCGCGACTCTGGCCCGGCGCGAAGGCCGCGTAGTGTGATTACCACCGCGGCGATTCTGGCACGCGGCCTTGGCTCGCGTATGAAGCGCGCAAGCGAGGCCGCGGTGCTGGACGCCGTGCAGCGTGAACGCGCCGATGCTGGGATCAAGGGCATGATCCCGATCGATCGGCCGTTTCTCGACTACGTGATCACGTCGTTGGCAGACGCGGGCATGACCGATGTGGTGTTGGTCATCGCACCCGGCCCCAACGTTATTCGCGACTACTTCGAACACGACGCACCACCCAGGCGTGTGCGCGTGCGGTTCGCAGTACAAGCGGAACCACTGGGAACAGCCGATGCCGTGGTCGCGGCCGCGCGTGAAATTGGAACGCGACCGTTTCTGGTGTTGAATGCAGACAACCATTATCCCACATCGGCAATCCGTGCATTGGCATTCGCTGACACGGCCGGTGTGGTGGCGTTTGACCGTGATGCGCTGCTTGCGGATGGCGCGATCGATGCTGAACGCATCAGGCAGTTTGCCGTGCTGCGTGTGGCCCCGGATCACACCCTGCTCGATGTGGTGGAAAAGCCGGGTGACACACTCGATGTTCGCGGCGAGGCCGCACGTTGGGTTGGCATGAACTTGTGGGCGATCACCCCTGCGTTAGTTGATGCCTGCGCGCGCGTACCGCGTTCGTCGCGCGGAGAGTACGAGCTGCCGCAGGCCATCCGACTGTCGCTCAGCGAAGGTGTGGTGGTGCGAGTGGTGGAGAGCACGGCAGCCGTGCTTGATCTGTCGCACCGGCATGACATAGCGAACGTGACGGCACGGCTGCGCGGCCTGTTGGTGCACACTTGACGATACGGGACCTTCCGGTGCGCGCGCAGTGAGTGCCGAGCCGCAGGATTTCAGCGCTGCACTTGAGCGTGAAGGCATGCCGCCGGACGCGATCGCGCGCTACACCACACAGCACGACGCCGCGCACCGCGCCCTCGACGCGGAAGGTGTGCCGCGCGGGCTCCGTCGACGTTGGGTTGTTCCTGGTCGCATTGAAGTGCTTGGCAAGCACACGGACTATTCCGGTGGTCGTTCCATGTTGTGCACGGTGGAGCGTGGACTGGTGTTGGTGGCCGCGCCACGCAGCGATCGCACGCTGCATGTGCTGGATGCCGTGCGTCAGGGCCGCGTGCAGATCGACCTCACGACCGCCGCTGGATTGCGCAGCGCGCGCGGTTGGCCGTTGTATCCAACGACCGTGGCGCGTCGATTAGTTCGCAATTTCGGCGAAGCGGTGGGCGGTGCACACATCGCGATGGCCAGCGGGCTTCCTTCGGCGGCGGGCATGTCGAGCTCCAGCGCCCTCACCGTTGGTCTCGCCATGGCACTCGCGGAATGTGGCGGCCTCGCGGCGTCCGATGCGTGGAACAGCGCGCTGCCCACGCGCCTCGAGCTCGCCGGATATCTCGGTGCACTCGAGAATGGTTTGCGATACAAGTCGCTGGACGGCGACACCGGTGTGGGTACCATGGGCGGCGCGCAGGATCACACCGCGATTCTGTGCAGCGCACGCGAGAAGCTCGGTGTGTTTGCGTGGGCACCACCACGGTTTGAGCGATGGGTGGATTGGAATCACGCGCATGTGTTTGCCATCGCGGTGAGTGGCGTGGTCGCCTCAAAGGCGGGCGCCGTGCGCGGACAATACAATCGTACGGCGCGTACCGTCGCTCACCTGTTGCGTACCTGGAATCTGCGCACGCATCGGCGTGACGCCACACTCGGTGAAGCCATGCGCAGCAGCGAGCAGGCCTACGATCGGCTGCATGAACTTGTCGGCCCTGATGCGACTGCAGAGTTTAGCGCCGATCATCTGCGTTCACGGCTCACCCAGTTTCGCGAAGAGACGGATGATTATGTGCCGCAAGCCGCAGCTGCATTGGCGTCTGGTGATCTCAACGCCTTCGGACAGTGTGTCATGCGTTCACAAGCCGCGGCTGAGCGAGCGCTGGAAAATCAGGTGCCGGAAACGCGGATGCTCGCGCGCTCAGCGGTGGAGCAGGGTGCGATTGCCTCGTCTGCATTCGGCGCGGGATTTGGTGGCAGCGTTTGGGCCATGATTCCGGCTGTTGATGCCGACGCGTTTATCGCACGGTGGCGCGCGGAATACAATGCGGCGTCTCCGGCGATCGCGGCGCGGGCGTCGTGGTTCACCACGCGCCCTGCTGCGCCCGCCATGGAGATTGTATAACGCGTTAGGCGGAAAGTGCGAGCACGATCGAAAGTGCTCGGCTCAGTCCGCGTGCGCCGCGCTGATTCTCGTACCACTCGTCGGGTGTGTGCGCACCGCCACCTCGGCCACCGGCGCCGATGGTCACGGCGGGAATACCGCGTGAGAGCGGAATATTCGCATCGGTGCTCGCGATCGCTCCGAGTGGCTCACTTCCACTGGAACGTGTTGCCGCCATGGCCAGCGCGACCACCGGATGATCGGCGTCAAGATGTCCAGCGGGACGTTCACCCAGCAACTCAATGTCCGCAGTTAACGGATCACACCCGGCCAGATGATTCTCTTCGACGAGTGCCTGTCGCACGAGCGCGCGGAGTTGTCGATCCGCGTTGCTGAGCGATGACGCATCGGCCGCACGCACATCGACCTCCATCCACGCGTGCGCGGCGATGGACGTGAGTGACTCACCGCCGCCAATGCGTCCGACGGAGACTGCAACCTGCCCCCGATACTCTCTTGGAAGTTTGGATAACCAGTGCGCCACGTGACCGGCGGCGTGCACCGCGTTTGGGCGACCAAAGTCAGCCCACGAATGACCGCCCGCACCGCTGAACGTGATACGGAACCGTTTGGAACCGAGCGCGTGATGCACCACACGTTCGTCGCCCGGTCCGTCGAGTGCGAGCACCGCGTGCGGTATCACGCCGTTCTGCGCGAGGTCGTCAAAATACCGGCGCGCGCCACGGAGATTGCCGAGTCCTTCTTCTCCTACTGACGCCACAAACTCAATGGGCCGGGAGAGCTCGATCGCATCACCATCGAGCCCCGGAACACCAAGCACGTCGGCCAGTGCCAGCATGCCGGCCAATCCACGTGCGTTGTCGCCGATCCCCGGGCAGATAATGCGCGTGCCCTCATGCCGCGGAATGAGCGACGTGTCGGCGGCGAATACCGTATCCATGTGTGCCATGCACACCACCGGTGCCGCGTTGGGTGATTGACATGGTCGACGCGCGATCACGTTGCCAACGTCGTCGGTATGCACCGAGGTGAACCCACGCAGGCGAAACGCGTCGAGTACCAGAGCGGCACGACGCGCTTCGCCACCGGTAGGAGCGGCCAGCTGCGCAAAGCGGAGCTGCGTGTGCACGGTCGCCGCGTCCCGCGCGCGGAGTGCGTTGGCGAGCGGGACAAGTATCGGTTCCAGCTGCTTCAGCTGGCGATCCGCTTTGGCCGCGACCGATGGGATTGAGCGAAGGAACGGCATGGTGACACGCTGTGCCCGAACACGCCCGGACGCAAGTTGGGACAAGCCGCTGGACGAACGGCTTCCAGTGTGGCACTCTCCCTGCGTGCGGCCGCGCTCGCCTCGATCCGTCCGGACCCGAGGCAGTGCCGTGGTGCGCCAGACCCAACTTATGTCGAGTCTTCGCGTTCGATTGCTGCTGCTCGTAGCCGTGGTGCTGGTTCCGTCGTTTGTGCTGCTCGTGGTGTTTCTGTCGCGCGAGCGCCAGACGCGCGTCGAGGCCGCGCAGGCGACCGCCGTGCAGCTCGTGGATATTGCCGTTCGACAGCACCAAGAAGCGATTGAAGACGGTCAGCGCATCCTGACCGGAATCAGTCTGCTGCCGCAGATTCGCACGGGTGACAGCGAAGCGTGTCAGCGCACGCTGCTTTCCATCGGACGTATGGTGGAGGAGGGCTGGTCCATTACACGCACTCGTGCAGATGGCGTGCAGGACTGCGCTACGCGCGACGTGGGGAACCTTCCGAGAGACGTCGCCGACAGTCCTCGATATTTGCAGCTGCGCGAGCTGCAGGCACCGACGATTGGTGGATTTATGCGGGCCACCGGCACCAACGAGCTGTTGTTGCCCGTGAATGTGCCCATGATCTCCGAGACCGGCGCGTTTGACGGGGCTCTGTCTGCAGGTCTGCGCGTGCGCTGGTTTGACAAGCTTGTCACCACCATGTCGGAGACGCCAGGTGCGGTGCTCTCGATCACGGATGCAACGGGCGAGATGTTTTTTCGTGCGCCCGCGGCGCCGCCGAATGCAAACACGGAAAGCATGGTCGGCATCGCCGCCACGATGCGAGCGCAGGGCAAAGGTGTGCTTGAGCAGGAAGGAATTGACGGAGTGCGACGTGTCTGGGCGTTTGACCGTCTGCCGAGCACCGATACGCTGCCAACATTTCTTGCGGTGGGCATTCCGGAGGCAGTGATTTACGGGGGCATCAACGCGGCCATGCGGAACGCGTTGCTCGGACTGCTCGCATGGCTGCTGGTGGTTGCCGCACTGGCCTGGTGGGCCACCGATTCGTTTGTGCTGCGCGATGTGCGCGCGCTGCTCGGTCTCACCGAACGTCTTGGTGCTGGCGAACTCGGCGCGCGCAGTGCCGTGGCGGCACGGACGGAGGAGCTGGGTCGGCTCGCGACCAGCTTCAATCAAATGGCGCAGCGTCTCGAAGACCGTCAGTCACGCGATGTGCAAGCGCAGAAACTGGAAAGCATTGGGCAGCTGGCCGGCGGTGTGGCGCATGACTTCAACAACCTGCTCACGGCCATCATTGGCAACACGGAGCTGGCGCGCGACACGCTGGAGCCACGACATCCGGCTCGACAGGAGCTCGATGCTGCGCTCGATGCCGCCGATCGCTCGGCGGCGCTGACCCGACAGCTGTTGGCGTTTGCGCGCCGCACCGAAATTTCGCCGCGTGTGGTGCGCGTTGACGGCATGTTGCACGACATTACGGCGCTGCTCAAACGACTCATTGGTGAGCACATTACACTCACCGTCGAGGCGGATTCGAATTTGCGCCTGGCCAGACTCGACACGGCGTCACTTGAGCAGGCGCTGGTGAATCTGGTTGTCAACGCCCGCGACGCGATGCCTACCGGCGGACAGATTGTCTTGACCGCGCGCAATGTGATTGTCCGCGCCGATGATATTGATCATGCCAACGGCGTACCGGCTGGCCAGTGGATTGTGATCACGGTGCGCGATACCGGCTCAGGGATGAGCGCAGACGTGCTGAATCGTGCGTTCGAACCATTCTTCACGACGAAGCCGGTGGGCAAGGGAACCGGACTCGGCCTGGCCATGGTGTACGGCACGCTCGCGCAGCACTCGGGACACATCTGGGTGGAAAGTGCGCCCGGACATGGCACGGCGGTCCGGTTGTTTCTGCCGCCTGAACCAGAAGGCAGTCGTGTTGACGTGCAGGACGATGATTCGCCCGCGCCTGTGCTCGCGCCTGGTCGCACCGTGCTGCTGGTGGAAGACGAGCAAGCGGTGCGCGCCGTGGTTGCACGTGTGCTCACAGGGCACGGATTCACGGTGCTCGCATCGAGCAACGGTGCGGATGCCATTGAACGATGTGACGACGACACGCTCTCCAACCTCGCCCTCGTTGTTACCGACGTGGTGATGCCGCGCATGGGAGGTCCCGAGCTGGTGGTCGCGCTGCGCGAGCGTCGAAGAGACCTTCCCGTGTTGTTTGTCTCGGGATATCGCGAAACGAACGCGCTCGACGATCTGCTGGAAACACCGCGCACCGGTTTCCTCGCGAAGCCCTTTACCCCGACGTCGCTGCTGCACGCCGTGCAGCAGCAACTCGAGGCAGCCGTACCGTAGTCAGCGTCGCGTTATCTGGCCTTGCTGCCAGACGCACCAATCGTGCGTTCAAACAGTTCGAAGATGCGGCGATATTCGTCCGTCCACGAATCAGGTCGCACGAATCCGTGGTCTTCCACGGGATAGACCGCCATCTCCCATTCTGTTTTGCCGAGTTCGATCAATCGCTGCGCGAGGCGCACCACGTCCTGAAAATGCACGTTGGTATCCACCATGCCATGCGCAATCAGGAGTGGATCTTCGAGGCCTTCGGCAAAGAAGATCGGTGACGAACGACGATACGCGAGCGTATCCGTTTGCGGCAGGTTGAGAATGCGTCCTGTGTAGCCGTGGTTGTAGTGCGCCCAATCCGTGACCGAGCGCAGCGCGGCACCGGCGCCGAATTCTTTGGGCGCGTTGAACAGGGCCATCAACGTGATGAACCCGCCGTAGCTGCCGCCGTAAATGCCGATACGTTCTGGATTGATGCCGCGCTCCTTCTGCAACCAGCGCGAGCCGTCAACATGATCCTGCAGATCGCGTCCGCCCATGTGCCGGTAGATCGCCGTGCGCCAGTCGCGACCGTAACCCGCCGACGCGCGGTAGTCGATATCGAGCACGACGTAGCCTTTACTCGCCAGCAGATGATGGAACATGTATTCACGCGAATACGTGGACCAGTATTCGTGCACGTTGTGCAGATAGCCTGCGCCGTGCACAAAGATCACCGCCGCGCCATTCGGTTGAGCGCCCGTTTGCTCCGGTGTGTAGATGCGCGCCGGTACCGCAACCCCATCGCTGGCCGGAATGCGCACAATCTGCGGGGCAATCCACTGTGACGCGCGGAACGCGGCACTTGTGGATGTGGTGAGTTGCGCGCGATTCGTTCCGTCGAATGCCTGCACAAACAATTCTGGCGGCGTATTCGATGACGAGTACACGTTCGCAGCGCGTCGTCCGTCCGGACTCACCACCACAGTGTGACCGCCCTTCTCACGTGTGAGCTTCTCGCGCGCGCCACCACCCACCGGCATGCGCCAGAAATCGCGCACGAACGGTGACGTTTCACTTGTGTGCAGCCAGAACCATGCGCGGTCTGGTGAAAGTTCTGCCTGCAAGACTTCCCAGTTGCCACTCGTGAGCGCTGACCGTGCGCTTCCGTCGGGTTGCGCGGCATACAGATGCGCGTACCCACTGGCTTCACTCACAAACCACGCCCGGCCATCGGGTAGCCAGCCGGCGCAGTTGAAGCACGGGCCGTTGACCCACGCACTGTCGCGCAGGGCGTCTGTCACCATGGATGCACCGCTCGCAGCCGGGACTGACACGATGTAGCGCGACTTGAAGTCTGACGTCGTCGAAAAAAGCAGCGCCATTTCACCGTCGGCACGCCACTCCACGACCTGCACACTCGCGGCGCGTTCTGTGGTGTCTGACCCGATCACTGCGAGCGCGCTCAGCGCACCCGTTTGCAAATCCATGCGCCACGCACGCATGCGACTTTGCACATCGCCAACCTTGGAGCGCGAGGGAATGTCTTCGGTAAAGCCGCTGGCCGTGACGTAGTTGGGAACGTCGGTAGCGCGTGCACCCGTGCCGGCGGCAATCGTGGTCACCACTGCGTGGCGCATGTTCGGCGACACACTCACCGTGGCCACGCGTTCTCCGGCCGGTGCGTACAGTGGCTGCAAACGCCGCGCCGCCGCGGCCTCGCGTGCGGCTCGCGCAACCGAGTCATTACGTGCGCCGTCGCGAATGACCTGCAGCAAGTCGAGCTGATCCTGCAATAGCGCGCCACGCTGACCTGTCGCCCGCGCCGAATCACGCGGTGCGGTGCCGGTGCGCACGTCGGTCAACTGACGAACGCTTCCGGTCGCGATCTCCAGCGCGTACGCGTTGCCGTCGCGCATGAACAACAGGTGCCGCTCGTCCACAGAAAAACGGGGGTCGCTTTCGCTGGCCACCGTTTCCGTGAGCCGGCGCGCCGATCCGCGTCGCGCGTCGATCAACCATAAGTCGCCATTCGCCGCGACCGCACGCGTTCGGCGATCGCGCGTGAGCGGTCCGGTCGCGAGATACGGCGCCATGGAATCGGCGTGCGCGTCATCAAGCTTTTCCGGCGAAGCGCCCGCCGCGGGTCGAACTCTGAACCATGAGGTGGGCGCGTCCCACTTCGCTTCCGCCTCGGTCCAGCGGAAATAGATCCACTGACCGTCGGCCGTCCATCGCACCTGCGCCGGCTCGCGACCGTAATGCTCCGGTCCACGCATGATGTTTGCGATGGACAAATCAAACGAGGCCGCGGCTGGCTGCGCTCGCAGTGTAATGGGAGCCACGCACAACGTCAGCATGACACCTGCGCCAACAAGGTGCGAGCACAACGAGGGAAACGATTTCATGGGGCACATCGGAGCGGGACGTCAACGCAGCAGGCGCGGCGACATCGCGAAGACTCGCGAGCAGAACGCGCGGCGGGAATGCGCAACGTAGCCAACCGCATCGGGCTCGGCGAGCGATCTATGCCGGGCACGTGACGCTTGTGCAGCCCCATGTGACGCTCCTGTGACTCCCACCACGTCGTCGCGTCTGGTGCTCGTACGGACCGTCGTGCTTCGCCGGTCCCCGTTGCCGTGCTCCCACCGTTTCTCCGTGTCTGTGCCCGAATCCTCGTCCACCGCGCGTCCTTCTGTTGTTCTGGCGACACTGGCCGCGATTGCGATCGCGCTGGCCGTGTGCGCCACCGCCGCGACCGTCATCGTGGCCACGGACGTGACACGTGAGCGCGGCGCGAATACGGCAACGCCGCAACTGTCCTTGGCGCAGGCCCGCGCGTCGCTCGAGGCCATGCTCAGCCTGCGCGGCGTCGTGGACTCAATGACCGCCCGGATGGGCGACCTCCCGCCAACGGATAGCGCGACGATTGCCTTGGCAACGCGCCTCTGGGACACCTCCACCACTCGCCACCCGGCCTGGATTGCCGTGCCCGCCGGCGCTACGCCGTCCTCGAGCCCCAGTGGTGAACTGACAGTGCTGATCGAGCAGGTGCGCAAGCTGCGCGCCGACTCCGCACAAAACGCCGTAGACCTTGCCAGCGTCGCGCGTGACACACTTTCGCCCTGGATGGCGGTCTGGCGTAAGCTGGCGCACAGCGCCCCGCTGGCGGCCATGTGGGGCTATCAGAAAGGTCTGCCTGGCGTGAGCACCGCGGCCGATTTGCCAATTCGGAACTACGCGGCGCTGCGTCAGCTCTATTTGCTGAACGAACTGAGCGGCTGGATCGCGCTGCGTCGTGGCGAGCCCGGTGTGGCGCTCTTGCGCGCACTCGAAAACCTGTCCGCTAGTCGCCACTTCCTCGACGCTCCTGTGCTCGTCGACGTGCTCGCCGGACGCACCATTGCGGCAGCAGCGGGCCGACTTGCGGGCGACGCGGCCCGGGCGCTCGGTGACCGGTCGATGGTCACCATGGCCACGCAACTTGATCAACTCGCGCAACCTGGCGCCTCCGGCTTCATGGCCCTGCAGCAAGCTGCCGAGCGAGATGCCGCCGATCCGAACGCGCCGCTGGCCTTCGAACTCTTCGACGACGAGAAGCTCCCGTTCGCCGTGCGCGTCGAGATTCTCTATGCGGTCGTCTCGGGCGCCTGCAACCACACGCGCGAAGTGCTCTTTGGTTTTTCGCCTGAGCGCGAAGCTCGCCTGCGTGCGCTCGCCACACGGTACCAAAGCCACCCAACGCTCGGCCCCATTCTTGGACTGATGCCCGGAACAGCGCGCCTGGTCCGCGAGAACCCAATGTCGATGCTCCGGAGCACCGATTTCCCGACTGCAGGCACCTTCGATTTCCTGCTGCCTGAGGGCGTCGCCGCGCGCGCCGTGGTCTGTCAGCGCGGGATTTGAGCGGAGAGGGGTGCCGAATGGCGGGTGCAGCCGAGACTTTTATCGGCAGGCCGTGACCCCTTCACTCCCACACGCCAGATTGCACGCATGTCGACAACCGTAACGCTTATTCCCGGCGATGGCATTGGACCGTCCATCGCTGATGCCACCGTTCGAATCATCACTGCCGCGGGCGCCAAGGTGGACTGGGACTCCCAGGTCGCCGGCATCGCCGGAGTGAGTCGCTGGGGCGATCCCATGCCCGACGCGACGCTCGACTCGATCAAGCGCACACGTATTGCGCTCAAGGGTCCGCTCGAAACACCCGTGGGTGAAGGGTTTCGCTCGGTCAATGTCGCGCTGCGCAAAACGTTCGATCTCTATGCGAACGTGCGCCCCGCCCGCACCATCATTCCCGGTGGTCGTTTCACCGACGTCGACATCGTGCTGGTGCGCGAGAACACCGAAGGCTTGTACATCGGACACGAACACTACATTCGCATCGGCGACGATCCACGCGCGGCGGCCGAATCGATCGCCGTGATTACGCGACACGGCTCGGAGCGAATTGTGCGCTACGCGTTTGAATATGCGCTGGCGAACAATCGCAAGAAAGTCACGCTCGTGCACAAGGCGAACATTCTCAAGTACTCGCAGGGCTTGTTCCTGGATACCGGACGCATGGTGGCGCGTGAGTACGAAGGACGCGTGCAGTTCGAAGATCGCATTATCGATGCGATGGCCATGCATCTGGTCATGCGTCCGGAACAGTTCGATGTGGTCGTGACCACGAATCTGTTTGGCGATATTCTGTCTGACGAAATTTCCGGACTTGTTGGCGGTCTTGGCATGACGCCGGGCGCCAACATCGGTGTGAATGCCGCGATCTTTGAAGCGGTGCACGGCACGGCGCCCGACATCGTGGGTAAGGGCATTGCCAATCCGGGAGCGTTGCTGCTCGCCGCGTGCATGATGCTGGATCACATCGGGCAACCCGATGTGGCGACGCGTGTACGCAGTGCGTTCGAGCGCACGGTGCAGCAGGGCACTGTTCGCACGCGCGACCTCGGCGGCACCTCATCAACCGATGAGTTCACTGACGCTGTGATCGCTGCGCTGGCATGAGCGAAGGATCGGGCGCAGGCGTCACGCGCTTATTGCATCTCTCGGATGTGCACTTCGGTCGGCCACACGTGCCCGCGCACGTGTCGGCTGCCGAAGCCTTCGCAGAGAACGGTGCGTTCGACGCCATTATTGTGTCGGGTGACATGTCGCAACGTGCGCGGCGACGCGAGTTCGAACGTGCGCGTGCACTGCTCGATCGACTAGCAGAGTTTGCCCCGATTCTTGTGGTGCCGGGCAATCATGATGCGGCCTGGTGGTTCGCACCGTTGGGCTTTGGTCCAACGCGAATGATTCACTCCGGGTATCGACGGTGGATCAACGAAAACCTCGAGCCAACGCTGCAAGTACCCGGGGCGACGGTCGTCGGGCTGAACTCGTCGCCTGGCATTCGATTGCACACGCTCACCAAACGACCGCGCGACTTGTCGGTGAAGGGCGCACTGACACGAGCGCAGTTGGCTGATGCGCGCGCACGGTTCGCCGCCGCACCTGCCAATGACCTGCGCGTTTTGGTCGTGCACCACAATGTCGTCCCGGGCGATCTCTCGCGGCGCTGGGGCCTCACCAAGCACGAAACCATGCTGGACGAAATCGTGGCCACCGGCGCGGACATTGTGCTGTCGGGGCACGACCATCAGGAGCGAGCGGAGACCGTGGAGCGTCCCAAAGGACGGTTCGTGGCCAGCACCGCCGGCACCCTCAGTGATCGCTCGCGAGGCGCTCGGCCAAGCGCGTTCATGACCGTGGTCGCGGACACGGAGCGCATTGTGGTCACTCCGCATGTGTACGACGTGACCGACAACGTTTTTCATCCCACCTCGCCCCACATCGCACCGCGTCCTTCGCGATAATCCGCCGGATCTCCGGCGTCGCGAGCAGCCAGGGCAGGCGCTGTCCAAAACGGGTGAAAAGCTTGCATACGCAGTAGGTGTCATGTATCTTAGTACTAAGATACATGAACCGGCGCCAGTCGCCCGGAGGAACAGATGTCCATTACCGGCCTGCATCACATCACACTCGTTACCGCCGACGCGCAGCGAAACGTCGACTTCTACACGAGAGTGCTCGGCCTGCGGCTCGTCAAAACGACCGTCAACTTCGACGATCCGAGCAGCTACCATCTCTATTACGGCGACGCCGTTGGTTCGCCCGGTACCGCGGTCACATTCTTCGAATGGCCGCGTGCGCCGCGTGGTCGGCCCGGTGTTGGCGGCACGCATCATCTGGCACTGCGCGTGGCCGACCGCAACGCGTTGCTGCGCTGGAAGCGTCGTTTGACAGATCTCGGCGTGCACGTGCGTGGGCCGTACGATCGCTACTATTTCGCGTCGATCTATTTCCGTGATCCAGACGGTACGATTCTCGAAATCGCGACGGATGGTCCGGGGTTGCTCATTGACGAGGAAGGGCAAGCACCGGGTGTGGCGCAGCACACGCCGCCGTCGGCACTGGTACGGGGTGCGCGCGATGAAGACGCGATTGCATCGGATACGTGGCCGGATCCCGTGCCGAGCATTGATGCGGACATGTCACTCACGCGTGGCATGCATCACATCAGTGCCACAGCCAGCGATCTGTCGCGCACGGATGATTTTCTGCGCGCGCAACTCGGTCTCACCTTGGTCAAGCGCACGAGCAACTTTGATGATCCGAGCATGCCGCACTGGACGTGGGGCACTGCTGATGCACGACCGGGAAGCCTGATTACGTATTTTGAACTCAGTACGCCGCACGCCAAGCGGTCAGTGATGGGTGCAGGACAAACACATCACTACGCGTTTGCCGTGCCCGATGACGAAGCGCAGGGGGCGCTGCGTGAGCGTTTGTTGCTCGCCGGTATTCCGGTGTCTCCGGTGCAGGATCGTGTGTACTTCCGTTCGATTTATACCAAAGATCCTGATGGGCACATTGTGGAAGTGGCAACCGCGGTACCCGGATTCCTGATCGACGAACACGCGTCGGTGACTGGGAGTGCGCTGCAGCTGCCGCCGTGGCTGCAGCCGCATCACGCACGCATCAGTGCAAGCCTCACCCCGATTGATGCACCGCAGTGGCCGCACGATGGTTCGAGTGCCACGCGCGATCATGCGGGACAAACATTACACGCTCCAGTACTCGCCGAGGTTGGCTCATGAACAGTCGTACTCGACTCGATCCGCACGGCGCGCAGCCGGTCCTGACGCTCGGACCGGCGCTCGCTGATGCGAGGGCCGCAGTCATCATTCTGCACGGACGTGGTGCAGACGCGCAGGATATTCTGCCGCTTGCTCACGAAATCGACGTACCGCATGTCGCCTGGCTTGGTCCGGACGCCGCAAACAACGCGTGGTATCCCGATCGCTTCATGCAACCCATCGCCAACAACGAACCGTGGCTCACATCCGCGTTGTCGTTTGTGCAACGCACCGTGGAGCAGGTGATCGCGGCCGGCATTCCAGCCGAACGCATTGTGCTGGCGGGCTTTTCGCAGGGCGCGTGTCTGGCGCTTGAATACGCCGCGCGGAATGCGAAACGCTACGGTGGCGTGTTTGCGTTCGCCGGTGGTCTTATTGGCCCTGACGGCACGCCACGCGACTATCCGGGCTCGTTCAACGGGACGCCGGTGTTCATCGGGGTGGGTGATCAGGACGCGCACATTCCGGTTGCACGCAGTCAGGAGAGCGCCGCGGTGCTGCAACGTCTTGGCGCGAGTGTGGACTTGCGCGTGTATCCCGGGCTGCCGCATACGATCATCGAAGATCAGATTCTCGCGGCGCGTGCCATCGTGGCGGCCGCGGCTGCGATGAGCTAGCCATTTTCTGTGCGCGTTGGCATCATTCGCCATGCTTGATATGTTCGGCGCCGTAAAGCGACTCGCTGCGCGTGGACGCGTGGCAATGAATGACGCAGTCAGCGAAGCGCAGCTGGGCTTCGATTTTTTCGCGCCGGCGTCCGTACCCGCTGATACGCCAACGGTGGAGCGCAGCGTCACCCCAACGACCGAATCGAGCGCGGCCTCGCGCACGGCTCCCGTTGAAACACCGGCGTCGCGCGCGCGCCCTTCGCGCGGTGCGGCGGCACGTCGTGCGCAGAGCGCGATGCTGTTGCATCGGTTGCACACACTTGGGTTGCGTACGGTTGACACGATTGTGCTCATGCGCACGCGGCGTGTGATGGTGTCCGTGATGGGTCGCACGCTGCGCTTGCACGAAGGCTACGCCACGGCGCCGGAAGAAGTACTGCGTGCTGTCGTCACGTTTGCAACAGCCCGTACACGCGCGGCGCGCTTTGCCGCGCGCGATATCATTCTTGCGCATCCGGTGGATCGTCCTGCTGCTGTCAGGCGTGAGGAACCGGTGCGGCCGGGCGATGCATCGCTACTGAATCGACTTGCGGATGCGCACGCGGAGCTGAATACGCAGCATTTTGGCGGCACGCTGGCGCGCATTCCGGTGCGCTTGTCGGGGCGCATGAAAACGCGGCTCGGACACTACAGTCCCGCCGGCGAAGACGGTCCGGGCTCAGAGATTGTGCTCAGTCGGCGGCATCTGCGCCGCGATGGATGGGCCGAAGCAATGCACACGTTGCTGCACGAAATGGTGCATCAGTGGCAGGACGAAACAGCGCGTCCTCTCGATCACGGCCCATCATTTCGCAAGAAGGCGAAAGAGGTGGGAGTCCTGCCGAGAGCCCGCCGCGCGGTCGGATAACCGCGCGGCGGGGCACTCGTACTCAGATCACGGCACGTTGCCGGTGCGTGAGGCGAAAATCAGTCTATAGTTTTCGGCCAGTTCACCGGAGGCGGGAATGTTCTCCGTGCGGAACGCGGTCGCGCTGTACTGCGTGGCGCTTCCTGTCTGCAGACCCCAGGTGTTATTGAAGCCGGCAACTGCGGACAAATCCGGCAGGTCGAGCGAATACGATGAGGCTCCGCCCAGGTAGCCGGCCGTTGAGTAGAGCGTCCAGGCGCGACCGCCGCTCGTTGTCTGTTGATACGATATGGTGATTTCCTGATTGTATTCCGCCTGAAACGTTCCCGCGGCGCGATAGCGCTGATACGGCGCACCAGCGAGCGTAGTGAATGTCGGGGCATTCAGGTTTGAGCCGAGCGTCAACGTACGATTCACCAGCTCGCGATTGTACTGCGTCACGCCTCGGATCGTCGCGCCGTTGCCGCCGGTCGCGAGTGCCTGCACCTGATGCAGGTCGCCAGCTTGCGTACGTGCCAACGGGATGCCGTACACCGGGCGAGAGTTGCCTCCACCGGTCACCGGGATCGAGAAGAACCCTGCCGCTCCGTTGGAGGTGAAGAATCCTCCAGTGACAAAAATGTCATCGGTGCCGTTGTTTGCGAGGGTGTACGTTGCCGTTGCAGGAGCGAACGCCTCAGCGCTCCCGAAGTCAATCACCGGGATACTGCTGCCTGCCGCTGGATTCAGGTTGCGACGAAGCACGAAGCGATCAGGCACAATCGCGAACGTCGTGAAATCAATACCTGCGCGCGCTGCGACGAGATCGGTCGCGCGGTCCAGAACGCCCGTGAGCGAGAACGCCGTGCTCGGGAACGTGACCGTTCCGAGCGTTCCACCCAGTGCGACGTACGCAGTCTGTCCTGCGCTGAGTCCAGCCACCGTTCCGTTCACCGTTTTGGTGCTGGGGTTCTGAACGCACTCGGCATTGCCGGCCGCGATCAACTCCGCCCGCGTCTGCTGATAGATGAACGTGGACGTACCGCCACCGCTGATCGCGGTCACAACGGCAACAGCTCCAACATTCTCGTTGATGGTGAATGCGTACGTCTGATTTGCGCCAGGCAGTACACGCGTCCAGGCACCGTTTGTGCCGTCACGGTATGCAAACCACAGCGGGAAACGTTCATTATTGCAGAAGCGGAACGTCACGTTACCCGTGCCCGGCACCGGTGCCGACTGCACCGTGACACCAAGGTTCACCGTCCGTTCTGTAAGTCCCGTCGCGTTACCGCGCACCACGGCGGTGAACGTGCCTGCCGCAGCACTTGGTTGCGTGATGATGCTCAACTGCGCTTGCGTTCCGGTGGCCGACGCTGGCACAAAGTTCGCGCTGACTCCCGCCGGAAGGCCCGAAACCGTCAGGTTCACCGCACCGGTAAACCCACCGCTGCGCGCGATGTTCACGGTGGTGTTGACCGTCTGTCCGGACGTGACCGTGACCGTCGCGGGTACCACCGACAGCGCAAAGTCGCCGGCGCTTGCAGCCGTGACCGTGAGCGCGAGCGCCGCTGTGCTCGTGACGGTGCCAACTGTACCTCTCACCACCACGTTGTACGCGCCTGCCGCCACGCTCTGTGCGACGTTAACCACGAGCTGCGTGCTCGAGCCGGTGGCGGGGTTTGGTGTGAAGATTCCGGTCACACCGGTCGGTGCACCTTCCAGCGCGAACTGCACGTCGCCGGTGAGCCCACCACCGCGCGTAATCACAATCGGAAGCGCCGCACTTTGCTGCGCCTGCGTGATGGTGACCGCCGTGGGCGTGAGGGCCAAGGCCAGCGTGGGGACCGGTGCCGGCGCGGTGACCGTCAACGCGATGGTTGTGGTCGCGGCCGCCGCACCCGTGCCCGTCCCACGTACCGTGAGAGTGTACGCACCGGCTGCGGTACCGGAAGCCACCGATACGGCGAGCGACGACGGAGTGGTTGTGGCAGGATTCGGCGTGAAAATTCCCGTCACACCAGTCGGCGGATTGTCTAGCGTCAGCTGCACATTGCCGGTGAAGCCCCCGGTTCGCGTGACTGCGATTTGCGATGTGCCGGATTGCCCGGCGACGATCGTAATCGCTGCGGGCGTTGCGGCCAATGTAAACGCCGGGGTTTGAGGTACCGCGACCGTCAGCGTAAACGTCGTCGTGGCGGCCGTGACCGACGCGCCGGTTGCCCGAATCGTGATCGGGTACGTGCCGGCTGCTGCGTTGGCCGCAACGGCAAGTGCGAGCGAGCTGCTGGTCGTCCCCGTGGGCAGCGAGGCCGGTGTGAACGTGGCCGTGACACCGGTCGGAACGCCTTCCGCGGCGAGTGCTACGGCGCCGGTAAAGCTGCCACCACGCGTGATGTTGACAGCCACCGTCGCGGAGGTGCCGGTGACCGCCGAGCCCGTGCCGGATGCCACGGCAACGGCCAGTGTACCAGGTGTGGGCGTAGGCGGTGGCGTGGGATCGTCACTGCCACCGCAGGCGGCGAGGACGGTGAATACGGAGAGCGCGAGTATAGACCTGAGTCGCGCGTACGGGCCGGTTGGTCGAGACATATCGAGGGCCAGGGAGGGAAGTGAACAGGTGACACGACTCGGCGCGACGTGGCGCCGATAAACCGCGGGTACACGCACAAACCGCATCTGCGGGAAATACCGCCCCGAACGCTCGAACGCCAACGGCGAGCTCATCCACAACAGTCACGATTGAGTCCGGCTATATTCCGCCAGCTTCCTTGCCCCGAGTCTGGGCCCCACTGCGAGGGTTTTCTATGTCGTTCGACACACTTTCCGATCCAATTCCGGCGCTTCCATCGGTCGAACTGTCCGCACACGCGGCCGATCTGTTCAACATTGATGCGGCGCTGACTGAAGAAGAGCGCGCCATTCGTGACACCGTACGCGCGTTCGTTGACGAAAAAATTCTGCCGATCATCGGCCAGTGTTACGTGGACGGACGTTTCCCGGCCGAGTTGATCCCCGAAATGGCCGAAATGGGGTTACTCGGCTCGTCGCTGCCGGAAGAGTATGGCTGCGCCGGTCTCTCGAGCGTGGCGTATGGTCTGATCATGCAGGAGTTGGAGCGCGGCGACTCGGGCATTCGCTCGTTCGCGTCGGTGCAGGGCGCGCTCGTCATGTATCCGATCTACGCGTTCGGCAGTGAAGAGCAGCGCCGCACCTATTTGCCGCGGCTTGCGAAGGCTGAGTTGATCGGCTGCTTCGGGCTGACCGAATCGGACTACGGATCAAATCCGTCGGGCATGATCACGCGCGCGCGGCAGCAACCCGACGGTTCGTGGGTGATCAACGGCGGCAAGATGTGGATCACGAACGGCAACATGGCCGACATCGCGATCGTGTGGGCGAAAACGGAAGACGGCGACAGCGATAAGTCGATTCGTGGTTTTATCGTGCACACCGACACGCCAGGCTTCACGGTGAAGGAAACCAAGGGCAAGCTCTCGTTGCGTGCGAGCGTGACCAGCGAGCTGGTGTTTGAAGACGTGCACGTCGCGGCAAACGCGCTGCTCCCCAACTCGGGCGGCCTCAAGAGCCCTCTCATGTGTCTCACGCAAGCACGCTACGGCATCTCGTGGGGCGTACTCGGCGCGGCGCTCGCCTGCTTCGAAGAAGCGGTCTCGTACGCCAAGAATCGTGTGATGTTCGACAAGCCGATTGGTGGATTTCAGATTCAGCAGGTGCGACTTGCCGACATGCTCACCGAAATCGTGAAGGGGCAATTGGTCGCGCTGCATCTGGGGCGTCTCAAGGACGCTGGTAACTTTACCCCGGTGCAGGTGTCGCTCGCCAAGCGCAACAATGTGCACATCGCCACAGAAGCGGCGCGCGAAACGCGACGACTACTCGGTGGCAATGGTATTCTGGCCGAGTATGCGGCCATGCGACATATGGCGAACCTTGAGAGCGTGTATACCTATGAAGGCACACATGATGTGCACTCGCTGATTCTGGGTCAGGCGATCACGGGATTGAACGCGTTCAAGTAATCGCGGTCACACTCTAGGGTATGAGCGGCGACAGCATTCATGCTGTCGCCGCTTCGTTTTGTCCCTGCGAGCCGCCGCTGATCCCGGGAAGAGAACTCACGGGAAATCCCTCTTGCGCGGGACAAACTCCATTCGCAATATGCCGCTACGTGCGCAGTGTATCGATTCGGACACGAATCGGTTCGCTGCGTCGACCGCGCACAATCTCTCTCCCGCTGTGCGCCCGGATCTTTGTCTCCCTCGGAGGCTCGTGATGCCAGTCAGTCGATGGACGATCGCTGCAGTCGGAGCGTGCTTGATGCTCTTCGCTCCGCCTGCAACGCTGCAATCGCAATCCACCGGTGTGATTGCCGGTACCGTGGTCAACGAACGCGGGAGTCCGATCAGCGACGCCCAGATCGGCGTTGAAGGACAAACCGTTGGCACCACCTCCGATGGCGGGGGCAGGTTTCGACTCACCGGCATTGCCGGCTCGGGCTCCGTCCAGTTGACGGTCCGGCGCATCGGCTATCAACCGCGCACCATCGCCAGCACGATCGGCAGCGCCGATGTGCGCATTGTGCTTTCCGAACGCGCGCTTGAACTAAATCAGGTCGTCACAACGGGCACGGTTGGTGTGACCGAGAAGCGCGCGATCGGCAACGCGGTGACCACGGTGAACGCGGCCGAGATTGTGGCCACGCAGCCGATCAACAGTTTTCAGGATCTGCTCAACGGTCGCGCCAGCGGCGTGAGCGTGATCGCGAGCTCCGGACAGGTGGGTACCGGCTCTCGCATTCGCGTGCGCGGTGCATCGTCGCTGTCTCTGTCGAACAATCCGTTGATTTACGTGGACGGCGTTCGCGTGGACAACACACAAGCGAGCGGCCCGTCCAATCAGGCGTTCGGATCGGCGTCGATTTCGCGGTGGAACGACTTTAATCCCGACGACATCGAGAGCCTTGAAATCATCAAGGGACCGGCTGCCGCAACGCTGTACGGCACGGAAGCGTCGAATGGCGTGATTCAGATTGTCACCAAGCGCGGCGCGGCCGGCCGTCCAACGTGGAACACCACGTTTCGCATGGGCAGCAACTGGGTGCCTGGCTGGCGCGACATTTACGAAGACAACTTCGGTCGCATCATCACAGAACGCCCCGGTGGCGGACGCGACACCACGCTGACGTCCATTTCAACCGCGCAGCTCAACGATTCGCTCAAGGCGCGCTACGGTCGCGAAATCTTCGAAGCGGGGCTGCTGCAGGATCTGCAGATGAGTGTGAGCGGTGGCACGAATGTGCTGCGCTACTATGTCGGCGGCGGCTATCAGGAGAATCAAGGTGCCGAGCCGGTCAATCGGTTGAATCGTACGAACCTGCGCGTGAATCTGAGCGCGGTCATGAATGAGAAGTGGGATGTGCAGACATCCGTGGGTTACACGTCGGGACGCACGTACCTGCCGTATGAATCCGGCGGTGGTGGCGCCACGTGGGCCACGCAGTTTTCGTCTCCCGAATTTTTGTACACGCGCAGCGGCAGTGGAGCCACCACACTCGATCGGCCAGGCAATCCGCAGCTCGGTTTCCGAAGCGGACCGCCCGACGTGTACTACGACGCGTACGACATTTTTCAGGACGCCAATCGCTTCACCGGTAGCGTCACCATCTCCAATCGCGCCAGCAAGTGGTTCAATCAGCGACTGATTCTCGGCGTGGACCAGCTGGCTGAAGACAATCAGACGCTGTCTCCGCGCGATGATGTGCTGGGTGCCACATTTGCCTCGTTCGCAGGCCTCGCGGCGCCAACGAATGGCAGCATGGCCGTGTCGACGCGCAATGTCACGTACAGCACCTTCGATTACGCGGCGAACCTCGAACTTGATATCACCTCGTCGCTGCGCAGTGTGACCTCCGCTGGCGGACAGTTCTACGGACGTCGCTCGCTCTTCCGTTCCGCAAGCGCCACGGGCTTTCCGTCGGCAGGCCTCACGTCGCTCGCCGCTGCCGCGGTGCGAACCGTTGACGGTGACGAAGTCTTTGAAAACAACACGGTCGGCGGATTCATTCAGCAGCAACTCGTGTGGAATAATCGACTGTTTCTCACCGGCGCCATTCGTGCCGATGACAACTCCGCATTTGGTACCAACTTCGACATCGTGCGGTATCCGAAGTTGAGCGCGTCGTACGTCATTAGCGAAGAGCCATCCATCAGCATGCCATCGTTTGTTGATCAGTTGCGTCTGCGCGTTGGCTACGGCGGCTCCGGTTTGCAGCCGGGCGCGTTTGATGCCATTCGCACGTATTCGGCCACCGGTGGTTTCCTCACGCCGTCGTCAGCGGGCAATCCGGATCTCGGCCCCGAGCGCAGCACGGAGCTTGAACTCGGTTTTGACGCGGCGTTGCTGAATGATCGTGTGAGCATCGAAGCCACGTACTTCGCTGGCAGCACGACAGACGCCATTCTATCGCGTCAGGCCGCACCATCGGCAGGCTTCCCGGGTCAGCAGCTGTTCAACGCGGGCACGGTTGATCGTAAAGGGTTTGAAATGATGCTGCGCTACCAGGCGGTGAATCGCGAAAACTTTGGTCTCGATTTCACACTCAGTGGCAGCGATACGCGCTACAACATCGCAAGCCTCGGCGCCGCTGGTGATACCGTATCCATCTCGTCAAGCAACATGCACGTGGTCGGACACGCGCCTGGTGCGTGGTTTGACCGTCGCATTGTGAGCGCCACATACAACCCGGCCACGCGTCGCGCGGAAAACATTCTCTGTGACGATGGCGCGGGCGGCACCCGCTCGTGCGCTGGTGCGCCCCGCGTGTTCCTCGGCAACTCCGTACCTACCACGGAGGGATCAGTCAGCGCCGGTGCCACGATCTTCAAGAGTTTCCGCGTGAATGCGTTCTTCGACTATCGCGGCGGATACAAGAAGCTCGATGGTAACTATCGCGTTCGTTGCGGTGCCTTCACGCATTGCCGAGAGTTGTACGTGCCCGAGGACTACGATCCGGCGCTCATCGCGGCGGTGCAGGGTGGAACGGCCTACACGCACCACCTCATTTACGACTCCGATTTCCTGCGCTTCCGCGAACTCTCGGCAACGTATACGCTGCCGTCAAACCTCACGCGCGCACTCAAGGCCTCGCGCGCCACGATCACGCTGGCCGGTCGTAATCTCGGATTGTGGACGAGCTTCCCGGGCATTGAACCGGAAGCCTCGTTCAACGGTGGTACACGCGGTGGATCGTACGGACTGTGGGAGCAGAACGTGCTGCCGCAGCTCCGTCAGTTTGTGACCACCGTCAACCTCAACTTCTGATCGCCATGCGCTCACTTAACAACGACTCCGTGACGCAGTGCTCCGGGCGCCGTCGGTCTGTGAACCGTGGCTACGCTCTGCGCTCAAGTTTTACGCTCGCTGTCTTTGCACTCACACTCTCAGCGTGCGACACCTTTGATCGCTTGCTCACGGTGAGCACGCCCAGTCGTCTGGCGGAGGAAGCGTATCTTGTGCCGTCCAACGCGCTGCTCATTTCGAACTCGGCGGTCGCCGATTTTGAATGCGCACTCGGCGCGTACATCGTGGCCAGTGGCATGGCCTCTGGCGAGTTTATTGAAACCACGCAGACGGCATCGCGATGGGACTATGATCGGCGTTCCATCGTACCGGTGCTCGCGGAATACTCCACGTCAGGATGCGGCGGGATTGGCACATACACACCGATCAACGTTGCGCGACACACCAATGATCAAGCCGTACGCGTGATCGAAGGCTGGACGGACGAGCAGGTCGCAAATCGGCAGCGCTTGATCGCGCGTAATGCAGCAATGGCCGGCTACTCCGTGCTGTTGCTGGGTGAAGCGTTCTGCGAGTGCACGATCAACGTTGGTCCGATTCTCACTTCCGCGCAGGCATTCGATTCTGCCGAAGTGCGATTCACCAAAGCCATCACGGCGGGGCAGGCGGCCAACGAGCCGGCCATCGTGAATCTGGCGCGCGTTGGTCGCGCTCGTGCACGACTCAACAAGGGTGACGCCGCAGGCGCCGCAGCCGACGCCGCATTGGTTCCGGTTGATTTCGTGTTCAACGCCACGGCAGACCTGAACGCGGTGGGCCGCAACAATCGCATCTTTGTACAGAACAACCAGAACTTCGGCGTGAGCGTTGGTGTGGCCTATCGCGGACTGACGGTGGCAGGTGCACCCGATCCGCGTGTTCGTGTGGTCGACGCCGGTCGCAACGGCAGCGATCAAACCACGCGTTCCTGGTTGCAGCAGAAGTATCCCGCGCAGGCATCACCCACGCCAATCGCCACTGGCGTGGAAGCACGCCTCATCCTTGCTGAGGCACGTGGCGCCGCGGAAGGCGTGGGCATTCTGAACGCGCTGCGCGCTCGTGCGGGCATCGCGCTCCCGGCCCTCACCAACGCCGAGGCGGCCGCGTTCACCGCCACACTCGTGGAAGAGCGTCGTCGCGAGCTGTTTCTGCAGGGCAATCGGTGGTTCGATATTCGCCGCTTGAACCTCACGCAAAACCCCGCCGTCGGCGCGGTGTATCCGAAGGCCGGCTTCTACGGCGACCAGCGCTGCTGGCCGTTGCCGGACGCGGAGCGATTTGCCAATCCGAACGCCTGATCCTCGCGCCTCAATCTGAACGGCCTCGCGGGCCGTCTCCCACACGGGAGGCGGCCCGTGTTGCGTTGGTGCGCCTCGTCGCCCGCAGCATTCCCGAAATACGACGCTCGCGTCGCATTGCTCCACGGAGCGCATCGTCCTAGCTTTCACTCGTGAATTCATTCACAAGCAACCCAAGCATGGAGCGACTGCGGTGAAGATTGCCGTCTGCATCAAGCGCGTCCCCGTGATGGAAGTGAAGTTCGCGATTACCGCGGACGGCTCCCGTTACGAAGAGACGGGCCTCAAATACGATATCAACGACTTCGATCTGTGGGCCATTGAAGCGGCGCTGCAGCTCAAGGAAAAGGCCGGTGATGGCACGGTGCACGTGGTGTGCCTCGGCCCGAACGCGGCGCAGGAACAGATCCGCAAGGCGATGGCCATGGGTGCCGATTCCGGCGTGCTGCTCGAGTCCGACGCGCGCAACTACGACGGTCTCACGGTCGCGCGCGCACTCGCCGCCGAGCTGAAGGACGGCGGCTTCGATCTGGTGCTGTTCGGTCGCATTGCCATTGATTCCATGAATCAGATGACGGGCCCAATGGTCGCCGAACTGCTTGACCTGCCCGTGGTCACCAACGTGTTCAAACTCGACATCACCGGTCGCACGGGTCGCGCCGAGCGTGTGCTCGAAGGCGCCAGCGAAGTGGTCGAGTTTCCGCTCCCTGCCGTGCTCACGATCGATGATGGCTTGAACAAGGAACGGTTGCCATCGCTTAAGGGCATCATGGCGGCCAAGAAGAAACCGCTCGACATCAAGCCGGCCAAACTCGACGCCGCGCAGGTGACCGTGCGCTCCATGGCGCTGCCCGCCGAACGTTCTGCTGGCCGTATCGTTGGCGAAGGCGCGGACGCCGTGCCCGAACTTGTTCGTCTCCTCCAGACTGAAGCGAAGGTGCTCTGATCATGGCCAACGTTCTTGTATTTGCCGAGTCGCGCGCGGGTGAACTGCGCAAGGTGGCGCTCGAGGCGGTCACCGCGGCGCGTCAGCTCGCGGAGCTGTCAGGTGGTGGTGATGTGCACGTGCTGCTCGCCGGTGCCGCTGGGATTGGCGCGAAAGCCGAGCCGCTGGCCGCACACGGCGCCGACAAGGTGCTCGTGTTGGAGCACGCAGGATTTGCCCTGAATAATCCCGAGGCACTCGCGGCCACGCTTGCGCAGCTGCTCAAGTCTGGCACGTACGGATTCGGACTCTTCAGCGCGACGTCAACCGGCCGCGATTTGTCGCCGCGCGTTGCGGCGAAGCTTGGTGTTGGCCTTGTGCCAGATCTTGTCGGTTTCACGGTCGACGCGGGTGCGGTTGTTGGACAGCATCCGATCAACAACGGCAAGGTGATCGCGACGCTCTCGCTCGCGGGTTCGCCCACATTGTTGTCGGTGCGTCCGGCGGCGTTTACGCCGGCCCCTGCGTCGCGTACGCTGGCAACGGAAGCGATCACCTCGGCGGTCGACCCGTCGGCGTCGCGCGTGAAGGTGATCGAGCTCAAGCAGGGCAACACCGACAAGATCGATCTGAATGACGCGGCGGTCGTGATTGCCGGTGGTCGTGGGCTCAAGGTCGCGGACAACTTCAAGCTGTGCGAAGATCTCGCGGCGGCCTTTGGCAACGCGGCGGTTGGTGCAACCCGCGCCGTGACCGATGACGGCTGGCGTCCGCACTCCGATCAGATTGGTCAGACGGGTCGGAATGTCAGTCCGGACTTGTACATCGCCGCCGGAATCTCCGGTGCCATTCAGCATTTGGCCGGCATGCGCACGTCGCGCACGATTGTCGCGATCAACAAGGACAAAGATGCACCCATCTTCAAGATTGCCGATTACGGCATTGTTGGCGATGCGCTTGAAGTCCTCCCGGTGCTCACGGCGGCAGTCAAGGCGGCTCGCGCGTCCTGAAGAAGGATCGCACCAATGTCGGCTTGGTGGCCCATTCGTCTGTCGACGGGTGGGCCACGTTGTTTTTGCATCAACGTTCGATCGTCTTGTGACGACCCGCGCCGCGCTCTAGCTTCGCCATATGACTCCGCTGAACATTGCTTTCGCGCTCTGCCTTGTGGCGGCCGGCGCCTTCTTTACCAAGAGCGCCCTGCGCCTGCGCCGTTGGGCGCTGATCGGGCACGCTGAAGATCGCACCAACGATCCGGCCACACGCACAAAAAACCTGTTGCTCGTTGGCATCGCGCAAACCAAAATCATGCGCGACGGTTTTGGTGGATTGATGCACGCGCTGGTATTCTGGGGTTTCTGCGTGCTCGCGCTCGGCGCGCTTGAGATTCTGATTCAGGGCGTCGTGAACGGCTTCACGTACGCGTGGATTCTGCCGCAGCCGCTGTTCGTGGTGTACGTGTTCTCGCAGGAGATTTTTTGCGGACTCGTACTCGCGGCCGTCGCATGGCTGTTCTATCGACGTCTGGTCATCAAACCCAAACGCTTTAGTGGCGACCCCGTGCACGGCGGTGATGCGCTCTTCATTCTGAGCATGATCACCGTGCTCATGGTCACGTTGCTGCTCACGTTTGCGATGGAGATTCACGCGGGCGGCGCATCAGCCGGACACATTTTCTCGGCGCCTCTCGCCGCATTGTTTGGCGGACTGAGCACAGACGCCGCGCACGTGCTCGGCCGCACCAGCTGGTGGATTCACGCGCTCGGTTTGCTGTTCTTTGCGAACTATCTGCCGTTCTCCAAGCACTTGCACGTGCTCACGTCGCTCATCAACACGTGGTACTCCAATACATCAGGTCCGGGTCGTATTGGTGCGATGCGACCAATGGATCTTGAAGCCGAAGACGCCGAGCAGTTTGGTGCCAACGATGTTGAGCACCTGTCGTGGAAGAACTTGATGGATGGTTATTCGTGCACCGAGTGCGGGCGTTGTACTGCCGCGTGTCCGGCCAACATCACGGGCAAGAAACTGTCGCCGCGCATGATTGTGGTCAAAACGCGCGCGCGACTCACGGAAAAGGCGCAGACGCTCGACGCGATTGGCGGCGGCACGGCCACGGCCAAGCAGCAGGCGGTGCTCGATAAGCGTCTGCTCGACGACTGGATTACCGAAGAAGAACTGTGGGCCTGCACCAGCTGCCGCGCCTGCGTGGAAGAATGCCCGGTGTCGATTGATCAGCTTGACGTCATCAACGAGTTGCGTCGCGATCTGGTGCTCATGGAATCGCGATTTCCGGAAGAAGCGCAGGGCGCGCTCACGTCGCTCGAACGCAACGGCAGTCCGTGGGCGTTTAGCGCGGCCGATCGTGCGGCGTGGACAGAAGGCCTCGACATTCCCACCATGGCCGACATGGTGGCGCGTGAAGAACGCCCGGAAATTTTGTTCTGGGTGGGCTGCATGGGTTCGTTCGACGACCGCGCCAAGAAAATCACGGTGGCATTCGCGCGCATTCTGCAGGCGGCCAACGTAAAGTTTGCGATTCTCGGCCAGGAAGAAACGTGTCACGGTGATCCGGCGCGTCGCATGGGCAATGAGTATCTGTACCAGATGCTCGCCAAGGGCGTGATTGAAACGCTCGATGGATATCAGGTGAAGACCGTGGTCACGTTCTGTCCGCACTGTTTCCATCAGATGGGCAAGGAGTTCCCGGATCTCGGTGGTCACTACGACGTCATTCATCACACCGAGTACATCGAGCGCCTGCTCAACGAAGGTCGTGTGCCGCTGGAGACGGAGCACGGACAGCGACTCAAAGTGGCGTACCACGATTCGTGTTATCTCGGGCGCTACAACGATGTGTACGACGCGCCGCGCAACACGCTGCGAAAGGCATTGCCCGTGGTCACGCTTGTTGAGCCGCCACGCACCAAGAGCCGCGGGCTGTGCTGCGGCGCCGGCGGTGGTCGTATGTGGATGGAAGAAACGGAAGGGAAGCGCGTGAATGTGGAGCGCACCGAAGAGCTGCTGGCTACGGGCGCCGATACGATCGCCGTGGCGTGTCCGTTCTGCATGACGATGATGACGGACGGGCTCACGGCCTCGGGCAGCGACGTGCCGGTGATGGACATCGCCGAGGTGGTGGCCGGGCAGCTTGCATAACGGGCACTGCATCATTATGCATTCAGTATGCATAATAACTCCGCCCTGCGCCGGTTCGCCGGTGACGGGGCGGTCGTCGTCTCGGGACTCGTCCCGACGGCCTCGACCGCCCGGGATTCACGTCGCACCGACGCGTCGAACTTCGCGCGTCAGGGCACGTCAACCTCGCTGCGCGCCCGTCTGGCGCAGCCGGCGGATGCGTTGGGCATTGCCACGCTCATCAGTCGCTATACCGCCGACGGTTCATTGCTGCCGCGCAGTGCGTCTGACGTGCTCAACGCGATCGACTCGTACGTGGTGGTCACCGCGCCAGACGGAGCCGTCCTCGCCTGTGCCGCACTGACTGAATATTCGCCGTCACTGGCAGAAGTTGCATCCGTAGCCGTTGCACCGGCCGCGCAGGGCCATGGCCTCGGTTCTATCGTGGTGCGCGCAGTGGAGCGCTTGGCGCGCGTGCGTGGGCACCGCGAGCTGTTCGCGCTGTCGTTGGCTGACCACTTCTTTTCGCACCTTGGCTATCGCGCAGCCACTCTCGAGCGCTTTCCCGAAAAGCGCGCGCGTTACGCCATGCTCACGGCGAGCGGCGCGACACTCGTGGAAAAGCGGGTGTTCCGCAAGCGGCTCCGTGCACCACGCGCGTTTCCGCACGTGGCCAACAACACGAATCTGGTGTCAGCGCCTACGGTCTATCACGCCAAGCCGGCGCGCGGCTGATCACACGGCCTCGACGGCGCGTGCGCCGTCGTGCGCAGCTCACGGTGGCGATGACTGCACCTGAACGCGGCGGGTAAAGACCTCGCCTTGCATTCGTGAAGCGACGACTACAATCGACGGCCACGGCGCTGAATCAGCGGCAAAGTGGTGCTCAAACTCTCCGGGTACCTTGCCTACTTCACAGTTCGCCGCGGTTTGAACGCTCAGCGTGACCCAGGAGACGGTGTCCGGGGGGCGAGTGCTCACCGTTTCCTGAGTGATTCGTGGGCACACTGCCGGGGTCACCTGTCCGAACAGTGTCACGAGCACGCGGCTCGCGTTGTTGGGATCGCGAACTGCAACGGCGTTAACAATCTCAAGAGTCGGTCCTTGTATGGCCGGAATCCGAAGAGGACCGTCGCACGCCGACATCAAGAAAAACACTACGGTGCCGACGCTGATTGTAACGGTCCGGCGCCACGGGCACCCAGTCCCACGATAGGCCGCGTTAATCATGGCAGACACGTGAACGAGTAATCGTTCCAATCGATGGTCACGCTCACGGACCCACTCGCGGTTCGCCCAACTCCGTCCGTTACGAGTGCGAGCAGCTGAAACGAACTGCTTTCGCCACCGCCCGTCGACCAAGTCGTACCCCAAAAGGGAGCGAAACCTGATCTATACCAGACCGTGCCGTAAGGCGGTTGGCCACCGCTCCGTTCTGCGTACCAAGAACAAGATGCGTTTGGACCAAGAGAGGACGGGCCGCTTATCCAAGCTGAAAGTGCTGAAGGTCTGCTGTAAAGAAGCAGGTTGGGCGAGGTAAAAATCGGAAGTGCAAGCGCGCCGACGGTTGCGTTCGAGGTCATCCATGCCCGTACCTGTGACGGGGTCGCGTTAGGGTACCACTGCAGATAAAGCGCTGCAACGCCGCTCGCCATCGCAGCCCCCTCTGAAGTTCCGTTGCCGCCGTTCACCGGGGAATAGATGTCGATGCATGAACCGAAGTTGCTGTAGTTATGTGCACTGTCCGTGACGGGGTTTGACGCACCAATCGCGATGACCTTTGAAACAGCCGCAGGCAATTCCTGACACGCGTCTCGAAAGCTGTTCCCAGCAGCTCCAACCACCGTGATCCCCGCATCTACGGCAAACTCTAGTGCGTTTACGACGGTAGACGGGCAGCCGAGGATGCCACACTCCATACTCGCGCTGAGATTGGCCACGGCCGGTCGAGGCGACACGGTCGCGATGTGGTACAGCGCGCCAACGAGCGCGCCGCTGCTCAACACGGTACACACATTGTCGTCAACCCTTGCCGAATGAATTGTGGCAGCATGGGCGATTCCCGTGCCCACCGACGCTGCCGCAGCACGAGCCATGTACGTGCCATGAGGTTCCGTCGTACACTCTGCTAGGGCATTTTTCCCTGAGTGTGTGAAGTATTGGGTCGAGCTGACCCGGCCGCCGAGCAGGGGGTCGGCCTGATTGATGCCATTATCAATGATCCAGAGATGAACCCCCTGGCCCGTCGCCGACCAAACATACTGCCCGTCGAGTGGGCGGGCGCGCTGGTCTACTCTGTCGACCGCACTTCCAGCGCCTGCGCCGAGCTGCATTGTAGTATCGCCAACACCTGCCAAAGGAATAGCTATATCCGACTCAATGTGGTCGATCAGTGAGTCTCTCTGCAGTGCGAGTAGCGCGTCGGAGTCAGCGTCTACCCAGAACATTCCGAGGAGGGGCATCGGCATGCGAACCCGTAGTCCACGAACTCGAGACATGCGCTGCGAAGACTGGGCGAACGAGCCGATATCAGACTTAACTCGAATCAAGTAGCGACCCTCAATTTTCCGAGGGTGCGTGGCGAGCGTCACTGGATTCAGGTTTGACTTATCGGCAAGCACTTCGGTAGCGACAGGCTCAGAGACGCCAGGGCTCGTGATTCTTGCTTCGTGTGGGTCAGTTGAGCAAGCCACTGTGAGAAATGCTACAAACGGAAGTGCGAACTCGTTCCGCAGTTTAGGGCTCGCGAACAGATTCCAAAGTTTGGCCGGCTGGCGGGTACGAGGCGTGCTGAGCGACGGGTGCTTGCCTTGGCCGCGAAACAGAAATGACATGATACTTACCGCCATACGGAAAAAGGAAAACGACTCCTCTGTGCAGTATAGTTCCTGAGATCAAGCGTGCAAGTGAAGGGTGCCGTCAGTGTCTGAGCTTGACCCGCTCTGGTTACTGCGCCCCGCTACAGTCACAGCAGATGGTACGTTTTTATGCCAATTGGTAGGAATAAACTGCTATTCTGTGCGCCGGCGGCAATCCCGGCGCACCGTTTGTCATGCCAGCCGCACCGGGACGCGCTCGCTGCACAAGATCTCCTGACGCCGGCTCGGGCTGCACCAACACGGTCAACGCCTCGACCTCGCGCAACCCACGCTTGGCCGCTTCCTCGCGGAACGGGGCCAGCGCTGCACGGCCAGGATCCGCAATGAGCACCAACCCACCAGGCGCCAGCGTGTGCACAATCGTATCGGCCACGAGCGTTGCATACTCGCGCTCGTACAACACGTCGGCGGCGCACACCACATCGTAGCGGCCGAGATCGTCGGGCAACGCACGCCAGTCGACATATCGCGTGCTCAACCGTGCGTCTCCGTCGCCGGCCAGACGCATCGCGTTGAGCCGCGTGACCTCGAGCGCATCGCCGTAGTAGTCGGTGGCCATCACCCGAAAGCCCGCGCGCAACGCGGTCACAGACACCAGCCCAACACCACAGCCGAGCTCAAGCAGTGTACGTCCTTCACCATGGTGCCCGCGCAACACGCCCGCGAGTGCCCGGGACGAGGGCCACACGTCGGCCCAGTACGGCAATCGCTCGTCGCCCTTGAAGTCTTCTTCGCAGATCAGCGACTCCGCACTGCGCGGCTTTCGCAAGACAACCTTCGCGCCACCGGCTTCAACCGCCGACGTCACGAGATCCAGACGCGCGAGCGCCGCATCCAACGCCGCGGTTCTCGCGCGGTCCTGCAACTCTTGTGACGACGTCATGAAGACAACAGGGAAAGGGGACCAGCGACTGGTCGTCGCATGGATCCGAAAGACGCAATACTCATGACGCTGCGACAAGCAACGTGCGATCGAGCAGGAGTGCCGGCACCATGGTGCCAGCGGTCAGATGTTCTACAGGTCCTTCGATTTCCAGCAATGCGTTCGCCCGTGACATTGACGTGAGCAAATTGGAGCCCTGGCCACCGGTGAGACGCGCTTCGAGCACGCCATCGTGTGCCACCTGCAATTCAGCGCGCAGATAGAACGTCAGATCAGCATTCGCGCTGACCGTTTCTGACAGTCGTACTCGCACCGTTTGCGGAATAACGCGACGCTCTCCCGCGAGCGATCGAATAGCCGGGAGCACAAAAAGTTCAGCGGTCACCAGTGTACTCACCGGATTGCCCGGCAATCCGATCCACGGCGTGCCACCAATGTGGCCCGCCGCAAGTGGGCCACCGGGGCGCACGCGTACACGATGTACATCGATGCGTCCGCCGAGCGACTGGATCACCGCGCGCACGTGATCAAACGCGCCCGCCGACACACCGCCGATCGTGATCAGCAGATCACACTCGTGATCGATGGCGCGCGCATACGCCTCGCGCATCAACTCGGGGTCATCGGGCAAGACGGGGAGCACACGCACGTCGGCACCGGCCGCGCGAAGCAGCGCGGGAAGCGAGTAGCTGCTCGACGAGACAATCGCGCGACCCTCGCGCACGGCGTCGATCTCCGAGACATCAACCAACTCATTTCCACTGGCCGCAATGACCACCACCGGCGCACGGTGCACATGCACGTGGCTCGCGCCAATGCTCGCCAACACACCGAGCAGAGCGGGCGTGATGCGATCACCGCGCGAAGCGATCACCGCACCTTCGCTGACATCTTCACCGCGCGGGCGCACATTCTTTCGCTCGTTGCGCGCGTCGCGACCATCCAGAATGCGAACGATATCGAGGCCGCGGTCGGTGTCTTCCACGCGCACCACACAATCCGCGCCCGGTGGCATCGGGGCGCCGGTCATGATGCGCACGCATGTGCCGCGTTCAACCTGTGGCCGTAACGAACTCCCCGCGGCGATCGTACCCAGCACCTGCAAAGTGACCGGCACCGTGGACGCGTCGCGCACGTCGTCCGATAGCACGGCGTAACCATCCATACCGGCGTTGGGCCACGGCGGAAGTGTGACCGTTGATTGCACGTCTTCCGCCAACGCATATCCAACCGCGTTGGCCAGCTCCATGGTCTGCACCGGCAGCGCGTGCATGCGTGCCAGAATCGCACGACGTGCCTCGGCGACGCTGAGAGCTACGTGCACCGTCGCGCGATCACTCACGGCACACTCGCCATCGCACTATTCACCGTCGCAACTCACCGCGGCATCGCCACGCGCAGGTCTTCCATACGCACGCTCGCGAGATACGCTCCAATCGCGTCCTGCACACGTTCTACTTCGCGCGTTGGGCCCACCCAGTTGTTGCACAACACCGAGAACACCAGCTGATGTCCGTCGCTGGTGTTCACATAGCCACTCAACGAACGCGCCTTGTCTACAAACCCGGTTTTTGCGCGCAAATTGCCCGCTGCCGGCGTACCGCGCATGCGCGACGCGATCGTGCCGTCCACGCCCGCAATGGGCAACCCGGAATAAAACACGTTGAACGCCGGGTGCGACTGCATCACCGTGAGCAACCGCACGACGGCGCGCGGCGTGATGTAATCATGACGTGACAAACCACTGCCATCACGCACGGCGGCTTCATTGGTGCTGATGCCCCACAACGCGAGCTGACGTTCAATCACGGCGCGTGCACTGTCGGCCGAACCGATACCCGTCTTTTCGCGCGCAATCGTTTTGAACACCGCTTCTGCGATCTGATTCTGCGACGGCTTCTGCAAACGAGTGTGCACCTCGCGCAGCGGCGGCGACTCCAGCACGATGAGCGTGTCAACGCGCGCGTTGGCCGGCGCCGCGCGGCCCGAGCGAAACTTCACTCCGCGCGCCACGAGTGCCTCGCGCAATGCTGCACGCACTGCGTCGTTTGGCTGACGATACGCGCGAGAGATCACCACACTGTCACCCAGCGGCAGCGTACCCGTGATCTCCAGCGCCAGCGCCGTAGAGTCCGACGCGACGGTGAGCGAATCACCTGCGGCTCCTACGCGTACCGAGGAATCACGACGCGCGCGCGTGGTAGCGGTGATGCGAAGCGCAGGATACGTGGTGGCCGGAATCGTACGGGCGGAAACCTTGTCACCAACGCGTTTGCCCGCCTTCACGATCACCCGAAAAAAATTCTCGTTCAGCATCAGCTCATCGGCACCGGCCGAGTAGCCGCTGTCAAAATCGTCAAATGCCCAGCCGAATCCGTACGGCGACTGCGGAAACGCATCTCCTTCGGCAACGATACGTCCCTCAACGCGTTGAATGCCGCGTGCGGCGAGGGCGTCGGCAATGGGTGCAAACGCGCTCAATGCGTCACCACCGCGCATGGCGTCACTCCACGACGGGTCGCCGCTGCCAATGAGCACGAGGTCACCACGGAACGTGCCACCGCTGGTGCGACCACGCAGCAGTACTGGCGTGCGCCACGTGTAATCGGGGCCGAGCAACTCCATAGCCACTGCACCCGTTACGATCTTCTGATTCGACGCGGGCATGAACAGCTTGCCCGCGTTGATCGACACAATCGTATCGCCAACTTCCGGGTCCATGATCAGCACGCCCCAGTGCGCCATCCGGAACAGACTGTCCTGAGTGAGTGAGTCCACCAGCTGCAGCAATCGCTCGCGCGCGGCGGGCAATGGTATGTCGCTCGCAGGAAGCTCTGCCATGGGCAGTTGCACGGGATCCACGCGCACCGGAATATCCGGCATAGGCGCGGCGCGACCGGCGCAGCCGAGCACTGCGAAGGACACCACGCTGGCGGTGCACGCCAATCGGAGCGCGTGCAACGCGGAGCTCAACTCACGCTTCATTCGCCGGACTCCTCCCAGGTGGCCCACAAATGCGGCTCTTCCGCTACGACCACCTTGATCACGCGCGATCCCGATGTGGAAAGCGCAACGTTCACACGCTCCGCAATCCACTTGGCGATCTCTTCGCTGGAGGGAATGAGTTTGCCCTCGGCGAACTCTGCGATGTCGAGATTCAGGTTGGCGTGATCAAGTCTGTCGACGACCTCCTGCGCGAGCACACGATCAATCACACCGAGATTGGCCACAAATCCCGTTTGCGGATCGAGGGCGCCCGTCACCGTCACATCGCACACGTACGTGTGCCCGTGAAAGTTGGGGCGCGCACACTTGCCGAACGTCTCAAAGTTGCGAGCGTCGTCCCACTCGGGTCGTCGGTAGCGATGCGCGGCCGAAAAGAACACGCGCCGAGTGAGTGTGAGACGCGCCATGTTAACGGAAGATCGGCATGGAAATGCCGGCCGTCAGTCCCCAGTTGCTGCGCCAGCTGGAACGCAAACGCGTGTCCTGCAGCACGCTCGTGGAGTCACTCGCCGCGGTGAAGTACGTGCTCGGATACTGAATCTGGTACAGGTTGTTCGTGAGATCGATGCGCGCCGAGTAACCGCGCGGCAATGTGATCCGCACGCCGGGACCAAATGGGAAGGCGAACTTGGTGCCGAATCGATAACCGCCGATATCACGGCTCGCAAAGTCGGATGTCACACCGATACCGGCGCCCAACGTTGGAATCACGCCGCGCCAGGATTTTTTTCCGGTGAGCGCAAGCGTGAGGCCGATATCGCCAATGTGATGCGTTACGCTTTGAATACCCTGAAAGCGCTGTGCCGCCGGCAACCCCGGATCGATCACGCGGCGTTCCGAGAACAGTGCCGCGTAGCGCGTGGTCAGCCACGCCGGTCCACCCAGATGAATGTCATGTCGCAGCGACACCATCGGGCCGGCCTCAGGCCCCACGCGCGCCGCATCCTTGGTGGCGCTCAGCCAGCCGCCCGAAAGGGTAAGCTGCTGGGTGGTTGGCACATCGCGAAACGGGCTGCGCGAGGGTTCGGTACCCACGAGCTGCGCCTGCAGTCCGGACGCAGTGCAGAGCAGCGCTGCGCCGGTGGCAAGCACGCGCGCAATATTTGATGAAGACAGGGAAAGCAGCGTCACAACGTCATTGGGAAAGAGGGGCGACGCGAAGATCACGTCCGTTCATTTCAACTGGCAGTTCCAGGCCGAGCATTCGCAGCGCGGTTGGACCAACGTCGCACAGCGCACCGTCATCACGCAGCAACCATTCACCATCAGGATCACGAACCACCAGTGGCACAGGGTTCGTGGTGTGCGCGGTGTGCGGTCCTCCTGTTTCTGGATCAATCATCACATCGCAGTTTCCGTGGTCCGCCGTGATGATCAATCGCGCCCCACTCTCGGCCGCCGCGTTAAGTATGCGACCCAGGCACGCGTCGATTGTCTCCACCGCACGAATCGCCGCTGGCAGCGACCCGGTGTGTCCTACCATATCGGTGTTCGCAAAGTTGCACAGCACAAAATCATGGGACCGCGACGTGAGGGCGTTGCACAAGATGTCACAGACGCCAGACGCGCTCATTTCCGGCTGCAAATCGTAGGTGGCCACTTTCGGGCTTGGCACCATTGAGCGCGACTCACCCGGAAACGGCGTGTCGCCGCCACCGTTAAAAAAGTATGTCACATGCGGATACTTTTCGGTTTCCGCCGTGCGCAGTTGCAACAGCCCGGCGTTAGCAATGACTTCGCCCACCAGATTGGCCATCGACTGCGGCGCAAACGCGACCGGAAACGGAAACGCGTCGTCGTACTGCGTCATGGTGACAACGTGGACTGCCGGGCGCACGCCGGTGTCGAAGGCGCTGAAATCCGGTTGTGTCAGTGCGCGCAGCCACTGCCGCATGCGATCTGATCGGAAGTTCGCGCAGATTACCACGTCGCCGCTGCGCATGGGCGCCACCGGCAGCCCCGCTGCATTGAGCATCACGTGTGGCGGCAGAAACTCGTCGCTGGTGCCAGACGCGTACGCCGTCTCAAGCAGCGCCATCGCATCAGTGGTTGTCTCACCAACGCCATGCACTGCGGCCGCGAACCACGCGCCGGTACGCTCCCAACGGTTATCGCGGTCCATGCCAAAGTAGCGTCCGGAAATGGACGCGAGCTGCGCGCGTCCATCAAGCACGGCCAGCGTTTCCCGCAAAAACTCAAGTCCGGATGTTGGTGACGTATCCCGTCCGTCGAGTAGTCCGTGCAGGACGACCCGCGGTACGCGCTCGCGTGTGCACAGGTCAACCAATGCGAACAGATGTTGTTCGAACGCATGCACACCACCGTTGCCGAGCAACGCTACCAGATGCACCGTGCCGCCGGTTTCGCGCGCGCGGGCACACGCCTCGCGCAGTGCCGCATTCTCGAAGAACGCGCCAGTCTCGATTGACGCACCGATGCGCACCAGATCCTGCATCACCACGCGACCCGCGCCAAGATTGAGATGGCCGACTTCGCTGTTGCCCATTTGACCGGCGGGCAGCCCAACCGATGGCCCAGATGCGGACAGCAGTGTGCGCGTGGGTGTTGCCCAAAGCGCCTTCCAGTTGGGCGCATCGGCCAGTGCGATCGCGTTCGCATCTCGCGATTCGCGATATCCCCATCCATCGAGGATGATCAGTGCAACAGGTCTGGCAACAGTGGCAGTCATCCTTGCTCGGTGCAGGACATTGGGTACGTTTGCAGAGAACGCGTGCGGTGCATCGGTTGATCAAGCAGTCGATGCATTGGCGCCGGTGAACGCAGTCTGTGCATCATCCACCGTGCGCGCGAAATGTACCCACCCTGCACATCCGCTCCAACAATGCGCCAACAGTCTGGCTCTCGTTCTGCACGGTCTCTCAGGCGCTTTCGATTCAGTGCGGTGTCAGCTGTTGTGGCTATATGCACGACCGTGGTGGGCGCGGCACTGGTACAGGCGCAAACGCCGCGACGAGGGGATCGGGTCACCGTACGCGCCGGCACCGCGCTGCGTGGGACACCCGGCGGCGACGTGATCGGCGTCTCAAGTCGCGACATCACCTCAGCGGTGGAGCTCACGCAGACCACGTTCGTACGAATCTCCGTCGACGGATTTGTTGAGGCTACGGCGATTCGATATACCGCCGATCGCTCGCGAGGCGAGGTGTCGGGCGCGGCAGGGGCAACGCTCCGGGCGGCTGCGAACCAGGCATCCGCGGCGGTGGCAGAGCTGCGCCGCAGCACGTACGTCTTTCCCACGCGGAACGGCGGCAGCTTTCCGGCGCCCAGAGCTGGCGCCTGGGTTCCCGCGCGTCGCTCGCTGTGGGTCGACGTGAGCCGCCTCGAGTCGCGTCCCGTCGCGGCCCGCCCCAGCGCGCGTCCCGCGCCCGCGGCGAGAACGGAATCCGCGCGAACGGAGACGGCGCCTGCGGATTCCATCGCGCAGTCCGCGCAAGCGGCGCCTGCAGCCCCGGCGGTCGATCCCTCGGCGCCAACGCTCGAAACCCGCGGTCCGTCCTCACTGCAAGCCGGTCCGGGAGGCGATGTCCTGGCCAACATCCCCGGCGGAGTTCGGCTCGTGCCGCTTGGCCGGGAAAACGGCTGGATGCGCGTGCGCATTGAGGGATGGCTGCCGGATTCGTCCGTCGAGGCAGCGGGCACGAGGTCGGCCGGCTCGCTCTCGGCGGCTGACCTGCGCGCCAACCCGGCGGGCACGGCGGGACGGCTCGTGCGCTGGTCAGTCGAGTCGCTGTCCTTCCAAACCGCCGATGAACTCCGAAAAGGCCTGACCCCCGGCGAAGCCTACCTGCTCGCGCGCGGCCCGGGAGCCGAGCGGGCGGTGCTGTATCTGGCCCTGCCGGACTCCCTCGTGGCCCGCGCGCAGGCACTACCGCCGCTCGCCGAAATCACCATTACCGCACGGGTTCGGAACGGGCGCAGTCAGCCGTCTGGCGTGCCGGTGCTCGATTTGCTGGATCTCGCGCGCCGGTAGGAACTTGCGGCGCGCGTCTGCCGTAGTGGCAGCTGCGGTGAAATGTCTCACGATGTGACAATCAGGGGACCCTCAGCGTACCCTATGGGTACGGAGGGCGTACTGCGTGCGGCCAGACCCGCTAGATTCAGCATATGCATCCTGTGACGGTGCTGGATCGTCAGAACAGCGGGTCGCGCGAGTGTTCTCCGCGCTTAAGGTCTTGCTTTGCTTCCGGAATCCTTGTGCCTGTGAATTCTTCGTTCTACAATCGCCGTGCCCACACGCTGCTCGGCCATCGCGCGCTCGCCGCGGCGACCGTGGGGCTGCGGTGAGCCCGACTCACGAATCGGCGGCGCATCGCGAACAGCAGCGTCAGAAGGCGCGTGCCGCCAAGCGGCGCGGCATGGTGAATCGTCGCGTCGTCATGGGGCTCACGTTCGTGGCGGCCATGGCCGGATTGTGGTGGTATGAACCCGCCGATGCCATGCGCTACGAACCACCGAACACAAACGCGGCGCCGAGTGAACCGAGCGTGGTGAGTGCGCGCGAAGCGTTTGGCACCAGTGGACATGTGCGTATGCAGTTTGTGCGCGCCGGCGAAGCGATCACGTTCCCTCTGGAAGTGCGCGGCAGCGGACTCGGCTACACGTATCAGTGGATGCGTGTGGGAACGAACGAGAGCGGCGACGTGGCGCGTCCGCTCACGGAAACTCAATTGCTGGCACCGCTCACGGCGGGCATCTACGAGTTGCAGCTCACGCGCGGCGCAGAAGTACAGCGACTCGCCGAGCCGAAGGTTGCCGTGCTCGTGCCGTTTGAACGCAAGCTGGGTGGACTGCTCAACGGCTATCGCATCGGGCAATATCCTGCTGAATGGTCCTCAGGTCGCGATCGCTTCCAGCGGCCGCCTGGCTTTGTGGAAGTGCAGGAAGCAGACGCGGACCTGAAGCTGTCCACGCATTTGCAGGTCTCGGATTTTCTCACGCACGATGCGCAGAAACAGTGGCCACGCTACGTGGCCATCGATCCGCGCGTCGTCGACAAGATTGAGCTGGTATTGCAGGAACTCGCGCGACGCCGCGGCGATGACAAAATCGTGTTCGATGTGCGCGTGCACAGCGGGTTCCGCACACCACTGCACAATGCCGGGGTCGAGGGATCGGCGCGCGATTCGCGGCACATGTACGGCGATGCAGCAGACGTTGCCATCGACGCCGACGGCGACGGTCGCTTCACAATTTTCGATGCTTATCAGGTCGAGCGCGCGGTCGACTGGATTGAGGGAACCACACCATTCCTTGCTGGTGGGATGGGGGTGTACTCGAGTCCACGCTGGCCTACGCCGTACGTTCACATTGATGCGCGCGGCGAACGCAAACGCTGGCGCGGGTGACCTCTATGAATCCGAATCTTCGGGATCGATTGTTGCGCAAGCTGGAAACGCTGAGCGATGAGCGCGGCTATCAGGTGCTCGACTACGTCGATTTTCTCGAGAGCAAGTACGCTGAGAAAGCACCGACGCCGGTTTCGCTGCTGCAGCGCTTCACCGACGGTGTCGAAGATCGGTTGCGCACCGGCGGTGTGGCGGCGTCTACGGTTGTCGAGACCATGGGACTGCTGAACCGTGCGGTCGGTGTACTCGGTGGTGTCGCCGCGGCCGGCATGTCTGTCGCTACCGACGTTGCGAGCGCTGGCATGTCGGTCGCCACGGATGTCGCGTCCGCGGCCTCTCGCATTGTCACGCCAACGCCCGGCGCACCCAGCGCGGCGCCATCTGCCACCGCACCGAATACACCGCCGCCCGCCGCACCGCCGGGGAATAGCGGCAACGTGGGTGGAGCGCCCGCGTGATCGGCGAAGAGGCTCCGCGGCGCCGATCGCGCGAAGAGCGTATGCGCGATCGACAGGCGTCACCACGCAGCGAACACGTGTCCGATCGCGCCACCGCCCGACTCTCCTCGCGATCGCGTGGCGACGACGGCAGGCCCCGCCCGCGCTCCGGGGCCAAGCGCACCCTCATGAGCACGATTCGTGATTTGCCGGCCTATCTCAAGCTGCTCGCCGGGCTGATGAGTGATGGCGCGGTCTCGCGGGTGGATCGCCTGCTCGTAGTGGGCGCGATTGCGTACATCATCAGCCCCGTGGATCTGGTCCCGGACGTCATTCCGTTTCTCGGACAGGTGGATGACGTCTATCTGCTCGTGCTCGCGATTCAGCGACTGGTCAAGCGGGCAGGTCGTGGGACCATTATGCGCTACTGGCGCGGGGATCCGCGGGCGCTCTCCGACAAGGCGCTGGCGCGCGTGGTCGGCGCCGCCACGTTCTTTCTTCCCGGTCGCACCAAGCAGAAGATCACGCGCTTGATGGGTCGCTGGTAGGCGCTCGGTCGCGCTCGCTCACGTCCACTGCCACTCGATCCATCGCGGCGCACAACTGGACAGGGTGGGGGAAGGTTTCTATCCTTCGCTATGAACCCATCATCACCAGAGACCACCCGACCCGCCACCGACAGCACCGTCGGCAGCGGGTCGTTGCGTAATGGCGCTTCACCAAGCGACGCCGCGCCCCGCAGTGCACGGATTCGTGCTGATCTTGCGCTCACGTTTGACGATGTGTTGCTCGCGCCGCGTCATTCGGTCACGCACCCACGCGAAGTTGATCTGCGCTCGCGTTTCACACGCGGCATCTCGCTGAATGTCCCGCTGGTCTCCGCGGCCATGGACACGGTCACGGAAAGTGAGATGGCAATCGCAATGGCGCGGTCCGGTGGCATCGGTGTGCTGCACAAGAACATGTCCATCGATCGACAGGCCGCAGAAGTCGATCGCGTGAAGCGATCGGAGAGCGGCATGATTCTGAATCCGATCACGCTCTCGCCAACGGCATCATTGCGGGAGGCCGTGGCGCTGATGATGCGCTTCAAGATTTCTGGTGTGCCGATCGTTGATGCAGATGGTCGCCTGGTCGGCATCATTACCAATCGCGATTTGCAGTTTGAGCGGGACCTTGATCAGCCGTTGCGCGATGTCATGACGAGCGAACGACTGGTCACCGCGCCGGTTGGCACTACACTCGACGAAGCCGAGCGGATTCTTGGCAAGCATCGTATCGAGAAGCTGCCCGTCGTTGATGATCAGTTTCAGTTGCAAGGGCTGATCACCGTCAAGGATATTCACAAGCGTCGACAGTTTCCGGATGCGAACAAGGATCAGCACGGCCGCCTGCGCGTGGCCTCGGCGATCGGTGCTGGCGGGGACTATCTCGATCGCGCGCGCGCGCTCGTGGCCGCTGGTGTTGACGTGCTGATCATTGACACAGCGCATGGCCATTCTGAGGGCGTGTTGCACGCCACCTCACGCGTTCGCGAAGCGTTCCCCGAGGTGCAGCTTATTGCCGGCAATGTGGCCACGCGTGCTGGTGCTGCGGCGCTCGTGGAACGCGGCGTGGATGCGGTGAAGGTTGGCGTTGGTCCTGGTTCGATCTGTACCACGCGTGTGGTCACAGGCGTTGGCGTACCGCAGCTCACCGCAGTCATGGACGCAGTCGAAGGCGCGGGTGACGTACCCGTGATTGCAGACGGTGGTGTGAAGTATTCAGGTGACCTGGTGAAAGCATTGGCCGCGGGCGCGTCGAGCGTGATGATGGGCTCAATGCTTGCCGGTACCGAGGAGAGTCCGGGCGAGTCGTTCCTGCTCGAGGGGCGTCGGTTCAAGATGATTCGCGGTATGGGCTCGTTGTCGGCCATGCAGGACGGCAGTGCTGATCGATACTTCCAGGATGGCGAGCTGTCCGCGAAGAAACTCGTTCCTGAAGGCATTGAGGGGCGCGTGCCGTATAAGGGACCAGTAGGCGATGTACTTTTTCAGATGGTGGGCGGTTTGCGGAGTGGCATGGGCTACGTGGGCTGCGCAAATATCGACGAATTGCGAACGCAGTCGGAGTTCGTGCGTATCACCACAGCGGGTCTTCGCGAATCACATCCGCACGATGTGACGATCACCCGCGAAGCACCGAACTACTCCGTCTGATTTGTTCATGAACTCAACGCAGGCACCGGCGCGCCGAACGCCGACTGACAACGCTGTCATTGAAGATCTGTTCTCGGTGCCGCGCGCTCGCGCAAAGGCGATTCGTGAACTCGAGCCGTTGCTGCGACCGGGAATCACGGTGGCGCTGTCGACGCATCTCAATGCGGACGGCGACGGATGCGGTTCGGAAGCGGCACTGGCGCGGCTGTTGATGCAGCGCGGCATGAACGTGCGCATCGTGAATCCCACGCCCTGGCCCACGTTGTTCAACTTTTTGTTGGGCAATGATGTTGAAGACGCGTCGCCTCGCGGCGCTGAGGCGCTGGAAGGCATCGATCTGCTGTTGGTGCTGGATATCAACGATGTGCGCCGCCTTGGTGTGCTGGCCGACGCCGTTCGCGGGCTCACCGTGCCGATTGGCGTGATTGATCATCATGTCGCGGGTGACGAACCGGTTGGCCAGGTCACGTACGCGGATACCACCGCCTGTGCGACCGGCGAGCTGGTGTTTGATCTGGCGCGCGAGCTTGGGCTGGCGATCACGCCGGCGATTGCGGAGTCGCTGTACTGCGCCATTCTCACCGACACCGGTGGCTTTCGTTTCAGCAACACATCACCGCGCTGCCATGCCGTTGCGGCGGCGTTGCTGTCTGCGGGCGTGGCGCCGGAGTCGATGTACCGACTCATTTATGCGCAGGTCAAGCCGGCGCGACTGCACCTGCTTCGCGAAGCGCTGAGCACGCTGCAACTTGATCCGGAAATCGGGTTGAGCTGGATTACGCTCACGTACGATGTGGTGCACCGGCTCGGTGCGACCACCGATGACGTGGATGGTCTGGTTGAGCATCCACGATCGGTGGCCGGCACACGTCTGGCGCTGATGTTCCGCGATCTGGGGCACGGCAAGGTGAAGGTGTCGTTTCGCAGTACGGGGAACATCGACGCGCAGTTGTTGGCCAGACAGTTCGGCGGCGGCGGACATGTCAAGGCGTCGGGCGCACTGCTCGCCGGAACACTCGCCGAAACGGAAGCCAACGTGATTGCCGCCGCACGGGAATATCTCGCGAGTATTCCGCGAGCGTAACGCGCTACATCTCCTCCATGTCGCCCGGCGACTTGAAGTAGTTCTTGTACAGCGTCTTGGTGGTCTCGGTTTCGCACCCGTACCACGGGATCACGCCCACATACGGAAACGCTGGCAAGTAGTATCCTTTCCAGCTCCAGCCACAATCCGAGTACGTGGTTTCTTCGCCGCAGACTTCAATCAAGCCAGCGCCGCACGGCGAGTAGTACATTTTGGTTTCGGATTGCGCGACCAGTTGCGACGCGAACGCACCTGTTGCCAGCAACGCCGCGAGCCCGATCAGCAACCGAGTATGCGCGCCCTTCGCTCGGCCTGCTGCGTTGGGTGACTGCCGGCGTGCTTTGGCGAGACGGGATGTTGTGGTAAGCATCATGACCTCACGAGAGAAAGAGTATAGGACGTATGCGAACATCGCTCAGCGCGACACGCTGTCGTTCGCGGTGATGCGGCGCCACGCAACCAACTGCGGGGCAACCATGCTGTTGCGCATGGTGTAGAGCGTTCCGTTCGCGTACACCGCGTATTCGAGATCACGGTGTGGTGCTGGCCATGACACGCGGTATCGTCCGAAGCGATCGAACAGGTCGAGTATCGGTTTGTCCGGGCCAGGTGCACCGCGAAACGTGATGAGCACGGTGTCATTCCAGGTGGACCCTCGAGTGGCCGCCGACGTGCCACTCTCCATTTCGGTCCGCACCACTGGTTTTCCGTCTACCTGGCGCGATTGCGTGGTAAACGTTGGTGTCTCCAGCGCTTCGGCGTATGGCTGCAGTGTGAGTGCGCGAGCGTCGGCCGTGACGCCGCCGATGCCGTAACCGAACATGGTGAACACCGTACACGCATCACTGGCCTCGCCACGCGCAAACGCGGCGCTGGTGACCATGCTCGGCGCGGACGCGGGGAGTTCCACGGGAAACGCGAAGCGCGCGAGTGGTGAGGACTCACGACTGCGCGTGAGCCAGGCGCCGTTTCGTTGTGTTACGCCAACCAGTGAGCCGTCACGGAGCGCACAGATTGACGAGGCGTGCTGCTGCGGTCCGGGCTGCTGGTTCGCCAGCAAAGAACCACTCGGGGCAATCGTGGAAACGCGACCCAGTTGCACATCGAGTGCGAGGATGTTGCCCGCCGAGTCCATGGTGATATCGTTGATCTCCTGGAACTCACCGGGGCCAGCGCCTTTTCTGCCCACCGACCATCGCGTTTCTCCCGAACTGCGATCAAACGCGTGGATCTGCAGTGTCCCCTCATCCACGATCACGACTCCATCCCGGTACGGAAGTGCGATTGGCACAACGGCGAACAACGCTTCTTCGCGCTTGCCACCGCGTGTCCACACCACCTGCCAGCCGGTGCTGTCGATCACGCGCTGTGATGGTGCTTGCCCGTTGAGCGAGGCCTGAATCAGCGCGTCACCTGGTGCGAGCGATGCGTCGGCAGGTGCGTCCGTTGCGGAGGAATTTTTCGCCGTTGTATCCGAACCTGCACAGCCAAACGCGGCGAACAGTGTGAGCAGCGCCAACGTGATCGAAGGGACACGATGCAGGCTCATGGCACGGGGGGATTGGGGTTGTTGGTGACGAGTCGGGCAATGGCGGCGAGTTGTACGGTGCGTTCCACCGGACCTGGCGGAGAGGCGCCAGCATATCGAAGTCGGTGCTCCCCATCGAACAGCATGAGCGTTGGCGTGCTGCGATGACCGAGTGCGACCATGGTGCCGCGTTGCGCCGACGACAGTACGGCGAGTGTTGCATGTTGCAGGCTGCGCGGCAGTCGGTCGCGAAGCCCCACCGTGTCTGCAGCCAGGCCCTCCACCAGCAGCACGCGATGTGGCACGTGTGACGAGATCGACGGTCGCTCAAACAGCGCGAACACTCCGAGGTTGCCATCGCAGTCTTTGGCCTGCGCCACGATCACCGCCGTAAACGCGCGCGTTGAGTCTGCAGGTTGTACGGCGTCGAGCAATGTTGCCCCGGCCCCGCGACGCACCGTTGTAAAGCGCGCCGACATCAGCGTCGCCGAAAACATGGCCGCAATGAGCATGAGCAGCAGCGTGCCGATGCCGTCACCGATAGCGGAGTAGCGAGCCGCGTTACGCCGCATCGCCGAGGCCAAGGAACCGGGCGTCTTGCGACGCCCGTCCTCATGTGATGGGTCAGCACTCCGAGGCATACTCTTCGTCGAGTCCGTCGCTCATATCCGTGCGACCCGGATTGGTCGCGTCTTTCGGCGCCCACTGGAAGCACACGCCAAGCTCCGTGCTGTTCTTGTCGTAGTTCTTGTACAGATTCTTGGTGGTGGTGCCCGTGCAGCTTTCACCCTCGTACTTGAATCCGAACACGCGGGCAATGATGCCAAGATCGATGCCCCACTTGTCGCTGCAGTTAGTGCCGGTGGTTTCGGAACCGCAGACTTCGAGCACGCCGTTGCCGCAGGTGGTGTAGATGATTTCGGGGCCGATTTCGTACGCACGCGCCGTGTTGGCGGCCATGGTGACAGCAAGAACAAGGGTGGCGGCGAGACCGCCGAACCAGGTGAGTCGGGTCATGGAAGGGTCCTCTCAGGTGCTGCGAGGTAGTGAGCAGCGGCGGGAATCGTTCGCTGCGTCCAACGGGCCGCCCGGTCGGCCTGTTTGACTCGCGCAGTATGCGTGCGGTCTGTCATCCGCATGTCACCAAAACACCGCGCGTGTTATCACCAGCCCGCCGCCGCGCTGCGACTCACCGAGCTGCTTGGAGCTCCCGTCCGCGGGGACTAACTTTCGCGAATGACTCAGACTCTTCAGGAACGCATTGCGACCGCCCTTCGGGGCGTGGCGCACCCGCGCAGCGGGACCGACGTGCTCTCCGCCGACGCCGTTCGCGATATTGGCACCACGACCGATGGCAAGGTCCGCCTGACCGTGCTCCTCGCGGCCGATGACGACGCCGAACTCGTGCGCGAAGTGCGCGACGCCGTGCAAAGCGTGAGCGGCGTGAGCGACGTACGTGTCGACGTGAAAGACCCGGCCCAGTTTGCCAAGTCACCGCCGCCGGAGCCAGCGCGTCCGGCCTCGCGATCGTTGCCGGTGATGGATGCCGCACCGGCCGCGCCGCGGAACGTGGCGCCGCCGCCGCAGGTGGCCTACCCGCAGCTCGGGCGAATCATTGCGGTGTCATCGGGTAAGGGAGGCGTGGGCAAATCCACCATGGCCGTGAATCTTGCCATCGCGCTCGCGCAGCGCGGTGCACGGGTCGGCATTATGGACGCCGATGTGTACGGCCCCAATCTCCCACTCATGCTCGGCGTTGATCACGCGCCCGCTGTGCGTGACGAGAAAATCATTCCGCTCGAAGCACATGGCATCAAAGTGATGTCGATCGGTTTTCTCATCGAAAAAGAGCAGCCGGCGATCTGGCGCGGTCCCATCGTCATGAAAATCATCACGCAATTCCTGCGCGATGTCGCGTGGGGACAACTCGACTATTTCCTGGTCGACATGCCACCTGGCACGGGAGACGCGCAGTTGTCGCTCGTGCAAGCGACGTCAGTGCACGGCGCAGTCATCGTCACTACGCCACAGCAAGTCGCGGTGGGTGACGCGTTGCGTGGTGTGAAAATGTTTGAGCGCACATCGGTACCGGTGCTTGGCATCATCGAAAACATGTCGTGGTTCGAAAACCCCGAAACGGGCAAGCCGATCGCGTTGTTCGGAACGGGCGGCGGGCAGCGTCTTGCCACCGAGACGGATCTTCCACTGCTCGGGCAAGTGCCGGTTGATCCGCGCATTCAGGAGGGCGGCGACACCGGACGGCCAATCATTGTGGCCGAGCCCGATTCGAAAGCGGCGCGTGCGATTCGATCGATCGCTGAAGCCGTCGTCTCGCGCATGGATGCGCGGTGGGGCGCGGTTGCAGGTGCGTAGATGCTGGCACGCGTGATCTGATGTCCGCGCGCGTCATCACGCTGCTCACGGATTTTGGCACCGCCGACGGTTACGTTGGCGAGATGAAAGGCGTGCTCCTATCTCACGCGTCCACCGCGCAACTCGTTGACATCTCCCACGACGTGGCGCCGCAGGATATTGACGGCGCTCGACTCGCGGTGGCGCGGTACTGGAGACGGTTCCCTCTCGGTACCGTGCACCTGATCGTAGTGGATCCTGACGTCGGCACGGATCGCGCGGCGCTCGCCGTGGAGAGTGGCGGACGGTTTCTCGTGGGGCCTGACAACGGCGTGCTGTCGCCCGCGCTATTCGCCCTCGATGCACAGGTCGTGCGGCTTGAGATACCGGCCTCGGCATCGGCCACGTTTCACGGTCGTGACGTGTTTGCGCCGGCGGCCGCACAGCTCGCGTGCGGCGCGCTCATCACTGACCTCGGCGAACCGTGGCATCAACCTGTGCGTCGTCGCACTCCGGAGCCACGCAAGCGACCGGACGGCGCGGTGCAGGGTGAGGTCTTGTCGATCGACCGATTCGGGAACGCAATTACCAACCTGTACGCGCGGGCCGACGGTTGGCTCGAAGTGCTCGACACCATGCTTCCGGTTGTTCGGACGTACGCGCAGGTGCCCGAGGGTACGCGCGTGGGTGTGATCGGCTCCAGCGGGCTGCTCGAAGTCGCCGTGCGAAATGGGAGTGCCGCTCAGGCGTTGCGACTCGTGCGCGGTTCGGCGGTGGTGTGGCACCCCACACGCCGCGCGGGCGCCGAACGACCGTAGTCGGCTACTTCACGCCGGCGTGTTGTTCCGCGGGCGTTGGACGGCGCGCCGCCACAACGCCGCTCACAGGAGTCGGCGTGGACCAGTCCGGCTGCGGGGCTGGGGCGCCAGCGGCAACGCGTGCCGGAACAGCGTCGGGCACGCGCAGCCCGCCGCGCGACCGCACCACCGCGCCAATGCCAACGGTTGCCACAACCCAGCTGGACGCGAGCGCGATAATGCGCGTTGCCAAACCGGCGCCGGGCACGGCCACGAGCAACGCTGCCGCAAGCCACGGCAGCCAGATCAGGCCGTAGCCGAGAAGGAGCGCGCGAAGTAATCCCGCCCGAGTACGAGCGCGATCGTCGGCGGCGCGTGCACGGCCGATCACGGCGGCGACAGCCAGTGCGCCGAGCGTGCCCACGCCGGCAATGCCGAGCACGCTCAGAAAGAGCACGATAGGCACGATCAACAGGCCAATCACCGTGACCGCGAGCGCCAGCAGCATAGCGCCGATTAACGGCAGGGTTATCGTCTGTGCGAGCAGTCCGCGCCAGAACGCACCCGAAACATCGGCCTCAACCGTACGAATGATTCCTTCGAGCGGGCCAAGCGCGGTGACGAGCACGATGAGGGCGATGACGAGCCCGATGATCATCACGCCGCCCACCTGCGCCAGGGCGCTGCCCGTGCGGGCAGCCGCTGATTGCGGTGCACTCTCCGCGCCACCGCGACGCTTGGCGAGCAGCGAATCAATGCGCTCGGCCAGGCCCGGGGAAAACTGACGCGTTGCTTCGATGACTCTGGCGGCTACAAGCTGTGAGAGCGATCGCAGCGCCTCGCCCGGACTGAAAAGCGCGTCCGATGCCACGACGGCAACGCCAACCGCCTGCGCAGCGCTGCGTGACGATTGCGCGCTCACATCTCGCCCCGAAAGCACCAGCATTCCAACAAGAATGCCGAACAGACGCAGCGGTCGGAGCAAACGCCGCGTGAACATCAGGACTGCCGACTACGAGCCGTTGTGAGAGCCCGCAGTCCGGCCACGGCAGCGCCGGCCACCACAAGGAACCCCACACCCGCTCCGAGCGCGACCATCGGCCCACCCGCGGCCCAAGCCTCGAGGCCGGTTTGTCCGACTGCGGCCAGAATGAGATCGGAAACAGCGGCGTTCGCAGACGCGCGGGCCTCTTCCAGACCAACGTTGGCCATCAACAAGCCGATGTCGGCCCGGTTGACCGCCCAGACGGCACCTGACACCAGCACGGCTGCGGAAGCCGCAGTGGCCAGACCGGCGGCGACCTGCGCAGGGCGGGTGGCCGGCACAAATCGAAGCACGCTATTTCGGGCGGCCACGTGCCACGGCTCAAACACCTGCACCTGACTCATGACGCGGTTCGTGAAATCGACAGAGGGCACGAAATGCGGCAGGTCTTCGAGGACCAGCAGCACGGCGCGCGCCTGTTCGAGTTCGCCCTGACATTCGAGGCACTCTTTCACGTGCTCCCGGAGGGGTTTCACGCCAAAGCCCACCTCGGTGTCGAGGAGAAGATCAATTTCGTCTGGTCGCAGGTGTCGTTCTAGCATTTATCTACCAAGTGAGGCTCCTTCGGGGCGTACGGCCCTGTCCGGCTGGCGGTTTCACATCTGTTTCACAAAAAGTCCGGTGCCTCTACGGCGAGACGTCCCGCGTGTAATTCCGGTCACTCATTGATCCCCTCAAGCGCACGCCGCAGCTCGTGGCGCGCCCGGTGGATGTAGGTCTTGACCGTTCCAAGGGGCAGGTCGAGCGTGGACGCAATTTCCTCGTAGGAACGACCTTCCACGTGCCGTAGCATGATGCAGGCGCGGTATTCCGGGCGCAGCAGGCCGATGGCGGATTCAATGGCGTCGCCAAGTTCGCGCGCCTCCATTTCGTCGAGCGCGCTTTCCTGATCCGAGGCAACGTCAAAGGTGGAGGCTTCCACCTCGGCGGCACTCGACGCGTGTGGCGAACCATCCATGCTCACCGTGTCGAGGCGACGACGACGCAAATGGTCAATCGCGACGTTGTTGGCAATCTTGAACACCCAGCTCGAAAACTTGAACTCCGGGCTGTAGCGATCAATGTGGTTGAGCACTTTGATGAAGGCGTCCTGCGCCAGATCCTCGGCGGTTTCGCGGTCGCGCACCATGCGATACACCAGCGAGAACACTGGGCGTTCGTATCGGCGCACGAGTTCACGGAACGCGATTTCGCGCCCCTCCTGTGCGAGGCGTACGACATCCGCGTCCGGAAGCGAGACCAGCTGTTCGTTGGTAGGCATCAGGGCGACGTCAAGGTAGTCCCACGCTCAGCGCGGGACCAGCGGTCAGCGCAGACGGACGTGCGCAAGTCGTTGCGATCGCTTGCTCGCACGCTGACGTGCGGCGAGTTTTGAGGATGGTACCACCAGTGATTTCCGGCCCGCCGGCGACCCCGGAACAGCGGGCCCAATCGAGCGATGCCTCGCGTGACGCCGCCGCGGCTGCCGCAGCGGGCGAGGGGAAGCGCGCGTACGTGCAGCGCATGTTCAGTGAGATCGCACCGCGCTACGATCTGCTGAATCATGTGCTGTCCCTGAACATTGATCGCGCCTGGCGTCGGAAGGCCTTGCGCGCTCTGGCGTGGGATCGGGCGCCCAACGGGTTCTATCTCGACCTGTGCGCTGGCACGCTCGACGTTGGTGCCATGCTGATTAAACAGACCGGTTTCGGCGGACGCGTGATCGGGGCCGACTTCGCCGTGCCGATGCTGCGACACGGCGCTGGCAAGGCACCCGCAGATCGACTCACGCCGGTGGGTGCCGACGCGCTGGCGTTGCCCGTGGCGGATCGGGCGCTCGATGGAGCGATTGTGGCCTTTGGGATTCGCAACGTGGCGGATCTCGATGCCGGACTGCGCGAAGTGCGTCGTGTGCTCAAACCGGGTGCACGGTTTGTGATTCTGGAGTTCAGTACGCCGCCGTCGCGTCTGGTGCGCGCTGGATATCACGCCTATTTCCACCACGTGTTGCCTGCAGTGGGTCGCATGGTGAGCGGACACGGTTCGGCGTACACGTACTTGCCGATGTCAGTGGCGCATTTTCCCACGGAACAATCGCTGGCCGACCGCATGTTGAAGGCCGGATTCCGCGATGTGTCGTGGCAGCGCGTAAGCTTTGGAATCGCGGCGATTCACGTTGGCGTTGCTCCGTGAGTTGGCGTGTGTGTGTGTCTTCAACCCAGTGTTGACGTGTCACTCGATACTCTGTCGGAATTTATTGCGGCCATCGACAAGGCCGGTGAGTTGCATCGCATCACACATCCGGTGCGCGTTCATCTTGAACTGTGTGAGATTGCGGATCGTGTGATGAAGCTGCCGGGCGGTGGGCCGGCGCTGCTCTTTGAGCATCCCGTGCTGCGCGACGGGACGCGATCGGCGATGCCCGTGGCCATCAATCTGTTCGGTTCGATGCGACGCATGTCGCTCGCGCTTGGCGTTGACGATCTCGACATCGTTGGCAATCGCATCACGCAACTGCTCGATCTCAAGGTGCCCGACGGATTGTTCGCGAAGCTCGGACTCGTCTCGCGGTTGTTCGAAGTGAGCAAGTTTCCGCCGCGCACCAGCAGCAGCGGAACACCCGCGTGTCAGGAAATTGTGTGGCGCGGCGACGAAGTCGATCTCGACAAGCTACCGATCATTACCTGTTGGCCGGAGGACGGTGGACCATACGTGACGCTCACGATGGTCATCTCCAAAGATCCGGCGCGCGGCATTCGCAACGTGGGGATGTATCGCGTACAGCAGCTTGGCAAACGTGACGTGGCCATGCACTGGCAGCGGCACAAAACGGGCGCTGAACATTTGCGCGTCATGGCTGAGCGTGGCGAAAAAATGCCCGTGTGCATTGCCGTTGGCGCGGATCCGGCCAGCATGTACAGTGCGTCCGCGCCGCTGCCGCCTATGATTGACGAGTTCATCTTCGCCGGATTTTTGCGCAAGTCACCCGTGAAGCTGGTCAAGGCCGTGACGTGCGATCTCGAAGTGCCGGCCGATGCAGACCTTGTGATCGAAGGCTACATCGATCCGGCCGAAGCACTGGTTATGGAAGGGCCATTTGGTGATCACACGGGATATTACAGCGAAGCCGATCTGTATCCGCGTGTGCACGTGACGGCGGTAACGATGCGCAAGCAGGCCACGTACGCCACCACGATTGTGGGCAAGCCGCCCATGGAAGACTTCTATCTCGGACACGCCACCGAGCGCATCTTCTTGCCGCTGCTCAAACTCACGTGTCCGGAGATCGTGGACTACCACATGCCGGCTGAAGGTGGATTTCACAATCTTGTGTTTGTGTCCATCGACAAGCGATATCCTGGGCATGCAGACAAGGTGATGCACGCACTCTGGGGCGCGGGGCTCATGTCGCTGGCGAAAGTGCTCGTGGTACTGGATCACGATGTAAATGTGCGCAACACGACCGAAGCCTGGTGGGCGGCGCTCAATAACATGGATCCGGATCGTGATACGCGATTTACGATGGGTCCGGTTGACGTGCTGGATCACGCGAGTCGTGCTTTCACGTATGGCAGCAAGATGGGAATTGACGCCACGCGCAAATGGACTGAAGAAGGCGCCACGCGTCCGTGGCCGAAAATGATCTCCATGGACGAGACCACGAAAACGAGTGTTGACGCCATGTGGAGCAAGCTCGGTCTGCCGGCGATCGGCGCGAAGGCTGGATCGAGGTGAGCACACCCGCTGGAGTTCCGCTTCCGCCGGGCGCGCGCGACGGTCAGACGTTTGACGGTACCTCATTACCGGTGCGGCTGGCCAACTTTGTGAAGCTGCCACACACGGTGTTCGGTTTGCCGTTTGCGCTCGTGGGGGTGTGCTTTGCGAGCGCCGTGGTCGCACCGACGTGGAGCGTGATTGGATGGGTGCTCGTCGCGTTTACCGCAGCACGCTTCGCCGGCATGGGATTCAATCGCATTGTGGACCGCGATGTGGACGCGATCAATCCGCGTACGGCGATGCGTGAGATTCCACGCGGCGCGCTGACTGTGGCGCAGGCCACAACTGCGGTCGGTGTGATGAGCGTGCTCTTTGTGGTTGCGTCCTGGCAACTGAACACACTGTGTTTGTGGCTTTCGCCAGTCGCACTGCTGTGGGTGCTGGGGTACAGCTACACCAAACGCTTCACACGCTGGTCGCATTTGTGGCTCGGCCTCGGCTTGAGCATTTCACCAGTGGGCGGGTACCTCGCGGTGACCGGCGCGTGGAGTGATCCGTGGTGGCTCTTGTGCGCGCTCTCGCTGGCCGTGGTCACATGGACTGGTGGTTTTGATATTCTGTACGCGTTGCAGGACGCGGAGTTTGATCGACGTCAGGGGCTGCATTCGTTGCCGTCGGCGATTGGTGTGTCGAATGCCATCACGGTGGCACGCACGCTGCACGTACTCACAGTGGTGTGTCTCGCCGTGGTGGTTGCAGCCGATCCGCTGCAGCTAAGCGGCCGCGATGGCGCGGAGTTCGCACAGGCCACGTTGCGGGTAGGCGTGGTACTCGCCGCGCTGCTGCTGGTGTGGGAACATCGCCTGGTCAAAGCGGACGATCTCAACAAGCTCGACGCCGCGTTCTTTACGATGAACGGAATCATCTCGATGGTGTTTTTTGTGTGCGTATTGGCGGCCACTTTGATGGGTCGCGGCCTCATACCGGTGCTCACATGAGCGCGCGATTGCCGGTGGTGCTGGCGATCACGGGGGCGAGCGGCGCGCCGTACGCGGTGCGATTGCTTGAGGCACTCGTACAGTTGCAGGTGCCGACCTGGCTCATTGTCTCGTCGCACGGGTGGCGGCTGCTGGAAACCGAATCGGGAATCTCCAATCTCGATGCGCTGCGCATTTTTGTCGGCGTCGATGCATTCAACGCGCACGTCACTGTTTTTGATGACAATGATCGTGGTGCGAAGCCTGCCTCCGGCTCGGCGCGCACGTCTGGAATGGTTGTTTGCCCTTGCAGCATGGGCACCGTCAGTGCGATTGCGCACGGTACGTCACGCTCGCTGGTGGAGCGCGCTGCGGATGTGACGCTGAAAGAGCGTCGACGTTTGTTGCTGGTCCCTCGGGAGACGCCGCTGTCGCTCGTGCATTTGGAAAACATGATCGCGGTGACGCGTGCCGGAGCGATTGTGCTCCCGGCGGCACCGGGGTTTTACCATCAACCGCAGCAGATCAACGAGCTCGTCGATTTCATTGTGGCCCGAATTCTGGACCAGCTGGAAATTGAACACTCGATCGGTCGTCGCTGGGGAGCCCCAATCGAATGAGTCCAGTTCCCATGGAAGGACGCGGCGCGGAACACGTCGTGATCGGCCTTATCTCGGATACGCACGGTCTGGTACGCCCCGAAGTGTTCGCGGCGTTGAGTGGCGTGAGTGAAATCCTGCACGCTGGCGATGTCGGTCCCGCCGCTATCCTGGCCGAACTCGGAACGATTGCACCGATTCGCGCCGTCTCCGGTAACACCGACGAACCAGGCCGGCCCGATCTCACCGATCGCATTGAAGTTACGATCAGTGGGATTCGTGTGGTGGTCACACACGGCCACGAGCTTGGCGCGCCCACGCCCGAAGCACTCGTGGCGCGATATCCAAACGCCGAAGTGATTGTGTACGGCCACACACACAAGTCGCTCGTGACCCGCGTAGGCAATACGCTGGTGGTCAACCCCGGTGCCGCCGGCCCCAAACGCTTTGAACTCACGCCCAGCGTTGCGCGGCTGAACATCGCGCGTGGCAGTGCCAACGTGGAGATCGTACCGCTCTGCTAGGCGCTTACAAGAGCTCGCGAACCGTTGGCGCCGTTCGCGAGCTCTCTTCCGCACGCGTACGAAACCAGTGCTCAAGCAACGTCAGCTCTTCCAGTGCATCAACGGTGAGCGCCGTGGCGGTTGATACGGGGCGCGCCTCGAGCGCGAGCAACTGGTCGATGCCGTCGAAATCGCGCACCGCCGACTCGCCGATCACGCGCCCGTCGCGAATGAGGTAGAGGCGATCGTTACCGCCGGCGCCGGGCACTCGATACGCGAAGGATGGTCGCTGCAGTGCTTCACGCACTCGCGCGAGCTGGGCGTTGAGTGTTTCGAGTGCCGCAAGTCGGTCTCGCAACCAGCCGGCGCGCTCGTACGAAAGTTGTGCACTGGCCACTGCCATATCGCGTTCGAGCGCTTCTTGCGGTTCATCGCTCGTGCCACGCAAGAACGCCTGCGCGCGAGTGAGCTGAACATGATATTCCGCGTGCGTGCAGGCCGCGACGCACGGCCCAAGGCAGCGTTTGGTTTCGTACCGGTGACACGATGGCGTGCGCGCGTACGCGGCATCATCCGCAAAAAAATCGCCACTGTCGCGCAATACCATGGGCACGCGATCGGCGCAGTCGCGCAATCCGAGGGCGTCGTTGAGTACGCGCACCGCTGACACGAGCGGTGTGCGGTGCGCGAAGGGACCAATCACGGTGCTGGCAGCGCCGCCGCGCGACGAGGCAACCACGCTGGCCCGCTGTACGCGCAGTCGCGGGACGGCCCCTCGAGGAATCACGATCACCCACCATTTATCCAATGGCCGGGCGCCACGCCGATTGTATTCTGGCAGATGCGCACGAATGAGACGTGTTTCCCGCAGCAGCGCCGCAAACTCGTTGGGCGACGATTCCCATTCAATATGCGCCGTTTCCCTGAGCATACGGGCGTGACGATGTTCGGGCCACGGCAGCCGAAAGTATGACAGGAGTCGCGTTCGGAGTTGGCGCGACTTGCCAACATACAACACGTTGCCGCGGGCGCCGAGCATGCGATACACGCCGGGGACATTCTTTGCGTCTCGGCGAACCAGCTCGCGCAGGGGCGACGCATCGAGCCGCGGCGGGGCCTCAAGAAACGAAAACTGAAGCGCGGCCGGCTTCTGGTTGAACGCGTGTCCGAACATAAGCCGAAGATAGGTCGTAGGCGCTCAGCGGGCAATACGTAGTTGGCGCGGAGAGTTACTACGTCATTCGACCTATGCCGTACCCCTTCGACGGAGGGCAGTATTCCGCGTAGGATTCCCGAGGGTCGGCGGCTGTCTGTCTCGCTGGCCACGCCTGATGGTTCGATCACGAACTCCTCAACAGATCCACTCACGCATGATCCTGTCGTCTGGAATCGAAGCGCGTCAAGAACTCGCGGCAGAGCTTGCACGCTCAAGCCGCAAGCCGCAGACCGTCGTGCAACTCGCGGCGGTCGGGGCGTACCTGCCCGAGCGTGTGCAAACGTCGCGTGACGTCGAGCAACAAATCGCGGCATCGAGCCCCGGCTTTCGTGTGCGCCCGGGTATCATCGCGGCGCGCACCGGCATTCACGCGCGCCGAGTGGCTGAGGAACACGAGCAATGCAGCGATCTCGCGGTGGCTGCGGCTCGGCGTGCGTTGAGCTCAGCGGGACTTGAGGCACACGATGTGGACCTGCTGATTTTTGCCGCGGCGAGTCAGGACCTGATTGAGCCGGCGACCGCGCACATTGTGCAGCACAAGCTGGGTACGAACTGTCAGGTGCTCGACGTGAAAAATGCGTGCAACTCATTCCTGAACGGCGTGCAGGTTGCCGAGTCGCTGGTACAAACCGGCGCCGCGCAACGTGCGCTGGTGGTCACCGGCGAAATCTGTTCACGCGCCGTTCGCTGGACCGTGCGCAACGCAGACGAGTTTCGGGAGCATTTTCCCTGCTACACGATGGGTGATGCCGGCGCGGCGGCGGTGCTCACCGCGTCTGACTCCGGTCGTGGTCTGCGCTACCGCAACTTCGCGGCGCGCAGTCATCATTGGCCACTCGCCACGATCCCGTACGGCGGCTCCATGCACCCGCGTGGTGACGAGTTTGCGTATCTCAAGGGCGACGGTCCCGCGCTGAAAGACGCATTCGTGGCGGAGGGTCCATCGATCTTGCACGAGATGCTGCGCGATGCGCAGATCGGCTTTGACGATGTCGACCACATCTTTGTGCATCAGGTTGGCGTGCCGTATCACGCGGAGATGTTGGCGGCCACCGGCATCCCCGCGCACAAAGTGCGCGGCACTGTTTCAGACTTTGGTAACATGGCCTCGGCCACGATTCCCGTGGCGCATGCAATGGCCGTGGCCGACGGAACGGTACGCGCGGGTGATCGGGTGATGTGGCTGGGCATGGCGAGTGGCATCAGTGTGGCGCTGTTCATTATCGACGTATGACCGCGCGCATGACCGATCGCTTTGCCGTCGTGGTACCATGCTTTCAGGAAGAGCGCGGGGTGGAGCACACATTGCGTGCGCTCGCCGCACAAACGGATACCGCCTTCACGCTCGTGTTCGTGGACAATGGCAGCACTGATCGGTCAGTCGAGATTGTGCGTGCGTTTGCGAATGCGCACGCACCGTTTGCGGTGGAGATACTGCACGAGCCGGAAAAGGGAACCGGCGCCGCCTCGGATACGGGCTTTCGTTTTGCGATTGCGAGCGGCGCCGCCTGCATTGCACGAACGGATGCCGACTGCCTGCCCGCTCCGGACTGGATTGCCAAAATCAAGCAGGCACTCCGCAGCGATGGACTCGAGTTTGTTGCCGGTCGTATCGCGCCGCGGCAGGACGAAGGCTTGTCACTGCGCGAACGTTTTGTGTTGCCCCTGATGATTGCGCTCGCGGAACGCTATGGCCGTTATGCAAGGCGGGGACCGCAGTTCAAGTATCCCTACTTCATGGCGGCCGGCAACAACCTGGCGATTACTGCCGATCTCTACGAGCGGGCGGGGGGCTTTCCGCGCACCGCGATCGAAATCGCACATGAAGATCGTGAGCTGTCAGAGCGTGTTCGTCAACTCACGCATCGCGCGGAGGTGCGCCGCGACATTCTGGTGTATAACTCTGTGCGACGCGTGCGTGCCTACGGATTTGTGAACGTGCTCCGATGGTATCGCAATCACGGATACCGTCCTGCTGTGGTTGATGTGCGATGACGAGCGCGTCTGGTCGGCGTATTGCGTGGCAGGATATGCGCGTGAATCTCGCCGCGCACCCGTTCGCGTGGCCAGCGGCGCGTGCGCTGCGCAATCTTGGCGCTGTGGTCCGCGTACCTGGCGTGGGCGTTGTGGTGAACAGTGCGCTGCTGGCACATGAGGTGCTCTCGCAGGATCGTACGTTTGTAAAGCAAGGGCCCGGTTCAATCGCTGATGCCTTCACCAGGGCGTTCGGACCGAGTGCGCTCGCCAACATGGACGGCAACAGTCATCGTGAACTGCGGCAGCGATTGGGGCCGCTCGCCAGTAGTGGTCAGGCAGACGCGTGGCTGTCGAGCGCACGCGCTCCCTTCGAACGCGCGGTGGCGGCGCTCGCGCGCGGTGAGACGGTGGATCTGTCACGCACATCCCGCGAGCTGTCCGGGCGCCTCACCCTCACACTGATGGGTGCCATCCCCGACACGCTGGACGCCACCCAGGAAGACGAACTCGATCGTGCGTCCCGCGAGGTGCACGCGCTCGGTGAACGGATCTCGTCATCGTTGCAGTTGAACGATCTCGCGAGCTCTGTCAGTCCACGCGTTAAAGCAGATCTCAAGCGACTGTTGGCGTATGCCAATGATGCGTTCGCGCGCAATGATCTGCCGCCGGCGTCACTTGTGGCACGTCTGAAGGCACTCGGGTGCGACGCCGAAGAGACACGTGGTATTCTTTCCATCTTCTTTGTTGCCGGAGCGCTCACGCTCGGCGTGGCGCTGCCACGTATTGCGGCGCTGCTTATCGAGTCAGGGCAGCTGGACCGCTTACGCAATGATCCGTCGGCCGTTGCGCGCGCCGTTGACGAAGGGCTGCGATATACCTGTCCCGTGCCAGCCACCATGCGCATCGCGGCGCAAGACGCGGATGTGGGTTCGCTCCGCGTGCGAAAGGGCGAGAGGCTGTTGATTCTCACCGCGAATATGTCACGTGACGCCGAGCTGTTTCCGAATCCGGATCGCTTCGACGTGTCGCGCCAGCACGATCCACGCGCGCGTTATCTGTGGTACGGGGCGGGACCGCACTTCTGTCTTGGCTTCACACTCGCGCAGCGCACGTTGCAGTATGCTGTGACCGCGCTGGCGGACGTGCCCGGAGCGTTGCGTGTGGTCCAGCGGCGCTCTGCTCGCGGGGTGCTATTGCCGGCGTGGCTGGAGTTGCACGTGGCGCAGCGACATCCATGAGCACGCTCCGCGCCGAACGCACGGAAGCTTTCGCTTCCGGCGACGAAGCCGCAGATCCGATGACGCCACCGCTGTCGCGCATCGCGCACCAGGCGCGGCGAGATCCACACGCTGTGGCAATCGTGGAGGTCAACGGCGAACGCGAACTGCGTCGCATTAGCCGTAGCCGTCTCGTAGAGCGTGTGATGCATGTGGCGCGTGGTTTACGCGCGTGCGGCTTTCGAGCGGGTGATCGCGTGCTCTTCTCTGTGCGCCCGGGCATTGATGCGGTTGTTCTGGTGCTTGCCGTGCACTCCCTTGGTGGTGTGCTGATACCGCAGGATCCGGGAACCGCAGACGCACTCTTCACGGCGCGCGCTGAACTGCTGCAGCCGCGCTGGGTCATGGCGGAGAGTTTGTTGCTGGTGTCTCCAAGAAGCGTTGTGTCACGCGTGCTGCGCTGGCGCAACGTAAACCTGGCTCCGCTCGGCGCGGTTCAGGGCGCGCAGCTCGTGCGAACAGGGCCGTGGTTACCAGGCCTTCCGAAAGCCAAAACACTCGGCGCCATTGAACGCACAGGGCGCCGTGTAACTGCGCTCTCGCACGCGCCGCTGAGTGAGCGCGAAGCCCAGCCTCTGCGCGGATCACGCGATGTGTTCACGGAATCGGCCGAGGCGTTCATTGTGTGCACGTCGGGCACCACGAGCGCACCAAAGGCTGTCGTGCACACGCGTGCCTCGCTCCTCGCAATTCTCCGGGCTACTGAGCGAGAGCTGGCGATGGATTCGTCTCACGTGGTGTACAGCAAGGAGCTGCACCTCGTACTGCCGGCGCTCTCGGTTGGCGCTCGCGTGCTTATGCCGCGCAATCTTGCATTTGACGGAGCGCGAACGCTTCAAGCCTTTGCAGCGCACCGCGCAACGCACGCGTTTCTAGTCACACGCGATTGTCGGGTATTGCTCGATACATGTCTCGCGCAGGCCACGAAGATTCCCGACTCGTTGCAGTCGTTGATGATCGGTGCGGCTCCGGTACGCTCTGCATTTCTGGCGCGGCTGCGTGAGGTGTTGCCGGCACGCTGCGTGGCGTGGTGCGTATACGGCGCGACTGAGGTGCTGCCGATTGCCCGCGTCTCGCTGGAAGAGAAGGTTGCGTGGTCAGGCCAGGGCGATTTGGTGGGACGCGCGATTCCCGGTGTGAGTGTGCGCGTTGGCAATGATGGACAGTTACATGTCAAGGGCGAGCGATTGTGCGCGGGCTATGTTGGCGCCGAGCCAATGCAGGAATACGCGACCGGTGATCTGGCACGCATGGATGGTGAAGGCATTGTGCTGCTCGGTCGAGCGAAGGACATGTTGATTCGCGGTGATTACAACATCTATCCCGAACTGTACGAGCCACTGGTCGAGCGCATCGCTGGTGTGCGGCGCGCCGCCATGATCGGTGACTTTGACGCGGTGAATGCCGACGAACGTGTGATTCTGGTGGTGGAGCCAGAGCGGGGCACTGATGCCGTCGCGCTTCGTGAGCGCGTGGCAAAAGAGGTGCGCACGGGTCCGAATCGCCTCGATTCCACCGCGCTACCAGACGAGATCATCGTGCGTTCTCTGCCGGAGTCTGGCCGCTCCAACAAGATTGACAAGGTGGCGCTACGCCAAGCGGTCGGTGCTCGGTCGTGCGCGTAGCCGTTACTGGTGCGAGTGGTTTCATTGGCGGGCGTGTGGCGCGAACGCTGCAGGCGCGTGGATATGAAGTGCAGTCGTTTGGCCGGCGTGACGCAGCGCATCTTGAGCACCCGCTGCCGAACTATCAGCGCTGGGACCTTGCGCATGGTCCGTATGCACTCGGCGACATGGACGCCGTGGTGCATTGTGCCGCGCACGTGGCTCAGTGGGGAGGCCAGCACGAATTCGAGATGGTGAACGTGCGTGGTACCGAACATGTAGTCGAGAGTATGCCAGCTGCGGCGCGCATGGTGTATGTGAGCTCCGGCAGCGTTCATCACACCACGCAACCGGACAGCCTGCCACCCTACGCGCGGACTAAGCAGCGCGGTGAAGCGATTGCACTCAGTCGCGCTGCGAAAGCAGTGGTGTTGCGACCACACATCGTGTATGGTCCCGGCGATACCACGCTCTGGCCACGTGTTCGCGACGCACGGCGAGGCACGCGACTGCTGGTGCCGGGCAACGGGCAGAATTGTGTGGCTGTCACGCACGTGGACAATCTCGTACACGCTGTAGAACGGGCGCTGCATGCGTCGAGTCCCGCCGGCGTGTACAACATCGCGGATGAAACGGCGCCACGCGTGCACGACTTGCTGACCACCATGTTCGCACGCTACAACGAACCGGTCGAAATCACGTACATCCCTCGGCCGGTCGCGTGGACCGCGGCGCTGGCACTCGAAGCCGCCTGGACCGTGCTGCAACGCCAGTCGGACCCGCCGCTTACACGGTATGTGGTGCAAAGTCTGGCCGATCCGTTTCCGCTTGATATCAGCGCCGCCAAAGCTGTGCTGCAGTATGCGCCGCACTACACGTACCGTGATGGGCCACTGTAACTGATCTACCGCTGGCAGTTCGCGCAGAACACGGTGTTGCGTCCATCAATGGCGTGTGTCGCAATCAAACGTTTGCCGCAGCGAGCACACGGTGCGCCTTCTCGCCCGTACGCCAGCAGCTGTCGTACAAAGTCTCCGCGCTCTCCACTCGCATCCCGATAATCACGAAAGCTGGTACCACGCGCTGCGATGCTTGCCGTCAGGATCTGGCGCAGCGTGCTGTGCAACCGCAGCCATTCGTGTGCTTCCAACGAACGCGTTTCACGCGACGGATCAATCTGTGCGGCCCACAGTGCTTCTGTGGCGTAGATGTTCCCCACGCCAGCCAATCGGTGCTGATCCATGAGCGCCGCCTTGATCACGCGCGTGGAGTCACCGAGCGCGGCGCGAAGATCCGCAGCAGTAAAATCTGCGTCGAGTGGTTCGGGACCGAGAGCGCGTTCGTACTCGGCAAATCGCGCCCGATCCATCCACGATACGGTGCCCAGTCGCCGTACATCACGGTAGTGCAGGGCGCGACCGTCGTGCAGCGTGAAGGTGACGGTGAGATAGTCGGCGAGACCTTCAGGAAGTGTGCCGTCGTCGACCAACAGCGAGCCGGTAAACCGCGGTTGCACCACGACGTGGCCGGCGAGCAGCAAATCGCTACCGGCGCCCGACGCTCCACCAGCACCTGACCGTCCGGCAACACCAGTCGCCGCAGCGCCATCTCGTCCAGCCAGATCAAGCACGATCAACTTGGCGCGTCGCCACACGGCGGCAATCGTGCAGTCGCTGACGTGTTGCGCCAACTCGCGAACCGTCGCGCCGCGCAAAACATCCTCGCGCTCCACGTGTACGCCGCGAACACTCGCCCCGCGTACCCGTGCTTGCAGATCGCGCGCAATTGTTTCCGTTTCCGGCAACTCCGGCATTTACGCCTGCCGCTCGTGCTCCCGCCATCCGATATCGCTGCGGTACTGCTTATCCGCCAGCTCCACGGCCTCCGCGCCTTCGCGACTGATCGTGCGCGCTTCGTCGAAGGTTGCGCCAATTCCCGTCACGGCAACAACACGGCCGCCGCTCGAGACAAGTTCGCCATTGTCCGCACGCTTGGTGCCGGCGTGAAACACGCGTCGCGTGTCGGTGTCGTCAGGCAAACGAATCACATCACCGGTGCGTGGCGTCTCTGGATAATTCGCGGCGGCAACAACGGTGGTTACCGACGCACCGGAGCGCCACGTGAGCGGCGACATGTTGTTGATCTTTGCACCGCGCGCAATCGCCAGCATCGGATCAAGCAAGCTGCTGGTCAGCATCGGCAAAATTGCCTGTGTCTCCGGATCACCAAAGCGGCAGTTGAATTCCACTACCTGCGGCCCTTCTTCGGTGAGCATCAGGCCAGCGTACAACAATCCCGTAAACGGCGTGCCGCGCTTGCGCAGCGCGTGCAGCGTGGGCAGCAGAATGCGTTCGGTCACATCTTCGAGCAGCGCGGCTGTGCCGAGCGATACCGGGGTGTATGCACCCATGCCGCCGGTATTCGGACCGTCATCACCGTCAAGCAGACGCTTGTGATCCTGCGCTGGAATCATGGTGAGCACATCGGTGCCGTCCGTCATTGCAAAGAGCGACAACTCTTCGCCCTGCATGAAGGCTTCCACCAGGCACTCATCGCCGGCGGCACCGAACGCTTTGTCTCCCATGATGCGATCAATCGCGGCGTGTGCTTCAGCATCCGTGTTACACACAATCACGCCTTTGCCGGCCGCGAGCCCTGACGCCTTGATCACAACGGGTGCCGCGAATCGTTCATTCACCGCGGCATGCGCACCGGCCGCGGTGCGATGCGTCTCCGCGCGCGCGGTGGGGACACCCGCGCGCTCCATCAGCGACTTGGCCACGTGCTTGGATGTTTCGATCTGCGCCGCTTCATACGTGGGCCCGAACGCGGGAATGCCGCGCAGCCGCAACCGATCGACCAGACCTTCGGCGAGCGGTGCTTCGGGCCCTACGATCACGAGATGTACCTGCTCGTCGGCTGCAAACGCCACGATGTTGTCGCTGTCCGTGACCGGAATCGGTACCACGCGCGCGAGCGATGCGAGGCCCGGATTTCCAGGCGCCGCAATCAGCTCGAACGTTGTGTTTTCCCGGAGCAGCGTATCGGCGATCGCGTGTTCGCGACCGCCGTTTCCAATCAGAAGAATCTTCATAGCCGACACAGCGAATTAGGGGCGTGACCTCACGTCCGAGGCCACGCGAAACCTAATCCGTCTTTGGCGGCGGCGCGTCGTCTTCTGCAGTCGCTGTAGCGGCTCCACCGGTGGCCGCGCGGAAGGCTTCGGCGAACGCGTCGGCCGCCTTGGTGATCACGTCTGAGACGCGGTCGGCCGCTGCGCGCGCTTCACGGGCGTAGTAGTCGGAGGCTTCGCGCACATCGTCGCCAAGCGGACGTGCGGCTTCCTCACCACGACGAACGTACGCGCCACCAACAATGCGGCTGTACTCGCCCGCCTCAACCCAGCGATCCAGCTCGCCTACACGAACCGTGTGGAACGGATGGACGCGCAACGCGGTGTTGAGTGCCTTCAGCACCGCGTCCCAGCTCGTGCCACCGATTTCGTACTCACGCGCCTGCGCGATGTAGGCATCAAGGTCTACCGTGTCGTTCACCACCTTGCCACCGGCGAGTGACAGAAATGCACCCATTGACGCGCGTACGTTCTGCGAGCCGAGCAGTCCCGCGCGATCCGCCGACAGCTCTGACTTGCGATACCACTCGAGCAGCGCCAGCTGGAACGGTAAGAGTGCCACCGTGGCCACAATCGGCAGGGCCTGCAAACCGAACGTCATCACGATGATCGCAATGGTACGATACGTGGTGTGTCCGCTCATGATATGACCGAGCTCGTGCGCCAGAATGAAACGCTGCTCCTCGTACGAGAGGATCTCGAGCGCGCCCGAGTTGATCACAATGAACGGCTTGTCAAAGCCCACGGCGCCGGCGTTCGCGAGAGGCGTTTGCGCCACGTATAACTGGGGCGGCTCAAGACCGGCGTTTGGCCAGTCGAGCGTTTGCAACACTTCCTGATACAGCGCGTACAGATTCGGACGCTGTGTGGGGCCCACGAGCACCGCGTCGCCGAGGAAAAGATTGCGGATGCCGCGTTCGCCAAAAATGCCGGCGATCTTTCGCACGGCGAGATCAAAGCCGGGCAGGGCGCGCAGTGAATTGAGCGCCGCGCGGTCAGCCGGGTGCTCCCAACTGACGGATGCGATCTGAGTGAGCGGTACTTGGGTCATGGCGGCTCGGGCTGGAGGTTTCCTAGCCCTACGCCACAACGGCCAGAAGGTTGCGACCGCCCGCGGGAAAATCCGGCGGGCGGCCGACATCGCATCACTACGCCAGCGCCTGCTCCAGATCCGCGATCAGATCTTCCACGTCCTCTACACCGCATGACAGGCGGATCATGCCATCGGTCAGTCCCATCTCGGCCTTCACATCCGCGGGCACGGACCCGTGTGTCATGCTCGCCGGGTGGCTGATCAGGCTCTCCACGCCGCCCAAAGACTCGGCCAGGGCGAACACCTTCACCTTCTCCAGCACCTGCGTGGCACGGGCCATGGTGCCGAGCTCGAGCGTAATCATGCCGCCAAAGCCGCTCATCTGGCGCGCTGCCAGTTCGTGCTGCGGGTGCGACTCGAGCCCGGGATAAATCACCGACTCGTGCCCGAGCCGCTCGGCGAGCCAACTCGCGATCTGACGGCCATTTGCGTCGTGCTGCTTCATGCGCAGCGGCAGCGTCTTCGTGCCACGCAGCGCCAGCCAGCAATCGAAGGGTCCGGGCACGGCGCCAGCGGCGTTTTGAATGAATTGCAGGCGATTTGCCAGATCGTCCTCAAGAACCACTGCGACACCGCCGATCATATCAGAGTGACCGTTCAAGTACTTGGTCGTGGAGTGCCACACGATATGCGCGCCCACTTCGAGGGGACGCTGGAAAATCGGCGTGGCAAAGGTGTTGTCGACAACGAGCAGGGCATCGTGCTTTTTCGCGATCTCGGCCATGGCGGCGAGATCGGCCAGTCGCATCAGCGGGTTCGTAGGAGTTTCGATCAGCAGGGCGCGGGTACTTGCCGTCATCGCGTCCGCCACACGCTGCGCATCGCGTGTGTCCACATAGGTGAAGGACAAGCCGAAATGACGCAGGATCTTGTCGAACAGGCGGAACGTGCCGCCGTAGACATTTTCGCCAACGACGATATGGTCGCCGGCGCGGAAGAGCTTCATGATCGAATCGAGACAGCCCATGCCGCTGGCGAAGGCGAAGCCATGCTGCCCGCTCTCGAGCGTGGCGACATTGCGCTCCAGCGCCTCACGCGTAGGATTCTTTCCACGGGCGTATTCGTAACCCTTGTTCCGTCCGACCCCGTCCTGCACGTAGGTCGAGGTCAGGTAGAGCGGGGTCATGATCGCGCCCGCGTGGGGTTCGGGGCGCTGGCCCGCGTGAATGGCACGGGTAGCGAGTCCGGCCTCGAGATCGTCAGCAAAGATGCGCGTCATGGCAAACTGGGCGTGGTGCGAGGAGGGAAGAAGGATCGTGTGGAAGCTAGCCGACGGTTCGTCTGGTCGCAGGCCGACACGCGTTTTGACCCGCCTCCCGCGGCCTGATGTCTTCGATTTCCCGATTCCGCGATCCGATGTCGGCTCCTCCGGTTGATACGCGTCCCCGCTGTCTCATCGTCGACGATGAGGCGCCGCTTCGTGCCGTGCTGCGTCGTATTCTCGAGCAGCAGGGATTCCATTGTCGTGATGCGGCGTCGGGTGTCGACGCGGTCACCGCGCTGGAACAGGAACCGGCGTGTCTGGTGCTCTCCGACTACCACATGCCCGAGATGGACGGCGTGGAGTTGCTGCGCACTATTCGCGATCGCTGGCCCGACACCGCGGTGGTGATGGTGACGGCCGTGTCCGATGTTGAACTCGCCGTGCAGTGTCTCGCCAACGGCGCGATGGATTACGTGACCAAGCCGTTTCGCGTGGAAGAAATTCGCGGACGTGTTGGCCAGGCGCTTGAAAAGCGCGAACTGTTGCTTGAGAACAAAACGTATCGCGAAAATCTTGAAGCCCGTGTGCAAGCGCAGGCGCGTGCGTACGAAGAGCTCTTTCTCGCATCGCTGCAGTCGCTCGCCGACGCACTCGAAGTGAAAGATCCGTACACCTGGGGACACTCGGTGCGTGTTGGGCGTTATGCGATGGCTATTGCGATCGAACTGGGGCTCGACGAACAGCAGCTTGTGCAGATCGAACTCGGCAGTCGTTTGCACGACATCGGCAAGATTGGGGTGCGCGAAACGGTGCTGAACAAAGACGGTCCACTCACCGACGAAGAGTACCATCATGTGATGGAGCATCCGGTGATCGGCTGGCGCATTTTGTCGCCGCTCTTGCGCGACGCACCGCACGCGTTGTCGGTGGTACGCTCGCACCACGAACGTTTTGACGGACGTGGTGCGCCGGATCGTTTGGTCGGCGATGCGATTCCCGTAGAGGCACGCGTAGCGGCTGTGGCAGACTCGTTCGACGCGATGACAAGCGGACGCCCGTATCGTGCCGGCATGGCGGTGGAAGACGCGATGGCGGAGTTGGAGCGCTGCGCCGGTTCACAGTTTGATCCGGAGTGTGTGCAGGCGTTCAAGCGGGCGTTGGCGGCGCGCGCGTTTCCGCTGCCGGACTCGTTTGTGCGACGGCCCACGTCGCGCTCGATGGTGGCGGCCTAAACGTTTTCTGACGGCGGCTCGTCGCGGAGCGGCGTGGCAATCAGGTGGCGAATGAGCTCACCGGCCCAGCCGCCCGAGTCGCCGCTCATGACGTCGCGGTGGCTCGCGTGTTGAAGCTCGCCGTGCTCGTACCAGCGAATAACCGTTTCCTCGCTGCCCTCGGCGCCCGACTCGCCTTCCAGGTCGAGTCCAAAATGTGAACCCAGATCGACGTCGCGAATATCCGTGGCCGACAGTCGTACTGTCGCGAACTGCGGCACGCGCTCGAGCAACACGCAAATCGTTTCGATGGGCACCTGCGCCGCGAACGCCGCCTCCGTGAACACGACGCGAGTTTCGGTCTTGGCCAGCGTCTCCCGTACCCGTTGCAGCGAATCTTGTGGATCGAGCACGTGGAGTGCCTGACCGTCGCTGCTCATTCGGTGCAGCAAATCGCGCGGATCGAGAACCAGCAACGCATGGCCATCGCTCGCGCCGAGTGCTGTCACGAGCGCCGCACTGGGTAGGAGCAGGGCCGCCGGCGAGGAATCCGCGAGCGCCCGCACGAGCGGCGGACAGCGCTGCAGCAGCGTGAGTCCGGCGGCGATGAGTGCCCGGGCGGAATGTCCATCAACTGATCCGCCCACCGCAGCAATTGCGTAGGGCACGTACGACATAGGGTTCGACATGATCACCCAGACTAGTGGAAAATGTGCGATTTGTCACCGACACGCATTGGGCCACGGTTGTAACGGCAGGACGGTCTCGGGCGTCCTTGTAACGCAATGGCAGCAGTCGCCCTCCCCGAGTGTGTCCCCGAGCGTCAACTCGTTTATATTTCATGGTTTACCGCATTTTACCGCGCTCTGGCGCGCGCGAGGATTCATGGCGTTTGACGGCTTGATGGTAAGTGTCTCCGGAGTCCGGGGGCGTGTTGGTGAGGCGCTCACGCCGGAGGTCATGGCGACCTACGCGGCGGCCTTTGGCGCCTGGGCGACTCGGCGTCACCCAGGCCGACCGGTGATCGTGGGACGGGATAGTCGCGTGAGCGGCGAGATGTTCACCCGGATCGTGCATGGCGCCCTGGAGTCTGTCGGCTGCCATGTCATCGACATCGGCATGGTGCCCACCCCCACGGTGCAGATGGAAGTGGAGCATCACCACGCCGCCGGCGGACTCGCGATTACGGCGAGCCACAACCCGATCGAGTGGAACGCGCTCAAGTTCATTGGGTCGTCTGGTCTGTTCCTGTCGGCTGCGGAGGGCGCCGAGATGCGCGCGCTGCTGGAGACGGGCATTCCGCGGGCGACGTGGGATAAGCTTGGTCGCGTTGAGTTCGATACGCAGGCCATTGCTCGCCATCTCGACGCCGTGCTCGCGCTGCCGTTTCTGGATGTGAGCGCCATTCGCGCCAAACAGTTTCACGTGGCACTCGATTGTTGTCACGGCGCGGGTAGTCGCATCATGCCGCAGTTGCTCGAGCGGCTCGGTTGCACCGTGTCCGCGATTGGTATGGACGCCGACGGAAAGTTTCCGCGTCCTCCAGAGCCAGTGGCCGAGAATCTTGGTGAGCTCAGTGCGCTCGTGCGCGAGTCCGGTGCGGTGATTGGTCTGGCCACCGATCCTGATGTTGATCGTCTCGCGCTGGTCGATGAAACGGGCCGGCCGATTGGCGAAGACTACACATTGGCGTTCGCGGTGCGCGCGGTGCTGCCGTCGCGACCGGGCAGTGTGGTCACGAATCTCAGCACGAGCAAAGTGGTGCAGGACGCCGCGCAGGATGGCGGTGCGCGCTTTCAGTTTGCACCCGTTGGCGAAGTGAACGTTGCACTCGCCATGCGCGACGCGGGTTCAACTATCGGTGGTGAAGGCAACGGTGGTGTGATTCTGCCGGAGCTGCATCTCGGTCGTGATGCGCCGGTGGCCGTTGCGCTGGTATTGCATCTGCTCGCGACGTCAAGCGAGAAGGTGTCCGCGCTCGTAGCGGCGCATCCGCGTTACGTCATTGTGAAAGACAAGCTTGATCGTCCCGACGCGCCACTCACCGCGGTGTATGCGGCGCTGCGTGAACGTTTTCCGGATGCCGTGGCAGATACACAAGACGGACTGCGCCTTGATTGGCCCGACCGGTGGGTGCATCTGCGCCCATCCGGCACGGAGCCGATCGTGCGCGTTATTGCGGAAGGTCCAACGGAAGCCGCGGCGCGACAGCTGGTTGCTGACGCGCGCGAACCGTTGTCGGCGCTCGTTGGCGCGTCGTAACTGTCCTGTTCTCACTCGTAACCCAGCACCACTATGTGCGGCATCGTCGGATACGTCGGACCGAAAATCGCAACACCAATCCTGATCGACGGACTCAAGCGCCTCGAATATCGCGGCTATGATTCCGCCGGTGTTGCCGTGATGAACGGCAAGGGCGTGGAGACGCGCAAAGCGGCTGGCAAGATTGCACGCCTTGAACAGGCGATTTTTGACGATCCGCCAAACGGCACGATGGGCATTGGCCACACGCGTTGGGCCACGCATGGACCGCCAACCACCACGAACGCCCATCCGCACGCCAGTCACAACGGCACAATTGCCGTGGTGCACAACGGCATCATTGAAAACGCCACCACGCTCAAACGCTCGCTCGAAGCGCGCGGGTACGTGTTCAAGTCGGATACCGATACCGAAGTGCTCGCGCATCTCATTGAAGCGGCGTACGCCGGTAATCTTGAAGCCGCCGTCATCGAAGCGCTTCATCAGGTCGACGGTACCTACGGCATGGCCGTGATCTGCAGCATGGAGCCGGACAAAATCGTAGCCGCGCGCAAGGGCAGTCCGTTGCTGGTCGGGCTCGGCGACGGCGAATACTATTTGGCGTCCGACGCCAGCGCCGTGCTTTCGCACACCCGCCAGGTGGTCTATCTCGACGACGACGAAGTGGCCGTGCTCACGCGCGACGGTTACAAGATTCTCGATCTTGACGCATCACTGCAGGACAAGCCGGTGAGCCGCATTGACTGGGACCTCGCACAGATTGAGCGCGGCGGATACCAGCACTTCATGCTCAAGGAAATTTTTGAGCAGCCCACTACGATCACCGATACCATGCGTGGTCGTTTGCTCGTGGACGAAGGGTTCTCCAAGCTTGGCGGCATCAACATTCTTGAAGAGGACCTCAAGGCTGTTGACAACGTGGTGATCACCGCGTGTGGTACGAGCTGGCACTCGGCGCTCATTGGCAAGCTCATGATCGAAGAGCTATGCCGTATCCCCGTAGCCGTCGAGTACGCGTCCGAGTTCCGTTATCGCAATCCGATTGTGCGGCCGAACTCGTTGTGCATTGTGATTTCGCAGTCTGGCGAAACCGCAGATACGCTTGCCGCGATGCGCGAAGCCAAGCGCCGTGGTGCGCGCACGATGGGCTTGGTCAACGTGGTGGGTTCTACGATTGCGCGTGAATCAGATGGCGGTATCTATCTGCACGCCGGTCCGGAAATTGGTGTGGCGAGCACCAAGGCGTTCACTAGTCAGGTGGTGGCGTTGGTGCTGTTCACACTGAAGATGGCGCGCCTTCGCGACATGTCGGTGGAGAAGGGGCGTGAAATCGCGCAGGCACTGGCCGCGCTGCCGGCGCAGGTGCAGTCGATCCTCGATCGCGCGCAGGAAATCGAAAACATCGCCGAAGAGTTCAAGCGCGCGTCGAACTTTTTGTACCTCGGTCGCGGCTACAACTTCCCGGCCGCGCTCGAAGGCGCGCTCAAGCTCAAAGAAATCAGCTACATCCACGCGGAAGGCTATCCTGCCGCCGAGATGAAGCATGGTCCGATTGCACTCATCGACGAAATGATGCCGGTGGTGTTCATTGCGCCGCACGATGCGGTGTTCGACAAGATCACGTCGAACATTCAGGAAGTGAAAGCGCGCAAGGGCAAGATCATTGCGATCACCACGCGTGAAGAAGAAGCGCTTGAGGGACTCATCGACTACGAGTTCCGCGTGCCGGAAACGATCGATCTGCTCACGCCCGTGCTGGCGTCAGTGCCGCTGCAGTTGCTGGCGTATTACATCGCGGTGAAGCGTGGGTGTAACGTAGACCAGCCGCGGAATCTGGCGAAGTCGGTGACGGTGGAGTGAGCCAGCAGAGATGAAACGCAGCCCCGGCTTGTGCGTATTCTTGGGGTGCGCTCAAACACCCTAAATCGTTGATCGCCGCGTCGCTGATTGCCGGAGTGCTCCTCTTGGGCAGTGCCGGCGGCTTCTGGCACAACGCGCGTCGTCGGCGCTCGCGCCTCTCCTCCGTTCGCGCTGACTGGGGCCGAGTCCGTCAGGTCGAAGCGCTCGATGACCACACGATTAATGAGGCGTGGGTTGCGCTCGGTGACTCGGCCTCGGCAGACACGCTCGACGAGCGCACCTGGTCAGACCTGGATCTCGATCGGGTGATGGCCGCCATCGATCACACGCGAACCGGTTTCGGTCGACAGCTGCTGTACCGACAGTTGCGGAGTGCACGTCCGTGGTCTGCGTCATCAACGCTTGAGAGTATCGCTTTCCGAAGTGCCAGCGACCAGCGCTTTCGCGAGGCACTGGCGATGCCGCTGGCGATGGCGGGACGATCGTTAGGCCGCGGGTTCTGGCGCATCACGCGAGTGGACGCAATCTCAGTGCGATGGTGGTACGCCGTGTTTCCAGTGCTTGCAACGCTCATGCTTTGTGCACTGATCGCGGTTGCCTTCGATCCGCGAGCGTTGCTCGCTGTGGCTGTTCTGGCGGTCGTCAATATGGGGGCGCGTGTGGCCGCCTCATGGCAGGTCCCCGGATTACTGGTACCGATGCAGCAGTTGGGTACCACAATCTCTGTAGCCGAACGACTCGTTGCGGTAGGTGGACTGGCCCCAGATGCCGTGCAACCGATAGAGCACTACGTGAAGCAGCTTGCGCCGCTGCGACGAATCGCGTGGTGGGTGAGCCGAGACGCCGCGAGTGCCGGCGAGCTCGCGGCTGGTGCGTGGGAATATCTGAATCTTCTGTTTCTGCTCGACGCGAATGCACTGCTGTTCACCGCGCGACATCTGCGGCGACTGTCGAATCAACTTCGCGAGGTCGCGATTTGGATTGGCGAGGTGGACGTCGCGCTGAGTGTGGCGTCGCTTCGGGCCGAGCCGCGACCGTGGTGTGTACCGCAGTGGACGAGCGACCCAGGCGCGCGCGTGCAAGGCGCGTGGCACCCGCTGGTCGAGAATCCGGTAGCCAACGATGCGGAGTTACGCATGGGTACCGGGCTGGTGATCACCGGCGCCAACATGTCGGGCAAAAGCACATATCTCCGATCGCTCGGAATAGCCGCCGTGCTCGCTCGCACTCTGGAAACGTGCCCCGCCGAATCATGGATTGGTTCGACATTCGTTGTGCGCAGCTTGATCGGGCGCAACGATGATCTCGCCGCCGGAAAGAGTTACTACCAGGTTGAAGCGGAGGGAGTGGTGGAGTTGCTCCGGCACTCGCGCGCGGCGGTGCCAACGCTCTTCCTGCTTGACGAACTGCTGCGAGGCACCAATACCGTTGAGCGCCTTGCTGCGGGCGAAGCGGTGCTGCGTGGACTGCTCACCAACGAGCAAGGCATCAGCAACCACGTTGTTGCAGTGGCGTCACACGATGGTGAGCTGGTACGCATGCTCCGCGATCTGTTCCGTCCGATTCATTTTCGAGAGACCGTGGCAGACGGGATGCTACAGTTTGATTTCAAGCGACATGACGGGCCAGCAACCACGCGTACCGCGATTGCATTGCTGCAGGCAGCCGGTGCGAGTGATGAGGTGGTGCAAATGGCGCGACGTCGAGCAACAGAACTGGACGGGAACTGACTTCGGTCTCGGGTCGCACGTTGCGCGTACGTTCGTGGTTGCGGGCGTGTGCAGCGCACTGCCGGTTTGACTTTTGCTCGCCTCAGCAACTCAATCGATGTAAATTGAGTGGATGCTGATCATCACTGCCTGACATGCGCGTGCTCCTGCAACGCGTCTCCCGCGCTGAAGTTCGGGTGCGCCCGGAACAAGGCGCGCCGCCCTACGTGAGTGGCCGGATCGGCCGTGGCTTCGTACTACTGGTCGGCATCACGCATACCGACACCCAGGCCGAGGTGCGCTGGATGGCCGAGAAGGTGGCGGGGCTCCGACTCTTCGCAGACGCTGAAGACAAGCTCAATCTCTCGCTGGCCGATGTGCAGGGCGCAGCACTCGTCGTGTCGCAGTTCACGCTCTACGGTGATGCCCGCAAAGGGCGCCGTCCGAGCTTTGTGGACGCGGCGCGGCCGGAACTCGCGGTTCCGCTCTACGAACGTTTTGTCGCGCTGCTGCGTGAACAATCGATCCCCGTGGCCACCGGCGAGTTCGGCGCCATGATGGATGTGGACCTGGTGAACGACGGCCCCGTGACGCTCTGGCTTGAGCGCGAAGCCACGTCGGCACCCTGACAAGCACACTCTCCCTGAACCCTCGTTCAATGATGTCTCTGAATCGACCGCGCTCGTACGCGCTGTTGGTGGCCGCTGCGATGATGGCAGCTGCAGCCACTCCATGGGCAATCGCGTACGCGCAGAGCCCGTCGCGCGGCACGCCTGCGCCTCAGCGCAGCAGCGCCGTTCGAGCGACCGCAGATCGCTGGCAAGACGCCGAGCTCGCCTGGCAAGCCGGTGACTACGTGCGATCGCTGGGCGAGCTGGCAGCTGTGCTGCGCGCGCAAGACGCCGCGGATTTTCGCGAGCGTGTTGCGCTGCTGACGGGAGAGAACTGGGAGACAACCCTGGTGGCGGAAAACGCACGCGCACCGCGTTGGTCACCCGATGGCAAGCGCGCGGTGTTTGAAACGGGCACGGGGGCGGCGCGTGTGTCGCGTGTGGTCGAGGTGAAAGAAGGATTTCCTGTCGTCGCAGAAGTTGCGGCGGGTGGTGTGGTGTTCTCACCCAATGGTTTGAACATTGCGTACATCAGGGGACAAGGTGCCGAGGCGCGCGTGGTGATCCGCGAGATCGGAAAGACGAATGAGGCGGTTACCTTGCTTGGGCTGGTCCCCGCCCAAGTCGTATTCCTGAGAGATCAGTCGTTGCTTGTTGTCGCCGCACCGTCGGACAGCGTGCGCACTTCGCTGTATCGCGTTGATGGCAGCGCTGCGCCAGTCCGAGTGAGCAGAACAGACGCAGTGGTGGCCGATGTACGCCTGAGCCGAGACGGACGCACCGCGATGTACACGGTTGGTGGCCGCAGCCCCCTGCAGATCGCGACTGGGCGTGGGTTCGCAGCCGTGCCGGCGGAGCGTACGTTTGCGCTGCTGAACCTGGACACCGGCGAAGAGCGAGTGATCGCTGGTGAATCGCCCGTGATGTCTGCAGACGGAACCACCGTTGCGTACATCACTCGCAACGACTCGCTGCTGCACATTGAGATGCTCGGCACGGCAAACGGATCCACACCGAGCAAAGTGTATACCACCAACACACCAATCTCGGGACTTGCGATAGCACCAGACGGCTCGCGCGCCACGTTTCAGCAAATGCTGCGCGAAGACTGGGAGTTGTTTACTGTCGCGCGCGGCGGCGGCGAGCCAGAGCGCGTGACGCGCGAAATCCAGCACGACCTGATGCCGCAGTGGCTCACCAATGAAAAGCTGCTGGCCGTGATGGGCGAAGCGCGTCATCGCCGCTCATACCTGTACACCGGCGGACGGCGCATTCGACTGTTCCACAACAACACCGTGCGCACCATTGCGCCGGAGTACGAGTGGGCGCCAAGCCCTGATGGCAGCAAGCTGCTGATTGTGGCCGAACGCGACGGTGATACGGTGACACCGCATCGCTTTCTCTGGTGCATGGATCTCACGCGCGAAGTCTCGCTTGCTTCGCTGCGTGAACGCGTAGACGGGAATCTCGCCGCGGAGCGCGCACTGCGTGTGGCGGGCGAAAAGGCCTTCGCACCGATCTCGCGCGATGTGGCGCAGGCAGTTGCCGACGTAGGCACCGACCGCGTGTACAAGTACGCGTTTGACCTCTTTGCGTTTGACTCCAAGCACGTGTCGCAGCCGGGCAACGCGAAAGCGCGCACGTATCTTGCCAACACGTATCGCAGCTTTGGCCTCGACAGCGTGTATGAGCAGCCCTTCGAAGCGCGTGGTGCGGTGAATCAGCCCACTACGCCGACGGCGAATATTCTGGCTGTGCTGCCGGGTACCACGCATCCCGAGCTGGTGTACGTGATCTCGAGCCACTTTGACTCGCGCGCGCAGGGGCCCGGTGCCGATGACAACACCTCAGGTACATCCGTGTTGCTCGAAGCCGCTCGCGTACTCGCGAAACGTCCTCAAGCCGCCACAATCATCTTTGCGTCACTCACTGGCGAGGAATCGGGATTGCTCGGCTCGCGCGAGTTTGTGCGCGTGGCCAAAGCGAGCAACATGCAGCTGGCCGGCGTGCTGAACAACGATATGGTAGGCTGGGCTAACGATCAGCGTCTCGACAATACGATCCGCTACTCCAACCTCGGCATTCGCGATTTGCAGCACGCAGCGGCGATTCAGTTTTCGAAACTGATCACGTATGACGCGTTCTACTACAAGAGCACTGACGCGCAGGCCTTCTACGACGGCTATGGCGATGTGGTGGGCGGCATCGGGTCATATCCGGTGTTGGGCAATCCGCACTACCATCAGCCGCACGACGTGCTGGAAACGATCAACCATCAGCTCGTGGCTGAAGTCACGAAGACAACGGTGGCCTCGATCATGTATCTCGCGTCGGCGCCGTCGCGACTCGCGGACGTGAAAGTCACGACAACGGGTGCACAGAGCGCGGAAGTTCTGTGGCGCGCGAGCCCCGAGCGTGACGTCGCGAGGTACGTGGTGACGTGGGGAACGGCAGCCGAGCCAGCCAAGTATCGCAAAGAAGTCACGGCGCCACGTGCAGTGCTGGACAACGCACCCGCGGGCACCGTGGTCGCCGTGAAGGCGATCAACAAGCGCGGACTCGAGGGTTGGGACTGGGCGCGCGGTGTGGTGGGAACCGCGCGTTAATCAGGCAGCTGGAACGGTCGTCGCTCGCATCGTTTTGTCCGGTTGTTTTTTCGGATCACTGCGCGCCTCGAGCGACGGCCCACTCCTATCGCGAACTCGCGAGCGCCTGTTCAATGTCCGCGATCACATCACCCACGTGCTCAAGCCCAACGCTCACGCGCACGAGCCCGGGCACAATGCCCACGCGCTGACGCTCGTCTTCGGTCAGCTTGGAATGCGTGGTGCTGGTTGGATGCGTGACAATCGTGCGCGTATCGCCAAGGTTCGGCGAGTGTGAGCAGAGTGTTAGCGCATCAAGGAACCGGCGGCATCGTTCAATGCCGCCGCGCAGCACCAGCACCACAATGCCACCACCGGCGCGCATCTGTTGCTGCGCCAGCGCGTACTGTGGGTGCGATGGCAGGAACGGATAGCGCACGCCTTCCACGTCGGCGTGCCCCTCAAAGTGGCTGGCGAGAGACAGCGCGTTCGCACAGTGCCGGTCCATGCGCACGGCGAGCGTTTCAAGACTCTTGGACAACATCCACGCGTTGAACGGCGACAACGCGGGACCGGTGTGCCGCGCAAAGAAACGCGCGTCGGCGATCATGGCCTTGTCGCCAATAATCGCACCACCAAGCGTGCGCCCCTGACCATCAATGAACTTGGTGGCCGAGTGTACGACGAGTGACGCGCCGTATTCGAGCGGCCGCTGCAGATACGGTGTGGCAAAACAGTTGTCAACGATGAGTGGAATGCCGCGTTCTCGCGCTAATGCACCGAGCCATGCCAGATCCACGAGCTCAAGACCCGGGTTCGATGGCGTCTCCACGAACAACAGCTTCGTATTCGGCGTGATCTGCGACGTCCACGTATCGGGATTGCTTGCGTCGGCATAACTGAACGACACACCCCACTTAGGCAGAATGCGCGTGAGAATCTGGTGCGTTGATCCAAACAGCGCCCGCGACGCGAGCACATGATCACCGCTCGACAAGCGCGACGCCAGCGACGTAAACACCGCCGCCATGCCCGAGGCCGTGGCGATACCGTCTTCGCCGCCTTCGAGTGCGCACAGCTTATGCACGAACTCATCCGTGTTCGGATTGGCGTAACGGCTGTACACATTGCCGTCGATCTCGTCGCTGAAGAGCGCCCGGGCCTGTTCGGCACTGTCAAACACAAAGCTGGACGTCATGAACAGCGGCACCGAGTGCTCGCGCTCGGCCGAGCGAGGGACCTGCGTGCGAATGGCGGCGGTCTCGAAGTGGCGCGGCTCGGTCATGCGGGGCTCCGGCGCGGTACGCGCCTCACTGGTCCGGGATAGTTGCTGCTTAGTATTTTACACGCATGAACACTCCCCGTGTGATTCTTGCGTCCCAGTCCCCGCGACGTCGCGAGTTGCTCTCGCTGATCGGCATTGAGCACACCGTCGAGCCGGCGGACATTGACGAAACGCCGTTCGAACGTGAGCTCGCCACCGTGCACAGCGAGCGGCTCGCGCGCGGCAAGGCGGCGCTTGTATCAGCGCGCAATCCCGGCGCGCTCGTGATCGGTGCGGACACCGTGGTCGTGGTCAACAACACCATCCTCGGTAAGCCGGGCGACGACAACGATGCGCGTGATATGCTGCGCCGGCTCTCGGGGCGAACGCACACCGTGTACTCGGCCGTGGCCATCGCACGTGACGGCATGGTGGATTCGGAAATCGAGGGCGTGTCGGTCACCTTTCGCGATCTGTCTCCGGCGGTCATTGACGCCTACGTGGCCACTGGTGAGCCCGCCGACAAAGCCGGTGCCTACGGCATCCAGGGTTTTGGCAGCACGTTGGTCGATCGTATTGAAGGCGACTTCTTCGCCGTGATGGGGCTGCCGTTGCGTCGGCTGGTGGCGCTCTGTGAACGGGGCGGATTCACCTATCGCTTCGGTCCGCTCCAGTACGCCGCACCTCCGGCAACACGGTTTTAGCGCGCATCGCACCGCGCGTTCGGGGTTCGCCACCTCGGGACGCGCGCTGTTGCTCTGAGAGGCAGGTAACGGCTTTGTTGCGGGGCTCGTTCGAAACGCTGCGCAACAGCAGATTCCGGACATGCGAATCTTACTTATCGCGGCCGTCACACTAAGCCTGTGGACGCCCGTCGTCGTTGACACCTCGCTGCACGCGCAGCCCCCGCTCGTCTTTGTGCACGGCAACGGCGATCACGCCGGCCTGTGGGACACCACCATCTGGCGATTTGAATCCAACGGCTATCGCGCGGATCGTCTTTACGCGGTGGACCTGCCGCACCCACTGGGCGCCGCGCGGTTCAACTTGCCGGAACGCAATCGCTCAACGCCGGAGGAGCAGACCGCCGCGCTCGCCTCGTTTGTCACACGGGTGATGTTGCAAACAGGTGAGCCGAAGGTCGTGCTGGTGGGCAGTTCGCGCGGCGGCATGACCATTCGCAACTATCTGCGCTTTGGTGGCGGGGCCGCACATGTGTCGCACGCCATCCTCAGCGGCGCGCCCAACCACGGCGTGTTCGCGCTGCCGAATCTGCAGCCAGAAAGTGAGTTCAACGGCGCGGGTCCGTATTTGCGCGCGCTGAATGACAGCAGCGAGGTCGTTGACGGTGTTCGCTTTCTCACGATCCGTTCCGACAACAACGATAAGTTTGCGCAAGCGGACGGCGCCGCGTTGGGTATGGCCGGTGTTGCGACCAACGTCGACGCGCGCGGTCCCGCACTGCGCGGTGCGACCGATGTGGTCCTGAACGGCGCGGATCATCGCGAGGTCGCGTTCTCTGATCGTGCGTTTGCCGCCATGTATGAGTTTCTCACGGGCAACGCGCCCCAAACGACCACCATATCCGCAGACAGTGTTGCGGTGCTGGGTGGTCTGATCAGTGGAACCGACAACGGCGGCCCAACGAACACGCCACTCGCTGGGGCCACGGTGCAGGTGTTCGCCGTTGACGCGGCGTCAGGCGCACGTATTGGCGATGCCTTGCACACGGAGACGACCAACTTCTCCGGTCGCTGGGGACCGTTCCGCGCGAACCCCTCGCAGTTCCATGAGTTTGTGCTCACTCCTTCGGACAGCAGCACATTGTATCACGTGTTTCGTTCGCCCATTGCGCGCAGCAGTCGATACATCAACTTCCGCATTCCATCGGCACCCGCGCCACGTGGCGACAGCATGCAGGTCTCACTAGTTCGACCGCGCGGGTATCTGGGCGCGGGACGCGACACGGTGCTCATCAATGGCGCGCCGGCACGCGGCATTCCACCCGGTGTCGCGACCGTGGATCGTGTGGGCGCGTGGTGGTCGGCGAGCACACCGCAGTCGATCACCTTTCGTTTCAACGGCGAAACGATCGTTGTGCAAACTCGGCCCATGCATCCACGACGCGTGATCGTCGCGGAGATCCTGCACGACTAGTCGATCAAACGCGCGAGGTGATGCACCATTCGTGCATCACCCACCCGCGAAACGTTCTGCGATCGCAGCGAGCCGCGGTGCGCGATACAGCGCGTTCCAGTGTGCGACCTTCGCGAGCACATCGGCCACGGTAATGCGTTCCATACGGTTCTCGCGATACACCATATCAACCGGATAGTCTTCGCCGGGATCGCCGTACGCGTCGATCAGCAGATCGTGCGCAAAATCGTAGGGGCCCACCCGTTTTGGGTTCGTATAGCCCATGAGCCCGATCACCGGTGTGCGCAGCGCAATCGCCAGATGCAGCGGTCCGGTATCCGGCGAGATGGCAAGCGCGGCGCCATCCAGAATCGCTGCCAGCTTGCGCAATCCGCTGCCGAGGGCGGAGTGCGCGAAGGGCGCGCCGCGCAGGATCTCGGCTTCGGCGTGCCGCTCACGCGGCGAACGACCACCCACGAGCACTGGTTGCATCCCATGCTCCTGATACAACGCGTGACACACGGCCACCCAACGATCAGGGAACCAGTCTTTGGCCGGCTTGCTCGTGGCGATCACGAGCGGAACAATGGGCCGATCAAACTGCGCGAGAAACTGCGATTGATGGGCACGCTCTTCGTCGTTCCATGGGCCGAGTCCCCACACCGGCGTGTCGTGTGGAATGCCGAGTGCATCGAGGAACTCGAAGTACTGATCCTGCACGTGCTGACCAACGTGCGGCGCAATGCGATGCGTGGTGAAGAGCCAGTTCGCGTCACGAGCTCGTGCTTTGTCAAAACCCAGCTTGACCGGCGCCTGCGTGAAGGCCGTGATCAGTCCGGCCTTGAAGTACACCTGCAGCCCGAGCACCAGGTCAAACGGCTTGGCCGCGAGCGCGCGTCGCACATCGGCGAACGCGCGCCAGCCACGCGCGCGATCAAAAATTACTATCTCATCTACGTGCGGATGACCGCGCACCAGTGTCGCCGGGCCCGGCTGTAGCACCCAGGTGACATGTGCACGTGGATACTGTGCCTTGATCGCATTCAAGACGGGCATCACATGCACCGCGTCGCCAACGGCACTCATCATCACGATGCAAATGCGATCAAAGCGCACGGTGCGCGGCAGCGGCGGCGTTGTTGGTACCGGTGTCCGCGCCGTGCGAGACAATTCGATTGTGCGCGCGGACTCCGTCACGCCGCCGCCTGTAGCGAGGCGTGCACCAAGTTGGCGAGCCATTGTTCGTCCAGTGGCAGCTCGTGCCGTACGTGCCACTTGCGAATTGATCGCAGCAGTCGACGCATGTTGAGCGCCATCACGCCTTCACGCGGCATCTCGCGAAAGCTGACCACATCTGCGTCGAGTACCATGGCGTTCACGTCGCCATGTTGCGTGCGCACCAGCAGAATATTCTTCACATTCAGATCAGCATGCACCGCGCCAACGTTGGCCAGCTGACGCAGCAACCGCAGCACCGCAGGCGTTGCATCACGAGCGTTCATTCGCGGAGCGGTTCCCGCGAGTACTGCGCCAAAATCCCATGCATCGGGCACATAGCGCGAGATCACGTCCACACGTCGCATGCCTGGACCGGCAGGGTACAGTGCGTAGCCCAGCATCTCCGGTGTCGGCACGCCACGCGCGCGCAACAGCACGTTCACCGCGGCCTCGCGCGGCGCACGTGTGGGCATGAGATAGCGATCACCCGTGAGCGGCGCGAGCATGCCGCCGTGCCACGCGTGGCGCACCACCACCGTGGCGGCACACTCTTCGAGCTCGGCGACATACACCACACCACGGCCTTGCAACGCACGCGCCTGCGGCGACTCCGCGGCCCAGTCGTACAGCGTCGTAAACTCGCGAAGACGCGCCGAGAGGGCGTCGAATACGGTCGGTGCAGCAACCAGTGTGGCATTGCCCACGCGCTCCGACCGAAACGGCGAAACGAGCGGCTCCGTGCGCGACTCGGCGGGCGCCCGACCAGTGTCGGAGGGACCCGCCACCGTCACGAATCGCTCACCGGTCGCTTGATGGCCGGACGAATCGTGGTGCCTTGTCCTGAGCCTGGCGGTGCCATGTGCGGCGTGCCGTACATACCGGTGGCTGCGAGTTGATGCGACAGCTCACGCTCGGCGCTGAACACCTGCACGGGCGGCCCCTGATGTCGCGTGGGCACAAGCTCCGGACGCGCGCGAAGCGGAATCGGATCGGTCATCATGAGCCGCACCGCGTCGCTGATCAGCACATCACCGCCGCGAGCCAGGCTACACAAACGGTTGGCCAGGTTCACATTATCGCCAATGAGTGTGTACTCAAGTCGACGCGGCGAACCGATGTTACCGACAAACGCGTCGCCCGCGTTGATGCCGATGCCCGCGTGCAGCGCTGATCGACCCTGCGCCGTCCAGCGTGCATTCAGTTTGGCGAGTTCACTCTGCATATCAAGCGCGGCGCGAATCGCGCGATCCGCGTCGTCGCCCGACGACACCGGCGCACCCCAGTACGCCATCAGCGCATCGCCAATGAACTTGTCGAGCGCGCCGTTGTGGCGGAATACGCACTCCACCATGGCCGCAAAATATTCATTGAGTTGCGCGGCCATCTGATCAGGCGGCAGCGATTCGGCAACTTCGGTGAAGCCACGAATATCGCTGAACAAGACCACCACACGTCGACGGTCACCGCCGAGCACCACATTGCCTTGCTGACTGGCAATGCGGTCGGCTAACTGCGGTGTGAAATAACGTTCGAAGTTTTCCCGCACGCGCGTTGCTTCGCGCAGTCGTTCCACCGACTGTTCGCGTTCCATGGCAGCGGCGGCGATTCCGGCGTACGCCACCAGGAAGTCGAGATCGCTCTCTGTAAACGCGTTCACATCGCGCAGGTTGTCCACGTACAACACACCGAGCGTACGTCGTCCTTCCCCAATCAGTGGCGCGGCAAGTGCAGAGCGAACTGCCTGCGCCACAATCGATTCGCCGGCGACGCGCGAGTCACGCGTGGCATCATGAAACAGCCACGACACCTGACGTTCTGCTACGCTGTTGGCAATGGTGCGGGGGATCGACTGCGACAATCGGCCGCCGCTGCGATCACGCGCCACGCGCATTTCAAGTTCCGCACCGCGGGCACCGCCTTCGGGCACCAGCAGAATAGCCACGCGGTCCGCGTCAAACGCTTCGAATGCGTCGTCGACAATTCGTGAGAGCAGCACTTCAAGACGTGCCAACCCACCAAGTCGCTGCGCCACCGACACGAGCTGCGCGAGTCGCTTGCCGGCCACCGCCTCAACGGCTTCGGCCTGCGACCGCATCGCGCGTTCGCGTACCATTGTGGCGGCACCGTCCAGTGCAAACGGTGCGGTAATCGGGGCGCGCGGGGCGGCTTCTTCCACCACCGCGAGCTCAACCGGTCCAAACGAAATCAGATCGCCAACGCGAGCCTGCGCACGACCAATGCGCTGGCCATTGAGCCACGTGCCATTGCGCGACGACATATCCTGCAGCGCGATCACGGGCCCGTCGGCGCGCAACTCGGCGTGCCGACGCGACACACCGGGATCCAGTATCGGCAGGTCGCTAGTGGTATCGCGACCAAGTACCAGCGTGGCGCCCTCGGGAAGCACAAAGCGGCGATCGCCAGATGGCGAGACAAGTGCGAGTGCCATGCGCGTTCAGTGAGTCGCCGTGGTGGACACGGCGGCACGCGCACGACCAATCGCCGTGAGCAGTGCACGGGCTTTGGTTTCCGTCTCCTCCCACTCACGTTCGGGCACCGAGTCATGCACGATACCCGCGCCTGCCTGCACTGATGCCACGCCGTCCGCAATCACGCAGGTACGAATCGTGATCGCGAGATCCATGCGCTGATCACCGGCGGCAATAAATCCAAGCGCGCCCGCATAGGGGCCACGACGCTCCGGTTCCAGTTCATCAATGATTTGCATGGCGCGCACCTTTGGCGCACCGGTCATGGTGCCGGCCGGGAACGTGGCGCGGAACGCATCAAGCGCGCTGTACTCTGGCAGCAAATCTCCCTCCACCTGACTCACCATGTGCAACACGTGCGAATAGCGCTCCACCTTCATGAGGTCGGTGACGCGCACGGATCCATACTTGGCAATGCGGCCCACATCATTGCGACCGAGATCCACGAGCATCACGTGTTCCGCGCGTTCCTTTTCATCTGCGAGCAGGTCAGCCGCGAGTTCTGCATCGGCTTCGGGAGTCGCGCCACGTTTGCGCGTGCCGGCAATCGGTCGCACCGTCACGCGCCCGTCAGCCACGCGCAGCAACAGCTCCGGCGACGAGCCCACAATCTCCACACCATCGAGCACCAGGTGATACATGTACGGCGACGGATTCAGCGCGCGCAAGCAGCGATATAACGTGCTGCCTTCAAAGTCATGCGGTGTGCTGATACGGCGGGCCAGCAGCGCCTGAAACACATCTCCGGCGAGAATGTATTCCTTGATGCGGGCCACGTCGCGCTCAAAATCTTCTCGTGCGTACGACGATTCACCTTGCGCCGGTTCGGCGTGGTGCGCGAGTGTGATCGGCTCCAATTCATCGGGGCCGTGCAGTCGCGCAATCGTTTCGTCGAGGGTGTCCTGCGCGTCGTCATACAACGCGGCGAGAGTCGCTTCGTTCGCGCATGGCGGCACGTGAACCGAAACAATCACGCGCGCCTGTCCGCGCCAGTTGTCGATCATGACAATCGCGCGCGGAAAAATGAAACACGCATCGGGCGCGGCCACACCACGCGGCGGTGCATCGGGCAAGCGCTCAATGTGCCGCACCACGTCGTAGGTGAAGTAGCCAACGGCGCCACTCCAGAACGGGCCGAGTTCCGGCATGTCGACCGGGCGCATGCTTTGCACAATCTGCTGCAGGTCCGTGATCGGGTCCGCAGGCGTGCGCGCTCCGTGCCATCCACGTTCCGCCGTCCAGTCCTCCACCACGCCATCGGTGAGCCGCCACGCACCGCTCGGCGAGCTGCCCATGTACGTATAGCGGGCCCAGGTCTCGCCGCCCGCAGGCGCGGACTCCAACAGAAACGCAAACGGCCCCTGACGCAGCTTGGCGTAGGCGGCAACGGGCGTGGCGAGGTCGAGCAGACAATCGCGCCAGACTGGTACGAGACCACCGAGCGACTGGCACTGGGCGGCGCGAGCGAAAAAAGCATCACGAGTGGGCACGTGGAATACTCGCCGCCGCGCTCCCGTCATGGCAAGCGGTACGGCTAGGTTATGGGGCATGAGCATGCCTCAGCTATCCGAACTCGGCGCGAATGGGCGCGTCGCGATTACGCCTGGTGTTGTGGACGTCGTGGTACTGCAGCGTGTCCCGGTGCGCGGTCGTGAGCGGGCCAACGCGGGTCAGGGCTTCGCTTGGCGCGTGCTGGTGCTGCAACGCGGCCCGCAAACGCGCTGCCCGGGCTCATGGGAGGTGGTACACGGCCGCATTGAGCGCGGTGAACGTCCGGAGCACGCGGCGCGTCGCGAGGTCAGCGAAGAAACCGCACTCTCCACGGAGCGCCTGTACAGCATCACCGTGAACGCGTTCTATCTTGCCGGCCGCGATATCCAGGCGGCCCTCGTGTTTGCGGCTGTGGTGGCCGAAGGGGCTGAGGCGCCTCAGGTGACGCTGAGCAGTGAACACGTGGCGTATCGCTGGCTGTCGATAACGGCGGCCAAGCGCGCGCTCACGTGGCCGCGTGAAATCGAAGCGCTCACGCACATCGCACATTTGCTTCGATCAGGAGACGCCGGCGTTGCCGAAGACGTGCTGCGCGTGGCTGACTAACGCACCGTGTCGCGTCGGACCTGCGCACTGGCGCGCGAACGCACGAGGGCGCGCTCGCGCTCAACGCGCTGCAGCACGGCCTGCCACCCGCTGCTCTCCGTCGTTTCCATGATGATCGACAGCGGCTGATTCTCGTCTACTTCTCCGTCGAATACAAACAGGGCCGACTTGGTGTCACGCTGCCGTAGTCGATATTCGCCAAAGCCTGGAGAGAGCGCGACAACTTCAAGGGGACGGAAATCGCGGCCCACATTGCGAATCACGATTTCAAGCGGGCTGAACCGAGTTTCGCCCTGCTCCTGCGCAAAAAAATCGAGCAGCCAGATCGAGTACGACGGCATGCGCACGCGTTGCTTCACCTGATCCAGTTCAACCTGCTTGCTGGCGACCAATTCACCCAACGCGCGATTGATGTCTGGAGACAACAACCGTGTGAACGATTCGTTCAGCGGGGTGGCGCGCACCTGCAGACCGCCCGGCAATGCCAGACGAATGGCAATGTCATCCTGACGTAGCGTGCCGAACCCGGCCGGTACCTGCGTGGCGCTTTGACTCACAATCTGGGGCGAGGCATCGGCTGTACCCGGGGCCGGTACCGACGCGCACCCACTCACGAGCATCGCCGCGCCGCATAGCGCCCCACGAACACCGAGCATGCGATACCGCGCTCGATCTTCGGCCGCGTATATCACGACGCAGACTCCGGAGCGTCCTGGGGCAGCAGCGCGTCGTCGTCCTCTTCGGTTTCAACCGGTGCTTCACACAGTGACACCACGGCTCGCGCCAACTCATCACGCCCTTCGCCGGTGCGCGCGGAGAATGTCAGCAACTGGTCTTCGTCGATCCCGAGCGATGCACAGAGCGCTGGAATGCGCTCGTCACGTTCTTTCGCGCGCAGCTTGTCGATTTTGGTGAGCACGACAAGTGTTGGCACTTCCACGTCGGCCAGAAAATCGAGCATGTGCCGATCATCGTCTGTGGGATCATGACGCGAATCGAGCAGCAACACCACGCCGCGCAACTGTGGGTTGTCCTTGATGAACCCTTCAATCAGCGGACGCCACGCTGCTTTGCGTTCCTTGGAGATGCGCGCGTAGCCGTAACCAGGCAAGTCAGCGAGGACAAACGCATGGTTCACCTTGAAGAAGTTGATCTCACGCGTACGACCCGGCGTATTGCTGACGCGCGCAAATGCCTTGCGCCGCACCAACCGATTCAGCAACGACGACTTGCCCACGTTCGATCGTCCGGCAAAGCCAACTTCAGGCAAGACAGATTCCGGGCGCCATCCACCGGCTTCGGCCATCGGTCCGATAAACTCGAGCGAGCGGATCACCAGCGGATCGGGATTCGACGCGTTGTGCGCTGCAGGATCAGACATCAGACGCGCGCCTCCGTTGTTGCCGTACGACGCGCTGAGCGGCGAGCGGGCGCCGCCGGCTGCTTTGTCAGCGCATCAGCAACGGCGGGCACCGATTGCGGCATCAATGCATGCTCGAGCACTTCATCCATCGATCGCACCGCGTGCCACGTCACACCGTCGCGTGCATCCGTTGGCATCTCGGACAACTCACGCGCATTCGCAAACGGCACAATCACTGCGGACATATGCTGCCGGTGCGCAGCCACGCCCTTTTCACGCAAGCCACCAATCGGCAACACACGACCGCGCAATGTGACTTCGCCCGTCATGGCCACATCACCGCGCACCGCACGTCCGGTGAGTGCACTCACCATGGCGGTGGCCATCGCAATACCAGCCGACGGACCGTCCTTCGGTGTCGCGCCAGCGGGGACGTGCACGTGCAAATCATGACGTTGCAGCGTATCTGCGGCGAGACCAAGACTCTCCAGTCGCGAACGCACCCACGTAAGCGCCGCCGACGCCGACTCTTTCATCACATCGCCGAGTGTTCCGGTGAGCTGTAAACGACCACGTCCCGGGATCACACTGACTTCAATCTCCAGTATCTCACCGCCAACCGAGGTGTAGGCCAGGCCATTCGCCACGCCAACACGGTTTTCAGTACTCGCCATCTCCGCATCGTACGGCGCTACACCCAGATACTCGGCCAGCTGCGCTTCTGTCACGGTGATTGGCAACGCAATATCGCCACGCTCCGCGATCGCACGCGTCAGCTTGCGCACCAGCCGCGCAACGCGACGCTCGAGATCCCGCACGCCAGCCTCGCGTGTCCAACCGCGCAGCATCGCGGTGAGCACCGCGTCATCGATCACCACATCCGTGGCGGCGAGTCCATGCGCTTCGAGTTGACGCGGCACGAGATAGCGAGAGGCAATCGCGAGCTTCTCCGGTTCGAGATAACCAGGCAAGCGCACCACTTCCAGACGATCACGCAACGCCTCGGGAATGCCGGGCAGTGAGTTGGCGGTTGTGATGAACAACACCTGCGACAAATCGTAATCCACTTCGAGATAGTGATCGGCGAACGCGCGATGCTGCTCTGGGTCGAGCACCTCGAGCAGTGCCGAAGCCGGATCTCCGCGCCAGTCGCTGCCCAGCTTGTCGAGCTCGTCGAGCAACAAGACGGGATTCGTCACCTCTGCACGACGCATTGACTGAATCAGCCGACCGGGAAGGGCGCCCACATACGTGCGGCGATGTCCGCGAATTTCGGCCTCATCTCGCACACCACCAAGCGAGATGCGCACGAACTTGCGACCCATGGCGCGCGCAATGCTGCGCGCGAGCGACGTTTTACCAACACCGGGAGGACCAACGAGACAGAGAATCGGTCCACGCACAACGCCCACACGCGAGAGCACGGCAATGTGATCGAGAATGCGTTCTTTGACTTCGGCGAGGCCGTAGTGATCGGCATCCAGCACTTCACGTGCAGTGGTGATGTCGAGGACGTCATCACTCTTTTCGTGCCATGGCAGCGCGGCAATCCAGTCGAGCCAGCCGCGTGAGACCGCGGCTTCAGGCGACATGGGCGACAACTTGCGCAGGCGGCGAATTTCACGCGTGGCGCGCGTTTGAATGGCCTCAGGCAGCTTGCGCGCGGCCAGTTGCAACTCGAGTTCGGCGAGCTCGTCACCGTCATCGTTGCCGAGTTCCTTGTGAATCGCCTTGAGCTGCTCCTGCAGAAAGAACTCGCGTTGATTCTGGAACAGTGAGCCGCGCACCTGATCATCAATGCGACGTTCGAGGCGCAGCAATTCGAGTTCACTCACGAGCACTTCCGCCACGCGATCGACCAACTCCGCGAGCGACGGTTTGGCGAGCAGTTCCTGACGGACATCGAGAGGCAGCTGCAAATGCGCGGCGATGCCGAAGATCACGCGTTCGGGATCTTCCAGTGACTGGAGCACACCAACGATTTCCGGCGGCGTGCGACGCTGCAGCCCGGCGTACTCTTCGAACAGCGAGAGTGTGTGGCGTATGCGAACCGCGAGCTCGGTGAGCCCGTCGTGCGGAAGCTCAAGCGGATACGAACGCACGGTCGCGTGCACCGGCAGCGCGATGCGCGGCGCTCCTTCGTCGCTCTTGACCTCGCGCGGAAGGGTAAAGCGCGTAATGAGCACACGCTCTTTCGCATCCACGAGGATGCGCGTGGTGCCGTTGGGCATCCGCGTGACATGCTGCACGCGCGCGACCACACCGACACGATGCAGCCCTGTTGCGGCGGGCTGTTGATCGTCGGGGTTGCGTTGCGTGACAAGCAGGAGTTCGCGATTCCCTTCAGCAGCGGCTGCCACAGCAGCGAGCGAACGGGAGCGCCCCACCAGCAGGGGCATGGCCGCATGCGGAAACAGCACAACATCACGCAGCGGCAGAACGGGATACCGCGTTGGCGAGTCGCCAGGACGCGGGGCAGGGCGTGGGCTCAGGCTTCCTTCTTCTGGCGCTTGGGCGCGATCTCCAATAGCGGCGGTCCGCCTCGGGTGACCGATGCCTCGGTGACTTTCACTTCCACAATGTCATCACGACTTGGCAAGTCGAACATTGTTTCGAGCAGTGTTTCTTCGAGAATGGCGCGCAAACCACGCGCACCGGTGCCGCGACGCAGCGCCTTCTCGGCAATCGCACGCAGCGCCGATTCTTCGAACGTGATTTTCACGTCTTCCAGATCGAACAAGCGCTGGTACTGACGCACCAAGGCGTTCTTCGGCTCCTTGAGAATCTGTACCAACGCCGTTTCGTCGAGCGCGTCGAGCGGGACGCACACCGGCATACGGCCTACGAGTTCCGGAATGATACCGTAGCGCAGCAAGTCTTCCGGCTCCACTTCAGAGAACGGCGACTTGGCGGTCTCGTTCACCACACCTTCGAGCGGCTCGAGCTCCGTCTTTTCCGGTCCACCAAATCCGATCTGCCGACGACCAACGCGCGCTTCGATGATCTTTTCCAGGCCATCAAACGCGCCGCCGCAAATGAACAGGATGTCCTTGGTGTTGATCTGAATGTATTCCTGCTGCGGGTGCTTGCGACCACCCTGCGGCGGCACGGATGCAACAGTGCCTTCGAGGATTTTCAGCAGCGCCTGCTGCACACCTTCGCCCGACACATCACGCGTGATACTCGGGTTCTCCGATTTGCGCGCGATCTTGTCGATTTCGTCGATGTATACAATGCCGCGTTCGCATTCGGCCACGTTGAAATCGCCGGCCTGCAACAAACGTACAAGAATGTTTTCGACGTCTTCGCCAACGTAGCCCGCTTCGGTGAGCGTGGTCGCGTCGGCAATCGTGAACGGCACATCGAGAATACGCGCCAGCGTCTGCGCGAGCAGTGTTTTGCCAACACCGGTCGGACCAATAAGCAGGATATTCGACTTGTCGAGCTCGACATCATCTTCGCGCGCATTGGCGGCCGCGTTGATGCGCTTGTAGTGGTTGTACACGGCCACTGACAGCGCCTTCTTGGCCCGTTCCTGTCCGATCACGTACTGATCCAGCGTCGCCTTGATTTCGCGAGGCGACGGGACCTGCGTGATCGCTTCCGTTACCTCACGCTCCTCATCTTCGGCCAGGATCTCATTGCAGAGCGCGATGCACTCATTGCAAATGTAGACCGACGGCCCGGAAATGAACTTCCGGACGGCGTCCTTGGACTTTCCGCAGAATGAGCAGCGCAGATGCTTGTCTTGGGACATGTCGGCGAGCAGGGGGACGGGAAACGGGGAAGACCCCGGGTAGCTATATGAACTAACCCGAAGTCGGCCGAAGGGTCAAGCTGACGGGCGGTTCTTGCTTCATTCGGACTTAGTCTCGGCGGGAGGCGAGGAAATCTGGAGGGTCAGCGGCAGTTCCTGATTCGGTCTTTCGGCCCAGTTGCGGGAGCCCAAGGCCATTTGGCCTTTCGGCCTCACCGTTTCGAAACGTGCACAAGGCTGAGATGCCGGGCGGTTCCGTAACGACACCTAACAGCCGGAGATGGGTGCTCCGTGCAGCCTTTCGAAAATGAGAGGCCGAAAGGCCAAATGGCCTTGGGCTCCCGCAACTGGGCCGAATGACCGAATCGGGAAACGCAACGGCGTGGAGGTGATGCTGGGTCGAGGGAAATGGTGATGGACACGCGGGATAGGTGTGCAATCCTGACCAATGCGCGACTTCAGGCGGCTCTATGTGTGGCAGCAGGCGCATGCGCTCACGTTGGCGGTGTATGCGGCGTCCTCCGACGTTCCGAGGACTGGATACCCAGGGCTCGTCACGCAGCTCCGACGAGCTGCGGCAGCGATTCCCACGAATATCGCAGAAGGGTGCGGACACAGCTCAAGAAAGGAGTTCGCGCGCTTCCTGCAGGTCGCGGTGGCCTCGTCGGTCGAGACGGAGTATCACCTGCAACTGTGCCATGACCTCGGCGTCATGGAAGCCGCGGCGTCCTCAAAGCTCATCGCCGACACCAACCGGGTCCGTCGCCAGATCGCTTCCCTCCTCGCCAAAGTCCGCGACGAACTCCCAAACTCGCCCCCGCGTGCCGTCTGATTCGGTCATTCGGCCCAGTAGGCGGAGCCCATGGCCATTCGGCCTTTCGGCCTCCCGTTTTCGCAAGGCCGCACAGAGCACCAACACTGGGCTGGTCTCCGCGCCGATCAAACTGTAACCACCCGGCATTCGAGCTCGGTGCGAGCTTGCGAAAACGGGAGGCCGAAAGGCCAAATGGCCGTGGGCTCCTTCCACAACGGCCGAATGGACGAATCAGGAAAAGCAAAACGGCGGGCGCGTGAGCGCCCGCCGTTCCAAACTCGAACAGAGAAAAACTAGTTCTTCGCCGCCGCTGCTGCTGCGACCAGCTCAGCATCCGTGGCGATCACATTATCAATCAGGCCGTACACCTTAGCCTCTTCCGCCGACAGGAACCGATCGCGGTCCGTATCCCGCTCGATCTGCTCCACCGGCCGGCCCGTGTGCTTGGCCATCAACTCATTCATCTTCGCGCGGAGATACAGGATCTCGCGCGCCTGAATCTCAATATCCGATGCCGAGCCACCGCCGCCGTTCTGTGACGGCTGGTGAATCATCACGCGGGCGTGCGGCAGTGCCGCGCGCTTGCCGGGCTCGCCGGCGCAGAGGAGAAACGCTCCCATGCTGGCGGCCATTCCCATGCACGTGGTGTGCACGGGCGACTTGATGAACTGCATCGTGTCGTAGATCGCCATGCCGGCCGAAACGCTGCCGCCGGGCGAGTTGATGTACAGGTTGATGGGCTTGTCCGGGTTGTCGGCGTACAGGAACAGCAACTGCGCGATGATCACATTGGCCACATCGTCATTCACCGGCGTGCCGAGAAAGACAATGCGGTCCATGAGCAACCGCGAGAAGATGTCGTACGACCGCTCACCGCGGGACGAGCGTTCAATGATGTACGGCGTGTAAATCGTGGGCATGGTTTGCTCTTGAGACTGGTGCGGGTCAGCCCGCAGTCACGGTATTGCGTTCGAGGAGCCAGGTGAACACACGTTCTTCGGTCAGCTCACGTTCAATTTCCGGGAGCCGCCCACCCTTCTGGAGCTGCGCGTACACCTGGCCCGGATCGACGTTCCGGGCCTTCGCGAGCTCTTCGATCTTCGCATCAATATCCGATTCCGTCGCCTTCAGTGATTCACGTTCGGCCAACGTATCAATGATCACGTCGCGCTGCACCTGACGCGCGGCCATCGGGCGGAACTCTTCCGCAAAACGGCTCAGTTCTTCTTCCGGGATCTGATACATCCGACCATACCCTTCAATCAACTGACGCACCCACGCGTCGGGCACCTCAAACGGATTGGCGTCAATCACCTGCTCGATGAGTTTGGCGCGCACTTCTGCATCGGCTTCACGCTTGAAGTGCGCGCTCATGTCCACGCGCACACCTTCGGTCAACGCTGCGACCGAGTCGAAATCACCGACTTCGCGTGCAAAGGCATCATCGAGCTCGGGCAGCAGCTTGCGCTTCACATCCGTCAGCGTCACGCGCGTCATTTTCGACACGCCCTGCTGCGTTTCGTCAGGGAAGTCATCGGGCCACTTGACCGGACGCTCCACCGTTTCGCCCGGTGCCGCTTCCATGATGAGTTCTTCAATGCCTGGAATGGCCTGACCACCGCCGAGTGTAATGCGATACTCGCGGCTCTCCGGCATCGTGCCGTCCGCGTCGGCGGTAGAGAGCTGCACCGTGACCATGTCACCCGGCAGCGCCTTCTCGTTCACCGGCGTCCACGTGGCCTTCTGCTCACGCAGGCGATCGATCTGTTCGGTGACCGCGTCGTCGGTGACCGCGGGCTCCGTGCGGGTGACCGTGAAGCCTTCCACCTGGCTGAGCACCACGTCCGGGCGCACTTCAAAGTGCAACTCAAACGTGAGGTCCGTGCCGGGCTCAAACTTGAGGTCGTGCACGTGCGGCTGCGCCGCCAGCTTGAGCGTCTCGTCGGAGATCACCTGCTTGAATGCGTCGTTTACGATCGTCTCGATCGCTTCCTGACGGATCGCTTCCGCAAACTTTTTGCGAACGACTGCGGCGGGCGCCTTGCCCTGACGGAAGCCCGGCATGCGGACTTTGGTGGCGTATTTCTTGGCAGCCTTGTCTTCGGCGGCCGACACGGCATCAGCGGGAACCGCGACCTGCAAGCGGCGCTGGACTCCCGTGGATTCAGTCGGCGTAATGGTGATTGTCATGATTCGGAAATGGACGCAGGGAAGGGTGAATCTTTAAAGATAGTCAGGGCGCCCGTGCGGCCACAGGCTCCGGACGCACCACCCGACGCCCGCTGCGCCCGGGGGCGGCCCCGATCGTGTCGGCCACGATCTTGCCCGAGCTGATCACGCCCGGCAGCCCTGCGCCCGGATGCGTCCCCGCGCCGGCAAAATACAAGTTCGGGATGTCCCGATCCTTGTTGTGTGGACGCCAGTAGGCCGACTGGAACAGCGTTGGCTGTACTGAGAAGGCGCTGCCGAGGTAACTGTTGAGCGTGTCACGGAAATAGCGTGGATCCACGCGACTCTCCGATACCACATGCTGCCGCAGGTCCGGGAGATAACGTTCTTCCAGATACTCCATGATGCGATCGCGGTATCGCTGCCCGACTTTTTCCCAGTCCACATCGCCGCCAAGATGCGGCACAGGCGAGAGCACATACCAGCAATCGTGCCCTGGCGGCGCCAGCGAGGGATCGGTGGCACTCGGTCGGTGCAGGTACAACGAAAAATCATCGGCGAGCAGTTTGCGTTCGAAAATGTCTTCAAGCAGTTGCTTGTACCGCGGCCCCATGATGATCTCGTGGTGTGCCACGTTCTCGTACTTGCGAGTGGTGCCAAAGTAGATCACGAACAGCGACATGGAGTAGTCATAACTCTCCAGCTTCTTGTTCGTCATGCGGGGACGCGCCCACGCTGGCACCAGCTGGCGATACGTCTGGGCAACGTCACCGTTTGATACCACCGCGTCGGCAGTCAGTACTTCGCCACCAGCCAGCGTAATGCCGGTGGTGCGCTTGGTATTGCGATCCACGTTGATGGCCGTGACTTCACTCTCGTAGCGAATCGTGCCGCCGATATCGGCGAAGAGTCGCACCAGCGCCTTCACGAGTGCGCCGGTTCCGCCCATGGCAAACCACACGCCCCACTCGCGCTCCAGTGTATGAATGAGCGCGTAAATGGACGACGACGAAAACGGATTGCCACCAACCAGCAGCGGATGAAAACTGAACACCTGACGCAGGCGATCGTCCTTGACGAACTGCGAGGTGTACGCCGCCACGCTGCGGTCGGCGCGAAGTCGTACGAGATCTGGCAGCACCTTGAGCATCGACGTGTATGTGGGGAATGGCTTGTCGATCAGTGCCATACCCGTCTTGAAAATGTCCGCCGTACGCGTCACGAACTTTTCATAGCCGGCCACGTCGTCCGCGTTGAACCGCGCGACTTCGCTGCGAAGATGTTCAGGGTTGCCGTTGTAATGAAACACGCTGCCGTCTTCGAACCGGATGTTGTAAAACGGATCAAGCAACTTGAGCTCGATGTAATCTTCCGTTTTCACACCGCACAGTTCAAAGAGATCGTGCAAGAGCCACGGCGCCGTGATAATCGTGGGCCCCGCATCGAACGTGAATCCATCGCGTTCGAACACGTACGCACGTCCACCTGGCTTGTCGAGTTTCTCGACAATCGTGACGTCATGCCCCTGAGCCTGCAATCGAATCGCGGCCGCTAAACCACCAAAGCCACTGCCAATGACGAGGATGCGCATGTCTCGCTAATGCTGAGGACACCACAGGCTACCGACGTGAGATCAGCGTCAGATGCCAGATGTGGAAAACGAGCGCCGACGTCAGCGCGATGATGAACACCAGTGACGGGTTGGCCAGTGCCCGGATCGCGTACAGCGCGACAACGAACGCCAGGCCGGCGCCAAGAAATGAGCAGACCGCCAGCGGTCTGGGGCCACGTCCCGTGCGTGCATGATACGCCACCAGGACGGCTGCTTCGCAGATGATTGCCACCATCACCAGCTGCAGGAACAGCGGCGACTCGACGAACGCAATCATGCTGCGCATGCGATGCTCACGGGCACATCGGGAAACACGATGGCGAGCGAACCAACGCTCGCCCGATCGTCAGTCGCCGGCCATGGCAACGTCGCGCACACCGACACCGCTGCGTGACGCGCGCGCATCGTTCGCCACGGGGGAGCCCGCACGCCACGCGAGTCCGAGCGGTACAGCCATCGCAATAAAGCCGAGAATGCCCGCCCATGGCATATCCTGCCGCAAGCAGATCGCGATCGGCAGCAATCCATTCACGCCGTACAACACGAGCGGAAACTTGCTCGGCGCGACATTCCGCGCCCAGACGCTGGGCGGAACAATCGCCAACATCAAACGCGCCACGATGATGCCGGTGAGCAACCAGCCCATCCAGTTCGTGAGCGGCATGCCATAGAACATTTCGCGACCAATGAACTGCGAGAAGGCCGACGCATTGCTCAGATCAGGGATGTCCCAGATCCAGTGCTGCGTTTTGACCATTGCCGGATCCATCGACACATCCCACGCCGTGAGTACGAGGCCTGCCATGAGCGCCCAGTACCAGCGGGACGTGCTATCGTCCTTCGCCTGCAACAGTCGTCCGCAGATCGCGAGCGACGCGTACAGCATGAAGAACCAGCTCGTGGGGATGTTGAACGGCACGAGATCAAGGATCTTGTACCCGAGCAGCGACGTGTATCCGTACACGCCAAACGGCAGACCCGTGGACGTGCCGAGCAACTCCGAACCGAGCGAAACGACGAAGCTCACGCCAAAAATCGTGAGCGCGCGACGCGATCCAAGTTTGCCCATCGCGTGCAAAATGCCCGCGAGCGCACCGGCGACAACGGTGGTCTGTCCGCCCCACGCGTAGCCGATCGAATACACTTTCATATTCGTGGGCGTGTTCAGCCACGCCGGCAACGGCGGCGACAGGAACGTGGCGAACGCGAACGCGGAGAACGCGCTCATCACGGCATGGATGCCCAGAAAAATGAGCGCCACGCGCAACAGGCCCGCAGACTGATCCTGCTCAGCAGATGTAGTAGAAGACAACGCAGTCATAAGAAAGCAGAGAGGTCGGTGCGCTCAGGCGAGCCGCACGTGATCCTTTGACACAGTTGCCGCAGGCCGCTCCCAGTTCAACACGGGGCCTTCACCAACCGTCGCCGTATCGAGCGGCGCGGCGCGAAAGCGCCACGCGTCCCAGAGAACATTCATACGCGCGACACGGCCAAGACGTGCCCGCGAGGTGATTGTATCGTAGCCTTGTGCCTCGATGGCGCCAAGGATTCCGGCGTATCCGGTGGCGCAGGCGCGAGCGCAGCGATGTGCGTCGTGCGACAAGAGCGCGATACCCGGCATGGCCGCTTCGTACAACGCCCGTGCACGCCCCACTTCAAAGGCCATCATGGGGCGCCAGCGTTCGTCGCGCGAGAGGGCCTGATTCTGCAGTACGTCGCGCCGCGTCAGACCGAACATCGCCAGGTCTTCTTCCGGCAGATAACAGCGGCCGCGGTGCGCGTCTTCGCCGATATCGCGCAGGATATTCGTGAGCTGCATCGCCACCCCGAGGGTCCGGGCGTAGCGGATGGCTCGCAAGCGGACTTCCGGTCCGCCTGGTACGCCAAAGACATGCGTACACATTTCGCCCACGGAACTCGCCACCCCTTCGCAATACCGCTCGAGGTCCCGCCATGTCTCGTACTGGGTGGGGCGCAGGTCGCGCGCCACGCCGGCCAGCAGCTCGTAGAGTGGCTCCGGTGGGACCTCATATTCCCGGGCGACCCAGGCGATTTCACGGAACACGGCGCTGCTTGGACGACCGTGCAGCGCCGCGGCCAGCTGGCGCTCGTACTCCGTGAGCTGCGCCTCGAGCTGGTGTTCCGTGCCGGGCTTGGCGCGATCCACCAGGTCGTCAGCGACTCGGCAAAAGGCGTACAGCGCGTAGGCGGCGCGCCGCTTCTCGGCCGGCAAGAGATAGCTCGCCAGCGTGAAGGTCCGGGCGTGCGTTTTGACGATGACCGAGCACTCGGCCGCGTCGGAAACGGTCGACGTGGTCAGCTGACCCGGATCGACAGCGGGCGGAGACACGACGGAGACGTCGGCGCGTCCCAGCACCGAGGGCTGACTCAGGCTCACTTCACGGTCGGTCATGCGTTGTACCACACCGGCGTGAGGAGACATGCCATACGTAGAAAGTCCGGGATCGTGTATCGCCAAGGGGAGGCATCTGGTGAAAGACGTCGCCCGAACTGCGGAGCGGCTCTTAACTGCAAGTGAACGCATTGCCCGGGAACCCGTTCCCGAACGCAGAGCACAAATCAGCCAGCACTACAGTGCCGCGTCGAGACGCCACTGTCAACCGCGATTGACACTTTGGGGACGGATTCCACAGAGGATCAAGGATGACCCCTAGCACCTCGGCGAGCGCCTTCTATACTCCGCTCTGTGATTTCAACCATCCTCGATCCCGTCGCCACCCGCGCACTCGCGCCTGAACTTGCCACCTCGCGTAGCCCGGACCTCTGGGTCTACCGATACCAGGAGCCCACGCACGGTTGGGTGCTGAGCGTTGCCACACACGCCGCGCCTGGCAGTGGACACCTTTCGCTCGGCGGCTTTCGCATTGCGCCCGCCGAACGCATGGCGTCTCCCGGATTCACCCCCGAACGTGAATCGATAGCGCTGGCGATCGGTATGGAGGAGAAGGTCTGGTGGTCGCGGGTGACCGGAATTGGTGGGCCGCTCGCCAAGCACCAACTCGCCCGAATCGTTGGCGGCAAATGTGTCCTCGCGCCAACACCGGGATCACGCGTGGGCGAGCCACTCGACACCGCGCTGCTCGATTTTGCGGTGGCCGCATTTCACGACATTGAATCCACCGCTGGTATTCATCTGATCACCGGACAGGACCTCGGTCACGGCACGATGACCACCGGTGAGAGTTCGTTGTCGTATCTGAACGAGCGGTACCGTGGCAGCGTGCAGGCCAACACCGCGGTTCCCACCGGCGAGGGCAATGTGCAGCTACTGCTCGGCATGCTGCGCGGTATCGGGCGTGACGTGCAACACGCTACGATCGGGCTCGTGGGGTGCGGTAACATTGGCATGCACGTGCTCGGTCGGCTGCGGGCGCTCGGTGCGAGCGTCATTGTACTCGAATCCAATGCGGACCGACGCACACAGCTGAGCGAACAGGGCATTCGTTGCTGGGCGCCCGCGCAGCGCGCCGACTTTCTCGCGCAACCGGTCGACGCGATTGTGGTGAATGCGTTGGGTGGATCACTCGACGCGACGGCGGTTGCAGCGTGCGTGGCCAATCCAAGACTCGCGGTGATCTGCGGCAGTGAAAACCTGGTAATGCCGGACGCATCACAAGCGCTCGTGCTGCAGCGCGCGGGCAAGATCTACGCGCCCACTGAACTCGGTGGCATGGTGGGTTACCTCACCGCGGTTGAGGAGTACCTGGCCAAGCAGTCCGGCCGCGCGTTTGCAGAAGAAGACTTGTTTGATGCGGCGCAGGAGCTTGAACTCGTGGGCTACGAAGCCACGCGACGCGTGCTCGACTCACACGGCGCACTATCGTTCGAAGACGCGGTCGTAACGCTGCATCCGGTGGTGAAGTAGCGCGTTACTCGGACGCGACAGCAACCTGATTACCGCGCGCGGAACGCTGCAATCGCGTCGCGCGTGAAATCGGAGAGCACCATCGCACCACTCATCGCCGCACGTTCTGCGAGCAGCGGCTCCCATGCCTCGGTGCCGCTCCAGAACACGCGCTTGAGTTCACGCATTGCGTCAGGATTGGACGCGGCCAGTGTGCGCGACAATGCGTCCACGGCACCGTCAAGTTCGACTGTGGACTCAACCACGCGCGCGTAGAGTCCGTGACGTTCGCACCACTCCGCGTCGCGCCAGTCGGCGTCCACCGACATGGCGCTGAACGGGCCGCGTCCAACGCGTCGCTCAACAACGGTGCCCACCACAAACGGTCCGATGCCCACGGCCAACTCACTGAGGCGCGCGGCCGCCGAGCGAACCGCGATTGCGTAGTCTGATGCTGACACGATGCCCACCGCGCCGCCTGCCGCTTTGCCGTGCACCCGCGTCACCACAAACTTGGGGGCGCGAATCATGGCCAGAATCACCCGCGAGAACCCGCTGAAAAACTCCGCGCCCTGGGCCGCGTCGCTGATCGAAGAAAACTCGTCGAAGGAAGCGCCGGCACAGAACGGCCCGCTGCCACCACTGCGCAGTACGATCACGCGGGCGTCATCGTTTTCGCCGAGCGTGGTGATGGTCTGCGCCAGTTCGCGAAGCAGCGCGCCCGGCAGCGAGTTGCCTTTGGGATGCGAAAACTCGATCGTGCCGATCCCGTCGGCGATGGAAACCGAAACCCGTCCCTCGGGCACGGAATGAAGCGGAGCGTCGTTGGCCATAGGGGGTAAGTTAGTGAGATGACACGATTGTCGAATCCCTGTTTTTTCCGGTAGATTGCAACTATGGAACAGCCAACAACCGTGACCGCCGACGAGTCGGCCCTCGTCGCCGCCTTCGAGGCGCGCATCGCCGCCGGTGAAAGCATCGAGCCAAAGGATTGGATGCCCGAGCGCTACCGCCGTCAGCTCATTCGCATGATGTCGCAGCACGCGCATTCAGAAATCGTGGGCATGTTGCCGGAAGGCAACTGGATCACGCGAGCACCGTCGCTGCGTCGCAAGATGTCGCTCATCGCGAAGGTGCAAGACGAAGCCGGCCACGGCTTGTACATCTACTGCGGTACCGAAACGCTCGGTGTTGATCGGCACGAGCTGGTGGAGCAGCTGCTCGATGGCCGTGCCAAGTACTCCAGCATCTTCAACTATCCCACGTTGTCGTGGGCGGACATGGGTGTGATCGGCTGGTTCGTGGATGGCGCGGCCATCGTGAATCAGACCATCCTTGCCAAAGCGTCCTACGGACCGTATGCGCGCGCCATGGTGCGCATTTGCAAGGAAGAAAACTTCCACAAGCGCCAGGGCTACGAAATCTGTGCCACGCTTGCCAACGGCACGCCCGCGCAACGCGAAATGCTGCAGGACGCGGTGAACCGTTTCTGGTGGCCCTCGCTCATGATGTTCGGTCCGAGCGATACCGATTCACCAAACTCGGCTGAGCTGCTCAAGTGGCGAGTGAAGCGCAAAACGAATGATGAGTTGCGCCAGCGTTTTGTGAACCTCACCGTGCCGCAGGCCGCCGCGATCGGTGTGACGTTGCCGGATCCGGAGCTCCGATTCAACGCCGAAACGAACAACTGGGAGTTTGGTGAGATTGACTGGAGCGAGTTTTTCCAGGTGATTGGCGGCAACGGGCCGTGCAACCGGGAGCGCATTGCGGCACGCCAGAAGGCGCACGATGACGGCGCGTGGGTGCGTGCCGCGGCAACGGCGCACGCTGCGAAACAGCGTCGCGATGTGCAGGCGGCGTAATGTCTACCAATGCGAAAGAAGCCAACGGCGTCGACACCGCTGGCCAGTGGGGCCTGTGGGAAGTGTTCACGCAAGCCGGAAAAGGTGCACCGCATGAACACGCGGGCAGTGTGCACGCAACGGATGCCGAACACGCCATGCAGAACGCACGCGATGTGTACGCGCGTCGCGGCGAAGCCGTGAGTCTGTGGGTCGTGCCGGCCGACGCCATCATTGCGTCGGCACCGAGTGACGCGGGCCCGTTTTTTGACCCGGGCAACGATAAAGCGTATCGCCATCCACAGTTTTACAAGGTGCCGCGCGGCGTGCGCGTCTTCTGATGTCGGCGCATGAAGAAGAGGGTGGCATAGCCGCCGGAAGTGCATCGGCCGTCACGATCAACGTGGCCGGAACGCGCGGGCCATCGTTCGGGCCACCCGTCGTTGAATATCTGCTGCGACTCGGTGATGATCGGCTGGTACTCGGACATCGTTTGTCCGAATGGACCGGTCACGGCCCGATTCTCGAAGAAGACATTGCGCTGTCGAACATGGCGCTCGATCTCGTGGGCCAGGCCAACATGTTTCTCGGGCTGGCTGGTGAACTTGAAGGCAAAGGCCGTGACGCCGACGCACTCGCATTCTTTCGTGAGGGCGTGCAGTATCGCAACGCACTGATCGTTGAGTTGCCGCGTGGCGACTTTGGCTTCACCATGATGCGCCAGTTTTTGTTCGACGTGTACAGTGTGTTGTTGCTGGATGCACTGTCGTCGTGCGCACACGAGCAGCTCGCCGCCATTGCCGCCAAGTCACTCAAGGAGTGCAAGTACCATCTGCGCCACAGCAGCGAGTGGGTCGTACGACTCGGCGATGGCACAGAGGAGAGTCACACGCGCGTGCAGCAGTCGCTGAACGAGTTGTGGCGTTACACCGGCGAACTGTTCGTGCACGACGAAATTGATACAGCCGCTGCGGCCCTCGGTATCAATGTTGATGCGGGTGCGTTGCAGTCACGCTGGGACAGCATGGTGCAGGATGTGTTGCAGCGCGCCACGTTGTCCGCACCAAGCGGTGTGGTGATGAGCCTGGGTGGTCGGCGTGGTCGCCATACCGAGCACCTTGGTCACATGCTCTCTGTCATGCAGAGTGTGGCCCGGGCGCACCCCGGCGCAACCTGGTAGCGCACATGTCGCTGACGTCCGAGGCCGTCTACGAAGTGCTGCGCACGGTGATGGATCCCGAGGTGCCGGTGATCAGCGTTGTGGAGCTCGGCATCATTCGCGACGTGCAAGTGCACGGCAACACAGTGCAAGTCACGGTGACGCCCACATACTCCGGCTGTCCGGCAATGCACGAAATCGAAGCCGATATTCGGAGCGCACTGCTGAAAGCCGGAGCGGGCGACATTAACGTGATCACCACGTTCGCACCGGCCTGGACCACCGACTGGATCGGGCCGGAGGCGCGCGAAAAGTTGCGCGCTTATGGCATTGCACCACCGGGGCGCGCCGAGCAGGGAGGGTTGATCACCCTCACCCGTCGGCGCGATCCGGTGCAGTGTCCGTTTTGTGCTTCGCGCGATACGCGATTGCAGAGCGAGTTCGGATCAACGGCCTGCAAGGCGATTCACGTGTGCAACAGCTGCCGGCAGCCGTTTGACGAGTTCAAAGCCATCTGAACCGTCAGACTTGCTGTGTTTTCCATGAGCCGCGTCGGAATAACACGGCGCTCACCAAAGCCAACACAGCATACGCGATCGGCACGGCAATAAAGACGCCGCGCTCCTTCATTCCGAGTGTTTCTGCCAGCAACCACGCAAGCGGAATCTGGACCACCCAGAAACAGAAGAAGTTGATCCAGGTTGGTGTGCGGGTGTTGCCGGCACCGTTAAAAGATTGCTCGAACACCATACCCAGCGCGTACACCGGGAAGCCGAGACCAATCACGCGCAAGCCAAACTGCGCCACACGCGCCACGTCTTCGGAATCCGTAAACAAACGCACGAGCCATGGTGCGAAGATCAGAAACAACGCACCAATACTGCCGAGCACAATCACATTGAGTTTCACCGCCGTCCACACACTGCGTTCCGCGCGGTCGGGAAGCTTGGCGCCCAACGATTGCCCAACCATCGTTGCTGCCGCAGCGCCAATTCCAAACGCCGGCATGAGTGCGAACAGGATGATGCGAATGGAAATCGTGTAGCCCGCCAACGCCGTACTGCCAAAACTTGAAACGATGCGCACGAGTGCGATCCAGCTCATTGAGCTGAGCGCTACCTGCACCGTACCCCAGCCCGAAAGCTGGGCAATGCTCCACATCGTTTTGGGTTCGATCGCGAGATGTTGGCGGCGCACAGCGAGATGTCCTGTACCGCGCGTGAGCAACAGGAGTGCATACGCGAGACCAACACCGCGCCCGATCGTCGTCGCAATCGCGGCACCGGTGAGACCTAGTTCAGGAAATGGTCCGAGACCAAAGATGAGTGCTGGATCGAGCACACAGTTGATGCCGTTGCCCAGGATCAGCACGCGCATCGCCACCGCGGCATCGCCTGCGCCTCGGAAGACGGCGTTCACGAGAAACAGCAGAAATGCCGTGGCGCTACCGCCAAGCGTCACGCGCGCGTACATCGTGCCCTGGCTGAGTACGGCGTTGTCTGCGCCCATCAGCGTGAGCAGTTCAGGTGCCCAGATGGCGCCAACAATGCACAGCACCGTGGACAATCCCAGACCGAGTAGCAACACCTGAACAGCCGCGCGGGCCGCACTGTCGCCGTCTTTTTCGCCGATACGACGTGCAACGGTTGCAGATGCACCGATACTCAGGCCGAACGCGATCGTGTAGATCACGATCATCAATGATTCGGTAAGGCCCACCGTCGCCACCGCAGCAGCGCCAAGTCGACCCACAAAAAACACATCGACCACGGCGAAGATGCTTTCCATCGACATCTCGATCACCATGGGCAGCGCGAGCAACAGAATCGCGCGGCCAATCGTGCCGCTGGTGTAGTCGTGGGAAGTGCCGCGTAATGCGTCGCGAACGTCGCGCCAGAAGCCCGCGTCTTCGCGGTTCGATGGATCAGGCACGGTGGACTCGAGAGAAGTATGCAAGGGAGAACCTCAAAGGATCACAAATGAAAATGCCCCGCCTGTTCGTAGTCGAAGCAGGGGGGGCGATTTGATCCTCGAGACGCAGCCGTGTGTGGCTCGCCTACCAGAGGTGCCCTGCTTCGAGATGCCATGCACTGCACATCGCCGTGGCTACCGAGCGGTAGCGCACAGCCCGGTGCGACCGGGCGGCGAGGGTAGTGCTGCGAAGCAGGAAGTCCATAGAACAAATACCGGAAGTAGCGAAGAACGGTTGAGGCAGAATAGTACGGCGAGCCATCGCGCAAGGCAATCGCCTATTTGTGGGTCACCTGACCCGGTACGAGGCGCGGTCAACGGCTTCCTGTCGACGCAGTGCCTCGCGCCAGTCAACCGTGGGGGCGACGCCCTGATCATCAAGCGACAAACTCGCCAAGGCGCGCTCAACAACGGGAGCACCGAGCTCAGCTGGTAGTGCGTAGCCGAACGCCAATTCGGCGCGTCGACAGAGTCGTTCCTCACGTGCAGAATCACGACCAGTCCGCGCTACACCCATCGCGTGTACGCGCGCGTGCACCCCTTCGTGCAAAATTGAACTCGCGACCGGCGCCGCGCTGATGTCTCGCCGCGCCAGAAATGTGAGTTCGGTAATGATCACCTGCTCATCGGGAATAAACGCACCGCGACATGCGAATCGCTCTACGCGAATGGCGCGCACATCGCGGGAGAGATGGCGCAAACGCCAAGGTTGATGCGTCTCGATGAGATCAAGGGCCTCGTGCAGTCGAGCGAGCGCATCAGTTGTGCGGATATCGGCGCGCGTATTGAGCACCTCCACATTGATTCCGTGCGAGCTGACAAAGTGTTGCCATTCGGCCTTCTCGCTTCCGAAGTCGTCAGACATGCAGTAACTCGCGAATCGCCCCGCCGATTTCGCTTACGCCCGGGAGCACCGCCGCCAGCAATACTTCGTGGTAGGGCATGGGAATGTCCTTGGGTGCGAGTCGCTGCACCGGTGCATCAAGAAACCAGAAGCCCTCCTGCGCAATCGTGGCGGCGATTTCTGCACCAAAGCCAGCCGTCAGATTGTCCTCGTGGACAATCAGGCAACGGCCGGTCTTCTTGACGCTGGCGAGCACAGCGGCACGATCCCACGGCGCGATCGTGCGCAGGTCAATGACTTCAACGCGCTCGCCAAACTGTTCCGCCGCCTCACGGCACCGGTGCACCATCGCACCCCATGACACGAGGGTCAAGTCCGTGCCCTCGCGCACGATGCGCGCACGACCGAGCGGCAGCACATAGTCATCACCCGGATAGCGGGCGCTGCCTTCGCCCGTCATGAGCAGCGATCGATGCTCAAAAAAGATCGTCGGGTTCGGACTGCGCATCGCGGCGCGCAGCAATCCCACGGCGTCGGCCGCGTTGGACGGCATCACGACCTGCCAGCCGTACGCGTGCGCGAATCGCACCTCGTCACTCAGACTGTGCCACGGATCGCCCACGTCCTTTCCAAAGCCTCCCGGCATGCGCACGACCATGGGCGCGGCAAAGCGATTCGCGGTGCGCCAGCGCATGGTGCCGGTGTTGTTCAACTGCTCGGTGGCCGGATCGGCGTACTTGCGAAACTGAATCTCTGCGACTGGCATGAGGCCGGCGATCGCCATGCCAGACGCGCGCCCCACAATGCCTTCTTCCGACAAGCTCGTGTCGAACACGCGCGCCGTGCCGAACTGTTTTTGCAGCCCCTCGGTGACAAGGTGTACGCCACCTTTTTTGCCCACATCTTCGCCGAACACCACAACCTTCGGGTTCACCGCCAGTTCGTGGCGCAGCGTGCGTCTGATGGCTTCCGGAAAGCGGAGCAGTTCGCCGTCTTCCACCGCTTCATCGGAACCACCAAGTGCCGCACGTTCAGCACGCGACAGTCCGCCAAGCGCTTCCGGCGCGTTGTCACTCTCGTCGGCGTACACGTACTGTGCAATGCGTGATGCATCCGGAATCGCGCGTGCTCGCGCTGCGTCCAGTGCGATATGCACATCGTGATGCACTTCGGCCTCAAGCGCGGACCATTCCGTTTCCGAAAGCAGCGCCGGTACCAGATAGGCACGCAAGTTTGGCAACGGATCTCGCGCCTGATCGGCCGAAATTTCGGCGTCCGACCGGTAGCCTTTTTGATTGTCCGGCCCGGAGTGACTCGAGAGACGCGGTACCGTGAGGCGAACCAGCGCGGGCCCGGCGCCGCCACGCACATGCTCCACACATTCCGTGAGCAGGTGCCCGGATTCGTGCGGATCAGAACCATTGCCGTCGCGCACCAAGAGATTGCCGAACGACGCAAGATTACGCGCGATGTTCGCGCCCGGCGTCTGCATGTCACCGGAGACTGAGATGCCGAGATTGTTGTCTTCGATGTAGAAGAGCATTGGCAACTTGAGCGTCGTCGCCATGGTGAGCGCGGCCCAGAAACCACTCGTGGCCACCGACGCATCGCCGCCAAGCGCAACGCCGATCGCGCCGTCCCAGCCGTCTTCTTTCAGCGTGTCACGGTAGTACTGCACCGACTGCGCCCAGCCGGCCACCGGCGTGTACTGGGAGCCCACGTCGCCCGACATCGGGAGCACCACGGGGCCGTTCCGATTCGGCAGATTGCACACCACACCGATATCGCGTCCATCAGAAAACCCGCCCGCGCGCCCGAGCGGACTGCCGAGTGCGTCGTCGAGCGGCAAGCCAAGCGCCAGCAGGAACGGACGCGAGCGGTAGTAGGCGCCGGCCGCGTCGTGTCGCGCGTTGATGAGCGAACCGAGAATTGTCTGGGCCACATCGTGTCCTCGCGATGAGAACTGGTACAGCACCACGTGTTCCTTGGGCACCTTCGCGCGGTCGCGGTTGGTCGCCTCCTCAATGTCGTCGAGCAGGCGTGAGGCCAGCGCGTTTCGGGCGACCTCGCGCCACGGGATGCCCGGCACGAGCCCGGATGCGGTGTGGCCGTCGGAACGTGCCTTGGCCGGCGTGCGACTGGAGCGAGCAGTGTGTGCCATGAGCAGTAGAGCGGGGAACGGCGGCCCGTCGTGCGAATGCGCAACGAACGGGAGGCGTGAGGCGGTAGCACCTCGTATCTTGATAAGATGACCTACCAGTTCATCATCGCGGGAGTGGCGGACGGTGTTCTGTCCATCACGCTCAACCGTCCGGATGTGCTTAACAGCTTTACCCGGGCCATGGCGCGTGAGGTGCAACACGCGCTGCAGCACGCCACAAACGAGCCGGACATCAGGGCGGTCTTACTCACGGGAGCCGGCCGCGGCTTCTGTGCCGGCCAGGATCTCTCGGAAGTGCTCCCCGAGGGCGACGGCCCCATGCCCGATATCAGCGAGATCGTGCGGGAGAGCTACAACCCCATCATTCTCGCGATTCGCACGCTCGAGAAGCCGGTGATTTGCGCGGTGAATGGGGTCGCCGCGGGCGCCGGCGCGAATCTGGCCTTTGCCTGCGACCTCACGATTGCCGCAGAAGAGGCGGTCTTTGTGGAGAGCTTCGCCAAGCTCGGGCTCATTCCGGATACCAGTGGCACGTTCTTTGTCCCGCGCCTCGTGGGCATGCAGCGCGCCACCGGCATGTTCTTTCTGGGCGAAAAGATGACCGCCGCGAAAGCCAAAGAGTGGGGGCTCATCTGGGACGTCGTTCCGCACGCGCTATTGCACGACACGGCGCTGGAAATGGCGCGGATGCTGGCCACGCAGGCCACGCGCGGCTTCGGACTCACCAAGCGCGCCCTGAACGCGTCGTTCACCAACACGCTGTCTGATCAGCTCGCCGTGGAAGCGGAATGCATGCAGCAGGCCGGTCGCACCGACGACTACGCCGAAGGTGTGCGCGCATTTCTTGCCAAACGCAAACCGGTGTATCGCGGCACATGACCGTGGCATTCACTGCTCAAGACGTGATCGGTGTGGTTGGTGCCGGCGCGATGGGCGCGGGCATTGCGCAAGTCGCTGCGCAAGCCGGACATCGCGTGGTGTTGGCTGATGCACAGTCGGCGTCCATCGCTCGCGCACGTGCGGGACACGTCAAGGCGATGGCGCGCGACGTGGAGAAGGGCAAACGAACGCGCGATGACGCCGACGCGGTGCTCTCGCGCATGCACTATGTGGAGGGAACGGATCTCTCCGCGTTCGCTGAGTGTTCGCTGGTGATCGAAGCGGTGATTGAAGATCTCGCGATCAAACGCGCACTCTTCGCGCAGCTTGAACAGGTGGTTGCACCCACTGCGGTGCTGGCGAGCAACACCTCGTCGTTGTCGATCGCGGCGATTGCCGGCGCCTGCACACACAGTGGCCGGGTGATCGGCATTCACTTTTTTAATCCGGCGCCGATCATGCCGCTGGTTGAGATCGTGCCAACGCTCACAACCGAGCACCCGCTGGCCGACCACGTGCAGCACCTCGTTGACGCGTGGGGAAAAACAACGGTGCGCGCGGCCGATACACCCGGCTTCATCGTGAATCGTATTGCGCGGCCGTTCTACGGCGAATCGCTGCGTTTGCACGAAGAGGGCGTGGCGGATTGTGCAACGATTGACTGGGCGATGCGCGAGATTGGCGGATTCCGCATGGGACCGTTCGAGCTCATGGACTTTATTGGCAACGACGTGAACTACGCGGTCACCTGCTCCGTGTTCGAAGCCATGTCGTACGATCCACGCTACAAGCCGGCAATCCAGCAGCGGCGTCTCGTTGAAGCCGGGTGGCTTGGTCGGAAAACGGGACGAGGCTACTACGACTACCGCGATGGATCCGAAATGCCGGCGCCACACACCGATCGCGCGCTTGGCGAACGCATTGTTGCTCGTGTGCTCGCCATGCTGGTGAATGAGGCGGTCGACGCAGTGCATCTGCGTGTCGCGTCGGCGCAGGACATCGAACTGGCCATGACGCGTGGTGTGAACTATCCGCGCGGTCTGCTTGCGTGGGGCGACCAGATTGGCGCCGCGCAGGTGCTCTCCCAGCTCGACGCGCTGCACACCGAGTACGGTGAAGACCGCTATCGCCCCAGTGTTCGTTTGCGACGTGCGGTTGCAAGCGGAACGTCTCTCCTGGAACCCATCGCATGAGTTCTCGTACACACGACGCGTTTATTGTTGACGGTGTTCGCACGCCGATTGGCAATATTGGTGGTGCGTTAAGCGCGGTGCGCGCTGATGATCTGGCGGCACACGTGATTCGCGTACTGGTTGCACGTTTCCCGTCGCTTGATCCGGCGCGCATTGCCGATGTCATACTCGGTTGCGCAAACCAGGCGGGCGAAGACAATCGCAACGTGGCGCGCATGGCCGCATTGCTCGCTGGGCTGCCGGTGTCCGTGCCGGGTGAAACGGTCAATCGCCTGTGTGCGTCGGGATTGAGCGCGGTTGCGGGCGCCGCGCGTGCGATTCGATCCGGCGAGGGTGACGTGTATGTGGCAGGCGGCGTAGAGAGCATGACACGCGCGCCGTTTGTGATGTCGAAAGGCAGTACCGCCTTCGGGCGCGATGTGCAGCTCTTCGATACGAGCCTCGGCTGGCGCTTTGTCAATCCGCGCATGAAGGTACTCTACGGCACCGATGCCATGGGTGAGACGGCGGAACACGTGGCCTCGCAGTTTGGCATCTCGCGCGACGATCAGGACGCGTTCGCGGTTCGTTCGCAGCAGAAAGCGGCCGCTGCGCGTTCGGCCGGTCGGTTTGCGCACGAAATTGCGCCCGTGGAAGTGCCGGCCAAGCGCGGCGCTGCGGTCAACGTTGCGGAGGACGAGTTCTTGCGTCCTGAAACCACGCTGGAAACACTGGCGAAACTTCGCCCGGCGTTTCGCACGGATGGTCAGGGCAGCGTGACCGCGGGCAACTCGTCTGGGCTGAATGACGGAGCGGCGGCGCTGTTGATCGCGTCTGGCGAGGCGCTGAAGGACATCGGATTGCAGCCGCGCGCGCGCATTGTTGCGGCGGCGGCCGCTGGCGTGGAACCGCGCATCATGGGCATTGGTCCGGTGCCGGCCACGCAGCTCGTATTGAAGCGCGCGGGGCTCACACTCGATGACATGGATGTGATTGAGCTCAACGAGGCGTTTGCCGCCCAGTCACTCGCCTGCCTGCGCGAACTCGGTATGGCTGATGACGATCCGCGTGTGAATCCCAATGGCGGCGCAATCGCGCTCGGCCACCCGCTGGGTATGAGTGGCGCCAGGCTCGCGCTCACGGCCACGCGCGAGTTGCATGAACGCAGCGCACGCTTTGCGCTGTGCACGATGTGTATTGGCGTGGGGCAGGGCTACGCCGTGATTCTTGAGCGCGTGTAACCACCATGATCTACGCGTTTGATGATTTCATTCCGGTGATTCACGAATCGGCATTCATACATCCGCAGGCGGCCGTCACAGGCAACGTGATTATCGGCCGCGATGTGTACGTGGGACCAGGTGCCGCGATTCGTGGCGACTGGGGCGGTATTGTGATTGAAGATGGGTGCAATGTGCAGGAGAACTGCACGATTCACATGTTTCCCGGTGTGACCGTGGTGCTTGAAGCTGGCGCGCACATCGGGCATGGCGCCGTGGTGCATGGCGCGCGCATTGGTGCGAACACGCTGATTGGCATGAACGCGGTGATCATGGACAATGCCGCGATCGGACAGGGATGCATTGTGGGGGCGCTCACCTTCGTACCCGCCGATACGGACATCCCCGATCGCAAAGTGGTGGTGGGAAATCCGGCGCGCGTTGTGAAAGACGTGACTGACGAAATGCTCGCGTGGAAAACAGACGGCACTGCGCTGTATCGGCAGTTGCCGGCCGCGATGCGCGAGAGCTGGCGCGTGGTGGAACCACTGCGCGACGTGCCCGCCAACAGGCCGACGCAGTCGAAAGTACTCAAGACCTGGAATCAAACGCGCGGTTGAGCCACGGCTCCCCGTATTCACCCGTGCAGCACGCACGAATCAACGGACTGTGATGACCATGAAACTCGGAAACTTCGCGCTCGGCCAATGGGTCGAAGGCACTGGCAAATCGGCCGATCTCATTCACGCGGTAACGGGTGAGAAAATCGGCGAAGCGTCAAGCGGCGGTCTCGATTTTGGCGCCATGGCGGACTACGCTCGTACCGTGGGCGGTCCATCCATGCGGCGGCTCACTTTCCATGAACGCGCCGCAATGCTCAAAGCCATGGCGCAGTATCTCATGGAGCGCAAAGAGCAGTTTTACGCGGTGTCTGCTGCAACGGGCGCCACACGCTCGGATAGTTGGGTTGATATCGAGGGTGGTATCGGCACGTTGTTCGCGTACTCGAGCCGCGGTCGTCGCGAGTTTCCCAACGAAACGTTTCACGTGGAAGGACCCGTTGAAGCGCTAAGCAAAGGTGGGTCATTTGTTGGGCGCCACATCTGCGTACCGCTCGAAGGCGTGGCTATGCACATCAACGCGTTCAACTTCCCGGTGTGGGGCATGCTGGAAAAGCTGGCGCCGGCGTTGCTCGCGGGAGTGCCGTGCATCGTGAAGCCTGCGACGGCCACGAGCTATCTCACCGAAATCGTGTTTCGCTCAATGGTGGAGGCCAATATTTTCCCCGCTGGCGCCATTCAGCTGATTTGCGGAAGTGCAGGCGATCTGCTGAGCCACGTGACCGAGCAGGATGTGGTGGCGTTCACCGGTTCAGCGGCCACTGGGCAAATGCTCAAAGCCGGCGACGCGATGATGCGTCACTCCGTGCGTTTCAACATGGAAGCGGACTCGCTGAACTGCACGATCCTTGGTCCGGATGCGGTGCCGGGCACCGAAGAGTTTGATCTGTTCATCAAGGAAGTCGTGCGCGAAATGACCACGAAGGCCGGTCAGAAGTGCACGGCGATCCGGCGCACGATTGTGCCGGAAGGCATGCAGGAAGATGTCGTGAAGGCACTGTCCGCACGTCTGGCAAAAACGGTCATTGGTGATCCGGCGGTGGACGGCGTTCGCATGGGGCCACTGGCCACACATGGTCAGGTGCGCGACGTGGGCGCGGCGGCAGATCGCATTCGTTCGTCCTCCGAATTGGTGTTTGGCGGTGGCGATTTCGAAGTCGTGGGTGCCGATCGTGAGAAGGGTTCGTTCTTTGGCCCGCGATTACTGGTCTGCAGCAATCCGTTCGAGAGCGACGAGCCGCACGACATCGAGGCGTTTGGTCCGGTCAACACCGTCATGGCGTACAAGTCGCTCGAAGAAGCGGTGGCGCTCGCTCGTCGCGGTCGTGGTTCGTTGTGTGGTTCGCTGATCACACACGATCCCAACATCGCGCGTGATGTAATCCTTGGCGTGGCCCCATATCACGGCCGCCTGCTGGTGCTCGATCGCACCAGTGCCAAGGAAAGCACCGGACACGGCTCGCCGCTCCCGAACCTTGTGCACGGTGGCCCAGGGCGCGCGGGCGGTGGCGAAGAAATGGGTGGCGCGCGTGGAGTGCTGCATTACATGCAGCGTGCCGCGGTGCAGGGAAGCCCAAGCATGCTCACCGCGATCACGCGTGAATGGAGCAAGGGGGCCGATGCACACACGCACACCGTGCACCCGTTCCGCAAAACGTTCGATGAACTGGAGATCGGCGACACACTCTCCACGGGTACGCGCACCATCACGCTCGACGATATTGTGAAGTTTGCCGAGCTCAGTGGTGACAAGTTTTACGCGCACATGAATGATGAGGAGGCGCGTAGCAACGGCGTGTTTACCGGACGCGTTGCGCACGGCTACTTCATTGTCTCCGCAGCGGCTGGACTCTTCGTTGATCCGGAGCTCGGCCCGGTGTTGGCGAACTACGGTATGGAGAACCTGCGGTTCACCAAGCCCGTGTATCCGGGCGATACGATCCAGGTGCGTCTCACCGTGAAACAGAAAACTGCCAAGATGCCGCGCGAGGGGGAGATCCCGCAGGGTGTGGTGGAGTGGGACGTCGAGGTCATCAATCAGGACGCCGAGCCGGTGGCCGTCTATTCGATTCTGACGCTGGTGAGACGATCGTAGATCGTGTGCGGGCCGCACGCCATGCGCGGCGTGAGCGCTGTTTCTATGCATAGATAGAATCTATGCAATAACACGATACATTCACTTTGTGTATCGAACGGGTCTTCGTCAGTTTGCGGGTCACTCGGTGCGTCGGCGCCGCGTCCCGACCCGCTTCTGACTACCGCATGCTCGAAACACTGCAAGCCAATCTGCTCTCACCCATTCCGCTCGCGTTCGCCCTCGGCGTCGCGGCGCGGTTGATGAAAAGCGAGTTCTCGCTTCCGCGGGATTTGTACGCGTCGCTCTCGATCTACCTTCTGTTCGCCCTGGGCCTGAAGGGCGGAGCCGAGTTGGCGCACGCGAGTTTTGATCGTATCGCCTGGCCAGCTGCAGTGACGCTGCTGCTCGGTTGTATCACCCCCATCACGTCGTTTCTAGTGCTGCGACGGATTGGTGGATTCAGCAGCGCCGATTCGGCCGGAATTGCGGCGCATTACGGCTCGGTGAGCGCGGTAACGTTCATTGCGGCGCAGCAGTTTCTCGTGCGCATCAACGAGCCGATGGAGGCATTCATGCCAACGCTGCTCACACTGCTCGAGAGTCCGGGCATTCATGTGGCGTTGGCTATTGGTGCGCTGCAACGAAACCGGTCGCAGCAGACAGACATCGACCATTCGAGTGGGGCCGTTCGCCAGGTGCTGCACGAAGTGCTCACTGGCCGCACGATGGTGCTGCTCGTGGGTGGTCTGATCGTGGGCTACTTCATGGGCGACAGTGGATGGAAAGCCGTGAGTCCGTTTTTTGACGGCGGCTTCAAGGGCGCGCTGATGTTGTTCCTGCTCGAGATGGGAATCGTTGCGGGCTCTCGTCTTGGTGATCTGAAAAAGGTGGGTTCCTTTCTGCTTGGCTTTGGCGTGCTGATGCCGTTGCTCCACGGATCCGCCGGCGTCCTGCTCGGACATTGGGCCGGCCTATCGGTTGGTGGTTGCACCGTGCTCGGCACCATGGCCGCCAGTGCCAGTTACATCGCCGCGCCACCTGCGGTTCGGCTCACGCTGCCCGAAGCCAATCCCACGTATTCATTGACGGCGGCGCTGGCCATCACTTTCCCCTTCAACTTGCTCGCGGGCATTCCCGTGTACTACCGCATCGCACAATCACTGGCCTGACGGAGCGCACATGCATACGCATCCATTCAAGTTGGTTACGATCATTGCCGAGCCCGTGCTTGAACCACGCCTGACATCCGAGTTTCGTCAGCTGGGTGCAACAGGATGGACCATTGTTGAGGGGCGTGGCGAGGGCTCACGCGGCATTCACGCGGCGGAAATTCCTGGCATCAATATTCGTGTGGAAACGATTGTCACGGCCGCTGTCGCTGACAGAATCGTCGCGCATCTCGCCCTGAATTACTTCGACGACTACGAAGTCATCGCTTTCGTGACGGACGTGGCCGTGGTTCGCGGCGACAAGTACACGTCGCGCGCTTCGGAGGTGTGACATGTGCAATTTCTCTGAAAGGACGATTTCGCGGCGTGAGTCACTCGCCTGTTTGGCGGGAGTCGCAGGAGTGGCCTCGGGGCTGCTGCGGCCGATGCAACTCTCCGCAGCAACGCCCGCCCGCGATACGCCGCAACAAGTGCTGGAATCCCTCTATCAGGGCAACGCACGATTCGTGGGCGGGCAAAGCGCGTCTCCGCATCGGAGCATGGGGCGTTTGCGGCAGGTCGCCGCAGAGCAGCGGCCGGTGGCTGCCTTTCTCGGGTGCGCGGACTCACGGGTGCCGGTGGAGATTGTGTTCGATCAGGGTTTTGGCGATGTGTTCGTCACACGAATTGCGGGGAATGTCGCCGATCCTGCCATTATCGGAAGTCTGGAGTTTGGCGTTGAGGTGTTGGGCGCAAAGGTGTTGTACGTGCTCGGACACTCTCGCTGCGGGGCGGTGTCTGCAACACTTACCGCTGGCGACGTGCCTGGGCAGATTTCCACGCTCTATCAGCACATTCGGCGCGCCGCAAAGGAATCCGGTGGCGATCTCACGCGTGCCATCCAGCGCAATGTTGAGATACAAGCGGAGATCCTCAGCGAAGCCTCGCCGGTCATTGCACGTCGCATTGCAGCGAAGCAGCTGATCATTGCGGGCGGCATATACGATCTTGAGTCCGGTCGCGTGCAACCCGTCGCACTTCCTTCTGATTGATTTCCCCAGACTGCCTTACATGAGTACGCTTTCACTCAATACGCTCAACTATCAGCATTTGTATTACTTCTGGGTCATCGCGCGCGAAGGCAGTATTGCGCGTGCCAAGACGATCCTGAACTTGACGCAGCCCACGATCAGCACGCAGCTCAAGGTGCTTGAGCAGGCCATCGGATCCAATCTGTTCGAACGGCGCAGCCGATCGTTGATTCTGACGGAGACCGGGAATCTGGTCTATCGGTATGCCGACGAAATTTTTCGCACGGGCCGCGAACTCACGCAGGCGCTGGTGCGCGGCGATGCGGCGATGCCCACACGCCTGGTGGTGGGTATTTCGGATTCATTGCCCAAGCTCACCACGTGGCGTTTGTTGCAACCCGCCATGGCCATCACACCGCGATTCCGCCTGACCTGTCGCATCGACAAAACGGAACGCCTGGTGGCCGACCTTGCGGCGCACGCACTGGATGTGGTGCTCACCGATGCGCCGGTTTCACCGTCGTTTCCGGTGCGCACGTTCAATCACCTGCTGGGTGAGTGCGGTGTCACCGTGTTCGGAGAGGAGTCACTGGCGCGGCGCTTTCGTCGTGGCTTTCCGCGCTCGCTGAATGACGCGCCATTCATTTTGCAAACGGAAAACTGTGCGCTCCGCCAGAGCTTCGACGCGTGGTGTATCGCGCACGAAGTTCGACCGGCGATCGTGTGTGAAGTGGAAGATGTGGCGCTCTTGCAGGTATTTGGACAAGAAGGCATGGGACTGTTCGCCGCGCCAACGGTTGTCGAGAACCAGATCCGCAAGCAGTACGGCGTGCGCATTGTGGGCCGACTCGACGAAGTGCGTGAGCGCTTCTATACGGTCAGTGTCGAACGCAAGCTCCTGCATCCCGGGGTGGTGGCGCTCACGGAGGCCGCGCGCACGCGACTGTTCCGATAGGGGGCGTTGGGGACCGGGAGACCGTCGCCGATGAAGTACTGGCTCTTTTGTAACGGAGGGGTATCTTCGTCCGCTTCACCGGCACATTGATCCCACGGTGCCGCCGCTCGTCCCCCTCCCCGAAGGATCCGCCCCATGAGAGATGTCGGTCTTCCGCGCACTGTCGCGCGCTGGTGCGCGTTGGCAGTGCTTCTCGTTACAGGTGGGAGTACAGCGCTTCGTGCCCAGACCAATGTCGGCACGATTACCGGCACCGCGAGGGATTCCGCGTCTGGCCAGCCGGTGGCCGCGGTACAGGTCAACGTGGTGGGTACCACCAATGGTGGGCTCACCAACGCGGAGGGACAGTTCACCATTCGCGGCGTGCCAGCCGGCCAGGTGACGCTTCGTGCGTTGCGCGTGGGATACTCGGAAACTCGGCAAACGGTCACCGTGGTTGCTGGCCAGACGGCAACGGCGAACCTCACGTTGCGCACCGTGCCCGTCAGTCTGAGTGCTGTCGTCAGCACGGCGACCGGCGATCGTCGCCGTGTGGAAGTTGGCAATGCAATCGCGCAGATCGATGCCGCCGAAGTCACGCAGACTCGCGCCGTTGCCAATGTGGCGGACCTGCTCACCTCGCGCGCGGCTGGTGTGATGGTGGTGCCTGGCACGCAGACGGGCGCCGGTACTCGCGTTCGCGTGCGCGGCACAAGCTCTATCTCGCTGTCAAACAATCCCATCTACATCATTGACGGTATTCGCGTCACTGGTGCAACGGGCTCGTCCACGGTGAGTGTTGGCGGCACGACGCCAAGTCGCGTGAACGATATCAACCCTGAAGAAATCGAATCGATTGAAGTGGTGCGCGGTCCGTCTGCGTCGACGTTGTACGGAACCGATGCCGCCAACGGTGTGATCGTGATTACCACGAAGCGGGGTATCGCGGGCAAGCCGCAGTGGACGTACTACACAGAGCAGACGGCACTGACGGATCGCAACTCGTATCCGGCCGCCTATCGCGCGTGGCGGACGGGAACCACCGGAACCACGAACTCCACGCCGGCGAACACCGTCCAGTGTTTCCTCTCACAGCAGGCGTCTCGCGCCTGTGTTGCAGACAGCGTGACGAGCTTCAATCTGCACGAAGACTCCGAAACGACCCCATTTGGCACTGGCTATCGCCAGCAGCACGGCATCCAGGTGAAAGGCGGCAGTGATGCGGTGCGGTATTTCATGCACGCCGAGTTCGAAGACGAAGACGGCGTCACGCAGGTTCCAGTCTTCGAGCGCAACTATTTGTCGGCGCGCAATCTCTCCTTGCTCCCGGAGCAGGAGAGTCCAAACCGACTGATTCGGAAGACATTCCGGGCGAACATGAACATCTCGCTCACGCAGAAGGCCGACATGACCGTGAGCACCGGTTTCACATCGCAGGACTTGCGACTGCCGCAAAGCGACGATTCCGGCACCTTTGGAATCGCGGCCAACACGTATGGTGGTCCGGGCCAGAAATACAACTTGTCGCCAACTGGCGATACGCTCTACGGTTGGAGACAGTTCACGCCGCGCGACATTTTTCAGGCGCAAACGAATCAGGCGATTGAGCGCTTTACGTCTTCCATCGGTACAAACTACCGCGCGACTGACTGGCTTGCCATTCGAGGAACCGGCGGTCTCGACTTTACGCAGCGTACGGATACGCAGCTGTGCCGCTTCCAGAACTGCCCTGACATCGGCATCAACCGTCAGGGCTTCAAGACCGATAACCGCACCAACTTCTACGTCTACACATTTGACGCGAACGCGACGGCCACCAAAGCCTTGTCGTCCGCGATTGAATCAAAGACATCCGTTGGTCTGCAGGTGATTCGCGACATCCTCGAGCGCAACGGCGCTACGGGCCAGACGCTGCCTCCGGGTGCGGTGACAGTATCGGCTGGTGCCACCAAGTTTGCCGACGAAGCCACCACGGAAAGCCGCACGGTTGGTGGGTACATCGAACAGACACTGGCGTTCAATGATCGCCTCTTCGTGACGGGTGCAGTGCGCTCTGATCGCAACAGCGCGTTTGGTACAAACTTCAAGACGGTCTTCTACCCGAAGCTCGCGGTGTCGTGGGTTGCATCCGACGAAGCGTTCATGCGGGTGCCGAGCTGGATGGATCAGTTGCGCTTCCGCACCGCGTACGGTGCCTCTGGCGTGCAGCCGGGAAACCTTGACGGTGTGCCGTATTACTCTGTGACAACCGCGCTGGGAGAAAGTGGTGAGCTGCCTGCGGTTGTGTTCACCACGCTCGGCAACAGCAACCTGCGCCCGGAGCGCTCCACAGAACTTGAGCTCGGCGTTGACGCCACGCTCTTCGGCGGACGCATCAACAGCGAACTCACGTACTACAACAAACTGTCCAAAGACGCGCTCATTTCGCGCGTACTGCCTCCCTCGCTCGGCACCGGAGCGACCGCTCGTCTTGAGAATCTCGGGTCGGTCCGAAACGCCGGATTTGAACTGCTGCTCAATGCACAGATCCTGCAACGTCAGGCGTTTGGATGGGATATCTCCGTGAACGGCTCGCACAACGACAACGAGCTGGAGAGTCTTGGCGGACAGCCCACCATTGGGGCCACGCAGCAGCAACGCGAAGGGTATCCACTCTCGGGCTGGTGGTCACGCGCGCTGACCGGCTTTGAGGACAAGAACGGCAACGGGATTATCGAGTACAACGCCAACGCGGCGCTCTCAGAAATCACGGTGACCGATACCTCGGTGTTCCTTGGTTACGCCATTCCGCGCACGGAACTCGCCTTCACGAACGGCATCGATCTGCTGAACCGACGCATTCGTGTGACGGCAATGATCGACTACAAGGGCGGGCACAAGGTCTACAACAATACGGAGCGCATTCGCTGCGCCAGCCGCTTCAATTGTCAGGCGCTTGTTGATCCCAACGCATCGCTTGAAGAGCAGGCGCGCGTGGTGATGGTGCGCGAACATCCGAGTCGGTCGGTTGCGGGCTACTTCGAGGACGGTGATTTTCTTCGTCTTCGCGAGCTGGCGATCACCTACCAGCTGCCCGAGGCGTGGGCGTCGCGGTTGTTCCGCGGACGCAGCATGACCGCCACGGCATCAGCGCGCAATCTCGGTATCCTCTGGACGAAGTACACGGGCGTGGACCCCGAAGCATTCGGTACGACCGGTGATGCACCGTCGTCGTTTCAGGCGTTCGCTCCCCCCACGTATTTCGCGCTCCGCTTCAACTTCGGCTTCTGAGGAGATCGATCCGCATGCCAAAATTTTCTACATCCCGCGACGTGATCGCACCACGCAGCGCTCGCGCGTTTCGCCGAGGATTGGTGGCTGCGCTCGCCAGCGCATTCGTTGGAGCCAGCTGTAGTCCGTCTGAATTCCTTGTCATCGAGGATCCAGACGTCATCAATCCCAGCAACGTCAGCAGTCCGGCAGGCGCCGAAGCGGTGCGCGTTGGTGCGCTCGCCCGATTTAATGTTGCCACCAGCGGCGGCGAAAGCCTGTTCATCCTCGGCGGTTTGTTCGCCGACGAGTGGAACAACGGCGATTCGTTCATCGCCCGTCAGGAAATCGATCAACGCACGATCACGCCACAGAACAATTTCCTGACCGATGCCAATCGCGCATTGCATCGCGCACGGTTGTCTGGTGAGCAAGCGGTCGCGCTGCTCACCGAGTTCGCGCCCAACGCGCCCCGCTGGCAGATCGCGGAGATGTACTTCGTGCAGGCGTACCTCGAGAATCTCGCCTCGGAGCACTACTGCAATGGTCTGATTTTCAGCACGGTTATCGATGGCAACGAGTTCTACGGGTCGCCGCTCACCAACGAGGCGGCCTTCACGCGTGCTCTCGCGCATGCCGACTCAGGGCTCGCGCTGATCACCGGAACAACGGCAAACGACGTGCGTGTACGCAGCGCGTTGCAGACCACTCGAGGTCGTATCTTGCTGAATCTCAACCGTCCGGCTGATGCGCTCGCGGCTGTGACAAACGTGGCCACCAGTTTCCAATACTTGCAGTTGCACGCCATCACCACCAGCAGTAACCAGTTCTGGAACCTGAACAATCTTGCAGGTCGCTATAGCGTGAGTACCGGTGAAGGAACCAATGGGTTGAACTACGCCACGGCGAATGATCCGCGCGTGCCGGTGTGTACCGGAGGTGATGTCGCCTGTCGTGCTATTGGCGTCACACGCGCTGTACGTGATGATCTGACGAGTCCCTATTTTGTGCAGCGCATCTGGCCGGCCCGTGAGACCTCAGTTGCCATTACATCGGGTCTTGAAGCGCGCCTCATTGAAGCCGAAGGTCGCCTTCGCGGTGGCAATGCCGCCGGCGCCCTTACCGCGCTGAACGCGGTTCGTGCCACGTTCACTGGATTGGCGACGCTCACCGATGCGGGCACGGATGCAGCGCGTGTGGATCAGCTCTTTCGCGAGCGTGCGTTTACGATGTTTGGCCGAGGAACGCGCACCGGTGACATGCGTCGATTGATTCGCCAGTACGGCCGTAACGCCAGCACCGTGTTCCCAACCGGTACGTGGCATAAGGGAGGTCAGTATGGATCGGATGTGAACATTATCCTTCCTCTCGCGGAAGAAAACAACCCGGTGCAAGGGGCGGGCGTCTGTCTCGACCGCAATCCCTGATTCATGCGCTAGTTGCTGATGTATCACTGCCGCCAGCGATCAAAGAGTCGTTGGCGGCAGTGTTTTTTGCACGGCGAGGGTGCTTCGCCCAGCCTGCACCCGCAACACAACATTCAGTCAGAGAATGGTTCGATGCGATCCCTGGGATTGAACTTGCTTATGCTCACGCTCGTGTCCGCGCCCGTCAACGCGCAGGCGCCGTACGCAGACCGCGTGGAGATTCGACGTACCGCGCTCGGCGTCCCGCACATTGAGGCCGACGATATGGGCGCCTTCGGCTACGCCATGGCGTGGGTCCAGCTTGAGGACTACGGCGCGCGCGTGTCACACGGGTTGATTCGTGCACGCGGGCATCTTGGTCGGGTGTTCGGGCGCGACTCCATGGAGCGCGACTTCAGTGCCCGACTCATGCACGCGCGCGCGGCGGATACGTGGCTGCAGTTACAGCCAGAAACTCGCGAAGTGTACGAAGGATTCGCGCAGGGCGTGAATGACTATGTGCGCCAGCATCCTGACGACGTGCCGGCGTGGACGCCAACCAACTTCACGGGCGTTGATGTCGCTGCGCTTTGGATGGAAGCTCCGCTTCTTGAACTTTCACCAAGCTTCGCGGCCCGCGCGCAGCGCCTGCGTGAGCGAGCCGAGCGTGATTCGCTCCAGCGAGAGGGCGAAGGCTCCAACGCGTGGGCGTTCGCGCCATCACGTACCCGGTCGGGGCGCGCGATTCTGCTTCGCAATCCACACCTGGATTGGAGTGCGGGCTACTACGAAGCCCATGTGACGGTGCGCGGTGTCATGGATTTCTACGGAGACTTTCGTGTTGGCAACCCGGCGCTCCTGGTAGGAGGATTTAATCAGTTCCTCGGCTTCGCCACCACGAACAACAACACCGACAACGAAGCGATATATGCGCTCGCTGTGGATAGCGCACGCACTGACCACTACCTGCTTGATGGTCAGAGTCATCCGTTGCAACGCATTGATATTGTAGCCGAGTATCGGAACGGAAACGGCCTGTCGTCCGTGATTCGCACAATCTGGCGCACGCATATGGGTCCGGTTGTCGAGCGTGCCGATGGCAAGGTCTACATCGCGCGATGGCCGGCGGAGGGCGAGTTTCGAAAAGGTGAGCAGTTCCTGCGCATGATGCGCGCGCGCAATCTTGAGGAATGGAAGGACGCCATGCGGCTGCGGGCACACACCACGTCAAACCTGACGTACGCCGATACGAAGGGAAACATTTTCTACGTGTGGAATGCAACCGTTCCGAGCCTGCCGCACGCGTCAGGTGCCGACTCCATGGCCATCCCGGCGCGCACCAGCAACGATATGTGGCGCGATCTGGTGCCCTTTGACTCGCTGCCGCAGCTCCTCAACCCGCCGGGCGGCTACATCCAGCAGTCGAACGATCCGTTTCACTATACGAATCTCAACGCGATCATCGACTCATTGCGCTTCCCGTCAAACTTCTCGAGGCCGGCGATGGGATTCCGGACACAGCTCGGCGTGCGTCTGGCAACGCAGCAGCGCAAGATGACGCTGGAAGATGTGGTGCGTCTCAAGCATTCGTATCGCATGCTGGCGGGCGAACGATTCGCCGACGATTTGCTCGCAGCGGTGCGTGCGACGCCGATGTCGCCCGCTGTCAGCGCCGCCGCCGACATGCTTGCGAAATGGGATCACACCACCGCGCACGATTCTCGCGGTGGCGTTCTGTTCGAGGTGTGGTACAACAGACATCTCGCCGGTGGCGAAGCAATGCGCGGTGTGCCGGCATCGGAGCGCATGCGTCGCGTTTTTTCTGATCGTTGGGATCCCGCGCGTCCAACGATGACACCGGACGGGCTCGCTGATCCCGTGCGAGCAGCTGCGGACTTCGTATGGGCCGTGGACGAAGTCACGCGACGCTACGGTCGCGCGGACGTGGCGTGGGGCGACGTACATCGCGTGCGCCGCGGGAATGTGGATGAACCGGTTGGTGGTTGCACCGGAGCGCTCGGCTGCTTTCGTGTGGTGCAATACTCCGATGCGGCCGATGGCAAGCGGGTCGCGCGGGGCGGTGATGGCTGGGTGCTCGCCGTGGAGTTTGCACCGGTTCCACGTGCATATTCGGTGCTCGCGTATGGACAGAGTTCACGCCCGGAGTCGCCGTATCATGCATCGCAGGCGGCGATGTTTGCGCGCGGCGATATGAAGCCCGTCGCGTATACCAGGGCCGACGTTGAGACGGCGACGGTACGTCGGTATCGGCCCCGTCGCTGAGGCGCGGGGCGTGTGAGGAGTGCTTGCGGTTCTGCAAGCCGCCGTGACGGCGTGGTGAACGCGGTTGCAGTTAACCCACAGCTGCGATCCGCTCCCACTCCACACGAATACTCCGGGCCCCCGCGGCTGGCCCCTCGGGATGCCCGAACACACCGCGACCGGGAACAAACCCAAAGTCTACCGTGCCGAGTGATCGGTACACGCCCTCGAGCGTGGCTGCGGAATCACTGCCGCCGGGTACGGGCAGTGATGGCCGAATGTCGCCCATGTCGTCTAGGCACGCGCGCACATTCGCCAAGACCTCGGCAGCGGGTGTCATCATGCGTTTGCCAAAGCCAGGCATGATGATCGCGTCGCACCCGGCGAGCCGTTGCAGTCGCGTGAAGACCACAGAACTCACACCGTAGTGCGGCAGTCTCCCGAGGCCCGCGATCATGGGAAAGTGCGAAACGATCGGCACGCGAGCATGTGCGCGGAGCAGGCGAATGCCGCTGAGCCCAACAGGCAGCGCATTCACCATGACTGCGCCCGCCCCATTCGCTACGACTGTGTCATGCAGTGGTATGAGTCGGTCCACTTCGTCGGTGATGTTGGCCAGGTACATCGAGCGTGCACCGGTCACCGAGGCCGCACGCCGACACGCGTCGCCCAGCGCCGCACTGCGCTCAGCGATCGGCGACCACGGCGCATCGGCCAGCATTTCGTCGTCCTTCGCAATGTCGAGACCGCCGCACCATCCCTCGTACGCTAACACCGCAAACTCTCGTGCTGGCACACCGATGTTTGGCTTGATCACACCAAAAAAGATCGGGCGATCGAATGCCTGCAGTTGTTCACGGAATCCGTGTACACCAAACTGCGGACCTGAAAACGCGCGAAGAAACGCACCGGGAAACTGAATGTCGTGCAGTCGCACGATTGGTATGCCGGGCGAGAAAAACATTCCCTCGCCGGCAATCGCCGACAACAGATTCGGTAGACGCGGCCCAAAGTTGCCGTGTGGGTGTGCAATGCGTACGCGGCAACGATGTACCTCGCCCGCTGGCGCCGACGGTACATCGTAGCTGAAACCGTGTGGCGAATGCTCGGCCTCAAGCTCCAGCACACGCGCCGCAAACTCCGGTCGAAAATCTTCGGTTACACCAACGCGCTTCCATTGCGCGGTGCTTTGTTCGCTGCAGAAATGCGCCGCGGCCAGACGTGGGTCACCTACGCACTCAAAGCTGTAATCGAGCTCGAGGTAGCGTTCCATATCAAGATCACCACGATTCGCGTAAAACCCGTTGGCGTCGTCGTGTGTCATGGCGTGGCTCGCTTCGCCGCAGCGGGAGCGCGAACGGCAACTTCGCTCGGCATTCCGTCAGTCGGCACTGAGCAGTTGCAACTCAACCTGCCGCGCCGCGCGTGGTCCGTCGAGTTCAACAAAGAACAGTGATTGCCAAGTGCCGAGCATTAACTCGCCATCCACCACCGGAATCGTTTCCGACGCATTCACGAGCAGGCTGAGCAAATGTGCGTGCGCATTGTCGCGATTGTCTACCGTGTGCTCGTTGTGCGAGTACGCAGCGTTCGCTGGTGCCAAGCGCTCAAGGAACGCCACCATGTCGCGCTGAAGCGCCGGGTCGCGCTCGTTGAGTGTGAGGCGCGCCGTGGTGTGTAACGAGATGGCCGACAGCAGCCCATTGCGTACACCGGTCTGCGAAAGCCATTCGCGTAGTCGGGACGTCACGTCGACGAACTGAATCGGCGCCGAGGTGGCGAACTCGATGCGATGTCGCAGCAGTTTCACAGAGTGAACAGGCGGGAAGGGAACAGTGAGTCATGCGCTCGCCCGGACTCGAACCGGGACAGGTTGCCCTACAAGCTCCTAAGGCTTGCGCGTCTACCAATTTCGCCACGAGCGCTCACGACCAGCGAATAAGATAATGCAATTGAAAACGCGGGCCAGATCGTTTGATCAAGCCCGCGTTCACAACGGCACACGTGCGACTGTTGCTTACTTCGGCACTTGCAACGTGACCGACGATGTCTGCGTGCCGTTCGCGAAACGACTCAGAACGCGCAGTCCCACGTAATCACCAGGCTGCAGGCCGTCCACCACCGCGCGCAAGTCAGCTACCGACTTGACCGGCCGACGCTCGCCCGGATACGTCACTTCGAGAATGATGTCGCGACCCGCCACCAGCTTGCCGTACGCCGCACCGTCGGACGCCACGTCCGTCACACGCAGACCGCCCTTCTCGGGCAGATTCATCGTGGCGCTCGCCTCGGGTGTGAGCGATTCAACCGTGATGCCAAGCTTGCTTGCCGGCAGACGTGTCGGCGATGGTGGCTCGGCGTTTGGCGTGGTCGGGGTCACGCCGCGATTGGCGATGAGCGAAGGAACCGACTCGGCGCCCTGCAACGTCACCTTGAACGTACGCTTCTTGCCAAAGCGATAACCAACCACTTCGATCGTTTGGCCAACGTCGTTGCTGCGCACCGTACGCTGCAACGCGCTCACACGATCCACATCCTTGCCCGCCACGCTCACAATCACGTCGCCCGATTCAATTCCCGCCTTCATGGCCGGACCATTGTCCGTGACCGTCTGCACCTTCACACCGGCAATGCGCGAGAGACCCGCGAGACCCGCATCTTCCGGATCCACCTCGGTCACCGTGATGCCGATAACTGGCAGGCGCACCTTGCCGTCGCGAATCAGATCTTCCATCACGGCTTTCGCGAGCGTGATGGGAATCGCGAAGCCGTAGCCCGAGTAGAAGCCGGTCTGACTGGCGATCGCGCTGTTCACGCCGATCACTTCGCCGCGGAGATTGATGAGCGGACCACCCGAGTTTCCGGGATTGATCGCCGCGTCCGTCTGAATGAAGTCGTTGATCGCCAGGCCACCGCTGTTGGGAAGGCTCACTTCGCTGCCACGATTCTTTGACGACACGATACCGGCCGTGACAGTGAAGTCGAGACCAAGCGGATTGCCCACCGCCACGACCCAGTCACCGATGCGCAGCTTTTCATCATCGCCGAGCGGAATGCTGGGGAATCGCGCTCCATCAATCTTGATCACCGCGATGTCGGTCGTGGAATCGGTGCCAATAATGCGCGCCCGGAATCGACGGCGATCCGACAACGTCACATCCAGAACCGTGGCTCCGGCCACGACGTGGTTGTTGGTGATGATGTAACCGTCTGGATTCACAATGAAGCCGGAGCCGTCACCCGTTTGCTCGCGTGGCTGCTGGCGTTCGAACTGCTCGAGAAACTCTTCCATGCCGGGTGGCACGTTGCGGTTCGATGTACGCGGACGCGCCGCCCGTGTTGCACGAATCGACACAACGGCGGGCGTGACACGCTCGGCGACGTCAGCAATCGAGCCGGTGCCTTCTGGTACGACGCCGTTCACTGGCGTGAGCGCGACGGCATTCGCAGACGTGCCGGTCTGCGCCCAACCAAAGCGCGTAAGATCCATGCCGGAAGCGAACACAACGCCACCAACAAACGCCGCCGTGACTGCTACGGAGAGACGAACTCGACGTGAAGTGCTGGATGCTGCCATGGGATTCGTCCTTGTTGCTACGGAAAAGGTTTGCGACCTGCTTGTATGTTAAGACACCAAAACGCCCGCCGCTGTTTCCAGCGGCGGGCGTTTCGTGTACCGCTGGACGATTATTTCTTGTCGTCGACGATCTCGTAATCGGCCTCGGCGACTTCTTCCGCCTGAGGTTCCGCGGTCGTGCCCGCGCCGTCAGCGGCCGGCTCCGCACCAGCACCTGCGCTGGCCGCCTGCTGCTGATAGAACGCCTGACCCGCTTCGGAGTACGCGCGGCTCAGCTCTTCCTGGGCCGTACGAATCGCCGCGACATCATCGCCGCGCAAAGCCTTACGGGCGTTTTCAATGGCGGTGTCAATGCGGGTCTTGAGTTCGGCCGGCACCTTGTCGCCCCATTCCTTCACGTTCTTCTCAACTTCGTACGTCTGCGAATCGAGACGATTGCGCAGGTCGATCTCCTCACGACGCGCCTTGTCCTCAGCAGCGTTCTTCTCGGCATCCTTGACCATCTTGTCGATGTCACCATCCGAGAGACCGCTTGACGACTCAATGCGAATCTTCTGTTCCTTGCCCGTGGCCTTGTCCTTGGCGGTCACGTGCAGAATGCCGTTGGCGTCAATGTCGAACGCCACTTCCACCTGCGGCAGTCCGCGCGGAGCGGGCGGAATGCCCGTGAGCTGGAACTTGCCGATGGTGCGGTTGTACGTGGCGAGCTCGCGCTCACCCTGCAACACGTGGATTTCAACCGTGGTCTGATTGTCATCCGCCGTGGAGAACGTCTCAGCCTTCTTGGTCGGGATCGTGGTGTTGCGCGGAATGAGCACCGTCATCACGCCACCCAGCGTCTCGATACCGAGTGAGAGTGGTGTCACGTCGAGCAGCAGCACGTCCTTCTGCTCGCCGGTGAGCACCGCGCCCTGAATCGCCGCGCCAACGGCCACGACTTCATCAGGATTCACACCCTTGTTCGGTTCCTTGCCGAAGAACTCCTTCACCACCTGCTGGATCTTCGGAATACGCGTGGAGCCACCTACCAGAATGATCTCGTCGACTTCATTGGGCTGCAGCCCGGCGTCCTTGAGCGCGAGCTTCATGGGCTCGAGCGTACGCTGGATCAGGTCGTCCACGAGCTGCTCAAACTTGGCGCGCGTGAGCGAATAGTTGAGATGCTTCGGGCCCGACTGGTCGGCCGTAATGAACGGCAGATTGATGTCGGTGCTCATGGTGCTCGACAGCTCCATCTTGGCCTTTTCTGCGGCCTCCTTGAGGCGCTGAATGGCCATCGGGTCCTTGGACAGGTCAATGCCCTGATCCTTGCGGAACTCGGCCACCAGCCAATCCATGACGCGCTCGTCGAAGTCATCGCCGCCCAGGTGTGTATCACCGTTGGTGGACTTCACTTCGAACTGACGCGTGCCGTCTACGTCGTACAGCTCAAGAATCGAGATGTCGTATGTGCCGCCGCCCAGGTCGAACACGGCGATCTTCTCGTCCTTGGTCTTGGCCTTGTCGAGACCGTAGGCCAGTGCCGCGGCCGTGGGCTCGTTGATGATGCGAAGCACGTCGAGGCCGGCGATCTTGCCGGCGTCCTTGGTGGCCTGACGCTGCGAGTCGTTGAAGTAGGCCGGCACCGTAATGACTGCCTTGGTCACGGTGTGACCGAGGTAGTCTTCGGCGGTCTGCTTCATCTTCTGCAGCACCATCGCCGAGATTTCAGGCGGCGTGTACTGCTTGCCCTGCACCTCGACCGTGACGATGTCATTGGCGCCCGAGCCGAGCTTGTAGGGCACCCGCTTCTTGTCATCAGCCGCTTCGGCCATCTTGCGGCCCATGAAGCGCTTGATCGAGAAGACCGTGTTCGTGGGGTTCGTAACGGCCTGACGCTTGGCGATCTGGCCAACCAGGCGCTCGCCGTCCTTCGTGAAGCCGACAACGGACGGGGTCGTACGTCCGCCTTCGGCATTGGGGATCACGACCGGATCGCCACCTTCGAGCACGGAAACCACCGAGTTGGTGGTGCCGAGGTCGATACCGATCACCTTATCTGCCATTGCTGCCTCTGGTAGAAATGGGTCAGGGCGCGCCCGCATGGCGGCGCCAACTCATCCTACGAAGTAGCAAGAGGCGAGCCGCGGCGGGTGTGCCTCTCAGGCTGGCAATGGTGCCAAAATGTCAGGTCGTGCCTGCCTCTGGCTCCTCGGCTTCGGTCTGCTCGGCGTCTTCCGCCTTGCGATTGTCCGAGGCCCGGTGCTTGATCGACCGGCCTTCCACCAGATACACCACGTCTTCGGAGACATTGGTGGCCAGATCGGCAATGCGTTCGAGGTTGCCGGACACGAGCAGCAGGTCCATACCCGCGCCGATGCGGCGGGGGTCTTCCATCATGTGCGTGAGCAGAATGCGGAAGTTGTTGGCGTGCAACTCGTCAACGCGATCGTCGCGCTTGATGACCGTGCGGGCCATGGCCGCATCGCCGCGGATAAACGAATCGAGCGCCACCGACAGCATGTTCGTGGAGATGCGCGCCATCTCTTCGATTTCGGGGAGCACAGGAAAGTGCGCGCCCTGCACCATGTAGATCACCGTTTCGGCGATGTTCACCGCGTGGTCGCCAACGCGCTCCAGATCGTTCGCGATCTTCATCGCGATGGTGATCAGTCGCAGGTCGCGCGCCATCGGCTGCTGCAGTGCCAGCAGGTTCACGGCAAGGTCGTCGATCTCCATTTCGGCCGCGTCAATGCCGCCGTCCTGATCAATGACTTCGTACGCGAGATCCTTGCTGCGCGTGGTGAGCGCGGTCACGGCCGTCTTGACCGCCGTTTCCGCCAGTCCAGCCATCCGAATGAGCGAACCGTTCAGCTTGTCCAGATCATCCTGAAAATGACGGTGACTCACCCGAATCTCCCTGTGATATAGGACTCCGTCCGCTCTTCACGCGGATTGGTGAAAAGCTCGTTCGTGGGACCATACTCAACCACTTCGCCCATGTACAGGAACGCTGTGTGGTCGGACACGCGTGCGGCTTGCTGCATGCTGTGCGTGACGATGACCACCGTGTAGTCCTGCTTCAGATCGTAGATCAGATCTTCGATCTTCTGCGTGGCAATCGGATCGAGCGCTGAGGCCGGTTCGTCCATGAGGAGGACTTCCGGTTCCACCGCCAGCGCGCGCGCGATGCACAGTCGCTGCTGCTGACCACCGGAGAGCGCCAGCGCGTTGGAGTTGAGCCGGTCCTTGACCTCTTCCCACAACGCGGCCTGCCGAAGCGAGCGCTCGACGAGCTCACTGAAATCGCCCTTGTAGCCGTTGATCTTTGGCCCAAACACCACGTTGTCGTAGATCGACTTCGGAAACGGGTTCGGCTTCTGAAACACCATGCCGATGCGGCGACGCACGTCGACGGCATCAACCCCGGTGCCATACAGGTTGCGTCCCTGAAAGAGCGCTTCGCCTTCGATCTTCACACCGGGAATCAGATCGTTCATGCGGTTGAAACAACGCAGCAACGTGCTCTTGCCGCAGCCGCTTGGGCCGATGAACGACACCACCTGGCGATCAGGAATCTTCAGGGACACGTATTTCAACGCGCGCGTTTCGCCGTAGAGAACCGACAATTCTCGCGCTTCCAGTTCGACCGGCCCCGCAGGGTTCCGAATCGCTTCACTCATGCAGTCAACTCCGCCGCGTGTACTTGTTGCGCAGCCAGATGGCAATTGCGCTCATGCTCAGCAACAACGCCAACAAGACAATGCTGGCCGCTGCTGCCACTTCGTGAAACGCCGTCTGCGGTCGTGATACCCAGTTGAAAATCTGGAAGGGCAGCACGGTGTACTGATCCGACGGGTTCGTGGGAATGAACGCCACAAATCCAAGCGCGCCCACAAGAATCACCGGTGCCGCTTCACCAATCGCGCGTGAAAGCGCGAGAATCGTTCCCGTCATAATGCCAGGAAGCGCGACCGGAAGAATCTGATGTCTGATTGTTTCCCAGCGTGTTGCGCCGAGCGCGTACGCACCGAGTCTGATCGTGCGCGGTACCGCTTTGATGGCTTCCTGCGACGCGATAATGATCACCGGAAGAATCAGCAGCGCCAATGTGAGCGCGGCGGCCATCAGGCTGCGTCCCAGAGACATCACGCGCACGAACAGGGCAAGCCCAAGAATGCCGTACACGATCGACGGTACGCCGGCCAGATTCGCAATGTTCATTTCAATCAAGCGACGCCACCGATTGTTGGGCGCGTATTCTTCAAGCCAGATGGCGGTACCAACGCCGAGCGGAAACGCGAACAGCGTGGTCAGAAAGAGTACCCACGCGGAGCCCGCCAGCGCCGGACCGATGCCGGCCCGATCAGCAAATCGCGACGGGAAGCCGGTGATCATCGACCAGCTCAGGCGACTCGCGCCATCACGAAAGATATCGATGAGCAGCGCCGCCAGAACGACCACGCCGATCAGCGTGGCCACAAGACACAACGCCGCGAATGCGCTCGCAATGAAGCGGCGCTGCGAAACGCGCGGAGCAAACCGCGACGGATCACGTTGGGCTGCGGGATGTGGCGCTGTCGCGGTGTCATCCGAGCGTGCACTGCCATTCGACGTCTGCCGCAATCCCGAGAACGTCGGACGCACAAACTGCGTGGCCGGTCGGCCGTTGGCACGCGTTGTCGTCGTGGGAGGAACGGCGACGGCGTCCTTTACGGGCTCGGTCATTCGTATACCTCACGGTAGCGTCGCAGCACAACGCCGCTCACCATGTTCACCAGCAGCGTGACAAAAAAGAGTGTGAGACCGACAGCGAAAATCGTGCGATACTCCACAGTGCCGTGCGGCAACTCACCCATACTGGTCTGCGCAATGTAGGCCGTCATGGTTTGCACGCTGCGCAGCGGGTTCAATGTCATCTGCGGCGTGGCGCCAGCCGCGATGGTGACGATCATTGTTTCGCCGATCGCACGTGAGATGGCCAGAAGAAACGATGCGATAATGCCGGACAGTGCGGCTGGCACCACGGTGCGCGTCGCCACTTCAAACCGCGTCGCACCCAGCGCGTACGCGCCCTCTCGAAGCGAACGAGGCACCGCGCTCATGGCGTCTTCCGAGAGCGACGACACGAGTGGCACAATCATGATGCCCATCACGATGCACGCGCTTGCAGCGTTAAAGATGTCGGCGTTCGGCCACACCGTGCGCAGCAATGGCGTGACATAAAGCAACGCGAAGTATCCGTACACCACTGTGGGAATACCGGCCAACACTTCGAGCACGGGTTTGAGCACCCGTCGCACACCATCCTGCGCGTACTCGCTGAGATAAATGGCACTCGCCAGTCCGATCGGAAGCGCCACCAGCGCGGCACCGCTCGCCACGAGCAGTGAGCCCATGAGAAGCGGCAGTACACCAAAACTCTTGCTCTCAAAGAGCGGTGTCCAGCGTGTGCCCGTCAGAAACTCCCACACCGACACTTCAGCAAAAAAGCCGATCGACTCGAACACCAGCACCGCGACAATTCCAACCGTGGTGAGAATCGAGACGGCGCTGGCACCAATCAGCAGCACGCCAATCCGACGTTCGTTCGAATGCCGACGTTCCAGACCGATCTCGCCCCACGACCGCGCGTCATGCGCTGGCGTAGGCAACGGAGCGCGAGGCGCGGTCACGGCGCCGCCGAGACGGCGACCGCAGTCGTATCGAACTGCGCGAGCGTCTTGAGATGCGTGTTGTACACCTCGGCGCCCAGCGGGATGTATCCGGTCTCCGGCACGTACTCAAGCGAGTGTTCCAGATAGAATCGCACGAAGTCGCGCACCACTGAACGGTTCATGGACTTACGGCTGACATAAATGAGCAGGGGACGCGCCAGCGGCGAATAGGTGCCCGCCTGAATTGTTTCCGGCGTGGGCTGTACGCAGCCAGTACCAGGATCCACGGCGACACTCTTCAGGCGCGTTTTGTTTTCGGCGTAGTACGCGTAGCCAAAGAAGCCGAGTGCATTGCGATCACCTTCCACGCCTTGCACCAATACGTTGTCGTCTTCACTCGCCGAAAAATCGTCGCGAATGGCGCCAACGCGGCCCATGATGGCCTCGGTGAAATAATCAAACGTTCCGGAGTTCGTGCCCGCGCCGTACAGCTTGATCGGTTCGTTCGGCCACTCGGCGCGCACCTGCGACCAGCTGCTCACCGTGCTACCGGGCTTCCAGATCTGCTCCAGCTCGGCCACCGTCAGACACTCAACAAAGGTGTTGCCGGGATTGACCGCCACGGTCAGTCCATCAATCGCAATGTTGAACTCGACGTACTCGACGCCGTTTTTTTCGCACAGTTCCCGTTCGCTCTTCTTGATGGGGCGCGATGCATTGCTGATGTCGCGCTCGCCCGCGCAAAACGCCTTAAAGCCACCGCCGGTACCCGATGTCGCAATGGTGACGTTCACCTTCTCCGTGCTCGCGATCCCGAATTCTTCGGCCATCGCCTCGGTAATGGGGTACACGGTGCTGGAACCGTCTACCGACACCGTGTAGCTGGCCGAGCCCGGGCCGCAGGCAACAAGCGTCGCTGCGGAGAGGACACACGCGACCGCGAGTCGAGTCGCGGCCATCGATTGTCGAGCGGAGCGGAAATTCATGAGAGATCAAAAGATTCCTGTTGAGCGCACGGGCTCCACGCCCGTTGGCTCACACAAGCCAATCCACAAATATCGCCGCCCCGTACCCCGTCGGCCGATTGCTCATGTAACGAACCGGTAATCTCTCCTCGGCAGGGTACATCCCACCAGCCTGAATGCGCGCAATTACCACAACTTTCCGACTCGGAGAACATCGGGTCCGTTTGCTGCCGAACGGTTTGTGCGTCCTTTCGATGCGCAGGCTCGACGCCGCGGGCTTCGACGGTGGTGACGGCCGCGCTATATCTAGCATGCGCCGGCGAGTCACACGACACGCAATCGCGAGGCGACGACCCACTTGGAGAGCACGGACACCAGCATGATGCCCTATCTCAATCGCGAGCTCAGCTGGCTGGATTTCAACGGTCGGGTGCTGGCCGAGGCTGCTGATTCCCGCGTGCCGCTTCTGGAACGGCTGAAGTTTCTCGCGATCTTCAGTATGAATCTCGACGAGTTCTATATGGTGCGCGTGGCGGGCCTGCGACGCCGAGTGGCCGCCGGTGCCGGTGTGGAGCCTCCGGATGCCATGCCGCCGGTCGAGCAGCTCCTGGCCATTAACCAACGCGTGGCGGACCTGCTGGACCAGCGCCGTACACTCTTGCGCGATGAGTTGCTGCCGGCGCTCTCCCAGCATGGCATCCGCGTCGTCGGGATGAATGATCTGACCGCGTCGGAATGGTCACTCGTGGACCGGTTCTTCGAATCGCAGGTCTTCCCGGTACTGACGCCCTTGGCCGTCGATCCGGGGCACCCGTTTCCGTACATCTCCAATTTGTCGCTCTCGCTGGCCGTGCAGGTGCGCGATCCGGTCACCGGCGCCGAGCATTTTGCGCGCGTGAAAGTGCCGCGGTCCTTGTCGCGCTGGGTGCCGATCGGTCGCAAGCACCATTTTGTGCCGCTCGAAGAGGTGATTGGCGCCAATCTCGGCACACTGTTTCCCGGGATGGAAGTGGTCGGATGGCACACCTTCCGCATCACGCGCTACTCCGATCTTGACCTCGGTCAAATGGAGCAGCCTGAGGATTTGCTGGCCAGCATTGAGCAGCAGGTGTTTCAGCGTCGGTTCGGCGAAGTGGTGCGACTTGAAGTACAACGCGGCATGCCAGACGATATCCGCGAGCTGCTGCTGGAAGAGTTGGGCGCAGGTGAGCAGCAGGAGATCGCGCCGCTCACCGTGGAAGACGTGGATATGACGGATGAGTTGCTCGAGCTTGGCGACTTCATGACGTTCGCTTCGCTTGATGTGCCGGAACTGCGCGACCCGCCATTCTCACCGCGCGTGCCAGACAAGTTGCGCGATGGACGCTCCATCTTTGATGTCATTCGGGAACGCGATGTGCTCGTGCATCATCCGTTCGAGTCGTTCAGTGCCTCGGTCGAGCACTTCCTTGAGTCGGCGGCCGCCGATCCTCAGGTGCTGGCCATCAAGCTCACGCTCTATCGAACGAGCGGTGACACGGCCATTGTCCGCGCGCTCACGGAAGCGGCACAGCGCGGCAAGCAGGTGGCCGTGTTGATCGAACTGCAAGCGCGATTTGATGAGCAGAACAACATCGCCTGGGCGCGCACGCTCGAAAGTTACGGCATTCACGTGGCGTACGGATTACCGGGGTTGAAGACGCACGCCAAGACCGTTCTGGTTGTACGACGGGACGCCGACGGCATCCGTCGCTACGTGCACATCGGCACCGGCAACTACAACTCCAAGACGGCGCGCTTGTACACGGATATCGGGCTGCTCACTTGCAGTCCGTCAATTGGCGCCGATCTGAGTGACCTCTTCAACTCGCTCACCGGCGTCAGTCGTCAGAAGTTCTATCGCAAGCTGCTTGTGGCGCCGGCAAACTTGCGCGAACGGACCGTGGAGTTGATCGCGCGTGAAGCGGAGCACGCACGCGCTGGCCGCGGTGGCCGCATCATCGCAAAGATGAATGCGCTGGTTGATGCCGGAATTATTGCGTCGCTCTACAGCGCGTCGCAGGCTGGTGTGCAAATCGATCTGATCATTCGCGGCATTTGCTGCTTGCGTCCGGGCATCAAGGGACTGAGCGAGAATATTCGCGTGCGATCCATCATTGGTCGGTTTCTTGAACACTCGCGCGTGCTGCACGTGGCCAACGACGGCCAGCCGGAGTACTACATCGGTTCGGCCGACTGGATGCCGCGTAACCTTGATCGTCGCGTTGAAGTGATGGTGCCAATCGAAGAGCCGTTGTTGCACCGACAGATTCGCGGCGTGCTCGATGTGTGTCTGCGCGACAATCGCCAGGCCTGGGAGCTGCAGGCCGATGGGACCTATGCGCGTCTGTTCCCCGGTGGAGAAGCGGAGCGGTCAACGCAGCTACATCTCATGCGCGATCCGTGGGGACTCGATGGTGACGGCAGCGACTCCGAAGTTCACATTCCGGACAGTGAACCGTCGGCTACCGTGCCGGACGGCGGGCGACTCGGTCGCAAGAGCGGAAAACGGAGCAAGTCCTCGAAGCGGGGGTGACTACTCCCCTTCGTCGGCCGACGTGACCACCACGGTACCATCCGGCGCGACGACTTCGATGGGGTGACCGGCGACCAGCTCCAGCAACTGTCGCTTGCGACTCGCGCCCCACAGCTCGAGTCGCACGGTCAGTGCACCCTCGGTTGGGACCGCCTTCACACGAATCGCGCGCTCCGTCCATCGCACTTCGAGATGGTCAACCGCACCCACGTGGCCGCGATCAAACCCATCGGCAAAGCGGAGAATCGCCGACAGCTTGACGATGCGATTGCGAAGCACACGATCAAGCTGCGCAAACGCCCGATGCTTTCGCTTGGGCGTGGCTCCGCGATGGTAACGCGCCACATGCGCAATCGCGATCTGCTCCGCCGGTGTCATGCCCAGCAGTTCGGCGTGTGAAATCAGATGGTACGAATGCTTGTGGTGATTCTCGTAGTTGATGTGGTAACCCACATCGTGCAGCAGGGCCGCGTCGGCGAGAATCTGCCGATCCACGGCGTTAAGTCGCAGGCGCGGCGCCAGTTTGTCGAACAACTGAAGGGCGAGCTTGCGCACCTGTTTGGAATGCGGCACTTCGTAGTGACAGCGCTCCGCAAACTCGCGCACCGAGCGTTCACGTGCGTCGCCCGGATCGGCGATCACCGGCTGCACACGCGCGGATTCAAGCAGCAGTCCTTCCCGAATTCCGTACCCCGACACGAGCAGATCGCGCGGATCGAATCGCGCCAACACTTCGGCCGCCACGCTGAGACCAGCCACGATGATGTCGGCACGCGCCGGATTCAGTCCCGGCACGGTGGCGCGCTCTTCCGGCGACAACCGCTGCAGCCAGTCGAGCACATGCTCCAGTTCAACACGCGTAATGCGTGTGCCGTGCGTCGAGCGCGCCGTCACACCGGCCCGCTGCAACACAATGCCGGCAAGATTGGTAAACGTGCCGCCGGATCCGATGACCTGTGCACCGCGCCAGTCCTTGACCGGCATGGCTTTGCGTAAGCCATCGCGCACGTGGTCACGCAATGCACGCACCGCACGCGGACGTACGTCCGGTGTGAGAAAACGCTCCGTCAGTCGAACCGCGCCAAACGGTAACGATGCCACGCGCTCGATCAAACCATCTTTGGCAAGCACGAGTTCGAGCGAGCCGCCGCCGATGTCCATGACAAGCGAGCGACCTGAGCCAAGCTCAAAATGTCCGAGCGCACTCCGAAAGCAGAGCAGCGCCTCTTCTTCACCAGAGAGCACCCGCACCGCAATGCCAGTGTCTTCAAGCACCCGATTGGTAAACTCGGCCGCATTCGACGCGTCGCGAACGGCACTGGTGGCCACGATTTCAATGCGTTCGGCACTGAGCTGACGCGCCAGCGTGACCATGCGCTGCACCGACGACACACCAATGTCGATGGCCGCGCTGCTCAACGCTCCCGTTGCCTCAAGCCCTTCGCCCAGTCGTGGCATGGCCTTCATTTCGTCGACCACCCGAATCTGACCGGTGGGCGAGACGTCGGCCACGATTTGTCGGATGGAGTTCGACCCGATGTCGATAGCGGCAATGCGTTGGTGCGGCGCGACGGGTTCAGTCATGCATGCAAAGCTAGCGCACCGGGGGAGGGGGGAGGAGCACCCGCGTCACCACCAGGCGTATCACTCTTCGCCACATCCGACTCGCCCACCAGTGCCTGCCACGGCAGCCCCCAGGTGCGCGTGCTGGCACGTGCCACCCGCGCAAGCGGACCCGCTTCTTGATCAGCGCGCGCCCGCAGTAGCGGATGCTGCACGTTCGTCTGTGACAAAAGTCCGTTCACCACCCAGCCGTACGGTGTGATTCCGGCGCGCGCGAGATCTTCCACCAACCGTTCCGCCTCGGCCACCGGAGTAAACTCTGCAAGCGTGACCACCAGAACACGCGTAAACGCCGGGTCGCGAAGTCGCGGCAGCAACGCGGCGACCTCGGGAGGCACCGCGCCCGTGCTTTTGGCCACCTCGCGATGATACGCCTGGGCCGCATCGAGCAACAGAATCGTGTGCCCGGTAGGCGCCGTATCAAGTACGACAAACGCATTCTGCGCGTCGGCGAGTATGCGTGCGAAGGCGCGAAACACGGCGATCTCTTCGGTACACGGCGAACGCAGATCTTCCGCGAGCAGCTCACGTTCGTGTGCGTCGAGTGGACCAGCGGCGCGCATGACTTCATCCGTATACGCGGCGATCTCTGCGGCCGCATCGATGCGCGATACGCGCAGTGCGGGAGACGAGTTTGCAAACGCAAAATCCACACCCGCAGGATCGGTGGTCGACAAGTGTACCGGCAAACCGCGTTCCGCGAGCGCGAGTGCAATGCGACGCGCGACGGTTGTTTTCCCCACACCACCTTTGCCCATGGTGAGAATCGCACCGTGCGATTCGCACGCGAGTGACGCGATCAAATCGTCAAACGAGGCGAGTGAGGCGTGTGCTGGGTCCGGTGCCTCGAGCGCTGGTCCGACTGTTGCGTGATCCTGCCCACTCGTCGCCGCATCAATCGCCGCGTCAATCGATTCACCCGACGCGAGTGCTCGCAGCGCGTCGAGTCCCGTCAGATCGCCAGTCAGCATTGGAACGGTGAGGCGCGGCAACGTGGCGATGTCCGCAGGCATCTGTTCGAGTGCGCTACGCTGCCGAGCGTACCACGCGCGTGTGACCGCGTCGACTTCGGTTGCATCCACGCTCTTTCCGTTCGCATCGCTTCGCTCCGGCAACACCGCATTCAGCACGAGTCGCTGGTGCGCCAACCCGATGGCGCGCAGTTCAACGCTGGCACGCGCCGCCTCGAGCAGTGGCGCGTGGTCGGCGCGCGATACAATCACCACGGTGGTTAGCGCGCCATCAGACAGTGCCCGCACCGCCTCCGCATATCGTGCGCGTTGTTGTTCAAGTCCGGCGAGTGGTCCAAGACAGCTTGCGCCATTCTCCGCCGATCCAAGAAATCCAGTCCACGCTGCGGGCAGCGCGAGCAATCGCAGTGTGTGTCCGGTGGGCGCGGTGTCGAACACCACGCGATCAAACTGCGCGAGCAGGGCGGGATCGGTGAGCAATGCAGTGAACTCATCAAACGCCGCGATCTCCACCGTGCATGCGCCGGAGAGCTGTTCTTCCATTTGCTGCAGCGCCGATGCCGGCAACACGCCGCGATAGGGTGTCACGATGCGTTCGCGGTACGCGGCGGCGGCGGCCACTGGATCGATGTCCAGCAAGCTCAGCGCGGGAAGCCCTGCGAGCGGGGTCGGGACCGACTTGTCGACGCGGCCGAACAGATCGCCGAGGTTCGACGCGGGGTCCGTGCTGACCAGCAGCGTGCGTTCACCGCGTTCTGCGAGCGCTACGGCTATCGCACAGGCGGTGGTGGTTTTGCCAACGCCCCCCTTGCCGGTGAAAAACGAAAAGCGCGTGGTGAGTTCGAGTCGAGTGGCGAAATCGCCGAGGGCGGAGTTCACGCAATGACCTTGTGTTGTGCAGTGCCGAGTGCGTGAAGCAGCTCAGCGCGCGTGGCGTGCCGTCCGGTCACCAGGAGCGCGCCATTCACCCACGTGGCGGGCAAGGCCTCAACGCCGCCCTCCTGCAACAGCGTGCGGGCCGGAGCGAAGGCCACGAACGCGCCGGCATCGGTGCCCAGATTGTGGCGGACCACATCAACGCCCTGCGCGGCGAGCCATCGCAGATCTCGCGCTGCGTCAAGCAGCGACGTGTCGACGGCGGGTCCGCAGACGCCTGTTTCGCAACACATCGCCGGGTCGAACACGCGGACCGTTCCCTTGAGCATGCGCTCGGTGCCGACCGCGTCATCGGTGGCCGCGTTGGATGCGTTCGGGGCAGGATCGGACAGTTGCGGCAGTGATCGTGCGGCCATGTTACGCTCCAGGAGTTGCATTGAACTTGCTTAGCGATATTATATCTGTATATGGAGAATATATGCGCTTAACCGAATATGCAACGCCCATTGACGCACAGACCGTCGCTGCCGACGCCGCCCAGTGTGCGGATCGAGCGGCTGGCCTCGCCGACCCCACGCGCGTGCGCATTCTCAACTTGCTCGCCACTGGCGAGCTTTGCGTGTGCGACTTGGTGTCGGTGCTCGAACTGCCGCAGCCGCTGGTCTCCCGCCATCTGGCGTATTTGCGGCGGAGCGGTTGGGTTGAGGCCACCCGCGGCCCACGATTGGCGCACTACCGGCTCTTGCCGGCTGCCGACGCGTCGCACGAGGCGCTGCTGGCCTGGATTCGCGACGCGCTTCCGTCCATGACGGGACTACAGGCGGAGCGCGAAGCCGGCGCGATTGCCTGCGAGGCGCGGCGGTCGAGTCCGTGCTGAGCGTTGCAAAGCTCCGTTCGTTTGCATCGCGCACACATTCAGCCCCAGGCGCATGATCAGCGTTGTTCTGTTGTCCGATGTGCACGCCAATATTGAAGCGCTCGACGCTGTGCTCGCTCACGCACGTGAACACGCACCGCACGCTGCGCGGTATCATCTGGGGGACCTGGTTGGCTACTCAGCCAATCCCAACGAGGTCATCGCACGCGTTGACGCCGAACACATTGCGGGCGTTGCCGGCAACTACGATAGCACCGTCGCGCACGGCTACAAGCATTGCGGCTGTCGTTCAGAAAATGCGCGGCAGGAAGCACTGGCGCATGAGAGTTATGCGTGGACGCTTGCGAATACGAGCCAGGAGAACAAAGCCCGACTCGCAGCCCTTCCGTTTCGCCTTGACGTGCGTCCACTCGGTGGACACACACCGGGTCCGCGTTTTGTGCTGCTGCATGCGCACAGCACAAGCAACCTGATTTATGTGACCGAAGATCGCACCGATGATTTCCTGCGTAAACTCGGCGAGTCGGTGGATGCGAAGTCGGGCGATCTTGTCGCCTTCGGCCACACGCACAAGCCGTGGCATCGTGTGGTTGACGGCGTGCACTTTGTAAACACGGGGAGTGTTGGTCGGCCAAAGGATCACGATCCGCGCGCTGGTTATGTGCGCGTGGATGTGGCGGCCGATGGATCAATCGCCGTGCATGTCGTGCGCGTTGCGTACGATGTGGAGCAGGCTGCGGAGAAAGTGGTTGCGGCGGGGCTGCCAACGGAGTTCGCAGATTTTCTGCGGACGGGCGGGCGGGGGTAGGAGTTGGTTGCGGTTCCCGATTCGGTCATTCGGCCCAGTAGCAGGAGCCCAGGGCCATCCGGCCATTCGGCCTCGCAGTTTCGTAGAGCGGCACAAAGCGATGATCTGCTTTCTCGCATCGCAATCTCTGGCGGGACCCCGAAAAGCGCAGCGCCGCTTATGAGTGCGGCCTTTCGAAACGATCGAGGCCGAAACGCCAAACGGCCTTGGGCTCCTGCTACTGGGCCGAATAACCGAATCGGGAACTGCAACTACTGTTTCGGCGCCCCCAACTCCCTCGCCAACGTCGCCAACATCCGGTCGGCCAGCGGTGCCGGAATCGGTTCGTAACCAAGCTCACGCGCGATCTGATCACCACTGTGCAGCGCCCACTCGGCGAACCGTTGCACAGACTGCGTTTTTGTCGGGCCAATATGATCAGGCGCGACCAGCATCCAGGTGAACGACGAAATCGGATAGGCACGATCGCCAGGTGCATTCACAATTGAGAGCCGCAGGTCGAGCGGTTCATTGGCGATCGCGAGTGCACTGGTTGCGGCGGCGGCCATTTCGAATGCTGCCGGCGCAACGAAGTTGCCCGCGGCGTTTCGCACCAGCGCGACTGGCAAACGGTTTTGTCGTGCGTACGACGATTCCACATATCCGATCGCGCCAAGCGTTTGCTTGACCTGTCCGGCTACTCCTTCATTGCCCTGACCGCCTGTGCCAACGGGCCACTGGACATCCTTGCCGCGACCAGGACCGGCGGCCCAATCCGCGCTCACGGCGAAGAGATAGTCAGAGAAAATGTACGACGTTCCACTGCCATCGGATCGGCGCACCACCTGCACGTCGCGATCGGGCAGCACTGCATCTGGATTGAGCGCGGCAAGTCGCGGATCATTCCATCGTGTTAACCGACCGAGAAAAACTTCGGCCAGAATCTCTGAAGACACACGGAGCGGTCGTTCGAGTTCTGGAAGGTTGTACGTGATCGCAACCGCGCCGAGCACGGTTGGAATGTGCACCACCCGCGCGGTGGGGACGCGTGCAATTTCCTCGTTGCTCAATGGCGCATCGCTGGCCGCAAAGTCAACGGTGCCCGCGATGAGCCGATCAATGCCACCGCTCGATCCGATAGACTCATAGTTCACGCGCACGCCGGTTTGTGTGGCATACGTGTTGAACCAGCGTGCGTACAGCGGATACGGAAACGTGGCGCCCGCGCCGAGCAGGTCGACGTCACGAGGGGAGACGGGACTCGAATCAGTGCTTACAGCACCGTCACGCGTCGCGCCGTCACGCGACGCGCTATCACACCCCGTTGCCGCACCCAGCAACGCGACCACGGCAAGGCGGAGCCATGCCGCCGCACGCCCGTGGCGACGATTCATGAATGTCACAGCTCGTTTGAAAAACTCATGAGCTTGAACGTACCGTTGCGCTCGACAATGTGCGACGTGAGCCACAAGGTATCGGTCACTGACTTGCCGCGGCGGATGATGCCGCATGGACCATGCACGCGGTTCTGACCGAGCACCCTCGGTTCGCGACTGCAGGCCGTGCCAGCTACCGTCGAGTCCGCACCGCGTGCGCGCTCGAGCGCGCGCGCTAGTCCGCGTCCGCCGTTGTTCGCGAGCAGCAGCCATGAGACGTGCGGCTGCATGCCGTTGGCCGGTTCATCGCTCTCGGGAAAGTAGAGATACGCAAACTCCGCCTTGCTGAGCACCAACGGCGAGAGCGCGAGCGAATCGCTGCGTACGAGCGTGCTCCAATAGCGACGCAGTAGCGCATCCACCGATGTCGCACCATCCGCGAGTGCTGTGACGGCCACACCACCGGCTTCGGCCTGAAAGCGACGCAAAGCCTCTTCCGGCGGATAGATGCTGTCGATGACGTATCCCGGTGTTTTGAGCAACGAGTCGCGCGAAGCGATCAGCGCTCCGTCCGACTGCCATTCTACCATTGCGGGATCAATACCGGCGGGAATCGGTTGACGCACGGCGCCGGAATCAAGCGGGGTCGTGTCGTTGGCCATGGCCGCCGCTCGGCGCGCGTCGTCGCTCGAATTCCCGCAGGCGGCCAGCGTGATCAAGGACAACGCTACGAACGCACGCACGGTGTGTCGCGCTCGCGTTTCAAAGTGATGCACGTGCATGATCGTCGAGGTGCATAAAAGGAAACGGGGGCCGGATCCGCACGTTGCGAATCCGGCCCCCGAAAAGATAGTGCGATTTAGTTGCGGTAGTACGTCGTCCAGCCAGCGTACCAAGGCGTCGTGGAGGCAGGATCAACCGCTCCCACATACGTGGTGCCGGCCATGGTGCCACCAAAGTAGTTCGTCACCCGCGTTGGAATACGGCCGGGCAGCGTCGCGCCGGTGCCGCCCGTGGCGAGAATCGAACCAGCCGCCGGACGCCAGTCGAAAGCGAAGTTGTTGGCAACCGTTGTGGCAGCAGCCGGGACGTTCACGAAGAGTGTGTTCGTTGCGGCGGTGCTTGAACGCATGCCGTTGTTCGCAAACTTGTCCGCGGTGCCGAAGCGATTCGTCGCGCCAGCCGCATCGTAGTCACGCGGGTTGTCCGCAAGCACCAGATTGCGAATGTTGAGCGAGTCTTCCGTGATACGGGTGTTCGTTTCCGGATCGAAGATGGAGAACGCCGCTTCCGGCCAGCGTGCCAGCACGCCGTTCATCCAGACACCACCCGTACCGCGGCGCAGGTTTGCACCAAGGCCACCGTCGCCGACCGGACGCACTGGCAACACACCAGCTCCCGGTCCAACAATCGTGAAGTTCGCAAAGACCGGCATGTTGTACGGCGTGGAGTTGAATCCCTGCGCACAGCTGCCCGACGTCGAGCCGCAACCGTCCACTTCAAAACCACTCTGTTCAGCCGAGAGCGAGCCCGGGTTACCCGGACGCGGACTGACGCGAGGTCCCGTCTGCAAGGCGATCAGGAACTGGTGACGGCCGCGGTGTCCTTCTGCGGCGTCGAAGTGGTCGTCGCCAGACTCGTACGACACGAGATTGCGGCTGTCCACGGTACCGCCGAACCATTCGAACATGTCATCCAGACCACGAACAGCCTGCAGGAACTCCATGCGTGTGCCGCGACCTACTGCATACATCGAGAACGCGTTGAGCTCAACGTTCAGGATTGCCGCAGCGCCCGCAAACTCTACGCGGATGTAGCGATAGTCACCTGAGTTATCTGCATCGTTCGTACCGCCGTTCCAGCTGATCGTGTCCGCCGGAGCCGGTCCTTCAACCAAGGTGCGTCCCGTGCGGTTCGACGTCGCCTGGCCAACGATGATCAAGCCGCCCCAGTCACCCGGAGCGCGCTGTCCTTCCGCCGCCGCTGACGTCATCACAATCGGAGCGGCAGCCGTGCCGACCGCGTTGATGCGCGCGCCACGAAGCACGATCAGCGCAGTGACCGCTGGCGCCTGACCTGCCGTGATCGGCGCGCCAATGATGCGCGTTCCCGGAGCGATCGTCAGCGTGGCGCCATTGGCAACCGAGATGATGCGCGTAAGCTGATAGATATTATCTGCGGTCCAGTTGGTGTTCGTGGTGATGTCCGCCGTCACCTGCACAGTGGTGCGACTGGCCGAACGCACCGTGGCTTCAGCGGAGAATGGACCCTGCTCGGTGTTGCGCAGTGCGCGCACGCGAAACCGGTAATCTGTTTCCGGCGCAAGCCCAGTCACCACAAGTTCAGGAGTCGTTGCAGTGCCCGCCGCAGCGAACGCGCCGGCTGCGCCAGTCGCGCGCTCAACTTCGTATGACGTTGCACCAGTGACTGCAGTCCACGTTACGCGAATGCTGGTGGGCGAGGGGGAAGTACCAGCAACGCCGGTCGGTGCAACGAGCGCTGGCGGCGGCGGCGTAACGCCGCCACCATCATCATCATCATCGCCGCAGGCAGCGACCGCAAGCAGACTGGCGAGGGCGCTGACTTTCAGCAACCGACGAGTCAGTGAGTAAGACATGAGCATCCTGTGCGTAGAAGTGAAAAGGGGATGGGGAGTACATCCCCATCCCCTCAGACTACCGTCACACTGTCATGCTCCGGCGACTTCTGTGTCACGAACCGGTCACTGACGCCACTGCACGCCAACAGCGAGGTTACGTCCAAGACGATACGATTCGCGCGTCACGGGCCCCTGCGTCAGCTTGAACGGCGAATCGATCAGGTTGCGTGCATCCATGCGCCACGTCCAGCGATCACCAATCGGCAGACGCAGCGACAGGTCAATCAAGTGTCGCGGCTGTTCGTACACGTCGGGGAAGGGGATGGTGCCCGCGCTGTAAATGCGCTCACCGACCGCTGAGTACAGCAGTGTGGCCGAGAGTCCGTTCGCGCGACCTGTATATGTGGCGCCTGCGTTGACCACCCATGGGGCCTGACCCATCATCGGGCGATTCGCATTGGTGTTTGACGACGCATCACTACCGACTTCGATATCACTGCGCATCAGCGTGACGTTAGAGAACAGCGCGAGCGGTTCAAGAAATTCCGCGATGCCACCAAGTCCCTTTCGTGCTTCGAGTTCCACACCAACGTTGTTCGCGGCGGCGGCGTTGAAGAACGACACAAACGGCTGACCACCCGTGGAGAGGTCGATGCGCTCGATGGGCTTGTCAAAGCGCTTGACGAACGCACCGATGCTGAGCACTTCGCCAGCGTTCGGGAAGAGTTCGTACTTTACATCGTAGCTCTGAATAAGTGTGCGTACGAGATCCGCGTTGCCACGCGTGATCTGTCCGCCCACCACTTCGAGGTACTGCACCGGCGAAAGCTCACGGTACTCCGGACGCGCGAGCGTCTGTGACGCCGAGAGACGCAGCTGGCCGATTTCCCCAGTCTTCACGTTCAGCACAACGGCAGGCAGCACGTCGGTGTTGTCGAGGCCCGAGTTGAAAAAGTTACCGTTTGAAAGCGACGTGTTGACATCAATCACCGCGTTTTCAATGCGCGCGCCGCCAATGAGCTTGACGCGCGATCCGAGCGGCACTTCGGTCATCAGGTAGCCGGCGGTCACTCGCTCCGTCGCGTTGTATACGCCGTCTTCGGCCACGTTGATGATGTTGAACACGTTGTCTTCACCGTTGGTGAAGCGACCGTCGAACAGCTCTTCCGCCGGACGCGAACGGTCTGCCGTGGGCACAAACGTCGACACAATGCTGAACTGACGGTTTACCGCGTCACGGTCGGTGCTGCGATAGGTGGCACCGAGCTTGATGACTGGTGCGTCAACACCGCTTCGGAGTGCGAGCTTGTAGTTGCTGCCAAAGCTCCAGTTGTTCTCACGCAGGTCACCGAACGTGCGGCGCGCGACGTCGGGGTTGCCGTCGCTCCAGGAGAAGGCGTCTTCGTTGCCGAACTGTGCGTACACGAGATCCGAGCGATCAGGTTCCTTGCGGATCACGCCGGCGGTTGATGCCGTCCAGTCGAGATTCTGACGCGCGCCCAGGGTGTGCTCACCCTTGAGCTGCGTGCTGCGAATCGCGCGCTCCACGTACCGCAGCGTCTGCCGTTCGATTGTGGCGAGTGAGAACGAGAATGACTCGCCGGCAGTGCGACGGGCTTCGCTGTCTGCACTGCGCGTGTACGTATTGTTGAGCGAAATGCGCGTGTTCGGTGTGATCAGGCTGCTGAGATTGAACATGCCGCCCCACGACACACCGCGGCTGCTGCCCTGTCCCGTCCACGATTCAAGCACCTGCGGCACGCCGTCACGCTGAATCGGATTGGCCTGATAATCGTCTTCACGAATGTCTTGCGTTGCCGAGTACGTGAGCGAGGCGAGGTAGCCGACGCGCAAACCAAACATCGGATCCTGTCCGCCAACGGACACACCGAACGATCCGTTCGGCAGTCCGGTCTGCTGCAGTGGTGACCAGGTGTTACGCAGCGAGTTGATCGCGCCGTTGATCTGCGGACGCGTGGTGAGCTGACCAACGGACGACGCCGAGGCGAGTTCAGAGGGGAGTGGACGAGCGCTAGCGCCAAATCCGAACCACTCACCGCTGGCGCGTGGTGCCGCCTGAATCGAACGGCCGGTCGCGAGCTCATTCCCACCAAGTGAGGCCGAGAAGGTCACCGCACGACGCGCCGGAAACTCGCGCGTCTGAATGTCCACCGACGCGCCCGAAAAATCGCCGGAGAGGTCGGGCGTGAATGTTTTGCTCACATTGATCGCCTGCAACAGGCCCGACGGAAACATGTCGAGCGGCACGAAACGCTTTTCCGGTTCCGGGCTCGGCAGTCGTGTGCCGTTGAGATTGGTCACGGTGTAGCGCTCTCCCAGGCCGCGCACAAACACGCTGCGACCATCTTGCACCGTGACGCCGCTGACACGCTGAATCGCTTTGGCAGCGTCACCGTCGGGGCTCTTTGCGATCTGCTCGGCCGTCACGGCATTCACAATGCCCGTGGCCGTGCGCTGTGCATCAAGCGCGGCGTTCACCGTGCCACGTTCCGCCGCGGCGGACACGGTAACAGCCGTGAGTTCGAGATTGGCGGCCGACATGGACACATTCTGCTCAAGCGCTGAACCCGCCTGCAGCATGATGCCCGTGACAGTTTTTTGTGCGTATCCGATGCGACGGAACTGCAGAGTGACTGTGCCCGCCGGAACGCGTGCGATAGTGTAACTGCCATCAACACCGGTCATGGCGCCAATCGTGGTGCCAACCAACTGCACGCCAACACCAGCAACCGGCTGGCCCGACTCTGCATCAATCACGCGACCAGCAATGCGACCAACTTGCGCCGCGTCTTGCGCCGCAGCGGTTGACGCGATTGCGGCAGTTACAATAAGTGCAGCACCTACATGTATTGTCACAGCCTGTGCGCTGCCGACAAAAGCGCGCAACAGAACGGTGGACACAGCACGACGAGAAATCCGCATAGGGCAGTCCTGGAAAAGTGGCCCGAGCCTGCCATCAGGTTCCTGTGGCAGATGCGAACAATCTCCGTGACGCGGGTTTCGGATCGTCCACGGATCTGCAACGATTGTGTCACGGAACACAGGGTCCGGACTCGTTCGACACGTGGTGCCTTGGCCCTACATGCTGTTCCGATTCGGTCATTCGGCCCAGCAGCGGGAGCCCACGGCCATTTGGCCTTTCGGCCTCGCAGTTTCGTACGACGGCACGAAGCACTCAAGCTGATATCGGCGTTGGCGTCGATGGCACACAGGGGTTCGTGCGTTCTATGCAACCTTTCGAAACGGTGAGGCCGAAAGGCCAAATGGCCGTGGGCTCCCGCTACTGGGCCGAATGACCGAATCAGGAACTGCAACTGATCGCAACGAATGCTTGAGAAATTTCGGTGTATATAGTTGCACGTTGGCTCAGACCGTTGCACCTTGGCCAGCGATGAAAAATCCACCCTCTTCCCGCCGCCATTCGCACGCCGATCCGAGTCGCGCTCGACTCGTTTCGGTTCCCAGCGCTCCGCCAGGCCCCGAGCTCGCCACGGATCTGGACGCGGCGCTGACGAACGCCGCGCAGATGCTGCGATCGTCAGAAGTGGTCACGGTCCTGACGGGTGCGGGCGTGTCGGCTGAGAGTGGAATCCCGACGTTCCGGGATGCGCTCACCGGATGGTGGGCGCAGTTCCGTCCGGAGGAGCTTGCGACCCCCGAGGCCTTTGCGACCGATCCGGCGCGGGTTTGGGGCTGGTACGCGGCGCGTCGGGCCTCCGTGCGGCGAGCCAAACCGAATCCGGCGCATGAGGCGCTCGCGTACCTCGCCCGTCGGGTCGGTCGCTGCACGCTGCTTACGCAGAATGTGGACGGACTACACGAGCAGGCCGGCCACGAGGACGTCGTGTCGCTGCATGGCAGCCTCATGCGGGTTCGGTGCAGCGCGGATTGTTCTCCCGCCTTTGAAGCTCCAGAGTCCATGGACGCCACCGCCGACGCAAATGGACCCATCGCGCCACCGGTTTGCAGCAAGTGCGGCGCGCCACTTCGACCGGACGTGGTGTGGTTCGGTGAGCCACTGCCGGAGGCCGCGCTCACCAAGGCTCGGTCCGCCACATTCGCGTGCGATGTGTTTCTGTCGGTGGGCACCTCCAATATGGTAGAGCCGGCGGCTTCGCTTCCCTGGCTCGCAGCCTCGCACGGTGCGACTGTGCTCGTGATCAATCCCACCATGCAGGGCCAGCGCAACGGTCCGTCCATTGTGCCGCTCATGGGGAATGCGGCGTCGCTGCTGCCACGATTGATCGCGCGGGCGTGGCCGGCCAAGCGTTAGCGGCCAGCGCGTAGCGCCTACCGTGCGATAATGCGCGCGCCAAGCGCTGCGCATGTCGCCAGGTCAGGCGATGTCAGATTCCGGTGGCGCGTTCGGAAAGAGCGCCGCGATCGTGGTGCCGGCACCCAGCACACTCTCCGCGCGCACACGCCCGCCGTGTGCCTCGACTAAATGTCGTACAATGGCCAGGCCGAGTCCGGTACCACCGGCATCGCGGGCACGTCCTGGATCGGCTCGATAGAAGCGCTCGAAAATTCTCGGCAGATGTGCTTCGGCAATGCCGGATCCCGTGTCACGGACACCGAGCCACACACCCTCTTCTGAACGCTCTGAGAAGATTGTCACGCGGCCCTGTGCCGTGTGTCGCAGGGCATTCTGTGTGAGGTTCGACAACACCTGTCGAACCGCTGTTGGATCCGCGTAGACACGACCGGCCTGCTCGGCCAGCTGCGCTTCGATGCATACGCCTTTGCTTGCCGCCTGATCTTGCAGTGGCGCGAGGATCTCGTTGGTCACTGCGCGCAGCTCAAGATCGCCGGGTTTGGGCAACCAGCCGCCAGACTCAATGCGCGACAGATCGAGCAGATCATCAACAATGCGCTGCATGCGGCGCACGTTGGATGCCGTCATGCCCACAAACTGCCGTCGCAAATCGGGCGGCAGCTCTTCGTCGGCCAGCGTTTCCACGAATCCGGTGATTACCGTGAGCGGTGTGCGCAGCTCATGCGACACGTTCGCCACAAAATCGCGGCGCACGGCCTCAAGTTTACGAAATGGCGTAAGGTCATACAGCGCGAGAATCGCGCCGCCATCGGGCAACGGCCGTGCCGTGAGTGACAGCGTGCGATCATCCACGCGCACTTCCGATGGTGTGGCCACTTCACCACGCAAGACATCGGCGAGTGCGTCGCGCATGGTGCGATCGCGCGGCAGGTAGTCGGCCGGGAAGGGCACCGGTTCCCGCAGTCGCAGAATCTGTCGAGCCGTTTCATTGATACGTACAACACGCTGACGCGCATCAACCGCAATCACACCTTCATTCAACGACTCGGTGAGTGCGACGAGCAAGGCTTCTTCCGCCCGCAGCGCGCCCATGCGCGACGTGGATTGTTCGGCGAGTCTGCGCAGCGCTTCGGCCAGTTCGCCAACCTCTCCGGACCCGCGCAGACTTGGGCGACGCGTCATATCCCCATCGGCAAGCGCACGCGCTACGCTGCGCAAGTCTTCAACGGGGCGGGCAATGGAACGCGCGACGAACACACTTCCTGCCATGCCAAGTGCGAGCGCGGCCAAGCCGGTGAGCCAGAGGTTGCGCTGCACCTCTGATTCAATCGCGGAGACGCGTGCGTCCTCAACGCCAGCGGCGCGCAGCCGAATGCTGACGGAGCGCTGTGTGACGGTTCCCACCACGAGAATCGCGACGGCAAGTCCGACCGTCGCGGAGAGGACCAAACGCTGCGTCAGTTTCACACGCACATAGTGTGTAAAACTGACGCCAGTGGCAACACACAAATCCGCAACGGTACGATGACCAGCGGGTTGTCAGCGGCCACTACAGGCCGCGCGATTGTGACGAACGCAGGCGGTAGCCGAAACCGCGCACCGTTTCGATCAGGTCGCCTGCGGCGCCAAGCTTGGAGCGCAGACGCTGCACGTGCATGTCGACGGTACGCGTTTGAATATCGGGCGCCGCTTCCCACACGGTTTCGAGCAGATGACCACGCGCCTGCACCCGTCCGCGGCGTTCGGCCAGCGTGATGAGCAGTTTGTATTCGGTGGGCGTCAGCTCAACGGCCTGATCGTCTACGTGCACCGTGAGCGCGGAGCGGTCGATTTTCATCGGACCGATCGCGAGCACGTCCGAGCTCGACGTTTTGGGCTGCGCAAGACGACGCAGAATGGCCGCCACGCGGAGCACCAGCTCCTGCGGCGAGAACGGCTTGGTGAGATAGTCGTCAGCACCCAGCGACAGGCCGCGAATGCGATCCACTTCTTCGCGACGCGCGGTGAGCATCAACACGGCCACTTCCCGGGTTGATTCCTCCGAGCGCAGAATCTCGAGCACTTCAAACCCAGACATGCCGGGGAGCATCAGGTCGAGCACCACGAGCGCTGGACGTTCGCGACGGGCAATATCGATGGCATCCTGACCGGACGCCGCCGTGGCTACGCGATATCCTGCTTTGGCGAGGTGATAGGCCACCAGCGCAACAATTTCCGGCTCGTCGTCGACCACCAACACGCGATCCGTGACCGCTGGCGCGACGGCGTTCATACGCGCACCGTCGAACGTGCGCTCAAGCGCTGCTGGATTTTGGCCACGAGCATTTCAATCGCAATGGTGTTGCTGCCGCCGCGCGGAACGATCACGTCCGCGTAACGTTTGCTCGGTTCGACAAACTGCAGATGCATCGGCTGGACCGTAGACAAGTATTGATCAAGGACCGAGTCCAGCGAGCGCCCGCGGCTGGCCATGTCACGCCGGATCCGCCGAATGAGGCGAATGTCCGGATCGGCATCCACGAACACCTTCACATCGCAAATCGTCCGTAACCGTTCGTCGGCAAGCAAGAGGATGCCATCGATAACAATGACATCGGTCGGAATCACCCGCCGCACCTGGACGCTTCGCGAATGCGACGCGAACTCGTAGACCGGGGACTCCACCGGTTCGCCCCGCGCCAGCGCCTCCAGGTGCGAGGCCAGCAGCGGCATATCGAACGCGTCGGGGTGATCCCAGTTCACGTGATGGTGCAACTCATGCCGCGACAAGTGCGAGAAATCCCGGTAGTACGAATCCATATCGATGAACGCCACCGAGGCCTCACCCAGCGCCTCGGCCACCTTGCGTGCAACGGTGGACTTCCCGGACCCCGTGCCGCCGGCGATCCCGATGATCAGCGGCTTCACGATTGACAGTCCCGACTCAAACACGACACGATGTAAAGGTTGCGGGGATGGCGTTTCCGACCGGCGACGATTGGGTCACGGTTGCGTATCGACGCTCGTTCGGCATGGTCATGGGCAGGCGCCAACCGATGCGGGCACCCGATCCGTTGAAAGCTCGTTACCGAAGGCAGCGGGGGCAACGGTCTACGCCGTTCCCGCACGACGCGCGAGGCGCTCCTCGGCGCGATACGCTTCGAGAGACTACCATTTCAGCATGCGACTCTTCTCTGATTTTTCAGCCACGCGGCGCCTGGCCGGTGTGTCATGCGTTGCCGTTCTGGCGCTTTCCTGCGCCCCGGCCACCTCGGCGGAGCGAATCGCGCCCGCGCCCGTTGGTGCTGTCGCGGGAGACGGCGTCCGCACCGAGATTTTCATTGCCGCCACGACCGATGTGCACGGTCGCCTGCGCGGCTGGGATTACCAGACCGATCGCCCCGATTCGGCGCGCGGTCTGGCCCGGGCTGCGACGGTGGTGGACTCCCTCCGTCGTGAGCACCCGGATCGCGTGGTGCTGGTCGATGCCGGCGATCTGTTTCAGGGCAACCCGCTCACCTTTGTGGCATCGCGCGTGGATCCGCAGCCGCAACACCCGGTGATCGCGGCCATGAATGTGCTGCGCTACGACGCCGCGGTGATCGGCAATCACGAGTTCAACTACGGTGTGAAGACCTGGGAAACGGCCATGCGTCAGGCGCGTTTTCCGTTTCTCGCGGGCAACGTGCGGTCACGCGATGGGAGTGCGCGATATCCGGGCGTGCACACTGTCGTGCGCAGCGGCGTTCGCATTGCAATTGTTGGTGCGACAACGCCCGGCAGCATGGTGTGGGACCGAGCGAATCTGGCGGCTGAGGGCATCACGATACGCGACATCGTGCCGTACGTGCGCGAGACCGTCGCATCGGTGCGCGCGACGCATGACATCGTGGTGGTGGTGATGCACAGCGGGCTCGGTGGTCCGTCGAGCTACGACGAAGCAACCACCGGCGTGGGACGCGAGAACGTGTCCGGTGTGGTGGCCGCCGAGGTGCCGGGCGTTGATCTCGTCGTGCTTGGTCACTCGCATCGTGAAGTGATTGATTCACTCGTGGGCAGTACACTCATTGTGCAGCCGCGCAACTGGGCCGGCAGTGTTGCCATCGCCAACTTTGCGCTTACTCGCGAGAATGGTCGCTGGCGCGTTGATTCGCGGAAAGGCTCGTCAGTCCGATTGAACAACGTGCCCGAATCACAAGCGGTCATTGCAGCCACGCTCGGCGCGCATGAGCGGACGCTGGCGTGGGTCAAGGCGCCGCTCGGACAAACCACGGTTGCGTGGCGATCGGACAGCGCGCGTGTGCGTGATGTGCCGATTATTGATTTCATGCTAGAGGTCATGCGGAGAACGGCGAACGCAGACATCGCCGCAACCGCCGCGTTTGCGCTGGACGCCGCGTTTGAGCCAGGCGCGATTACCATGGCGCAGCTCGCACGCTTGTATCCCTATGACAATACGTTGCGCGCCATTCGCATCAGTGGCGCGCAGTTGCGATCGTACCTTGAACATTCGGCGCGCTACTACCGCGCGCTCGGCGCCGACGGCCGCGTACCCGCAGGTGGTCTCATTGATCCGGACGTACCGGGTTACAATTTCGAGATTGTGTCTGGGGTGGAGTACACGCTCGATATCTCGCGTCCGATCGGGCAGCGTGTGACCGTGCTGCGTCGCAACGGTCGCGATGTCGCACCAAGTGACTCGTTTACAATGGCGCTCAACAACTATCGCGCCGAAGGCGGTGGCGGATTCAGCATGCTCGCCGGCGCGCGCACCGTGTACGATGAGGGGCGTGATATTCGAGAGTTGCTGGTGGAAGAAATCCGTCGTGTTGGTACGATGAATCCCGCGCAGTATGCGCAGCAGAATTGGTCGTTGGTGGGCCTGCCAGCTGCGGCGAATGCCGCCACCGCTCGCGGAGTTGCGGCAGGCCGTGGTCTTGCGACAGCGGCACCGCGCGTGGCGCCCGGAACGAAGGTGCTGCGTGTGGTGTCCACGAATGACTTGCACGGCACGCATTCGCCGCGACCTGACGCGCAGGGCGTGCAGCGCGGTGGTGCGATTCCGTTGGCCGCGGCGATTGCCAAAGCGCGCCGAGAATGTGCGGTGAACTGCGAACTGTTGTTACTCGACGGCGGTGACATGTTCACTGGAACGCCGGGCTCTGATTGGCAGTATGGTCGGCCAATGGTGGAATTCATGAACACGGTGGGATACACCGCTGCTGCGCTCGGCAATCACGAGTTCGACTACGGTCGCGACACCATGTATTCGCGTTTCCGCGCCATGAAGTTTGCTGTGCTTGGCGCGAATGTTCGCGGGCGCGATGGACAGCGGCCGAGCTGGGTGCGCGCGGATACGATTGTTGAGCGTGCGGGCGTGAAGGTTGGCATTGTGGGCGCGGCCGGCACGCATACATCGGGCAGCACGAAAGCCATTCATGTGAACGATCTCGCGTTTCTTGATCCGGCGCCGATTGTGAGCGAGCACGTGCGCTCGTTGCGTGCGCGCGGCGCGCAGGTGGTCGTGGCCGTTATCCACGACGGTGGGCGATGTGAACGCAACGAGCCGGATAACTGCAACGGTGGCGTATTCGAGTTTGTGCAGGCGCTGACCGACAAGCCCGATCTGGTGGTTGCGGGACATTCACACACCATTTTTGACGCGCGTGTGAACGGCATTCCGGTCGTACAAGCGTCGTCGAGTGGACGCGCCATTTCGGTGACGGATCTGCCGCTTGAAGGCGCCGATCGTGTGCCGCGCACCGCAGTGCGCGATGTGTTCGGTGACTCGGTGTCGGGTGCAGATCCGGCCGTGGCGCGCGTGATCGAACGCTCGCTGGCAACGGTTGGCCCACGACTGCGCACGGTTGTCGCGACCAACGCCGTCGAACTGCGCCGCGAGGGGACGGAGTATGGACTTGGCAAGCTGATTGCCGATGCCACGCGTCTGGTGGGTCGTGGTGATGTGGGCATGTGGAACAACGGCGGTATTCGCGCGACACTTTCTGCCGGGCCCGTCACCATGGGTGCGCTGCACGAGGTCGTGCCGTTTGCCAACCAATTGGTGAGGGCGCGCGTACGGGGACGGGATCTGGTCACGCTGCTCAACAACTCCACGTACAAGCGCGGTCCCGATCTGCATCTCAGCGGCATCGTGCTCACCTGGAACGCTGAACGGAACGACGGTGACCTTGTGGAGAAGGTCACGCTCCCGGATGGACGTGCAATCGACCCGAATGCGATCTATACTGTGGTGATGAATGACTACCAGTTTGGCGACCCCGCTTCGATCAAGGGTGTGCCGTTTATTTCAGGCGAAGTGCTGACGGTGCGTGATATCGACGCGCTGGCGCAGCATTTGCGCTCGCTTCCGCAGCCGGTGCGCGCTCCGTCTGACGCGCGGACGGTCAAGGCGGGTGCGCCGTGAACGAGACGAATACGGCAGAGCCCGCTACCTTTCGCGTGTATGTGAATGAACGCGGCGTGTCAGTGCCGCATGGCGCCACGGCGCTCGATGCGGTTCGCGCGTTTGATTCGACGTTCGACCGCAACGAGTCGGAGTTGATCGTGGCGGGCACGCGGCGACTGACGGACAGTCGCGGATTACCCGTCGGCAGCGAAACCGCCGTGCACGGCGGAGCGATCTACCGCATCGTGGCCGTGCGAGAATCACTAGCTGACAGTGAAGGTCCCACCACCTCTCCTGCGACGACGACTTCGTCGCCACCAATACCCGCCTCGGAGCTTCCGTGAGTCTTTCTGCATCGGCGTACGCGTTGTTACAGCGCCTTCCGAAAGCGGAGTTGCACGTACATCTCGATGGATCCTTGCGCCCATCAACACTGCTCGACCTTGCCGCAACACGAGGGGTGGCGCTGCCGGTGCAGGACGTGGAATCGCTCGCGAGTTACATGCTGGTAGACGACGCGCGCAATCTCGAAGACTACCTGGCCCGATTTGAAATCACGCTGTCAGTCATGCAAGACGCGGAGTCGCTGGAGCGCATCGCGCACGAGTTGGTGATTGATGCAGCGGAGGACGGTGTGCGCTACATCGAAGTGCGCTACTGCCCGTGGCTCAATACGCGCGCCGGTCTGGCACTTGAAGACGTGGTGCGCAGCGTGCACCGTGGCCTGGCGCGCGGTGAAAAGGAAACGGGTACGATTGCGCGCACGATTATCTGCGCCCTGCGAAATCTTGGTCCGTCGCACGCGCTGGACATGGCGCAGTTGGCCGTTTCACACCGTGCGCACGGCGTGGTTGCGTATGACCTGGCGGGTGCCGAAGCTGGCCATCCGGCCCGCGATTTCGCGGACGCGTTCGCGTTCGCTCGCTCGCACGATCTGGCCGTCACTGTGCACGCCGGTGAAGGCGACGGCGCCAGTTCCATTCGTGACGCCGTGCATCTTTGCGGCGCGCATCGCATTGGTCACGGTACGAGACTCGGCGAAGATGCGTCGCTGCTCGCATACGTTCGTGATCGTCGAATCGCGCTGGAGGTGTGTCCCACGAGCAACGTGCAAACGCGTGTGTCGGAGTCATTCGCGCAGCATCAGCTCAAGGCGCTGCGGGCGGCTGGTGTTGTGGTCACGATCAATACCGACAACCGGCTCATGAGCGGCGTCACGCTCACCGAAGAATACGCGCGCTGCGCGGAGCATCTTGGCTTCAGCATGATGGAGCTTGCTGATCTGTCGCTGGCGGCGTTCGAGGCCAGTTTTCTGCCGTGGCCGGAGCGCGTGAAGTTGCGTGCGCGCGCTGCGTACGACATTGGCCTGTGGCTGGACGATGTGCACGGAGTGGTCGAGCCGCAAACAGCGGAGGCGATGGTATGACGATGCCGTTTCGCACGGCCACCATGCCGGTGCCGAACGAAGGACCGGGTGCATTCGAAGCGATGCGCGCCGCGGAATCCATTCGCCATCGCCTGGGGAGCGCGTTTCACACGCCGGCGTGTGGCATTGTGCTCGGTTCGGGGCTGGGCGGGCTTGCAGCACAGGTACAGAATGCCACGTTCATTCCGTTCGCAGATATTCCGGGCTTTCCGAGTGCAACGGTGGCGGGCCACGCGGGGCAGCTGGTTCTGGGAACACTCGAGAATGTGCCCGTAGCCATGTTTGCGGGTCGACTGCACATGTACGAAGGACACGCACCGGCTACGGCCGGATTTCCGGTGCGTGTCCTGCACGCGCTGGGTGCGCGTGTGTACATCGCGTCAAATGCTGCGGGTGGCGTGAACCGCACGTACGAGCCTGGTGATCTCATGCTGATTGCGGATCACATCAACATGATGTTCAAGAATCCGCTCCACGGACCGTTGCAAAAGGGCGACGAACGGTTCCCGGATATGGCCGATCCGTACGCCAGGTCATTGCGAGCGATCATGCATAAAGTGGCGCATGATCGTGGCATTGATTTGAAGGAAGGCGTGTACATGGGGCTCGTTGGGCCCACCTACGAAACGCCGGCCGAAGTCCGAATGATTGAAAAGTTTGGCGCTGATGCCGTGGGCATGAGCACGGTGCCCGAGGTGATTGTGGCCACGGCGCTGGGCATGCAGTGCGTGGCGGTCTCGCTGATCACCAACAAGGCGGCCGGCATCAGTCTCGTGCCGCTGGCGCACGATGAGGTGCTGCAGGTAGGCCGTGAAGCGGCGGTGAAGTTCGAGCAGCTCATCCGCGGGTTTGTGGCGACGCTGGGCTAAGGTTCCTGGCCTTGACAGATCAACGAAAGTTGATGTATGCTTCCATATGCACACCGCCGCCACCAAGATTGACCCGGCAACATTGGTTCGTCAGTTCCACGCGCTCTCGGATCCAACGCGACTGGCCATCATGGGCTCGCTTCGGAGCGGGGAGTGCTGCGTGTGCGACCTGCAAAGCTCGCTAGGCGCCGCTCAGTCCCGGCTGTCGTTTCACCTGCGGGTGCTGAAAGACGCGGGACTGATCGTTGACCGAAAAGACGGACGCTGGAGCTACTACCAGCTGGTGCCTGGCGCGGTGGAGTCGCTGAGCGACGGGCTGCTTCTGCTGGGGAGTCCGCGGGCTTCGTCGGGGCGCGAGCTGCCGCAGTTGACGGTGATCGGCGAAGGCGCGGAGGCTGATGCCTCAGGGTGCTGCGGCTGAGCGGGCTTCAGACCAGCCAGCGCCTCTTTTTCATCTTCACCCTCCACACATTCGGATACGTGTTCTGAAGTTCGCTTTCTTGTGGTCCAACGCATCAACAAATTTTGATCGGAGAGATTATGACCATCCAGAAGACACTCCCCCTCGCTGACGCCGGCACGATCACCGAAACCGTTCGGCAGCGTTATAGCGCCGCGGCGAGCCAAGCGGCCGCCGGTCAGCGTGCGTCCTGTTGCAGTCCAGTAGACCTCACGCTGCCGGTTGCTGTCGCCGAACGCGCGTCATGCTGTGGTTCGAACGAGTCAGCGGCATCCGGTTGCGGCGACCCGATTACGGACAACCTGTACGACGGTGCAGAAACAGCGGGTGTGCCTGCCGGCGCCGTGCTCGCATCGCTCGGCTGCGGCAATCCCACGGCACTGGCCGAGCTCAAGGCGGGTGAGGTTGTGCTCGATCTAGGCTCGGGCGGTGGTATTGATGTGCTGCTCTCCGCCCGGCGCGTTGGCCCCACGGGCAAAGCCTATGGCCTCGATATGACCGACGAGATGCTCGCGCTTGCACGAAAGAATCAGGCGGAGTCAGGGCTTACGAACGTGGAGTTCCTGAAAGGACACATCGAATCAGTCCCACTTCCGGATGCGTCGGTCGACGTGATTATTTCGAACTGCGTGATCAATCTGTCGTCCGACAAACGCACGGTACTGACAGAAGCATTCCGTGTGCTGAAGCCCGGCGGCCGGTTGGCAATCAGTGATGTGCTGTCGCGTGGCGAAATCCCCGACGAGATTCGCAGCAGCATGGAAGCCTGGGTTGGCTGCATTGCCGGTGCGATGGACGAATGCGAGTTTCTTGATCTGGTGCGCGAAGTTGGATTTGTGGATGCGAGCGTTGAACCCACGCGCGAGTATGCACCAAATGACGCCAAGATGTTTCTCGAGATGGCCGGTGTGAATACCGACGATCTGTTGACTTGTGTCGAAGGCCGTTTCATTTCCGGTTTTGTACGCGCAATCAAGCCATGAGTGCACACGTTCGCGCAGCGACACCAGATGATCTCCAAGGCATTTGCGCGTTGTTAATCAGCGCGCAGTTGCCCACAGCTGGTGTGGCCGAACATCTCGAGTCGTTTCTGGTGGCGGAGCAGGGTGATGCGGCGAGTCGCGATGCTGCGAATCACGATGCTGCGAGTGCCGATGCTGCGAGTCGCGATGTCCTGCTAGCTACGATCGGCATGGAACGCTACGGTGACGCGGCGCTGCTGCGGTCCATGGCGGTGGCGGAATCAGCGCGCGGCAGTGGCCTTGGTACCCAGCTCGTGCACGCGCTCGAAGCGAAGGCTGTACATCATGACGTGCGAACGCTGGTGTTGCTGACCACCACGGCCGAGCGCTGGTTCGCAGCACTCGGTTACGAGTACATCACCCGAGAGGATGTGCCGGACGCGTTGTTGGACTCCGCAGAGTTTCGTGGTGCGCGTCCAGCGAGTGCGATCGTGATGAGGAAGCGGATGTAGAAGCGAGTACGGCGTGTTAACTATGCCCAGTGATTCAACGGGCCGTGCCCACTGCCGAGTTTGGGCGCGGTCAGGATTGCGCGGTGCACATAATCGAGTGAATTCCGCACCGAGTCGCGCAGCGAATTGCCGCGCGCCAAATGCGCGGCGATCGCGGCGCTCAGCGTGCAGCCCGTGCCGTGCAAGCTGGTGGTCTCAATACGCGGATGATGGAAATGCTCGAACGTGCCGTCGGCGTAGAGCACATCCACCATTTCCAGCCCCGGTAAATGTCCACCCTTCACGAGCGCCGCTTTTGCGCCGTGATCCTCCACCAGCATGCGGGCGGCATGCTCCATCGTTTGCACATCACTCACCGGCTGATCGAGCAGCACTTGTGCTTCGTCGATATTGGGTGTGACGAGTGTTGCCAATGGTACGAGTCGTTCGCGAATGCTCGCGACCGTCCCCGCATTCACCAACAAGTCACCAGACGTAGCGACCATGACCGGATCGAGCACGTACGGTGTGAGTTTGTGCTCGCTCAAAGCCTCCGCTACTGCCCGTACAATCTCACGGTTGGCGAGCATGCCGCTCTTCACCGCATTCGGCCGCAGGTCGGCGGCCACACATTCAATCTGCTGACGGACCAGTTTCGACGTCACGGCATCCCAGCTGCTCACGCCGAGTGTATTCTGCGCGGTGATCGCGGTGATCACCGACGCGCCGTACACCTGGTAACGATGGAACACCTTCAGGTCGGCCTGTATGCCTGCGCCACCACCTGAATCAGACCCTGCAATTGTCAGCGCGATTGGAGTGCCGTTGGTATTGGCAGGCGCGGTCACGGCTGACGCATCACCGGCGAAGGCGGCATGGACTTGAGTCGTGCCTTGAACGCCTGAAAGGCACGCGTGTCTTTCGTCAATGACTGCATGATCACCGGATCAATCTGCGAAATCACGTTCTCCGAATCGGCAACGCGATCTTCGGCCAGCGGATGCGAGGAGAAAAATCCGTCCACGCCACCCGGCTTGGACTGGCGTTCTGCCAACAGCGTGCGGAACATCGCTGGCACGCCGCGCGGATCGATGCCGGCGCGCACGACGAACTTGATGCCCTCGCGGTCAGCATCGCGTTCGTCATCGCGGGAGAACTTGGCGAACGCGCCGCCAGCACCAAGCTGGATGGCGGTTGAGCCGAGTCCACTATTGCACACTTGCGGGGCGAAGATGCACGCCAGGCTCACACCAACGTTCGCCTGTTGCGCCTTGGCCATTTGCTCCATGGAATGCCGCTCCGTGACGTGCCCGATCTCATGGCCAAGCACGCCCGCCACTTCCGACATCGTTGCCGCGCGCTCGATGAGACCACGGTTGATGTAGATGTACCCGCCCGGTACCGCGAACGCATTCACATCGGGCTGGTCCACCACATAGAAGTGCCAGTCGAGATTGCGGTTGTCGGCCACGCGCGCGATGGAGTCGCCCAGCACCGTGATGTAGCGCTGAATCTCCGGATCGGTGATGATCGGCAGCTCCTTGTTGATCTCAGCGGCGTACTGCGCACCCATCTGCACTTCTTCCTGCGTGGACGGCACGCAAGCGGTGCCGACGGCGGCGATCAGGCCGAGCGTCATCAGGTGTCGGGCTCGTGGCCTCGACGCGCCGGTCCGAGCCGGGTGAATGTTGGAGTTGTCTTGCGTGCGCATATCCCTCTACCTTCGTCGATCGCGACGGAGTGACTGGTGATCCAGATTGGTCGTTGAGTACGGTGTGTACCGCGAAAAACTCTTGTTCCGGAGCCTGCGTGAAGCTGTTGTCTGTTGCTCGTGACCTCAAGCGCCGCAAGGCGCGGGAACGACTTGGCCTGTTTGTGGCCGAAGGCGTACGCACCGTGGAGGCGCTTGTCGCAAGCCCCCTGCGAGTGCGTGGCACGCTGCACACAAAGGAGGCGACAAACGATCTTCGCACCAACCAGCTGCTAACGCTACTCGCCAGCCGAGACGTGCCCTCGGAAGAAATCAGCGAGCAGGATTTTGCGAGTGCTGCCGACACGGAGTCGCCGCAAGGCATTCTCGCACTCGCAGAAATACCCCACAGGCCGCTCCACGGATTCCCGGCAACGGGAACAGCACTGTTGCTCGACGCGGTGCAGGACCCGGGGAACGTAGGAACCATTGTACGATCTGCGGCCGCACTGGGCGTGTCTGTGACTATTTCACTTCCGGGCACGGTTGACGTGTGGAATGCCAAGGTGGTGCGCAGCAGCATGGGCGCCCTGTTCACGCACCACGTCGCTTCTATGGACTGGGCCGAGGCCGAACAGTGGCTGGCGAGCCACCAGGTTCCGCTGTGGGTGGCCGCCGCCGACGGCGCGGACCTCGCGCGCGTGGCGGTAACGCGTCCCGCTCGTCTTGCATTGGTCGTGGCCAACGAAGGCGCCGGCGTTTCCCCGCACGTCGCGACCGCGGCTGCGCAACGCGTAGCCATTCCCATGGCCCACGGGTCTGAATCGCTCAATGTGGCGGTGGCAACGGGCATTCTGCTGTACGTGCTTGGCGCCGCGGCTCCCTAATTTTGGAGTGAGATGCTGTCCTCGTTTCCGTTCGAGATTTTCTGGCCGTACTATCTCGCCACGTTTATCGTGGGCGCGTGTTTCGGGTCGTTCCTGAATGTGTGTGTGGCGCGCTGGCCCGCCGATCTGAGTGTGATTTCGCCGCCCTCGCGTTGTCCGAACTGTGAGCGACAGATCAAATGGCATGAGAACGTGCCAATCTTTGGCTGGCTGCGACTCGGTGGGAAATGTGCCGGATGTCACAAGCGCATCTCGGCGCAGTATCCACTCATCGAACTCTTCGTGGCGCTGTCGTGGGTGGGGATCGCGGTGGCGTTCGGATTCACGTTTGAGGCCATGCGCATTGCCGTGGTCAGCACCATTCTGCTCGGTATCGCGCTCACGGACGCACAGCACTATCTGATTCCCGATGGCTTCACGATTACGGGGCTCGCCTTCGCGCTGATTACCGCCGTGGTGGCGGCTCTGTACATCGAAGGCCCGTCGCATTTTGTGGGACCGTGGGACGCGGTGCTCGGGGCCTGCGTTGGCGCGGGCGCCATTCGCATTATCGGCTGGCTCGGTGAGGTGGCGCTCAAGAAAGAAGCCATGGGTTTTGGCGACGAAACGCTTATGGCGTTCGTGGGAGCCATGCTTGGCCCGCCGCGGTCGCTGCTCACCATTGTTGGCGGTGCGGCGCTCGGTGCGTTTTTGTTCATTGGTATTGTGGGTCCGATCGTGTACGTACGAACAAAGCGCACGGGTGAAGAGTTCGCCTTTCCCGACGTACCGTTCGGTGTATTCCTTGCGCCCGCCGCGCTCCTTGCCTTGCTTTGGGGAGACCCGCTGATCTCGTGGTACCTTGAGCGCGCACTCGGCTTGTAAGTCGTGGTGCGCGTACCGCTTCCGCTAATACGCGTACTGTGCACACACGTTTCCTGAAGTCCACGCACGTTGTTGCCGTTGGTGCCCTGGTGTTGATCTCCGCCTGCGAGAGTGCACCGTCCGTGGGTGACGGCCCTTACGCCAAAACACTTGGCCGTGCCATTCCAAAGGTGGAAGAAGCCACGGGTCTCAAGTTCAAGACGGAACCCGTGCTGGAAACGCGCAGCAAGGAACAGGTGCGCGAGTTTCTGCTCAATCAACTCACCAGCGAACGCGCGAAAACCCTGCTGGAAGGACAGCAGGGTGTGTACAAGCGGCTGGGGTTGATTCCCGATACGATGGACGTGGGGCTGTTGCTGCGCCGGTTGCTCGAAGAGCAGATCGTGGGATACTACGATCCCAAAACCAAGGTGCTCTATGTGGTAGACGGTGGTCGCCCCGAGCTGGTCGAGGTCACTATCACGCACGAACTGGTGCACGCGCTGCAGGATCAGTATGTGAACATTGATTCCATTCAGAGTGCAACGGCGGATGCAGATCGTCAGGTCACCGCGCAAGCCATTCTGGAGGGCCAGGCCGTGTACGCGCAGTTGCGCGCATCACTTGGCGAAACGGGGCTGCGACTGGGCGGTTGGGACCGCGCCAAGATGGCCATGCGCGATGGGCAGGAAGGCATGCCCATTTTCTCAAGTGCCCCCATGGTGATTCGGGAGTCGCTGCTGTTTCCGTACACCGGCGGTGCGGACTTTGTGTATCGATTCGTGAATCGAAAGCCGAACGGCAACGTATTGGAAGACATGCCCATTTCCACACGACAGCTGCTCGGCGATGCCGCGTTTTTCGGTACGGGTGATACCGTACTCGAAGCGCCAGCGCGTGAACTGCCAACACGTGTCACGCTACCAGCGCCATCACGCGGCACGGTGAAGTTCACCAATGTGTTTGGCGAGTTCGAGACGCGGCTTGTGATGTATCAGTTCGTGCGCAACGAAACGCAGGCCGCGCGTGCGGCGCAGGGTGTTGATGGAGATCGCTACGCGCTTATTGAGCTCCCGCAGGGTGATGCACTGGTGTGGGCGAGTGTGTGGGACAACACGGTTGATGTGGCCGAGTTTACTGACGCATTTGGACAGTGGATCAAAAAGCGCTATCCGAACGTGTACACGGCGGACGCAGAAGACGCGGTGTTGCGCCGCTGGATCGCGCCCAAGGACGACACCAAGGGAAGCCCGGCACATCGTTCAATCCAGATGCAGGTGCTGCAGCAGGGTGGACGTACGCTCGTTGTGATCACCGATGCGCCGTTCGGTTTGGCCGAGAATCTGATCGACGTGTCCAAGATTACGCTTGAGCAATAACGGGCGCGTGCGGTGAGCACTGAGCCGAGTGTCCCGGAGAAATCGGCGACTGGCGCGACGCCTGCAGTGATCGTGCCGCCTGCGCTGCAGATCACGCCAGACGACGAAATCAAACGTCAGCGTCTTGCCAGCATGAAGCGTACGGCCACCGGTATGTTGGTGGTGGTCGCGGTGCTCTTTGCCGTGTCCAAGTACTACGAGCCGTTCTACCCCTGGCTCGCCTGGGTGCGCGCGTTTTCTGAAGCCGCCATGGTGGGCGGCATTGCCGACTGGTTCGCGGTGACTGCGCTGTTCAGGCATCCGCTCGGGATTCCGATTCCGCACACGGCGATCGTACCGGCGCGCAAAGACCGCATTGGTACGGCGCTGGGCAACTTTGTGCAACGCAACTTCTTGCAACGGGAAGTCGTCGCGCAAAAAATCGCGGCGATGAAGCTTGGCGAGCGCGCTGCGCGCTGGCTGGCCGAGCCTGAGAACTCGCGGCGATTGGCGCGACATGTGGCAAGCGGGTTGTCTGGTGCCGTGAATGTGCTCAAAGATGACGACGTGCAGGCCGTGGCTGACCGAGCGGTTGTCGCACGCTTGCGCACCATGCAGGTCGCCCCGCTCCTCGCGCGAGGCTTTGAGTTGCTCACGGTTGGCGGCCGTCACCAAGGATTGCTGGATGACGCGCTGCGCCTGGCGGCGCGATTTGTCGCTGACAACGAAGAAGTGATCCGCGATCGCATCAAGGCCGAAAGCCCGTGGTGGGTGCCCGGCATGGTGGAGAACAAGCTGCACGATCGCATTGTCACGGGTGTGGAGAACACACTCGCTGCGGTCGCTGCTGATCCTGACCATCCGCTGCGTGTGCGCTACGACGAATCGGTGCAGCGGTTTGTCGAGTCGCTGCGCTCGTCTCCGGAAGTGATTGCGCGTGCGGAACAGCTCAAGCTGGAGTTGCTGGAGCATCCGTCGGTCGCAGACTTTTCGCGTGAAGTGTGGACCGATGTCAAGGGACGCATCACGCGCTACGCGGAGCGGCTCGCCGAGGAAGAACAGTCAGAGCCCGACGCGATCGAGCGCTGGGTGAGCGGGCTGGGTCGCAGCGTGCTGGCGGACCCCGCGCTCAGCGCCAAGGTGGATCTGTGGATCGTGGAGCTGGTGACGTACGCGGTGGAACACGCGCGCGGCGAAGTGGCGCAACTGATCGCCACCACCGTTGCGCAGTGGGACGCCGACGCAACATCGCGCAAGATCGAACTGCAGATCGGTCGTGATCTGCAGTTCATCCGCATTAACGGAACGGTGGTAGGCGGCCTTGTGGGTCTGCTACTGCACGCGATCGCGACGGCGCTCTGATCGACGCATTGGCGTCTCAGCAGACGGCGCGTCATCAAGCGGCAGCACGAGGGATTCGTCTACACGATCAGCAGGCGTCACCGACGGTTTGGCCAAGAGCGCGAGATGCAGCACTTCGTCCATTGTGGCGGCGAAGGTGAACGCCATGCCAGCACGCACCTCCGCCGGCACATCACGCAAATCCTTCTCGTTGGCCTTGGGCAGAATCACTTCGCGCAATCCAGCACGATAGGCCGCAAGTACCTTTTCCTTCACGCCACCGATCTCGAGCACTTTGCCGCGCAGTGTGACTTCGCCGGTGAGCGCGACATCACGTCGCACTGGTCGGCGTGAGAGCGCACTCGCGAGCGCGAGCGTGACCGCAATTCCAGCCGACGGTCCGTCTTTTGGAATCGCGCCAGCGGGGAAGTGCAAATGCAGATCTGATTCTCGAAAATCTGCGTCGGAGATGTTGAGTGTTGCGGCGCGCGAGCGAACAAACGAATACGCGGCGTCTACCGATTCACGCATCACACCGCCGAGCTGACCGGTCACGGTGAGTTTGCCCGTGCCCTGCATGCGCAGCGCTTCAATGGTCATGAGCTCGCCGCCGGTTGCCGTCCACGCAAGACCGGTGACCGCGCCAATCTCCGGTTCTTTCTCGGCCTCTTCCATACTGTAGCGCGGCGCGCCGAGAATATCTTCGATGCGGGCGTTATCAATGATCCACGTGCTCAGATCGCCGTCAGCCTTGGCGCGCGCGCGTTTGCGCATGACCGATGCGATGCATCGCTCAAACGTGCGCAGACCTGCTTCCCGTGAATAGCGCGAGGTGATGTGGCCGAGGACCGGTTCAGGAATTGCAAGATCGATGGGGTCGAGCCCGTGATCAGCAAGCAGTCGCGGCATGATATAGCGCTCGGCGATTTCCACCTTTTCTTCAATCGTGTATCCCGCAATGCGGATCACTTCCATGCGGTCGCGCAGCGCCGGTGGAATGTCGTACAAATTGTTGGCCGTGCAAATGAACAGCACGCTCGACAGGTCGAACGGAAGGTTCAGATAGTGATCAACGAACGAATCGTTCTGCGCCGGATCGAGCACTTCGAGCATGGCAGCGGTGGGATCACCACTCGCGCCGCCGTTCCCCATTTTGTCGATCTCGTCAATCATGATCACGGGATCACGCACCTGCACGCGGCGCAGCGCTTGCAGCAGCATGCCAGGCATGGCGCCAACGTAGGTGCGGCGATGTCCACGGATTTCCGCTTCGTCGCGCACGCCACCAACAGAGATGCGATAGAACGCGCGACCGATGCTGTTGGCGATCGCTTCACCGAGTGATGTCTTACCGGTGCCCGGCGGGCCGACAAAACAGAGAATCGGGCCGTTCGGATCGCCGCCGCGCAGTTTGCGTACGGCCAGGTATTCGGTGATGCGTTCCTTGGCTTCGTCGAGGCCGTAATGACGGTCTTCGAGTGCCTCTTCAACTTTTTCGAGTGCGATATCCGAGTCGTTCGCGGAGCGCGCGTGCCATGGCAGGGCGAGCAGCGTGTCGAGATACGTGCGCAGCACCTGGTACTCGCTGCTGGCGGGTGAGAGCTGACGCAGACGTTCCGTTTCGCGTCGGGCTTCCTGGGCCACCTTTTCCGGCAGCTGTGCCTCTTCAATGCGGCGCAGCAGGTCGACGGATTCCTTTTCGTTCGGGTCCGCTTCGCCGAGTTCTGATTGAATGGCGCGAAGCTGCTGTCGCAGATAAAACTCTCGCTGATGCTGCTCGATCTTGACTTCCGTTTGCTTCTTCACGTCTTCCATCACGCGGGCGCGGGCGACTTCGCGCTCGAGGCGTGAGAGAATAAATCGAATGCGCTGCCCGATATCGAGGCGCTGCAGCACTTCGTCTTTGTCGGCAATGCGCAGATTCATGTTGGTGGCCGCGAGGTCGGCAAAGCGACCCGGATCGGACACGTTCATTTTGAGAATCTGCGGTACTTCGGCCGGAATGCGTTCGATGAGTTCGGCGAGTGTCTCGGCCGCGGATACCGTGCGAGCCACCAGTTCGTCGAGCTCCACCGGATCGGCGGGCGTCTCGCGGGCGCCTTGCACCGATGCAATCGCGTACGGCTGGATCTGTTCAATGCGATCGAGGGTGATGCGTCGCAGTCCCTGCAGCGTGATCTGTACCGTGTCGCCTGGCAGGTTGATGCGTTCGTGCACGCGCGCGGCCACGGCCACTTTGCCAACGAACACGTTGGGATCGATCGGATCTTCCTGGTCCGTGCCAGCCACGACGAGGGCCACAATGAGGCCTGACTCTTCGTGCGCCCGAAGCAGCGCGAGATTTTCCGGGGCGCCCATCTGTACAGCGATGGTGCCGAGCGGAAATACGATCGTGGAGCGCAGGGCCATGAGCGGCAGCGTGGGCGGCAGCTCGGAGCGGAGGATCTCTTCCTTCTTTTGCCCGCGCGGCATGGGCAAAGAGGGGAATCGCGAAGCAGGTCGGGACACGGCGGGGCTGTTGCGGGAAGTGACTCAGACTACAAAGAGTGTCGGTCGCAGGTCACATCACTGTAGCAGCGTGGAATGTACGGCTTGTTTGTGTGGGCGCAAATCGTGTGTGCAAGCCAAGTTAGGTGGCTTTGGGAACGAGGTGTTACATTGCTGGCACGGTCACAAATGTGGTGGGGGAAAACCATGCACCGGAGCACTCATGCGGCGCCGCGCCTTTATCCAGCAGTCTGCCTTCGCGCTTGGCGCGGTGCCGATGATCCCCGTCTCGAGTCTTCGCGCCGAGCAGGTGCCATTGGCAGGCGCCGAGCCATTCCAGATCTCCCTGGCGCAGTGGTCGTTTCACAAAGCGCTCTTCGCGAAACAGATGGACCATCTCGATCTCGCACGCGTAGCGCGCCGCGACTACGGCATCGAAGCGATTGAGTATGTCAACGTGTTCTTCAAGGACAATGCTACCGACGCCGCGTATCTCGCCGAGATGAACACGCGGGCGCGAGGTGAGGGTGTGTATCAGCACCTGATCATGGTCGATGGCGAAGGTGCGTTGGGTGATCCGGATAGTGCGAAGCGGACCCTGGCCGTTGACAATCATCGCAAGTGGCTCGACGCCGCGAAGACACTGGGGTGCGCGACAATCCGCGTGAACGCGCAGAGTACGGGCACGCCTGAGGAGCAGGAGCGGCTGGCTGCAGACGGGCTACGACGTCTCGTTGAGATCGCAGCGCCGTTGAACCTGAACGTGATTGTCGAGAACCATGGCGGCCTTTCCTCGCATGGCGACTGGCTGGTGCGTGTGATGAAGCGCGTGGATCATCCGCGCTGCGGCACGTTGCCGGACTTTGGTAACTTCTACGATTACGATCGCTACCAGGCCGTCGAAGAAATGATGCCGTACGCCAAGGCGGTGAGTGCGAAGTCGCACGACTTCGATGCCGCGGGCAACGAGACGAAGACAGACTACAAGCGCATGCTGCAGATCGTGCTGCGTGCGAAGTTCCAGTCGTGGGTGGGCATTGAGTACGAGGGGGCGACGCTATCTGAGGCGGAGGGCGTGCGCGCGACGCTCAAGCTGCTGCAACGCATGCAGGTGGAGTTGGCGTGATCACTGCGAAGTCGAAAAGACCCGGCCGCACGCGCCACTCCACCAGATATTGCGAGCCCTGACTGCTGGCGGTCCGTCCGCTACGGCGTAGCCGGCTGAAACAGCACGCCAGCGGTACCAACAGCCTTCACTGTCCAACCCATCGCACGGGCCCGTTCGCGCGCAACCGCAATGTCCAGCGGCGTCACCGCATCCGGCAGGTACAGCCAACCGTTGTGCGCCGAGAACGCCATGAGCGAGCCCGGTGTGTTGGGAAGATCGAGCGGCTCAAGGTTCATGCGATATGCGCCACTGCCAATTGTCATGCCGGATTTCACACGCGTGAGTCCGCGCACGGGTCGAGACGCGCCTTCAAAGATGCGTCGTAACGACGCTTCTGAGGCTTGTGAGACGTACACCGGGATTCCACGGTCGACGGCGGTAAAAACGCCCCCGTTGGTGGCCGTAATGGAGGTCGCGGCGAGCACCGCTGTGATTGGTGTCGCACCAAGTGAATCGAGCAATCGTGCGCCGTATGCGTAGCTGAAGGTTGTATGGCCAGCGCCAAGCATGAGCCAGCCATCGCCGATCTTCGCAGCACCGGCCTGAATGCCGAACGCATTGATCATCGCGAGATCGGGCGTGGCCATATTCACGGCACGTCGAACCACGTTTTCGTGCATCGGTCTGGTAGCAGTCGATGTCAGATACATGGCGCGCTGTTCCGGCGTAACAGCGAACGAGTCTGCAGCAAATTCCGCGTTGAAGTTCGCGCTCTGCACAGTCATGCGTTTATAGGGCACGCCAACGCGCAGAATGTCCCACTGCGCGGGAGTGCTGATTGCGCCAAACGTGCGCCACGCGGAGTACCATACTTCCACGGGCATCACACCCCAGGCGACGAGGCCAAAGTCGTTCGGGTGTCCGGCGCGAAAGCGCAGCATGGTGGGAAGCCCAGTGCCGCGGTGAAAGAACACGGTGCCACGAAAACGGCCGGCGAGCGTTGCGGTCACGCGCGTGTGGCGTTCTCCGCCGATTACGGTGTCCGCGCCGAGCGCGAGGTCGGCCGCGTCTCGCAAGGCCAACACCAGGCGGTCGGGAGTGTACACGAACAACTCGGCCCGCTCATCTACGTAGGCAATGCTCAGGGGTTGGACAGCGGTGCCCATGGTGGTGAGCGCAATCGAATCGCGAATCACGTTGATAATGCGGTTCGTCCCGAACTCACGCGTGTTACGCCACGCGGGGAGTGTGTAGTCCCGGACGTCGGTGTGCGGCTCGAATGACGGTTGATCCACGTACGGTACGTTACGGAAGTTCGCGCGCTGCCACTGCGTCATCATCCGGTACGCCACGCGCTCAACGTTTCGCAGCGTCTGCTCACCACCCATGAGCGCAAGCGCACGGCTGATCACACGATCTGCGGACACGCGAGTGGGGGCAACCGGCGTTGCCTGCGCCCCCAGCGGCGGATGGACGAACGAGACAGCGCCAACGATTGCGAGTACAGCGATCGATCGCGAGGTTGTCATGGCTCACGGAAGAGGAGGGGGAAGAAAACGGACCCGCCACCATACCGCGTTGCACCTCGTGCGCACTATCGTTCAAAAGGATGAAGACTGACACGGACGATGTAGTATCGCAGCTGCAGCGGGCCAATGCGGCACTGACAGAAGGCCGCATGCGCGATCTGCTTTTACACACGCGCCAAGCCGCAGATTGGGCAGACGCGCGCGACTTTGTTGACGTGTCGATTCACATGCGTGTCGCGAGCATGTTGCAGGCGGCGTTTCGATTTTCCGGCGAACCGGACATGTTCGAACGCGCACTGGCGGCCTGCGTCCGCGTTGGCGATCAGACGACGGTGCCGCAGTGGGCGATCCCGGCAAGGGCGTTAGCGGGCAACATCCTGATGATGGCAGGTCGGCTTCATCAAGCAATCGAAATGTGTGACGCGTCGCTGGCGCTCGCTCAGGCGTGTACGCTGCATGATGATCGGGTCGCATCCATGGGCCATCAGTTTCGTGGCTATGTACTCATGGAGTGGAATCGCCTGGAGGAAGCGCGAAGCAGTCTACTGACCGCGTGGCGAGTGTCCGCGGTTACCGATGCTGGTGTGCGCAGCGGCGTGGCGCGCATGATGGCGGAGCTTGAACTTGCCATTGGTGATATCGAAGCGGCGCAGCAGTGGAGCAACGATCTGGCCGCGATTGTTTCCGAACCAATGACGCTGCGCAATCGCGAGTGGTTGGCGGCGGTTCGCACGCGCCACGGATTCGCCGTCACGCGTGATCTACGCGCACTCGATGCATGGCAGCGCCGTCACGACTACCAGATTGACTCGCTCGTGCGCCTTGCCAAAGCCGACGTTACCGCGCGCCTGCACGAGGTCGCGCACCTGGCCACCATGCTTGAATCCACAAGACAGTGGACCACTCTGGCGCAGCTCAGCGAGGTGATCGAGCGCGGCGCGCGTGAGCTGCGAGTGGGATACGTTATCAGCGCACTGTGTGCACGTGCCGTTGCACGAGACGCGTTGGGCGCTGTGGATGAGGCGCTCGAACTGTGGCTGCAGGCGCTGGAGTACGGCGAGGCGGGCGGTTTTGTTCGCGTCTATATCGAGGGTTCGCCAGCACGCGTGCGGCTCTTGCGGCGCGCGGCCGAACATCCACGTGGCGCAACCCACGCGCGTCGTGTCCTGGACGCGGCCGGTCTGATGCATCGTGAAGACGCGCTTGTTCCGCTCACGGATCGTCAGCGCGATGTGCTGCAACTTGTGGCACGCGGACTCAGCGACCGCGAGATCGCGGTGGAGTCAGGGCTTAGCGTGGCCACGGTGAAAACGCACCTGCGTGCGGTGTATGCGCGGCTCGGCGTACGCTCGCGCACGGCTGCGGTGGCGAAGGCTGCGGGGGAGGGGATAGTCTAACGTACAGGTGCAGCGCGTGCGCTCGCAGCGCAACGCCCAGCCAGTGCGTTAGCCTTCCGTCAGATCATCGTCTCTCCCGCCAGCCCCCACCTCTTGTGAATCGCAACGCTTTGCTCGCCGCCAGCACGTGTCTGGCGCTCGCCGCTGTCTCCACGCTTTCCGCACAACCGCGCGGTGGTGCGCGGGCCGCTGGGGCCGACACCAGCTTTGGTGTCACGTGGCGCAACATTGGCCCGAATCAATCCGGTCGTATGGTAGCCGTGGCCGGCTCGACCGCGCGCCCGGATGAGTACTACATGGGCACGACCGGCGGTGGCGTGTTCAAGACCACTGACGGCGGCAAGACGGCGTTTCCGGTGACCGATGCGTACTTCGGCGGCACCATCGGATCCATCGATGTCCAGCAGTCGAATCCGGACGTGGTGTGGGTCGGTGGCGGCGAAACGCCAATCCGAGGCAACGTGTCGCACGGCGAAGGCGTGTGGAAGAGCACCGATGCGGGAAAGACGTGGCAGTACATGGGACTGAAAGAGACGCAGTACATCTCGCGCGTACGCATTCACCCAACGAATCCCGACATCGTGTATGTGGGTGCGCTTGGACATGTGTTTGGTCCGAACAAGGAACGCGGAGTGTTTCGCACCACCGACGGCGGCAAAACGTGGCAGAACATTCTGTTTCGCAATGACTCGACCGGTGTTGCGGATATGATCCTGGATCCGAGCAATCCGAAAATCATTTACGTCACGTTCTGGCAAGCCGGTCGCAAACCGTGGCTGCTGGTGAGCGGTGGACCGCACAGCGGCATTTTCAAGACAACGGATGGTGGTGATACGTGGACGGAGATCACACGCAATCCCGGACTGCCACAAACCGGCATGCTGGGTGCGATTGGCATCACGGTGTCACCAGCCAAGCCGAGTCGGCTGTGGGCGATTGTTGAACACGAAGCAAACGGCGGCGTATATCGCAGCGATGATTCGGGCGCCACGTGGACGTTCATGACGGGCGATCGCAATCTGCGTCAGCGTTCGTGGTACTACTCCAAGTTGTACGCCGATCCGAAAGACACAAATGTCGTGTACGGTCCGCAGGTGAGTCCGCTGATTTCAAAGGACGGTGGCAAAACGTTCGTGCGCGGATTCGGCGGCGGTGACAATCACGATATCTGGATTGATCCCACGGATCCGAAGCGCGTCGCGGTTGCGCACGACAACGGCTTGATCATCACCAAAGACGGTGGCACCACGTCAACGCGCGTGGCGGTGGCCACGGGTCAGTACTATCACGTGCACCTGACCAATCACTTCCCGTATCACGTCTGCGGCGCCAAACAGGACGCCGGGTCATCGTGTGGACCGGTGCGTGCCGCACAGGGTGGTCGTGGTGGTTTCGGTGGCGGCGGTGGAGCGCCGGCCGCCGCGGCGTCGCCGTTCTCCGAGTTTTACGGCGTGGCCGGCGGTGAGTCGGGGTACATCTCGTCGAATCCGAAAGATCCCGACATCATGTACGGTGCGAACTACGGCGGCAGCATGGACATGCTCAATCGTCGCACGGGCAAGTCCACGTCCATCGATCCGTGGCCGCTCAATCCGATGGGCCACGATGCAAAAGACTCGAAGTATCGCTTTCAGTGGACGTACCCGATTGTGCACTCGCCACATGATGCGAACACGATCTATGTTGGATCGAACGTCGTGTTTCGCAGCACCAACGGCGGCATTACATGGACACCGATCTCACGCGACCTGACGCGCAACGATCCGAGCACGCTTGGTCCGTCGGGCGGTCCGATCACCAAAGATCAGACGAGCGTTGAGTACTACGGCACGGTGTTCACGCTGGCCGAGTCGAAGTTGGTGAAAGGCTTGATCTGGACGGGCTCAGATGATGGCTTGATTCACGTGTCGCGCGACAACGGTGTCACGTGGAAGAACGTGACGCCGAAGGGACTGCCCGAGTGGATGCGCTGGTCGATCATCGAAGCCGGTCAGCACGCGCCAGGCACGGCGTGGGCGGCGGGCAATCGCTATCAGATGGACGACTTCACGCCGTATCTGTATCGCACCACCGACTACGGTGTGACGTGGACGAAGATCACGAACGGTATCACGGCCGATCATTTCACCCGCGCGATTCGTGAAGACTTGCATCGTCCCGGCATGGTGTACGCGGCGACAGAACGCGGCGTGTGGGTGTCGTACGATGCGGGCAACAACTGGCAGAGTCTGCAGAAAAATCTGCCGCCAGTGCCGGTGAGTGACATGATGTTGCGCGACGACGATCTCGCGATTTCCACGCATGGTCGTGCGTTCTGGGTAATGGAGAATCTCACACCGCTGCGTTGGGCGCCGGAACAGGAAAAGGCCGCGAGCGCGCCGTATCTGTTCAAGCCGGTGCCGGTGTATCGCCTGAATGGTCAGGCGTCGCCCACCTTTGTGTATCGTCTCCCGGCTGATTCAATGCCGGTGACGTTCGAGTTCTTCGACAAGGCTGGCAAGTTGCTCAAGACGGTGGCGAGCACCGACAGCACGCCAACACCGGCCGCTGGTGGTGGTGGTGGTGGTTTCGGCGGTGCGGCGCAGGGCGCCAAGCCGACGTCGCGTCGCGGTGTGAATCGATTTACGTGGAGCATGCGGCATGACAACGCCGTCGTGTTCCGCGGCATGATCAACTGGGCCGGTCGTGGCGGTGCGCCTGCGATGGCGCCCGGCACGTACACCGTGAAGATGACGGCCGGCAACAGTGCACCGGTGTCGTATGCGTTTGAGGTATTGCCCGATCCGCGTAGTGACGCGACCGTGGCCGATCTTACGGAACAAGTCCGTTTCGGATTGCAGATTCGCGATCGCGTGACGCAGGCGAATCAGGGCGTGATCGAAATCCGCAATCTCAAGAAGGAACTTGAGGATCGCACCGCAAAGATGACGGCGAACGCGACGTTTGCTCCGATGGTGAAACGGTTTGTCGATTCACTGAGTGCGGTGGAAGACTCGCTGTATCAGACGAAGAACCAGTCCGGCCAGGATCCGCTGAACTATCCCATTCGACTCAACGATCAGATGGGCGGTTTGATGAGCTTTGTGATCAGCGGAGAACGCCGTCCGCCGAAGCAGGCCTACGATGTGTACAACGTGCTTGGCCCGAAGCTCGATGTGCAGGTTGCGCGCCTTGAGCGCATCATCACGGCCGATCTGCCCAAGGTGAACGCTGCACTGAAAGCGGCGGGATTGCCGGTTATCACACGCAGCAAGGTCGAGGTGGGCGGGAGTGGGCCCACACCGCCGGCCTTTGTGCCTGAGGAAGGGGAGAATAATCGAGGACGCTGACTGTTTCGCCCGCGCAACAGCTGGGCGTGCATAGCCCACGAGGTTGCGGTCAATACGACCGATTTGTTCGCTCGAGCACAGTCAGTATCGCAGCAGATGCAGCTCTAGTATCGGCCTCCGTTCGTCAAGAATCGCGTAACTGTATTCAAGATAATCGTTTAACTCTGTTGCTCATTTGTGACACAAGGGACCGGTTTGTTTTCGAGAATTGGGAATGTCTCTTGCAATCAGCGTAGGCGTTCCCGCTTGTCCCAGTTCACGCGTACGACGGAGTACACAGTGATTTCAGTTGCTCGGCTATTTGCGGCTTCGGCCGCTCTCGTAGTGCTCGCCTCCTCGGCGGAGGCACAGTTTACCTCGGTTGGTGGGTTCGATTTGCGCCGAGAGGGTACTGATCGTGAGCTCCTGTACGGTCAGTCACCCTCAGGCCCAGGACAAGTCGGCGCGGCGAATACCGATGGTTCAGGGTTTCACACGAATACGTTCGCGCCGTTCAGAATCAGCTACAACGCGACGCTTGGCACGATGCTGTTCTCCTGGGACCTGTTCAACTTCGGTGCGACCTACGCGATCAATCCGGTGTCGAACACGTTCAACGCGATTCAGTTCAACGTTCGCGGCGCAGCTGGTAACGGGGGCGTTGCGATCGACAACGTCACGTACAATGGTTTGTCGTTGCTCGGCCTGCAGGAGTCGGGTGCAAACAACGTCTTCCTCCCGTTCGGCGGCGTCGATGCCTCGCAGGATTTCGAGATCGAAGGCGATCTCAAGTTCGGAGCCGTCGCGAATCCACAGGGCAGCGCCGAGGCGCAGCGTTTTTCGTTTCGTTATGGCACGATCGAGGGTGATTTCACTTCAGTGCCAACGTCCGAAGTGCCGGAGCCCACACAGATTGCGCTGATGGGACTTGGGTTGGCCGGATTGGCCGTCGCGGCTCGCCGTCGCCAGCAGACGCGCTAACGCGAGAGCACTTCGCAAAAGTTCGTTGTTATTCACCAGACACTTGCTGCCGCGAAGCGCAAGCGAGTGTCTGGTGTTTTGTATCCGTGCGCCTGTCGGTCATCAAATGCATAAACGGGGCGGGCTGTCCTCCTGTCGACGCAACCTCGGATGACCGCGCTGCCGCAGGGCGGCTACTGTCTCACCACCGAACGCACGCCGTCTGAGAAGACCAACTCCAGGCGCCGTCCGTTGGTGACAACCGAATCGCCGGAGCGACGCACAAAGCCCATGATCTGACCGCTTGTTGCATCGCGGACCATCGCCATCGGGTAGGCCGCACTGTTCCAGCTGATGCGTGCACTGTTCGAGCTGACCGATGTGACACGCGACTCCGGATCCGGGCGCACCGTAGCGCGTGCAACGGCCGACTGCAGCACACTCGCGCGTGATGACTGTGCCTCGCGCACGCGCACGGTCGCCAGTCGCGATTCGAGCGACGCGGTCCACGGCACCACCACGGCAAAGTGCCGCTCGTCGCGATCCGTGATGTGGTCAACGCGCTCGGCACTGAAGAACACCGCTTGCAGCGCCGCACCGGTGTTGTCGAGCAGTTCGGCGCGGTGCGTGCCGGTAAATGTGGTCGCCACGGGCGCACGCACACGAAAAGCGGGTTCAAGCGTGATGCGACCGTTCACGATGCGGCCCCAGACCAACAAGCCTTCGGTAGACGCGGACGGAGCAGAGGCTGCGCGCGATGCGGAGACACGCGGCTGCGTGCCGCGGTATTGCAGCACCGCGCTCCAGTTGTAATCGCTGATCCAGTTGTTGTCGCAGTAGCTCATGATGTCGGTGGCGTTTGACTGCACCAGCGTGTTGGTGCTCGCATTCCAGCCGATCTGGCCAATCACACCGCCCGGGTACGGATAGCCTGGCGCGCCTCCCACATCACACGGCGCATGACCACGCGAAAAATTGTGTCCCCATTCGTGCGCGGCCACGTTGTCACCGCTCGGCATTTTGTCCCACCCGATCGCAGTGAGTCCCGGTACATAGCCGTAGCCGGCGATGCCGCTGTTGTAATTGGTGGCCACGACGCCGTAGTAATGCTGGTCAGGTGCTCCCTCAACCGTGCGCAGCGCGTTCATCTCGCTGAGCAGAGTCGACCAGCCGCTGGCGTTATTCGCATCCAGTTCCGTCACGCTTGATGTAAAGGGTGCACGCACGTCGGTAACGACAGCGTTGACGGGGAACAGTTGGCGCAACGTGACGAGAAACTGCTGGTGATTGGCGATGGTCACGTTGCCACTGAGTGCGCCCGTTACGACCGGCACAAAGCGCACGGTAAACGGAGGCACATTGCGCGTGGCGATCGCCTGCGGCGTTCCACCGGCCGGCCACACGTTGTCGGCGGCGTTGCCGTCAGGGAATGCGCCCGTGGGATCAAGCTCGGCCAGCACGCGCAATCCCGGTCGCATGTTCGCCGCCGGAATCGCGAGATTCCAGCTCGATTGTAGCACGCTCTGCGCGTCTGATAGTCGTACGCTCGACTCCGGCGCCGGAATGGTCGCGTTCTGCAGAAGCGTCGCGCCGTCGTACACACGCACGCGCACGGCCGGTTGTGCCGTGTTGGCCACGGTGGATCGTACGAACACACGCAGCAGTGCATCGCGACCGGCCACAAGTTCCACCGAACCGTCGAGTCGCTGCGTTGCCTGCGTTACGTGCACATGACTGATGAAGTAGTTCAGGCCGCCCGAGGCAGCGTACGTAAACGAGACAGGTACGCTGGTGTTCGCGACCACGTTCACGTTCGCGGCCGATGGTGAAGGCGTGTACGTGCTTCCGCCGCTGTTGTGCATTGATGCAGACACGGTGTAGCTGCCCGGGCTCAGGCCTGACACCGTTTGTGCGCCAAAGACTTGTTGCGTGCCCGAGGCGTTGGTGAGCGTAAACGTGGGCGTGATTCCCGGCGGCAGTCCCGACGCAGCAATGGCGATGGACCCGGAGGCCTGACCGTACGAAACGGACACGGTCACCGGCTGCGCCGATGCGCTGACCAGACGCTGCTGCGTGAGTGGAGTCGGTGTGTACGTGGCGCCAAGATGCGACAGTGAACTCGCCGAAATGATATAGGTGCCGGGTGTGAGTTGTGTGAGCGTGGTCGACGACGAAACGCCTTGCGAGAAATTGTTCGGTCCGGTTACGGTGATGCCGGCGGCGATACCATTCGGAACACCACTCACATTGATCGCGAGCGAACCGGTGCTGATGGTGTAGTGCACGGGCAATCGCAGGGTATCACCGGCGGTCGCGGTGCCTTGTGCTGTTGGGGGCGTGGGTACGTACGTAGCACCAGCGCTCGTGACCGATGTCGCGAGTACGCGCCAGATGCCCACGGCAGCAGGCGCAATGTGTGTGGTGCGCGTGACGGACTGCGCTGCACCAGCTGGCGGAGTGAGCGTGATGCTTGCGTTCACGCCATCCGGCAGTCCGGTAACGGGGATGGCGACAACGGTCGGCACCACCGAAAACGCAACGTTCACAGCTGTTGTTGCACCGGTGCTGATCACAACATTCTGTGTCACCAACGCCGGTGTGTATTTCACGTTGTCGGCAATGAACGATGCGGCGGTGAGCTGATACGATCCCACCGGCAGCGAGTCGAGCGTGGTGGCACCGTTGAGCGTACGTACGCTGTTCGCACCGGTGAGTGTAAGCGTTGGTACGGCGTTTGGCGGCAACCCGCTGGTGGTCACAGTGAGTCGGCCCACCTGTGCCGCGTATGCAACGTTCGCCGGCGAGGCCACCAGTGATGCCGATACGGTCACCTCGGTGCTGTCGGGCAGCGGATGATAGGTGACGCCTTGGCCCGACACAGGAAGGGCCGTTACGCGGTACGTTCCCGGCGCGAGATCGGTGACTGTTGCACTCGCGGCGATGGCGCGAGCAAATGCGTTCGGCCCGCGCACGCGAACCTGCGCATCGAGTCCCAGTGGCAGCCCAGAGACCGCCACGGCAATCGCTCCGCTCGCGAGTGTGTAGTTCACGTTCAGTCGCGCCGTGTCGCCAAAGAGCACACTCGCTTCAGCGGAGGCTGGCACCGGCGCGTATCGAAAGCCACCCGTGCGCAGCGTATCGGCGACAAATCGCCAGACGCCGCCGTTCGCGTGCGTGAACACGCGCGAGCTTTCCGTGCGGATCGCAGAGTCTGTGGGGGTGAATACGGTGACCGGCGCGGCGACACCCGATGGTACGCCAGTGATGGTGAACGCCAGCGCCGATGGCACGGGCTCATATCGCACCACGGCCGTTGTTGGCGGCGCGCCGCTGACCACCGTCGCGCTGATCGTTGACGGGTTCGACGCATAGGTGCCGGTGGCGGCGCGTACGGGAATCACCGTGATGGTGTAGCTGCCGCCTGGCAAGTCACTCCAACTGGTGGTGCCCGTGGCCGCTCGATTGATGCCGGGTCCGCTGAGCGTGATACTCGCCGGTACACCGGGCAACCCTTCAACCGTGAGGATCAGAAGGCCGGGCGGCTGCGGCTGCGCCGCTGGCGGCGGTACCGTTGGTGGCGGACCCACAACGGTTTGCGTATCGCCGCCGGAACAGGCAGCGAGCAGGACAATCGCGAACGGCAGAACACCGCGAAGCATGGGCAGTCGGATCACAGAGAGCTCGGTAGAGGGCTACCTCTCAGACGAGTCTCAGCGATTTGGGCCACGCGGTGTTACATGGGTGGCACGAGTGTCACGCCAGCGACCTGCGACGCCATGTTGCGAGCAGTGCTACGCACAACAGCATGGCATTCGCGGTCCACATGGCGACAAACGGTGACACAACGTGTCGATCGGCGAGGGTTTCGCCGGTCATGAGCAACATGTAGTACATGCCGATCACCGCGACGCTCGCGAGCACCACGAGTACTGATCCGCCGCGTGGCAGGGCAAACGCGATTGCCATGCCAGTCATCGCAAACACGAGACAGGCGGCGGGCAGCGCGGCCTTTTTGTGTACTTCCACCTCGAACATCGACGCGCGTGTGCTGACTGTATCAACAATCCGCGCGTTTCGCGCGGCTTCACGCAGCTGACCGAATGTCATTTCGCGTTCGCCCCTGCCAACTGGTGTGCCGGCGAAAACTTCGCTCAACCGGTGATTTGTTCGCGGCACAAGCTCGGCGGTAACAACGAACGCGAGTGCCGTTATGCCCGTGGCGGCCAGCAGCACCGGTTGGACAAGGCGACGCACTCCATGGCGAGTTGCTCGCGCTGCGGCGAGTGTGCCGTTTGCACCCAGTCGCGTGAACTGCACAAGCACGGCAAGCAACACTGCGATCGGAATGGTCAGCGCAGCGTTAAATGGGATCGCCAGAAGCAGCACTTCCGGGATCGTGCCCGACGCGCCCCGAGCAGAAAGCATCGGTATGATGTGCCGCGCATACAAACCAACGAGCGCCAATGTGAAGAGCACGAATGAAACCGCGAAAGATGCCGCGAGACCGCGCAGCAGCTCATGCGATGTTGGCAGTGGCGTATTCGGATCAAACTTGTCGCTGGGTCGCACGCGTTCGTACGCCGCACGCACGAGTACATCCCACAAGCCGCGCAGAGTTGCAAGCACAACGCGTAGTGACCCGTGCTCACGTGCCTGATCAAGCTCGCGTTGAAATGACCGCTCGATTGCGGGTGACTGTTTGCTCTGCAAATCGGCAGGCAACAATCGCAGCACTGCTCGATACAATTGCGGCGCGATCATGCGCCCCCCAACGCCAGTCGCGTACGCGCCACCCGAGCGAGTGACTGCAGTCGCTCGGCTTCGCGTTCCAGTGCGGCGCGTCCTGAGGGGGACAGTCGGTAGAATCGCTCTCGTCCTGAGATGCCTTCCGGGCGATCGTCTTCGGCCACTTCTTCAAGCCATTGTTGCTCGACGAGTTCTTCGAGCGAGCCGTACAGTGTAGCCGGCCAAAGGCGCACGCTCCCGTCGCTGAGGGCACGCACGTCGTCTTGAATCGCCGAACCGTATCTCGGTGCGGCAGAGACGGAGAGCAGGATGAAGAAGTGGTGGGGCTTCATCGGACGGGTCGAAGTGGCGGAGGGTAGATACTATGAAAGCATACTATTGAGCAATAGTATACCTCGCAAGTACCTGCGCGCACTTCGACGAACTCCACCGGTAGCATGCCTGCATCCTTGAGTGTTTGCCGAGACGCAAGCACGCGCGCCTCCGCTGATAGCGCGGGGTCAACGCTTGCGCGGACTCAGCGCCGGCGACTGTAACAGATCTGCATCAGAACGACGCTGGCCGTCACGCTTCGCGTTCAACGCTAATTTTCGGCATGCAAACGGCCACGCAGTCCATGCTGAATACCTCTACGCTGATCGAGTTTTTGATCAGTCTGGTGAAGTTCTGGCAGATCATCGTATTCATGTTTGGCGCGTATCAGTTCTGGGCGAATCGCCGCGAGCGTCTGGCTGCTGACAAGGTACGCGAAATTGCCGAGCGCACCGATACCAACTATCAGGCATGGCAGGTGGTCAACAGTGCACAGGGGAAAGGCGGGAGCGGCGGACGTATCGATGCACTAGCCAATCTCGTCAGGAATGATCAGTCGCTGGCGGGCGTGAATGTGGATGGGGCGTGGCTCGTCGGGATCGACCTGCGCGGGGCAGATCTCGCCTCTGCCAGCTTCAAGGAGGCCAATCTGCAAGGCGCCAACCTGTCAGCTGCCAACTTGAAGGGAGCCAACCTCGAAGGCGCGAATCTTGCGGCCGCCCAACTCGATGGCGCGATCCTCCAAGGCGCCAATGTGAAGGGCGCGCGCATGTCGGCCGCGTCGCTGCTCGGCGCCGATCTGCACGATCTGATCGGCTGGCGCGACATCGCGAGTGTCAACTACGCGAGGGTGGAAAACGTGCAGCGCGCGCCGCTGGGGTTTCGCGAATGGGCGCTCAGTGAAGGTGCCGAGGGGGGCGATCTCGCCAGTCGGGAGTCGTCGCCCGAGAGCTCCTACTCCACGCAGTTTCGCGCCATCTAACGATCAACAGGCGCGGTGCCATGTGATGCGCGGACGGCACCAAAAGGCCTCCGCGTGCACTTACCTGCATACGCTCGTACTTCGGCGCCTCGCGTGAACGGTTGATGCGGTGACACTCACCGCAGACACTTCATCATCTATCCGGAAGCCTGCTCATGGAAACCGCCGTTGCAGCCGCGCAGGTGATCGTCGCGTTGTCCGTCCTGTTTGTGTGGATCGTCCGGCTCCCCAATGTCGAGCAGGAGTTTCGCGAATACGCGCTCAGTGATGTTATGCGCAACTTCGTTGGCGCCACCAAAATCTCGGCTGCGGCGCTGCTCCTGGCGGGGCTGTGGTATCCTGGCTTGGTCTTTCCGGCGTCGGTCGTCATGGCCTTCTTCATGATCTGCGCCCAGTTCTTTCACTACAAGGCCCGGCACCCGGCCTCGAAATACGCAGCTTCACTGCTACTGCTGCTGCTCTCATTGTTTGTTGCTTATGCGTCGCGCGGCAGCGTGCTGTAGATGTCTTTGTTCTTGATCCTGACCGTGCTGTCAGGCGTGTCATTTCTGGTGTACGGGGCAAGCTGTGTGTTCAGCAACGCGATGATGCAGGAGTTTGATCGCTTTGGTCTGGCGAAGTTTCGCGTGCTCACCGGCGTGCTCGAGTTACTCGGCGGAGCGGGGTTGTTGCTTGGCCTGTTGTACCTTCCGGTGCTCTGCCTCTCGGCGTCCGGGCTCGCCGTGTTGATGCTGCTTGGCGTAGGTGTGCGCGTGCGGTTGCGCGACGGTGTGTTGCTCACGCTGCCCGCGCTGCTGCTCATGATCGTGAACGGCTGGATTGCCGTTGAGGCGTGGCGGCGAATCGTGTAGCGCTACGCCGGAAACAATCCCGTGCTCAGGTAGCGATCTCCACGGTCGCAGATGATAAAGACGATCGTCGCGTTGCTCACTTCTGCAGCGACGCGCAACGCGATGACCAAGGCACCAGCAGCTGATGGGCCGCAAAAGATTCCCTCTTCGGCCGCCATTCTACGCGCCATCTGCTCGGCGTCTGTCTGCGACACCTGCTCTATGCGATCCACACCGTTCGCGTTGTAGATACGCGGTTGATACGGCGGCGACCATTTGCGAATGCCGGCAATTTGTGAACCTTCGGACGGTTGCGCACCAACAACTGTGATCGATGGATTCTGTTCGCGCAGAAAGCGACCGACGCCCATGATGGTGCCCGTCGTGCCCATGGCGCTGACAAAGTGTGTGATGCGCCCACCGGTATCGCGCCAGATTTCGGGGCCGGTAGTGTCGTAGTGCGCGCGCGGATTGTCGGGATTGGCAAACTGATCAAGTACGCGACCCTCGCCGCGCTGTTGCATTTGTGCCGCGAGATCACGCGCATATTCCATACCACCGTTGGCCGCGGGGGTCAGAATCAGCTCGGCGCCATACGCCGTCATCGAAGCGCGGCGTTCGGCACTGAGATTGTCGGGCATGATCAGCGTCATGCGGTAACCGGTCATGGCCGCGATCATCGCCATAGCGATACCGGTGTTGCCGCTGGTGGCTTCGATCAGGCGGTCCCCAGGCTTGATCTCACCACGCGCTTCGGCACCGCGAATCATTGACAGCACCGGGCGGTCTTTCACAGAACCGCCGGGGTTGTTGCCCTCGAGTTTTCCGAGAATGACCGTGCCGTTGGCCTGAATAGCGGGGTCGGGAATACGCTGCAGGCGGACGAGTGGCGTGTTGCCGATCGTTCGATCGATGCTTCGGCTGAGCGTCTGCGCGAACGCATCGCTGGCGCTGGTAGAGGACATAGAGTGCCGAGGGTACGTGGACAAGAGGCGGAACGAATCCCTGTCCTTTCGCAACGCTTGATGTCACGCCAGGGTTGCCAGCTAGTCCCATTGAGCAATAGCGGCCCCGGACCTTCGAAGGCGATGATGAAGCTTCACGAAGTGCAACCCCAGGAGTTCGATGCTCGAAGACGATGTCGCGACCGCAGACGCACGTGAAGCCGCTCGGCTTGAGGCAATGAAGGCGGATGTGGGCCGCGAAGTGCGCGCCGAGATCGGAGGGCAGGCCGCGGTGGCATCTCCCGGAGATCGCGCGCGTGTATCGGAAGTAGCAGCCGGCATGCGACAGTCTGCGATCAACGAAACCGTGCACGCCGACCGGAAAATTGAGCACGCCCGAACCGCCGCTCGCGGTTCACAGTTCCTGGACTACGCGTTCTACGTGCTGTACACGCTGCTCGGCGTGCGGCTGATTCTGGCGCTAATTGCCGCGAACTCAAACAACGGGTTCGTGCAGTTCATCTCGACGATCACGAATCCGTTTTATGCGCCCTTCCGTGGGATTGTAGAGAGTCCCACCACCGAAGCTGGTAACACGCTCGTATTCCCGATTGTGATTGCCATGGTGGTGTACGCCATTGTTCACGTGGCGATCAACGGGTTGTTGCGCATGGTAGGCAATCGGAAAACGTCGATCTGATTCGCCGGTGGATCGACGGCAGGCGGTCACTGCGAATCACCAATACGCAGTGGGCGCGCGGCGAGGTGTGGGGATAGCTTTCCAGCATGATCGATCCTCATCTCCTCATTGTCGATGCCCAGTCACTCGCGGCGCGCGCGGCGCATGTCGCTGCAGGTGATGTCAACAACGGCGTGCGTCTCTGGTCTCAGATGGCGCGCGGCGCGGCGCTGGACGTTGGCGCCACGCACCTGGTGGCTGCATGGGATCACGACGGCCCAACCTTCCGGCACGCGCTATTCCCTTCCTACAAGCACAGGCGCACCGGCGGCATGCGATTACGCGTGACGCCGATTCGTGAAGGCGTGGAAAGAACGGGAATCACGAGCGTCAGCGTACCCGAGTTTGAAGGCGATGATGTGGTGGCCTCGCTCATGGCGAGGTTTCGTGCCGAAGCCCGTGTAACGCTGTTATCGAACGACTCGGATTTGCTGCAATTCATTGCCGACGATGTTGATGTGGCGACGTATGTGGGCGCGGGCAAGGGCGCTAATGGTACGCGCATCAAAGTCTGGAGTGACGCCGATGTGATGGAGCGGTTTGGTGTGCCTCCCGCCAATCTTTCCGCGTTCAAAGCGCTGTGTGGTGAAGAAGGCGACGACATTCCGGGCGTAAAGAGTATCGGCAAGGGGACTGCCGCCAAGTTGCTGCGTCGTTGGAAAACAATCGACAAGGCAATCGAGGCCTGCGAGTTTGTCAGTGCGCGCGATGAAACGTCCAAACTGGCGGGACAGGCCGCACACATTGCGCTCATGCTGCAACTCACCACGATCCGACAGGATGCGCCGCTGCCAACGTTCGAGTTCGCGCAGTGCGCGCTGGCGAACGTTGGCTGGCCCAGTAACTCCGCCGCGCGTAGCGCGGACGTCGTGACGCGCGTGGCCGCCGGACCGGGACTAGAGGACGTGCCGTTCCCAGAGTAGCGGCAGAAGGCCGCTACACAAACATGGCGGGACTGATTTCCAGCGAGACTTCGGAAATTCGATGAGCGGGAATACCACTCCGACGCGCGTGCTCCAGTACGGCTTCCGGGTTGGGCGCAATGTACTCACAATAGATCTTGCCTTCGGCGTCGGACACGTAGCTCTTAACCCAGACCACCTCAGGCATATCTGCGAGCACGGCGTTCGAACTGCGGCCCGCAGCGGCGAGCTGTTCCGGTGTGAGTTGACCAACATTGCGTTCAATGATGTAACGCGGCACGAGGACTCCAGGGTGAAGAGTGTTCCAAGAGGATCAGGAAAGGGATACTGCGTGCAACAAGCCCGGTTCATTCAGTTCCTGCGCGATCTCTCGCGCGGCTGCAGCGGCTTTCGCAGCCCCAGCGACATCATTCAGCAATGTGTTCGCGTGAGCGAGTCGATGCTGCATCCAGCCTTCACCACGTCGATCCGCGAGATCAACGCGGAGCAGCAACGACTGCGTGAAGCGTTCGCGCGCCTCTTCAAGTCGTCCGCTGGCGATGGCCACGTCACCAAGCGTAGCGTACGCGTGCGCGCGCAATTGCAGCTCACCGGTTTGCTCGGTGACTCGCACCGCCTCCACGAGTGCCGTGCGCGCTTCATCCCATCGTTTGAGCTGATGCAGTGATGCGCCAAGACTGTTCAGAATCAGCGCTTCGTGCACGCGGTCTGCATTTTCGCGGCAAAGTCGCAGCGCAACCTCATAATGGTTCACGGCTTCCCGATACTCGCCGCGCTGCCAGTGCACGATACCGAGGGCGTTGCGCACCGTCAGCTCACGCTTGCGATCACCCACACGCACGGCGAGCGCGAGTGCGTCTTCGTATCGCGCGATAATCTGTTCGGGCGCGACATCGAGCTGTCGCTCGGCACGCGCGAGCCCGTCCAGCGCTTCGGCCTCTCCGGCCGCGTTGCCCGACGAGAGATGCACCGCACGCGCACGTTCCCAACTGTCGCGCGCCTGCTCCGGCTCGTGGAGTCGTTCGTAAGCCAGGGCCAGTCGACGCCACATCATGGCGGTATTGACGTGATCCTCAAGCTGCGCAAAGAGCTCCGCCGCGCGACGCAGATGCGGCAGGGCCTCAGACAACCGGCTGAGCCCCACCAATACCTCACCGAGTGATCGACTGGCGTGCGCCGAGCCTTCTGCGAAGCGTGCCTTCAGGTTGATGTCGAGCGCCTGCTGATACGTGGCGAGCGATTCCTCTACCAACCCCTGCTGCAACTGAATGTGCGCGATAGCGGGCAGTGTGAATGACGAGATCACTGGATGGCGATGTTCGAGGCCGTCGTTCATAAGCCGATGAAAGTATTCGAGCGCACGATCGTAGTCGCCGAGGTCGCGATGCACGGTGCCGATCACGTTGAGCAGTGCACCGTAGCGTACGGGATTGTCAGTCGCGGCCGTACGTTCCAGAGCGGCTTCCAGCACGGTGAGTGCTCGCGCCGAATCGCCCATCGCGCGCAGGATATTGGCCATGGTTGCCAGGTCGCCGGCTTCCGCACGCGTATCCGACGCTTCCCGGCCGAGCTCCAGCACGCGCTCGATGATGGCCAGCGCATCGGCATGTCGTCCTTCATGTGATCGGAGCAGGGCAATGCTGCGTAATGCGTTGCGCTCACCGGCCGAATCAGCGCGTTCGTTGGCAATGTGTAGCGATGTCTCCAGGGCCCGCTCCGCCGATTGAAATCGGCGCAGCAACGTGAATGCATCTCCCTGTCGCAAGTACGCCTGCGCCAGTCGCTCCGACGGACCAAACGGCGCCAGCAGCGCAATCAATCGCTCCACCAGTCCCAACTGACGGTTCCGCATGCCGAGTGTCTCGGAGAGGCGCTCCTGTCGAAACAGCACGTCCGCTTCGAGGTCGCGCCGCGAACTGTCGTCTGGCATGCGCGCGAGCCAGCGCTCAACACGTTCGAGCGTATGCAGTGCATCCGCGTTCTGATTAAGGTCCATGGTGCGATCAGCAGACTGCAAACCGTAGTTCACGGCTTCGGCCCACGACTCGGCACGTCCAAAATGATGCGCGAGTTTATCGACGTGTGATTCCAACCGGCCGGCATAGCGCGCTTCGATTGCCCGACCAACCGCCAGATGCATGGACGCACGCTGATGCTCAAGCAAACTGTCGTACGCGACTTCCTGCGTCAGTGCATGCTTGAAGCGAAAGAGGGGCTCCGGCACGACACCGACTTGTTGCACCAGACCAGAGGCTTTCAGTCGTTCGAGGGCCTGCGGCAGTGCATCGCGCGATTCATACACCGCGTCAAGCACGCCGCGTGCAAAATCTCGACCGATCACTGAAGCAATGCGTACCACATCAAGCGCGTGCACGTCAAGCCGATCAATGCGCGTGCGCAGCACGGCTTGTACAGTCTCCGGTACCAGTACTGTTCCTGTGTCACCCGAGGTGGTGGCCACACCGTCGAGTACCGCCACCGCACCGACTTCACGCAACGCTTCGCACACTTCCTCAAGGAAGAACGGGTTGCCGCCCGTCCGCTCATGCAGCTGTTGCGCGAGTTCCGGGGAGATATGCGACGCGCCGAGTACCCCGCACGCAATCGCCCAGGTGGCGGCGCCGTCGAGTGGCGTGAGATGCAGCACACGCAGGTGATCCGAACTCCCCCACTCGATTGTTGCATCGGGCCGCGAGGTCGCGACGAGCATGAGAGGAGAGTTGGCCAGAATTTCGGACAGGTTGCGAAGTGCCGCTCGTGACGCTTCATCCGCCCAGTGCCAGTCTTCCAGCAGCAACAACGTTGGCTGCGCGTGCGATCCCACGGTGAGAAGTGCGGCAATCGCGTCGAGCATGGCGCTTTGCAGGAGCTCGCCACGCAACTGTTCGGGCACAGGATACGCTGCACTTGGTATGGAGAGCAGCGCGAGCAAAAGCGGAAGGAACTCTTCGAGTGAGCGATCAATCGCGCGTGTCGAGAGCAGCAGGGCTTCGTGGCGCTCGGAGGGTGTTCCGCCTTCCGGCATCGCGAGTGCGTCGGCGATGGTTTCGATAAACGGTGCGAATGGGGTACTTCGGGCGTACGCATCGCAGTGCCCCACAAGCACTCGGACATCCGACGCGAAGGCGCCCGCGCGAAGCTCTCGCAACAAACGGCTCTTGCCAACACCTGCCTCGCCCACGATGGCGGTGAAGCTCCCGCTCCCCTGACGCACCGCCGCAAGTCGGGCCAACAGTTCGGCGCGTTCGCGTTCGCGACCAACGAATGGTGTCAGCGAATCGATCGCCGCTCCATCGAGACGAGATCGTACGTCCGATTCGCCAATCACCACGAACGTGCCAACGGGTATGCCATCCGAGGACGTGGTCGTTCCTCGCGCTGCCGCTGTGCGCACGAATGGCGTGACCAACCGCCGTGCTTCTGCGCTGATCACGATGGTATCGGGATCCGCGGCCGCATTCAGTCGTGAGGCGACGTCAACCGGTGCGCCACTCAGCCGATAACGTCGGTCTTCATTGGCGGACTGCTGCACGACCACCGGACCTACGTGCACTCCAACGCGCAAACGCAGTGCGATCGGAATCCTTGCTGGTAGCGTTGTTGTGAGATCGCGGACACGCGCCTGCAGCCCGATGGCAGCTCGAACACCAGAGAGCGCGTCTTCATCGTGCGCCGTTGGTACCCCGAACAACATGACCAGACTGTCGCCGGTCACCTGATTCAACACGCCGCCGTGGGCCTTGGCCGTCTCCGCAGCGGCTTCGCGAATCTGCGCCAGGACACCGTCTGCCTCGTCTGGAGCGAGACGTTCAAACAGTGCATCGTGACCATCAATCGTGCACACGACGAGCGTCACATGTCGCCGCTCGCCGCTGCGCGAAATGCGCGTGTCCCGCGTGGGATCTGGCGCAGCGCGGCCCTCATTTAGACTGGCCGGTTCTGCGGTGATTGGGCGCGTGGTGCAGGCGAGCAACGCGCCGAGCAGCTGCGCGGCGTCGGCATAACGATCGCCGGGACGTTTCGCGAGGAGGGTGCGCACGACGGCTTCAACATCGGGTGGCACATCGGAGCGCGCCTGCGAAAACGGGGCCGGGTCGGCCGAAAGCGTTGCCACCAGCAACGCCTGATCCGCGCTCCCACGAAACGGTCGAACTCCCGCCAGCATTTCGTACATCACGACGCCGAGCGACCAAAGATCGGTGCGGTGATCGACTGTTTCGCCGAAGGCCTGCTCCGGACTCATGTAGGCAAGCGTACCGATTACGGCCGTTGCCTGCGTGGCTGTGACATCCGACAACTTGGCAATCCCGAAATCGAGGATCTTGACCAGACCGTCGGCCGTGATCATGACATTCGCCGGCTTGATGTCGCGGTGCACGATGCCGCGCTGGTGCGCCTTGATCAGTCCGCGCGTGATCTCTGCGCTGATACGAATCGCTTCCGCCACCGGGAGCGGGCCGCGCGCGATGCAACGGTCGAGCGTTTCGCCGTCATAACACGCCATGACGATGTGCAATGTGCCGTCGGACATTTCGCCGATTTCGTGCACCGTGCAAATGTTCGGATGCTCAATGGCCGCCGCGGCACGTGCCTCGACAAGGAAGCGCTTCTTCGCCACCGGATCTTCGCTGAGATGCGTTGGAAGAAACTTCAGCGCGACCTCTCGACCAAGTCGATCATCGCTGGCGCGATAGACCACACCCATGCCGCCTTTGCCCAGCTGTTCGAGCAGGCGGTAACGCGAGTGCGCCGGAAGAGACAGCGCCGGCGTCGACACAAGCGCGGGTGAGGGCAGCAGTGGAGACATGACTTCTTCCACCAGCTGGTCCAGTACGCCCCGTCGCTCGTGCGCGGCGAGCAGCGCTTGAACCTCGGCTCGTACGCTTGCGTCGGGCGCCACGCGCAGAAGAAACGATTCGCGCTCAGGTCGCGGCTGCGTTAGCGCGTCCTGAAACAACGCCTCCACGGCGGCCCATTTTTCGGCGGCGTTCACTCGGCGTTCACTCCGCGCTCAGTTCACGATTTAACCACGCGCGTGCCGCCGTCCAGTCACGCTTTACCGTGGCCGGTGAAAGATTCAGCGCCTCAGCCGTTTCTTCGATACTCAAGCCAACGAAAAAGCGGCATTCGACAATCCGACCGTGTCGCGGATTGAGTGCGGCCAATCGCTCGAGCGCGTCATCGAGTGCGGTGAGATGATCGAGGTTCTGATCCACCGCAGACATCTGTGCATCAGCGTGCTCAAGCGGCACCAGCAGCTCGCCGCCACCGCGTTTCTGGGCGCGTCGCGTTTCGGCATAGTCGACCAGCACGCGTCGCATTGTGCGCGCCGCCATGGCCAAGACATGTGTGCGGTCTCGCCATTGCATCCGATCCAGACCTTCCAAACGCAAGAACGCCTCGTGGACCAGTCCGTCCGTCTCAAGCGTATGCCCCTCGGCCTCACCAGCAAGTTGACGCCGCGCAATAAGCCGCAGACGGTCGTGTAGTAAACCCAGCACTTGCTTGAGTGCGTTAGCGTCACCGTGACTGGCGATATGCAGCAGCCGAGTGACGTCGCCTTGATCGGGGATCTCTTGGACGGTCATGCCAGGGCAGTAAGGGAAGGGAGGCCGTTCACTTAAGGAGGCGGGAACGTCAGGCGAAACGGCTCATCCGCCTTGTGGGCAGGTCAATCTACGTCTTCTGGCGAATAGCCCCACGCGGTCGCGTGATCGAGTTTGAAGGAACGCTACCACTTGAACCACACATCAGTGAACGGAGAGTGTCATGGAAGACCGACTCGCGACCGAACGTAGCACCGCAGGAACCACTGGCCGTCTGGACAACACGACCGCCGGCCAGCTCATGCACCTAAGCGACATGAACGACTACGAAATCGCAGACGGCGAACCGGATATCCGAGGTTGGGATGTGCGGGCGAGCAACGGCGACAAGATTGGGGACGTGGAGGATCTGCTGGTTGACTCGGCGACACTGCGCGTCCGGTACATCGAAGTCAAGCTCGAGAAGGATCTTGTCGCTAATGCCGATCGTCGCCATGCGTTGCTGCCCATCGGTTCGGCGCGCCTCGACGATGATGACGACAATGTGCTCGTCAGCATGGACAGTGAGCGGTTGCGTGCACTGCCGCCCTATGTACGCGGCACGCTGAATCGCGAATATGAGCAGTCGGTGGTGGACGGATTTCGCCGCCCGGACGATCGCGTCATGTCGACGGACGCCGACCGCGATTTTTATGACGGCGACCAGTTCGACGATCGCCGCACGTTCGAGACACGTCGGACTCCCGGCCGTGAAGACACCGGGTACATGCGTCGATTGGGCGAGTAACGATTGGTCCTACGTTGGGGTTGGTTGATACAGCAGCGCGTCGTGCACTTCGCGACGCGCTGCGGTTAACCGGTCCACGTCTTCGCCAACCGCTCGCGCGGCCTCAATGAGCGTCGTGAGCGGCGCCACGTCTGACTCACCGGCGTGCAGGCGCAACAGATCGAGTCGTATTGCCTCGAGTGCCGCAACGCTCCGGGCCAGTCGTGCGCCGGCCGCGTTTCGTCGATCAGCCAGTAGCTCGTTGTTGGCGGAGTCGGGCGCCAGGGCGGCCACCACATCCAGATCGGCGCGTGCCTCTGCTGCCTGCGCCTCGAGCGCGGCGACCGTCGCGGGCAGATCGCGCAGCTGTTCACGATACGCTTGCGGCAGCGCAGCAAACAGTTCGCCCGCCGCAACGCCGAGCGCGGCTTCCGTGGCGCGAAACACGCCTCCGCCCACTGCGCGTGAACGAGCCGGTGCGCCAAGCCGTTTTGCCAGCCACGCGCCGGCGCGACTGCTCCAGAGTCGTTCGCGAATACCGGTCTGCAACAGATCACGCACACGGTGTGGAATGAACTGCACATCCAGCGCGTTGCTGATGGCGCCAAACAACATGGTGGTCAGCACGGGCGCCACGATCACAATTGGCGCCATTTCATTTTCCCTGATCGTACCGGCAATCAGCAGGCCGATCGTGCTGGCCAACCAGCCAGCCGCCCCCAACGTCGCAACGCGCAACAACCGCGGCCCTGGGCCTTCTGGTGTGCTCCGTATGAGCGCGTCCGTCTCGCTCCGCTCCCGACGCGCCACGCCGAGTGCCGTGCGCAGATCGGCCAGCGTATGCCCGGCTTTGAACTGAAGGCGGGCCTGATTGAGGTGGTACCCGATGATCGGAAACAATGGCAGCGACGTAATTGCCGCGAGGAGGACGATGTCGGCTGGACCATCCGGCCGATTGCCGGTGACCCACGCAATAAGATTGGCCAGCGTCATAAAGCCAAAGACTGCTGACCAACCCGCGTACGGCACCAGAAGCGGGTTGCGCGCCGAGAGCCACGCACGAAGCGATGTGGGCAGCACCGGACGTGCATCGGATGACGGCGCGAGCGCTGCGGCAACAGCTTCGCCGTCCTGAAAGCGATGTGCAGGATCACGTTCAAGACATCGATCGATTGTGGTGCCGATCACACTCGGCAATCCCGGTGCGATCTGCAGGACGCTCGTTGGTACCTCGGTTGCCTGACGGACAAGAAGCGCCGGAAGATTACTCGTCTCGAATGGCAGACGCCCACTCACGGCGAGGTACCCCACGACGCCGAGCGCGTAAATGTCGCTGCGTCCGTCGATTGATGAACCGGCCGCCTGTTCAGGGCTCATGAAATGCGCGGTGCCCATGAGCATGCCGGGATCGGTGCTCGGGCCCGCGTGTGTTGCGCCGTGCGCAATGCCGAAATCGGTGACGAGCGCGCGCCCCGTACTGGCTTCGAGCAGAATGTTATCTGGTTTCACGTCACGGTGAACGATGCCACGTCCATGGGCGTATGCGAGTGCCCAGGCAACCTCGCGCAGGACACGCGCGGCATCGGCGGGAGGGAGCGGACCCCGGGTGCGCAGCCGCTCGCCGAGCGTTTCGCCTTCCACGTACGCCATCACGAAATACACGATGCCGCGCGCTTCACCAACGCGGTGAATGGGCACGATATGCGGATGTGACAGACCGGCCGCGGTTCGCGCCTCGCGCAAGAATCGAGCGCGCGTTGCTTCCGACGCGAGTTGCGAGGGGAGCGTCTTGATTGCCACATCGCGGTCGAGCTGCACGTCTCGCGCGAGGTAGACAATGCCCATGCCGCCGCGGCCCAATTCGCGCTGTAGCGAGTATTCGCCCGCCAGAGCGGACTGCAGCGCGAGGAATTCGTTGTCGTGGGGTGAGGTCATGGGGGTCCGTACGCGTTGCCGACGGAGAGGTTTCCTGTTGCGCAGACACCCCGTGTCAGGGCGGTGAGTCCGCGTGGTGTGTGAAACTCAGCTCGAAGGGTCTCGTGAAGTATCGCTCCCGCCAGGTGGGGTCGTGCGCATCAAGAACGATGGCGACTGCAGCTCCTACAGGATATACCACCTCGCGCCGATGTTTCGCGAGGTTGGCGCCTGCGGTCCCACGCACGATGGCGCGAAAAATGGAGTCGCGGACGGTTGGCCACGAACGACCGTAGAGAGCGCTGGCGTGAGCATCTGCCGCGGCAACGGAAGCCACGCGGTACTCCGTGTAGCGTGCGACGCCCTCCTGCCACAGCTGAAAGTTGAGATAGCGCGCGTCGTTTGCAGAAAGCGCGGCGTGCAATGCGGCATACGCAGTGCGCACCTCTGCAATTCGTGACGGGCGTACGGAGACACTGAACGTGTCAAGCGCAGCAACAAGTGCGTGCGTCAACTGATCGAAGCGTTGCTGCACACGCGCGGAGTCGTACGGGAAGGCGTAGTTGAGCGCCCACATGCCGGTAGTGTCGCCGCGCGCGAGGTCAAGCGCGTTCACGCCGTCGTAATAGCGTGGCTGCGCGAACTGGAGTTGATGAAAATGTTCGTGCAGCAACGTAAGCACCCATTCTGCGGGTGATTTCCCCGTGGCTTCGGCCTGTCCGATCACGACAACGGGTGACGCGTTGCCAAGGGGAAAAGTGGCGAGCAGTGCGGACGGGAAGATGCGCGTTCGCGTGTGCACGGCTGCGCGAAGCATCGAGTCGATGCCCACGCTCGCGAAGCCCGCAGGCACGCGCGTCTCGGTAGTCGTTGGCGACGACAGCGGCGTGACGAGATACTCGCGCTCGCCTGCTACGAGCAGTATTGGAAACGCCGTTGCGCCCCAGCCCGTCCACGCGCTGTCACCATAACGCGCGGCCAGTGTGTACGCGTCGAGAATCCCCGCGCGATCCACTGTCGGCAGTGTGTCGATAGATCGCGACGCCTTGGCGCGTGCGAACGGTGGCGCTCCTGGCGTCGGGCTGAAGCGGACAACGCCGGTGTCACGTGAAAGGGCGACGCACGCGAAGAGCACCACGCCGAGCATCGGAATCTGACGCATCACGAAAGAGCAAATGTTGGGGAGGGATGGCGTGCGCTCTGCGCACCGCTATTGCGACACGTTGCCGGCGTGATTGGGTTGCCCCGAGGGGGACGCCCAGTGCGGGGAACTTCCGGACCCTCCCCTCAGGAAGACCCTGACTGCCTCGCCGATGCTGAACGACTAGCGTAGGCGTGCGAACGTGTGGCATGACCTGCGGCGTTCGCCTGCCGCGACTCGATCGCCGTCTGATTGGGTGCGCAGTTCTCTCGCGACCTCGGGAGTTGTTATGCGATCGCTTGCGATCATTATGGCCGCCAGTGCAGTAACTCTCACACCACTATGCGCGAAAGCGCAGCTGGCGCGCGAAACATCACGAACATCAATGGAGTTCCTGGTTGATGGTGCGTTCCCAACCAACAAGCTTGGTGACGCAGAACTCGATGCCGGCCTCGGTTTTGGCGCAAATATCCGCGTGCGACTCCAGCCGCACTTGCTCGCATACGCGGGATGGGAGTGGAAACACTTCGTGACCGACCAACTGGTCTCCACGCAGGAACTGGATGTTGAGGAAACCGGGTACACGTTTGGCCTGCGCTTTGAGCATCCGCTCCGCGGGGAGACCTCGAGTGAGAGATCCACACTCGGCTACTGGCTGCGCGCGGGCGGCGTGTTCAATCACATCGAAGTTGAAAATGACGACGGTGATATTGTTGCCGACACTGATCACGCCATTGGGTGGGAAGCTGGCGGTGGTCTGACCGTGCCGCTGACTGCACGACTCGCGCTCGCGCCAGGTGTGCGCTTCCGCACACTCAGTCGCGATCTGTCCATTGGCAATACCAGTCGGTCCGTGACGCTATCGTACGTTACGGCCACCGTTGGATTGACGGTCGCCTTCTAGGATCCGGGAGTGACTGTGCGGGTGGTGTTGGTGCTTCTTGTTGCGGCGATCGTACTGGCAGGTGGTGTGCTGGCGTGGTTCGCGCGCGCACCATCGAGCTTGCGCGCAACGTACGACCGCGAAGTAACGATCCAGCTCACCCGCGCATCGGCAGCTCGGAGCACGGTGACATCCAACGTGCTCACCGAGTCGGAGCTGCAACGCCTGCCAAGAGCCGTTCAGCGGTACATACGGTTGTCCGGTGCTGTTGGACAGCCACACGTACAGAACGTGCGAGCGCGAATGCGCGGCCGCATACGCAGCGGTCCGGATGCGCGCTGGATGTCGTTCACGGGAGAGCAGCACAACTTTTTTGATCAACCCTCGCGATTGTTCTACCTTGATGCGCGCATGGTTGGCCTGCCTGTGCAGGTGTTTCACCGATATGTCGGAAGTGCGGCGACGATGCGCGTTACGCTGGCGTGGACGATGTCTATGGTGAACGCTGCCGGGCCGCAAATGGATGTTGGCGAAACAGTCACGATGTTCAACGATATGTGCTGGCTGGCAGCGGGGAGTCTGATCAGCAATCACATTGCGTGGGAAGAGATCGACGCGTCCACTGTGCGCGCAACATTTACCAATGCGGGACACACGGTGAAGGCCCTGCTTCGGTTCAACGATCAGGGCGAGCTTATTGACTTCGAGTCGGACGATCGCACGGCCGCTTCGTCAGATGGGCAATCGTTTACTGCAATGCGCTGGTCTACGCCACTCGGCCCGTATCGCACCTTTGGACGGAACCGCGTGAGCGGTGGTGGCGAGGGACGATGGCATCCCGCATCCGGGAGCTACACGTATATTGAGCTTGAACTGCTTGACGTTGCCTACAACGTTCCTGTTCGAGATCAATAACCCCCGCGAGATATGAATAGCTGTGCCTGTAGCGCGATCCATGAGGGACGCCGCGTTGTGCTCACGGGCGGCCCTGGCGCAGGAAAGTCGGCGGTGCTCGAACTCGCGAAACTCTTTTTCTGCACGCACGTGCACACGCTGCCCGAGGCCGCGGGTATCGTGTTCGGCGGGCGCTTTCCTCGCAATGGCGCACCACGCATCCGACGCGCGGCGCAGGAGGCGATCTATCATGTGCAACACGCGCTGGAATCCACGATTGAGACAACCAATACGGCCGTTGTGCTCTGCGATCGTGGAACGCCTGACGGCGCCGCGTACTGGGTTGGCGACGATACGCTCTGGCAGTATGTGAAGAGCACGCGTGACGCCGAGCTCGCGCGCTACTACGCGGTGATCCACCTGCGCACGCCAAGCGTGAGTGATCATTACAATCTGGACAATCCGCTGCGAACTGAATCGCACGATGAAGCGCGCGCGATTGATGCGCGTATTGCGCAGGAGTGGGCGGGTCACCCGCGCATGTTCGATGTACCCGCGACGGATGACTTTCTCGGCAAGGCTGCGGCCGCGCTCGGGATACTCCGGGAGTTGGTGCCCGACTGCTGCCGCACGCAGATGCGCCCGCTGATCTGGCCGGCGTAACGCAACACAGGCGTGCGCCTTCTCTCAGAGGTCGAGCCCTCACACCGTCCGTGAGAACCGCCCCGCACCCGCCTGCGCCGGCAGGTACGCATCAAGTTCCATGCACAGATTGCGCAAGAAGAATCGTCCAAGAGGTGTGACCACGAGACGGTCCGCCTCATACGTGGCGAGACCGTCTTGCACGTACGGACTGAATCGAGGCCGCAGTTCTTCTTCAGCCCCCGGGAACACGTCGTACGGCAGTTCGAGATTGCACATGAGATGGAGGATCGCATCCTGACGCGCGCGGTCGTCGTCGCTGCGAATGTGGCCACGAATCGTGGGCAAACGCCCGCGACTTACGCGTTCACGCCACGGTGACAATCCGGGTTCGTTCTGCGCGAAGTGCCCGGCCACATCGGAAATGGCACTCATGCCCACCGCCACGAGATGCTGTGCCGGCATGGTCGTGTACCCCATGAAGTTCCGGTGCAATCGACCCTGACGCTGTGCAATGGTGAGCGGGTCATTGGCGCGGGCGAAGTGATCCAGTCCGATCCACGCATAACCGGCCGCAGTAAACGCCGACGCGGCCATGCGGAACAGCTCAAATCGCGTATGCGCGTCTGGCAGTTCGTCTTCGTGAATTACGCTCTGGTGCAAACGCTGGGTTGGCATGTGGGCGTAGCCAAAACACGCCACTCGGTCCGGCGCGAGTTCGATGACGCATTCGAGGGTTCGTGCGAACGTTTCGCGCGTTTGCCGAGGCAGGCCGTAAATGAGATCGAGGTTGATTTCCGCAAAACCCGCGGCCCGCGCGAGCGCAGACACCGTTTGCACCAGTTCGACCGGTTGCACCCGGCCAATCGCGTCTTGCACATCGTCATCCAGATCCTGCACGCCGAAGCTGATGCGCGTGAAGCCCAGCGCGTGAAGCAATCGCAACTGTCGCGGCGTGACCAAGCGAGGATCGGCCTCGATGCTTAGCTCAACATCGCGGGTAAAGCTGAATCGTCGCGAGAACATCTTGAATGCGCGAATGATTTGCGCGTCGTCGAGAAAGTTGGGGGTGCCGCCCCCCCAGTGCATTTGGGCCACGGCTCGCCCTTTGCCAAGCGCGTCGACCACGAGATCCAGTTCCGTCTCCAGCGTATCGAGATATCGATCGACTATTTCGCGACGGGACGTTGTGAGTGCGTTGCACCCGCAGTAGAAGCACTTGGCGGCACAATAGGCGAAGTGCGCGTACAGTGCGATCGGCGCGTCGTCCGCGCTCGCTTGTACGAGCGCAGAGCGATAGGACGCATCATCCACGCTGGAGCTCCATGACGGCACCGTAGGATAGCTCGTGTAGCGCGGCCCGGATTTGTCGTACCGTTCGATCAGATCGCCCGGCACCTGGAGCGAATCGAGCGAGGTCAGCACGGGCGCACACTCGCCAGATCCGGCGCGGAGCCGTCGATCTCGCCAACATCGTCGGCTTCACCCTCGTTGTCCATGTCTGCGAGCGCGACTCCGCCATCCGTTGCCTTGGCCGACGCGTACAATCGCGAGCGCTTCGGTGCGATGAACTCGTCCGCTGGCAGTTCATGTCCGCCTGACGCCACCATCGGCAACGAGCCGCGGCTGCTCTGCCCATGCACGTGCTGGATCTCGCGCTTGCTCTGCAGGCGCACCAACTCTTCCTTCGACGTGGTCTTGGCTTCGTCGAACTTCCAGTCCACCGTGGATTGTCCCCAGTAATTGATGCGCCCCAGATCGTAAAAGCGTCGTTCCATGGCGCTCTTGAGGTACGCTTTCAGGCAACCTCGTAAATACTTGCGCCGATAGGGATCCTTGTCCCAGAGATATCCTCCCGTTGCCTTTTTGAAGTAGAAGCGACGATAGTTGTTGAGAACGCCTTTAAGCACGTCGTCACGCGACATGAGATCAGGCTGGATGATCGGCGTGACAAAGTTGTATTTGGCGTAGTCGCGCACTTCGACCTTGTCGCCGAGTTCCTGAAAGAGATCAGAGAAGGGCCACGGAGTGTAGCAGTTCCAGTTCACCAGGTCGGGCTTCCAGTCGAGCGCCATATTGTAGGTTTCCTCGAGCGTCTCGGCGGTTTCATTCTCGAGCCCCACGATGAACTGTGCTTCGGCGACGATGCCGTTTTCCCGAAGCAGTTCAATGGCCCGCTTGCTCTGCTCAACTTTGATCTCCTTGTTGAAACGATCAAGCTTGAGCTGCGCCGCCGCCTCTGTGCCCAGTGACACGTGGACTAGTCCGGCTTTGCGGTACATCGGCAACAAGGCTTCGTCGCGCAAAATGTCGGTGACGCGCGTGTTGATGCCCCACTTCACGCCCAGGTCGCGCGCAATCAGTTCCTCGCAGAGCGCGACGAACTTCTTGCGGTTGATGGTCGGTTCTTCGTCAGCAAGAATGAAGAACCCGACGTTGTGATCTCGTACCAGCAGTTCGATTTCGTCCACGAACTTCTTGGGATCGCGCGTGCGATACTGCCGCCAGAACTTCCACTGCGAGCAAAAGCTGCAGGTAAAGGGACAACCGCGCGCAAAGTTCGGGATCGCGACGCGACAGTTGAGCGGGATGTACATGTAACGGTCCCAGTTCAGAATGCCCCAGTCGGGCGTGAGCGAATCGAGGTCCTGAATGGGCGGGTGCGGCTGCGTGGCAAACGGTTTGTCGTTGTCGAGGTACGCAACGCCCTTGATGCTCGAGCGTTCTGTCGGAAGTCGACCTTCATCGAGGGCGCGAATGAGGTTGACGATGATCTCTTCGCCTTCGCCGCGCACGATGTAGTCAATCCACGGGGCCTCCGAGAGCACCTGTCCGTACATGAAGGTGCCGTGAATGCCGCCGAGGATCGTGACCGCGTTGGGATGCAGTCGACGTACCATCTGGAGCGTTTCCTGCGCCTTGTAAATCGCTGGTGTGATCGCGGTGGCGAGCACGGCGTCCGGGCGTTCTTCGCGCAGCATGGCTTCCAACGCGTCGTCCGCGATGTGATCCGTCATCGCGTCAATAAATCGAATATCCGTGTAGCCGGCTTTCTTGAGCGCACCGCTCAGGTACGCCACCCAGGCTGGTGGCCAGTTTCCGGCGATTTCGGCACCGCCAGAGTGATAGTTCGGATGGATCAGAACAATGCGCATGCAGGATCTCCGGCGGAGCGCGATGAGACAGGACGAGAGCGTTCGGTTGACGACGTCAAGCTGTCCATTGCACGCCCTCGCCGCAGCAAGGGAACTGCTGTCTGGATGTCGGGAAATCCTTCGTGATTCAACGCGATGATTGTCGGGGAACTACGGACAGCATCCTGCAAATGCAACACCGCCCGACTTCGCAGGTCGTGCGAAGCCGGGCGGTGCGCCCACAAATCATCGGAACCTACTTCTGTTCTCGCCTTGGACTACGGGTTGGGCGGTGTGTTCGGATTGCTGGACCGTTCGTTGAGCGGGTACGGCAACCAGTTCACGCGCGCTTCCTGCGCTCGGCCAAACCGACGTAAGTCGCTCCACGCCAGACCGCTTCCGAAGAGTGAATAGCGACGTTGACGCGCCACTTCATTGAGCATCGCCGGCTGCGTTGCCAAGTCTGTGGACGTGCGCGGTGTCAGGTTGGCACGTTGACGCACCGCATTCACTTGCGCGAGCGCCTCCGGCAGTCGATTCAACCGCGCCAGCGCTTCGGCGCGAATGAGCGACACTTCGTCCTGCGTAAACATCGGATACGCTTCGGTCTGCGTTGCAAAGATCAACACGGGCACAACGCTTGAGCCACCGAACGACGCTTGCGGCGTTGGGCCGAACAATCGTGTTACGCGTGAATCGCCCGCCTCGGCATCGGTACGCAACGACGCCTGTGCGGAGAAGTAGCGAAGCCCGGTAAAGACCGACCAGAGCGGACTCTGATCTGCCGTGGCGTAGCGATACTCGCTCTGCGCAGTGGTCGCCACATCATTGGCAAACGCCAACGCTTGATCGTTGCGTCCGGCAGCGAGTGCGAAGCGCGCCTGCCAGGCACGAATAAGGTTTGGCAGATCGATGCCTGGTGTCAGCAACTGAGACGTGAACTCGGCACTCGGCGGCGTTGCGTCGAGCGCTTGCCGAGCCTGCGCCAGCAAGTCGAGCGTGGTGTTGAGCGCCGCTGCACGGTCCACGAACGCAGACTCGAATCCCGTAATGTCAACCGGGATTTGCTGCCACGCCTCGGCAAGCGTACCGAACGCGTAGGCCTTCATGGTGAACGCCAACGCGCGAATACCGGAGACAGTGCCGGGTGCGAGTGTGACGCCCTCAATGCTGGCCAGCAGCTCGTTGGCCGTACGCACGATCTGATAGTGACGGCTCCAGAAGTTGAGCAGGTCCACATTCACGTCTTCGAGCGGCGTAAGCGCCCCCGGATCAGGGAAACGCTGAAACGCGCGCTGCGGCGCGAGAGACGCGTTGGTCACACCTAGCTCATTGGCAACGAGTCCGGGAATCCAGACGGCATCCGCGCGCGCGTTGCCCCAACGTCCTTGCAAGCCAACCGCGAGCGCTCGCACACCAGCGGGAGTGGTGAGCACGTTCACCTCGGTCGCCGCATTCGGATTGGCGATTTCGAGGTTACACGCAGTGAGCACAGTTCCGGACGCCGCGCACACGAGGAGTGTCGTGAGCGCAGTACGGCGAGCCGGCCGGGCAGTGATGAATGTCATGGTCGGCATCTCAGTAGTTCAGGTTCACAGACATGGCAATACTGCGCGGAATCGGAACGGCGGCGAATCCAAAGCCGCGAACCACGGTGCGTTGTCCACCGGTGTTGGTTTCCGGATCCCATCCGGTATAGTCCGTCCACGTGACAAGGTTGCGCCCCGAGAACGTGATGGACGCGCCACGCGAGCGAAGCCGCTGCGCGAACGCGCTCGGCAAGGTGTAGGTGAGCGCGATCTCGCGCAGCTTCACGAAGCTGCCGTCTTCGATGTATTCCTCAAAGACGGAACGACGAGCCGCGAAGTAGCCGCGCGGCACTCGTCCTTCCAGTTCGTCCGCGTACGCAGCACCAACACCGAAGGCTGGAGTCTCAAGCACACGACGGTCAAAGTTGAACAGGTCAACATCGCCCACTCCGTCGAACTGTACGCGCAGCGCGAGGCTGCGGCGAACGGTGAACTCATTGATCACCGACCAGTAGTTCTTGGGGTTCGGATTACCAAGCACCGCGGCGGGCCCAATGGCCGGAATTCCTGTGATCGTTCCGTTGGCATCTTCGATGGGGACACCGGCAGACGTCAGGATCTGGCCCGCTTCATTGCGGCGATACGTGCTGCCCCAGAAGTGACCAGGCGCCTGATCGGCCGCGACCCGAATGATGTTGAAGCTCTCGGGAATGAAGAACGCGCCCCCCGACGCCACACGAGTGACGATTGGATCGTTGGTTGCGTAGGTGACCGTGGTGTTCCAGCTGAACGCATCGCGCTGCACATTGAACGAGCGCAACAGAATCTCGTTGCCCTTGTTGCGCAGTGAGCCCACGTTCGACAGCTGCTCTGTAAATCCGCTCGACGGCGTGACGGTTTGCGGAAGGATGAGATCGGTCACATTGCGATCAAAGCGCGTGTACTCAATGCCAACGCGTCCGTTGAACAGCTCGGCGTCGAATCCGAGTTCTGTTTCTTTCGCGCGTTCGGGGCGCAGGCCTTCGTTGCCTTGACGCGTGCTGTTCACCACGCCCGACAGCGTGCCTGACGGCTCAAAGACATAGTTGGACAAGCGATCAAAACTTCCCGGTGGCTGTTCGCCCGAAAATCCGAGACCACCGCGCAAGCGCAGGCGATTGACGAATGTGCCGGCGATGTTGCGGAAGCCTTCCAGTTCGGTCAGGTCAAGCGACGCGCCAAACTTTGGAAAATACTGCTGACGTTCGTCGCGACCGAAGGCGCTTGACGCATCAGTGCGGACAGCGGCGGTCAGTGTGAGCAGATCGCCGTAGGCAATCTGCTGCTGTCCGTAGTAACCGATGATGCGGCGTTCATCAATGGACTGACTCGCGAACTGCGCGCTGCCTTGCACTGTGCTCACGAGCAGCGCCAGGTTCTCCGCACGCGCGATGGTGGAGTTGAACGTTTGCTGCTGATAGTTCGACCCAACGCCGGTTACGAATCGCCAGCCGCCCAGTGCGGGCCATCGGTACGTGACATCGACGTCCTGATTGAGCAGACGTGCACGCAGATTCGCGGAGATGGCGAGTCCACCCTGCAAATCGGGCGCGGAGCTTCCGCGCGGCACGAACGACGACTGCGCGTCCGTGTAGTTGTCAATGCCGACGCGATAATCAACGGACAGCGCCTCGAAGGGTGTAGCGTTGAGCTGCACACCGCCGGTGAAGCGCGAAATCTCCTGCGGTGCTTTCCAGTTCGCCATCACTTCCAGCGGATTCGACGCGAGCTGACCAAGCGGATAGATCCCGGTTTCCGGGTTGGGAAACAGGTCACGATCGTTTGAGTTGAACAGGAAGTTCGTGAGCACGCCGCGATTGTTCACCAGACCGCCGGAGGCCTGACGATTGGCTCGACTGGTCACGTAGCCCGTGCTGGTGGACAGCTTGAGCCAGTTCGTGAGTTGACGGTCTACGTTCAAGCGGATGTTCTGTCGGAGATAGTCGGTGGTGCGAACGATGCCATCTTGCGTTTGCACCGAGCCGCCAAGATAGAACTGCGTCTTGTCATCACCGCCAGACAATCCGATTGATGTGTTCGACGTCAAACCGCGTTGAAAGATTTCGTCCTGGTAGTCAAAACGCCGCGTCACCGGCTGGCCGGCCGCGTTGACCGTGGCCTGGTTTACCGGAATGCGTGTCTCCACGTCGTCTTGACCAACTGACGTGCGCACATTCACGCGAAGCGCACCGGGCCGTCCGCGTTTCGTGAAAATCTGCACCACACCGTTGTTGGCCCGTGAACCGTAGAGCGCTGCGGCCGCAGCACCCTTCACGATTTCCATGCGCTCGATGTCGTTTGGATCCAGATCGGCGATGCGGTTACTTGTGTTGCCGCCAAGATCGACGAGCTGCGATGATCCGTTGTCGACAATGACGCCGTCAACGATGTACAACGGCTCTGCGCTGCGGCTGATCGTGGACAAGCCGCGCAGTCGCACACTGGAGCCACCACCCGGTGTACCCGAGTTCAGCTGGACCAGTGCACCCGGTACCTTACCCGCAAGCGCCGCGTCCACCTGCGCCACGCCAGCGTTGGCGATGTCACTGCCCGTCACTGTTGCCAGTGACGCACCAAGACTCGCGCGTTCGGCTTCAACACGTGTGGCCGTGGTGACCAGCTGCGAAAGGTTGAGAATGTCGCGCGAAAGTCTGACATCCTGCGTGATCTGCCCGCTCGTTGTCGAGAGCGGAAAGCGCTGCGGCTTGTAGCCGAGCACGCGCACGAGCAAAACCAGTGGTGGACGCGGTTCGGCAACCACCAGACGATACGATCCATCGTCGTCCGTGACCGTGCCAAAGCGGGTGCCATCAATGAGGACCGAAACGGTCGGCAGGCCGCGACCGGTCTCATCGGTGACTCGACCAGAGACCGTGAGCTGAGCCTGGAGCAGCGCGGGCAGACCGATCATTCCCAGAAGGAACATCGTGGCTGCTCGCAGGTGCGTTCGAAGAGGCATCATGAGCGTGGGCGGGAGTGAGAGGAAACAGAAAAGTGCAGGCGGGCGGAACGTTCGCCGCCGACCCATTGCATAATGATTGTCCGTCGCGAATTGATCCCCCACGCTGGACCGTGGGACAAGGCGCTGCGTACGAGGGTCGTGGGGAGCGCTGGGCTGGAGCGCGCGGTAGATTGTTCGCTCGCTCGGGGTTGCTTTCTTCAACCGTTCAGGTAGCCAATGTCGACTGAGCCTCTGCTTGCACGCCTGACCACTTCGTGGGTGGAGAACGCCGACGCGTGGACTACGGCCGTACGAAGCGGCGCGATCCCCAGCCGCCGCGCTGGTACTGATGACGCGATTCTTCGCGCGATCACGCAGGCACCGCCGGGCCCGTTGATCGATGTCGGATGTGGCGAGGGGTGGCTGGCACGCGCCATCGCTGGCACAGGCCGCCGTGTACTCGGTGTCGACGCGAGCGGGCCGCTGATTGAAGCGGCGAAGCAGGCGGCGGGGGCTGGCGACCTGGACTACGAGCAGGCTACGTACGCCGAGCTGCCAGCTCGTGCGCGCGCGCGAGGCGATCTGTTTTCCGTGGCCGTCTGCAACTTTGCGTTGCTCGATGATCAACTCGCCGGCGCACTCGCGGCTATTCGCACGGTACTCGCGCCAACAGGCGTGTTACTCATTCAGACCGTACATCCGTTTACTGCGTGCGGCGAAGCCGCGTATCGTAACGGCTGGCGCGAAGAAACGTTTGATGCGTTTGGTGGTCGGTTCCCGTCACCGATGCCGTGGTACTTCCGCACGGTCGCCTCGTGGATCGACGAGATGAGCAGCGCGGGATTCGTGATCGAATCATTGGTGGAACCAGTCGCCACAGATGGAGTGCTGCCCTTGTCGTTGTTGTTGCGGGCTCGGCGCTCCGACTAGAACCGCACCGCGCTCGCCAGCTCCCACGCGCGTGACATGCCGCTTGTTTGCGGCGACGTCAGAAGCTGCCCGGCCACCAGCTGCGGATAGATGTCGGCGTAGCTGCGAATTTCCATGGCGCTGACACGCTTCATGATAAACCAGGGCTTAAGCTCGCGGGGCTGCTGCAGTCCGGCGGCGCCCAACACTTCAAAAAAGCTCTTGACCGTTTCGCGATGATACCGCGCCACACGTTCTGACTTGTCGCCCACGTGCAGGCCGGCTTCGAGTGCGCGATCCTGCGTTGCGATGCCGGTGGGGCACTGATTGGTATTGCATCGCAGTGCCTGAATGCATCCGAGCGCAAACATCATGGCGCGTGCCGCGTGACAAATGTCGGCGCCAAGTGCGACCTTGGTGGCCATGGCAAATCCGGTGTTCACCTTGCCCGACGCGATAATGCGGATTCGCTCGCGCAGCTCAGCACCAACCAGCGCATTGTGCACAAACGAAAGCCCTTCATTCAGTGGCGTACCAACGGAGTCGGAGAACTCCAGCGGAGCGGCGCCGGTGCCACCCTCGCCACCGTCAACCGTAATGAAGTCCGGAGTGATTCCGGTTTCCATCATCGCTTTGACGATGCCGAGAAACTCATGACGCTTACCAACGCACAGTTTGAATCCAACCGGTTTGCCGCCACTTGCCACACGCAACCGTTTGATGAAGTGCAGGAGTTCGGTTGGCGTAGCGAACGCGGTATGCGCCGGTGGAGAGATCACGTCAAATCCCGGTTCGACCCCGCGAATCTCGACAATCTCTGGCGTAAGCTTTGACGCCGGAAGAATACCGCCGTGACCGGGTTTCGCTCCCTGCGAAAGCTTGATCTCGATCATCTTCACGTTTGGCAGCGTCGCGCGCTTTGCAAACTCTGTTTCGCTGAACCGTCCTGACTTGTCGCGGCAGCTGAAGTATCCGGTGCCGATCTGCCAGATGATGTCGCCACCGGGTTGCAGATGATAGGGACTCAGTCCACCTTCGCCCGTATTGTGTGCGAAGTTGCCAAGCCTGGCGCCTGTGTTGAGTGCGAGTACGGCGTTACGACTGAGTGAGCCATAACTCATGCCCGACACGTTGAAAACCGACGAGGAATAGGGCTGCGTGCAATCCGGTCCCCCAACCATCACGCGCGCGTGCTGGGGATCCGGGTGCACCGGCATCAGCGAATGATTGATCCATTCGTAGCCAGTGGCGTACACATCCTTCTGCGTACCAAAGGGCAGCGTGTCCGTATCGCCCTTCGCTCGCTGATAGATGACCGAACGATCGTTGCGGCTGAACGGTCGACCATCGTGGTTTGACTCGACGAAATACTGATTGATTTCCGGACGTATCGCTTCAAACAGATAGCGTGCGTGCCCAATGAGCGGAAAGTTGCGCTTGATGGCCTGTCTGGTTTGCACCATGTCGGCCACACCGCGCGCGATGAGCGGCAGCAGAATGACCAGAGACCACAAAGCCGGCGGCCACACAAGGGACACGCCGGCCACGGACAGCAACAGGACCGCTGAAACGGCCACGAAGAGAGTGCGCATGCGGTGATAGTATCGGCCGCCTGCGTGAGGAGTTGAGTCGTCTCGCGCCGAACGGCTGCTACGATCCGCCTTTGGGTGCAACTACCCGCTGTACTGCCGCGAGACCTGCGTCCACGACAATCGCAAGCAGCGCTGCCGGAAGGGCTCCTGAGAGCACAAGCCGGCTATCTGCGAGGGCAAGTCCAGTGACAATCGGCTCACCAAGTCCGCCCGCACCAATGAACGCGGCCAGTGTTGCTGCACCCACCGTGATCACAGCCGCGGTGCGAATACCGCCGAGCACCGCCGTCGACGCAAGCGGCAGTTGCACGCGCCACAATCGCTGCGCCTGCGTCATGCCGAGTGCTTCGCTGGCCGCAACCGCATCGGGGTCGGCGGTGGACACGCCGGTGTAGGTGGCGCGCACAATCGGAAGCAAGGCGTACAGCCACAGTGCCACGAGTGCCGGTGTGGTGCCGATCCCGAAGAACGGCAGCATGAACGCCAACAGCGCAATCGACGGGATCGTCTGAAATACGCCGAGCATCTGCATCACGACGGACGCGATGCGTGGCCGCTGCGTGAGCGTAATGCCGAGTGGCAGTGCGATCAGGACGGCAGCAAGCATGGCGACCAGAACCAACATGCTATGCTGCAACAAGAGCCGCAGCGTTTCTGCGCGCCGGTTGAAAAAGAACGACCAGAACCCGTCTTGCTGCGATGTTGGTGTGACCGCCGATGATTCAGCGGTACTCGTTGCGCGCAGCAATCCCAGCTGCTGTAACGCCGCGCGCGCGACGTCGGGAATTGGCACGCGTTCCACTTCGATCTGTCGATTCCATTCGCGCACCGACGGCTCCGACAGCCGACCGCTCAACTGCGACAACACACCCACGACCTCAGGACGCGTCTGCGCGATGCGCGGCGACACGATTGCCGCCGCGTCGTACGGTGGAAAGAAGTGACGGTCATCATCAAGCACCACCAGATCGTAGCGCGCCAGCAATCCATCGGTGGTGTAACCATCAATCACATCCACGGAGCCGGCGGCGAGCGCTTCATATTTGACGGCTGGCGCAAGCGGTACGGCGGACTTGAGACGAAGACCATACGCGTCTGCCAGCCCGCTGAATCCATCCGAACGCCCAATGAAGTCACTCGTAAATCCGGCGGAGAGCGCGCGCCCTTCGCGCACAAGGTCGCTGATCGTTCGCAGTCGCAATCGCTCGGCGGATTCGCGGCGCACGGCAATGGCATATCCGTTGCTGAATCCAAGCGGCGGCAACCACTGCACGCCAAACTGTGCTTTGAACTGCTGCGCCACGTGCGCATAGAGCACGCGTGGATCTTCCCGCATGCGTGCCGTCGCCGTATCTCGCAGGACGGCAATCAAACCGGTGCCTGTGTATTCTGGATACACGTCAATTGCGTCCGATCGCAAGGCGCGGAATGCGACTTCTGTTGAGCCGAGTCCTGGCCGGCGCTGCACGACGAGACCATTCGCTTCCAGCAGTTGCGCGAACATTTCCGCCAGCAGATACGACTCGCCAAACGGTTTGGACGCAACGATCACGGCTTGAAGCGTAGGCGTTGCCGATATCGGAATATCGGCGGTGCGAGGCGACGCTGGCTGTGCGTGCGCGCCAGTGCAGGCGCAGAGCACGACGAGCAGGGACGTGATCGCGCGGGTCGCAAGAAGGCGGTGTACGCCGCGCGTCATGTGCTGGTCGCGAGGAATGCGATCGAGCTGATCGCCTGTTTAATCAGAGACGCCACGTACGGCGTTGAGGGCGACGATCGCAGTTCCTCAAACGAGCCGATCTGTTCGATTCGGCCCGCGCGCATGACGGCAATGGAATCGGCCAGGCGAGCCGCTTCCGACAAGTCATGCGTGACAAGAATCGCAGTGAATGCAAGTTCTCGACGAACGCGCAAGAAAACGTCATGCAACGCACTCCGCGAGATCGCGTCGAGCGCGCCGAACGGCTCGTCCAGCAACACGATTTGCTGCTGCGCCGCGAGCGCTCTGGCGATTGCCACGCGCTGACGCTGCCCACCGGAGAGCTGCCGTGGGTAGCGCGCGCCGAACTCGTGGGCGGGCAGCCCGACCAGCTCGAGTGCTTTTGCCGCCAGCTCCAGCGGCGATGGTTGGCGCAGCAGTTCGGGTACGAGCGCGACGTTTCGCTGCACCGTCCAGTGCGGAAGCAGGCCGCCGGATTGTGGTACGTATCCAATGCGTCGACGCAGCGTCACCGGATCAAGCGTACGCACATCGTCGCCGTGCACGTGCACCCGACCGCTATCGGGCTCAACCAGCCTGTTGAAGGTCCGAAGCAGCGTGGTTTTTCCCGAACCACTCTCCCCAACAAGAGCAAGAGCGTCGCCAGCGCGAACGTCAACACTCACGCCGTTTAGCGCTTGAACGGTACCGAACGAGTGCGAAATATCACGTGCGTGCAGGGCAGCGGTCACTTCTGGCAGGCTTCGGGGACGAAAGCGACAGGGTGGGGAACCTACTTGGCATCCATATGATACATCAACATAAGGTTATACCCTACGCGTTTTCGTCCCTCTACTGCCCGCCATGACCGTTGCCCGTCTCGACGCCACAGCTCTCTCACTCGCGGAACGATATCGAAGCGTCCGAGAGGCAACGGTGGCGCTCTGTGTTCCGCTGGAAACCGAGGACTTTGTTGTTTCCAGCATGGACGACGTGAGCCCGACCAAGTGGCACCTCGCGCACACGAGTTGGTTTTTTGAGACCTTTGTGCTCGCGCCATTCATGGCATCGTACGTGGCGCGCCATCCGCGTTACGCGTTTCTCTTCAACTCATACTATGTGCAGGCGGGCGAGCGACATTGCCGAGCCCAGCGTGGATTGGTCACACGCCCGACGGTGAGTGAGGTGTTCGAATATCGTCGCTACGTGGATGAGGCCGTCTTGTCGTTGTGCGATTCCATCGGAGACGATACGAATCACCCCGCATGGCACGTGCTGGAGCTGGGGCTCCATCATGAACAGCAACATCAGGAGCTGTTGCTCACTGATATCAAGCACGTGTTCTGGACGAATCCGATGCGCCCGGTGTATCACGACGCGCCGCTTCCGGTCCCGCCGTCCGTTGTTCAGGATTGGCAGGCGATCAGCGAAGGTGTGTACGACATCGGTCACGACGGCGCACAGTTTGCGTTCGACAATGAAGGACCGCGTCATCGCACATACGTGCAGTCAGCAAAGCTGGCCACGCGCTTGATCACCAACGCAGAGTACGCGCAGTTCATTGCCGACGGCGGGTATCGACAGCCGGCGCTCTGGCTCAGCGCGGGGTGGAGCACGGTGCAGTTGGAGAAGTGGGTCGCTCCGTTATACTGGGAGTTGCGCGATGGCAGTTGGCACGAGTTTACGCTGCGTGGTGACGGTCCAATCAATGCCACGGCACCAGTCACGCACCTGAGCTATTTCGAAGCCGACGCGTTCGCTCGATGGGCCGGTGCGCGTTTGCCAACGGAAGCCGAATGGGAGCTGATCGCACGAACGCATGCGGTCAGCGGACGATTCGTGGAAGAGCGCATGTGGCATCCGGGGGCAGCTGTCGGCAGTGGCATGCAGCAGCTATTCGGCGACGTGTGGCAGTGGACGCAAAGTCCGTACGTCGCATATCCCGGATTTCGGCCGTCTGCAGGAGCGATCGGCGAATACAACGGGAAGTTCATGTGCGACCAGTGGGTATTGCGCGGTGCTTCGTGCGCAACGCCTCGCTCGCACGCGCGGGCGACATATCGCAACTTTTTCCCCAGTGACGCACGCTGGCAGTTCTCGGGTATTCGACTGGCGGCGGACGCATGACGCGAGCTGCGACGAACAATCTGTCGCTTCGGCACACCACGCCACGATCCGCATTCTCTCCGTCGCTCACGGCGACGGTCATTCGTGGGCTCACGGACAGCGTCAAGACGCTGCCAGCGGTGCTGTTCTACGATGCGAAGGGAGCTCGCCTGTTTGAGGAAATCTGCGAGCAGCCGGAGTACTATCCCACGCGCACCGAAATCGAGATTCTCACACGTCATGCGCCTAATCTCGCGCAGCACGCGGGGGCTCACGCCGCGCTGATTGAATATGGGAGTGGCGCAGGTGTGAAGGTGCGTTATCTGCTCGACGCGTTGCGGGATCCGGCAGCGTACATCCCGGTCGACGTGTCGCAGGAACAGCTGGTGCACGTGGCACGGGAACGGGGACGACAGTACCCGGGATTACGCATTGCGCCTGTATGTGCAGACTACACCTTGCCGTTCGATCTGCCTGCGCTGCCCGTCGAGACACGACGCGTTGCGTTCTTCCCAGGCTCGACGATCGGCAATTTTCACCCCACGGAAGCGGCGGCCTTTCTGCACCGCATTCGCCATACCGTTGGCCCCAAGGGTGGCTTGATCCTCGGCGTTGATCGGCGGAAAGACTTCCGTGTACTGCACGAGGCGTACAACGATCGTGCAGGCGTGACCGCGGCGTTCAACCTGAACATGTTGGCGCATCTCAATCAGGCAATGAACGCCAACTTCGATCTGACCCAGTTCCGGCACGTGGCGTTCTTCAACAACGAAGCCAGCCGCATCGAGATGCATCTGGAATCGCTGGTCGAGCAGGAGGTGGTGGTGAACGACACGCTCGTGTACTTCGACGCTGGCGAAACGGTGCAGACGGAGTGCTCCTACAAATACGACGAGCAGACGCTGCGCGCATTGGTGGAGAGCAGCGGGTTCACCATTGACACGCTGTATTCGGATGACAACGACTGGTTCTACGTGGCGTGGCTCCGGCCATAAACTTTTCACTTGATATTGACATGAAAGCATTGTGGAATGGCGTCGTCATCGCTGAGAGTGATGACACGGTTATTGTCGAGGGCAACCACTATTTCCCGGCCGACTCTCTCCGCCGCGAGTACATCGTGGAGAGCGCGCATCAGACAACGTGCCCGTGGAAGGGCACCGCATCGTACTACAGTCTGAATGTGAACGGCGCGGAAAACCGAGACGCGGTGTGGTACTACGCCACGCCGAAAGCCGGTGCCGAACAGGTGGCGAAGCGGGTGGCGTTCTGGAAAGGTGTACAGGTCGCCGCGTGATCCAATCCCGTGCTGAGGGGTCGCCAACGCCGTTGATCGTTGACGCGGTGATTATCGGCACGGGTCAGGCGGCCGTGCCTCTGGCGGTCGCACTTGCCACGCAGGGTGAAACTGTGGCGCTGTTCGAAGGCGGTCAGCTCGGCGGCAGTTGCGTGAACGTCGGTTGCACACCAACAAAGACCTTACGCAAGAGCGCCCGCGTTGCGCACATGGCACGACGCGCGCATGAGTTTGGTGTGAACGTGGGTGAGGTTCGGGTTGACTTCGCCGCCGCGATGGAGCGTGCGGCCGCAGTTGTCGACGCATCGCGAAACGGACTCACACGTTGGCTCGGTGACGCCGCCGGTGTGACCCTGGTTCGTGAGTGGGGCAGGCTTGATGGCAAGGCGAGCGACCGATTTGTGGTGCGTGGAAGCGCGACCGTCGTGCACGCATCACGCGTGTACGTGAACAGCGGCACGCGTCCTTTTCTTCCTCCCATTCCTGGCTTGTCGGATGTACCCGTGCTCACGAATGAGAGCATCATGCAGTTGCGTGCACTCCCGCGTCATCTGATGATTCTTGGTGGCAGTTACATTGGGCTGGAGTTCGGTCAGATCTTTCGGCGTCTCGGTAGTCAGGTCTCCATCATCGAAGCTGCTGAGACGGTGGCCAATCGGGAAGACGACGATATCGTCTCCCGCATTACGGCGCTCATGGAAGCCGAGGGCGTATCGTTGTACACGCAGGCGTCCGTGGTGGCCGTGGAACGCAGCACCGCAGCCGCCCCAAGCGAGACCTTGACGGTCACTATTCAGCATCGCGGTACGAATGTACGCGAGGAGTTGTTTGCGTCACACGTGCTCGTCGCGACGGGTCGCGTTCCCAATACCGATCAACTCGGTCTGGAGACGGTTGGCGTCGCGCTCGATGACCGCGGATTCATTCCCGTGAACGGCGCGCTGGAAACGACAGTGCCCGGCATCTTCGCTCTGGGAGATGTGAACCGACGTGGTGCGTTTACGCACACCAGCTACCAGGACTATGAGATCGTGCTCGCGAATCATCGCGGCACAGCGCGATCAGCTGATGGCCGCATCAGCACCTACGCTATGTATACCGACCCTCCGCTCGGACGCGTAGGACTTTCCGAGCGGGAAGCGCGCACGCTCGCCACACAGGGTCGGCGCTTCCTCACGGCATCGCACGAGATGCGGTTTGTGAGCCGTGCCAAGGAAGAAGGTGAAACCGTGGGTGTGATCAAGATGCTCGTTGACGCCGAAACGCGCCGGTTTGTTGGTGCGTCATTGCTCGGTATCGGTGCGGACGAGATTGTGCAAATCATTGGCGCCATGATTGCGGCCGACGCTCCGTACGAAGTTTTGCGCGACGCGTTGCCGGTACACCCAACCGTCACCGAGTTTTTCCCTACGATCCTAGGGAAGCTCGCTCCACTCGAATAGCAATCGCTTATGGCGCGACGCGATCATTGGCCCAACGCGAGCGTCTAGCGTGATCCATCCGGCGGCGTCTCCCGCCGGTACTCTACACCGAGCACACGTACGAGCTGCACCACGTCTGCAGCAGGCCAGCGCTCACCGTTGCTCGGTCGATTGTACCACCACGCCGCGGCCGTTGAATCCGGCATGACAATCAACGGCGATACTTCACGAAACGACGAGAATCCCTCAAGCCGCGCCGGTCCCTCGCGCGTACTCGCCACCAGCGAGAACTCAACGCGCTGCAGCACGCTCGTTGTCGAATCAAGCGTGACGGTGCCGCTCCAATCGGGCCAGCGTACGGCGTCGCTTGGTGCGAAGCCAAGGCGCACCTGCGCGCGACCGCTCGCGAAGGACGACGAGACACCGGTGACACAGTGATACGACCAGAATTCGGGATCGCCGAGTGTCTCAACGAAGAGGATCTGCGCGGAGAATCCGCCGCATGTGCCGGTGCGAACCACGTCGTACGGCTTGTATCGGTCGCCCCATCGCTCTGAGTTCGTGCGTTCCTCGTGGCGTGTCTCTCTCGGCGGTCGCGTGGGTCCATCGTGCTTCGAGGTGCGGGGCTCGGTCTGCACACGAAATGGGTACGCCCGCCGGAACGAGCCGTAGCGCTCAGCGCCTTCGCGAAGTTGCAGCAGTGCCCAGTAGGCAAGAGGCGCTTGCTCCGGAGCGATTGCGGGGCAGCCTCGCGCTTCGGTAATCGCCACCGTGGGAAGGTCCAGGGCGACGACTTTGATTGCCGTCCGTACGATCACAACGAGGGATTGCGACTGCGCGGCGAGTTGTGGTGCGCCTGCGAATAAGAACAGAGCGGACAGGGCCAGACATTTCACCACCATTAACCACCTTTCGACGTCACCGGATGGATGGTCTCCCCACGCGCGAGCATTGCGACCAACTCGGCAATTTTCAGCGCGCGGCGTGCAGGTGTGGTCGCGGTCTCCACGCGAAACAGAATCGCATAGCGGTTGTCGCGCTTCAGCTGCTCAAACGCCGCGAGGGCCACCGGGTTCGCATTGAGTGCCTGCTGCAAGTCGTCTGGAACCGAACTCTTACTCGACGACGAATATGCGCGGTCCCACCGACCGTCGGACTTGGCGGCCTCAACCGCTGCCAATCCCGCGGGTTGCATTACACCGCTCGCGATCAAACGCTCCACATGTCCAACGTTCACTTTGGACCAGATGCTGCGCGGCCCGCGTGGCGTGAACTTGATCAGGTATGACGCGTCATCGTATCGCTTGAGCTGGCCATCGATCCAGCCGTAGCAGAGCGCGATATCCAGCGCTTCGGCGTACTTCATAGTCGTGTATGCCGCCGCTTTCTTGGCAAAGCGTAGCCAAACTCCGCGCGCCGTCGTGTGCTGTGCATGCAGCCACACCTGCCACTCCTCAGGCGACGCAAACATCAGCGTTGGATACTCGGCGCGCGAGGAGCTTTGCGAGGCAGACGCGGTGGATTTTTTCATCATGTCTCTGGAGTCAAGTCAACTGAACGCGATTGCGTCAGTGTTTCCCTGACACTTCTAGAGGGAGACGCTGGTGTCGTTGTGTGGATCGTCCCGTCATACTGACCGGAGGACATGCCATCGTCAAGAACGGGAGGATCTGCAGATGTTCGACTTCACGGAACAGGTGGCGCTTGCCGAAACTCCGCAGCCCCTGGGCTGGACACGCGTAGCACTCACCACGGTCGGTACGCTGCTCGTGTTGATCGCGTGTTTCTTCTATGTGCCACATTGGTTGCTGACGCAGCTTGATGCCGTGGCCCGAGGTGTTCGCGTGTGGTTGGCGACTGCATGGATGGCGATGGCGTTTGCACTCTCCTGTGTCGCCGCGCTGCGAACGACACGAAACCCAGCCCGCGGCAGATGATGTCCTTGTTCAGCAGCGATGCGTGCTGACATGCGTACTGATCAGCGTGACGATGCGCATATGATCCGCCCGACCTCCGACTTTGGCGCAACAATGCAGGGCACGCCCGCACCGTGTCGCGCGGCGTGCCCGGTTGGAACAGACGCGGCGGCCTACGTTGCACTGCTCGCCGAAGGACGCATTACTGATGCGTATGATGTCGCGCGGCAGCACAATCCGTTTCCCTCCGTGTGTGGTCGGGTATGCTCCGCGCCTTGTGAACGCTCCTGTCGTCGAAGTGTGATCGACTCGGCAGTGTCGATCCGTGCGCTGAAACGCGTGTTGTGCGATGTATACGGAGCGGAGCGCGGTGATACCTCTCGGTGGATGCAGGGCGTACGTTCCGTGCCGCCCATCAGCCGTGAGTCGGTGGGCATCATTGGTGCCGGTCCGGCAGGATTGGCCGCAGCGCATGATCTTCGCGTTGCCGGACACGCCGTGACTATCTACGAAGCGATGGAGTACGCTGGCGGCATGATGCGCTACGGCATTCCCGCGTTTCGACTTCCACGCGAAATGATCGACGCGGAAATCGCGGCGATCATCTCGCTCGGAGTTGAACTGCGATTGAGTTGCCGTATCGGACGTGATGTCACCTTCAACGCGCTGTTGCAGCGGCACGCGGCCGTACTCGTTACGATCGGCTGTCAGCAAGGGCGACAACTTCGCGCGCCTGGCTCCGACCTGCCCGGCGTGGTGCGCTCCGTTGACTTTCTACGCGCTGAAAATGCACGCGTCGAAGGAAAACCGGCGTCGGTGTCGCTCCTTGGTGACGGTGCGGTGGTGGTGATCGGTGGCGGCAGTGTGGCGTTCGACGCCGCGCGTAGCGCCTGGCGTGCCAGTGCGATGACCGCGTACGATGGCCAGACGGCTGTTGACGTCGCGCGCAGCGCACGACGTGCCGAGCAGTCGGGAGTGGTACGCGATGTCACGATGGTCGCGCCAGAGCAACGTGCCGCACTGCCAGTTCCCGTCGAAGAACTGCACGAGGCCACGGTTGAAGGCGTCACACTGCGCGATGGATTTGGCGTCGTTCGCATCGTTGGCGAGTCGGCAGTTACGGGCGTGGAGATCGCGCCCGTGCAGCGACTGTTCGACGAGACTGGTCGATTCGCGCCGGTACTTGACGAAGCGCGCAGTACCGTGCTGCCCGCACGCACGGTCGTGCTGGCAATCGGGCAGCAATCAGACAGCGGATTTTTGTCGGACACGCCAGACGTGCAGCTCACTGGCTGGGGCGGCCTGGTGGTGGACGCTGATCTGCGCTCCACGCACCCGCGCGTGTGGGCCGCTGGTGATGCGGCATCTGGTCCCCGTGATTTGATTGACGCCATCGCTGCAGGACAGCGCGCCGCTCTCTCCATCGTGCGCACGTTTGGCGTGGCGTCTGTGACTGCCCAAGAGGAGCCCACGGATCTGCGAGCGCGTCGCCGAGCGATCCATGTGCCGAGCGTATACACCGCACCAGCGCTCGCCACGAACACGCGGTTCTGGAGTCGATACGACGACGTTACACGCGCACCGCTTCCTGTACTGCAACCCACGGCGCGCGACGCTTCCACAGAAGTTGAGACTGTGCTCGCACCGGACGACGCGCGTATCGAAGCAGCCCGCTGCCTTCGCTGCGATGAACACATGCAGTTCGCTGCTCGGCGCTGCATCGCCTGTGCGCTCTGTGTGGACGTCTGTCCACAATCATCGCTGGCGCTGCTCCCCGCTGGTGATCGCGGACTCGCACTGGTTTTTGACGACCAGACATGTATCCGGTGCGGACTCTGCGTACATCGCTGCCCTACGGATGCCTTGATGTTTACACTCGCACCGACAGATCGAATGCCCGTTCTTGCGGACCTCGCGTCAGAATTGTCACGGACGACGGCACATGGCTGAATCTGACCATCGGAATCGACGCGCCGACGGTTGGCTGAAGCGCGCGCAGGAGACAACGATCTATCGATCGGTTGTCCGAACGCCGTCGCTGGATTCGCCGCGTGGCCGTGCGCAACGGGCGTTCGGGAATGTGTTCCTGCACGTCTATCCAGTGCGGGTGCCGAGAGCGCTGCTGAAGTTCCGATCCACGTGGCGTCTGGGATTCATCTCAACGGTGCTCTTCGCGATTTTGCTGATCACCGGTGTATACCTGATGTTCTTTTATACGCCGGCCGTCACAATGGCGTATGGAGACATGCAGGTGTTGCGCTCGCAAGTTGGTTTCGGGCAGCTCATCCGTAACGTGCATCGATGGGGTGCGCACCTCATGGTGCTCGCCGTCGTGTTTCATTTGGTGCGTGTGTTCATTGACGGTGGATACAAAGCGCCGAGGCAGTTCAACTGGGTCATCGGTGTTGGACTGTTGGTTGTCACCTTGGCGTATTCGTTTACCGGCTACTTGCTGCCGTGGGACCAGCTCGCGTATTGGGCGGTCACCGTTGGTTCAGACCTTGTGCAGTACGCGCCTGGTATTGGTCCGTGGATGCGCAACTTCCTGCTCGGCGGAAGCACCATTGGGCAGGCGGCATTGCTTCGCTTCTACGTGATTCACGTGGCCGTGCTCACGGCGGCATTCTTCGCGCTCATGGCGGTTCATCTGTGGCGCTTGCGAAAGGATGGGCTTGTTGTTGGCGATCCGCCGCACGCGCGCGATATCACCAAGCGTGTTACTGAAGGAAACGCGGATACGTCGCCGACCCAATGGCTGCCCGATGGCCGCCGAGTGTTGGGTGTCGTGGAGCTGGAAGGAACGCCCGCGCACGCGCGCGATCCCGAAGATGAAGTGTTCTCGTGGCCGCACCTGTTTGTGCGTCACCAGGTAATTGCGCTCGCGGTCTGTGCGCTGGTACTGGCACTTGGTGTCGCGTTTGAAGCGCCGCTGCGTGAACTGGCCAATCCCAACCTTACACCGGAGCCAGCCAAGGCCCCGTGGTATTTCGTGGGACTGCAAGAATTGCTGGCGCACTTTGATCCGCTGGTGGCGGGTGTGTTGGTGCCGGGCGTTTTGATTGCGGCGCTGGTGGCGTTGCCCTACATCGACCGCAATCCTTCACGTAGTCCACAGGATCGACGAGTTGCGCTCGCACTGTTTCTGTCGCTGTTCATCGCACTCGTGATTCTCACGATTATCGGCGCACTGTTTCGCGGACCCGGCTGGGCTTTTGTCTTGCCGTGGGAACACTTGTATTTCGAACCGTAATGCAGGAGCAGACATGAGTCCGACACGCCGGGAGATGCTGGAAGCCGGATGGAAGGTGGGCAGCGGGCTGCTCGTGGCCGCAGCCGGCTGGACAACGTTCGAAGCGCTGAAGCCGCTGGCCGATGTGTCAGGCGGTGGCGCCGTGACGTTGCTGGAGCCGGATGCCTACGCGGAAGGCTCGGTAACGTACGTGCGTGAGGGTCGTTTTTTTGTTACGCGCGCGAAGAACGAGTTGTTCGCCGTCTCGCAGAAGTGCCCGCATCTGGGGTGTGCCGTGCCGTTCTGTGAGGAATCCGGGCGGTTCCAGTGCCCCTGTCATGGCTCAGTGTATAACGTGGCCGGTGAATGGATCAGCGGGCCTGCACCGCGAGGCATGGATCGGCATCCGCTGCTCATTGCTGATGGACGCGTCGTGGTGAACACCGCCGTGCTCGAGCAAGGTCCACCTTTGGGTTCATTGAAGTACGATACGCCGTCGCGCGGCGGGAGCTGCGAGCCGACGTGACGCCTGCTCCACTCGATACTCCGGAAGAATCGCGCGCGCTCGATCGGTATTACATCGTTGGCCTGATATGTATGCTGATCCTGATCGTCGCGTTTCCGCTGTACAAATATGGCGAACCCGCGCGTCGTGAACGCACGCAGGACGCCATGCGGGAAGAGAACATTGCGATCGGTGGCGCGATGTTTGCGCAGCACTGCGCCGCGTGTCACGGCGACAACGCTTCGGGAGGGCGCGGCTTTCCCACGCTCGGCTCCAAGGAGTTCCTGGCGTCGGTAAGTGACAAGCAGTTGCAGTGGCTGATCTCGGGCGGTGTGCCGGGCTCGGCCATGACAGCTTACGATATGGATCTTGGTGGGCCGTTCACTGCTCAGGAGATCCTGCGCATCGTGACGTATCTTCGTTCGCTCGAGAAGGACGCGCCGTCCGTGCCGGGTTGGTACAAGGGAGCGCCGGCGACATCGACCGCCGTGTCCGCACGCGACGAACTGCGCTAGTGCGGTTTCTGAGTGGCTAGGAGAGGCGAACTGCGTAGCGGCAGCAGCAGCCACCACTCGCGGCGCTGTCTACCTGCGTGACGCGTGTGCCGGGGCGAACGAGCGTATCGAGCAACCGCTCGAACGTGCCGGTATAGAAGTCGCACACCGGTGCGCTCAGCGTGAGGCCTCGACAGAGCGGACAGTCACGAATGGCAAAGGTTGGTGTTGACGCCGCTCGGAAAACGAACGCGCCACTGCCAGCAAACGTCCATGCATGCTGCGCCATGGCGCGCGCGAGCAGTCGCAGTGCGGCGCGCGCGGGCAGTGCGCGGAGCAGCCATTGCACCGGCCGAGGAATCCGATGATCCAGCAGATACAGTGCGGTGCGATCGCCCGATTCACGCAATAACTCGCGAGTGCGCGTTGCGCCAAGCTGCTCAAGGCAGAGCACCAGCAGATCGTGCACCTCGCCTTCATCCACCATGTGTGAAGGCAACTCATCCAGCGTTCGCCCCGTCGCGCGATGCAACAGGTCTGCAGCGAGCGGTGTGCCATATCGCTCCTGCAGCACGGCGACGGTCTGAATGATGGCATTGGGGCCAATACGACCGTGCGTGGTTACGCGTTCATGGGTGGTGGCGGTCATTACACAATGCGTGAGAGGCGTTGCGGCTCAAACGCAGAGAACGAATCTCTTTCGGGATGCAGCGCGCTCACGAGCGACGAAAGGAAATAGCGACCGGTGGGTGTGACCGTGATCATGCGCTCACCAATCATCACGAGGCCGTCTGCCTCGAACTGCTGGAACGACTGCATGATGCGTCCCCCGTTGTCTGGGAGTGCGTCTCGGCGCAGCGCCAGTGTGGTGGTCAGCGCCCGAATCGCGCTGCGTCTTGTCCGATCATCGTCCGTGAGTCGATGTCCGCGCGCAAAGGGAAGCCGTCCGTTGTCCACGGCACGCTGCCAGTCCGTCAGTGCACACTCGTTCTGGACCAGCACACCTCCAACCTCGCTGATCGCGCTCACGCCGCCGCCTACGAACGAGCGCGAACGGCTCGCTGTGTATCCCATGTGGTCACGATGGAGCTGTCCAGTTGCAGCCGCCATGAACAGCGCGTCCTCAGGCTTTGCAAAAAGTTCGGGCCCTATCCACAGGTACCCGGCTTCTGTGAGCCGCCGTACCGCGAGTTGATACAGCGCAAAGCGCGCGGTGCAATCCGGGAGTGTGGCTTCATCAATCCGACGTTGATGCGGAAGCAACCATGGGGTGTGTACATACCCGCGACACGTGACGCGATCCGGCGCAAGCTCGATGACGGCGTCGATCGTATCGCCCAGGCTCGCGGTGGTTTGGTGTGGCAAGCCAAAGAGCACATCCAGGCTCAGCGACTGGAATCCCTGCTCACGCGCGCGCTCAACGACGTCGGTGATCAGGGCGATCGATTGCACACGTCCGATGGCGTGCTGCACGAGGGGATCAAGATCCTGCACGCCGAAGCGGAGCTGGTTGAATCCCAGGCCGCGCAGCCAGCGCAACTGCGTGGTGGTCACCAACCGCGGATCCGCCTCGACGGAGCATTCGACGTTCGACGACAGCGCGAACCGTTCGGCCACAAGATCAAACACCCGTACCAACTGACCATCGGCGAGAAAGTTTGGTGTGCCGCCGCCCCAGTGCATCTCGCGTACCACCGGTTCGCCGCCCATCACGGAATGCAGCAGCTCGAGCTCTGTTTCGAGGCGCGTGATGTATTCGGTCACTTCATCACGGTGTGTGTTCACCGTAGCGTGAGAGTCGCAGTACAGACAGCGCAGCGCGCAAAACGGAAGGTGCAGCTGCACGGACAGATCGCCGCTGACGGTACTCAGGGCGTCGCAATACTCGCGATAGGTGACATCGCCGTTCCAGTCATTGACAGTGGGATACGTGCCAATGCCTGCGCTGCTTCCACCGTATTTGGCCAGCAACGACGACGTGATCGGGCGCGAAGACATTGAGGTCTGGGCCATGCCCACCGAGACTGCTGCGTGGCGCCGTGCTCTCGGTATGCCACCGTTGTGACCATGGCAGACCGTCCCGTGGCGCCTGAGGGATCGGTCTGCGTCGACCGTACCTCAAGTGTACGGTCGGTCGAGCAGGTGAGGATCCGGCAGACGGCGTACAGCGGCGTCGGGGGAAGCCCGACCGTCCTTCGATGCGGTGCTCGGAACGGGCGCCGCACCGAGAGCGTTGCGTGCGCGTACGTGACGGTCTACGTGGCATGATTCCTCAAGGAGCCCTGAATGCTGTTTCCGAATGAGTCGTACTTCAACGTCTACGACGGGGTGCTGGGCGCACTGGCGTTTGATGACGAAAAGCCAATGGCGATCTGGAGCCACTACCATGCGGACGCGCTCGCCGCTCGCATGACGGAGTATCGGAATCGATTGCGCGTGGCTGAGTGGCGTGTGGCTGACAATACCGCGCGATTGGATACCAACGCCAATGCCTCAGAGGGCGTGCGAACGCGACTGCAGGAGTGCGTCGCCATCGCGACCGCCGAGCGCGATGCGATCCGCGCGCGGCTCTCCGTTCTGGTGGGGCGCGCGCGCGTAATGGAAGCCGCGCGTGTGGCGGACTGGTATGCGATCAAGGTCAGTCCGTTCGAGTTCGCGGATGAAGAAGCAGCGGTGGCGGAGACCCCGCGCTAGTCCGGTCTTGCCTTCGCGGTTCGTCACGCCGAAAAGGCGACTCGAACCGCAAATCCGAAATGTTGTGACGCGGGTTGACGTGGGGCGGGTATTCGCGGGTGTATGCCATCATCCGCTCTCGCTCCGCGTCACCTGCGTCGTTGGCCGTTGTCAGCCGCAGCGTCGCTAGTCTTTGCTGGTTCGGCTTCCGCCGGCCTGTCAGCGCAGTCGCCGTCGGGCCTGGAGTTCGCCTCGGCGATCGCCTCGCACTCGCAGCCGTCGTGCGGCGTCGCCGCGCTCACGTCGGTCGGCGCGCACTGGCCGCAAGCGTCGGTACGCCTCTTGTCGGGACCCATCACCGGTTCCGACCCGGCGCTTCAGTGGCGACCTCGAATCGCGCTCGACCTCGCGTCGGCAGACCACCGCAACTGGCGTGTGCGCGGCAGCGGCGTTATCGGCCCCATCGATCAGCGCTGCGATACGCAGCGTGAGCAAACGCGCGGTTGGCTGGAGATCTCCCGCAGGCTTGGGCGGAGTACCTTCGCATTGTCCGCAGGAACGGGCGCGCGCGAAACGTTCGATCCGTCTCGTGAGCGCCAAGGCATCACCCTGAGTTTTGCGCGGGCGTATCAGGCACGCGCGTTTGGCATTGATGTGCGCGCGTTCGAGACGGAGCGCACCGTGCTCGGCTACTTTAGTCGCGCGCTGATGCAGCCCGATAGCGTACGGGTCGACTCGGCGGGTGGTTGGGTCCCAACCACTCGTACAATCGTGGTTCGTGATTCCAGCATGCGGCGGAATCAGGCCGGCATGCTCGGGTTGAACGCACATTGGATCGAGCAACACGGCCGATTCGTGTTTACGTTCCGGGTCGGTGGGGCAGGCGAGGTACGCTCACAAAGAGTGCAGGCGGCGAACGGCGACTCGCTGCCTGCCGGGACATCGCCGCGTGCCTTTCAGATACAAATGTGGGCGGCGGCTGGAGTAGACGCCCGCGTGTCGGAGCGACTGACGGCTGCGCTGACCTTCGCCGCGCTGCCAAGAGATCTCTCAGGTGGCCTGCGCGCCTCGCGTGCCGCAACACTTGGTATGACGGTGTCAACCGGTGGTCTGCGTCGCAAGCGCGCCGAATCGGAGGCAGAAGGTGGACACGTCTTCGAAATGACGCGTCTTGCGGTGTCCTCGGAGGCGGCGTCCGTCTTCGCGCGCGACAGTGGCTACGTACGCATCCGGGTGCGCAATCCGCGGGCCGCAAGCATTGAGGTGTCTGGTGATGCGTTCGGCTGGCAGCCGATCGCACTCATGCGAACGCGCAACGGCTGGTGGGAACGAGACGTGCCGCTCGGTGCGGGCACGTATCGAATCAGCATGCGTGTTGACGGCGGACGCTGGACCGCACCGCCGGGGTTCCCCGCATTGAACGACGAGTTCGGCAGCGAAGCCTCGCTGGTCTCGGTGCCCTGACACGCGCGTACGCTGCAGAAAGTTGTGACGCGACGAACATGGCCGAAGGTACCACTCGTCAACAATGACTGACGAACAACTGGCACAGCGTATTCTCGCAGGTGAAACAACGGCGTTCGATCAACTGATCGACCGCCACGCCGCCTCGTGCATGCGTTTCGCCACGCGAATGCTGAACAGCCATGAGGATGCGCAAGAGGTCACGCAAGACGCATGGTTGCGCGCCTACCGAGCCCTCGACCGCTTTGACACATCGATGCCATTCCGGACCTGGCTCTTCGCGATTCTCGTGAATCGGTGTCGTACACATCTCGCAACGCGTCAACGCCGTGAGCGTGTGTTTGTGGAGGAGCCAGCATTGATGCATGAAACGTGGGGAGGCAGCGAGCATGAAAGCTGGCCGCTTCGCGTCGAGCTGCAGCGAGCGCTGGAACAATTGTCGCCCGAGCTGCGCGAGGCGTTCTTGCTGAAACACGTGGAACAGTTGGAGTACACGGATATGGCGAGCTTGCTGAACGCAAGCGTGTCGGCCCTCAAGATGCGAGTCCAACGGGCCTGTCTTCACCTTCGCGCTTTACTGCAGGAGTACAGCGATGCACGCTGAACAGCCGAACGATCTGTCTCGCTGGCGTCACGCGTCGGATGAGGTTCCTGATGCGCTTCGCGGGGTCGTTGACGAACTACGGCGAGACGTAGACGTGCCAGCACAGTGGCGGCAATCGCTCACCGCGGCGATTCAGAACGAGCCTCGAGCGTCCGCCGAACTCCCCCGCGCGCCGCGGCGCATCGAACTGCGTCCGCTCTACGCTGCTGCGGCGGCGCTGGCGTTCACCACGTTCGGTGCGTTCGGCACGTTTCTGGCCACGTCGGGACCGCGTGCCTTACAAATTGCAGCGACCGCAGATTCGCCCGGTCAGGCGTCGGTCAGTGCGACTCGCGTAAGTGGTGACGGTTCGCGTGTGAGTGTGAGATTTTCGCTTGTTGCCCCGGGAGCACACCGTGTGAGCGTTGTGGGCGCGTTCAATCAGTGGGACCCGTCTGCCAATGCCATGCAACTCGCCGAAGATGGCGTGACGTGGACCGCCACGCTGGCAATGCCCGTTGGCAAGCACAGCTACGCATTCGTGATCGACGGCGAAGTCACGCCGGACCCCGCAGCACCGGCATCGGCAGACGATGATTTTGGCGTGCCGAATTCGTTTCTCCTCGTGAGCAATTCGCTATGACGCACCCTCTGATCAAGACCTGTGGTCATCTCGCTGTATGCGCCTCGCTGCTCGTCACAGCAGCAGCCAGCCTTGAAGCGCAAGCCGTACGACGCGGTGCTGCGATCCCGGATCGCGTGGCGACGTCGACGAGAGTCGGCATCCAGGCGCTGGTCGACTCACTCGACGCCGAACAGTTGCCGTCCTTCGCACTGTTGGACAAAGCGGCGGAAGGGGCGCTCAAGGGCGCCGACGACAGTCGCATCCTGATGGCCGTCCGCGCACTCGCCGCTCGTTTGCGCAGCGGCCGAGAGTTGCTCGGCCCGCGCGCATCAGACAGCGAGTTGCTTGCGGCGTCGAGTGCGTTGTACGCGGGTGTTTCCGAGAACGCCATCACGCAACTGGTGCAAACACAACGGGCACGCGATGCGAGCACGCCACTGACGAGTGCGCTGAGTATTGTCGCCGAGCTTGCCTCGGCGTCAGTGCCCGCGGATCTCGCGCTGTCGTCTGTAGACGCGCTGCTTGCGAAGGGAGCGCGGGATGTGGAGCTGGCCGCGTTTCGGGTCGCGGTGGATCGAGAGATCCGCGGCGGCGTCACACCACGTGACGCAACCACTGCAGGCTTGAAGCGCGCGCTGAGCAATCTTGATCGTGCATCTCGCACACCGTGACATTCGTAGAGTGTGTGATCGCCCCATGTGTGCAGTTGTATGTGTAAAGGACTCTGAGTAGTTGGTGCGCGAAGATGTGACCTGACGTGACGCTGATGAAGTACCACGCGGTGAGTGCATAACATCAACGATCACCGTTCAGAAGGAGTCAACATGCAGCATGGTTCAACGCGTGCCACAATCGCTTTCATCGCCGCAGGTCTTGCGCTGAGCGCGTGTTCTGATCAATCCCCGCTCAATGTGAGCGCCGACGGCGCCAAGCTGGAGCTCATTGCCGAAGCGGCAACGAATCCTGGTATTGAGCTCGACCCAAACGCGGCCACGTTGTACGTACACGAGGGAATCATCATTCGCGCACGGGTGGTTGACGCGTCCGGTGCGGTGATTGCCGGAGCGCAACCAACGTGGCGCAGCAGTGACGCCTGGGTTGCCGCTGTAAACATCCTGCCAGACTCCATTTCCACACCTGGAGCGCGCGCATCCGTGATTGGTGTCGCGATTGGTGAAGCGCGAGTCACCGCCAGCTACGCCGAACTTGCGGCGACAACCATGATCACGGTACGTGCCAGGCCCGACTCCGGCAACAACACGCCGCGTCCTCAACCTCAGCCTCGCCCCACAACGTTCGACGCGGCGATTACGGTGTTGGGATTCATTGCCGGTCCCGATACGTCCACCACTTCGTCGGAGCTGGTACCGGGCAGCACGGTCACGCTGACGTTACTGCCTCCGGCGCCGGGAGACTCAACCGCCGTTGGCACGCCCACCACAACGGAGACGCGGTTCGCAAGCGCGATTGCCAACGCGCAGTCCCGCGTTCAGTTCACCGGTGTCCCGCAGTCGCGTTTCCGAATCGATGTAGTGCCGCCCGCCGGCTCCCCCTGGAAGGCCGCGTCGTTTACATCGCCTGCGCCCTTTGTGGGATCGTACACACGCACGCTGTTCCTGGAAAAATGATGGTGTGATACCAGCGCGCCGCCGCCGATATTCCTTTATATTTAAAGGAATATCGGCGGCATCCCTTCCGGAGTCCTCGCGTGCGCATCCTTGTTGTTGGCGGCGGTCCTGGTGGTCTCTACGCGGCGCTGCTGCTCAAGCGCCGACATCCCAAGGCCCACATCACGGTTACTGAGCGCAACTCGCGCGACAGCACGTTTGGTTGGGGCGTCGTTCTCTCGGATCAAACGGTTGCCAACCTGCGCGACGCTGATCCACCGAGCGCGGATCGCATCGCCGCCGCGCTGCATCGCTGGGATGACATCGAGATTCATTTTGGCGGCCAGACCATTCGATCTGGTGGCCATGGCTTCAGCGGCATTGGCCGCCTCGAATTGCTGCGCATTCTGCAGGAGCGATGCCTCGAGCTCGGCGTAGCGCTCGAGTTTCGCGCCGAAACGTCGCCAGACCTTGAATCGGTCATCGCACGCGACGGCATCGATCTGGTGATCGCCGCCGATGGCATCAACAGTCGTATTCGCGAGCGGTACGAAGGCACATTCAAACCCGATGTGGACCTTCGGGAATGCCGGTACGTGTGGCTCGGAACGCCTCGGCAGTTCAATGCCTTCACGTTCGCGTTTGCGGAAACACCGTTTGGCTGGTTCCAGGCGCACGCGTATCAGTTTGATCAAGGCATGAGCACGTTTATCGTGGAGACGCCGCAACACGTGTGGGAAGCGGCGGGTCTCGATGCCATGGAGTCCGAAGCCGCGATCGGGTTCTGCGAACAGTTGTTCGCACCACAACTTGGCGGTGCGCCGCTGGTGAGTAACGCAACACATCTGCGCGGCTCAGCCCAATGGATTCGTTTCCCACGGATCACGTGCGCAGAATGGGTGCACTGGTTGCACGCGGAGTCGCGTGATGTCCCCGTAGTCCTGCTCGGCGACGCGGCGCACACCGCACACTTTTCCATTGGTTCGGGAACCAAGCTGGCACTCGAAGACGCGATGGCGCTGGACGCGGCGATCGCCAGTGGCACGAGCACCATGCAACACGCGCTGGCCGCGTACCAGGCCGATCGCAGTGTTGAAGTGCTCAAACTGCAGAACGCCGCGCGCAACTCGACCGAATGGTTCGAGCACGTACACCGCTACGCCTCGCTCGCGCCTGAACAGTTCGCATACTCCCTGCTCACACGGTCGCAGCGCATATCGCACGAGAATTTGCGAGAGCGCGACGCCGACTACGTGGCCGCGTTTGAGCTGTGGTTCGCGGAGCGTGCGGGACTTGCCCCAGCGGTCAACGCACCACCCGCGTTGCTCACGCCGTTCACCGTGCGCGGCCTCACGTTGCCCAATCGCGTGGTCGTGTCGCCAATGGCGCAGTACTCGGCGCACACCGACGGCCGTCCAAGCGATTGGCACTTTGTGCATCTCGGCGCGCGTGCAAGTGGAGGTGCCGCACTCGTCATGACAGAAATGACCTGCGTGGCACCAGACGCGCGCATTACACCCTGGTGCCCCGGACTCTGGAACAACGCGCACGAGAGTGAGTGGGCGCGCATTGTGCGCTACGTGCACGAGTACACTCCTGCGCGCATTGGCTTGCAGCTCGGCCACGCGGGCGCAAAAGGCGCCACGAAGAAGATGTGGGAAGGAGTAGACGAACCGTTGCCCGAGGGTGAATGGCCGCTGATGGCGCCTTCGGAAACTCAATATCTGCCCGGCGTCTCGCAAACCGCGCGGGAGATGACCGCGGCTGACATGACGCTGGTGCTCTCACAATTCGTGGAGAGCACGCTCCGTGCCGCACGCGCCGGTTTTGATTGGTTGGAGTTGCACTGTGCGCATGGCTATCTGCTGTCCGCGTTTCTTTCGCCACTCACCAACCATCGAACCGACGCGTATGGCGGCACGATCGATGCACGCGCCAGGTTCCCGCTTGAGGTTTTTCGCGCCATGCGTGAGGTCTGGCCCGCAGAACGTCCAATGTCCATACGCATTTCAGCACACGACTGGGCCGAAGGCGGTAATACTGCGGATGACGCCGTACATATCGCCCGACTGTTCAAGAACGCCGGCGCAGACATGATTGATGTCTCGGCCGGGCAGGTGGTGAAACACGAACGACCGGTATTCGGACGCATGTGGCAAACCCCCTTCTCGGATCGTGTACGACAGGAGGCAGGCATTGCCACCATTGCGGTGGGCGCCATCACCGACGCCGATCAGGCCACGGGTATCATCGCGTCCGGACGTGCGGACCTTGTCGCAATCGGTCGGCCGCATCTGGTGAACCCTGCATGGACGCTTACTGAGGCCGTGCGCGCGGGCTACATCGGTGCCGAGGCGTTGTGGCCGCCGCAGTATCGGGCCGGCAAATCGCAGCTTGAGCGTTTGATGCTACGCGAGCGTGCTGAGCGTGCTGCGGCGCAGGATCAACCGCCACGCGGTGAGCTGACATGAATGAAGCAACGATTGCCACTCGCGCGCTCTCAGCACGACACGCACTCGTCACGGGGGCGAATCGTGGCATTGGTGCGGCAACGGCGCGTGCGTTGTCGGGTGCCGGGGCAGACGTCACGCTCATGGTGCGGGATCGCAGCGGAGGTGAAGCGCTTGCGCGCACGCTCAAGGGACGCACACACATCGTGCTTGCCGACGTGACCGATCATGACGCCGTGCGTGCGGCGGTTTCGGAAGCCAACGCGGCGTTTGGTCCGGTAGATATCCTCGTGAACAATGCCGGCTCCGTGCAGGCCACGCCTTTTCTTCGCGCGACTCCTTTGCTATTCGAGGAGATGTTTGCCGTGCATGTGCTCGGCGCGGTCGTTACGTCGCAGGCGGTGCTCTCGGATATGGTCAAGCGCGGATTCGGGCGCATTATCAACGTTGCCAGCATTGCGGGTCTTGAAGGAGCACCGTACGTCGCGCACTACGTGGCCGCCAAGCACGCACTCGTTGGTCTCACGCGCGCGCTGGCTGCGGAGTACGCAAGCAAACAGGTCACCGTAAACGCCGTCTGCCCAGGCTACACACAAACCGACCTGGTCAGCGAATCAGTGCAACGCATTGTGGGCAAGACGGGGCGTTCGCCGGAAGACGCGTTGCACGCCATGCTCGCCGAGGCGGGACAGTCTCGATTGGTTACTGTGCAGGAAGTCGCCGCTGCGATTGTTGCCCTCTGTCTGCCTGCTGCAAGTGAGCGCACGGGGGAATGTGTTGTGCTTCTGGGAGAGGAGTCAACATGAGCACAGCCGCGCAGGCGCAACGCCTCGATCCGGAGTCTCGGCTCGACGGCGCAGAGCAGGACTCGCTTCGCCTCTGGCTTCGATTATTCACCTGCAGCAAGCTGATCGAACGCGAAGTGGATAGCGTGCTCAAGCGTGAGTTCGGTTCATCGTTGCCGCGGTTCGATTTGCTGGCGCAGTTGGAGCGATCGCCCGGCGGATTGCGCATGGGCGAGTTATCGGCGCGCACACTGAGTACCGGTGGGAACATCACGTGGCTTGTCGCCGCCCTCGAGCGTGATGGGCTGGTGTCTCGGCGCGTTGCTGCAAAAGACAAGCGTGCCGCACAAGTCAAGCTGACAGCTGCCGGTCGTCGTCACTTCAGCGCGATGGCCAAAGTGCATGAGCAACTCATCGCGGAACGTTTTGGCGCGCTGTGCGAGGCGGATCGCCGCACGCTGCATACGCTGCTCGGCACCGTCAAGCAGCGACTCCCTTCTGTTGCCCCGGTGGAGACTACATGATGGCGGAAAATCCGATGTCGGCCATGTCGAACGCCATGGCAAACCGTGAACTGAAACACGCGCACTTGTCCGTGAGCGACGATGGGCAGATTGCCACCATCACGCTGAACCGACCGGAGCGCAAGAACCCGCTCACGTTTGATTCGTACGCGGAGTTGCGCGACTTCTTTCGTGATCTGCAATACGCGACGGATATTCGCGTGGTAATTCTCACCGGCGCTGATGGCAACTTTTGCTCTGGCGGCGATGTGTTCGAGATTATCGAACCGCTCACAAGAATGGCGATCCCAGAGCTGCTCGCGTTCACGCGCATGACGGGTGATCTCGTCAAAGCCATGCGTGCGTGCCCGCAGCCAATCATCGCCGCTGTTGACGGCGTGGCAGCCGGTGCTGGTGCGATTCTGGCCATGGCGTCGGATATCCGCCTGGCCACACCGCGCGCCAGGACGGCGTTCCTGTTTTCGCGCGTGGGGCTGGCCGGCTGCGACATGGGCGCGTGTTCGTTGCTGCCGCGGATTATAGGTCAGGGGCGTGCCGCCGAGCTGCTGTACTCTGGTCGCACGATGTCGGCGGAGGAAGGTGAACGCTGGGGATTTCACAACGCCCTCGTCGAGCCCGAGCTTCTGATGGCGGAAGCGATGCGGCGCGCCGGCGAGCTCGCCGCCGGACCCACGTTCGCCCACGCCATGACCAAGACGATGTTGCAACAGGAATGGAATGTGTCGGTGCAGCAGGCAATCGAAATGGAAGCGCAGGCGCAAGCCTTGTGCATGGGCACGCAAGATTTTCAGCGCGCCTTCGCGGCGTTCGCGGCCAAGCGCCCGCCTGTGTTTGAGGGCAACTGATCATGACCACGTCGAACGTCTCGCCGTCGCGCGCAGTGCAGGCGGAGCTACACCTGGCCTGGCCGTTCTTCGACGAGATGCACCGCGCTCTTGCCGCTCGTGTGACCGAGTGGGTGACGACGCAACACGTTGACCACGCCGATACTGACGCGGCGTGTCGGGATTGGGTGCGGCGGCTCGGCGACGCCGGCTTTCTCCAGTACTGTGTGCCCAGGCAATGGGGCGGTGCACTCGATGCCATCGACTCGCGCAGCGTCTGCATCCTTCGTGAGCATCTCGCCATGCACAACGGTTTGGCAGATTTTGCGCTGGCCATGCAAGGCATTGGATCTGGTCCGCTGGCACTGGCCGGTTCCGACGCATTGCGCACGAGCTGGCTCCCCAAGGTGGCCAGTGGAAAGGCAATCGCCGCGTTTGCCCTCACCGAACCCGACGCCGGTTCCGACGCGGCCGCCATCACCACGTCGGCAACTCGCGTGCATGACGGATGGGAACTCTCGGGCACAAAAACCTGGATCTCCAACGGCGGTATTGCCGACTTCTATTGTGTGTTCGCGCGATCACAGGCTGATTCACGTGGTGCCAAGGGCGTGAGCGCGTACTTCGTGCCAGCCGGTACGCCTGGGCTGACGGTGGTTGAGCGTTTCAACGTCATGGCTCCGCATCCGCTGGCCACGTTGCGCTTTGAACGATGCGTGGTGCCGGAATCGAATCTGCTAGGCGATGAAGGCGACGGCTTCAAGCTCGCCATGCGGACCCTCGACATCTTCCGGATGTCCGTGGCTGCGGCTGCGACAGGGTTCGCTCGGCGTGCATTACGTGAGACGCTGCACCACGCCAACACGCGCGCGATGTTTGGCGGCTCGCTCGGTGCGCAACCACTCGCGCAGGCCATGATTGGTGACATGGCCACTGAGCTCGACAGCGCGGCGCTGCTCACGTATCGGGCCGCCTGGTTTCGTGATACGCAGGAAGGGCGTGTGACCACCGTTGCGGCGATGGCCAAGCTTGCAGCGACCGAGTTGGCACAACGCATCATCGATCGCGCCGTGCAATTGCACGGCGCCAAAGGCGTGCTGACGGGACAGGTGGTGGAGCATTTGTACCGTGAGATTCGCGCATTGCGCATTTACGAAGGCGCTAGCGAGGTGCAACGACTGCTGGTGGGTCGTGAAACGCTACGCGCCGAATCCTGAACAAACGGAACATCGATGCAACCACTTCTCCCCAGTGCGCACGATGATGTCTGGACGCGAGAGCAGCTCCCGCCAATGGAACAGTGGCCGCTGCTCAATCTCGAACCGCCGTATAACTATCCGGCGCGCCTCAACGCGGCGGTGCGCTTGCTCGACTCGGCAATCGCCGAGGGCTTTGGTGAGCACATCGCACTGATCACGCGAAGTGCGGAGGGCGTGTACGAAGAGACCACATACGCGCAACTCAGCGCTCTCGTCGATGCCATCGCCCATGTGTTGCGCGACGATCTGTCGCTGCTGTCCGGCAATCGTGTACTGCTGCGCGGATACAATGGTCGTTGGATGGCGGCCGCGTGGCTCGCGACGATCAAGGCCGGTTGTGTTGCGGTCACTACCATGCCGCTGCTGCGGGCCAGGGAGCTGCACACGATCATTGAACGAGCCCGATGTTCGGCTGCACTCTGCGATACGCGGCTGGAAGACGAACTGTTGTCGGCGATCATGACATCGACAACGGCTTGCCAGGTGCGAATATGGGGAAACGGTGCGCCACAAAGCCTCGAGGCGCTCTGCTCAACACACACTCAACCATTCGACGCGCATTCCACGAGTCAGGATGATGTGTGCTTGATCGCGTTCACCTCCGGCACGACAGGCGATCCGAAAGGCTGCATGCACTTTCATCGTGATGTGATGGCCATGTGCGATGGATTTGCCCGGCAGGTGCTTGGTACCACGCACACGGATCGCTGCATTGGTACGCCGCCCTTGGCATTCACCTTCGGACTCGGTGGGTTGTTGTGTTTTCCGCTGGCTGCTCGTGCCACGGCGGTCCTGCTCGAGAAGTCCACCCCGGAATCATTGCTTGAAGCCATCGCGGCAACGCGCGCCACGGTAAGTTTTACCGCGCCAACGTTCTATCGGCAAATGGCGCTGGCGATGCAGCGTGCGCCTGATCGTTTCGATACGTCATCGCTGCGCGCCTGTGTATCTGCGGGTGAAGCACTGCCCGACGCCACTCGCGTGCTGTGGCGTCAGGAAGCCGGCATCGAGTTGCTGGACGGCATCGGCGCGACAGAACTGATTCACATCTTTGTTGCTGCCGCGGGCAAGGATGTGCGATCGGGTGCAATTGGCCGCGCCGTTCCCGGCTATGAAATCGCGATTCTTGATGACGCGTTGCAATCCGTCGCGAACGGCACCGTTGGTCGGCTGGCCGTGCGCGGTCCAACGGGCTGCCGATATCTCAATGATGTCAGACAGCAGGCGTACGTGCAGGGCAGCTGGAATCTCACCGGAGACGCGGCCTCAATGGACGAACACGGCTACGTGTACTTCAAAGCGCGCACGGATGATCTGATCATTTCATCTGGTCACAACATCGGCGCACCCGAAGTGGAGTCGGCGGTGCTGACACACCCTGACGTGAGCGAGTGTGCGGTGATCGGTGTGCCCGACGAAGATCGCGGACAAGCAGTCAAGGCATTCATTGTCTTGCGTGCCGGTGCCGCTGCTTCGCCGCAGCTGGCAAAGGCCGTGCAGGATCATGTGAAGGCAACCATCGCGCCATACAAGTATCCGCGCCTGGTGGAGTTTGTCGCATCGCTTCCCAAAACAGACACGGGTAAGCTGCAGCGTTTCCGTCTCAAGGAGGATCAGTGACGCATCGAGTATTGCAGCCGGAGAGTTGGCCGAGGCCGCGCGGGTATGCGAACGGGGTCTCCGCCGTTGGACGCACAATCTTTGTCGCGGGCCAGATTGGCTGGAATGCGCAACAGCAACTCGTTGGCAGCGACCTGGTGAGTCAGGCCCGGCAGGCGCTGCTCAACATTCTGGTTGTGCTGGCGGAAGACAACGCACGCGCCGAACACCTGGTGCGGCTCACCTGGTATGTGACGAACCGCACACAATATCTCAACGCGTCTACCGAGCTTGGCGTTGTGTATCGGGAAGTTCTTGGCCGTCATTACCCCGCGATGTCGGCGGTGGAAGTCAGTGCGCTCATGGAAGAGGGCGCAGTGGTTGAAGTTGAAGCCACTGCTGTTGTGCCACACGAATAGAGACCACACACACATTGGGAGTGTACCGGCATGGGGTTGCGACACGTCAAGGAAGTCTTTGAGCACTACGGGCGAACCGATCCGATGTACGCCGTGCTCACCGACCACACTCGGCGTGGTGGCAAATGGGACCCGGCCGATTTTTTCGCGCACGGCCGAGAGGAGATTGCGCGGGTGATGCAGTATCTCACCGAGGCGAAGCTGGTGCCGGCGTTCGGAGATGCGTTGGACTTTGGATGTGGTGTGGGTCGCCTCTCACAGGCGCTGGCCGCGCATTTTTCGCGCGTGACTGGCGTGGATATTTCGAGCACCATGGTGGCCGCCGCGGAGCAGCACAATACGGCTGGCGAACGCGTGTCGTACATCATGAACGACGTGCCCGATCTCAAGCGGTTCGAGACTGCCAGTTTCGATTTTGTGTATAGCAACATCACCTTGCAGCATGTGCCGCCCGAGCCGGCGCTCGGCTACATCGGCGAGTTTGTGCGGCTGCTCACGCCACACGGCCTAGCGCTTTTTCAGGTGCGCATTGGCACGCGCGTTGATCCAGGCACGTTGTCCGCCTGGTGGTATCGGTTGCGACGCGAACATCTGCGACGGCTTTGGCAGCGCATGCGCGGACGCATTCCGTACGAAATGCACTTTGTTTCGCGTGCGCAGGTGGAAGAAGTCGTGGCAGCGCACGGTGGACGGATTGTTGATGTCCTGGATATGAGCCGCGAGCAGAATGGGAAGAGTCTGCGGTTTGCGGTTCGGCGGGCGGCCGTTATCTGAGGTCGCAGCTACGGCTGAGGTCGGCTGCTCAATGAATGTGCACGATTCCATTTTTCGATCTTGACGTGTTTTCAGGAAAGTGGTACCGTCGAGCATCGCGAACTTCGGAGCTGCGCATGAAGTACTTGAGCAGGCGAGCAGGCGAGCAGGCGAGCAGGCGAGACGGCGCACCGGTAAGGTTTCCGAGTCTGCGCTCAATCTGGTTCTGACGATCGCCGTGGTGGCCGCCGCGTCAACGTACGTGTGGAAAGAAGTCGTAGGACCCTGGGTCTTTCCAGAGCCTTCACCTGTGGCAACCCAAGAGGGCGGTCCGCTAACGGCGACGCGCATTGACGACGCGTTGTGGACGCGCATTCTGACGACGGGACATGTGAACGGGCGTAGCGACGCCCCAGTGCAAGTCGCTGTGTTCTCGGATTTCGAGTGTCCGTTCTGCAAGAATCTCCATCCGCAGATCAGGCAAATGCAGGCGCTCTTTGGTGACACCGTGGCTGTAATTCTTTTGCACTTCCCACTTCCGCAGCATCGCTTCGCTGAAGGCGCCGCAGTGGCAGCCGAGTGTTCAGCCTCAGAGCGCAGATTCGCGGAGATGGAAGACGCGCTGTTCGCGCGTTCCGATTCGTTCGGCTTGCGCTCATGGACAGCCTACGCCGTGGATGCCGGCGTTCGCGACACCATTGCATTCGCCGGCTGCCTGAAATCTGAGGAAATGCGAGGTCGTGTTTCGCGAGGTCGCGCGCTCGGGGAAGAAATCGGTCTCCGCGGCACGCCCACATTGTTGATCAATGGTGAGCAGTACTCCAGACCGCTCTCAAGCGGCGAGTTGGAAACCACGATTCGCGAACGCGCGGGAGGAGCCCAAACGAGGCAGTGACCTTAGTTCCCGTATAATCGACGTACCCCATCACGACGGAGTGTTGGAAATGACCAAGCTTACTTTCCGGGTTCGTGCATTTATTGCGATTGCGATGATCAGCGCTATTTGGTCGTCCGAGCCCACGGAAGCAGCTGCTGCTCAGTCTGCCTCGTCATGCTATGTCTGTCTAGGCATCGGCGGTTCGTGTCCTGCTCCGCAAGATTTGGGTGACTACACTGCAGCATGTTTGTCACGGTGTGGCTCTTTCTCATACCCTGGAGGATGTGGATCGCACCCCAATGGCTACACGCCGGAGTGTGGCAACGACGAAGTTGTGTGGTGTTACGACCCTGCACGATGAGTTTACACGATTCATCCGAGGGTGTGCGGGTGTCGCCTCTTTACAAGGTTCTTTTGCGCAAATGCGCTGGAGCTATTTCTATCCCGCCACAACTGCGAAGGTTCGCGGTCGTGGCGGCCAGCGCGCTGCTCGCTTTAGGCTACGTGAACGAAGCGTCGGCGCAGAACGTCATTGTGCAGGTTACCGATTCAGTTGGCCAGCCTATTCCGTTCGCGCTGGTCGACGTGAACTCGGTGACGGGACGGGTCGCTGACACGGCAGGGTTCGTGCGCGTGGCGAATGTACGCGGCGAGACGCTCAAAGTGCGCGCGAGACGCATCGGATATGTGCCTGTTGAGACCACGCTACGTCGAACATCCGACAACGACGCGTTTCGCATCGTGCTCAAGCGCGTCGCGAGCGAAATTGAGAGTGTGTACGTGCGCGCGGAGCGGTCAACGACCGTTTCTCGCACAGGCTTCTACGACCGAATGGAACGGGTTCGAAACGGCGCCATCGTTGCAGAGTTCATCACGCCCGAGGAACTAGACCAGCGTAAACCCATGCAGATCTCGCACATCCTGCAGGGCCGACGTTACGTTCAGGTACAACGGGAAGGAAGCCGGTCGAGGGCAGTTATGCTTGGGCGCGGCAGATGCAAAATGACAATTCTTCTCGATGGTGTGCGAATGAACGGCGTCATTGGGCCCGGCGAAGGTCGCGACCCCGTGGGTCCACTCGGAATCAGCGCCCCCATGAACCTCTCCATCGACGAACTGGTGGAAGGCGGTTCGGTGGCTGCGGTTGAGATCTACCCCAGCACCGCCAACGCCCCCGCCGAGCTCATCCCCCTCACCGGCGGCGGTTCCTGCGGCATCATCGCACTTTGGACCGGCGGACGGCGGTAGGTGCCGCACGATCAAGGTTGGCCTCGACCGCGTTTCATCGCGCCACAACTGCGAAGGCTCGCGGTCGTGACGGCCAGCGTGCTGTTTGCGTCGCTCTACGTGAGCGAAGCTGCGGCGCAGACTGTGGTTGTACAGGTTACCGATTCAGTTGGCCAACCTATTCCGTTCGCACTCGTCGACGTGAACTCGGTGACGGGACGCGTGGCCGACACCGCAGGCTACGTGCGCGTTGCGAATGTTCGCGGGGAGTCACTGAAGGTGCGTGCGCGACGGATTGGGTACACGCCCGTCGAAACTACGCTACGTCGCACATCCGACAATGACGCGTTTCGCATCATGCTCAAGCGCGTCGCGAGCGAGATCGAGAGTGTGTATGTACGCGCGGAGCGGTCGACCACTGTTTCCCGCACGGGCTTCTATGACCGAATGGAACGCGTGCGGAACGGTGCGATCGTCGGCGAGTTCATTACACCTGAGGAGCTTGACCAGCGAAAGCCCCTACAGATTTCGCATATCCTTCAGGGCCGCCGATACGTCCAAGTTCAACGGGAAGGCGGCCGTTCTCGCGCGGTCATACTCGGTCGCGCCCGGTGCACAATGACTATTCTGCTCGACGGCGTACGCATGAATGGTGTGCTCGGGCCGGGCGAGGAAACAGAGGCGGAACGCGCGCCGATGCAGTCGAGGAGGATCACGTCGATGAACCTTTCCATAGATGAACTCGTCGAAGGCAACGCCGTCGCTGCCGTCGAGATCTACCCAAGCACCGCCAACGCCCCCGCCGAGCTGATCCCCCTCACCGGCGGCGGCTCCTGCGGGATCATCGCCCTCTGGACGGGCGGGCGGCGGTAAGGGGCTCGGCAGTAGCCTGGACCAGCGGGGCGGGTGAGCCAGCAGCGCCCTCCCCGCTGGCAATCCCACCCCGCCTCGGCTATGTTCCAAGGCTATGTTCGACGAGCTATCAGACAAACTCGGCAACGTCTTCGCCAAGCTGCGCGGCAAGGGCGTCCTCACCGAAAGCGACATCAAGGAAGGGCTGCGCGAAGTTCGGCGCGTCCTGCTTGAAGCCGACGTCAACTTTTCCCTCACGCGCGAGTTCCTCGAGCGCGTAGAAAAGAAGGCCGTCGGCGTTCTCGCGCTCAAGCAAGTCCGTCCCGAACAACAGCTCGTCAAGATTGTCCACGACGAGCTCACCAGCATGCTCGGCGAGCGGCGCGAAGGGCTGAAAATCAGCACCGTGCCGCCCACGATTGTCATGATGGTGGGTCTGCAGGGTTCCGGTAAGACCACCACCGCCGCCAAGCTGGCCCGTCGCCTCAAGGCCGAGGGCAAGACTACGCGTCTGGTCGCGGCCGACGTCTACCGCCCGGCCGCCATCGATCAGCTCGAAGTGCTCGGCCGTCAGCTCGATGTGCCGGTCTACTCCGATCGCTCCACGAACGATGTGGTCAAGATCGCAAAAGCCGGCATTGAAGCCGGCACGCGCAATCGCGACCGCGTGGTCATCGTAGATACCGCCGGTCGTTTGCAGATTGACGCGGAGTTGATGGACGAACTCAAGCGTCTCAAAGCGGCGATCAAGCCCGACGAAATCATGCTGGTGGTCGACGGCATGACGGGTCAGGAAGCCGTGAAGATTGCGCAGGGCTTTGACGAAGCGCTCAACATTACTGGCGTTACGCTCACCAAGCTTGACGGTGATGCGCGCGGTGGTGCAGCGCTCTCGATCTACGGTGTTACCAAAAAGCCGATCAAGTACATCGGTGTTGGTGAGAAGGTCGACGCGCTCGAAGAGTTCCACCCCGAGCGCATGGCCGGACGCATCCTGCAAATGGGCGACATTCTGTCGCTCGTGGAAAAGGCGCAGGAAGGCTTTGACGCGGTTGAAGCGAAGAAGCTCGAAAAGAAGGTGCGCAAGGAGGGGATGGATCTCGACGACTTCCTCTCGGCCATGCGCCAGATGCAAAAGCTCGGGCCAATGGAGAATCTCCTCAAGCTTGTGCCGGGCGTGAATACCAAGGCGCTCAAAGATGCCAAGATGGATCCCAAGCGTCTCAAGCATGTGGAAGCGATTGTGCTGTCCATGACCAAGGCCGAGCGGAAGAAGCCGGAGTTGCTCAACGGATCACGTCGCGCGCGTATTGCGAAAGGATCTGGTCGTCCGGTGTCTGAAGTGAATCGCCTGATGGATCAGTTCAAGCAGATGCAAAAGATGATGAAGAAGTTTGGTGGGGGAGCCGGCGGTGGCGGTAAGCCAGGTCGCATGGGATTCCCGCCAATGCCAGGCATGTTCGGTCCGCGGTAGCCGAACGCGTCGCGACTAACGCGACGATTACACAACCCGAGTGCGCATCGGAAACGCCGATGTCGCGAGGAGCTCGGTACCGCACTGTTCACACTCTGCAGCGAGGCAGTACCCAATGGCCGTAAAGATTCGCCTCCGTCGTGAAGGACGGAAAAAGACCCCGATGTATCGTATCGTTGTTGCCGATTCGCGCGCTCCGCGTGATGGCCGCTTCGTGGAAATCATCGGACAGTACCAGCCGCGCATCGCGGAGAATGCGATCAATCTCAAGATCGATCGCGTGAACTACTGGTTGAACGTTGGCGCGCAGCCCACCGATACGGTGCGTTCGCTTCTGCGTAAGGCCGGCGTGCTCAAGGCGCGTCACGAAGCGCGTCTGGCGTCCAAGCTCGGCGCTGCTGCTGTGCCGCTCTCCGAGACGGCTTCGGCCGAGGCGGAAGGCTGAGCAACAGACTGCTTGTCGGTCGGGTGCGTCGCGCACATGGTGTGCGTGGCGCGCTGCTGATCGAACCGAAGTCCGACGTGCCGGGTGCGGTGTTCGCGCCCGGCCGTGTCGTTTATATCGGCACGGCCGACGGCGCGCGCGTTGACGAGCAGCCGCGGGAAATCACCGAGGCGCGTGAAGCGAACGCGGGTTGGATTGTGTCGCTCGAGGGTGTGAGCGATCGCAATGTGGCCGAGTCGTGGAAAGCGCGCACGGTGTTTGCCGATGCAGACACGCTACCGCCGCCCGACGAAGACGAAGTGTACATGCACGAGCTTGTCGGGCTGACGGTGCATGCGTTTGACGGCTCTGTCGCCGGTCCAGTAGTCGACGTGTACGAAGCGCCGCAGGGACTACTGATTGAGGTCGAAACAGAGAACGGCAAGAAACTTGTGCCGTGGCGCGACGAACTCATTGAGCATGCCGATTGGGACGCGCGCAAGGTGACGCTGGTGAACTTGCCCGGCCTGCTCGACTGATCGAGGCGCGCGTGCTCACGATCAACATTATCACGATCTTCCCGGGCTTTTTTGACGGACCTCTCGGATTGAGCATTCCGGCGCGCGCGGCCGCCGCTGGTGGTGTGACGTATCGCTGCATTGATCTGCGCGATTTCACGCACGACAAACACCGCAGTGTCGACGATTATCCGTTTGGTGGTGGACCGGGCATGGTGATGCGTCCAGGTCCGTTCTTCGAAGCGGTTGAGTCAGTTGGTGCGACGTCGCCAATCGTATTGATGTCAGCGCGCGGAAGAAAGTTTACGCACGCCGACGCCGTACGATTCGCCGCAGGAACTGAGCTGACGCTGCTCTGCGGTCACTACAAGGATGTTGACCAGCGCGTGGCTGATCATCTCGCGACGGAAGAGCTCTCACTCGGTGATTTCGTATTGTCGGGTGGTGAACCGGCCGCGCTCGCAATCGTTGACGCCACCGTGCGGTTGTTGCCCGGCGCGATGAGCGATCTCGAAAGCGCGCGGACCGATTCGTTCTATGATCGTGGTATCAGCGCTCCGAGTTATACGCGGCCGGCGGAGTATCGCGGGTTTACGGTGCCGGACGTGCTCATCGGCGGCGATCACGCGAAGGTCGACGCGTGGCGCGACGAGCAGTCGCTTCAGCGTACGCGTGAGTCGGAGGCGCGTGATCGTGAGCTCACCGCCGCGCGCGAACGAGAGATCGCGGCGCGCGAGGCGGTGATTGCTGAACGTGAAGCGGCGGAAGCGGCGCGTCTCGCAAAGAAAGCGCGCAAAAAGAAACGTTCATAGCGCGGGTCTGCACTGCAGCGCGAGCGCTACCAAACGCGTTCCGCTAGCGAGCGCTGAACGTATCGCACGCATCCGGATCGCCGCTCTGCAATCCGCGACGGAACCACTCCATGCGCTGTGCCGACGTGCCGTGGGTGAACGCTTCCGGTGACACGCGCGTGCCGCTCATGCGCTGCAGCCGGTCATCACCAATGGCTGCGGCCGCGGCGAGTCCTTCGTCTACATCGCCTTCATCAAGCAAGTTGCGCTGCGCGGTGGAGTGCGCCCACACGCCCGCGTAACAGTCGGCTTGCAACTCCATGCGGACCGAGAGCTGATTGGCCTGCGCCGGTTGACGCGCCTGCAGTTCACGAACCTGCGACGAGGTACCCGTGACGGTTTGAATGTGATGTCCGATTTCATGCGCGAGCACATACGCCTGCGCAAAATCCCCGGCCGCGCCAAATCGCGAGTGCAGCTCCTCGAAGAACTCGAGATCGATGTACACCTTCTGATCGCCCGGGCAGTAGAACGGTCCGGCCTGGGACTGTCCGGTACCGCACGCCGTGGGAGTCGCAGCGCGATACAGCACCAGCGTGCTTGGTGGGTACTGACTGCCGTCGGCCGCGAACAGTTTGGCCCAGGTGTCCTGCGTGTCATTCAGTACGAAGGTCACGAAGTCCACCAGGCTGTCTTCTGCGGGTGATGACACGACCGGTCCGCCGGGACCTTCCATCGTCATGCCGGGCGCGCCGCCGCCGGGGGCTGCGAGACTGAGAAAGTCCTTCTTGAAGACGAAGCTCAGGATCGCGAGCAGCACGAGTCCGCCCAGTCCTACCCGCATGCCGCCCCCACCGCCGCCCCCGCTGGCGCCGCGACGATCTTCGAGGTTGCTACTGCGATTTCCCGGGGACCAGCGCATAGGGCAACTCCAATCGGTGAGGACAGCGCGGGGAGGACGGATTCGGTCGATTCGACGCATGTCGCGTCGACTAGTGAGCAGACGCAGCGAGTCGCAGCGAGGTATACCAAGTTGCAGCAGACGCTTGGGACGAAGCTACCCGCGGCGCTGGCCGCTGCAACAGTGGGTACACCGCGGCACGTTCCTCAGTGTGTGATTTCGCCTACATTTGTCGCATGACCGTCACCGCCAGTACCACGAAGTCCGAGCCCGCGCCCGCGAAGAAGTACGATCGATCGATCGTGGAGGGGCCGCTACTGCCCGCCGTCTGGCGACTGGCGTGGCCGACCATGCTGCAGAACATCATTGGTGGGCTGCAAGGCGTGATTGATCACGCCATGGTCGGGCACTTTGTGGGTTACACGGGCAATGCGGCCATTGGTGTGAGCCTGCAAATCTTTCTTGTCGTCGTCGTGTTCATCTCGTCGTTGTTCACGGGCATGAGCATTCTGGTGGCGCGCTTTGCCGGCAGTGGCGATACGGAGAAGGTGAATCGCACGGTGTATCAGGCGTTTCTCACGGCCGTCGCGCTTTCGGTGTTCGTGCTGGCGCCGCTTGGTTACGTGTTTGCGCCGTCACTGCTCAACATTGTGAATGCCGCACCCGATGTGCAGCGCGAAGCGTTGCCGTACTTGCGTATCATGTTCGGCTTCAGCTTTGGCATGTTGATCTTCTTCATGCTCGGCGGCGCGCTGCGTTCGGCGGGAGATGCGCGCACGCCGCTGCGTGTTGGCGTGTATGTCACGGCAATGAACATCACACTCAACGTGATCCTCATTCGTGGCTGGGGGCCGATTCCAGCGCTCGGGACCACCGGTGCAGCGATGGGCACGGTGATCGCGACGGGCACAGCGGCGTTTTACGCGCTCTATTCGCTCTGGCGCGGATCGTGGGTCGTACGCTTCCCGCGCGGTGGTCCGTGGAGGCCCGACTGGGATGTGATTCGCGCGCTATTTCGTTTTGGATTACCGGCCGGCGTGCAGGGTATCGCCATGAACATTGGCGGTGTGTTGCTGTTGGGCTTTATCGGATCACTCGCATTGAGTGCGCAGGCGCAGGCCGCGTACGCGGTCGCGTATACGGAACTGTTCAGCCTGATCACGTGGACGTCGGTCGGCCTCATGGGCGCCGTCGCCGCGGTGACGGGACAGAACATTGGCGCCGGAAAACCTGAACGTGCAGAAGAGGCGGCGCATGTCGCGGCGCGTTTTGCCTTTGGAGGCGCGTTGCTCATCGGCCTCATGTTCGTGCTCATGCCACGAGTGCTGCTCGGCGTCTTTGGCATGCGCGATCCCGTGGTCGTTGAGCTTGGTGTGCAGCTCTTGCGTTACCTGAGCGTATCGGGCGTGTTCATTGCCGTGGCGCTCACGTACACCGGCGCGCTGCAAGGGTCTGGTGATACGCGCAGTCCGCTGTACATCTCGATTGTATCGCAGGTGGTGCTGCCCATTGGCATCTGCTTTCTGGTGCAACGTTTCGGGACGCTGCAACCCGCGCACATCTGGTCCGCGATTGTGGTCGGGCACGTCACGCGCTGCGTACTGAGTGCCGCGCGTTTTCGACAGGGGCGGTGGCGCAGCATCAACGTGAACATCGAGCAGCGAGCGCGTTAGGAACGACCGCGTCACGAATCGCGGCGTCAGGAACTCCCGCGAAACGCAGTCGTTGATACGTGCATGACTGCACTCCGTCCTGCCATCGTCTGGCTGCGCAACGATCTGCGTTTGCATGACCACGAGCCGCTGCACCGCGCAATCGCCACGGGTGCACCTGTGTGTCTGGTGTATTGCGTTGACCCGCGGCAGTTCGCCACGCTGGAGATCGGAGCCCCCAAAACAGGCGCATTTCGCGCTCGTTTCCTGCTCGAAGCACTCGCTGATCTGCGACACTCGGTCCGTGCCTTGGGGGGCGATCTGGTGGTGCGCGTTGGAGAGCCTGAGCAGGTGCTCCCCGCGATCGCGCGCGAGGTGAACGCCGGTGAATTGTACTATCAGGCGGACGTGGCGAGCGAAGAGCAGCGTGTGGAGCGTGCGGTTGTGCGCGCGCTCGATGCGCTGCAGGTCAAGACTCGCGACTTCTGGGGACACACGCTGGTCCATCGCGACGATCTGCCGTTCAGCATACACGGCTTGCCCGATGTGTTCACGCAGTATCGCAAGCGCGTTGAGTCCGCACTGAAGGTTCGCGCGGCGCTGCCGGCGCCCTCCACGCTACGATGCGTCAGCATTGAAGCCGGCGACATGCCTACGCTTGCATCACTCGGACTCAACGAGCCAGCACGCGATCCGCGCACCACGATGGAGTTCCGCGGCGGCGAACAGGCCGCACTCGCACGGCTGGCTGAATGGATGTGGGAAGCGGACCGTCTTCGCACGTACAAAACAACGCGCAACTTCATGTTGCACGCCGACGACTCCAGCAAGCTCTCACCGTGGCTCGCGCTTGGCTGCCTGTCGCCCCGACGCGTGTACGAAGAGGTGTTGCGCTACGAGCGAGTGCGAGTGCGCAATGACGACACCGCGTGGCTCATCTTCGAGTTGCACTGGCGCGACTATTTCCGCTTCATCGCGGCCAAGTGGGGCGACAGACTCTTCCACGCGGGCGGCTTGAACGAGCTGCGCTTTCCCTGGCGCGGCCTCACATCGCAAAAGGCCCGTGATGAGTTCACCGCCTGGCAACACGGGATCACCGGCTTTCCGCTGGTCGATGCCGCCATGCGTGAGCTCGCCGCCACCGGCTTCACAAGCAATCGCACACGGCAGAACGTCGCCAGTTTCCTCACGCGTGTGCTTGGCCTTGACTGGCGACTGGGCGCCTCATGGTTTGAGTCGTGCCTGATCGACTACGATGTCGCGAGCAACTGGGCCAACTGGGCGTACGTGGCGGGTGTTGGAAACGACGCGCGCGGTTTCCGCTTTTTCAACGTGCACAAACAGGCCGTGGACTACGACCCCAACGGTGAATACGCACGGCACTGGATGCCTGAGCTTGCGGCGCTACGCGGTGCGCGAGCCTACCGCCCCGATACGCTCACGCCGGATGAGCAGGCACGATTTGGCGTGGTACTCGGCACGGATTATCCGCGGCCGATCGTGGACATGTTTCGATCGGCCGAACACAACGCGGAGAAATACAAAGTGGCTGTTGCCAAACTTCCCGCGCCGCGATTTTCCTGAGCGTTTATTCCAGAATCTCGATTCGCCGTTCGCCGCGCGCACGTGAACCATCGGGACGCGACATTTCAACGATGAACGCGTAACTGCCGGCGGCAAGGTTTCGCAGGTCAATCGCAATCGTGCGCGCGACGGTTGGTACGCGCGCCTCAATCACGGCCGCGTCACGACCCGGATCGGGTTCGCGCCACTTGATGCTGATGCTGTCGCGGCGACCGTCTGCCACACCAAGCGCTGCGCCGAGTGTGCGGAGCACGCTGTTTTCGTCGCGTCGTACAATTCGTACTTCAACATCAACCGTATCCCCGGGAACAAAGCCGTAGCTCTCCCAGAAAAGTGCAACCGGCGCTTCACGAGTAAACTCGAGCGAACCCACCATTTGATTGAGCACCGGTTCAATCTCTAGCGGCGCCTTGTCTCCTCGTTCGGGAAGGAGCACGAACACTGGATCGGAGACACCCACCTCGCCGGGCAGCATATCTGACAGCGACGGCGGTGGCGTAATGCCGAATCGACTGCGATGGTCAATCTCGGTGCTTACACGACCGGGCACTTCCACACTCACCACACTCGGCGCCGACTTCAGATGCCCGTTCGCCCGAAGTGATACGCCCGGCGGCAAGGTTGTGTCTGCAATGGTCCGGATATCAACCGGGCTGGTGCTCGCGACAATCGCCACCGGAATCGGGGTGCGAACGCGCGGATCGAGTTGGTGCACGGGATCGTCAATGGCAATGCCGAACAGCACGCTGGTGTCGCGTCGCAACATCAGCGTTTGGCCTTCGGGCAGGAGCGCGATTCGGCGAGGGAATGCCACATGCTCGGTGGGCCACCAATCGTCCTGGGAAATGCTATCGGGACGACCGAGTGGCCAATCGGTGGCGCGTGCTTCAAACGGATTGTTGATCGCGCGATAATCGGGAAGCAAGGTGACGCGATCGGGCGCGTATTCCTTGGACGTGTAGGGCGGCTCCGCCTGCATCATCACGCTTTCGCGGCCAATGTTGATGGCCGAGTCCATCTGGTAGCCCGCCCAATAGGTATGCGTGGGCCAGCCATATCGAATGATTGTTTCCTGCAGCGCTTCACCAGCCGCGACCGCGCGCCACACGTAGCGTTCGTCTTCTTCGAACGCGGAGCGCAGCGCCAGGTGTGTGCGACGCGCGTGGTGCGCCACGAATCGTTCGTTGCCGGGAATGGACCAGAGTGGATCCGACATCCACCACACGCGCTCACCCAGCTCGGCTTGCACTTCGCACGGCAATCCACGGGCTTCGCGTCGCGGTCCGGCGGGCAACAGCACCAGCACGGTGGTGTCGGCACAGGGCACGCCCGCGCTTTTCTTTTCTGCGGCCACGCTACGCCGAAACGCACGTTCGGCATCCTGGAGTTGCCACGACTGTTCATACACCAGGCCTTCGAGGGCCGCGCACCACGCTTCGTCACTGGTGCACGCACGCGCGACCGAGAGCGCGCGATCGAAGTCGGAGTTGTCAATCAGAAAGCGTACCAGCTGGCCGGAAATCCAGCCATCGTTTGGATAGCGTTGGGCCGCCTGCGTCAAACGTGTGATCACGGTGTCTCGCGCCCGTCGAACGATGGGGCGAATGCCGATCGGAAGCGCCAGATCAAGTCGTTCTCCTTCATCGAGCGGAATACCGATTTCTTCCGGCACCCACATGGGACACACCTGGCCCTTATTGCGGTCGCCGCGAACTCGACGCGGATTCTCGAGCGAGAGCGAATTGCCTCCAATCGTACTCGCGGAGATGGAGGGCGAATCTTCTCCCGAGGGTGCGCTGCGCGCTGCACTCGCGGCCACCATGCGATCAACAACGCTCGCGCGTTCACGCACACTCACTGGTGCGGCAACATTGGTTCCGTACAACTGGGCTTCGGCGTTGGCCATATCCACTTCGCCGAGCCAGCCGGTGTAGCACAGCAGCGCCTGGTAGCGTCGTACCTCAGGCGTGAAGTTTCGAAAGTTGTAGTCGTTCTGTGTCTGCGTCAGGTTGATGTTCACCTGCCCGCGATCAATCAGCGATTCCTTCCACGCGTCGCGCCAGGTGCGATGGAAGCGCGAGATGCGCTTGACCAGATCTTTCCGCAGCTCGATCGAGTCTTTGTCCGGCGGTTGCACCATTACTACCGACGCGCTCGCGGGCGCGGGCGTCATGATGATCGCGCCGAGGAGAAGCGTTCGAAAACCGCGCGCCACATGGTGGACAAGACACAGGTTCATACCGTTGATATTCCGAGCACCGAAGTGGGTTCCTGCGGCGGCACCCCAAGATTCACAAACAGGAACGTGAATACGTCCGCCAGCTCCGCGATGCCTTTGCTGAGTGACGAACTGCCGTGGCCTGACTGCGTCTCGATACGAATGAGAACGGGTGCGTCGCCGTGCTGCACATATTGTAGCTGCGCGGCAAATTTGAAGGAATGTGCAGGGACCACCCGATCGTCGTGGTCGCCAGTGGTGATCAGCGTGGCGGGATACGTAATCCCTGATTTGAGCTGATGCAGCGGCGAATAGGCGTGCAGCGCGGCGAACTCCTCCGGGTCATCACTCGATCCGTAGTCTGCAATCCAGTTCCATCCGATGGTGAACTTGTGAAAGCGCAGCATGTCCATCACGCCAACGGATGGGAGCGCGACGGCAAACAGATCAGGCCGCTGCGTCATCAGCGCGCCCACGAGCAAGCCGCCGTTCGAGCCGCCCTGCACGGCCAGTTTTTCGGGTGACGTGTATCCGTTTGCGATCAACCACTCGAGGCAGGCAATCGCGTCGTCAAACACGTTCTGTTTGGCGCGCTTCATGCCGCCGCGATGCCAGGCTTCGCCGTACTCACCGCCGCCGCGCAGATTCATCTGCACGTACACGCCGCCTTGCTCAAGAAACGCCACGCGGGCGGCGCTGAAGGCGGGCAGCAGCGTGACATTAAATCCACCGTACCCATAGGCCAGGGTGGGATTCTGTCCGTTGCGTTCGAGTCCGCGTTGATGCACGAGAAACATGGGTACTCGCGTACCGTCACGACTGGTCGCGAACACCTGATGCGTTTCGAACTGCGACGGATCAAACGACAGCGCGGGCGCCTGGAAGACCGTGCTTTCGCGGGTCTTGAGCTCGTAGCTATACACGGTGGGCGGCGCGGTGAACGAGTTGAACGTATAGAACGCCCGTGTACTGTCATGTTCACCACTGAATCCGCTGGCCGTACCGAGTCCCGGTAGCTGCACCACACGCTCGTCAGAACCGTCGAGCGCGAATTCCCGCACGGTGGTGCTCACATCGGCGAGATAGTGCGCGAACAAGCGATCGCCGCAAGTAGACACGTCCTGTAGTGGTTCGGCACGTTCGGGCACAATCACCTGCCACTCCGATTCGCTGCGCGCGACCGCGGGGATGCGCAGCACGCAACCATTCGGTGCGCCGCGTGTGCTGAACACCAGGAGCGCGTCATCCACGTTGTCCACCACGCGAAACTGATCGTCAAACTCCGTCCACAGCGGTGTGAACACCGGGGAGTCGGCGTGCAAATCCATCACAGAAATGGCATCGCCATCTTTGCCCTGTCCACGATCGGAGATGTAGAGAATCGCGTAGTGCTCATCGTCCGTGGTGTCGACGGTGTGAAAGCGCTGCGGATGCGCGTCATCGTCGAACATGAGCGTGTCATCGCCCTGCGCGGTCCCGAGTGTGTGGTACCAGACCTGATGTCGAGCATTCATTTCGCTGAACGCGGACTCGGTTGGTGCAGGGTAGCGCGAGTAAAAGAATCCGTTCTTCCACCACGCGATGCCGGATACCTTGACCCACTCTACCAGATCCGGCAGATCCTCGCGCGTATCGAGCGTGCGAACGCGAATCTCCTGCCAATCGGAGCCGGCGTGCGACACGGTGTAGGCCACGTGCGTACCGGCCTTGTTCATGCTGAGCAGGCCAACACGCGTGGTACCATCGTCGCTCAGCGTGTTGGGATCGATCAGCACCTCGGCGCGGCCGTCGAGCCCGCGCTGGATGTACCAGACACTCTGATTCTGAAGCCCGTCGTTCTTGGCGAAGAAGACCCAGCCGGCCTGCTCATGCGGCTGTCCGATGCGTGGGTAGTCCACGAGATGGGTGATGCGATCGCGAAGCTGCGTTCGCCATAGGCTGGCGTCGAGCCAGCGATTGGTGACCGCATTCTGGGCGCGTACCCAGGCCTCCGTCTCCGGAGACCGGTCATCCTCCAGCCAGCGATACGGATCGGCCACGATCGTGCCGTGGTATTCGTCCACCTGAGGGCCGCGCGCGGTCTCCGGGTAGGTGGGGGAAGGCGGGAGCATCAGTCCGGCGTCGGAAATTGGTTGGGTCATAGACCTAGAATGCGCCAGAACGAGAGTTCGCTCCAGCACATGTGACGAGGATTTTGGGACGATTGGACGAACGGGAGCCAGAAAGCTAGAGCATGCCCCTAGCGTGGGATTGCCCGAATGGGATAGCTTACGAGGCTGGGCGTTCGCGCCCGGAAACCCTGCCGGCCGAGTTCGGGGCCGCCGGCAGTGGCGATGCCACGCTGATTCACCGCCGGAGAAGTGCTCCGGTTGGGCAGCGCGGCCTCTCGCACCACAGGCCGACGCAGCAGGTCGGATTTGTGGCTCCAGCTGTCCTCGCAAACGGGCGCCGGGCGTCCGGGAGTATCAATATGCATCCGTTCATCGAAACGCAGAAAGAGTGGCTGCGCGACGACATTCCGCCGTTCCGTCCAGGCGATACCGTGCGCGTCAATGTGCGAGTGAAGGAAGGCGACAAGGAGCGCTTGCAGGCGTTCGAAGGTGTGTGCATCGCCCGTCGTGGTGGTGGTGTGAGCGAAACGTTTACGGTGCGCAAGATCTCGAACGGTGTTGGCGTGGAGCGCATTTTCCCGCTGCACAGCCCGATGATCGGGAGCCTGATCGTGGTGCGTCGTGGTGTCGTGCGTCGCGCAAAGCTGTACTACCTGCGTGATGTGGTCGGCAAGGCCGCGCGTATCAAGGAACGCAAGACGGTGCGTCCGCCCAAGGGATCGGCCACCAGCAACTGATCCAACGGTGCACACGCGCGTCGCGGGAGCACCTGACTGATGGCGCGGTGGAGTCGCCTCGAAGCGACGTTGCGCACGCGACACGGGCCCGTGCTCGCCGGAGTCGATGAAGTCGGACGGGGCCCCCTAGCGGGCCCCGTCGTCGCATGTGCGGTCGTCATGCCGGCCGGCGTGCGCGCGATCTCTGGCGTGGCCGATTCCAAACAGCTTGATGCCAACACACGCACCGTGCTGGCGGCGCGCATTCGCGACACGGCGCTGAGCATCGGGGTGGGGGCCGCGTCTGTGCGCGAGATTGATCAGATCAACATTCTCCACGCCACGGTGCGCGCCATGCAGCGCGCGCTTGCACACTGTGAGCGACGGTTGGGCCAGCGCCCGGATCATATTCTGGTTGACGGAAATCCTCTGCGATGGCTCGGCGTGGAGCACACGGCCGTGGTCAAAGGCGACGCGTCATGTTATTCCATCGCCTGCGCGTCGATTGTTGCGAAAGTGCTGCGCGACGGATTGATGCAGCGTTTGGCAACCCGACATCAGGGATACGCATGGGAGCGGAATGTGGGCTACGGAACCGCTGCCCATCGTGCGGCGATTGAACAACACGGATTGTCGGTGCACCATCGACGATCGTTCTGTCTTTCGCTGCAGACCTCGCTGGAGTTGTTGTGACGGATTCTGAGGAGGAAGCGGCCGCGCTCGCAAACGCGATCACGCTTGAGCTGCCGATGCACGAGCATGTGCCGGCGCCCATGCTTGACAATCAGCCGCGCAGCCTCGCGCCTCGTGTGATTTGGGCGTGGCGTATCGGCATGATGACGCAGGCAATTTTCCCGTCCATCCTGCTCGGCGTTGGTGTGTGGATCGTCTGGCGTGTGGAGCACGTGTGGTGGATCGCCGGCGCCGTCGCCGCGCCGTGGCTGCTCGCGGCAGTGCTCGCGTATCGACTACCACCACGCCGCTACGCCGTGTGGCGCTATCAGGTCACCGACGACGCACTGCGGCTGGACCGCGGCGTGATGGTGCGCGTGGAAAGTGTGGTGCCCTATACACGCATTCAGCACGTGGATACGGAGCAGGGGCCGATTGAACGTGCACTCGGCCTCACGCGCGTGATTGTGCACACCGCCTCGGGCAGTGGCAGCACGCTGTCGATTCCCGGACTGACGCCGTCCGATGCGGCCGCACTGCGCGAACGACTCGCCGTGCTCGCCGGTGTTGTTGAGCCGCTCTAGTGCACGCTGATCAAGCCGACGCGGCGCCAACGCGGGCGACCGAACCCGTGCTCAAGCGACTGCACATTCTCTCAGTGCTGCTTGAATGGGTGACCGCACTGTCGCGCACGGTGATTCCGTTGTTGTTGCTCTATGTACAAACGCGCGACAAAGGTGGTCGCATTATCGCGATCCTTGGCGTGAGTGCGCTGGCGCTCACCGCGCTCTGGTCGATTGCCTCGTACCTCGCCACGCGGTACGGCGTGAGCGATGACGCGCTGCTTGTGCGCAGCGGCGTGTTGCGACGCCAGTCCCGAATCATTCCGTTCAGTCGCATCCAAACGGTGAACGTGCAGCAGAAGGCGCTGCAACGCGTGTTCGGTGTGGCCGAGTTGCGCGTGGAAACAGCGACTCAAGGGAGCGAAGCCGAGGCGGTACTGAGCGTGTTGCGGTGGCGCGACGCGCAGGCGTTGCGCGAACAGTTGGTGGCGGCGCGACTCTCGGCGATCGCGCCGCGCATGGCCGCGGCTCGCGCGCCGCTGTCGAACACGCACAACGCGCACTCGCCTGACGCGCACTCGCCTGACGCGCACTCGCCTGACGCGCACTCGCCTGACGCGCACTCGCCTGACGCACCATCGCACGCCGAAGCGCCGCACGCCGCGCCTACGCCGGAACTGATTGCGGCGATTGATGTGGAAGAACTGATGGTGGCCGGTGGCACGTCAAACAACATTGGTGTGCTGCTCGCCTTGCTGATCAGTGGATGTGAACGCTTCGGTTCGTCGTTTATTGAGGGGCTGCTGCTTCCGGGTGGACTCGGCACGCCGATGAATGCGCTCTCGCTTGCCATGAGCAACACCTGGGCCATCGCGCTGCTGGTGCTCGTCGGCGTGATCCCGATCTTGTTCGCGTCGTGGCTGGTGTCTGTTGCGGGTTCGGTGGTACGCTACTACGGCTTCACGCTTGAACGGGTGGGGCGTGATTTGCGTCGTCGCCACGGCTTGTTCAGCCGTGTCGAAGCCAGCGTTCCCATGGCGCGCGCGCAAGCGCTGCGATTCAAACAATCACTGCTGCGACGTCCCTTCGGGCGCGGCGAACTGTTGCTTGTATCGGCGGGCTCCGTGGCCACGCGCGAGAACACCTCCGGTGGACAGCAGCATCTCATGCCGATTCTGCGTGTGGAGAAAGTCGCCGAGTTGGTGTCGGTGGTGTTTCCGGATGCTGATGTATCTGAGGTGCTGGCTGCGCACACCACGGAGTCCGTGTGGCAACGTGCGTCCCCGGTGTCGTGGCTTCGCAACGCGCTCAGTCTCAGTTTGCAACTGGGCATACTGCTCGGGGTGCTGGTGATGTGGCTTGGCGAGAGTTGGTGGAGCGCGGCCTGGTTGTTCCCGCTGGTCTGGCTCCTCGCGTGCGCGCGCTGGCGTGCACGCGGACTGACGCTAGTGCCGGGCTACGTGCTGGTTCGACAAGGCGGCATTTCGCGCACCACCATCATCATGCCTGAGAGCAAGCTGCAGTTGATTGAAGTGCAGCAAGGACCGCTGCAGCGTATGTTCGGATTGGCCACGCTGCACCTGACCACTGCCGGACAAGGTGGTGAGGCCAGCATGGTTGATCTGCGGTTGGCGGAAGCACGAGCCGTACGTGATGACCTTGCTGCACGCCTGCCTCGATCAGTGCGCGCGTCGGGTCGAACCATCCGCGATGCCGCGGCACCACTTCACCTCGCACCACTCCGGAGTACTTGAGCCATGGCGCCAGAACCCGACGCGATTTTTCGACCCGACTTGCTGGCAGGGCACGTCGCGCTGATCACCGGTGGTGGCAGTGGCATTGGTCTCGGCATTTCCGAGCTGCTGGCGTCACTTGGTATGCACGTGGTGATTGCCAGTCGCAAGCCGGAGCACTTTGACGTGGCGCGTGACAGTCTGCTGGCGAAGGGTTTGTCGGTCAGCAGCGTTGCGCTTGATGTGCGTGATCAGGAGCGCGTGCGTACTGTGGTCGATCAGGTATCACAACAACACGGTCGTCTCGATCTGTTGGTCAATAACGCCGCCGGCAATTTCTACGCGCCCAGTGCAACGCTCTCACCGAACGCATGGAAGGCCGTGCTGGAAATTGATCTGTACGGCACGTTTCACTGTTCGCAGGCCGTATATCCGATCATGAAAGCGCAGGGCGGTGGTCGCATTGTGAGCACGTCCATGACGCTGCACTATCGTGGTTGGCCGCAGATGGCGCACGCCACGGCAGCGAAAGCCGGTGTGGACGCGCTCACTCGAACGCTCGCGGTGGAGTGGGCGCCAGAGCGTATTCGTGTGAATGCAATTGCACCAGGTCCAATTCCCACCGAAGGTGTTCGCAAAGCGTTCACGCCGCTCCCAGACAGCGGTATTCCCGATGTGTTTGCGGCCGCAACGGAACGCATGGAACAGTACGCGCGCGATCGCATACCACTGGGTCGATGGGGCACACCGCGCGACGTGGCGAACATGGTCGCGTTTCTGGCCTCACCGGGCGGAGATTGGATTACGGGCGCGATTTTTGTGATCGACGGCGGAGAGTGGCTCGCAAAAAGTTAAGAACCCGTGCGCTGGGTCACTGCAGCGGACCAGAGTGTCACCTTTCTTACATGCAGTGTGCCGGCTCTGGTGCCGCGCACCTTCACATGAGAGGAGGCTGTATGCGTACACTGCGACTGTTTGGAATGGCGGCGCTGGCAGCGACGTCACTCGGTGCCTGTGCCACGAAGGGTTTTGTTCGGACCGGACTTGAAGAGCAGCGTTCTGCACTCACGGCCGAGATTGCCGCTGAGCGCGCGGGCCGTATTGCTGGTGACAGCGCGATTCGCGTTGACCTGGTCGCGATGCGATCCGACCTCACGGCGCTCCGTGATGAGTTCGGCGCCAAGATCACGGCCATGGAAGGCAAGGTGAAGTTTGCATTCCCGGTGCATTTCGCATTCGATGACGCCACGGTTCGCGAAGATGATCGCGTTGCCCTTGAGCGCTTCGCAGAAGTTGTGCGCACGTACTACAACGGCGCCGCCATCACCGTGGAAGGATTCGCGGATCCGGCGGGCTCGAAGGCGTACAACCTCGCCCTGTCGCAGCGTCGTGCCGACGCCGTTCGTGAGTTCCTTGCTGGCCGTGGCGTTGCACCGTCACTCGTCACGAGCGTTGGCTACGGCAGTGACCGTCAGGTGCGCCCCGGCGCCATGCGTGATGACGCGGGTGCCGAACTGAATCGCCGTGTGGCGTTTGTGATTGAGTCGCCGGCCGAAAGCACGATCGCGGCGATCTCCATGCGCTAACAGACGCCTTTGCCGCGAATCGTGACGGTGGTGTCACGGGGACATCTCAGTTCCACGACATCACCTCCGGATCGCTGCAGCGGCAACGCGCGCGCACGTACACTCCGTACATGCACGCACTCACCGGTTCACGTCGCGAACGGTTGTTGTCGCCCACATTTGCCAAACCGGCGAGTGTGGGCGGCTTGCCGTTAACGCGCTTCAGGCCCTTGATGACCGACGAGCAATCACTGCGGCTCGCACTCTTTACCGAAACGTGGACACCCCAGGTCAATGGGGTGGCGCGCACGCTCGAGCGTTTACGAGACGCTGTGATCGCGCGCGGCGGCGATGTGTTGGTGGTCACGGCGGATGATCCGGATGCGCGGGCAGAACCCAATGTCTACCGCGCACCCAGTGCCCCCTTTTGGGCCTATCCGCAGTTGCGTTTAGCGTGGCCAACGCGGAACACGGTGAGTGAAGTGTTGCGCGCGTTTTCGCCCACGCTTGTGCATGTGGCGACAGAGTTTGGCGTTGGGCTCGCGGGCCGCTCCGCAGCGCAACGCATGCAACTGCCGCTTGTCACATCGTATCACACCAACTTTACTGCGTACGCGCAGTACTACAGTCTTGGCATGCTGGCGCGGCCAGGTTGGCAATATCTCCGGTGGTTTCACTCGGCTGGCGCACGCACATATTGCCCCACACAGTCCATCGTGCGCGAAGTGCAGGCGCAAGGGTTTCAGAACTGTGCGGTGTGGTCGCGCGGCGTGGACACGCAGCGTTTTTCTCCGATGCACAAACGCAGTGCGTTGCGTGAACAGCTCGGTATTGCCGATGACGTGCTGCTGGTGACGTACGTTGGGCGGATCGCGGCGGAGAAAGGGCTTGATGTGGCGCTGCACGCCATGCGTCTGGCCGCACAGGCGCGACCGGGGAAAATCGCGTTTGCGGTAATTGGCGATGGTCCGTTCGAACAGGAAACACGCGCTCGCACGCCGGAGCCGCGCTGGATACCGGGAAAGCTGCTCGGCGCCGAGCTCAGCACGGCGTACGCGTCGTCTGATCTGTTCCTGTTTCCCAGCACCACCGATACGTTCGGCAACGTGCTGCTTGAGGCGATGGCGTCAGGGTTGCCGGTGGTTGGCGCCGATGTGGGTCCTACCCGCGAACTGATCGGTGAAACGCGCGGCTGGTTGGTGGCGCCGGGGAACGCGGAGGCCATGGCCGCGGCGCTGGTGCAAGCCGTGGACGAGCCTGCGCTGCGCTACGAGCGCGCGACCGCCGCGCTGGAGTTTGCCGGGGCGTGCAGCTGGGACGGCGTCTGGGATCGCCTGTTTCAGGACTACTTGCGACTCCAGCAGCCGAATCGCCCTGTGATCGCGGCGGATTGACATAGGGGGTGGGGGTATTATAAGCTTCCGGTAGCTGCCGGAGACGGCGTATGACGACGCTGACCCCCTTTCTTGGAGTGAACACCGATGGAGACCCTGTCCCTGCACATCGAGGGCATGAGCTGCCAGCACTGTGTGCGTGCCGTCCGCAACGCCTTGACGGCGATGCCTGGGGTGGCGCTGGATAGCGTGAATCTGGGCACCGCGACGCTTTCCTTTGACCCGGCGCAGTCGAGCGCTGAGGCCATCACGGAGGCTGTGCAGGACGCCGGATACTCCGCCACAGCAGTTCTCGTGAACGACTGACAGTTTTCGCGAACATTTGTATATATTGCGACGTTCCTCCACGCAGTGTGGAGTGTGTCGACTCGGTAGCTCAGCTGGTAGAGCAGCGGACTTTTAATCCGTAGGTCGTGGGTTCAAGTCCCACCCGGGTCATTGGCGTCCCCGTTGTGCACGGTGATGCGCCATCTTTCTTCGTATGATACGTCAAACAGTCCGCGCGCTCGCGTTCCTCACGGTGGGCGCAGCGGCGTCAGTCCTTGAGATTCACGGCGCAACGCAGTGGCCCACCTCGTTCGGGCCCGCTCGCGCGCTTACGCAGGCCGACTCCACGGAGAATGAGGCCCGCCGCTCACTCGTCGTCACCAAGCTGCATCCGGCCATGCGATGGTCGCGGCTCGACGATGTGGCCGTCACGCTCTCGGCGCTCTACGACACGGTCAGCTGGTCACCGCTCTGGTTGCAGAACGGTGAGCCCACACCGCAGGCCGCGGCGCTCATGCAAGTCTTGAGCAACGCCGCGTCCGTTGGTCTCATTCCCGCGGACTACGATGCCGGGCGCTTGCCGGCGATGGCGACCTATCTCAAGTCGCCGCAGCATCGCGCTGCGTTTGACGTGGCGCTCACCGCCAATGCCATCCGTCATGTGCGCGCCTTGCACGACGGTCGCATTGACCCGCGTTCGGCGCACGCCACGCTCAAGATCCCGCGCGAGTTGATCAACGCCGAACAGGCAGTGCGGTTGCTGACCACGAGCAACAACGTGCGCAGCACCATTGAATCGTACGAACCGCCGTTTGTGCACTACACGCTGGTCAAGGAATCGCTGGTGCGAATGCGTGCGCTGGCGGCCGAGTCCACGCTCACGCGACTGCCCGCATTGCCCGAGGGCAAATCGCTGCGCGAGGGCGATGAGTGGATCGGCGTGCCCAAACTGTGGCGACTCCTTTCGGCGCTTGGCGATGCACCCGCGGGCGTAACGCCAGACAGTGCGGCGATGGCGGATTCCTTGCGCATCACGGCCGGTGTGGTGGAGGCGCTGACGCGTTTTCAGCGGCGCACTGGTCTTGATGCCGACGGTGTGCTCGGTCGAGGAACGCTCGCGTCACTCACCCGCCCGGTCACCGACAAGGTGCGATCGCTCGAGCTCACGCTTGAACGCTGGCGCTGGCTTCCGCACACGTTCGGCGCACCACCGTTGATTGTGAATGTGCCCGCATTCCGCCTGTATGCATTTTCCGATTCGCGCGACGACGAGACCGAGTTGTTGCGCATGGATGTGGTCGTCGGTAAGGCATTCGACACGCGCACGCCGATCTTCAGTGATACGCTCACCACCTTGTCGTTCTCGCCGTATTGGGACGTGCCCACCAGCATCATGCGTGGGGAAATTCTTCCGGCCGCGCGAAAGGACAGAACCTACCTGTCGCGCAATCGCTTCGAAGTAGTGCGTGGTGATGGTGACAACGCACCCTCGCTCGGTACCGGAGCGGACGCCGTGGCCGCATTGCAGGCTGGGCGCGCGCGCGTGCGACAGCTGCCCGGGCCGAACAACTCACTCGGTCGAGTGAAGTTTCTGTTTCCGAATTCGTACAACATCTATTTCCATGACACCCCGGCGAAGTCCGTGTTTGCGCGCGCGCGTCGCGACGCGAGTCATGGTTGCATACGGCTCGCGGATCCGGTGGGGTTGGCGAAACTGTTGCTCAAAGACGAGGACAGCTGGACCGACGCGCGCATCGCCGAGTCAATGAATCTTGAGCGTCCGGTGTACGTTCGGCTGAAACAACCACGCCCCGTGTTTATCCTGTACGCAACGGCGATGACCACACAAGATGGTGAGACACGCTTTTACCCGGACATTTACGGCTTCGATGACGAACTTGCTCGCCGGCTTGCGGCTGGCTTTCCGTACACAACCGAAAGCGCGGTTGCGCGTGCGCGATAAACACCACGCGGTGCTCGGCGCGTTCGCGCTGGCGCTGCTGTGCAATCCGTTCGCGGTGGCACACGCGCAGTTTGGAATTTTCAAACCCAAAACGGCGGACGCGGCGCAGGACTCTGTTGCACCCGCAGAAACGGTGGTGTCGCCCGATTCCCCGCGTGCGTCGGTCATGGCGTTTTTGCAGCTCGCCGCGCAACACAACTACGCTCAAGCCAGTCAGTATCTCGATCTCTCACCAAGCGACGCGGCGCGAGGAACGGAACTGGCGCGCCGACTCTCCGAAGTGCTCGACCAGCGCCTGTGGATTGATGTGGAGAGCGTATCGCCGTTCGCCGAGGGCAACGTCGATGATGACGATGCGCAGCGTGATCGCATTGGTGTGATTCCAGGCGCGACTGGTCTGCCCGAACCCGTGCTCGTGGCGCGTTTTGACGGTGGTGCAGTGCGGCGTTGGCGGTTTGATCGCGCCACGGTGGCGCAGATCGACGCGTGGTACGACGCGCTGCCCGATGCGTGGTTGCGCGGCAAAGTGCCGGCGCCACTGCTGCGTGTGGGGCCGTTTGGTGTGCACTACTGGCAGTGGATCGGCATGGTAGTGGTTGTGTTCGCGACCATCGTATTGGCCAGTCTCTTTGCGTTAGGCGCACGCTGGCTGCTGTCGATGCTCACGAAGCGCACGGCCACCGAATGGGATGACATGGTGGTGGTGCGACTGCGCGGGCCATTCCGGTTGTGGCTGGTGGGCATACTCGCCACGCCGCTGTTCGGTTTGCTCGGACTCAATGTTCGCGTTGGCGGCTTCGTGTCGGCCTCGGCTCGTGGGCTGGTACTGGTCTCGTTCTTCTGGTGTGTGCTGCGCGTGATCGGCTTGGTGCAGGACCAGTTGTTGTCGGGCTCGTGGGCGAACGGCGCGCCGCAAGCGCGCACGCTGGTGCCGTTGCTCACGCGCTTTTTGCGCGTGTCCGTTACGATCGTTGCGCTGCTCGTTGTGTTGTCGCAGTTCGGCTATCCCGTGGGGACACTGCTCGCCGGCGTCGGCATTGGCGGCGTGGCGTTGGCGTTGGCGTCGCAGAAGACGGTGGAGCACCTGTTCGGCTCCATTTCGTTGGCGGCGGACAAGGTGTTTCGTGTTGGCGATTTTGTGCGCGTGGGCGAAGTGGAAGGCACGGTGGAGCGCATTGGACTGCGTTCCACCAGCGTGCGCACGCTGGCGCGAACGGTTGTGCGGATTCCGAACGGCCGCCTCGCTGAAGATCGCATTGAAACGTTTGGCGAACGCGATCGCTTTCTATTGCAGCACGATCTGGGTGTCACGTACGACACGACGCCCGATCAGATTCGCGCGATTGCGACCGCGATCGAAGCACGGTTGCGCGAGGAGCCGACGCTGTGGCCCGATACGGTGATCGTGCGTACGATCGGTTTCGCTGACTCGGCGATCACCATTCGCGTGCGCGCGTGGTTTGATGTGCCCGATTTCACCACGTTTCTCGACGTGCAACACGTGTTGCTGCTGTCGTTCATGGATATCATCCGCGACGCCGGTTCCACGTTTGCTTTCCCGTCTCGCACGGTCTATCACATGTATCCTGAAGGTGGACGCGAGGTCGTTTTGCCCCCTGAGAGCCTTACATGAGCCCGCATCCGATGGTGCTGCAGTGCGCAGACGTGTTGGCGCGTTGGCGCGCCGAACGCCCACTCGTGCACAACATCACGAACTACGTGGCCATGGATATCTCGGCCAACGCCTTGCTGGCCGCGGGCGCGTCGCCCGCGATGGTGCACGCCAAAGAAGAAGTGCGCGAGTTTGTGGCGATCAGTCGCGCGGTGGCGATCAATATTGGGACGCTGTCGTCGGACTGGGTGGAAGCCATGCATCTGGCCGCGGCCGAAGCCAGCACGCGAGAAATCCCGTGGGTGCTTGATCCTGTGGGCGCGGGCGCGACCTCGTATCGCACGCGAACAAGCGAGGCGTTGGCCGCGCGGCGGCCCGCCGTGATCCGTGGCAACGCGTCGGAGATTCTGGCGCTGGCCGCTGGTACCGCTGGCACCGGTGGTGTTGACGCGTCGCATTCATCCGATGACGCCGCCGACTCGGCGCGCGCGCTCGCGGCCCGTCGAGGTACCGTGATCGCGATGACCGGGTCAACGGACTACATCACGAATGGTGTGCGCACGATTGCCGTGTCCAATGGCCATCCGAGTATGGCGCGCGTAACCGCCGTGGGCTGCACCGCCACGGCACTGGTGGCTGCGGCCTGCGCGGTCGAAGCCGATGCACTCGTCGCAGCCACCGCAGCGCTCGTGTTTCTTGGACTGTGCGGTGAACGCGCGGCCGAAGGAAATCCTGCTCCGGGAACGTTTCGCGTACGACTCATTGATGCGCTGGCGGAGATTTCCCCCGATGATGTGCTGCGCGGCGCACGGTTGATTGGCTGATGCAGCCTGAGGTTGCGGCGGTGAATCCGCTTCTGGCGTCGGAGTTCGCGGCAACGCTGCTGCAGGGCGCGATTACGAGTGGTCTCGCCGGGCTGTGCTTTCATCTCTACCGACGCTATCGGCGACCATGGTTTGCGTGGTTCGCGCTGGCCTGGTTTGTGTATGTGCTTCGCCTGGCATGCATTTCCAGCTTTCTGGTCACGGATCACTACGCGTGGTTGTACTGGCACCAGGTGACCACCGGCTGGACCGCGCTCATTCTGCTGTGGGCGTCGCTGGTGTTTTCGCGACAGCCACGCACACGCCCGTGGCATGCGTTGGTGCTGTTGTTTCCGCCGCTGTGGTCGTACGTCGCGATCTATCAGCTGGAAATATTCTTGTGGGCGGCCTTGCCGTCGGTGGTGTTTCTTTCCGCCGCCACGATGTGGACGGGTTGGGTATTCTGGCGCTACCATCGCATCGCGGGATCCATGGGCGCGAAGCTGTTGGCCGTTGCATTTTTTGCGTGGGCGCTGCATCACCTCGACTATCCGTTCCTGCGTGCGCAGGGCGCGTGGACGCCGTGGGGATACTATCTCGACATCTGTTTTGAACTGCTGGTTGGGGCCGGCGTGATGCTGCTGGTGCTCGATGACCTTGGTCGCGGTGTGCGTGCGCTGTCGGCGCTGTCGGGCGATTTGCAGCGGCGTCGAGGTGAAGACGAACTGCTTGACGACTTGCTGCGACGTCCACTCACACTGCCCGGCGTGCGCGGCAGCGCGATGTACGATTTTGGCGTTGCGGCATTCACTCGTGGGGCCGGTGTGTGCGCCGCGTGGGCCGAGGCCGCACCCGGTGGTGAAGTGCTGCCCGCGCTGCGTCGACTGTACGAAACGGGAGCGCCGCAAACTGCACCGTCACATCACGACCATCCGTATATCACCGCGCTCCCTGTGACGCGTGAAGACCGGGTCGTTGCCGCGCTCGTGATGGCTGGTGACATTCGCAATCCGTTCACGGCACTCGACGATCATTTCCTGCGTGCGCTCGGGCAGCAGGTAGGCGCATCGCTTGAGCAGGCTGATCTCGATCGTCAACTCACGCAACGCACGCTCGATCTTGAGCGTCTGTCCGCGCGCATGGTGCGTCAGCACGAAGACGAACGTCGCCGACTCTCGCGCGAACTGCATGATGAAACTGCGCAGGTGTTCTCGGCGGTGAAGATGCAGGTCGAAGCACTGCGCCCCATACTGCCTCGTGAACATTCACCACGCCTTGATCGACTGGCGCAACTTGTGGATACCGGTATTCGTAGCATTCGTAGTGTTACGAATGACCTGCGTCCGTCATTGCTGGATGATCTCGGTTTGGTGCCAGCGCTGCGCTCGCTCGTCTCAGAGTTTGCGGAACGTGCCGGATTAACGGTGACACTCGACGCACCAGATCGCGTGCCTGCATTGCCGCCAGACACGGAGCTCGCAATCTTTAGAGCGTTGCAGGAGGCACTCTCGAATATTGTGCGGCATGCTGGCGCACGTGAGGTTCGTGTCGTGCTGCGTTCAACGGCCGAGCTGCTCGAACTCAGCGTGCGCGATGATGGACGTGGACTGCCGGTTGATGCGCGCGGTCAGGTGCGCACTGATGATTCGCGGATGGGACTCACGGGCATGCGTGAGCGGCTACACGCCGTGGGTGGCACGGTGCGCGTTTCGAATGCGGCGCAGGGCGCCGAAGTACGAGTGGCGGTTCCTTTGATTCCTGTGGAGATGCACTGATGGCGATAGCAACGGAGGCAGCACGCGTGCGTGTGGTCCTGGCCGATGATCACGCACTTGTGCGCGAGGGGATTCGCCATGTGCTCGACGCGGAACCGGGAATCGAAGTGGTGGGTGAAGCGGCCAATGGTGCAGACGCAGTGGCGCTCGCGTTGGAACACAAGCCTGATGTCGTGCTGCTCGACATCACCATGCCCGGCGAAACCGGCCTGCGCGCTGCGGCGCGGTTGCGTGAGCTGATGCCCGATGTGCGCATCCTTATTCTGAGCATGCACGACAACGCCGAGTATGTGCGCGAGGGCATGCGCATCGGCACGCATGGATATCTGCTCAAGGACAGCGCCGGTGAAGAGCTGCGCGCGGCGATTCGGGCAGTGCATGCCGGCGGTACGTTTTTCAGCCCGGCGGTGGTGCGTCGACTCACGTCGTCCCCTGAGGCGACTACCACGCCCACTGCGGTCCACGCCCAGCTCGCGCAGCTCACGCCACGTGAACGTGACGTGCTCAAAGGCATTGTTGACGGCCATACGAACAAGGCGATCGCGGCCAACCTCGGCATATCGAGGCGCACGGTTGAGGCGCATCGCGAGAGCCTTATGCGAAAGCTCGAAATTCACAACGTGGCCGGACTGACGCGATTTGCGATTGAAGTGGGCGTGCTGACAGAAGTGCAGGGGTAACCTGTAGCGTGGGCGTTACCGCGCTGTCGCACGTCTGACAGCGTTTTGTCACAGAGGGCCGCGATACTAGTGGCCAATGACTACACTGCCGCTGCTGGCCCGCATTGATGCACGCGATCGAGCGCTGTTCAGTCGTCTGGCTCTCAACGCGTCAATGCCTCGTCGTTCGATGTCTGTCTGGCTCACGCTCACGCACCTGGGCGGCGCCACGGGCAGTATCCTCTTGGCGCTGCTCTCGGCGCTCCTGCCGGGCGGCTCTGTTGCCATCGCGTGGCACGCGCTCCTGGCGCTCGGCGTCTCACACGCGGTGGTGCAGGTGATCAAACGACGAGCGGTGCGGGAACGCCCCAATGTTCGTCTCTCGTGGTCCGCGTGCATTGCTGCACCGGACCGCTTTTCATTTCCGAGCGGGCACGCCTGCGCCATCATGGCGGTCGCCTACGCGCTGGCACTCACCATGCCGCCCGCGGCGATCCTTCTGATGCCCGTGGCCATAGTGGTGGGTATGTCACGCGTTGTGCTCGGCGTGCATTACCCTGGCGACGTGATCGTGGGGCAGGCCATTGCGATCGGCACGGTGCATGTGTTGGCGCTCGCGATGTAGCTGGCCGCGGTTACCGCACCAGCCACTGCCACGTGAGCGTTGCTATATCTGCGCTCAGCTGTTCGGCCACTTTTCTGTCGGGAATGCCGCGCGTGAGAATCACCAGCACAAATGGTGCGCGCTGCGGAGGATATACGATTGCCGCATCGTGCAGCGTGGCGGTGATGAATCCGGTCTTGTGCGCAACGGGCGTGCCCGCGGGCAGACCGGCTGGAATCTGATCGTTGAACACCTGACGCTTGAGGAAATCGCGCATTACGGCGGTCATGGCAGTCGACGCCGTTTGCTCGCGCTCGAGCGCGACGAGAATGTTGGCGAGGTCGTTCGCTGTTGTCACGTTATTGCGGCCTGCAGCGTATGCTTTGCCGTCTTCCACACCGCGAAGCACCTGCGTTTGTCGCGCGCCAAACGTTTCCATCGTGCGCGATACGCGCATGGGATCGAGCACAGCAATCAGCGCGTTGGTGGCGAGGTTACTCGAGTGCGTAATCATGCGTTCCGCGAGCCAGCGCAGCGGGACCATCTCACCAACGCGTGAGAAGACCAGACTGTCCGAGTCATCGGCCGACTGCAGTTGGTACGGCGTGCCATCCACGATTGAATGGTACGTATTGACCAGCAGGATGGACTGATCAAGCTGCAAGCGACCGGCATCAACCTCGCGCATGAGATCGATCAGTACGGGCACCTTCATGGTGCTGGCCGCGTGGAATACGAGGTCGCCCTTGATCGACAACACCAGGCCGCTCGCGAGGTCGCGCACCGCGATGCCCACCTCGGCGCCCGGAACGCGGGCAATCCGCGCCTCAATCCGCGCGCGAACGGCGTCGAGTTCGCTTTTCGCGTCTTGTGCACGGAGCGTTGCTGGCGGAAGCAGGAGACACGCGAACGAGAGCGCGGCGGTGGCGCGGTTCCGGCGTGTGAGAAGGCGGGTTTGTGGAGGCATCACGGATAGCCTGTGCGCCAGAGCACGCCGGTGCAAGGGAATTGCCGGTACTGGGACGAAATGATCCGCTCAAACGGTGTCCCTCGAAGGAGGTAGGGGGTACTTTCCGAACATGCCGCTCGAACGCTTCCCCCGCCTGGCGTCGATTGGCCTGCTTGGTATTGCGCTTGGCGCCTGCCAGCCGGCTCTCCGCCCGATCACCGCACCCGCGCCTGGCGCCGATGCGCGAACTGCTCCCAGCGCGCCTGTCTCACGCGCCACCGCGTCGAAGACGACTGCCAGACCCGTGGTCGCACCAGCCGCGATTGCCGTGGCCGTTGATTCGGCCGCCCGCGGTGATGTGGTGATGCGTGCCGCGACAAGCGTATTCGGCGATTCCACGTTCTTCGATGGTGTGGCCGACGAATCGGCGGACGCCGAACCCACCTGGGATATCGATGTGCGCTCGTACGAAACACACGAGCGTGTTGAACATTACCTGCGCCTGTTTTCCGGATCGGCGCGCGAGCGCATGTCGGAACGCATTTCGCGAGGCACGCGCTACGAGTCGATGATTCGCGCGAAGATGCGCGCAAACGGGATGCCCGAAGATCTGTTCTATCTCGCGCTGATTGAAAGCGGTTACGACCCCAACGCCTACTCGAAAGCGGCCGCCGTTGGCATGTGGCAGTTCATGACGGCTACCGGTCGCGGTGTTGGATTACGAATTGACTGGTGGATGGACGAACGTCGCGATCCGGCGCGCTCAACAGACGCGGCGATCCTGTTCCTCCAGAGTCTGCAAAAACAGTTTGGTTCGCTGTACCTGGCAGCGGCAGCGTACAACGGCGGCCCCGGTCGCGTGGCGCGAGGTCTCACGCGATTTGCGGAGGAGATTGGCGATGCCGAAGGAGACGACAAGTTCTTCGCGCTGGCAGAGCAAGACTACCTGCACAGTGAAACGAAAAACTACGTTCCGCAGCTGATTGCCGCCGCGCTTGTAGCGAAAGATCCGGAAAAGTTCGGCCTGAACATCGAGCAGCAGCCGGAATACGCCTACGATTCGGTATTGGTCGAGGCCGGCACGTCGCTTGGCGCTGTGGCTCGAGCGGCCAATATTCCGATTGAACAGATCAGCGACCTGAATCCGGCCATTCTGCGCGGCGCGACGCCACCAGACAAGTCGGTGTGGCTCCGAGTTCCCATGGGACTCGGGGATTCAGCGGCGGTAGCCTACGGTCTCTTGCCGGCTGAGGAACGGGCGGCCTGGACCACGGTGACGCCAAAAAAGGGTGAGTCCATCACCGCGCTGGCGAAGCGTCACGACGTGTCGCGCACGGAGATTACGGCCTTTAACCCGGGGCTGCGCACACTCAAGAGTGGCGCGATTTCGGCGGGGCAGAAGGTGCGTGTGCCGAGGCGCGATGCGTTGCTGGCCGCACGCTCGGTGCCGGACCCTGTGATTGAGCGTTATGGCGGGACGTCGGCGGGCGTGCACGTGGTCAAGTCTGGCGAGTCGCTCAGCGTGATTGGCCGCAAGTACGGATTGAGCACGACCCGTCTGAAGTCGCTCAACGGGTTGCGCAGCGACCGGATTCGCGCGGGGCAGGCGCTGGTGGTTCGGGCGGGAAGTGCCGCGCCAAGTGCGCGAGTCGCCTCATCACGCAACACGTCGAGCGCGAAGGCGCCCACGAAGAAAGCCGCAACCTCCACCACCACCCACGTGGTCCGGAGCGGCGAGTCGCTGGGGGTGATTGCTCAGCGGTACAAGACCACCGTGTCGCGCATCAAGAGCCTGAACAAGCTTTCGGGCGACCGAATCAAGGCGGGGCAGAAACTGGTGGTGCGGCGCAGCTGAGGCCAGGCTCAGTGCGCCGCCCGCCGGTTCAGTCGATCACGCCGCGGCCAACATAACCGCGCATCAACACGCGATCGTAGCCGTTCGCCGGGTCTTCACCCATGGCCAACGCATTCATAACGGCCGTTGGTCCGCGATTGTACACAAGCAAGGCAAGTTTGAGGTTGCCGTCGTACTCGCGGATCAGGCCGCGCAAATAGCGGAATCCGATACGCAAGTTCGTGGCGGGATCCGTAAGCTCCTCTGCCGTGACGCCCGGCTGGAAATAACGCGCCGTACCCACCATGAGCTGGGTGAGTCCGATCGCTCCGGCGTGGCTGACGACATCGGGATCGAACCGTGATTCGAGCTTCACCAGGCGGAAGGCGAGCTCCGGCTCAATCTTCTCTTCAAGCGCAATATCGTGAATCTGTCCGGCCAGCTCCATGTTCACCCGGTACCGACGGGCGTAGGTGAACACGGCGTTCCAGCGCAGCAAGTCCTGCGTGGACTCATCAATACTTGCCATGCGCGGAGCCTGCGCGCGCCATGGTCCTGCGGCCACTTCACGATCAAGCACGGCGGCGGCCGGTCGCCACATTGGCGGCACGTCTATAGAAGCAGACGTGTGTTGTGCAGCCGACGTCGACTGTTCGCCGCGCGGTCCAATGAGCAACGCCACCACGTACATCACCAAACCAAGCGCCGAGATGCGAGCAACCTGCCGCTGCACCCGGCGATTGCGCGCACGCTGCCGACGATTGTCGGAAGCCACCGGCGCGTCATCATTACTTCTATATGTCATCGACCCTCCCAATCAGCGAGTAAGGAGAGCGCAGACACGCTGCGTACACACGGTGATCACACGTGAGACATCACGTGATGTCTGATCAACCGCCTCGTACGTAGTCACCGCTTATGCCACCGCGCTTTTCACGCAGTATCACATCGGTGATGATCATGTCACGATCAACTGCTTTGGCCATGTCGTAAACGGTCAATAACGCCACGGTTACCGCAGTAAGCGCCTCCATTTCCACCCCAGTGCGGGCGGTGGTTCGTACCGTTGCCTCAACTTCTACCCCAGGCAGCGATGAAAGAACGCTAACCCGAACCTGGATGGCCGACAACGGGAGGGGGTGGCAGAGGGGGATCAGGTCGGCCGTCCGTTTGGCCGCCATAATGCCCGCCAGACGAGCCGTCGCAAGCACGTCGCCCTTCTTTAAGGCATTGTCCTGTATTAACTTACATGTCTGCGGCTGCATTCGGATCAACCCGCTCGCGACCGCCTCGCGCACCGTTTCCGGCTTCGGCGAGACGTCCACCATGTGCGCCTCGCCGGCCGAATTCACGTGACTTAGCGCCGTTCCGGGCGTCTTCAGGTCAGCCGAAGCGGGGCCCGACGTGGTGCCGGCTGGCGGCGTTTTTGGCCGTTTGCTTACCATCACGAACGGCTCGCAAGCAGTAACGACAGATCGTCGAGCAGTACGGTCGTCAGTAACATGGGCGTGACATTTTGTTGTGTGCGCGTCTTCATCTGTTCGAGCACACTGATCGCCGTAACAACACGACGCGCATGTCGTTCATTGCCCGCGTCAACGCTCTCGCGTGCGCGTGCGTGCAAGAGCACGGTCAGTGCATCGAGCGTGTCGGAGAAAGCGCCGCGCGATTTTGAGATGCCTTGTCTGGCCGCGGCTGCAATGCGTTGCGCCTCACCGTCGGGTGTGGCCGGTGCGAGCGCGGCATCAAGGAGCGATCGTGCAGACGCATACGCATCCCGACTCGCGTCACCCTCGAGCAGCCGACCGGGTGCACCGGCGGCCCTCGCAATCGGCGCATTGTCCCCACGCGCGGCGTCGCCGAGTTTGGCCAGCACCCCCTCATCGTTCAAGAACTCCGCAACTTCAGATGCGGTGAGCGGTGCCACGCGAATGGTGACCACACGCGAACGAATCGTGGGGAGCAACGCGCCCGGTTCACTGGACGTCAGAATGAGCGTGGTGCCGGGCGGCGGCTCCTCGAGCAATTTCAGGAACGCATTGGCTGCGGCGTCCGAGCCTTCCTGTGGCACCATGCGTTCCGCGTCGCCCACGACAATCACGGTGCGGCGCGCCATCGCTGGTCTGAGCGACGCCGACTGGGCAATCGCGCGAGACGTTGCCACGTGCAGACCTTCCATGCCGGTGGATCCAGCCCACAGTCCGTCGGCCGCCAATCGCTCCTCGATTGCTTCGGCGAGGTCAGCGCGCACGTCCTCCGCCGAGACGTCGCCGTCTTTCGGTTTGAGGCGCGGAAAGAACCAGTGCAGGTCGGGATGCTGGAGACGCACGGTGTACCGGCAGTGCTGGCACGTGCCGCATGGCTCCGTTGAAAAGCGTGCGTCTGCCCCATCGCAGAGCAGGCGCTGACCCAGCCACAGCGCGAGTCGCTGTTTGCCAACGCCTCGCGGGCCGGTGAGCAGTAAACTGGCGGGCAGTCGCTCGCCGAGCGCGGCGGCAGCCAAGCGATCACGAAGCGTGCGGTGGCCGTAAACGGGACGCAAAGACATCATTCGAATATGACCCACACTCTGCAGTCTGGCGAGTCACACGTGACTCCTCGTGCGCCACGCGCGGTGGCAATCGCCAAGCGCGCGTTCCTTCTCGTCCTGCTCTTTGCGGGAAGCGGCAGTCTGGCCGCGCAAAGCACGGAACGGCAGCGTGCTCGCGCACTCGGTGTTGCACCGGGCGTGTTCACACCGGGCACGCACAACGCGATCACCGATGTGCCGGGCGTAAAGGTGGGACACGCCACGATGCGGGTGGGAGATTCGTTGCGCACCGGCGTTACGGCGATTTTGCCGCACGGTGGCGATTTGTATCGCTCGCGCGTTCCGGCCGCGATTCACGTGGGTAACGGGTTTGGCAAACTGCTTGGCGTGACGCAGGTGCAGGAGCTCGGCGAGTTGGAAACATCGATCGCGCTCACGTGCACGCTCTGCATTTGGGCGGTGGGCGACGCACTGGCGCAATCGGTACTGACTGCGCCGGAGAACAGCGGCGTGCGATCCATCAATCCTGTGGTCGGCGAGACGAATGACGGCGGCCTGAATGCGACGCGTGTTCGGCCCGGGATCGGTGAGGCGCTTCGCAGCGCGCTCGCCACCGCAGACAGCGGGCGTGTGGCCGAAGGCAGTGTGGGCGCCGGCACAGGCACCGTGATGTTTGGCTGGAAGGGCGGTATTGGCACAAGTTCGCGTGTGCTACCGTCGGCGGCCGGCGGACATCACGTGGGCGTGCTGGTGCAGGGCAACTTTGGCGGGATTTTGCAGGTGATGGGCGCGCCGGTTGGGCAGGAGCTGGGGCAGTACGCGTTTCAGCGCATGGTGCGACCCAACGGCGCGGGACCGGGAGACGCCAACGCCGAGCTGGGCGACGGCTCCATCATGATCGTGGTCGCAACCGACGCGCCGCTGCTTGACCGTAATCTCTCACGCGTGGCCGCACGCGCGATCATGGGGCTCGCACGTACCGGATCCAGCGCGTCCAACGGTTCCGGCGATTACGTGATCGCGTTTTCGACCGCAGAGACTGTGCGACGCGCACCTGGATCCGCGCCGGTGACCAGCACGGAGTTGTCGAACGACGATATGTCGGCCGTGTTTCAAGCGGTCGTTGAGGCAACCGAAGAAGCGATCTACAACGCGTTGTTCATGGCCACCACCGAACGCTCGCGCGGCGGAACTGTGGAGGCGATTGACCTCGCGCGTGTGCGCGAGGTGTTGCTTCGCTACGGCATCCGGCCGCGTTAGCTCGGTCGCGCGCTCTTAGCGCTCGATCGCGTCGCGAGCTGGTGACAGCAGGTCTCCCAACAACGCGAGCGCCGTGGCGTGTCCGCCTGCTCCCAACCCATTCAACACGAGTGTCTCCTCAGCGCGCGTGCGAATGACAATCCGATTCTGCGCGCCCTCGACCTGGGCCCACGCACTACTGCGTTCCACACGTTGCGGCCGAATCGTCGCGTGAATGGTGTCGCCGTCGCGCTGCAACTCGGCGATCAAGCGGACCGTTTCACCGCGCCGCGCGAGCCAGCCCGCCCAACGCAGGGTGGCGGCATCAAGTCCGCGTCGCTGCACTTGTAGTGCCGTTGGTGCAACACCAAACGCCAGCCAGGCGAGCACGCGCAGTTTGTCTTCCGCATCGCGCCCGTCAAGATCACGTGCTGGATCGGCTTCGGCAAAACCATTCGCCTGTGCGTTGGCGAGTGCGGTTGCAAACGACACGCCCTTGGCGATGTCATCGAGAATGACATTCGTGGTGCCGTTGAGCACGGCTTCGATAGCGCAGATATCGCGGCTCGCCCAGACGCTGCGAACCGACCGCACCACAGGAATCGATGCACCAACCGCGCCTTCAAAGTCGAGCGTGGTGTGGTGGATGCGTGCCAACGCGAGCAACTCCGGACCGTGGGCGGCAATCAACGCTTTGTTCGCCGTGACGACGCGAATGCCGCGCTTCAGCGCTGTCTCAACAAGCGTTCGCGCGGGCTCTACGCCGCCGAGCGCTTCAATCAGCACCTCGGGATTGTTGTTCAGCAGTGACGTGCTATCGCGCGTGAGCGCATTCGGCTGCACAATGCCGAGCGTGGTTGCCTGGGCGAGCCCGCGGCGTTCGCGTTCTAGATCGCGTACGAGCACCGCGGTCACATGCACCGGTCGCCATCCTGCCGCCGCACGATTGGCGAACAATGCCACGAGCGCATCACCAACGGTGCCGCAGCCAGCGAGTGCGACGCGGAGTGGCGCTGCGGACACCTGCGCCGCTTCGCTACGAACGAGGGCCTCGCGAACGATGCCGGAGACCTGATCTGTTTCGAGGAGGAACGCATCGTGACCATGTGGCGACGTGACCTCTTCGTACCGCGCGCCAAGCTGCGACGTCCACTGCTTGACCACTTCAGCCGGATACAACAGGTCTCCGGGAATGCCAACACCGGTCACCTTGCTGGCGATGCTCTGCAGCGCCTGTTTCACACCACCGCGCGCGCGTCCGACATCGTGCCGATCCATAGCGTCGATGAGCGTGACATAACTGCGTGCGTCAAAGCGCTCCACAAGACGTTCGCCATGATGCGCGAGCCACTTGGCGATCGACGGCTTATCAGCGGCGATCGCCTGTTCGCCAAAACGCGCTTCGAATCCTTCTGCGGAGCGATAGCTGAGCATGCCAACCATGCGCGCGAGTGCGAGACCGTCTTTTGCACCACCGAGAGAAACCGCGGTGCGCATAAGCGCATGCCATCCGGCGCCAAGCGCTGTTTGCACGGCCGGCGCGGCAAGCACAACCACTTCGCGTACACGTTCCGGGCGAAGTGCCGCGACTTCCAGTGCCACCATGCCGCCGAGCGACCCACCAACAATCAGCGCCGGTGATGCCACGCCAAACGCGTCGAGCAGGTGCCACAGCTGCTGTGCCTGATCACGCGTGGAGATGGCGGGAAATTGATCGCACGACTCACTGCGCGGACCGGCGCTGCCGTTGCAGCCGCCGAGCACGTTGACGCAGAGCACGGCGTAGTGTGTGGTATCGATGGCGAGTCCAGGTCCCACGATGTTCGACCACCACTCGTGCACGTTCGACGTGCCGGTGAGCGCGTGGGTGACGAGCACGACGTTATCGGCCGACGGATTGGGTGTGCCGACGAGTGTCCACTGTTGCGGCACGTCATACAACACGACGCCGCTTTCCAGCGTGAGTTTGGGTGTGTTCCAGCGGCCGTTCGTCACCGGCGCGGTGTCGCTGCGCGTGGTGGTGGGGCGCGGCGCGCGTCGTGCGCGGTTGCGTCGCAGCGTATTGCTGACGCGAACGTGCGCCGTGGCGTTGTGAACGGTGGCGGAAGCGAAGCGGGACATACAGGCACTCTCCGTGGCGAACGCTCGGCGAGTGCACCGACCGAGGGATTCGGTCGTGGGGCACTCACCATCGCAGATGAGTGCCGCCCAACAGCATGCGCCCGGAAAGCAAAGGCCGCCGGGCGCATGCGCGTTTTAGCTCCTTGTTTTGCGTGGCGGCAATAGGCGGCAAATCACCACGGCTGTGAGTGAACTCACAGCGTTTCCCATCAGTTGTCTGTTCTACTGCATCAACAAAAAAATGACCCGCTCCGATATTTCGGTCGCGGGTCACATGGACCACGACTTAGACGGTTAGCAGTGTTCCGGAGAGCACTGGTGAGCGACCCGTCAAATCGGGAAAATCATCGCTCACAGTTGTATGTATCGGCCCGACCGGCGGAAAAGTCAAGGGCCGTCGAGCCGTTAGACGAGCGGCTTGTAGAGCGCCATGTACACTGCGACGCCGGCCAAGAGCGGCAGCAGAATGAAAAATGGGCGAGCCAGTGCCGGCTTGCGGTATGGGATCAGCACCACGGCACTGAGCACCAGCCAGATCGCAATCTTGATCCAGAGCCAGGTGGGGAAACCGGCGCCGTGCTGCATGCCAATACGTGCCAGCATGCCGAAGCCACCGACCAGGACGAGCAGTGCGCCAATGCCGTGGCCGATCGATACGAGTTTGCGCGTTCCGCTTTCGCTTTTCTTGCCACCGTTGGCTGCGTGCACGGCAACGCCGCCAATCGCGACGAACATGAGCGCGATGCCAATGATGTGCAGGATTTCGTAGAATTCTCGTGAGAACATGTGTCAGTGTTTGAAGAATCGAAAAAAAGGAGTGCTGCAACTAACCTACGTCTTCGCGATCAGTATCTGTGTCTTCCGGTCCGCGCCACGGCGCCGCGTTGCCACGATCAACCGCGGCAAGTTCAACAGAGAGCGCGCCGTCGGCGGATCGAAGCTGCGGTGGCGGTCCGCTGAGACCGGCCGCAAGGGCGCTTGCCGGTGACAGGCGTCGGTAACAGGCGAGCACCCGACTCAGTGCTTCCTGTGATGATTCGCCCACGGCCGACAGATGTCCCATTTTACGCCCCGGTCGCGCACCCGCTTTGCCGTACAAGTGCAGTCGGCTCGCGGGAACGCCCAGCGCAAACTCAATGTCGGGCGGCGTGTCGTGCAGCCACACATCGCCCAGCAAGTTTACAATCGCGCCCGGTGCGATCACGCGCGGGTCGCCGAGCGGCAAGTTACACACCGCGCGCACCAACTGTTCAAACTGACTCGTGGCGCTGGCTCGCTCGGTGTGGTGATAGGTGTTGTGCGGACGCGGTGCGAGTTCATTCACCAGCAGTCGGCCATCGGTGGTGAGAAAGAGTTCTACCGCCAGCAGGCCAACAATGCCGAGTGTCTTCGCAATTGCCGGTGCCAGTTCTTCGGCCGCACGCAGCACACTGGCCGGCAACTCAGCCGGCGTGACGCTCCACGTGAGAATGCCATCACTGTGGTGATTGCGTGAGGCTGGATACACCACGTGTTCACCGTTTGGTCGACGCGCAACCAGCACCGACAACTCAACGGCAATGTCGATGCGCTGTTCAACCAGACAGGGCTGCTGACCGAGTGACTTCCATGCATCGACGGCGGCCGACGCATCGGAAAGACGGGCCTGACCGCGTCCGTCATATCCACCATGACACGCTTTGGCGATTGACGGTCCAAACTCCGCGACAATCGCGGCGAGTGCATCGGCTGATTCTGCTTCGCGAAACGCACCCACGGGAAAGCCATGTTCTGACAACCAGCGCTTCTGTCGCAACCGATCCTGAATGATGTACACCGCGTCGGCGCCCGGATGTACCGGCGCAAACTCGGCGGCCGCATCAAGCGACGCACGAGAGATCTGTTCAATCTCGAGCGTAATCACATCGCACGCGCGGGCGAGACGCGCTGCGGCGTCCGGATCGTTGAACGGCGCCGTGAGTGTCTGCGTGGCAACAGCGCGCGCCGCGCACATGGGATCTGGGTCGAGTACGTGCACATCATAACCCATGCTGCGTGCTGCCATCGCGGTCATGCGACCGAGTTGGCCACCACCAAGAATGCCGATCGTGGCGCCGGGAAGAATGGCTGACGTACTCATCGTGAAACAATCGCTCCGGGCGCGGGCAGTGGTCGTGCGAGTGCCTCAGCGGCTTTGGTTGCGCGACGTTGCTCCAATTTTTGTACCAATGCGGGATCGTGATTGGCGAGCACCGCCGCCGCGAGCAGTGCAGCATTCGCCGCACCAGGCTTGCCGATGGCGAGTGTGCCCACTGGAATACCGGCCGGCATCTGCACAATCGCGAGCAGTGCGTCCATTCCTTGCAGTGCCGTAGCCGGCACCGGAACGCCGAACACCGGGACCGTGGTTTTTGACGCCAGCATGCCAGGCAGATGCGCCGCGCCGCCTGCACCGGCAATGATCACCTGCAGTCCGCGCGCGCGCGCACCAGCGGCATACTCAAAGAGCCAATCGGGGGTGCGATGCGCGGACACCACCATGGCTTCGTATGGAATTTCGAGTTCGTGCAGCACTTCGCAGGCCGGCGCCATGACCTCGTAGTCACTGGCGCTGCCCATAACCACGCCGACCAATGGCGTGGTATTTGAGTCTGGCGATTGTGGCGGTACAGCGGGCACGGACACTCCACACGACGTGAGGTGGGGCAGGGTTGCAGCGCTCCCGGAACATAGCTGTGACCACACTGGTCCTCCACTGTGTCTGGCGCCGACGTGCGCGCCTCCGCCAGTTTTGACAGATGACGACGCCCACACGCTCTCTCCGCCTGATTGGTGTTCCGCTCGACCTCGGTGCCTCGCGGCGCGGTGTCGATATGGGACCCTCGGCCCTGCGCATTGCGAACCTGACGCAGAATCTCGAACGACTTGGCTTCGAAGTCGACGACACCGGCAATCTGCCCGTTCCGCAGCGCGAATCCGTACGACGGCCCGGTGGGGACACGGAACTGCGTGCGATTACCGACGTCTGTCGTGAGCTTGCCAAGCACACCGCGACGGCAATTCGTGAAGGCGTCTTCCCCCTGGTGATCGGAGGCGATCACAGCCTGAGCGCCGGATCGGTCGCGGGCGTGGCCACCGCGCTCGCCGAACGTGGTGAACAGTTGGGCGTGATCTGGCTTGACGCACATGGTGATATCAATACTCCCGAGACGAGCCTGTCAGGAAACGTGCACGGTATGCCAGTCGCGCACCTGCTCGGACTCGGCGACCCGGACATGTCGTCCATTTCAACGCCCAAGCCGGCGCTGCGACCCGAACATCTGGTGTATGTGGGGCTGCGCGACGTTGATGCCGCGGAGAGCAGACTGATTCGCGAACTTGGCATTCACGCGTACACCATGCGTGATGTGGACGAGCGCGGCTTGACCACTGTGCTGCGTGAGGCGATCGCGCGTGTGGGTGCGGCAACAGGCGGGATCTATCTCTCGTGCGACGCGGATTGGATTGATCCCAGCGAGGCCCCTGGCGTGGGCACACCGGTTCCGGGCGGCGCTACGTATCGCGAAGCACATCTCGCCATGGAGTTGCTGGCTGATACCGGCCGACTGGTGGGTATGGACCTCGTGGAGATCAACCCCGTGCTCGACCGCGCGAATCGCACGGCCGAGTTGGCGGTTGAGTTAATTGCCAGTGCGCTGGGGAAACGCACACTGTAGCGCGAGCGGTGCTGCGCTACGAAACGTGCGTGCTACGCTGGTGGAGCGCCGAGCGGCTGATCGGAACCACTCCACTCCTGAAACGAGCCGTCAAACAACATGACGTCGTACCCCAGTTGTTTGGCGGCAAACCAGAGCAAGCTGGCCTGCTGCCCGATGTGGCAATACGTGATCACTTTTTCGCCGGGCTTCACACCGGCCGCTTCGAACAGCGCGCGCAGCTCAGCGTCACTCTTGATCACGCCGTTCTCGGCAACGGTGGACAGCGGAATGTTCACCGCGGTTGGAATGCGACCGGGTCGCGGATACCCACCGCCCTGGCCAGCGTAGAACTGCGGGAGACGGGCGTCGACAATCGCCACACCAGCATCGCGCGTTGCACTGGCGGCCTGGTTGATAGTGGCCACGATTGACGAATCGCGCACGAGTGTGAGCGCGGCGGTTGACGGTGCGAGTGCCGGCGCCGCGCCTGCTTCCATCGGTTTGCCCGCCGCTCGCCAGGCGATCAAGCCGCCGTTCAGCAACGACGTGCGGTGACCCAATCCCATGAAATTAAGCGTAAACAGCACACGTGTACTTGACTGCAACGTATCCGTGGCGGGTACGACAACAATGCGACTCTGATCCGTGATACCAACCGAGCGCGCCCACCGCTCGAGTGTTGGCGTGTCGGGTAGCTCAAGAATGAGCGCGCCGTTGGTACGCGGCGTGGACACGTCATTCAACGCAACGGGGCGCGCGCCTGGAATGTGCGCTGATTCAAACTGCGCCGCCGAACCAACCTGCAGCACCACAAGATTGTTCTGTGCGCGCAAGGCGTCGAGTGCATTCACGTCAATGAGCAGCGGTGCCTTGGTCACTGCCGCTTCGGCCTGGGCGACGGCTTCGGCCGGTCGCAACGCCAACAAGGCAAGCGTTCCGATCGTTGCGATGCAGCGCGTGCGCCAGCTCAGATTCACGTGAGACATGGTCAGTCCTTTCCACAAGCAGGTGTGATGCGAAACAGCACGCGGTGATCGCTGGATAATCGCGACCACCGCGTGCTGTGGAAACTACGTTGTTGCCGGTATCAGGGCGAGGTTGGCCCCGCTCGGCCAACGCACTACTTCATTTGTACCCAGCTGCGCTCTCGCGTGCGGGTGAGAATGGCCGAGCCGCGCAGCGCACTTTCTACGGCGCACTTGGACCAGAAGATGTCGGCCGTACCGGTGACTTCGTTATCGTCACTGTCAAGCACCGCGTTGCGCGCCATGATGCTGCCAAGCACTTTGGCGGTGCCGTTACTTGCGTCAATATCGTCACGTACAATGATGAGCCCCATCCAGTCCATGGTACCATTGATACGAAGGTCACCATTGACGAGCAGCACACCCTGACCGCGACTGTTGCCGTTCATGCGAAGGTCGCCATTCACATAAATGATCGGGAAGTAGTCCTTGCATCCCGCAATGTGACCGGCCGTCCGGAATGGCTCACCCCAGTTTGTGGACACGTTGTAATTGCAGCTGGTCGGCCCGCCGACAGGAAAAGGCTGGTAGGTGCCGCCGCCGATCTTGAGGTCGGCGTTGGCAACCAACGAGTTCCAGCTTTCCGTGCCGTAGCGAACATACGTGTTGGAGTCCGCAGCGGCTGGGTCAGCGTTCGTGCCGTTGACCACGTTGCTTGGCTTCTGGATTTGCACCGTAACGCCTGGCGCGTACGCAATAGCGAACGTATCGCGCCCGGGAATAGACGCACACTGGGTCCACCCAGCGGGGTTGGTATTTCTTCCGTCAACGTATCCGGCACCACGAACCCGAATGTCACCGGCGGTAACAATCGCCGCGCCCGGCGTGATGGTGGGGTACGCAATACGGACCAGCATGTGCGTCATGCGTTCCGATTCAAGGGCGGCATTGCCGATCGACGCGCGCCCGGTCGATACCACCCAAAAGGTGTTGTCGTTCAGGCGCGTGACTTTCACGCGTGCGGTGTCGCCTTGTGAAACAAAGACAGACGCCGAGTCGATTCCACCAAACGCCAAACCCGTTGGCGGCGGCAGATTGCGTGACCGCGGCCAGTTGGCGATTTCGCGATTCAGTCCAAACTCCGCCACGGCAAACGCGCGCTGTTCAACAAGTGTGTTGCGTCCGGCCCGGAACTCATGCATGGAGGCGATCACCGCACCCTGTGACAACAGAAGCAGCACTACCATGGAGAAGAGCGCCAGCAGCAGTGCGGCACCACGACGCTTTCGCGTTGTGGCCACGACGGCGTTCTCCGCCTGCGCTTGGTCACCTGACACTTCGTGATGTTCAGTGGTCATTGGCGATTCCGGATAGCAATTCGAAAGGCGAGGGAATCTCGCGGTGTCGCATCGCCGCCCTTGTAGAGCGGACTGGAGCCGGGCACGCCGGCGGCTTGCATGAAGAGGTCCACGCGAGCAATGCGTGTGGCGCCCACGCCGGGATTGAGTTGCACGCCGAGGCTGTCAAAATACGTGAGGCGCATGCCGCCAATGGCCGGCACATCGTACGGTCCGCTTACGATGACGGGATCTTCCCACGCACCGTTCCGACGAACGGTCTGCGCGAGATACCATCGATCGGTGTCATCTGATTTTTCGAGCGCGTACTGCACGTGATGCGCAAACCGCAGACCGGCGCCCACAATCACGGTGGCCGGCACGGCTTCGGCAACTACAAGACGCCAGCGCGATTTCGCCGCGTCGGCAAGGGCAGTGAAGGGTGCCCCCAGGCACTGCGTCGCATCGGGCGCAAACGAACTGATGGTGAGTGGAATCCACCTGTCGTCTTCAGCGCCGCGAAGCGGGCCTTCATCAAACGCGAACACGGTATCGCCGGGCTGTGGCTGTTCCGTCCATGACGTCAGTGTGTGGTGGCGCAAGTTGAGTGGCGGAAGAAACAAAGTTGATGCACCCGTACGCGCGCACACGATGGACGCGCCGAACGTCGCGCGAAAGCGCAGTGCATTCTCTGTAAATGACGAGACGTCGCCTCCAATGGACGAGAAACCACGAACGTCGGCCGGCACCATGCTCATTGCGGTGCGCAACTCGCGACGCACGCCAACCATCTCGTACGTGTTCTGGAAGAATCGCTGCTGGCCCAGCATCGTGGTGGCCACGAGCGTGCCGATTACGGCCAGCACCACCATGGTCACGAGCAGTTCGACCAGAGTAAGACCGCGGCGAGCGCGGCGCACGGTCAGTCTCGGCATGGGATGATCGTCTCGTAGAGAATGGGAACCTGACGACCCGGGACTCTCACGGTGAGTCGAATCGTTTTGGTATTGCGACCGTCAACAACTGTCCAGCTTTCTTCGACGGCGCGGTTCTCGCTGGAGCCCGACGTTGTGGCGCCGCCAGGTGTGAGCGACTGACACCCGATGCTCGTGAGCGAATCCAGACGTGCCTGCGCCACACCAGCAGCGACGGTTTGACGCATACCACCGCCGAGCTGCGTGGCTACACTGCCTGACGTGCTCAGCACACCAAAGAGCCCAACGGTGATCAACACCATGGCAACGATCAGTTCAATCAGGGTTGCGCCTCGACGCACACGACTGGTGCCCGTTCGTGCGATGCGCGTGCAAACCTGACGTTTACGCCGATTCAGTGTCATTGGCGGCAATCCCTCGGAAGGATGAGACCGGACGGCGAGATACACAGGGTGTCACTCTGCTCACCACTTGAGAGCACAAATCGCGTGATGTTGTTCAAGCGTGGTGTCACCATGCCGCGCGGGTCGTACACAATGCTGGAGACGCCGTCAATCGACGTCAGTTTTGCACCGACAGTACCATCGAATCGCATCGGCCCTGCGACAACAACTTCTTCACGCGTCAAACCGGAGAGCACTGTGACGGTGACGTCGTAGCCGTCAATGGTGATGGTGGAGGGCTGTCCCTTTTGCACTGCTGCGGCGCGCGCGCTTGAAAACGCGGCACCCAATTGCAGGCGACTCGAACGCGCGGTGGATGTTTCGCGCATCGTGGTAAACTTTGGTACGGCCAACGCAAACATCGCGGCCACCACCGTCACCACGAGCAAGATTTCGATCATGGTGAACGCCTGGCGATTTGATCGCACGGGAAGCACTCGGGTTGCGGACATGTCATGCAGAGCGAACATGGTCATGTTGCTCAGACGAACCATGACACTGTCCTGCAACGCTTGCCTAGCGCACGGTCGTCACAGCGTGAGCGCGTAGCGTCACAGCGTGTTTCCGTGCGCCGGATCCGCCGTTAATTCGTCGGCGGAACGGGCGGACGTACCAGCGAATCCGCACCCGTTGGCAATCGGGTGGCTGGTGGTGGTGCATTCAACTCGCCAGCGGCCGCATCAGCCGGCGGGGCGTTTTGTACGTCTGCGCCATTCACCGCAGCGTCAGTGGAATCAGACGGGGCAGGCGCTGGCGCCGCGCCGCTGTTACGCGGGGCGGAGCGGGTTTTTTTCGCGGCCTCAACCTCGGCATCGGCCAACTGGTCTTTGATGCCTATCAGACCCTTCACATTGGCGACCACCTCATTCACGGCGGCCTTGGCTTCCGCCGTCCGGCCGGTGGCCACGATGTACGCCCAACCGGCAATACCAAACATCACCAACCATGGCATCACGCGCGGACGGCGCTTGAGCTTGGGCAGCGGCACCTCGCGCCCTGTCGCGGGAGTACTCAGGGTTGGGTTTGGCGCGTAGCCACTGTACACCCCCGACGGCTGGGCGGGCGTGGCGTAGGGCGCGCCGGGATACGCCGCTGGCGGATAGCCGGTTTGCGGATAGCCGGTCGGCGCGTAGCCAGGCGCCGGATACCCCGTCGGATATCCGGTGGGCGGTCCGCCAGCGTATTGCGGCGGATATCCCGGTGGCGCGGTGCTCGCTGGTGTAGGGCCCGCTCCGACGGGTGGCACGACCATGGTGGGGCGCACCGTCGGGTCATTCTGATCGCGCACACCGGCTGTGGGCATGCCCACCGGATTCGAGATGGCGCCCAGATCACCGTGCGGCGTGCGCGACGCCACGCTGACCACACGTTGATCCAGCGCTTTGCGGTAGAGCGCCGACGTTTCCGACGGGGTCATGCTGCTGATCGCTGTGGACAGCTCTTCGGCGAACACACCGATGGAGCTGTAGCGCTCGCTCGGATCCGGTGCGAGCGCCTTGTCGAACACCGTCTGCAGCGACACGGGCCACGGCATGTCGTCACGCACTTCGGCCAGCGTACGCGGCCGGCTTGTGAGACGCATGATGAGGTTTTGCTTGCTCGACGTGGCCGGAAACGCATCCTTGCCCGTGAGGCACTGAAACGCCACGAGGGCCAGCGCATACAGGTCGCTGCGCGGATCGAGTTCTTCGCCCGCGATTTGCTCGGGACTCATGAACTCCGGGGTGCCGATCACCAGTCCAGTGCGCGTCACACGCTGCTCTTCGCTCGTCATCGCGCGGGCAATACCGAAATCCACCAGCTTGACCTGGTAGGTGCCGTCGGCATTGGTGGCCAGCATGATGTTATCGGGCTTCACATCGCGATGCAGCAAGTGGCGGGCGTGCGCCGCCTCGAGTGCTGCTGCAGACTGCGCAATGATGTCGGCCGCGATATCCGGATGAATGGCCGCCTGACGTTGCAACATGGCGGCCAGAGACTCACCAGGAATGAATTCCATGGCGAGGTACACGAGACCGTCGTGTTCACCGAAGTCATAAATCTGCGCGACATTCGGGTGGCTCAGCTGACTCGCGTTCTCGGCTTCGCGCTGGAAACGCTGCGTGGCCTCTGGGTCGCCCGCCAGATTGGCGCGCAACACCTTGATCGCGCACTGCCGCTTCATGCGAATGTGTTCGGCCTTGTAGACCTGGCCCATGCCGCCGCCGCCAAGACGCGACGTGATGCGATAGCGATCCGCGATGATGGTGCCGATCAGCTCTGCCTCGCCGCGAGCGGATGACAAGCGCGCTCCGTCCTTTGGACAGAACGCGACGTCACTGTCGAACTGATCGCCGCAGCGCGGACAAGTGTTCACATCGAGCGGGTAGGGGAGGGGGCTTCTGAGGCGAAGCACAGTGGGGCGCCCGCCGTGGCGAACGCCCCACTCTACCTTGATCAGACGCCTAACTCAGACCAGACGTCTCAATAGAAAGCTCCCGAGGACGGACTCGAACCGCCGACCCGGTGATTAACAGTCACCTGCTCTACCAGCTGAGCTACTCGGGAAGATCCCGAATAGTCATCAACCGGCGCGTCCTCGTCAAGCGTTGCGTCGCGATGTGGTGCGACGAGCTGCCGGTGCGCGCGTAGTCAGCGAGGGCGCAGGCACGCCACCGGGAGGCAACACCGTACGTAACCATTCGCCCGTATGAGAGCGCGCCTCGGCGATCACGGCCTCGGGCCGACCCATGGCCACCAGCGTGCCGCCACCACTTCCTCCCTCCGGGCCCATGTCAATGATCCAGTCGGCGAGTTTGATCACGTCGAGATTATGCTCCACCAGCAGCAGCGTGTGCCCGTGATCGAGCAGACGATCAAAGACGGTGCTGAGCCGACGGATGTCTTCCGGGTGCAGGCCCGTGGTGGGCTCGTCCATGATGTACAAACGCTTGCCCGCGCCTTTCGCCGTGAGCGCCAGCTCGCGCGCAATCTTCAAACGCTGGGCTTCGCCGCCCGAGAGCGTGGTGGCCGGCTGCCCGAGACGCAAATACCCGAGCCCGACCTGCTGCACGTGCCAGAGGGCTTGCGCGAGTTTGTCCTCGCGAGGGAACGCGCGAATCGCTTCATCAACGGTGAGCTGCAACACGTCGTGAATATTGCGGCCGCGCACCGTGACCTCGAGCACCTCCGCTTTAAAGCGACGGCCACCACACGCTTCACATGGCACGAACACATCGGCCATGAACACCATTTCCACTTCAAGCGCGCCCGCGCCTTCGCACGTATCGCACCGGCCGCCAGCCACGTTAAACGAAAAATGTCCAGGGCCGTACCCGCGTTGACGCGCGAGTGGGGCATCGGCGAACAGCTTGCGAATATCGTCGTACGCTTTCACGTACGTGACGGGATTCGATCGCGGTGAACGACCAATCGGACTCTGGTCCACGAGCACCACCGCATCCAGTGCTTCGACACCGTCAAGCGCGGTGTACGTGCCGACAGTTTCGCCGAGATGTTCCTTGGCCGAACTCTCGCCGTCAAAGTGTGATTCCAGTGCGCGATACAACACGTCGTGCACCAGTGTGCTCTTGCCAGATCCACTCACGCCGGTCACCACGGTGAGCGCGCCGAGCGGAATCTGCACATCAACGCCGTGCAGGTTGTGCGCAGCCGCGCCCTTCAACGTAAGCCAGCGCGGACCCACCGGCCGGCGGACTTCCGGGAGCGGAATTGTGCGCGCACCGGTGAGATACTGTCCCGTGAGCGGGCTTTCGCCGGCCAGTGAGAGTGGACCGCTATACACCACCTGTCCGCCGTACTCACCCGCACCGGGGCCGAGTTCGATCATGTGATCAGCCGTGCGAATTGCGTCGAGATCATGCTCGACCATCACCACGGTATTGCCACCATCGCGCAAGCGATGCAACAAGCCGAGCAGCCGCTCCATATCGCGTGGATGCAAACCAATCGATGGCTCATCCAGCACATAGAGCGCATCCACCAGTGCGGCGCCCAGTGCATTGGCCAGACTGATGCGCTGCGCTTCGCCGCCGGACAGCGTGCGCGTGGCGCGATCAAGCGTGAGATAGGTGAGTCCAACGTCGCACAAAAAACGCGTCCGGGCGCGTGCTTCACGCAGCACGGTGTCGGCCACCTTCTGTTCCGACGGCGTGAACTGCAACGTGTCAAACCATTGGTGGAGCGCGTCGATGGGCAGCACGGTAACATCACTGATGCGCCGGTTGTTCACGCGCACCGCCAGTGCGTCAGGCTGCAGTCGGGCACCGTCACAATCGGGACACGGCGTCGCGCTCTGATACTGTCGCAGGAACACGCGGATGTACTGCTTGTAGCGCTTCGCTTCGAGTGCCACGAGAAACGGTACAATCCCCACGTACGGTCGCTTGCTGCCGCGGAGGAACTGTTCGCGCGCCGCCTGTGGCAACCGTCGCCACGGTACGTCGGGATCAACGCCGAGTGTGCGTGCGAAATCCAGCACCATGCGGCGCTGTTTCTCGTAACGCGGTTTGGTCCACGGATCGATTGCGCCGTCACGGAGCGATCGCTCGTGATCTGGCACGATCAGTTTTTCGTCGTATCCGAGTACGGCACCAAATCCATTGCACGTTGCACACGCGCCGCGCGGATTATTGAACGAAAAGAGTTGCGGAGTGGGCTGCGGCGCCCGTGTGCCGTCGTCGGGACACTCAAATCGCTCGGTGTATCGCAGTCGTGTGACGAGTTGCTCTGCGTCACGTCCGCTGTGTCCCGCGGGCGCCGTAATGGCTTCGGGAAACAGCAGGACAACATCGCCGTCGCCTTCGCGAAACGCGGTTTGCACGGCATCGGCCAGACGCGCGCGCTGCTCGGGATCCACCGCGAGGCGATCAATCACCACCAGCACGTCATCGGAGGCGGCCAGATCCCGATCGGCCAGCTCATCGAGATGCAACACCGTGCCCTGCACAGCAACGCGCACGAATCCGCGTGCCCGCAGATTTTCAACGAGCACATCGTGCGTGATCAGTTCGGAGCGAATCAGCGGAGCCGCCACCAGAAAGCGCGTTCCGGTGGGGAGGCTCAAGATAGCCGAACACACGGACTCGACGGAGTCGGGATTGAGTTCACGATCGCACACGCGGCAATACGTGCGTCCGACGCGCGCCCACAACAGTCGGAGATAGTCGTAGATCTCCGTACCCGTGCCCACCGTTGAGCGCGATGACCGAGTCGGGTTCGTTTGTTCGATCGCGACCGCCGGCGAGATGCCTTCGATGTAGTCCACATCGGGCTTCTCCATGCGCTCCAGAAACTGACGCGCGTACGCGGACAGCGATTCGACATATCGCCGCTGCCCTTCGGCGTACAGCGTGTCAAACGCGAGTGATGATTTGCCGGATCCCGACAGACCGGTGATCACGGTGAGCGCGGCGCGCGGAATGTCCACGTCGATGCCGCGCAGATTATGCTGGCGGGCACCGCGAATTCGGATGAAGTCCTTCACAAAGTTGTCTCCACCCGAAGAAAACTATCGGGAGCACGCGCTAGATTCCGGCCATGGCGGCGAGAACTTTGGCGGACGACGAAACTCGGGGACGGGCCTACGACGCGCGACTGGCGCGTCGGCTCTTCGCGTACGTGCGTCCGTGGCGTGGGCTGGTGGTGGCGGCCGTGTTGCTCATCACCATTCAGGCGGGATTGCAGCTCGTGGGCCCGCTGCTCACGCGTTGGGTGATCGACACCGCCCTGCCAGCACGTGACACCAGTGTCGTGACAATGGCGGCGGCCGCTTTTGCCGTGGTGCTCGTCCTGCAGTTTGCGATCACGTACGGGGAAACGCTGTTGACCGCGTTACTTGGGCAACGCGTGATGCGGGATCTGCGACAGGAACTGTTCGCGCACATGCAACGATTGCCCGTGAGCTTTTATGATCGCTCGCCGGTCGGTCGGTTGGTCACGCGCACCACCAGCGATGTCGAAGCACTGAACGAACTCTTTACGTCCGGTGTGGTGGCCGGACTTGGTGATCTGTTCACGCTGGCCGCGATCAGCATGGTCATGTTGTGGATCGACTGGAAACTCGCGTTGGCCGCCTTTCTGGTCATTCCGTTGGTGTTCCTGGTGTCGCGGGTGTTCCAGACGTATGTGCGCAGTTCGTATCGCGAGATTCGCACACGATTGGCGCAGCTGAACGCGTTTCTGCAGGAGCGACTGGCAGGAATTCGCGTGGTCCAGCTGTTCGGTCGGGAGCGCGACGAGCGCGCGCGGTTTGACGAGTTGAACGCGGCCCATCTCGACGCGCATCTCAAGTCGATTCGTGTGTACGCGCTCTACTTTCCGGCCATTGAGTTTCTCACCACACTGGCGCTCGCGAGTTTGATTGTCTCGAGCGGCGGTCGCGTGCAGGACGGCGCGCTCACGGTGGGCACGGTCGCGGCATTCCTGCAGCTGGTGCGTCGCTTCTTTCAGCCGCTACAGGACCTGTCCGAAAAGTTCAACATTCTGCAGGCGGCCATGGCGGCGTCTGAGCGCATCTTCACCCTGCTCGATACGCCGGCCGCGCCAGGCACGGCGCCAACGCCTGATCGTGATGTGCAGGTTGCGGCGCTTCGCGAGCGAGGCGTGACCGTCACCTTCGACGACGTCTGGTTCCATTACGAGTCAGCGCAGGGCGTCTCTGACGACGCGATCGGCGCCGATGCGCGCGGGCCGTCGGGTGGCGGCGTGCAATGGGTCCTGCGCGGCGTGTCGTTCACCGTGTCGCCCGGTGAGACGATTGCGCTGGTCGGCCACACGGGCGCCGGCAAATCCACGATTGTGAACCTGCTGCTGCGCTTCTACGAGCCGCAGCGGGGGCGCGTGTTGCTCAATGGCGAGGATATCCGGGAGATCCCGCTCGATGTACTGCGCGCCGTGATGGGCTACGTACAGCAGGACATCTTTCTCTTTGCGGGAGACGTGGCGGGCAACATCCGTCTTTCGGCCCCGTTGGATCAGGCCGCGCTTGAGCGTGCCGCAGCTCGCGTGGGCGCCGATCGGATTATTGCCGGCCTTCCGGGTGGCTGGCAGCACGAGCTCTCGGAGCGCGGGGCCGGCGTGTCGGTGGGTGAGCGCCAGCTGTTGGCGTTTGCGCGCGCTGTGGCCGCCGATCCCGCGCTGCTCATTCTCGACGAGGCCACGAGCGCCGTGGATTCCGAGATTGAAGCCGACATCCAGCGGGCCGTGGCCACGCTCATGCAGGGGCGAACCACGATCGCGATCGCGCATCGGCTGAGCACCATCGCCGACGCCGATGAAATCCTGGTCCTGCATCACGGCGAGGTGGTGGAACGAGGGGCGCACCGCGAGCTATTAGCGGCGGCCGGACAGTACGAGCGCCTCTTCCGCCTCGAAAGCGGAGTCGCTCCGCACTCGGCAATTGAAGTGCCGACCTCGTAACGCTTGCCAACCCACGCGACTAGCCCGTAAGTTCGGCGTAGAGAGCGAGCAGCGGGCGGGGCCTTAGGGACCGTTCGCCGCCTCGCAGCCCTCCGTACCGGGACCCGATCGACCAACCTCGTGCAGCTATCCGTCGCCGCCGGCACTGATGTCGGGCGAATCCGCGCAGGCAATGAAGACAGCCTTTATGCCGACGCCGATCAAGAGCGTGGGCTCTTCATCGTCGCTGATGGCATGGGAGGTCATGCCGCTGGTGAAGTCGCCAGCGAAATGGCCGTGCAGATCGTTGCACGCGAACTTGCCGAAGTGCGTGATGTCGCCAGTGCGCAGGCCATGCAAGTCATGGCTGAAGCGCTCCGTCAGGCTAATCGCGCCATTTTTGAGCGCACCATTGTAGAAGCCGACAAGCAAGGCATGGGCACTACTGCTTCATGTCTGTTGCTTGGTCAGTCGCACTGGGTGATCGGTCACATTGGTGACTCTCGTATCTACCTGCTACGGAACGGCGTGTTCCGTCAGGTGACGAAAGATCATTCGTACGTGCAGGAGCAGGTGGACGCCGGTTTCCTTACGCCGGAACAGGCGCGGTATCACCCGTACAGCAACGTGATCACGCGGTGTGTTGGCGCGAACGCTGCTGTGGAGGCCGATATTCTGCATGGTGAGTTGTTGCCGGGCGATGCGTTCCTGCTCGCCTCTGACGGCCTCACCGGTATGGTCGACGACCCGCATCTGCATAAGCTCATGGAGACGCGTGGCACGCCCGGTCAACAGATCGGCGCCATGATTACCGACGCCAATCGTCGTGGTGGGCTGGATAACATCACGGCCATTGTCGTGCAGGTGATTTCGGTTTCACCGGCGCCGAGTACGCGTCCCACGACAGACGAACATCCCGTTCCCAGTCATGGCTGATAATACGGCGCCCGCAACGGTAGGTGCGGTCGCCGATCTGTATCTGGGCAACATCCTCTTTGCGATTGAACGCTGCGCCATGGCGTTCGACGAAGAACAAAAAGAGGAAGAGGCCGCGTTCTATCGCGGCATTGCGAGAAAACTCGCCGAAGCGCGCGCTGCGGATCGCAGTGCGTCGACGCAGCGCTAGCCTCGACAGCGCTCGTCGCTTCGGCGTTAGCCTCTTCGGCGTTAGCCTCTTCGGCGTTAGCCTCTTCGGCGTTAGCCTCTTCGGCGTT
>JBHYGA010000001.1:1149721-1829505 GCA_051859245.1 Gemmatimonadaceae bacterium
AGCCGAGCAGCGTCTGGCCGCGATTGAGGCGCGCTCGCACGTCGTCTGCCGATCGCGCAACCAGCGTCATGATGGCAGCTTCCGGTACCGGCGCACGATCCGTGGTGAAGACGCGCAGCCGTCGCGCCGACTGATACAGCTCATCGCTGAGTCGCGGCAAGTTGATTGACCCTTCACCGCCTTGCTCGGTGAGTTGTTCCACCGTGCCATTGCGGCGGACCAGCGGGAGATCGAGTCCCAGCATCTGCGTTTTCACGGGATAGTCCAGCAGCAGCGAACCTGGTGCCATGTCGAGCTCAATCGCAAGCGCATCTTCCACGCGACGCGTGAGCGCGTAGTCCGACGCCAGCCACTCACCGGTGTTCTCTCCCAGCATCGCGGCCGGTTGCTCGAGGGCCCGCTTGTGCAAGCGTCTCCGTCGGAGCGCATCAAGCAGCGCGCGCGCGACGGGTGGCAAGGGAAGGGCATCCAGATGATGCAACAGACCTTCGTCGGTAAACCGCGCGACCTGCGTCGGTTCTACCAGTCCGGCCGCCAGCGCTTCGGCCACCAGTCGCTTGTACATGGCCGTGGCGCTGCGCACCGCATGATGCCAATACACATTGCGAAACATCTGGTATTTGGCAAACAGCAAGGACTCCAGTGCTGACAAACCTTTTTCACGAACGCCAATACCACGGGCGCCCGTAATCGGCGAGTGCAGCAGCACGAGCGAGTTCAGCAGCCGGTCAACATCGATCTCGCCGTACGGCACGCCGCACATGTGCGCATCGCGCTTGAGATACTCAATCTTGTCGAGATCGAGCGAACCGGAGATCAGTCCCTGCAACGGGCTGTCGCTCGTGCCGGTGATCAACGCGAACACGCGTTGCGGTGCGTTGTCGCCGAGGTGCGTACGCAGGATGTCCGCGATCGGCCCGCTCAACAACAGCGGACGCGCCACTTCTTCGTGATGCATCGCGCCGATTTCTTCGAGCGCGTGTGAGAAGGGATAGTGACCAATGTCGTGCAGCAACGCGGCGGCGCGAACGATAGCCGGCTCATCTGGCGCAACATCGGCGAGCTGCCCTTGTTCGTCGAGCAGTCGCAGCGCTTCGCCCGCGAGATGATGCGCGCCAAGCGCATGCTCAAATCGCGAATGCGTGGCGCCGGGATACACGAGGTACGCCAGGCCGAGTTGACGCACATAGCGCAAGCGCTGCACGACGAGCGTGTCGAGCAGCGCAAGCGCGAGTGCATCCAACCGAATGTTATTCCACAGCGGGTCGCGCAGGATATCCAAGGGCGCGTTGTGTATCAGCGGTTTGGACCGGCGGCGAGGATCTCTGGCTTCACGGCCGCACCAAACTTCTTGATGTTCTCGTGAAACATGCCGGCGAGTTTTGTGGCTTGTGCGTCGTACGCTGCCGCGTCACTCCACGTACGCCGCGGATCAAGCACTTCGTCTGGTACGCCCTCGATGTGCGTTGGCATGGCCAAACCGAAAATCGGGTGCGCGACGGTTGCCGTTGCGTCGAGCTTGCCGGCAACGGCCGCACGCACCATGGCGCGTGTATGTGCCAGCTTCATGCGCTTGCCAACACCGTACGCACCGCCACTCCAACCGGTGTTCACCAACCAGACCTGCGCGTTATGCTCTTCCAGCAGTTTGCCGAGCATTTCGGCGTATTTGGTGGGATGCCACACCAGAAATACGGCGCCAAAACACGCCGAGAACGTGGCCTGCGGTTCGGTCACGCCGCGCTCGGTGCCCGCGACCTTCGCGGTGTAGCCCGAGAGGAAATAGAACATCGCCTGTTCGGGCGTGAGCTTTGAAATCGGGGGCAACACGCCGAAGGCGTCTGCGGTGAGAAACACCACGTGTTTGGGATGCCCACCGCGACCACTCGGCACATGATTGCGAATGTACGGCAGTGGATACGACACGCGCGTGTTCTCGGTGATCGACTGATCGTCGAACTGCACTTCGCGCGTCACGGGGTCGAGGACCACGTTTTCAAGCACGGTGCCAAACATGCGCGTGGTCGCGTAAATGTCAGGCTCCTGTTCCGGCGAGAGGTTGATCGCCTTGGCGTAACAACCGCCTTCGAAGTTGAACACGCCTTCCGGGCTCCATCCGTGTTCATCGTCGCCGATCAGGCTGCGTTCCGGGTCGGCTGACAACGTGGTCTTGCCAGTTCCGGAGAGGCCGAAGAACAGCGCGGTATCGCCATTCGCGCCAATGTTCGCCGAGCAGTGCATGGACAGCTGGCCGCTCTTCGGGAGCAGGTAGTTCATTACGGTGAACATGGACTTCTTGAGTTCACCCGCGTAGCGCGTACCACCAATCAGGATGGTGCGTTCGGCCAGGTTCAGCACAATGAAAGTGCCCGTGCGCGTACCGTGGCGTGCGGGATCGGCCTGGAACTCAGGCGCGTGGTACACCGTGAAGTTTGGCGCAAAACCGGCGAGCTCTTCGAGCGCCGGCCGAATGAACATGTTGCGGACAAAACTTCCGTGCCACGCGTTCGGCAGGATGTAGCGAACGCTCAATCGCGACGCGGGATCAGCACCACAGTACAAATCCTGAACAAACAGCTCGGGCAGCTCATTCAGATAGCCTTTGACGTCGGCCAGCAGCACATTGTAGAAGTCAGGCGTAATCGGCTGATTGACTTTGCCCCAGTCCACATCGGCTTCGCTGCTGGCTTCACGCACCACGAACTTGTCGTTTGGCGAGCGGCCGGTGTGCGGTGACGTGACGGCAACAAAAGGACCCATCGCTGCCAGACGTCCTTCGCCGCGACGGATGGCCGCCTCGACGAGTTCGGCCGCAATGAGGTTCCAATGCACCTGCCCGGTGGGCGCGAGCCCCTGCTTGGACAGTCCGTCTGCACTACCGCGGTGCTGTGTACCAGCGCTGCTGCCTGTCGCCATAAGTGGTGCGACCCTCTGAAAAGTGGCAACGTCTGGCACTCAGGCCGGCACGCCACCGTAGGACCAAGAAATAGAAGGGGACCATCGCGCTCAGTGCGCGTTACCCCTGACGGTTTGTGTTCGGTTCGGCACATGTGCCGATCTAACAAACATGACGACCAGACGACCTCCCCTCAAGAGCGAAACGCGCTCCTGCTCAAGACGTTGGACATCTTTCCCACCATTCCGATGCGCCTCTCCGTTCGGCTTGCTGCTGTCGCTGCGATCGCGACCTTTCCAACCGGGCTGCTGACGCACTCGCCCTCACGACTGCAGGCCCAGTCCGCGCCGATCTCGGCGCGCGCCGACAGCATCTTCGGTCGCTTTGCCGGGCCGCAGTCCCCAGGCTGCGCGGTGGATCTGCGACGCGGACGCGATTCGCTTCTCACGCGCGCGTGGGGCCTCGCCGAAATGGAGCACGGTATTCCGATCACGGCAGGCACCATCTTCGAAGCCGGCTCTGTGTCCAAACAATTTACGGCCGCGGCCGTGCTGCTGCTCGAACAGCGTGGCATGCTGTCACTCGACGACACGTTGCAGCGGTGGTTTCCGGAGATCCCCACGTACGGCACACCGATCACGCTGCGCCATTTGATGCAGCACACGAGCGGTCTGCGCGACTGGGGCGCGGTGGCACAACTCGAGGGCTGGCCACGCGGAACGCGCGACCACCGACAGGAGCACGCGCTCACTATCGCGTCGCGTCAGCGGGCGCTGAACCACGCGCCGGGTGCGGAGTTCAGTTACACGAATACGGGCTATAATCTGTTGGCCATGCTGGTGAGCCGGCTCAGCGGCATGTCGTTCGCGGAGTTCACACGCACGGAATTTTTTGAACCGCTCGACATGCGCAGCACCAGCTGGCGCGACGATCCCGCGCGCCTCGTGCGCGGACGCGCGCAAGCCTACGCGCCGAACGCGAGCGGTTCGTTCACGCTTTCGATGCCGTTTGAACATGTGCACGGCAATGGGGGACTGCTCACCACCGTTGGCGATCTGCAACGCTGGACGGATGCGCTGGTTGCGGGAAAGATTGGCTCGCCCGACGTCTCAAAGCGCATGCGTGAAGAAGGCAGGCTCACCACAGGTGCACCGGCGGGCTACGGCGGCGGCCTGTTCCTTGATGATGTGGCGGGCGTGCGGGCGGTATACCACGGCGGCGCGACGGCCGGCTATCGCGCGTTCCTCGCGTACTTTCCTGACACTGATCTCCGGCTCGCGCTGCTCTGCAATCGCGCCGACGCCAATCCGGAAGGGCTCTCGCGCCGATTGCTCAGCGACTTGTTGCCGTTTGCCACGCCAGCCGCTCCTGCGCCCTCAACGCCCGTCACGCCAGCACGCATCGCGTACGATGCGAAAAAGTTCGCCGAGTACAGTGGGGTGTTTGTGAGCGAAGAAGCCAACGCGGAATGGACGGTGACCGCCGGAGACGCGGGGCTCACCTTCAGTCGCTGGCCTGGCGATGTGGCGCCGCTGCGCGCCACGGACACCGACGTGTTCGCGGGTCCGGGTGGACTGCAAATGCGCTACACGCGCGATGCGAACGGTCGTGTAAGCGGCTTTACGGTGAGCATCTCGCGCGCACTCGGCGTGGTGTTCACGCGGCGGTAAAGGAACGCAACAACGAGAGCATGCGGGAGTCAGTGGCCGCCGGCAGGTCGCCCTTCGGCGTTTCAATAATGCGTGGGACTGCGGCGAGGCGTTCGTCTGTCATGATGCGACGGAACGCCTCGCTGCCAATCGTGCCTTCGCCGATCAGCTCGTGACGATCAAGATGCGAGCCAAGTGCGGCCTTTGAATCGTTGAGATGCAGGCAGCCGAGGCGTTCGAATCCGATCGTATCGCTGAACTCCGACCAGACATCGTCGTATCTGGTTGCAATGTCGTACCCAGCCGCCCAGATGTGCGCGGTGTCGAGACACACGCCAACGCGCGACGCGAGCGGTGCCGGGATCGCGGCAATGAGCGCGGCCATTTCGGGAAACGTGCCGCCCAGTACCGTACCTTGACCAGCCGTGAGCTCCATGAGCAGCGTGGTCGGGCCGGGCTCTGCTTCAAGTGCTTCGATGATCCCGTCTACGTTGCGCGCGAGTCCGCTCGCGCGGTCATCCATGAAGTTGCCGGGATGCGACACGAGCGCCTGCAGACCCAGGGCATGACATCGACGCAACTCTGTTCGAAAACTCACGATTGAGCGCGCGCGCAATTCGGGATCCGGTGACGCCAGATTGATCAGGTAGCTGTCGTGCGCGCAGATCCACCGCGAGGGCGTATTCGCAAATGCGGCGCGAAACTCTGCCGCTTCCGCTGCATCCACCTCGCGCTCGACCCAGCGATTGGCCTGTTTGGTAAAGATCTGCGCGGCGCTTGCGCCAATCTCTCGCACACGCAGTGCAGCCTGCGGCGTGCCACCGGCGATCGACACATGTGCGCCGAGCGGTGCGCGGTCGTGCTGCGGGGAACTCGAGAGCGGGTGTGGTTCGCCCACCTCGTGATCCGTCCACGCTGATGGTGTCGCCTTTTTTGCGGACTTCGGTGCGGTCTTCGTGGCGGTTTTCGTGGCGGTCTTCGTCACCGCCTGTTTGGCGGGAGCGGCCACTTTTCGTGCAGGTGTCATGGACGTTGAGCGCGAAGCCATTCCAGAGGGTCGACAGCGCGACCACGTGGTCGCATTTCAAAATGCAGATGTGGTGGCAACTCGGGATCTGCGGCGCCAACGGTACCAATTACTTGTCCCTTGGTGACCGTGGCTCCTTTCCGCACGCTGAGGCCGGCGAGGGATCCGTACACTGAGTAGTCACCACCGCCGTGCTGCACGATCACGGTGAGTCCGTAGGTACCAATGGCTTCGGCAACCATCACTTCACCGGCCGCCACTGAACGCACGCTCGTACCCGCGCGTGCGGCAATGCCGAGTCCGTTCCATCGTGTCGTGGTGTTGTTCTGATTCACGACGCGTCCGAAGCGATACAGAATATCACCGTCCACCGGCCAATCGAGCTTGCCGAAATCGGACGTCTTGAGTGTGGAAGGCGCCGCAGGTTTGGCATTCGGTGCGAGCTCTGCGCGGCGGCGCGTTTCTTCCAGTGTGGCGATCATGTTGGACAAGCGTGCTTCGTCACGGGCGAGCTGTGTGAGCCGCGCGCGTGTCTGGGTCGCGTCGCGCTGTACCACCGTGAGTCGACGCGTGCGCTGCTGCTCCAGCGCGCGCAGGCGCTGCTCTTCGGCGGTCTTCTCGCTGCGATTACGACTGATGCCGTCCTGCAGTCGCACGAGAAGTGTGCGCTGGCCGGCGATCTGGTCGCGCAACGTCTCCACGCGAGATACCAATCCGCGATCGTTGCGCGCCACTTCGTACAGATACTTGTAGCGGGCCACCAGCTCGCCAAATGATCGCGCCGACAACATCGCTTCGGCCGAGTAGAGTGGTCCTCGCTTGTAAATGTCCACAACACGCCGCTGCAGCACCGCGCGCTTGCTGAGCAGTTCATCTTCGGCGCGCACCAGGCGGCCGGTGGCCGAGTCGACTTCGGCCGTGATTTCCGCCAGCTGTTGCTCAAGGACCGTTACCAACTTCGCGGTGGCCTCGGCCTGTCGGTCCAGGTTCACGACTTCATCGGCCAGCGTGCGCGCACTGCGCTGCAGGTCGCCCATGCGACGTTCCAGCTGCTCACGTTCCTGTCGCAGCTTCTGCAACTCCTGCTGCTGCTGGCGAAGTCTCGCGTCGCTCGTAGACGTTTGCGCCTGCGCGTACAGCGCTCCGGCCGCACCGGTCACTCCGCCACCAATCGCGAGACACGCGATCAGGGTGAAACGAGAGATCACGCGTCCCGCCACACGGCGCGCAAATGTCGCCCAACGGAGAGCAGGCTTCCGAAGAATCCGATCGCGGCGCCAGTGAGCACGCCAATCATGACCTGCGTGGGAGTGAAGAAGACGGTCTCGAACAGTGAGCGCGACACCACAGTATGCGTAGCCCACGTGAGCGCGGCCGCGAGCAATCCGCCAAGCGCACCCTTGAGCAATCCTTCAATCAGGAAGGGCAATCGCACAAAGCCGTTGGTGGCTCCCACGAGTCGCATGATCTCGATCTCGCGAGCGCGTGCCAGCACGGCCATGCGAATCGTGCTACCAATGATCATGACCGCGACCAACGCGAACACCACTCCAAGCCCGGTCCCGACGAACACTGCAATGGTCCGCACGCGATAGAGTTTCGCCACCCACTCCTGACCAAAGCGCACGTCTTCAATATCCGGATACGAGGCGATACGGTCTGCCAGCGACTGCACCGCCACGGGATCGCGATACTCGTCGTTCAGGCGGATCTCGAAGGATCCGGGCAACACACTCGCGTCGAACACATCGCGGAATTCCGCGAGTTCCTCGCGCGATCGTGCGAGCGCCGAATCGGGACTCACGTACCCGACTTCGCGCACCTCCGGAAAGGCGGCCAAATCGCCCAGGAGCGCTGACATTGATTCTTCGGTCGCACCGTCTACCAGGAACGCGCGCAACTCCACGCGATCCTCAACGGCCCGCAACGCCTCACGGATATTGATCGCGACGAGGCCAAAAAGCCCAAATGCAAAGAGCGAGAAGGCGATCGTGGTAACGCCGAGTGCACTGAGGAGCGGTGCGCGGCGAAACGCGAGGAGCGCTTCGCGAAAGGCGAGTCTCACTGGTGCCTCGCCAGTCGGCGCGCATCAGTGCCGTCGTACAACACATCGCCGCGCTCGAGTTCGATATAGCGATATCCGCTGCGCATGATCAACGACAGATCGTGCGTGGCCATAATCACAGCGGTGCCCAGCGCATTGATTTCGCGTAGCAGTTGTACAATGCCCCGCGTCGCTCGCTCGTCGAGATTCCCGGTGGGTTCGTCGGCGAGCAGCAGGAACGGGTCGTTGGCTAACGCACGTGCGATTGCCACACGCTGCTGTTCACCGCCTGAGAGCTCGTGCGGCATGGACGTGGCTTTCGATGCGAGCCCAACTTGCGTAAGCAGTCGTCCGACTTTGGGACTGATCGCCGCGGCCGGTGTGCCCGTGACCTCAAGCGCAAACGCGATGTTCGCTTCGACGGTGCGATCGGTGAGCAGGCGAAAGTCCTGAAACACAATGCCAAGGCGACGACGCAACTGCGGGATATCCGAGTCACGCAGCGTCGCGCTTGAGAAGCCGCTCACCTTCACCTCACCACGCGTTGGGCGTTCCGCAAAGGACAGCAGCTTGAGCAACGTGCTTTTGCCCGAACCACTCGCACCCGTGAGAAAAACAAACTCGCCTTTCTGCACTTCGAACGATACGTCCTTCAGCGCCACACCCGTGCGCGGGTATTCCTTGGTGGCGGCGTCCAGCCGCAGTACTCCCGACACGCGGTTACTCCAACGCCTGCGAAAGGTCCGCGATCAGATCGTCGGCATCTTCGAGTCCAATGCTAATGCGCAGAAATCCGTCTGGGATTCCAATGGCCGCGCGAGCATCAGATGTCATGGCGGCGTGTGATGTATAGCGAGGTTCACTCACGAGCGAATCAACACCGCCAAGGCTGGGGGCGTGTGTAATCAGACGCAGGCGCTCAAGCACGCGCGGCGTGGCGTCACCACCACCGGCCAGTTCAATCGCGAGCATGCCGCCAAACCCGTCGAGCGTTGCTTTTGCGAGCGCATGATCGGGATGCGACTCAAGTCCCGGGTAATGCACGCGCGAAATCGCCGGATGGGTTTCCGCCCACTCGGCCACACGCTGCGCCGATTCGTTCTGACGACGCACGCGCACATCGAGCGTTTTCATACCGCGCTCCAGCAGCCACAATGCAAACGGATCCGGCGCCTGTCCCCACACCATCATCTTCTGTCGGACTTCTTCGACGACTGACTCGGTGCCGCTCACGACACCAGCCAGAATGTCGTGATGCCCGTTGAGATACTTGGTGGCCGAGTGAATGACGACGTCGGCACCGTGTTCGATGGGCCGGTAGTTGATCGGACTCGCGAAGGTCGCGTCGATCACCAACGCGAGGCCAAACTCTTTGGCCAGCGCCACCAGCGGACGCAAATCAAGCACGCGCGTGGTGGGATTCACCGGCGACTCAAGAAAAATCACACGCGTATTCTTGTTCACCGCTCGGCGCCAGGCGCGCGATTCCAGCGGGTCTACCGTGGTGACGGTCACGCCCATGGCCGGGAGCTCATTGTCGAACAACTTGCGCGTACCGCCGTAAATCCACGCGCTCGTAATGAGATGATCGCCCGGGCGTAGCAGCGAGAGCATGGTGCAGGATGTCGCGCCCATGCCACTCGACAGCACCAGTGACGATTCCGCGCCTTCCAGCAGTGCGATACGGCGCTGCACCGTTTGCGCGTTCGGTGTGTTCGCGTAGCGCGTGTACATCACCCCGTCGGGCGTGCCGGCCGGCTGCACATGATTGACGGACTGCACCAGCGGCTGCACCACGGCCTCTCCGGGCGCCGCGTGTGGGCGACCACCATGAATGGCGAGTGAGGCGAGCTTCAGTGCAGCGCGTGGTGCGGTGTCGGGAGAGTCTGACATTCGGTGCAGGGGAGTGATAACAATTACGTCGTGCGGGGCGAATCGAAGTCTGCTTTGATAACACGCACGATTTCTGTGACGGTCACGCCGGCCAGATCTCGTACCACCACGCCGCCGCGCGGCAGCGTATCGTCAAGCACCAGTTGTGCGAACTCACTGCGCCGCGGGCCCATGATGCGCACCAACTCACCATCCGTCAGCAGACGAATAAGTGCATCATCTGGACGCATGCGAATGAGCGGTCCTCGCTCCGGATCACCACGACGGGTGCCGATGTAGCCCACGATTTGCAACGGCGGTGCCATGCCGGAGAAAATGCCGCGACCGATGCGCGGCGCTCCTGGATCCTTCTTGTCCGCCATCAGGCCGCGACTCCTGGCACAACGTAGCCGTCACTCTGACGCATCACGAGACGACGATGCCACAGTCGCGTGAGCTGCAACTCGGCATGATCCGTGGTGGCGCCAATGGAGCTTGCAACGTGCGGCGCCCATACGGGTCCCACGGTGCGCACCACATTCCAGGCGCGACGTTCGTCGTCATCCACCCGACCGAGCAGCTCGGGCCGACCGTCCCGATCCCACACCAATGCGAGTTCGCGGTGTTCAAGCACCGCTTCGACCGCATCCAGATGATCTTCGCGCATGCCGCGAAAGAATACGTACCGCGCTTCTTCGTGCGTAGTCGCCACGTGCTGCAGCAGCAGCTTGGCCACGATCTCGTCGGCACACGAAAAATCAATCAGATTGACGTGTGAGAAGTCGATCGTGGTGATCGTGGGCGGCTGCCCCTCCGCGAGCAGGGCCTCAATGGCCGTGCGCACCGCCGCACCGGTGGGCCGCGTCACGAGATTCGAGTACAGCTCACAGACCGCGCCGCGCAATACGGTGCTCACATCGATGTGATGCATCATCGCGCGCGCTCCGCGGAGCGCGAACGGGCAGCCGACGGCGGATCTGAGGCCAGACGCTCCGGAATCATGATTTGCACCTGAGCACCGGGAAAGTATGGCAAGCGTTGTTGCAACGCTTCATCTTCGTCCCATTGCGGCACGAGCGCAATGCGTGCGGTACCACTTCGCACGGAAAGTTTGGTGTCCCAGCGCGCGCAGAAGCGTCGAATGCCGGCGAGGCCCTGGCCTCGACCCGCATCTCGCGTCTTGAAACGACTCATGGCGTGCAGCACCGCGGATTCGAGTGCGCGCGCGTCACCCCAGCGATCATCACGTCGATGTGATGGGTCACTCTCGAGTGATTGCCGGAAGCCAACACCGGCATCACACACGGCGATCACGACCACTCGACGGCCCAGTCGCTGGCGAAAATTGTAGGTCTGGACAGCGACCCATCCCCCGCGTCCCGCATGCTCCACAATGTTCTGACACGCTTCGCTCAGCATCATGCCAAAGCCCATCGTCGCGGCCGTCTCCAGCTTGAGCTGCCCATGCAGAATGTCGGCGGCCTTTTGCTGAATGCGTGTGACCACCGTGTGGACATCGTCGCTTTGGGTCACCGGTGTGATCTCCAGCAACACGTCCGAGTCGTGGCCGTCGCGCGGCCGCGGCACTTGGCCGTGCAGCGTGAACACATCGGCAGCGTGTCGAAAGAAACCGGTGCGTGCCCAGTACGACGCCGTGTCCGGATGCTCGGGTACCGCAAAATCGGCGCGTTCGGTCCGCGTCTGTGCAGCGCAGAGCAGGGCCGTGAGTCCGTACGGAGACGCCCAGCGTGCACGGCGTGCGTCAAACAGCACCTTCTGATCGGGGGGCAGCGGCGCAAGCTGCTCGACAATCTGTTCGAACGATTGCTCATCGAGCGACGGTGGCACGTTGATCACAGTCGTCACGAGATGTGCAGTTCTCCCCGAAGATAGGACGCGAGGCCGGTTGCCCCACGATGCTCCACGTTCCGCGCCGCCGCACGCGCGGCAGCGGCCATTGCTGTTTCCAAGTTATCACCGGAGAGCAGTCGCGAGAAATGGGTGGCGCCCCACACATCACCACATCCCGTGGGATCACCGTCACCGTGCACGTTCGCCATCACGGCCGGAGCACGCGCCGTACGCAGCGCGCCAAGCGCGCTGCTGCCACCGCGCGGACCTGTCGCCAGCGCACTGCGCGGTGGAAGATCCGCAATCGAGTGAAAGCCCGGTGCGGCCACGTAAATCGATCCCTGACTGCCAAGCGTGACCGACAGGCACGAGACGCCGGCGGCCATGGCCGTGGCCGCAAGCATCATCGGATCCGGTGCCATCATGGCCATCTCTTCTTCGTTCACCTGCAGCAAATCAAAGCAGGCGCACCACGCGGCAACATCGGGCAGTGGCCGTGGCACACGCAGCCCGTCGGGTTGCACCGCCATCACCAGCATGTGCAGATCGCAGTAGATCGGGCCGCTGAAATGCGCGCGCAGCAGCTGTGCGGTTTCGAGATCCAGCTCCCACCCGCTCAGGAAGTTCACGTAAAGCGCGTCAAGATTCGCAGACTCGAGCAATGGCTTGAGGCCGAGCCATGTCCAGCCCGGTACACCGCCGCTGAGAAACTCGCTGCGCCGCTCCGCATCGTGATAGCGCAGTTCAACGCGATTGTTCGGGTACGGAACGGCCACGAGCGCGGCGTCAGGTGCGATGTGCCGGAGTCCGCGCACAAAATGTCGAGCGCGGTCGGCGAGGTCTTCGCCCACCTTGAGCAGCGGCACGATTTCCCACTCGTCGGAGAGCCCCGCGTCGAGCGCCGCCAGCGCGTATGTAATTCCGCCCCATTCCTCAATCGGCACGGCCCGTTTGTCTCGTCCGTGAATGACATCCCACACGAACGATCCAATAACGCCTACACGCTTCTTGCGAGTACGTTCGCCCGCGCTCATTCGACGACTCGCGCGTGACGCTGGCGCATTACACGCCCGCCCACGCCTTGAAGATGGCCACTGCACCGGCCACACCGGCCGTACCGGGCAGCTCACCCGGCACGATGCGGCACACGGCCACGGCCGGCTTGAAGGCGCGACGTCGCACTTCGGCGCGCAACGGTTCAAAGAGTGCGTCACCAGCCTGCGTGACGCCGCCCGCAATCACCACCACTTCAGGATTGAAAATGTTCAACAGGTTCGCAATGCCGGTGCCGAGGAAATGCGCGGTGTCACGCACGACATGACGCGCCAACTGATCACCGCGTTCAGCCGCTTCAAACACCGTCTGCGCGGTAATGCGATCGAGATCACCATGAACCATGGACGGCAGCAGCGACGTCTCGTCGCCGCCGAGCGCCTCGCGTGCGCGTACGGCTATCGCGGGACCTGATGCGTACGCTTCGAGGCAGCCGTAGTTGCCGCATTTGCAACGCCGACCGTTGGCATCGATCGACGTATGCCCGAGTTCTCCGGCGATCCCCGAGGCACCGTGGTACAGCTGGCCATTGAGAATCAACCCGCCGCCAATGCCCGTGCCGATCGTCAATCCGATCGCGTGCTTCGAGCCGCGCGCGGCACCAATCCACCACTCGCCAAGTGTTGCACAGTTCGCATCGTTGTCGAGCGCCGCCGGCAACTGCACCGCATCGGCCACCCGGTCACGCAGCGGGTAGTCGGTCCATCCGAGATTCGGCGTAATCAGCACAATGCCAGTTTCGCGATCCAGCGGGCCAGGCGCACCGATGCCAACACCCGCGAAGTCCGCCCGCGTGGCACCAGTGATGCTGATCGTGTCCGCGATGCAGTCTTCAATCAATCGGACAATGCGCGCGGTCACGCCGTCGGCGCCATCTTCTGCACGGGTGGGCTCGGATCGTACCGCGTGCATGGCGCTGCCATCGGCGCACATGGCGCCAACCACGATGTTTGTACCGCCGAGATCAACACCGAGAACGTACGTCGTGGTCGAAGCGGACATGAGGCAATGGCAGAGGATGATTATCGAAAGATGGTCAGCGCGCCACGCGCATCACATCAGCGACCGCATCAACGACGCGTTCGACAGAGAGTTCACGCATGCACTTCCAGTGTTCCAGCGGACACGTTGCCGGTCCGTGCGCATGACATGGCCGACACGGCAACGCATCCAGACCGAGCGCCTCCGCGTGCGGTGCGAGCGGTCCGAATCCGAGCGCCAGCGTGGTCGGGCCGAACAAGGCAACGGTCGGAATGCCCATCGCACTGGCCAGATGCAACGGTAACGAATCGTTGGTGACAATCGCACCGGCGCGCGCCAGCAGCGCCGCTGATGACAACAACGATAATCGTCCCGTGGCGTCGATCGGCAACGGGAGCCCAGCGGCCCGCGCCGCTTCTGACACATCGCGCGCAATCGCTCCGTCCGCGGCCGCGCCCACAATCACGACTCGCGCACTGGCCGTACGCGGGTCGCGCTGCAGTGCCACCGCCAGTGCCGGATAGTGCGGCCAGCGCTTGGTGGCCCACACGCTGCCCGGTGCGAGTACCAGCAGGGAGGAACCCGGCGCGATGCCGGCCGAACTCAGCAGCGATGCCGCCGCCGCGTGATCGCTCGAGGACGGATACAAGCGCGGATGCAGCGGCGCCGACGGGCGACTATCGTCGTCGTCCGTGGACGCCAGACTCCACAAACGCGTGGCGTGGTGTTGGTCGGCCTGATAGGGCACCGCCCTGGTATACAGCGCGCGTCCGGCCGATGTGGCGAACCCCACGCGCGACGGCACGCCAGCAACGGCCGCGAGCGTGGCGCTGCGCAGCGAGCCTTGTGCCATGTAGGCCACCTGCGCGCCGCGTGCCTCACCGTTGCTGCGAACGCGAATCGCGCGCGCGGTGCGCAACATGCCGCGCCAGCCGCGTGCGAGACCGCGCTTGTCGTACACAATGACATCGCGCACCGCCGGGTGTCCCGCCAGCAGCGGGGCCGACTGTGGTGTGGCCACCACGTCGACCGGGCCACGTTGTGCGAGACGATCAAGCAACGGCGTGGTGAGTACCATGTCGCCGAGGAAAGACGTCTGAATAACAAGCGCAGCCACGGGCGACGCGATCAATCCACCTGCAGGACGGCGAGGAACGCCTCCTGGGGAATCTCCACGCTGCCCACCTGCTTCATGCGCTTCTTACCTTCTTTCTGCTTCTCGAGCAGCTTGCGCTTGCGTGAAATGTCGCCGCCGTAACACTTGGCCAACACGTCCTTTCGCAGCGGTTTCACGGTTTCACGCGCAATGACTTTCTGTCCGATCGTGGCTTGAATCGCCACTTCAAAGAGCTGACGAGGAATCAGTTCCTTCAGCTTCTCGGCAACCTTGCGCCCCCACTCGTATGACTTGTCCGCGTGGGTAATCACGGAGAACGCATCGATGGGCTCACCGTTGATGAGCATGTCCAGACGCACGAGCTTGCTCACCCGGTTTTCGATCAACTCGTAATCGAGCGATGCGTAACCGCGGCTGACACTCTTGAGTTTGTCGAAAAAGTCGAGGATGATTTCGCCGAGCGGAAACTCCCAGTCAAACTCAACGCGTGCCGTGTCCACGTACGTCATGTTCTTGTAGATGCCGCGACGATCATTGCCGAGCGTCATGATCGCGCCGATGTACTCGGACGGACACATGATGCGCGCCTTCACATACGGCTCTTCAATGCTCGAGATCGTGACGGCGGGCGGCATGAGCGCGGGGTTCTCCACGCTGATCGTGCTGCCATCCGTGAGATGCACCACGTATTCCACGCTCGGAACAGTGGTCACCAGATCGAGATCGTATTCGCGCTCCAGTCGTTCCTGCACAATTTCCATGTGCAACAAGCCAAGGAACCCGCAGCGGAAGCCGAAGCCGAGCGCCGTTGACGTTTCGGGCTCGTACTGCAGCGACGCGTCGTTGAGTTTCATTTTCTCAAGCGCATCGCGCAGCGTTTCGTACGCCTGTGTATCCGTGGGGAAAATGCCCGCGAACACGAAGCTGCGCACTTCGCGATATCCCGGCAACGCTTCTTCGGCGCGATTGGCCGCGTCAAAAATTGTATCGCCCGCACGTGTTTCGCGGACGGATCGAACCGAAGCGATAACGTAGCCCACTTCGCCGGCGCCGAGCGATGGCACGGGCGTTTGTTTGGGCTGCAACGAACCAACTTCGGACACCTCGTACACATTGTCCGATGTGCCGAAGGTGATTTTCATGCCCTTCTTGATCACACCATCCACCACGCGAATCGATGGAATGGCGCCGCGGTACTTGTCGTAGTACGAATCGAAAATGAGCGCGCGCAGCGGACCGTCGAGATCACCCTTCGGCGGTGGCACTTTCTCGACCACACGCGCGAGCAGCTCCGGTACACCAACACCCTCTTTGGCACTCACAGAGAGCACATCTTCCGGAGCGCAGCCAATCAACTCCACAATCTCGGCACGACGACGTTCGGGTTCGGCGCCCGGCAGGTCGATCTTGTTGAGCACCGGAATGATTTCGAGACCCGCATCGAGGGCCAGAAACAGATTCGACAGCGTCTGCGCCTGAATGCCCTGCGAGGCGTCGACCACAAGAATTGCGCCTTCGCACGCGGCCAGCGAACGCGAGACTTCGTACGTGAAGTCCACGTGGCCCGGCGTGTCAATGAGATTCAACTCATACGCAATGCCATCGGCCGCGGTGTAGGCCATTCGCACGGCGTTGAGCTTGATCGTGATTCCGCGCTCGCGCTCAAGATCCAGGGTGTCGAGGATCTGCGCTTTCATTTCGCGTTTTTGCAGCGTGCCTGTGTGTTCGATCAGGCGGTCGGCCAGGGTGGACTTCCCGTGGTCGATGTGAGCGACAATACAAAAGTTGCGGATGCGATCGAGCTGCACGGACTCTTGGAGCGATGGGACAAGGTCAGAAATAAGGGAGCATTTCAGACCATCGGCGCCGCTCGCGGGCAGACGCACCGCGCAGGAGCCTAGCCTTGGAAAACTAGTGGCCCCACCCGCAGAACCAAGCTGGTGGGGCCACTCTTATGAAGAAAGCGCGCCGGTGCGGACGCTTACAGACCCGGTGGAACGCGACCACTGCCGCCGCGCCCGCCGCCCGCCGAGCCGCCTCGCGCTTCACCAGACGCGCCGGCGCCGCCTGATCCGCCAACCTCGCTCGAGCCTCCACCAACGCCACCGCTGCTGGAGCCCATCCCGCCCATCGACGTGCCGACCCCACTTCTGGAGTCTCCACGGCTGCTCGGCGCGCGGCGAGAAATGCTCCCATTGGAGGTTTGCGCCCGACGCATCTGCGCATCAAGCTGCTCTGCGCTCAAACCGGTCACGCGCTGCAACGCCAACATCTGCAGCGCCGACGCGACATCCCGCCGCTGCAACAGATCGTTCGCCGCCTCACGCGAAAGTTTGGTGTTGGCTACCGCATTCGCCGCGACGAGCGTGGTCACCTTGGCTTCGCGACGCTGCATCGCCGCAGGTGTGGCCGGGATGATGCCCACGCCATCCACCTTGTCATTTGGCTTGTCCGCCGGGCGATCCTTTGGCTTGTCCTTGGGGCCATTCAGGCTGTCCGCGGGCGGCATGTCAACTGGCACTGGCGGTGTGTTGAGCGCCACGATGAAGGGCCGCTGGAAACCCCAACCGTTGCAGCCGGCGCCGTAGCGATTCCACAAGCTGCGCGACGTGAAGCGACCAAACGAGGTGGTGCCGAAAGGCATGTAGTAGCTGCTGCCCATGTAGCCCCAGTACACATTGCTGCCGTTCATTCGGCTTCCCCAGCCGCCAACGCCGTAGAACTGATACGGGCCGTACACATCCCAGAGGAAGTCCATGAAGTCGGCTGAGGTCAGCCCACCGAGGCTGTATCCGCAATCGATCAACGCGCGCTGCGCAAAGGCCGAAAGCACCGGCGCGACACGGGTCTGCGCGACACTGTACGGCATTTCGGGGTCGCCGTAGATCAAAGTGGCCAGATCGCGGATCACGTCATCCGCACTCTGGTCGTACTCCATGGCGAACTGGTAATCCCAGCGATTGCCGTCGCGCGTGAACTCGCTCAGGTCTGGCGCCATGTCGGAAGCAAAGGCAACCACCGTGGGGCGACGCGCCTGACTCACATTCACGAACATCACATCGGCGCTCGGCAGCGGCACCAGAAAGTTGCGAGAGGCGCGCACGAACGCTTTCTCGCGCGGCGACTCCGGGAAGACCACGCGGGCCCGCCCGTCGACACCGAGTTCAATCACGACCAGAAAGGCATCGCGATCGAGCCGGACACGTGCGGCCGCGCCCCACGCCGGGGAGCCTGGACCCATACCCGGATCCTGACGGATCTCAACCTTGGGAAAGCTTTGCGGCTGCGCCTGCGAGACGCTCGGAGCAGCCGAAGCCACCAAAAGCGCAGCGATGGCGAGCAGTCGGACGTTCATCGAGGGAGACAGTGCCATGACTCGGACCTCAGGCGGGAGATGCAGCCGCGCGGGAACATTTGCTCGCGCGTGATAAGGGGAACTTAGGAGAATACACTGGGTGCCGGGAGTTGATCCCGATTTCGTGCGTTTCGACACAGAATTCAGCCAAGGTGGCACGGTCCCTTGGTGTACGCGGTACAGGTCGCCACTATTCCCGTCCTCATGCCCGCCTCTCGCGCCGACTTACTCGATCCCTCCGCGCTCGCTGCCCTCGGTCACCTCGAGCTGGTCGCGCGTTGGGTCGTGGACGGATTCCTCACCGGTCTCCACCGCTCGCCGCGCAAGGGGTTCTCCGTGGAGTTTGCGGAACATCGTCCCTATCAGCCGGGCGATGATCTGCGCTACCTCGACTGGCGCATCGCCGCCCGTGCCGACCGGTGGGTGGTCAAGCAGTTCGAAGAAGAGACGAACACGCGCGCCATGCTGGTGCTCGATGTCAGCGCCTCCATGCGCTGGACCGGTGACTCGGCACGACTCACCAAACTCGCCTACGCCGAGCATCTGCTCGGCGCCCTCGGCTTGCTGTTGCTCCGTCAGCGTGATGCCGTCGGGCTCGTGCGGGCCGACGACAGTTTGCGGTCGGTGGTCACGCCGTCCACGCGCACCGGCCAATGGTTTCGCCTGGCCGCGGCGTTGGCGCAACCTGGCGGTGGCACCGGTACAGACCTCGTGCCCGCGCTTTCGCAGGCCGCGCATCTGGTGCGGCGACCCGGATTTGTTGTGCTTGTCTCGGACTTGCTGGTGGACCCTGCGCCTGTCATCGATCAACTGCGCACGGTGCGCGCGCGGGGGCACGAAGTGCTGGTGCTGCATGTGCTTGATCCCGTGGAGCGAGACTTTCCCGAGGGTGCAGAAGCGGTGTTCACCGATCCGGAATCAGGCGCTGCGGTGGCGGCAACACCGGGAGAGATTCGCGCCGAGTATCAGGACACGGTGCGACAGGCGCTCGATGAGTGGCGCACCGGTTTGCTGCAGGTCGGCGCGCGGTACGCGCTCGCCATGACGGACCAACCGTTTGGACAGGCGCTGCGCGCTCTGGTACGCGCCACGGGCCGCGGCGGGATGCCGATCGCGTGACCTTTCTCGCGCCGTTGTTGTTGACACTGGCGGCCTTCGCTGGTGTGCCGCTGCTCGTACATCTGCTGCGACGTCGGGTCACGCGTCGTGTCGAGTTTCCGGCCGTGCGCTTCCTGCTGCAGACGCAGCGCGAGCACAGCCGTGAACGCGCCGTGCGCAATCGATTGCTGTTGTTGCTGCGATTGCTGGCGGTACTCGCGCTCGTTGCCGCCGCCGCTCGTCCGATTGCCAGTCTCGGGGGCACAGGACATCCGCCGCTCGCCGTGGCGATTGTGCTCGACCAGTCCATGAGCACGCGCGCGGTTGTCGAGGGCAGTACCATGCTCTCGCGACTTCAGCAGGCAGCGCAGAGCATCACGACGCAGCTCGCACCAGATGATCGCGCGTGGCTGGTCACGAACGGTGGCAGCGTGGTGGCGGGAGACGCGACGACGCTCAACGCAGCCATCGACACCCTGCGGCCGCTGGCCGGTCAAGGTGATCTCGCCGGCGCGGTACGTCGCGCGGCCGCACTCGTGGCCGCTGGTGCTCCGCGCACTCCTGTGATTGTGGTGTTAACCGACGGACAGCACGCGGCGCTCGATACGACTATCACTGTTGATGACATCGCCGTTGTCGTCCACGCGCCTGACGTGACGATTGCGCAAAATCGCGTCGTGCACGATGTGCGCGTTGAACCGGCGCGATGGGTGCCAGGTGGACGATTGTCGATCTCGCTGAGCGCACCTGATTCCGCCGCGTGGCGCGTTGTGCTCGGCGACCGAACAGTGTCTCGCGGTGTCGCCGCCGCGGCCGATTTCTCAGCACCACAGCAGTTTACGGTCGTCGCACAAGCCGAAGATTCCGGTTGGGTGACTGGTCGCGTTGAAGTGGATGCCGACGACTATCCGGGAGACGACGCGCGCGCGTTCGCCGTGCTTGCTGGTGCACCACCCTCGGTGGTGGTGCAACCGTCGGCGGGTCCGTTTGTGGATGCGGCGGTTGATGTGCTCGTCGCCGATGGTCGACTTCGTCGCAGCGTGTCGGCAGCCGGTGCGTCCGTGGTTGTGGCCAGCGCCACGGACGACATCACGCAATCGGCGCTTCGCCTGGCGCCGCTCGATCCGTTGCAGCTCGTATCGGCGAATCGTGCGCTGGAACGTGCGGGTATTCCGTGGCGATTCGGCGCGGTGCGACGCGATACTGTCTTGGTCGAGGATGCCTTGCAGAACGCGGAGCTTGAGCCACGAGCGAGTCTTGCCGGCACGCGCGTCACCATGCGCTATCGTCTCGAGCGTGTTGCGACAACAGCGGCAACGGCAGATTCGGGAGTTGTGCTCGCAACCGCTGGCGGACAGCCGTGGATTGTGGCGGGCAGCAGTTACGTGCTCATGGGTTCTCCGCTCAATGTGACCGCGACCAACGCGCCCGTGCTCGCGGCCTTTGTGCCCTGGCTTCGTGATGTGGTCACGCAGCGCCTGAGTGATGGGGGCACGCTGGCGTCGGCGGCGCCCAATGACACCATGGCCATGCCGGTGCTGGCCGATTCTTTACGCTATCCGGATGGCTCGCAGTTGCCGCTCGCTGGTGGACGCCTCGTCGTACCGGACGCGACAGGTGTTTACCTTTTCCGCAGAGGAGCGCGCACCGTAGGCGCGTTGGTGGTCAATGCGGAAGTCGAGGAGTCCGACGTGGTGTCGTGGGGTGGAGAAATTTGGCAGGACAAGATTGCGGGCGCCGACGTGCAGCTTGAGCCGCGTGCCGCGAGTGTTGCTGACACCGTGTTCGATCGATCGGGTGGACGTTCGCTCACATGGCCGCTCGTGGCCTTGGCGGCACTCGCACTCTTCGCCGAAGCGCTGATCGCGCGCGGTGTGTTCGCTCCGCGATCGACACACGCGGTGCACGCGTGATTCGCTCAACAGTTCGATTGCTGGGCAACTGACGGTGGCGCTTCCTCGCTTGATCGATGGGCTGGCCGGATTACCGGCGTTTCACGAAACGCGTGACCAGCTGCCGGCCCCAGGCTACGAGCTTCGTGTTGGCGGCCTTGTGGGTTCTGCCGACGCAGTGCTCGTCGCCGCGCTCGCGCGCGCGTTACCACAACGTGCCTTTGTGGTGGTCGCGGATCAGTTGGCCGAGGCGGAACGCTGGTTGGCCGACCTGCAAACGCTCGTCGATGACGTGCCGGTCGCGCTCTATCCGCCGCGCGAAGGATTCGGCGAAGTCGAGCCGCATGCCGAGGTCGCGGGCGAGCGTGTGGAAACGCTGGAGCGACTTGGTCGCAGTGACGTGCGCGTATTGCTCACAACATCGCGCGCATTGCTTGAGCGCACCGCGTTGCCAGGGGCACTGCGTGGAGCACGTGTTGAGCTGCGCAAAGGTGATGTGCGCCGCCCTGAGGAGCTCGCGGCACATCTCGAGTCGATCGGCTTTGAGCGCGTGTCGATGGTCGAAGACGTCGCGCAGTTCTCCGTGCGCGGCGGCATTTTTGACGTGTACAGCTTTGGCATGGCCGAGCCGGTGCGTCTTGAGTTCTGGGGCAATGAAATCACTGAGCTTCGGCACTTTGATCTGAATACGCAGCGCACCACACGACCGGCGCAGTTTGCGCTTGTGTTGCCCGTTGACGGTCGTGTGAAGGAAATGGAAGGTGGCACCGAGCGTGTCTCACTGGTGGAGCTGTTCGGACCCGACACGATTGTCGTGTTGCCCGCAGGCACATCGGTACGACCGGAGCTGCAGCGCACCTGGGACGAAAGCGCGCATCACATTGAACTCGCACGTCGCCGTGGTGAAGAAGCGCCGCCGCGCGATGTGCTCTTTCGCAGCCCGCACGAAATCAGTGGTGCGCTGTCGCGATTCAGCACGATTCGTGTGGTCGGCGCAGCAACGGCTTCGAGCACCAAGCCGGTGCGGCGTTCGCGTGATGATGAAGACGCACCGGTGGTGCAGGCGGCCGACGAGTCGCTCAAGCCAGACGTTCGTTTTGCACTGAGCGCGCCGGAATCGATTTCACGAGACCTGCGCGTGCTGCGCCGCCTGGTGCGCGACGGCTTGCCCACAGTGATTCTGTGCGACAACGCCGGTCAGTCCGAACGCCTCGACGAGTTGCTCGGCGAAGACGGTCCCACGCCGGCGGCACTGACGATTGGTGTCCTCGATGGCGGGTTCGTGGTGCCGGGCCGTCTGCGCGTGCTCACCGACCATGAGATTTTCCGTCGTGATCGCCGACTGCGTCGCGCGCGCCGTTACGGAACGGGTGCCGCGCTCGACACCATCGGCGCGCTCAAGATCGGTGATTACGTCGTGCATCTTGAGCACGGTATCGGCATCTATCGCGGTATCGAGCGCGTGTTCTTCCGCGAACAAACCATCGAAGCGGCGGTGATCGAATACGAGGGCGGTGATCGCCTGAACATTCCGTTGTACCGTATTGATCAGATCGAACGCTATCGATCGGCCAGCGATCTCGGCGGCGATATGCCACCGCCGCGTTTGCATCGCCTCGGCGGCAAGAAGTGGGCGCAGCAGCGAGACAAAACGCGCGCCGCCATTTTTGAGATGACGCAGGAGCTGCTTGAGCTCTACGCGCGTCGCAAGGTGGCCGCGCGTCCGTCACACGCTCCCGATGGCGCGTGGCAGCGTCAACTCGAAAGTTCGTTCCTGTTTGAGGACACGCCTGATCAGCGCAAAGCGACAGACGATGTGAAGCGTGATATGGAAGGCGAGCGCCCCATGGATCGCTTGCTGGTGGGCGACGTCGGCTATGGCAAAACGGAAATCGCCATTCGCGCCGCGTTCAAGGCGGTGCAAAACGGGCGACAGGTGGCTGTGCTGGTGCCAACCACGATCCTCGCCGAACAGCACGGGCGCAGCTTCAGCGATCGTCTCGCAGATTTTCCAGTGCGCGTTGAGGTCATGTCACGTTTCCAGACCGCGAAGGAGCAAGCCGCTGTTGTGGACGCGCTCAAGTCTGGAAAAATCGACATTGTGATTGGTACGCATCGACTGCTGTCGCCCGACGTGTCGTTCTCACGTCTCGGTTTGATTGTCGTGGACGAAGAGCATCGCTTTGGCGTGAAGCACAAAGAACGTCTCAAACAGCTCAAGCTCGAGACCGACGTGCTCACGCTCACGGCCACTCCGATCCCGCGCACGCTGCATCAGTCACTCGCCGGTTTGCGCGATATGACGCTCATGCAAACCGCGCCACGCGATCGTTCGCCCGTGCTCACCTTCGTGGAGCCGTGGGACGATGGGTTGCTCGAAGAAGGCATTTCGCGCGAGCTCGATCGTGGCGGTCAGGTGTTCTTCGTCCACAATCGCATCGAAACCATCATCGCGATTGCGGATCATCTGCAGCGTCTCGTGCCACGCGCGCGCATTGCCGTTGGTCATGGGCAAATGAAGGAACGCGAGCTCGAAGCGGTGATGAAACAGTTCGTGTCGGGCGAGGTGGACATTCTGGTGTCCACGTTGATCGTGGAAAGCGGACTCGACGTGCCCAACGCCAACACCATGTTCGTAAACCGGGCTGATCACTTCGGCCTGGCGCAGCTGTATCAGCTCCGCGGACGTGTGGGACGCTCGCATCGGCGTGCCTACTGCTATCTGATTGCTCCCGACCAGATCGATGTCGACGCCGAGCGTCGATTGCAGGTGTTGGAGCACCACACGGAACTGGGCTCCGGCTATCGCGTCGCACTCAAAGACATGGAGCTGCGTGGCGCGGGCAACCTGCTCGGCGCCGAGCAGTCGGGCTTTGTGCACTCGGTCGGCTTTGACCTCTATCTGCGGCTGCTCGACGAGACGGTGCGTCAGCTGTCGCAGGAAGATGGTGCCCGTCCTTTTGTACCGGCCGACGTGTCGCTGGACCAGCCGGCCTATCTGCCAGACGACTTCATTCCAGCCCAGGACGCCAAACTCGACATCTATCGACGTCTCACGGCGTGTCGTATGGCGGGTGCAATCGACGAGCTCCGGGCGGAAACCCGGGACCGTTTTGGTCCACTGCCTCCGCCGGCGGAGGCGCTGTTCGCGAGCACCCTTTTGCGCGTACTTGGCGCCGCCATCGGCGTGGACGGGGTGCTTGTGCGAGGGTCCGATGCCCGTGTTAACTTTCGATCTGATGCGGTGCCTCGACTGAAGGGGCTCTCCGCCGCCTTCCACGACGTGCAGTTTCAGGTAGATGTGCGGCGGACGAATCCGCTTGCGCTCAAGCTTACCCGGCTCGGCGGCGCGGAAATGCTCGACGGTTTGGTGCGCGCATTGCGCGCGCTGAACGTGTGATCTGTTCAATCATGTGTATGTCCTTCCTCACCACGGGCCTTTGTGGTCGGGCGCGGCTTGTCCCGCCCTATTCCCGGAATTCGGAGTTGTGTCGATGAAACGGTATCGTGTTCCTGTTGTGGCGGTTTTCGCCGCTGCAACCATTGCAGCAGCGTGCGGTGCAGATGGTGGCGCGGATACCGCAGCCAAAGTTGGAACGCAGGAGCTCACCACGACGCAGCTCGCGGAAATCATGAGCACGTCGCAGGCGCCACTGGAAACCGAAGTCGCGCGCAGCATTGCCGAGTTGTGGGTGAACTACCAGCTCGCCGGCATCGCAGCCGCGCGCGGCGATACGGTCACCAGCCCCGCCGAAATGGACGCGGGTTTGTGGTCGGCCATCGACAACATGCGTGTGAAGACGCTGTACGAGCAGGTCTCCAAGACCTGGACTCCCGATACCAGCGTCTCAGCGCAGGCGCGCTATGACGCAGGCGAACTGATGTCGGCGCGTCATATCCTCGTGCAGGTGGCGCAGGACGCCGAAGGTCCGGCCGTTGAAGCCGCCCGCAAGAAAGCGGAAGGCATTCGCGCTGAAGCCACCCCGGCCAACTTTGTGCGTCTCGCGGCTCGCACCGAAGAGCCCGGCGGCGGTGATCGCGGCGGAGACCTTGGTGTGTTCCCCAAGGGTGCCATGGTCGCTGACTTTGAGAACGCCGTGCTGGCCCTCAAGCCCGGCGAGATCTCGCCGGTCGTGCGCACGTCGTTCGGCTTTCACGTGATCTACCGCAAGCCGTATTCGGAAGTGGCCGGTGAAGTGCAGGCGCAGGCGAACCAGCGTGGCATGGTGGTGGCCGAAAGCCTCTATCTGGCCAAGATGGAACAGGCCGCCGGTGTGAAGCTGAGCGACAATGCCGCGGGCACCGTCAAAGACATCGCGCGCAATCCGATCGGCTTCCGCACGAACAACACCACGCTGGCCGAGTTCAAGGGCGGCAAGCTGACGGCCGCGCGTCTCGCAGATTGGGTGGCTGCGTATCCGCCGCAGGCACAGCTGCGCCCGCAGCTGATTGCGGCGCCGGACAGCATTGCCACGAAGTTCGTGGACCAGATCGTACGCAACGAGTTGCTGCTCAAGATGGCCGATAGTGCAAAGATTGCGGTGGACACGGCCGAGCTCACCAATCTGCGCATGGCGTTCCGCAACAACCTCACCATGGCGTGGACCACCATGGGTGTGGAGCCCGCGTCGCTGAGCGATTCGGCGAAGACGCCGGCCGAGCGCGAGACGCTCGTTGGCGGTCGCATCAACGCGTACTTCCAGAAGCTCGTCAAGAACGAAGTGCAGTTTGCTGACGTCGCCTACCCGGTGGCTCGCGCGCTGCAGTCCAAATACGAGTTCAACATCAATGATGTGGGTCTTGAGCGCGCGGTCGAAGCGGCCAAGGCGCTGCGTGCCAAAGCAGACTCGGCGGCACCGCCACCGGCCGTTCCGGGGATGACCACGCCGATGCCAGCAGACAGCGGCACCACACCGCCGCCGCCGTCGAACTAACGCAGATCGCACGGTGAATCATGCACAGGGGCCGCTCACAAGGCGGTCCCTGATGCGTTCAGGGCACGTTTGGCCGCCTCGCGGTGTCGTATCTGGATAGATTCCACTCATGACTCGTTTCCATACTCGCATGCTTGTTCGCTCTGCCCGATTCTTCTCGATTGCCCTCGGCGCTGCCACGTTGCTGGGCGGTGTGTCAACGGCGGTTGCCGCGCAGGACCCGGCGCAGCGCGCGCCCGGTGCTCCGAGCATGGCGGCGCTCCCGCTTGATCGCATTGCGGCAGTTGTTGGCACCAAGGTGATTCTTGTGTCGGATATCGAGGCCGCGCTGGCCGCACAGCAAACGCCCATGCCGGCCGACTCCGCCGAACGTCGCGCATTGCAGCGGTCTGTGCTCGACCAGCTCATCGATGTGGAAGTGCTGATCCAGCGCGCCGAAAAGGACACGTCACTGTTGATCGACGAGCTCGAAGTGCAGCAACTCGCCGACGCGCAGATTGCGAAGGTGCGCGGCAACTTCCCGACCGACAAAGAGTATCGCGATGCGCTCGTTGAGGCTGGCTTTGGCACGCCCGATGATTACCGCGAAAAGCAGGTCACCGAAATTCGTCGTCGTCAGATGCAGGAAACGTACATCGCGCAGCTACGTCGTGATGGCAAGTTCGTCACGGTGAATGTGAGCGAAAAAGACGTGAACGCCGAGATCGAAAAGATGGGCGGAGAGCTGCCCGATCGTCCGGCCACGATGGGATTTCAGCAGATCGTGGTGCCAACGATTCCCGGCGAAGAATCGCGCAAGCGTGCGCGCTCACTGATTGATTCGCTGTTCCTCGCGCTTCAGGACAAACCGACTGAGTTCGAAGAAGCAGCGCGCAAGTTTTCGCAGGATGGATCGGCCGAAAACGGCGGTGATTTGGGATGGAATCGTCGCGGGAACATGGTGCCCGAGTTTGACCGCGTCATGTTCATGCTCAATCCTGGTGTGGTGAGTCCGCCGGTGGAATCTCGCTACGGATGGCATCTCATTCGCGTGGATCGTGTGCAGCCAGCTGAAGTGAAGGCGCGTCACATCCTCATTCGTGCGGCCACCGATTCCACCGATGAACTGCGCGCCACACAGCTCGCCGACAGCGTGCGTGCGTTGTGGGACAGCGGCGTGTCGTTTGATTCGCTGCGTACGCGCTATCACGATGAGCGTAGCGGCGAGGATGCCATCATTCCCGAAGTGGCCGCCAAAGATCTGCCACCGGCCTATGCAACCGCGATCGGTTCATCGCCAGTTGGCACGCTGGTCGGACCATTTGCGATTGAAGACCAGGCGTCTGGGACGCGCAAGTTTGTGGTGCTGCGTCTGACGCGCATGCAGCCCGCGGGTAAAATGAGCATGGACGAAGCGCGCCGAAACCTGCGGCGCAGCATGCAGGAAGCGTACAGCTTCCGCCGTATGCTCGACGCCATGCGCAAACAGACGTACGTATCCGTCAGGTTCTAGTGCGGCAGCACAACGCGCCACGCCGCTGGTAACGTCGCGCATGCGTACGAAAGTGCTGGCGCTTACGCTGGGCGATCCGCGCGGCATTGGTCCTGAGCTGATCGCTGGCGTGTTGGTGCAAGACGTGTGGCGTGCGCTTGTTGGCGGTGCTGACATCACGCCGTTGGTGATTGGTCCGGAACAGGCCACCTGTGCGGTTCACGACTCGCTGGGCGTATGGAATCCAGCCGGTGATGCAGACGCAGACCGCGCGCAGGCCGGCCGGTTTTCAGGACTCGCGATTGAACGCGCTGTTGCGCTCGCGCTGTCTGGCACGGTGAGCGGCATTGTCACCGCGCCCATCGATAAACGTGCGCTCGCCGACGGCGGTTACCACTACCCCGGTCACACCGAGATGCTGGCCGCGCTCACGGGGTGCGAGACCACCATGATGCTGGCCAGTGATCGTCTGCGTGTGGTGCTGGTCACCACGCACATTCCGCTGCGCGACGTGTCCGATGCCACAACCCACGAGCTGATCGTAGGCACCGCTGAGCGCACGCGCACCGGATTGCAGCACGTGTTCAATATTGCCGAGCCGCGGTTGGCGCTCTGCGGACTGAATCCGCATCTCGGTGACGGCGGTCGATTCGGCAATGAAGACCACACCGTGCTGGAGCCCGCGGCGCGCGCTGCAGGCATCGCGGGTCCGTTCCCGGCGGACACCGTCTTCGTGCGCGCCATGCGCGGCGAGTTTGATGCCGTGCTCGCGCCCGTGCACGATGTTGGCATGACGGCGATCAAAGTCGCGTCGTTCGGCAGCGGGGTGAACATCACGCTGGGGCTGCCGTTTCCCCGCACCTCGCCGGATCACGGCACCGCGATCGACATTTCCGGGCAGGGCATCGCGGATGCGTCCAGCTTTCACGAGGCCGTACGCCTGGCGGCATCGATCGTGCGGCGGTCTCCCGGATAAACAGACAACGCCCCGCAACGTATCCGGACGTTGCGGGGCGTGTTCTTGCGTCGGGGGTGGCGATCAGCTGACGGGCGTGTCGGGCGGGGGAATCTCGTCGGCGGCGGCACTCTGCTCTCCGCGACGTCGTTCATACTCCGGGCGTTCGGCATAGCCGTACCCACCGAACACCTCCCCTCCGCGCATCAGGTCGTGACCATATCCACGACCGGTGGGATAGCGGGGGGCACTGGCGATCTGGTCCTTCTCGTGCATCGGAATTCCTCCATGAAGACGAGTGGTCCTTCACGCTACGACGCACCGGCGGGCTTGGCAAGCACGAGTGTTACATGGCAGGCCCCCACTGCCACCTGACCACTGGGTAGGTTATCAATTAAGGCTATGGAAATTCGCAATATCGCAATCGTCGCGCACGTCGACCACGGGAAGACCACTCTCGTCGACAAATTGCTGCGCCAGGCTGGTGCCTTTCGAGACAACCAGGTCGTTGAAGAACGTGTCATGGACTCGAACGCGCTCGAAAAAGAGCGTGGTATCACGATCCTTGCCAAGAACACCTCGGTCATATGGCGCGACACGAAAATCAATATCGTGGACACGCCGGGACACGCCGATTTCGGCGGCGAGGTGGAGCGCATTCTGCGCATGGTCGACGCCGTGTTGCTCGTGGTCGATGCCTTCGATGGCCCGATGCCGCAAACGCGCTTCGTTCTGCGTAAAGCGCTGGAGCTCGGTCGCACGCCGATCGTGATGATCAACAAGATCGATCGCCCGGGCGCCGATCCGCATCGTGTGCACGACGAGGTGCTGTCGCTCTTCATTGAGCTGGAAGCCAACGATCAGCAGCTCGATTTCGTGACCGTGTACGGCTCCGGCCGCGATGGCACAGCCACCATGGAGCTCGACCAGCCGCTGCAGGATCTCACGCCGCTGTTCGAAACGATTGTGAAAATGGTGCCGCCGCCGCCAAGTGATCGCACGGGGCCGTTCCAGATGCTCGTTTCAACGATCGACTACAACGCGTTCGTTGGTCGCATTGCAATTGGTCGTATCGAGCGTGGTACGGTGAAGGTGGGCGAGCAGGTGTTGCTCAACTCCATGGATACTACGAAAAAGCCGGAGCAGTCGCGCGTGACCAAGCTGTTCGGTTTCTCGGGTCTTGAGCGCGTCGAAACCGACTCGGCCGGCGCCGGAGAGATCGTGTGTCTGGCCGGACTTGAAGGCGTCGACATCGGTGACACCGTCACCGATCCGGCGTTCCCCGATCGTCTCGAAGGCATCACCGTCGAAGAGCCCACGATCTCTGTGGACTTCCTGGTGAACAACTCGCCGTTCGCTGGTAAAGAAGGCAAGTTCGTCACCTCGCGACAGCTGCGTGAGCGTCTCTTCAAGGAGCTCGAGCGAAACGTCGCATTGCGCGTGGAAGAGACGGACGCCACGGACACGTGGAGTGTCGCCGGTCGCGGCGAACTGCATCTTTCCATTCTCATGGAAACGATGCGCCGCGAAGGCTTTGAGTTTCAGGTCTCACGCCCGAAAGTAATTTTGCGTGAGGGCGAGAACGGTCAGAAGCTCGAGCCGTACGAAGAACTGTCCATCGACGTGCCCGAAGAGTACATGGGCGTGGTGTTTGAAAAGCTTGGACCGCGCAAAGCCGAAATGATCGAGATGCGTAATCCCGGTCAGGGCCTCGTGCGTCTCCAGTACAAGATTCCGGCGCGCGGTCTGTTTGGCTATCGCTCGGAGTTCCTCACCGATACGCGCGGCACCGGTCTCATGCATCACCGGTTCCTCGAGTACGGAGAGTGGGCCGGTCCGTTGGCGGGTCGCATGCGCGGCACGCTGGTCTCTATGGAAAACGGCGTGACCGTGGCGTTTGCCTTGTGGAGTCTCGCGGAACGCTCGGTGTTGTTCGTGGATCCGGGCGCTGCCGTGTACGAGGGCATGATCATTGGTGAGAATGCACGTCCGGGCGACATGGACGTGAATCCCACCAAGGAAAAGAAGCTCACGAACATGCGTAGCAAGTCGTCAGACGAAGCCATGATTCTCGAGCCGCCCCGCATTCTCACGCTGGAGTCGGCGCTTGAGTACATCGAAGAAGATGAACTCATTGAGATCACACCGCAGAGCATTCGTTTGCGCAAGCGCACGCTGCTGGCCAGCGATCGCAAGCGTACGAATCGCGAGGCCAAGCGCGATCGCGCCTGACCTTTGCAGATACAAAAAGCGCGGCGCACTCAACGTGAGTGCGCCGCGCTTTTTTTATGTGCGCCGATCGAGGCGTTTGCTTAGCGCAGCCACACCGCCACAAACTGTACGCCCTGTCCCGTTTCGATTGCGCGCCGCGCGGCGATGTCGCCTCCGGGTGCCCCGCAGTTGCCATTGGGAGGCCAACGCTGCGTGAGCGTGCGCGACAGATCGGTGCGCGCGGCGTACGCTTCAACAAACTCCACTTTGTCGGCCCGAATCGCGTCAATCGGAAAGCCAGGGCGCGGCTGACCATCAACGAACACGCACGCTGCCCGTGTGAGAATGAGGCCGCTGTTCTGCACGCTCTCCGCCTGTTCGAGCGCCACGAGCAGGTTGGCCGTTTGTGAAGCGACCAACTCTTCGCGTGGCACGCGTACGGTACGCGGCGTGCGCCACTTCGCACGCGAATCAAGATCGCGCCAGATCCACTTGCTGTTGTCTGACACCTTTCCGCTGTCGAGCAGCACACTGAGTTCCACGCGCTCGCCGGCGTTCACCGAATACGAAATGAGCCGAGGCTCAAATCCAGTGCGCTCCACGCGAATTGCGCCCGGGCCGGGGAATTTTGTGGGCAGTACAAAACGGCCATCGGCGTCCGTGCGAACGGGGTCATCTCCGCCCACAAGAAAAATTCTCACGCTATCGAGCGGCTCCATGCGTGCGAAGTCGCCCACCACGCCGCCCACCCCGGTCACCACCGCCTCGCTCGACGCCGAGGACAACTGTCTCGGCAACTCGGCGAGTTCGCTCGCCACGCGCGTGACGCCACGCCCGACCGTGAGCTCCTGTCGATCGCTCGTGAACCCCAGACGCTTCACCACCAGCGTGTAACTGCCCGGCAGAAGTCGGGGAAGCGCGAAGGTGCCCGCATCTAATGTGCGGGCTCGGGAGACGGTGGCGCCGTCTTGTTCGATCAGCACCAGGGCGTCGGCAATGGGTGCGCCAGCGGCCGTCTTCACGGTGCCTCGCACGGTCGCCGTGGAGTCTGTTTGCGCGGCGAGTGACGAGGCTGAGAAGACCATCCACGCAAGCGCGCCGAAGGCCACGACGGCGGCTTTGTGCCATGGCGAGGCGCCTGGCGATGTCGCGTGTACAACGTGTGTATGTTGCATGGGACGCTTACCTGAAAAGGGGTCGAACAGTGGTTCTGAGGCTGGTACCCGCGCGTGTGACGGTGTTCCCAAGGTTCCAGGCGCTCACGCTGCTGCTGTTGGCCGCGTGTGGGGATCAGGCTGTGCGCGATACCGCTGCAACGGCTGCCTCCACGACGCCCACGGTGGTCGTGGCTGGCGTTGGCGCGCGAAACGAGCCGGCGCCCTGGCCAACGGCTGTCCCGCTCGCGGACACACTGCCTGATGACGCGTCAGGGATTCAGATTCGGCGCGGGCTGGCGCTGCTCTCCAACACGCGCGACAGCTTGCCCGCGAACGTTGGCAATGCCCTGCGCTGCGTCAGTTGTCATCTGGAAGCTGGCCGTCGCGCGAATGCGCTCCCATGGGTAGGCGTGCTCGCGCGCTTTCCCCAGTACCGCACGCGCAACGCGTTGGTGAATCAGATCGAAGATCGCGTGAACGATTGTCTTGAGCGCAGTCTCGCCGGTCGCCCGTTGCCGCGTGATAGCGAGCAGATGCGTGCCATAGTCGCGTACTTCGAGTTTCTCTCGCGCGGCGTGCCCTACGGACGAAAGATTGTGGGGCAGGGCGCGCCAGCGATTCGGGCGGAGGTTGCGAACGCGGCCAATGGCGAGACCGTGTACGCGGCGTCGTGCGTACGTTGTCATGGCGCGTCTGGCGAAGGCACGGAGCTGGCGCCGCCGTTGTGGGGCGCACAGTCGTACAACAACGGTGCCGGTATGGGTCGTGCCAGCACGGCGGCCGCGTTCATCCATGCGAACATGCCACTCGACGGACCCAATCTTTCCGCGCAACAGGCGCTGGATGTGGCCACCTACATCAACGCGCAGCCGCGGCCGGTGTTTGCCCGCGCCAGTGCCGACTGGCCGTTCGGTGGTGCACCGGTCGACGTACCGTATGCCACAGCCGGGCGTAGCGTGGGCGCGAGTGTGTTGCCGCGCACGGAAACAACGGCGGTGGATTCCTCGCACCGCCGATAGCGTGCGCCGGTCCGAAATCGCGCGAGTTGCACCATTTCTCTCGCGGGTAGTTGCGGCCCGCACTGCATCTGTCGATACTCCCCCTCGGCGCCTCGCGCGGGGCATTGCGCCGTTGCCCCCGCAGGTGCAGGATGGACAGTCAGCGTCCGCTTCTGGTGCGCTGCGCCTGTCCGTGCAATGTCACTCTTCTGGAGAATCCGCTCATGCAGGAGCTGTTCGGGTCGTGGTCGTGGGATGCATCGAATGACGAAGATGGTGCGTTCCGCTTGACACACCCGCTCGTGGCCGGCAGTGCTGTCGCGTTTGCTGCGCTCGACGATGATGAAGAAGATCAGATTGACGAAGATGATGACGTCGATTTCGATGATGAGGATGATCTCGATGACGACGATGATCTTGACGACGATCTGGACGAAGATGATCTCGACGACGATGACGACGACGATGATCTGGACGACGATGATGATGACGATGACGACGATGAAGACGAAGAGGACGATCTCTTCGTGGATCTCGATGATGACTACGACGTAGACGACGACGAGGATGATCGTCCGGGCCGTCCAGTCGACGAAGATTGATCCGTCTGACGTCCCGTTCGCTGTGCTTTGTTGACGGCGGGGCGTCAGGCCGTTACCGTTATCGGTCTGTCCAGCAACGCGCGGTTTGGCGCTGCTGGACACGGTGCCGGGCCTGTAGCTCAGGTGGTTAGAGCGCACGCCTGATAAGCGTGAGGTCGGAGGTTCAACTCCTCCCAGGCCCATACCCGACATCTGCTGTGGCTTCGAATCTGTTTAAAACGTGATGTCGTGATGTTTTGCCTCAGGGCCCGGTGCACACCGGGCCCTGTTGCGTTTTCGCCTCGGCCCGAACTGTCACATCCTGCGACCCGTGCCACAGACCTGACGGCCACGTGCCGATTCTGTGACGGCGGTGCCGGACGGCAGGCCAAGAGTGTGACGCCAGCCCCTCGCCTTGCGTCCCCCGTGTGACTTCTACTCTCGGGACGCAATGACACGTTTGACGGCTTCGCTCGAAACCATTCTCCAGGTTCTGCATGATCGCGGTATGGACGATGTCCTGCTGCGAGAGGGCAATCCGGTGCAACTGCGAAAGGGCGACAAGTCATTTCCGGTGAGTCGCGACGTGCTCGGTCGCGAGCAGATCCTGCGTATGCTCGATCACACGCATGAAGGGGACGTGCCGTGGCCCACCGAGTTTTCTCTCGCGGACGGTCGCGGGGTCACGGTCGAAGTGGCCGGGCCATCTGATGCATCGCAGCCGCTTGAGGTCGTGCTGGCACGCCGACGTGGCGATACCCCGCGCGGCGCACAGGCGGTGCCCACACCGCTCTCCACCGATGCCCTGATGCAAGAGCCTGTGCTTCGAGCGTCCGATGCGACGGTTGCGCCATCGTCGGTGCAGCACCCCGCGCGCCGCGTGACCGATCATTCGTGGGGCCCGTTCGCGTCGCGCGCGCTCGCTCTGGCCGAACTCGAGCGCTTGCTGCGCAAACAGGTGGAGGCCGGCGCCGCTGACTTGCATTTGCGCGTGGGCGAACCGCCCGTGCTGCGTCGCCGCGGCGATCTCGAGCGCATGGAAGGCGAACCGGCGCTCGACGACGCGCGACTCACGGCCATGGTGACGGCGGCCATGCCGCCGAAGAACGAAGCCGAGTTTGCGGAGTTGTCGGATACCGACTTTGCGCACGAAATCGAAGGTCTCTCGCGCTTTCGTGCCAACGCGCTGAAAGACCGGAAAGGCACGGCCGCGGTGCTGCGTACGATCGCGTCGGAAACGGTCACCGTTGACGAAATGGGCATCAGCCCCGAAGTCCGTCAGCTGTGCTATCTGAGCAAAGGACTCGTGCTGGTGACCGGTCCCACGGGATCAGGCAAATCCACCACGATGTGCGCGTTGATTGATCTGATCAATCGCACACGCAACGATCATATCATCACGATCGAAGACCCGATTGAGTTCGTTCACAAGAACAAGCAGTGCCTGATCACGCAGCGACAGGTTGGTGTGCATACCACCAGCTTCAAGAGCGCGCTGCGGGCCGCGCTGCGCGAAGATCCGGACGTTGTGCTGGTTGGTGAGTTGCGCGATCTTGAAACGGTGGCCATTGCCATTGAGACGGCGGAAACGGGCCATCTTGTGTTTGGCACATTGCACACGGCGACCGCAGCCGGTACCGTGGACCGTATCATTGACCAGTTTCCAGCCGACCGTCAGGAGCAGATTCGCGTGATGCTGGCCGAATCGCTGAAGGGTGTGGTGTCGCAGACGCTGCTCAAGCGCACGAGCGGTGGGCGCATTGCGGCGCGCGAAATCATGATTGTGAACAGCGCCATCTCCAATCTCATCCGCGAAGGCAAGACGGTGCAGATTCCGTCCATCATTCAGACCAACAAGCGTTTGGGCATGGTGATGCTGAACGACGCGCTGATGGACCTGGTGAACGCCGGCGAAGTGGATCCGCTCGAGGCGTATACAAAAGCGGTGGACAAGGGCAATCTCGCGGAACGTCTCAAGTCCAAGGGGTTCGACGTGGCCGTGATGCAGCGCCAACGTGACGCGATGGGTGCCTGACGTTCGTGCGTAACGGCTGGGTGGTGTGCGCGTGACTGGCCGCCGCGAACCGCGCGTGACGGCTGGCGTGTTAGCGCCGCCTCCTGTTTTTCCTGCACTGGTGATTGTGCTGTCGGAGGTCGCCCGTGCGGTGCGACCGATCGTGGCGCCGTGGGACACGCGTACGTGGAGTTGGTTGGTCGCGCTGGGGCTGCTGTTCGCCGCGCTCACGTTGTTAATCGGAGCGTTCGTGGTGTTTCGGCGCGCGCGCACTCCCGTGGAACCGTGGAAACAAACGCGTGCGATTGTGGCCGATGGGCCGTACGCGTTCTCGCGCAACCCGATTTATCTGGCGTTTCTGCTCATTCAGCTTGCGTACGCCGTGGCCCGCCCGAACGTGTGGGGCGCGTTGCTGCTACCGCTGAGCGTTGCCGCGCTGCATTGGGCCGTCATCGTGCGGGAGGAGCGCTATCTCGAGCAGCTGTTCGGCGATGAATACCGCACGTACCGCGCTCGCGTGCGGCGATGGTTGTAGCGCCACGGCCCAACGGATCAGGCTGAACCACGCCGCCTGGTTACGGCGCGGACGCTCCGGCGCTGGTTACCCACGCTGTCCACCAGAGGTCTCGCAACATGTTCGCACCGGCCGCGAGCCGCGCGGCGGTGAACTGTTTGTTCTCCGCCGCACGCGTATCAATGCCCCACGCGTCTTTTTTGTCGAGCGCGTAGAGGCGTTCAACGTGCGTGTTGCTTTCGTTGATGTACGCAATGATCGCGCCGCGCACATCGCGATGCACCTGGACATCTGCCCGTACGAGCGACTTCACATCGGACTGTTCAATGTGCGCCTGCACATACGCCGTTTCAAACCGGCCATGAAATGCACGATCCGTTGCGTACGCATTGGGGTTTGCACCGGCCCAGCCATTGTAGTGAATCGTGGTGTGGGCTGGATTCGCCGCGTCGGCAACGTAGTGGCCGAGTATGCCCGCGTCGTTGAGAATGCGCGCTTCAATCCACGAACGTGTGGCCGAGTCGGGCGCCGTGCGCCACATGCGAAACTCCTGCCGCAAACGCTGCGTGAGTTCGAGCATCGAGAATGGCAGGAAGCCCATTGTCACGGCGTCCACACCCGCGGCGCGCAGCGTGTCCGCGTAGGCGTAGCGGTGCGGCGCCTTCAGCGCAGCCGCCAGTACGGCGGGCGTCGCCATTTCGAGATCAACAAAATGATCTGCATTGAACGCACCATCGAGGGCCGGATCGAGATCGCGCTCCGCACGCGCCTTCCATCGATCCGGCTCAGGATTCAAGTACGCAAGCTGATCAGCCGCGGCGCGAAAGAATGCCGGCATGGAATCGGGAAGCGATTCCGCGGCCACCGCGCCTACGATGCGGTGACCTTTGGCTCCCCATGCAAAAATGGATGAGGGGAGCAGCAGCGCCGCGAACACCAGAGCAAAGGCGGCGGTAGTGCGCACGCGAGGAGACGGGGTCGATCGATTCAGTGACATGTCCGAAGGTTAGCCAGCGCGGACAGCCTTGTCACTCGTGTGGATGCACCGACTACATGAGACCAGGGCGCCGCGCATCAGCCATGCACCGGCAGTCGAATCTCCACGGTGCAACCGCCGCCGGTGGAGTTGGTCATGCGAAAGGCATAACGATCCCCGTACAACATGGCGAGGCGCGTGCGCGTGTTGGTGAGTCCAATGCCGAGTCCATCAACGCTGGGCGTCGCCGCCAGGAATCGTCCGCTGTCGGTGATGCGCCCGTCCAATCCACGTCCGTTGTCTTCCACGCGCAGCTCGAGCATCGGACCGAGGCGTCGCGCACTGACTTGCACCGACTGTCCGGTGCGCCCTGGCCAGATGCCATGCTTGAGCGCGTTTTCCACGAGCGGTTGCAGGACAAAACTCGGCACATCGAGATCCACCGCCGCCGGATCCACATCAATGTCAATCGAGAGGCCGTCGCCGTAACGCACACGCGCGACTTGCAGATAGAGTTCGACCAGCTCGATCTCGCGCCACAGCGGAATCGTGGGTGATGCGGCGGTGCGCAGTGAAAGTCGTAGCAAATCACTCACTGAGCTCAACGCACGTTGCGCCTGGCGTACGTCCATTTCCATCAGTTCTGTAACCGAGTTGAGCGCATTGAACAGAAAATGCGGATTGAGCTGCATGCGCAGCGCTTCCAACTGTTGCAACGACAAGCGCTCTTCGAGTTCCGTGGCTACACGATCGCGCTCTCGATAACGTCGCACGAACTCCACCATGTACGCCGCGCCCAGAATGGCCCAGTACATCATGAACTGAAAATCGAGATGCGACACGGCTGTTCGTACGAACACATCCGCGTACTGCGGCATCACACCGCGCCACGGCGTGAAGCGCCAGTCCAACCATCCGATCACGATCGCACTTGCGACCATCACGATTGCAGACGCGAAAAGGTGGGTACCCAGCCATATGCGCACACGTCCGGCGCGCAGCGGAACGCGATCGACCAGCGTCAGAATGCCCTGTGACCAGATGGCCCACACCATCCAGCAGGACACCTGCCAGGCGAGCGCGGCGCCGAGCGAAATTGGTCGCGGCGCACCGCGCGAGGAGAACCACACGGCCAATCCGGCGATCGCGCCGGGCACCAGCCAGATGCACGCGAAGAGCACGCGGGTCCATAAACGCAGCCGTCGGCCTTCATCCGCAATGGTGATGGTCGCCGGCGACGCGGTGCCACGTGGCCCCGCGCTACGGTCGGCGGATGGGGACGAAACGGACGAGGAGGTCACGACACGATGGCTGAATGAGACAAGCGGAGTGAATGCGAATTGTCGGCAAACCCGATGGCCGCGCGTGCACCGGATGAGACCGGTTCAAAGCAACGACTGTGCGGTTCGCGGTGTCCAAGTCGGCACGTTAGTCGCTGATCGTCGTGGCAGCGAGGGTCACGTGACAGGCCGTTCGACGAAAGAAACCGATCGCGTTGGCGTACGTAAGGGAGCAGATCGCGGCCGGGCGAGACTTCGCTGGCGCACGTTGGCGGTACGGGACCACCTGACCGGGGGAGCAATGCAGAAGGTACGAGTGCTCATCGTAGACGATGAAGGGCTATCGCGACAGCGGATCCGGCGCCTGGTGCAGGCCGAGCCGGACGCCGAAGTGATCGGCGAATGCGCCAATGGCGTGGAAGCGGTGCAGGCCATCCGTGAGCATACGCCGGACGTCGTCTGTCTCGATGTGCAGATGCCGGAGCTCGATGGCTTTGGCGTGTTGCAGCAGCTGGGCGGCGTACCGGCGCCCAAGGTGCTGTTCGTCACCGCGTACGACGAGCATGCACTGCGCGCCTTCGATGTGCATGCGGTCGACTACGTACTCAAGCCTGTGGACGCCGATCGATTCCGCACGGCGTTTGACCGCGCGCGCCGCGCGCACATGCAGTCCTCCGCAGCGGATCGTCTCGGCCAGCTGCTCGATACCGTTCGCCGCGTCTCCGACGGCACGGCCCCCGCGCCTACGGATCTCTCGCCTGGCGGCGCCGCCCCCAGTGAGGGGGCAAGTGCGACAATGACCAACGGCGCCACGCGCTACGCGAGTCGCGTTCTGGTCAAACACGATGGTCGCATGTTCTTTGTGAAAGTGGGTGATATCGACTGGATTGAGGCGGATCGCAACTACGTGCGATTGCACGTGGGCAAAACGGCGCATACCATTCGAGAGCGCATCAGTCACATCGAGGAGACCCTCGACCCGCGCATGTTTGCGCGCATCCATCGGTCTACCATCGTCAATCTCAATCGTGTGCGGGAGATGCAGCAGTGGTTCAGTGGCGACTACGTGGTCATTCTTGAGAGCGGAGCGCGCCTCCGTCTCAGTCGTCACTACCGCGATCGCGTGGAGCGACAAGTCGGCGCGGCGTAGTGCGCGCTGCGGGTGCGTCAATGAAACGACCTGACGCACCCATGCACTTGCGCCTGCGACTGGCTGATCTGGCTATTCGCTGGCGTTTCAAACGACACGCGACTCGCCCGCTCAACGTTACGTGGGCAAGGTCGCGCATCGGTCGACCAATGTGGATGCGTCGGTTGATTACGCTCCCGGTGCATCGCACCGACGTGGATCTCGGCACGCATCGCGTGGAGCTGCTCTCACCGCCGGACTCGCCCAATAACACATCGGCGGCCGAGCTGCATCGTGTGGTGTTGTACGTGCACGGTGGTGGATACATCGCTTGTTCGCCCAGCACGCATCGCCCAATGGCGGCGCGCATCGCACGTGAATGGAACGCGCTCACCGTTGTACCCGATTACCGACTCGCGCCTGAACACGCCTTCCCTGCGGGGCGCGACGATGTGCTCGCGACCTGGCGCTGGTTGATTCACGACCTCAAGATCGATCCGTCGCACGTGGTCTTCGCTGGCGATTCGGCCGGCGGAGGGCTGGCACTCGCGTCCGCGCTGGCGTGTGCCGACGCGGGACTGCCACAACCGGCGGCACTTGTGCTGTTCAGCCCGTGGGCGGATCTGACGTGCAGCGGTGACTCGCTCACGCACAATCAGGAGCGCTGCGCGATGTTTGTGCCCGCGCAGTTGCAAGCAGCGGCCGCGCTGTACGCGGGCAGCGTGCCGCTCGACGATCCGCGCGTCTCACCACTGCTCGCGGATTTGTCGCATTTGCCACCGTTATGTGTGCACGTCAGTCACGACGAACTGTTGCGCGATGACTCGTTGCGTCTCGCCGAGCGCGCGCGTGCCGCTGGTGTGACGGTGTCGTTGCGCACGTGGACGGGCGTTCCGCACGTGTGGCAGTTTCTTGTGGGCTTGTTGCCAGAAGCGCGTGAATCAATGAATGCGGCGTTTGATTTTGTGCGTGAGCACGTGCCGTCGCAACAACTCAATGCGTTGCGCGCGCAACACGTTGCGTACGTGAACCAACGGCCAGACGAGCACAACGAAACATCCGTGCCTCACGTGTAACGCGCACGTGACCGAGTGCGCGAGCGAGCGTCTCTGGAGCAAACACTTCTCTGACTCGCTCATCATGGTTTTTCGTCCGCCCGATTGGATCCCGCTCGAACGTGCACTCATTCGCGAATACGGTGAGGCCGCGCGCGACGCGGCAAGTGCGTTCTGGTTTGTGGGGTTCGTGGACGGCCCGGCCGATGTTGGACAGCTCCGCTTGTATGAACACACAGGTACGCGTCGTCGACTGGTGCTGGATGACAACGGGCGAGCGTACCGACAGCATGCAGATCTCGAGCACTACAGCCCGGTGGCGCTCACCGATGCGTTGGTGGATGCACTGGCCTGAGCATCGGATCGTGGCAGCGTAAGACTCGGCGAGGGACACGCCCATGCGCCGCGTGCCCTGACGCGAAAAGCCCCGGCGCGATATGCGCCGGCGCGGCTGAGAAACGGTTCGGACCCGCTCAAGTACGGTACGTGAGCGGCCGAGACTCCTACCAATGCTCCCTCGCATCCCCGAGACTCGGACCGCGCACATCGGACCCGGCATTCCGCCATTGTCAGCGGTACGGCCGGCCGGTCCTGTTGATCCGGCGCTCGCTGGTGCTCTGGGCGAACTCGCGCGTGCCGGGATCGACCTCACGACGCTGTTCGAGGGCGGTGCAGACACATTGGTCGCACGAGCGCTGCCAACGGCCACCGCACTCGGTGACGTGCTTGAGCGCGCCCGCGCCGCAGTGGTGCGTGGACTTCCCAGTGAGGCACTGGCGGTTCTTGATGACGGCTGGGAAGGCGCGTCGCGCACCGAAGGTGGCTGGTACTATCGCGCGGCGGCGTTGATGCTGCTGGGGCTGCCGGGAGAAGCGGACCGTGTGCTGACCCAGGCACTGGTGCCACGTGGTGGATCCGTCGCGCTGCATTTTCTGCACTCCGTAGTGCGCGACTTTCAGGGCGACTCGGCGGGCGCGCGTGAGTCACTCGCCAACGCGCTGGCTCGTCGACCCGGGCACGCGCTGCTGGTGTCCTGGCAGGCCGTTTTGCTCGCGCGCACCGGTGACCGGGTTGGTGCACAGGCGCTGCTGGCGCCGTTGCTCGATGCGGAACCGGAGTCCTCTGTACTCGCGTGGGCACGCAAGGCCGTCACTGCAGCCGGCGCGCAACATGTGAGAACGTCCAGCATGTCGCTCGATATTGAGACGGACGCGCCGGACGACGTGCTGTTTCGCCCGCTTCGTGCCGCGCCGTTGTTGTCCGACGCCCCGATTGATGTGGCGCTGCGCAAAGTTGGCGCACAGCTGGTTGCCGGATCAGCGTACGACGTACGCCTCGAGGTGCGAGCCATGTTGCAGGGGCTCGCACCAGGCGGGCAACTCGACGGCACGGTTCGCCCGGAGCACGCGCTCTCGGTCCGCAGCGCACTCGTCGCGGTGCTCGGCGCGCTCGCGAGGGAAGAACCCGGCGCCGCGCCTCGACCCGCATCGCCGCTTGAAGCGACCGCCGATGCCCGAGGGCGCTGGGCGTTCACACCGTCAAGCGCGCGGCCCAGTGTGCGCGCCGATGCGCTGCCGCCGAGCAGCGGGCCACGTGCGCTGCTGTTGCAGGCCATGCGCGCGGGAGACCTCGCTACGGCAACATCGTTGTTGGCCGACGTAGGCGCGAAAGAGGGAGAAGCTGTGGTTTCCGTGCTTCGCACATTGCTCGAGGGCGCGGACGCACCGGTGGAGCAGAAGGCCGTGACTCGACTCGTGCAGGAGCGCCACGATGATCAACTGCTCGTGCCGATTCGAGTGGGTCTTTCGCTGCTGCAGGAAGCGTCTGCGCGCGACGAGGCCCGCGCCACGATTGCCGCCACGATGCCGGGTGTGCGTGATGCATCGTCGAGCGCGGCGCGGGTGGATTCGTTCGCTACCGCACCGGGCGACATTCGCGACGCGCATGATCTACCGCTTGCGGTGGCGCTAGGAACCGTTGTGCCGCCCGTGATACAGACAGGATTGACAGACAGTGCCGAGGCGGACGGTGCTCTGGCGCGCGACAATATCGATGAGAATGCGCATCGGCGCGTGGCCACGCAGATACCGTCGCTGGCGATTCTCTGCATGGCGCTCGCATTCGCTGCGCTGCTGGCTGGCTACGGCATTGCATCGATCGCGCTCGCCGGTGGTGCGAGCTGGCTCATGCTGCGGAGCTCCATTGCCGCTTCTCGAAAGCGTCGTCAGCCGATCGAGCAGGTCACATCGGAGCCGGAGCGGCACTAGATTGAGCGCTGGTTCGGCAACCCCGCCGGACCACTGCTTGTCTTGTTCGCATCCGCGCCCTCGCGCGGAGTGACGCTTCCGTTTTCCGCTCTGATCATGGCTCAGTCATCGTCCGCGCCTGTTTCGGCGTTTCTCCGTCATCACTTCCGTCACTTCAACGCGGCGGCGCTCATTGACGCCGCTGACGGCTACACGCGCCACATCGATGCGGGTGGCAAGATGATGGTGACGCTGGCCGGCGCCATGAGCAGTGCCGAACTTGGCCTCTCGCTCGCCGACATGATTCGTGCCGGCAAAGTGCATGCGATCACGTGCACCGGTGCGAACCTCGAAGAAGACGTGTTCAATCTCGTGGCGCATGATCACTACGTGCGCGTGCCTAACTATCGCGATCTCACGCCACAGGATGAAGAAGCGTTGCTGGCGCGCCATCTCAATCGCGTGACCGACACCTGCATTCCGGAAGAGGAAGCGATTCGTCGCATTGAGAAAGCCATTCTTGCCGAATGGCAGGCGGCCGATCAGTCGGGCGCGCGGTATTTTCCGCACGAGTTCATGTATCGGATTCTGCTGAGCGGCGCGCTCGAAGAGTATTATCAGATTGATCCGAAGAACTCGTGGCTGCTCGCGGCGGCGCAAGCGAATCTTCCGATCTATGTACCGGGCTGGGAAGACGCGACACTCGGCAACATCTTCGCGTCGCATGTGATCGACGGCAGTGTGAAGAATGTGCACACGGTACGCACCGGCATCGAGTACATGATGCATCTGGCCGAGTGGTACACGGAGACCACCCGCAACACGACGGTTGGGTTTTTCCAGATTGGTGGCGGCATTGCGGGCGACTTTCCGATCTGCGTTGTGCCCATGCTGCATCAGGACTTGCAGCGCACGGAAGTGCCGCTGTGGGGCTACTTCTGTCAGATCAGCGACAGCACCACGAGCTACGGTTCGTACTCCGGTGCGGTGCCCAACGAGAAGATCACGTGGGGCAAGCTTGGTGTGGATACGCCCAAGTTCATCATCGAGTCCGACGCGTCGATCGTTGCGCCGCTGATTTTTGCGCTGGTGCTCGGCCAGTAAAACGAGCGGACTCGGCGCGTTATGGCGTCGAGTCCACCACGTTTGCGCGTGCCTGGGGCAGCGCCGGAACACGCAAGCGCTGTCCGGCACGCACATCGTCGTCGCGCAACCCGTTGAGTTGCCGCAAGACGTCAATCGAGCTGTTGTACTGCCGCGCAATCGACGTGAGTGTTTGTCCTCTTTCGATCACGTGTGTGGTGTAGCGCTCCGGTTGCACGGGCGCGATACCTGAACGTTGCACACGAGCCGCGTCGTCGCTCACACGACGACGTTCGCGTGTTGCCACCTGCGCGATGGCGCTGGTCGCGGCGATGGCGCCGTCGTCTACGCGCAGCGTGACCGCGCGATCCGGTGTGCGCAGCAGTACGCGCTTCGTGTCGCTCGTTGAGTCCACAGACATGACGAATGCCGATTCGTAGGGCCAGGACTCCAGATACAGGGCGAGCGGTCCACCATCGACGGGTCGCAGGAGCGTGACCGGTGGCGCGCCCACGTAGAGCAGTCGGCGATCGGTTGCCACCAGCAGGCCATGCGAGAGGCGCCAGAGGTCGGACGGTCGACGCTGCGAGGCAAAGGTTCGGGCCAGCACGCGCTCACCGGACAGGAGCAGTGCGCTCAGCTCGCGCTCGGCTGTTTCCCGGGCAATGCGTCGCGTGCCGATGGGCGAAACCACGCTGGCCGCGGCGGTTAGGCCGATGACGAGCGCCACCATCGAGGCGCGAGAGAGCGCCAGGACGAGCCGGCGCATGGGCCGGTTGGGCCGGGTTCGACTGAACGGATCGACGGGCAGGGGTTCCCGCGCGGGAGCGGTCATAGCGGCAAGCTAGGCGGTCTGGCCGGTCTGAAGAAAGGAAAAGCTTGACATTTCCGCGTTGCCAATACGTATTAGCACCACGCAGCGGCGCATTTTCTTCATCCCTCCCATGCCTCCCGCACACAAACCGCCTTCAGCCCGAGTGACCATTCGCGACGTTGCCGTGCGCGCTGGGGTGTCCCAGCCGACGGCGTCGCTGGTGCTGGGCAAGCATCCGCGGGCTCGAGTAGCGCCGGCCACCCGCGAGCGCGTCATCGCCGCCGCCCATGCCCTCGGCTACCGACCGAACGTGGTCGCACGGTCGCTGGTGCACGGGCGCTCGTTTGCGCTGGGCGTGGTGGTGCCCGATCTGCGAAATCCCTTCGTGATGGATGTGGTGGCGGGTGCAGAGCGTGTCGCGTCGTCGGCGGGTTACGCGGTCCTTTTGTGCGACCAGTCAGCGCGACCGGCGGCGGCGCACCTTGAAACGCTCCTGGCACGCCAGATCGACGGCGTGCTGCTGGACGCTGCAGGTGCCGCCGCTCTCCCTGATGATGCGCTGCGCGGTGTGAACGTGGTGCTGATCGATGAGCCGGCGGATCGTTGGCCTGGTGTGGCGACCGACGCGCGCGCGGCAGGCCGACTCGCGGCGGAGCACCTGCTCGATCTTGGCCATCGAACGTTTGCGTTCATCGGGCCCGCCGCCGATGTGCACGCCTATCGCATGCGCGAGCGGGGCTTTGCGGAAACGGTGCGCGCCGCGGGTGTGGCCATGCCAAGCGAGCGGTGGCGGCGTGAACCCGCCACCGTGGCGGGAGGGCAGCACGCCATGCGCGCGCTGCTGGCGTTGCGGCCACGTCCGACCGCGGTGTTCTGCGCCAATGACCTGATCGCCATTGGGGCTGTCAAGCAGTGCCTTACGCAGGGTGTGTCGCTGCCTGACCAGCTGTCAGTGGTTGGCTGCGACGACATTGAAATGGCGCGGCTGATTACGCCCGAGCTCACCACGATTGCGATCCCGGCGCGAGAACTCGGCGCACGCGCTGCACGACTCTTGTTGTCGTACATCGAACATCGTGACGATCCACCCGATCCCGCGACCGTCGCCGCGCGTCGCGCTCTGTCGCGCGCATTGCCGGTGCGCCTGGTGTCGCGTGCCTCAAGCGCTGTGGCGCCTGCAGGAGCCGTGTCGTGAGCGATCGGCCGTCTGCCATCATCACGGGAACCGGCCACGCGCTGCCGTCACGACGCGTGACCAATGCAGAGCTGAGCGCGCAACTCGGCGAAGACATTGCACCGTTCGTGTCGGGAACGCTCGGCATTGATGAGCGCTGGTGGTGTGCCGATGGGGAAAGCACCGCTGATCTCGCGGAACAGGCCGGACGTGCCGCGATGCGCGCGGCTGGCGTGGAGCCGAACTCGATCGATCTGCTCATCGTTGCGACGGACACGCCAGAGTATGTGTCGCCGGCCACGAGCTCTGAAGTGCAGGGACGGCTCGGATGTACACGCGCTGGCACGTTTGATCTCAACGCCGGATGCGCGGGCTTTGTGACGGCGCTCGATGTGGCGTGGAAGTATCTGCGTGCTGATGACCGATACCAGCGCGTGCTCGTGATCGGCGCGTACACCATGTCGAAGTGGCTTGACCCGCGCGACAAAAAAACGATCACGATTTTTGCTGATGGAGCGGGCGCCGTGGTGCTGGAGCGCGGCTCGCGTGATGGAATATTGACGAGCGAGTTGTACGCCGACGGCTCGTTGTCGCGCGATATGGGCGTGTTCGCCGGCGGTTCGCACGAGCCGATTACTGCGCGCGTGCTGGAAGACGGCACGCGCAATCGTTTGCGTTTTGTGCGCAAGTATCCGGCCTCCGTGAATGAAGAAGGGTGGCCTCGCATTGTGCGGTCGGTGCTCGCGCGCGCTGGTGCGGAGCCGCGCGATGTGCAGCTGTGGTTCTGGACGCAGGTCAATCGCTCCACGATTGTGGAGGTGATGCGGCGGCTCGAGGTGCCGATGGAACGCGCGCACACCATCATGCACAAGTGGGGTTACACCGGATCCGCGTGTTTGCCAATGGCGCTTGATGACGCCGTGCAGGCCGGGCGGTTGCACGACGGCGACCTCATTGTCTTTACCGGGTCGGGCGCCGGGCTGGCGATGGGTTCGCTGGCCATGCGCTGGCGTACGTCGCGCGAGAAGGCGGGATCCGCACCATGACGCAGTCGCTCGTGCATGTGCTGCTGGAGCGGGCGGCCGCCACACCAGACGGTGTGGCGTACCGCGTGCTGTCTCGTGGCGCCACCGCGCTGGGTGAAACGATGACGTGGCGCGAGTGGGCGCGCAGTGCAGAACGTGTGGCGCGCGCATTGATCGCACGCGGTGTGGCGGTGGGTGATCGCATTCTCATCTTCTCCGACAATCGCGCGCTGTGGCCCATTGTGGATCTTGGTGCGCTGATGGCCGGTGCGGTGAGCGTTGGTGCGTATCCCACCAGTGCCGCGGCGCAGGTGGCATCGCAACTGCGCGATTCTGGCGCACAGGTTGTATTTGTTGACTCCGCCGCTCGGCGAAACATCGTGCGCAGCGTGCGCGATCAGCGCGCGTTCAATCCCGCCGTAGTGGTGGATGCACCGCACGCTGCAGACGCGCGTGAGCCGTACGAATCGGACTGGACGAGTTTTCTGCGTGAGGGCGACGTTCACCGGGACGCCCTGGATGAGCATCGCCGCGCGCGATTGCAGGCGCTCACGCTCGATCAGGATGCCATGCTCATCTACACCTCGGGTTCTACGGGCGAACCCAGAGGCGCGCGCATTTCGCATCGGTACCTGCTGGCGTCGGCGCAGAGCATTGCGCACACGTTGGGACTACAGCCGAGTGACTCTGGCGTGTCATTTTTGCCGTTCTGTCACGCCGCTGAGCGCGTCTTCGGCATGTGCGTGCGCTTGCACGTGGGCATGAGTGCGGTGCTGGTCGAGGCACCGGAGGATGTGTTTACGGCGACGCGTCTCTTTGAGCCGACCGTGTTTGGCGGATTGCCAAGACTCTTTGAAAAGTTGGCGCGTGCGGCCCAGCAAGCGCACACCGGGGCTGACGCTGCGCGCGCGATCCACGCGTTGCTGGGCACGCGTTGCCGGATTGCTACTTCAGGTGGCGCTGCGCTCGACGCATCCGTCGCGGAAGCATTACACGCGGCGGGCCTCACGGTGCTCGGCGCGTACGGGCAAACGGAGCACCTGTGTATTGCGATGAACAGACCTGACGCGGCGCGCTTTGATACCGTTGGTCCGGTGATGCCGGGAACAACGGTGCGCATCGCCGACGACGGCGAGCTATTGGTGCAGCGTAGTGCGCTCACCTTCTCCGGATACTTTGAAAAGCCGGCGGAAAGCGAGGCGGCATTTACGGCCGACGGTGAGTGGTTACACACTGGCGATCTCGCGGAACAGGACGCCGATGGCTCGTTGCGCATTGTGGGGCGTCGCAAGGAGTTGATCGCGCTCTCCACGGGAAAAAAGGTGGCGCCGCTACCGATTGAAGCGGCGTTGAGTGCGTCACCATTGATTGCCTCGGCCATGTGTTATGGCGAAGGACGTCGTTTTCTCTCGGCCGTGCTGCAGTTGCAGCCGGAGGCCGTGCGGGCGCTGCCGTCGATACGCTCGGCGGTGCAAGCCCACGTCGACACGGTCAACCATGCACTCTCGCGAACCGAACAAGTGCGCGCTTTCGTGATTGCCACCGCGCCATGGACGGTGGAAACGGGCGAACTCACACCAACACTCAAGCTCAAGCGACCTGTGATCACTGCGCAGTTTCAAGACGCACTGGATGCCCTGTATGCCGAATCGTCAGGCGCGGTGATGACATGAGTTCGTCCAACTCGGTGCGCGCGTGGGCGCTGCGAGCGCTCGTGATTGGTGTGGTGTGTATTGCACTTGCCTACGCCAGCGCATTTCTGCCGCAGCCCTATTCGCTGGCGGGACCGTGGCTGATGGCCGTGATGATGCCGGTCGCGATGTTCGCCATGATGACGCTCGGCGCGGTGCGCGACGTACGCGGGCTTGGCCCGCTTGCAGTGCCGTTCGTGCTTGTGCTTGGTTTGGTAGCCGGCGGATTTGTTGTAGCGCTCGCACTGCCACCGGAAACGGTTGATACGCCGCTGCTGCTGGGGCTGCCGAGACGCGCCGCGGTGATTCTGTTTGGTGTGGGACTGTTGCCGTTGTTTGTGTTGCCGATTGTGTACGCACTCACGTTCGATCGGCTCACGCTTGATGATGACGACATTGCGCGGGTCCGTGCCGCGCGCCTGCCCGAAACAACATCGATTGGCGCACGCGAGGGCACGCACTGATGCGGGTTCCTGACATGCTTGCACTGCTGCAAACGAGTGCATTGCCAACGCTCAAGCAACCGGTGATCGCAGCGGTTGCGGTGGCGTATTTCGTAGTGGTAGCCGTGATCGGTACCTGGGCGTCGCGCCGCACGCGATCGGCGGCTGATTTTTTTGTCGCCGGCAAGGGCATTGGCCTGTTCACGCTGGCGATCGCATCGATGGCGGCCACGCTCTCTGGATTTGCGTTCATTGGCGGACCCGGACTTGTGTACACCGTTGGTCTTGGCGCGGTGTTCATTGTGCTGCCCGCCGCGCTCACCAACTCCATGGGCGCGTGGGTCATGGCCAAGCGGTTGCGTCTGCTCGCCGAGGTGCGCGAGATGATGACGATACCCGACGCTATTGGCGCGCGGTATCAATCGCGCGCGGCGCAGGGGCTGTCCGCGGTTGCGATCATCATTGCGGTGATCGGTTACATGGCCACCAACATTCTGGCGCTTGGGTTGGTGATTGACGCGATCTTTGCGCCTGGTCTCGCCGCATCCATCTGGATTGGCACGATCATTGTCCTCGCGTATTCGGTGTCGGGAGGAATTCTTGCCGGCATCTACAACGATGTGTTTCAGGGCACGCTGATGGCGGTGGCCTCGGGCGTGGTGTTCTGGTACGCACTTGAAGCGGGCGGCGGGTTTGCCGGCATGTCGCGTACGATTCTCGCCACCGACGCCGGGTTACTGTCGCCGTGGGGCAAGCTTACGCCGCTCGCGGCGTTGTCTTTTTACTTCGTGTTTGGCCTCGGCTCGCTGGGGCAGCCGCACGTAGTTCACAAGTTCTTCATGCTGCGTGATGCGCGCCGTCTCAAGTGGTTTCCACTCTTGATGACCGGCGCGTTGTTCGTGTCGCTGCTGCTCTTTATTGGCGTTGGGCTGGCGATGAAGGCGCTCGTACTGAGCGGCGCCACACCGGCGCTGCGCATTGCGGATGACGCTACGCCTGTCTTTCTGCTCAACTTCACTCCGGTGCCGGTGGCGGCGATCGTGTTCGCGAGTGTCGCGGCGGCCATCATGAGCACGGTGAACTCGTTCATGAGTATCGGTGCCGCGGCGTTCACGCATGATCTGCCGGTTGCGTTTGGTACGCGACTGAGCAACGAACTCAAGTGGGGCCGCATCTGGACGGTGGTAATCGCGCTGGTCGCGGCCGTCGTGGCACAGGCGTCGGGCACGCTCGTGGCCTTTCTCGGGATTTTCGGATGGGGGCTGTTTGCCTCCACGCTTGTACCCGCGCTGGCGGTGGGACTGAACTGGGCAGGCGCCACGCGTGCTGGTGCCGTGAGCTCAATCGCGACGGGACTTGTCGTTACGCTGGCCCTCGAGACGCTCGCGTTTCAGAAGGTGTTCACGTTCCCGTCGGGTGTGACGGCGTCGGCGATCGCGCTGGTGTCATCGTTGCTCGTGTTCTTTGTGGTGTCGTGGCTTACGCGCAGTACGGCTGCGGCCACCCTTTCGTCAGACGTGCGCGCCGTCATGGAGGCATGACATGGAGTTTGAAGCAATCACCGTCGGAGTCACATCCGAATGGAGCAAGACGGTCTCAGACGCGGATGTGATGCAGTACGCGAGCATCACGGGAGACTTCAATCCGGTGCATGTAGACGAAGCAGCGGCGGCTGCAAGTCGTTTTGGTGGACGCATCGCGCACGGCATGCTCACCGCGGGGTTCATTTCGGCGGCCATTGCCAATGGCGTTCCCGGTCCCGGTGCGATCTACCTGTCGCAAACGCTCGCGTTTCGTCAACCGGTGCGCATCGGTGACACGATCACCGTGCGCATCGAGGTCGTAGAGATCATGGCACGTACGCGACGCGTGCGATTGACCACGGTGTGTCGCAACCAGAATGGCACCGTTGTGCTCGACGGTGAAGCAGTGGTGTTGGTCCCTCCTCCATTTTCTCCTCCCACCTCCGGAGACGTCTGATGTCGCCCGCAATGTCGTTGATCACTCGCGCGAACACTCGCGTCTGGCGCGCTGTGTGCACTCGTGCGCTCGTGTTGTGTACTGCGGTGATGCTCACCCCCGCGCTCGCCCAGGCACAAAGCGGAACGCTGGCTGGCGTGGTTGCCGACAGCGCCGGCAGGCCGCTGGCCGGCACGCAGGTGGGTCTGATGGGCACGCGATTCGCCGTCACGGCTGGAACCGATGGTCGATATCGCATCACCGGCATTCCGGCGGGCACGTACGAGGTGCGAGCGCAGCGTATTGGCTCCGCGGTGCGCACGTTTCCGGGCACGGTAATTCGCGCCGGCGAGGAAACACGCCTTGACGTGCAGCTTTCGTCGAGTGCGTTGCAGATCGGCAGCTACGTGGTGTCTGCATCGCGTCGCGTGGAGAAGATTACCGACGCGCCGGCCACCGTGTCGCGCATTACGGCGGACATGATTCGCAATACGGTTGGCAACTCGTTCACGGCCGCCCTGAAAGATGTGAAGGGCGTAGACTTTTTTCAGACCGGTATCGCGTCGGCGGGCATCAACGCGCGTGGCTTCAACAGCGCGTTCAACAATCGCATGTTACAGATGGAGGACAATCGCATCGCCGTGCTTCCGGAGAACGGGTTGCCGGTTGGCGTGTTCACCACCATCCCGAAAGTAGACATCGCGGGAGTGGAAGTATTGATCGGCCCAGGTGCGGCGCTGTATGGCCCTGATGCCTCGAACGGTGTGGTCACACTGTTGAGCAAAGACCCGAAGGAATATCAAGGCACCATTCTTGAGTTCAGCGTGGGCGGAAACTCAATCAGCCGTTTTGGTGAACAGACCCCGGGCACCGTCTCCTTCAAAAACGTGCAGGGTCGGCACGCGGGCGTCCTGCTGAACGGGCGACTGGGATACAAAGTCACCGGCGAGTTGATTGACGCCTACGATTGGCAGAATGTGAATCGGTATGCCGCGGTGGCGCCGAGCACCACGCCGTCGCCGGAGATTGGTATTGACTGGAATACGGACTACCTGCGGGGCGGTGGCGCGCTGGTGTGGTACTTCAACAATGGAGCGCGGCTCGAGTATCAGGGTGGTGCGAGCAAGTCGAACGGCGTTGGCATTACGAGCGCGGGCCGTAATCAGCTCAAGGATTGGGGCTACTGGAATCAGCAGGTGCGTTTTACCAGTGACCGCTTTTTTGCGCAGGCATACGCCACGCGTTCGTTGTCGGGACAGACGTATGCGATCAACGGCTTCTCCACCAACCGTTTGGCGGCGCGCTTTAACGGCATCAGCGACGATTCCGTGAAACAGGCGTCCGCGTTTCCTGCAGACGGTCGTTTGATGGCCGCCGAGGCACAGCACAACTTTACCGTGCCGTCGTTGCTCAACACGCGTGTGGTGTGGGGTGTGCAGGCGCGTCGTGATCAGGTGTCATCCAAGCGCGTCTGGCTTGAAGACGCGATTACGGGCGAAGATCTCGAGCTGCAGCAGATCGGTGCATACGCCCAGACAGAAACGCCGATCAATGAGCACACGAAGCTTGTGCTTGGTGCGCGCTATGACAAACCCGAGTTCTACGACAATCAGTTTTCACCCAAAGCGGCGCTGTTGATTTCGCCGAGTGAGAACAACACGTTCCGCATCACGTACAATCGCGCGTTCAAGTCGCCCTCGATTCTGCAGACCAGCTTCTACTTCCGCGACTTCGCACCGCTGGTTGGAGTGTTTGGCAATCGTGATGGTATTCAGGTCAAGAACGCGGCGGGCACGGTGCTTCGCACGCTTGATCCCGTGGAACCGGAGTCGAACAATACGATTGAGCTTGGCTACAAGGGTGTGATCGGCGACAAACTGTTTCTTGAGGTGGCCGGCTGGGTGGCGCGCTACGAGAGTTTCCTGAGTCCGCTGGTGGTGGTGGCCAACCCGTTCGCTGGTGCTTCCGCGTCGTTCGCGTTTAACGCACGCACAAACACCAAGTACACAAACGCCGCTGGCGTTGATCAGATCGCGCTCACGTATTTCAATCTCGGCAAGGCCACGCTGTCTGGTATCGATGCCGGCTGGCGTTACCTGATCACGCCGTCGCTGACGACCAGCGGTACGATGTCCTTCATGCAGCTGGACTCGATTATCCGCGCGCCGGGTGATCCGGCGGAAGCCACGTCGCTGAACAGCCCGAGTGCCAAGTTTACGGTGGGTATGGAGAGCACCGCGCTTCCGTTTGGCTCCTTCGGTGGCTTTACAATGCGATTCGTGAAGGACTATCAGTTCCTGTCTGGTGCGCACAACGGTCGCATTCCCGGGTTGCTTGGCCTGGATTTCAACGTGGGTTATCGTCTGCCGTCGCAGCGCGCGCAGATCAACCTGTCGGTGCAGAACGCGTTCGTATGCACGAGCGGTACGAGCACCGCGCCGGCCTTCCTGAACGCGGCGGTGCCATCAGGGTACCGTCGTGGCTGGGGCTGCGGTATCGGTCGTGAGCACATCGAACTGTTGAACATGCCCGCCATTGGTTCCATGGCATTCCTTGGTGTTCGCTTCGATCTTTGATGGCATGCAAACCGTGCTGCACATGGTGTGGGCTCTTGCCGTTGCTGGAATACCACCGGCAACGGCAGCCGCGCAGTCCCTGGGCGAACCAATGATGCGGGCGGTCGCCGTGATGGATACACTGCCGGGCAAAACCGAAACGGGTCGGCACACCTTCGGTGACGTGAGTCGGAACTGGCGGTTGTACGAACCGTCAAACAAAAGCGCCGATGCGGCTCCAGGCATGTTGGTACTGCTGCACGGATGTACGCAGGATGCAGCCGATCTCATGCGTGGAACACGCGCGGAGGCGTTCGCGGAGCGTGCGGGGATGATCGTGCTGGCGCCTGAACAGGAGGCGTCAGCGCACCCCCAGAAGTGTTGGAACTGGTATGATCCGCGTCACCAGAACCGTGACGCGGGTGAGCTCGCGTGGATGTCGTCGGTGATTTCGATGATCGTGAAGCGCTACGGCGTAGACGCATCGCGCGTGCACGTGGCTGGTATCTCGGCGGGAGGTGCCATGGCTCAGCTCTTTGCCACCGCGTATCCGGAGCAGGTGGCATCGCTCACGGTGGCCAGCGGTGTGGCTGTTGGCGCTGCGGCCACGGTGCCCGATGCGTTGCAGGCCATGCGAAATGGTCCACGCGAGGGCACGACCACGTCGTCTGTGGTGTTGACGCGTATGGGGCAACGAAAACGCGCGATTCCGCTGTTGGTCATGCACGGTGCGAGCGACGCAGTGGTCAGTCCACGAAACGCCGATGCACTTATGAAGCAGTGGAGCGATGTTCTCGATGCGTTGGCAATCGCGCGTCCCCGCGAGCGATTGCAAGGTGATAGTGGTACCGGGAAAACCGCGCAGATGCGCGCTGAAGTTGACGCGGCTGGTCGTGCCTGGCTTGTGGACTGGCGCGTGCGCGGTGTGGGACATGCGTGGTCGGGCGGTGCCAAAGAAGGGACCTACACTGATCCGGAAGGAGCGGATGCAACGGCCATGTTGTTTGCGTTCATTGCTGAGCAGGATTCGTTCGTTGCCAAGAGTCGAGCGCCGTGAGCCTTGTCTTTGATCCGCTCGCCTGGTGGGCGTCGCACGACCCGGCTCGGATCGCGATCACCGATCCATCTCGCGGCGCGAGCTACAGTTATGGTGCGCTCGATCAGCAGGCCACGCAGTGGAGCGCCGCGTTGGCGCAGCTCGGCGTTGTGGCGGGCGATCGCGTCGCAATCCTCGCCCAGAATCGCCTGGATTTTGTGCCCGCGCTCACGGGTGCGAATCGACTCGGCGCGTCTCTCGTGCCGCTCAACTGGCGACTCAGCGCCGGCGAGCTTGCGCGTGTGTTGTGCGACGCGTCGCCCAGGGTGCTACTTGGCGAAGATCGATTTCGCGCGCTTGCAGAAGAGGCGGTGCGTCTCGCCGATGGCGTGAATCCCGCGTGGTGCGATCTTGATTTCGACGCACCCGCGTTGCTGCAGCGAGCGTCGCCCATCGGGCAACGCTCGCGTGTTGATGGAAATAGCGCAGCATTGATGCTCTACACGTCGGGAAGCACCGGGACGCCCAAGGGCGTGGTGATGGCGCACAGGCAACTGCACTGGAACGCGGTGGCCACGAATGTGGCGTGGGAGCTTGGGCCGAATGATGTGGGGCCGCTCGCGTCGCCGCTCTTTCACACGGGTGGCTGGGGTGTGTTCACATTGCCGCTGCTGTTCTGTGGAGGACGCATGGTGATGTTTGATAGCTTCGAACCCGATCAGCTGTTGCACACCATGCGCGAGCAATCGATAACCGTGGCGTTTGGTGTGCCAACGCAGCTGGACATGTTGCGCGAACGACCGGCGTGGGGCGAACCGCTGCCTTCCTTGCGGTGGTTTATTGCCGGTGGCGCGCCGTGTCCGCAGCGCGTTCGAGATGCCGTGTGGGATGCCGGATACAACTTCCGGGAAGGCTATGGCCTCACGGAGTGTGGGCCCAACTGCTTCACCACCACCAACGCAATTGCGCGAGCGAATCCAGGGACGGTCGGTCATCCGCTGCCGTTCCTTGAGATGCGACTCACGAACGATGATGGTGCCATCGTTTCGGCCAACGAAGTCGGAGAGCTGCAGCTGCGAGGGCCGCAGCTGTTCGATGGCTACTTCAACGCACCGGCGCTCACGGCTGAAGTCATGACTGCCGATGGCTGGTTGCGCACAGGTGATCTGGCCCTGCGTCGCGACGATGGCGTGTGGGCCATTCGCGGACGTCGCAAAGAGATGTACATCTCCGGTGGCGAAAATGTATTTCCGGGCGAGGTAGAAGCGGCATTGCTTGGCTGCACTGGTGTGGCCGAGGCTGCAGTGATTGGCGTCGCGGATGAACGCTGGGGTGAAGTGGGCTGCGCGCTGGTGGTGCGTGCCATTGGGCACGACCATCTCGATGATGCGGCGATCATCGCTGCGGCGCGCGAACGACTCGCGGGATACAAGGTTCCGAAACGTGTGGTCTTCGCCGATCATGTGCCCAAGCTTGGATCCGGCAAGATTGATCGTTCGGCGGTGCGCGCGTTGATCGCGGCGCGGAACAGCGCCACCGCGGCACACGCATGAAATCGGAAACGGTGGACGCCGCCGTTGCGAGCACCAAAGGCGCGACCGTTCGTGGCACGCTCGCGTTCTTGCACAAACTTGTGGGTGCGGGCGGTGTGCAGGCGGTGCTTGATGCCTTGCCGGCCGCGCTCGCCACAGAGTTGGCCACGGTGCAACCGACCGACGATGTGCCATACGCGCGATTGGTGGCGTTGTGGCAGGCCGCCGACGCTCAACTGCGCGAACGACACCCGCATTGGGCCGAACTGGGCGGGCGTTTTAACATCGAGTCGCTCGGTTTGCAGTTGTATGGCGGCATTCTTCGCAAACCCACGCCAAAGGATTTCCTCACCCAGAGCGTCTCGTTGTTCCGGCTGTTCTACGCGCCGGGAGACATGCAGGTGGTGCAGGAAGACCCGGGAAGCGCCGTGCTGCGACTGGTTGGGTTTGATCCGGTGCACGCCGTGTTCTGCCGTCGGCAGGTTGGCGGATTGGCGTGCGCACTGGAGCTCGCAGGCGGCGTGTCGCCGGTGGTGCGTCATGTGCGGTGCACCTTGCAGGGCGATGTGTTCTGCGAATGGGAGATGCGCTGGTCGGAGCGCGAGCCACGCGGCTCCACGTAGTCGGTTCGCCTCTGGTGCTCAGCTGGTGATTTGACGAGCGTTAGGAGACATGCCAACCACGCCCCGTCACTCACCCAAATCGCGAGCCGATCGTTCGCCTGCGCCGCGCCCTGCGGCCACGCAGATGGATCTGTTTCCCGAACGACCGGTGGTCGAAGTGCTCGATCCCAGAACGGTCGTTGGACCGCGCACGGCGACGTCGGCGGTGATCCGTGTACGATTGCGTTCCGTCGAAGCGCCGCATCTCGTGTTTCACGATCGACACGGATGGTATTGCGACACGCATGGTGCGACGTGCGAAGCCGTAGCGGTGGCGCGCGCCGAGCCGGCGCTGTGAACGCGCCGTTGTGGCAGCCGGATGCGAAACAACGCGACGCCACGCAGTGGGCTGACTTCACCCGCTGGCTCGCGCATCGTGGTCTGATCGCGGACGCCAGTATGGGCAGTCATGCACTGTGGACGTGGAGTGTTTCGCAGCCCGAGCAGTTTTGGGAATCGCTCTGGCAGTACTGCGATATTCTCGCGGATCACAATGCGTCGGGGCGACAGCACGACGCGGTGCTGGTTGGCGGACATCGAATGGCTCCGCCAGACGCCGCGCTTGGACCGCACTGGTTTCCGGGAGCGCGACTGAACTTCGCGGAACATATGTTGCGCCGGCGTGATGAGCACACGGCCATCGTCAGTTGGACGGAGCAAGGCCAACGGTGCACACTGTCGTACCGTCAGCTCGCGGAGCAGGTGGCGCGCTGCGCGTCGGCACTTCGCGCCGTGGGGGTGGTAGCCGGTGATCGTGTGGCTGGCTGGCTGCCCAATGTACCCGAGGCGGTGATTGCGATGCTCGCGGCCGCATCAATCGGTGCGATCTGGTCGTCGTGTTCGCCCGACTTTGGTGTGGACGGTGTGCTTGACCGTTTTGGCCAGATTGAGCCGACGGTGCTTGTCGTATCCGATTGCTATCAGTACGCGGGAAAAACCATTGATGTGCTCGCGCGCGTGGCGCAGGTCAACAGGCAACTGCCGTCGTTACGCGCCACATGGGTGGTGAAAGGCGCCGACGTTCCGGCAGATATTGCGGCGGTTGACAACGCGGCGCATTGGCATGACGTGCTCGCGGTGCACACGAACGCCGACCTCACGTTCACGCGTCTGCCGTTCGATCACCCGCTGTACATACTCTATTCTTCGGGCACAACCGGCCTGCCCAAGTGCATTGTGCACGGGGCCGGTGGCACCTTGCTGCAACATCTGAAAGAGCATGTGTTGCATACGGACCTGCGCGCGACCGACACCATGTTCTACTTCACCACCTGTGGATGGATGATGTGGAATTGGTTGGTCTCGTCGCTTGCCGTGGGCGCCACCATTGTGCTGTATGACGGTGCGCCATTGCCGGCGAATGATCCGTCCGTTCTGTGGCGCATGGCCGCGCAGGAGGGCGTGTCTGTGTTCGGCACGAGCGCCAAGTATCTCTCCGCGCTCGAGAAGGCAGGCGTTCGTCCGCGCGAGCGCGAGGATCTGTCACGTTTGCGTTGTGTGCTGTCCACCGGCAGTCCACTGGCGGAACCGTCGTACGATTTTGTCTACCGCGACATTTCGCCGCACGTTCAGTTGGCCAGCATTAGTGGCGGAACGGACATTGTCTCCTGTTTTGCGCTCGGCGATCCAACGGGCCCCGTGCATCGCGGCGAACTCCAGATCCGCGGACTTGGCATGGCGGTTGATATCTGGTCGGAGCGCGGCGAACCCGTTCGCGGAGAGGCCGGCGAACTCGTTTGCACGGCGCCGTTTCCGAGCATGCCCGTGGCGTTCTGGAATGACGCGAACGGCGCGAAGTATCGGGCCGCGTATTTCGAGCACTTCCCAGGTGTCTGGCGTCACGGCGACTGGGCCGAAATCACACGCAACGATGGTTTGATCATTCACGGTCGCAGCGATGCGACGTTGAATCCTGGTGGTGTCCGCATTGGCACGGCCGAGATCTATCGTCAGGTGGAGAGCCTGCCGGAGATACTGGAGAGTGTTGTCACCGAGCACACCGTGACGGACCGCTCCGGTACAGAGGCGAGGGTGGCACTTTTTGTTCGACTCTCGCCTGGCGTGGCGCTCGACGCCGAGCTGGCCGCAAGGATTCGTGGGTGCATTCGGGCGGGCGCCAGTCCGCACCATGTGCCGCGCGTGATTGGAGCCGTACCGGATATTCCGCGTACCCGAAGCGGAAAAATCAGTGAACTGGCCGTGCGTGAGGTCATTCACGGTCGTCCGGTCAAGAACGCCGACGCACTCGCGAATCCCGAATCGCTGGCGGCGTTTGCGGGCCATCCGGCGCTCGCTGAGTAAGAATCGCGGTGTTTGGTCCCCTGGGACGCCCACGCGGGTACCAGTTGTTATCTTGACGGTTGGTATCGACGCACCTTCTCCTCCCCAGAACGAGCGATTCCCATGGCTACCACAAGCGCGCCCGAAGCTGCCATTGGCACGCACGACACGTTTCCTATCAACGGCACCGACTATATCGAGTTTTTTGTCGGCAATGCCCGCCAGTCCAGTGTGTACTATCGCGCGGCCTTTGGCTTTCGGCTGATCGGATATCGTGGCCCTGAGACAGGTGTTCGTGATCGTGCGAGCTATTTGCTGGAGCAGGACAAGATTCGCATTCTGCTCACGTCGCCCCTCGGTCCGGATGGCGTAATCGCCGACCATGTGCGGAAACACGGTGACGGTGTGCGCGATCTGGCTTTCTGGGTTGACGACACGCGAGACGCGTGGGCGAAGGCCGTGGAGCGTGGCGCCACGTCGGTGCAGGAACCCACGGTGATCAAGGACGAGCACGGCGAAGTGGTCATCGCGGCGATCGCCACATACGGCGATACGATTCACTCGATTGTGGAGCGCAAAAACTACACGGGGCTGTTTCTTCCCGGTTTTGTGCCGATGTCATCAGAGTTCGAGCCCGGCCCGGTAGGGCTCAAATACGTGGATCATTGCGTGGGCAACGTCGAACTCGGACGCATGAATGACTGGGTGAGCTTTTACGAGCGCGTGCTCGGCTTTCACAATCTGCTCACGTTCGACGATAAGGACATTTCCACGGAGTATTCCGCGCTGATGTCCAAGGTGATGTCGAACGGCAACGGACGGATCAAGTTTCCGATCAATGAACCGGCGTCGGGCAAAAAGAAGTCGCAGATCGAAGAGTATCTCGACTTTTACGGTGGGCCTGGCGTGCAGCACATCGCCGTCGCTACCGACGACATCATTGCCACGGTATCGGCGCTGAAGGCGCGAGGTGTGGAGTTCCTGCGCGCACCCACCACGTACTACGAAGAGTTGCAGCAGCGTGTGGGCGCGATTGATGAACCGGTCGACGTGCTGTCACAGCTTGGCATTCTCGTGGATCGTGATGACGAGGGCTATCTGTTGCAGATTTTCACCCGGCCGGTACAGGATCGCCCCACGCTGTTTTTCGAGATCATTCAGCGCAAGGGCGCGAAGGGGTTTGGCAAGGGCAACTTCAAGGCACTCTTTGAATCCATCGAACGCGAGCAGGCGCTGCGCGGGAATCTCTAATGCCGATTTATCACACTGCAGGGCAAATTCCGCGAAAGCGTCACATCGTGTTTCGCAAACCCGACGGCGGATTGTACGCTGAAGAGTTGATGGGGCACGAAGGGTTCGTCGGTACGTCGTCATTGCTGTATCACGTGCATCCACCCACCACGGTGCTGCGCGCTCGCAAAGTGAGCGATGTGGTGTACGAAGCCGACGAAGACACATCGCTCCGGCATCGGCATTTTCTCACGGCGCGTGCACACAAGGGTGGCTCTCCTACGCTGAGTCGCATTCCGCTGCTGTTCAATGCGGACATTGCCATGCTGTACGTGGAGCCCGATCAGCTCGACACGCACTTCTATCGCAACTCGCAGGCCGACGAAGTGGTGTACGTGGCTGAAGGCGAGGGCGTGCTGGAGTCGGTGTTTGGCGAGCTGCCCTACAAGAGCGGCGACTACGTGGTCATTCACCGGAATATCACGCATCGCTGGCGGATTGATCCGGCCAAGGGCGCTACGAAGCTTCTGGTCATGGAAAGTGCAGGGCACGTGCGATTCCCTTCGCGATACATGAACAAGGTGGGGCAGCTGCTCGAGGGCGCGCCCTATTGTGAACGGGATATTCAACGCCCGCGGTACGTGGAGCCCAAAGACGAGAAGGGCGAGTTCTCGATCATGGTGAAGCAGTACAACGCGATCAACGAACTCGTCCTTGATCACCATCCGTTCGACGTGATCGGGTGGGACGGGTACTTCTATCCGTGGATTTTCAGCATTCACGATTTTGAGCCGATTGTTGGTCGCATTCATCAGCCGCCACCAGTGCATCAGACGTTTCAGGGCGACGGATTCGTGATCTGTTCGTTCTGCCCGCGTCCGTACGACTTTGATCCGCAGGCGATTCCGGCCCCGTATAACCACAGCAACGTCGATTCTGACGAGGTGTTGTTCTACGCGTCGAGCGAGTTCATGAGCCGGAAAGGCATCGAGTACGGATCGATCACGCATCACCCCGATGGACTGCCGCACGGCCCCCATCCCGGACGTACCGAAGCGTCAATTGGCGCGAAGTACACCAACGAACTGGCGGTCATGATGGACTCGTTCCGTCCGCTGAAAGTCGCAAAGGCCGCGCAGTCCATTGAAGACACGCGCTATCATCAGAGTTGGGTGAATGCGCAGCACGAGCAGTTCAATCCGCCCACGTCCTGAAACGCTGTCGCCACGCCATGCCACGATTTGCCGATCGTTACAACACACTGCCCGCGTATCCGCTGGCGCACATCCCGGCCCGCAAGCGGGCGCTCATTGCGGCAGGCGTTGATGTGATCGACCTGGGCGCGGGCGATGCCGATCTTCCTGCGCCCGCTGAAGCGATTGCCGCGTTGCAACAGGCGGCAACTGTGCCGGCCATGCAGCGGTACGGCTTTGGCATGGGCTATGTGCCGTACCGCGAGGCAATTTCGCGCTACATGCAGGAGCGATTTGGCGTTTCGTGTGATCCGCTCACCGAAGTGGTGCCGCTGATCGGCAGCAAAGAAGGCCTCGCCCATGTGGCGATGGCCTTTCTGCAGCGCGGCGATGTGGCAGTGGTGCCTGATCCGGCGTACGGCGCGTACGTAGGCGGTACGCTGCTTTCCGATGCGGAGCCGTACGTGGTGCGTCTCGAAGCCGAGAAGGATTTTCTCGTGGACCTCGACGCGATTCCAGACGCCGTGCTGGCGCGCACACGCGTGGTCTATCTTAACTATCCGAACAATCCGACCGGTGCAATCGCGCCGCGTGAATACCTCGAGCGTGTTGTGCGCACGTGCATTGAACGCGACATCTTGCTGGTGTACGACAATGCGTACGCGGAACTCGCGTTCGACGGATACGTGCCTCCGAGCATTTTTGAGATCGACGGTGCGCGCGACATCGCGATCGAGTTCCACTCGATCTCCAAGACGTTCAACATGACCGGTTGGCGTTGCGGCTGGGCGGTGGCTCGCCCCGAACTCGCTGGTGCGCTGGCGCGCGTGAAGAACTTTATCGATACCGGCGCGTTTCTCGCCGTGCAGTCGGCGGCGACGGCGGCGTTGAATGTGCGCGAATCGTTTGTGCCAAACAATGTTGCCGTCTTTCGTGAACGTCGCGACGCGGCCGTGAACGCGTTTCGCAGCGCCGGATTCAGCTGCACGTCGCCGAAGGCCGCCATGTATCTCTGGGTCCCGTTGCCGGCTGGTATCAGCAGCGCACGGTTTGCCGACCGCCTGCGTGAAGAGCAGGGAGTCATTGTGATGCCAGGCTCCGGATTTGGTGCTGGCGGTGAAGGCTACTTTCGTGTGTCATTCATTGAATCGCCCGAACGCACGGCGGAGGCGGCCGTACGCGCCGGCCGTGTGCTTGCGGCGTTGCAGGCGGAAGACGAACTCATGCTCGCCTCGGCGGTGAGCGTGATCACCGCCACTTCGTGAGCGCGCGCTTCGCTGGGTTCGCGTCACGTACGAAGCTCCTGATGGGATCATTGGCCGCCGTTGCGCTGATGATCACCGGTGCTGCGGTAATGGAGCGTTCGGAGTTGGCGGCGCGCGCGGTGACGGGGCCGGAATCGACAATCGGAAGCGCACAAGACACCACACCGCCCGCAATTCCGCGAGAGTTTCGTGGTGTGTGGGTTGCGACCGTGGCGAATATCGACTGGCCGAGCAAGCCGGGTTTGCCGGTGGCGCAGCAGCAAGCGGAGCTGCTCACAATTCTCGACCGCGCGGCCGAGCTGAATCTCAACGCCGTGTTGTTTCAGGTGCGCCCGCATGCGGACGCGTTGTACAAGTCTGATATTGAGCCGTGGTCCGAGTATCTGACGGGTACGCAGGGGCAGGCGCCGAGTCCGATGTGGGATCCGCTTGAGTTCGCGGTGCGCGAATCACACGCGCGTGGACTTGAACTGCACGCCTGGTTCAATCCGTATCGCGCACGCAATGATGCATCCAAGAGTCCCGTCGCGCGCAACCACATTTCGCGTACGAACCCCACCTTGGTCAAACCGTACGGCCGCTTTCTGTGGATGGATCCTGGCGAGCCGCTCGTGCGTCGACGCACGCTGCGTGTCGTGCTCGACGTGGTGAAGCGATACGACATCGACGGCGTGCACATTGATGACTACTTCTATCCGTATCCGATTGCGCGCGCGCGTGGGCGCGGCGATCTGCCATTTCCGGATGACGCGAGCTGGAACAAGTATCGCGCCGCTAAGGGAAAACTCAGTCGTGACGATTGGCGCCGCGAAAATGTGAACACGCTCGTGCGCGAGTTGGCCGAAGGTATTCGCGCGGAAAAACCATGGGTGAAGTTTGGTATCAGTCCGTTTGGCATCTGGCGTCCTGGTTCACCGCCAAGTGTGCGAGGCTTTGACGCGTACGAGAAATTGTACGCCGACGCGAGAAAGTGGCTCAATGAAGGGTGGGGCGACTATTTCTCGCCGCAGCTCTATTGGCCGACGTACAAAGACGGGCAGAAATATCCGGTGCTGCTGGAGTGGTGGACCGCCGAAAACACCAAGCGGCGACACATGTGGCCCGGCAACTTCACGTCGCGTGCCGGCGCCACGGGAACGGGCTCGTTCTCCGTATCAGAGTTGCTGGAGCAAATCGCCGAAACGCGGCGCAATCCGGGATCATCAGGCAACGTGCATTTTTCCATGCGCTCATTCGTAAAGAATCAATCGGGCATGAATGACACGCTGCTGCTGGCCCCCTACCGACACGCGGCACTTGTGCCGGCATCGCCATGGATGAAGGCGCCGCCGCCACCGTCCCCGCGCGTGTGGCTGGGCCGCGATACGAGAGGTCGTCGGATTGTTGAACTGACCACGGTGACCGGTGAGCGGCCGTGGCTCTGGGTGGTGCGCACGCGTACGTCGCGCGGATGGCAAACCGATGTGATGCCGGGCGTACAGACCACATGGACCGCTGCGGGAACAACAGATCCGCTCGACGTGGTGGTCTCAACGGTGAATCGGATTGGCGAGGAACGCACACAATGACGGCACGTCGACAGTTCTTTTACGCAGAGACAAGCGGCATACGCATCACGGTGCGTCCGTCTTTTCTGTCTGAACAATCCAGTCCGGTGCTCGGGCAGTATGTCTTTGCGTACCACATTCGCATTGAGAATGTGGGCACCGCGGCGGCGCAACTGCGCACGCGTCACTGGCGCATTCACGATCCGGTGGGCGGCGACAGCGTTGTTGAAGGCGAAGGCGTGGTGGGCGAGCAGCCGCATTTGCTGCCCGGTGAGGTGCATGAGTACCGCAGTTTTTGCGTGCTCAAAGCACCGCACGGATGGATGGAAGGCAACTACCGGTTTGTGCGTGAAGATGGTGAAGCGTTTCGCGCACAGATTCCACGTTTCGATCTAGACGCCGAGCCGCGCCCCGACACCGTGAGCTGAGACCGGCACTTCGGTCGCAACCGCGCGCGTCAGTTCGTCGAACACGTCGCTGGGTAGCACGTCGCGCACCACCAGTGCCATCAAACCCGCCAGCGCGGGTTCGGCGATTGGATCCAGATCCGGCGACGCGTTGTTCTTTGCGTCACCCGTGTCCAGTGCGTTCTCGCTGCGCATCATTTGCAGCAGCGGACCGGCGGCCGCATCACGTTCGGCTTCGCGATTGGCACGTACCATGGCTTCACCAAGCGCACGATCGGCACGTGCGAATGCCGTGGAGGCGCTGTGCTCTCGCCACGTTTGCACGACACGCGCGTGCGCGTCCGGTGTGAGCGCCGCGAGTGCGCGCAGATAGTCACGAACAGCCGCCGTTTGCGGGCCGTACGGTTGCGCGTCGGGGGCCAGCCGCTCGTAGCCGAGCTTTCGCAGACCGAGGCGCAGATGTGGCACGTCCGGGCTCCACCCCATGCCGCGCAGCGCCTCGATCCGAATGCGCTGGTTGGAGCGCACCGGCGGGCTCACCACGTCCGAATCGGCTGGCGGGACAAATGCGCGTCCATCGGCTTGTGCCACCAGACGCGCCGCTTCGGCCACCGTGAGCGGGGTGCCATCCGCTACGTTGAGCACGTTCGGCACCGGTTCGTTTCGCAGCGCGGCGTGGGTCCAGAACTGGATGGCGCTGATGACGTCATCGCGCCAGGCGAGATTGAGCCACTGCGCGGACCGTCCGGCGAGTGACTGCGCATCGCGGTACCGGGCGGCAGGATCGCGGCCGGGGCCGTACAGCCCGGTCACACGAAACACGCCAACGGTCATCACGTCACTCGGCGCGGCGAGCGCCGTGTCTTCGGCCTGACAGAGTGCGTCGTGCGCCGCACCCTCGCCCGTGCGCGGCGAGTGTTCAAACACCTCGCGGCCGTCCGTGTAGCCGTAGACGCCCGTGCTGGAGACCCAGGCGAGTACGCGGGCCCCAGACGCGCGGGCGAGGGCCACCGAAGCGCTCGCAGCCGCAGGGTATGTGCTGGTATGGTCATCGCCCTGCGCGCGGTCAGGCGCGACGGCAGCCACCACCACATCGAACGTGAGAGGTACGATGGTGGCTGGCCACGCGGCTCGCACAGCCTCTTCGTGTGCGCCGGCTACGGCGGCCAGATCAAACGCGACGGCGTGGCCGCCAGCAACCGGCGCGTGATCGCGGCGACGCACGGTGGTGACCACGGCGCCTTGCGCTGCCCAGGACTCGCCGAGCGGCCGACCCAGCCATCCGGCACCCAGAATGAGAACGCGGAGCGGCGACGATGGCGTAGAGGGGTTCATACCGCGTAGATTACAAGGTTGCCCGGGAGTCGTGCACTCCCACCGGGCCCATTGGCGGGCCGCACGTTTCAGGACTACCCAGGAATTTCATGAGTAAGCAGGACGCGATCGAACTTGAAGGAACAGTCACCGAATTGCTGCCCAACGCGACGTTTCGCGTCACGGTGCAGAGCGGACACGAAGTGCTGACGACACTCGCGGGCAATATGCGCCGCAATCGTATTCGTGTGCTCGCCGGAGACCGTGTGACGGTTGAAGTGTCGCCGTACGATCTCACGCGCGGCCGCATCACCTTCCGCCACAAGAACTGACGTCAGTCGCGTTCGCGCTCGCTGACGTCAAGCGGCGAGCTGCTTTCCAGCAACAGTTCCTGCGGGATGCCGTACTGCACCTCGAATCCCAGCGGATTGGTGCGTGCCGGTGCGGATGGCGTGGAATGAAGCCCCGGCTCGACCAGTCCTTCCATGCGAATGGCGTAGGCACTCGGTGATCGCATCGGCTCATGCGGCGCATCATCGATCAGATCGAACGCGTCGTCGTCGAGAATCGCCGGGAATACATCGGCTGTGCTGTCAGCGTTGTTCGTCTCGACGTACTCTGTGTTGACGTAGTCCGTGTGCTCCGATTGCACTCGCGACGCGCTCACCATGGCGAACAGCGGATCCAGACGCGTCGGATCTTCACCAGCGTCCACGAGCAGCGCGTGAAGACGCAGCAGCGCCGGTTCGGCAGCGGATGGACGTCCGGAGGCCAGGGCAATGCGCGCCTGATTCTCGAGCACCGTAATCAGGCGCATGTCTTCGTCGCCGTAGCGCCACTCCAGTGACGCCCGCGCGACGCTCAGCGTGGCCTCGGCCTCCTCGTGGGCACCGCTGGCCGCGAGATACACGGCCAGATCCGAACGAATGCGTGCCATGGGCGCGTCGCCTTCATCGTCGCACGAAAGCATGCGAGCCGCGAGGGCTCGACGTGCCGACTGAATCGCGGCCTCCGTGTCACCAAGCCGGAACTGCGACTGTGCGAGATTGCCAAGCAGTACCGCGTGCACCAAGGGCGCTTCCGTGTATCCCGGTGCGAGCTCGAGCGCCTCACGAAAACGCGCGTGTGCGTGCTCCCACGACGCTTGCGCGCCGAATGAGATACCGTCTTCATTCGCGTGTTCCCAGTTGCGGGCGAGCAGCGGATCGGACGCGTGGGAAATTTCGTGGTTCATCATGGCACCGGGATGACGCCTGCGTGTGTCTGGCGTCACCCAGCGTCACACTCCCGGCATTGTGCGCCCGTCGTAACGGTCCTGACCATTCTGCCCCTACTGGCGCGAGCACCGGCACTCCATGCATGATGGTGGTATGTCAGTCGCTGCCGATCTCCGTACGTTGCAACGCACGCTCCTCGCTGGCGCGCTGATTGCGCTGTGTAGCGCGTGCAGTGGAGAGTCCGGGGAAGAGGGCGTTGGTTTGCCCAAGAATCCGGAGGATCGCGCAGCGGCGGCTGAGCGCGGCGACTCCATCGCCCGGCTGATTCTCGCGGAACAGGCGATCGCCGATACGCTGGCTCGTGTTGCGGCCGGTGAGCTTGATCCGTCGGCGCTCGCGCGCGTTGGCTCGGCGGCGCTGAATGAGCCCGTGGCCATGGATACCAGTCTGCTGGCGGCGCCAACCGCACCGCGCGGTACGGGCGACGCGATGACGATGCGTGCAACAGCGCGCGGAGATTCCCTCGCGCGTGCTGCGGCAATGCGTCAAGCCGAACGCGACGCGGCGAATGCAGGACGCGCGACCGCTGACTCACTGCGCGGTATTGTGATGGGACCGGATGTCGCCGGTGGCGCGCCGCTCTCGCTGAGCACACCGATGTCGTCGAATCCCGTGACGTTGAGCGGTATGGCGACCGCCGAGTTGGCGCGACTCGAAGGCATGGAAGTCGTGGTGCGCGGTGTGCGGACAAACGCGCGCGATCTCGTGGTGAGCACCTTTGCGGTGCGCAGCTACAACGGCGCACCGGTTGCGGATGGCATACTGCAGAACGACAACGGTGCGTGGTCCTTGCAGTTGACCGGCGGCGGACGATTGCCGCTGGCGCGCGTCCCGTTTGATTTGCAGCCGTACACCGGATCGCGCGTGTGGTTAACCACGAGCGGTCCGGCGAAACACGGTGTGATTACGCGTCGGCGATAGCGCTACGCGACTGAGCGAGGTTTTCGCGCGGCATTCGACGTTCGCCGCGCGAGTCGCTGTCTACGCGAACATCAGGCGTCGCGCAGCACCGCCATTGGTGTTTCGCGGTGCACATCTCGGCTGGTGAGCAAACCGATGCCCACGGTGAGTGTGACCATCGCACCAATGATCGCGGCGGCCGCGCCCCAGGCCGGCACGAACGTGCCGTCAAACACCCAACGCATCAGTGCCCACGCACCACCAAAGGCGAGCAGCATGCCGGTGAATGCGCCGAGTACGCCAAGGGCCGCGTACTCGGTAAACAACACGCGCTGAACCAGTGCACGTGACGCGCCGAGCGTGCGCAATAGGACACCTTCACGAAGTCGCGCGCGACGCGTTGCTGCAACCGCGCTGAAGAGCACCGGCACGCCGATCGCCAGACAGAACACACCAAGGAATCGAATCGCAACCGTCACGCGATCCACGATGCTGCCGATCGTGTTGCGAATGACGGACAAATCGAGACTCAACACATTGGGAAAGCGACGCACGGCATCGCGCTGAATGCGCGCCAATGTGGTTTGATCGGCGACGTCGGCAATCACCACGAACTGCTGGGGAGCGGCGCGCAGCGCTTCTGGCGCGAACACTGCAAAGAAGTTGGTCTCGAAGCGTGCCCAGTTCACTTCGCGAATGCTGGTGACCACGCTACGCACGCGCACACCTTGTACGTCCCACACGAGGGTGTCGCCAATGCCGGCTTGCAGGTCGTCCGCCAACCCCTGTTCCAGGGAGACTTCGTAAGGACCATCTGCGCCGCGACGTCGTTCGCGCTCCACTGGATCCGCCGTCCACGTTCCCTTGAGCAGCTTCTCAGACGGGGACAGTGAGTCGCGATAGGACGAGCGATATTCTCGGCGCAGCGTCCAGTTCGCGCGATCCACGGTGGTGTCACGGAGCAATGATTGTGCGCTTTGCGAGTTCAAGCCGGCCAGTCGCATGGTCACAATCGGTGTGCGCTCAACAATCGGCGCTCCGCCAGCGGTAATCAGCGTGTCGAGCGCGTTGATCTGATCATCCTGCACATCAAAGAAAAGTAGATTACCGGCCGCCGCTGAGTCGGCGATTTCAAAGCGACGCAGCAGGTTACTCTGCACGAGGTACACGGTCGACAGCAGGAACGCACCGAACCCGAGGGCGAGTGTCACGGCGCGCGTCTGATTCGCGGGGCGATACAGATTCGCGATGCCCTGTCGCAGCGCGAACGGCCAGCTCGGACGCACACTCTTGCGCGCGACACGAATGAGGACCGTTGCCGCAGCCCAGAGTACGAGCACCGCGAGTGTAATGCCGAGCGACACGAAGAGTCCTTCGGTCACGGCGCCGGTGCGCGCAATGGCGATGCCAACAATGCTCGCTACTAACAGAATATCCACCGTGAGGCGCGCCGGATCCTTCCACTCGCGAGGCAGGGCGTTTTCGTCTGTTGCGCGGCGCAGCGCCTGCAATGGCGAAACACGTCGCAGTGCGAGCAACGGACGCAGTGCGAACACCAGTGCCACCCAGATTCCAATGGCCAGTCCGAGTGCGATCGCACGCCACTCCAGCGTTGGTGCAACATCGAGCGGCAGGAACTCACTGACGGCGCCAGGCAGTGCAAACTGAATGGCGATGCCAAGCGCGGTACCAGCGGCTGCACCGGCCAGTCCCATGACGAACGCTTGCAGCACGTAGAGCGTGAGCACCTGTTTACTGCTCGCGCCGAGACATCGCAGCACGGCCACCGTGTCAATCTTGGATACCACGAACGCGTGAATGCCGCTGGCCACACCAATGCCGCCGAGTAGCAGCGCGATCAGTCCGATCACGGAGAGAAAATCGGCCAGTCGCGCGACGGCTTCAGTAAAATCTTCTTCGGTGTCGGCAACGGTTCGCACACGTACGCGCGCCGGAACCGCGGCCGGTAAACCGGTGGCCGTATCAACGCCGACGGAATCATCAAGGCGTTCGCCACCGCCGAGTGCGCCGGCGGCGCGCTCCTGCGACGATTCTTCGGCCACACGATCAGCATTGCGCGGATCAATGCGGCGTCGAAGTGCACGCGCAAGATCATTGCCAGCGCGTGTGCCGTTGGCGCCGTCGGGCAATCGCAGCACGACTTCATATTCGGCGCGGCTACCCACTTGCAGCAGTCCCATTGCTTCAAGCCAGCGCGCCGACACGAACACACGTGGTCCGATTACCGACGTGATACCGGCGTCACCTGGCACATTGCCAAGTGCAGCGGCAATGACAAACATCTGCTGCCCGAGGCGCATGGAATCGCCCACCTGCGCGTCGAGCGACACGAGCAGCGCCGGATCCACAAACACCACGGGCCGATCGCCGTGTGCGGTGGCCCAAAGATTGGCGGGCTGCGTTTCAATGGTGCCGTAGAATGGATACCCATCACTCACGGCGCGCACTTGCACGAGTCGCGTGTTGCCGCTGGAGGCGAGCGCCATCGATGCGAACGACGTCACACTGGCGTTGCGTGTGCCGGCGTTCACCAGTGAGTCGAGCACGGTATCCGCCACCGGCGGCAGCGACGCGCGCGATGACAGCTGCAGATCGCCGCCGAGCAACGCGCGGGATTGTTCGCGAATGGAACGTGTAACGTTGCCCGCGAATGAATCGATCGCCACGAGCGCGGCCACACCGAGTGCAATCGACGACATGTAGAGCGCCAGTCGGCGCCTTGCGGTGCGACTCTCGCGCCAGGCGAGCCGCAGGAGCGTGGTGAGTCGAAGCCCTTGTGGTGCGCTTCCTGTACTCATGCCGCGACCGTGGCGCGTGTGATGTCCTGCACCACATGTCCGTCGGCCAGGCGAATCGTGCGCTGCGTCCGTTCTGCGAGCGATGCGTCGTGTGTCACAAGCACCACGGTGGTGCCGCGTTCGCGATTGAGTTCTTCAATGAGCTCGACGATTTTTGAGCCGGTGGTGCCGTCAAGATTGCCGGTGGGTTCGTCGGCGAAGAGAATGGCCGGCGCGTTGACGAATGCCCGGGCGAGTGCGACGCGCTGCTGCTCACCACCGGACAGCTGCGTGGGGAAGTGATGGCTGCGGCCGTGCAGTCCCACACGGTCAAGCAGTGTGCGCGCTCGTGCAGCGGCTTCGGAGGTGCTCACCTCACCGCGCAATTCGAGCGGCACCTGCACATTTTCCAGTGCGGTGAGCGTTGGGATCAGCTGGAAGCTCTGAAAGACAAAGCCCACCTTTTCGCCGCGCAGTGCGGCGCGTGCATCTTCCCCTAACGCGCCCATATCGGCACCATCAAGCAACACGGTACCCCGTGATGGGGTATCGAGTCCGGCGAGCAGGCCGAGCAGTGTTGTCTTGCCGCTACCCGAAGGTCCCACGATTGATACGTAGGCGCCGCGCGGAATCTCGAAGGAGACTTCGTGCAGCACGGTGAGCGGTTTGTCACCGCTTGAATAATCCTTGGATAATCCGCGAGCTACGAGCATGCGTCTGGAGTCAAAGAAGCGAACGAAATGGATTGGGCCTGCGGTGCTGCTGTGGGCACTGACGGCGTGCGGCGGGAGTGCGCCACGAGATGCAGCGGAATCAACTGAGGGGGCACCGGTTGCGGCAACCGCTGAGGCAAATGCTTCCGCGAACACTGATCGTACGGCGGGACCCCGCGTGGTGATTCTGGGAACGAGTTTGACGGCGGGCCTGGGACTTGATCCCGACAGTGCGTGGCCTGCGCTGGTGCAACGCCTGGCGGACAGTGCAGGTGTCCGCGTGCGCATCGCGGCGGCCGGCTTGAGCGGTGAAACGTCGGCCGGGGCGCTGCGTCGCGCGGATTGGGTGTTGACGGAGCCGGCCGATGTGGTGGTGCTCGAAGTGGGGGCCAACGACGGGCTGCGCGGTGTGGATCCGGACACCACGCACGCCACGCTCGTGGCGCTGATTGGTCGCGTGCGTGAGAAACAGCCGGCGGCGAGCATCGCGCTGGTACAAATGGAGGCGCCGCCAAACCTCGGCGCGGACTATACGCAGCGGTTTCACAACGCCTATGTGGAGGCGGCCGCGGCCACGGGCATTCCGCTATTGCCGTTTCTGCTCGACGGCGTGGCGGGCGACCCGCAGCTGAATCAGGGAGACGGCATTCACCCGAACGAGCGTGGCTCGCTGCGCGTGGCGGACAATATGTGGAAGGTGCTGAGACCGCTCATTGAGGTTGCCCCCACGGCGCAGCTCCGGTAATCTTCAGGGCTACTGGTTTCTACCCCGATTTTTCATTCGTAACTGACGGTTATTATGGCGCTTACGGCAACCCAGATTCGCCGCGGCATGGTGCTCGTGTTCGAGGGCGACCCGTGTCGCATTATCGAGTTCCGGCATCACACGCCCGGCAACCTGCGCGCAATGGTGCAGGCCAAGCTCAAGAACCTGCGCACAGGCAGCTCGTTCGATCATCGCTTCCGCGCCGCGGACACGATCGAAAAGGCGTCCATGGAAACGCGCGAGCTTGAGTTCCTGTACCAGGGCGGCGACTCGTATCATTTCATGAACTCGGCCGACTACGATCAGTTCGAACTCGATGAAGAAGCGCTCGGTGATTCGGCGCCGTGGATGCAGCCGGGCATGAAGATTCTGGCGGAATACTACGACGGCAAGCCGATCGGTATTCAGCTGCCGAACTCGCTGACGCTGACGATTGTCGAGACCGCGCCGGTGGTGCGTGGCGCCACGAAAACGGCGTCGTCGAAGCCGGCGAAGCTTGAGAACGGCGTCACGGTGAACGTGCCAGAGTTCGTGGCCGAGGGCACACGCGTGCGTGTGAATCCGGCCACGGGTGAGTATCTCGATCGCGCCAAGGACTGACGCATCGGTTGTGGAGAGCCGGTGTATCGCAGAGCGGCGTGTAAACGTCATGCGTTACACGCCTTGAATCAGACGCACCGGGATGTTACACTTTTGGGCTCTGGTGCACGTGCAGCGAAAGTGCTGAGGCGTGAAACGGTGAGGACCTCGCGCAAGCGAGCATGGTGGCCGTAGCTCAATCGGTTAGAGCACCGGATTGTGGTTCCGGGGGTTGCGGGTTCAATTCCCGTCGGTCACCCTGGCAGTTCGCGGCCTGTGTGTCGCGTCTAGGTCCGTAGCTCAATTGGTAGAGCACCGGTCTCCAAAACCGGCGGTTGGGGGTTCGATTCCCTCCGGGCCTGTACCGGTGTATATTGGTAGGCTTGGCAGTTTTGCGGGTGCTGTTTGGCGGTATCGTCTAGGGGACTAGGACACGGCCCTCTCAAGGCTGGAACACGGGTTCGAATCCCGTTACCGCTATGCTAGAAGGCTATGCAGGAAGGTGGGTCGGACAGATTGGCGACACCGCCGCGATTGGCCTCATCGTCTATCGGTTAGGACGCTACCCTTTCAAGGTGGAGAGACGGGTTCGATTCCCGTTGAGGCTACTGGTGCAGGTGCAGGTGCAGGAAATGTTGGGGGCGTAGCTCAGTTTGGTTAGAGCACTCGACTGTCACTCGAGAGGTCGCGGGTTCGAGCCCCGTCGCTCCCGTAGGTTAGAGTCTGCAGGTGATTGCCCTGGTGGTGAAATTGGTAGACACGCCATCTTGAGGGGGTGGTGCCGAAAGGCTTCGCGGTTCGAGTCCGCGCCAGGGCATACCATCGTGTTTTGTTGTGGCGAGATTCTTCGCACTGTACCTGTGTTCGCACCTTAGGCAGCACCTTGTTGGTGATCGGGTTCGCCCGATCCTCGCCACAGTAGCTCAGTGGTAGAGCACCCGATTCGTAATCGGGCGGTCATCGGTTCAATCCCGATCTGTGGCTCTTCGTGAAATCATAGCGGTCTCCAGAACGGCATCCTTTGCGGGTGCCGTTTTTGTTTTGCGGTGTACTGTTGGAAAGTTTGTCATACGCGAGACGGCCTGGCAGGCCGTTCACATTCATCCGGCGCCGGTCGCGCCAATCTACTGAGAGGCGTACATGCGTCGATTGATGTCACGGGCAGCAGTGCTGATGCTTGGAATGGTGCTGGCCACTGCCTGCACGGGCGAGACGGGGCCAACGGGTCCGCAAGGCGCGCCAGGGCCTGCTGGTCCACAGGGACCTGTGGGACCACAGGGCCCGCCAGGCACCGGCACAACGCGCAGCACGTACTTCGTGACGATCGCGGCCGACGGATACGCCGAGCAGGCGTTGCCGCTGGCGTTCGGCACCAATCCCGCGCAACCGCCGCTGCTCAACTGCTTTATCAGCGACGCGCCAAGTGAAGGCATCTGGCAGCCGATCAGTGATGGCATTGGTGGTGAGGATCCCACGGTGTGCGCACTCGTGTTCGACGAAGGGCGCTGGTATGCGGTGTTGATCAACGCGCCGCCCACGTGGACGGTGGCGTTCATGGTGATTGGCGGGTAGCGGTGCGCATGGTGAGGCGTGGGCTGCGCGAAAGGCGCAGCGCGCGACCATTCAGCGTGCGAAAAGTGCGCGGTCGTGAACGCTGCAGGGGTAGTCAGCGGGCGGAAATAAGTTGGTAGAATGCCAGCTTCCCAAGCTGGACGTCGCCGGTTCGAGCCCGGTCGCCCGCTCTGACAGAAGTGTAAGGAAATCAAGGACTTGCTACGTAACGGGCGGCCAGACGGTCGCCCGTTGTGTATTGAAGGACGCAATCTTGCACACTATCGCCATGTTGGACGAGACAAGTTCATAGTGCTTGCAGCCGGGGCACCGTGGAGCTCTTGACACCGGCGCAACCCATGCGGAAGATGTCTCAGCAAATCGAACCTGCAAAACCACGCGATGGGCAGGCGAGCGACACCTTATTAGGCGCCGACGTGATGGTGGACGAAAAGGAGATATCCTATCGGCTGATGGAGCAATCACTTGCCGAGGCTGAGGGAAACCCCATGATCTTTGGCGAGCGTCTTCTCGCGCTTATTTGTGTAGCCGCGCGAGAATGTGATCGGACAGTGGTGTCGCGGTTCTACACGGAGCCTGCGGTCACGCGAATCCGTGAAGCCACGGCACGTCTCACGTTGTAGGCACTGCCCCTTGCAACTACGACTGCGGTCAGCAACAAGGGATGCCTCAGCGCCAAGCCCCCGACTTCGCCGCGCTCTGCATCGGTTTGCTCGTGCCTGCGGCTGCGCTTTGCTGTGGCCTGCGGTCGCGTTTGGCCAGACGCAACCTTCGGTTCCAGCGGCGCAACCACTCGTGCAGTGGACCCCCGGGAGTGGCGTGCCGGAGTGGACGGCTATTGGTCAAATCCTTGTCCACTCCGGCTTGTTGTACGTCACGCAACCGCAGGATCACGTGATTCTGGTCCTTGATGCTAAAGGGAAGCTGTTGCGGCGCATCGGCCGAAAAGGCGCTGGTCCGGGGGAATTCCGGAGCATCGGTGCACTGGGGATGAAGGGTGATACACTCTGGGCGCACGACTATATGCTGCGCCGCGTGACGTTCTTCTCGCTCACGGGAGTCGTACATCGGACCACTGTCCTCGAAGTGCCTCCGATTGAAGGACTGTCGCCGCCGACGGTCGCGGGGATGAGTGAGAGCGGGGACGTGGTACTCCTCTTCGCGACGACCCCGGGTGCCCCGTCGTCTGAGCGCATGCCAGTCAAGGTGTTCCGTCGTGATGGTTCGTTGCGCGAGATCACGTCAGTCCGCGCCCCGAACGGAGCCACACGAGTCCCGCCGAGTGGCATGTACGTCAATGCAGAGTATCAGGGCTTCTTCGGCGGCGGCGGCGTGGTGATGGTCGATAACCGCACCATCTCGTCGTTTGATGCTGCACCCAATGGTCGAGTCACGCAGCAGGACTTTGCGTATGACGGCGCTCGCGGGGCTTCGCGACAGTTCTCGCTGCCTGTAGTCCGCGTGCCTGCGGCGCTTGCGGCCCGCCTCCAGGGAGAGATCCTGCAGCGTCTCACGAAGGTCGCGCGTTCCGCCGACGTAGCACGTTCGCTCATGCCTGTGGCATTCCCAATGCCCTCCACGTTTCCCGTACTGCTTGGAGCAGCGCGCCTTCCCAGTGGCGACTTGCTGGTGCAAACGCCGAGTAGCAACGAGACATTGGTCGTATGGCAGGTGCTCAATCGAGCGGGTGCCATGCGTCCCGTTTTCACCACGGAGCGTGCGTTCCGCCCGATGGGTATGGGTGGTGGACGGCTCTGGGGCACTGTCCAAGACGCGGACGGCCTCGACGTCATCGTTGCGTACGCACTACCGTTCAGCTGACAGTGGTGCGATTGGTTCGCCGCATCACGGTCATTGCCGCCGGAAGTGCGCTTCTAGTCGGGTGTGTCGAGCGGCCGCACGCCCCACCTCCGATTCGACTGGATGGAGTTCGGCAGCACAGCATTCCTGGCGGCACAGCGGTCGGAGGGATGTCACTCGGCGATGACGGAAGTCCAGTGGCATGGGCCGATTCGACCCTCCTGCTCACAAGGAGCGTAGAGGATACGGCGATGTTCGCCATCCAATTGCCGGACACCATGAATTGCGGTTATGGCAGTGAGTTGCATGACGGCCGCCTCCTTCGGGAAGGCGGCCGTTTTCGCAACGCACCCGATGCGTTAGCCGACCCAACGCCGACGCGCGACGCCGCCGAGTGCCGCCAGGCCGGTGGCGAGCAGCGCCCAGGAGCCGGGCTCCGGGACGGTGGCCGCGAACGCGCTCGCCGGTGCGCTCCTGGTTTTCTTCCCCGACGTGAAGGTCGCCACGTGATCCCAGTCCGGGTCGAACACGAGCTCCACGCCCGGCGCGACCCCGGCCGCGCCGAAGGTGACGTCCATCGTCTCGAAGATGTCGCCGACGGCCTCCTGCCCGGGGCGGCGGACGACGTTCGTGTACAGCACGGTCGTGTTGCCGGCCAACATCCCGGTCCACCGCCGGAAGTCGAAGTCGCGCCCAAGGCCCGAGCCCGTGGTGCCCTGATTCCAGCCGAAGGTGCGATCGAAGACGATGTTGCCTGTGCTCCCCGCGAACACGACTCGCTGCAGCGCTGTGGGCGCTGTGTTCGTCAGCAGCCAGTAGTTGGTCTTGGGTTCGAGGCTGAGGGTGAGGAACGGATCCGCGATGCCCCAACTGCCGGCGCCGGTCGAGCCCCAGTACGAGGTGGACGAGGCGCCGCCAGTCCAGTAGGCGGTGACTGCCAGGCCGGCCATCAGGGCGTCGTCGCGCGAGGTGGAGACGAACCGACCGGCGATGCGCGCGGCACCGTCGGATTGGAGGATGGTCAGCCCGTCGTCGTTGACCAGATCGCCGAAGGGCTGGGCAGCGACGGGGCGGGCGGCGAGCGTGGCAGCGAGCAATGCGCTGGAGAGCGCGAGCGAGAGGCAGTGTGTTGGACGCATGGTATGGTCAGAGAAAAGGGACGTGAGGTCGATCGCTCTGACGTACGAAATCCACGCCCCGCGTCGGACATGCGTGACCCGTGCCGCCTTAAGTTCACTCCGTTGCCTGCGTGCCGCCCATCCCCACGCTTTTTTCACCAAAGCTCCGGCCAAGTTGCGCCATGTCACGTTCCGTCTCGAGTACAAGCGGAATCATCGCGGTTTTGGTGAACCGCTGTGCAAACGCGCTGCTGAGCAGTTGGCGAATCGCTGAGAGTCGTGCCAAGGAACCCGGCACAAACACGGTGCGTGCGCGCGATTCAATTGCGCGCACAAATGCGGTGGTGCACTGCTCCAGCGATGTGACACGACCAAATGGACCCGGCAGCTTGGCCAGCGTGCGATTGAACGCCGAAACGTCCGTCTGCACATCGCGCACAAGATCCGTGTTGATCCAGGTCATATACGCCGTGCCAACAGCAACGCCGTGTGGTAGCAGCTCAAGGCGCATCACATTCGCGAGTTGCTCCACGCCGGCTTTGGATGCCGCGTACGCGGAAAGACCGGGCATGGCGCTAAACGCCGCCGCGCTCGCCACGAGCAACAGATAGCCGCGCGTTTCAAGTAGCTGAGGCAGTGCCGCTTTCGCGGTGCGCAACACGCCCACCAGATTCACGTTGAGTACGCGCACCAGTGCTTCGACATCCGCCACCCGCACGGTGCCATTGCTGGCGATGCCCGCATTCGCCACGACCACATCGATGCGGCCGAGTGCATGCACCGTGCCTTCGACCGCACGATCGAGCGCTGTCTGATCGGTGACGTCACATTCAAACCACACGTGCGACGGCCCAAGCTCGGCCGCAAGTGCCTTGAGCAGCGCCGGCTCCATCCCAACCAGTGACAGTGTTGCACCGCGCTGCGCCAGTGCGCGTGCGGTTGCTGCACCAATGCCTCGTGCAGGACCGGTGATCAGCACGACTTTTCCGCGAACGCTGCGCTCGCCGTTCATTTCGTCTTGGGCTTTCCGCCAAAACGCATTTCGCGATCCACACTCAGCGCCAACGAACCCGCAGCCTCCGCGCGCACGATCAACGCCGATGGCATGGCGACCACGTCGATCAAACGACCGGCCGTGAGCGTCGCCGAGAGTTGCACACCGTCCGTCAGCTGCCGGTTAATTGCCCCTTCCACTTTGGCACGCAACGTGGCCAGCCGGTCCGCCAGCGGAAGCACCGCCGCTTCGCGCAACTGCAGCACCGCCGCTTCTTCTGTCAGAAACGCGAGTCCTTGCACCAGTGCGTTGCTGGTGGCCACGTCGAAGTTGAGATCAGGTACGGTGAGTTCTTCGCGTGCGATATCAAGTTGTGGTGTGCCAACCAACCAGCCTTCGCCGCGCACGGCACCGTCAAACTTTACACCCAGTGCCACACGTCCATCACCAACAGGCACAAGACGCACGTCGACTACACGAACCCGGCGACGCCAACGTGTGAATGATTTGCCAACCAAACGCTCACGCAACAGCGCGGACGCAACATCGTACTGCACGCTCGCTTCCAGCAACACACGAGCACTGTCACCAACGTCGGAGCGCGGCGGCAAGAGTGGTGGCAGTGGTGTTGTGGTGCGCGCCGGTTCTTCGCCAGACACAATGATCGGCTGGGCAAAGAGACGCACGTCAAACACGAGCGCTGAGTCTTTTACATTGATGCTGCCGAGTCGCACTTCGCCCGGACGCAGCAGCAGCCACAAACTGTCGGCTACTTTGAATGGGCGATTCATTTCGTTGTACCACTTCTCGAGCCGGTCACGAACGTTCCAGCCGGCAAGCCGACGATCAATTTTCGGCAGTTCGCGTCGCAGAATATTCTGCACGGCGCCGGAGACACGATCGGTCACGTCAATGCTGAACGCGGTGACTCGGCACGCGTCACGATCGGTATCCGTGAGCGGACGCAACGACGCGATGCGCGTTTTGGCTCGCACGCGCCACTCCGGAGAAATGCCGAGTTCACTCTGCAAACGTGCACGGAGTCGCGGACGCGCGTTGTCCACGCCGCACGATGCACCAACCTCCGGCAGGAGCGGCGGGTTGTACCATCCCTTGCCCGCGTAACTCACTGTGGTGCCGAGCGTAAGCAGGCCGTTGTCGAGCGTCACATCAAACGGATCGCGCGCGGCTTCGTAAGCGAACTTCTGCCGACCGTTTGATGGATGCTGGATACGGCGGTCGAGGTTGCCGAAGCGACGTGGAACGGCCGCCTCCAGCGCGTTGAGCGTAGGTTCAAGATTGATGCTGATTGGCGCGTCAATGATGGACGGTTCAACGGGTGCCAATGACGGGGGCAGAAACTGCCCCGTGGCTCCCGGCGGCGGTGCGTTGATGTCGACCGGGCGCGCGCATCCGGCCAGCAGCAGCGCGGTGACTACGTAGACCAGCCCGAAGCCGGAACGCCAATGTGATTGCATCGCGGAACGATACGCTTGGGATGTACACCTCCGGAAGCATGCGCAAGAGAGAGGCGGCCACATGGTCGGGCTCGCCTGTGGTGCCGGCTGCACTCACCGCGTAGCTTGCGGCCCATGCACATCAACCTGAACTCACGCGTGGCCGTGGTCACGGGCGGCGCCAACGGTATTGGTCTGGCCACGGTGGTGCGGCTGGCGCGCAGCGGTGCGTCGGTGGCAATCTGGGACCGGAATGTTGAACCCGCTCACGAAACGGTTCGTGGACTGCGCGCCGAAGGATGTGTAGTTGATGTGTTCGCCACGGACGTGACAGATCGCGAGAGTGTGCGCGCCGCGGCCGATGCGACGGTGTCCGCCTTTGGCGGCATTGATATTCTGATCAACAACGCCGGCATCATTCGCGACTCGCAGCTGGTGCGCGTAAAAGACGGCGCGGTGACGGGCGGTATGTCCGAAGCAGATTTTGATGCCGTGATTGACGTGAACCTGAAGGGCGTGTTCAACTGCGCGCAGGTGGTGGTGCCGTTTCTGATCGCACGAGGCGGCGGATCGATTGTGAATGCCACATCAGTCGTTGCACGCACCGGCAACTTCGGGCAGAGCAACTACGTGGCTGCGAAAGCCGGCGTGGTGGGGCTGACGCAGGTGTGGGCGCGCGAACTCGGCAAGCGCAACATTCGCGTGAATGCGATCGCGCCGGGTTTCATCGCCACCGACATGACGGCCTCAATGCCGGCCGCCGTGCTCGAGCAGATGGCCGCACATACACCAATGGCGCGACTCGGCACGCCTGACGACGTGGCTGCGGCGTACTGTTTTCTCGTGTCGAATGCGGCCGCGTTCATTAACGGCGCGGTGCTGCCTGTAGACGGCGGACTGGTAATCGGCACGTAACATCAGCCCGCGCCGGTTGCACGGGCAATGCGATGCAACGGCGCCGCGATCCGCTTGGCTATTGGCCCGCCACGCGCGTGGGTTCGGCCCGGCTCCGCACCGTACCATCGCCGAGCGCACCACCACCGCGCGCGTCGGTATTCTCTCCCCAACACCACGCCACGCCCTCGGTGTCAATCGCGCAGGTGTGATAGTCACCCGATGCAATGGTGACAAACGTGTGCGACCCGCTCACGCGCACAGGCGCCGCTTCGGATACACCGCTGCCGTTGCCAAGTCCACCGTTGTAGTTCGATCCCCAGCACCATGCGCTACCCGCTGAGTCGAGGCCGCACACACGCTGTCGACCAGCAGACAGTTGCTGAAACCGAATGTTGCCGACGATTGGCGTTGGCACGAACGAGTTCGGTCGCGGAGGTGAGCCTTGTCCAAGCTGCCCTTCAAACGCGATGCCCCAGCACCAGCCGAGCGAATCGGCGGCAATGCCGCAGGTAACACTCTCGCCCGCCGTGAGCTGCGTGAACTTTGTACTGCCGCTCACTGACACGGGCGCATCGCGATCGGCCAGGCTTCCGTCGCCAAGCGCACCGCCGTCACCCCAGCACCAGGCGGCACCCGCAGCCGTTAACGCACACATGTGCATGCGTCCCGCGGCGAGTGATACAAACGGCTCACTGCTGTTCACTGGTGTGGCGGTTGCGGACGACGGCGACGGTCCATTGCCGTCACCACGCTCACCATGACGATCCGCGCCCCAGCACGCGGTGCTGCTTCGCGTGTCAATCACGCAAGAAAAATGTGCGCCGAGCGCCACCACTTTCACCGACCGCACCTGCGCGGTACCTGGTCGTGCCTGCACGCGTACTGTGGTATCGCCGAGCGCGAACTCCTGATTGTCTCCCCAGCAGTGCACAGCCGCCAACGAATCCACAGCGCACACGTGCGACTCGCCGGCCACGAGTTGCGCGAATGGCACCGACTGCTGGAGCCTCGTTGGCACAAACCGATCAAGCGTGTCGCCGAGTCCGAGTTGCCCATAGCGATTCGATCCCCAACACCACGCGTCGCCCTGCGCATCAAGCGCGCACGTGAACTGCCGTCCTGCGGTAATCGACGCAAAGCGCAGCGGTGTGGAGTCCGTTGCCGCACTGGCAGCGGACGGCGTCGCGCGATCTGCGCCACCGCACGCCGTGAGCGCAAGGCAGAGACCCACAATCAAGGCGCTCGCATTTCGGCGCGACACAGGAAACAGATGAGGTAACGTCATACTGCAAGTAACACCCGTGGCGCGGGAAAAGAGCCCACCAACTGCGTAACGCCCGTGCTTATTTCCTGGCCGGGCGCGATTTATTCGCGGTTTCTGGTCTTGGGGCGGCGTACTGCATGCGCACCTGAATCGCCGGCGCGCGCGAGCTCGCCACGCTTCCCTTGGGTGACCAGCGTCGCGGTGCCGGGAGCACCGCCGCGAGTCTCGCCGATTCGTTGCGGGTGAGTTGTTTGGCCGATTTGCCAAAGTGGTGTTTCGCGGCGGCTTCAATGCCGAAGATGCCGTTGCCCCACTCCGCGAGATTCACGTACAGATCAAGAATGCGATCCTTGGGCACAATCACTTCGAGCCAGAGCGTGAAGTACGCTTCCAGCCCTTTGCGAATCCACGAGCGTCCTTCCCACAAGAAGATATTCTTGACCACCTGCTGCGAGATGGTGGAGGCGCCGCGCATCGGTCGACCTGTGCGACGAATCTCGATGGCCTTTTCAATCTCGGTGAAATCAAAGCCGTCGTGCAGATAAAAGCGGTCGTCTTCGGCGGCGAGCACCGCGCGGTACAGCGACGGTGCGACCTCGTCGCGCGCGACCACGGTGCGTTTGGGATATGCGGGTGATTCGTCGGCGCGCCAGCGCTGCCACGTGCGCGTGAGCATCATGGCCGTGGTGGGTGGTTGCACCACCAACAACAGCAGGCACGCGGGCAGGGGGAGCAAGAGGCCGATTGCGGCCACCACAAAAATGCGTCGTATCCAACGTCCAATGCGTCCGCGAACGCTGCGACTTGATGACGCCATGCTTACGGCTCTCGCAGGTGTGCAGGAGTATTGGGCGGCTGCCGCTTCCAGCGCCGATGATGCCAGAAGTACTGTTCAGCGTGCCGTCGCACGTCGCGCTCAAGTTGCATGGTAAACGCGGCCACAATCGTGTCCACATCGTGCTCGCGATCGCCGGTGTCGACGACTGGTACTGTTTCAAACGCGATGCGATAATGACCGTCGGGCAGTCGCACGCACGCGGCGTAGATCACCGGCGTGCCGAGGCGCAACGCAAATACGCCGGGACCTCGCGGCGTGCGCGCCGGTCGGCCAAAAAACGGAACAAACGTTGACGCCAAACCCAGCCCATCCTGATCGCAGAGAAATGCGACCATCTTGCCTTCGGACAGCGCGCGAGGAACACGCCGAACGGCTTTGGCATCGTGAATCACTTCCACGCCGAGCGATGCGCGTGTGCCGCGCACGTAGCGATCGAAGAGCGGGTTCTGAATGGCGCGCGTGATCGCCGCCACGGGAACACCGCGCGCCGCGAAGTACGCGCCACCGAGCTCCCAATTGCCAAGATGACCGGTCACGAGGATGACACCGCGTCCCTGCGCGAGCGCGCTTTCGAACAAGTCCCAGCCTTCGACCTGTGTCACCAGCGACAAGATGCGTTCGCGCGATGCACCGGGCAGGACTGCGGTTTCCATGGTTGTGCGTCCCAGGCTTTCGTATGCCTTGATCGCAATCCGGCGCCGCTCCCGCTCTGAGCGTTCAGGAAGCGCAGCGGCGATATGCCGATGCACGAGCTTTCGCCGGATGCCGACCGGCCAATAGCCAAATCGTCCCAACATGGCGCCAAAGAAACTGGCCGCTCGCCAACCGAGCAGTCGTAGCACGGCGACAAACGATCGGAACGCGATGTACTGCAACCAGTGCGATACCGTTTGCGGCGCCTCCGCGTGCGTCGCGGTATCGGGCGTTTGGGGCGTCGCGGTGGACGGCGGCGCGTGATCGGCGTTACGAACGTTTGTCATGGACCTATAAAATGCATGCGGCGCCGCTCCCGAGGGAACGGCGCCGCATGATGAATCTAACGCGCGGCGTGAAATCACGCCGCGAGAAGATCAGTTGGAGAGCATGATGAGCACGCGACGGTTGGTGGCGCGACCGTTGTCCGTGTTGTTCGGAGCGAGCGGCGTGCCTTCACCGGCCGTCTTGGCGGCGATACGCGACGCAGCAACACCCTTTGACACGAGGTAGTCACGCACCTGGTCAGCGCGCTGCTGGCCGAGCGTGGTGTTGTACGACTCGCTGCCGATGGCGTCGGTGTTACCCGTGACATCGATCGTGCGGGTCATGTTGACCTGCTCAAGCAGCGACGCGGCAATCTGGTCGAGCACCTTCGCCGCTTCCGGCGTGATGGCGTCCTGATTGAACGCGAACTGGACAGCGCCGATGACAATCGGACGGCCCGGCACGTTCACGCGGACGGTGTCCATACGCGTGGTGAACACGGTGTCGCGCTGCATGATGCGGACCGTGTCGTACTGAATGACCGGCTTGCGATCGCTGGTGAAGAGCGAAACGCTCACGCCAGCCTGCGCACCGAGGTTGAAGTGGCTCTCGCGCGGCGTCGGCTTGGTTTCGTCGTCAGCCGTGACGTAGTTACCAATACCTTCGAGCCGGAACGAGAACATGTCGTTAAGCGCGAAGCGCAAACCGACGAGGCCCGAGGGGCCACCGCCACGCGGCGCAACCTGACGCTGACGGCCGTACGCGTCATACGCGTAGCCGCCACCGATGAGGAACTTGACCTTCTCGCTGAAGTGGCCGTTGTACAGCAAACGGTAGTTCCACAGCGCATGCGACACCTTGTTGAGCGAGTCGTACACCGCGATGCCCGTGGGCTCGCGATCGACGTCTGCGTCGGCGTACGACAAGTCCATTTCGAGCAGCAGGTTACGAAGCACATAGATGCCGGCGCGGCCACCGCCACCAAAGGCGGCGTCGAGCTGCTGCGACTCAGCAAACTTTGTGAAACGACCGAAGCCGCCGATTTCCACCGCGCCCTGCCGCTGCGCCTGAAGCGAAGCTGGCAGACCGAGGGCAATCACAGTGCCCAGCGCGAACATTGCAGTAGTACGCATATTCCTCCCGTGAGATGACAAAACCGACGGACTAAACCGCCATGAGCCTGCGTGACATGACAACACGGCCAAGTCCTGCTTAAATCCCGGCGCGAAGGCATTCGCGGGCCGGCGTTACCAGAATCCCGAATGAATCCCGGAATAAAACGCCCGCGCGGTTGCCACGCATCAAGTTACGCATCATTTGCCAGAGGGCAACCGTCAATCAGTCACGAACTTGGCCGAAATCACAAAATCTGCCAATCTCGGAACGTTCTGCCGGATCGATCACTCTCTGGCCACTGTCCAGGCCGGACATGTTGACCGAAAGGGAGACGATCGACATGCCGACTCTGAAACAACACGGATATCTCTGGACCAGGGACGATGGGACGAACTGAAGTGACGGGACTCCCCGTCCCAGGGTGGCGTGGGGCACAAATGGGGCTGCTGAGCAACGCCGCCCTGGCTGTGGTCAAGCTGATCGCGGGCGTGGCGGGCAACTCCTACGCCCTGGTCGCCGACGCGATCGAGAGCGGCGCCGATGTGCTCGCCTCGCTCGTCGTGCTCGGCGGCCTGCGACTAGCCGCGCGTGACGCCGACGACGATTATCCCTTCGGGTACGGGCGAGCTGAGCCATTGGCCGCGGCTACCGTCTCGCTGATGTTGCTGGGCGCGGCGTTCGGCATTGGCTGGGAGGCGATCTCGGAAATCCGTCGTCCGCATCTGGCGCCGGCGCCGTTTACGCTTGCGGTGCTGGTCGGGGTTGTGCTGTTGAAGCAATGGCTGTTTCGCACGCAACACGCAGCGGGGCAGGCAAGTGGTTCGCCCGCGGTGCAGGCCGATGCGTGGCATCACCTCAGCGATGCGGTGACCTCGGGCGCGGCGTTCGTGGGAATTCTGGTGGCCCTGATCGGCGGGCCGGGTTGGGAAGCGGCCGATGACTGGGCGGCGCTTGTGGCCGCGCTGGTGATTCTGGCCAACGGTGTGGCGCTGCTTCGCCCCGCCGTGCACGATTTGATGGATCGGGCGCCTGAAGCAAATGTGCGCGATCGAATTCTCGACGCGGCGCGCACCGTAAGCGATGTGCAGCACCTCGAAAAACTGAAGGTTCGACGCGTCGGCACGGCGCTCTTTGTTGACCTGCACGTGCAGGCCGACCCCGAACTGTCGTTGCACGACGCGCACATCGTGAGTGGTCGTGTGAAAACCGCAATACGCCAGGCAGTCCCAGCGGCGGCTGGTGTGCTGATCCACATGGAACCGTTCGAACCAGAGAGTGCATGACCCCATCAAAAAAGCGCGCCAACATCTCGTTCGCGGATGCACTCGATCCGGTTCGGCCCGGACAGCGTCTCACACTCGGAGACCGCGCGGCGGCGGCGCCTGGTTCTATTCCCGACAAGAAAGAGCTCGAAGCGCGCACGGACGCGTTACTCAAGCGACTTGAGACATTGCAGGCGGCATTCCATGCGGATGGTTCGCGCGCACTCTTGCTGGTGCTGCAAGGACGTGACGCCGCGGGCAAGGACAGCACGATTCGAACGGTCGTTGGCGCCTGCAATCCAATGGGCGTTCGAATTGCGTCCTTTGGTCCGCCGAGTACGCTTGAGCTCCGCCATGACTATTTGTGGCGTGTGCATCAGGCGATGCCCGCACGTGGTGTGATCGCCGTATTCAATCGCTCGCACTATGAAGACGTGCTGGTGGTGCGCGTCCGCAAACTCGCGCCCGAGTCGGTGTGGAAGCCGCGCTATCGACAGATTGTGGAGTTCGAGCGCATGCTGGCCGAGAATGGTACGGTCATCGTGAAATGTTTTTTGCACATCAGTCACGCCGAGCAGCGCCAGCGCTTGCAGGAGCGACTCGACGATCCAGAAAAGAACTGGAAGTTCCGGCTGGGCGATCTCGAGGATCGAGCACACTGGACGCAGTACACGCATGCGTACCGCGACATGCTCGCGCGCACGAGCACGGCGCACGCGCCGTGGTACGTTGTGCCGTCCGACGAAAAACGCGTTCGCAACTACTACATCGCGCAGCTCCTGGTGAAGACGCTGGAGTCGCTGGACTCGAAATACCCGCGCATGGATCCGGCTGTTGCGCGAGCTGCACGCGGATTCTCCTAGTCGCTGCCGATACTCCCTCAGATGGTCCCGCCTTCACTCCCCCCGCTGTCCATCGCCCATCCGCCGCGTCACCGCCAGCGCGGGTGGCGTGCTCGCGTGCGCGCCAGCACGTCTCAGCACGTGCGGTCCTCTTTACGGGTCGGAGCCGCGTTGTGCGTGGTGAGTATGGCCGCGATCGCCCCGATCGTGCAGGCGCAGGTCCGTCCCGACGGCTCACCTGCGTCGGCCAGTGTCCCTGTGTCGGTGCGCGATTATTCGGAGCGTCGATTCGGTAGCCCCGATGGGTTGCAGTCGCTGGCCGTGTATGCGGTGGAGACGCTCGGCGATGGATCGCTGTGGATCGGCACTGAGGCGGGACCGCATCGATTCAACGGCTCGCGATTTGAACTCGTGCCGGTGCCAGTGGCTCCGCCGCACGTGCGCGCGATTGTGCAGACGGCGGATGATGTTATCTGGTTCGCGACGCGCGTTGGAGTGGTGCAGATGCTGCCCGATGGCACAATGCGCGTGTTCAACGAACAGCAGGGGCTACCCACCGGCACGGTGTACTCGCTGATCGTGTCCGATGCACTTGACGGCCAGCCGCGAGTGATCGCGGCCACCGGCGGTGGGCTCGCGGTCTTCGAGGGTGAGCGATGGCGCATCGTTTCGCTCCCCGTGGGAGTAACCAACGTTGGCTTGGTCGCGCGCGCCCGCCCGCGTCGCGGTGCTTCGGACGAGCTGTGGGTGGCATCGTCGTCCGGCGGAGTCGCGCGGTGGCGCGACGGGACGTGGACCGATGTGTACGGCGCTGCGGACGGATTGATTGCACGCAGTGTTGAACAGCTGGTCGTTTCGGAAGATGCGACGCGACGATTGTTTGCGGCCACGAGTGAAGGCGTGTTCGCGTTTTCGGATGATGTCTCAGGCGGGCGGTGGCAGCATCTCGCCGGTTCGCCGGCGTTTGCGTATCGCATTGCGATCGTGCCGCGCGGCGAGGACGAAGAAGAACTGTGGGTTGGCACTCTTGATGGCTTGTTGTTGCGTCGTCGAGGTGCAGCGTGGGATAGTGTGGTGCTGCGCAGTACGGAGCCGCGGACTCCGATACATTCGCTTGCCGGCGTACGAGGTCATGCAGGTGGATTCGCCGTGTACGTCGGGACGTTTGGTGACGGCCTCGTACGTTTGAGTGTTGGTCGCGGTGCAACGCTTGTTTCGGCACAATCCGGATTACGCTTTACGATCAACGCGTTGCTGGAAGAACCACTCGGAAAAGTCGGGTTCGTGTGGGTGGCCACAAGTAATTTTGGCGTGGTGGAAACTGACGGTCGTATTGCGCGATCCGTGGTGAGTGTACGCGACATCGAAGACGGTCGCGCAACAGCGTTGTACACAGCCACGCTCCCCAATGGTACGCGTGAAGCGTGGGTTGGCGCGGCGCTCGGCGCATGGCGACTTGAAGGGGGACAGTGGGTTGCGCGGCGTGAGGGACTGGGTCGCACGCAGGTTGTTCAGTTCGGTCGGGAGCGCGTCAACGATTCCACATCCGCGCTGCTCGCGTCCACGATGAATGGTCTGTTTCAGTGGAACGGCGCCGTATGGGATCGCGTCTCGGGCTCGCCGGAAGAAATGGTGCTCGGCTTCCTGGGCGCGTCACCGCGCGATTCCACGCTGATCGTGACTGGATCGTTCGGAATTATGACACGCCGGGGTCGCGTGTGGACGCACGATTCGACGCCAGCCGTTGACGGTGTGCGACTTCCGCAGCGCTCCGTGTGTCGATTGCCGGAATCCGAGAATGGCCGACTGATTGTATCGGGAACGCGCGGTGTGCACGTTCGTGAACGCAACGAGCGCGCCTGGCGTTCGCTGCCGCAGCGACTGCGGGGGTTTTTCCGGTCCGAGAATGTGTATCGCATGCGCTGTGATGATCCCGCCAATGTGTTGCTGGCAACGACCGACGGTGTGGTTGTGCTCGACCTGCGTGGGCGTGACACGGCGGAGTGGAATGTTGTGACGGTGTTTGGACCGGCGGACGGATTGCCCAGTCCGTTCATGACGGCCATTGGTGAAGGCGGAAGCAGTCAGAGTGCGCGATGGATTGGCACGGCGCACGGCGTTGGTCGGATCGATGTTCGCAACTTGCCGGCACCTGATCCAACGCTCTTCAGCATGTCGCTGCACAGTGGCGCCGACTCGAGCACACTGTCTGAAGGGGCTCGCGTCCCGTACGACGCGAACCGAATTGCCATCAGTCTCTCGTTACCGGTCTATCATCGCGAAGAAGACTTTCGGTATCGCATTGTGCTCGATGGTCCGTTCACCACGGCGCCTGAGCGTTGGAGCTCGAACAATTCGGCCTCGTATCCGGCGCTGCCGGCCGGACGTTATACAGTGACGGCGTGGGCGCGTGACTACGCGGGACGCGACTACGGACCGATCACCCGCACGTTCACGATTGACTATCCACCGTGGCGTTCGCCGCGCGCGCTGTTTGCGTATACCATCCTTGCCGTAGTCTTGATGGTGAGCGCGCATCGCTGGCGTCTGCGCACGCTTCGTGCGCGTGCCGACGAGTTGGCGGCCAGTGAGTTGCGCGCGCGCACGAGTGAAGCACAGTTCCGCGCGTTGTTCGATCGTGCGTACGACGCCAATCTGTTGGTGCGCGAGGGGCGGGTGATTGCCGCCAATGCGGCTGCGTGCGTGCTGCTCGGCGAAGATCAAGGCAGTGTGGTGGGCACGTCAATTGCCGAGCTCAATCTGTCGGCCGCGCTGGCGATGGCCGGACCTACGATTGATTCCATGGAGATGGAATTGCGGCCGCGCCAGGGTGAACGCGTTCCGGTGGCGGTGACGGTCACCGAGATTACGCGTGATGACGGACCGTTACAGCAGTGGGTGTTGCGAGATCTGTCGGCAACGCGCGCGGCGGAGGCAGAGCGTCGCATGCTGGAGTCGCAGGTGCGAGAAGCGCAAAAGCTTGAGTCACTCGGCACGCTGGCCGGTGGAGTCGCGCATGACTTCAACAACTTGCTCGGTGTGATTCGCGGGAACGCCGAGCTGGCGCGTGATTCCATCGACGATCGCGATGAAGTGGCGGACCATCTGGCAGCAGTACTCGATGCGAGCGAGCGCGCGCGCGATCTCGTGCGTCAGATTCTGACATTCAGCCGTCGTGCTACGCCGCACGAGCGTGTGATTGACCTGGGGGCGGTAGTGCGCACGCTGGTACCCATGCTTCGTTCACTGATTCCGCGCACGGTTGATCTCACCGTGCTCGGCGGCGACGGCGTGTACGCGATTCGCGGCGACGTGACGCAGTTGCAACAGCTCCTGTTCAATCTCTGTTCGAACGCCGAGTATGCGATGCGTCCAACAAATGGCGGCACATTGGAGATCCGCCTGGATGTGTTGCCCGCGCCCGACGACATGCGTGTGGAAACAGGGCGTGTGGTGCGCGTGCGTGTGCGCGACACCGGTGTTGGCATGAGCGCCGAAGTTCGTGATCGCGTGTTCGAACCGTTCTATACCACGAAGCCCACTGGTGAAGGCACGGGTCTTGGTCTTTCGGTGCTGCACGGCATCGTGGCGTCGCACGGTGGGCGCGTGCGCGTTGAGAGTACGCTCGGTGTTGGTACTACGTTCGAGGTGGATTTGCCGCTGATTGCACAGAGTGTGCAGGCGCTCACGCCACCTGATATGCGAAACACTCCAATTGGCATGCCGGCGGTGATTGTGAATACTTCAGGTTCAAGTTCGTCCGATGTTGCAGGTCCATCTGCGAGTGCACTCACGAGCGGGAATGCGGATGATATCCTCACCGGCGCGCGTGTGATGCTGGTGGATGACGAGCCGGCCGTGGCTCGCGTGGTGGAGCGATTACTGAAACGCCTTGGCTGCCGAGTGCAGGTGTTCAGTGATCCGCGGGAGGCGCTCGAGTCGTTCACTGCGGCACCCGGGGAAACGGATTTGTTGCTCACGGATCAGACCATGCCTGGTATGTCGGGCGATGTGTTGACGCAGGAGGTGCACAAGGTGCGCGCGAGCCTGCCGGTGGTGATTGTCACGGGCTACAGCTATCGCCTCACGCCCGAGCGGCTGGCCGAGATTGGCGCGGCGGCGGTGCTGCAGAAGCCGGTCCCTTTGGCGCAGATGGCGGCCACGGTGTCGGCGGCGCTCCGGGGCGGCCCGTTTGAAGTGGGTGCGTCTGGGAGTTGAACCGCGAGGAGAGGTAGGGTAGGTTGCAGGTCTGTGGTGGAACGCCTGGCTTTCAGGTGGTTCACGCACGGGACGTAGCGCAGCCCGGTAGCGCACCTGAATGGGGTTCAGGGGGTCGCGGGTTCGAATCCCGCCGTCCCGATTGTGTAGGTGATTGATTGATAACCACTTAGCCTCGGCGCATCGCCGGGGCTTTGTGCTGCTCGGGGGCGCCGGAAGAACACCGGAATATCGCGTGCCACTTTCGAAAGTCGTCTCTTGCGTCATCGTCTGACGTCGGGCCTCTTGCCGTTCCTGTTCGGAGCTTTAGAAGAGCAAGAAGAGCAGTGCGCCCCCGATCATGACCTGAGCCCCCTCCTTCATCATTCCCGAATAGTGCCGACGGTCATGGTCGCTGCTTTCAGCGGTAATGCCGAAGGCATTCCCCGCCACCATCACAAAGCCGAATCCGAATACTAGAGCCCCGAGCGCTTTCATTAGTTCATCTCGCTGTTGTTGTGAGAGCATGCCGGTTGGAAAAACTACGCCCAACCCTAGCGCGCCGCTAAGTGGGCGCGAGAGGTTGCGGGAAGTGCAGGGAGCGCGATAGTGTTCGGTGCGACGACTACTCTGCTAGGATCGAGCTCGACGCAAACAGACAATCAGGCGAGCGGCTTAAGTGCCAGGACTCGTACAACACAACCAGACTGAGGGGATTCCTCGGGGTTGTCGTTGTTCGGGTCCTTTTGCTTTTGCTCCCGGAGTTGCAATGACCTCGCTCCCCGCAAGTGTGACAAGCGTGCCGAACGTGACAAGCGTGTCGGACCCGCGCCCGATTTCTACGGCGCTGCTTACCACTGCACAAGCCGCCAAATACCTTGCGCTCGGACAGCGCACGCTTGAGAACTGGCGCTGTCGCGGTGTCGGTCCCGCGTTCGTTCGACTGGGACGCGTCGTGCGCTACCGCGTGTCGGATCTCAATGCGTGGTTGTCGGTGCGTACGTTTGCCAGCACCTCGCAGGCGGATCACGCGGCATGACACACGACGCAACGACTACGCCGGACGATGACGGCGCTGAGCATGAGACAGACCCGTTGTGGTGTTTTGCGCTTCCTCGCATCGGCCGGCGCACAACGCGTTGGTTCGCACTACGACTCCGCGCGCAGCTGGCGTTCGCGGTCTTGACCCCCTGCCGCTCGTCGACGATCGACCAACTGCGCGCGGGGCTCGCTGAGCATCTTGGCGCCAACTGGCGATCGCTCAGCCCCGAAGCGGTGACGTTGCTTGCGAGGTGGTACGCTGTATGTGCTGAACGCTACCTGTCCTTTCGTCCCGCCAAGCAGTATTTAGGCCGCGGCGCTGCGATCGGCGCCTACCGGGTGTTTTGGGAGAGGGTGGTTGGTGACCTGCCGGTGGCGCTGCTGCAGCTTGGCGTGCCACTGGCGCCAACAGCAACGGCGCCGCCAACGACCACGCTTGAGCGCGAAGGGGCGGCACTACCACTGCCGGACGACTCGCGCGAAGTGAGCGGCTCGACGCTGCTACCGTCCGCCGTCCGTGACTCGCTCCGCAACGCCGCAGCCCAACGTCGCGCACGATGGCCGCGTGCGTGTCGTGTGTGTGGCACGAGTTTCACGCCAGAACGTGCGAATAGTCGTCGTTGTATTGCGTGTCGTCGGGCGAGGGGCGCTGGTAGAGCACGGGGCGCCGACGAACGGGAACAGTGATGCGCATTGACGTCGTCGATTGCGCTGCGAGGGCTCGCGGTGTGCGTGTAGATTGTCTCATGCCGCCGCGTCGCGTTCTTCGTCTCCGATTGCGCGAGCTCCGTGAGAACGCGGGGTTCAGTCAAGAGGCTGTGGCGCTGGCGCTCGGAACGCGACGCGCCCGCATCAGTGACCTAGAGACGGGCGCCGTGCAGCGTGTAGATGGCGTTCTGCTCGCCGGGCTCTGCGAGTTGTTCGATGTCGAGCCCGGCGCATTGTTCGTCTGGGAGCGCGTCACCACGCGAGGCGAAAAGCCTACGCGGCGGTAAGCGGCGCTGCGCTCTCTGTTTCGTCATCATCGTCAAACCCTTTGATGGGTTGCGGAATGGCGAACGGATCGAGCGTCACCAATCGATCGTCACCGTGTTCGTTGAACGCAGCGTCATTAGCGCCCTGCGCCTGCACTTCGCGCACAAGTGACAGGAGACACTCAGCGAAAAGCGCGAGCTCCGAAAGGCCCGTTTTCTTCGTCTTCAGCTTCAGCTCTACGTGCTCTTCTCGGCTCCCGTCGCGTTTGTAGAAGAGGCTCTTAAGGGTGAGTGACACCGCAGCAAAATCCTGCTTGTCGTAGCGGAGCCTGCCACTCACGGAGCTCATCGCCACCGTCCTGCCGTCGCGCACTTCACGTTCGTGCAATGCGTAGACCCGCGCTGCGCAGGAACGGTCCGTGGCAATGTTTGCGTGCGTCGTTGTATCCCACGGCTCGTACTGCGTGTGCGTCGAGGCGGCGTTCGCGGCCTTGGTCGTGCGTGGCATGGTGGCTCCTTGCAGTTGGTGAGCGGTGCGGCGCCGTGCGCGTCGCGGTCTCCAGTGTACGTTTATGCGTACAAGCGCACAAGGTCGCGCGCCACACGTTCTTCAAGCAAAAGGCGTCTTGGGCAAGCAGTGGGGTACTGCGTTGGTGTAGGTTGCGGGTGCGCGCGTTGCGCGCGAAAAGAGCCCGGCCGCACAGTATAAGTCTCGGCTGTGACTTCCCCAGCCGTCGCGCGTCGACTGGGGAGCGGATCTTGTGCCCGTATTTCCGGGTAGGTACCTTCAGGACAAAATGACCTCGGATCGGAGCCTATCGGCGAGTCTCCCCTGCGCTTAGGCACCGATTCTTTGGAAAACTTATGAAGCTGAGGATGTTTCTGTCTGTCTGAATCCGAGCAGGACTTCGAGGCGCCGGATTACGTCAACTTTGCCGTTCTCACGCGGCGCGGGTTGGACGTAGCCCTATCATTAGGGTACGTGGATCCGGGTAACGTGGCGCAAGTAGCAAAAATAGATGGCGAGGAACAGTCCTTGACGCCGATTGCGCTGCAAGGCCGCTTCGTTATGTCATTAGGCGGCTTCGCCGCACTACATCGCGAAGTGGTTCGCCTTGCAAGCCAGCTGGAAGCAGAGGGCTTCGACATCGCTAGCCTTCATTTCGAGGAGACAGATTCTTGACAACCGGGTTAGCAAAAATTGCGTCGCAGAGCATCGGCGCGCCGAAGGCTTCGTACGAATACCAGGTGGCCAAGACTAGTCGCGTGCCTGACGGTAACATTCGGAAGCACGTTGACATGTTGCTTTATGAGGAGAGCCTGAGGCAGCGCCTCGCTGACACCGTGACGCAGCTGCGCGAAATATTGCGCGCGGTTGCGAGCACCACGGTCACCTCTCTGTTGGCCCTCGCTCAGCCGCATTTCCCTAATGCCGAAGCGCGAGTCATCGAGAACGAGCAGTGGGCTCCGAGCAGTGGTATGGAGTTTGCGCGAATCGTGCTCTATTACGGGCTCCCGGATGAAGAGCACATCTCTGAGCAGATTGCTGAGCACCACGCCGCTGTCCGCGATGCATTCGTAGACTCTCTCCCGTCTCCGTTCGGACACCTTTTTGTGCTCGATAGACGCCTCAACAGCCCGCTGTGAATGGGAACGTCGGCTGACGAGCTGAAGGCTGCGGCGGATTGGTTATGCTTTCAATGGAAGGAAACGAGCTTAGCGGATGAGGCTAAGACACGTACCGCCGCGTCGCGCGCCTACTATGCTGCTCGGGCTCTTGCGCTGCAGTGCTTTGAAGAGGGAAGGGGACGCGATATTAGCGCCGCGAAACACCGTCCGTTTTGCACATGGCTTCGCGACAGCCAAGTTAAGACTTTGAATCAGCTTGGGGTGGATCTTCGCGAGCTGCTAGACCAACGGGCGACAGCGGATTATGACTGCAAGACCGCTCTCAAGTTCGGTGACGTTAGTCTGAAGTATACACCCTTCAGCTCGTGGTTTCGAAAGCGCGCGGAGCTCGTAGCGGCATTCTCGCAAGACAAGCGCGCCCTAGATCCAGAACTCAGCGCACCGTAGCTACAGGACGACTGAAACACGCCGGTTTCGAGAATCCCCCCCGTTCCCTCACGGAACGAGGGGTTCCGTTTTTTCTGCGTATGAAAGAGTGCCTGGAAGGTGACAATGACTCGTTTGGCTCGCCGCAGACGTATTAAGCACGCGGCGGAGGTGCGTGCTCGCATCGATGCACAGCGGGCGCCACCACACGACTCCGTCGTCACGCGCTGTACGGTTGATGGCCTCGATGAGCGCCGCGCGATCCGCGCAGAGCATAACAGCGGTGGACGATAGGAAGAGGTAGCGCATGCCGACATGATACGGCGAGGCGTCACGGCGGTGTCACTGCTCGCTTGCGTGGCGACCGCCGACTGGGCGGCGGCACAACTTGCGCACCCCTCACTCTCTCTCTATTTTAGTCTAAGCTAAGTTCGATCACCGCTTCGGCGGCCCGGTCTTGGCGCCGTGCAAACGGAAACGTCGGGCCAGAAGCGGTTCCTTCTGCTGCACCCGGTCATACAACGCTCTCCCGCGAGAGCGTCTGTGTGCCCGGGTTTTTTGCGTTCATTCCCATCTCTGGAGGTCCCATGCCGGTTCTTGCTGCACCTCGCGTCCCGCTGATGCAGGCCGCGCTCAAACTCGGTTGGAACTACAACCGCACACGCGACGGCATTCTGTGCGGTCATCTTCGCGGCGAACAGGATGACCGGGGACGGTGGTACGTCGACGCGGAGTCTCTAGCGTCCGCAATCGCTGCGCGCTCAACTACGGTCGGCACTGCATCCGCCACACACCCTTAACGCACGAACGCGCGACGGGGGCTGTGGGGCCCGTATCCGCCGCGCGTTCATGGAGACTGACAGATGAAAAGTAGCAACTTCCGTCGACAGTTGAAAGCGACTCTGCGCGTATCTCCGGACAACAGTCTGCCGGCGCCACCGAGGATACTGCCGTTCCGGCCGCGCGAACCCCGGGGTACGCTCCGCGGCGACACGCACTCGACGCACTGGGACATCCCGACAAGAACACGCGACTTGGCCTGCTTCGCACAGTTTCTCGAGGAACGCTGCGTCGCGCGGCTCGGCGATTTGCGGCTCGCGCTGGTTGACCATCTCGTTCAGCAAAATGGTGCCTCTCGTCGCAGCGTGACACGGGATGTGTACGCGCTTTTGCCGCCAGCCCGCGACACGGGAGACGGTCGATGAACGCCGGTACTCGACGCCCGCCACGCCGCCAACTGCGTTCGGTGTCGCGCGGGAATGACGCGCTGGCGTTTCCAGTTGGTCACGAAGCGGCGGTGCGGCTCGCCGATCTACAGCGGGACGAGTCACTCGCCCATTCGATTTCGAACATTCTCGCCCCGACCAATAGCACGCTGCACGGAGAACGTGGTCGGACGGTACGATTGCTCGCTACCCTCGCCCACGAACGCAAGCTTTCTTGGCGGACGGCACGTCGCGTGCTCGTTGCGCACAGCACCTTCGAATGGGATCGGGGCGATCCCAACGCGATCGCCGACGCGCTCGAAGCTTTAGCATACGAGCGCGTGCGTCTGCGTGACACGGAGGCCGCATGAGCGCGTGCCTTTGGTTGGCGCCGTTGCCGACGACCCGCGCACTTGACGACGAGGCAACGGGGTACAGTGCACTCGCGCACGCTCTCGCTACGTTCGCTGATCAGCGCTTGGTCAACCGACGCGACGTGTGGGGCGGCTACTGGCCCAACGGTATGCGCGAAACGCTCGGCAAGGTCTACACGGCGCCGCGCGTGAAGGACCGGGGACGCGTGTTGTTGGCGCCATCGGTACTGCGCCAACACTTCGCGTCACGCGATGCCGGTGACGTGATCGGTCTGCATTCCACGAGTGAATCCGATTCGTCGCGCTGGCTCGCGTTTGACATCGACGCGCACGACGAAACGGTGACGCCAGAGACCACGCGATTGAGTGCGTGCTATCTTGCGGAACGCCTCGCGGAGCGCGGTGCTGCGGTGCTGCTCGAAGACTCGGACGGCGCCGGTGGGTATCACGTTTGGATCCATTTTGAGGCGCCAGTTGCAACCGCTGCCGCCTACGAATGGGCGCGGCGGCTCGCGGATGATTGTGCGTCGGCGACTGGACTGCGGCCCGAAACATTCCCCAAGCAAGCGAGCGCCGCGGGTGCGTTCGGCAACTGGCTGCGTTTACCGGGGCGCCATCATACGCGTTCGCATTGGTCGCGGGTGTGTCGTCCTGGCGAAGCGTGGGCGAGCGGTGCCGACGCCGCGACGTGCGTGCTCTCGTGGCCTGCAACGCCTGCGGACGTCGTACCGCCGGTCGATGCATGGCCGCAACCGCAGCGCGTACACACACCGCTGGTGGTGGCAACGAACGATGCGCCGACCGATCGTGCGCGCATCATTGCCGCGTACGTGCGCCGCCTTCCGCACGGCAAGGCGGGCAGTGCACGCTCCGACCGTCTCTTCAGTCTCGCGCGGTTTCTTCGCCATGGCATGCAGTGCAGCGACGCCGAAGCGTTGCCGGTGCTGCACGCGTGGAATAGTGGCAACGCCCCGCCACTGCCTGAAGCCAAGGTGCTGATCACATGGCAAAACGCGGCAACCTATGCGAGCCGCCCCGTCGCTGTCCGTGTAAGCGGGAGGCGTCATGCAGCGTGACGATCCCGCGCTGAGCGCCATTCGCGAGCAGGATCGCGCGCGCGGTCACGACTCGCCCTCCCCCACGGTCTCTGCACTCGAAGCACGCGTCGACCTGGCATCGGGCGCGGGATACATCACGGTGCGTTGGGATCGCGGCGAGAAACGCCCCGCCGTCACACTGGTCATCGATGGTGCGCCGGTTGGTGTTGAGCGGTTCGATCTGCTGAACGTGCGCGCCCGCACCCGGTTCGCCGAGATGGCGCCGGACGCGCTACGCGCAGAGACGGAGCGCGCGCTGGTTGATCTGGCCCTGCGGCCACCGCCCACCACACGCGTCGATGAACCGTCGAGCCGTGCGGTGCTGGTCGCGGATGACGAGCCGAGCGACGAGCCGGTTGTGCTCGGCGACGTGCTGCACGCGGCGCGCACGGCGTTCACACGCTACGCCGTGTTGCCTGCGCATGGCGATATCGTGCTAACGCTGTGGGTGGTCGCGACACACTTTGTGCAGCACTTGCACTACTTCGGCATTTTGCATGTGCAAAGCGCGGTGCGAGAGTCCGGCAAAACGCGCGTCCTTGAGCTCGTGCATTTGATGTCGGCGCGGTCGTGGTCGCTCGTGCAGCCGACGATGTCGACACTGTTTCGCGTGATTGAAGCGAAAGCGCCAACGGTGTTGATCGACGAAGCCGACACGTTGTCCCGAGAGCAGATCTCCGACTTTACCGCGCTACTGAACGATGGTGTTAAGCGCGGCGGGTGCATCCCGCGCACGGCCGAACGCTCGGATGGCTCCTTCGAAGTGGAAGGCTTTGCGATCTACTGTCCGAAGGCGATCGGCTCTATCGGCGTGCCATTTACTGACGCGACGGTGAGTCGGACGATTCGCCTCGTGATGGATCGCGCGGATCCGTCGGCTCTTGCGCGGCTGACACCGTTTCGCATGGATCGCGCGGAACAACGGTGGGCCCGATCGCTTCGGCGCCAGCTGGTTCGCGCGGGCAACGATTATGGCGAGCGGTTGGCCGCGCTGCTCGATGTGGGCGACGACGACGAAACAAACGTGCCGCTTCCGGCCGGTGTCGATGGACGGCAAGCGCAGATTTGGGAACCGTTGTTGGCGCTCGCGGATCTCGCGGGCGGCGAGTGGCCGGTGCTCGCCCGGACTGCGTGTCTGCACTTTGTGTCCGCGCTGAAAGCGGCAGAGCCAGCGGACCCGAAGGTTCGGCTGCTGAGCGATTTGCGCGAGTTCTTCCATGAGAAGCCGAGCATCGCGTACGCGACGTCTGAACAGATTATCGAGTTCCTGATTGCCGACGAGGCGCGGGGCTGGTCAGAGTATCGGCGCGGTCATCCGATCACGCCGCATCAGCTCGCCCGGTTGCTGAAGCCATTCCGCGTGCGCCCCGCGATTCAGCGCGCGAGCGAACTACCGCAAGGGCGAGCACGAGCATGGGCACGCGCCGAGCTGGAGCCCGTGTGGGAGCGACTCGCACCACAAAGCGAGACGATTGACGACGCCGCAAACCCGACAGCGCACAGCGCCTCCGGTGTCACGGATGTCACGCTTGTCACGGATGTCACACTTGCCAGTGACACAAACGATGTCGGTCCCGGCCTCGAAGTGCTGCCTTCGAGCTACTGGGATGCGTACGATCTCCTCCACGAGGACGCCGCCTAATGGCGCGCCGTGCAAAGGATGATGCGAACCTCGGCCCGAAAAAAGCCGAAGAGAAAGCCGTGAAAAGGGCACCAAACACGCCGTCCGACGACGCGCCGCCGTCCGAGCCATCGGCCGAACCGATGCAACTCGAAACGCCGAAGCACGGCAAAGGACTGCTCCGCCGCAGTGGTGTGTCGCCCGGTTCGGGACGGCGCCCCTCCGCGCTCAGAGCGATCGCGATGAACGGTGTTGATCGCGCGTTGCCGCAGATCCAAGCGCTTGCCGAAGCAGGCGGGCCGGACGCGATCCCAGCCTTCAATGCGCTGGTGAAGGTCGCGGGATTGGACGGCCGGATTTCGCCGGCCGACGTGCGCGAACGCTTACGGGCGCAAGTCGAAATGATTCGCTCCCGCTCACAGTGGACACCACAAGAGCTGCTCGATCAGCTCGGGGAGATTTGGAGATGACAATGCCGGCTATGACGCCGCCACCGGCGCCCCCTCGCGCTCGCCCACTCTCGTTCGAAGAATGGAAGGCTGCGGGGAAGCCGACGGGCGCACCCGATCAGCGGGAGCGCAGGTCGCTAGAAGAGATTTTTGGGGACGAGAGACCCGCGGCGCCGAAGGAGACGCCAGGACACCTCTCGGGCATCGCGGGTCAGCTTGCACAAGGCGTGACGTTCGGTGCCATGGCGCCGATTGCCGGCGCCGCTGGAACGGTTGTGCGCAAGATCCAAGGGGATGGCCGACCGATCGGTGACATCTACACGCAACTGCGCGACGATTATCGCGGGCATGATGACACCTACCGCGACGCGTACCCGAAAACAGCGTTTGCCGCGAACATCGTCGGCGGTGTCGCCTCGCCTGCATCATCGGCGTTGAATGCGGTGAGGGTGTCATCGAAAGCGGGAATGCTCGCCAAGGCCGCCAACGCCGGCACGCAAGGGGCCCTCGCTGGCGCCGTAGGTGGCGCCGCAAATGCTGACGACGGCAAGGTGTTGGGCGGGGCGGTTGGTGGCGCCGCACTAGGCGGGATGCTCGGTGGTGGCTTCAGTGTCTTTACTGACGCGATGCGGCAGGGAATGCGCGTCGTTGGTGCCGGTCCGCGCGCCGCGGGTGATCCGTCGGTGATCGGACGTATGCGGAGCGCGGTTGGCGCCGAGACGGCGGAAGAAAGCGCGGCGCGGCGTGTGCTGCGATTGGGTGAGCAGACCGGGCGCACCGTCGACGACTTGCGCAATGCGAGTGCACAGGCGGACGATCCGACCATTCTCGCCGAGTTGTACGGTCCGAAGGGAGCACAGCGTTTGCGTACGGTGCGCTCGCTTGGCAATACCGCGCGCGAACAAGTCGACGAAACACTCAACGATCGCGCCAGTAATGAGACCGCGCGTTTGCGTGCACGATTCGGCGAGCTGACTGGTGTCGAGCAGCGCGACGCGGGGGACGTTGCCAAGGGTGCCATGGCGAAGACTGAGCCCGACTACTCGATGCGGTACAAGCTGGCGAACGAGATCGCGCTCCCGGAGGACGCGGCCCGCGCGGTGGCGGACATCATTTCGCCCCTCGACGTGGACGGACTGAACATTTCCGGCATGGCGCGCAAGCTGGGCAACATGCCCCAGACGCTGACGGCCAAGCCGAAGGATCCGGCTGGCCCGGGTGCCGTGGCAGAATCCGCCGTGGAAGGCGTGCGCCGCGCGTACCAAGAGGCGAGCGAGCGCGCGGCCATGCTCGAATCGATGGAAGGGCTGGTCAATCAGGTGGATGCCGACGGACTCCGGACGCGCAGCACGAACATGACGCCTGCTATGCGCCGAAAGAACACGATGGCGAAGAAACGGCCGACGGACGAAGTGCTGTCGCGTGGCGAAAAGCGCGAGCTGGGGATGGATCTGACCGAAGATGCGCGGGCGCGGATTGAAGAGGCCGGCATGTCGGTTGAGGAATACCGCGCGCTGGTCCGTGAAGGGCGCGACGCGCAGCGCCGACTGCCGGCGCTCGAACAGCGATTGCAGCAGGCGCAGGGGGCCGCGGATCGCGTGGCGCCGAATGACGCGCCACCGCTGCCGTCCACACTCGGCCAGGTACTCAACTATCGCAACGTGCTGGATGCGCTGATTGAAGACAATCAGGCGACATCGTACGGGCGCAAGCTGAACGTGCGCCTAGTGCAGGCGCGCAACGCCCTCGATGCAATTGCGAAGTCCGGTGGTGGCGACCGCGAAGGCGCGCAACTTGTGCAAGAGGCCGACGAACTGTTTGCGAGTGCAAAGGCTGTCGGCGAGTCTTTCGCTGGCGGCATTCGTGCTGCGCAGAGCGGCGCCGGTCCAACGGCGGCTCGCATTGTGCGCGAACAACCCAATCAGGAAATGGCACGACAAGGCGTCGCGTCTGACTTTCTGCGTCGCCTCGGCAACGTCAACGATGAAGGGCGGATTTCAAACCCCGTTCCGACCATGGTTGGCGGACAGAACCGGCGTGACGTGGCGCGGATGGCATTCCCCGATGACGACAGCTTCGGGCAGTTTCGCGAGTCGGCGCGCGATGTGGTCAAACGACTGGGCACACTGCGCACGGCAACCGGCGGCTCCCAAACGTCTGACAACGCGATTGATGCGCTGTCGGAGTTTATTGATCCGTCCACCGTCTCCGCTGCGATGGGCGGAAGCCCGCTCGGCTTCCTGAGTCGCATTGCACAGAACGGCGCCGTTCGCAAAGTGTTTGACGCCAATGCGCGTGAAGCCGATGCCATGGCGCCGCTCCTGCTTGCGGGCGGTCCTGAGCAACTCCCGCGAAAGGACGCACTCGAAATGTTGGCGAAAATGGAGCCCTTCATTCGCGCACGGCTTGCGGCACAAGCCAACCGCGCGGGCGTCGTGGGCGGCACCACATCCAGCTACCTCAACCGGCGTTAGTTCAAATCGCGGTAGGAGAGACGACTACCGATGAGCCAACACAGGCCGATGAACGCCACGCACGCCGCTTCAAGGGGTTCGCCGTCAAGGGCGAGCCCCGCGATGGCGATGCACAGCAGTAGAAATCCGATAAAGACACAGACTCGTTGAAACGTGCTCAGCGTCGGCGGCATAGCGAATGCGAAAAGGTGAGTGTGTGAGTTCAGCGCGCGGCGCGTGTGAATGCGAGCACTCTGGTGCTACTCGTTCCCGTCAGATACTGGTCGATCGTCTGCGCGATCGCGTCCGCGGCGTGGCGTACGGTGGCGTCTCTCACTTCACCGTATCGCGACGTCATGCCAGGCAGGGTGTGTCCCACGAGGCGCGCAATCACATGATCGCCGAAGCCGAGTTCATCACGCGCCACTGTGGTGAACGAATGCCGCAGATCGTGCAGTCGGAGCGGCGCCGACTCCTCAAGTGCGGCCGCGTGCTTGACGTTCTGCCAGAGTCGTTTTGGGTCGACGACGTGCGTTCCCTGCGACGTGCCGGGAAACACATAAGGATTGTCCAGCTGTGGCGACTGCGCTCGAATGATCGCGAGCGCGGCACTCCCAAGCGGACGTTCGCTTCGGCCGCTCTTGGTATCGGTGAGCACCGCAACGCCACGCGCGAGATTGACCGCATCCCATCGCAGCGTCAGGACTTCTTGCTCTCGCCATCCGGTGACCACGAGAAAACGCAGTGCGGCAACGAGGACCGGATTCGCCGGTGTGAGCACGGGGCTCGCGGGCAATAAGAACGGCGCGCGCGACGCGTACGGACCGCGCACGCGACCACTGTGCTTGGCCCGCCGCTGCGAGGAGACACCGCGTGTCTGTGCTTGCAACGTCGGCGTTGCCGGAAGCCCGACGAGCGCCGCGGCGCTGAGTGCTGAGCCAAGGCGCCCGTACTCGTCCGCCGTCAGGCTGCGACTCTTGCGCCGCTCCTCGAAGCGTTCGACATCAACGCACGGGTTGGTGTGTTTAGCGCGGTAACCGCGTCGCTCCGCCCACACAAAGAACGTCGACAACAGATCAACCGCGCGATTGGCGAGTATCGGGGTAGCGCGTCGCTCGCTATGCCAGCGCGCAACCGTCGCCTCGTCGACGGCCGCGAAACGCATACCGCCGAACGTGGGCGCGAGCGTCATGCGCCAGACCCGCTCGTATTCCGCGTGCGTGCGCGGCGCCAACTTGCCTTCGCGTTCTTTCAAGTAGTCGGGGAAGACATCGGCGAGCACCTGGCGCCCGCGTCCGTCGGCGTCGTCGCCTTTCGGATCGCGCCCTTCCGCAACATCGGTTGCAGCGCGACGTGCCAGTGTGCGCGCGGTGTCGACGGTAATGCTCGGGAACGTGCCCAGCGCGAGACGCCGCGTCGCGCTCGTGTTCGGCGCCTGATACTGAAACACGAACACGCGCCGGCCGCTCGCGTACACGCGCAATCCGAAGCCGCGTTGCTCCGCATCCCAGACGAACACTTCACCGCGTGCGGGCGCCTTGGTGGCATCCACGGCGCGTTTGGTGAGCTTGATGTGCGAGAGCTTGGGCACGGCGGAACCCCTGCGGTTAATCTTCCGGAATGACTCCGGAAGATACGGAGCGGGAATGTGGGAGCGGGTTCCGGGAAGATACGGGAACGTCTCCCCTCTGTAAATGCGATGGGGAGAGTATGTGCGGGAACTGGCGGGAACGCAAGTCCGCTGGATGGGGTTCAGGGGGTCGCGGGTTCGAATCCCGCCGTCCCGATGTTTGGAAAGTGCTGATTTTGTTGACGTTACAGTCCCTCGCTCGGCTTTCGCTGAGCGGGGGATTGTGCGTTTATGGTGGTTGACTGTGCGAGTAGTGTGCGAAATCGAAAAGCTGTGCGAGAAGGCCGGTTAGCGAGGGCTCGCGAGCCGCTGCGCGGGAGGATACCGTAAGCCGTCCTTCACCTTCCTTTCACCAACAAGCGAACGCATGTCGTTAGCCCCCACGCTTCAAGCTCCCGAGCCGGAAAAGGCTGGTCTGTGGCCCGTCTTTCTTGGAGCGTTGTTCACTTTCACTGGCTGCAGGCTCATGGCCGCGACGGATGACGGCTTCGGAACGACTCTGATCGGTGTGGCGCTGCTGTCTTGGGGCTCCTATCGGCGGTGGATCGGCCCAAAGCGTCGTCGTCAGGCGATGGAGCAGGAGCGCGAGACCGTTTTGAACGATCCCGCTCGACTGCAGCGCCTCGAAGCCTACGAGAATGGCTCGTGGTTTGAGTCAGTGAAGCATCAGGACTCGTTTCTCACGGCACCATGCACGTGGTACACGCCCACTCCCTCGGGGCAGATCAAAGAGCGGGACGCGGGCACCCTGAACGTCAACGCGAAGGGTCTACGACTTTCTGGAAGCGCGCGGTCGCTCGACCTTCCATTCACGCGAATCGTTGGTATCACTGCGAAGCGCGACGGGCTGGTCGTGGAGAAAACCACGGGGCCTCACCTAATCATCGCCGTCGAGGATCCCATTGAGGTTGCGCTCGCGTGCCAAGCCGTGAGCAGAGCGCGAGTCGTTGGCAAAGTGTAGCGCTCCGCGGGAGAGGTGATGCTAGCCCTTAGTCCCTCAAGTCGATGCGCGTACCCTACTCTGACAGCTCTGCCGCAGTACGCGCGTCCATCTCTCTCAGGAATGTTTTGTACGCCTCGGGGCCGGCGAGCGAAAGTGCCATTTCTCGCGTCATACCGTCTCTCGTGTGCGCTTCAAAAGTGATTCCGTTGTCCTCCCCTGTCGTGCTGAGGTGCGCGGCGAATCCGGTGCTGAAGTCCCACGGAATCCCGTTTGGGTAGGCCGCGCACGTGCTGGTGAACGTGATCTTGTGTACGCAATAGACGCAGAGGCCGACTGGTCCGCCGCCCTCGTGAGGGTTTCGCTTTCGTTTCATTTCGATCCTGTTGAAGTAGCAAGCCAGTTCCAAGTTGCGGCGCGTTCGCAAACTTTCTTCTTTTTTGAGTTCATTTCACACCTAGTCGGGCCGGAGAAGAAATGCGCGAATACGTAGGTCGAATGACGGTCGATTGGATGCGTGAAATAGTTTTCGACGATCACGCCGACTCAAGGAACGATTTCGCTTCAGCTCTCCCAGATGAAGTCACGGCCGCGGTGCAAGCGTTAAGCGACGTGTACGGGGCGTTCCAAGACGTCGTGGCTCGTTTCCCTTCCGGCGAACGCTCCGCTACTGTTTTCGGCTTTTTGCATGTCGCTAACAACAGCCTCGTTGGCGCGCTCAACTTGCTGATGTCCGGCTACCTCGTTCCGGCCGGCAACCTAATGAGGCATTTCGCGGAGGCCTCAGCCATGGCGCTGTTGTGTTCGGAACAGACGAACGGGACGCTCGAATCGTATAGAACGCATGGAATGAAATATCCATTTCATCATTCCATCGATCGTGTCTCGAAGAAAAAAGTTATGCAGGCGCTGGGTATTGAGCGCGACGAGTGGGAATCATTCAAGAAGTCTGCGAAGTTCTATGATCTGCACAGTCACGCTTCTGATATGGCCGTTGCTGCGAATATCATCTTCGACAATCCAGGCATGGTGGTGATGGGTGGCCAGTTTGATCCCGGGAAAGTTGAGCATTACAGACTCGAAAGCGCACAGATCACCTTCGCATCCGTGACACTGCTCGGATTGATGTCAATCGTGGAACGCCACCTTATGGCAGCGCAGGGGAATCCTGATTCTTGAGTCGCAAATAAGCACTCCCTAAGCGGGTCCACTCATCTACGTCGGATCGGCGCCGTCGGCAGCTCTCACGCGCCATCTTCGCGTGTGCAACGCCGCCTTCGCTCCCGATATCTCTGCTCGCCACGCCGCAAGAACAGTCGTGACGGGGTCTTGAGACGCGGTGCGCATGTCGCTCGCGGAGTATCCGGTGTAGCAGCGCAGCATGCGGTGCAGGTTGGACGGGGCCGACGCGCCAACGTGGGATGCGATGCGTTCAAACGATTCTCCATGCGCGCCAAGATACCAGGCGGTGTGAAGCAGGCACGCCCAGTTCGGCAGTCGGTGCGGGGCGAGGGTGGGACACAGGGAGTCCAACTGCCGTCGCAGCGTACGCTCGGACATGTGCAGGACTCGGGCGAGTGTTGGCACATCGCGAGCAGCGGGATTTAGTCGAACCGCCGCGACGAGCGCTCGAGTGGGCAGATCATTGCATGAGCTGCCAATTCGTCCCACAAGAACCTCGGCTACCTTATTGTGTCGGACGGCTCGGAGCGCGTCGTGCAGCGCGAGCGGTGTGCCTTGGAGTTTGGTGACGACCAAGAGCGCATTTGGCGCGATTCGAGCGCCCCATTGATGTCTCTCGCCGGATGCGTCGGCCGGTAGAAGCAAAACAAACCGAGCCGCCGACAGCACGCCCGATCCAGTCCGGTCGGCGTACTGCGCTTCGGCCCATGCAAGCGATGCAACAACGATCGCGCCGTGGGGCGGCGCATCGTTAGGAGCAATAAACTGCGAAGTGTTGACCACCACCTCGTAGTCCCAACCAGCCGCCGTTCGCACTCCGGCCAACTCCTCGTCGGAGAGGCCAAGCGTTTCAATGCGTTCGCGAACGTGGTTCGACGGACGGTCTCTACTCGACGAGCGCATTCACCGTTTGGGTCGGAATCCCGATCACTGGCTCAAGGCAAGCGAGCCGAGCGAGCGCAACGGAGACCGCCGTGCTCGCTGATGCATCAGATCGCACCATGGCACCAGCAGCGAGAGAGTCGCGCAGCTGATCGACGCGCTGCACATCAAGCAACCTGTTGGCTGCCCAACCCACCGATTCGTTGCGCGACTGAAGAACGTCGACATCGATTCTGAGTTCGCCAATTAACCGATTCGCCTGATGGTGCTCGCCGAGAAAAAAGTACGCCTCGAGCGCGTCAAAGCGCGCGTGCAAACGCTCCCACTGTTCGTTCGCGTTCTGCGCCTCTACCAAGAGTGCCTCGACGTGGTGGAGCACGTCGTTCCGCGTCTCGCTGCGAGTGTCGGCTAGGTGCCACGCATCCAAGGCTGCGCGCAACAAACCTGATAGCGCCGGACGCCGGACGCGCATGGTGCGCGCGAAGGAGAGTACGACGTTAAATCCTCGCTGCGCTGCACCCAGCTGCCCGCGCAAAAGCGCGAGGTGACTGAGTTCGACGAGCGCCATTCCGCGTCGCTCGTCTCGCTCGTCAACGAGATCATGTGCATGCCAAGCGTATCGCAGCGCCGCCTCAGTCCGGCCCCGTTTTCGATTCATCACCGCGAGCGTGAGCAGTGCGGCGACGAGGGCATAAGTCGGCACGACCGCGTGATTCATTGCAACGAGTCGGGAGAAGCGCTCGGCCGTCACGCTGTCATCACGAAACTGCGCGCAAGCGGCGAGTCCCTGGATGCACGCGCCCCATGCATCGCGGTGACGCGCGCCATTGGCGCGAGCGAGACCACGCTGATACCAGTCCACGGCTGCGTCGATCTCGCCGCGCTGGCGCGCCAACCGTCCGCGTCGCGCACACACAAGCGCAAGAAACTCCGCTGCGTCCGGCGCGGGAAGTTGCGGTGGCACTTTGGACTCAAGACGATCGAGTACGTCGCGCGCGCCGTCGACGTCGCCGACGAAGTCGAGGGCAGAAGCGATACGAAGCCAACGATAGGGAGCTCGTGGCGCCATCTCCTGAGAAACGTCCGGCGGCATTGCGGGCACGTGGGCAAACAGCGCTTCCTCGAGCCACGCGGGCGGCGGCGCGCCAGGTCCGACGCCGTCAAACCATGCGAGGGCGAGGCGAAGTAGTTCACGCACGCCGCCGGAGTCGGACGGCGCGGTGTAGCGGTCTTTCGTGCGAATGCGAGTCACAAAGTAGACGTTGACGCAGCGACTGCATATGCGCAAGTAGGCTCAACAAAGTGCAGTGGACGGAGGAAAACTTGTCCGATTCTGATATTGCTGGACGGAGGTTCGCAGAAGACCTTGTCGTCTACTTCGCCGGGAAGCGCTATGGACTATCGCATTTCTGGAGGTACGAGTGACGATCAATGATAGACCTGTCGCACAACTCGGACTGGTTCTTGCCGCAGTGCCGGCGAACATAGTTCTGCGGACGCCGGATCAGAAGCGTCGAGGCCGCCAACCCGCACCGGATGTCTGTTAGCAAAGCTACTTGGAACTGTCGCGTAGGCAGCCGCAGCCCTTCCTCGCAACGCAATGTCAAGCGTTGGTCTTCAATGACTTGTTCGCATTGATGCAAAAGATCGCATCTCAGTTTGCCGTTCCTTCCATTCGCGGCGGTGCTGTAGTGAACGCGTTGTGGCATGCGATTCGCTACCTGCCCGTCCTCACCCACACGCCAGCCAGAGCGCTCATGACTACCATGTCTCATCACGCCGCAGCACGGACGCTACTCGGCATATCGCTCGTGCTAGCATTCCTATCAGGATGCGACACCGACAGCGCAGTTGCACCAGTGGAACCGCCACCACCATCCGTCGCACCAAGTCAGGCGCCGCCCGCGCTAATGGCCATGCAGCACTCGAACGCCAACAGCTGCACAGTGCACCTCAATCCCTCGCGAGCAACACGAACGGAAACGCGCTTGGCGCTGCCGGAGCGCTCGCGACGCGCAGCGCCCGGCAAGCCGCTGTCCCGAATGCAGTTTCTCCGGTGGGACGGTGTGTCCAAGCAGCCTAGCGCGCTCATTGACTGCGTCATCCCGAAAGACAGTCTCGCCGTTGAAGCGCTGAAGGACTACTTCCTCCGCGATGAAGGGGCTGCCATCGGACAGCGCTCCCGGACAAGTTCCGCCCTCAACTCCGATGCGAGCGCGCTTGCGAACACGTTCTACGATGGCATGACGTGCTGGTACGATCCGTGGCTTAACGACTTTGACTGCGACGGTATAGACTGCACCGCGAATGGTAGCGCGATGGTGGCCGGCGTGAGCCAGATCAATTCGGCTGCTGCGTCGGGAGGGCAAACTAGCGCGACGCAAGAGCCGAGCGGTCAGTACATCTGTGAAAACGGTTGCACACTCTGGGCAGATGGAATGGGTGGCGTGGGATTCAATTGCCCTGAGGATGACGGTGACGGGGAGGGTGGTGGTGGGGGGGGAGGTGGCAATCCTGGCCCCGCGCCTGATGAACCCGATGTGGATCCCGCTGGTCTTTGCTCGGACCTGATTGATTCGGTCGTTGAAGGATCGATGATCGAGTGCGGAGTGGGTCCGGATCCGATCCTAGTGAAGGCGGCAGTTCTCAGGTTATGTCCGCCGACCGCGGTTGGAGTGGTGATTCACCCGCAATCACTTCAGACAGTCAGCTTTAGCCTCACACGAGCACCGTCTGGTATCAGGTCGAAATCGTTCGGTGGCGTAGTGCGATATGACGTTGCCGAATACCGCGGTACCATCTCTCTGGGTGGCGTACCCTCAACTATGCGCGGATCAGTATGGTGCAGCGTTGGAGTTGGCATCTTTGAGCCGGTTCCGACTTAGAACAGTTACGTTTACTGAACTGGCCGTTAAGTTGCCGCGCGCCCATACTATCTTTTTCGCAGCCATTCGGTCTGATGACACATGTATCCTTCAATCGACGTTAGCGCTATCCATGCGGGGGCGAGACTTCTACTCGAATTGCAAGATCGACTGCTAGAGCCCATCTCCGACCCCTCTGACCTTTTGTTTCGACGAGATATCCAAGGTCTCGCAGGCAGACTATCCGACTCGGACGAGGAAGAGTGGTCGTCGGGTGCGATGCGCTCGGTGCTCTCACCGTTGGATGTTGGAGTAGTGGAGAAATGCGAGAGGATTCTTTCGTCGACTCACGGCGAAGGCCATCCATCATGGAGCATCGCAGCGGCCAGTGGGCTTGTCGATCTTCGGCTAGAGCTAATACGCTACATGCAGTTGTGACCAAGTGCATGAGAAATGCAAAATCGTGAGGAAATGCCTGCGCGGTGGTCTAGGAACAGGTTCTTGTCGGGCTCGCTCCGGAGGTTTCGACGTACCACAGCACGCGACGGTGTGCGCCGGCCCAACAGTGTGTCTGTTTACACCTAGGTCGCCGGAGCAGGTAGCCGCTCTAGACGTGCGGTGGCGCGTCTTGGCGAATCTCATGAGCGCTGGTGCGCGGCTGGTTCGGGATTGTAGATCGAGCGCGGCGCCTTCCTCAGGTACGACTTTCTCTTCGACGACCACGACTCAGCGTGGCGTTTCCCGCGAAGATTTCCGGTGCGCTGGGGGACGATCGGGGGACGATCTTTAAGCTGGGGGACGATATTTCACCCCAAAACCGCGAACCTTCTTTGCGAACTCAGCAGTGGAAGTCGTTGTTAATGAACACTTTCCACGTTCACGCAAAAACCAGTTTCGCGTCTGATTCGCATGGGGTTCAGGGGGTCGCGGGTTCGAATCCCGCCGTCCCGATGTTTGCAAAGTGAAGTGAAATAGAGATTTAAGTCAGACTCCCGGCCCCGAGGCGCACTGCGTTTTCGGGGCCGGGGTACGTTTGGGGGACGAAGTTACAGCAGCGCCAGGCTTCTCGCGTTGCGATCAGAGAGGGCGCCGAGAAATCCGACACGGCGAGTTGGCTGACATTTTCAGCGCTCCGTCGACGCACAGTGGACGTTCGCTCGCGCCGCTAACCACCATAGCGCTCTGTCTTGATATTTGACGCGTCCAAGCCGGCCAGCAGCACGGCGTCGGTCGCGATGTTGACAAAGCGATTTGACCCGCAGACGAATACGTGGGCGGGCAGTTGAGGAAGCCGTGTTAGCATTTCCTGAACCATCACGCCGTCAATCCGTCGTGCAAAGTCCGATGCGCAGGTTGGGCGCTCGCGCGTAATCGCGAGCGCCAGCACGAACGCCGGATCGCTGGTTGCGATGGAAAGCAACTCTTCTGCAAACAAAACGTCACTCGCCGTTCGCGCGGAGAGGAGCAACGCTGTCGGCACGGACTGGGCCGTATCGCGGCGTTGCCGGATCATTGCCATCAACGGCACGAGGCCGGAGCCTGCACCGATCAACAGCACTGGGCCTCCAGCAGGATCAGGCCATAAGAAATGGCCGCCCAGCGGACCGCGAAGCTCGATCTCGTCGCCGATCGCCGCGACATCGTGAAAGAACGGCGACACTTCGCCGTCCGCGAGGCGCTCGATGGCGAGCTCGATAATCGGGGACGAGCGTGTCGACGACGCGATCGAATAACTGCGCATCGCACGGTAGCCATCAGGCGCGGTCAGTCGGACGTCGACGTGTTGCCCTGCGATATGCACGAACGGATTGCGCAGCCGAAGGAAGAAGCTCTTGATGCGTGGAGTTTGCTGGACGATGTCGTCGATGACACATGACTGCCACGATGCGATGTGTGCGCTGCGCTCAGTCATGGGTGTATCGTTGCTCACGCCACGGATCGCCGTACATGTGATATCCGCGTAGCTCCCAGAAGCCAGCCTCGTCGCGCGTTGTGAACTGCAACGCATTCACCCATTTGGCGGACTTCCAGAAGTAGAGGTGCGGCACCAGCAGACGCGCGGGCCCACCATGATCGCGTGAGAGCGGCTCGCCTGCATAGTTGAGGGCGACCATCGCTTTTGCGGAGAGCAGATCAGTCAGCGGCACGTTCGTCGAATAACCATCGTAGCAGAGCGCCAACACAAACTCGGTGGGCCGCTCGAGTCCTGCGTCAGCCAGGATGTCTTCGATGAGTACGCCCTCCCACTCGGTATTCAGCTTGGACCAAGCGGTGACGCAGTGAATGTCCTTGGTGACTTTCGTTTTCGGCAAGGTGTTGAACTCGTCCCAGCTCCACACCTTGACGGGCTTCGGGCCGATCTTGACGGTGAACTTCCAATCCGCAGTGTCCACGGTTGGCGCTGGCCCCGCGGACAGAACAGGGAAATCCTCCACGAGATGCTGACCTGGCGGAATACGATCGGGGTGCTCGCCGCTTCTCGCGCGGCCGGTGAAGCCTCTGGTTACCACAGCGAACCTCCTGGCTCGTCACGGCAGAACGTAGCCTGTCGTGTGCATATGATGGTGAATATCGGGTGGACGGTTGCAGCGCGCCGTCCGAGAGTATCGCATGCTGAATCACACGATCCCCTACCGCGAACGCCTGGTTGTCAGCGACGGGTTCTCACCGCTTTCGCTCGTTCTGCGCTCGATCCGACGTTGGCAACGTTGCCCAGGTCGATGATCCGCTCAGGTTCCGGTTCGTGTCCGCGTCACCGAGATCGGCGTGCTCCTCAGACTCGCGACGCAGCTCCGCCTGCAGATCCGCTTCAGTATCCGCCAGCGGCTCCGCGTTGTTTCTCTTTGGATCGGGTTTCATTTCTACCTCCGGTAATGGGATTGGGGGTGGGACTGCAGCTGCAGTTCAGACTCCTTGGTAAATCAGTCGAGTAAAGAATGCTGGCCCGATGATGGGCCAGCTCCACGCAGCGTCGAAGTCCGCTGTCGGCCGAGCCGCGACCGCCTGTTCGATCGTTCGACCCTGCTGTTTCAGTGAGGCCACTTGCTCGCGCGTGGTCACCAACATGTCGCGATATCGCTGTAGCTCTGTGCGTCCTCCCACAGCGCCGTGTCCGGGCACGAATATGGTCTGGGTCGTCGCTCGCGCGAGATTCCTTTCGGCCGCGGCGATCATGCCGTCAATGCCGCCACCAGTGGAGTAGTCGATGAACGGGTAGACGCCGTTCCACCAGGTGTCGCCGAGATGCACGACGTCGACGTCGGGAAGATCGACGAGCAAATCTGAGTCCGTGTGCGCGGGCGCGTACTGGCTAACAACGATTTGTCGGCGCCCGAAGTTCAGAATCTCCTCACCGCTCAGCAGCTTCGTCGGTCTGGCCGCCAACGGCGCTGCAGGAAAGGTGAAGTCCCAGTCCTTCACCGTCGTCGCGATCGAGAGATGGTGCAAGGTGTTGACCTGGCCCGAAAGCTCGGCGCCTCGTTCGCGCATCCACGCGTTGGCGTCGGTGTGATCGAAATGCCAATGGGTGTTCACAACCTGACGGATCGGCGCACGACTCACGGTGGCAACGGCCGCCGCAACTTTTGCGCCGACGATCCCCGAGTCGACAAGCAATACTCCATCCGCCTCCGTCACGGCAAGCACGTTGCCGCCGGAGCCGGACAGCACGAAGAGCCCGTCGCGTAGCGCCTGCACCTTTATCGGATCTTGAGCGGCCGCGGCCCGGATCGCCTGCACCGGGCCGTCCTTCGTGGGAAGGCGGAGTGCTCTGTACTCTGCACCCGTCAGTTGCCGCGGCGCGAGCCACGCCGCCGCAGCGAAAGTGGCGGACACGCCGAGGAAGCGGCGGCGTGAGAGCGTGAGTCTATCGGTGGGCGTGGGATTCGTCATGGCTCGTCCGTGGGAAGGAGTAACGATGCGATTCAGCGCCGGCGACCGGAGTGTCGTCTGCACGACCGTGGTAAATGGTCGCATTGCAGAACGGTGGGCGCGTCTGTCCTCTGGACGATCACTACATCCCCCGATCGAACGACTCGCGGCCTGTCCGATTGGGGTACCGCTCGACTAGCGGTTGTGCCGTCGCGTTTTTCACCAACGGCGCGACCTTGGTCCCGAGGAGTTCGATGGCCTTCATGAGTTTGTGATGAGGAAGCGACGCGACGTTCATCTGAAACGTGTAACGCGAGACACCGCCGAGCACTTCACTATGCCGCAGAATCTTGTCGGCAATCTCCTCGGGCTCTCCAACAAGCAAGGCGCCGTGCGGCCCGTTCTGCGCGTCAAATCCTGCGCGCGAAACGGGGCCCCAGCCTCTTTCCTCGCCGACACTGTCAAAGGCGACCTTGTATCCCGGGAAGAAATCAGCCTCTTCCACCAAGTCGCGGAGCCGATTCGACGGCTCGATGGCTAGCGCAGCATAGCTGTACGCGGCAGCGAAACTGTCGATCCCGATTTCCATGTGAAGGTCGCGCCTCATCTCTGGTGTCGGCACAGCGGCGGAAGTGGTCTGCCTATCGATTCCGTCGCGACGTGTGACGGGTGTATCGCCACGATACCGATTTACGTGACGCGCCGTATCGACCCAAACGGGAATCTTGCGCTAGACCGAAGGTGGTAGAGATCCGCACTTGATTCGAACGCGGACCGGATGATTGGCAGACTCGGCCGAATCACCTACGTCTGTCGACGTACGCGCTTGTGAATGCGCGATTATAGATTCGGTGATGCATCTGCCACCGAGCATTCGTGTCCTCACCGTAGATGACCATCCACTAATTCGAAGCGGTCTCGAAGTAGTGCTTGGTAACGAAGCCGACATGCAGTTGGTCGCCGAGGCGTCCAACGGCGAAGAGGCGCTGGAGATGCATCGAGAGCACCAGCCTGACGTCACGCTCATGGATCTTCGGATGCCGGTGATGGATGGAGTGGCTGCCATCAAAGCCATCCGAGAGGAATTCCCGTCAGCGCGAATCGTGGCCCTTACCACGTACGAAGGCGACGAGGACGTGCACCGCGCGCTCGCCGCCGGCGCCGTCGGCTACCTGCTGAAGGACATGCTGCGCACGGATCTGGTCGAGATGATCCGTCGCGTACACAGAGGCTATCGTGCGATACCACCCGCCGTCGCAGCGAAGCTTGCGGAGTTCACACCCCGCATCGAGCTCACGCCGAGGGAGCTCGAGGTGCTGCACTGGATGGCGAAGGGGCGCAGCAATCCGGAAATTGCAGCAACGCTCGGCCGCGCAGAGAGCACCATGAAAGTACACGTGCGAAATATTCTGCAGAAACTCGGAACAGACGATCGGACGGATGCGGTGATGATCGCGGTACTGCGCGGCATCCTGCATTTGGAGTAGCGGCTTGCGCAGCGCGGCGCTCAGCGGACTTGGCGGCTCACTGCTGATCGCAGTGGCGTCGCAGGCCGTGGCGCAGACCGCAGCCCCAATTGATCGGCCACTCGCGCGCTGGCAACACACCACATGGTCGGCCGAATCCGATTTACCGCGTTACGGCGCACACTTACCGCTGATAAGTCCCGACGGCTACTTGTGGCTGAGCGCACGCCGGAGCCTGATCCGATTTGATGGCGTGCAGTTCATGGTCTTCGACAGCACGACTTCGCCGGCCCTGCGCACCACCAGCGCCGGCGAGTTCTTGCCTTGGGCTGTCGATCGACGTGGCGTCATGTGGATTGTCGGACCCGACGGACAGCTCATCGCGTACGAGAACGGAAACCTCCGGATCGTGCTCCCAGCGGGAAGTGCGGTGGCCAGTTCGGTCACGAGTGATAGCGCCGGACGTATCTGGATACGCACGTCCGAGATGCGCGCAATGCTTGACGGAAAGTTTGTGGAGTCCCCACTCCCGAAGAGCATCGACCCGCGACGGATCAACGTGGTGCGCGCCGATACTGGGCGTGGTCACTGGGTGGGGACTGATGACGGCCTCCTTCACGTGGTCGACGGAGTCGTCACACGCATCGGCTCGGGTCAGATCAGTCCGATGCTTCAGTCGCGTGACGGCCGGCTCTGGGCGGTTGGCTCCGGGCTCGGGGGCGGCACCTGGCACTATGATGGCAAGCGATGGACACCGCTCATCTTGCCCGGGGGCACGAAGCCCGTGTTCGCGCGCTCGGCGCGAGAAGGACCTGACGGTTCTGTATGGATCAGCTCGAACATCGACGGGCTGGTGCGATGGCGGGCCGGGCGCATCGAGCGCTTTACTGAGGCGGACGGGCTGTCGAGTGACAGGATGTCCGCCGTCGTCGCGTTCGACGAGGACGGCGCCGTCTGGGCGACGACGCAGGAGGGCATTGATCGGCTCCGGCCCAGCTCGTTCATGCGAGTGGACTCGCTGATCGAAGGGGCGTCGACCTCGCTGGGCGAGATTGCGACGGATGCCAGCGGCGCGCTTTGGATGATCAGTCGCTCGCGGCAGCTGCTTCGGCTCGACTCCGGGCTGGTTCGTCCACGCGGCCTGGCCTGGGAGGCGAGCAGAGTACCCACTCCTGACGTCTTCGGGGGGAGGTTCGTCGCCCCCTCGCGTGAGGGCGTCTGGCTGCTGACAAGGCCGAATCGGTTGATGCACCGGACGCGCACGGCTATGCGCGTCTACGGGGCGGCGGGACTGCCGGAGGCCCAGCCCCTCGCCGCTCTTGAAGGTCGCGACGGGGCGCTGTGGTTGGCGTACGGGCCCGAATTCGGTCGGCTTCGAGACGGGCGGTACCGAACGGTGGACCGCCCGGACTGCAACTTCCCGGTGGGCGCTCTTCTCAGCTTTGCCGAGGATGCACGCGGTGACATCTGGGCTGCGTGCGGGAAGCACGGCCCGCTCATGATCATCCGCGGGGATTCGGTGATTGATACCGTCTCTGTCCCCGGTCTCGGCGTTGGCGTGATCAACCGCATTGTTCATGAAGGTGGCGACACGCTCTGGTTCACCTCGTCGTCCCGTGTGCACCGCATCATTGGTCGACGTGTTGACGCGGTCGACGTCAAGGGAATCAGCTCCGTGCTTGAGGCGCAGACGCTTGCAGTGCTGGCGCAAGGACAGCTGTGGCTTGCGAGTGTGAATGGCATCGTGCGACTGCCGTTGAAGGCGTTGCACGGCGCGGCCGACGGGACTGGTGTGCCCGTACGCGCGGAGTTCCTCGATGCACTGGATGGACTCCCTCGCCCGCGCCTCAATCGGCTCAATCCTCGTGCATTGCACGCCGGTGCGGATGGTCGAGTCTGGGTTGTCGCCCGCTCCGGGCTCGCGGTGAGTGACGGCTTTGTGCCACCGGGCGTTGCGCGTGCACCCGAAGCGCGTGTGGATGAGGTGCGAGTGAACGGTCGCGTCTTTGCGCTCGACGCGCAGGACAACCGCTCTGTCATCGGCCAAACGCTCTCCTCCCGCGATGATCGCCTCGAGATCCGATTCTCCGCGCCGCACCTCTCGCTCGCGCGTCGAGTGCTCGTGGAGTATCGCCTCGAGGGCGTCGATGCGGACTGGCGCAGCGACTCGCTCACGCGCGTCGCGCAGTACTCACGCCTAGACCCCGGTGATTACCGCTTTCGCGTGCGCGCTTGGTCGCCGGATGGCAGTCGGTTTGGACAAGAAGCGTTGGTTGATTTTTCGGTGAAGGCCGTGTGGCATGAGAGTGCGTGGTTCCGTGCCGTGATTCTCTTCGCCGCCACCGCGATTGCCTTCGCGGTAGCGGTCACCTTGCAGCGCCGCCGCGCCCGCTTCGAGGCCGCCCGCATGCGGCGCGAGTTCGACGCCGTGCTCACGGAGCGCACGCGCATCGCGGGAGAACTTCACGATACGCTTCTCCAGGGCATCGCTGGCATCACACTCCATCTCGAGGGAGTTCGAGGCAAGCTTCCGCGCGACAGCGCGGTCACTGCTGCGCTCGCGGACATCGTGGGTCGCGCCGAGCACACGCTACGCGAGGCGCGCGCGATGGTCTGGGATATTCGGTCGGCGCCGGCAACGCCGCGTCCGGTCCACGAGTTGCTGCGCTCGCTGGCGTCTGAGGTGATTGGTTCGGAGTCGATCATTGTCACGTGCGAACACACCGGCGAGCCGCGATTGCTTGGCAACGAACTCGAGCACGCGATTCTGCGTGTAGCGCGCGAGGCACTACTGAATGCAGTGAAGCACGCCGAGCCGCGCAGCATCAGCATTGTGCTGCACTACGAACGAGAGCGCGTCACCCTCGAGGTCCGCGACGACGGGAAGGGCACCGACGGCGCGCGCTTCAGCGACGCTCGAGCTGAGGGGCACTTTGGTGTGGCGGGGATGCATGAGCGGGCGCGTCGCGCTGGCGGAACACTCACGTTGCATTCGGCGCCCGGACGCGGAACGCAGCTTCGACTCACGCTCCCGTCTCGCCCGTTGAATACGCAACAAGACTAGTGCGACGGAAGTAGAGAAAAACACTTCTAGCGGTCGATTCGGGCGAGCACCGCGAGCCGTAACGGACGCGCACCTGAAGAATGAAGGTTCCGGAGGGTAAACCTTCCCGGGTTTGGTGGACACGGGGCGCTCGCTCGCCGTGATGCCGCGTTGTCGGCGCGGCATCACGGCTAGTGAACATCAGCTCCTCACGAACGCGAGCAGGTCCTCGTTCAGCCGCGCTTTATGTGTGTCGGTGAGCCCATGCGGCGCGCCCTCGTACACCTTGAGCGTCGCGTTACGCACGAGTTTCGCAGAAGCGTGTGCCGCTGCGCCGATTGGTACCACCTGATCATCATCACCGTGCACGATGAGTGTCGGCACATCGAACTTGGCGAGGTCTTCGGTAAAGTCCGTTTCTGAGAACGCCTTGATGCAGTCGTACGCACTCTTGTGGCCACAGAGCATGCCCTGCATCCAGAACCATTCGGCGGCGCCCGCGGAGACTTTCGCTCCAGGTCGGTTGAAGCCGAAGAACGGTCCATTCGCGAGGTCGCGGTAGAGTTGGGCGCGGTCGGCGATTGATGCGGCACGCAGACCGTCGAACACTTCGATCGGCAGGCCACCGGGATTCTTTGCGGTCTTGAGCATCAGCGGTGGGATCGCAGAGACAAGGACGATTTGGCGCACACGACTCGTGCCGTGGCGTCCGATGTAGCGTGCGACTTCGCCGCCGCCGGTAGAAAAACCGATGACGGTGATATCGCGGAGGTCGAGTGCTTCGATCAGTTCTGCAAGATCGTCGGCGTAGGTGTCCATCTCATTGCCGTCCCACGGCTGGCTCGATCGACCATGTCCGCGTCGATCGTGCGCAATGCAGCGGTAGCCGTTCGTCGCCAGGTGCATCATTTGCGCTTCCCAGCTGTCGGAGTTCAACGGCCATCCGTGACTGAACACTACGGGACGACCTTTGCCCCAGTCCTTGTAGTACATGGTGTTGCCATCGCGAAGCGTCAACGTGTTGCCCGTCAGCAGAGCCGTGGTGCTCATCGGTGGATTTCCTGTGGTGAGAGAGGGTGTTGGGTGGCGCGGCGAGAGCGTGGTGGAAGCGCTGGCGAGTGCGCCCGGAATTGCGGACACAGCAACTGTGGCCGCGCTCGCCGCGAGGAAGCGGCGGCGCGAGGGCAGCGCACTCGATCGTGCGGAGTCGTGATCCATCGAGTTCTCTCCATCGAGAAAGTGGTCAGCGATCTATCGTGCATCGGTGACGGTACGTTAGACGGCCTGGCCCGCGCTCGAATCGACCTGACGATGTGTTTTTCCGTTCTCCTTTCGACGTAGAAAAAGAGCATGCGAATGGGTGCTGCGCGGTCACGAGCGGCGACGGCATTGTGTGTGCACGCTCGGGCTCACCTTCTGCGGCCCACGCACCACACCGACAGGAGTCATCACGATGTCAGAATTCAACGGCGTTCAAGCGCTCAGCGAAAAGGGGCTGCTTACACCATCGAACTCGGTGGTCGCCATCATTGATTTGCAGCCGCAAATGGTCTTTGGTGTGTCGGGGGCAGACCGCCAGGCGATTATTGACGCCAATCTTGTCCTGGCAAAAGCCGCACGCGTGTTTGATGTGCCCACGGTGCTCTCCGCCGTTGAGACGACTACGTATAGCGGTCACATCCTCCCGCAGCTGCAAGCGGTGTTTCCCGCGGAGCCTGTGATTGAGCGCACCAGCATGAACGCGTGGGATGACGAAGCATTCCGTCGTGCAATCTCACAGACTGGTCGTCGCAAAATCGTACTTGCGGGTCTCTGGACTGAGACGTGCGTCGCGTTGCCAACGATTCAGGCGATTCACGATGATTTCGAGGTCTACGTCGTGGAAGACGCGTGTGGCGATGTGAGCGAGCTGGCGCATCGCAATGCGATGCAGCGCGTGATTCAGGCGGGCGCCAAGCCGGTCACCGCACTGTCCGTGATGCTGGAGTGGCAGCGTGATTGGGCGTACAAGCGCACGTACGACGCGGTCATGGGAATTGTTCGTACGCACTGCGGAGCGTACGGCGTTGGGGTGGAATACGCGTACACCATGGTGCATGGGGCGCCGCGTGCCACGTGGCCTGCGTACGAGCCCGGCGTACACGCCGCCAACGCATAGGACCGCATCATGACCGCCATCGCCGACCTCGTGCTCACGAACGCGCGCATTCACACGATGCACCCTACGCGCGCGACGGCAAGCGCGCTTGCTGTTGCCAACGGGCGCATTCTCGCCGCTGGTTCCGCCGCCGACGTGGCGCGGTTTGAGGGTCCCGACACACAGCGCATTGATGCGGGTGGCCGCACCGTGATCCCGGGCCTGAATGATTCGCACATTCACAGTATTCGCGGCGGCCTCAACTTCAATCTTGAGCTGCGTTGGGACGGTGTGCCGTCGCTGGCGGACGCGCTTCGGCTGTTGAGAGCGCAGGCGGCACGGACACCTGCAGGGCAGTGGGTGCGTGTGATCGGCGGCTGGAACGAGTTTCAGTTCGCGGAGCAACGCCCGCCCACACTCGATGAACTCAATCACGCCGCGCCGGAGACGCCTGTCTTCGTGCTGTATCTGTACGGCTACGCGCTGCTGAATCGTGCTGCACTGGCTGCGGTGGGCTACACTCGCGACACACCGAATCCGATCGGCGGCGAAATCCAGCGTGACAAAGCCGGGCACCCCACGGGGTTACTCATTGCCAAGCCCAACGCATCGATCCTGTACGCGACGCTCGCCAAGGCTCCGCGACTTTCATTCGACGACCAGTTGAACTCGTCGCGACATTTCAATCGTGAGCTGAATCGACTCGGCGTGACGAGCGTGATCGACGCCGGTGGCGGTTTTCAGAACTATCCCGACGATTACCGTGTCGTTGAGTCGTTGCACCGGTCTGGCGAGCTCACGGTGCGCGTGGCCTACAATCTCTTCACGCAACGTCCAGCAGACGAACTGGCGGACTTTCAACGCTGGTCCGAGCTGGTGCGACCGGGCGATGGCGACGCGTTCTACCGGATGAACGGTGCTGGCGAAATGCTGGTGTTCTCTGCCGCAGACTTTGAAGATTTTCTCGAGCCTCGCCCAACCCTTGCACCCATCATGGAACGTGAGCTGGAACAGGTGGTGCGTCATCTGGCACAGCAGCGATGGCCGTTTCGCCTGCACGCAACGTATGATGAGTCAATCACACGTTTCCTCGACGTGCTTGAACGCGTGAACCGTGATGTGCCATTCAGCGGACTCCGTTGGTGGTTCGACCACGCCGAGACGATTTCGGTACGCAATCTCGAACGCACGGCGGCCCTCGGGGGCGGCGTCGCCATTCAACATCGCATGGCGTTCCAGGGCGAGCACTTCATCGCACGTTATGGTGAGCGTGCTGCAGCGGAAGCGCCACCGGTGCGTCGCATGCTCGAGATGGGATTACCCGTTGGCGCGGGCACTGATGCAACGCGCGTTGCCAGTCACAATCCGTGGGTCGCGTTGTACTGGTTGGTGAGCGGCCGCACGGTTGGTGGAACACTGATCCACCCGCTGGCGAAGCGACTGGATCGTGTCGAGGCGCTGCGACTGATGACGCATGGCAGTGCGTGGTTCTCCGGCGAAGAACACAGCAAGGGAGTACTCGACAGTGGAATGCTCGCGGATTTTGCGGTGCTGTCAGACGATTACTTCAGCGTCCCTGAAGACGAGATCAAGCGCATCGAGTCGGTGCTCACGGTGCTTGACGGTCGCGTGGTCCATGCGAGTGGACCTTTCGGCCCACTCGCTCCCGATGTCCCCGCGGTGAGTCCGGACTGGTCGCCCGTTGCGCATCGCGACGCTGAGCATCACCACCACCACCACGATCACCACTTGCAGGACTCGCATCAGCGCCACGCGCACCGCCGGCACGCGCATTCGCACGGGTTTTCACCAGGCGATCCGTTCGCGTCCGGGTGCAACTGTTTCGTATTCTGACCTCTGCCAGGGATCGCCACCATGCGCCGTACCAAGCACGATCTGCCCGAAGCAATCCGAAGCGCGAACGTCGAGTTGCTCAATGCGCGACTCGCAGACGCCGTCGACCTGATGATGCAAGCCAAGCAAGCACACTGGACGGTGCGCGGCCCCGCGTTCATCGCGCAGCACGAATTATTTGACAAGGTGCACGAGTCTGCGCGCGCGCACGCGGACCTGTTGGCCGAACGTGTGTCCCAACTCGGAGGACTGGCGGAGGGAACAGTGCGCCACGCCGCGAAAAGATCAACACTGCCGCACTATCCGGAGTCGATCTCGGCGTCGCAGGAACACGTTGACGCACTTTCGTCGGCACTGGCAGCGTTCGCCGCGACGGTTCGCACTGCAATCGATACCACGGCCGAACGCGGAGACGCTGGAACCGCAGACGTCTTCACGGAGATCTCTCGAGACACGGACCTGATGCTCTGGTTCGTGGAAGCACATCTTGATGCGGACTGATCCAGACCTTCGTGGGGCCGCGAACCCGCGCGTTGCCGAGAGCAGCGGTTCGGCGCTCCGGCCGTTGCACAGCACTGCGTTTCGCGTGCTTTGGACGGCGACGATCGTCAGTAACGTGGGGGCCTGGATTCACGATGTCGGCGCCGCGTGGTTGATGACCGAACTCACGTCCTCTCCGCTCATGGTATCACTCGTGCAGACGGCCACCACCTTGCCAGTACTGCTCTTCGCGCTACCGGCAGGCGCGCTGGCCGACGTATTTGATCGACGACGCGTTCTGATCGCGGCGCAGGTCTGGATGACAGCGGCGGCGGGATCGCTGGCACTGTTGACGTACGCTGGTGGCATCACAGCAACCAGCTTGCTGCTGCTCACGGTGGCGATGGGTGTGGGAACCGCGTTGAGCGCGCCGGCGTGGCAATCAATCGTGCCAGAACTTGTGCCACCCGGGGAGTTGCCAGCCGCAGTTACGCTTAACAGCGCCGGAATCAATGTCGCGCGCGCCGTCGGCCCCGCGATCGGCGGTGTGCTGATTGCCGCATTCGGCCCGGCCATTGCATTCCTCGCGAATGCGCTCTCGTTTTTCGGTGTCACCGGTGGGCTACTCTGGTGGCGCCGACCGACGCCTGCAACGTCTCTGCCACGAGAACAATTGGGTGAGGCGGTTGGGCTCGGCGTTCGCTACGTGCGCAACAATCCGCAGTTGCTTGTCGTGCTCTGGCGAACGATGTCGTTCATCGTGTTCGGGAGTGCGCTGTGGGCGTTGCTCCCAATCGTGGCGCGCACACAGCTGGGCGCTACCGCTTCCGGGTACGGCGTCCTCCTTGGCGCCATCGGCGTTGGCGCGCTGCTCGCAACGCCGATTCTTCCGATGCTTCGTGAACGTCTGTCGGCAGACACGCTAGTCGTTCTGGCCACGCTCAGCTACGCCGGAGTGATGATGGTCGCGGCGCTTGTTGGCGAGTTTGCGATCGTCCTCGGAGCACTCGTGATTGCCGGCGGCGCGTGGCTCGTGCTTCTCGCCACTTTTCAAACTGGTGCGCAACTGACTGTGCCGTCGTGGGTGCGCGGGCGTGCACTTGCTTTGTACCTGATGGTGTTCTTCGGCGGTCAGGCGTTCGGCAGTGTCGCCTGGGGATTCTGTGCGGAACATGCTGGCGTCCCGCTCGCGCTCAGCTTGGCAGCCGTCGGGGCCGCGCTCGCGCTGGTCGTGCAGCGTTGGTTTCCACTCAACGCGCTCAAGCGTGTCGATCATTCATCGTCGCGGTATTGGCCTGCGCACGACGCGGTACCACTCGATGCGAATGCACGAACAGAACGTCGGGTGTTGGTGACGACGGAATACATTGTGCGCGAACAAGAACAGGTCGACTTCACGCGTGCGATGATGCCGTTGCGCCGCGCGCGTCTTCGCAGTGGGGCGCACAGTTGGGAGCTCGCGCAGGACATGGCCAACCCTGAACGCTGGCTGGAACTGTTCACCCTATCATCATGGGAAGCGCATCTGCGTCAACATGAGCGTGCGTCTGCCGACGACTGGGACGTGCGCGTCGCCGCGAGGCGGTTTCATGTCGCAGAGCAGGATCCGGTAGTTACACATCTCCTCATTGCCCGCTAGTTCCGGTTCCTACGCCACCGATGTTCGAATCGGACTCGCTAGTCGTCGAGGTGAATAATCCCGCGCTGCAACGCGATCGTCACCGCCTCGGTGCGATCCACCACGCCCAGTTTCGCCAGGATATGTCGCAAGTGAATCTTCACCGTTCCTTCGGTGCGTCCGATGACGCGAGCAATCTCCTTGTTGCGTAATCCTTTGGACGCGTAACGCAGCACCTCAACTTCGCGAGTCGTCAGTTCCATACGCGGGGTGAACTCGGCAAGCCGAGCCGCAACAGCAGGTGGAATAACGCGTCGACCGTCTGCCGCCGATCGAATCGCCGCCACCACAGACGAGCCCAGCATCTCCTTCAGCAGATAGCCGACCGCCCCAGCCTCCAGCGCGCGATGAATATCCGCGTCGCCGTCGTATGTCGTTAAAGCAATGATGCGAGCGCGTGGATGTTTATCTCTGATCGCGCGAATCGCTGCATGGCCGTCTGTTCGCGGCATGCGGAGGTCCATGAGGACCACATCCGGCTGGTGCTCCAGATAAAGCGCAATGGCTTCATCACCGTCTGACGCCTCGGCCACTACCTCGAGGTCCGGCTCAGTGCCGATGAGGGTTCGCAGTCCCAGGCGCACTACGGGATGGTCGTCGGCAAGGAGAACGCGGATGGTCACGGAGATGAAGAAACGCTTTCGTCGCGACTTGAACAATATCTCCTTCGGATAGTTCAGCGCGCGGGGGGTTGCTTTGACACCGACGGAGCGCACTCGCATGTTCTCCTCAGCTCGTTCCGTCGTTCCGTGCCGCGGTTGCAGAACCACGAAAGGAGACCACGCCATTCTTAACTTCAGGGCGAGAATCCGTAGTCGGCTGCGATCACTGCGCTGGCCCGGCACCCCGTTACAATGTCGACGTACGGACACCATGGCGTTCGCCCTATTGTGCACGGTGAGCTGTGTAAGTGCGCCGAGTGCGAACGCGCAGCTTGCCTCGCCGCCGCTCAAGCTCCGTCAGCTCGATCACACTCGCTGGTCGGCACGCGAGGGAGCACCAACCGATATCGTGGCGCTCGCGCAAACTGCCGACGGCTTCCTTTGGATTGGAGCGAGTTCCGGGCTCTATCGATTCGATGGCGTGCGCTTTGAGCGATTCGATTCGAATAGCGGCCGGGCGCTTCAGTCAGACAACGTGTCTGCGCTCCACGCGCTGTCTGACGGGTCGTTGTGGATCGGGTATCGGTTCGGCGGTGCGAGTCGCTTGGCGGAGGGTAGGGTGGCGCAGTTCGGTATCTCCGAGGGGCTACCCTCAGCCACAGTGTGGGATTTTGCGCAAGACTCGTCCGGTGTAATGTGGGCGGCCACGCGAGCTGGTCTTTTTCGGCTTGCTGCCGAGGGCTGGCGCGGTGTCGGGCGCGAGGACGGCCTTCAGGACTCGGACGCACTCGCGCTGCTTGCCGACCGTCGGGGAACCCTTTGGGTGGCCACACGTGCGGGCACGTACGCCATGCCCAAGGGAAGTCGAACGTTTGAACGTCGAGCGAATCCGCCGGGTGATGTCGTGGCGGGCAGTCTGCGTGAGGCATCGAACGGTGCCGTGTGGAGCGCCTCCATGACAAATGGGCTCGCCTTGCTCGCCGACACTGTGGGTGCAACGCCGGAGAACGGTGGCGTGGCCCGCGTTGGTACGGCGAGGCCAGCGCGTACGATGTACGTTGATCGAGCGGGCGTCATTTGGCTCGCTTCGATCGATCGTCTGCGAAGGTATGTGATCACAACCGCGCAAGACGGGTCACCGCGCATCGCGGCCGAGACGATGGATGACGCGCGCTTGGCAGAGAACACTGCGGCATTCGCGTTTCTCCAGGACCGCGAAGACAATGTGTGGGTCGGTACTGCGCAAGGACTCGAACGGTACCGGCCGACCAAACTCACGCGGCTGCTGATGCCCCAGGCGATACTCGGACCCGCGATTGTCGCTGCCGATTCGGGGGGTCTGTGGATGGGCACTGCCAACGGTGCGACCTACAGGATTGGTGACACGATTGCCCGTGACGATGCCGCGCCGCGATTTGTGTCTGCGGCGCACCGTGATCAGCAAGGAACGTTCTGGCTCGGTGGGGATCCGGGGCTTTGGCAACATCGAAACGGTGTGTTCGATCGCATCACACTTCCCGTCGAGTGGGCGCGCAATCCGATTCAGGCTGTGGCCCACGACGTCGACGAGCGACTCTGGGTCTCCGCCGTCGGAGCTGGAGTGTTTTGTCGCGAGAAAAACAGGTGGACACTCTTTGGCAACGGGCTTGGAGTCGAACGCACTCCAGCCATCACGATTGTTTCCGACAGTGCTGGTCGCGTGTGGCTGGGCTACACACAAAACCGTCTCGTGCTCGTGGGGCGCGATGGCCCCGCATCCCGCGTGTTTACTGAGCAACACGGATTGGATGTCGGCAATGTGATGGCAGTGCACATTGCGGGCGATCACGTCTGGGTGGGCGGCGGTCGCGGACTCGCCTATCTTCGAGGCGAACAATTCCAGTCGCTTCGCGTTTCGGGTGCCGACGCTCCCCGTGGCATCTCTGGAATTGTTGAGGTGGCGGGCGGCGAGCTGTGGCTGAACGCAGCCAACGGTGTCACGCGTATACCAGCCGGCGAGATTTCCCGCGCGCTAACAGATACGCTGCATCAGGTGTTGGCGGAACGGTTTGATTTTCGCGACGGAATTGACGGCACCGCGCCGCAAATTCGGCCGCTGCCAAGTGCCGTTTTGGGAACGGATGGCCGCGCGTGGTTCGCAACCAGTTCACACGTATTCTGGATCGATCCGCACAACGTGAGAAGAAATCGCGTTCCGCCTCCGGTGCACATTCGCGCACTGGAGGCCGGCGGGATTGCGTATGCTATGGCTGGTAGCATTGCGCTGCCTGCGCGAACAACCGCAGTGAACGTGCGCTACACGGCAGCGAGCCTCGCGATTCCCGACCGCGTGCGCTTTCGCTATCGACTTGAGGGCTCGGATACCACTTGGCAGGACGCCGGGAATCGACGCGAAGCGATCTATACGAACCTCGGCCCGGGCACATACCATTTTCGGGTCATCGCGGCAAACGAGGACGGCGTGTGGAATGAGGACGGGGCGGCCGTCGAATTTTCGATTGCGCCAACCTTCATGCAGACGCCACTGTTCGTCATGCTCTGCGGCGTCGCCGTAGGCGGAATCGTATGGCTGCTTGTGCAACTGCGACATCGGCGCGCGACGGACGCAATTCGCGCACGCTTTGATGCAACGCTTGCCGAACGTACACGAATCGCCGGCGAGCTGCACGACACGCTGCTGCAGGATTTCAGCGGCGTCACGATGCAGCTGCACGCGGTTCAGCGATTGTTTGAGTCACGACCGGCCGACGCCGCTCGAACCCTTCGGGAAGCGATCGAAACGGCCGATGGATCGCTGCGCGACGCACGGCACGCTGTATGGGAGTTGCGATCGCCGGAACTTGAGTCGCTCGACCTGCCTGATGCGCTTGTCGCAGCGGCGCGCACGGTGCTTGCGTCCACGCGGATCGAGCTGACTGTAGACGTGCGAGGGGCGCGGCGTCGCCTGTCGCCAGCGGCAGAGGGTGCGGCGTTCCGCATCGGAAAAGAGGCCATCGCCAACGCCGCAAAACACTCTGCGGCGCAGACAGTGACACTCTCGTTCCACTACGAGGCGACACGTTTCATGCTATGCATCAGCGATGATGGCAACGGCTTTTTGCCCGCGGAGAGCGAGCGCCACGTGCGCCGGGGACACTGGGGTCTGACGGTGATGCGCGAGCGCGCGCAACGAGTGGGAGGCTCGCTGGAGATTGACGCTTCGCCTGGTGGCGGTACGCGTATCACTCTTGAGCTTCCGCTGTCCTGATCGAATAGGCACATCCGCAACACGCGGCTGCTCTACGCCGTGGTCGTCTCACCATCCGGCGGCACGATCGGAGTCAGCCTCAGCAACGCTCCGGCGAGAGGCTCCCGCATGCGCGCGGATCATGGATTCGTCGGAGACTTCTCACTCACGTCGACTTCCCATTTGTCGAGTAGTTGCTTGAGCGCAGTCACGCGATCGGGATGACGCGCTGCCAGATCCGTCCGCTCTCCTACGTCGACGGCGAGATCGAACAGGAGCAACTGTCCCGCGTCGTCCACCAACTTCCATGCGCCAGCACGGACGGCGCGCTGTTGCCGATTCGGTCGATTCCATCGCCAGAACAGTTGTCGCTCGCGAACGGGTTCCGTTCCGCGCAGTATCGGCAAGATGTCGATCCCATCCGGTCGGTAGCTCGATGGCAGGCGAACTCCAGCTGCGCTGAGGATTGACGCCGTAATGTCGGTGGTGATGGCAACCTGCTGAGACACGGTGTTGCTCGGTAGTCGACCCCGCCAACGAAGAATCAGCGGCACGCGAATTCCGCCTTCCCACAACGTACCTTTTCGGTGAAACAACGGCCAATTGTTCGACAGCCATTCGCCGCCGTTGTCGTTGGTGAACACAACCAACGTATTGTTCGTGAGCCCGAGTTGGTCCAATGTCGCCAGAATAGCCCCGACACCCTGATCCGCGCGCTCGACCATTCGCACATAGTCCTGTCGGGTGGCTGGTGCGTGCTCGTCGGGCATCTGACGCAATGATGTGGCGGTTCCAGACGCCGTCATCGGCGCACGAAGATCGGGCGGTTCGAACGGCCAATGCACGGCGTTGTACGCGACCTCAAGAAAGAACGGCGCGTCAGCATTGCGCGTGATGAATGCGGTGCCGCGACGCGTGAGTTCATCCGTGAGATAGCCCGTGGCTTCAACTGGCGTTGCATTTTCGAAAAGGTCAGGCGGACCAGCTCCAACTCCCCTGATGTCAGCGCGATTGGTGTAATAGGAGTGTGCGCCGCCGAGGAACCCGTAAAACTGGTCGAACCCATGCGCGTTGGGTCCGAACTCCCGCTTCCATCCGAGATGCCACTTACCGACGAGGCCGGTCACGTATCCGCGCGTCTTGAGTAATGCTGGTAAAGACGTGCCAACCGCGGGCAGCCCGAGTTCCTGATCGGCCGGAGATATCGTGAGAATGCCTTCGAGACCAACGCGTTGCGGATAGCGGCCACTCATCAAGGCGGCTCGCGTCGGCGTACAGACAGGGCCGTTGGCATAGGCATCGGTAAGCCGTACGCCTTCACGCGCCAAGCGATCGATGTTGGGCGTACGCACGTCCGCAGCGCCGAAGCTGCCGAGATCGCTGTAGCCGAGATCGTCCATCATGATGAGGACGATATTGGGAGGCCGCTGCGCAGATACGGGAGCGCCGATGACAAGCCACAGAGCTGCAAGAATGACGATTCGCGATAGCATCATTGGATTTTCTGCGGATTGCGTGGCGGGGTGTCGGGGCCACTGGGCGGTGTCAGCACGCGACCTTGCTTCATACGCAGTCGAATACGCCGCACATTTGCCCAGTTGACGAGAGGGTCACCTTCGAGCGCGAGAAAGCTCGCCTCGTAACCGTCCTCCAACGCGCCGATCCGGCGACCCGGGAAAATCGCTCGTGGCGTATCACTGCTCCACATCTTGAGCAGCGAAGCACGGCTCCAGACTCCGAGAGCTTCCAGCTGTTCTGCCTCTCGCACTGACGTATCAGTGGGATCGTCACTGCCGACCACGACTGTAACGCCGGCGTCACGCAGCTGGCGCAAACTGGCGGCGACATGTGGTCGCAATGCCGCGCGTAATGAGTCCGGAGCGCGTGTGAGTACTGCGACGGTGGTGATCACTGCAATGCGGCGGCGCGCTGCTTCGCGCGCATCAGCAAGCGCAATCGGAGCATAGGCGCCACCCGGTGGGTTGGGCGAAGTGAGCACGTCGACCAGCCGACGAGAGAGTCTCGCAGGGTTCGCCATCGCGCGAGGATCGGCGGCTTCAGTCTCGATAGTATTGAAAAAGCTTGGCGCGCCGGAATGTGCGATCATATCGACACCGGCCGATACGGCGTTTCGAAAGTCGATGGCGTCGTTCACGTGCGCGCTGACACGCAAGCCGTCACGATGCGCTCGCGTAACGAGCGCCGACAGCACCTCCGGTGCAAGACCTCGACGTCCCGAATAGGAGGAATCGCTGCGACGGCGCTCGTGCTCATCCGAGCCCCAGAGCACTGCTTTCACGAAGTCGGGACGAAGTGCACGCACGCGTGCCCAGGTGGCCTCCAACTCGCCCAAGGAATCAAGCGTGACATATGTGCTGTCTCGCAAGCGATCAGGGCCAAAGGCAGACGGGTACCATCCTTGGGCACGAAGTACGCGCTCGTGCAGCGGGATGGGGTGTCCACCATCGGCGGTGACAAATGCCTGTGCCAGTGCGACGTCGGGGCCATCGAGTCCGTTCATCGGCAACTGCGCACGAAGCGAACTGCTGACCGCAAAGTTGCCCTGGATGGCGACGTACAGAACGCCATCGGCGACGTATCGGGCGAGCGCAGCACGAGCGCGCGCTGGCACGGCACCGTCCACATTGTGGTTGTGCGCCTCACCGAACGGCGGCACGACCCAAGCGCCCACCAGGTCAATCGTGCTGTCCACACGCGCTGGACGACGTGATGCAAAGCGCCCGGAAACGATGTAGACCGTGCGGGATACAAATCTGGTGCCGTCGAACCATCGTCCGCCGGTCAGTTCGAAGTTGCGTTGCGGCTGGGCTCGCCTACTGATCGCAGCCTCTTGCATTGCCGCGCGTTCAGGCACGAGCACGGTGCACAGCGCGACCATGGCAGCGGTGATCACTGACCGCGTCAAAGAAAGTGGCAAGGGTGCCTCCCTACTGTCCGGGGAGGCGCGGCATCGCTTCCGTGTTCTGCGATGCCACAACCACCCAGCGAGCACCCTGCTTCTCAACAATCCAGGTGAAGAGTCCGCGCCGCGGCTCTCCAAACTTGACGTGCGGCACACGGTCTCCCGTCGTTCGCCAGACGACGTGTACAATGGCGATATCGGGGCGGAGCCATCGGACGACGGTGACGTCTTCGGTTGTCCATTGGCTGTCCGCGAACATGGATCGCAGGATGACCTCGTGGCCTGCTCTGAACGCGTCTCGGCCGCCGCGCCCAAATCCCGGTGTTTCGGGTCCCTTAACTGATACGAATACCAGTCGGGGATCCATGATGGACGCGAGACCGTTCGCGTCACGACGATTCCAGGCCTCCTCCCAGACCTTCGCCAGCGAACGAATCGCGAGCTCGTCTGGGCGGCGATCCACGGTGCTCGCCTCTTGGGAGATCCCTTGGCGAGGTAGCATGCCAGTCAATACCAGAATGCTCATCGCAACGCTCAGCCATTTGCTTCGAACTATCGTCACGACTCGATCCTCGTGGTTGTGAACAGGGGCATTCGTAACGGTTGCTGTGGACGGGTCGCTGTCTCTTGCGTGGCAAACGCACGCCGCGAATATTCGCGTTGTCGACCCCGCGCGCGTCCACCGAATGGTGGACACCGCCGCGTCGCAGCGGTGTACTCGTCCCTATGGCAAGCATTGCATCGACTGCGTCATTTTCTCATCTGGTCGGACGCATCTACGATTCCGCAATCGACCCGGATGTCTGGCCCGAGACGCTTGCGCTGTTGCAGCAGGAACTCGGCTTCTCAACCGCCTCCCTCACACTCGTCGCGCTTCCGGCAGGAGAACTGCTGCTACAAGTCGCGAGCGGCATTCCGCAGGAGTGGCTCGCGCGCACTGGAGAGTATGCCGCCGACGTGATCGAGTTATGGGGTGGTGCCGAGGTTGCGCAGCGATTTCCGATCGATCGTGCAGCCGTCGTGTCACGAGTCAACCCTGCAGCTCTCCGTCCAGAATCGCTCAATCGATATGCTCGCGAGTGGGCCTTTCCGCAGGGCTTGGTTGACTCCATGGCGCTCCTACTTGCGCGCAATCAATTCGCGGTGGGATCGATTGGCCTAGGCCGCCACATTGATGACGGCCCGATCGGCGATAGAGAAGTCGCACACGGCGAGCTGTTGCTCCCGCACCTCCAGCGCGCGGCTGCGATCAGCCGTTTGCTGGATGTGCGAGGCTCGGGCACGAGTGCCTTCTCATCGGTGATTGATGCGCTCACGACGCCAGTGTTTCTCGTCACCAGTGACGCAACCATCCTGTACGCAAACGAAGCGGCCCAAATATTTCTATCGTCGGAGACCACGCTCACGACGTTCCGCAATATGCTGTCCGCGACGCAACCTCACGTAGCGCGAGCACTCGCTCGTGCAATTTCGCAGTGCGCATCAATGGATGTGGCTCAGTACGCAACCCGTGTGTCGGATGCGCGCGATATTGAGCCGCTGGGCATAGCCGTGCGAAGCATAACAGGGATACATGCACTGCATATCCTCCCGCTACGCGGGGAGGCACGATCTGCCATACTGTCCGGTGCTGCCGCTGCGGTGTTCGTCGCAGGGGCTGCGAAACCCGCGAACGGAGCGGCAATGACGGCTGCTGCACTATTCGGACTGACGCCGGCAGAAACGAGAGTGTTCGAACGCATCGCGTCTGGACTGACGCGTGCGGAGACCGCCCACGCACTCGGCATCAAGTCGAGCACCGTGCAGACGCACTTGCTCCGCGTGTTTGCCAAGCTGGGTGTGCGTCGCCAGGCGGACGTCGTACAGCTTGCGGCAACGCTTGCGCCGCCGATTTTACATCTCGATTCGCGACCAGTTCGCACTTAGCAACGTGGACGCCTCCGCGATCGGTGTGCGTAGTGATCGAAGGGGAGCCCCCAAGTTCTCGCGCTCATGTCGGCCACCTGATCTCGGTGGCCGTTTGCGTTTCTGCACTACGCCGTGGTCGTCTCACCATCCGGCGGCACGATGTCTTCGATCGTGAAGCGGCCGTGGAACGTGACCGTGTGCGCGTCGTGCTGCGCGAGAATCTCCGACGCACGCTCCTTGCGCTCTTCGGTGGGCGCGGCGACGAGCACCACATAGTGCCCGTCACGCATGGCCTGCTCGTAGCGCGACTTTACTTCCATTTCCACGTTCTCAATGCCGAGTGCTTCGGCGATGCGGATCGCGATGCCGGCCAGGCCGGTGCGGCCGGGACTGGCGTCGAGTTCATTCGCGTACGTCGTGCCGCAGTGTACGTGAATTTCGGAATCGAGGAAGCCGTTGGCCATGAGATCCGGCACCAGCGCTGACACGTGCTGCGCGGTGTCCACGACGCCAACGACATGGTTGGCGGGATAGTGAATGAGATCGCCTTCGTCGGCGACGTGGTTCGCTTCGTCCTGTGTCATGCAGATTCACATATGAGAGAGATGGTGGCGCGCGCAGTTCGCGCTGCGGACCGGTTGAAAGCTAGTGAGCGACATCGCTGACGGCGGCGGCAATTGGCACCGCCGCCGTCACGGCTCCGTTACTTCCGGCGCGTCTGTCGGCTCAGCAAGACCATGCTGGCAACAAACAACGCGCCGCACAGCGCCAGCAACGGCGTCTTGAGCGACGGCGGTGCGTAGATGGCGGCGATGAGCGGAACAAAGCAGGCCAGACACACAACCAGCCAGGGTTCCTGCTGGTACCATGGTCGATGATCAATCTGCCGCTGGGGTGATACGTCGTGGTCGTCGGATTTCATTGAGAATATGCAGTTGCTCGACATCCACGTGCAGCGCGGGCGCGCCAAGGGCGCAGCCTCCCGGAAGCGGGATGCCAATAGTTTGGTGCAAGGGCGCACTGATGCGCGATTGAGTCTTCGCGAGCGACTAGAGTCGCGGCGGCGGCGCGGTGGGAAAGTACGGAAGCACACTCCCGCGCGACGCGACGCGGTGATGTGTTGCGCGAACAACTCGCTGGCCAGCGTTGGCGGCAGCGGCGCGCGAGCGAAACGCCGCGCGCTCGAGTGGTGGCGAGTCGCTTCGATCGGGGATCACCACGCCCGACGACTGCGAGACCAGCACCGCGGCGGTTCGAGCAGGGCTGCGTAACGCGTGTTGTGACGACAGCGCGGATGCAGTGGCCCAGCCCGGATTCGAATCACTGGCTGCGGCAATCGCCAATGCACGCTCGCTCAGCGCCGTGGTCGGCGAACACGAGTGCGAAAAGGCGCCGAGCAGCGCGAGCCAGAGCAGGGAGATGCAACGCATTACAGCGAAAGCTATCGAACTGGACACGAACGGTGGTGGTGCACGGCGATTAGCTTGAGCAGATGGGAGAAATCGTCACCGAAGTGATCGTCATCTTGATTCTGCTCGTGATCAACGGCGTGTTCTCCATGTCCGAGTTGGCGGTCATGACAGCGCGTCGTACGCGGCTCGAGCATCGATCGGAAGAAGACGGCGATCTGGGCGCCCGGGCGGCGCTCGAACTCGCCGCACATCCAACGGCGTTCCTTTCCACGGTGCAGATCGGCATTACGCTTGTTGGCGTGCTGGCCGGTGCGTTTGGTGGCGCGGGTATTGCCGAGGTGCTCGCCGAGCAGATGCGCGGTGTGACATGGCTCGCGCCCTACGCGACTACGCTGGCGTTCGCGATTGTTGTGGCGGCGATCACATTTCTGTCGCTGATCATCGGTGAGTTGGTCCCCAAACGCATCGCGCTGAGCAATCCGGAACGTGTCGCCTCTCTGGTCTCACGACCCATGCGAGTTGTGGCCAGCTTTGGCGGCCCGGTGGTGCGCATGCTCACCAAAACCACGAATCTGGTGCTGCGCGTGCTGGGTCTGGGCACGGTGAGCGAAGCCGGTGTGACCGAGCAGGATATTCGCGCGATGGTCGAACAGGGCGCGGAATCCGGTGTCGTGCAAGAAGCCGAGCGCGCGATCGTGGAGAACACGTTCCGACTCGGCGATCGTGCGGTGGAGTCCATCATGACACCACGTCCGGATGTGCAGTGGGTGGATCTGGCGGACGGGCCAGACGCGGTACGCGTCCAGTTGGAAGAAGCGGTGCGTGATCGGTTTCTTGTGTGCGATGGCACGCTGGATCACGTGGTGGGATTGGTGCACGCCGAGGACATTGTATCGCGCCTTTTTGCCGGCGACGCCGTGCCGGATTCGGCCGGACTGCGCACGCTGGCACGTGAGTCGATCTTTGTGCCCGCCACCATGCCGGTGTTTGAAATGCTCGACCGCTTCCGTCAGTCGCGACAGCACGCGGCGATTGTACTGGACGAATACGGGAGCGTCGCTGGACTGGTATCGCTGGATGATGTGCTCGAGGCTCTGATTGGCGAAGTGCCAGACGACGCAGCCGATGAACTCGATTTTGTTCGCGCCGCTGACGGCTCGTGGATTGTGGACGCCACGGCCCCGCTCGATGAAGTCGAGAGCAACCTGGATCTCGAGATCACTGAGGACGAGCGCGAAGAGATCCTGACCTTGGGCGGTTTTGTGATGGCACGGCTGGGACGCGTGCCTCGGGAGGGCGACATGTTCCAGTGGTCCGGTCGCACCGTGAAGGTGCTCAAAATGAAAGGCCGGCGAGTGGAGCGGGTCTCGATCAGCAGTTCGACAACCATACGAGACGAACAGTAGATTCTGGTAGCTCGTGGTCTGTTGTATCCCGCCTCCGGAGTGCTCATGCGCAACATCCTGTCTCTCAGCACCGTCGTCTTGCTCGCCGGTTGCTCGCTCCTTGGCGGTCGGTCCACTTCCAGCGACGGCCCCGCGTCAACGCAACCGGTGACCATTGCGCCTGGTGCGGGCACCGCGCAGGCACGAATCGCCGCGTCACCACGCAGAGCGGAATGGGTGGCGATCAAGGTTGGCGCCATCGATAGTGTGATGGCGTGGGTGGTGTATCCGTCGCGCACCGACAAGGCGGCGGTGGTTATCGCGTTGCACGAAAACACGGGCATTAATACATGGACCCGCTCGGTGGCCGATCAGTTGGCCGCAGACGGATTCATCGGGATCGCGCCCGACCTCACCACCATGTTCCGCGAAGGCGATCTCAAGGCGGATCCAACGTCTGATCTCGGGCGCGCGGCGATCGGAAAAGTGACGCCGGAAATTGGCACACGCATTCTTGACGCGGTGGCGAAGTACGGCATGGCACTGCCAAACGCACTCCCGAAATACGGCATCGTTGGATTCTGCTGGGGCGGGGCGCGCTCGTTCCTGCACGCGACCACGTCACCCGCACTTGGTGCTTCGGTTGTGTACTACGGCTCGCCGCCAACACCAGAACAAATGCGTGCGATCAAAGCGCCCGTGCTCGGCTTGTATGGCGGCAACGACGCGCGGATCAACGCCACGATCCCTGCCACCGATTCCACGATGAAGGCGCTCGGCAAGTCGTACGAGTCGCACATTTTCGAAGGCGCTGGGCACGGGTTCTTGCGAGCGCAAGACAACAATCCGGCGAACGCATCGGCGTCGGCGCAGGCGTGGCCGAAAACGATCGCATTCTTCAAACAACATCTCTCACGCTGAGATGATGCGTTCGGCGCGCGCGATCACTCGCGCGCGCGCTGTCTCGCTCTTAGAATCCCCAGCCGATGGAGAGGCGCAGAATAGGTAACACCGCGCGGAAAGCCGGTCGATCCTCCGCGAAGAAAATGCGCGTTGCCCCTGCGCCCGCCGTCACGGCCACGCGTTCTTCTGCACCAAGCAGCCACTGACGCTCACCGGTGAAGCCAAGATTCATGCCTACGCTGTTCTCACCGTTGTCTGCGTCTTCAGACAGGCGAACAAATCCGAGCACGGCACCGACAGACACACCGTCAAGCGCGCGTCCGCTCACGTAATAGCGAGCGCGTCCTTCCAGCGTGAGGTAGTCGGCTTTTGAAAAGTTGAAGCTCGCGAACGAGGCACCCAACGAAACGCTTGGGCCGACACGCTGCTCAATGTCGGCGGCGAGACTGCCTCGCACCACGAGCAGCACCGGGTTCACGCTCACGATGCGCGAGAAGCCCACGGGCTCATCAGAGAAGCTTTGCGCCGCCGCCAACGACGGCGACGCGGCAACGAGTAGCGAACAGGCAAGCGCAGAGAAAAATCCAGCGCGCACACGTACCTCCGAGTGAATACGAGTGAACTGCGAGCGAACATAAACTGCCTCGGCTGGAACTTAGCCTGTTCTCCTGGCGAAATTCCATCGTGCCCGCATGTGTAAATTAGCGGGAACCTCTCCCCGTGATTGACACACGTACCTATGCCACCGATTGTCCTCGAGCGCCGTCCTTCCCCACGCCACGGCGATGGCATGTTTGCCGCGGCGGCGATTCCACGGCACGCGTTAGTGATTGAATACACCGGCGAACTCGTGTCGCACGAAACGGCGCAACAGCGCTACGCGGCAAACGATGCCCACGATCGGGCGCCGCACACGTTCGTATTGCAGCTCGATGACGACCGGGTCATTGACGCGAACGTTGGGGGCAACGATGCGCGGTACATCAATCACTCCTGCGAGCCGAATCTCGAACCGATTGTGATTGGAGATGCGCTTTGGCTCGTCGCGCTGCGTGATATCGACGTTGGAGAAGAACTCGGCTACGACTACGCGATTGAGCTGGATGAGGTGCATACGCCGTCGGCGAAACGACGCTTTCCGTGTGCCTGCGGTGCCGCAAGCTGCCGTGGTACGTTGCTCCGGCCAAAACGCACACCGCAGAGTGCACAGTCACGTGAGGCGCGGCGCGTGATTGCCGCGCGGGTGCGGGAGCTTGTGAGGCAAGCGCCCTGACGCACGTACTCGCCGCGGTGTCGTCGACTGCATGAACGCGCAGTCGCAGCGACTGCGCGACTATTGCAGTCGAAACAGATAGCTGAACTTGGTGAAGAACGCGTCGCGCGTACGGGTCAGGCGATCTGGACCGATGGGTTCGTCTGCGCGGCGCTGGTCGCCGTAGCCAAAGAACAGCACCGTACCCGGCGTGGGCAGATAGGAGAAGAGCACATCGAGCCGCGTGGCCGAACGTTTGAACGCCGCCGCGCGCGTGAGGGTACCGTTGCTGGCGCGGTAGTACACCGGAAGGTTGGTGCGAGAATCATCGCGCAACGAGTCCTGGTCTGTGACCGCATGCTCACCGATCACACGAAAGAAAATCTGCCGCGTAATCTGGTACTCTGCGCGCACGCGCCGTGTGAATCGGCGCTGCACTTGCGTGCGGTCACTCACGCGATTGAACGTGTCGTCATTCACGGTGGCCGAAATGCGTAACTGATCGGTTGGGCGCAGATTCAACGCGCCCTGCAAAATCCGAACGCCCGCCGAGCTCCACTCGGGAAAGTTCTCGTCGCGTCCGATAATCCCGAAAAAGTTGAACGAAAAGCGTTTGAATTCGGGTGAGGTAATCGACATCACCCAATCGAGGTTCGGCAGCATGGGCGTGCCGGTGTAACCCGTGGTATCCACGCCGCCTCCCGCGCGCGGCACAAGCAACGCGTAGTTCGCGTAGAGCGACGGATCATAGCCGAACTCTTCGATCAGCACCTGCGCACCAAACTGCCAGCCACCGCGGAATCGCGTGTTGGTGCGAAAGTGAATCTGCGCGTCCTGCGCGTGACGACGATTGACAATGTCGGTGTATTGCCAGCGGCCCAGCATATACACTTCAGGCACAAAGGCCTCAACCAACGCACCAGGCGCGCCGAACCATGTGTAGCGATGCGTGGCCTGCAGGTTCGAGATTCCGGGACGCGCAATGAATCCGGACTGTGCATCAAAATCCGGGCTGATACCGTTGAACGCGTAACGTGCGTAGTACTTGCGTCCGGTAAAGTTGGCCGAAAGATCCCAGAGCGGCGCGGAGTTCGTGTCGTCGCCGTTGCCCGTGAGTGAGCCGGCCAGCTGCCCTTGTGCACTGAAAATGCCGCGTACAAACCGACCGTCTACGCCAAGGACACGATTCCATCGATCGCCTTCGATTTTATCCGTGTAGACCAGTCCCATGCGACTGGTGGTGCCAAGGTCACGCTGAATGCGCACAATATTGTAAAGCGGTGTTTCACGCTGATTGTATGATCCATCGCGACTGTCCACGGCTGACAGCACGCCAATGTCATAGCCATTGTGTTTACCCGTCAGCTTGGCGGAGGCAATCGGCTGCGTGATTCGCCGCGTGTAGATCAGGCGATTCGGCGTGGTGAACTGCTCCTGGCTCTCCAAAAAGAACGGTCGTCGTTCGGCGAAAAAGATCGCGCTTCGCGGATCGAACGTGTATTGCGTGGCATCTGCTTCGACCTGGCTGAAATCGGGATTCGCCGTGCCGGAGAGTGTGAGGTTGCTGGTGATACCCCAGCGCGCGCTGCCCCCGATTTCGGGGCGTGTCGCGTCATAGTTCCAGCGAGTGGTGCCGGGCGTGGGTGCGCCGTTGGCAACCGCCGTGATCGTTGGAATCACATCAACGGTCAAGCCGCGTTGCAAATCCCGCAATCCGGTGAGCGTTCCTGATTGTGCGAGAAAACTTGCCGCCGCTCGAAGGGCGGGCGCCCAGCTTTGTTCGTGTCCGGTCAGCTGAACCGTTCGAATCACGTTGAGTTGCCACTTTTGCTCGTCCCCTGCACGATAGCGCAAACTCTTGAACGGAATGGACATCTCCACTTCATATCCGAAGTCCGTGACCCGCCCCTTTGATTTCCACACATAGTCAGGCGCAAGGTCAACGCTTTCGCGCGTGCGCGGCGTGCTGCTGGTAAATCCGCCGCCGCTTTGCGCGCCGGTTTCGTTGATGACGCCGTCGCTCTGAATGCCGAGCGGATTCACACCGAACACCAGCGCTTGCCGACTGTCGCTGTAGGTGCCGAGGAACACCTGAATATTGTCGTCTTGTGTGATGCGGTCTCGGTCGGCAAGGTTAGCGCGCACGGTGCCTTGAGGCGCATATGCGCGTACTCCGATGTGCAGCGCCGTGGCGGAATACCACACAAACACTTCCGTGCTGTCGCGCGCGTCCACGCCATCCGTGGGGAAGTACTGCGAGAATCCGGTGAGCACCGCGGCGTCGCGCCACGGCGCTTCGTCCAACACACCGTCAACATTGGGAGCGGCGTCTATTCGTGGCGTGGGCACCGAGGTGGCCCCGCGTCGACCATCGAAGACCGGACCGGGTTCACTGGGGCGCGTGCCGGGGAGGGAGTCGGCCAACGCAAGACTGAGGAGGAGGGCGGGGAGCATAGGCCAGAGACTATGTGTCAGACGAGTCGCGCGCGAGAGGGACCGCTACCAATAGGGACGAATCGCACGGTATCTTCTTCCAAATGGAGATTCCGTGTCGTCTTCCGACCTGTGGTGCCACAGCTCGTGCACAATGAGTGACGACCGTGATCGCGAGATACGCTCGCCTGGGTGGCGGCGTTGGGTGACCTGGACAAACCTGTTCGTGCTGGCGGTGGCGATCTGGGCGGCGCCGCGGCTGCTGCCGCATCTGGGCGCGGTGTTTGGAGTGCGCAGTGGTGAGGCGCTGCGCCCGGTGTATTCCGTCACGACACGTGACGGTCACCTCGTCACGCAGGACAGCCTTCGCGGGCGCGCGGTGCTGGTGAATGTGTGGGCCACGTGGTGTGCGCCCTGTCGCGTGGAGATGCCGGCGCTGCAACAAATTGCCAATCAATACGCGAACGACGGGCTTGTCGTGCTTGGGCTGTCGGTTGACCGCGGACCAGCATCTGAGGTCGACGCGTTTCTTGCCGAGCGAAAGATCTCCTATCCGGTTGCGATTGTTGATGATCGCACGATCGCCGCGCTCGGCGGCGTGCGGGGGTACCCAACGAGTTTTTTACTCGACCGGAACGGCGTCGTGCAACATCGCGTGCTAGGGCCGATTGGAGTGGTCAGTTTGCGACCGGCGATTGGTCGGGTGCTTGCCGATCCAGCGCCGTAAATATTTCGTGAGTGATCGCGTCGTGTGCGTGATCAGTCCTTCGCTGTGAACTTCTAAACGAACTCATGTCATCATCTGTTGCTCCTGCGACCCGTTTGCTACAACAGGTTCGAATTGCTGCCACCGATTCTGTGCTCTATTTCCATCCGGAATCGAGTGCCACAGTTGCCATGGGTGCGCGCGCAGCTGACAACGGTCGCGTGGTGGTGTCGCACCGTCGGTGGCCGGTGGTGACTCAGCTGAGACGAGACCTTGAACTGGTTGGTCTCGCGCAGGTGCAGGTGCATCATGCGCACGGATTGGCGAAATGGTTCTCGGCCGTCGCTGCGCAGGATAAGACGTTCGATCTGGTGGTGATTCGTTTGCCATCGGAGCGCGTCGCGTTCTATCAGCTGGTGCTTGATGCCGTGCAGGTGCTGAAGCCTGGCGGACGTTGTGTGGTGGTGGGCGGTAATGAAGAGGGCGTGAAGCCTGCCGCGAATGTGCTGGAGGGTGTGTTCGGCAAGTGTGCCGTGATGGGTCATGCAGGCGGGCATCGTTTGTTGATGAGCGTTCGAGGCGAACGTGTTGATCTCTCCGCGCTTCAGCCGCTCGTTGCGCCGTTCGATGACGTTCAGGCCTTCATGGAAGTCTCGCATGTACTGCGTGGATCGCCGCTCTCCGTGTTCACACGCCCCGGCGTGTTTTCGTGGGAGCATCTTGATGAAGCCACGGCGACGCTCGTTGAACACATGCACGTTCCGGAGCGAGCCGATGTGCTGGACCTTGGCTGTGGCGCCGGTGTGCTCGGCGCGGTTGCTGGCCGTCTCCTGAAACAGGGCACCGTGACGCTGGTGGATGCCGACAGTGAAGCGATTCGCTGCGCGACGGGCACCATGACTTGTTCAGGCACAACTCAGTGGCGAGTGCTGGCGAGTGACGTCTGCGAAGCTGTTCGTGACGAACGTTTTGATCTCGTGCTATGCAATCCACCGTTTCACGTTGGCAAAACAACGGACCTGTCGCTCCCCGTGCGGTTTATCGAAGAAGCCGCGCAGGTGTTGCGGCCAGGTGGCACGCTGCAACTGGTGGCCAACCGCAAACTTCCCTACGAGTGGGAGCTGGAACGCGTGTTTGGTAATCGACGCACCGTGTTCGATGGCAACCGCTTCAAGGTGCTTTCCGCGACGCGCGAGTAGCGCGCGCCGCTTCGAGAGCGACATGCAGCGATTCACGCTCGCTCGCCGAGAGCACGCGCCACTCGCCCTCGCGCACACCATCGAGTGTGATCGGTCCAAACGCGTCGCGATGTAATGTCTGCACGTGGTTTCCCACCGCGGCGAACATCCGTCGCACCTGATGATAGCGGCCTTCTGTAATGGTCACGCGGGCGACACGCGGCTCGAGCAGTTCCAGCGTGGCGGGCAGCAGCGGTGTGTTCTCTCCGGTCAGCAGGAGAGTGCCGCTGGCAAATACCTCCGCTGCGTCCTCCCGCAGCGATTCGGCCAGATGCGCCACGTAGCGCTTGGGCAGGTGTGACTTTGGCGACGTGAGACGATGCAGCAGCTGGCCGTCGTCTGTAAACAGCAAGAGACCGGTGGTATCGCGATCCAGACGCCCCACTGGTGACATGATCGGGGAGCGTTCACGGAAACGAGACGGCAGCAGATCGTAGACGAGCGGATTTTGATCTTCTGTAGAGCACACCATGCCCGCGGGCTTGTGCAGAAGAATCACCGCGCCGGGAGGCGGGTCGAGCGGCAGCCCCATCACGCGAAGGTCGTCATGGGGTGGCACAGCCTGCGCGCTGTCGCGCAACACGCTGCCATTGGCGAGCGTGATCTGCTGGCTTTCGAGCATACGTTCCAACTCGCGCTTGGTGCCGTAACCAAGATTCGAGAGATAGCGGGCCAGTTTCATGCGATGGCCCGGTCGGGAAGCGTGTTGCGTGTCATCACACAACGTACACAAAAGGCGCGCGCCCGTGGAGTCGGGCGCGCGCCAGTGTCCGGCGAGCGGAAGCGGTCGCAGTGCGGCGAGCGCAGTCTGCCGCAGTCTACCGAAGTCTACCGCAGCGAGTACGAGACCTGCAGCGTGAGGAACTGCGGCGCGCCCGCGATGAACGTGGGAATGCCGAATGCGTTGCCCGTATTGCCGGCGTCAATGATGTACTGCTGATCAAAGATATTCCGGCCGATCAGCGAGATCTCGGTGCGGCGATCGGGCAACGCATACGCGGCGCGAAGATTCACGAGCGCGTAGCCGTTCTCACGAATGTTGGGCTGATTGAGATCTTCGAAGAACACGCGTCCCCGGTACACCACGTTCGGTGACACGACCAGCCGTCCACGCGCGCCATCCAACGCGGTGATGGAAACACCGGTGCTGTACGAATGCATGGGCGTGAGACGGAACCGATTGCCGGAACGTGCCTGACGATCGCCGTTCGCGTCGAGCGAATCGAACTTGGCGTCGATGTAGCCGAATGTGGCGAACGCGCTGACCTTGTCGGTGAGCTGTCCGCGCAGACTGCTTTCAATTCCCCACGACGTGGCGCGACCTACGTCGAGCGTCAGGTTTTGCAGTCCCTGATCGGTAATGCGGACAATCGACGTCTGGAAGTTGTTGTAGTTGTAGCGATAGCCGTTGGCGTCAAACTGAATGCGGCCACCAGCGAGCTGACCCTTGAGTCCGCCTTCGTAGCTCCACACCGTTTCTTCATTGAGCGTGTTGGTGCCGGCGGCGTTCACCACCACCACGTTCGGTCGACGTCCCTTGGACACGCTGGCAAAGCCGAGATAGCCACGGCCAAAATCGTAGCTCGCGATCGCGCGGCCAACGCCGGAACGGAACGAGCCGGTGCCTTCGTTGCGTCCGTTTGTTGGCGCAAACAGGTTGTTCGGTGTCGCACTCAGAATGAAACCCAGCGAGCCCGGTGTGGCCGAGTTTTTCACTTCGTACGCGTTGTTCACGTCTTCGAAAGTACCGCGAACGCCCGCGGTCAGCGTGAGCTTGTCGGTTGGACGGAACGTGGCGTCGGCGAACACTTCGTAGGCCGTGAGTTCACCAAAGTTCTGATACTGTTCTTCGTGCTGCGTTTTGAACGGACGGCCGGTGAGCGGATTGTTGGCGACCGCAAAGTTCGGTGAACCGTCGTTGTTGATGAGCGGGATTCGTGGCACACCAGCGGCGGCCAGGAACGGGCTGAAGAGGGCAAACAGGCTGCGTTCATCGGTGAAGAACGGGACACGCTGACTTCCCTTTTCGTTGAACACACTGGTTCCCACGAAACCCGTCACGCGTCCGCCAGCATCGTAGTTGAAGCGCACTTCCTGACTGAGCTGCGACCCTTCGGCGACTTCGCGAAACTGCAGCACCGGCGCGAGCGTGCCGTCAGCGTCAAAGGCTTCGTCGGAATAGAAGCGGCGCCACGCACTCGTGGACGTCAGACTCCAGTTGCGGCCGAGCTGCTGATTCCAGAGCAGCGTCACGCCACCCACCTGACGATCAATGCCCAGCGAGTCGCCACCGTTCAGTGCCGCACGTGCAAATGGCGTGCGGTCGCCGCCAGGCGTGTTGTACACAAGGCTCTTGAACGACGTGCCCGGTGAATCGTCACTCTGGAAGTTTGCCACCAGGTCGACCGTGCTGGACAATGACGGCAACCAGCGCAGCGACGTCCGAATAGCCGCTGTGTTCTTGCCGTTGAGTGTGCCACCGTCTGCGTTTTCAATGAAGCCATCGCGCTTGTTGTAAATCGCAGCAACGCGGCCGAAGAGTGTATTGGAAACGAGCGGCTGGTTGACCATGGCCGAGGCGAACACTTCGCCAAAGTTGCCACCACCGGCGGTGACTTCTGCCTGACGCGCGTTGACGGCCTTGTTCTGAATCACATGCACAGCGCCGATTTGCGCGCCACGACCAAACAACGTGCCTTGCGGTCCTTTCAGCACTTCAACGCGTTCAAGATCGAAGAGTTCAACCACCGAACCGCGCGACTTGGAGATCGACACACCGTCCTGAAACACCGACACGCGCGGTTCAACAAAGCTGGTGCCGTCGTCTGATGTGATGCCGCGAATCACGAACCCCGGGTTGTTCGGGCTCTGCAACTGCACGTTGAGGCCTGGCACATACGACGACAGCGCGTCGAACTGTTGCACGCTCTGTTCTTTCAGAAAGCGATCGTCATACGCGGTGATCGGCACCGGAACGTCCTGTACGGATTCGGTGCGCTTCTGCGCCGTGACGGCCACCGCGCTGATGGTATTTGCCGGGCGACGGAGACGCGACTCGATGTTCACCGTCTGGCCACTGGTCACCGTTACCGCCACCGTGTCCGGGGTGAGACCCACGGCGCGCACGACCAGACGCTGCGCTCCGGCGGGAACGCCAGCCAGGCGAAAGCGGCCCGAGACGTCGGTGTTGGCGCGGAGCGGCGAGCCGAGCAGCATGACCTCTGCGGCCTCAAGCGGACGGCCAGCCTCGGCGGTCACCACCGAACCGGCGATCACGCCGGCCTGAGCCTGAGCCGTAGCGGGCGAAACCAGTAGAAGCGCAAGACTCAGCGACGTGAGCCGTAGAACCATCGAACGGTGCATGAACACTCCCTGATGAGAAGAGAAAACCGACCATCAGGTAGAAGCACGGCACGTGTCACGGCCTGTATCACGGCGGGTCAAGAATCGGTCACGGCCTCGCATCAGTCAGGCGACCAGCGCTTCACCGAGCCGGGACGTAGACTCAGGGACGGCCCGTTGGGCCCGCCTCCCTTGATTTCCTGCCTCCCCGATCAGCCATGACCCCAGATTCGCGTTTCGTGCGGACAGTCGGCCTGCGTGCCGCGTCCGTCGCACGCACCCTGTTGCTCGGCACCGCGTTCGCGCTGCCAGCCGCCCTTTCGGCGCAATCCCGCGTCACATCTCCCGAGCAGTTCTTCGGCCATCGGATCGGTGCCGACTATCAGCTGCCGAACTACACGAAGTTGCATCAGTACTTCGCCAAGGTCGCCGGCGAGAGTGATCGTGTCGTGCTCGATACGATCGGCCTCTCCGAGGAGGGTCGGCCGCAGATCATGGCGATCGTGACGAGTCCCGCGAATCATCGCAATCTCGCGCGCTACAAGGACATTGCCCGCCGCCTCTCTCTCGCCGAGGGAGTGGATTCCGCAGAAGCGCGTCGTCTCGCGCGCGAAGGCAAGGCGATTATCTGGATTGACGGCGGTTTGCACGCCACGGAAGTGCTGGGTGCGCAGCAGCTGATCGAAACGTTCTGGCAGCTCTCGAGCATGAGCGACGAAGAGACCACGCGCTTTCTCGACGATTGCATCATTCTCATGGCGCATGCCAATCCCGACGGCATGGAACTGGTGAGCGATTGGTACATGCGTTCCTCGGACAGTCTGCGCCGCACCACGGGTGGTCTGCCGCGTCTCTATCAGAAGTACGCGGGACACGACAACAATCGTGACTCGTACATGAACGCGCTGAAGGAAACGGAGAACATGAGCCGTCAGCTGTTCATTGAATGGCATCCGGTGATCATGTACAACCATCACCAGACCGGACCGGCCGGTGCCGTCATGTTTGCGCCGCCGTTTCGCGATCCCGCCAACTACAACTTTCACCCGTTGATCATCACCGGGCTCGATATTGTCGGTGCGGCCATGCACAACCGCTTTGTCACCGAAGAAAAGGGTGGCACGGTGATGCGCAGCGGTGCGAACTACTCCACGTGGTGGAACGGTGGTCTGCGCACTACGGTGTACTTCCACAACATGATTGGTCTGCTTACGGAAACGATCGGTAATCCAACCCCGATGCGTGTGCCGCTGGTGGCCAATCGCCAGCTGCGGAGCGGCGATCAGCCGTTGCCGGTGGAGCCGGGACTCTGGCGTTTCCGTCAGTCGATTGACTACTCCATCACGGCCAATCGCGCCGTGCTGGACGTGGCATCGAAGTATCGCGAAACGCTGCTGTACAATCGCTGGAAAATGGCGAACGATCAGATCGAAAACGGCAAGAAAGATTCGTGGACAATCTGGCCATCGCGCATTGCGGTACTCAACGATTCCATGACCAAGCTGCGTGCGAACACGGCCGCGGCGGCCGCTGGTTCGAACGAGGCCATGTTTGGCGTGCTGCGCAAGCCGGAAGACCGGAATCCGCGTGCGTACATCTTGCCGAGTTCGCAGCCGGACTTTGCGACGGCTACGAAGTTCGTGCGCGCGTTGCAGAAATCGGGTGTGGTAGTGCACCGCGCAACGGCGCCGTTCACTGTGTCCGGCAAGCAGTATCCGGCCGGTTCGTGGGTGTTCAACTCGTCGCAGGCGTATCGTCCGCACATTCTCGACATGTTTGAACCGCAGGATCACCCGAATGACTTCCGCTTCCCGGGTGGCCCGCCAATCCCGCCGTACGACAACGCCGGCTGGACGCTCGCGATGCAGATGGGCATGCAGTACGACCGTATCTTTGAGAACGTCGACGGTCAGTTCGAAAAGGTGTCTGAAGTCACCGCGATGATTCCCGGTACGGTGAACAAAGGGCGCGCCGGTTATCTCGTACACGCGTCGGTGAACGATGCGCTCACCGTGGCCAACCGTCTCACCAAGCGCAACTCGCCGGTGTTTCGCACCACGACTGCGGTGACGGCAAATGGTCAGACGTATCCCGTCGGCTCATGGTTCATTCCGTCTGGTGGGTACGCCGATCAGGTTGTGACGCAGGCCGCGAAAGATCTCGGCGTGTCGTTCGCCGCAGCCGATGCACGTCCGGCGGCTGAGCAGGTTCGTCAGCTGCGCGTTGGCGTATGGGATCGTTACGGCGGATCCATGCCGGCCGGCTGGACGCGTCTCGTGCTCGAACAGCTCGAAATGCCGTTCACCACGGTGTACGCGAAAGAACTCGACGCGGGCAAGCTGAACGCCAAGTACGACGTGCTGCTGTTTGTTGACGGCGGCATTCCGGCGGCGCGTGGTGCACGTGGTGGTGCTGGTGGTGGTGGTGGTTTTGCGGGCGGCGGCGCCTCGGCGGCCGACTCAACGCTCATTCCGCGCGAGTACTGGCCCGCGCTTGGTAACGTGTCGGCGGAGCGCACGATTCCCCAGCTCAAGGCATTCGTTGAGGCGGGCGGAAAGATCGTCACGATCGGCAGCTCAACGTCCATCGCGCAGCACTTCCAACTGCCGATTGAGAATCACCTGCTCGACAACGGTCGTCCGCTCACGAATGAGCAGTACTACATCCCGGGTTCACTGTTGCAGGTGGCACTCGATCCGTCGCGTCCGGTCACGGCCGGTATGGATGCGCGTCCGATCGTCATGTTCGACAACAGTCCGGTCATGAAGCTTGGTGCGGATGCGGCGGCCAAGGGCGTGCGCGCGATTGCCACGTTCGATACGCCGAAGCCCCTGCGCAGCGGTTGGGCCTGGGGACAGGAGCGGTTGCAGGGTGGTGTCGCAATGGCCGAAGCCACGGTGGGCAAGGGCACCGTGTACTTGCTTGGACCCGAAGTGATGTTCCGCGCCCAGTCGCACGGCACATTCAAACTTGTGACCAACACGTTCTACGGAAGCGGCGCGGCGAAGTAACTTTCGCTCGTGCATGCGACCGACGTGAAATTGCAGCAGCAAACGGGTGCGTTGTTCGGAGACCGGTTTCCGGTGTCTGGATGGCGCACCCGCTTTGCGCCCGCGCCAACGGGCTATCTGCACCTCGGGCATCTGGTCAACGCCATCCATGTGTGGGGACTGGCCAGACGCCACGGCGGCGTGGTGGTGTTGCGCGTTGAAGACCACGATCTCACACGCTGCCGGCCTGAGTACGAGTCGGCGCTGCTCGAAGATCTCGAGTGGTTGGGCTTCGAGCCCGACGAAGCCAGTGTCAAGAGCTTCCGCGACGGACGAACCGCGTATCGGCAATCAGATAACAGCGACGCGTATCAACGGGCGCTCTCCATGCTCGATGCACAGCAACTGGTGTATCCATGCACGTGCTCGCGCCGCGATATTCTGCGCGCAGTGGGACCGGTCGCGGAGGGTGAGGAGCCACGCTATCCAGGCACCTGTCGAACGCTCGGTCACCCCAATGATGCAACGCGTGCGCGGCGCGTGAAGATCGATTCACAGCGTGTCGTGTTTTACGATCTTCGTGTCGGCGCGCAGACGCAAACACCGGCCGATGACTGTGGCGACGTACTGGTGCGCGATCGGTTCGGACACTGGACATACCAGTTTGCCGTGACCGTTGATGATCGCGATCATCGAATCGACGTGGTGATTCGCGGTGAAGATCTGCTCAGTTCAACGGGTCGACAGATTCTGATCGCACAGTATCTCGGTCGCGCTACTCCGCCGGCGTACTTTCACCATCCATTGCTGCGAACCGCCGAGGGGAGGAAACTCAGCAAGGCAGCCGGCGATACGTCGCTGCGTGAGTTGCGCGCAGCGGGCGCACGCGCCGAACAACTGATTGGTGATGCGGCCTATCGTTGCGCGTTGCAGCCCACGCCCGCACCAATCTCAGCGGCGGACGTGGCGCAACTTTTCTGACGGCTCGCGCAATGCCGGCGCGTGTGTCGTGCGCTCTACTATTTGACGCCGAGCAGTCCGCTCACGAGCAACAAAATCCACTGCGGACCTTTGAAGCCGTCGGTGCGGTCATCGTACGATTCGTCGAGTGAGTGCGAGGCGCGTCCCACGCCACCGCCGTCAACCGTGATCGCCGGAATGCCAAGATTGATCGGGAAGTTCGCGTCGGTGCTGGAGGCGTTGAGCGGTGCGTACAACTTGAGTGCATCCGCGGCCGCCTGCGCTACACGCACAATGCGCGAGGAGTCGGGTGTGGTGCCGGCCGGACGAATGCCGATCGTGTCCACCTTGAGCACCAGCTTGCCACGCGAGTTCGGCCAACGCGCCTGCTCGGCTGCCACGGCGTCCGCCACCAGCTTTTGCACCTTCGCGTCAACTTCCATCAACGTTGACATGGATTCACTGCGCATGTCGAGATCGAACGATGCGTCAGCGGAAATGGTGTTGACCGAGGTACCACCGGTGATCAGACCCACGCTGAATGTGGTGCGCGGTTCGGTCGGCACCTGCATATCGCCGATGGCCGCGATTGCGCGCCCGACTGCGTGAATCGGATTCACCAAACCGAAGGCGCCGTAGCTGTGACCGCCGGGGCCCTGCACGGTGAAGCGATAGCGTGCGCTGCCAACGGCGCCGTTGGTGATGGCAATGCCGGTACCGTCAACGCTGATGAAGTAGTCGATGGAGTCGCGCAGCGGACTGGTGAAGAGCGCACGCACGCCACGCAGATTACCGGGGCCTTCTTCTCCCACGGTGCCAATCACCAGCAAGCGACCGGTGATCGGCACTTTGTTGGCGATCAGCGAGCGCGTGACGGCGAGTGTCACGGCCAGTCCGCGGCAGTCGTCTCCGATGCCGGGGCCGATGAGACGGGTCCCTTCACGCGTGACTTTGACGTCGGTGCCTTCGGGAAATACGGTATCAAGATGCCCGCTGAGCACCACCGTGGGCCCCGATCCGCTGCCACGCAGTTCGCCGATCACGTTGCCTTCGCCGTCCACACGTACCTGGGTGAGACCCAGCGCGGTGAGCTGATCGCGGAAGTACACGCCGCGCGCCGTTTCCTTGAATGGCGGGGCCGGGATCTCGCACAGGGCGACCTGCTGATTGAGCGTCCACGAGTTGTCGCGCTCAATCTGCGAGAGGGCGGATTTGACGGTGGAGTTCTGCGCGGGCACCGTGACGGCCTGCGCAAGTACGACGGCGGGTACGAGCGCCAGCGCTGCGGTGGCGAGCGTCACTCGTGAGGTAAGGCGAAGCGGCATATTGAGGGCGGCAGAGGCGAGGGACAGCCCGCCAATGACTGTGGCGGCGCGGCTAACAATGAAAGATGGGCAAACACCGCTCATTATTGCATTGCCTCGACGGGTAAGGCTTTGTAGCCTCCGGACTATCTCAACACCCGTTCGCCTTTCCAACGTTCTCGTCACCAGGCGTTTACATGACCTCCCCGATCGAATCGTTGCCGGATCTGCACGCCTTGCGCGCGGCGCAGCAATTGGTGCATCAAAACTTTGGACCAACCGCGCAGTATCGCTGGCCCCTGCTCGAAGCGCGCGTCGGGTCGGAGTGCTGGGTCAAGCACGAGAATCACACGCCGGTGGGAGCGTTCAAGGTGCGCGGCGGCCTGGTCTATCTTGATCGTTTGCAGCGGTCAGGCGTGCCTGTGCCCGGACTTGTGTCTGCGACACGCGGCAATCACGGACAGTCCATTGCGTTTGCGGCGGCGCGCTACGGCATTCCCGTGGCGATTGTTGTGCCGCGGGGCAACAGTCGGGAAAAGAACGCGGCCATGCGTGCACTCGGCGCGGAGGTGCTGGAGGTTGGTGAAGACTTTCAGGCATCGGTCGAAGCTGCGATCGACATCGCGGCGCAACGCGGGTGGATCCGTGTGCCAAGTTTTCATCTTGATCTCGTCGCGGGCGTCGGCACGTGGGCGCTGGAGTTGCTGGAGGCGGTGCCTGACTTGGACCGACTCTACGTGCCCGTGGGGCTCGGCAGTGGATTATGCGGGGCCATTGCCGCCAAGCGCGCGCTTGCGCATGCGGTGGAGATCATCGGCGTGGTCTCCACAGGCGCACCTACATACGCGCTGTCTGTGGCGGCGGGGCACGCCGTATCGCACGCGGTCACCACGCAGCTCGCCGACGGCATGGCGTGTCGAACGCCCGATCCGAGTGCGCTGGCCATCATCAGCGCTGCTGCGGTGCCGATTCAGCAGGTGACGGACGAACAGGTGGCTGACGCGATGCGCGTCCTGTTTTCAGCCACGCACAACGCGGCCGAAGGAGCGGGTGCGGCTGGCCTGGCGGCGTTGCTTGCGGACGCAACGCGCGATCGGACGCAGCGCGTTGCGTTCGTGTTGTGCGGCGGTAATGTGGATCGCGATGTGTTCAGTGAAGTGCTTCGCGTTAGCGACCAAACCAGTAGCTCGCCTTGATCAGGAACGTGTTATCTGGTGCGACACCGAACAAGTTGCCGAAATCCCGCGACACATCGAACGAACCGTTGTCGAGTCCGTCCTGACTGCGTCCCTGTTGCCACACAAAAAACAGCGTGCTACCGGGGCGGTACTCCCAGCGCGCGACAACGTTTGAACGAAACTGCTTCACGTTAAATCCACCGGGGTCGCCGGCGTACGGTTGAAATCTCGAGTCGTAACTGGCTGCGCGCGGATCGGCGAGCTCGCGCCAGTTGCTGTACGCGCCCGTGGTGACAAACGGCTGTGCGTACACCTGCAACGACAGCGTGGGTGACGCGGTCACGTCGAATCGTGCCGTCAGGCTGTGCGTGTGCTGGTCCAGTGTTGCGAATGTGTACGATGTGCCCGGCTCACCAACGGCGCCCACGTTTCGCACCCACTGCCAGTCGGCGCGTCGGCGCGCACTGTTGATCGACACACTGCCTTGTACACGACTCGAGCCGCGAAACTGCACCCGAGGACCAAGGCTGATATTCCACGATCGTCCGCCATCGCCAACATTCCAGTTCAGGTTACCGCCCGGAATGATCGGCTTTCGCGTATCGGTATCAAACCCGAGCCAGCCAAAGGCGAATGGGTTGCGACGCACGGCCGGGCCGCCGCGTGACGCGCGATCATCGTACGCGGCAAGCAGATTCTCGGCGCCAATGCCACCCCACACGCTCCAGAACGACTTGAGTTCCGAAAACGCGTTGATGTTGCCGCCGTTGTTCAAGGTAAGACCCGATGTATTCCAACCGGCCCACTGATTGAAGTTCACCGAGAGTCGACGGTAAAAGTGCGCGGGCTGCAACGCCTGGATCTGAAACCAGCTGTATTGCGACTGCAAATCGCTGCGCGTGAGAAATCCGACATCGTTGATTTCGAATCCGGGGTTCTTTCGCTGATAACTCAGCTGAAAGCGCGTGCGACCACCGCCAACCTTGGCCAATCGCAGGTCGCCCGCTGCTGCCGCCAGTGATGTACGCCATCCCTCGACTGAGCGGTCGCCATCGGGTCGGGTAAACGCGTGCACAAGACTCTGCTGCGTCCGCCGCATTGCAGCCGTGTCTCCGGTGACTCGACTGGCCGCAAGAAATCCGGAGATTTCATAACGATTGCCGAGGAAACGATGCCGCGCATCGAATCCACCGGTCAGTGCGTTGTTGCGAAGAAACGGTGCACTGGATTCATCAAGCTGACGCTGCACGCCGGTGGTCATGAAGCCCACGGTGCTGTTGCCGCCGCGAAACTCCTGCACGAGACGCGCGACCATGTAGTTGGTTTGTGGTTCTACGGTGCGATCGTTCGATCCAACGCTCCGCCCGGTCACAGCGTCGAGCAATCCAACGGACAATCCGCTGGGTAACCGACCACTCATTTTGGCCGCGCCCAGAATGGACGAGAACTGTGGTGTGTCGCGATCTCCGTAGAGTCCGGCGAGCTGCGGTGCGCGGCCAATGCGGCGCGGATAAAACAGCCCGGTGCACTCTCCGTCATTGCAATCGATGTCGTAACGGAAAATGCCAACGCCCTCCACGAAAAACGGGCGTCGCTCCTGAAAAAACTGCTCGAATGCCGAGAGGTTGAGGACGGCAGGATCTGCTTCGACCTGTCCGAAATCCGGGTTGACCGTGGCATCTACGGTGAAGTTCGCACCAAGCCCGTATTTCACATCAAGTCCGGCCGCATGTTGCTGCTCACGAAATGCGTCGCGACGTCCCGGAGTATTGCGGAGTTTGGTGACGTTGCGTTCAACGAGATACGGTCGCACTTCTAGCCGGCGCGATGCCGGTAGACCATTGAACCCGCTCACATCGCCGAACTGCGAGACGAGACCAACGCGCGACCGTCGCAGCACGGGCCAGGTATATCGTTCGCCTCGACGCTGCACTTCGCGCAGCACCATCACGCCGAACGTGCGCTCCGCCTGATCCGGGAAGCGCAACTGATTAAGCGGAATACGGAATTCGGCCGACCAGCCGAGAGAATCGATCGAAGTCTTGGCGTCCCACACGGCGTCCCAGGTGAGGTCCTCGTTGCCGTCGTTGTAGATGTACCAGTCACGCTGCGTGCCCGTGGGGTTCACGGAGAACGCGTACGCCGTGCGCTTGTCGTGGTACGAATCAATCATGATGCCGAGATAATCCGACGGCGTGCGCTGATCGCGTCGACTCAACAGTCCGACAATGGAGTCGGGATTTGGATCGAAGGCGCGCACCAACACGTAGACGAACTTGTTGTCGTACGCCACGCGCGCCTCCGTGCGATATGCTGGCTCACCGTCTTCGTTTGGCTGGGTCTCGCGAAACTCCGTAAGGGCGACCGCGTCACTCCACGCGGTTTCATCTCCACGACCATCAAGTGTGATCGGAGTCGCAATACGAACTGCCGCCGCGGCGCGCGACGGCACGGGAACGATGGTCGTGCGGCTCGCGTCTGTCAGGGCAGCAGGCTGGGCCTCAAGAGTCCAGCCGCAGATTCCCGTTGCGCACAACAGCCACGCAAACGCGGACGATCGGCTGCGTCGGGGGTACAGGACTGACAGTGAGAGGAGCGACGAGGTGGGCATCAGTGGGGGAGTAGGCGTCGGCACTCGTGTCGCGATGGGCGTCGCCTGCAGGAAGCGGCCACACGGTGTGTTGAGCTGTAGACAACGGGTCGACTCGATTGGTTTGGATGCCGGGACGATAGAATTCCGGTTCGGCGCTGGCGAAGCGGCGTGGCGAAGCGAACGCGTGAAGGAGAGATTGAAGGAGTGAACATCAGCCGACTCGCACGATTGAAGCTCAGCAGCGCCCCTCGGCGACCTCGTGGCCGTGAGGGGCGCCGTGTTGTACGCGAGTGCTATTGGCTGATGGTGCTGTTGCTGACGCTGTTGGTCCCCGGTGAACGCGCTTTGGCACAGGCCACAGAGCGCTGTGATCAAGCCGATCGTGTGCGGAGCATCGCCATCGAGGGGTCGGAAATTCAGACGGATGAACTGCTCACCGTACTGGCGACCACTGGCCCGTCGTTCTTCACACGCGTATTCAGAATTGGCGCCGCGCCATGCATCGATTCGCTCGAGGTCGAGCGCGACGGCCTGCGCATCGCGGTGCTGCATCGTCAGCGCGGTTGGTTTGGCGCCGGTGTTCGACCTGTTCTGAACAGAGATGCGAAGGGCACTCGCGTTCGCTTTCTGGTCGCCCCGGGTCCGGTCGCGCGACTTCGCACCATCACGGCAACTGGTCTCCCTGATTCTGGCCAGAACGGTAGCGCGCTCGCCGAGCCATTGCTCGCGCTGAAAGGGGAAGTGTTTGACCGCGTCCGGGTACAGGCAGTCACCGATCGCGTCCTCTCGCAGCTGCAAGACGCGGGATACGCGCGCAGCGCGCAGCCCGTCAGCACGGTCACAATCGACACGGCCGAAGCACTCGTTGATCTCTCTGTTGCGTTTGCGCCCGGATTGCCGCTGCGCACCGGAAATGTTCTGATCGACATTACGCCGGTCGCGCGCCGAGCAGCGCGCTACGATTCCGCTGACGTGCTGCGCATGTCGAAGTTGGTGTCGGGCGAGCGGTATCGCGCGGTGAACGTTCTTGATGCGCAGCGCGCACTGTATCGCACGGACGCGTTTCGACTGGTGTTGATCGACACGATCACGCCGGCGGCAGGAAGTCCTGACAGCACCATTGATCTGCGCATTTCTGTGGCGGAAGCGCGAACGCGCTCGGCGCGTGTGGGAATCGGTTGGGGTACGCTTGAATGCGGCCGCGTACAAGGTCGAATTACCGACCGTGGATTCCTTGGGCCGGGCCGTCGTGTGGAGTTTGTGGCGCGCGCCTCGCGCATTGGCATCGGTCGGCCGCTCGATCAATGGCCCGGCTTGTGTCCGCAATTCCTGCGCGACGACCCCTACAGTCAGGAGCTCAACTACTACGTGGGCGTGTCGCTTGGCAACTCAACGTTCTTTGGTGCGGATCTGGCGCCCACGATTGATGTGTACAGCGAGCGTCGTGGCGAGTTCAATGCGTTTCAGCTGGAAACGGATATCGGTGTTGGTGTCGCGCTTTCAAAGTCGCTCGGTCGTCGCACGTCAGCGAGCATCGGTGCGGAGTACGAATCGGGCCGCATTGTCACAGACGCCGTGCTGGCCTGCGTTCGGTTCGCATTGTGCCAGCCGGCCGACTTCGCGCTCGCTCGCCAGGGGAACTCCACGCGCGCATTGACGGCGTCGTGGTTTCACGACCGCGTTGACAATGTGACGGACCCGTCGCAAGGTGGACGACTGCGGGCCGATTGGCGCATTGGACTCACACGGTTTGCAGATTTGCAGGACTCTGCCGATCGTACGCAAGCGTATGCATTCAGTCGTCCGACGCTTGATGCTACCGGCTTCATTCCCGTGGGTGATGGCACGATTGCCGCGCGCGTGCAATGGTCACAGGTGTTCGCGCCCAATGCGATTCAGATTGCCGGCGCACCGTTCCTGCCGCCGCAGGAGCGACTGTTCTCAGGTGGACAAAACACGGTTCGCGGATACCAACAGAACTTGCTCGGCCCCGTGGTCTACCGCGTAGATCGCTCGGGAGTGGATTCCGTCGCGTTCGGCAACTCGTATCAGCTCGTCGTACGCCCCGATGCAGCGGTGCGACTGCCGTCTCCAGAAGGTGGTACCGGTTCGGTGGTGGCGAATGTTGAGTACCGACGTCGCTTTGCGTGGCCCACGCGCGATTTGCAGTGGGTCGCATTTGTCGACGCAGGTACGGTGTGGGCGAGTGGTGTATCCGCGTTCTCGGTGCGCGAGATTCGCACAACGCCCGGCATCGGCGTGCGCCTCGATACGCCGCTGGGTCCGTTCCGCGTTGATATCGGATACAACCCGTTGCGGGCCGACGCTGGCAAGGCGTTTCTCTTTGACCTTGTTGACACACGCCGTGATGGTTCGGGCGTGCCGTACGTGATTTGTGTGAGTCCGGGACAGGAGCTTGAGTTCGACGAGCAGATTGCCAGCGGGGGACTGGCGTGTCCGCGCACATTCCGGCCGGCTGCTGGTCGAAGTGCGCTGTCGCGGCTGGTCTTCCACTTCAGTCTTGGCCAGGCATTTTAACGTGGCCACTCGTCGAACCTACGTCCGCGTGTCGTTCGGAACGCTGGCCATGATTGTACTCACGGTCGTCGGTCTGGCGTGGTGGCTCTTTCGCTCAGATGGCGGACGTGCGCGGCTGGCGGCAACCATTGTTGCGGCGGCCAACAACGCCTTCGACGGGCGCGGACAGTTGGTGATTGGCTCCGTTCGCTCTGCGAATCCCGGCTCGATTGATTTGCGTGATGTGCAGCTGGTCGACACGCTTGGCGTGCCAATCCTGACCGTTGCGCAGGTGCGCGCAAAACTCGCCGTGCGCCCGTTCTTTTCAAAGGCGGTTCGCATTCGAGAACTCGAGCTTGATAGTGTGCGGCTCGAGCTGCGAAAAGATTTTGTGGGTCCGTTCAATCTGCAGTGGTTGCTCACGGGTGACCCCAACAAACCGCCCGCGCCACCGCGAGCTCTGCGCATTGGTGACGACGTCCTGATTGATCGGGTGGTGTTGCGCGAAGCAAAGATTGTGGTCACGCTGCCATGGTCACCGCATCCGCTTTGGGTGGGCGCCGAGCGGGACAGCATCACCGCGCTGCGAGACAGCCTGCACGAGTTGGTGCGGGTACCGGGCGGAATTTTTGAGATTCGGCGTTTTGACATCGGGCGACTGGTCGGGCGTGATCTGTACGCGATCACGCCTGACGATGCGCCTGGAGCACTCACGATAGACAGCGCCACGTTGCTTGTGTCGGACCCGCCGGTGCGTGTGCGCGATCTTGGTGGTGAAGTGAAGTGGTACGACGATTCACTCAGCTTCCGCGCGACGCGTGTGTTGTTGCCCGACTCGAAACTTGCCGCGGGTGGCATGATTTCGTGGTACCGACCCGGGCCCGTGCAATACGATGTCAGCATCAGCGCGCCCGACGTGGCGCTGACCGACATTAACTGGACGTGGCCCGTGTTGCCTGAGAGTGGTCGAGGTTCGGCCACCGTGCGCATGCGCACACTCGAAAATCCGGACCACCTCGAGATTGCGATCACTGATCTCGATGCGAAAGCGATGGAGTCGAGCGTCGCTGGTAACATCACGATGGTGGTAGAGCCGCGAGACTTTTTGCTCCGCGACGTAGCGCTCGATTTCGAGCCCATGACCACAGCGCTTGCGGCCCGACTGACGGAAGATGTGCTGCCGCCAGAACTCGACGGCTCGTTTACGGGCCGATTCGTTGCGAAAGCCGGCGGTTCGCTGAACGCACTGCGCATTGACTCGCTGCGCCTGGCGTTTGACGACGCGACCACACCGGGCGCGCGCTCTCGCGTCAGTGCCAATGGCGTCGTCGCGATCGGCGTCAATCCCACGGCGCGTGATGTGCGGTTCAGCAACTTGTCCGTCGACCTTCGCACCGTACGCACGATTGTGCCGGATTTGCCGGACGCGGTGAACGGTATGATCACCGGCAACGGTCGCGTGGCGTCTGCGTCGCTGGACGCGGCGGACGTTCGCGATCTGACACTGCAGTGGACCGACGACGCGGGACATGTCTCGGCCGTGACTGGTCGCTCGGCCGCTCGCTGGAATACGCGAACCACATCGGTGGATGTGGCGCTCGCGTTCTCACCGTTTGATTTGCAATCAATTGCGCGGTGGGACACGGCCTTTGTTGGGCGCGGCATGTTGCGCGGCAGCGTTGAAGCGAAGGGCGCATTGGACAGTCTGCCCTTCTCGGTGATGCTGACGCAGGTAGAAGATGGAGCGGGTGCGCTGAACGCCACCGGCTGGCTGGGAGCCACCACCAACGCGGCGGATTCGCTGGATTGGCGCACGAATGTTGCCCTGACACTGGATTCCGTAAACGCTGAGCGCTGGCTACGTGCGGGAATGGCTCCAGTGACGCGTGTGGGTGGCACGATCAATGTTGTGGCGCGTGGGTCGGGTGGCACGGCGGATACGGCACGCGTCACCGCAGCACTGTTGCAGCCCGGCGCAGACACGCGCACACCGTTCTCACTGTTTGGTGCCGGAAGTTGGGGCGCCGAGGCGTTGAGCGTGGACTCACTGCGTGCGTTCGCGCCCGGCTTCGTGTTTGAAGGCGACGGTGGTCTCGCGCGCGACTCGGCTGGCCGCGCCACGTTCCGCGGCTCGCTGCGCATGGACTCGCTCAGTCGTGTTCGGGCCGAGTTGCCACGATTGGCTGGCATGATCGCACAAGTGGACACTGCGCTGGCCGCGACGGTACGCGGATACGCGGCCGACTCGTTATCCGGAGATCTCAATCTCTCGGCGTACGGCGAGGGATCGTTCGCAAACTATCTGACCAGCCTGGCGGTTGCCGGCAATCAGATTCAGGTGGGCGAAATCGTCATCGGGCGACTGTTCGGCTCGGCGCGCGCCGACAACTTGCCTGGTGAAGCGTCGTTTGTTGTGGCCGCCACGGCGGATTCAGTGGAAGGCGTTGGAGGGCTACGCATCGCCACCGCAAACTTTGGCGTTGACGATGCCACCTCCAAAGCGGGCGCGTTACGCTTTGATTTGCTCGCGCGCGATACGTCGCGACTTCGCATGCGCGGACAGTTTGCGCGAGGCGATGATACGTTACTCGTGCGCACGGACAGTGTGCGCTTCAGTTATGCGAACGTGGTGTGGACCAACCCGCGACCGCTGGTGTTGCGTGATCGTGCCGATGGATTCAGCATCGATTCATTCAGCCTGCTGTCGAATCAGGGCGGCAGTTTGCAACTGGGCGCGCAGGTGCCGCTCACGGATCCGATCAGTGCGTATCTGCGACTTGATCAGTTTCCGGCCGGCGAAGTAGCGGCGTTTGCGCTCGGGACAGAGCGCCTGCCAGGGTTGATGAGCGGATCGGCGGAGCTGAGCGGTGTGCGACGTGATCCACGGATCACTGCCGATTTTCAGGTAGACTCGCTCGGCTCCGCGAGCGCGAGTTTGAGCGGCGTACGCGTGCAAGCGGGCTACGCGGAGCAGCAACTCGATCTCAGCGCGTCGGTGTCGGATACGGTTGGTCGCTCCCTGCGCGGCGATGTGCGATTGCCCGCCGACTTGCGACTGCAGTCCGTGATCGGCGAGCGCATTTACACCGAAGAGTTGAACGGAACGATCGTCGCCGACTCGGTGCGTCTGCGTGACCTGCCGCTTCGCCTTGTGGATGTGCGCGATCTCGATGGTTTTGTCACGGGTCGCTTCACGCTCGGTGGAACCTTCGACGCACCGTCGTTTGAAGGAGGCATGAAGCTGCAGGGCGGCACGCTGTTCAGTGATGTCCTCGGAATTCGACCAACAGGTGCCAGTCTGGATTTTGTGGCCGGTGGTGATTCGTTGCACGTGGCGAGCTTTCGTTTTCAGAGTGGTGCTCGCGCGTCCGATACGCTGCATCTCACGGCGACAGTGCGGCGTCCACTGCGCGACAACCCTGCAGTCACGCTGCGTGGATATCTGGATAACGTGCAGCTCGCCAATCAGCGCGATGGCACCGCGCTCGATATGGTCGGCAGCTTCCAGCTTGGCGGCAACCTGCCGCGTCCCACCGTGTCGGCAAATCTCTTTGTCCCGCGTGCCACGCTCGTACTCGATCTGACCGAAGCTCGAACGGTGCTCGACCTGAATTCGCCCGAGGCACGCGCATTGCTCGCTGAAGACGAACTGCCGGTGGTGCTGACAGCGGGCGATCAGTTCACCGCACTCGGCGAGTATCTGGGAGCGCGTGACGTGCGCGTGCGCCTTGGCGACGAAGTGTGGGTGCGCACGCGTGAGGCCACCGTCAAGCTTGCTGGTGACGTGACGGTACTCGAAGCCGATGGCCAGCGTTTGTCGCTCGACGGCGAAGTACAGGTTGAGCGTGGAACGTATCGACTTGATCTGGGTGTGGTGAATCGACCATTCGCCGTGGACAGCGGGCGTGTTCGCTTCTTCCCGCAGGATACATTGAATCCCACGCTTGATGTGCGCGCGCGCCACGTGGTGCGCGGCGTTGACGGTCGTGATGTCGCTATTGATGTGACCATCGGCGGGAACCTTGAGAAACCCACCTTGGCGCTCAGTTCACAAGACGACGCGTACGCGCAGGCACCGGAATCAGAACTCATCTCGCTGCTCGTATTCGGTGCGCCCACCTTTGCGCTCGATCGACAGAGCCAGCAAACGGTGCGCGCGGTTACCGGTCTCATTGTGCCAACCCTGAGTGGTTTTGCCGAGGGCACGCTGCAGCGACTGCTCCCCGTGTTCAATACCGTACAAGTGAGCTCGGCGGGTGGGCAGAGCAGTGAAGAGCTTGGGGTATTGTCACTGCTCGACAATCTCAGCGTGACGGCCGGCAAGCAGCTGGGCACGCAAACGTATCTGCGTCTCGATACGGGCGTGTGCCGCAGCGTGTCCACTGATGCAGCGCGGCGATTGAATCTCTGGTACGGTGTGGCGATCGAGTATCGCTTCAAGCCGGGACTCACAGGGCAGGTCGGTGTTGATCCCGGGCCGAGCCCGTGCAGCGGCCAAGGCGGGCTGGCGGCAAGTCGGCGCATGCAGGTGGGTTTTGATCTGTTTAAGGAGTGGGTGTTTTAGCGGGCATGGCGTTGGATTGTGACCCAGTACTGCTGCGCGGGCGCCACGAAATCAGCACGGCGCGAGAGGTAACATTCATCTCGCGGACCAAACGCCGTCACTAGCGCGGCGAACTGTGGGAATGCGCTCGCCTGTGGCGCGCGCCGCGAGTATCACCATGCGAGCCCCCTCGGCGCTTGGCAGATCCGATCGCGTGTCGCCATCGCACGTTGGTACAGCGTTTGCAGCTAGAGTGTGTAATCGGCGTCACCACTTCATCACCAGTCCAACTACCCAATGAACGTTCTATCTCGTGCGATCTGCCTCGTTGCGCTGAGCAGCACCTCGGTACTCGCTCAGTCCTATGCGGGCACGTTCACCAAAGGCAGCCCGGCGGTCATGGCCGGACTGTACAAGAACAACATTGGCGTTGGACCGTATGCGGGAACGCTGACGGCAGCGGGCGCCCCGGCGCCGGTGCAGATCGACATCACGTCGGCGAACTCAGGCTTCAGCTTCTGGTGCGTTGACGGCAAGGGTGCGTTTCAGACCGACAACTCAATCACCGTGCAGACGATCGCGTCGCTTGGCGCCGGTGATCTGAAGACCAAGCTGGCAAAGGCCGCGTACGTGACCACGCTGTACCAGGGATTTGGCGGCACGGCCAACGCGGCGAACATCAGCAACTTCAACGCCGCGATCTGGAGCATCATGGGCTACACGCCCGCCGGACTGATCCCCGGTGATGTGACAACTGTTGGTAACTATGTGGCGGCGGCAGACGCCGGCTACGGATCGCTCGACCTCAGCAGCTTCTACTACGTGCAGTTTGACGCGGCGGGCTACGCAAAGGGCGGCGCGCAGGAACTGATCTTTCAGGGTGTTGGCGAGCCGTTTATCTCGGTGCCGGAGCCCGGCACGTTCGCGCTGCTCTCAGTCGGCCTGTTCGGTATCGCGGCCGTTCGTCGTCGTCGCGGCGCTACCGCGTAACGCCACAGCTGTCAGCAGTGCTTCAACTTGCGGCCGTCCCCTGGTTTTCAGCCAGGAGACGGCCGTTCCAGCAAGTACACCCAGCCCGCGCGCGACCGACACAATCCGATCTTCGCCCGGCACTTCGCCGAACAGCGTGCCAAGAATCTCCCGACGCATGCGAAGCACCACGGGCGACGCGACCTGAATACTGTTGAATGATGGATCGTATTTCGCACCGACGCCTTCAATGAGCGCGGCCGTGCGCGCGAAATACACGAGTTCTCCAGGCAATACAATCGGCCAGTCAAAGAGCTCGCGCATCACGCGGTCCGCGAGCACCTGCGCACGCTCGGCGGTGGTTCCGCTGTCGTAGGCAATCTCGAGCAGCGTGCGCACCAACGCTTCCATGGTTTCCACCGGGGTGCCCGGTGTCACCAGACCGAGCGCGTAGAAGCCAGAGACGGTGGCCGGCACATCGCGTCGAATCGCGGCCAGCACCGTATTGAACAGCGCACGACGCGTGACCGTGTCGACATCAATCACCATGCCGAAGTCGAGCAATACGAGCGCGCCGTCTGGTGCAACGAGCAAGTTGCCCGGATGCGGATCGGCGTGAAAGACACCGTCGCGCAGCATCATCCGCGCGTACGTCTCAATCAGCTGTTCCGCGAGTCGCGCTGGATCCACTTCGCCGCTGGCGACGCGCGCGTCGAGCGCATCAACACGTGTTCCCTCAAGAAACTCCATGACCATGGCGCGTTGACGCGTGTACGCACCTTCAACGCGGGGAATGCGAAGCCGTCGGTCATCGCGGAATCGCGCACGCATGCGTTCGCACTGCGCGGCTTCACGCCGAAAGTCCATTTCTTCTTCAACGCGCTTTCGAAACTCGGTGAGCACCACACGAACGCCATTCACGTGGTGATGCCGAAACCGCTCGTACACTTTGTCGGCCAGCCAGGATGCGATCGCCCCATCACGACGCACAACGGCTTCAACGCCCGGTCTCAACACTTTCACCACCACATCGGTGTTGTTCACGCGCGCGCGATGCACCTGGCCGAGCGATCCAGCCGCGAGCGGTGTGCGGTCTAGTTCCGTAAAGAACGTTTCGGGTGCTTCGCCGTACGCATCGACGAGCGCACGTCGGATGACCTTCCACGAGACGGGCGGCACACGATCAGTCAGCGTCGCAAGCTGACTCAGGTATGGTTCGGGCACGAGATCGGCGCGCGCCGCAAAGATCTGCGCGAGCTTGACAAACGCCGGTCCGAGCGTCGCCACACTGTGCACCAGGTCGCGTGCCCGACGCTCGTGAAAATTGTGTGTTCGTCGCATGGGCGCACCCCACCACACCCATTGCTTGACATCGCGCCGGAAGGAAACGAGCAGCGGCAACGTGTGCCAGGAGATGCGCACAGCGCGCGCACCGAGCCGCAGGGTCTCGACTATCGATCGAGGTTCGGTCACGACGCTGTCGCTCCGCCCGCCGCCGTCGCGTGCACAGCAGCGGGGTTGAGCTGCTCCAGTCCAGCAATCTCGATGGTCCGATCCCACAACAGCTCGGCCGCTCGGGCATCTCGTGCTGCGGCGGAGGGCTCAACGCGTTCACGTTGTACCCAATACGAGCCGCTGTTCCGCGTGGCTTCCGACGACGCAAGCAACCACGCGGCCGTGTCTGAGCCCGCCATCGCCGATACCGAGAACCAGTCCATCACGCGCCGCTGCAGTCGACCAAACGCACCATTGTTGGCCGCAAAGCGCGACGCCACAAGCCCGGGGTGCAGCGCGTGCACCACGACCGCGTTGGCGTCAACGCGCTGCGCGAGTGCGCGTGTGAACAGAATGTTTGCCAGCTTGGATTGTGCGTAGGCTGACCAACCGGAATAATCGCGCTCGCCTTGCAAGTTGTCGGCGCGAAATCGCGCGCGTACGTGGGCGCGCGAGGCCACATTCAGCAGGCGCGCCGGTTCACCGTGGTTCGCACCCGCGTTCAGGCTCGGCAGCAGGTGCAGTGCCAGCGTTACATACGCCACGTGATTGAGCGCGAATGTGCGCTCGAGCCCGTCACGGGTGAGCGCTCGCTCCAGAAAGATGGCGCCGGCATTGTTCACCAGCGCAAAGACTTGTGGATGCGCGGCGGCGAGTCGTTCGCCAAGCGCGTGTTGCTCGTCAAGGTAGAGCAAGTCCGCGATTTCCACCGAGACCGTTCGCGATCCCGTGCGGTTCATCACCACGTTCGCGGCGTGCGTCGTTTTGGCCTGGTTTCGACCAACCATCACCACACGTGCGCCGGCGCGAGCGCATCGTTCGCTCAGCGCCTTGCCAATCCCGTCGCTGGCACCGGTGATAACCACCGTGCGATCGCGAAGGGTGTGTTGCGGAAGTGGGTCGGTATCAAAAACCGGATCAGCGCGCACAGTGTGGGCAAATGGGAAGCAGTACGAACCGCACGTTGCGGTCGCGCCATTGAACTACTACCCCAATGCGCCGGTCACGTCACCGGGTCCCGACAATCTTCAGCCTGCCCCCGGCGTGCGCGCCCGGGCGACTGATTGTCGACCGCTCGGCGCGTCAGGTGCCGGTGGCACTCAGAATAATCGGCGCCAGATTGAGCGCGGCCGCCTGAATATTCTGCAGCCCTTGCTGCGTGCCGAGCGTCCATCGCACGGTGATTTCGCCATTGGCGTTCGTCACCGCCGTGGATGGGTTGATGGCACCACCGCCAGCAGTCACCGAGAGCGACACCGAAACGCCAGGAATCGGCGTGCTGTTGGAACCGATAATGCGAAGTACGATCTGCGTGGGAAGCGCGGTGCCGGCCTTGGCGGTCTGGTTGTTGCCCTGCGCCACGAACAGGTCCGTGGGCAGGATCCCCGTGGCGGAGATGGTGATGCCGTCCACGCCCGGAACGCTGGCCAGCAACTCATGAATGTTCTGATTCGGCCCGAGCGTCCACTTGGTTTTCACTTCGCCGTTGGCGTCACTCATGCCGGTAGCGGGCTCTACGGTGCCGCCGCCGCGCTGCACTGAAAAACCGACCGGCACAGAGGTTACCGGGGAGCCGTCATCGCTTCGTACGCGAACCACAATCGGCGTTGGCAGCACGGTACCCGCCGCCGCACTCTGGAGGTTTCCCTGGACCACTTGCAGCTCCGACGCGGTGGCCGGCGCGGCGACTTTCTCGCACCCTGAGATTGCGGGGACGATCAGCACAGCGGCCCACGTTAAAACGAGGCGGGGCAGACGGGTGCGGAGGGAGACGAGCGACATGCAAAACACTCCAGGTGGGGACATACAGACACGGGACGACTGGAGGTCTCGGCAGCAAGCGGGCCCGAGTTGAGCGGAATATGGCCGGGACGGGGGCGGCAGAAACGACGCCGAGCGGATAGCTTGTGGAGATGACGTCCGCCAGCCGGCCCTCCGCGGCCACTTCAGTTCGTCCGGTCGCGTTGCACACCGCCGACGCCACGCCGAAAGCACCGCGCATTCCATCGTTTTCCGAGCATCCGATCCGGAATCCGGGTACGGAGCTGGATCTCGATGTGGTCGCCGCCACGCACGTCAATCGCAGTGCGGCGGAGCGGCGCGCGGCCACATTACCGGCGCGTCGTACGGTAAAAAAAGAATGGCAGGCCGCGTGGTTGTTGCGCGCGATCAGTTGCATGGATCTGACCACGTTGTCCGGTGACGATACATCGGGCAACGTGCACAGACTGTGCGCCAAAGCGCGTCGACCCGTGCGCGACGATTTGCTCGAGGCGCTCGGCGTAGCCGATCTGGGCCTCACCGTGGGGGCCGTTTGCGTGTATCACCGCTACGTGTCTGATGCGGTGCGCGCGCTCGCCGGCAGCGGTATTCCCGTGGCGGCGGTGTCCACCGGATTTCCTGCCGGTCTGTCGCCGCTGGCGCAGCGCGTTGCGGAAATCCGCGCCTCGGTTGACGCCGGTGCACAGGAAATCGACGTGGTCATTACCCGCGCGCACGTGCTGCGCAGCGAGTGGCATGCGCTGTACGATGAAGTGCGCACCTTTCGCGAGGCCTGCGGCGACGCACACATGAAGACAATTCTCGGTGTCGGTGAACTGGCCACACTCACGAACATTGCGCGTGCCAGTCAGGTCGCCATGATGGCCGGCTCGGATGTGATCAAAACGTCAACCGGCAAAGAGCCAACGAACGCCACGCTGCCGGTTGGTCTCGTGATGGTGCGACAGATCCGCGACTATTTGCAGCGCACCGGACATGTTGTGGGATTCAAGCCCGCCGGTGGTATTCGTACGGCCAAACAGTCGCTCGATTGGCTGGCGCTGGTAAAAGAAGAGCTTGGTGATCGCTGGCTGCGTCCCGACCTGTTCCGTTTCGGTGCGAGTGGGTTGCTCACCGATATTGAACGTCAGCTCGAACATTTTGTCACGGGCCGCTACTCTGCGGCTCATCGACATCCGATGGTATAAGCCGTCATGACGTCTACCTTGCCTCCAGCGAAGCCCTCGGTGCGCGCGCTGTTCGAATCCATGGAGTACGGTCCCGCGCCTGAAAGTGACGCCACAGTTCGCGCGTGGCTGTCTGCTCACGGTGCGCGCTTTGACCATTTCATTAATGGACAGTTCGTTGCCCCCGCCGATGGTACGCACTTTGACGTGATGGACCCGTCAAACGGCAAGCTGCTCGCCAAAGTGGCGCAGGGTTCAGCGACCGATGTGGATGCCGCGGTGCAGGCCGCGCGCGACGCGCTCTCCGCGTGGAAAGCGCTGAGCGGACACGCGCGTGCTCGGCATTTGTACGCGCTCGCACGCGCTGTGCAACGACACGCGCGTGCGCTCGCCGTGCTGGAGTGCCTGGACAACGGCAAGCCAATTCGTGAAACGCGTGATCTCGATATTCCACTCGTGGTGCGCCACTTCTATCATCACGCTGGCTGGGCGCAACTATTTGATCACGAATTTTCGGGGTACGCGCCGATCGGTGTGATTGGTCAGATCATCCCGTGGAATTTTCCGCTGCTGATGCTGGCGTGGAAGGTGGCACCGGCGCTGGCGGCTGGTAACACCGTGGTGCTGAAGCCGGCTGAATACACGCCGCTCTCCGCGTTGCTGTTCGCGGAAATTGTTCGCGATGCGGGCCTGCCGCCCGGTGTGTTCAACCTGGTGACTGGTGATGGTGCGACTGGTGCGGCGCTCGTTGAACACGATGGCGTCGACAAGATCGCGTTCACGGGGTCCACCGAGGTGGGTCGACGTATTCGCACGGTCACCGCGGGCACTGGCAAATCCTTGTCGCTGGAGTTGGGCGGCAAGAGTCCGTTTCTGGTATTTGCCGATGCGGATCTTGATAGTGTTGTGGAAGGTGTGGTGGACGCGATCTGGTTCAACCAGGGACAAGTGTGTTGCGCAGGCTCGCGGCTGCTGGTGCAGGAGGGCATTGCCGAGCGTCTTACGGAGAAGCTGAAAGCGCGCATGGAACAGCTGCGAGTTGGCGCGCCGCTCGACAAGTCGGTCGACATGGGTGCGATCGTCGCGCCGGTGCAACTCTCGCGCATTCGTGAGCTGGTGGCGCAAGGGGTGGCCGAAGGCGCGTCGTGCTGGCAGCCCACGTGGGCCGAGCCCGCCGAAGGGTGGTTTTACCCGCCCACACTGTTCACGAATGTTGAACCGTCTGCCACGATCGCGCAGGTGGAGATTTTTGGCCCGGTGCTTGTGACGCACACGTTTCGCACGCCGGATGAGGCGGTGCAGCTCGCGAACAACACGCCGTACGGACTCGCCGCGAGTGTGTGGAGCGATGATATCAATCTCGCGCTCGACATTGCGCCGCGTTTACGCTGCGGCGTGGTGTGGGTGAACTGCACGAACGCGTTTGACGCGAGTGCGGGCTTTGGTGGCTATCGCGAATCGGGCTATGGTCGCGAAGGCGGACGCGAGGGCATGTGGGAGTACGTCAAGCCGATTCGCGAACTCACCGCCGGCGATGCAACCAGGAAGCCGACGTCAGTCTCTGATGCAATCACCGCCGACTATCCGGTAGAGCGCGCCTCGCTGCCGGCACTCGACCGTACGCCGAAGTTGTACATTGGCGGCCAGCAAGCACGTCCCGATTCCGGGTACAGTCTGCCGGTGCGCGCCGCGTCAGGTCAGCTGCTGGGCGAAGTTGGTGATGGCAACCGCAAGGATATTCGAAACGCTGTTGAAGCCGCGCATGCGGCATCGGCGTGGGCGAAACGTCCAGGCCACGCACGCGCGCAGGTGTTGTATTACATCGCCGAAAATCTTTCCGCGCGCGCGCGTGAGTTCGCGTCGCGCATTGCCGAGAGTACCGGCGTTTCGTTCGCCGCGGGCGAGCGTGAGGTTGAGCTGTCGATCTCACGCTTGTTCACATACGCCGCGTGGTCAGACAAGCATGACGGCGCGGTACATGATGTTCCCATGCGCGCCGTTTCGCTCGCGATGCACGAACCGCTCGGCGTGGTTGGCGTGATCTGTCCACCTGCGCATCCGCTGCTCGGGTTTGTCTCGCTCGTGGCGCCGCTCGTGGCTACGGGCAACACAGTGGTCGCCGTGCCGTCCGACACCGCACCGCTCGTGATCACGGATTTTTATGGCGTGCTCGATACGTCTGATCTGCCCGGTGGTGTGATCAACATCGTCACGGGCCAATCTGAGGCGCTCGCGAAGGTGCTTGCGGATCACGACAACGTGGATGCGTTGTGGTATTGCGGCAGCCACACGGGCGCCACGGCGGTAGAACGCGCATCGGTGGGCAACCTCAAGCAAACCTGGACCGACTGGACGCCACGTGACTGGACAGATGTGCGTGTTGGTGAAGGACGTGAGTTCCTTCGACGCGCAACGCAGGTGAAAAATATCTGGATTCCCTATGGGGCCTGATGCCCCGCGCTTTTCTCCTTCCTTGAGTCTCCCTTCCTCAATGATCGTGCTTCCTGAGTCTCCCGCCGCATTTGCCGACGCGACGTGGTCGGACATTGCTCCGTACTACGAAGCGCTCGCCGTTGCTCCGCTCGCGTCGCCGGCCGATGCCGCGCAGATCGAAGCGTGGCTCGATGCGTGGTCGAAGCTCGACATGATGGTCGGCGAAGCGGGTACGCTGGCGATGATTGCGTATACCGCGAACACAGCGAACGAGGCGGCGGAGCGCGCGTACCTGCGCTTCTCGATGGAGATTTTCCCCACGCTCGAAGAACAACAGGTGCGCCTGGCGCGTAGGTTGGTGGATACTGGGTGGTCGCGGCCGGATCTCGAAACCACGATTCGACGCTTTCGCTCCGATATTGAGATCTTCCGCGAGGCCAACGTCGCGCGCTTTTCAAAACTTGAAGAGTATTCCGCGGCGTATCAGAAGCGCACCGGCGGACTATCGGTGGATTGGGACGGCGAAGCCAAAACCATCCCGCAACTGCAGCCGTATCTCAAGTCGAACGACCGCGCTATTCGTGAGCGCGCGTTTCGACGCGGCGCGGAGGCGTATCTCGCGCATCGCGAAGAACTCGCCACACTCTTTGATTCCATGTTGGTGTTGCGTCAGGATGTCGCGCGCGAAGCTGGTTTCTCGGACTTTCAGCGCTACGCCTTTGCAGCCAAGCACCGGTTTGACTACACGCCGGAAGATTGCGCCGGCTTCCACGCGGCGGTGCAGGAAGCCGTGGTGCCCGCCGTTGCGCGCTTGTACGAGCACCGCCGCGAACGTTTGAAAGTGGAGACGCTGCGGCCGTGGGATCTGGCCGTTGATGTCGACGCCACCACACCGCTCGTGCCGTTCAGAACTGTCGATGAATTCGTAAATGGCGCGCGGCGAATCTTCTCGCGCGTTGATCCCGAGCTCGGACAGAAATTTGATATCATGGCGGCCGAGCAACTGCTCGATCTCGAGAGCCGGCCTGGCAAAGCGCCTGGCGGTTATTGCACCGATCTCGCATTCCGTGGGCGTCCGTTCATCTTCATGAACGCGGTAGGCGTGCCGGATGATGTGCAAACGCTGGTGCACGAAGCAGGGCATTGCTTCCACGATTTCGCGGCGCATCAGTTGCCGTACGCATGGCAGCGTCGCACCGGACACGAAGCGGCGGAGCTGGCGTCCATGTCGATGGAGCTGCTCGCCATGCCGTTCCTGGCGCAGCCCGAGGGCTACTACACGCCGGAAGAAGCGCGCATTGCGTGGCTTGAGCATTTTGAAGACGTCCTGTGCTCACTCACGCACATTGCCAGTGTTGATGCGTTTCAGGCGTGGATCTACGCGAATGCTGAAGGCGCAAATGCGGCGGCGCGCGACGAGGCGTGGTTGCGCATTCGTGCACAGTTCGAGCCGGTGGTCGACTGGTCGGGCCTCAACGATGAACGCGTGTCGCGCTGGTATCGCCAGCTGCACATTTTCGAACTGCCGTTTTACTACATCGAATACGGATTGGCGCAGCTCGGCGCGCTGCAGGTGTTTCGCAACGCGGTGCGCAACGGACCCGAGGCGGTGCAGGCGTACAAGCGATTCCTGTCACTCGGCGGCACGCGTCCGCTCCCGGAGCTGTACACGGAAGCGGGCGTCAAGCTCGTGTTCGACACCGCAACCATGCGCGAGCTCGTCGCATTCGTTGAAGAGCGCATTGTAGAATTGCGTGAGGGTGCAGTGTCGCCGTTTGGTGCGGCCATGTCGGTGGTCTAACGACCACCGAATGGCTTCGCGTCAACCGTGCGCAGGTACCTGATCAACGCACGCATCTCCACCGGCGTGAGCAGCGCGGTATAACGCCACGGCATCAGCGCATCCAGTTCGCTGCCGTCGGGACGACGACCGGTGCGCAGCACCGACTCGAGTTCGGTGTCAGTCAAACGTCCAATGCCGTCCGGTGTCAGGTTCGACGCCGGCTTGAAGTCTGGTGGCGTGCCCGGAATTTTTCCTCCGGAGAGCCCGGGACCGTGGCACCCGGTGCATCCGCCAACGTCAGCCATGTACTTGCCATACGCGACCGAGCTGTCGATCGGCATGCTCACGCGCGCGGTGATGGAGTGATCAATTCGCTCGGCCGGAATAATCGGAAGCTGGCCTACGGTGAGCAGTGTACGACCCACGGCGCGCAGCTCCGTTGGCGGAAGTTCTCGATCCACGGCCGGCATGGAGCGGATGTAACTGATGATCGCCCCAACGTCTTCATCGGCCAGTGTAATCCAGTCGTCCGACGGCATGATGAGCGCGCCGCGACCGTCGCGCTTGATCCCATGGCGAATCGCGCGCGCCAACTCGGCGTCGGTATACTGCGCGAGCACGCCGCCTCGGCCGGCCGTCAGGTTCGTGGCGCTTACACGACCCAACGCCGGGTCGTCGATGAACACTTTGCCGCCAAAGTCAGCGCTGTGACAATCCACGCACTTGCCCACGGCCGTGACCAGATGCGCGCCGCGCGCCAATGTGGCGCTGTCCGTCGCAACCGGTACATCACGCAACGGCGCGTCGAACGTTTTTGTAAGCGCGGAAGTGCTCACGCCGTACACGGTGCCGGCCGCCATCAGGCCGAACGCACCGACACTCACCAGCACTACAGAGATTACACGCTTGAGACGCGGCACGAGGCCACCTCCTGCTCATCGTCGAGGGTTGAGTCGAACTGGACGACAACAACCTCGCACGGCAGGAGGGATCAAGCGCGGGTCGTTTGACCCTCGGGCACCACGCCCGCACTTCCGCCCGGTGGCAGCCCCGCCACGCCGCCCGACACAATGAACGCCATCACATCGGCGCTTGGTTTTTCCAGTCGCTCAACCCGATCGGACGCCACCACAACAAGTTGTCCGGAGAAGTTGTATGAATGCGGACAGTACACACTCACGTGCCCCGGCAGGCCGAGCGTGGAAAGCGATTCCTGCGTAACGAATCCGAACAGTCGGACATTGCCCGCGTCATCAACGCGCAGTGAGACCGGCTGATCGAACCGGCGCTTTTCGCCAACGAATGCGTTGAGCACGTCGCGGATGGCGCCGTACAGCAGCCGCACGAACGGAAGCTTCTCAAGCACACGATCGAGCAGATTGAGCGCCGAGCGCGTAATGAGGTTAGAGCCGAGAAAGCCGACCAGCGTGATGATCCCGACCGTGATTGCCAGTCCGACGCCCGGCGTCTCCACCCCAATCATGGAATCGACCGTGCTCAACACCCATACACACACCGCGATCGTGATCGCGATCGGCGCAATCAGCACCAGCCCCCGTCCGAAATAGCCGAGCAAACGTCCCACAGAGAACCTCAAAGCGGCGGTGCCGCGGCGATGGGGGCACCGAACGTGCCCCGTGAGCAACACGAACCGGTCGCCATGCGTAGCCGAGTTCGAGTCACGCATGCAAGTTGATACGTGTTGGCCTGAGGAACCACCCCAGGTCGCGAGCACGCCGCGTCACGTGAGTGGCACGCCTGTCCTCCTCCACCGATTTCCTCCGATGCAATCTCTGATGGTTTCACGGGTCGCCGTTCCAGACACACCTGCTCGCGGTCGGCTGCCGATCCGCCGCACCGCGCCGCGCTCCCTCCGGGTCGCTCTGCTGGCGCTTGGCGTCATCTCCATACTGCCTGTTGCCAGCGCGTACGCGCAGTCGGCACGCAAACCGATCACGCAGGATGTGTACGACTCGTGGCGCGGCATTTTGTCGCCCACGATGTCCCGCAACGGTGGCTGGGTCGCGTACACCAACTCCCCAGGTATCGGTGACGGCGAACTGGTGGTTCGCGCGACCACCGGTGGCACGGAGTTCAAGGTGCCCCGTGGCTTCACCGGACGCCCCAATGATCGACCCGGTGGCGGCGGAGGTGGCTTCTCGGCCGGTGCGCCGGTGTTCAGCGGGAACTCGCAGTACGTCGCAGCACTCGTGTATCCCACGCGCTCGGTGGTTGAGTCCGCGCGTGGAGATCGTCGTCGCGCGGCCGAGGCCACGCGCACATCGCTCGCGATCATGTCGTTGCCGTCGGGTCAGGTCACCACATTGCCACGCGTGCGCAGCTTCCGTCTCACGCGAGACGGCGGCACGTATCTGTTCTACCAGCCTGAAGTTGATTCGTCGGCCAATCGCGCTGGTGGTGATTCTGCTGCCCGCAGTGCAACGCCCGCGCGCCCTGCGGCGGGTGATTCCTCGGCACGTCGCGCGCCTCGCCGTGAGACCGGGACGCCGCTGGTGATGCGCACGCTCGCCTCGGGCGAAGAAGTGCGCATTGACGACGTTACGAGTTTTGTGTTGAGCGACAACGAACGTTGGCTCGCCTACGCGATTGGCGAAGCCGATTCCACCAAGAGCGGTTTGTACCTGCGAGACCTGACCGCGGGAACGGTCACCGCGCTGCGCAGCGGCAAGGCGCGCTATCGCAACATGACGTTTGATCGCGAAGCCACACAGCTCGCGTTTCTTGAAGCCAAAGCGGATTCGGTGCCGGCCGCGCGCGCGTCATACTCGGTGTATCTCGCGCCACTGGTGGTGAAGAAAGGTGCACCCATTGTGGCGAATCTTTCGGTGACGCCGAGTGATGCAGGAACCGGCATGATGATTCCGGAGCGCAGCCGTCTTGATTTTACGCGTGACGGATCGGCGCTGCTCTTCGCGGTGGCCGAGCCGCCCGCCGACAGCATTCCGCAAGACTCGCTCGCCAACAAGGCGATTTACGACCTCTGGCATTGGCAGGATACCCGTCTCCAGCCAACGCAGGCGCGTCAGGTCGGACAGGATCGCAACCGTTCGTTTACGTCGATCTATCACAGCAAGCTGCGCAAGGTGGTGCGTCTGGCCAATGATTCGTTGCCGAACGTTCAGGTCAGCGACGACGCGAAGTTGGCGCTCGCGGTGACGCCCGTGCCGTATTTGATGGAACAGATGTGGGGTGAAGGCGGCAACGATGTGTACATCCTCGACGCCACCACTGGTGCCCGCACGCTCGTGGCCAAAAAGTTGGAGCGCGGTGCGCAGCTGTCTCCCAACGCCAGGTTTGTCACCTGGTTCGACAAGGACCAGTGGCACGCGTACGAAATCGCGACCAAACAAACGCGCGTCGTCACCGAAAAAATCACCGGTGTGCGATTCAGTCAGGAAACGTGGAGCACGCCGAGCACGCCAGCGCCCTGGGGCGTGTCCGGCTGGACGAATGACGATCGCCAGATGCTGGTGAATGACCGCTACGACGTGTGGGTGGTGGATCCGAAGGGCGCGGTCGCACCGCGTCGCCTCACGGGCGGTGTCGGTCGCGCGCAGCAGCACGTGTTCCGCGTAGAAAGCGTCGATCCGGAAGCGCGCACGATCGATCCCACGAAGCCACTGTTGTTGTCAGCATTCAACGATGTGACCAAGGCGTCGGGTTGGTTCCGCGGCAGCTTCACCGACTCGGTGCCCACGCAGATCGTGATGGAGCCCAAGAGTTTCGGTAATCTGGTGAAAGCGCGTGATGCCGAGCAGTACATGGTCACGCGGTCCGACTATCGTGAGTTCCCTGATATTTGGACGGGCAACTCGCTCACGGCGATGACGAAGATCTCGAACGTGATGCCAACGCAGGACGAGTATCTGCGCGGCAGCGTTGAGCTGTACAGCTGGATCAGCGCCGACGGTGATTCGCTTGCCGGACTGCTGTACCTGCCGGACAACTTCGATCGCAACAAGAAGTACCCGATGGTGGTGTACTTCTACGAGACGCACTCCGACGGTTTGCACGGTTACGTGCGTCCTGCTGGCCGCAACATTGTGAACCCGACGGTCTACAACTCGCTCGGCTACATCGTGTTCATGCCGGACATCAAGTACACGGATGGTTATCCGGGCCCGAGTGCGTACAAGTCCATCGTGCCAGGCGTGCAGTCGCTGATTCAGCGTGGGTTTGTCGACAAGGACGCGATTGGTATTGGCGGTCAGTCCTGGGGCGGTTATCAGACCGCCTATCTCGTGACCCAGACCAACCTGTTCAAAGCGGCGGTACCGAACGCCACGGTGGTGAACATGACCAGCGCGTACGGCGGTATTCGCTGGGGTACGGGTATCGCGCGGTCGTTCCAGTATGAAACCGGTCAGAGCCGAATTGGTGGTTCGCTGTGGGAGTATCCGGAGCGGTTCATCGAGAACTCGCCATTGTTCTTCGCCGATCGAATTCAGACGCCGCTGCTGTTCATGGCGAACGACAATGACGGTGCGGTACCCTGGTATCAGGGCATTGAGTTCTTCGTCGCGCTGCGCCGTCTCGGCAAGGAGGCCTACATGGTCAACTACAACGGCGACGAGCACAATCCCACCAAGCGCGCCAATCAGCTCGACATCGACAAGAAGATGCTGGAGTTCTTCGATCACCATCTCCGCGGCGCGGCCGCACCGGAGTGGATGAAGCGCGGAATTCCGTACATCGAAAAGGGCCGCGACCAGATTCGCGCCACTCCTGCGGTGACACCAGCGGTGAGTGGCACGGTACCCAGTTCGGGGCAGCCTTCGCCCAAGTAGTACCCGGGGGGGCGGCATGGCTCTACTTTTGTGCCATGGCTACTCGCATCGCACCTTCTGCCGCTCCTTCCGAGCCGGCCGCCCCCTGGACCGTCGCTGACGCCCGCGCTCTCTACAACATCGAAGGCTGGGGCGCCGGCTATTTCGATGTGAGTGAACGAGGCAACGTGATTGTGCGTCCGGATCCTGAAAATCCGGACGCCACCGTTGACCTGCGCGATCTGGCGCGCGATCTGGAAGAGCAGGGCATTCAGTTGCCCGTGCTGCTTCGCTTCTCGGATATTCTGCGCTCGCGCGTGGAAACGCTCAGTGAGCGTTTCGCGGCCGCGATGCGCGAGTTCGACTACGCGGGCAAGTACACGACGGTGTATCCCATCAAGGTCAACCAGCAGCGTCACGTGGTTGAAGAGATCGTGCGTTATGGCAGCGCGCACGGAGTGGGCCTCGAGTGCGGATCCAAGCCCGAGTTACAGGCGGTGCTCGGCCTGGTTGAAAGCACCGAGCAACTCATTGTGTGCAACGGGTACAAGGATCATGAGTTCATGCGACTGGCCCTGATGGGACAGAAGCTTGGACATCGTGTGTTCATCGTGCTCGAGCAGCTGAGCGAGCTCGATGTGTTGCTCGAAGTTGCTGACGAACTCGGGGTCACACCAATGGCCGGCGTGCGCATCAAGCTTGCGTCAGAAGGCGCAGGCCGATGGGCGCAGAGCGGCGGCGAAAAGAGCAAGTTCGGATTGTCGTCGGCGGAGCTCGTGAAGCTCATTGACCGACTGCAGGACATGGGACGCCTGGGCATTGTGAAGCTCATTCACTTCCACCTCGGCAGTCAGATCACCGACATTCGTTTCATCAAGTCAGGACTCGCTGAAGTTGCGCGCTTTTACGCCGAGCTGCGCAACATGGGCGTGGACATCACGCACGTGGATGTGGGCGGCGGACTCGGTGTGGACTACGACGGCACCACGTCCACGAACAACGCCAGCGTGAACTACACGTTGCAGGAATACGCGAACGACGTGGTGTACACGCTCGCCGAAGCCTGCCGCGAGCATGAGCTGCCGATGCCGCACCTGATCAGCGAATCAGGGCGTGCGCTCACCGCACATCACGCCATGTTGCTGGTCAAGGTGATCGACGTGGAGTCGCAGGCGGCGCGTGCGCTGCCTACGCTGACCGACGACGATCATTCATTGCTGCACGAGATGTACGAGGATCTGCGCACCATCAGCGAACGCAATCCCCGTCCGCGCAAGGTGCTCGAAGTCTTTCACGATGCCACTTTCGACAAGGATCGTGCGCGCAACTATTTCAACTCAGGCGTGCTCACGTTGCGCCAGTTGGCAACCGCCGAGTTGATCTGGCTGGCCACCATGAACGCGATCTATCCGATTGCGCAGGCTGATGCCGAAACCTACGCCGATATTGTGCGCGAGCTGCAGTCTTCCCTGTGCGACCGCTACTTCCTGAACTTCTCGCTCTTTCAATCGTTGCCCGACTCGTGGGCTATTGATCAGCTGTTCCCCATCATGCCTATTCATCGGCTTGATGAGCAGCCGTTGCGCCATGGGACATTGCAGGACGTGACGTGCGATTCCGATGGCAAGATCGACAAGTTTGTGGGTGACAAACACGGTCGGCCGGCGCTGGAGTTGCATGAGTTCCGCGATGGTGAAGACTATATTCTCGGAATTTTCCTCACCGGCGCGTACCAGGAGATCCTGGGCGACTTGCACAACCTGTTCGGCGATACGAATGCGGTGCATGTCATGCTGACGCCGGATGGTCGCTATGAAATCAACGATCTGGTTGAGGGTGACACGGTCACCGAAGTGCTGAACTATGTGCAGTTCGGCGCGTCGCAACTTCTGGCAACATTCCGTCGTAAGGTGAATGCAGCCACGGGGCTCACACGCGAAGAGGCGAATGCGTTTATCGCTGATTACGTGGCCGGACTCGAAGGCTATACGTACCTCGAAGGCGAGGCGGCGCGCTGAGGCGAGTCGCGCGTCTGAGCGTTTCCGCTTTCTCAGCCAGGAGAACATCGTGACCGAAGTTGCCACACCTGCCTCGGGCAGTTTGCTCGACGATCTGCTGGAAATCTTCGTCGCACCGTCAAAGGTGTTCGAACGGCGACGGAACAGCGGCTACGGCATGTTGCTGCTCACGCTGGTGATTCTGTTGGTGTTGATCAGCGTTGCGACAATGAGTCTCACCGCGCCGTACTGGGACGCCCAGTTCGATATGGGCGCGAAGCTTGCCGCGGCGAAGGGAGAGCCGCTGCCGGCCGAAGCAACCGGGCCAATGGCCCGCACGGCCGGTCGATGGTTTGGTGTGCTTGGCGGCGTGATTTACGTGCCGATCATGGTGTGGCTCGGCGGGTTGTTTGTGATGATCAGTTCGAAGATTGCCGGCGCGAATGTGAGCTACAAGCAGGGTACGCTCATCACCACGTTGGCCTTCTTCCCGCGACTGCTGGCGCCGATCATCATGTCGGTTCAGAGTTTGATGGTGTCGCCAGAGAGCATTCGCAGTTTCAGCGATGGCGCCGTCGGACTTGCTCGCCTCGTCGACCCGCTCACCACCAATCCGATTCTGTTGAGCGTGCTCACCAACTTCGAACTGACGAACCTCTGGTCGTTCGCGCTGGTGGCGATTGGGATTCGTGTAATCGGCAGGGTCACCATGGGCACCGCGATGTTTGCCATGGCTCTCTCGTTTGCCTTCACGCTCGCACTGGCGCTGATTCCCGCCGCGTTGATGTAGCTCAGCAACGCTGGCGAACAACAACGGGCCCGATCGCACAACGCGATCGGGCCCGTCTTGCGTAACACACGAATGCATTACGTGTACTGCGCCGCGCGTTTACACAATGCTCTTGGCGTAGTGCGCGGTGACCTCATTCCAGTTCACCACATTCCACCACGCGCCCACATAATCTGCGCGACGATTCTGATAGTTCAGGTAGTACGCATGCTCCCACACATCAAGGCCGAGAATCGCCGTCTTGCCTTCCATGAGGGGATTGTCCTGATTGGCGCTGCTTTCAATGGTGAGGGCACCACGATCGGATACCAGCCACGCCCAACCAGAACCAAAGCGACCCATGGCCGCCGCCTGAAACTTCTCGCGGAACGTGGCAAAATCGCCGAACGCCTTGGCGATCGCTGCGGCCACATCACCCGTGGGCTCGCCACCCGCGTTCGGCGCCATGAGCGTCCAGAACAGTGCGTGGTTCCAGTGTCCGCCGCCGTTGTTGCGCACCGCGGTACGAATCGACTCCGGCACGGCATTCAGGTCACGCAACAGATCGTCGAGCGACTTGCCGGCGAGCTCCGGCGCTTTCTCAAGCGCGGCGTTCAGGTTCGTCACGTACGCCTGATGGTGCTTGCCATGGTGGATCTCCATGGTCTTGGCATCGATGTGCGGCGCCAGCGCGTCGAAGGCGTACGGCAATGCGGGCAACGTATGAGCCATGATTCCTTTATCTCCCAGAAAGTTGAACAATGATCACGCTGTTTGTCACGCCGACGGGTGACATGCAGCGCGTGCCAGTTATGCGGGCGATGAACCCGGTCGTGAACGCTCACGCAGCCAGGCAATGATGCCCGGTAGAATCGAAAGAAAAATTACCACCAGAATGACTTTCTCGATGTGCTGATCAATGCCAGGCACCCAGCGACCGAGAAAGTATCCCGTGAACAACATGCTCCAGACCCAGAGTACGCCACCAACCACGTTGTAGGCGAGAAACGATCGATACTGCATTTGCCCAACGCCCGCTACAACCGGCGCGAACGTTCGAATGATTGGTACAAATCGCGCAATTATGATGGTCTTGCCGCCGTGCTTTTCGTAGAACGCCTGCGCCTTCAACAAATGGGCGCGCCGAAACAGCAACGACTCCTCTCGCGTGAAAATGCGGGGGCCGGACAGCTTGCCAATGTGATACCCCACCGTGTCGCCAACGATCGCCGCAATTGTCAGGAGTAGGCCGAGCAAATACACGTTCAGACCGAACTCCGGCTGCGACGCCAGCAGGCCGGCTGTCACGAGTAATGAATCACCGGGAAGAAAAAACCCGATCAGCAGACCCGTCTCTGTAAAAATGATCGCCGTGAGCCCGACGTAACCGGCCCACTGCACGAGCGCCGGAAGATCGCGCAGGCGATTGAAAAAATCAGTGAGAAAATCCACAAGCGTTGGGCTGGGGGCAGAGGCGTGTCACGACGGGCGCGTGGCACAACGCTCAGAAGGCTTCGTGAGAAAGCTTGACGCCGGGCGCGCGTGGGTCAACGTCTCCCGCCACATGCGACAATCAAAACTCGTGACCTCGTGCCGTCCGAACGCTAGTTTGCCCCATGTGAACTCTCCTGACGGCATCCGGCTCGACGTGCATGTGGTGGCCCACACCCACTGGGATCGTGAGTGGTATCACGCGGCGCCGAGGTTCAGGCAGCGCCTGGTGTCGCTCGTGGGATCGTTGCTCGCGAAGGCCCCGGACGCCTCTCGCCCGTTCCTGCTCGATGGACAAGCCGTCGTCCTCGAAGACGTGCTCGCGGTGCACCCGGAGTGGGAATCGGCGCTCTGGGAGCATCTATCTGCCGGTGCCCTCGAGGCTGGTCCGTGGTACGTGCTCGCGGATGAACTGATTCCGAGCGGCGAGGCGCTCGTGCGCAACTTGCTCGCGGGGCGTCGGGTGCTGGCGCGATTCGGCGCCACGCCGCCCGCCGTGTGCTACTCGCCTGATTCGTTCGGACACCCGGCAATGTTACCGGCAGTCGCGCGAGGTTTTGGGCTTCGTGTCGCCGTGCTGTGGCGGGGCTATGGTAGCGCTCGCTGGCCCGCCGGGGACAGCGTACGCTGGCAGGCGCCCGATGGGAGTGAAATCCCGCTCTGGCACCTGCCACGGGATGGATACGAGTATGGCAGCGCGCTCCCAACGAACGCCGATCAGGCCATGCAGCGTTGGCAGCGTCTTCATGATGAGTTGTCTGCACGAGCAACCACCGGTGTCGTGTTGCTGACGAACGGCGCGGATCATCACGCGATGCAGCTATCGCTCGACGACGCGATCGTCGCGCTGATGAACTCGGCGCAACGCGACGGTACACAGGTGCGGCGTTCGTCGCTGGCCGCGTGGGCACGCGCTTTCGAATCAGCCGCGGCGAACAACCCGTTGCCCGTGACCAGCGGTGAACTCCGAGATTCGTACGGCTTCACGTGGACGCTGCAAGGCACGTTGGCTACGCGCGCCTGGCAGAAGCGTGCAGTATCACGAGCCGACGTATTGCTGCGCTGGGATGTCGAACCCTGGATCGCCTTGGCCGATCTTCAATCTGGCAACACCTCGCAGCACGGCCTGCTGCACGCGGCGTGGAAGACATTTCTGCGCACGCTGCCGCACGACACACTGTGCGGATGTTCGATCGACAGCGTGGCGCGAGCGCTCAACGCGCGCGTGGAGTCGGTACGCACGCAATCTGCTGGTCTTCGCGTAAGTGCACTCGATGTACTGCACCACCGAAACGCGAGTGAAGCAAGAGAGCGCGCCGTTGACGCGTGGTCGCCACGTTTGCTCGTACGCAATCGGACCACGCGCGCGCGCTGGGGCGTGGCACACGCGGAGCTGTGCACCACAATCGGCGATGTGCGGGTTGGACCGGGCAGTAACTTGTCCGAGTATCCGACCACGCACCGTCTGCCGTTGTTGCGGGATGTTCCCGGGGGCCTGGTGGTGCAACCGCTGCGTGCACGGCTTCGCCACGAACGGCGCGAATCGCCGCACCACTACCCCGACGATGACGTGGTGCATGCGTTGCGCGCGCTGGTGTGGATTCCCGAGCGTGAAGCGATCCCGGCAATCGGCACGCGCAGTTGGCCAATGCGTCGCCACGCCGCGGGACCTGAAACACCGACCACTCACACCGCGGCGTCTCACGCCGCGGCCGCTGACGCAGCGGCGACTGACGCAGCGGCGACCGACGCGGCTGGCGGCACTACGGCGGAGCACAGTCCGTTCGTGACGGTGCAGCGCGACGCGAATGTCGTGCAGCTGCAGAACGCGCGCCTTCATGTGACCGTCGGCGGTGGTCGTGTCTCACTGCACGACACGGCCACTGGCCGTACAATCAGCAATCTGCTCCAACTCACATGGCAGCGTGACATTGGTGACGCGTACACCTCCGCACCACGTGGTCCGGTGCTGCCGGCATCGATCGGTCGACCCCGCATCCGCGCTCGCGGTCCGTTGCGCGCGGTCGTTGACGTGCCCATGCGATTGCTCGTGCCACACCGCGCCGTCACACCAGATCTGCACTTCGCCAGTGAAGCACAGCACGAGTCGGTTGGGCATGGTGATACGCCAAGCGAACACGCGTTGGCGAACGATTCGCCGTTGTTGCGGCCACTGCGGGCCAGACTTGTGCTTTCGCTCGACGCGGGGGCTTCTCGCCTCGATGTACGCGTTGTGGCAGACGACCGCGCGCCCGATCACCGGTTGTGTTTACGTATCGCAACGGCTCAGCCTGGATCCCGCGTCTTCGCCGATGCAGCATTTGCTGCCGTGGAGCGCGTGCCAGTGGAGCTCTCGGCGAACGAAGAACTGATGGAGCACGCAACGTCGTGCGCGCCGCTGCATCGGTGGGTTGCTCGGACCGATGCGTTGCACACCACGTGCGTGATCAGTGACGGGCTCGCCGAGTATGAGGCGTTCGAGAACGGCGACCTGGCGATTACGCTTGTGCGTGCCACCGGCGAGCTGTCTCGGGCCAACTTGCCAGAACGTCCCGGTCATGCCGGTTGGCCGGCGCCGATTCCAGAGGCACAGGGTCCCGGGCGAATACAGGCCAACTTTGCGGTGTGTACCATGCCACGGTACAGCGTGCTGGATATTGAACACATGGCCGACGATGTGCTGCGTCCGCTCGTCGCTCACACGTGGCGCGACGCACCGCCTGAGGCGCCATCACTCGTGCGCGGCGTCTCGCTCAGCGGCGATGGAATCGTTGCGTCCGCGATCAAACCGGCAGAAGACGGCAATGGCATCATCCTGCGCGCCCTGAACGTGCACAGTGAAACGCGCGAAGCGGTGTGGTGTTTGCCACACAAGGATCTGCGTGTGTGGTCTGTCCGGCTTGACGAATCCGCAGACAAATCGGCAGACGATTCTGAGCCACGCCTGAGCGTCGCCAATGACGTTACCGAAATTCGTGTCTCCGTTTCGCCACGGGCGATCAGTTCGCTGCGTGTTCTGCGCTTGCCCGTGAACCCGTCTGCATAAGCGCATCGCCAATCAGCGTGCAGGCGATCACGGTCAGGATCAGCGCGAGTCCTGGCGCGAGCGCAATCCACGGTGCGATCAGGAGCCACTCGCGACCGCCGGCAATCATGTTGCCCCAGCTCGGAGCCGGTGGCTGAATACCGAGTCCAAGAAACGAAAGGCCGCTTTCGAGCAGGATGGCGTTGCCAACGCCAAGCGTGATCGCCACAATCGCCGCGCCGATGGCGTTCGGCAGAACATGTTTGCCGAGCAGTCGGATGGACGGTACGCCGAGTGCGGTTGCCGCTTCAACGTATGGCTGCGAACGTACCCCCAGCACATCCGCGCGCACCAGGCGTGCCACGCCCATCCAGCCGGTAAGCGCCAGTACAATCACAACGGTTGAAAGTCCTGGCCCCCACAGCGCCGCAATCACCAGCAACAATACAAGACGTGGAATCGCGAGCAGCGTGTCGCCCAGCGCGAGCAGCACGCGGTCAACGGTGCCGCCAATCCACGCGCCGAACGCACCGAGCAGTACACCTAAGGTACCCGCGAGCAGCGCACCCGCAACGCCAACGGCGAGCGATAAACGAGCCGCAATCCACACGCGTGCCATTACGTCGCGTCCGAACGCATCGGTGCCCAACACGTGCACTCCACCCTCAACCCCTCGTGCGAACGGAGGCTTGAGGCGTGTTGCCATCACGTCATTGATCGACACCGGATCACCCGGACTCAGCCACGGCCCAACGATTGCGCCGAGTACCAGTGCACCAAGAATCAGCGCGCCGGCGCGTATCCGGTTCGCGTTGCGACTCATGCGGCGCGCCGCCTTGGATCAAGCGATTGCACGATCACATCAGCCAAGAGGTTCGACAGAATCACCACGGCTGCATACAACACAGTGAGTGCAAGTACCACGGGATAATCACGCGTTGCAATAGACTGTAGCATGGTGCGACCAAGGCCTGGCCACGCAAACACCTGCTCAACAAATACCGAGCCAGCCACCACGCCGGGCAGCGCCAATCCGACCAACACCACAATCGGCGAAATCGCGTTACGCACCACGTAGCGTGAGCGCACCGCACGAAACGGCACACCTCGCGCTGCCGCGGCTTGCACGTGCGGCGCGCGCCATGCGTCGGCCACGGCACCACGTGCGTACCGCGCAATGGCGGCAGCGCCGGTAAGCGTGAGCACGAGCAACGGGAGCACGGCATGCCGCGCGACATCAACAATCGCGGGCCATCCGGATAACGTCGCCGATGGCGTGTGTACGCCGAACGCCGGCAAGCGCATCCAGGCCGGCGCCCCGAGAACGGCCGGCCCGCTGGTTGCGATGACTAGCAGCGCGAGTGCCAGCCAGAAGCTCGGTGCGGCGTATAACGCAGCGGTTAAAACAGAGACCGCGGTATCGCCGCGCGAGTTCAGACGCCGCGCTTGCCAGCTCCCGATGGCCACGCCAACGACCACGCTGAGGGCGAGCGAAACACCCCCGAGCAGGAGTGAGAGAGGCAGCGCGTCCGCAATCACGCGCGACACGGGTTGCGAAAGGGCCAGGCTGGTGCCGAGATCGCCACGCAGCAAGCCGCCCAGCCATCGCGCATATTGCTCGGTGAGGGAGCCGTCGAGGCCAAAGAGCGCGCGCTGCCGGGCAATTTCTTCGGCCGTCGCACTTGGCGAGACCAGAAGCGACGCCGGATCACCCGGCGCGAAATGGATCAGGAGAAACGTGAGCGTCGCAACGAGCCAGAGCAGTAACGCGGCATCGAGCAATCGGGGGAGTAGGTGTCGCACCACGTGATGATGCGTGCTGCGCGCCGTGGGTCAAGGCCACGCCGATCATTGCGTGCAGCCGTGGGCACGGTGATGGTCAGTATCGCGCTCGCGACCGTTGCCTGTGCCGACATCACGCGTGATCCAGCGGTGATCGTGCTGGCCTCGGGTTCCGATCTGGAGTCGGCCAACCCGGTGGTCACCGTGCATACCATGTCGCGGCAGATGCAGCGGCATATGTTGTTCATGCCACTCGTTCGCCTCGACTCGCTGCTGCAGCCGGAGCCCTGGCTGGCGCGCGCGTGGGTGTGGAATGAGGGGCGCACGGTGCTCACGTTCACACTGCGTTCCAATGTGACGTGGCATGATGGCGCGCGCACAACGTCTCGCGATGTGGTGGTCACGTTTGAGGCCGCGAAAGATCCCGCCACGGGTAGCCCACGCGCGGGCGACCTTGCTGCGGTGCGCACCATCAAAGCACTCGATGATTCCACCGTTCAGTTCGAGTTCGACGCGCCACAATCGGGCTTTCCACTGATCTTCGCGGAAATGCCGAGCGTACCCGCACATATTCTCGATTCGGTGCCGCGAGACCAGTGGCGTCGGCACGCTTTTTCTACGGCCCCGGTTGGAAACGGCCCATTTGTGTTTGTCTCTCGAACGGCCGGACAGCGTTGGCGGTTTGCGCGCAATGAGTCATTCCCGTTGGAGCTCGGCGGACCGCCACCGGCGCGCGAAGTCGTGATCGCCGTTGTTGATGAACCGGCCACCAAGTTCGCTGGGCTGGTCAGCGGCGAACTTGATGTGGCCGGCGTGTCGCCCGCGATGGCGTCATTGGTTGCGCGCGATCCGCTGCTGCAACTTGAGACACCGCCGGTGTTGTTCACGACGGTGCTCGCTTTCAATACCACGAAGCCGCCGTTCGACGACGCGCGTGTGCGGCGCGCAATTTCTGCGTCGATCAACCGCCAGCGAATCGTAGACGCAGCCGTGGCCGGATACGGCGTGCCAGCCACACACGCGGTGCCTCCCGGTGTGTTTCCGAATGAACCGCTCGGTCACTCCGAGCCTGCGACGGCCGCCGCGTCGCTACTCGACAGCGCGCAGTGGCTGCTCGGTGCAGATGGTGTTCGTGTGCGTGAGGGCAAGCGATTGGAAGTGGAACTGATCACCGTTGGCAGCGGTGATCTTGCCGCCGAGCAGTTGTTGCAGGACGATCTGCGGCGCGTTGGCATCACGCTCACAATTCGAACCGTTGAACTGGCCGCGTTTCTGACGAGTTTGCGTGCCGAGGAAAAGGACTTTGATGTGGCGTACACTGGGTTGCCTGGCGATCTATCGCTGGGTCATCTCACATCGCTCTTTCACAGCGCCCAGCGCGGTGGAGCACTCGACTACACGGGCTACCACACACGCGCGCTCGATTCGCTGCTTGATCACGCGCGTCGCGCACAAACACCCGCGGAACGGCAATCGGGATGGCAACAGGTGAGTGCACATCTTGACTCCGCTGCGCCCGTCGCCTTTGTGTATCACGGACGTGGAGTGCAGGGGCGCGCGCGATCACTTGATGGCGTGGTCATGGATTTGCGCGGTGAACTCACCTCCATCGCGCGATGGCGGCGTCACGAGTGAAGAGTGTAACGCGCAGTGACACGGAGTTGTTCGGCGTAGGCCTGTCCGCACGTTGGCAGGCGTGCGACGAAAGCCTGCGCACGCTCGCATTGGGGTTGGAACAGGAACTGTTGCCGCTGCTGAGTGGCCGCGAACTACCGATCCCCGCGCGCAAAGCGCGACTCACCCGGATTGGCGGTCGATGCGCTGCCGACGGCACGCCACTCGCGTTTGACCCGTGGCGCCCGCACGACCATGTGTGTCCCACGTGCTCAGTGGTGCACCGCGGTATTGAGCACGACGATTGGTGGGCGATGAGTGCACAGCTCTGGTGCGCTGAGCGCACGCTGCACGCAGCGCTGTTGGGGTGCATGTGGCAGCGTGACGATCTCATGCGCCTTGCCGCTGATCTGATGAACGCATTGAGTGCGCGATATCTCACGTTTCCCAACGAAGACAACGCGCTCGGGCCCACACGCCCGTTCTTCAGCACGTATCTCGAGAGTGTCTGGCTGCTGAACCTCACGCTCGCAGCGCAGGTGCTTCGGCACAGCGAGCATGCTCGCGCCGCGGTCGACACGTTGTGCGAACGGGTGGTTGAGCCGAGTCGAAGCTTGATCGCAAGCTTTCCTGAAGGCCGATCGAATCGGCAAACGTGGCACACATCGGCGCAGATTGCCGCCGCCCAGTTGCTTGGGGATTCGGCGGCACTTGCGCCGCTGATTGATGGAACAACAGGTGTGCACACGCTACTGCGCAACGGTCTGCTTGAGGATGGTTCGTGGTACGAAGGTGAGAACTACCACCTGTTCGCGCACCGCGGCCTCTGGTACGGTGTCACCATGCTCGAGTCTGCGGGCGTCGCGATTCCTGAATCACTCAACGCACGATTCAACGCGGGCTTCGTGACACCGCTGCTCGGCATCCTTCCCGACGGCACGTTTCCCTCGCGACGTGACAGTCGGTACGGCGTGTCGGTGCATCAATGGCGATTTGCCGAGTGGTGCGAGCTCGGACTGGCGCGTGCTGATCAACCCACGCTTCGCACGTGGTTGCATCGGTTGTACAACAGCGAGCACACATCGCGATCCACTGATCGTGCCTGCTCCACAGCCGACATTGAACGCGACGCGCCGCCAAGCGCGTTGCATCGGCACGACCTGGGCTGGCGTACGCTGCTGTGCGCGCGTGCGGAGTCGTGGCCGGCCCCCGATGCGATCGCGGATCAAAGCGTCGTGCTCGAAGCGCAGGGACTGACGGTGATCCGCCGCGACACTGGCCGGATTTACGTGGCGCTTGAGGGCGGCAACACGGGCGGGGGACACGGGCATCCCGATCGGCTGGCCCTCACGATTCAGGATGGTCACGCGCGCGTGCTCGAAGATCCCGGTGCTGGTTCGTACGTTGAGCGTTCGCTGCACTGGTATCGAAGCACGCTCGCGCATAACGCGCCACTGGTGAACGGTCGCTCACAGGTTCCCGTCCCAACCACGCTGCGAGCGTTTGACGCGCGCGACGACCTTGCGTGGATGCAAGCCGAGGCCGAGGGAATCGCGGCGGACGTGCGCGTTGTACGCACCGTCATCGTCAGTGCCGTGCACATCGTGGAGCACGTCGAGTGGTGGTCGCCGCGTACTGTCACGCTCGATCTGCCGGTGCACTTTCGCGCCACGCTGAACGGCGCACGCGAGTGGCATGTTCGCGATGCAGGCGGTGCGGGAGGTCTGGAAGACGGATTCGATTTCCTGACGGAGGTACGCGCGTGTGACGTTGCTGCCCTCGACCTGCTCGCCTTCGAGGGCACGCACGAGCGCAACGTGAAGTATTGGTGCGCGGCGAGCGCGAACGCGGAGCTCTTTCATGCCGTCGCTCCCGGCCCTCCACGCACACCGGCGCGATCATTTCTTTGGGTTCGTCACGTTGCGTCGCACGGCTGGGTGGCCGGCGTCTGGTCTCTCCGCAACAGTGTCGCTCACGTGGCCATCGAGCAGCCATTGCATGATGCACTCGAGATTTGCGTACGTGAGCGCACCGGTGCGACGCGGCGGTACCGCGCGCACTCGCCCACATGGCAGGTCACCGAACAGGATGAAGGTGGCGTGCGCGAGATCCCGCTGAAGGGACAACGTAGCGCCGCCGTGCATGAGCGGCCGGCCAAGCAACTCGACGCACGGCCGCATCATGCGGTCGATTTGCGGCTCGCGCCCGCACGATTTGCACTGGGTGAAGCGCACTATCGAGGCAGCGAAACGGACTGGCGCGCCGCAGGCCAACCGTCGGCCGACGTTCGCGTGGCCGCTGACAACAGTGCATTGCACATCACCGTACGTGCGTTCACGGGAGAGGTTGTCGCACCCGCAGCCGGCGAGGAGAACGCGCTGGACAACGAACGTGCCGACGTTAACGCCGACGGGGTGCAGTGCTATGTTGGGCCGGTAGACCGTGCCGAGTGGAGCGGTGCGTGGTTGCTGGTGCCCGATGTGCAGACCGGGGCCGTCCGTGTTACCTCGCTTGTGCCCGACAACCAGCCGGTCGTTGCACGATGGGCGCCCGCACCCGGTGGCTTCACGCTGGAGCTGACGGTGGCAAGACACGTGCTGCCCGAGAACCCGGCGAACGAACTGCGTTTCGACTTGCTGGTCAACGAACGACCGGCCCACCGCCAGCGTCGGCGCGGACAGCTGGTACTCTCCGGTTCCAACGGGGAGACCGTGTATCTTCGTGGAGACCGGCACGACCCGCTTCGCGCGTGGCGTATGATTTTGCCCTCGGTGCGCGCTTCTGACTCGACTTTGAATTCGCAGGCATGACTGAATCTTTGCTCGCCGCCGTCAAGGTGGTGCTCTTTGAACCACAGGACCCCATCAACATTGGCGCGGTCGTTCGCGCCATGAAGAACATGGGCGTGCATGATTTGCGCCTCGTGCGTCCCGTGAAGTACGACCTCACGCGCATTGAGCAGATCGCGCATGATACGCGCGACGTGGTGGATCGGATCCGGCACTTTGATACGCTCGACGAGGCACTGGCCGATTGCGTCCGTGTTGCCGCGTTCACCGGCCGCCGCCGGGCCTCGCGCTGGGCCATGCATACGCCGCGCACCATGGCGGAGGATCTGCTAGGCGTCGTGGAAGATGGTCCGGTGGCGCTGCTCTTTGGCCGCGAAGATCACGGCCTGCCAGGGGACGCGGTGGATCGCGCGCACACGATCGTCACCATCCCAACCACGGCGCACTACTCGCTCAATCTTGCGCAAGCAGTGCTGATCGGGTTGTACGAGCTGCATCTCGCGGCCGGTGATGCAACACGCCGGCTGGCGCGACCACGCAAGGCCACACCGCCGCCAACCGCAGATGAAATCGAGCGCACGTTCACCGATGTGCACTCGGCGCTCAACTCCATTGCCTACTTCAAGACACGCAATCCGGAGTTGATCATGCGCAGCATTCGTTCGATTGTCTTTCGCTCCAATCCGGATTCGCGTGAGCTCACCATGCTGCGGACAGCCGCTATCGAAGTGCTGCGCACGCTTGAGCGCGAACGCAAAGGCTTGCTGCGCAGATTGGGGCTCACGGAAGCGGATGTTCCGCCTGAGGTGCCGTCTGCGTGACCGCCATCGCGGGTGGGCCGCACGGTGACTGAACGTGTCGAGTCGTCGCTCAACCCGTGGGCGATGCGCGCGGCGCGTGTCGTACCGGGCGGTGCGTCAACCGGGAGCAAGCGCCCGGATGCGCTCTTCGGCGACGCCGTCACGGCGAGCACACCAACGCACATGCGCCGCGCGTACGGCTGTCGGTTGGAAACCGCGGACGGTCGTGAGCTGATCGACCTGACCATGGCCCTCGGTGCAGTCGCGCTTGGCTATGCGGATCCTGAGGTCACCGCAGCGGTGCAGGAGGCGGCCGCCGCGGGGCCGGTTGGCGGACTGAGTCCACTGCTTGAAATCGAAGTGGCCGAGCGTTTGACGGAAGTCGTGCCGTGCGCCGAACAGGTGCGGTTTCTGAAAACGGGCGCTGAAGCCACGGCGGCGGCAGTTCGACTCGCGCGCGCACACACCGGTCGAGACGTGATCATCGCCAGCGGCTATTTCGGTTGGCACGACTGGAGCAATCCCGGACCAGGCGTACCAGCCAGCGCGTCTGTGAACGTGCACACGGTGCCTTTCAACGACATGCAGGCACTGCACGACGCCGTGCACGCTGCGGGCGATTCGCTCGCGGGCATCATCCTTGAGCCGCTGGTGCATGACGTGGCCTCGACGGAATGGCTGCGCGCTGCACGAACACACTGCGATCAACGGGGGGCCGTGTTGATCTTTGACGAGATCAAGACCGCGTTTCGCATGCATCAGGGCGGAGTGCAGGCGATCTGTGGCGTGACCCCCGATCTGACAACGCTTGGGAAAGCACTGGCGAACGGCTACGCACTCTCGGCCGTCGTTGGAAGGTCCTCGGTGATGTCATCGGCCAGACGCGCCTGGATTTCTTCCACCCTCGCTTCAGAGATGACCGCGCTTGCAGCAGCACGTGTTGTGCTGGACCGGCACGCGCGGGCCGACGTGTGTGGCGCGTTGGCTAAAGTGGGGAGCAGGGTGCAGCATGCGCTCACACGCGCGCTGGCTCCGCACGCACTCAACATTCGTGTGGAAGGCCCGGCGCAGATGTTGCGATTCGTGGCCGATGACCAGGCAATGATTGACGCACTCGTCGTGGCCGCCGCCGGCGAAGGTGTGCTTCTCAAACGCGGCGCGTACCAATTTGCAGCGCTGGCGCACGATGACTCGGCACTCGCCAGTGTCGAGTCAGCGGTACACGCCGCGGCGTTGCGTGTGCGTGAGTTACACAGAACCGCATAAAGGATTTTCGCATGGTCAACCCGAGCTCGTCACAGATTGCCGCGGGCGAACAGGAACGCCTGGCCGGCGACGCCCCGCTGATAGATGTGCACGCGCACTTCCACACGCCGCACACCGGACGCAGCGAATGGTCGGCGTACAATCACTCGCGATTGCAGGCCGGTGAGCGCATGGGCGTCAACGCACACATCGCGTCCGTGCTTGGTTCGTGGGGGCATACGTCACCCACGTATTTCCCGTCGCCGGATGATCTCACGATCGCGAACCGCTGGATGCGTGAGTTCGCTCGCGCAGACGCGCACGCGCACGGGTACACGCGGGTCTTTTCATACGTCGCGGTCAACCCGAATTTCGCACCGCACGCGTTGCGCGAGATCAGCGTCGGCCTGGACGATGGCGCCGTCGGCATCAAGCTCGCCGCCAGTCGCAAGGCGGATGATGCGTTGCTCGACGACATTGCCAGCGCGGCGGCGCAAGCGGACGTTCCGATTCTGCATCATGTCTGGCAGGATCGGCGGCGCGAATGGCCCAATCAGGACGCCAGCGACGGTGTGGAGCTTGGTCGACTGGCGGCGCGCCATCCGAGAACGCGCATACTGCTCGCGCATGTTGGTGGCGGCGGCGACTACGCGCATACGCTGCACGCCGTGCGCGATCTGCCCAATGTGAGCGTGGACTTGTCGGGCAGCGGCATTGATCGCGGGATGATGGATCTCACCATTGACGCGTTGGGCGATCAGCGTGTGCAGTGGGCGGCCGATCTTACGCTGTGTACGGGGCTCACGAAAGCATGGGCACTCGAAGCCATCGGGCTGAGCAGCGACGCGCTGACAAACATTCGCTGGCGCAATGCAGTGCGCTTCTTTTCACGCGCGCGCTTTACGCATCGCGGGGAGGCACTGGTTGCATGACGGCTGAACACACACTGTTCGCACACGTTGACGTGAGCGCGTGGATCGGACCGTATCCGTTTCGTGAGGTGCCGCATCCGGATGCCGAGGTGTTGACGCGCGTGTTGGTGCGAGAACGCGTCGGGCGAGCGTGGGTTGGCTGGTTGCCGAGCGCGTGGCAGCGTGACCCTTCATCGGGCAACGCTCGACTCATCGAGGCACTGGCGCCGTACCGCGACGTGCTCGACCCGGCGCCCGCCGTTCGGCCGGACTGGCCGCGATGGGAGCGAGAGCTCGATCGAATGGTCGCCGCCGGTGCGACGTCGATTCGCGCCTATCCGGCGCAGTGGGGGCTCGGCCCGGGTCATGCTGCACTTTCTGCACTTGCCGCCGCGTGTGCAGAGCGCGCGGTCCCGCTGCACCTCACGGTGCGATTTGAAGACCTGCGGCAGCGACACATGCACGACGTGGCTGGCGACGTGGCGGCCGCAACCGTCCGTACGCTCGCGCGCGCGGCGACCGGGTGCACCCTTGTGGTGAGCGGCGCTGGCCGGGAGTTCATTGAAGAGGTGAGCTGGGGCCTGACGCCAGACGAGCGTTCACGCCTCTGGTTCGATTTTGGCTGGGTGTGGGGGCCGCCTGACGATCAGTTCGCGCAGCTGGTGCGTACACTGGGTGCGTCCCGATTCGTGCTTGGCACGCAGTGGCCGCTGCGTCTGGTGCAGCAATCGCGAGCCCTGATCGCACTCTTGCCGGAGCACAGCACGGTTCCGCTTCCGTTGCCCGTGCCACGCTTGGAAACCGAATGACCGGGCAATCTGTTGTGGCGGTGACGAGAGATCCGCTCGCGGACCGCTTGTTCGTGTGACTGTCGGAGTACGGTGTCGCGCCAGTGCAAAAAAGGAGTAGGAAATACGCCTACTCTTTGCAGTGTTTGCACTTGCGTACAAATACTACCACCGACATACTACGCGATTGTGCTTACCGACCTCGACCGAGGAAAGAAGGTGTGACGCTGTACGTGCACACGCGCGTTGCTTTCGCCGGTGGAAGTCTCTCCCGTACGCCTCACCACTCCACCATCACGGTCGAGTAGATGACGACGAAAAAGAAGTGGACAGTCATTCCTGGTTTCCTTGCGCTTGCGGCAGCGGCTACGCTGTTGTCGGCGTACAGCGGCGCCTCCTCCTCGCAGGGCAAGCTCGTTGAGCAGCCGGTCAAGTTCATCCATGCGCCGCACGTTGCGAAGCTTGGCATGAACTGCCTGTACTGCCATTCCCAGGCCAATAAGGCCATGGATCCGGGCAATGCGTCTGTGGCCACGTGCATGGGTTGCCATACGCTGGTCAAGACCGATAGCCCCGAGATCAAGAAGGTCGCGGAGTATTGGAACAAGAAAGAGCCGATCCCGTGGAATCGCGTGCACAAAGTTCCGGACTACGTGCAGTTCCCGCACATGCGTCACGTCAACGCCGGTGTGACCTGCCAGTCTTGCCACGGCGAGATTCAGAAGCAGGGCGAAGCTGGCGTCGCAGATGGGTACAAGCCCGTGGAACAGTATGCATCGCTCAACATGGGTTGGTGCATCAACTGTCACGTGCAGGGCTACAAGCCGTCTGAAGGCGCGCGCCTCGCTGGCATGCCCGACAGTGTTGTAAAAGCGCTCGAAAAAGAACCCGTGAAGAAGGCGCGTTACGATTGCGCCGTCTGCCACTACTGATCCTCGACTGACCACTTACCTCGTGCGTCGGTCGGGGAGTCCCCCGAAGCCGACGTGCGAGCAGCCGCCAGGAGCGGAGTGACTGCATGAGCACTGAAGCGGGAAGCGGCGTCAAGCGCCGAGACTTCCTCAAGATTCTCGGCGCGACGGGCGCCACCACTGCGGTGGTGGGTTGCTCGTCTGAAAAAGTCGGGAAATTGATCCCTTATGTCTCGTCACCGGACAATACGGTGGCCGGTGTGTCGCAGTTCTATGCGACCACGTGCAAGGAATGCGCAACGGGTTGCGGTGTGCTCGCAGAAGTACGCGACGGACGCCCGATCAAGTTGGAAGGCAATCCTGAGCACCCGGTAAACCGTGGCGCGATTTGCGCGACCGGCATGTCGGCGATGCAGGGCCTCTATAATCCGGATCGCTATCGCCAGCCGATGCTGCGCGAGGGCACCGCGCTGTCACCAGTTACCTGGGATCGTGCACTCGAAGTGCTCGGCCAGAAGCTTGGTGAAGTGAAGAGCCGTGGTGGCGCTGCCAACGCGGTGTTCCTCAACGCGCACGAGACGGGAAGCTTCCCCGGATTCCTCGACCAGTGGCTGAGTGCGCAGGGCATGCCCGCGCATCTGTCGGTGGATACGATGGCTCCGGCGGCCACGATTTCGTCCAACCGCGCCGCGTACGGTGTGGCGTGGCCGTCTATCGACTTCAAGGCGTCGTCGCTGATTCTGAGTTTCTCGGCGGACTTCCTCGATACGTGGGGACATCGCGTCCCGCAGCAGCTCGATTGGGCCGATGCGCGTGCGCAGCTCGAAGGTGCGCCCAAGCTGGTCTACATCGGCGCACGTCGTTCGCTTACGGGGCTTAATGCAGATCAGTGGATTCCGGCCAAGCCCGGCAGCGAAATGGCGATCTGCGACGCAATCCTCGGTCGCGGCACCGCCGCCGCTGCGGCCACGGCGGCTGACGTCAGTGAAGCCACTATCACGGCGCTGATCGCCGCGGTCAAAGCCGCGGGATCCAAAGTGCTCGCGCTGTGCGGCATGAATACGCCTGATGCCGTTGAGTGCGGCACGATGGTCGCCGACATCAACAAGACCAACGGTAGCGTCGGCACCACGATCAAGCCTGCGATGGCGCACGCTGGTTATGAAGGTGTTGCCAGCTATCTCGATCTCGTCGACGCCACCGAGCGCATGGCCGCGGGCAGTGTCCCGGTCGCGTTCGTGCGCAATGTGAATCCTGCGCACAGCATGCCAAAGGCTGCGGGTTTCGGCGAGGCATTCGCCAAGGTTGGCTTCAAGGTTTCGTTCTCGAGCATGCCAGACGAAACGAGCGAACTGTGCGATCTCATTTTGCCAGACAATCACTGGTTGGAGAGCTGGGGCGACGCCGTAGCCATGGCGGGCGAGCGTTCGTTCGTGCAGCCGGCGCTGGAGCCGGTGTTTGACACGCGCAGTGTTGGTGATGTGCTCATCACCGCCGCCCGCGCTGACGGCACGATCGCCTCGCGTTTCTCGCAGCCTGATTATCGCAGCTGGATGATCGCCAACTTTGCCGGTGGTGCATCCGCGTTCGCAACGGCACTCACCAAGGCCACCGTCAGCGGTTCGCCGGTTGCAGCGCGCGGAACGCGTACCGCCGTCGCTTCGCGCGGCGCAACGGCAGCGGCCGGCGACGGCGACATGTTTGTGGTGGTGTATCCATCGGCCACGCTCGGCGATGGCGCCGGCGCCAACAAGCCGTGGTTGCAGGAGCTTCCGGATCCCGTCACCAAGATTGCCTGGCAGTCGTGGGTAGAGATCCATCCGAAAACCGCCAAGGAAATGGGCGTTCGCGAAGGCGAGCACCTCACGATCAAAACGGCTGCCGGTGAAGTCACCGCGCCGGCCTATCCGTATATGGGTGTGCGTCCGGATACGGTGGCCATCGCGCTTGGTCAGGGTCACACGGCGTACGGTCGCTTCGCGATGAACGTCGGCGTGAACGCCTACGCGCTCGCCACCAGCAGTTTCGACTCGGCGGGCAACCTTGCGCTCGGTGCCCTTAAGGCCACCGTCACGCGTGGTGAAGAGCATAGCCCGCTGGTCACCACCGAAGGTTCAGCGCGTCAGCACGGACGTGGAATCGCGCAGGCCATGATGGCCGCGGCGATTTCGGCGCCCGAAGTTGAAGAAGAGCATCACGAGATTGCCGGACACGTGTCGCAGGAGTTCTTGCCGGGCCTCAAGTCGCCAGTGGCGGCCGATGCGCAGGGCGAGTACGCGAACCCCAAGGCGAAAGACAAGGGGATGTACAACCCCGAGCATCCGACCAAAGCCGAGGCGCGTCGTTGGGCCATGACGATCGATCTCGCGCGTTGCACCGGTTGTTCGGCGTGCGTCACGGCGTGTTACAGCGAGAACAACATTCCCACGGTCGGCGCCACGTATCAGGGTCGTGCGCTGAGCCCGGCCACGTGGGACGAGCGTCCGGGCGCGAATATCATCAAGGGCCGAGAAATGGCCTGGATTCGTCTCGAGCGCTACTACGAAGGCAACACGAACACGGAGAACGAGTTCTCGCCGGATTTTGAGGCGCGTTTCGTTCCAATGATGTGTCAGCACTGCGGCAACGCGCCGTGCGAGCCGGTGTGCCCTGTGTACGCCACGTATCACTCGCCCGACGGTCTCAACGTGCAGGTCTACAACCGTTGCGTCGGCACGCGTTACTGCTCGAACAACTGCCCATATAAGGTTCGCTACTACAACTGGTTCGGCTACGGTGAGCCGGAGCGTCGTCAGTACGCGTGGCCCGAGCCGATGCATTGGATGCTCAATCCCGATGTCACGGTTCGTGGTAAGGGTGTCATGGAGAAGTGCACGTTCTGCGTGCAGCGCATCCGTGAAGGAGAAAATCGGGCGCGGTCCGAGGAGCGTGAGCTCAATGCGGACGAGTTCACCACCGCGTGTGCGCAGGCCTGTCCGTCGCGTGCCATCGTGTTCGGTGATGCGGCCGATGAAAATTGGAGTGTGGCGAAGCTCGCATATGACAGACGTGCCTACCACGTGTTCGAAGAGTTGAACACGTACACGGCCGTCGTCTATCTGAAGAAGGTCAACCACCCGGCGCCTGCGGCGTCGGCAACGGCCTGAGGAGGCATCACCGGATGGGCACCATCGCGCAACCGGTCGAGGGGCTTCGCCGGCCGAACATTGCATCGGCCGACGTACAGCTCCCTGCGGTCACGGATTACGAGCAAGTCGATCGCGAGATTATCGCGACTCTCGGTTTCACCAAAAAATGGCTGTTGGGCCTGGGCATCGCGGTCTGCGCGATGCTGGTGGGCGCCTCAGCCTGGATTTATCAGATCTACTGGGGACTCGGACAGGCGGGCTATGAGCCGCCGGTGATGTGGGGTGTCTACATCATCACGTTCGTTTTCTGGGTTGGTATCGGTCACGCCGGTACACTGATTTCCGCCATTCTGTATCTCTTCCGCGCCGGCTTCCGAACCTCGATTTATCGAGCGGCAGAAGCGATGACCGTGTTCGCCGTTATGACGGCCGGTCTGTTTCCGATCATTCACATCGGACGCCCGTGGAAGTTCTTCTGGCTGATTCCGTATCCGAACTGGCGTTTGTTGTGGCCGAACTTCAAGTCGCCGCTCGTGTGGGACGTGTTCGCTATCTCCACGTATCTCACGATCTCGACCACGTTCCTCTACATCGGTCTCATTCCTGACTTCGCCGTGCTGCGCGATCGGGAAACCAACCCGATGCGCAAGCGGATCTACGGCATCCTCTCGCTCGGCTGGCGGAACAGCGATCGTGAGTGGCGTCATTTTGCGAAGGCCTATCTGTTCCTCGCGGCCTTCTCAACCCCGCTCGTACTGTCCGTGCACTCGGTCGTTTCCTTCGACTTCGCCATGTCGTTGGTGCCGGGTTGGCACGCCTCCATCTTCCCGCCGTACTTCGTCGCCGGTGCCATCTTCTCCGGCTTCGCGATGGTGTGGACGATCGCGATCCCGATGAGAAAGTGGTTCAAGCTCGAGCACTACATCACGCTCAATCATCTCGACGCAACGGCCAAGGTCGTGCTGTTCACGTCGCTCGTGGTTGGCTGCGCGTACCTGATCGAGTTCTTCATTGCCTGGTACAGCGGCGTGCGTCCGGAACAGGAGTTCTTCTGGAATCGCGTGTTCGGTCAGTGGTGGTGGGCGGCCTGGATCATGTTGCTTTGCAACATGGCGCTGCCAATGTCGCTCTGGTCGCAGAAGCTGCGTCGTAACCCCACGTGGCTCTGGTTCCTGTCGATCTTCATTAACATCGGCATGTGGTACGAGCGCTTCGTGATCGTGGTGCCGTCACTCAGTCACGAGTTCGAGCCGTGGCAGTGGGGCAGCTACACGCCGAGCTGGGTGGACATGAGCTTCCTCGTTGGTTCGTTCGGCTGGTTCTTCATGTGGTTCCTGTTGTTTGTGAAGCAGATGCCGGTCATGGCAATCATGGAACTCAAGGAAATCGTTGTTCCCAAGCGCAAGCATGCGCATGACGGAGGGCACCACTGATGCAGGGTGTGCTCGGCGCGTTTCATCATCTCGACACCACGGTGCACGCCATTGAGGAGCTGAAGAAAGCTCGTCTCGGTGACGTCACCGTGTACTCACCAACGATCCGTCACGAAATCGACGAAGCGATTGACGGACCAAACAGTGTGGTGCGTCGGTTCACGCTGGTTGGCGGTTTGCTGGGTGTGTCTTTCGGATACTGGATCTCGATCTGGACGGGCGATTACTGGCCGCTCGTAACAGGTGGCAAAGCGATTGCCTCGTGGATTCCGTACACGATCATTGGATTCGAAGTCATGGTGCTTGTGGGCTGCCTTTCAACGGTCGCCGGCATGTTCATCAATGCACGCATTCCGCGTCTCACCACCACGGTGGGATACGATCCGCGCTTCAGCGGTGGTCACTTCGGCATTTTTGTTTCCTGTGGTGCTGACAAAGCGCCGCAGGTCGAAGCGCTGCTGCAAAAGCACGGTGCCGACGAGGTGCGTCGTGAAGCTTAAGCCAACTGTTATGCCTGCCTTTTCGCGTGCGGCTCGCGCCGTACTCGCGGTGTCGCTTCCGTTTTCGTTCAGCGCGTGCGCCTGGTTCACCGATTTCAAGAATCAGCCGCGTCTTGAGCCGTGGGAGCCATTCAACGTATCGGCAACAGACACCACGGTGAGCGCACCGCGCTTCAACCCGCAGATGTCGGTGCCGGTGCAGGGTACGCTCGTTGCTGGCGTTGCCGTTTCGTACACGCCACTCCCGCTCACGGTTGACTCGATGTCCGGTTTGGCCAATCCAACGGCCGCCGATGCGCGATCGCTGGACAACGGCCGCATGTACTACTCGATCAACTGCGCGATGTGTCACGGTGAACTCGGCGACGGCAAAGGCTCCATGGCCGCCGCGGGTTACCCGTACTATCCGAGCATCATCAACGAGTCCGGCAAGGGCCGTTCCGATGGGTACATCTGGGGCATCATTCGAAACGGGCGCGGCGGCATGCCGAACTACGCCCGCATCGAAGAAGCCGATCGCTGGGATGTCGTGAACTACGTACGTGCGTTGCAGGCTGGTACCGCCGTGATCGGTCCGCACGGCATGCCAGGGCAGAACGGTGCCACGGTGCCTCGTGCATCCGCTACGGCGCCGCAGAAGTCAGCACCGTTTGTGCCGGGCGCTGTGCAGCTCACGCCGGGAAGCTCGGGCAAGAACGCCGCGACTTCTGGCCGTGAAAAGATTTCGTTCCCCAATGGTGCCACAACGACCGGCGGCGGAACGGGACACGATGAAGAATCAGACGCGGCCGACGCGGCCCAGGAGATGTTCGAGTGAGCGGCGTCCATCATTACCACTATCCGACGCGCGAAGAGTTCCAGAAACGCATCGGTGATTCGGCGGTCCCCAAAACGCTGAAGACAGCGGCCCTCGTGGCCGCTGTGCTTGGCATGGCGTTGTTTGTGTTTGGCGCCGTGACGGGCGAACAGCGCGCCTGGCATGCGTTGCACTTCAACTGGATCTTCCTCGCCACGATCTCGTCTGCGGGCGTCGCGTTTGCTGCGGTGCAGCGACTCACCACGGCGCGTTGGTCGCGTCCGATTGTGCGCTTCTTCGAAGGCTACGTGGCGTTTCTGCCGGTAGCGTTCGTGCTCTTGCTGCTCATTCTGTTCCCCGGACGTGAAGCCATCTTCACGTGGGCCGGTCGTGAGCACATTGAAATCGCCGAAAAGGCGGCTTATCTCGATCCCACGTTCTTCGTACTGCGCGGCATCGTGCTCTTTGGCGCGATGACGGCCGTCATGATGTGGTTCGTGTATCGCTCGGTTCGCGTGGACGTGGCCAGCATGCCAAAGTTCACGGGCGCCAAGTGGGCCGAGGGTCTGCGTACGCGCATGCGCACGGGCTTTGGTGAAGAGCGTCGTGAGTTGCACAACACGCACTCCATCCTCGGCAAGCTCGCTGTTGCCGTGTGCATGTTGTTTGTGGTGGGCTGGTGCTTCATGGCGTGGGATTACTCCATGTCGCTCACCTTGCACTGGCAGCAGACGATGTACGCCTGGATCGTGTTCATGTGCGGCTGGTTGGGCATGATCATGTCGGCGTCGCTGCTCTGCCTCTGGTGGCGTAAGCAGATGCAGGTTCAGGATCTCGTGACCGTGAACCACATGTGGGACATGGGCAAGCTGGCGTTCGCGTTCACCGCGTTCTTTGGCTACATCAGCTTCAGCCAGTATCTGGTGATCTGGTACGGCAACATGCCGGAAGAAACACACTTCTACAATCTGCGTCTCAGCGGTGTGTGGAAGACCACAACATCGTTGATTCCGATTCTCGCCTTCATCCTGCCGTTCGGCGGACTGATTTCGAAGGCGGCCAAGGTGTACTTCCCAACGTTCGTGCTCTTCGCGTCGTGCAGCTTGCTTGGTACGTGGCTGCACCGCTACATCGAAGTGTACCCGAGCATTTACGGTGTGGTTGACCATCTGCCGTTCGGCATCTGGGAAGTTGGCATCGCGCTCGGCATGATCGGGCTCTGGTTCACGTGCTACTTCGCGTTCATGGATGCGTTCCCCAAGATGCGCGTGTTCATGATGACGTCGCCGTATCGCGATGAAGTGCAGGTCCCGGTGGATCCACGCACCATGGAACCGCTGCCCGCACACGAGTAACAACGCACGAACACGGCATGAAAAAGGGCCGACTCCTTCGCGGAGTCGGCCCTGTGTTTTTCCGGGCTTCCACTGCACGGCAGTGGTTCGCTATGTTTGACAAGTGGGGGCGTTAGCTCAGCTGGGAGAGCGCTCGCTTTGCAAGCGAGAGGTCATCGGTTCGATCCCGATACGCTCCATGTTTTCGAACGTGGTATTCAGGCGGTCGCGCGAGTTCGGCGTGACATGGCCATGAGCGCTGGCGGATGTGCGCGGAACACCTGCGCCAACGCATTCAGAGGCACGGCGGGTGAGAAGAAGTGCCCCTGCTGCTCGGTGCACAGCAGGGCCGCCAAACGCTGTGATTGCTCCAGCGTTTCCACACCTTCTGCCACCACGTGCAGGCCGAGCCCGCGCGCGAGCGTCACGAGCGCCGAAACGATCGCAAAGTCGCGCTCATCCGTCAGCATGCGCGACACAAAGCGCCGGTCAATCTTGAAGCCGGCAAGCGGCGCCTCACGCAGAAATGCGAGCGACGCAAAGCCAACACCTAAAGTCGTCTACCACGAGCTGAATGCCGAGCTCGCGAATCGCGCGCAGCGTATCAAGCGCCTGATCGCCTTCGTACAGCGCCGAGCTTTCGGTGAGTTCGAGCACGAGCGCATCGGCGGGACAGCCGGTGTCTTCAAGTATGCGCGATACACGTTGCTCGAACCCTTTCTCGCGCAGCTGCACGGCCGAAAGGTTCACGCCCACACGCATGTCGCTGTCCTGATGCTCGCGCCGCCACGTGACAGCGGCTGCGCACGCTTCACGCAACACAAGATCACCGATGGGTACGATCAGTCCCGTGTCTTCTGCGAGCGGCAGGAACGACGACGGCGCAACCATACCGAGGTCGGGGTCATGCCAGCGCAACAGCGCTTCAAGTCCGACAATGCGCTGCGTGGTGACATCTACCTGCGGCTGGTAGTGAACGGCGAGTTCGCCTGCATCGAGGGCCGCGCGCAGACGCTCCTCACGCTGATGCGCGATCGTTTCGTCTTGCACACGCAGTCCGAACACCGGCGTGGGCATGCGACCGCGACGCCGCGCGTACTTGTCGCGGTACATCGCCACGTCGGATGCATCGAGCAGCTCCTGCGCCGTGGTGCCGTCGAGCGGGGACATGGCCCCGCCCACGCTGGCGGCAATGCGCTCAAAGCGACCATCCCCAAGATCTACCGGCTCGGTGAGGCAGCCGAGAATCATGTCGCGCACGTGCGCCACATCGAGACGGCTGTTGACGTCGGGCAGCAGCACGACGAACTCATCACCACCCAGTCGTGCCACCGCGTCTGACCGGCGCACCGTGCCGAGCAATCGCTGCGCAACTTCCACGAGCAGGCGATCGCCAACCGCATGACCCAGTGAGTCGTTGATCAGTTTGAAGCCATCGAGGTCAACGAACAGCAAGCCGGTTTTGCGGCCATAACGTGCGCCGAACGCGAGCGCGCGATCCAGGTGATCGAGAAACAATCCGCGATTGGCGAGACCGGTGAGCGGATCGTGTGTGGCACGATGCGCGGCGGCCACGCGCGCCGCGTCGAGCGCCGCCAGATGCCGCTGGCGCTCGATGGCAAAGCGAAGCAGGCGCGGCACCTGTTCAACGGGCGTCGTGTCCTTGCAGAGGCATTCCTGCGCGCCTACACGCAGCGCGCGCACGGCCGTGCTGTCGTCGAGTGTGCGCGTATACAACACGATCGGCATGCTTGGTGCCGCGCCGCGCACACCCGCGAGCGTGGCCAGTCCGGTCGCATCGGGCAAATCCAGCTCAAGCATGGCCACATCAACCGGGCCTTCCATCAGCAGCCGGATGGCATCAGCGAGCGTGGCCGCATGTACGAGCGCCATGCGCGAACCGAACGCGTCTCCCAATGCTGCGGCGGAACGCGCAGCATCGCCTTCCTCGTTATCAACGAGCAGGACGCGGATCATTCCATCAGCACGACCGTCGGCTGCAGACATGGGATCAGCGATTGCGGAGGGAAAGCAATGAGTGGATTTGGATACTACTCAATCTGCCACGCGTTTCCAGTACCTTGTAGAATAGTGATGCCAAGTTCCGGCTGTGTAACGCAGTTTCGTGTGATGTGAATCACAATACCTGCATTTTATCCTTGATTTTTCACCCAACACATGACTACTGACGCGTCTGCTCACGTGGCGCCGCACACCGCGGCAACTCCGCTTTCGATCGGCTCTGAAGCCCCTGACGTAACGCTCGCCTCCACAGCTGGCGGCACGGTGCAGCTGTCATCGTTTCGTGGCAAGCAGCATGTGCTGCTGGCATTCTTCCCGCTCGCGTTCACCAGCACGTGCACGGCCGAAGTGTGTGCGTTCAGCGAAGACTTTGATCAGTTCGCGCAGCGTGATGTGGTGGTGCTGCCAGTGAGCGTCGACGCGGTTCCGTCGTTGCTCGAGTTCAAGCGCAAATACAACATGCAGGTGGACCTGCTGTCCGACATGAAACGTATTGCGTCTCGCGCCTTCGGTGTGCTGCGCGAAGAGGCCTACGTGTCGCAGCGTGCGTATTTCCTGATCGGCAAGGACGGCATCATCAAGTGGTCACACGTGGAATCCAAATCAGGCGAACGCCGCGAGAATTCGGAAATCCTCGCGGCGATCGCGGCCAACGCGTAAGTCGCGCCGGAATCAGTTGGTCGGCTGCCCAGACGGATCGTTCGTAGCAGTGGGCGCTGGATTGGTGCCGGTGGCGACATCGTGCGTCATCACCGGCACTCGGCGCGGCTGTGCGGGGGCCACCTTGCCAATGCGCAGCGTCAACACGCCAAGTTCAACCGACGCCCGGATCTGATCGAGGTCAGCCGCACGCGGCAGTCGGAACTGACGGGCGAAGGTGCCGGCCGCGCGTTCCTGCGTGACGCGCTTGGCGCCTTCGGCCAACGGTGTGGAGACGCGCTCGGCGCGAATCGTGAGCACGCGATCTTCGGTCAGTACTTCAACCGACTCGGGGCGCACGCCTGGCAGGTCGAGCGTAATCGTCCAGCCCGATTCTTCCTCTACGATGTCGGCGGAGGGCGTGGTGGCGCCCGTCACCGGAGACGGCGTGAACAGTTCGCTGAACGCGCGGTCCATATCCCGACGAAGGCCACGCAGCGACGAGTCAAACGTGGGGGCGGTAAACGCGACACGATAGGTCATGGATGCTCCTTGACGCCGTGGGCGTCGAATGTGTGAGAAGGCAGCGGCACGAGAGACACGTCCGCGTGCTTGACCCACCATTGGGCAGGGAGCGTACCGCGCCGGATCGGCCAAGCTGGCCGGTTTGAGGTCGCTTTGACTGACGGTTCGGCGTGACACATTGTCGAAACGACAGGGATCTGTACTGGTCGGTCAGCTTGTCCGATTTCCGCACGGTCCGTAGCTTCCGGATATGAACCTCCCGGAACCGCCAATGGATGAGCTCGCTACGCAATCGCCGGGAGCGCCACTGGCCGCGGCGCGGGTGCTTGAAGCCGTGGTGCGTTCGCTGGCGTCACGCGATGCGTCCGCAGCGGAATCGCCGGCGGGGCCACTGCCAGCGTGGGTCGGCATCGCGCTCCAGCACGCATCGGAGGCTGCGGGCGGCGCACGGTTGCGATTGGTGCCGGTCACGTCTACGCCGAACAACGATGCGCAACTCAGCCTTCCGGTTTCGGCGGGCCTTGAACACCCTCTGGTGTTGCTGGTTGACGCGCCGCCTTCATCGGCGGCGGCAGAGGTCTCCACGTGGGAACCGGTGGCACTGCTGCTCTGCCTGGCGCTGCGCGAATCGCGCCGACGCGCGGAGCTGGAGTCCGAATTGTCGTCCCGGCTTGATCAGCTCGACGAGCAGCGTCGCTTCATCGAACGCATCATCGACTCCATGCCGGTTGGGCTCTACGTAGTGGATCGCGCGTATCGCATTCAGGCCTGGAATCACAAACGCGAAACCGGACTGCAAGGCGTGGCGCGAAACCGCGCGCTCGGCCAGACAATCTTTGACGTGTTGCATCGGCAACCGGCGGCGCTGCTCAAACGTGAGTTCGACGAAGTGTTTGCGTCGGGCCGCATGCAGCAGTTTCAGATGGAGAGTGAAGCCACCGGCAGCGTGCGCACGTTCCGGCTGTCCAAGATTCCCATGCGCATTGATGCAACGCGTCCGTCGTACGTGACCCACGTGATTACGGTGGGCGAAGATATCACCGACTGGCGCGCGGCGCTGGATCGGACGGCGCAATCGGAAAAGCTCGCCGCGCTCGGACAGATGGCAACCGGAGTGATGCACGAGATCAATAATCCGTTGGCCACGATTGCCGCGTGCGCGGAAACGCTGCAGCTGCAGGCCGACGACTCCGCGAACGCGCCCGGCGTGCCACAGGGTGACCCCACGGAACTGCTCCGCATTATTGATCTTGAAGTGCAGCGGTGCAAACGCATTGTGCAGGGGCTGCTCGATTTTGCGCGCCCCAAACCAGTGGCGCACGACGAGCTCGATCTCAATGCGGTTGTTCGACAAACACTCTTCCTGCTGCAACACCATCCGCGCCGCAAGCAGGTATCGCTGGTAACCGAGCTTGAAGAAGGTGTGCCGCTGCTGGTGCGTGGTGATGCCGACCGACTCGTGCAGGTATTGATGGCACTGGTGCTGAACGCGCTTGATGCCAGTACGCAGGGAGCCCGCGTGGTGCTTCGCAGCGCCGCGGTGCGCGTGGGAGCAGACACGTGCAGTGCCGTCGATGTGATCGACGAAGGTCACGGCATTCCCCGCGAGTCGCTCTCCAAAGTCTTTGAACCGTTTTACACCACGAAAGCGCCGGGCAGTGGTACCGGACTCGGCCTCTCGATCTGTTATGGCATTGTGATGGAGCACGGCGGCGTGTTGGCCGTGGACAGCGCGCTTGGACACGGCGCCACCTTTCGCATCCTGCTGCCTGCGTCTGGTGCACCACCGCTCACCTCAGGGGCTGGTGTACCACCGCTTGTGCACACTCCCATTGGAACCGCTGTATGACCACCGACATCGAGGACCCGTCAGCGCTAGACATTGCGCCTGAAACACCGAGTGCTCCCATACGGGTCTTGATCGCCGAAGACGAACAACATCTCGGCACGATCCTTGAACAGTTCCTCGTGGCGCGTGGTTTTAGCGTATCCACGGCGCGCGACGGACTGCGAGCGCTCGACCTGTTGCGGCTCGAACAGTTTGATGTGGCGTTGCTCGACATCATGATGCCGGGCCTCGACGGACTCGAGGTGTTGCGTCAGGTACGCGAAGATCCGTCGCCGCCGGAAGTGATCATCATAACCGGCAACAGCACGGTCGAAACTGCGATCACCGCACTCAAGCTTGGCGCGTACGATTTTCTGGCCAAGCCGTATCGCATGGCGGAGATCGAGGTGCTGGTACGACGCGCGTGGGAAAAGCGCATGCTGGCGCTCGACAACTCCCGACTGCACACACTGAAAGCGCGCAGCGGACACTCCGATGCCAAGCCGGAGTTTATTACGCAGTACGCGCCGCTCAAGGCCATGCTCACGCTGGTGGAGCGCGTGGCGCCGAGCACGTCGCCGGTGCTGATCAGCGGCGACTCGGGAACCGGCAAGGATCTGGTGGCGCGCTTGCTGCATCATTGGTCCGGCCGCGCTCAGGCGCCGTTTGTTGATCTCAACTGCGCCGCGCTCGCGGAGCAGGGACTTGAGACGGAGTTGTTTGGCGTAGAAAAAGGCGCGTTTCCGGGCGCGGATCGTCGCAAGGTGGGGCTGCTCGAGCTTGCCACCGGCGGCACGCTCTATCTCGACAGTGTGTCCGATCTCGACATACGCCTGCAGGCCAAACTGCTGCGCGCGTTGGAAACGGGGAGCTTCTATCGTGTGGGCGGTTCGCAGAAGGTCGATGTGGATGTGCGCATTATCGCGTCGAGCACACGGGATCTCACGCGCATGGTGAGTAGCGGCGATATGCGCGAAGATTTTCTGCACCGTATCAACACGATTCGCATTCAGCTTCCCACGCTGCGTGAGCGGTCGAGCGATGTACCGTTGCTTGCCGAGCATTTTCTCACACGCTACGCGGGCGCCACACCGCCGCGACTGACGGGTGAAGCGATCGCCGTGCTTGAGCGCTATCGCTGGCCTGGCAATGTGCGCGAATTGCGGAACGTGATGGAGCGTGCGGCGCTGCTGTCGGTGAACGGCGTCATCGAAGCGCGTGATCTGCCGCTTGGCGCTGACATTGGCGCCGCGTCTCGCGCCACACCCACACAGTTGTTCACGCTTGAAGAACTGGAACGTCGGCACATTGAGTCCGTGCTGATGCGTACATCGTGGCATCAGGGTCGCGCCGCAGAACTGCTTGGCATCTCACCCAAGACGCTGTACCGGAAAATCCGTGAGTTTGGCTTTCAGCGTCCGGATCGTCTGGGCGGAGGAGATCTGTGAAGATTCTTGTGGTGGAAGACGATCCCACCGTCGGCGAGTTTGTGCGCCGCGGGCTGGAAGAACAGTTGTGGCAGGTGGATCTTGTCGCCAACGGTGTGGATGGTGAGTCCATGGCCATGTCGCAGCCGTACGATCTGGTAGTGCTCGATATGCGACTGCCGGGCAAGCATGGGCTTGATGTACTGCGTACCCTGCGCTCGCGCGGTTTTGATCGACCGGTGCTGGTGCTCACCGCGCAAGATGCCGTCGACGCAAAGGTGGAAACGCTGCGCGCAGGCGCCGATGATTATGTCACCAAGCCGTTTGCGTTCGAAGAGTTGCTCGCGCGCATTGAAGCACTGTCACGCCGTCCACGGGCGCTGGTTTCACCAGTGCTGACCGTGGCCGATCTGGAGCTGGATCAGGGTACGCGCGAAGTGCGTCGGGCCGGACAACTGGTCGAGGTCACGCCCAAAGAATTTGCCGTGCTCGAGTATCTGATGCGACATGCAGGGCGCGTGATGTCACGAACGCTGATTACGGAGTATGCGTGGGGGTACCACTTTGATCCGGGTACCAACATCGTAGACGTGGTGATCAATCATCTGCGAAAGAAGCTGGACAGCGGCCATACCAAGAAACTCATCTCCACCGTGCGTGGCGTGGGTTACATGATTCGTGGATAGCTGAGCTCCTCATGCGCGCCATTCGCACTCGCATCACCATGGCATTCGCCGGCGCGTTCATTGCGTCGTTGCTTGTCTTTGCGTTTGCGATTCTGCTGGCGCGACGTGATGCGGCGCTACAGGAAATCGAAGAGCGGGCGCAGCGGGAAGCCGATCTGACGCTGTCGATTATCGAAGGCACGCGCACCAGTCTCTCTGACGATACCACGCGAGTCTCGGTCGACTCGCTGGTAGCTCCGGGCGTGGGCAAAACGCTGCGTGGATTCCTGAACATCATGGATGAGCACGTGATGATTCTCGACCAGCAGGAGTTCATCCTGTACCGGTCTCCACGCGTCATTGCCCTCGGTGCGGAAGATCTCAATCGTTTTGCCGAAGCTGCGCGCAAGATGCGCGACCCGGCAGAAACGGTGCGGGTACGGCTCACGACCGAAGAGATCGTGGTCGCAATGCGTGAACTGCAAACGGAAGGCGCGACGCGTATCAGTCGCGTGTTCGTGGCTGTACCGTCTGCCCCGGCCGCGCTCGCGCCAAGACAATTGATCGGCACGATGCTCTTCTTCGGCCCACTGCTGATCATCGCGTCCGTCTGGTGGGCGTATGTCATCGCCGGCCGAGCCTTCAGACCACTCGATCGCATGGTGGATCAGGTCACCGCCATTACCGACGGTCGGTCCTTGCACCGGCGTCTCGCGATCGGTGCGGCCGGTGCGGAGCTCGCGCGTTTGGCTGTGACGCTCAACGAAATGATTGAGCGTCTGGAAACATCATTCTCGGCGCTGCGTCGGTTTACCGCTGACGCGAGTCATGAACTGAAAACGCCGCTGGCCGTGCTGCGCGCTGATGTGGAACGCGCGATGTCTCCCAACACGCGCAAAGACGAACGTGCCGTCGCGCTCGAAGAAGCGCTGCAGCAAGTCACGCGCATGGCGGAGCTGGTGAACTCGTTGCTCACGTTGGCGCGCGCCGATGAAGGCCGGCTCGAGATTGTGCAGGACTTGATCGAGGTCGATGAGCTCGCCCGCGAGGTGGTGGAAACAGCGCGTTTGCTCGGTGAAGAAGCGGGCGTGCAGATCGATACCGAAACGATTGAATCGGCGCTGGTGCGCGGCGATCTCGCACGCCTGCGGCAGCTGTTTCTGAACCTGGTCACGAACGCGATCAAGTACACCTCGCGCGGCGGGCGTGTGACGTTGTCGCTCGTGCGCATGAATGACGAAGTGTGGTTCAGCGTGCGTGACACCGGCATCGGCATTGCAGCCGCGGACCTGCCGTATGTGTTTGATCGGTTCTGGCGCGCCGACCGGTCACGCTCGCGAGCGGCCGAACGCAGCGGTTATGGACTGGGGCTCGCCATTTCCCAGTGGATCGCGCACGCGCACGGCGGATCGCTCACCGTGCAGTCGAGGCTGGGGCGGGGCAGTACCTTTACCGCACAGCTTCCCATGGCGCACGCGGCGCCCGACGTGAACGAGGCGACGGTCGAGGCAGTCGCCAGTGATGAGGCGGCATAACGCCACCGACCGTGCTGAGGTTGGAATGATTCGTGACGCACAAGGCCACCAAGACGTAACCTTGGCTTAACCGAATCCTAATGCTCGCGACATTGCCGGATCATCTCCCCGACCTAACTTCTCGTCGTGTCGGTGGGACGGGCCCGCCGCGCATTCCCTCTCGTGGATCGAAGCGATGTTCAATAACCTGCTCGAGTCCGAGGCCAAGAAAACCAAGCGTTCTGGGAGTACGATCGTCTCCTTCGCTATCCACTTCGGTGCGGTCGCGGCCATGGTCGTTGCCACGGCCAATGCCGGCCAGCAGATGATGGAAGAGAAGACGGAGAAGGTCGAGTTCGTCGAAGTCAAAAAAGACGAGCCACCCCCAGAGCCGGAAAAGGCCCCGCCGCCACCAGACGTTGTGGCGGCTCCTCCCATTGCCAAGGGTTTCCAGGTGCTTCAGGCACCTGACATCATCCCGCTGGAGATTCCCGATATCGATCTGTCACGTGCCGTGACCGACGAAGCGGACTTCTCCGGTAAGGGTGTGGCCGGTGGTATTGCGAAGGGTGTGGAAGGTGGTGTGGCCCAGGTACCACAGGGCGATACGCCCTACTTCGAGTTCCAGGTTGAGAAGCCGGCCGCAATGGCCGCCGGCAGCAACCAGATGGTGTACCCGGAAATGCTGCGCTCGGCGCAGGTTGAGGGCACCGTGCTCGCCTCGTTTGTTGTGGACACGGCTGGCAAGGCCGACATGAGCACGTTCAAAGTGCTCAAGTCTGACCACGAGCTGTTCACGAACGCCGTAAAGAATGCGCTTCCGCGTATTCGCTACCTGCCGGCCGAAGTTGGCGGCCGCAAGGTGAAGCAGCTTGTCCAGCAGCCCTTTGTATTCAGCTTGGCCCGCTGATCGCGGCCACACACTTTCTATCCATTCGGAGATCTGACTTATGAATATGGACCTGATGTCGCTGTGGCACGAAATGGGCTGGTTTGCAAAGGGCGTTGTGTACATGCTCTTCATCATGTCGGCCTACGCCACCACCATCCTGATCCAGAAGTGGTGGGCCATGCGCAAGGCGCAGGCGGAAACCAAGAAGTTCGCGCCTGAGTTCTCGCAGTTCCTCGAAGAAGACAACCTCACGGAAGCGATCAACCTCGCCGAGTCGTACAAGAAGTCGCACGTTGCGCGTGTGCTCGGTGGTGCGCTCTCCGAAGTGCGTCCGCTCATTCAGGATGGTTCAGTCACCGTCGCCGACATCAACTCGGCCGAGCGCGCGATTGAGCGTGAAATGCTGATGACGGTTGTTGAACTCAAGCGTGGTCTGGGCGTGCTCGCGACGGTTGGTGCCACGGCGCCGTTCGTCGGTCTCGTAGGAACCACGATGGGTATCGTGAACTCCTTCACGGCCATGGCGTCGTCGGGCTCAGGCGGTATCAGCTCGATCGCCGGCGGTGTTGCCGAAGCGCTTATCACCACGGCTATCGGAATCGGCGTCGCCATTCCGGCCGTGTGGTCCTACAACTACTTCCAGACCAAGATCGACAACCTTACGGCGGAAATGACGTACACGTCGAAGGAAATGGTCGACTACTTGATCAAGGGCGTGTCGGGCGAGTTCGGCCGTTCGCGTTTCACCCGCGAGTTCAACACCGCGGGTCAGACCCCGATGTCCAAGTAATCCTGCCCATACCCCAACCGGCGGTGTAGCGTGGTCCCCGTGACCACTCACTACACCGCCACGCGATCTGGAGAACTACAATGGGTATGAGTCTCAGTTCGGGAGCGGTGAACTCCAATCCGAACGTCACGCCAATGATCGACGTGATGCTCGTGTTGCTGATCATCTTCATGATCACCATCCCGCAGCTTAACGCTGGCTTTACGGCCACGCCTCCACAGGGGCAGAACCTCAAGCCGCGTCCGGAAGAAGACAGCGACCAGGTGCTCGGTATCGACGCACAGGGTCAGTACTGGTTCAACAAAGCGCTCATCAAGAACGAAGATCTTGAGCAGATGACGCGCAATGTTTTCACCGAAGATCGTGAAGACAAGATTCTCTATGTGAAGGCGCACAAGGACCTGTCGTATGACAAGGTGCTCAAGGCGCTGGACATCGTGGCCATGGGTGGCGTCGCCGTCGCGGCTCTGATCACCGATCAGACACCGGGTACGGAATCGCTGGTCGAAGCCGACCGCCTCTTCCAGAAGTCACAGGGAGGCAACTAGCCATGGGAATGAGCGCAGAAGGCGGCCAGGGCGGCGGCCACTCGAATGAGATCAACGTCACGCCCATGATCGACGTGTTGCTCGTGCTGCTGATCATCTTCATGATGATCATCCCAATGAGCCGCAAAGCGATCGACGCCACGTTGCCCGATCCGAATCCGTCCGTGCAAACGGCCAATAGCGCGAACGATCAGATTGTATTGAGCGTTCTTGCCGACGGGAAGTTCAAGATCAATCAGGATCCGTACACGCGCGAAACACTTTTTGCAGGTTTGCGGTCGGTGTACGATCCGCGTCCTGACAAGATCATCTTCGTGAAGGGTGACTCCACGGTCACGTACGGAGACGTGGTGTTTGCGATGGACCAGGCGCGCGGTGCCGGCGTCAAGGTTATCGGCATCACGCCGGGACCCAAAGACGGCGCAGCAGCTCCCTGATACGTTCCCTGTGACGGCTCTCACGGCCATCACCGGTGTACCACGGCGGACGAACCCTACGGGCGCGTCCGCCGTAGTACGTTCAGCGACTTTGCAGTGAGCGTTCGTTTCTCACCACTCACCGGTTCTCATGTCAGCAGTTCCTCCGTCCTTCGATCCGACTCGGCCGCACGCAGGCGACACGCCCGCGTCGGAGCGTGATCGACGCCGGTATCGCCCGCCCATCGGAATTCCGATCGCCAAGCAGCGCACGCTTGGTGGTGCCATTGTTTCAGTCTTGCTCCACGTGCTCGTGGTGCTCCTGCTGATCACTCCATTCCTCGGCCCAGACATCGTGGCTGAGATGATGGGTGCAGGCGGCCCAGGCCCGGCCGGCGGCGGTGGTGGTGGCCGTGGCGGCACGGGTGGTGGTCGCGTGGCCGTTGAGCGTGTGCAGTACGTGGTACCGCCGCCGCCACCCAAGGTGGAAACGGATCGCATTCAGCCACCGGAAGTCGTCAAGCCGCCCGAGGTGAAGCCGCCGGAAGTCAAGCCGCCGGAGGTCGTGCCACCGCCGGTTGAACCGGTTCCGGCGCCGTCTGTTCAGGCGTCCGATGTCAAGCTGCCGGATGCTTCCGACGCCTCCAAAACCGCCGGTACTGGTGGCGGGGCTGGCAATGACGGCAGCACTGGCTCTGGACCGGGCTCCGGTGGCGGAATTGGCTCCGGCATCGGCACCGGTCGCGGAAGCGGTGTGGGCGCCGGAACCGGTGGCGGTAGTGGCCGAATATTTCCGCCTACGCCGAGCGAGCTGTTCATTCCGCCCATCCCGGTGCCGAAGAACGTGAAGGGCAAGACCATCACGATTGTCTTCGACGTCGACTCCACCGGCCGCGTGATCGATTTTGAACTCACGCCCACGCGCGACGCGAACTACAATCGCAAGCTGCGCGAAATCCTCGGCGCGACACGATTCCGCCCCGCCACCGATGGCACAGGTCGGCCGGTGCGCGCCAAGTACAATCTCGACTACACCTTCTAGCGCGCTGTTACTCGCACGCCTCGGCGGCGAGACTTACGCTTCGACGCCCATCAGCCGGCGTGCCCGACGCACGGCGCCACGCGCTGCGTCCACCTCATCGCCACGCACCACCGCACCCGGTACGGCCGTCTTGAGACGCTGTTCCACGCGCTTCCGCATGAGCGAGCCTTTGCCCAGCATGCCACCGGCACAGGCCACCGGAACCGCCGCCCGTTCATCGTTGAAGCAGCGGCGCGCGAGTGTCCGCACGTGGAGCACGAGCTCTTCCACGCCCAGGCTGAGCAGCGCGTTGGCTCGCAAATCACCTTGTGCCGCAACCTGAACAACCACCGGCGCCAACGCCGCAAAGTCGGCCGGTGTGGCATCGGCCGCCCACGGAATCAGCGCGTCGAGTGATTCCACCTCGAGCGCGGTGAGCATCGCACCAACAAGCGCGGTCTCCGGCTCACGGCCATCGTGCGAGGCGGTGATCACGCTCATGGCACGTCGACCAATCCAGGCCCCGCTGCCTTCGTCTCCGAGCATGGGGCCCCAGCCGCCGCAGCGCTCGAGTCGGCCGTCTGGCGCGCGCGCGAACGCTACGGATCCCGTGCCCGACACCAGCAACACGCCGGCCGAATCGCCAAACGCATCATCAAGCGCGATTTCGGCGTCGGATACCACGTTCACGTCGTCAGCAAGGCGCATGGACGCCAGAGCCTGCCAGAGGGCCTGAGCGGCCCGCTCCTGACCGCCACCGGCCACGCCAACCACGCAGGTGGACGGACGGGTATCGGCTCGGTCAATGCTGGCCAGGGCGTCGTGTACGAGCGCGGCGATGATGTCGGCGGAGTTCCGTTCCTCGCCCGGGAGCAGGGCCGTGGCGGCGCCTTCTACGCGCGCCAGCGGACGACCGTCAAGATCCGCGAGCAGCACCCGCGTACGCGTTCCGCCGCCGTCTACGCCGACGATGAGGGGAGTTGGATCGAGAGGACCGGCACTCATGGGGAAGACTCCTAAGCAGAGGCATCGCCAGACACCGCCGGCGAGAATCGGGACGACAACAGACCAGTGGCAAACGTAAGCGTTGTGCCAATGAGTACGAACCACGGCCAGGCGATTCCCCGCACCGGCTCGAGCGTCGGTGCGATGGACGGGAACCAGTTGCTGAGCGGCGTCGCAAAGACCACCACGCTCATGATGCTGATGCCAACGGACATGCCGAGAATCGCGTCGCGTTGACGGGCACGCTGCACGCGCATGCCAAGGAAAAACGCGCCGAGCAATCCGCCGTAGGTAAACGAGGCGATCGACAAGGCGATCGTCACCACCGGTGTGCCTTCATTGCGATAGAGCAGGGCTCCGCCAACAAGCACCGCCGCCCAGAACAGCGTGAAGCGTTTACTCGTGAGCAACAACGCTGCATCATCGGGTTTGCGCTTGGTGAGCGGCAGGTACAGATCGTGTACCGACGCCGCGGCGAGCGAGTTGATCGAACTTGAAATGGTGCTCATGGCCGCGGCAAGCACGGCCGCAATGACCACGCCGGTGAGACCAGGCGGCATGGCTTCAACAATGAAACGCGGAAAGATCGCGTCGGGTCGGGGAAACGTTTCGCCCTTGTAAAACGCGAACAGACCAACGCCAATAATGAGGAACATCGCGAACTGCGCAAATACCACGAAGCCACTACCGATCAACGCACGCTGTGCCAGTTTGAGATTGCCCGACGCAAACAACCGCTGCACCATCATCTGGTCCACACCGTGTGAGGCCATCGACAAAAATGCGCCACCAATAAGTCCGGCCCAGAGCGTGTGCGGACGATCAAAGCCGGTGTACAGGTCGAACATCTTCAGCTGGTCACGTGCCGACGCGTCGGAGAGAATCTGCGTCCATCCGCCGACCACGTCGTTGCCAACAATCATGAGTGCGGCGATTCCGCCGCCCATGTACACACCGATCTGCAGCACGTCCGTCCAGATCACGGCCTTCATGCCGCCGTGGTACGTGTAGACCACGGTGCACGCGCCGAGAATCAGAATGGATGCCGGTCCGACATACTGCGCGGGCACGAGCGGACCAATCAGCAACGCCACGGGAATGGCCGTGGCAAACAGGCGCACCGAATCACCGAAGATACGTGTGACCATGAACGTGATCGATGCAAACCGACGTGTGCTTGAACCGAATCGCTTTTCGAGTAGCGCGTACGCCGTGACCAGTTCGCCTTCGTAGTATTTGGGCAGCAACACGAACGCCACGATCACGCGTCCGACCATGTAACCCATCGCAACCTGCAGGAACCCGAGGTTGCCGATGTACGCGAGGCCGGGAATGGAAATGAAGGTCAGTGCGCTTGTTTCTGTGGCGACCACTGAAAAGAGCACGGCCCACCACGGAACGGAGTCGTTGGCCACAAAGTACGATCGCGCACTCTGCTCACCGCGGCCGAGCCAGACACCAAGCCACGTGGTGCCGGCGAGGTACAGAACAACAATGATTCCGTCGAGCAGCGTAAAGCCAGAAGCGCTCATGTGGCGTGCATGGTAGGTGCCGGGGAGGCGCGCACGCGTGAGCAGGCGCGAGTGGCAGGTGGGCTGTTTACGACGGACGGCTCCGTCGCCATCGGAGGAGAATAGCGCACGGTCACCGCGAAGAGCAGAGAAGGCCCGCGATCCAGTGCGGATCGCGGGCCTTCATCATGTTTCCCGCGCGGGCGCCTGATCGGCGCCCAGTTGATTTTACGCCGAGAACGAACTGCCGCAGCCGCAGCCGCCGGTGGAGTTCGGGTTCTTGAACGTGAAGCCGGAACCCTGCATGGACGTGACGTAGTCAATCGTGGTGCCCCCCAGATACTGCGCCGAGAAGGGATCCACAAACACCTTGAACGAGCCGTGATCCAGCACGAGATCGTCTTCCGCGCCCTTGTCTTCGATCACAAGGCCGTATTTGAAGCCGCTGCACCCGCCGGGCATCACCGACACGCGAAGTCCACCGAGATCGGCGGTAACGCCTTCGGCTTCCATGAACTTCTGCACCTCGGTCACAGCCGCATCGGTAATCGTGACTAACAGGTCGGGCTGCTGCATCGTGCTCATCTGCTCTCTCCGAGACCGGCCCAGGGGGCCCGTGCATGGGTTGCTTCACCGTGGTCGCGCATCGCCGCGCGGCCGGGTCAAATACCTACCTATCTGAATACTAATCAATCCCTACTGCTCTACTCAAGATTCCCCTTGCTCGTTCCAACCGGCACCGCGGTAACGGCGATCGCGCCGACCACCGCATCAGCGAGCGCTGTTCGCACCCGGGCGATGCCCTGACGCTGCCGGGTGGGGTTCACGCGGTTCGTCAGCAGTAACACGAACAAGTCCTGCGCCGGGTCAATCCAGAGCGATGTGCCAGTGAATCCGGTGTGACCAAACGCCGCGGTACTAAGGCGCGATCCGGCCGAGTTGCTGCCATTCGGGGTTTCCCAACCAAGCGCGCGATGCGAACCGGCCAAGGTTTGGCGTGCGGTGAACGCACGAAGCGTGGCCGCGTCGATGACGGCTGAGCTGTCGGCCACGGCGTTGCCATTGCCGCCGTTCGAGCTCGCGGCGGGAATCGACCAACCGCTGCGCAACAGTGTTTGCGCAAAGCGCGTCAGATCACGCGCCGTTGAAAACAAGCCGGCGTGGCCCGACACGGCACCAAGCTGAAACGCGTTCTCGTCGTGTACTTCGCCGCGCAAATGGCGCTGCCGCCACGGATCAACTTCCGTTGGCGCGGTGCGTGATTGCCATAGCGCAGACGGAAGAAATCGCGTTTCGCGCATGCCCATGGGAAGAAACACGCGATTCATGACATAACTGTCGAGCGGAAGGCCCGACACTTCGCGCACCATTTCCCCGAGCAGAATGAACCCGAGGTCGCTGTACACATACCGGGCGCCGGGTGTGGTGTCGGGACTCGTAGCATACACCTGCGCCATCGCCTCCTCGGCGCTCCACGCTTCTTTGTACAGCGGACGCCACGCCGGTAATCCAGCGCTGTGTGTGAGCAAGTGTCGCACCGTGATGGATTCGGTGCGCGGCGCTTTCCAACGCGGCAAGTAGCGCGACGCCGGCGCATCGAGCTCAACACGCTTGTCCGCCACCAACTGCATGATCGATGATGTTGTACCAATCACTTTCGTGAGCGACGCGAGATCCCACACACTTGAATCGGTGACCGCACTGGCGGCATTGGGCAGCGGCGCGGAATCAAGCGACCCCACACCAAACGATGCGTATACACCGCGTGCGTTGCCGATTACCGCGTAGGCCGCAGGAAACGCCGAATCGGCCAGCCCGCGCGTGAGCACGGCGCGCACTGAATCGCGGATCGCCTGTTGTCGCCATTCAGCGAGCATGGCGTGGCGCGACGGGTCGTTTGCTGAACGCGTCGTTCCGGTTCGGCATGCGCCAAGCACCGCCAGGGAGAGCAGTGCACACGCGCTCAGTCGTTGCGGCACCATGCTCAGTTGTTTCCCGTAATCGTGGCCGCGCGTGACACGCCGTCACCTGCGCGGAAGAACCCGGGCAGTGAGACAGGCAGCCTGCCGGCAATCGGAGCGTGCCCCGTAACGGCGCGCGCCGCCGCAATCTCCAGTGCGTCACCGCGACCGTACGTCATGAGATAAGCCGGTGCCGATGGAAACTGCTTGATGACATACGGGTTGCCGCCGGCGACCACAATCGCGGGGGTGGTCGTGCTCAACGTTTCGATCAGGGCGGCTACGCGCGGTGCAATGGCAAACCGACCTGCGCCCTCCAGTGTGCGCGTATACGTGTAGACAACCACGCGTTCCATTGTGCGCGCCATCGCCGCGATTGAATCGAGTTCAGCCGCGCCGGTGCGTGGTGTCACGCGCATGGTGCGCGTGCCGGGAACAAGGCGTGTGAGCGTGGAGCCAAACATCGTGCCCGCGCCTACGTCGTTGTCGGGAGCGTACACCACGAGCAAGGTGCGTGCGGATCGTGGCAGCGGTAGCAGGTTGCGATCATCGCGCAGCAGCGTAATACCGCGCGCCGCGATTTCGCGTGCTGCTTCGGCGTGCTCGGGATGGCCGACCACTTCGCGCAGCGCATCGAGCGATACCACCGGTCGTGCAACGGCGCCGGTGCGCAGCTTGAGTTCGAGAATGCGGCGCACACTCGCGTCGATCTGTTCACGATTCAGAGCGCCAGATTCCACGGCGCGTACCACCGCGTTGATCGCTTCTTCGGCGTTGCCAGGCATGAGCAGAATGTCGTCGCCCGCGCGCACGGCGCGCACCGCACTTTCGGCCACGCCGTAGCCGCGCGCGATGCCGTCCATGGTGAGTGCGTCGGTCACGGTTACTCCACGAAAGCCAAGGGTGTCGCGCAGCAGACCCGTCATCACATCACGACGCAGCGTGGCCGGCACCGAATCGCCGTAGACAGCGGGCAGCGCAATGTGCGCGGTCATGACACTGGCCGCACCCGCCGCAATGCCGGCGCGGAACGGCACCAGTTCGATCGCGTCGAGCCGTGTGCGCGGCACAGAAATCACCGGCAGTCCGAGATGTGAATCCACATCCGTGTCGCCGTGTCCCGGAAAATGCTTGAGCGTTGCCGCAGCGCCACCGGATTGCACACCGCGCACGAACGCGGCGGAAAGTCGTGCGACCGCCGACGGGTTTTCACCAAACGAACGCGTGTTGATGACCGGATTGGACGGATTGTTGTTCACATCAACCGTTGGCGCAAACGCCAGATGAATACCGATCGCGCGCGCTTCACGCCCGGTAATTCGGCCTGCCATCTCCGCATCAGCTTCGCGGCCACCGGCGCCGATCGCCATGTTGCTCGGTAGCACCGTAGCAGAACCCGCACTCATGAGCGATGGCGCAAACACACCACCTTCAAGCCGACCAAGCCCCGGCTCCACATCCGATGCCACCAGCAAAGGGACCCGCGCGCGTCCTTGCAGGTAATTCACTTTGGACGCGACTTCGATTGGCGAACCGAGCGACATCACCACACCACCCACGCCGAGTTCTGTGACTTGGTTGGTGATACTGGCAAACCCAGTGTCGTAGGCGCCGGCGTAATCTCCCAGCACCCAGATCATGACCATTTGTGCAACACGTTCGCGAAGTGTGAGCGACGCGAGGGTAGATTCAATCCAGGCGCGATGTTGCGCCGGCAAGGGGTCGCCGGGGGCAAGCGTGAGCGGCCCGGGTAGCGTGCTGGGAATCGGCTGCGCGGCGCCGGGTAGGCCCGTGGCACGCGGAGCGCAGGACGCCAGGGCCAGCAAGAGCAGTGGCAGTGCGTGTCGGCGGCGAATGCCGCGGACTAAGCGAAGAACACCGAACGGCGAAGCGAGGACAGCGTGCGTCTGACGCATTGGCGGGGACAGAGAAAGGCCATGGCGGAGCAACACCCTGAGCGGCGCGCACCCGGTACGGGGGATAATACCCTGCGCCTGCGTCATCTGCTCCTGCTCGGTACGGTTGCGTTGAGCGCGATCGCGTGCGCATCAGGTCCGAGGCCTGGACCCAATGATGATCCCAATGATCCCCGCTTTGCGCGCGCCGAAAAAGTGCGTCCGGGCATTTCGGTGTTGCTGTCGGACAGCATTCACCTGATCAAGGACAAACGCGTCGGCTTGATCACCAACCAGACGGGCATCGACGAAAAAGGGCGCAGCACCGTTGACTTGCTGTTCTCAGACGAGCGCGCGACCAAAGCGAACGTGAAGCTGGTGGCGCTCTTTTCGCCTGAGCACGGCATTCGCGGCACGGAAGACCGCTCGAACCTTCCGAATGAGCTCGACCCCAAAACCGGGTTGATGATCTATTCGCTCTATCAGCGTTCCACGATGGGCCCGCCAGACAGCACGCTCCGTAATGTGGACGCGCTGGTTGTTGATCTGCAGGATATCGGCACGCGCACGTGGACGTACGTCGGCGTGGTGTTGTACGCCATGCAGGCGGCCGAACGCCGCGGTATCCCGGTGCTTGTGCTCGATCGTCCCAATCCACTCACCGGACTGGGGGCCGAAGGCGCGTTGCTTGATTCTGCCCTCGCCGACGCGCGCGAGAGCACGCTGGAGACTCCGAAAAACGGTTTCGCGCTCTGGCCCGTCCCGCTTCGTCACGGCCTGACGATGGGCGAACTGGCGCTCATGTTCCACCGTGAGCTCAAGATGACCGGGCGATTGCACGTGGTGCCGATGGCCGGATGGCGCCGTAACATGTGGTTCGACCAAACAGACCTGCCGTGGGTGAAGCCGTCACCGAACCTGCCCAATCTGACGGCCTCGCTGGTGTATCCGGCGCTTGTGCCGTTCGAGGCGACCAACGTGTCTGTGGGGCGCGGTACGGACGAGCCGTTTCAGCGAGTCGGCGCGCCGTGGTTCAAGTCAGACAGTGTCAAGAAGCTGCTCGACGCGCTCGAGCTGGCGGGCGTGAAGTTCGACACCGAGCGATTCACGCCGCGTAGCCCCGGCGACCGAAAGTATGATGGACAGTCGATTCCGGGGGTCCGCATCAGCGTGACCGATCGGGATCGCGTGCAGGTCTCGCGGCTTGGCGCCGCGGTGCTCTGGGCTATCGCCAAGGCGCACGGGCCTGACTTCACGTACACCGAACGTCGCATCGACGAACGACTTGGCTCGACGGCCGTGCGCGCCGCGCTCGTGTCCGGTGATGACCCGGACCGGGTAATCGACCGATTGCTGCAGTCGGTGGTGGAGTGGGAGCAGTCGGTGCGTCGCTATCATCTGTATCGGTAGCTCTCTACCGTTGACGCGACCGGGCTCCTAGCTTTGTCACGATCGTGTTGCGGTAGGCGACTGCGTTTAATGTCCGCCAACGGCACGATGTGTGTGCGCTCTCCAGAACGGAGGGCGCACCGCGCTGCTGTCTCACTTCGCGCCCGATCGGCATGAACGCACTCTGGGACTGGATTCAACGCGGATACCTCCGGGTCATCGGACCCGTTGGGGACTTCCTCGTGCGTCATCGCGTCAAGCCGAACACGATTACGACGATCGGTACGATTTGCACGCTGGTCGCCGGCGTCATTTTTGCGACCGGTCATATTCGTACCGCGGGGTGGTTTCTTGGGCTCACGGCGCTCTTTGATGTGCTCGACGGCACCGTCGCGCGTCGCACCGGCACCAGTTCGGTGTTCGGCGCCTTTTACGATTCCACGCTGGACCGGGTGAGCGACGGCGCGCTGATGGGCGGGCTGGTCGTGTTCTACGCGATCAATCCCGTGCATCAGAGCACACCGATGCTGGTGATCACGCTGCTCGGGCTGATCGCGGCCTTTCTCACCTCGTACGCCCGCGCTCGCGCCGAAGGACTTGGCGTGGACGCCAAAGTAGGATTGCTGCAGCGACCGGAACGCATCACGCTGCTCTCAGCGCCCCAGGCGTTTTTCGGATTGGCACTCGACGGCTGGGTGCTTGCTGGCATCGTGACGCTGCTCAGCGTTACGGCGTGGGTGACCGTCGTGCAGCGCATGCTGTTCGTATATCACCACACCGACGGCCGCGCACCGTCTTCTGATGTCCCGCCGTCGTCACCGCCGCCGCCTGTGCGCGCGGCCAACGTGTCGTCGCCGGTTTCCTCCACGATTTCCCCGGCGCTGACTACAGTGCCCGGAGCATCCCTCAAGGGAGAATGACCTTAGTGTCCGACACCACCATTCGTACTCCTGCGTCCATCGCCCCGGCCACGGGCAAGCTCGTGATTTTCACGCCTGGCCTTGGCGCGGTCGCCACCACGTTCATTGCCGGTGTCGAGCGCGTGCGCCGCGGCCTGTCCGCGCCGATCGGTTCGCTCACGCAGATGGCAACGATTCGGCTCGGTAAGCGCACCGAAGCGCGCAGCCCGCTGATTCGTGATTTTGTGCCGCTCGCCTCGCTGCAGGACATTGTCTTTGCCGCATGGGATCCGATTCCGGATGACGCGTACACCGCCGCCACCAAGGCCGGCGTGTTGCAGCCGTCCGATATCGAACCGATCGCCGACTTCCTCAAGGGCATTTCGCCCATGCCGGCTGTGTTCGAGTCGCGGTATGTCACGCGCTTGCATGGCACCAACGTGAAGACGGGTCCGAACAAGCGCGATCTCGCCGAACAGCTGCGCAAAGACATTCGCGACGTGAAGGCCAAGCACGGCGCCGATCGCGCGGTCATGGTGTGGTGCGGCTCCACGGAAACGTTCATCAAGGCCGGACCGCAGCACGAAACGATTGAAGCGTTCGAGAAGGCCATGGAAGAGAATGACGATTCCATCGCGCCGTCCATGTTGTACGCGTATGCGGCCATCATGGAAAACGTGCCGTATTGCAACGGCGCGCCGAATCTCTCGGCCGATTTCCCGGCGTTGCTCGATCTCGCGAACAAGCGTGGCGTGCCCGTGTCGGGCAAGGATTTCAAGACGGGCCAGACATGGATGAAGACCGTGCTCGCGCCGGGTATCAAGGCGCGCATGCTCGGCCTGGAAGGCTGGTACTCCACGAACATTCTTGGCAATCGCGACGGCGAAGTGCTCGATGACCCGGCGTCGTTCAAGACCAAGGAAGAGTCGAAGCTGTCGGTGCTGCACAACATTCTGCAGCCGGAACTGTATCCCGAGCTGTACGAAGGGTTCTCGCACGTCGTGCGCATCAACTACTACCCGCCGCGCGGCGACAACAAGGAAGGCTGGGACAACATCGACATCGTGGGTTGGCTCGGCTACCCGATGCAGATCAAGGTCAACTTCCTCTGCCGCGATTCCATTCTTGCGGCGCCGATCGTGCTCGACCTCGCGCTGTTCAGTGACTTCGCGCATCGCGCAGGCATGAAGGGCATTCAGGAGTGGCTGTCGTTCTACTACAAGAGCCCGCAGACCGCGCCAGGACTGCAGGCGGAACACGATCTCTTCATTCAGCAGACCAAGCTCAAGAACACGCTGCGTCATCTGATGGGTGAGGACGTGATTACGCACCTCGGACTGGAGTACTATCAGTGATCACACGGTCGGGTCGACGCGCGCGCGTGCTGCTCTCCGTTGCCCTGCTGGCCGCTGTTGCGGCCAGCTGTGGCGGCGGACGGAAGGGCAACGAGTTCCGCATGACAACGGAGTCGTATTCCATTCGTGTAATGGTTGACCCGGCCCCCCCGAAGGCGCTTGAACAGATCACCTGGACGGTCGTGGTGAACGACAAGGAAACCGGTCGTCCGGTGGATATGGGCGAAGGACGCATCTTCGCCAGCAGCCGCGATGGCAAGAATATCGCGAACGGTTTTGCGCCCACCGATCAGGTGGGCACGTACACCACCAAGTTGTTTTACGTGACGGCAGGTCCGTGGGCGATGGGCATTCAGTTCCGCCGCGACTCAACGGCGGTGCTTGAACGCACCCAGGATTGGACGCAGGACATTCGCACGGCCGACGAACCGGGCGAGATTTCGCTGCCGTCGTCGCCGGCGCCCACGCCCACGCCCGACACCGCGCGCCCAGACAGTGCGCGCCCGGATCGCGTTCGTTCCGATTCCACCACCTCGGAGGGCGCGGCCGCGCCGCGCTAACGCATGCGCTTGTTTCATCGCACCTCGCTGCACCCGGATCTGGTGATGCAAGAGGCGGACACTCACTTCGGTGCACTCGGTCTCGACCGCGTGCACGTGGAATCGCGCGCGCGACATTTTCGCGGGGCGCTGGGTACGCTTGTGCTCACGGTCAAAATGGAAGGCGGCCACTACACGTTTGTCGAAGCCCACACGGACCAGATCGGTGAAAGCCGACTCGACAAAAACGTGAAGAAGTTTTTTGTGCGCCTGCATCGCACCGCCGATCCTCGGCATCTGCTCGAGGCGGCGTACTGATGGCGCGCGCCGGGACGTCCCCGGCGCGATCGAAGGCAACGGCTGCGGCGACGAGTTCACGCCCCAGCGACGCCCTCTCGCGCGAGCAACGCCTCTCCCTCTATCGCTACATGCGTCTCACGCGCGTGCTCGAAGAGCGACTGGTGGCGTTGTACAGACAAACCAAAGTTGTTGGCGGACTTTTCCGTTCGCTCGGCCAGGAAGCGGATGCCGTGGGCAGTGCGTTTGCGCTCGAACAGCGTGATGTGCTGTCGCCGCTGATTCGCAACCTCGGTGCGATGCTCGTAAAGGGCGCCACGCCGCTCGAAGTGCTGCGCCAGTACATGGCCAAGGGCGATTCGCCCACCCGTGGTCGAGAACTCAACATCCACTTTGGCGATACGGAAAAGCGCAACTTCATTGGGCAGATTTCGCATCTCGGTGACATGGTGCCGGTGATGGCAGGTGTCACGCTGTCGTTCAAGATGCGCGGTGAAGATCGTGTTGGGCTCGTGTACATCGGTGATGGTGCCACGTCTACGGGCGCATTTCACGAAGGCATCAACTTTGCTGGCGTGCAGCGTTGCCCGCTGGTCGTGATCGTGGAGAACAACGGTTACGCGTATTCCACGCCCACGCACAAGCAGACGGCCGCCAAACAGTTTGTCGACAAAGCGATTGGTTACGGAATCGCGGGCGTGCAGGCGGATGGCAACGATGTGCTGGCCGTGTACGATGTGACCAAAGAAGCTGTGGACCGCGCGCGTCGCGGTGAGGGTGTCACGCTGGTTGAGCTCATGACGTATCGTCGCAAGGGACACGCGGAGCATGACAATCAGTCGTATCAGCCGCCTGCTGAAATTGAGAAGTGGGCTTTGGAGAACGATCCGATTGATCGCTTTGTGAAAGTGCTACGCGAACAGCATCAGGTCACCGACGCGGAGTTTGCCGCCATTGAAGCGGAGATCGTCGCGCTGATTGATGCGGCCACAGATGAGTCGGAGGCGTCACCAATGCCAGAGCCTACCGATGCACTCGTGGGTGTGTACGCCGATCCCGCCGTGATTCCGCCGCTGTGGTTCCGTGAATCGGTGCGCAGCGCGGTGGATATCAACGAACGCCCGGCCGGATGGGGAACGTATGACGGTTGAACGCACGTACCTTGAGGCCATTCGCGACGCGATGGCCGAAGAAATGGCGCGCGACGAGAATGTTTTCATCATGGGCGAAGACATCGGCGCGTTCGGTGGTGCGTTCAAGGTCACCGACGGATTGCAGGCGCAGTTTGGTGAAGCGCGGGTCATCGACACGCCGATTTCGGAAGCGGGCATTGTTGGCGCCGCAGCGGGTGCGGCGCACATGGGTATGCGCCCGATCGTTGAGTTGCAGTTCATCGACTTTATCTCGTGCGCGTACGACATGCTCACGAACTACGTGGCCACGGCGCGCTATCGGGCGTTTCTGCCGTGCCCCATGGTGGTGCGCGGTCCGAGCGGTGGATACGTGCGCGGTGGCCCGTTCCACTCGCAGAATCCCGAAGCGGCGTTCCTGCATACGCCCGGCCTCAAGATTGTGTATCCGTCCACGGCTGCCGATGCCAAGGGGTTGATGAAAGCCGCCATCCGCGACGAAGACTGCGTGCTCTTTTTTGAGCACAAGTATTTGTATCGTCGGGTGAAAGAAGTCATGCCCGACGGCGATCACGTGGTGCCCATCGGTAAGGCGCGCATCGCGCGCGAGGGCACCGACGTGTCGATTATCACGTATGCCGCGACCGTATGGCGCGCGCTTGAAGCCGCCGAACAGTTGGCCGCGGAAGGCATTTCTGTGGAAGTGCTCGACCTGCGTTCGTTGTTGCCCATGGATGATGAAGCGATTCAGGCAACTGTTCGCAAGACCAACCGTTTACTCATCGTGCACGAAGACACGCGCACCGGCGGCATCGCGGGCGAGATCACCGCGCGCGTCAGCGAAACCTGCTTCGAGTGGCTTGACGCGCCGATTCTGCGCGTCACGGCCGCCGATGTGCCGCTGCCGTATTCGCCGCCGCTCGAAGACTATGTGTTGCCACAAACGTCGGACATTGTGCGGGCCGTGCGTCGGCTTGTGGCGTACTGACCCGTTCCCGTCGTCATGAAAGATTCTGATCGGAAGCCCGCGCCCGACCGCCCCAATACGCATCCTGCCGATTTGCCGCAGAGCGCGCTGCCCTCGGTGCCACTGCAGGATGACGACAAGCGCATGGCGCGCATCGGCGTGGGCTGTTTCACCACGTTCATTGGCGCCATCAGCGGCGCCATGATCGGTGTGCTGCTCGCGGTGGGCGTCACGTTCGGGACACGTTGTCAGCCCTTGGAAGGGCTGCCGGCGTGCAACTGGCATATCTTTGCAGGGTGGGGCGCGCTCATCGGCGCGATAACCCTGCCCATTTTGGCACTCTCGCGGCTGCGCCGGCGTGATCGCGCTGGCACCTGACCGCTGTCTTTAGGAGAATACCGTGGCACGCGTCGACGTCATCATGCCCCAGATGGGCGAATCCATCGCTGAAGGAACCGTCTCCCGCTGGCTCAAGGCCGTGGGTGATACGGTCAAGCGCGATGAGCCCATCTTCGAAATCTCCACCGACAAGGTGGACGCCGAGATCCCGTCCCCGTCGTCGGGCGTGCTGCTCGAAATCATTGTCGGCGAGGGCAAGACGGTAGAAGTGGGCACGGTCGTAGCCCGGCTCGAAACCGATGCTGCGGCTGCAGCCGCCGCGCCGGCCGCTGCCGCGCCCGCTCCTGCCGCTCCGGCGGCCCCTGTGCCGGCTGCGTCCGCCCCAGTGCCTGCCGCTACCGCACCTGCGGCACCTGAGGCACCGGTGGCCGCGGCGGGATCGCTGGAGGATCGTCTGCGTACCAAGTCGTCGCCGCTGGTCCGCAAAATGGCCGCCGAGCACGGTGTCGAGATCAGCGCTCTCACGGGATCCGGCATTGCGGGTCGCGTCACGCGCCGCGATTTCGAAGCGCACATCGCGTCAAAGCCTGCGGCCGCCGCGCCGAGCAAGCCCGCGGTCGGGGCATCCATGCACGCGCCAGGCGGGATGAACTTCGACACGCCGACCGCCACTGCATGGCCTGGCGATCGCGTTGAGCCCATGTCAAAGATGCGCAAGGCAACCAGCGATCACATGCTGATGGCCAAGCGCGTCGCGTCGCACGTGACGTCGTTCTTTGAAGTGGACCTCACTCGCATCTCGCGCATTCGCGCACGTGAGCGCGCCACCTTTGAAAAGCAGACGGGACAAAAGCTCACGTACCTGCCGTTTATCTGTCGTGCCGTGGTGCAGCAGCTCAAGCGTCATCCGGTGCTCAATGCAGCAGTGAATGGCACGGACATTATTTTCCGCCAGCAGTACAATCTTGGTATTGCCGTTGCACTTGAGCCCACGGGATTGCTCGTTCCGGTCGTCAAGCGGGCCGATGAGCTGTCGCTCACCGGACTCACGCGTACGATCAACGATCTCGCGTCCCGCGCTCGCTCCAAGAAGCTGCAGCCCATGGAGCTGCAGGATGCCACGTTCACCATCACGAACCCGGGCGTGTTTGGTTCGCTCATGGGCACGCCGATTGTCCCCGTGGGCACCACGGCGATTCTCGGACTCGGCGCCATCGAAAAGCGTCCCAAGGTGATTGCCGGTGCCGATGGCGAGGACACGATTGCCATTCGCACGTGTGCGTATTTCTCGTTGTCGTTCGATCATCGCGTCGTTGACGGCGCCGACGCGGACAAGTTCATGGCCGATCTCAAGGCAGCGCTTGAGAACGTTGGCGAGGCGATCGAATGACCGAACGTCGCACGCTGCTCGTGACTGAACGCACCGTGCAACACGCGGAGCGCGAAGGGTACGTGCAGTCCATGCGCGAAACACAGCAACGCTGCGCCAACGCGGGTGTGCATTTCTGGATCTTTGAACACGAGAATGACAACACCCGGTTTCTCGAGTTTGCAGAAGCCAAGGCCGACGCGCGCTTTGAAACGCTCGGCGTTCGGCAGCCGACCACGACGGAGTGGCACGCCGTGGAGCTGAGATAAGTGCCCAGTCGACGGCTAACTTCGAATGGTCGCACGTGGCGCGTGTATCCAAGTGGATTTCTCACGCAGTCTGTCGCTGACGAGTTCTCGTTGATTTTTGTGGCGGGTGAAGGGAAGTCGCGAGAGGTTCGGCTCACGCGTTACTCGCCCGCTGGCACGCGCTCGCGTGAGCAGGCGCTGGCCGAAATGACAGACGCGCAGTTGGCGCGATTGTTCAGCATGTCACAGTCGAGCGTGCGATCGCCTGAAGCTGGTTATCAAGAGTGACCGCGCCACACGCGACCACGTGCGAAACTGGTACCTCGGGCAACGCACCCGCCACGCCACGGTTTGTTGATCTGCAAGTGCACACCACGGCATCCGATGGTGTGCTTGCACCAGCTGCCGTGGTTGAAGCCGCAGCGAGAGCGAAACTCACGGCGATCGCGATCACCGATCACGATTCCATTGACGGGCTACCCGAAGCCGAAGCCGCTGGCGAGCGGCTTGGTGTGCGTATTGTGCCAGGCGTTGAACTGGCGGCGCACTTCGAGTCCGACGAGCTGCATCTGCTGGGCTTGCATCTGGCCGATCGCGATGCCATTGAAGGAGATCTGCAGGCCTTTCGTCGTGAGCGCATTGAACGTGCAGAAGCAATGGTGCGTGTGCTCAACTCGCACGGCATTGCGGTCACGATCGATGCGGTACTTGAAGCCGCAGATGTTGGCGCTGTTGGTCGTCCACATCTGGCGCGCGCGTTAGTGGCCGGCGGTTGGGTGCGTGATTTCCGCGAAGCGTTCGACAAATGGCTCGGCTGGGGAAAGCCCGCGTACGTGGAGAAAGGCAAGCTCACGGTCACCGATGCGGTCGCGCTCGTGCATCGCGCCGGTGGCATCGCGGTGTGGGCTCATCCTGGCGACCTCGCGACGGAAGCGAGGCTGGCGCGCTTGCACGCAATCGGCTTGGACGCGGTTGAAGTGTTGCATCCCAGTCACCCGCAGGCGTTGGCCGAGCGGATTTATGATCGCGCTGAAAAGGTTGGTTTGTTGCCAAGCGGCGGATCGGATTGGCACGGATCGGCGGAAGGACCGCGACAGCTCGGCGGACAGTTGGTGCCCTATCTCTGGCTCGCCAGGCAGGACACGGCGATTGCGGAGCGCGGGGGATGAGCGGGGCCGCGCGCGTCACGCTTGTGACGGGCGGGGCTCGGCGTGTTGGCGCGGCCATTGTTCGCGCGTGCGCTGCGCGTGGCGATGCGGTAGTGATTCACGCGTCGTCGTCTGCGGTGCAGGCGGAAGCACTCGCCGAAGAGCTCAGGCAGCATGGCGCAGAGATCGCGGTGGTGCAGGGTGACCTGAGCGACGCCAACACACCAGCACGCGTGGTACACGATGCGGCTGCGTGCTTTGGTCGACTCGATGTGCTGGTGAACTCGGCAGCCTCGTTCGTGCAGGCCGACATTCTGACGATCACACCGTCGCAGTGGGATGCTGCGTTTTCGGTAAATACGCGCGCGCCGTTCTTTGCGGCGCAGGCGGCCGCTCGTGTCATGCACGATGGTGGTGTGATCGTAAACATCGCCGATCATCTGGCCTTTGAAACAATGCCTGACATGGTCGCTCACGCAGCGGCCAAGGCGTCGCTCGTGCACATCACGCGCACGCTCGCACGCGCGCTTGCGCCACGTATTCGCGTGAATGCGGTTGCTCCGGGTTTGGTAAGCGCGCCGGAAGAGTTTTCTTCGGAACAGGAAGCAAAGTTTCTACGGGGTGTTCCGCTGGGACGTGCTGGTCACGCGAGTGATGTGGCGAACGCCGTGTGCTGGTTGATCGACGCACCGTACGTGACCGGAGCGATCGTACCGGTCGATGGCGGTCGAGGCGTTGCGCGGTAATGGTGAACGATCTGCACACCCTGACAAGAAAGCCACGCGAGGCACTCGTGTTTCGACAGATCGTGGTCATCGGCGGTGGGTGCTACGGCAGCTGGTACGCACAGCAACTTGCGCGCGCGGCGGCACACGGAGCGTTACGCGCGAGTGAAGTGACCGTACTTGATCGGGATGACCGTTGTCTGGTGGCCGAGCGACTCCATGCCGGCGAATACAGTGCGCTGCCGCTGCGATTTGTGCAGACGGAGTGGGCGCCGTGGCTCGCGGAATGGTTGGCCGCCGACGTTCCCGACTCGCGCGCGGCCGATGCGATCGTGCCGTCGCCACTCATGCCTCACTTGTTGTTTGACTGGCTGCTCGAGCGCGCTCGGGAACGCACGCCAGACCGCGAGATCTCGGTGGAGCCGCTTCGCGTTGCGCCGCAGATGCCGTGGCAGCGCGCCGCGCCCGATGGTCGGCACTACGTGAGCTTTGCGGACTGGATGTGCCCGGTGAACTGTATTGAACCCGCCCGTTGCCCGGCGACGCGAGGGGAACGGAACTGGAGCATGCCGCCGGCACTTGCTGCATATGTGGACGGCGAACGCGAGTCCGGCCACCCGCTCGACGGCCCGATTATCTTTCATTGCTTGCACCGAACCTGGGGCGTTGGCATGATCGACGCCGAAGCCATCGTCGCGGCCGATCGGGTCGTGGCGGAGGCTGCTGCACGCGGGCCAGCTCGCGTGCTCGTGGGAACGGTCTCACACTGTCACGGTGCGCTCGGCGTGCTGCGGGTTTCGTAGCTCACACACGCAACGCTTCTTACCAAACGGTCATATGTCTGAACTTCGTGAAACGCTCGTCATCATTGGCAGTGGTCCTGCCGCGTGGACGGCTGCGGTCTATGCATCGCGCGCCAATCTCGATCCGGTGGTCTACGAGGGTGAAATCTCCCGTGAGATGGTGCCTGGCGGTCAGCTCATGTTCACCACCGACATTGAAAACTTCCCGGGCTTTCCGGAAGCGCTGGGCGGCACCGAACTGATGGAGCGCATGAAGCTCCAGGCGGAGCGGTTTGGCACGCGGGTGGTCACCGAGAACATCGAGGCCGTGGATTTTTCGCAGCGTCCGTTTGTGCTCACTACGAGCGGCGGCAATCGTGTGCTCGCGAGTGCGGTGATCGTGTCCACGGGTGCACGCGCAAACTGGCTGGGACTGTCGTCGGAAGAGCGACTTGCGCGTACAGGTGGCGGCGTCTCGTCGTGCGCGGTATGCGACGGTGCGCTGCCCGCGTTCCGCAATCAGCGACTCGTCGTCGTTGGCGGAGGTGATTCGGCCATGGAAGAAGCGCTCTATCTCACCAAGTTTGCCAGCGAAGTGGTGATCGTGCATCGCCGCGATTCGTTCCGCGCCAGCAAGGTGATGGCGGATCGTGTACTGCGGGATCCGAAAGTGCGCGTGGAATGGAATGCACAGGTTGTCGAAGTGCTCGGCGATGATTTCATCACGGGCGTGCGCATAGAAGCTCTGGTCACCGGCGAGCATCGCGAGATCGCTTGCGGCGGCATGTTCGTCGCCATCGGTCACACGCCGAACACCGCGTTTCTCGGTGGTCAGTTGGCGCTGCATGACAACGGTTACATCGTCACGCCCGACGGATGGCGTACCACAACGAGCGTGGAAGGCGTGTTTGCCGCTGGTGACGTGATGGACAGTTACTACCGGCAGGCCGTGACCGCGGCCGGTACGGGTTGCATGGCGGCACTCGAAGCGGAACGTTGGCTCGCGCACCACGCTGAGCCCACGTCTGATGCGACAACTGCCAGCGCGCACGCCGAAGGAATTCCGGCGTGAGGATTGACGCCTTCACCGTGGGCCCTTTGCAGGAAAACTGCTATCTCGTGGTGGATGAGCAGGCGGGTGAAGCGGTGCTGGTCGACCCCGGTGACGAAGCGCCGCGTCTGGCTGCAGCAGTGCGCGCGTCCGGCGCCCGCTTAACGGCGATCTGGCTAACGCACGCGCACGTGGATCACGTTGGCGCGGTGGCACCGCTGGCCAAAGAGTTTAACGTCCCCGTGGCGCTCCACCCGTTCGATCGGCCGTTGTACGATCGCGCGCCGCAGATCGGACTCACGTACGGCATGCGCATTGATCCGCTGCCGGTACCCGCGCTGGAGCTTGGCGAAGGGCTTGCGGTGCAGGTGGGAGCGTGCCGATTTGATGTCTTGCACCTGCCTGGCCACGCGCCGGGCCACGTCGCATTTCTGGGACACGGGGTAATGTTCAGTGGTGACGTGCTGTTTGCGGGTTCGATCGGCCGCACCGACCTGCCGCTGTGCGATCCGAGCGCGATGCGTTCGTCGCTGCAGCGACTGTCAACGCTTGAGCCTGCGACGATCGTGTATCCCGGGCACGGACCGGCCACCAGTATTGCCCGTGAGCTAAGCTCGAACCCGTTTTTGTCTGGCCTCGCGCGCCCGATTGGCTCCTGACGCGTGCTGGCGGGTAGTATCGCCAATTGCTGTCGATCGACTGTACCACTCCTCTGCCTTCCCTTTCATGCTATCATCGCCTGTCATCTCGCGCGTCGCGCGTCGCCTGCATGCTGTCGCCATGGTCACGCTGGCGCTGGGCGTGTCCGCCTGCATTGACGTTTCGGATCCGGACGCGAACAATCGGTTTGGCTCCATTTCGATTCGCGCCTCGAGCGGCGGCGCCGGCCCGTATCGCGCGTTGCCCACGGCGATCTTTTTCACGGGGTCGCCGAGCACACTGCCAAACAGCGCGTCGCAGACTGATCAGTGTGGGCAGTTCCCACTGGCACCGGAGCAGCTCGTGCCAGGAACGTTGGTGGCCGGAGAGGAGCTTGCGCTGCGTGTTGGCGGGCAGAATTTGACGATGACCGAAGCACCCAACGCGCCTCGGATTTATACCATGCCGCCGCCAGGCGAGTTTATCTACGCTGCGGGAGATACGCTGCGGGTCACGTTGCCGGGCGCTGCCGGTGGATTTCCGGGATCACAGATTTCGCTGCGGCTTGCTGAGGCGGTCCGCCTCGGTCCTCTCACGCCGACCGCGATCGGCGAGGATTATCCGATTTCGTGGCAGCAGAATGGAGATGCTCGTTCGGGCATCATCATCTCGATGCGCTACGCCTCAGCGGCTTCGACCACAGCGGCAAACCTGCAGGTGCTCTGCCTTGTGCGCGACAACGGATCATACACGATTCCGGGCGGTCTGCTCACTGAGTGGTACACGTCCAACCCGTCGTTCCGTAGTGTGAATGTGTTGCGCTGGCGTACGAACACGGTGGAAGTAGATCCGCGCTCCACGCTTTACATCGTGTCAACGATCGACACCACGGTTGTTCTCGCCAACTAAGTTCGCGCACCAGATGCCCACGCCGAGAACGCGTCGCGCCACGGCGCGTTCGGCATAAGGATTTCCTGTCTTCACGGAACGGCATGAGCACACGCATCGAGAAGGATCCGCTCGGCGAGTTGCCCGTGCCGACAGCGGCACTCTACGGAGTGCAGACACTTCGCGCCGCGCAAAATTTTCCTATCAGCGGACTTGCTCCGCTGCCTGCGTTCGTCACCGCCGTCGTGCACATCAAACGTGCGGCGGCGCTCGCGCACAACGCGTCCGGCAGGCTCGACGAGTCCCTCGCGAACGCGATCGTCTCCGCCGCTGACGAAGTGCTGGCGGGTCAGCATCGCGAGCACTTCATTGTGGATCCGTACCAGGCGGGTGCTGGTACATCGCACAACATGAACGCGAACGAAGTGCTCGCGAATCGTGCGAACGAGTTGCTCGGATCGGCGCGTGGTACCTATGCTCCGGTGCATCCGAATGATCACGTCAACATGGCGCAATCCACCAACGACGTGATCCCCACCGCGATCCGTCTCGGTGCACTCGACATGTTGCGCCCGTTTGATCGTGCGGTGTCGGCGTTGATTGCGACACTGGCGGAAAAGGGCATCGAGTTTGACGATGTACTCAAAAGCGGACGCACGCATTTGCAGGACGCCATGCCCATTCGTCTGGGTCAGGAGTTCACGGCCTATGCGCGAACGCTTGAGCGCAATCTCGCGCGTGTGCATCAGGCGGCAGACTATTTGCGCGATCTCGGTATCGGTGGAAGCGCTGTGGGCACGGGCGTGAACGTGGAGCCTTCATATCCGTCGGCCATGGTCGCGGAGCTCTCCAACGCGATGTCGCTCGAACTGCGAGCGGGCAGCGACCGTATTCAGCTCATGCAGAGCCTCGGTGATGCTGCTGCGTTCAGCGCCACGTTGCGCGTGTTCGCGCTGGATCTCAGCAAAATTGTGTCGGACTTGCGCCTGATGGTGAGCGGGCCGCGCACCGGACTTGATGAGATTCGTCTGCCCGCCGTGCAACCTGGCTCGTCGATCATGCCCGGAAAGATCAACCCGTCGATCCCGGAAATGGTGAACCAGGTGTGTTTCCAGGTGGTGGGCAACGATTCGTGCGTCAGCATGGCCGCCGAGCACGGCCAGCTCGAGTTGAACGTGATGATGCCAGTCATTGCGCACAACATTTTCCAGTCCATGGAGATTCTCACGAACGCTGTGCGTGTACTCGACGAGAGATGCGTGCGCGGGATCGAAGCGAACCGGGAAATGTGCGCGTACTGGCTCGAGCGTTCGGCGGCGCTGGCAACGGCGCTGGCTCCCCGTATTGGTTACGCCAGGGCGGCCGAACTCAGCAAGCAGTCGGTCAAGGAAGAGGTCCTGATCCGCGAACTGGTGCACCGCGAGCAGGTGCTGCCGCCGGAAGAGATCGATCGCGTACTCGATCTGCGGCGTCTCACGGAAATCGGTGTTCCCGGCGAAGCGTCCTGAGCCGTTTGCTGCCGCCGCCGCCGGGCACGACGTGGCGTGTGCAGGGTAGCAGGCACCACGAATGCTTGCCATGCAGGGCGCGATTCCGGTAGACTGATATATGCGTATTACGACGTGGGCGGAGTATGGGCTGATTTGCGCGCTGCATCTGGCGCGCCGTCAGGATGAAGGGCCTGTCACGGGCCGCGAAATCGCGGCCAACGAACGGCTCTCGGGCGACTACGTCGAACAGATACTGCTGCGACTTCGTCGCGCAGAAATCGTGCGCAGCACACGTGGTGCGCGCGGCGGATATCAGCTTGCACGGCCGGCCGCAGAAATCACCGTGCGTGATGTGATTCAGGCGTCGGAGCTGTCCACGTTTGATCTGCACTGCGTGTCGCATCCCGTGGATAGCGAACGATGCTCCGATGCGAGCGCGTGCAGCATTCGCCCGGTGTGGCTGTTATTGCAACAGCGCATTGACGAAGTGCTTGAAGGCGTGAAGCTCTCCGACCTGATCGCGCACGAGGCGACAATTCGGGCGCGCGTTGGCCTCTCATCCGTTGGCGTACGACCCGGCACGGGTGTAGCGCTGCCCGTATTGCAGGGCTGATTCGTATGCGAGGATTGTTGGCCTCCATGCAGGAAAAGAAGCGTCGACAGGGGTTGGCCGAACGCTATGTGGCCGCGCTGCTGAAGTCGGCGTCAGCAGACGATGTGAAACTGTTGGCGAATGCCGGCGGAAAATCGGAAGCACTCGCGCGTATCGAACTGGCGTACGCGCAGCGTGCGATCGGTTTGATTGTGGCCGAGCGGGATGCGCTTGATGATCAGACCGCTGCAGACGTGTCGCACGCGCTTGACGCTGTGGTCGCGAAGGAAGCGCGCTCGCAACGAGAGCTGACCGGGGCGTGGAGTGAACACTGGCGCGACTACGCCGATGCGCTTGCCGCTCGCGGTCGTGCTGAACCGCCGCTCGGGCGCATTGCGCGCGTGTTGCTGCGGCGCTGCGGCGTGATGGAGCCAAGCGCCGAGCAGTTGGAGCGAGCGGTTGGCATCGTCACGGCGTTCCGCCACGCCGCGAATGACGCGCTGCGCTCGGTGTACGGGGCGGCCTCGCTGCCTGAGGACAGAACCCCGTCCGCGTGGTTCCGCGAGAAGACCGGACACGGCTGATCGCGCGTGGTGTACACGAACGACAAAGCGGCGGAGCACCCGAGGGTGTCCGCCGCTTTGTGTACTCAGTCATCAACTCCTCACAGGTGCCGAAGGCCGGACTCGAACCGGCACGGGCTTGCGCCCACTGCGCCCTGAACGCAGCGCGTCTACCAATTCCACCACTCCGGCGTGCGCAACCCACGAACTTTGCGCGAATCGTGAGTATAGGGGGAGGGATATCCCCAAGTCAACGTGTCGCGCGGCGCAAACTGTTGTGCCGCGTGCCTGAACCGTCTTAGCTTCACAATCGCATGGCCAAACCTGATGATTCGGACGAACCGAGAAAGCTGATCGCGCGGAACAAGCGCGCCCGTCACGACTACGAGATTACGGAGACGTGGGAGGCGGGCCTCGTGCTGAAAGGCACCGAGGTCAAATCCCTGCGTGAAGGCCGTGCCAACCTCACGGACGCCTACGGCATCACGGTGGAGGGCGAGGTCTTCATTCTGAACCTCAACATCGGGACCTACGGGCAGGGGAACCAGTTCAATCACGACCCCACCCGGTCGCGAAAACTGTTGCTCCACCGGCGGGAAATCCGTCGTTTATACGGTTCGCTCGAGCGGCAGGGACTCACTCTGATTCCGCTGGAGATGTACTTCGTTCGCGGTCGCGTCAAAGTGCTGCTCGGGCTGGGTCGAGGGAAAAAGGCCCATGACAAGCGCGAGGATATCAAGCGCAAAGACGCGGACCGCGAGATTGCCCGTGCGCTCCGCACTCGCTAGGTCGCGTCGCGCCCGTCTTTTGTCCTTCGTCGTCCGCTGAACTCGTGTTGCTCTCGCTCCTCTGTGCCTGTCAGATCGCTGCTGCCTCGCCGCCGCCACTGGTTGTGAAGGTGGGCGATCGCGTGCGCTCCGTGCCCGTGGTCGCGCACCCAGAGGGTGGGTCGGCCATGCGTGCCGACCTGCTCGCCGAGGCCTTGGGCGGCACGTTCGCCCGTGACACGAGCGGTCGCTGGCGTCTGAATATTGGGGAAACGGGGCTCACGCTTACCGTGCTCTCGCCCTTCGCCCAGAACGGCGACGACGTGTGGCCAATGCCCTCGTCTCCGTACGCCACGGCGGGTCGGGTGTTCGTGCCGTACGCGCTCGCCGCTGACGTGCTGCCGCGTGCCATGGGCGGGCTGCTCTTTGACACCCAGCGCATCGAGCTGCGGCGTTTTGCGCCCGTCACACGACGCGCCGTGGTGGCCAAGGAGTCTGAGGATCCGCCGGCTCGCTCCGTTCCCCCGCCCGTGCAGGCCACAGCCGTGACACCGCCGCCGCTTTCGGCGCCCGCCCGAGCGCCGGCGCGCAGTCGGCTCGTGGTGGTCGATGCAGGACATGGTGGACGCGACCCAGGCACGACACTGAACACGGGCACCACGCGAGTCGCCGAAAAAACCGTGGCCCTCGCCGTGTCGCTCAAACTGCGCGAGGCTCTGCAGGCGCGCGGCGTGACTGTTGTGATGACGCGTACCAAAGACACACTCATCGCATTGCGGGATCGTGGCCCGATTGCCAATCGCGCCAAAGGCGATCTGTTCGTGTCGGTGCACGTGAACGCGGCCAATCCGAACTGGAAAAACCCCACGGCAACGCGCGGCTTCGAAACCTATTTTCTGGCCGAAGCAAAAACGGCGGATGACGCGCGCGTGGCGGAAATGGAGAACGAAGCGGTCAAGTTTGAAACGACCGAAGAAACATCGCGTTCCGATCCGCTCGGCTTCATTCTGCGTGACATGGCGCAGAACGAACATCTGCGCGAATCACTCATGCTGGCCACACTCACGCAGGATCACCTCAAGTCGGTGCATCCGGGACCGAGTCGTGGTGTGAAGCAGGCGCCATTCAGTGTGCTCGTGCACTCGTTTATGCCGTCCATGCTGGTGGAGCTTGGATTCGGTTCAAACCCGGCCGAAGCGCGTTGGATGCTGTCGGAGGCCGGACAGAAGGAACTAGCCGAAGCCATTGCCGACGCGTGTGTCGCGTATCTCGCGCAATACGAACGCAAAGTGATGGGCGAGCCGTGATGGTGTACGCACCTCGGCGCGTCGCACGGTGCGTCGCCGTCGGGGTGATGCTGCTGAGCAGCGGCTGTGCGTATTACAACGGCATGTACAACGCGCGACAGGCTATGCGTCGCGCTGACGCGCTCGCGCAGCGCGGATTGATCGATAGCGCGTCCGTGCACTACGCACGCGCGGCGGAAGCGGCCGAGTACGTATTGCGGCGACATGCGGATTCTCCGTTCCGGTCCGAGGCGTTGTTGCTCGCCGGCCAGGCCTCGGCGCAAACGGGGGCGTGCAGCACGGCAACCGACCGGTTGAGTGCGCTGCTGGCGCTCGACAGTCTGTCACTTGATGATCGGGCGCGCGCCAGTCTGGCCTTCGCCGTGTGTCACGTGCAGAACGCCGAGTATGCGGCGGCCGCCACGCGACTTGAAGCGGTGGACATTGCGCTCACCCAGGCTGACAGCGCGGCCACAGCAACCACCGAACGTCAGGAGCTTCGGCGCGCGGTCCGTCGCTGGCGTGCGCGCATTGCGCTGGCCATGAACGACGCGACACTTGCGGATCAGCTGTTGCGCGACCTGAGTGAACGCGATGCGCCGTGGGAACGCGCTGCGTTCGCGGTGTCACAACGCGACTGGCCGCGCGCCGATGCGCTGTTGGTTGCGCGGGCCACGGTTGGTGACGTGCATCCCATGCTCGACGCCTTGTTGCGTGACGCGTCGGTGCAGCAGCAGTACTCGCTCGTTTCGCGCGTTGCGGATGCGTACGCCGCCAGTCAGGCACCGCGTGCCGTTCGGGCGCGTGTGCAGCTGTTGGCAGGCGACGCGGCGGCGCTCGCGGGAGATTCGACCACGGCGCGCTCGCACTACAGCCGCGTCCTGAGTCGCGCGCTTGCCGACAGCATCACGGTGCGAGAGGCATCCGCGCGGCTCACGCAGATGGCGGTCATGCGCGCGGATTCTGTGTCGGCATTACGGGCGCTGCTCGACACCGCACCGGTTGAAGCACGCGGCAGTGCTGTGTACGACCGCATCGAAGCGGCGAGTGTCTTGTTCCTGAGTTTGTACGACACCGATGATCCATCGGGTGCGGCGTGGTATCTGGCGGGTGAGGTGGCGCGCGACAGTCTGTCGTCGCGGCGACTGGCGCTCACGGTGTGGCGCGAACTCGAGATGCGTTGGCCCGACGCGCCGCTGACACCGCGCGCGCTCTACGCGGCGCACGTGCTGACGCCCGACTCGGCCGACGCGATCAAGGCACGATTGCTGACTCGGTATAGCGCGTCGTCCATGGCGTCGCTTGTGCGGGGCGAAGGCGTGAATGAGTCGGCCGATCAGCGGGCGGCCGATGCGTTGCTCGAATCGCGCTGGCGCTTGGCCGTACGTGGGCTCGACGAAGCGCTTCGCCTGCGGCGCTCCGCCGCTCGTTCTGACACCACGCGTGCCCCGAATGGCCGGTAATTTCGCTAGATTTCTGGGATAACCACGATCCCCACGGCCTCATCACTGATTCGAGTGGCTCTCTCTACCGCGTCTCCTGACACTACGCAGCCTACGGTCACCGCAATGCCGCGCCAGTTGCCGCTTGGTGTGCATGCCGCGGGGCTCTCGTTTCGAAATCCGATTGTGCTGGCATCGGGCACCGCCGGGTACGGATACGAACTCGCTGAAGTGGTTGACCTGGATGCGATCGGTGGTGTGTCGAGCAAAGCGGTGAGTGTGGCACCGCGTCATGGCGCCGCGCCGCTGCGGGTCGGAGAGTTCGCGGGTGGCATGATCAACGCGGTGGGACTCGCGAACCCCGGCATGGAAGCGGTCAAGCGCGAACATCTCGGCTACATGACGCGTGAACACGCCAACACGCGCGTGCTAGTGAATGTTATCGGCTTTTCCATTCCTGAGTTTGCGGAAGTGATCGCGCACCTCGATGACGCGCCAGGCCACAGTGCCTACGAACTGAACGTGAGTTGTCCGAACACCAAGGCGGGTGGTATCGAGTTTGGCGCCGATCCAAGTGCGCTGGCCGAGGTAGTGTCGAGTGCGCGTGCCGCCACGAAGCGCCCGCTCTTTGTGAAGCTGTCGCCGGCGCTGGGGACGGGGCTTGTTGCGGCGGCAAAAACGGCGGTGGACGCCGGTGCGGATGCAATCACCTTAATCAACACCATGCCTGGCCTTGTGATTGATACCGATGCTCGCAAACCGCGTCTGGGATTCGGCAGCGGCGGCGTGAGCGGACCGGCGCTGTTGCCCATTGGTGTGCTCGCGACATGGCGCGTATCGCAAGCGTTGCCCGGCGTTCCGCTCTGTGGTTTGGGTGGTGTGTCCACAGCAGATGACGCGTTGCAGTACATCTTGGCGGGTGCGTCGCTGGTTGGTGTTGGTACCGCGATGCTGCGCGATCCACGCGCACCGGAGCGCATTGTGCGTGATCTCGCCTCATGGTGCCGCAGGCACAACGTGTCGGATCTCTCGAGCGTGCGTGGTTCGCTCAGGTGGCCGTCATGAGCGCGCGTGTGGTGATCCCGATCGTCGCGCTGGATGTGCCGGATACGCATTCGGCACGCGCGCTGGTCACGCAGCTGGGTAGCGCGTGTGATTTTTACAAGGTGGGTCTGGAGCTGTACGCCGCCGAAGGACCGTCCATTGTGACGTGGCTGCGCGAGCAGGGCAAGCGCGTCTTTGTGGATCTCAAGCTGCACGACATTCCCAACACAGTGCGTGGTGCAGCGCGCAGTGTGTCACGTCATGGTGCCTCGTTGCTCACCGTGCACGCTGGTGGCGGCGCGGCGATGGTGCAGGCCGCGGTCGAAGGCGCGCGCGAGGGCGGCGGCGAGTGTGAAATCATTGCGGTCACACTGCTCACGTCGCTCGATGCCGCGACCGTGGCGCGAACGTGGGGGCGCTCCGAAGTTGATGTGACGACCGAGGTGGTGCGCCTCGCTGGCATCGCGCGTGAAGGCGGAGCCGCCGGAGTGGTGTGCAGCGGCCACGAGCTTGGCGCGCTCACCGCCGCGTACGGTTCCGCGCTCGGCTATCTGGTGCCCGGACTCAGGCTCGCCGGCGGCGCAGCGCACGATCAGCAGCGCGTGATGACGCCAGTTGCCGCGGCAGAAGCCGGGGCGAGTTGGTTGATTCTCGGGCGCGCGGTCACGGGGGCCGCGGATCCTGCGGCGGCCATGCGCGAGATCACGCAGGCACTGCGCCAGCAGCAGCACGCGTAACGGATTAGATCGCGGGAAATATGTCCCGTGACGAGTCGAGATCCTGCCTCGCGGTAGGCGCGGTTTCAATCGCCAGACCCGTCAGCGACGTTTTCGCGCGATGTTTGGCGGACGCGGCGGCAGACGCAACATCTTCCGCGTGTGCAAAATCCCGTGGTGAGATGGGCACCGCTCCGATCGAGAGCGTCGTGAACGGGAAAAACCGCGCCACACCGTGACGATCTTCTGAGTCAATGCCGCCGCGTTCCACTGCGTGTTCGTCGTACAGTCGTTCCGAGCCCGCATTGAATGTCGCCACAATCCGCGTGCAGCGTGCGTGCCAATCATCACTCTGGAACAGCACCACAAAATCATCACCGCCAACGTGCCCCACAAAATCGCGCCGAGGATCGCACTGTGATACCAGTGTTCGCGCGACGAGGCGGATCATCTCATCGCCACGCCAGTAGCCGTAGTGGTCATTGAACGGCTTGAAATCGTTCAGGTCACAATAGCAGGCAACAAAAGAACCACCGCTTCGCAGCAAACGCGCGATGTGTTCGGTAATTGGAATGTTTCCCGGCAAGAAGGTGAGTGGATTCGCGTGTCGCGCGGCTTCAATGCGTGCCTCCGTTACCACACGCACGAGCTGTTCTCCGGTGCCAAGGCCCATGTATCGCCCGTTGTCGGTAACCACGAAGCCTTCGGTCAGGTAACGCTGATCCGACGAGGTGAGCACCGCTGCCATGGCGTCGAGACCGGTGTGGCAATCAAGAACCACCGGCGTGGTGTTCGCAAACTGCAGACACGACTTGCGACCGTACAGTTCTCGAAAGAATGGTTTCGCGTACTGATCAGTAAACGACTGTCTGTTCAACATGCCAATCGGACGGTCGTTCTCCACTACGACCACCGCACGCAACGACGCGTCCGTCGAGAAGAGCTTCGCGACATCATCAACGGCGGCGTCGGGTGGAATAGCAGGCGACGGTACGGCAAGTCGCGCCACCGTGAAGTCGGATGCGGCGGCGCGCGTGAGCTCCGGTAGCACTGCGATTTCGGAGTTTGCGATTACAGCGCCGGCGTCCGGAAGCACGGCGATGGCCGGCAGCTCCTGCGGCCGGCCCAGGAAATACCCCTGACCCAGTGCGATGCCGAGGTCGCGCAATACCTGCAGTTCGCCGGCCGTCTCAATGCCTTCGGCAATCAGCTCTGTGCCAAATGACTCCGCGAACCGCATGATGCCGCGGAGTGTCTGCACCTTCACCGCCTGCTGTGGCAAATCGTGCACAAAGTATTTGTCAATCTTCACAAACTCGGGGCGAAGTTCCGCCCATAGGCGCAAGCTGGATCGACCATCACCGAAGTCGTCCAGCGCAAATCGAAAACCTTCGGCGCGCATCCAGGCCGCCACCTCGATCAATCGCGGAAGATCGGCGACGTGCTCATGTTCGGTGATCTCGATGACGAGCGAGGACGGAACGACGGCGATTGCATGCAGCGACTGAAGAATGCTCACGAGTGTTGCGCGATCACCCATCTGCACAATCGTGTGCGCGCTCAGATTCAGGAAGAGTCGCGTCCCGCGTGCCACACCCACCCATCCGCGTAGTCCTTCGGTGAGACAGTCGCGCTCGAGTCGCAGCAACAGTTGCTCACGACGCGCTTGCTTGAATATTGCGTCGGACGAGCGAAACGGACTTCCTTCGGGACCACGAATCAGACTCTCATGGCCCATCACGTCGCCGTCCTTGAGCCTCACGATGGGCTGATAGTGAGCGCGCAACAGCTTGCGAGTAAGGAGCCACGCGACGGATTGCTCCGCGCGCGCATCGGCGAGATGGCCGTGGAGCGCGTTGATCGCCGACATAGGTGTACGAACGGCCACGAAGATCCTGATTCCTGAATGAGATCGAAGCAAAGGCGGACGCCGGTAGAGTGCGAGTGTCGGTTGGTGCGACGACTTTGCGTAGCGAAAGCGGTGCTCCGACCTGTCACGAACGCGTAACGCGCGCCGCCGATTCGTTTGTGTTGTTTGCCACCGAACGACGTGAAATGATGTGAACTCGTCGTCTATCCGGCACGAGTTCTCCTCTGCACGCGCGAAAGAGCGGTTGTGTCACAGGCGAGACGTTCTACGTTAAAAAGTTGGGGGCGTGCGCGCCCTTTCACACTTTTTACCGAGGGCCGTAGTCATCTTGCTACTCGCGACCGATCTCGATGGGACATTTCTCGGCGGCCGACAGGCTGACCGTTTGACGCTGTATCGCACGATCCGTGCAACTCCGCAGATCCGTCTGGTTTTTGTAACCGGACGTGGCGCCGAATCCGTGCTGCCTCTGCTGGCTGATCCGCTGGTACCCGATCCTGAGTTCATCATTGCCGATGTAGGCGCCACCGTGTTGCACGGCGATGGACGAACGCCCGTCACGCCACTGCAGTGGGAACTCAGTGAGCGTTGGGTGGGCACCGAGCCCATTTTGCAATCGCTGGCAAACTTTCCCGGGCTCGTGCGACAGCGAGTGCCGCAAGAGCGCCGCTGTTCGTTCTTTCTCGATGATGTGACACACGTTGATGCGATTCGCGAACGGCTCGCGCATCTGGATGTTGATGTATTGCTGAGTGCCGAGCGCTATCTGGATGTGCTGCCACGCGGTGTGTCCAAAGGTGATACGCTCACGCGACTTGTGGCACAACTCGGCGTGGATGCGGGCGATGTGCTTGTTGCCGGCGACACTATGAACGACCTGTCGTTGTATGAAACCGGCTATCGCGGCGTCGTGGTAGGGCAGGCAGAACCGCTGCTGGTCAACGCCACACGCCATCGCGAACGGGTGCACATTGCATCGTCGCCTGGCGCGGGTGGAATTCTTGAGGCAATTGAGCAGATCGGACTGAACATCGCACCACAGGTCGATAGTCCTGCGGGCGACGCGCAGTTGGTGGTGGTGTACCATCGACTACCGTACGAGGAAACGGGGAAGGACGGTGTTGTCTCGCGACAACGCCATACCAGTCCCAACGGAATCGTGCCCACGTTGCTCGGCTGCTTCGAAGAGGGAAGGCACGGCTCGTGGGTTGCCTGGACCGCGCATCACGACGGCTCCGGCGCGACATCGCACGATCTGGTCGATGAAGATCGTTTTGCGAATCTCGTTGCTGCCAAGGTACCGCTCACTGCCGACGACGTGCAGCGCTTCTATAAGAAGTTTTCAAAGGAAGCGTTCTGGCCGGTGATCTTTTCGTTTGTAGATCGCGCACGATTCGTGGAAGCCGACTGGCTGCACTTTCTGGAGATCAATCGCAAGTTCGCGGAGACGGCGGCGGCCGAAGCTGACTACGGTGCGTTAGTCTGGATCCACGACTACAACCTGTGGATGGTGCCGGCGTATCTGCGGCAGCTGCGCCCGGATGTCCGCATTGGCTTCTTTCACCACACCGCGTTTCCACCCGCCGATGTGTTCAATGTGATTCCGTGGGCGGGACAGATTGTCGGTTCGCTGGCGCAGTGCGACTACATCGGATTTCACATTCCGCGGTACGCCGCAAACTTCCTCGATGTACTGCGATCGCATTCGCCCACCGAAGTGCTGGAAACCATGCACTGCGCGCCACGATTCCGTGTACACGGTGGCGCACTCGCGATTCCGCGCATGCCGTCACTGGTGCGAAGTGGCGATCGTACCATTCGACTCGGTGCGCATCCCGTTGGTGTGAACGTGCGGGCCATCCGGCGTATTCTCGCGGATGCACAGCGGCTTGAGCAGATCAAAGCCATTCGTGATCGCTTCCGGCACACGAAGCTTGTGCTCTCAGTGGAACGACTTGACTACGTGAAGGGTCCGTTGCAAAAGCTGGAGGCGTTTGAGCGCATGCTTGACGCGCATCACGAGCTCCGTGAGCAGGTTACGCTGCTCATGGTGACGACGCCGCCAGCACCGGGCATGGAAGTGTACGAGGAAGTGCGTGAAGCGGTCGATCAAGTAGTCGGCCGTATCAATGGCCGATTTTGTACGCTCGATTGGACGCCCGTGCACTACCTGTTCCGTTCACTGCCGTTCGAAGACGTCATCGCCTACAGCGCAGCGGCTGACGTTGCCTGGATCACACCACTGCGCGACGGTCTGAATCTGGTTGCCAAAGAGTTCATCGTGGCACAGCATACCACAGAGGGCAATGGTGTGCTGGTGCTTTCCGAGTTTGCGGGTGCTGCGGTGGAAATGCATGGCGCGCTGCTGACCAATCCCTACGACGTGGAAGGCATGGCGCGCCATCTTCATGATGCACTGGTGCTGCCTGAGGGTGCGCGGGCGCTGCACGTGCGGCGACTCGCGGCAATCGTTGAACAATCCGATGTAGACGCCTGGAGTCAGGAGTTCTTGTCGGCCATGGCCGGTGACTCAGGCAGCGCGCTTGGATCGTCTGCGGCAGTCGCACCGCGGTGACTAGTTGTCACCGAGCCGAGCCTCGAGCAGCGCGACCAATCGATGCGCCGCGAGTGCCAGGCGGTGTCTGGCAATCACTTCGCCTCTGCTCAGATAGCCTTCCGAGAGTACGGGTGGTGCGTTGCCATTGCGAGCGGGCAACTCGTACACCACGTATCGGGCAAGCGTTGCACTCTCGTCAGCCCACGACTGCACCGTGGCCGCGAGGGCCGCGCCGTCGGGGATGATGAGATCGTCGCCGGGCGTCGCGGCCAGCGGCAACGCGGCGGCGATCAAGGTCGCCACGGAGTCAAGCGGAAGATCGCGAGACACACGACCGACCATGCCGTCCCACACGGCATGCAAGTTGGTTGAATCGCGATCACTGCCGGGAATTTTCGCCCACACGCGATTCGCACCGGCGTCTCCATCAGGTGACGCTACCGTTGAGCGCGACGTGCCGTGCACAGGCTGATGTAAATCGCCGACGATGTGAATGATCCAGCCGAGGTGATATGCGCGCACGCTGGCGGGAATCGCCTTGTCCGCTAACGCGTCGGCCATCTTTGGCATTTCCGTGCTGACGTTGGGCGCTGTCAGCCGAATCGTCGTTGTTCCGTCTGTCGAGAACGAACGCGTGAGGTAATGCCAACCCTCCCGTCGTGCCATCGTCGGAAATCCGGGGAGCAGCGGCGTTGGCGTCGCCTCTGGACTGGTCTCGCGATAGAAGCGTGCATCGCTTCGAATGCGATCCGGCCATACGGATGCGCGCAGAAAGATCTCCCGCACGCCGTCGGCCGTTTGCGCGTCAAGGCCTTCGCTGAGGCTCACGAGGTCTGGATGCTCGCGCAGCAATGCGTTCACGCGTGCACGGGTGGGTTGGCTGAGTCGATCGTAGGCCATCGCAGCCATCGCGCGGTGGCCTACGGCGTCCCACCGAAACAGGGTTGTGGCCGTTGGCGAGGCGAGGGAATCTGGCGTGACATTCGGCGTCAGCAGCAGCAAGAACGCAAAGTAGAGAAGAGAAGTCATCTCACAACGTAAATCGAGTGCCGCCGTTCAGGTTGGGTCGTCCGGTAACAACGTGTATCGATTTCAAAGAGTGCTCGTTCGGTCAGGCACGTGCTGCGAGCTCCATGCCTGGCGAGAGCATGCGACGCATCGCGCTGATACTGACGGCATCAGGGGTGGCACGCATGATGCTGCGTGCGAACGCACTGCCGAAAGCGCTCGACCATTGCCCCAGCGCGCCGAGCTGACGACTCGTGCGCACAATTGCGGCGACGCGTTGAGAACGCGCTCGTTCGTAGCGTGCAATCGCGTCGGCAATGCCTGATGCCTCGCGCAAACACAATAGCAGCGACAGCACATCTTCGAGCGCCATGGCCGCACCCTGTCCAAGATTGGGCGTGGTGGCGTGACTCGCGTCTCCAATGAGTGCCACGCGATCGCGTCCCCACACCTGCGATGAGAGGTCCTCAATGTCATGACGCATCAGCACGTTCTCGTGGCTCTTCGCCAGCGCATCGAGCACGGGTCGCGCCGCGCCTCCAAACTCGGTAAATCGCTGCGCCACCCACGCATTGCGGTGACTCGTTGGGTCCTGGCCACCCGCAGGCGCATTTTCTGTCAGAAACAGATACAGACGACCGTCACGTAGTGGCACCAGACCAACCCGCTTGCCGCGTCCCCACATTTCGATCACATCCGTGATCCCGGAAACATTGGGCACGACCGCGCGCCAACACGTGTAGCCCGCGTACCGAACGCGCGCTTTGGTGTGCGGGAAGGCAACGTGGCGAACACGCGAGCGCAATCCGTCTGCACCGATGACGAGCGCGTATTCCGCGCGGTGTGCATCCGTGCGGTGCGCGATGACCGCGTCGTGTTGGATTTCGACGCGCTCAATGCTGGCGCCAAACACCACGCGCGATTCGTCCACGCCGTGCACCAGCAGCTGATGCAAATCCGCGCGATGCACGGCCAACGGCGGTGCAAACGCCGCACCGAGCGCTGACATTTCCATACGCTGCAGTTCACCACCGCGCGCATCCTGCAGCAGCATCACCGGCAGTGGCTGACCAAAGGCTTGTAGTGGATGCGCCGCGCCCAGCACCTCCAGCACGCGTTGCGCGTTCGCGCCAAGGACCAATCCCGCACCCAGCGGTTCAAAGCGCGGTGCGCGTTCCAGGACGTCGACCAACGCGCCCTCGCGCGAGAGGGCAGATGTCATCGCGAGCCCACCGATGCCGCCACCAACGACGAGAATGGGCAGTCCGGACAGGTTCATGGCGCGTTCCTCCGCGTTGAGCGCGTGTTGGGCTCGGAAGCTCGCGATCTCTTGACGCGCGACGCACTGGCAGCGCTGGCAGGGAAGGTGACACTCAGCAGCCGATCGAGTTCGTGCACCATATCGTCTGGTTTCATTGTCGCGTTCCGCAGCCCGTGCAGGAGCACGGTCAGGTACAAGCCGAAAAACGCGGTCGCTGCGTCCAGCGCACTGACACCTTCACGCAGCAGGCCGTCGCGCACGATGGTTTCGGCGACGTCTCCGAGAAAATCCTGCAGCGTTTGTGTACTCAGCGAGTCAGGGGGTGTTGGCACAAACAGCGCTTGCTGCACCAAAACGGCCGAAAGCGCCGGCTGTTTGGCGTAGTATCGGTACAAGTGTTTGGCGAGATGCAGCAGACGGTCTCGACCGCTGGCCGGCGCACTCGCGCGCGCTCGCTTGAGCACGCGCTGCAAGTCGTCGTGCAGCGCCTCCTGCAGCAGCGCCCCTTTGTCCGCGACGTGCACAAACAATGTGCCCACCGCCACCTCGGCGCGTTCGGCGACCGCCTTCATGGTGGTGCCGTCGAATCCGCGTTCCGCGAAGATCTCGCGGGCGGCATCGAGCACGCGGGCACGAGTCTCGGTTTTTCTGAGTTGGCGTGCTGGCATGTACGACCGGGCGCGGAACCGAAAAAAGTGAACCCATTCGGTGAACGCGTTCAGTGTATTGCGCTGGTCTGTCCCGCGCAAGTGTAGCCTCTGAGCGCCATACTAGACAACGATTCTGTTCTCGCCCGAAACTCATCAGCGTCTGACAGAACTCGCGGCCCGTCGTGGGACGAGTCTCGGCGCGCTTGTGCGCGAGGCATGCGCGGTGCACTACGGATTGGTCAGCACCGAAGCACGCGTCGAGGCGGTATCGGCGCTCGCCGCCATGTCGCTTCCGGTGAGCACGCCGCGGGACATGAAACACGAATCGGTGCCGTCTGCCGACGCGTTCCTGTCTTTCCCACCGTTCTTCCGATCACTTCGCAAATCCTCGATCGAGCACGCGAGCTGCTGGACAGACACGCGTCGCTGATGGCACGCGATGCGCTGCATGCCGCCGTTGTGATGCACGAGGGGCTGGATGCCATTTGCAGCTATGATCGGGACTTCGACGTTGATGCCGACCTGTCGCGCGTCGAGCCGTAGGCGCATGCCCCGCCGCGGTCGTGCGCGACGGGGTTTCCGTGAGGAGACCGGCTTAGCGCTGCTCGGCGACGGGCCGTGAGATGCGTATCCATTGTTCGACAAGCTGCGCAAACTCAGCGCGATAGTGCCCCTCGTCATCACCCATGGCGCCGCGTGCGAGACGCAGGATGTCCTCTGCGGTGGTGGTGCCCATGTGCTCCGAGCCGCGCAAAAGCATGCCGAACGATGCAACCGATGACGCGAAGCGGAAATCTTCGGACGTGCTCTGGCCCGATGAGGCGAGACGCACGGGTTGTGTGATCAGGTCACTCGTTGAGGCACCGGGCTTCTTGTAGCGAAGCTTGACGAACAAGAGTTCACTGCCTGCAGTAGCGGTACGAGCGGTGGATGTGGTGTCATACCGCGACCCGTCCGCTTCACGAATGTTTGCGCTGGTTGCTGCGCCGTGCGGCACCACTTCGTACAGCGCGGTGACCGTGTGTCCGGACCCGATGTCGCCGGCGTCCTTTTGGTCATCGGCAAAATCTTCGTTGCGCAGCAGCCGGTTTTCGTAGCCGATCAGACGGTAGGCACGAACAACTGACGGATTGAACTCAACCTGTAGTTTGACATCGTTTGCCACGGTCACCAGCGTAGCGCCCATCTCGCGAATGAGCGTTTTGCGCGCTTCGCCGATGTTGTCGATGTACGCATAGTTGCCGTTGCCGACCTTGGCGAGTTTTTCCATCTTCGCGTCCTGAATGTTCCCCGTGCCGAAACCAAGCACGGTCAGATAGGTGCCTTCCTTTCGTTTGGTTTCAATCAGGCGTTCCATTTCTGCATCGCTGCTTGGGCCGACATTAAAGTCGCCGTCACTTGCCAGGATCACCCGGTTGTTGCCTTCGCGCATGAAGTGCTCCCGCGCTGTGCGATAGGCGAGCTCGAGACCTGCGCCGCCAGCGGTCGAGCCGCCGGATTCAAGGCGGTCGATCGCGTTCATGATGGTTGTTTTCTGCGAGCCAGATGTGCTGGGCAGCACGAGACCAGCGCTTCCTGCATATACCACCAATGCCACGCGATCCTGTTCCCGCATCTGCTGCACCAGGAGGCGCAAGGATTCTTTTACCAGCGGCAGTTTGTCAGGGCTGGACATTGAGCCCGAGACATCAATCAAAAACACGAGATTGTTGGCTGGCAACTTTTCCGTGTCAATGCGACGCGCCTGTAGTGCAATGCGCACCAGCTGATGATTGGTTTGCCATGGCGCGGGTGCGACTTCCGTGGTGATTGCAATCGGATCCTTGCCGCGTGGTGCGTCCAGCGTGTACGGGAAATAGTTCACAAGCTCTTCAATGCGCACGGCGTCGGGCGGCGGAACGCGACCTTCATTCAAGAAGCGTCGCATGTTGCCGTACGACGCACGGTCCACATCGATGGAGAACGTGGACAGCGCGTTGCCGGTGACCGCGAGGAACGGATTGTCTTCAATGCGGTCGTACTGCTCACGATTGCCAATCACGTTGTCAGCAGCACGATCGTCGCGGAACTTCACGGTGGACGGGGTAACGGTCGCAGGCGTTGCCAGGACTGGCGAAGAGAGCCCACGCGGTCGGCCCTCCCGCAACTCGTGCGAAGCAACCACGACCTGACTCAACCGTGAGACGTGCGCCGCAAGTTGGATATCGGCACGCACCGTGTCTGCGCGCGCTTTCACCACAATCGTCTGCGCGCTGTAACCGATGCGTCGTACTTGCAGTGTGACCGAGCTGCCGCGTGTGACGTTCGAGAGTTTCAGCGTGTACTGGCCGTCCGCGCCGGTGGTCGCACCTTCACCCGGGGTGCTGTTCACTCTCAACACCTGAGCCCCTGCAACGGGTGATTGCGTTGCCGCATCACGCACCGTGCCGACTACAACGATCGTCTCGCGGTTTGCCGCAACTTGCGACGCGTCTGGCGCTGTGCGCTCGTGCGCTGGCGCAAGTATCGCGAGCATTGCTCCAACTGCCGGTACAGCCAGGAATCGTGCAATCGCCGATCGGGATAGGTCAAACATGTGTACGCTCCAGTGTGGTAGTGAAAGTCCGCACTGGTAGACGCCGACTCGGCCAAAACTTGCACACTCCTGTGCATCAGTTGTTGCGCGAGCAGCGCTGTGATGAGGTGTCGGCCATGAATTCGATCTCTTCACGTCGCATAATCGCAGTACGCACGTTCGCGCTACGAAGGCTCGTATCACGAATGTTGGCATTACGAATGTTCGTATTACGAATGTTTGTATCACGAATGTTCGTATCACGAACGTTCACGTCACGCGCGTTCGCATCGCGCGCGATTGCACCGAGCGTTTCCGTCACCGTTCCGAACCATGCACTGTCATCGGCGTGCAGTTCGAACACAATGACGGCGCTGCCACTGACGCCGCGCCCTGTCAGTGTGCCCATGGCGTCCAGATCAAACTTCGCGTCCGTTCGCGCGTCGCGCGTGGGCCAGCCCACCAACGTGAGCGTAAGTGCACCCGAGGCAGGCAGCGGCCCGCGCAGCATGCGAAGCATGGGCGCGCGACCACTCGATGAATCAGCAACGGCAACGAGACACTGCGACCGGCGCGGGGCAGGGAACGCTCGCGCCGACGACACCACGACCTGGCTGAGCGCCATGACAGACGGAGTCAGTTCAAAGTTGACCGTCGTGGAATCCAGCGAGCCGCTGGCAATGGGTAGCGACGAGGCGGTGTAACCAATCCGCCTCGCGAGCAGTGCCGTCGCGTTCACCGGAACGTTGCGCAGCGTGTATTGACCCAGCGAATCCGTCACGACGCCAAGCGCGCTTCCGGGTACGGACACGCTTGCGCTGGCGAGCGGTCTGCCGCCGTCTGTCACGCGCCCGCTGACCGTGATCAAAGTGGTCGTCGCGACATCCGCCACTGCGCGACCAGCTGGCGGTGTCGCTGCGACCTCAGGCAACGCGCGCTTGGTTGGAAGTGAGGCATCTGGCTTGGGCACGGCTGGCGTGGCCGCACTCACCGGTTTTGGTGACGCGGGCGTGCGAACGGCAGCAGACGCAGTCGCCACCGTGCTGTCGCGCGTACCGTCGCGCATACCGTCGCGCGTACTGTCGCGCGTACGGTCGCTCGCGCGGTCGCGGTTCCCCATGTACGACACGCCGGCGATCATCAGCATGAGCCCGGCGGCGATCTGCGCCACGAACCGCGTGCGCCAGCGTGAACTCGTCTTTGCCTTCTCCATCGGCGCGCCGGCGACAATGCGCGCCGACGCACGCCGCACATCGTCACGCGAGATAATCGACCGCGTTGTCACTTCCGCCGCATTCACAATACGCGCTGAGGCCGCAATAAATCCGCGCGCCTCGGCCACCGCAGCATCGCAGCTTGCACACGAGCGCACGTGTTGCGCCACGGTGTTACTGTCATTGCGGTCCATCGCGCCATCAAGCCAGGCATGAATCGATTCTTCGGAGACATGACCATCCGTTGTCCATTCCGGACGGAACGTCGATGAGTCGAACGCGCCCAGCACTTCGTCGTCAGGATGCGGCATTTGCACCTCCACGCTCGTGTTCCCGCGCCAGCCCTTCGTAGCTTCGCACCACCTTCTTTCTCGCTCGCGTGAGTGTTGTGCCGACCGATTGCACGGAGAGACCCAGCGCGGCCGCAATCTCCTGGTAGTTCAATCCTTCCTGACTCATGTACAATGCGGCCCGGTCGCGCTCGGGGATGTCATTCAACGCTTCACGCGCCAGGATCGAGCGCCGCGCGTCGTCCGGGGAAACGTCCTCCGGCTCTGGCGCGCTATGCGACGCGTCGGCGTGCAATGCCATCAGATGCCGTCGCTGGCGCGTTTCCCGTCGAATCAGGTCACGAATCAGATTAGTGGCCACCGCAAAGAGCCACGCACGCTCATGCACCAGCGGTTGATGTCGCAGCGCGCGCACAAACGTCTCCTGGGCCAGCTCCTCGGCCAGATCAGCGTCATGCAGCTGTCTGGTGAGATAGCGGACCAGTGGCGTGTGGAACTCGCGAAACAGACGCTCAATCTCTTGCATGCAGCAGGGTGCAGATTCATCAAGGCGTCCCGTATTCCGGCCGCGTCTTCATGCTAGACGCGCGACCCCGCAAAACTTGCACAACTGGCGCTGGCTGCGTCCCAATACGGTGCTGCCTACGAACCGCCTGCTGTCGTCCCCGGCATGGGGAGACGATCGTCCACCAGGAACTGCGCTCGCTCGAAGACGTGGGTCTGTCTCGAACGCGTGAGATCACCACGCGTGAAGTCCACGGCGTTGCGCGTTGCGGTACAGTGCCACCGTTCGAAGTGTTGTGGCTGGGCCTGGTGGAACACGGCGGGTGTGAATGCGCCGATGTTCACGCCCCCGTCGGCATCTCGAGCCGATTGATACGTGAACATCTCGACCTGAGCCTCGCGCATGGCGCGGCCGAGCGGCTGCGACGCGTGGTAGGATACCGGCGACGAGATCTCATTGGCGTAGGCAAGGAAGGGCTGTGTGGTCAGCTCGACGGCGCGCGCGCTGCGCATGCGCACGGTGAAACTTGAGAGCGAGGTGGTCACCGGCTCCAACGCCGCGTGTGTGCCTTCCAGGAACAGCAGTCGGTAGTACGCCACTTCGGCAAAGGCAGTGCGTTGCTGCAGCGCGCCATACCAGATTCCGCGTTCCTGTCGGGATCCAAAGCGCGAGCCGTAGCGCAGCGGCGGATATCGAAACGGTGTGAAGAGCAGGTAGTGCACGTTCGCCCCCTCTCGCGCCGGCGGCTTTACCCGCTCGATCAACTCCTCGAGCAACTCCTGTTCGGCCGCTGAGTCGACCAGTTTGCGCGTAGAGACTTCGTGCTGCGATTCGACCACGCGCCACGCGGCGCACCGCAGCGCGCGGATCTCAGAGTTGCCCGCGCATTGCATCCAGATACTGGACGACATCCACCAGTCCCTCGACGGTTCGGATTCGCTCGGCGGGCACGCCGCCGAGATGGTCGTTCATGGACAGGAACCAGCCGCGCGCCTTCGTGTCATCACCGCCCACGAGGGCGTCGAGGGAGCGAAAGAGCCGCACGAACATGAGCGCGAGTTCGCCTTCCTTGCTTTCCGGGTCCACGCCGCGACTGTGTTGCATGCGGGAGACGGAGGCCTCGCTGACACCGATCACGGCGGCAAGCTGGCGGCTCGTCAGTCCGAGGCGCTCAGCGGCTGACCGTGCCGCCTTGGCGACCACCAAGGCAGGGTTCGGATTGGTGAGAACAGTGGAGACAGAGCGCATGATTGAAAGAATACGGCACGTTTCTTTCTTGTGCAAGCGTTGGGCTACTGTCGGCCGTCTGGAGTGGGCCTTGCACCAGGCCTCCAAGTTGGCTAATCTCAAGGTCTTGGCCTGAATCGGCTCCGTTTTGTGCGGGGGCGGTGCAGGCAGTCGTGTCGGCCCGCCGGCCACTTTTCCCAGCACATGTGCGCGGGATCGTCGTATCTCAACCGGGATACATCAACGATGCATCACATGTGATCCACCGACGAACTTCCGTCTGCAAAGCGGTTGTTCGCCACGGCGCGTAAGCGTCGGGACGCGCGAGCGTCGAGGGTATTCATCGTGAAGGTTCGCAGCAGCGTCAAGCCGATCTGCGAGCACTGCAAGGTCGTTAAGCGACAGGGCGTGACTCGTATTATCTGCAAGCGCAATCCCAAGCATAAGCAGCGTCAAGGCTAAGGGGAGCGCTTAACACATGGCACGTATTTCTGGTGTCGATCTCCCGCGCGACAAAAAGGTTGAGATCGGCCTTACCTACATTTTTGGAATCGGCCGCGCCATGGCGCAGCGGATTCTTGCTGCGACGGGTGTGGACAGCGCACAGCGCGTTCGCGACCTGTCAGACAGCGACGTCAACAAACTGCGTCAGGAAATCGAGCGCAATCATCGCGTGGAAGGTGCCTTGCGCACTGAAGTTGCGATGAACGTGAAGCGTCTCATGGACGTGGGCTCATATCGTGGTGGCCGTCACCGTCGCGGGCTTCCCGTGCGTGGTCAGCGTACACACACCAACGCGCGCACCAAGAAGGGGCCGCGCCGCGCTATTGCGGGCAAGAAGAAGGTGACCAAGTAAACCATGGCTACCGCAAAGAAGAGCAAGCGCGTCGTCGAGGCGGAAGGCATCGCCCACGTCAGCGCCACGTTCAACAACACGACCATCACGATCACGGACATGCATGGCAACGCCGTGTCGTGGGGGTCCGCCGGCAAGGCCGGATTCAAGGGTTCCAAGAAGTCCACACCGTTTGCCGCCACTGTGGCGGGCGAACAGTGCGCGCGCGAGGCCTTGTCGGCCGGCGTGCGCCGGGTGCATGTGCGCGTGCAGGGTCCGGGAAGCGGCCGCGAGTCGGCCATCCAGGCGCTGTCCACCGCCGGTCTTCAAGTCAAGTCCATTCGCGACGTCACGCCGATTCCGCATAACGGCTGCCGTCCGCCCAAGCGTCGGAGAGTCTGATCATGGCACGTTATACAGGCGCGTCGTGCCGTCAGTGCCGTCGCGAAGGCCAGAAGTTGTTCCTCAAGGGCACCAAGTGCTTCACCGAGAAGTGCCCGGTTGAGCGTCGTCCGTATGCGCCGGGCCAGCATGGTCAGGCCACGGCGCGTCGCCGCAAGATGTCGGAGTACGCCAAGCAGTTGCGCGAGAAGCAGAAGATCAAGCGCATGTATGGCGTGAGCGAGAAGCAGTTCCGCAACACGTTCGAGAAGGTGGCCACGTTGCCCGGCATCACCGGTCACAACCTGCTCGCCGCGCTCGAAACGCGTCTCGACAATGTGGTGTACCGCATGGGTTTCGCGCCCAGCCGCAAGGCCGCGCGTCAGCTCATCCGTCACCGCCACATCGAGGTCAAGCAGCGCAAGCTCGACATCCCGTCGTACCAGGTGCGTCCGGGTGAAGAAGTGCGCGTGAAGCAGAGCTCACGTGAGCTCGTGCTCGTGCAGGCCGCGATGGAGCAGGCGTCGCGTGGCGCGCCGATGTCGTGGATTGCCGTGGACCGTGAGTCGTTCAGCGGTCGCGTGTTGGAGAAGCCGATTCGTACGGCGATCCCGATCGCGGCGCAGGAACAGCTCGTCGTCGAACTGTACTCCAAGTAAGTAGCACCATTGGCGGGTCGGCTTCGCGCCGGTCCGCCAATGTGGTGTGCGCTCACGCGTACATCGTTGTCCAGCGACACGCGAGTGTCGATGGTCGGGACCCGCACTCCCGTACGAGCGTGCCACGCGGCGGGGCGAGGCACGGCGTCGCGGTTGCAACGAATGTTGCAATCGTGAGACCAACTTCAGAGACCACACGATTATGTCGAATCAGATTGACCTGAGCGGATTGGTACGGCCGCAGCTCGTGGAAGCCACGAAGCGCGACGATCAGCCGATGATGGCCGAGTTTCGTCTGCAGCCGCTTGAACGCGGCTTCGGACACACGTTGGGCAATGCAATGCGTCGTTTGCTGCTCTCATCGCTGCGCGGTTCGGCGGTGTGGGCGTTCCGCATTGATGGGGTGGTGCACGAGCACCAGACCATCGCCGGCGTCATTGAAGATGTGCATCAGATTATCGCCAACCTGAAGAATCTCACGTTGGCGTTGCCGGACGATGTGGAATCCACCGTGGTGCGCCTGAAAAAGGTGGGCCCGGGTGCGGTCACAGCCGCCGACATCGAAGCCACGGGCGGCGTGCGCGTGGTTGGCGCGGCCCATCACCTGTTTACGATCACCGACGAGCGCGATCTCTCGGTTGAGCTGTACGTGAACAAGGGACGCGGCTACGTGGAAGCGGAGCAGCATCCGATGGATCGCGCGTTGCCGGTGGATACGGTGCGCATTGATGCGATTTACAACCCCGTGCGTCGTTGCAACTTCACCGTCGCGGAAACGCGCGTTGGACAGCGCACCGACTACGATCGTCTCACCCTCACGGTTGAAACGAACGGCACCATCTCGCCGGAAGAAGCCGTGTCGTACGCGGCCGCGCTGGCGCAGACGCACTTCCAGTACTTCGTGGGCTTTGGTTCGTCCACGTCGATTTCCATTGGCGCGGCTGATGCCGCGGCCAACAGCGACGCGCTGCGTTTGGCGGAGCTGTTCCGTACCCCGATCGACGACATGGAGTTGTCCGTTCGCTCGGTTAATTCACTCAAGAACTCGAACATCCGTTCGCTCGGTGACCTCGTGCGTCAGACCGAAGCGCAAATCCTGCAGGTGAAGAACTTCGGCAAGAAGTCGCTGAACGAAATCGCCGAGCTCCTCGAGCGTCAGGGTTTGAACTTCGGCATGCGGTACGAAGAGTCACCATCGGAAGGCGTTCGCATTCTCGATATGGGGACGCCCCCCAGCCGCGCTGCCGAAAACGCGCCGGACGACGAAGAGGAAGACGAGGAGTGATGTCATGCGCCATCGCAAGGCCCACCGCCAGCTAAGGCGGACGAGCGAGCAGCGTCTCGCGCTGCTGCGCAATCTTGCCACCTCGCTCATCGAGGTCGGTGCGATTGAAACGACAGAAGCCAAAGCCAAGGAGCTGCGGCCGTTTGTCGAGAAGCTGATCACCAAGGCCCGGGCCGGCACGCTGCACGCGCGTCGTCTCGCCGGTCGGCACGTGCGCAAGCGCGAGGCTGCGGACAAGCTCTTCCAGGAGATTGGTCCGAAGTTCGCCACGCGTAACGGCGGCTACACGCGCATTCTCAAGACCGGTCACCGCAAGGGTGACGGTGCTGAAATGGCGCGTATCGAGCTCATTCTTAACTGAGGGCCGACATCATGGCCATCAATCGCAGTCGCTGCTGGACGTGTAACAAGGGCGTCGCCCATGGCAACACGGTCTCGCACGCCAACAACAAAACGCGTCGCGTCTGGAAGCCGAATCTCCAGGTGATGCGTGTGCAGCACGAAGGCGCGATCATCAAGGTGAAGGTCTGCACGCGTTGCATGTCGGCCGGCAAGGCTGTGCGTGCGCCGCGCGGTCAGGTCGCTGTCGCGTAATGTGTCGCGCCCCGCGCGCGTGATTTGATGTAACGCACGCGCGATGCAGCGGGGAGCTCGATTCACGGGCTCCCCGCTGTTGTGTATCTGTTGGCGCGTTGCACGGGTTGTTGTGGTTGTTGTCCTCGTGCGAGTTCGCGTTTTCCTTCGTTTCCCCTCGCTGTCGATTGCCATGCCAACTGCGCTCATCACCGGTATCACCGGTCAGGACGGATCGTATCTCGCCGAGCTGCTGCTCGCGAAAGGATATCGCGTGTGCGGTATTGTTCGCCGGTCGTCCACCACACCGTACGAGCGCATCGCGCACTTGATCGACGACATCGAGTTGTTCTCGGCCGATTTGCTCGACCAGACGTCGCTCGTGGACGCGGTCGACGCGGTCAAGCCCGATGAGATCTACAATCTCGCGGCGCAGAGTTTTGTGCAGACGTCGTGGACGCAGCCCGTGCTCACGGGTGAGTTCACCGCGCTTGGCGTGACGCGCGCGCTCGAAGCCATGCGCAAAGCCGCACCGAAGGCGCGGTTTTATCAAGCGTCGAGCAGCGAACAGTTCGGCAAAGTGGTGGAGACGCCGCAGAGCGAGAACACACCGTTTTATCCGCGATCACCGTACGGTGTGGCCAAGGTGTACGGCCACTGGATCACGGTGAACTACCGCGAAAGTTTTGATCTGTACGCGGTGTCCGGCATTCTGTTCAATCACGAGTCGCCACGACGTGGTCTGGAGTTTGTCACGCGTAAAATCTCCGACGGCGTGGCGCGGATCAAACACGGGTTGGCCACTGAGCTACGGCTCGGTAATCTCGACGCGCGTCGCGATTGGGGGTTCGCCGGTGACTATGTGGATGCCATGTGGCGCATGCTGCAGGCCGACACGCCTGATGACTACGTGATTGGCACCGGCAGCACGTTTTCCGTGCAGGATTTTTGCGCGGCGGCGTTTGGTGCCGTTGACCTCGAGTGGCGCGATTACGTCAAACAGGACGAGCGCTTTTTCCGGCCGGCCGAAGTGGATCTGCTGGTGGCCGACCCCACGAAAGCGAAAACGCAGCTCGGTTGGACGCCCACGGTGTCGTTTGACGAGCTGGTGCGACGCATGGTGGAGGCCGACATGGACCGCTGGGCACAGCGTCGCGGGTGAACCACTCGGGCGCGGGACGGGCGTTGGTCACGGGAGGCGCCGGTTTTGTGGGCGGCTACCTGCTGCGCGCGTTGCTGGACGACGGGTGGCACGTCACGGCGACAGCAATGGAGCCTGGCGCGTCGCACCGCCGTGATGTGGACTGGGTGTACGGTGATCTGCGCAACGCTGAGCATGTGCACAACGCGGTGCACACGTCGCGGCCGGATCTCGTGATTCATTTGGCCGCGATTTCGCATTTGCCAACGGCGGCGGCGGATCCGGCCATGGCCTGGGATGTGAACGTGACGGCCAGTGTGCGATTGCTTGACGCGCTGGCTCGCGAGCACTCCGCTGGAACGCTGTCGCCACGCGTGCTGCTCATTGGCAGTGCGGAGCAGTACGGGCGACACGACCTGTTGCACGAGCGGTTACGCGAGACGCACGTGCTCGCACCGCGCACCGTGTACGCGGCCACCAAAACGGCGCAGGAGATTGCGGGGCTGCAAGTGTGGCGTTCCACGGGGCTTCAGGTGATCCCGGTGCGCCCGTTCAACCACAGCGGTCCGGGGCAGGATGCGAGGTTTCTGCTGCCCGCGCTGGTTTCACGAGCACTGGCACTTCGCGACGCGCCGAGCGAGACACCGCTGATGCTCGGCAACAGCTCACCAATTCGTGATTTTCTCCATGTGAGCGACGTCGTGGCCGCCTATATTGCACTAGGACGACACGGGGTCGCTGGCGAGGCATACAACGTGGCCAGCGGAGCAGGGTGGTCGGTGCGGGATGTGGCCGAACGCATTCTCTCCCGTGTCGGCCGAACACCTGTGATCGCGGAGGATCCGGCGCTGGTTCGCCCAGTCGACGTGCCTTCGCTCGTAGGTGATCCTTCACGCATTCAGGATGCCACCGCGTGGCGTCCTCAGCGTTCCTTTGACGATCTTCTGGACGACCTTCTGCATGCCGAAGCGCACTGACCTGCACCGGATTCTCGTGATCGGCTCCGGGCCGATTGTTATCGGACAGGCCGCCGAATTTGACTACTCCGGAACGCAAGCACTGAAAGCGCTGCGTGAAGAAGGCTATGAAGTGGTGTTGGTGAACTCAAACCCAGCCACGATCATGACCGATCCGGAGTTTGCCGATCGCACCTACGTTGAGCCGGTCACGCCGGAGTTCGTGGAGAAGGTGATTGCACGCGAACGTCCCGATGCGATCCTGCCCACGATGGGTGGACAAACGGCGCTCAACGTCGCGCTCACGCTGTACGACTCGGGTGTACTCGCGAAGTACGGCGTTGAACTCATTGGCGCGAATGCGCGCGCGATTCGCTTGGCGGAAGATCGTAAGTTGTTCGCCGAAGCGATGACGCGGATTGGGTTGAAGAGTCCGGCCGGTCGCACGGTCACATCGTTCGACGAAGCGGTGGCGGCGGTCGAGGAGTTCGGTTTCCCGTCGATCATTCGTCCGTCGTTTACGCTCGGTGGTTCGGGCGGTGGCGTCGCGTACAATCGCGAAGAGTTTGAACAGATTGTGCGCCGCGGCCTTGATATGTCGCCCGTGAATTCTGTGCTCGTCGAGCGCTCGTTGCTCGGCTGGAAAGAGTACGAGCTGGAACTGATGCGCGATCGCATGGACAACGTGATCATTGTGTGCTCCATCGAAAACTTTGATCCGATGGGCGTGCACACGGGCGACTCGATCACGGTCGCACCGGCCATGACGTTGACCGATCGCGAGTATCAGACCATGCGCGACGCCGCAATCGCGATCATTCGCGAGATCGGCGTGGACGCCGGCGGTTGCAACATTCAGTTCGCGGTGAATCCGGAGAACGGCGATCTGATCGTCATCGAAATGAATCCGCGCGTGTCGCGCTCGTCGGCACTCGCGTCAAAAGCCACCGGATATCCGATCGCGCGTATCAGCGCGAAGCTTTCCGTGGGCTACACGCTCGATGAGTTGCCGAACGACATTACCAAAACGACGCCCGCATCGTTTGAGCCGGTCCTCGACTACGTGGTGGTCAAGTGTCCGCGCTTTGCGTTTGAGAAGTTTGTGGCGGCCGACCCGGTACTCACCACGCAGATGAAATCGGTGGGCGAGTCGATGGCGATTGGTCGTACGTTCAAGGAAGCATTTCAGAAAGCGTTGCGTGCGCTTGAGACGGGCCGTATCGGGTGGCAGGTGGCGGACCGTTTGTCGGACGACCGACTCTCCGACGAAAGTGTGGAGTCGCTGCGTCGTGCATTGCGCACACCCACACCGGAGCGCGTGTTTCAACTCAAGCGTGCCATGCGCGCCGGTTTCTCCGTAAGCGAAGTCGCGTCGCTGTCAGGCATTGATCCGTGGTTCATCTCGCAGCTCGCCGAACTGCTCGAAGCCGAAGACGAGTACGCCGCGCTGCCAGCCGATGGTCTCACGGCCGACGCCACTCGGCGCATGAAGCGTTTCGGATTCTCTGATCGGCAGCTGGGCAAACTGCGAAGCGAGAGTGAAACAGACGTGCGCACGAGACGCTGGGCGCTTGGTGTGCGCCCAGTGTATCGCATGGTCGACACGTGCGCGGGCGAGTTTCCGTCCACCACGCCGTATCTGTACTCCTGTTACGACGAAGCCGACGAAGCGCCAACCTCGGACGGTCGAAAAGTGGTGATTCTTGGCTCCGGTCCGAATCGTATCGGACAGGGCGTGGAGTTTGATTACTGCTGCGTGCGCGCCGTGCTCGCGCTGCGTGAGCAGGGGTTTGAGACGATCATGATCAACTCGAATCCGGAAACGGTGTCGACAGATTTTGACGTCTCGGACAAACTGTACTTTGAGCCGCTGTCGTTCGAAGATGTGCTGGAGATTGTCACGCGTGAGCAGCCCGAGGGCGTGATCGTACAGTTGGGAGGTCAGACGCCGCTCAAGCTTACGCGCGCGCTCGAAGCGGCCGGTGTGCGCATTCTCGGCACCTCGCCAGATGCGATTGACATTGCCGAGGATCGCCGTCGGTTTGAGAAGATCGCGCGCGAACTTGGCATCGCGCAGCCGCCCAATGGTACAGCGACGTCGGTGGAAGAGGCGGTGGAGATTGCCAATCGCATTGGCTATCCGGTGCTGGTGCGTCCGTCGTACGTGTTGGGCGGCCGAGCGATGGAAATCGTGTACGATGACGAATCGTTGCGCGATTATTTCGACCGCGCGGCTCGCGTGAGCGAGGACCGTCCGGTGTTGGTGGATTGCTTCCTCGAAGATGCGTTTGAGGCTGACGTTGATGCGCTCAGCGACGGCACCGATGTTGTGATCGGCGCGGTCATGGAGCACATCGAAGAGGCGGGTATTCACTCAGGTGACTCGGCGTGTGTGTTGCCTCCGTACCTGATTCCGCCGCACGCGGTGGAGACGATGAAGCAGCATGCGATCGCCATGGCCAAGGCACTCGGCGTGGTGGGATTGATGAACGCGCAGTTCGCGTACAAGGACGGTGTGGTGTACGTGATCGAAGTGAATCCGCGCGCTTCCCGCACCATTCCGTTTGTGTCCAAGGCGATTGGTGTTCCGCTCGCGTCGGTTGCGGCGCGGCTCATGCTGGGCGAAACGCTGGCACAGGTTGGGCTCACGCACGAACTGGTACCCGATTTCTACAGCGTGAAAGAAGCGGTATTTCCGTTCAACAAATTCCGTGAGTCAGATCCCGTACTCGGTCCCGAAATGCGTTCCACGGGCGAAGTCATGGGTATCGACCGCGACTTTGGCACCGCGTTTCTCAAGTCGCAGCTGGCCGCAGACAATGCATTGCCGCGTGAAGGCGCCGTGTTTCTCACGGTGAACGACAGCGACAAGCCGGCGGCGGCAGAACTGGCGGCGCGTTTGCACGCGCTGGGATTCAAGCTGTACGCCACTGAGGGTACGGCCGCGTTTCTCGATGCGCGCGGTGTGCCGGTCACACGCGTGCTCAAGGTGAACGAAGGGCGTCCGCACGGCGTGGACCTGATTGTGAACGGCGAAGTGCATTTGCTGGTGAACACACCGCTCGGCAAGCACGCGCAGCAGGATGACGAACGTTTGCGCATGGCGGCGTTGGCGAATCGCGTGCCGTACACCACCACGCTGAGTGCGGCGAATGCTGCGTGTGATGCGATTACTGCGCGTCGCTCGAATGATCCGGGTGTGCGTTCGCTGCAGGAGTGGCACGCTGCACTGCATGGGCGACAAGTGCCGATGCCGTTGGGAGGCGTCGCGTGAGTAACGGTGGTGCTGCCGGTCCGGCACGCGCGCCATCGGAAACGGTGGTGGTGAGTGCGAACCCGGAACTTGTTGGCACGCCTGGTGCGGGGCACGTGTCGCGTGGCGTCACGCTCGGTGCCGGTTCCCTGGTGCACGAATCTGCGTATGTGGATGAAGGTGCAGTGATCGGTACGAACTCGCGTATCTGGCATTTCGCCCACGTCATGGGCGGCGCGGTGATTGGTGACCGGTGTTCGCTCGGCCAGAACGTCGTTGTGATGAACGGCGTGCGCATTGGCGACAACTGCAAGATTCAGAACAACGTGTCGTTGTATGAAGGCGTCGAGCTGGCCGACGATGTGTTCTGCGGCCCGTCGATGGTGTTCACGAATGTCATGAATCCGCGCAGCGCCGTGTCTCGCAAGTCGGAGTATCGTCGCACCATGGTGCAGCGCGGCGCCTCGATCGGCGCGAATGCCACCATCGTGTGTGGTGTGACGCTCGGCGAGTACTGTTTTGTTGGCGCGGGCGCGGTGATAACGCGCGACGTGCCGGCGTACGCGTTGATGGCCGGCGTTCCGTCAAAGCAGCTGGGCTGGATGTCGCGTGCGGGCCATCGGATGGCGAGTGATGGGGCGGACGCCAGCGCGAGTGACGCCGAATGGCTGCGTTGCCCGGAAACGGGCGAACGATATCATCGCGTGGGCAATACCGTGACGCTGGTGGAGGCTGCCGCATGAGCACGAGCGGAGCTGCAACGGAGCCGGTGCGCATTGCGCTCGTTGGGTGCGGACGCATCAGCAAGAACCACTTCGATGCGATCGCGCGTGTTGACGGTTTGACCGTGGTGGCGGTGTGCGACACAGTGTCCGAACGTGCGCAGAGCGCCGGCGAGGCGAACAACGTGCCGTGGTTTACGAGCCTTGAGGAGATGCTTGAGCGCGTGCCGTCTGATGCGGTGGTGATCGCCACGCCGTCGGGATTGCATCCGCAGCATGGGATCATTGCGGCGCGCGCTGGCCGGCATGTCATCGCCGAGAAGCCGATGGCGATTTCACTGCACGCCGCCGACGCCTTGGTGCAAGCATGTGATGACGCGGGCGTGCGACTGTTTGTGGTGAAGCAGAATCGGTTGAACCCACCGATTCAACTGCTTAAGCGCGCACTCGACAAGGGACGGTTCGGCCGTTTGTACATGGCCAACTGCACGGTGCGATGGACACGTCCGCAGGAGTACTACGATCAGGCGCCCTGGCGCGGCACGTGGGAGTTTGATGGCGGGGCGTTCATGAATCAGGCGTCACACTATGTGGACCTGATCCAGTGGTTGGTCGGGCCCGTGGAGAGCGTGATCGCGAAGACGGCCACGCTGGCCCGCAAGATCGAAGCGGAAGATACGGGCGCGGCCATCTTGCGTTTCCGCAGTGGTGCGCTCGGCGTCCTTGAAGTCACGATGCTCACGTACCCGCGAAACCTCGAAGGCTCGATCACGCTGCTGGGCGAAAAGGGATCGGTGCGTATTGGTGGAACTGCCGTCAATCGGGTGGAGCACTGGGAGTTTGCCGACTACGACGACGACGACAAACTGGTGGACACCGCGGCGCCCAATCCACCAACGGTGTATGGCCACGGTCACGAGGGGTATTATCGGAACGTGCTGGCGGTGTTGCGTGGCGAAGCGCAGCCCGACACGGACGGACGCAGTGGCCGCAAGTCGCTTGAACTGATTCTTGGTATTTATGAGTCGGCCCGTACTGGCCGCGAAGTGCCGCTGCCGCTGCGCAGTGGCGTCGCCTGAGTTTTCTTTCACTTTACCGACCGTTCCGATGGCTGTCCCGCTGCTCGACCTGAAAGCACAACACGCGACGATTCGCGACGAAGTCCTCGCGGCGGCGATGTCCGTCATCGACGGGCAAACGTTCATTCTTGGTGAGCCCGTTGGTCAGCTCGAGTGCGCCGTGGCCGGCCTCTCCAATACCAAGTACGCGGTGGGTTGCGCGAATGGTACGGACGCGCTGCTCATTGCCCTGCGAGCGCTGGGCGTTGGGCACGGCGACGAAGTGGTCACCACGCCGTTCACGTTCTTTGCAACGGCGGGTGCGATTCATAACGTGGGCGCGCGTCCGGTGTTCGTGGACATCGCACCGACCACGTACAACATCGTGCCGGATGGTGTGGCCTCGGCGGTTTCGTCACGCACGAAGGCCGTGATTGCGGTGGACCTGTTCGGTCAGATGGCACCGATTGAAGCGGTTGCGGCAGCGGCGCGTAACGTGCCGGTCATTGAAGACGCGGCGCAGAGCATTGGCGCGCGCCGTCGCGTGGAAGACCGCTGGGTGATGGCCGGTGAAGCGGCCACGATTGGTACGTTCAGTTTCTTCCCGTCCAAGAATCTTGGCGGATGGGGCGACGGCGGCATGATGGTCACGCAGAACGAAGAGCTGTTCGAGGCGATGTCCAAGCTGCGCACGCACGGCAGCCGTCGTACGTACTACCACGAAGTGGTTGGCTACAACAGCCGACTCGATACGCTGCAGGCCGCGGTGTTGCTGGCCAAGTTGCCGCACCTCGCCAAGTGGAGCGCGGCGCGTCGCGAGAATGCGGCGTTCTATGATGCGGCGTTTGCCGATGTTGGCGAGATCGGGCGTCCCGTCATCGATCCACGGAACGAGTCCATTTTCAATCAGTATACGATCCGTGTTCCCAAGCGCGACGCGCTGCAGGCGCATTTGAAGGAGGCGGGCATCGGTACCTCGGTGTACTACCCGTTGCCATTGCACCTGCAGCCCTGTTTCGCGTATCTGGGGTATCAGGAAGGGCAGTGCCCGGAAGCAGAGCGCGCCTCCCGCGAGGTGCTGTCGCTGCCCATTTATCCCGAACTTTCACGCACCCAGCTCGAAGAAGTTGCGAGCGCGGTCCGCGCTTTCTTTGGGCGCTAGTCGCCCAGCATTGGAGAACACGCATGCAGGATAGAGTGCTCGCAAAGATTCACGACCGGTCCGCCATTGTTGGTGTGATTGGACTCGGTTACGTGGGACTGCCGCTCGCGATGGAGTTTGCGCGCGCCGGATTCCGCGTGATTGGCTACGACGTGAGTCCGCGAGTGATCGACACGCTCATGAGCGGCCAGTCGCACATTCAGGACGTCAAGTCGTCCGATGTGGCGGCGGTCGTGGCGAACGGATCGTTTGTTGCCACCACGATCGAGTCGCGGCTGGGCGAGTGCGATGCGATCTCCATTGCGGTGCCCACCCCGCTGTCGAAGACGCGTGACCCCGATATGTCGTTTGTGCTCGCGGCGGCCGACGCCGTGCAACGCCACGCGCACAAGGGCATGCTGGTGGTGCTCGAGAGCACCACGTATCCGGGCACGACTCGCGAACTGCTGCAGCCGCGCATGGAAGCCGCCGGCCTCGAAGTGGGCCGCGACGTATTCCTTGCCTTCAGTCCGGAGCGCGTTGATCCGGGTAACCCGGTGTACAACACACACAACACGCCCAAGGTGGTGGGCGGCATCACACCCGGCTGTGTCGCCACCGCGAGCGCGCTCTACGAGACGTGTATCGAGACGGTTGTGCCGGTGTCGTCACCGGAAGCCGCGGAGCTGGTCAAGCTGCTGGAGAACACGTTCCGGGCCGTGAACATTGGCCTGGTGAACGAAATCGCGATCGTGTGTGACAAACTGGGCGTTAACGTGTGGGAAGTCATCGACGCGGCGGCGACCAAGCCGTTCGGGTTCATGAAGTTCACACCGGGGCCCGGTATCGGCGGACACTGCATTCCGCTTGATCCGCACTATCTCGCCTGGAAAATGCGCACGCTCAACTACAAAACCCGATTCATCGATCTCGCCAGCGAGATCAACTCGCAGATGCCGGACTATGTGGTCGAGAAGGTATCACGCGCGTTGAACGATGAATCCAAGTCGGTGCGCGGTAGTCGCATTCTTGTGCTTGGCGTGGCCTACAAGCGCGATATCGATGATGTCCGTGAGAGCCCGGCGCTTGATATCATCCGATTGCTGGAAGAACGCGGCGCCCACGTGGAATATCACGACCCGTTCGTCAGTCAGATTCGTGAAGATGATCACGTGCGTCGCACGGTGGATCTCTCCGATGACATGCTGCGATGGGCCGATGCGTGTGTGGTGGTGACTGATCACAAACAAATGGCGTGGCAGCGCGTAGTGGATCACGCATCGCTGGTCGTTGATACACGAAATGTGTGCGCCGGTCTGACGCCGGGTCGTGCACGGGTCGTTGCTCTTGCTTCGGGGCATGTGGCGTGAGTGCTGTGTGGCGTCGTTCTCGTCCGATTTTTCTGGTTGCGCTCACCCTGAGCAGTGTGGTGGGTTGCCGACGTGGTTTTCAGCCACGGGATTTTGCGAATCCCGAAGCGCTGTTCCGCGGGGCAATGCAGGAGTACAGCCAAGGCAAGTGGGCCAATGCGATTGCCGGCTTTGAGCGGCTGACGATTGATCTCTCGTCTCGCGACTCGTTGCTGGTCCCCACGTACTACTACCTCGCGATGGCGCATGAGAATCGCGAGGAGTTTCTGCTGTCGGCGCAGGCCTACGCGCGGTTGAGCGATGGTTTCCCGTCCGATACGCTCGCGCCGCGTGCGATGCTCGGCGAGGGACGCTCGTACCAGCGGTTGTGGCGCAAGCCCGTACTCGACGCCGACTACGGCGTGAAGGCGCTGGGTACGTATCGCGTCTTGCTCACCACGTTTCCGGATACGCCCGAAGCGGCGGAAGCGACCAGGAGTATTGCGGAAGTCGAAGACTGGCTCGCCAAGAAGGATTACGAAGTGGGCATGCACTACATGCGCACTCGAAAGGCCTACGACTCCGCGATCATCTACTTCGAAGACGTCATTGAGACGTACCCGTCCACCCCCCACGCCAAAAAGGCGTGGCTGGCGATGGTTCGCGCGTACCGGGCCCGGAAGTGGAACGAAGAAGCCGTTGAGACGTGCGTTGAGCTGCATCAGCGCTATCAAGGTGACGCCGAGGTGGTCGAGCTCTGCGGACCGCCTCCCCGTGCGCCGACGGACACGGCCCCGTCCACGCCGCCACGCCCGCCGCTCAACGATTAAGTGAGCGCCGGGCGATCGTCGTCGGGCGCGCCACGGCGCATCGGGATTTTCGGCGGAAGTTTTGATCCGCCGCACATGGGGCACGTCCTCATGGCGAACGATGCGATCGAAGCGTTGGCGCTCGACGAACTGCGGATCGTGCCGGCCCGTGTCCAGCCGCTCAAGGGTGAGGTCGCCGTTTCGGCCGAGCACCGTTTAGCCATGGTCCAGGCTGCGTTCTCGGGGCTCCCTCGAGTCGCCGTCGACACGATCGAAATTGAGCGGTCTGGGTTATCTTACATGGTTGAGACAGCGGAGCACTTTGTCCGGCGCTGGCCGGACGCCGAGCTGCTGCTGTTGCTGGGCGCAGACTCCGCCTCATTACTGGGGCGGTGGCGCGACCCGCGGCGGCTCCTCAGCCTGGTGCAGTTGGTAGTGCTGGACCGATCGAGTGCGACAGACGCGCCGGCTGCAGAGCCCTGGCGAGACTGGCCCGACATTCGGTCGCCGCTGCGGCTGGCAACCCGGCGAATCGACGTTTCGTCATCGGAAATTCGGACGCGGGTTGCGTCTGGTCGCCCAATTTGTGGATTCGTCCCCGAATCCGTCGCATCCTATATCGCGGCGTCGGGGCTGTACCTTGCGAGGAACGCATGCTGAAGGGATTGATCAACCGCGTGTTCGGCACGCGGCACGAGCGCGAACAGAAGCGCGTGAAGCCCATCATCGACGATATCAAGTCGATGGAAGAGACGTTGCGCGCGATGTCAGACGCCGACCTGCAAGGGCAGACGGCGGTCTTTCGTGCTCGACTGGCCGAGCGCACCGGCGAACTCGAACGTCGGATCGCCGAACTGAAAGACTCCAAACATCAGGCGCGTGACGCCGCCGAACGCGAGCGCATCGACGACGAGCTGGGTGGAGCCGATGGCCGTGGCGGACTGGAAGGTGAGTTGCGGCAGACGATTGCCGACACACTCGACGAGTTGCTGCCCGAAGCGTTCGCGACGGTGCGTGAGGCCTGCCGCCGTCTGGTGGGCAACACCGTGATGGTGACCGGTCAGGAGCTCACGTGGGACATGGTGCCGTACGACGTGCAGCTCGTGGGTGGTATCCAGCTGCATCTCGGTCGCATCGCGGAAATGGCCACCGGTGAAGGTAAGACGCTCGTCGCTACGCTGCCCGCGTATCTGAATGCCTTGCCCGGTCGTGGCGTGCATCTGGTCACCGTGAACACGTATCTCGCGCGTCGTGACTCGCAGTGGATGGGCTATCTGTACCAGTGGCTGGGGCTCACCGTGGCGTGCCTCGATGATACCGAGCCCGGATCGCCGCAGCGTCGCGCGGCCTACGCCGCCGATATCACGTACGGCACGAACAACGAGTTCGGCTTTGACTACCTGCGCGACAACATGGTGGTGAGCACCGAGCAGCGGGTGCAGCGTCCGCACGTGTTTGCGATCATCGACGAAGTGGACTCGATCCTGATCGACGAAGCCCGTACGCCGCTCATTATTTCCGGTCCGGTCGGCAACGAAGGTGATGTGCAATATGCGCATTACAACGCGGCTGTGGGTCGTCTGGTGCGTCGACAGACAGACATTGCGAACCAGCTGGTGGCTGATGGTGAACGGGCGCTTGAAGCGGGCGACACCGCCACGGCGGGCCTGCAGTTGTACAAAGCGCAGCAGGGCGCGCCCAAGAACAAGCGACTGCAGAAGGTGCTCAACGAGACGGGTGTGAAGACGCTCGTGCAGAAGATGGAGCTTGAGCACATCGCCGATCGCAAGTTGCCAATGGCGCGACGGAACTTCCCGGATATCGAGAGCGAGCTGCTCTACATTCTCGACGAGAAGGGGCACACCGTGCACCTCACCGATCAGGGCGTGGACTTCATGTCGCCTGATGATCACGACGCGATGGTGCTGCCGGATATCTCGACCGCGATTCACAAGCTGGAGCGCAATTCGGAGCTTGAGCCGGCCGAACGGTTGGCGCAGCGTCAGGCGATCGAGCAGGAGTACGCGATCAAGAGTCAGACGCTCAACATCATTCACCAACTGCTGCGCGCGCACGCGTTGTACGAGCGTGACGTGAACTACGTGGTGCAGGAAGGGCAGGTCCTGATCGTGGACGAGTTTACCGGTCGCACGATGCCGGGCCGTCGCTGGTCAGAAGGCTTGCATCAGGCCGTCGAAGCGAAGGAAGGCGTGCAGGTGAAGGGCGAAACACAGACGCTCGCCACCATCACCATTCAGAACTACTTCCGCATGTACGAAAAGCTGGCCGGCATGACCGGCACGGCGGAAACGGAAGAGAATGAGTTCCATCAGATCTACACGCTCGAAGTGTCGGTGATTCCCACGAATCGTCCGATCATTCGGGATGATCGTGATGACTGGGTCTACAAGACGCGTCGCGAGAAGTACAACGCGATCGTGGAGGAAACGCGCCGTTTGCACGGTCTGGGTTTCCCGGTGCTGGTAGGTACCGCGAGCGTTGAAGCGTCAGAGACGCTCGCTCGCATGTTTGCTCGCGCGGGACTCAAGCACAACGTGCTCAACGCCAAGTATCACCAGCGTGAAGCCGAGATTGTCGCGCTTGCCGGACAGCCTGGTGCGATCACGATCGCCACGAACATGGCCGGCCGTGGTACCGACATCAAGCTCGGTGGCAACGTGCGCGAGTCCAAGCTCAGCACGGTCAAGGATCTAGACGGCAAGGAAGTGGAGATCACGGAGATCGGTGGGTTGCACATCATCGGCTCGGAGCGACACGAATCGCGGCGCATTGATCGTCAGCTGCGCGGTCGTGCCGGACGACAGGGCGATCCGGGATCGTCGCAGTTTTTCCTGTCGCTCGAAGATGATCTGATGCGTCTCTTTGGTACCGATCGTATCGCCAAGCTGATGGATCGCATGGGAGCGCAAGAAGGCGAAGTGCTCACGCACCCGCTGATCACGCGGTCCATTGAACAGGCCCAGAAGCGTGTGGAGTTGCAGAACTTCCAGTCACGCAAACGCCTGCTCGATTATGACGACGTCATGAATCAGCAGCGTGAAGTGATCTACTCGCAGCGCGCGTTTGCGCTGGAGGGTGGTGAGGAGCTCAAGGGCGAAGCACGCAAGTTCCTTGAGCGTGCGGCGGCGCGTCGTGTGGAAACGGCGCTCGCGATTTATGACTCCTCGGATCAGTGGGATTTTGCACTGCTGCAGCAAGACTTGCTGATGCACTACATGCTCACGGTGCCCGCGTTTGAATCCGAACCGTATCCCGCCACGCTCGCCGAAGCGAAGGAAGCCGCGGTGACCGCGGCGCTCGAAGCGTTCGATCGCAAGATGGAAACGCTGGATGCGGTAAAGGATCAGGATGGCAACGGATTTGGTAATCGTCTGCTGGCGCTGGTGACGCTCAACGTGATCGACGAGAAGTGGAAGGATCACCTCTATGATCTCGATCAGTTGCGCGCGAGCATTCACTATCGCTCGTGGGGGCAGAAGGATCCGCTGATCGAGTACAAGCATGAGGCCTTCACGATGTTCGAGGATCTCATGCATGACTTGTCGCACACGTTCACGGAACGCTTCCTCAAGGCGCAGCTGGTGTTTGAGCAGCCTGCGCCCGCGCCGTTGCCGCCGATCATCACGCGCGCGCCCGAGGGCAAACCCACCAAGCGATTCAACGCGATGGGAATGCTGGAAGACGTGCCCGCTGACGAACCGGCGAATGTCGAGCCCTCGGGTTCCGACGTGAGCGACGCGCCGCAAGCCGCGTTGCCGGCGGCTCCTGTGGCCGCTGCCACCCCGCGCGTGGTGGGCGCGGGTGCGATTCGCTCACTGGATGCGCCGTCGTCGGGTCCGGTGGATTTCAGCACCGCCGGGCGCAACGATCCGTGTCCGTGCGGCAGCGGGAAGAAGTTCAAGAAGTGTCACGGTGCGACGGCCTAGTTGACGTTGGCCGTCAAGGTCGACGTCGACAGAAGTGCCGCGCAGACGTCGGCCAGCTCAGAGTTGCTCACCGGCTTCTGCAGGACATGTTGAATGCCGGCGTCGGTGAGCACCGCCTGAGGTAGCTCCTCGACGTATCCGGTCAGGAGAAGGATCGGCATGGTTGGTCGGATGGTGCGAATCTGTTTGGCGAGCGCGAGCCCATTCATGTCGGGCATCGAGTAGTCGGTGATGACCAACGCATACAGATCCGGTTGTGCCTGGATCAGCTCCAGCGCCTGAATGGGAGACGTCGCGGCCGTGACAACGTACCCCTGTCGACGAAGGCGTCGCTCGCCGAGCGTTGCGAGCGACGCCTCGTCGTCTACAAACAGAATGTGCTGACCGTGCCCCGTGGGCGACGAGGATGCGACCGCGGTGTGAAAACCGCTGCCTGACTCCTCGCGCGCCGGAAACATGCAGCGCACGGTTGTCCCATCCCCGGCTTCGCTCTCGAGCGTGATCGCGCCGCCATGGTCTTGCATGATGCCGTGCACCATGGAGAGACCAAGGCCGGTGCCTTCACCTGCCGGTTTTGTGGTGAAGAACGGTTCCATCGCGCGAGCGCGTGTCGCTTCGTCCATACCCACGCCGTTGTCGCGGACTTCGATCACGACGTAGTCACCCTCACGCAGTCCCGCGTGCAGCTGAGCGAGATCGGCGTCCACGTACTGGCGGAGCAGGGAGATCTGAAGTTGTCCACCGCTCGGCATGGCTTGCGCCGCGTTGGTGGCGAGATTCATGATGACCTGATGGACCGACGTCGAATCGGCCAGTACGCGAGACGAGTCATCGTGAATGTGGATCTCCATGTGCACCCCGACCGGCAAGGACGCGCGCAACAGCTGCTGTACTTCGCGCACCACACCAGCCAGTGAAACCGGTACACGTTGCGCTTGTTGCCGCCGACTGAAGATCAGGATCTGCTGCACGAGTTTGCGCCCACGTTGAGCGGCGACAATAATCTCGTGTACATCGGCGGATACTTCGGCGTTGCCCGACACTGATTGTTGCACCAGTTCGGCGTAGCCCATGATGGCGCCGAGCAAGTTGTTGAAGTCGTGCGCAATGCCTCCGGCCAGCGTGCCGACGGCCTCCATCTTTTGCGCCTGTCGAAGCTGTTCTGCGACAAGGCGCTGCGCTTCTTCCGTGGCGATGCGCTCCGAGATATCCACGACCGACCCGATCACGAACAATCCGTCTTCGGTCGCAACCGGCGTCAGTCCGACTTCGACGGGCATTTCCGACCCGTCTTTGCGCCTCCCCCGCAGATCACGGCCCGCGCCCATGGCGCGTGCGCGCGGATGCGCGGTGAACCGTGCTCGTGACGACGGGTGATGTTCGCGAAAACGATGCGGGAGAAGCAGCTCGATGGCCTGTCCGTGCAGTTCCTCGCGCGCGTAGCCAAAGAGCCGTTCGATTTCCCGATTGACCAGCACAATGCGGCCTTCCGCATCCGTCATGATCAAGCCGGTGGGCGCGGATTCGACCGCCGCACGAAGTCGTGATTCCATCGATAGGGTGGGTGTCGGACACCTGCGACTCCGCCATCGGGGTCGGTCAGATCCGGTCGTGACAATTTGCGGGCCAAGGCACTAACGCGCCAGCGGCTGCGACCCCTTGCGTCTCGCGTCACCTCTGTATCAGTTCACCAGACCGGGTTGAGCGCGACGTCGCGAGTCCGGGTGCTACCTCACCTTCCTTCGGAAACCATGTTCTACCCCCTGCTCGCTACCGCGTTTGTGTTCGGTGTAGCCGCCCTGATGCCGAGTACTTCAACATTTGCGCGCGAATGTGGTGACACGGTGACCGCGTCGCTCGTGCCGAATGAGCGGACCGTAACGGACTCCACGCACAACGCGCTCTACGCGGCGGGGCAGGCATTTCCGGAGTTCCTCGAGGCCACCGTGCGTCGTCGGGAGGGTTGGCATCGCATCAACGACGCTGTGATGCTCGAGGAGAGTGTGGTGGCGCGGGCACGCGCGGTCGGCGGCAACTGGCGCATTCTGGTCATCGCGGTCGATGGCTGCGGCGATTCCATGCAGCAGGTACCGTACGTGGCCCGCCTCGCCGAGCGTGTGGAAGGCCTCTCTATGCGGATTGTCACGCCAACGGTTGGATCGGTCGTGCAACGCGCTCATCGATCGCTCGATGGTCGCGCGGCCACACCAACGTATGTGCTGCTGGATGAAACCGGCGCGGATCGCGGCTGTGTTGTGGAACTGCCGCGCGAGGTGCGCGAGTGGACGCACGCACGTCGCGACACGATGAAGACTGAGGCGCTCTACGCGTACCGAAATGAGTGGTACGCGCGCGACAAAGGCGCGTCGATTGTGAAGGAAATGGTGGAGTTGATGGAAGCGGCAAAGAATGGCACGAGAATCTGCGCGCAGGGCACGGGCCCGGCCGGCGGAGACAGTTCGACCGACGCTGCACGGAATTGATGCCGCGTGAGGGCGGCGTGAAGGCGAGAGTAGATCGTCCCGGCCGATCGCGTTCCACGCGTCGGCGCCCACGGCTCTCTCATCCCGTCCTCATGGCCACACGTCATCTCAGTCGGACAGCAATCACGTCCGCCGCTGGTCCTGCACGCCTTCGTCCGCTAACTATTCGAGAGCTTCCGGCGACCGAGCGTCCTCGAGAGCGCCTGTTGGCACTTGGGGCACGCTCGTTGAGTACTACCGAGTTATTGGCGCTGCTGCTGGGCACCGGTGGTTCGGCGGGCTCGGCGCTTGACTGTGCTCGGCGTGTGCTCGACAGCGCCGACGGTTCGCTTGGGCGGCTTGCCTCAGGCTCTGTGGGATCTCTCACCCGGCTCCCAGGCGTTGGTCCAGCACGATCCGTGGCATTGCATGCGGCGCTTGAGCTCGGGCGCCGGTTGGCGCTGGAGGCACGTGAGGCGGGAGCGCCAGTTCGTTCGCCAAGTGACGTGGTGGCCTTGTATGCACCACAACTGCAGGATCTTCCGGTAGAGGAATTCCACGTGGCCGTATTGGATGCACAGCATCGACTGGAGCGCGATATCCTGATCACCCGCGGACTGCTGGACTCGTCGCTGGTGCATCCGCGCGAGGTGTTCCGCGAGGCCATTGCGGAACGCGCGGCGTCGGTGATTCTGGTGCACAACCACCCGAGCGGCGACCCGTCACCGTCGCCACAAGACAAGCTGGTCACGGAGCAATTGGTTGCGGCCGGACGTCTGCTCGACATTCCGGTGCACGACCACATCATCATTGGGCGCGGTCGATACGTGAGTTTCGCTGAAGCAGGATTGTTGTGACGCCAATTACCACCCCGTCTGCATCACCAGAGCCGCCGGGCGTTGGCGCGCCGGCACTGGTTCCGGATCCCGCGGAAGGCCACGCGGCACGTCAGTCGTTGCATGATGTCATCCCTGGCTTTGTGCCGCGCGTGGAGGGCGATTACGACCGTCTCGACACTGAGCTGCTGATTCGCGCCTACAAGTTCACCGAGCGCGCACACGCCGGACAGGTGCGGCACTCCGGTGAACCGTATGTGACGCACTGTGTGGAAGTGGCGCGCATTCTGGCCGATCTGCAACTCGACTCGGCCACGGTTGCCTGCGGTTTGCTGCACGACGTGGTGGAAGACACCGATATCACGATTGCGGATATCGAGCGTGAGTTCGGGTCGGAAGTGTCGCGCATTGTGGACGGTCTCACCAAGATTGCGAATCTGCCGCTCACGTGGCGCGAAGATCGACAGGTTGAGAACTACCGCAAGCTGTTGCTCTCGATTGCAAAGGACGCGCGCGTAATTCTGATCAAGCTCGCCGATCGTCTGCACAACATGCGAACGCTTGACTGGCTCGCGCCGGAAAAGCGTCGTCGAATTGCGCAGGAAACACGTGATCTATACGCGCCGCTTGCGCACCGCTTTGGTATGGCGAAGGTGCGGTGGGAGCTGGAAGACCTGGCGTTCAAGCATGTGGAACCGGAAGCCTATCGCTCGCTCGCCAAGCTTGTGGCGGCCAAGCGCGGTGAGCGCGAATCGCTGATCGCGCAAATGAGCGAGCCGCTGCTACGCCGACTTACGGAAGCTGGCATCAGTGACGTTGATGTGGGCGGACGTCCCAAGCACTTGTGGTCGATCTACAAAAAAATGCAACAGCGTGAACGTCCGTATGAGGACATTTACGATCTGTTGGCGATCCGTGTCATCGTGCCCAACGTCATCGAGTGTTATCACGCACTCGGTGTGATTCACGACGGCTGGACGCCGGTGCAGGAGCGCATCAAGGACTACATCGCGCAGCCCAAGTCAAACGGTTATCAGTCGCTGCACACCACGGTGTTCGGTCCGGGACGTCAGTTGTTTGAAATCCAGATCCGCACGCGCGATATGCATCGCACGGCGGAGTACGGTATCGCGGCGCACTGGCTGTACAAGGAAGACGTGGCGGGTACGGACGAACTTGATCGTCATCTGGCGTGGTTCCGTCAGGTGCTCGAACTGCAGATGGACGCCGAGACACCGGGCGAGTTTCTGGAGTTTCTCAAGCTCGACCTGTATCAGGACGAGATCTTTGTGTTCACACCAACGGGCGACGTGATTCAGTTGCCCAAGGGTGCGACACCGCTGGACTTCGCGTACGCGGTGCACACGCAGGTTGGTTCTCACTGCGCCGGCGCCAAGGTGAACGGACGCATTGCACCGCTGTCACGCGAACTGAAGAATTCGGAAACGGTGGAGATTCTCACCAATCCGAATGCGCGGCCAAGCCGCGACTGGTTGTCGCATGTGCGCACCGGTCGCGCGCGCCACAAGATCCGGCAGTGGTTGCGACACGAAGAGCAAACGTCGGCGGTACGACTGGGCCGCGACATTCTCGATCGTGAGCTCAAGCGTCGCAAGCTGCCCAAGGTTGATGACGTAGCGCTTACTCCGGTCGCACGCGCGCTCAAGCTAAAGGACCCATCGCACGTGATCGCGTCGATCGGGCAGGGCGATGTGCACGTGATGCAGGTGCTGAAGGTGCTGCATCCGGCGCTGGAATCGGCGCCGGAGCCCGTGGAAAAAACGGGCACGATCGAACGGTTGGTGGATCGTGTGCGCGGCACCTCGCGCGGTGTGCGAATTCAGGGCGCCGATGGACTGCTCGTTCGGTACGCGCAGTGTTGTCAGCCAGTACCTGGCGACAAAGTGGTGGGTTACGTCACGCGTGGCCGCGGCGTGAGCATTCACCGTGGCGATTGCCCCAACTTGCTGCTCCTGGTGAATGAGCCAGAGCGACGATTGGAGATTGACTGGCAGGAAGTGGCCGGTGAGCGCTTTACGGTGCGTCTCGCGCTTGAGGGCACGGATCGACGCGGCCTGTACGCCGATGTCGCGGCGGCCGTGAGCGCGACCGGTACGGATATTCGCTCGCTCGAGCTCCGCACCACGGACGGCAAGGTCACGGGTGCGGCGCTCGTTGAGGTCGAGAACCTCGCGCATCTTGAGAAGATCATGAAGGCGATGCGACGAGTGAAGGGAGTCGGCGCGGTGTCTCGGCGTGAACGGCTCACCTCAGAAGAGGACTAACCGCTCTCGGTTGGCGCGCGAGCTGGCCACATCCTGATTGACCCGAACGCATCCCGAAGATTATATTTCAGGGATGTCTGATTTGATACGCGGTGGCGCGCATATGCCGGGCGCAGGCGCAGCGCCTACGCCGTTTTCGCTGCAGTCGCCGTTTGAGCCAGCGGGCGATCAGCCCCAGGCGATCGCCGAGCTCACCGCCGGTCTGGAACGCGGCGATCGGTATCAGACGCTGCTCGGCGTGACCGGTTCCGGCAAAACCATGACGATCGCTAACGTGATTGCGGCGTGGAAACGACCGGTGTTGGTGTTGTCGCACAACAAAACGTTGGCCGCGCAGTTATACGGAGAGCTCAAGAGCTTTTTCCCGAACAACGCGGTTGAGTATTTCGTGTCGTACTACGACTACTACCAGCCGGAAGCGTACGTGCCGACCAGCGACACGTATATCGAAAAAGACGCGTCCATCAACGAAGACATCGATCGGCTGCGTTTGCGCGCGACGTCGAGTTTGATGGAGCGTGATGATGTAGTGATCGTGTCCACGGTCAGCGCGATCTACGGTCTTGGTGATCCGGTGTCGTACCGCGAGCGCATGCTGGCGTTGGCGCGCGGCGAGAAGCGCAGCCGCGATGATATTTTGCGCGCACTGGTGGGCATTCAGTATTTGCGCAACGATGTCTCGTTTGAACGCGGCACGTTTCGCGTGCGCGGCGATACAGTGGAGATTCTCCCCGCGTACGAAGAGCAAGGCTTGCGTATCGAGCTGTGGGGCGATGAGATCGAGCGGATCAGCAAGATAGATCCCGTTACTGGCGACACGATCGCGGTGCTGGAACGCGCGGCCATTTATCCTGCCAAACACTTTATCACCACGCGGCCAACACTCGAGCGTGCCGTTGGTGCGATTCGTGATGAGCTCTCCTCTCGCTTGGCCGAACTGCGCATGGCGGGCAAGCTGCTGGAAGCGCAGCGCCTCGAGCAGCGCACGATGTTCGATATTGAGATGATGCTTGAAGTGGGTACGTGCGCCGGTATTGAGAACTACTCGCGACATTTGAGCGGGCGTATTGCGGGTGAACGGCCGGCGTGTTTGTTCGACTACTTCCCGGACGATTTTCTGGTCGTGGCCGACGAGTCGCACGTCACGCTGCCACAGGTGCGCGCCATGTATAACGGCGATCGCGCGCGCAAGCTGACACTGGTGGAGTACGGATTCCGTTTGCCGAGTGCGCTCGATAATCGCCCGCTGGTGTTCGATGAGTTTCTGCAACTGGTGCCGCGACTGATCAGCGTATCGGCCACGCCCGGCGAAGTGGAGCTTGGGCTCTCGGAAGGCGTTGTCGTGGAGCAGGTGATTCGTCCGACCGGTCTGATTGATCCGATTATCGAAGTGCGTCCGGTAAAGGGGCAGGTGGACGATCTCCTGCACGAGATTCACTTGCGCGAACGCAAGGGCGAGCGTGTACTGGTCACGGTGCTCACCAAGCGTATGGCCGAGGACCTCACCGATTACTTGCAGCAGATGGGTGTGCGCGTGCGCTACATGCACTCGGACATTGATACGATCGAGCGCATGGAAATTGTGCGCGGACTGCGACTCGGTGATTTCGACGTGCTGGTTGGCATCAACCTGCTGCGTGAAGGACTCGACATGCCGGAGGTCTCACTGGTCGCCGTGCTCGACGCGGATCAGGAAGGCTTCTTGCGTAGCGATCGTTCGCTGGTGCAAACGATTGGACGCGCGGCACGCAATGTGAATGGTCGCGCGATCCTGTACGCCGACCGCGTCACCGGGTCGATGGAGCGAGCGATCAGCGAAACGGATCGTCGCCGTACGATTCAGTCGGAGCACAACGCGAAGCACGGCATCACACCGCGAGGTGTGACGAAGAGTGTGAGCGACGTGCGTTTGATTACACGGGTCGCCGACGCGCGCGAAGTGAAAGAAGACAAAACGGCGAAGAATGCCGTGGTGTCGACGCCTGGCGGAAAGCGCACGCGGGAAGAGCTGGAAGGCTGGGTTGTGGAGCTGGAAGCGGCTATGCGCGAAGCGGCAACGGCACTTGATTTTGAAACGGCGGCGCGACTGCGCGACGAGCTGTTCGATGTTCGCACCATGCTCGGCAGCGCGACAGGTGAGAGCAAGGCCGGCGCGCGCGGCGGAACGAGGGGCGGTGGTGGTCGCCCCGGCGGTGCGCGCGGTGGGCGAGGGAAGCGTCGCTGATGTACGGAAGTCGCGACATCGCGCCGCGCAGCGCTGAGCTGCAGCTGTTACTGCACCAGACGGAGCAGGGTCCCATGTCGCTCGAAGACATGGCGGTGTGGGGACGGGCGTTTGCACTCGCGTTGCCGGCTGGCGCAGTGCTGGCGCTGCATGGCGAACTGGGCGCCGGAAAGACCACACTCGTGCGCGCGATGTGCGAAGCGCTCGGCGTGGGTGACCTGTCGCAGGTCACGAGTCCGACGTTTGCAATTGTGCATGAGTACGACAGCGCATCGGGTCTGCTGGTGCACGCCGATCTGTATCGGCTTCGCAGCGAAGCGGAACTGGAACAGTTGGGGTGGGACGAACTTCTCGCGCGTGCGGTCCGCGTGTTCGTGGAGTGGCCGGAGCGTGCGGGTGCGATGTTGCCGCCGGATGCGTGGCACCTCCAACTCTCGCATGTCGCAACTGCTCCAGACAAACGTGGGCTGCATGTGATGGTGTAGTCCATTGCGGTGACACTCGGCGTGACGACAGTGCATCGCGCGTCGTGTAGCTGCTGTGAAGCCTGTCTCAATTCCCGTTCATCGCGTGTCGCCGAGCGCGATCGCCGCGCCAACGCCGGCCGACGCCCGCGACTCCGCCTCAACGGTTCGCCTCGCCGAAGTCGTTGGTGCCCTTTCCTACGCGCTGGATCTCACAGAAGGTCAGCGTCCCGGTCACACGCTGCGCACCTGCGTACTCGCCATGCGCATCGGTCGCGGTATCGACCTCTCGCAGCCTGAGTTGGAGGCGCTCTACTACGCGTCACTGTTGAAAGACGCGGGTTGTTCGAGCAATGCCGCGCGCATGGCGGCGCTGTTCGGATCAGACGACCAGAGCGTGAAACGCAATATGCGGCTGGTCGATTGGCAGGATCGCTGGCGACTCGCCGCTCGTACCGCGGAGAACTGCGGCGTTGGTCGCTCCATGTTTGCTCGGCTGCGACACTTCATGTTGATCGCGCGCACGCCCGACATGACGCGCGAAATCATTCAAACACGTTGTGAGCGCGGTGCCGCGATTGCGGCGCAACTCGGGTTTCCCAGTGCGTCGTCGGAAGCCATTGCGTTTGTTGACGAGCAGTGGTGCGGACTCGGGCATCCCACTGGAATGTCAGGGACTGATATCCCAATCCTGTCGCGCGTGTTGCTACTCGCACAAACACTCGAAGTGTTTGTGACCGAAGAAGGCATCGACAATGCCATGCGCATGGTGCGCGAGCGCCGCGGACGCTGGTTCGATCCGTCCATTGCGGATCTGGTGCTGGCGTGGAGTCGGTCGGACGCGATCTGGACGGTGTTGTCGGAAAGCGATCGTCTGGAAGCCACGGTGATTGCGCTTGAGCCGAACGAGTCGCCGCTCATGGCCACCGACGAACGTCTCGACGCGATTGCGCAGGGCTTTGCGTCCGTGATCGACGCGAAGTCGCCGTTTACGTCGCGGCATAGCACGAACGTGGCGCGATACGCGGCGGCGATTGCGACCGCTCGCGGTGCGTCATCTCGCCAGGCGCGGGAAGTGTTGCGGGCTGGCTTGCTGCACGACCTTGGCAAGCTCGGTATTTCCAATCGCATTCTCGACAAACCCGCCGCGCTTACCGACGTGGAACGCGCGACGATGAAGGATCACCCCAAGTGGACGTGGGAGATCCTGCGCCACGTTCCGGCGTTCGCGGGTGTGGCCGGCTCCGCGTCCAAGCACCATGAACGCATCGACGGCGCGGGCTATCCGTGGGGCCTCGGCGACGATGTTCTCGACGAAACGGCGCGCACACTGGCCGTGGCCGACGTGTACGAGGCGCTCACGGCGAATCGCCCGTACCGCGCCGGTATGACCGCAGAGAAGGCGCTCAGCATCATGGTGCGCGATCGGGGCAGTGCCTTTGACCGCGAGTTGTACGACGTGGCGGAGTCAATGGCGCAGGCGGGTGCGTTTGCCGCCATCGCCGACGTGATCGACGAGCCGCTGGCCGCCGTTCCGGGAATTGATCTAGAGCCGCTGCGCAAGATCGCGTAGCGGGCGAGGTGCCGATCGGGGGTCGTTCTGCGCAGGGGGTTCGCAGGCCTTGTGCGTGGGGCGCCGCGCGTCGATAGTGCGTCATGACAGAAGCTGACACGCGTGTCATCCCTGAGGGCCTGTGGCTCGTGGTTGAGGCGTCCACCTCTGCCGGATCTGTCGCGCTGCTCAGGCAGTCGGGAGCATTGCCCGCGCATGTCGTCGCGAGTTGCGATGTGCCCATGGGTTCGGCGCGAGATGACGTGCTGACGCCTGCCGTGCAGACGTTGCTGGCCGAATCGGGTGTGGCGTTGCACGACATTCGGGCCGTGGTGTGCGGCGCTGGTCCGGGATCGTTTACGTCGCTGCGTATTGCCGGCGCGCTGATTAAAGGACTGGCGTACGGCCTTCAGGTTCCGCTGTTTTCCGTTCCGTCCATGTTGCTGGCGGCGCGTGGGGTGGATGATCAACCCGAGGCGGGTGCGCGCACCGTGGCCATGGACGCGCTGCGCGGCGAGTTCTACGTGCAGTCGTTCATGGTGCGTTCGCGCGGCGAGCTCGCACCGATGAGCGGGGTTTCGCGACTTAGCGCCGAGCAGCTTGCCCAGGAGAACACGCCTCGTGTGATCTCGGTCGATGGCGATATCAAACCACGCGCGAGTGTCGCGCGTTGGATAGATGACTGGTCTCGGTTTGGGCCACAGTCACTGGATGCGTGGGAGCCCGCGTACGGGCGACTCGCCGAAGCGCAGGTCAAGTGGGAGTCGACGCATGGACGCGCCCTTACTCTCGACTGATCTGCAGCTGCAGCTTCGGCCCGCAGAGCCGCGTGACATCGCGGAAATGGCGGCCATTGAAGCAGCGTGTTTTTCGGATCCGTGGCCTGCGTCGGCATTCGATTCGTTGCTCGCGTCAGTCGCCACGCACATCACCGTGGCCGTGCTCAACAACCGCGTGGTTGGGTACAGCGTGGTCATTCACGTGATTGACGAAGGGGAGCTGGCCAACATCGCGGTTGATGCGAGTGCGCGGCGACGAGGTGTTGCGCGTGCCCTCATGGAGGCGCTCATGTCACGCGCGCGGCGGGACCAACTGCACTCGATGTTCCTTGAGGTGCGCGAGTCAAACGTGGGCGCGCGCGCGCTGTACGAGGCGTTTGGATTCAGCGCGCTGACACGTCGAAAGCGCTATTATCAGCGCCCTGATGAGGATGCGATCGTGATGGTGTGGCGACCCGGCACGCTCACGATTTCGGCGGCATGATTATGGTGCTATTCTTCGGAGCGGAGCGTGGTAGGATGAGTGCGCCAACCGCACTTCACCCGCACGCCTGGAGGCACCGTGAGTCGCAGTCTGAACAAAGCCACCCTGATCGGTAACGTCGGATCCGATCCGGAAATTCGCAGCACGTCCAACGGCGGTCGCGTGGCGACATTTTCGCTGGCCACCAGCACCGTCTGGAACGATGCGTCAGGGTCCAAGCAGGAAAAGACCGAGTGGCACCGCTGCGTAGTCTGGAATCAGGGCAAGTCCACGCTTGCCGACGTTGTTGAGCGCTACGTCAAGAAGGGTGAAAAGCTGTTTGTTGAAGGCGAAATTCAGTATCGCCAGTGGACCGACAAGGACAATCAGACGCGCTACACCACCGAGATCAAAGTACGAGAACTGATTTTGCTTGGTGGCCGGAGCGGCGGAGATGACGACGCCCCGCGTCGCAGCAGCGGACCGGCCGGCGGCGCGCCCAAGAAGGGCGGTGCAGCGGGTGGGGCGAGTGATGATTTCTCGGATTTCCCCGGCGCTCTGCAGGACGAAGACGACGATCTGCCGTTCTGATCGCGGCAGCACCCACGGGGGACCGGCAGTGCAACGCATTGTGCTCATGGCGTGATGCGCAGCGCGTGACGGTCTCCCGCGGTTCGGCGTCCCTCTCCCAGAGGTCATGTCACGAGTCTTTGGTAAGGAGCCAACTCGGCGTGTCCTGATTTCACATCGCCCTCGAGAGGTTTGCGTCATGTTCCCAGCCCGTTCCCGTCGCGCGTTGGTTCGCGCCAAGGCTATCGCGCGTCGGTCGGAGTCGGTCAGCGAAGCACAGCAGCTGTTGTTACCGCTGCTGCTCGCCTTCGGATTTGCGCTGCTCCTCGCGTGGCCGCACCGCGCGCAGGCGCAGACGGCAGGCGCTCAGGTCACCGCATCGGCGTCGTCTACGCACACCGTTCGTCCTGGTGAAACGTTGTGGAGCCTCGCGGCCCGCTACTTCGGCAATGGTCAGAAGTGGCGGGAACTCGCGTCAATGAACGGTCTCGCCGCGGGTGGTGAGCTGGGCATTGAAGTGGGTCAGGTGCTGCGCGTTCCTGGTGAGCGGCCGTCGTTCGCGGAGTCACGCGCGGCCATGGCCGAGCGTCCGCCCTTGAGCACGCCCAGCAGCGCTGTGACGCCCGCGGCGGGAACGCCAGACGACGCCAGTGCGGCGAAGGCCGCTGCGGACCGAGCTGCGGCTGAGAAGGCGGCATCGGACAAGGCCGCGGCTGACAAAGCTGCGGCTGACAAGGCTGCGGCTGACAAGGCTGCGGCTGAGAAGGCGGCGGCTGACAAGGCCGCGTCTGAGAAGGCGGCGTTTGATGCTGCCGCCGCGGAAATCGCGGCCGCCGAATCGCGTCCGGCACCGCTTCCCGCGCCGCAGCGCGGCACGTTCATCGAACCGGAAGGCTCGCAAGGAGCGTCTCGCCTGGGGTTGGTGCGTCGCGCTGATGTGGCAGCCGCTCGTGGCCGTGACAACACCACGATTTTCCTCGGACCGGCGCCGTTCGACGCCGATACGATGCAGGGCACGATCTACCTGACCGGCGGTGAGAGCTTTGTGGCGCCCGCCGGACGCCGACCGGCTGAGTTCGAGGCGGCCCCGTTTGCCGTCTCCGTGAACACTCTGAAGGGCGCCGGCTCGGTCAAGGCGCGTGGCGAGGGCAGTGCGGTCAAGACCCGTGACCTGCAGCGCATGCAGCCACGTGAGCTGGTCGAAATCGCGATGCCGGCCGGCGTGGCTGCTACGCCTGGCACGAAACTCGTGTCGATCGCTCTGGGCGCCGAACTGGGCGGCTCGCTTCGTGTGGCGCATCCCTCGGCCGTCTTGACCATTGAAGAGCCGCGTAATGGTGTGCCCATGGCGCGCGTTACCCGCCTGTTCGGCGTAGTAGAGCAGGGTCAGGCGCTGGTGCCGTTCGAAGAAGCGCCGGCGGCGCCGGCCACCGAGACCGTCGACTCGATCACCACCACGGTGCGGTGGATCACCGCCAAGCACCTGTTGCCTTCGCTGCAGTCGTACCTGATTCTCGCGAACGATCCAGCCAATCAGATTCAGGTGGGCGATCGATTCGAGCTGCTCACGAAGTCGTCCGTCGAGTCACGCGTCGCGATTGTTCGCGTGGTTCGCGTGGGCGCAGACGGTGCCACGGCGATCATCACGCATCAGGATCAGCCCACGATTCGCGAGGGCATGAGCGCGCGTCGGATTGGCCGGGCGCCGTAAACGCCGTTGAGCGCACGCATGCGCTGATGCCGGTCGGCATCTGCCGGTGATACACGGGCTCCGCACCACTGTGCGGAGCCCGTGTGCAATTGTGACGCTACGCATCGTTCTCAGGCTGTGCGAGGTCGTGTCGGTGTATACATTCACACGCGTTGCGCGTGTCACCACCAACTGAACCAGAGAGACGTGAACTGATGGCCAACAAGAACGCGCTCGTAACGGGCGGAGCTGGGTTTATCGGATCGCACGTCGCGGATCGGCTGCTCGCCGCCGGCTACGACGTCACCATCCTCGACAACCTTTCGAGCGGTCGCCGTGAAAACCTGCCCAGTGCGGCGCGTTTTGTGGAAGCAGACATCACGACGCCTGAGGCCGCGGCGGTTGTGCGCGAAGGTCGATTTGATGTGATGTGCCACCTGGCCGCGCAGATCGATGTGCGTCGCAGCATGGATGATCCCGCGTACGATGCGCGGATCAACATCATCGGCACACTCAATCTGATGGAGGCGATTCGCACGGCGAGCCCGAACACACGCGTCGTGTTTTCGAGCACGGGGGGCGCGTTGTACGGTGATTTCGAGCCGCCACCAAGCGCCGAGCGTCTGGCCAAAGATCCCGAGGCACCGTATGGGATCGCGAAGTTGGCGGTGGAGTACTACCTCGCGTACTACGGTCGCGTGCATGGCATCGACACCGTGGCGCTGCGATATGGCAACGTCTACGGCCCGCGACAGGACCCGCATGGTGAGGCTGGTGTGGTCGCGATTTTCTGCAATCGTCTGCTTGATGCACGCGCGCTCACCGTGTTCGGTGACGGCACGCAAACGCGCGACTACGTGTACGCCGGTGACGTTGCAGCGGCGAACGTGCTGGCCGCGGGCGCTACGCTGCCGCCGGCTGCGCGCCTTGATGCGCGCGCGTTCAACATCGGAACCGGCGTTGAGACGTCGGTGAACACGGTCGCCGGCTCCTTGCAGCGCGCTGCGGGCAGCACTACGCCCATTGAGTACGCGCCGGCTCGCGCGGGTGAGTTGTTGCGCTCCGCGCTCGACACCCGCAAAGCGCATGAGGTGCTGGGTTGGTCGCCGTCCATGTCGATCGATGACGGATTGGCTGAAACCTTTCGCTGGTTCGCCGCGCGGCGCGCTGGTACCACGGCATGATGCTCGCGTCTGTGCACGCACTGCTCGATGCTCCGCACGCGTTGTTCGTGGTTGTCGCTCAGCTCGAGGCGTCGGACGCGTCGGGTTCGTGGCGCATGCTCATTACCGATGACCCGCTGCACAACGCGGTTCTGATTTTTCTGGCGGTGCTCTCGCTCATGAGCTGGGGCATCATGTTCTCCAAGTTCTCGGAGTTTCGACGCGCGGAAAAGAATGGCAAAGCGTTTATGCGAGAGTTCGAGAGCGCGAAGAACATGAACGAGGCGATGCTTGCGGCGCAGCGTGCCACGTCCAGTCCGTTCACAGTGGTGTTTGCGCGCGCGCTTCAGTTTTTGAACGAGACCACGCCGGCGCTTGCCGGCTCCAGCGATCGCACCGCGCGCTTCAGCGGATCACAGGTGGAAGCACTGCGGCTCGTGCTCGACGCCGAATCCGGCGCGGAACGTGAGAAGCTCGGCCGGTTCATCACGTGGCTCGCAACGGTGGGCTCGGTGAGTCCGCTCATCGGTCTGTTTGGCACCGTGCTCGGCGTGATCAGTGCCTTTCAGGGTGTTGTCGCGTCAGGCTCGAGCAATTTGACGGCCGTCGCGCCCGGTATCGCGCAAGCGCTCACGGCAACTGCGGCCGCATTGGCCGTGGCCATTCCCGCATCGTTCGCGTACAACGTGTTCGCAGCGCGGCTCAATCGGTACGATACCGGGCTTGAAGGCTTTGGCTCGGAGCTCGTGGCGTTGCTCGTTCGCGAAGGGCGGATCTAGTCGTGCAAGGCCGTCGTCGTCGCGGCGATCGTATGGCGGTCAACGCCGAAATCAACGTCGTCAGTTTGATCGACGTGATGATGCTGCTCATGATAGTGTTCATGATCGCGGCCCCGATGATGCAAGGCGGTGTTGAAGTGCAACTCCCCAAGGCCGCGGTGCAACCGCTTGATGCGAAAAGCGGATTGATTGTTTCGATCGATCGCGACGGCCGCATTTTTGTGGATCGCACGGAAGTGTCGCTCGACGAACTCGCAGGCAGCGTGAAGTCGCTCATGGCGCAGCAGCGCAGCGAAGGCGTGTATGTTCGCATGGACGAACAGGCACGCGGCGGCGTCTTGGTGCGCGTGTTTGCGACGCTGATCGGTGCCGGCATCGAGAATGTCGGTCTGGTTGGCGAGCCCGTGGAGGCGCGTCGGTGAAGCGGTCCATGATCGCGTCCACCGTGCTGCACGCGGGCTTGCTCAGCGCGGTGTTGTTGTGGACCGGGAAGCCGGAGCCCGCTCGGCCCCCGGTGTACCGCGTCAAGCTGGTGGGTGCGCCCGCCGGCGCGAAGAATATCGGCGTCGTGAATTCTCGTCCGGCGACGCAGCCGGTCAAGCAGGCCGATGCGCCGAGTGGACTGGAACGACCGGATCAGCCCAAAACCGTCGCCGAGGCGACCACGGCTCCCAAGCCGCCGCCGCCGAAGGCCACGCCAACGCCAACACGCACGCGTGACGCTGGTCAGACGGATGGTGCTACGAAAGCACCCGCCTCAGCGGCACCACGAGCCGGCAGTACGGCCGGTGGCCGAGGCGCCGACGTGATCACCGTGGAAACAAACGGGATCGAGTTTCCGTCGCCCGGGTACCTGAACAATATCGTGCGTCAGGTTGAGCTACGGTTCGACCCGGACACCCGGTTTGAAAAGCGTCCCCTGCGCGCGGAAGTGAGTTTTCTCATTCATCGTGACGGGCGGGTGAGCGATATCCGCGTGGAGACCACCTCCGGCGAATATCGGTTCGATCTCGACGCTCGCTCAGCCATTGAGGCCGCGGGCAGCGCGCGTGCGTTTGGTCCACTGCCGGTGGAATGGCGTGACGATGTGTTGCGAGTCTATTTCAACTTCACACCCGCGGGGATGCGCTAACGTGTTTCCCGTGTTGCCCAAATTCATGACGGTACGCGTTCGCTTTATCTCGATGTCTCGAATGGTCCGCATCGCCGCGATGGGGGTCATCGTAGCGCTCACGGTTACGTCGTCGCTGGCGGCGCAGGATCGGCCGTCGGGTGTTTCCGTCTCGCTGGTGTATACCGCCGGCCAGCGCGTGGCCATCATGGTGCTGCCCGTCCGTGGCACCGCCGGCGACTCGATTAAAACCATCATCGAGCGCGATCTCGACTTCAGCGATCGTTTTCAGCACGTGCCGGCCATTGCCGCTCCCGCGGAGGGCCAGCCCCTGAATTACGCGCTGATCGCGCGTGCGGGTGCGGCCGGTGTGGTCCAGGCAAAGCTGCTTCCCTCGGGCTGGCTGCGTGTCATGTTGCACGACGTGGCGGGCAAAAAGATCATGCAGCAAGCTGATTTTCCGTTGCCCTCAATCGTGAACAATGACGGTTGGCGGCTCGGTGTCCACTCGATTTCGGACCAGATCGAGCAGTGGATCACGGGCGAAAAAGGCGTCGCCGCCACGCGCATCGCGTTCACACGAGACGACCGCATCTGGGTGGTGGACAGCGATGGGGCCGGCGCACGGGCAGTCACGCCGCGAGGCATGTCGCCCTCGTGGCATCCGAGCGGGCGCTACATCGCGTACCACGTGATTGACGCCGATCGCCATCGCCTGGTTGTGACCGACGTGGTCACTGGTGCGCAGCGCTCCCTCACCAATGAGAAAGGCGCGCTGGACAACTCGCCCGCGATTTCTCCCGATGGGCGCTCGGTGGTGTTCAGCCGAAGCGTTGAGGCGACCGCGTCTTCCACCGATCTGTTCGTGATGCCATTCGACGGTGGACGTCCCACACGCATCTCGGTGGCCCGTGGCAGCATTAATGGCGCGCCCAGTTGGAGCATCGACGGACGTCGCGTAGCTTTCAACAGCGATCGAAGCGGACGCAGCGAGATTTACATTGCGGACGCCGACGGTACCAACGCCTCACTGCTCTCGGCTGACGCTTTTGGCGAGCGCAACTTGCGCACGGATCCGAGTTGGTCGCCCGATGGACGCATGCTGGCGTACGCTTCTATGGTTGGTGGCAGTATGCAGATTCTCACGATCAACTTGCGCGACCGCACGGTGCGTCAGTTGACGAGTGATGGAAACAACAAGTCGCCCTCGTGGGCTCCGGACGGAAGACACATTGTGTTCTCGTCCAACCGCAGTGGCACGGAACAGTTGTGGATTGTTGACGTGGAATCTGGTCGCCCACGTCAGTTGGTGCGGGGAGGCTCGGTGTCACGTCTCGCCGATTGGTCACCTCGTTTGTCGAATACACCGTAGTGCGCTGTACCGCTGGCGCCACGCGCCACAAGAATGGATCACCTTTTTCGCTTATGACTCAGGAGAATGTTCGAATGCCCCGTTTGACTCGTGTTGCCGTGATGCTGCTGGCTGTTCCGCTCGCGCTCGGCGCGTGCAAGAAGAAGCCGGTTGCCGTAACGCCCGAGCCTGTAACTCCGGCTTCTTCTGCGAACCCTCCTGCCGCAAATCCGGGCACCACAACGACTCCGGCCGTTGATGCGGACGCCGCGCGTCGCGCCGTGGAAGCCGCGCGCAGTGCGCTGCTGCAGACGATCTACTTTGACTACGACAGCGACGAGCTGCGGGCCGACGCGCGCGCCACGCTCGACGACAAGCTGCGCGTATTGAACGCTAATCCCGCGGCGCGCCTGCGCATTGAAGGACACACCGACGAGCGTGGATCGGACGAGTACAACCTGGCACTCGGCCGCCGTCGTGCGGATCAGGCCAAGCGCTACCTCACCGATCGTGGGCTGGACCCGTCGCGCATTGAAACCATGAGCTTCGGCCGTGAAAAGCCGGCGGCGTCAGGATCGAGCGAAGAAGCGTGGGCGCAGAATCGTCGCGGCGAGTTCCAGATCATCGCCGGCGGCGCGGAGCTTCGCGCCCCGTGATTGCCTCGCGCGTGGTTTTCCGGAGCGCGCGGTCGCGTGCGACACTGATCGCCATGCCGGTGCTGCTGCTTGGCAGCACCGGCTGCTTTGCCACGCGCGGTGATGTCCGCATTTTGCAGGGCGATATCAATACCGTGCGTATGGAATCGCAGCGCAGTGCGCAGGCCCAGGCACAGGCGCTCGCGGAAACCGCGCGCATTTTGCAGGCGGTCAGCGATTCGCTCTCACGCCTCGCCACTCGACAGGTGTCGTTTGAAGGCGACACGCGCGGTGCGCTGCGCAAAGTGAACGAGCAGCTCGTGCAAGTGCAGGAGCTGCTCGGTCAGAGTGCCAACATCATCAGATCGCTGCGCGCTGATATCGAATCGTCCGGACGCATGATCACGCCGCCGGTGCAGACTGAGGTGCCGCCGGGCACCGTTCCACCGACCACGCCTCCTGGGCGAACGGGTGCAGTAACCACCCCGCCGAACCCGGCGATGCCGGGACCCGCGCAGTTGTATGAGGACGGCATGGCTCACATGCGTCGCTCCAGCTACGCGTCGGCGCGCATTGCGTTCAATGATCTGCTGCTCAATTACCCGGGCTCGACTGACGCGCCGGAAGCGCAGTTCCAGATTGCGGTCGCGTTTACGGAAGAAAAGAATCTGGTGGCGGCCGAGACGGCGTACGCAGCAGTGGTGACTAAGTACCCCGAGTCGCCGCGCGCTCCGGATGCCATGTACAAACGCGCGCAGATTTTCCTGTCACAGGGCGACAATGCCTCGGCCAAGTCAACGCTCGAGCAGTTGATCAAGCGCTATCCGAGCTCACCGTCGGCCGATTTCGCCAAGGACCGGCTGGCCGGCATTCCCTGAGTCGGATCGCCTCAGTCCACGCACCATCTGTGTCTACCGTCACACCGAAAGCTCCGAATGACGAAATGCCGTTCCTCGATCATCTCGAGGAACTGCGTTGGCGTTTGTTTAAAGTCGCACTCGCATTGGGCGGCGGCTTCATTCTCGGCTTCGTGTTGTTGTCCACCAAGTCCATCGACTTGCTGAACTATTTGCAGCGCCCGTTGCAGGCAGTCATTACTGAGCAACTGGTGTATACGAGTCCAACTGATCCGTTCAATGTGGTGCTTTCCGCATCGTTCGGACTTGGATTTCTTATCGCGCTGCCTGTGGTATGCTATCAGATCTGGGCGTTCATGTCGCCGGCGTTGTACCAAACAGAAAAACGTGTAGTGCTACCGGTCATGGTTGGCGCGACGTTGCTCTTTGTGGCAGGTGTCGCGTTGGCGTTTTACGTGGTGCTTCCGGTCACGATCAAGTTCCTGTTGGGCTTTCAGACACAGGCCTTCACGCCCATGCTGGAAGTTCGGAAATATTTCGCGTTCGTGTTTGGGATGTGCCTGGCCTTCGGCGCGGCGTTTGAGCTTCCAATTGTGATGCTCGCGCTCACTGCGTTTGGTCTCGTCACGCCAATCATGCTGACCAAGTTCCGGCGCCATGCGCTGATTGGCTGCATGGCGCTGTCCGCGATCATCACGCCTGGTGATGCCATCACGGCGCTGGTCATGATGACGATTCCGCTCTATTTTTTGTACGAGGGTGGCATTGTGTTGTCGCGCGTTGTGTACCGTCGCAAGCTGCGCTCGCAACAGATCGGGAGCGAGGCGATCGCGTGATCGCGTTGTCACGCTCGGCCGGCACCATTGCGCGCGTATTTGCACGGCACGCCACTCGCTTTGTGCTGGCGCTGCTTTTGCTGGCGCCTGCACTCGTTGCGTCAAACGCAGGCGCGCAGGTTCCGATCCCGCGGCCTCCCGTGCAGCCGCCCGCCACACGCGGCGGCGCCGAACCCGCGCCGCTGAATCGCGACAAGTTGCTCGTGGAATGGGTCGAGCCTGACTCGATCATGAAAGAGTTGCTCGCCCGATCCGGCTACAGCACGGTTCAATATCAGGGCGACAAGGTCACGTTCGACGCCATTACCAAGCTGCTCACCATGCGCGGCAAGCCGTCCGCGGTTCGTCGTGGTGAAACGATTTTGGTGGGTGACACGATCGTGTACGACGACTCTACGAAACTCGTGGTCGCGACCGGCGATACCGTGGTGCTGCGCGATCCGTCACGTGATGACGCCGACGATTTTGTCGCGCGCGGATCGATTCGCTACGATCTCGAAACGCAAGAAGGCACCACAGGATCGTTTTCGACATCAGTGGTATCCGGACAGCGCCTGTTCATCACCGCGGAGTCAGGCACGATTCTCGGTGACACCACGCTCACCGGTGGGCGGCGTCTGTTCTTTCACGACGCCGACTTTACGTACTGCGATTTGACCGAGCCACATTTTCACTTCACGGCCAAGGACATCAAGTTCGTGTCCGAAAATGTGGTGGTGGCGAGACCGGGTGTGCTGTACATCGGAGAAGTGCCAGTCTTTTGGCTGCCGTTCTTTTTTCAGGACGTGCGCTCGGGACGCCGAAGCGGACTGCTCACCCCCAGGTTCGGCGTAGCCGAACTGTTCCGCAACAGCGCGAACTATCAGCGCACGGTCGAGAACGTGGGATGGTTCTTTGCCATCAATGACTACGCCGACGCCGAAGTGTCCATGGATTGGCGCTCGGGCGGCAGTGGCAGTGGCGCCGACGCGGGCTGGCTGCGCGGCAATACGGAATTCCGCTACAAGTGGCTGTCGCGATTTATCGATGGAAACGCTGCCGTGTCATATCTGGGGCAGAATGGCGGGCAGACCAACACAAGCATCTCGTGGCGTCATAACCAGAGCTTCAGTAAGTCCACGCGCGTGAGTGCGAACATCAACTGGGTGCAGAGCACCACTGTGCAGCGCCAGACGACGTTCAATCCCACGGCGTCGCTTGCCACGATCGTATCGCAGCTGAACTATCAGACGAAAGTCGGGCCGGCGAATCTGAGCGTGGGTGGAACGCGCAAGCAGTATCCAGGACGTCAGCAGACCGACATGGATTTGCCGAACTTCAACCTGACCACCGGGACGCTCGCGTTCGGTCGGTTTGAGTGGACGCCGAGTCTGCGCTTCAACCAGGCCCGAACGGACAACATCGATCAGGGCATTCAGTTCGGCAACATCTATCGTCCGAACGCGCTCGGTGGCTTGGATAGCACGCGCGTCAATGCCTCGCGCCGCAATACCAACTTCGGTATTGAAACGCCGTTCAAGATTTTTGATTTTCAGGTCAATAACACCGTCAGCGTCACCGAGCGCTTTGATGACTATCCCGAGCAGAAGATTGTTCGGGATGTCAACGACAGTTCGAAAGTGTTCACCCGAATCTTCGCGCAGCGGTACTTCACGAACATTGACTGGAACACGTCGTTCAACTTGCCGCGCTTTCTGCAGGGTTCGTGGAATGTGTCGCCGAGTGTACAGTTCGTGAACACGGATCCGTCGGCCGGATTCATTGTGCGTTCCGAGTTGAGCCGCGGCAAGTACGTGCAGCAGGGCAAGCGTGCGCAGTATGGTGTGAGCGCGGCGCCCGTGCTGTACGGATTGTTTCCCGGACTTGGTCCAGTGGAAGCGATTCGTCACTCAGTAAGTCCGCAGATTTCGTACAGCGTGTCGCCGCGCGCCGATGTGAGTGATGCGTTCCTCGAAGCCACGGGCCGTACGCGGCAGGGCTATCTCGGATCACTGCCGCGCAATGCGATTTCACTCGCGTTCGCGACCACCTTCGAAGCCAAAATGCGTGCGCCATCGGCCGAGGACATGGCCGAGAACGCCACGGATACTCTCGGGGTAAACGCGGACTCTGCCGAGACACTCGGCGCGGGTGACGATCCCAACGCACCACGCATTCCGCGTGGTCCGGCCGCCGAAGGGCGCAAGGTACGGTTGCTGGCGCTCAACTTCTCGTCGCTCACGTACGACTTCATTCGTGCCGATACGGCGTCGTCCGGATTGGTGGAACAGAACTTCACCATCTCGGCGCGCACGGATCTGTTGCCCAATCTCGATTTCCAGATGGGCTATGAACTGTTTCAAGGCGATCCGCTGAGCGACACCGCCTTGTTCAAGCCGTTTCGCAATACGCTCGGCGTGAACTTCTCGCTCGACGGGCAGTCGGGTTTGGTGGCGCTCATCGGCCGTTTGTTTGGTCGCCGCGGTGAAATCGAAGCGCCTGAAGCTGCTGATTCGGCTACCGCGTCGCGTCGCAGTGAGTTCTCACAGTTTGGCGGCGGTGGACTGCGCGCTGCAGGATCGGGTGCACGCGGCGCGCCGGTATCGCTGCCGTCATCTGGCGCTGGTTGGCAGCTGTCGCTCACGTACAACGCCAACCGTCAGCGTCCGCCCATTGGCGGTACACAGATTGAATACGATCCGGCACTCGCGTGTCGCGGTATTCCGGAAGGCTCGTTTGCATATCAGGACTGCTTGGCCAATGCCACCAACTCACCGCCGGTTGGCTTTCAGCCTGAAGGACAGGTCACGGCAGGTGGACCGCTCTACATTCAGCCGCCCAGTGAAAACCTGAGCGGCAACTTGTCATTCGGATTGACACAGAACTGGAGTGGCTCCATGAGCGCGCAGTACGACATGGTGCGACGCGATTTTGGGTCACTGCAGCTTGGACTGCAGCGCGAAATGCATGACTGGAATGCTGTCTTCTCATTTACGCGCGTGCCCAACGGAAACTTTGCGTTCAACTTCTTTATCGCACTGAAGGCGTCACCGGAAATCAAGTTCAACTACGACCGACGCTCGGTACGCTAATGACCACTTCCGCCTATGAGGTGGATGGACAAACGCTGACCGCCGATGCGCTCGACGCGGTGTCTCGCGGAACGCGATCCGTCGTACTGCAGACTGCGGCGCGCGAGCGGATGCAGCGCACCCGCGCGGTGGTGGATCGTGCGGTGGCGAGTGGGGACGCGGTCTACGGATTGAACACCGGGTTCGGCAAACTGTCAGAGATTGCGATTCCGCTGAGCGACCTCGCGAATCTGCAGCGCAATCTCGTGCGCAGCCATGCCGCTGGTGTGGGCGCGGCGCTCCCTGAACGCGAAGTGCGCGCGATGATGTTGCTTCGCGCGAACGTACTCGCCTCTGGGTATGCGGGCGCTCGGACGGATGTGGTGGAGTTGTTGCTGGCCATGCTGGAGCGTGGCGTGGTTCCCGTGGTGCCGGAGCAGGGCAGCGTTGGTGCGAGTGGTGATCTTGCGCCGCTCGCGCATCTCGCGCTGGTGCTGATTGGCGAAGGACGCGCGCGACTGCGCGGTGAAGAGTCTGATGGCGCCACCATTCTTGCGCGGGCAGGACTAGTCCCGCTTGAGCTGCAAGCCAAGGAAGGACTTGCGCTGATCAACGGCACGCAGGCGCACACTGCGGTGACGGCGGTTGCCGCACTGGAGTTGCAGCGACTCTGGCGAGCCGCGCATGTGATCGGCGCGATGAGTCTCGATGCGCTACTCGGTACACCCGATGCATTCGACGAGCGTATTCAGATCGCGCGCGGACAACCCGGTCAGAAGCATTCGGCCGCACTGCTGCGCACGCTACTTAGTGGTAGCGCACTGCGTGAATCACACCGCGCCGGCGATCCACGCGTGCAGGACGCGTACGCGCTGCGCTGCATGCCACAGGTGCACGGCCCGGCGTTCGACGCGCTGGCGTTCACGCTGGAGGTGATTGAGCGAGAACTGAACTCGGCCACGGACAATCCGTTGGTGATGGAATCCGGCGAGTTGCTTAGCGGCGGAAACTTTCACGGTCAGGCTGTTGGCATGGCGGCCGATTTTCTGGCGATCGTTTGTGCCAATCTCGCGGTGATCAGCGAGCGTCGAACGGATCGCTTGGTGCATCCCGATTTCAACCAGGGGCTGCCGCCGTTCCTTGCGCAGAAGCCCGGGTTGGAGTCAGGGCTGATGATGGCGCAAGTCACCGCGGCGGCCCTCACGAGTGATATGAAGCGTCTCGCGTCGCCAGCCAGTGTGGATTCCATCCCGACCGACGGCAACAAGGAAGACGTGGTGCCCATGGCCATGGGCGCTGCGCTCAAGTTGCGGCAGAGTGTCGCCGGGTTGCGCCACGTATTGGCTGTGGAGTTGCTCTGCGCGGCCGATGCGATTGACTGTCGCCGGCCGCTCACCAGCGCGCCCGCGCTCGAGGCGGCGCACACGCGTGTTCGGTCGCTTGTCCCGCCTCGCACCGGTGACCGTCCTCCCTCGCCAGACGTGATGGCCCTTGCGTCGGCGCTCTCCGACGGGATGTTTGAGCCAGACGCCCTTCTGGGAGGAGCGGTATGACGACGATGTCGATGCCCGTTGGTGCCAGGCCGGTTCGCGCGGCGCATGGAACCACGCTCAGCTGCCGAGGTTGGCTGCAGGAAGCGGCGCTCCGCATGCTGATGAACAATCTCGATCCGGATGTGGCGGAACGGCCGGACGATCTCGTCGTGTACGGCGGCACGGGCAAGGCCGCGCGCGATTGGGAGTGCTTCGACGCGATTGTGCGCACACTGCAGACACTCGCCGACGACGAAACCATGCTCGTGCAGAGCGGTAAGCCCGTGGCGGTGTTTCGCACGCACACCGACGCGCCGCGCGTGCTGATTGCCAACGGCAATCTGGTTGGGCGTTGGGCGAACTGGGATGAGTTTCGTCGGCTTGAGAAGCTCGGACTCACGATGTACGGGCAGATGACCGCGGGCTCGTGGATCTACATCGGTTCGCAGGGCATCGTGCAGGGCACGTACGAAACGTTTGGTGCCGTTGCTGCGCGACATTTTGGTGGTTCACTCGCCGGTCGACTGGTTGTCACGGCGGGACTCGGTGGTATGGGCGGCGCACAGCCACTCGCGGCCACGATGCACGGTGCCGCAGTGCTCGCGGTCGAGGTGGATGCATCGCGTATTCAGAAGCGTCTGGATACCGGCTACTGCGATCGCATGGCGACGGATCTCGACGACGCGCTCGCGCAGCTGGCGGTGGCGCGCGCGCAAGGCGTTGGCTTGTCCATCGGCTTGCTTGGCAATGCCGCGGACGTGCTTCCGGCGCTCGTTGCTCGCAACATCACGCCCGATGTGGTGACGGATCAAACAAGCGCGCACGATCTGCTCGTTGGCTACGTGCCCAGTGGTTACTCGGTTGCTCAAGCGGCGGAACTGCGTGCGCGTGACCCCGAGATGTACGTATCGCTGGCGCGTGAGTCTGTGGTGAATCACGTCCGCGCCATGCGCACCATGCAGGATCGCGGCGCGATCGCGTTTGACTACGGCAACAACATTCGTACGGTGGCATTTGACGCCGGGCTCGACGATGCGTTTCGCATTCCCGGCTTTGTGCCAGAGTATGTGCGGCCGTTGTTCTGTGAAGGGAAGGGACCGTTCCGGTGGGTTGCACTCTCCGGCGATCCGGCCGACATCCACCGCACCGATGATCTGTTGCTGGAAATGTTTCCGCACGATGCGCACCTCGCGCGCTGGATCACGCTCGCGCGGGAACGCATTCACTTTCAGGGACTGCCTGCTCGCATCTGCTGGCTTGGTCAGGGCGAGCGGGCACGATTCGGATTGGCGCTGAACGAGTTGGTGGCGCGCGGCGAGGTCTCGGCGCCCATCGTGATTGGTCGCGATCATCTCGACACGGGAAGCGTGGCCTCACCGTTTCGCGAAACCGAAGCCATGAAAGACGGATCAGACGCCATTGCCGACTGGGCCATTCTGAATGCGATGCTGAATGTGGCGAGTGGTGCGTCATGGGTGTCGTTTCACCATGGTGGCGGCGTGGGCATCGGCAACTCGCTGCATGCGGGGCAGGTGATCGTGGCCGATGGAACCGTCGATGCCGCGCGACGCATTGAGCGCGTGCTCACGAATGATCCTGGCATCGGAGTGGCACGACATGCAGACGCGGGGTATGAATCGGCGCGCGAAACCGCGCGTCGTGAGCGACTGCATCTTCCCATGATCGGTTAAGGAGGACACCATGCTCAGTTCGCGATACAAGCCGTGGCACGTGCCGCTGTTTATGGGCAAGTATGCCTGGTTGCGCGTACGCAAGCGTCCGGTGTTGCTCAATCTCGAAGTCACCATGCGCTGCAACGCGCGTTGTGGGTTCTGCGACTACTGGAAAACGCCGGCATCTGCGAAGGCCAGTGAACTCAAGGAGTTCACGGATATTGCGCGTCGCTTCAACCCGATGATGATCACCTTCACCGGCGGCGAGCCCACACTGCGGCGTGATCTCGAAGATATCGTCTCGGCGGTTCGCGACGCGACGACGTTCTCGTACCTCGCCATGATCACGCACGGCGGGATGCTCACGCTTGATCGCGCCAAGTCGCTGTGGGATGCCGGTCTGGATCAGTTCAACATTTCGCTCGACTATCTTGACGGGCGACATGATGACGCGCGTGGCATTCCCGGTTTGACCGCCAAGATCATGGACACGGTGCCGCGCATGAAGGCAGCCGGCATTGGTAGCGTCCGGTTCAATACCGTGCTCAAACATGACAATCTCGATCAGATGTTGCCGTTGGTTCGCAAAGCGGCGAGCATGGGCGCGGGTGTGAACTTTTCGGTGTACACCGATGCCAAGAACGGCAACGAGAATCATCTGCTGCGCGACGAACATGTGCGTGCACTCGATGCGGTGATTCATGAGCTGCTGGAGTACAAGCGCAAGAATCGTGGCGTGATCACCAACTCGGATCATTATCTCTCCGAGATTCCGCGTTGGGTGAAAGGCCAGATGACGGCACCGTGTCCCAGTGGCACCACCACGGTCCACGTTGATCCGCAGGGCAAGGTGCGCCGGTGCCCGGACTTTCCGCCGGATGTGGATTGGAAGCAGTGGAGTCCGTACGCGCCGATCAAGTGCGACGATTGTTTCTACGCGTGTCGCGGCGAAGCACAGGCCCCAATGCGTTTGTCTCGCGTGCTGGACGTGATGGCCACACCGAAAATCACGTGACGTATCAGGTCGCGTTGTGAACACGACGCTGTTCGTGAACGCTGCGCAAACCGTGACCTGCGCCGGTGCGGCCGAGGCACGGCGTGGTGGCGCCATGAATGATGCGGGCGTTCGCACCGGTGTTGGTGTCGCGGTGCAAGGTGAACTGATAGTCAGAGTGGATTCCGACAATGCGCTTCGCGCGGCTTTCCCAAATGCGCGCGAGGTCGATTGTGAGCGCGGATTACTTGCCCCCGGATTTGTAGACTCGCACACACACGCTGTGTTTGGTGCAGCGCGATTTGCGGAACACGAGCTGCGTGCCACCGGTGTGCCATATCTGGAAATCGCACGTCGTGGTGGTGGTATTCACTCATCGGTGCGTGACTTGCGCGCGACCAACAGTGAGACGCTGTACGCGCTGGCACTCCCGCGCATTGCACGTCTCGCCGCTGGCGGTGTGACGACGCTGGAGATCAAGTCGGGCTACGGACTCACGGTCCACGATGAGCTGCGCACGCTGAAAGTGATTCGTCAGCTGCAGGACACGTTGCCGCTGCGCATCGTGGCCACGTGTCTTGGTGCGCATGAAGTGCCGCTGGAGTATCGCGATGCCCCAGACGGCCGGAGCGCGTGGATTGTCGCGCTGGAGGAAGAGCTGCATCCGGCCGTGGCGCGCGATGGACTCGCGGTGTTCGCGGATATCTTCGCAGAACCCGGCGTGTTTACGGTTCAGGAATCGCGACAGATTTTGCTCGGTGCACGGGCGGCCGGTCTCGCCCTCAAAATGCACGCCGACGAACTGCACGATGGTGGCGCCGCCATGCTTGGTGCGGAACTTGGTGTTACATCGGCCGATCACCTCGCGGCGGTGTCGGATGCCGGTATCGCGGCGCTCGCGGCCAGCCGGACTGTGGCCACGCTGCTCCCTTCCACCATGTTGTTTCTTGGCACAGGTCGGCAAGCGCCGGCGCGTCGGCTGATCGAAGCGGGTGCTGCCGTCGCGCTCGCTACCGACTTCAATCCCGGTACGTCTCCGCTCACCAGTTTTCCGTTGTTGCTCACGCTGGCCGTGAGTGAACTGCGAATGTCTGCCGCTGAGGCGTGGATTGCCGCCACCGTCAACGGTGCCGCCGCACTCGGACTCGCAGCGCAAACCGGTCAACTCGCGGCAGGATTCTCCGCCGACATCGCCGTGCATTCTGCAGAGGATTATCGCGAGTTGCCTTACTGGTTCGGCGAGCGTCTGTGTCGAGGAGCATGGAGTCGCGGCCGCGCTTGTCACTCTTCCTGAGTGTGCGTAGGTTGACGATCGCCTGACCACAGCTGGACTATAGCCGTCGTCCGCCGGACGAGTCCCCAGATTTGCGACCCCAACGGGAGCCCGCCTCGCGCCGATGTCGAACGCCGCAAAGCACAAGAAAAAGGCGGCTGAGTTCGAGTTGCAAAAGCAGTTCGACAAGGCCATTGCGAGTTACGTGCGCGCCATTGAAGTGGGCGATGCCGAAGGCGCTGAAGTCGATGTCTCGCTGCTGAACAAGGTCGGCGATCTCACACTTCGACTGGGCCGCGTGCCGGAAGCGGTCGCGTCGTACGAGCGCGCGGTTGATCACTACGCGTCGGTTGGACTGTTCAACAACGCGATCGCGCTCTGCAACAAGATTCTGCGTCATGCGCCCGGACGCGCCGGCGTGTATCTCACACTCGGTCGGGTGTGCGCGCGAAAGGGTATGCGTGGCGATGCCACCCGCAACTTCCTGGAGTACGCGTCCCGCATGCGACAGGAGGGCCGCACCGATGAAGCGATGCGCTCGCTCGCCGAGGTCGCGGGGCTCATGCCGGAACTTGAAGAAGTGCGGCGACTCGTTGAGGAACATGCCGTTCATGTGGGCATCGAGCTGCCGTCGGCCGCAGACTCCGCCGCTGCTCCCGAAGCGAAAACGGCCGCGAGCCTGGTCTTTCTTGATATCGACTACGATGCGAAGGCATCGCTGACACCGCCACTCGGCGAGCCGGCGTTCGAACCGATCGTTGCTCCAGCGGCACCGGCGCCCAAGGAAAAACCGGCTCGCTCGAACTCGCTTGACGATTTGCTGATTTTTGATCCCACCGAACTCGGCGACTCGGCGGACGACGATTGGCATCTTGATGGGCTCGAGAGCACGCATGCCGAGGTCGCGGAAGCCGACCTGAACGTGCCGTCATTGCTGCCCGACCATGGCGAGTCAGGCGCAACCGATGGGCTTGTGGCGCCGAGTGGCCTGACGGACGCGCTGGGGTTCGAGCCGGCCGACGTGGTAGGCGTGGAGGCCGAGGTGCTCGACGGACTCGTCAGCGATGACGCGCTGATCGGTAGCGGCGAGTCCGAAGGCGCGCACGGAGAGCTGGTGCTCGCCGACACGCCCCTGGCTGAGGCGCAGAACGTGTTGGCGGTCGACGCGTCCGTGGTGGAGTTGGAGTTGAACGCGGCGTTGGCTGCGGAGCAGGAAGTGCAGCCGGAAGCGGAGAACGAAGCGGAGCCGGAAGCGGAGCAGGACGCGCACGATCCAGCTCGGGCCGACGTGCCGCATTCGGGTGGTTTCGATCTCGATCTCATGTCGCTTGAGACGTACGACGACGAGATGGCGGCGGACGACGCGGCAATGCTGGCGGACATAGCGACGACGCCGGAGCCGGTGGACGTGGTGGACGTGGTGGACGTAGTGGACGTGGTGGACGTGGTGGACGTGGTGGACGTGGTCGACGTGGTCGACGCGGTGGACGTCGTTGACGAGACAGTCGAGGCGGATCCGGCTGACGTCGAGGCCTACACGGATGAGGAGGTAACGGACGCCGAGTTCCCTATCGAACCGCTTGTCGAAAGCGCGTTCAATGAAGTTTCCGAAGTCGTTGTTTTGCTTGATGATAGATCTGAAGATCTAACGTCAGACATGAAGTCTGATTTCACGTCAGATCTCTCCTCAGATCTCACATCACATCTCACGTCAGATCTCACGTCAGATCTCACGTCAGATCTCACCGCAGATCTGTCGTCGGAGGAGATCCCAGACGACGCCTCTGAGACGCTCGCTGACGAAGCGCCAGACGCGATCGCTGATATTCCATGGATCGAGGAAGACAGCCTCGATCCTTCAACGGACGTGAACCCGGAGACGGCTGAGGCGCTGTTTGCCAACGACGCGTCTGATGCACCGACCGAACTGCCGTACGTCGCGACGACGCCATCAGAACCGGTCGAGCTGCCCTCCATGGAGGCTGTGCAGGAGCCCGTCGACCTGCCGTTTCTTGCGTTCGACGAATCGCTGCTGGACGAGTCCGCCGCCGACGACGCGTTGCCAGATGAGCCGCTTAACGTGGCGGACGAGAATGTCGACGCGCCCGCGTTCACGATGTTCGACCTGGACGCGATCGAATCGATCGGCGAACTGCGCGAGACGGACGACGACGCTGACAGTGCGACGGACCGTGAGGCGAACGCCGAGGCCGAGCGACTCGGTGTCGATTTCGATCTATCTGCCATCATCGAGAGTGATCCTGCGGACGCGCTGGAGCCCTTCGATACCATCGAGGGCCTCGAACCCGACGTTGAGCCGCTCACTGCGCACGACACGCCGGTAGAGCCGCTGGTGGCGCGTCTGGAGACGCCCGCCGCGCCGTTGGAATTCCTCGAGGTTGAGCGCGACACACCCGCCGATGCGCTCGAGTACATCGATGTGGAGCCCATGGACGACGTGCTCGCCGAGGACGAGCGCCCCGATCTTGCGGCTTCAACGCCCGTGCTTGTGAATGCGCCTCGCGCGCGGCTGAATCCGCACGACTTCATTTTGCCGGGCGAGCTTCCGCCCATCGTCTACCCGGACGCGCTGCTCACGCCGCCGGCGGCAGCCGCTGCCGTGCCCCAAATGCTCGATGTCGATGACGTCGAGGGCCCAGAGCAACTTCTTGAGCTGAGCAGCGCAGACTCGGCGACAACGCCGTCTGATGCGACGTTCGATGCGACGTTCGATGCGACGTTCGATGCGACGTTCGATGCGACGTTTGATACGACGTTTGATACGACGTTTGATACGACATTAGATGCGACGCTTGACGCGACAGTCGCTGCAACCCCCGACGACGACCTCGTCGACCTCGACGCGATCCTCACGCCGCGCACACCCGCCGCGTCCATCAACCTCGCCCTCGATCGTTGCACGCGGTTGCGCGAAGAAGTCGATCGGCACCCGGGCGATTGGGCGCGTCGTCGGCGTCTCGCGGAGGCGCTGCTCGAAGCCGGACAGCTTGAAGCTGGTATGGATGAGCTCGCCGCTACCGTTCTCGGCCTTGAGGTCGAGGGCGCACTCATCGACGCCGCGAAGGTCACCGATGAGATGGTGCGTGTGTCGCCCGATGTCGTCACGCACCATCTGAAGCGTGTGGAGTTGGCGGTACGTCTTGCCGACACCGACCGCCTTCGTGAGAGCTACCTCGACCTCGCCGACGCACTCGTTCGCACGGGCCAGGAACAGCGCGCCGAATCGGTGTACGTCCGCGTGCTCGAGCTTGACCCATGGGACGATCGTGCACGCGCCGCACTCGGCGACGCCGCGCCACCGCCGCCTTCGCCCAAGCCGCCAGTGGCGCAGCAGGATGACGGCTATGTGAGTCTGTCCGATTGGTTGTCAGACGGCGATGCCACGCGCGACACCCGCATGCGCGTGAAAGAGCCAACCATGACGGGCGACGAAGACGCCGACTTTGATCGCCTGTTGCAGAACTTCCGCGAGGGCGTCGCGCGAAGCCTGGGCGACGAAGATTATGAGAGCCACTACGATCTCGGTGTGGCCTACAAGGAAATGGGTTTGCTCGACGATGCCGTCGCCGAATTCCAGCGCGCGCTGCGGAGTCCCACGCATCGCTTGCCGGCGTATGAGGCGCTCGGACAGTGTTTTATCGAAAAAGGGAGCCTTCCGGTGGCCGTAACCGTTCTATCTCGGGCGCTGCATGAACCCGGGCTAAACGACGACCAGCGGGTAGGTGTGCTCTACTTGTTGGGATATGCGTGTGAGGCCCTGCAGCGCCGAGACGAGGCACGGAGCTATTTTCAACGCGTGTACGCAACCGACATAAATTTCCGAGACGTCGCCGACCGCCTGGCCGCCCTTGATCGGGGCGCGCGATGACTGTATCCGCGCGCACCCCGACAGCGCTGGCCGCTGCGCTCCGCGACATCCAAGCCCCCGTGCGCGGGGAGCTCGAGGCGGTGCCCGGAGAGATCCGGCGCATCGTCACTGCTGACGTACCCTTGGTGCAAGAGGTGGGCGACCACTTGCTGGGCATGAAGGGAAAACTTCTGCGTCCTACTCTCACACTCTTGTCCGCCGCGGTCGAAGATCGCATGCAACCGCGTGCGATCACCTGCGCGGCGGTGGTTGAACTGCTGCATCTCGCGACGCTCATTCACGACGACGCCGTGGATCATTCCGTATTGCGACGCGGCATGCCCACCGTCAATGCGCTGTTCAGTCATCAGATCTCGGTCATCATGGGAGACTTTCTCTACTCGCGCGTGATGCGCGAGTTGGTGAAGCTCGGTGACATTGAGATCATGCGCGCCGTGTCGAATGCATCAGACGCGATGACGCTCGGTGAAATGCGTCAGCTCGCGGCCTTTGATGCGCTTGCGTTTACAGAAGACGATTACGAGCGCCTCATCAAATCAAAAACAGCGGCCCTGTTTGTGGCGGCGTGTTCTGTCGGTGCGCTGTGTGGTGCAGAAGCGCATCACGACGCACTCGCGCGTTACGGCGAGCGGCTGGGTATGGCGTTTCAGGTGGCCGACGATCTGCTCGACTACACGGAGACCGCCGAAATGACCGGCAAGCCGAGTGGACTCGATTTGCGTGAGCACAAGGTGACGCTGCCGTTGATTGCCGCGCTTCGTCATATGTCTCCCGCCGCCCGCGGGCGGGTGGAGGCGCTGTTCGCGACGCCGCAGCCAGACGAGGATGCCGTGAACGAGGTCATCAACATGGTTCGCGAGTCGGGCGGGCTCGAATACGCACGCCGGCGCGCGGATCAGTTCGCGCAGGAATCCGAAGAGGCGTTGGCCAGCGTACCTGATAGTCCAGCGCGTGCGGTGCTGCTCGACGCGATCGGGTACGCCGTGGACAGGCGCTGGTAATGGCCAAAGGACCCTCGAAACACCGTCCGGTGTTTCATCTGCTGGTACTCAGCTCCGGGTTTGTGGCCGGTGGGTTGATGGCGCAGCTTGCACGTCGCTTTCTTCCTGCCGGGGCTGTGAAGGAGTTTTTAACGGCAGGGGTTCAACCGTCGGTTGGACCGTTGCCAATTGATCTGATTATATTGAAGTTTGCGCTCGGCCCAGTTGCGCTCGATGTTTCGTTGCTGAGCTTGGTGGGCGTCCTCATCGCGTACCTCATCGCACGCTCCCTGTTCTAGGAGTAACAATGAACTTCGGCAATATGGGATTCACCGAGATCCTGATCATTCTCGTGGTAGTGCTGCTGCTCTTTGGAGCAAAGCGTATCCCGGAAATCGCAGGATCGTTTGGCAAAGGCATTACAGAGTTCAAGCGTAACTTGAACGACGCGCAAAAGGCCATCACGGAGCCGCCGCGCTCGGATCGTGCCGTTGGTGCGCCGCAGCCCACGGCAACGGTGACGCCAGAGGAAGAGCGCCCCGAGCCCAAGCGCTTGCTGAACTAAGCGTCTCATTAGTTCCAAAAGAAAAACGCCCCCGACATGGTTACCATGTCGGGGGCGTTTTTCTTGTGATGCTTACCGCGCGATCAGAGCGGAACCTGACGGCGCAGGTTCGCCTGGATCTTCTTGCGATCGTCCTTGATCTTGGCGTTTTCGCGCATGCCGAGCAGATACTGCTGGACACGCTCCTGCTTGAGCGACTGCACGGTCTGCATGCGGAACACGGGGCTGATCAGCGCAAAGTCGGAGCTGTCGGCCGGCGCGAACTCGTCGAGCTGCAATACGAAGACACCGTCCTGCGTCTTTACCGGCTGGCTGACTTCACCAAGCTTCAAGCCAAACGCGGCGCCGACAGCCTGCGTGAACTGACCGAGTCCCGGCACCAGCGACGAGCGACCAAACCGATCGGTCTGCTCCACGGTCAAGCCCTGCGACGCTGCGGCAGCGGAAAGCGACGACCCGCGAGCCGCGGTGGCCAGCGCCTGCGCCTTTGGAACGAGCGCTTCCACGCGCTTGGCGCGCTCCAGTCGGCGACGAATGTCGTCCTTCACATCGGCGAGTGGCGCAATACCACCGGCGCGCAGCGAATCCAGACGTCCGATGTAGTACGCTTCTGGCGCGTCCTGCAGATCACTCGACTCACCGATCTGCGTGCCACTGAACGCCCACGCGCTCATGCCGGGAACATAACGACCGGCAAAGTTAAGCGGCTCGTTTTCCGTGGCCACAACTTGCGACACGGGCAACCCGAGTTCCGCCGCAGCGCTGTCGAACAGCGCCGGCTCCGTTACGCCGGCGGCAAGGGTTGATACACGATCGGCCAGTCGATCCGTGGCCGAAGCCGTGGAATCACTCTGCTTGATTGCAATAAGCAGATGGCGCAAATCGAGCGTATCGCCGCGTTTGCTGTCAACACGAATGAGATGCCAACCGAACGGCGTTTGCACGGGCTGCGAGAGCTCGCCAACACTCAACGCGTACGCTGCTGTTTCGAACGGCTCGACGTAACGACCACGTGTGCTTTCACCAAGCGATCCGCCGTTGACCGCGCTCGACGTATCATCTGATTCACGCATGGCAACGGTCGCAAAATCGGCACCGCCAACAATCTCTGCGCGCAACGCATCAATGCGCGCGCGCGCTGACTGCGAATCAACCGCCGTGATGGAACGTTCGATGTTCATCAGAGAGAGAACGGCGCGTGCCGGGCGCTCGAACAACTTCTGATTCTCGTTGTAGAAGCGCGAAACATCTTCGTCGCTGACCGAGACGGGGCTGGTGGAATCCGCGTCGGCACGGAACGCCACGAAGCTCACTTTGGCGGAGTCATTGCGATCCTTATAGATCTGCCACAGCCGCGCTTCAGACACCCACACATCAGATGACACCTGGTCGAACAACTTCTGGCGCGGAATTTCGGAGCGATAGAAGTTCTCGAGACCAACGAGCAATCCCTGCTGCCGCGCGATCGGGCTGGCAAGGAATCGCTGGTACTTGGTGATGTCGAACTGGCCATCGGTCTGGAAATCGGGGTTCTGCTCCACACCCGGTGGCGGGCTCTGGCGAGCCGCGTCCATGATTTCCGCATCTGTGACCGAGATGCCCCGCCGTTCGTACTCCTGTCGGAGCAGGATGTCATTGACAAGCTCGTCGAACGCGCGGTCCTCGAGCGTGCGGCGCTCGTCGAGCGTGATGCCACGACCGAGACGCTGTGCCTCCTGCTGCTCGAGATTCTGAACGGCCTGTTCCCAGGTCAGGTACAGGATGTCCTCACCATTGACGTTAGCTACCACCGTATTCGTTGTGACCGGCGCGCGTCCGAGCAAGCCGGAGCTGTCCACCAGCAAAAAGCCACCAACGAACGCGATGATGAGCACGATCCAAACGTATTTCGCAGCGCTCCGCATGGTCTGCAGCACGGGGCGGGACTCCTTCGAGCGGGGAGGTTGGTAACACGCCCGATTCGCGCAGCCGACGCCTCGGATGTCGAGGCGTAGCGCACGTCGGGGACAAGCAGGTAAAAGTAGGGGACGCGAGAGTGTAAAGGCAAGTGACGTCAACACTTCTACATCCGTCTACATTTGACTTCCCGAAGTGGCGCCATACGTTGAGCGGATGGACCGCGCCGGGACCACAACGCATTGGGGATAGACCGGATGAGCACGAGCGCCCGGATTGACGAGCTGCGCAGCAAATTTGACGAAAACCCGCGTCGCTATTTTGCGCCGCTCGCCAACGAGTACCGGAAAGCGGGAGATCTCGACCAGGCGATAGCGCTGTGTCGGGAACATTTGCCCAAGCAGCCGGGGCACATGAGCGGACACATCGTGTTCGGTCAGGCGCTCTTCGAGCACGGTGAACTGGCCGAGGCGCAGACGGTGTTCGAGTCGGCGCTCGAGCTCGATCCCGAAAATCTCATTGCGCTCCGACATCTGGGCGATATCGCCCGATCGCGCGGCGATGCGCTGTCGGCCAAGCGCTGGTACGAGCGCGTGCTCGACGCTGATCCGCGCAACGATGATATCGCGTCGCTGCTGGCCTCGCTGACCCAGCGCATGACGCCCAGCGCCGCACAGTCACCGTACGGCTCGCCAAACGCGCCCACCGACTACGCGCCACCGATCGCGCCTGCGGCCGCCCCGGAAGATCCCTTCGAATCGGCCGATTCGCCGCAGTGGCATACGCCGGCGTTTCTCACGCCGCTCGGCTCCCAGGTCGTCTCGCGCACGCCTCCGGCCCCACCAGCGGCGCCGGATCTGCTGGATCTCGATTCCATGGTTGAGGTACCGGCTGCTGACGCGGCGGCCGACGAAGCGATTGCGTTTGACGCGGCGCTGCTCGCCGGTGCGGGTGACGAACCCCGGGACGTCGAGGACGATTTCGTGGCGATTGGTTCCGAAACGATCGAAAGCACCGACGAGATCGCGTTCGAGCTGCCGATCGCGATGGACAGTGCCGACGAGATCGCGTTCGAGCTGCCGATCGCGATGGACAGTGCCGACGAGGTTGCGCTCGAGATTCCGGATTTTCTGGCGACGACGGTCTCAGCCGAAGACATCGCTGATCCGCTTGCCGTCGCGCTTGATGCGTTCGCCACCAATGATCCGTTCGAAGTGGCTGACGAGCCGAGTCAGGAACTGACGACACCGAGTGCAGTGTCATTCGGGACTCTGGATGCGCAAGACGCGCTGATCGAAGTCCACAGTTTCCCTGAAAGTGCGTCGGAGCCTGTTGCGTCTGCTAACGCATTCGATGACGCCGACGCGTTTGAGGAAGGACTTGTGGCTCAGGAGTGGCCCGACACGTCGGTGTTGAGCAGCCGCGCATTCACGCCCGCGCGCGCTCGCACACCGATTGACAGTGCCGTCGTTGACGAAGCGTTCGGAAGCGAAGCGGTGGAGCCGGACGTTGCGCCGGAAGCAGAGCCGACCGTCGTGGCGGAAGTGGCCGATAATTCCGAATCGACCATCAGCACAGAGTCGCCCGATGATTCTGAAGCGACGTTCACGGCGGAAGTGGTGAACGATTTCGAATCTGCTGCGTCCACTGACGCCGCGGGCGATTTCCACGCGGAGCAAGCGGCCGTCGCCGAGTTCGGCGATGATGATGCGGATGAAGACATCGACGTCGCTGAACGCATCACGACGGCCGAGTTCGAAGCCGTTGCGATGGTTGACGAAGACCCGCCGGTGTGGAGTGCCGAAGCGCCGTGGAGTGCGGTGGCCGAGGACGAGCACGAGGCCGATGACATGCCTGAGGTCGAGGCGGCGGAGAGCGAGAGCAATCCGGCGTTCGTCACGGAGACCATGGCCGAGTTGCTGGTTGCGCAGGGCTTCGTTGATCGCGCGATCACGGTGTATGAGGAGCTCGTCAGCCGTCGTCCGTATGACGAGGTGCTCACGAGCCGCCTGACCGAATTGCGCGCCACGCTGGCGGCCGAGAGCACGCCGACGCAATCGGCCGCGCTCGCGCAGCCCATACCGTTGTACGGCGTGACGCCCGTCGAGAGCCTGCCGCCGCTTCGCTCGGCCACGCCGGCGTGGAGTGCGACGCCGGCCCGATCGGCCACCCCGGCCTGGAGTGCAACGCCGGCTCGCTCGGCCACCCCTCTCAACGTGCCGCTCGTCGCGCCGATGTCGCGCCCCACCGCACGACAGTTCTTCGCGGCCCTTGCGGCGGTGCGGGTGGCACGTCGCACGCCGGCGTACGGCGCCGTGACGGTCACCTCGCCAACGCCGGCCGACGGGCTGGCCAGTTTGTTTGGCGACATGCCGGTTACCAGTGACGACATGGCGGCGCGCTCGCTCGCGCAGGCGTTCGGCAATCAGGAGGCCATGCAGCCTGGTCCGTCGCTCTTCTCTCCAGCGTCCGATGAAGAGCGTGAGCGCACGAGCATGAGCGCTGCGCCAGCCATGGAAGCATCGTCATCTGCGTCGTCCTTCTCATTCGACCGGTTCTTTCCGGATCCGGCCAGCGCGCCGTCGTCCGCGCGCGAAACCACAGAGGGTGCGGAGAAGGGCAGTGCAGTGATAGGTTCCGACGCTGGCAACCCGACGTCTGCTCCGCAGCCGTCGGCTGGTGAAGACTTGGCTCAGTTTGCCAGCTGGCTGAAGGGGCTTTCCAACTCGTGAGTCTGGTGTGCGCATTGGTGTTCTGAACGGCCCGAATCTGAATCTGCTCGGCACGCGCGAGCCCACAGTCTACGGCACCACAACACTCGCGCAGATCGATGCTGAGCTGCAGGCGATCGCACGGGAACTGGACATCGAGCTGGTGTCCGTGCAAAAAAACGGCGAAGGCGAACTCATTGATGTCCTGCACGGATGGCAACATTCCGTGCAGGGCATTCTGGTGAATGCGGGCGCGTATACACACACCAGTCTGGCACTGCGCGATGCGCTGACCGGGATCGCGATCCCGTTCGTCGAAGTGCATCTGAGCAACATCTATGCGCGAGAGCCGGAACGTCGGCATTCGATGCTGGCGTCGGCCGCTGTGGGCATGATTACCGGGCTTGGCGCGGCCGGCTACGGTCTGGCGCTGCGTGGTCTCGTCGCGCGTTTGCGCGCCGTCTGAGCGCAGTCCATGGCTGATCCCAAACGCGCTCGAGTGAGCGCTGTGCGCGACGTGCTGGCCGCGCAGGATCTGGACGCGCTGCTCGTGTCCCACCTGCCCAACATCCGGTGGCTGACTGGCTTCTCGGGCAGCAGCGCGCTGCTCGTGGTTACGGCGCTCGAGGTGGTGTTGCTCACGGACTTTCGTTACGCCACCCAGGTCGAGTCTGAGGTGTCGCCCAATGTGCGTGTAGTGATTGTGGCCGAGAGTCTCTGGACGGAGCTCTGGGAGGTGTTGGGCGGCATGTTGGCCGTGCAGCGCCTGGGCTTCGATTCCACGCACCTCGTACACCGCGATTTTCAGCGGCTGCTCGAACAGGGCAAGCGTTGGCAATGGCGGCCAACTTCCGAGCTCATCGAGACGCTGCGCGAGTCGAAAGACGAGACCGAGATCGCGGCGATTCGTCGCGCGATTGTAATGGCCGAAACTGCGCTCGCGGCAACGCTGGAACAGCTCCGTCCGGGCCTGACGGAAACGGCTGTGGCAGGCGTGCTCGAGAAGGCACTGCGCGACGCGGGGAGCGAGGAATATCCGTTCTCGTCCATCGTGGCGTCGGGCCCGAACTCGGCGCTGCCTCACGCTCGTGCAGGAAGGCGCGAGCTTGAACGGGGCGACTTTGTCCTGCTGGACTTTGGGGCGGTTGCTGACGGCTACTGTTCAGATATCACCCGGACCGTGGTACTGGGCCGGGCGTCGGCCGAGCAGCTGGAGGTGTACGAGGTTGTTCGCGAGGCAAATGCCCGGGCGTCGGCGGCAGTTCGTCCCGGAATGAAGGGGATGGATGCCGATGCGGTCGCGCGCGAGTACATTCACGCGCGCGGGTTTGGCGAGGCTTTTGGCCACAGCCTTGGGCACGGGATCGGTCTTGAGGTACATGAGGCCCCTCGTCTCGCCAAAACTGCGGAAGCTGTGCTCCCATTGGGGGCGGTAGTAACCATTGAACCCGGGATCTATCGGGCAGGGTGGGGTGGCATTCGGATAGAGGACAACGTCCTGCTCACGGAGCAAGGAGCGGTTGTGCTTACAGGATTCCATCGCAACTTGCTGGAGATCGCGTAACTCGCGGGGTGGTGGCGGCACGTCGGTGCCGCGCGTCCCTCGCCCGACTGCGTCGTAGAGACCGCCAGACATGATTGATCTGCGCTATGTGAAGAAGGTGATTGAAATGCTCGACCAGTCCTCCGTGGACTCGATCGAAATTTCATCCGACAAGGGGATGAAGCTGCGCATTTCGAAGAGCCCGCCTCAAAGGGGCGGCACAATCCAGATGGCCGCGCCCATGAACGCGCCTGCGGCCGTGTTGCCTCCGGCCGCGCCTGCGCGTCCTGCGGACGAGGGGGGACGCGTGGCGACGCCACCGGTCGAGGCGCCGCGCACGACCCTGCTTGAGATCAAGTCGCCGATGGTGGGCACGTATTACCAGTCTCCGGAACCGAGTGCCAAAGCCTACGTGGCGGTTGGTGACCGGATTGCCAAGGGGCAGGTGGTCTGCATCATCGAAGCGATGAAAATCATGAACGAGCTCGAGTCCGAAGTCGACGGCATTGTTCGCGAGATCAACGTGAATGACGCGCAGCCGGTTGAATACGGACAAGTGCTCTTCCGCATCGACCCGAACGGCTGAGAAACTTCCTATGACGATGGTCTCCGGCGCACAACCCAGTACATCAGCGCCGGCGAGCCTCGATCTGAAGGCCGCCTTGCAGCGCATGGTGACGGAAGGCGCGTCCGACTTGCACCTCAAAGTCGGACGGCCGCCAACCTTGCGTTTGCACGGCGACCTGATCGCGTTGCCCATGGCACCGCTTCGTCCAGAAGAACTGCGCACGTTGGCGGAGCATCTGCTGCCGCCCGCGCAGCTGCGTGAGTTCGTGGAAATGCGCGAAGCCGACTTCGCGATCAACGTGCCGGGCATCGGCCGTTTTCGTGTGAACGTGTACCAGCAAAAAGGCACCGTGGCATTTGCCATGCGCGCCATTGCGCACGCGGCGAACTCCATTCGCGAACTCAACTTGCCGCCCGTGCTTGAGCAGATCGCGCTCAAGCCGCGAGGTCTGGTGCTCGTCACGGGCGTCACGGGATCCGGCAAGAGCACGGCGCTGGCCGCGATGGTGCATCACATCAACGAGCGTCGCTCCGCGAACATCATCACGATCGAAGATCCGATCGAGTTTGTGCATCGCGACGTGAAGAGCCACATCAATCAGCGCGAAGTCGGCACCGATACCGCCACGTTTGCGCAGGCGTTACGTCGCGTGCTGCGTCAGGACCCCGACGTGGTCATGATCGGTGAAATTCGAGATCTCGAAACGCTCGACGTTGCGCTCAAGGCGGCCGGTACCGGTCACCTGGTGTTCTCCACGCTGCACACCACCGACGCGACGCTCACGATCAACCGTATTCTCTCGTTCTATCCGCCTCACCAGCAGAACGAAGTGCGGTTCGCACTCGCCAATGCACTTGAGGCGGTTGTGTCGTTACGTCTCGTGCCGCGGGCCGATCAGCCAGGCCGCGTACCGGCGTGCGAAGTCCTCGTGAACACCGGCGCTGTACGCGAGCAGATCCGCGACCTCAAGGCCACACTGAATATTCCCGACCTCATTCGTGAGGGCAGTGTGGCGTACGGCATGCAGACCTTCGACCAGTCGCTCATGACCTGGTACAGCAAGGGCATGATCTCGTACGAAAACGCGCTCTTCTACGCCTCGAGTCCGAGCGAGTTCGCGCTCAAGATTCAGGGTGTCGACGGCGCCAGCGACCAGTCGTTCGACGGCTTCAAGCCCGGCTCCGGCGCGATGTAAACCGGTTCCCATCCGCGGCGTAAGCGCGGGTGGCTGACGCAAATGGGCCCGGATTCGCGCCCATGACTGGCGGGAAGTGAGTCGTATCGCCACTCTTCGGCGTGATCCGATCTGGTCGTTTTCACGCGGCCGGTTTTCCTGTGGTCGGATTGCCGCCGGACTGACATCCGTCGTCGCGGCGCGATGGCCCCCTGCAAACCGTCATGTTCAAAAAGGTCCTGATTGCCAATCGCGGCGAGATCGCCCTTCGCGTGATTCGGGCGTGTCGCGAGCTCGGCGTGCAAACTGTTGCCGTCTACTCCGAAGCAGATCGCGAATCACTGCATGTGCGCTTTGCCGACGATGACGTGTGCATTGGTCCGGCGCCCAGCCGCGACTCGTATTTGCGTATTCCTCGCCTGATCGCGGCGGCCGAGATTACGGGTGCCGACGCCATTCACCCAGGCTACGGATTCCTGGCCGAGAACGCCGAGTTCGCGGAAACGTGTGCGGCGTCCGGTATCACGTTCATCGGCCCCACCCCGGATCAGATCCGCGTGATGGGCGATAAAGCGTCCGCGCGGCGTGCCATGGCCGCGGTTGGCGTGCCGATCGTGCCCGGTTCGCCGGGACCCGTTGAAGACGTGGACGAGGCGCTCGCCTTCGCGCGCGAGATTGGCTTCCCGGTCATCATCAAGGCCGCGGCCGGTGGCGGTGGCAAGGGCATGCGCGTCGCGCGCGACCCCGATGATTTTGCGCGCTCGTTCCAGCTTGCGCGCAGCGAAGCACTGAGTGCGTTTGGCAACGGCGATGTGTACGTGGAGAAATTCCTCGAGCGCCCGCGACACGTGGAGTTCCAGGTGCTCGGTGACTCCAAGGGACATGTGATTCATCTTGGTGAGCGTGACTGTTCCGTGCAGCGTCGCCACCAGAAACTGATTGAAGAGGCACCGTGCCCGGTGATGACGCCGGAACTGCGCGAGCGAATGGGTGAAGCCGCGGTGCGCGGTGCGCAGGCCATCAATTATGTTGGTGCCGGCACCGTGGAAATGCTGCTGGATACCGACGGTTCGTTCTACTTCATGGAGATGAACACGCGCATTCAGGTTGAGCATCCGGTCACGGAAATGCTCACTGGCGTGGATCTCGTGAAGGAACAGATTCGTGTGGCCTCCGGTGAAGAGCTCACCGTGAAAACGTTGCCGGCCTTTCGTGGCCACGTGATCGAGTGTCGTGTGAACGCCGAAGATCCGGCGCGCAACTTTCAACCGTCGCCCGGACTCATTCACACCTTCCATCCACCGGGTGGTCCGGGGGTACGCGTGGATACGCACGTGTACGCCGGCTACACAGTGCCGCCGTACTACGACTCATTGCTGGCGAAGCTGATCGTGCAGGGTCGCGATCGCCCTGAAGCCATTCGTCGCATGCAAATCGCGCTCGAAAGTTTTGTGGTGGAAGGCGTGACCACCACGATTCCGTTTCTCGCGCGTGTGATGCAGCATCCGAATTTCATGCGTGGTGATGTTCACACCAAGTTCCTTGAGTTCGAAGGCGCGGAGTTGATGAAGGAGCCGGGGTGATGCGAGCGGACGTGCTGCTCGGTGAAGCTTCGCCGACGCCGTCCGATGTTGCTGGGCGTGTGGTCGTGGTAATCGACGTGTTGCGCGCCACGACCGTCATGATTCAGGCGCTGGCCAATGGCGCACGGGCAATCGTGCCGTGCGCTGAGGTCGCTGGCGCTGTGGCCACCGCGCAGCGGTATGATCGAAGTGATGTGTGCTTGGCCGGTGAGCGCAACTCGCGGCCCATTGACGGATTCGATTTCGGCAACTCGCCGCAGCTCATGCGTCGTGAGGCGGTGGAACGTCGCACCGTGATCATGACCACAACCAATGGCACGCGCGCGCTGCTCGGCACGCACGGTGCGCGCGAAGTGTTGGTTGCAGCGTTTGTGAATCTGTCCGCGATCGTATACGCGGTCGCACGCGCGACTGCCGACGGCACAGATCTGCTCATCGTGTGTGCGGGCCAGGACCGACATTTTGCACTCGAAGACGCAGCCTGTGCCGGCGTCCTGCTCAACGAGCTGGCGCGCCTTCGCCGAGGCATAGTGTTTGGTGACGCGGCGTCGCTCGTTCGACAGCTTGGTCGGCGCTACGCCAAGGAGCCCGCCCGCCTCGCGCACGATGCAGCGCATGCGCACTCGCTGACTACCTCCGGTTTTGCGGACGATGTGCGATACTGTCTGATGCGCGATTCCATTCCTCTCGTTGCCACCTATTCAGACCGACAGGTCACCCGTGAGCGGAACTTCTCTCCGGCGTGAGTTCGCGTCCATCGGATTGGCGTTGTTTGCGGTGTTCCTGGTCGGAGCACTGCTGCTGCAGCGTGTGCCGGCGAGTGGCGTGTGTTTTGACGCGACCGGATTGTTTGGTCCGGTGGGCACGTTTGTGCGCTGTGTCCTCGTTGGCGCGGTTGGCATTCCCGGTGCGCTGCTGATCGCGGGTGCCAGCGCTCTGGTGGCGTTGCGGCTGGTCGGCCGATTCGGTGACACGTCCACGCACGATGCAACACGCGCGGCGATGCTGGCGGCGGGCGCGGTTTTGCTCGTCCCCGTTGCGATTGCGCTTGTGCGCGGCGGCGAACCCGAAGGCAGCAGCGCCAGCGGTCTCTGGGGAAGTTTTGTCGCGCACTATTTGCGAAAATTCCTCGGCGCGGCCGGCGCGTGGATTGTGTGGGTGCTCGGCGCCAGCGCGCTCACGGTGTTTACAATTCGCTGGAATCCGTTGCGTGTCGTGATGGCGCCGCCCGCCGGTGGTGGCGTGCGCGCCGCGGCAGCGACGGCACGACAAACGTTGGCCGAACGACTCGCGCCGGAGCCTGAAGAGCTGCCGGCGATTGATCCGGTCGTCGCGCGGGAAATGGCGCAGCCGATTGTGGAGGCCGTGACCGCGTCGCCGCGCGACACCAGGAAGTCGCGCAAGCCGTCGAGATCGGATGGTGTGAGTGGCGATCTGTTTGGCGTTGACGCGGTGCTCGATCATGAGGCGCGCGCTGCGGCGGCTGGTGATGACGAACTGCCGTCTACAGCGCTCCTCAGTGCGCCGCCCGCACGTCGCGAAGACGCTGGCCGCGAAGCGCTTGATCAGGCAGGCGAAAAGCTGATGGCCACATTACGCACGTTCAAAGTGGACGGCGAACTGGTCGGCCGCACCAGTGGACCCACGGTCACGCAGTTCGAGATTGAACCGGCCGCCGGTGTAAAGGTGCGACAGATCGCCGCACTCGCCGACGATCTGGCCCTGGCCATGCGCGCGCCGAGCATTCGCATCGTGGCGCCGATTCCAGGACGCGGTGCGGTGGGCGTCGAGGTGCCCAATCCCACACCTGAAACCGTGTACCTGCGCGAAGTGATTGAGTCGCGCGAGTTTCAGCTGGCGCGCGCGGCGCTTCCAGTGGCGCTGGGTAAGGACCTGGAAGGGCGCGCGGTGATTGCGGATCTCGCCAAGATGCCGCACTTGCTCATTGCGGGCGCCACGGGCAGCGGCAAATCGGTGTGCGTGAACACGATCATCACAAGTCTCGTGTATCGGCACACGCCGCGTACACTGCGTTTCCTGATGGTCGATCCCAAAATGGTCGAGCTCAGCGTGTACAACACGCTGCCGCATTTGCGTCACAAGGTGATTACTGACAATCGTGACGCCGCTGCGGTACTCAAGTGGGCCGTGCTCGAAATGCAGGAGCGCTACCGGCTGCTTGAAGCCAATGCGTGTCGTAATCTGCAGGAGTTCAACAAGCGCGCCTCGGCACACGAAGCAGGTGAAGGTCCGGCGTTGCGTTTTCCCAAGTCGCCCGACGTCGCGTTCGAGGATCGCACGTATACCGGCGGGCCGCTGCCGTACATCGTGGTGGTGATCGACGAAATGGCCGATCTCATGATGACGGTGCAGGGTGAAGTGGAAACACCAATCGCAATGCTGGCGCAGAAAGCTCGCGCGATTGGTATTCACCTGATTCTGGCGACGCAGCGTCCCAGCGTGAACGTGATCACGGGTTTGATCAAAGCAAACTTTCCCTGTCGCATCGCGTTCCGCGTGGCGTCGCAGGTGGATAGTCGCACCATCATTGACGGCGCTGGTGCCGAAGCGCTGCTCGGCAACGGCGACATGCTGTTCATTCCGCCAGGGAAATCAGAGCCGGCGCGTTTGCAGGGCGCGTACCTGTCAAGCGAAGAGACCGAACAGTTGATGGCGTGGTACACGAACGAACGGGACAAGCGTGCGGCCACGGCGGCTGGACTTGAGTTCGCCGAACCCGACATTCTGGAAACGGTACGCGCACTCGACGCCAAGGATGACGAGGACGGCGACGATGACGGTGTGGACGGCGATCGTGATGCACGATTCCGTGAGGCGGCAGAAATCGTGATTCATCAGCGACAGGGATCCACGTCGTTGTTGCAAAGAAAAATGAAGGTGGGCTACGGTCGCGCCGCTCGCATGATCGACCAGCTCGAGGCGGCGGGTGTGCTTTCCGCCTCAGAGGGGGCGTCGAAACCGCGCGAGGTGCTGGTGGGACTAGCCGATCTGGATCGGATCTGCGGAAGACAAGGCTGACTGCGTATCGGTGTGGCAACCGTCGCGCAACGTATTGACGAACTCACCCTGACCCGCGATTGTTGGGCCACTGACCTCTGTGTTGTTCTGGCGCCGCTGCCCGAGCTCATTGTTGAGGTGCCCTTCCCGCTTGCCCCGCCGAGGCCGCAAGCACCCCGCGTTCCCGTGGTGACAATCCCCCTTTTGAGGTGAGTGATGTCCCTTTCCGTTGTTCGTCGATGCGCCTCGAGACTTGCCGCGCTTTTTGGCGTGCTCGCGCTCTCGGCCACGCCCGTCCTGGCGCAGAATGGCACCATCGCTGGTCGCGTGACCGACGCGGCCAAAGGCGGGCCGGTGGCCGCCGCGCAGGTGCAGGTGGCCGGCATCAACCTGGGTACGGTGTCCGCTGAAGACGGCACCTATCGTATCGTGAACGTGCCGGCCGGCACGTATACAGTGATTGTGCGTCGCATCGGTTTCTCAGAGCGTCGCACCCCGAATGTTGTGGTCACGGCGAACGGCACCGCCACCGTGAACGCGGCGCTTGAGGAGGCTACCAGCACGCTCAATGCGGTCGCTGTGACCAGTACGCGCAATCAGCCCGAGAAAGTACTCGATGCACCGGCGCAGATTTCCGTGGTGTCGAGCGAACGAATCGCGGAGCGGCCGGCTGTCACGGTGTCAGAAAACCTGAAGGCAGTGGCCGGTGTGGACGTGCAGCAGGGTGGAATCGCACAGTCCAACATTGTGGCGCGCGGATTCAACAACGCGTTCTCCGGCAGCATGCTCATGTTGCAGGACTACCGCTTTGCCGGTGTGCCATCGCTGCGTGTGAACGTGCCGTTCCTGTTTACTGGCACCAACGAAGACATCGAGCGCATGGAAGTACTGCTCGGTCCCGCGTCGGCGCTCTACGGCCCGAACTCGGCCAACGGCGTCTTGCACGTGATAACGAAGTCGCCATTCACCTCGCAGGGAACCACGGTGAGCATCGACGGCGGCGAGCGCTCGATCGTTCGCGCCGGTCTGCGGCACGCGGGCGCCACGGGAGAGAAGTTCGCGTACAAACTCTCGGGCGAACTCATGCGCGGCAACGATTGGGAATACGCCGATCCCGCCGAACCCAATGTCTTTGGCAACTTCGCGCCGGCGAGCCGTCGCGGCCAGCCGAATCAGCGTGATTTTGCGCTCGAGAAGTATACCGGCGAAGCACGCATGGACATTCGTCCGCGTGAGGGCATGGAGCTGATCAGCACCGTGGGCTACACGAATGTTGGTTCTGGTCTGGAGCTCACGGGCGCCAACGGCACGTCGCAGATCAAAGGTTGGACGTACATGAATCTGCAGCAGCGGTTCCGTTGGAATCGGTTGTTCGCGCAGGCGTTTATCAACAACAGCAACGCCGGCAACGACGACGCGAACTCCACCGACGGCACGTACCTGCTGCGCTCGGGTCAGCCGATTGTTGACAAGTCAAGCGTTGCGGCGCTGCAGGTGCAGCACGGTTTTGACATGGCGAGCAACAAACAAACGTTTGTGTACGGACTCGATTATATCGCCACGCGGCCGGAGACGGGCGGGACGATCAACGGTCAGAATGAAGACATCGACAACGTGAACGAGTACGGGGTGTACGTGCAGTCCACCACACGCCCGAGCCGTCGCTTCGAGTTGCTGACGGCGCTGCGTGTTGATGGCAATGACGTGATTGAGGGCGGATTTCTTTCGCCGCGTGTCGCGCTCACGTTCAAGCCAACCGAGAACCAGAATATTCGTGCGACGTACAATCGCGCGTTCAGCACGCCGGCGAATTTTTCGTTCTTCCTCGATCTCATCCAGGCGCCGAACATCGGTGGCTCAGGCTTTGATGTCCGTGCATTTGGCAATCGTCCGAAAGAAGGGTGGTCGTTTCGCCGCGGCTGCACCGGTGCCTTTGGTGATCTGTGCATGAAGTCGCCGCTGGTTGGCGGGGGCGCGTATGTGGGCACGAGCGCAGCCTCGGCGTTCGGTCCGATCTTCCAGGCGCGTGGCGCGACGGTGCAGGCGGGTATTACTCCTGGCATCATCGGTGCGCTGCAGACGCTGGCCGGACTCCCCGCTGCACAGGCGCAGGCCCTCGGTACGGCGCTCGGCCAAGGCATCGTGGGTCACCTCGGCACGCGACACCGTCGGCTACAGAAATCGGCACCCGCGTGGCCTTCCTGGGAACGCCCGGAAATCTGCAGCCGAGCGCGGTGCAGGACATTCCCGCGCTCGAAGCCTCGTTTAACAACACCTACGAAGTTGGCTACAAGGGCGTGATCGGAAACCGCGCCACGCTCGACGTCTCGTTCTGGCGGCAGCAGCGCGGAGATGTTGGAACACCGGCAGGACTCGCCACGCCGAGCGTGTTCTTCCAGGATTCAGCGAACCTTCAGGCGTACATGAATGCGCAGATCACGCAGTATGCCACCGGTTTCTTGCAGTCGCAGGGATTCCCTGCGGCCAATGCAGCGGCGCTCGGTGCCGGACTTGCCGCTCAGCTTTCGCGTGGACTTGCCGGACAGTTTGCGCCGGCTCCGCTCGGTGTCGTCACCTTCGATGGCGAGAACATCCCCGCGAACGTCGTTTATGCCACGTACCAGTCAATCAACAGAGACATCTGGGTGAGCGGACTTGATCTGGCCGCCAGTTTCTCGGCCAGTCAGCGCCTGTCGTTCGAAGGCACGTACAGCTTCATGAACAAGAACGTGTTCAACGAAATCCCCGGCGGCAACGGCGCCCCGCTCATGGCCAACTCACCGCGTTCACGCGGCACGCTGGGCGTTCGCTTTGAAGATGCAGAGCGCGCGTATACGGTGGAAACGCGGGCCCGTTACTCGGAGTCATATCCGGTGAACTCCGGCGTGTACGCCACGAACACGGCCTTCCCGATTCCGGCCGGCAACCCGGGCGCCGTCGCGAACGCGGTTGGTGGATTTAACCGCTGCAACCCGCGCCCCGCTGGCACCTACTGCTACAACAATGTGCCGGAGTTCTTCACGATGGATCTGCAGTTCTCCAAGCGCTTTGCCGTTGGCGAGCAGGAGCTGCGTTGGTCGGTGAACGGTCAGAACATTTTCGACAACAAGATCAACACGTTCCCCGGCGTGCCGCAGACCGGCCGCCTCGTAATGACGCGACTGCAGTACTCGTTCTGATCCGCTGAATGCACCCGCGCGCCATCAAAGGCGCGCGCAGTACGCGCGGGGCGGCGTCCTTTACTGGGCGTCGCCCCGCGCCGCATTTCAGGTCGCTAGTTTGCAGGCATCATGATCATTCTGCTTGATCCTGCGGCGCATCCGGTCATCGGTCATCGCGGCAATCGCGCGCACTCACCAGAGAACACGCTGGAGTCCATGCGCGAAGCCGTGGCGCTGGGTGTTGATGCGCTGGAGTTCGATGTGCACGTTTCGCGCGACGGCGTGGCCAGTGTGCATCATGACCTCACGCTGGACCGAACCACGAGTGGGACCGGGCCACTTGCCGCACGCTCGCGCGCCGAGCTCGACCTGTTGGATGCGGGCTTCCATTTCACAACGGACGGCGGCGCGTCGTATCCATGGCGCGAGATGGGTGTTCGCATTCCCACGCTCGACGCAGTCCTGGCCGAGTTCCCAACGCTGCCCATGATCATTGAGATCAAAACGCCGTCGGCCACGGCTGCGGTGCGTGCCGTGATTGCGCGTCATGCAGCCGAACGTCGCGTGATCGTGGCCGGTTTTGAATCCGCGAGTGTGCGCCCGCTGATTGGTGGACCCATTGCTCTGGGTGCGTGCACAGCCGATCTCGTGCGTTTGCTACCGGCCGCGATGCTCGGTCGTCGCGGTGCGGACGCACCGTTCATCGCGGCGTGCATTCCGCCCGTGCATAACGGACTGCCAGTCCCCGTCTCGCGCATCGCGCGCCTGATGCAGAAGCGCGGCGGTGTCACCCACGTGTGGACGGTGAATAGCGCGCACGAGGCACAATCGCTCTGGCGAAAGGGTGTGAACGGAATCATCAGCGATGATCCCGCCACCATCCTCGCGGCGCGCGCCCGAGAGCAGTCTTTCGGGTGATCAGGACTCGTGCGTGAGGCGAGCCGCGGCGCCGGCCAGTAGTCCGGCAAAGAGCACCGCCACAATCATCAGCACAAACGCCGGCACTGGAAACACACCACTGATGGCGTCGCGCAGTCGCCCGTACGCCGGATGTGTTGTTTGCCACGCGAGCAACGCGCCCCAGGCAAGCATGGCGCCGAGTGCCGCTTCAAGAACCGCCGAGTCCTGTCCGCGGCGGAGCATGGCGTACACCGCGCCAGTGAGCGGCACCGACCACCACCCGAGAAACCACGTGGCCAGCGCCACAACAACGCCAACAAGAAGCGCACGAAGAATCAGCATTATGGTGTCCCCGCGGGTGTCAGCGTCAGCGTGGCGCGCACACGAGATCCGGTGAGTTCGGTGGCGGTTCGCGGAACGCGAAGCGTATCGAGACGGCCGGCCGTCCACGCTGCCAGTCTGTCATCGTACCGTTCACTCGCCGGGTGTCCCGACTGACCGCCCGGATAAATCGCCTGCGCGCTGATTTCTGGTCCGAGTTCAACGACCATACGCCAGCTCGCGCCGTGCGTTCCTGCACCCGTTGATGGATTGAGCGTGCCACTTCCGCCCTGCATGGGAATGTTGAGTCGGCTCAGCGTCGGCATGCGCAGCAAGTGATTGATGTTCGCGGTCCGATGTTTTGACCACTGCCACTCGGCAGATTCTGGTGCGCCCAAACGCGCGACCAGATCGTCATATGCGCTCTCCAGTGCATCGGCCATGACTGCGTCGCGGTTCTCCACTTCTGATGTTCCGCGAATATCCCACCAGACGCTGCTCGGCTCATTGAGCAGCATCGCGGTCATCATATCCGTTGGTCTCGGTCCGGCAGATGCGCTGCTGCTTTCGGATTCGAGCAGTTCATCGTACAACTGCGTGGAGAGCTCAGACATGGCGGCTTCAAACAGCAGCGCTGCCGTATTGTCGGTCGTGTACCGACGATCCCACGCGGCCAGCAGTTGTCCCGCGCGAACGAGCGACGGTCTCGGCGGACCGTCACGCGCGACTTGTACGAACACCGGCACGAAGGCATCGGCACGCGCACTGCGTGGTTCCGTCTGATACTGGCGCATGTCATCCGGCGTGACTTTGTCATTAGCCCGAAGCAGTTCGTTAATGCGCATCGCGCGCCACGGCCGTTCCCAGTCAGAGCCGAGATAACGCGGCTGCACGCGAGGATCGAGTGGCTCCTGATTCGCTGACGCGAGGAATCCCTGCGCTGGTGAGAACGATTGGGGATACTCGGCGACACTCCAATCACCAATCCAGTCGGCGCGTCGGCTGCTTCCGTCGCGCAGCACATCGCCGCGACCGGAGTCCGGGCGAATGGGATAGCGTCCGGTTGACCGAATACCAATGGTCCCGCTCCGATCTGCGACGAGCATGTTCTGCGCCGGGACGCGGAACCACTGCGCCAGTTCGTCGAGCAACGCTTGCGCCGTCGTGGCGCGCGCCGCGCGGTCAAACGCTTCGAGTTCCCGCGCCGGCCCCTCGAGCACCGTCCACCGATGCGAGATCCAGCGTTCGTTCACTCGGCGCAGCGGTCCCCGATGCGTGTAGCGCAACGTGTCTTCACGAATCAGCGCGCCGTCGCCGTTGAGATAGCGCTCGACGCGTCGCTCAAGCGGTTGCCATTCCCCATCAAGTTGGTAACGCGTGGGATTCAGCGCATCGTCCACGCGCTCGAGATAGAAGTCCATCACGTCGGCGCCAACGTTGGTGAACGTCCACGCCACATCCCGATTGAATCCGATCACAATACCAGGCAATCCGGGGATCGTGACACCGTACACGTCGAGCGAATCGGCGACCACCAGATGCGCCTCGTACCAGATGGACGGCATGGTAAGTTCGAGGTGCGGATCACCCGCCAGCAAGGCGTGTCCACTGGCCGACCGCGACGGCGACACCGCCCAGTTATTGCTGCCGACGGCGTCCGGCGTTCGCTCAGGCAAGCCGAGTGCAATTCGCGTGTCCACGTTGCCGAGCTGATGAACGAGTGCGAGAGCCAGCGAGTCGGGTGCGCCCGGGGCCGCGAGCGCGACCGCGTCCACGCGCGGCGCGCTCTGTCCGTTGGGCTGAATCGGCTCAACGATTGGCGCGTGCACAGGGAATAGCGCATCGGCGGCGGCGCGACCAACCTTGGCGGCGGCGCGCATGTGTCGCAGTTCGTCTTCGGATGACGCGAGCGTGTAGCCCATGCGATTGAGCAGGTGCATCACATCGAGCGCGCTGAACGTGCGTGGTTCGCGACCAAGCAACTTGTATTCGACGGGCAGGTCGCGACGGGAGAGTTGCGCGATCCATGCGTTGATCCCGTCAGCGTACGCACGCATCATCTGCCACGAGGCTGTGGTGGTGTCAGCCTGCGCAACGCGTTGTTCCGCGGCTCGTGGCATGCCCAGCGCGCGCGTGGCCTGATCCAGTGGCAAGGCGCGGTCGCCCACCAACTCCGTTAGCGTGCCTCCGCCTGCGCGCGTCTGCAACTCGATCTGAAAGAGTCGATCACGTGCGACGACATAACCAAGCGCCCGATAGGCATCGCGCGTGTTGGCCGCGAAAATGTGGGGCACGCCACGATCATCGTACGTGATGTTCACCGGCGCGATGACACCGGGTATGGCGTCGCGTGCGGTCACCGGCAGCTCGGCGGTTTGCACAGCGGCGAACAATCCATTCGCCGGGTCGAGCAGTGCACCGAGTGGAGGAAGAGGCCCCACGGGGCGAGCACCCACGTATCCAACAACAGCGAGCACAAGAAGCGCAGAGACCGTACCGACACGCGATCGGGCCATGGAAGCGTTGCTGAAATGGAGGAGGGAAGCGAGGCGCCCGTGGGCGCTTGCCGAACTGCTGACAAACGTGGCGTCCGTCACTCGACGCGGCAATGCGCGCTCGGCGATCAAATGCCCTGCGGGATTGTGAGCTGGTGTGCGATCAAATGGTGCAAGCATCCGCACAAGTTGGTGTTAGGATCGGGCCATGACAAAAGCACGGCAGGCACTCGGGCTCCTTGGGGAGCGTATCGCGGCGCGCTGGATGCGGCGCGATGGTTGGGAATTGTTAGCGCATCGTTTTCGCAGCGGGCATCGGGATGTCGACTTGATCATGCAACGTGGGCACACGGTTGCATTTGTCGAAGTGAAAGCGCGTCGTGGTGAACGCTTCGGTTCACCGGTTGAGGCGGTGCATCCCAGAAAGCAGCGTGAGCTCTCCAAATCGGCGCAGGTCTGGGTGGACCGACACGGCACGCCGGAGGCCGTGTACCGCTTTGATGTGGTGGGTGTGCTGTTAGATTCGGAGAATGTTCGGGTCCGACACGTGCCTGACGCGTTCAACCTGCGTTCAAGTTAGGTCAGTTTTACCGAAACATGTGGATAACTTTGGGGGTTGTCCACGAACGCACTCTTTCGTACTTTGTTCGGGTCTTGGCCGAGTTCTGGTGCGCGGTAGATTCCGCTTTGCCAGGGCGTGGCACCTTACCATCAACACGGGTGGAATAATGGCCGTCTCCACATCGAACGACGACAAGCGCAAAGCCCTGGCGCTCGCGATTTCGCAGATCGAGAAGTCGCATGGCAAAGGATCGATCATGCGACTGGGCACTGACTCGAAAGTTCGAGTGGAGTGCATTCCAACCGGCGCGATCAATCTTGATGCCGCCATCGGCATCGGCGGAATTCCGCGCGGTCGCGTCACCGAAATCTACGGTCCGGAATCAAGCGGCAAAACTACGCTCTGCTTGCACGTGGTGGCGAACGCACAAAAGGCCGGCGGCGTGGCCGCGTTCATCGACGCTGAACACGCGCTCGACACCGAATACGCCAAGAAGCTCGGCGTCGACATTGAGAACTTGCTGATCTCTCAACCTGACACCGGCGAGCAGGCGCTTGAGATCTGCGAAGTGCTCGTGCGCTCTGGCGCCGTGGACGTGATCATCATCGACTCGGTCGCCGCCCTTGTGCCCAAGGCGGAAATCGAAGGTGACATGGGCGACATGCAAATGGGTTTGCAGGCGCGCCTCATGAGTCAGGCGCTGCGCAAGCTCACGGGCGCAATCGCGCGGTCTAAAACGTCGGTGGTGTTCATCAACCAGCTGCGCGACAAGATCGGCGTGATGTTCGGCAGCCCGGAGACCACCACCGGTGGTAAGGCGCTCAAGTTCTACTCGTCAGTTCGTCTCGACATTCGTCGCATCGGTCCGGTCAAGGACAAAGACGAAGTGGTGGGTTCGCACGTGCGTGTAAAGGTGGTCAAGAACAAGGTGGCGCCCCCGTTCAAGCAAGCCGAGTTCGACATCATGTACGCCGAGGGCATCTCGCACACCTCGCTGCTGGTCGACATCGGCGCGGAAGCGGGCATCATCGAAAAGTCGGGTGCGTGGTACAGCTACGGCACGCAGCGCATTGGGCAGGGTCGCGAGAACGCCAAGTTGTTCCTCAAGGACAACCCGGTGCTCATGGCCGAAATCGAAGAGAAGGTCAAAGTGTTGCTGGGCGTGAAGGCTGGTGCGCCTGAAGAGCCACCGGCGCCTGAGGTGGAGGAGTAAGAGCGAGTCGTCGCGCCTCATGCGCGATTCGTGGAAGCAGCGAGGGCCGAGGGGTCGCTCGCGGTGTGAAGTGGTGCCCGGATCACCACGGCTCATCGTGAGTAGCCCCTCGGCTCTTTTGCTGCCCGGCACTCCTGGTGTGATCGCGCGCGTCGCGGAGCATGCGCGAAAGCCGGGCCGCTATCGCGTGCGCCTCGAAGACGGACGCACCTGGTTGGTGGACGCCGAAGCGATTACCACCGCCGGTGCGCTGCGCGAAGGCGTGGCGTTGGAGTCGGCGGCTATTGGGGCGCTGGAGGCGTCCCACGCGTTCGTCAGCGCGTTCGATCGGGCGCTGGGCATGCTGGCGCGAGCGCGTCGCACCAAACGCGAGTTGGAGCGCCGGCTGAGCCTCACGCAACCCGACAGCGCCGTGGTGCAGAAGGCGCTCGAACGACTCGAAAGCCTCGGGCTGCTTGATGACGATGCCGTCGCTCGCGCCGAGGCCGCCTCCCGATTTCGTCGTGGTGAAGGCGCCGGTCGTATTCGGCAATCGCTTGCGCGAAAGGGCGTGGACCGTGCGATTGTGGACGCCGCGATCCAGAGTGTCGCGGCCGAGGAGCAGGTCGATGATCTGGCGCTGTGTCGATCGGCGGGAGAAAAGCGGCTGAGATCGCTCCGAGCGCTGGCGCCCGATGTGCAGCGCCGCAGACTCATGGGGTTCTTGCTGCGACGCGGTTTTTCCGGTTACGACGTGTCGCAAGTCGTGCGCGAACTCATTCCACGCGAAAGACGCGGCTACGAGTAACACTGCGCGCCCGGTCAGGCATATATTTCACCGCTTATGCTTGCTGCCGAAATCCGCTCCCGATTCCTCGCGTTCTTCGAACGCCAAGGCCACGTCATCCGACCGTCGGCCTCGCTCGTCCCTGGTGACGACCCCACGTTGTTGTTTACGAACGCCGGCATGGTGCCGTTCAAAAAGGTGTTTCTCGGCCTCGAGGACCCCGAGTTTGGACGTCGCGTCACCACGTCGCAGAAATGCGTGCGTGCCGGTGGTAAACACAACGACCTCGAGCAGGTGGGCCACACCGCGCGCCATCACACGTTGTTCGAGATGCTCGGCAACTTTTCGTTTGGTGACTACTTCAAGCGCGATGCGATTCGTTTCGCGTGGCAGTTTGTCACGGAGGAGTTGCAACTCTCGCCCGAGCACCTGCGCGTCACGGTGTTCTACGAAGATGATGAAGCGCGCGAACTGTGGCGTGAGATTTCCGGCTTGCCCGCCAATCGCATTTACGGACTCGGGCACAAAGACAACTTCTGGCAAATGGCCGACACGGGTCCGTGCGGACCGTGCTCCGAGATCTATGTAGACCTCGCGGCCGTGGCCAAGGATTGGGCCGTACCGCAAGGCGCCACCGGTGCGTGGACTGACAGCAGCGTCACCGATTTCTCGCAAGATGATTTTGTGGATGGCGCCGAAGCCGGCCGCTTCCTCGAAATCTGGAACCTTGTGTTCATGCAGTTCGATCGCCAGGCCGATGGCACACTCGTGCCGTTGCCCAAGCCGAGCGTTGACACCGGCGCTGGTCTCGAACGCATCGCGGCGGTGAAGCAGGGGGTCACCAACAACTTTCACACGGATCTCTTTGCGCCGTACATCGCAAAGGTCGAAGAGATTGTTGGCATCTCGTATCCGTGGCGTCCGGGTTCAGGGGACGGCACGGCGCACACGCCCGATGGACGCGTGGTGGATTCCGCGTCGTATCGTGTGATTGCTGACCACGCGCGCGCCGTGGCGTTCTTGTTGGCCGACGGCGTGTTCCCGAGTAATGAAGGGCGTGGATATGTACTGCGCCGCATCTTGCGTCGCGCCGTGCGTCACGCGTGGTTGCTGGGTCGCCGCGAGCCCACGCTGGTGCATGTGGTCGATGTCGTGATTGACAGCATGAAAGACATCTATCCGGATCTCTTCACGCGTCGCTCGCACCTGTTGGCAACGACGCGTGCGGAGGAAGAACGATTCCTCGCCACGATCGACGGCGGCATGGAGCGTTTTGACCAGCTCGCACCTACGAGCAGTACACAGGGTTCAAGTGCGGTGCGTGGGACGATTGCGGGCGAAGATGTGTTCCGCTTGTATGACACCTACGGATTCCCGGTCGACCTCACGGAACTGATGGCTCGTGAGCGCGGATACCTGGTGGACTTTGCGGGATTCGAAGCGGCGCTCGGCGCGCAACGCAAACAATCGCAAGACGATCGCAAATCGCGCGGACTCACCGTCAGTGCAGACGACTTTGCGGATCCTGCCGCCTGGCAGCGCGCCGCCGATGATGAGTCGAACGGCGCCTTTGTTGGATACACGCGCACGGAAGCGGAGACCGAAGTCACGGCGGTCCGCTCGCTTGACGATGGACGCGTGGCCGTCATGCTGCGCGAATCGCCGTTCTATGCAGAGTCTGGTGGACAGGTCTCCGACCACGGCGAAATTGTTGGCGAGGGTTGGCGCGTTGACGTGGTCGATGTGAAGAAGGCCGACGGTCGTATTGCGGCGATCGGCACGGCAACGGGCACCGTAACGTTCGGACGCGCGACGGCGCGCGTTCCCGCCGATCGCCGTCGTGACATTGAGCGCAATCACACGGCAACACACTTGCTTCACGCCGCATTGCGCGAACAGCTGGGTGAGCATGTGCATCAAGCGGGTTCATTGGTTGCACCGGAGCGTCTGCGATTCGACTTCACGCATCATGGACCGCTCACGCAGGAACAGTTGGCATCCATCGAGCGACAGGTCAACGAAGGCATCTGGCACGCGGCGGCCGTTGACATCACCGAGCGCAAGTACGCCGACGCCGTAGCAGCAGGCGCGATGGCGCTGTTCGGCGAGAAGTACGGCGACGTGGTGCGCGTGGTGAACATTCCCGGGCTCAGCACGGAGTTGTGCGGTGGCACGCACGTGCGCAACACGGCGGAGATCGGTCTGTTTCGCATCGTGAGCGAAGGTGGTGTTGCCGCCGGTGTGCGTCGTATTGAAGCGGTAACCGGTCGCCGCGCATTTGCGCTGCTCAGCGAACGTGATGCCAGTCTCTCCGCGATTGGTCAGCGTCTCAAGGTGCAGCTCGGTGGTGGAACGGCACAGCTCGAAACACTCGAGAAGAGAGTTGATGCGCTTATTGAAGAGCGTCGCACGCTTGAGAAGAAGCTCGATGAGGCGATCAAGAGCGGTGGCGCCGCGTCGGATGCCACGGCCGCGTTGCTTGCGTCGCGCAAGGATGTAAACGGTGTGAGCTTGATCGCGTCGCGCGTTCCGGCAACCGATGTGAAGTTGCTGCAGGCACTTGGCGACACGATGCGTGAATCCATGGGCAGCGGTGTTGCGGTGCTCGCCGCGGACTTCGGAGACGGGAAAGGCGCATTGCTCACGGTGATTACCGACGATCTGCGCGAGCGTGGTCTGCGTGCCGATGCCATCGTTCGTGATATCGCGGTGATCGTTGGCGGCCGTGGCGGCGGTAAGCCGCACATGGCGCAGGCGGGATTGCCGGACAGCTCGCGTATTGACGAGGCGCTGGCCGCGGCCGATGGCGTTGTTCGCGCCGCGGCGGGCGCATAGTGAAATGAACGTGTCGAAGGCGTCTCAGACGGTGTCCGATTGGCTGGAGGCGGTGCAGCCCGCGCCGCCACCAGCGCTCATGGCTCGTTTGCGTGAACTGCTGGCGCCCCATGCCCATCGGCCTCTGCAGGAGGCTGCTGAGAGCTGCCTCGCGGCGGGTGAGACGCAGCTCGCGGCCATGCTGTCGTCTCAGGCGACAGACCGGGGTTCGGCGCTGGACCTGCTCGCCGTGGACGCGCTCGCGACGTATGCTTTCGAAGCGGCGGCTGATTCCCCAGCCATGCTGGAGCAGCTCGCGAACGATGCCATGACACGTATTGCGGAGATCCCGGAGGCGTCCTGATCGACCTGCACACGCACCTGCTGCCTGGCGTTGACGACGGCTCACCCTCCGTGGAGGTCAGCCTGCCGGTGCTTGAGCGGTTCGCGCAGGAGGGCGTTACGGTCGTGGTGTGCACGCCGCACCTCAACGCCTCACAGGCGGCGAGCGCGCCTGCTGAGCGGCATCAGGAGATTCTTGCGCAGCTGCGGGCCGCCGCCGGGGCCGGAGCGCCTGAGCTCCGCCTGGGCTGGGAAATCATGCTGGACCAGCCGGGCACAGATCTCACCGATATGTCGCTCACGCTGGGCGACTCGCGCGCACTGTTGGTGGAGTTCAGCATTGGCGGCATTCCGCGCGGGGCGGTGCAGGAGTTGCGGCGCATCGCACGGTCCGGGCGTACGCCCATTCTGGCGCATCCGGAGCGGTACTACGGGTGCACGGTGGCGCTGGTGCGCGAGTTCCGGAAACTCGGCGTCGTGATCCAGACGGATGTGAAAGTGATGTTGGGTCGCGGCGCGCCAAGCGAGCTGGCGCGAGACCTCCTGGCGGCGGGGCTCGTGGACATTCTGGCGTCGGACAACCATGGCGACGCCCGGTCGCTCGCCCCCGGTCGGGATTGGCTCGTGAGCAACGGGGCGACCGCCGAGCAAGTTGAACTGTTGACGCACCGAAACGCCGAGTTGGTGTTGGGCGACGAAGATCCGATTCCTGTGCCGCCGTTGGCTACCGGTGGCGCGCTGCAGCGATTGCGGCGAATGTTCGGGCGCTAGGTGTGGCGAGGCGAGAACGCTGACGACCGAATCATGCGTCAGCCACGCTGGCGCCCGCGTGTTTCCATGACTCAATCAGATACTACATGACATTGTCTATTACGTCCGCGCTGCTGGAACTCTCGGACACTGCTCGACGCACGGCAGAGCAGCTAGAGGCGCAGATCGGCGAGGCCGCGGCCATGGTTCGGGCCACGCTTGAAGCCGGCGGCACACTACTCTTTTGTGGCAACGGTGGGTCCGCTGCGGACGCCCAGCACATGGCCACGGAGTACGTGGTGCGGTACATGAAGAATCGTAGAGCTTACGCCGCGATTGCGCTGACGACCGATACCTCGCTGTTGACCGCCGCGGGAAACGATCTCGGTTTTGATCACATTTTTTCTCGTCAGGTCGAAGCGTTGGGAAAGCCGCAGGATTTGCTCATTATTCATTCCACATCAGGGAATTCGGCAAATGTGCTTGAGGCGGCGAAAGCGGCTTCCAGAATCGGGATGAAGGTGCTCTCACTCACGGCCAAAGATGGTGGTCAGCTCAAGCGGCTCAGCGACCTCACGTTGATTGTGCCAACCGAGCGCACCGATCGGGCGCAGGAAGTGCACCTCTGCATTCAGCATCTGATCTGCGAGAGCATTGAGGGGAATATTTGATCTGAGCGAACATAAGTGTCTGCAAACAGTTGTGGACTATTCATTTAAAACCTATTACATAAAGTAATGTCTCAGATAGAACCCAGGTTGATAAACCTCGTGAACAAGCGCGCGATCGTCACTGGCGCGTCGCGCGGCATCGGAGCGGCCACTGCCAGGCTGCTCGCTGCCGCCGGTGCGCACGTCATCGTTGCGTACCGGTCCAAGGCTGCCGAAGCCGAGTCGGTGGTACGGGAGTGTGAGGCATTCGGCGTGAAAGCTTTTCCACAAATGGCAGACTTATCCACAAAAAGCGGAAATAGGGAGCTCGTGAATGCCGCCGTCGAGAAGCTCGGCGGTGTGGATATCTATGTGGGAAACTCAGGCGTTTGGCCCGATTCGCCCGTGCCCGTGACCGAGCTTGACGACGACCGGTGGCGCTCCTCCATGTCGCTGAACCTCGACGGCATCTTCTGGGGATGCGCGGCGGCTGCCCGCGCAATGACCGACGGCGGGCGGATTGTGCTGGTCTCCAGCACCGCTGGTCAGCGCGGCGAAGCCTTCCATGCCGACTACGCCGCCACCAAGGGAGCCATGATTTCCTTCGTGAAATCGCTGGCCGTTGAGTTGGCGCCTCGGGGAATCACCGTGAACACGGTTGCACCGGGCTGGGTCGACACCGACGCGGTAACCAGGCCCTTTGCAGGTGACGGGCGCGCCCGGATCGAAGCCGCGATTCCGCTCGGTCGTGTAGCGTCGCCGGCCGATATCGCCGGCCCGATTGCGTTCCTTTGCAGCGACCTCGCCCGCCACGTCACGGGTGAAGTGCTCAACGTGAACGGCGGGAGCGTTCTCTGCGGATAGACCGCCACGCGCGTCTGGAGCCACCGGCGCCCGTGCTCGACCTCGCCCGCACATTGGTCAAGGCGGGCTTCGAAACATGGTGTGTGGGTGGCGCCGTGCGGGACGCCTTGCTCGGCATATCGCACCTCGATTGGGACCTGGCGACGGCCGCGACGCCTGACATTGTACAGCGGCACTTCCGGCGCACCGTGCCGATCGGATTGCGATTTGGCACGGTCGGGGTGATCGATAGCCGCGGCCACATGCACGAAGTCACCACCTTTCGCCGCGACATGAAAACGGACGGTCGCCACGCCGAGGTGGAGTTTGGCGTGTCGTTGGTGGATGACCTCGCGCGCCGCGATTTCACCATCAATGCGATGGCCTGGGATCCCATCGGTCAGCGGCTCGAGGATCCCTTCGGCGGTCGCGATGACCTCGAACGAGGGCTCGTACGGGCGGTCGGCGACCCGGAGCAGCGGTTCGCGGAAGATCGTCTGCGCGCACTGCGGGCGATCCGATTCGCCGCTCGGTTCGGCTTTTCGATCGAACCTGCAACCTGGAGCGCAATCCGCGCCTCGGCGCCGCATCTCGGCAGGCTTTCCGCCGAGCGCGTGAAGCAGGAGCTGGAGAAGACGATGGAGCAGGTGGCGCGGCCGAGCGTAGCGCTCACGCTCTGGCGGGAGAGTGGCGCGTTTGCCACGCTTATTCCGGCGCTCGCGGATGTGTCTGACCGCGCCCTGTTGGCTGCGGATGCGCTGCCGTTCCGTGCGCTGCCAACACGCCCGCTGCGCCGCACGTTGCGTCTCACCACGCTGTTTGCTGAAACCGATCCACGCGTCCTCCCGAAGCTGCTCAAGGAGATGAAGTTCTCCAATCATGAGGTCACGGTGATCGGCGCCCTTGTCTCCAACTGGCACACGCTCGGCGCCGCGATTGCGACGCGAATCACAGCGTCTGCCCCAGTGCCGGACGTAGATGTTCGTCGTTGGGTTGCGCGTATCGGTCGATTGCGCGTGTCGGCGTTCTCGCGTCTGGCCGCCGCGATGTGGTGGAGTGATGCGCAGCGCGGAGTGTCAGCGCCGACCGCTGTGCAGTCGCGCTCGTTGCACCGCCGCATGCTGACCATTGCGTTTCGCGATCCGCTTGACGCCGCTGATCTGGCGGTGGACGGCGAAGACCTTCGACGCGAAGGCGTGGCGCCAGGCCCGGCGATGGGCCGCGTGCTGCACGCCCTCACCGACTACGTTCTTGAAGATCCAGCGCGCAACACGGCCAGTACATTGCTGGCCGAAGCGCGGCGTCTTGCGCAGCCATAAAGATGGAGCCCGCGGTGTCTGAAGAGCTGCAGTTGCGTGTGCCGCGGTTCCGGCCGTCGAACGATTGGTTCGTTTCACGGCGCAGCGGCGCGATTCACGAGGTTTTTGTGTGGTCGCACGCGGAACGGTTGATGCAACTGATGTACGAGCTCAGCGAGTATCTCGATCCCGAAGTTGATGTCAGCATTGAATCGCGCCGCGATGGTCGCGCGTGGCACGGGAGTGTGCTTCCACTCAACGAAGTGCGAGCGACGATCGAAATGCTGGCGCAGTCCATGGCGCAGTTTGGGGGCGTTGAGCTGAGCGTGTACACGGCTGATGATCAGATCACGATTACCTCGTCACTCGGTTTGGTGATCTACGCGCGCTCTGATCGCTGGGTGTATTTGCTTGAGGCGATGGGTTTCGTCGAGCGCGCGAGCCCGCCGCAACCGTCCTGGAACGCTGACGGCGCGCCATTGGAGGGTGCGCCGGAGCTTCTGCGTGATCTTGAGCTGGCCGCACGACAGCTCAAGCTCAGCACCGTGTAAGCTGACGAGATACGGAAATGTCGTCGCTCTTTTCGGCTCAGGTCTCGGAACCGCTTGCCTCACGATTGCGTCCGCGCACGTTGAGCGAGATCGTGGGACAATCGCATTTGCTCGCCGTGGGTGCGCCACTGCGCGCGGCAATCGATCGGCGCGCGATCGACTCGCTCATTCTTTGGGGCCCGCCGGGAGTCGGAAAAACCACGCTCGCCCGTTTGCTCGCGCAGGCCACCGACGCGGAGTTCGTTTCGTTCTCGGCCGTTAGTGACGGCGTGGCGCGTGTCCGTGAAATCGTGGCCGATGCGCAGCGTCGACGTGAGTTTGGTCGCGGAACGCTGCTCTTTGTTGACGAGATTCATCGCTTCAATCGCGCGCAGCAAGACGCGTTCCTGCAACACGTAGAAGCGGGCACAGTGGTCCTCGTTGGTGCCACCACCGAAAATCCGTCGTTCGCGCTCAACGGAGCATTGCTGTCGCGCGCACGCGTTCTGGTGCTCGAGCCGCTCTCCATCTCCGACCTCACGCAGCTGGCAACTCGCGCGCTTTCGGATGGTGATCGAGGACTCGGCAGTCGATCGCTGCGACTGTCGGATGACGCGAGTGCCCAACTTGCCGAACTCAGTGATGGTGACGCACGTCGCATGCTTGGCGTTCTTGAAGCTGCCGCCACGCTCGCCGAAGACGGCGCCGAGATCACAGTTGAGCAGATCGTGCAGGCCGCACAGCGCCGCATGCCACGGTACGATCGGAGTGGGGAAGAGCACTACAATCTGATTTCCGCATTACACAAGTCGCTGCGCGGAAGCGATCCGCAGGGTGCACTCTACTGGCTCGCCCGCATGATACAGGGCGGGGAAGACCCTCGGTTTATCGCGCGACGCATGATTCGCATGGCGACGGAAGATATCGGGCTCGCGGACCCGCAGGCGCTGCCGCTGTCCATCGCGGCTGCCGAGACGTTTGAACGACTTGGTTCGCCGGAAGGTGAACTCGCGCTGGCTGAAGCGGCGGTGTACCTCGCCACCGCGCCGAAGTCGAACCGCGTGTATGTGGCGTGGAAGGCCGCCATGGAAGCGGCGGCCGAAACACCAAGCGCGGCCGTGCCGCTCCATTTGCGAAACGCGCCCACCAAGCTCATGAAGGAACTCGGGTATGGCGCCGGGTACCAGTACGCATTCGAAAGCGACGACGCGTACGCCCCGCAGGACTATCTGCCCTCGGAGCTGGCGTCGCGTAGCTTTTATCAGGCAGGGCCATTTGGCTTTGAGCGGGACATCGCAAAACGAATGGCGTGGTGGCAAACCCTGCGTGATCGCACCGTCGATGGTCCGGGACCACTGGCCGCAACCGACACTACTCACTCGCGAGACGAAGGATCACATCATGCGCCCGATTCGAAATAGTCGCCCTCGCCGTTCAGCGTTGGCGCGAACCCTGGTCACCGCCGGTGTGGTGGCGCTGGTTGCCGGCTGTGCCACGCTTGGTCGCGCCACATTCGCTGAGCCCTTGGTTGAGCTGCGCGATGTCAAAGTGGTTGGTCTTGGCATTGATGGCGGCAACGTGGACGTGGTGCTGTCGGTGTACAATCCCAATCGCTATTCACTCGACGCCACGCGTATGACCTATCGTGTGGATGTGGATTCCGTGCAGCTTGGCAATGGTGCCTTGGATTCACGTTTTGTCGTGCCGAGCGGTGATACGTCTATGGTGCGCCTACCGATTCGCTTTACCTATCGCGGTTTGGGCGAAGCGGGACGTCAGATTCTTTCCACGGGCACCGTGAACTACCGTGTGCGCGGCGATTTTACCGTGGTCACGCCGATTGGAAACTTCACGCGGCCGTACGATCGTACCGGACGCTTCAATACCGTGACCGGTCGCGGGCAGTAAGCCCGCTCACCTTTCTGGAGCCCGACTATTTCCAAGGACACGATTTCCCTCGCGCTTCCGGTTGAAAAGGCGATCCTCGTTGGCGCGCCGCGCAAACGTGGTACCGATCGGTTGCACGTCGACGAGCACCTGGCTGAACTCGCGCGACTGGTCGACACCGCTGGCGCAGAAGTGGTGGGTCGACTCACGCAGATCATTGATACGCCGCACCCGGGCACTTATCTCGGCAAGGGCAAGATCGACGAGTTGACGATTCGCATTGGCGAGATCGGCGCCACGCTCATTGTGTTTGACGACGAGTTGTCGCCCGCGCAGGCGCGCAATATCGAGGTGGCCACGAATACGCGCGTCATGGATCGCGCCGAGCTTATTCTCGACATTTTCGCCACGCGTGCGCGATCCGCCGAAGCCAAGTTGCAGGTTGAACTCGCGCAGCTCGAGTACACGCTGCCGCGACTCACGCGCATGTGGACCCACCTTGATACCATGAAGGGTGGTATCGGTATGCGTGGTCCCGGCGAAACGCAGCTGGAGACTGACCGTCGACTGATTCAGCACCGCATCAAGGTGATCAAGGAGCGGCTGCTCGACGTGGAGCGCGCCCGCGAAGTGCAGCGTCAGCAACGAAAATCGCAATTCAAGGTGGCGCTGGTCGGCTATACGAATGCGGGCAAGTCGAGCATTCTTCGCGCGATGGCGAACGACCAGGAAGTGTTTGTGGAAGACCGACTGTTTGCCACGCTCGATCCGCTCACGCGCGAGATTGATGTGGGAGATGGGTACACGGTGTTGCTCACCGACACGGTCGGATTCATTCGCAAACTGCCTCACCATCTGGTTGCGTCATTTCGCGCCACGTTGGCAGAAGCGCGCGAAGCCGAACTACTGTTGCATGTGGTTGATGCGAGTCATCCGGCGTGGGAAGAACACCGCGACGTCGTAGACGACGTCCTCGCCGAGCTTGGGTTACAGGCGCGACCCACACGACTCGTATGCAACAAAATGGACTTGCTGCCCCCTGACGAACGCGAGGGCTTTCTTGAGCGGGTACACAATCTCGTGCCCGATGCACTGTTTGTGTCGGCGCACGAACCCGGTGGGCTCGAATCGCTTCGCGCCGAGCTCGTGTCGGCAATCCGCCGGCAGCGTCCAATCGTTGAAGTACGACTGGCGGCGCATCAGGGGGCGGTGCTGGCCACACTCCACCGGGATGGTGAAGTGTTGGACCAGAAGTCGGATGGCTCCGACATGCTGATCACCGTGCGCGTTGACGAAATCCTGGCTGGACGTTTGCGCCAGGCGGGCGTTGAATTGCAAAGCGCGGGTGGATAGCCGAAGCATCCACCCGCGCTGGTCACTCAATACTCTATATGGGCGTGCAGGGACTCGAACCCCGGACCTCTGCTGTGTGAAAGCAGCGCTCTAACCAGCTGAGCTACACGCCCTTTTGCCGGGGAGGCCCGGCCGAACCGTAGAGTAAACGAGTGGGCGAACGTGCGCCAGTGGGCCAATGCATTCGGCCCGCTGGCGCTTCACACATGCAGCCTTACGGTCGCGGAACCCGAGCACTTTCCATGCGGTCGAGCAGGGCGCCGAGGTTCTTGATTTCCTCCCCGTAGCGGGCCCAATCGCCTTCGCGCTGCGCGTCGATGGCGGCCTGATACGCGCGACGTGCCTCAACAACAATGGCCTGAACGCTCGCGTCTGGCGCGGTCGTCACGGCGGGTGCCTCGGCGCCAACATCCACAACGGTTGGTGGCGCCACATCGCCGGACTGTCCGAACAGCGCGGCCAGCGCGGCGTCAAACGTTTCGCGCATCACCACCTGATTTTCGTACGCCACAACCACGCGCTTCAGCTCGGGAATGCGACCGCCTTCGGCCTGCAGATAGATCGGTTGCACATACAGCAGCGAGGACTCCACGGGGATCACAAGCAGATCACCCTTGATGACTTCAGAACCACGCTGGTCCCACAACGACACCTGACGCGAAATCTCAGTGTCCTGACTGATGCGATTTTCAATCTGCCGCGGGCCATACACGAGGCTCTGCCGCGGGAACTGGTACACGCGCAGCTTACCGTAGTTGGCGCCGTCGTTACGTGCGACCATCCACGCCGCAAGATTGTCCTTGCCACGCGGCGTAAATGGCGCCATGTAAATAAACTCAGCGTCTTTCTCGTCGGGCAGGCGCATGATGATGTGGCGCATGAACGGCACCGAGCCATCAGTGCGCTCCACCACCGGAATCTGCCACTGGTCTTCGCGGTTGTAGAACTCCTCGGGCGTATCCATGTGATACGTGGTGTACAACGCCGATTGCAAACGGAACAGATCGTCCGGATATCGAACATGTGCGAACAGATCCTTCGGCATCGCCGAGATCGGCTTCACAACGCCCGGGAAAACCTTGTTCCACGCTTGCAGAATCGGATCGTTGGGCAGCGCCGCATACGGCGTCATGCTGCCGTTGTATGCGTCAATCACAACTTTCACGCTATTGCGCATGTAGCTCGTGCCTTCGGGCGTGCGGAACGAGTACGGATACCGCGTTGTGGTGGTGAACGCGTCCTGAATCCAGTGCAGCGTGCCGTCGTCTGCGATCACGATGTAGGGATCGCGATCGAAGGTGAGGAATGGCAACGCCTTTCGCACCCGCTCACCAATGGTGCGATTGTACAGAATCCGGCTCTCCGACGTGATGTCGCCCGACAGCAGAATCTTGCTTGAGCCAAAGTGCAGGGCGAGCAAGGAACGTCGCAGCAGACCGCCCACCGGAACGCCACCACTGCCGGTGTACGCGCGGAAGACATTCGCTTCACCCGACGGGTAGTCGAACTCCTTCTGGTTGGTATTCACGAACACGTGCGACGTGGTCAACTCGCCAAAATACATTTGCGGACGCGTCACCTTGAGCGATCCTGTGGTACGCGGCGGCAGGTCTTGCACGAACAGCACGGGCAAACCTTCAGCCGTGACTTCATTGACCGGGCTCATGGTGAGCCCCATGCCGTGCGTGAACGTGAGATGCTCGTTGATGAACGTGCGCGTTGGCAGCGATGATGCGTTCAGTTCGCGGGGAGACAACAGCACCTGGCGATACTTGCCATCAATCCAGTACCGGTCGTCGTCGACTGAAACAAAGTCGTAGTACGTGCGGATTTCCTGCAGCTGCTTGAAGGTGCGCAGCAATGGCGCTCGATCCCACAGCCGCACATTTTCAAACGTCGGGCCGTTGTTGGCAATATCCGCAGACGTCAGTCGCGCTTCGCTCGTGAGATCGCGCACTTCAACGCTGTCGAGCGACCAGGCTTTGCGTGTGGCGTCGATGTGCGCCGTCAGGTACGGCGATTCTTTGGTGAGCTCCGTTGGTGCAACCACGAACTTCTGCACCAGACTCGGCACAATTCCGCGACCAAGAACGCCAACCACTGCGTAACTGCCAACGGCGAGGAACGCGTACCATCCAAGCTGCTTGCGCAGCGCACCGATGGTCACCAGCACCAAACCAATCAGTGCGACGATGGCGGAAAGCCGGATCGCCGGTAACGACGCTTTCAGATCGGCATAACTCGCACCAACGAGCGGGCCCGTTGAGGAGTAGAGCAGCTGCGCGCTGTCCACAAACCAGAGCTCAACCGCCGAAAGTAAAAACCACACGCCAAGCAGCACGCCAAGATGGCGGCCGGCCGTGGGCTCAATGCGCAAACCACGCGCCAGCAGCACGATGTCGCCGCGAAAGAAGTACACGGGCACGAGCATGATCAGCGTGAGCGTGACCAGGCTGCGCAACACGCCCAGCGCACCGGAAAGGGCGGGCAGTGTAAACACGTACCACCCGATATCACGCGCGAAGACGGGATCCGACGTGCCAAACGACGTCCGGCTGAAGAACAGCAGCAGCGTATCCCAGAACGCGGTGGCGCCGAGCGCGATCATGAGGCTCAGCACGATCACCACGGGTCGGGTAAACTTGCGAAGCATGCCCGTCAGGTCGACGGTCTGCATCGCGTCGCCAATACGCACCAGAACCGGCTCCGGCACCGCCCCGCGTTGGGCGAACGAGAGATTGCCCGCAAAAAACAACGACGCGACCGTACCAACGGCCGTGAACAACGCCAACTTGGTGAAGAGCGTTTTAGTGAAGACGGTGGTGAATCCAACTTCCTGAAACCACCAGAAGTCGATCAGCAGCCGGCTCAGCGTGGGCAACAGAAAAATCGCGAGTGGAACCGCGAGTAACAACAGAATGCGTGGGAACTTGGCGCTCGGCACGTCAGACCTCGACAGGACTATTGAGAAGCGGATAGATCCGGTCCCTCACCAGGAGCAGCGACCTGTAGCAAGTTAATCCGTTGCACGGCAGCGGAGTCGCTGTTTCGCCGATTCGCATGGCATCCGTAATGCTGTTTCCTCTCCCAACACGCCCATGAACTCCTCAGCTCGTACGTATCTTGTCTCGGCGCTCGCCACACGTTGTACGTACGCCATCATCGCGGTGCTCCTCGCGAGCGCGGTGGCGCTCACCCCGGTAAAGGCCCAGCGTGGAGCGCTCTATATTGTGGGCGGCGGTCCACAAACGCCGGCTATGGTTGAAGAGTTTGTCGCGCTTGCCGGTGGCGCCGGAAAGGCGCGGATTGTGGTCATGGCGATGGCCTCGGCGAGCGGCGAACGCAGCGGCGAAGCCAAAGCGAACGACCTGCGAAAGCTAGGCGCCACGGCACAGAACGTGTGGCTCACGCGTGAGCAGGCGAATCTCGACAGCGTGGTTCGCCTGCTTGATGGTGCAACCGGCGTGTGGTTCGGTGGTGGCGATCAGAATCGGCTCGCCAACGTTCTTCGAGGCACGGCTGTGGAGCGCGCGATCAAAGCACGCCACGCGGCCGGTGCGGTGGTGGGCGGTACAAGCGCCGGTGCGGCGGTGCTTTCAGCGCGAATGATTACCGGCAGTGAGCGGAAACTCGGCGGCGATCGTCCGCCCAGTGACAGCAGCGAAGCGTACATCACCATTGATCGGAACAACGTGATCACAAGCGACGGTTTTGCGCTGGTCGATAACGCCGTGATCGATCAACACTTCGTGCGTCGCAAACGACACAATCGCCTCATGAGCCTTGTGCTTGAAGCGCCGCCGCATCTCGGCGTGGGGATTGATGAGTCGACCGCGCTGGTCATCGAAGGCAACGGCACGTGGCGCGTATCGGGGCGCAGCGTCGTGGTGATTTACGACGCGCGTTCGGCCGAAAAAACCACCAATGACGCGAAAGTACTCGGCGCCTCAGGAGTGACGATGCACGTGTTGCCCGCGGGTGCTACCTTCGATCCGAACACGCGAGCCGTAAAGCTGCCGTAGCTCGTGCAGGCGAGGGGCGACTCTACAACGAGTCGCCCACCTCGCGCGCTGCGAAAATCGCGGCTGTGTTGTGTCCGCCAAATCCAAAGGCGTTGCTCAACGCGACAAGCACGGAGCGCTGCTCCGCCACATTGGCCGCCACGCGCACGTTGCACGCCGGATCCACATTCTGCAGGTTGATCACGGGCGGCACCACGTTGTCCACGATACTGAGAATCGAGAACAGCGCTTCGACCGCGCCTGCCGCACCGAGCATGTGGCCCGTCATGCTCTTCGTCGCGGTAGACGTTGCAACGTCTGCGTGATCACCAAACACCGCGCGTACCGCACTGCACTCCGCCACGTCGCCAAGTCCGGTGCTCGTGGCGTGCATGTTGATGGTATCAACATCGGTCGGCGAAATGCGCGCTTCTGCGAACGCGCCTTCCATGGCGAGTCGCGCGCCGATCCCTTCTGGATGTGGCGCCGTGAGATGATGCGCGTCGCACGCCGCACCTACGGCGAGCACTTCAGCGTAGATCGTTGCCCCGCGTGACTCCGCGGATTCCAACGACTCGAGCACGAGCACGCCCGCACCTTCGCCGAGCACAAAGCCGTCGCGATCTACATCAAACGGACGGCTAGCGCGCGTTGGTTCATCATTGCGCGTTGACAGCGCACGCGCGGCGCCGAATCCGCCAACACCGAGCGGCGTCACGGCACACTCGGCACCGCCCGCGAGAATGATGTCAGCGCGATTCGCACGGATCGAGTCGAGTGCGCTCATGATGCAATCGTTCCCTGTGGCACACGCCGAGACAACCGCGTGATTGGGTCCGCGAAGGCCGTGCTGCATGGCCACCCACGCTCCAGCAATGTCGGGGATGATCATCGGCACGAAAAACGGCGACAGGCGACCGGGTCCGCTGGTGTGCCATGTGACGGCCTGGTTCTGGAAAGTTTCCATGCCGCCTTGTCCGCTGCCAATGATCACGCCGATGCGTGCGCGCTGCGCATCGGTGAGCGTACTCGTGTCGAGACCGGCGTGCGCGATCGCTTCGTTCGCGGCAGCAACTGCGTAGTGCGCGTACACGTCCATGCGCTTTGCCAGTTTGCGATCGACATAGTTCAGCGCGTCGAAGCCCTTGAGCTCGCAGGCAAAGCGCGTGGTCTGGTCGGATGCATCAAATCGAGTGATGGGCGCGGCACCGCTCACGCCGCGCAAGGCTGCCTCCCACGTGGACGCAGCGGAGAGACCGAGCGGCGTCACCGCGCCGTAACCAGTTACCACTACGCGGCGCGTAGTATGTCGCGATGAAGACATGCGCAAACGCTGAAGAACACTGAGACGCGCGGCGAGTAGGGCCGCCAAATGACGTCCGCTGTGCCGCACTGCGAATGGGGGCGGTGGGGCTCGAACCCACGCCTTCCAGTTTATGAGACCGGCGCTCTAACCACCTGAGCTACACCCCCGGAATGGCCGTGGCCACTCACGTGCACAACATACTCGCGGCGCCCGGTGAGTTCCATAAGAACGAACAGCACCCGACGCCCGGTTTCCTAACGATTCAACGGCAAGCTCAGCATCACCGATTGGCCACGGCTGCGCGCTTCAGACCCGTCGTTCGGCAGTTGGCTGAGCCCTTCGTGATGCCTGAGCACGAGCGCGATTCCGCTGAAGCGCGCGCTGGCCAGCCGAAGCCCAAGCACTGCCGACGCTTCATACCGTTTCGTGCTCAACGTGCCCGCGGGCCGCGAGGTCGCGCGATCAAAGATCACGCTTTCGCGAAGATAGCCAAGCGAAGCACCCGCGTCGAGCGAGGGACAGACACTCACAACGCAGCGCCCAACGGCCGTCACGCCCAGAGTGCCATCCCAGTACCGACTGCGCAGCTCAAGATCCTCATTCCCGCTCGAGACCGTGGCACCGCGTCGGGCGGTCCCAAGCTCGACAAATCCAACCATTGGGCCGGCGATGATGCGACTCACGCGCAAGTTCGACGGGAAGCCGCGGCTTCGTCCGAACTCGTCCGTGTCATCAGACGGAGAGACATCCACGATCGTGGAGAAGGCGATGCCGGTCTGCAGATAAAAACGCCAACCTTCTGGCAGCGGGTTAAATGATTGCGCGCTCGCGGTTGATGGTGCAGTCGCCGAGGCAATCAGCAATGCAGCGCACGCAGTGCGGAGTGTGCGCGCAAGCACGAGAGGTGTTCGCCAGCTGAGTGAATCGTGCAAACCTTCGCTCCAGTGTCAGGTATGAATGCCGTGGTGTGCATCATAGGCGGCGAGCACCTCGTCGGCGGAAACCGTCGCAGCCCCAAGCTTTCCTACCTCCACACCGGCTGCATAGTTCGCCACGATGGCGGCTTCAATCGCCGATGCGCCGGCGCCGAGTGTCGCGGCCAGGTAGGCGGTCACCGTGTCGCCCGCGCCGACTACATCATACACCTCGCGCGCGGTCGTCGGCACGCGATGCACGGTGCCACTGGCATCCACCAATGCCATACCGCGTTCGCCGAGTGTCAGCAACAAGTACTCAACACCAAGTCGCGAAAACGTGGCCGGCAACGCTTCCGGATGCTCCAGATCAACCGCCGCGCCGAGTGCACTCTCCAGTTCACGACGGTTCGGTTTGAACACCGTCGCGCCGCGATACGCGAAGAAGTTGCGGTACTTCGGATCAACAATGATCGGAATGCCTTTCGCGCGTGCGAGTGCAACCGCACCCTCGATCACCGCCGGCACCAGCACACCCTTGTTGTAATCTTCAAATACGAGCGCGGTGGCATCCGCAATCACGGTCTCGATCGCCGCGAGCACAGCCTTCACTTCGGCGGCCGACAAATCGGCGTCTTCTTCTTCGTCAAAGCGGACGAGCTGCTGCGCGCGCGCCATGACGCGCGTTTTTGTTGTGGTGGGACGGTCGGCCATGACTAACGCACGCGAGTTCATGCCGCCGTCCGTCAACATGTCGCGAAGGGTGCGTCCGGCGCTGTCGTCGCCAACGACCGCCACGAGATCACAGCCAGCGCCGAGCGCCGACACGTTCTGGGCCACATTGGCGGCGCCGCCGAGCGCCTGACGCCGCTCACGGACGCGGACCACGGGAACGGGTGCTTCGGGCGAGATGCGATCCACATCGCCGCGCAAATAGAGGTCGAGCATCGCGTCACCCACAATGCAGACGTGCTGGGTAGCGGCTGCTTCGAGCAACGCCACGAGGCGGTCGCGCGCGATGAGCGGCGTGGAAACGGAGAGCTGCGCTGTGTTCATGGAGAGCAAAGGTAGCGCCGCTGCAGCCGCGCGCGCATCATCCCCGGCGTGCAATCTCCGTCGCCGCTCCTTGTGCTCATTGGTGCCCTGCTGGGCATCTCGATCGCTGCGCCACTGATCCGGCTCAGCGACGCGCACCCCATCGCGATTGCGACGTGGCGACTGGCCATTGCGCTGGTGCCGCTCAGTTATCTCGCCTGGCGCAACAACAGCTGGCGCGCGTGGCGAACGCTTGATGGCAAGCTGATGGCGGCCGCGCTTGGCGCCGGTGTGCTGCTGGCGCTTCACTTCTGGAGCTGGAACGCGTCGCTGCGCTACACGAGTGTGGCGGCGTCGGTGACGCTGGTCAATCTGCAGCCAATCATCATCGCCGTATTCTCAGCAAAGTTCCTGGGGGAGCAGCCGTCGCGCCGCCAGTGGCTTGGTATTCTGGTGGCCATGGCCGGTGCCATTGCCCTCGCCTGGGTGGACGCGCCAGCCGATGCCACCGGTGGCAGCAACGCGCTGCTCGGCGACGCATTGGCCGTGATCGGTGCGATCACGGCCGCCGGATATTATCTGCTCGGTCGCACCGTTCGACGCGTGCTCGATACCTGGGGCTATGTCGTGCTGGCGTACGGCGCAGCGCTGGTCACGCTGCTCCTCCTGTCCGTGCCCGCTGGCGCTCCCCTGTGGCCGCAGCCTCCCATGGAATGGGGAATCTTTGCCGGTCTTGCCGTGGGGCCCATGCTGCTCGGCCACACGGGGATGAACTGGGCGCTGGGGCGCCTGCCCGCGTACATCGTCAATCTCACCGTGCTCGGAGAGCCCGTGGGCGCCACGCTGCTAGCCGCGCTGCTGCCGTTCATTGGCGAGATCCCCGGGGTGGGGACGATCCTCTGCGGCGCCGTGGTCTTGCTGGGCGTGGTGATCGCCGCGAGACGATAGTTGGGGGGAGGCGGTTACCTTACAGGCCTATGTCTGACGCCACTGCCATTGTCCCGCCGACGCAGGCGACTGCCTCTTCGACCGCCGATCAGCCGCATCCCGCACCCGAGGCGCTCACGCTTGACGTCGTGGTCACGCGCGCGGGCGTGGTGGAGTCCCGCCACCGGGTGCACGCCGCGGTGGTTCGTTTTGACGGTGTGTTGCTCGCCCAGGCACACGACGCGAATCTGCATACCTGGTGGCGTTCCTGCGCCAAGCCCTTTCAGGTCATGCCAATGCTCGAGGACGGCTCGTTCGACGCGCTCGGATGGGGCGATGAAGAGTTGGCCCTCGCCTGTGCCTCGCACGGCAGTGAACCCGAGCACGTGCGGGTGGCCACGGCAATGCTCGCGCGCGTAGGGCTCACCGAGGCCGCGCTTGCGTGTGGTCCGCACGAGCCGCTGAGTGCCCGCGGCGCCGCGCTCTTGCGTGACGCCCTCGCCACACCCAGCCGCATTCACAGCAACTGCTCGGGCAAACACGCCGCCATGCTCGCGCGCGCCGTATCGCGCGGGTGGCCGACGGACGGTTATCAGCTGGCCAGTCACCCCGTGCAGCAGGACGCGCGCCGCGCCGTTTCAAAATGGACGGGTGTTCCGGACACGGACATCGGCGTCGGGGTAGACGGATGCGGTGTACCCGTGTTTGCGTTGCCGCTGCAGAATATGGCACTCGCCTACGCGCGACTGGCGCACGAGGCGCACGTCAGTGATGGCATGGCGCGGCGCATCGTGCATGCGATGACGTCCCACGCTCATCTTGTGGGCGGCACGGATCGGTTTGACACGCTGCTCATGCAAGCGGGGCAGGGCAACATTGTGGCCAAAGTTGGTGCGGAGGGCGTGCACTCGATCGGCGTACTGAACGCAGGTATTGGTATCGCGATCAAGGTGGAAGACGGAGCGCCTCGCGCGCAGTATCCCGCGGTCCTCGCGTGTTTACAGGTGCTGGGCGTGCTGCCGGCGCGTTTGGCGGAATCACTGATGACGATTGCTCTGACGCCACTCACCAATACGCGCGACGAAACGGTTGGTGCGGTGTTTGTACCCGGGCACGAGGTTGTGCAGCATGTCTGAGCTCGTGCCGCGTGTTACTGAAATGTCCGGCGAGGAAATGATGATGTCTGGGCAGGGTGAGCAGACTATCGTTCCGGCGTTGCTTTCGGCACATCCTGAGCGGCTCGACGTACCCACGATTCATCTGGTGCGACTGGCCGCAGTATTGGCCGGCGGCAGCGAAGCACAAACGCGAACCCTGCTGGCGGGGGCGGTGCACAGCATCAATCCGGTGTGGGTCGAAGAAGTGATTCTGCAAACGTATCTGTTTGCCGGATTCCCGCGGTCGCTGAATGCAGCGCGCGAATGGCGACGCCTGTCTGGCAGGCCGGCGCCGGAGTCCGACGAAGGCACCACGTTCGATGTGTCGCAACTCACCGCGCGCGGTGAGGCTACCTGTGAAGCCGTGTACGGGCGCTTCTACGAGCCACTCCGTCACAATATCAAAGCGTTGCATCCCGCACTTGACGCGTGGATGATTGTTGAAGGATACGGAAAGGTGCTGGGTCGACCGCAGTTGGATCTGGCGCGTCGAGAACTTTGTGTGGTGGCCGCGTGTGCCATTGCTCGGCAGGACCGACAGTTGCATTCGCATCTGCACGGTGCACTTCACGCAGGTGCATCACCAGCACAAGTGGACGCGGCGTTGCTCGCGATTGCCGACTTGCTGGACTCGGATGATGTTAAACGATACGTGGGCCTCTGGGCTCGCGTGCAAGGGAAATAGCGCATGTTTATCGATCGCGTCATCGTGAAGGTTGAAGCGGGCACCGGAGGGTCGGGCGCCTGCTCGTTCCGTCGCGAGAAGTACTATCCAATGGGCGGTCCGGATGGCGGCGACGGCGGTCGAGGCGGCGACATCATCGTGCGTGGCGACAGCAATCTCGCCACCTTGCTCGACTTCACCTATCGCGATTCATGGATCGCGGAGCGCGGTGAACACGGCATGGGTTCCAACATGACGGGGCGTTCCGGTAAAGACGTGATTCTGCCCGTCCCGCCCGGCACCATCGTGCGTGAGAAAGACACGGGCGAGTTCATCTGCGAAGTCATGGCCGATGGTGAGGAACACATCATTGCCAAAGGCGGCCGCGGCGGAAAGGGCAACGCGTTTTTCGTGACCGCTACGCAGCAGGCGCCACGCAAGTGGCAGCCGGGCGAAGAAGGTGAGGCCCGCGTGCTCGAGCTCGAGCTCAAGCTCATCGCCGACATTGGTCTCGTTGGTCAACCGAACGCCGGCAAGAGCACGCTGCTCTCCGTGATCTCCGCCGCACGCCCCAAAATTGCCAACTATCCGTTCACCACACTCTCGCCGAATCTTGGTGTGGTGCCGCTCAGCGATCACCGCACATTCGTGGTGGCCGATATTCCCGGCATCATTGAAGGCGCGCACGAGGGGAAGGGCCTGGGTTTGCAGTTCCTTCGCCACATTGAGCGCACGCGCGTGCTCGCGTTCTTGCTCTCGATCGAGTCAGAAGATTGGCAAGCCGAACTGGATCAGCTGCGGCACGAAGTGCGCGAATACTCAGAAGAACTCGCGCAAAAGCCGTACTGTGTGGTGTTCACCAAGTGCGATTTGCTGGGCGAGCTCTACGTGCCGGAAATCAGTGCGCCCGGAGCGTTTGGCCTGTACGCCGTGAGCGCGCCTGGTCGGCTCGGCCTGGACGTGCTGCTCGATGCGTGGTGGAAACGGCTGCTGGCGCTCCGCAAGGAAGAAGCTGCGGCCGCGCCGCCGGCACGTGTTGACGTCATGCTCCCATAACGCGCCGCTGATGGCCTCCGACGCCGTGCGTAGCGCCACATGTGATGCACTCACGCTATCTCTGATGGCGGGCGTTGGTCCAACGGAGCACAAGCGTCGTGTCTCCGAGCACGGGTCGGCCGCGCGTGCGCTGGATGCGTTTGATCCAACGGATGTGCAACGCGCACGATCGCGTGCGGAAGCATATCTGGAGCACACCGATCGGATCGGCGCGCAATGTGTACTGCCGTCGCACGCGTTGTACCCGTCGGCGCTGCACGCGCTGCACGCAAAACCGCCCGTGCTGTGGATGCGAGGTACGCCGGCCTACGCGACGCAACGCAGCGTGGCGATAGTGGGCACGCGCACCGCGTCGCCAGCCGGCCTGCGTTTTGCACGGGAACTCGCTGAGGCGTGCGCCGGTGCGAGCATCGCGGTGGTGTCTGGACTTGCGCGGGGCGTCGATGGTGCGGCGCATCTTGGTGCGCTGAACGCGCGTGGCACAACGATCGCGGTGTTGGGCACCGGAGTCGACGTGCCGTATCCACCAAGACATCGCGCGCTGCAGGAGCGCGTCGCCGACGAGGGGCTCCTTATTTCAGAGGTGCCACCCGGAGAGCGCGGCCACGCCGGCACGTTTCCGCAGCGCAACCGACTGATCGCGGCACTGGCCGAAGTCACGGTCGTTGTGGAGGCGGGCCGCGAAAGTGGTGCCCTCATTACGGCGCGAGTCGCCCACGAACTTGATCGCACCGTGTGCGCTGTTCCGGGTTCGGTGTACGCGCCGGAGTGTGTGGGATCAAACGCGCTGCTGCAGTCGGGTGCGCAAGTGTTGTGCTCCCCCGACGACCTGCTCGACGAGCTCAAGCTGCCCCGACGCACCGCACAGTCACCGCAGCTCGACGGTGATGCCGCGTCGTGCTGGGACGCGCTGCAACACGGAATCGCCGATGTTGGCGTGATCGCGCAACGCGCCGAGCTGGATTTGCGTCGCACCAACGTGGCGCTCGCGGCGCTTGAGCTGCACGGGCTGGTCGAAGTTGACTTGAGCGGCACAGTGCGGCCACTCGTTTCGGTTGCCAGCGGGTGAGCACCGAGCGTTTCGTGTATGTGCACGTGCCGTTTTGTGCGCGACGGTGCAGCTACTGTGATTTTGCAATCGCTGTTCGAAAAACGGTTCCGGTCGCTGACTTCGTACAAAGCATTGCGCGTGAGCTGCGCGTGCGCGCGGTCGAGCCCGGCGCCGTGGATACCATCTATCTTGGCGGAGGAACACCCTCGCGCCTTGGCGGCGATGGTGTTCGCGCGCTTCTCGACACGATTCGCACCGTGCGCGAGCCGGTGAGAACCGCCGAGTGTACGATTGAGGTCAATCCGGAAGATGTGACGGCGGCCGATGCGCGCGCATGGCGGGCTGCCGGTGTGAACCGCATCTCGCTCGGCGTGCAGTCGTTCAACGATCGCGTGTTAACGTGGATGCATCGCGTGCATGATGCATCGGCGGCAGTGCGCGCGATCAACACGCTCAGAGACGCCGGGCTCACCGATGTATCGGTCGACCTCATCTTCGCCGTGCCCAACGAACTGGAACGCGACTGGGAACGGGATGTGGCGCTCGCGATGGAACTGCAGCCGACGCATTTGTCGCTGTATGGGTTGACGGTCGAGGCGGGCACGCCACTCGGGAAGTGGACCGCGCGCGGTGCCGTGCATGAAGCACCGGAGGAGGCGTACGAACGCGAGTTTCTGCACGCGCACGCGTCGCTCACGGCGGCCGGCTTCGAGCACTATGAAGTTTCCAACTACGGATTGCCCAATCATCGCGCCAGGCACAACAGCGCCTACTGGCAGGGTGTGCCGTATCTCGGTCTGGGCCCGTCGGCGCACGGATTCGACGGATCGTCTCGTCGATGGAATACCGAGGCGTATGCGCTGTGGGAGCAACAGCTTGCGCGTCGCGTCGATCCCGTGGGCGGCCTGGAAAAGTTATCCGCGGAGAACCGGGTGGCAGAATCCGTGTATCTGGGATTGCGCACGTCCGAAGGGCTGCGGCTACACGATGCGGAACGGGAGTTGGTGCGTCCCTGGGAGGAGGCCGGGTGGGTGTTTTACGCGCCATCCGGACGCCTTCGGTGCACGGCGCTGGGCTGGTTGCGCCTTGACTCGCTCGCCAGCGCGTTGACAGCACACCGAAGTCCTTAGTACACTTAGGGTTATGGCATTTTCAGATCTCAGCGAGCGGGAGCGGCATGTGCTCGAGGCCGTGATTCAGGCGTACGTGGCCACAGCCGAGCCCGCTGGATCACGTGTGTTATCGCGTCGCTTTGCGCTGGGCGTATCACCGGCCACGATTCGCAATACGATGAGCGATCTGGAAGAGAAAGGGTTTCTCTACCATCCGCACACGTCGGCGGGTCGCATTCCCACGGACAAGGCGTATCGCGTGTACGTGGATTCCCTCATGCGTGTGGAATCCATTTCGGCATCGGAGCGTGATCAACTGGCGGCGCAAATCGCAGCCGGCGGTTCCGCGATCGAAGCGATTTTGCGGTGTGCGGCGCAATCGCTTGGCGTGCTCACGCAGGAGCTGGGTGTGGCCATGGGCCCGCGTTTTGATCGGGCCATTCTGCAGCGCATTGAGCTGGTGCGTGTGTCGTCCGAGCGCATTCTCATGGTGCTCACACTCGGCGGTGGATCGGTGCGCACGATCTTCGTCGAAGTGCCTGGAACGATCGCCGATGAAGCACTGGTGGAAGTGACCATCGTGCTGAACGAACGGCTGTCGGGTCTCACGCTCGACGAAGTGCGTTCGTCGCTGAGTAGTCGCTTGCGCGATGTGCCGGGCTCGCTGAACGCCACGGCACTGCTCAATATTTTCGTGCAGGAAGGCGAGCAGGTCTTTGCCCGTGCTGCGGAGCCCACGGAGAATGTGGTGCTCGGTCAGGCCTCGTTGCTGGCCGAACAACCGGAGTTTGCAACGGGTGAGCGCATGCGGCAGTTAATCGAACTGACGGAACGGCGCCACGAGTTGGCCACGTTGTTGCAAGCGCGCGCGGGGTCGTCGGGGCTCAACATCACGATTGGTAACGAGCATGGCGCGCCGGGTATGGACGCGTTCACGGTGGTGACGGCGGAGTATCAGGCCGGCTCCCTGTCGGGTGTGATTGGTGTGATCGGGCCAACACGCATGCCGTATCACAAGGTGGTGGCATTGGTCTCACACACGTCGCAGCTCGTTTCCGACTTGCTTAGTTAAGACTTTCCAGACAACACATGGCTGATTTTTATACGACGTTGGGCGTCGCGCGCGATGCGTCCGATGAGGACATCAAGAAATCGTATCGCAAGCTGGCGATGCAGTGGCATCCCGACAAAAACGGCGGCTCGAAAGACGCCGAAGAAAAGTTCAAGTCCATTACCGAAGCGTACGACGTGCTGCGTGATCCGCAAAAGCGCGCGGCGTACGATCGCTACGGTGAAGCGGGGCTGCGTGGTGGTGGTGGCGGCGGTTTCGAACACGTGGATCTGTCCGAAGCGCTCAACATCTTCATGCGCGACTTTGGTGGATTCGGCGATATGTTCGGTGCCGGCGGTGGTCGTCGCGGCGGTGGACCGCGCGCGGGAACCGACCTCAAACTGCCGTTGTCGCTCACGCTGGAAGAAGTGGCCACGGGCGTCGAAAAAACCGTGCTGGTCAAGGTGCTCGATCCGTGCGACAAGTGCGAAGGCAGTGGCGCGGAGCCGGGATCAAAACCCACGACCTGCAGCACGTGCGCCGGCGCGGGTGAAGTACGTCGCGCGCAGCGTTCCTTCTTTGGGCAGTTCGTCAGTGTGGCGCCATGTCCAACGTGCGCGGGCGAAGGTGTAGTCGTTGCCAGCCCGTGTCGCGGTTGTCGCGGCGAGGGTCGCGTGCGTGGTGAAAAGACGGTGCGCATTCAAGTCCCCGCCGGTGTGGCCACGGGGCAGTACATGACGCTCCGCGGCGCCGGCAACGTGGGCCCGCGCAGTGGTCCGCGCGGTGATATTCTCGTGGTCTTCGACGTAAAAGAAGACGATCGCTTTGAGCGTGACGGTGAAGATCTGTTCTGCGAGGCGTTGGTCACGTATCCGCAGCTGGTGTTCGGTGCCGACATCACGGTGCCGGGCGTCACGAGCGAAATTTCATTGCGTGTACCGGAAGGAACGCAAAGCGGGACCGTGTTTCATTTGCGTGGACGCGGGTTGCCGCGTGTGAATGCCACCGGAACCGGCGACCTGCACGTGCGCGTGCAGTTGTGGACGCCGCAGGAGCCGTCGGATGAAGAGACGGCGCTGCTCAAGCAGCTTGCCGCAATGCAAGGCACCACGCCGCCGCAGCGCGAGAAAAGCATTTGGTCCAAGATGAAGGAAGCGTTAGGTGCCTGACGCTCCGTGGATTGCAGTGCGCGTGCGCCCGAGCAGTCAGGCGGTGCGCAGCGCGCTCATGCAGGCATTCTTTGATGCTGGTGCGCAAGGCGTGCATGAAGACGGCGAACAGCTGGTCACGCACTTTCCTCCCGACACCGATCTGGCGCACGTTCAACGCGTGCTGAACGCCGCCGACACGGGTGTGCAGATTGACGTGGCCGAAGTGCCACCGATTGACTGGACGGAGTCGTGGAAGACCAGCATTGATGCGCATCAGGTGGGGTCGCTCGTGGTGACGCCACCGTGGCTGGCCGATCAATACGATGCGGCAAGTACTATCGTGATCGATCCCGGTATGGCGTTTGGTACGGGTGAACACGCGACAACACGCGGTGTGATGCGGTTGCTCGGCGCTGTGCTGCAGCGTGGCGACACCGTGGCCGATCTTGGTGCTGGCAGTGCAGTACTCTCGATTGCGGCGGCCAAGCTTGGTGCCTCGCGCGTGTACGCGATTGAGCTGGACGAGGAAGCAATTCCGAATGCGCACGAGAATGTGCAGCGCAACAACGTGGCCGACATTGTGCACATTTTTCAGGGCGGCGCAGAAGCGCTGCTTCCACTGGTCGCTCCCGTTCGCATTGTGCTCGCCAACATTATCTCGTCGGTGCTGCAAGAGTTGTTGCCCATAATCGACGCGTCCATTGAGCGCGGTGGTGCGGCGGTGCTGAGTGGCATTCTGCAGGAAGAACGCGCGCACATGGTGGAGGTGCTCACGGCGGCTGGCTGGCGCATCACAGCAGAAGACGCGGAGGACATCTGGTGGAGCGTCGCGATAGCGCGGGCCTAGCCGTCTTCTTTACTTCCGAGCCACTCGTTTCAGGTGCAACGTGTGCGCTTGGCGAAGACGAAGCGCGTCACATGAAAGTGCGACGCATTGATGTCGGTACGATCGTTGGCCTCTGCGATGGTGAGGGGGCTGTTGCCGAGGGGCGGCTGGTGCGACTCGCCAAGCAGGGCGCGCAGGTCGAAGTCACGCACGTTCGGCACGTGATGCCTCCGCGTGCGGTGCATTTGCTGGTCCCTGTGGCCGATCGCGACCGCTTGTTGTGGCTTGCGGAGAAGGCCGCCGAGTTGGCGTGCACCAGCTGGCGTCCGGTGCTGTGGCGTCGTTCACGCAGCGTGTCGCCGCGTGGTGAAGGCGTCACCTTTCAGGCCAAGGTTCGCGCGCGCATGCAAGGCGCACTGGCGCAGTCGCACGGCGCGTGGTTACCGCAGCTGTTTCCCGAAGCGCCGATTGAGCGCGCCATTCAGGCAGCGCCTGAAGGCGTTCGCGTTGTCTTGAATGCTGGCGGCGCACCACTGGCACGCACGCCCATTCCGACGGGCGACGTGATCATCGCGGTCGGACCCGAGGGTGGATTCGAGTCCGACGAGATTGAGGCGCTGCACGCTGCCGGGTTTGTATCCGCAGGTCTCGGTGATACGATCCTGCGTTTCGAAACCGCGGCTGTCGTCGCGCTAGGCGTTGTACGCGCGGGATAGCACACACCGGTTTGCGCGTTGTGAACCGGCTGCGAGGTGCAATCGTCCGCCAGTGCTGGTCGTGGGACCGTTACGGAAGGAGAAAGATGACGGTGAGCAATCCGGAGAGCGTCATCGTCACGGTATACGGAAGCGCCATCATCACCATCCGTCCGTACGAAAGCCGGATCAGCGGCGCGAGCGTTGACGTGAGAAGAAAGAGAAAGGCCGCCTGGCCGTTGGGCGTTGCGACGCTCGCCAAGTTCGTGCCTGCATTTACGGCAATCGCCAATCGGTCAAACTGTGCGCGCGTGATTTCGCCGGCCTCAAGCGCTCCGTGCACCTCAGTAATGTAGACCGTTGCGACGAACACGTTGTCGCTGATTGCTGAGAGCGCACCGTTGGCCAGATAGAGCGCGCCCGTTTGCGTCGTTCCCTCCAGCGCGAGCACCGATTGCACGACCGGCTCAAAAAGGTGCTGATCGTGTATCACGGCGACGATGGCGAAGAACACAACCAGCAATGATGTGAAGGGCAGTGCTTCGGTGAATGCTTTGCCAAGCCGGTGTTCTTCCGTGACGCCATTGAGCGCGGTCGCAAGCACGATCACCGTGAGGCCGAGCAGACCCACCTCTGCCAGGTGAAACGCCAAACTGAAGACGAGAGCAAGCGCGATGAGTCCTTGCACCCAGAGCATCACGGCTTCATTCCCGGAACGCGTTTCTTCCGTGTGCCGCTCATACTCTTCGAGAATGGCACGCACCTTGTCGGGCAGCGGATCGCCGAACGAGAACACGCGAAAGTGTTCCACCGAAACACACGTGATCAATCCAACGATGAGCGTCGGAATCGAGACCGGCATCATGTGGACGAAGAACTCCTGAAAATCCCAGCCAGCAACTTTTGCAATCAGGAGGTTCTGCGGCTCACCGACCATGGTGGAAACCCCGCCGAGCGCCGTCCCGACCGCGGCGTGCATCATCAGGCTGCGCAAAAACCCACGAAACACATCGAGATCCGAACGGTCGAGCTCACCAATGTCTTCATCACCGGTGACGTCATGGTCTTGATGGTACTGCTTTCCCGACGACACTTTGTGGTAAATCAGATAGAACCCATGCGCGACCGTGATCACAACCGCCGTGACGGTGAGCGCATCAAGAAAAGCAGAAAGGAACGCGGCCAGCGCGCAGAAGAGCAGTGAAAGCGCTGCCTTATTTCTCACGCGCAGCAGCAACTTGGTGAATGAGAAAAGCAGCAGTTCCTTGAGGAAGTAGATGCCGGCAACCATGAACATCAGCAGCAGGATCACCGGAAAGTTCTGGACGACCTCCTCGTAGACGGTTTCGCTTGTTGTCAGCCCCATCACGACCGCTTCGACCGCGAGCAGCCCGCCTGGCTGCAGTGGGTAACACTTGAGCGCCATCGCCAGGCAGAAAATGAACTCAAGAATCAGCACCCAACCGGTGATGAACGGGCCGGCAGTGACGAGCAGCAGCGGATTGACAATCAGAAAGCCGACAATGGTGAGCTTGAACCAGTCGGGCGAATTGCCAAGAAAATTATCGGCGAGCGAAGCGGCGAGCGTCGGCCTGGGCATTCAGGAGAGTCCGCGCTTCGAGAAACGATCCGGCGTGTGCATGCGGTCGGGTCAGAAGGGGAGGGGGCGGCGCAGCATCGAAAGGACGGTCTGTCTGGGGAGGCGTGTCAACAAGGCTAACTGGTGGCACGGCTCACCGTGAGGGGGAGCGACGCGAAGGCAAGAGCACACCAAAACCGATGCCACCGGTGCGATGCGCGGAGCCGCCGCGAAAGCTCGCCGTGGTGTAGATGTGCGACAGCTCCACATACCGGGTGGATGACTGATACACGAAGCCGAGTTGCTGGCGGTACACCGTGCGCGACAGATCGCCGGTGGCGATAGTGTACGGATTGGCCCGATTGAACAGTCCGCCTTGCAGCGTGGCATCGTAACCGACCAGTTGCAGTTGCGGCTTCGCGTACACAAAGAACGAGCGCGGCGTTCGCGCCACGCCCACGTCGCGCAACGTTGGCACGGGCGCGGCGACTGGCAGTCGTCCGAAGCGAAGCGTCGCGCCAACCGTTGCGGCCGTGTGGAAGGTGCCAACACGTGCAGCCGCCGTGCCTGACACATCGGCGTTCGTGCGGCTCCGAGTGAGCTGTTGCTCTGTTGCCACGTCGTAGTTGAGGATCAGATCATTCTGAATCTGATGCGTCCAGCCCATCGGGATGGTGTTGCCCGTCTTGCGATGCAGATACGTCTGTATCTCGCGTCCTCCCGCTGCCGGACCGATCACACCAAGCGTGAGTGAAGACGTGGTGATGCGGCGTGATGCCGTGTCGTTGGCGATGGCAAACGCGCGAAGTTGTTTGGTCCCCGCGTACGGACGGTCACCCACTGGTATCGTGGACTGCTTCAGATCGCTCGACGTGTAACCGTTGTCTTCAAACGCGACACCAAAACGGGTGCGTGCACCGTCCGGCGCGTAGAGCAGCTTTCGGAGTGCGCGGATGTCGAGCCGCGGGTGCACGACCTCAAGAAGGATCCCTTGCGTGTAGAATCGATCAGTGGCCGTGAAGAAGTCGTTCTCGTACGTGAGTCGCCAGTACGATTCCGACGGCACCACGCGTTCGATGCCGGTGCTGTGAATTGCCTGTGCACGAGAAATCGAAGGCCACGCACCGACAACGGCGGCGAGTAGCGCGACGCGACACACGCGCGAGCGGATGGAACTGCAGAGTGAAGTATGCACGCTGGGCGTACGACGTCAGCACCTGCATCGGATCACCCGTTGAACCGGTGTGAGCGTCTTGTGTGCACCCGTCGCGTGGTGAAGTTGCACCGTGCCTATCGCGGCGTACCCGTGGTGCCCGCTGCCGGTCCCGACGGATGCACGCGACACGCCGGCGGCTGCTCCACGCTGTACGTCAGATTCGCAATCCGCCAATCGTTGTTGACCTGCACGAGGGTGAACACGTCCACGCCACAGTGCGACCATGTGTTGTTGACATACAGATCGTACGGCAGCCACACCACCGCGATCGTTCCGGCCATGCGAATGTCGGCGTTGAAGCCGCGTTCAATAATCGGTGGCCGCTGTCCGAGTGCGCGTTGCGACGCCGCAGTGCGCATGCGGAAACCCGGAGCGCCGTCGCGCGTACTCGCCGCGTACACCTGCGCTTCGGGCGTCATAAGGTCGCTCAACCTGGGCATTTCGCCAGACTGGATAAACGTCATGGCGGAGTCCACCACGGCCATCACTGCACGTTCAGCCGGCGTGCGCGGGCTCGTTTGCGCTGGCACTGGCGACCCGGCTTGAGCGTGTAGCGGAGTCGCGTGCACCGCCTGCGCGCATGCGAAAAGGACCAGAACAGGTGTGATCCGGCGGAATGCGATGGACATGAGCTGGAGGGGCAGGTTGGTGGGCCACGTGCGAGCAGCGCGATAGCTTGAGGATAGCATCACCGTTCCACTCCGCCTACCGTTCCATGACCAACTCCACCTGTATCTTCTGCCGTATCGTGGCCGGAGAGATTCCGTCAACGATCGTGGCCCAGTCTGAGCACGGCATCGCGTTTCGCGACCTGTCTCCGCAGGCGCCGGTCCACGTGCTCGTGATCCCACGCCGCCACCTGGATTCACTGGCCGAGGCCACGGCCACGGGAACGAGCGCCGCCGAACTCGGGGATCTGCTCCAGCTCGCGGGGGAGGTCGCTCGAGTCTCCGGCGTCGCGGAGACCGGCTATCGCGTGGTGGCCAACACGGGTCGTGAAGGCGGGCAAACGGTGGGGCATTTGCACTTTCACGTGCTCGGGGGCCGCCAAATGGTCTGGCCGCCGGGGTAAGTGCGAAAAAGGGCCGGATTTCGCGTCTGTAGCGCCTTGACCCGGGTCTTTGGGCGTGGTAAGCTACACGGCTGTCGGTACATCACTTACGCGGCGAGTTTCGTCGCTCAACGGCCCCACGGGAGAGTTTGGTTTGTCGGAGATTATCATCCACGAGGACGAGAACTTCGAACGCGCCCTCAAGCGGTTCAAGAAGAAAGTCGAAAAGGCCGGTATCCTGTCCGACCTGCGCAAGCATCGGCACTATGAAAAGCCGAGCGAGCGTCGTAAGCGCAAGCTGAACGCTGCGATTCGCAAGAACCGTCGCACGCGCGTCTGAGCGCGGCCGCTGTGGCCGAGCTCGCCCCGTTGTTTGCGCGCATCCAGGACGACCTCACGGCCGCCCGCCGTGCGCAGAACAAAGACACGTTGCTCTTGCTCGGTACCGTCCTCGCTGATCTTCGGAATCGCGAGCTCGAGCAGGCCGATCCGCTCACCAACGATCAGGTGATCGAGGTCATACGCAAGGGCATCAAGCGGCGGCGTGAGTCGCAGGCCATGTACGAAACGGGCGCGCGTCCTGAACTCGCCGCCCGGGAAGCTGCCGAGGCCGCGAGCCTCGAGGCGTACCTCCCTCCGGCCGTCTCAACTGACGAGCTGCGAGCCGCTGTTCGGGCGGCAATCGCTGGCGGCGCTGCCAACATGGGTGCCGTAATGGGGCGCGTTGTGCCACAGTTCAAAGGCCGCGCCGATGGCAGCCAGATCAGCGCGATCGTCAAGGAAGAACTGGCGTCCAAGTAGGTCCGAGCTGTAGTAGGTACGCACCATTCAGGGCAGGACTGCCGCGCCGATGAACGCCCACGCGCTATCAATTCTCGAACTGTCCCGGATTCTTGTGCACGTAAGTCAGCGTGCGCATTCCAGTCCCGGTGTGGCCGCCGTACGCGCGCTCGCTCCAAGTAGCGACCAAGGCTGGCTCGAGAGCGAGCACCAGCGCGTGTCCGCCATGCGCACGCTCATCACCGGCGAACCGGCGTGGACGGCCGAGCAAATCCCTGATCTGGCCGCGCCGCTCACACGACTGCGCGTTGAAGGCGTGAGCTGGACCGCACCGGAGCTGTTGCAAGGCGCAACCTTCCTCCGCTCAACTCGGCGCACGCGCGAAGCATTGCGTGATGTGCGTCGCAATGCGGTGGCACGTGCGGTGCTCCAACCGTTTGGCGATCAGCTCATCGAAGCGCGCGCCATCGAAGACGCAATTGCTCGCGCGATCAACGACGACGGCTCGGTGCGAGATGATGCGTCGCCGGCGCTGCGAAAGATCCGGCAGGAGCTGCGCCGCGCCGAGGGTGAGCTGGTGCGTTTGCTCGAGCGCGAGATGAGTAAACTCGAATCGCATCACCAGGTGAGCGATGCGTCGGTGACCATGCGCAATGGCCGCTGGGTGATGCCCGTACGCCGCGAAGCGCGCGTGGTGGTGGGTGGACTTGTGCACGACACGTCGGGCACGGGTGCCACGATCTTTGTGGAGCCGCCGGCGGCCGTTGAGTTTGGCAATCGACTGCGCGAACTGGAAATCGATGAGCAGCGCGAGATTGAACGCATCTTGCGTGAGATCACGGCGCTGCTGCATCCGCTCTATCAGCCGCTGCGTGATGCGTTCGCCGCCATGGTCGCGCTGGATTCGCTGCTGGCGCGCGCGCGTTACGCCGAAGATGTGCACGCCGGACAGGCGGAGTTTGGACCGGCCTCGAGCGGGTGTGAGTTTGTACACGCACGGCATCCGCTCTTGCTCGCCCAGGGAATCAATGTGGTCCCGTTCACGCTCGCGCTCGACGCGGGTGAACGCACGCTTCTGGTCTCCGGACCGAATACGGGCGGCAAGACCGTCCTGCTCAAAGCCATCGGTTTGCTGGCCGTGATGGCGCAGTGTGGCGTGCCGGTGCCAGTGGCCGGCGGAAGCCGGTTGCCCGTATTCGACGACGTATTCGCCGACGTCGGAGACGAACAGAGTCTCGAAGCGAGTCTCTCCACCTTCAGCGCTCATCTCAAACATCAGGGCGAGATTCTGCGCCTCGCGACGCACAACTCACTCGTGCTCATGGACGAAGTGGGATCCGGTACGGATCCGGCGGAAGGCGCAGCGCTTGGCGGTGCAATCCTTGAAACGCTCACGCGACGTGGTGCCATGACCGTGGCGACCACACATCTCGGCGCGCTCAAGCTGCTCGCCACCGAAGTGCCAGGGGTGGTGAATGCGTCGTTGCAGTTCGACGCCGCACTGCTCGCGCCAACGTATCGATTGATCAAGGGCGTTCCAGGACGGTCGTACGGCATTTCCATTGCCCGTCGTTTGCAACTGCCTGAACACGTGCTCACACTCGCTGAGTCTCGTTTGCCAACGGGTGAGCGTGATCTGGCGCTGCTGCTCGCCGATGTGGAAGCGCGTGAAGCCACACTCGCGGAGCGCGAGCTGGAGGCGGATCGTGAGGCCCGTCGTATCGCGTCGCGCATCGCAACGGTGAGTGACCGCGAAAAGAAGGCGCGAGAGAAGGAGAAGGAGCTCGAGCGGTCATCGCGTCAGGAAGCCCGCAAGTATTTGCTTGAGGCACGCGCTGAAGTGGAACGTGCAATCGGCGCGGTGAAAGCCGCGGCTGCAGACGCACAGATTAGCGCCGAGATGATTGACGCGAAGGCGCGCGAAGCACGACGTGCGGTTGAAGAAGCGGCGTCTGGACAGCAGCAGGCGGTAGCGGCCATGGACGCCCGGGCGGCGCAGTCGCGTTCGCAACGGAGAGCGGGACTGGCGCCTGCGAAACCTGCGTCAGGCGGCGGATCACATCAGACGGAGAAATCGCTGGCAGCCGGAGACGCCGTGCTCGTGGGCACGCTGGGCGACAAAGCGGGCACCGTCGTAGACGTACGCGGCACGAGCGTACGCGTGCTTGTTGGTTCGCTGACACTCGCAGTGCCGATCAACACGCTGACGCGCACTGCGGCCCCACCACCGCCAGCAGTGCGTGTGCCGGTCATGGGCGACGTACCGGAAGTTGATCCGGTGCGTGAAGTGGACCTGCGCGGCATGCGCGTGGATGAGCTGGAGATTGCGCTCATGCAGGCGCTCGATGCTGCGGTGCGCAATGATCTCCGCGAGCTGCGCATTATTCACGGCAAGGGCACGGGCGCATTGCGTGAGCGCGTGGGCGAGATGCTGCGCGGAGATTCGCGCGTGGCAACGCATCGGCTCGGCGGCTGGAATGAAGGCGGTGCTGGTGTCACCCTGGCTGAGCTGCGCTAACGTGCGCGCCACATGATTGGCGACGAAATTGTCGAGCGCGTTCGCGAAGCGGCGGATATCGCGCAGATCATTGGCGAGTATGTGAAGCTGAAGCGGGTCGGCACTGATTTTCGCGGACCGTGTCCGTTTCATCAGGGCAAGAATGCGAACTTCTCGGTGTCACCCAAGCGGGGGCAGTATCACTGCTTTGTGTGCAACGAGAGCGGCGATGTGATCACCTTTCTGCGCAAGCGTCTCGGGCTCGACTTCACCGCGGCCGTGAAGTTGCTCGGCGAAAAGGTCGGCATTGAAGTCATCGACACGCCAACGCGCGCGCACGCGCCTGATCCGAATGAGCCGAATTGGTCCGTGTTGGCCAGTGCGGCTGCGTTTTTTACCGCGCAACTACGCGATGAAACCGTAGGGGCCGAAGCGCGCGCCTATCTTGCCGGTCGTGGTCTCGATGACAACGCCATCGAAAAATTTGGAATCGGGTTCGCGCCGCGCGATGGCCAGCTGTTGCTGAAGCATTTGTTCACGCTGGGTTTTGATCATGAGCGGCTGAAAGATGCGGGCTTGCTCGTTGTTCGTGAAGACGAAGCAACGGCACGCCCGCGTTTTCGCGGTCGTCTCATGTTTCCAATTCTTGATGAACTGGGTCGTCATGTCGCCTTTGGCGGGCGTGCGCTTGGTGACGACACACCCAAGTATCTCAACTCCGCCGAAAGCGGCGTGTTTCAGAAGCGTCGCGTGCTGTATGGCATGCAGCTCGCCCGGCAGGCGGCGCGGCGCGCGCAACGGTTGCTTGTGGTGGAAGGTTATCTCGATGTGGTTCGTGTCTCACTCGGTGGCATCGAAGAAGTCGTTGCGCCGCTCGGCACCGCGCTCACGGAAGAACAAGCGGCATTGATCGTGCGCTATGCGCCGGAAGTCTTTCTGCTGTACGACAGCGACGAAGCGGGCCTCAAGGCCACGTTTCGTTCGGGGCTCGAGTTGTTGCGCCATGGCGCAGCGGTGCGCGTGGTGTCGCTCCCGCAAGGCGAAGACCCGGATACGTTTGTGCGTGCCAAGGGCGCGCCGGCGCTCGAGAGCGCACTGCGCGACGCGATGGACTTCTTTGATGTGCAAGTCGAGTTGCTTGCCCGCCGCGGCTGGTTCGCGGATCTGCATCATCGTCGCCGTGCCGTCGACAAGCTGTTGCCAACGATTCGTGCGACCAAAGATCCGATCACGCGCGACCTGTACATCGCGCGTCTCGCGGAAGCGTCGTCGCTCGACCGCACACTGATCCAGCGTGAGGCCGACGAACCCACGCTGCCTGTGTCCCGCAGTCGTGCACTGGCGGTGCGTGGCGACGCGGCTGCGTCGCCCGATCCACAACAGCCACCACCGCCCATGGATGACGCACCAAGCGTGCCCAAGCGCGAGTGGGTCGCCAAGGGGCAGTGGAAGGGACGAGGCCGTCCGCAGGGCCCTGAGTGGCTTTCGACGGCATCCCCCCCGCGCGCGCGCACCGACGAAGATCCCATTGAGCGCGAGTTGGTTCGGGTGATGCTTCGTGAACGTGCCTGGGTGGAGCGCATTGCGGAGCGCTATGGTCCCGAGGGATTTCGCGATACACGCCTCGCCACCCTCTTTCGGGCGCTGCTGGCACACCGTCCAGATGCTGAGCTGTCGGATGTGCTCAGCGGCGCCGATCAGGAGGTGATCGATCTCGCCGAATCGCTGCTGGCACAGGTTGAGGCACCGTCCGACATTGAGTTCGCCCTCCGAAAACTTGAACTTCGTGCACTCAGCCAGCAGATCTCGGAGATGCAGGAGTTGATCAAACAGGCGTCGCCAGAGGAGAGACCGGCACTGATGGCGCGACAGACGCGGCTGGCGCGTGACAAGCAGGCGTTGCTGCACCCGGGATCCCGCGGCTCGTAAACGGCCCGGATCTCGTCGGAGGGGCGCACTCTGCGCTATGTTCTACGTAGGAGTCATTGACAGTCCCCGTTCAGATTGGAGGGTAGGCGTGCAGCCGGAACTCGTAGCGTTGCTGGCAGTGCAGGAGGACGACGGCGCAATTCGCCTGATTGAGCGTGATCTGGCGGCGCTCGCACCGCGCATCGCGTCGCTCGACAAGGCGCGTCAGCGGGCGCACGACGAAGTTGAGCGCTCACGTGTTGCGATCGAGCGGGAAACGGAGCGCTATCGCACGCTCAGCCAGCGCATCACGGATCACCGTGAGAAGCACGAGAAGAACCTCGCCACGCTTGATCAGGCACGAAAGCTGCGCGAGGCGACGGCAGCGATGGCGCAGGTGGAAATGGCGCGTCGCGTGTTGGCAGAAGAGGAAAGCGAACTCGCCGGCATGGCGCGCCGGCTCGGTGAAATGACCTCCGCGCAAGAAGCGCATCGTGCCGCCGCAGAGGCGCTTGACGCCGAACAGGCCACGGCTCGGGCCGAAATCGCGTCTGAACAGGAACGTCTGCACACGGCGCTCAAGGCTGCGGTCACCGTGCGCAACCAGAAAGCATCCGGCGTGAATCCCGGCCTGCTCTCGCGGTACGAGCGCATCGCAATTCGTCGCAAGAGCAACGCGCTGTTCGCGATTCGTGGCCTGACCTGTGGTGCCTGCGATACGGCGATTCCGCTGCAGCGTCGCAACGCGCTCATGGTGGCGGGCTTGATCGATGTCTGTGAAGCGTGCGGCGTGTTGCTCTTTGCCAGCGTGGAGCCGCCAGCGGCTGAGGCGTCGGCCGAAGCATCGGCCTGAGGCGTTCGAGTGCCCGCCGTCAGATCGCGCCCAGCGCCGCGTTGGGTGCCAGGTGCGGTGCCCTCCTCGGATCTCGTGGCGCAGCTTCATGCCGAACTGCAGCTGCCGAGCGTGGTATGCGAGCTGTTGGTGCGGCGCGGTTACAGCGAATCAGAAGCGGCGCGGCGCTATCTGCGTCCGCGGCTTGAGCATCTGGCGTCGCCAAGCACGCTCAAGGATTGTAATCGCGTTGTGGACCGGTTGGTGTCCGCGATTCAGCGCCAGGAAGTCATCTTTGTGCACGGCGACTACGATGTGGACGGCATGTCATCCACGGCGTTGCTCACGCGTGTGCTACGCGGCCTCGGCGCGCAACGCGTTGTGCCGTGGGTGCCCAATCGCCTCACCGATGGATACGACCTGGGGCCAGCGGGAGTGGCCGCCGCGCGAGCTGCGGGGGCTACGGTCGTGGTCACCTGCGACTGCGGTACGTCTGCGGTGGAAGCGGTCGAAGAACTTTCGCGTGCTGGCATTGATGTCATCATTACCGACCATCACCTGCCGAGCCAGGCGCTGCCGCCTGCGTACGCGGTGGTAAACCCACGTCGACACGACTGCGAATCGCTTGATAAGGATCTCGCGGCGGTAGGCGTCGTGTACAAGATTGCGCTCGCGTTGTGCGACGCGATGGGCGTATCACCCGGGTTGGCGCACCAGCAGTTGGACCTCGTCGCGCTGGCTACGATTGCCGACGTCGCACCGTTGCGCGGCGAAAATCGTGTACTCGTGCGATACGGACTCAAGGTGCTGGCCGAAACAACGCATCCAGGATTGCGCGCACTCGTTCGCGCGGCTGCCATGGAAGGCAAAGCGCTCACAGCTGGGCGCGTGGGATTTGTGCTCGCACCGCGACTCAATGCCGCCGGTCGTATTGGCGATGCGAAGCTTGGGTTGTCGTTGTTGCTCGCGGAACATGAGTCCGATGCAAACGTGATTGCACGACAGCTCGAAGAAATGAATCGTGATCGTCAGACGCTTGATCAGGCGGTGCTCAGTGACGCCATGCGACAGGTGGATGCCTACGATCTTGATGAGACCTTTGGGCTCGTGCTGGCCAACAAGGGCTGGCACGCCGGCGTGATCGGGATTGTTGCGTCGCGAATTGTGGAGCAGACCTGTCGACCGGCAGTACTCATCGCCGTGGATGACGGCGTTGGCAAAGGCTCAGGGCGTTCTATTCCGGCGTTCGATCTGCACGCCGCGCTCGGTGCGTGCTCGGCGCACTTCAGTCGCTACGGTGGACACCGTGCGGCGGCCGGATTGACCATGCCCGCGGAGCGGATTGATGCGTTCCGTGAACACTTTGCGGCCTACGCGAAAAAGGTACTGCAGGCCGATGACCTCGTGCCCGAGTTGCGCATTGATTTGCAGGTGCAGGCGGATCATGTAGGCGACGAGTTGGAGAAACTGCTGCGTCACTTCGAACCCTTCGGTGTGGGTAACGCGGCGCCCACGTTCGCGCTCAACGCGGTGCGTCTCTCCGGCGCGCCGCGCAAGATTGGCAAGGATGGTCTGCGCCTTGGTTTCAGCTTGCCCAAGCGCACACTGGATGGAATCGCGTGGGGCATGCCCGTTGATCACGTCCGGCTTGATACGTCGATACCGGTAGACGTGGCATTCCGCCTTGAGCGTGACGATTACCGTGGAGCGAATACGTTGCAGCTGCGTGTGCACGCACTGCGTCAGTCTGTTGATTCGCACGCCGAGTAACGCACGATGCGAATTGTCGCGGGCAGTTGGCGTGGACGGCGCATTGAAGCGCCCAAGGGCACGTTGGTTCGCCCCACTGCCGATCGCGTTCGCGAGGCATGGATGAGCATCATGCACGGCGAGCTCGCTGACGCACTCGTGATTGATTTGTGCGCAGGCTCGGGCGCCCTTGGACTGGAAGCGCTGTCGCGTGGTGCCGCGCAGGCGGATTTTGTCGAGCAGTCGGCCACGTCGATTCGCGTGCTGGAACGCAACATCGAGGCACTCGGCGCGGGCGACCGAAGCACGATCGTGCGAGCGGATGCGATGAAGCATGTGGCGGGACTCGACGCTGGAGCGTACGATGTGGCGTTCGCCGATCCCCCGTACGCGGATCGCACCGCGACCCTGCTGGCCGAGCAGTGGCTCAAGGTACCGTTTGCGCACGTACTGGGAATTGAACACGCGGCTGCAGTGACTTTGCCCGGAGGCGGCGACACGCGCCGCTATGGGGATACCGCTTTGACCTTCTATCGATGACGTCGCACGCTGGCTCGTCCAATCGACGTATTGCGCTCTACGCCGGATCCTTCGATCCGTTCACGCACGGTCACGCAGATATCATGCGCCGAGCCCTTGGCTTTGTGGATGAACTGGTGGTGGCCGTCGCGCTGAACGTCAACAAGAAGCCGCTTTTTACGGCGGAGGAACGCGTTGAGTTTATTCGCGCGTCCGCAGGCGACGAACCGCGCATCACTGTGCGCGCGTTCAACGGATTGCTCGTGGACCTCGCGCGCGAGATGAACGCCACGATGCTCGTGCGTGGTCTGCGGGCCGTGAGCGATTTTGAGTACGAGTATCAGATGGCGCTCATGAACCGACACCTGCACGCGGGACTCGAAACGGTGTTCATGGTGCCATCCAACGAAACCACGTACATCAGTTCCAGCATGGTGCGTGAAGTGGCGCGATTTGGAGGCGACATTTCCGCACTCGTGCACCCGGTGGTGGTGTCGGCGTTGCAGCACAAATTTGCGTCGCGAGAGTCGTGAACGGTCTGGAGTTTCTGTCTCAGTTGGCAGCGCGCGCGGCCGCGTCGCCGCGTACGATTCTTTTTCCCGAAGCCAACGACCCGCGCGTTCGTGAGGCGGTCACCAGGCTGAACGCGGCCGGCACCGTGCGGGCGGTGCTTGTGGAGAATGTGGCTGAGGATTCGCGCTTGGCCAACGTTGCCGATCACCTGTACAAGCGCCGTGCGTCACGCGGACTCACGTATGCCGAAGCGCTCGCACATGCGCACGATCCGCTGGTGTTCGCAGACGGCCTCGTCGCACTCGGCCAGGCAGACGGCTGCGTGGCCGGCGCGGTGTACACGACGGGTGATGTGATTCGTGCCGCGCTATGGATGATTGGAACGACTGAAGGTGTGCGCACCGTCTCCAGCTCGTTTTACATGGTGGTGCCCTCGTTTCGCGGACAGGGCGACGAAGTCCTCACGTTCACGGACTGTGCCGTGCTGCCTGAACCAACGGCAGAACAGCTGGCAGATATCGCACTCGCTGCCGCCGCTGATCGCGTGCGCATCGTGGGCGACGTCCCCAGGGTCGCGTTTCTGTCCTTCAGCACCCGCGGTAGCGCTCATGCCGCGAGTGCTGAGCGGGCCCGGGCAGCCATCGAGCTGGTGCGCGCGCAGCGCGCAGATCTCGAAGTCGACGGCGAGCTACAGGCCGACGCGGCGCTGATCGAGAGCATCGGGGCCAGAAAAGCGCCGGGCTCGAGGGTAGCCGGACGGGCTAATGTTCTGGTCTTCCCGTCACTGGATTCGGGAAACATCGGCTACAAGCTGGTGGAGCGATTAGCCGGGGCGAAGGCCGTCGGGCCGATCCTTCAGGGGCTGGCGCAACCGGCGAGCGACCTTTCGCGGGGCGCCTCAGCGGACGACATTGTACATGTGGCGGCGATTACTGCACTGCAGTCCGCCGGGGCTCGCGGCGCGTAAGCGCGTCATGCGGGTGGCGGCCACTTCATCTTTGGTGTGGAGATTGACATGGGTTTTGCGATCGAGCGAGATGGAGATCTGCTTGCAGTGTCTGTTGACGGCCAGTTGGTCGTAGGAAATCGCCAGGAGTTCAAGCAGCTCGTGCTCGACGAAGTTGAAGAAGGCGCACGTCGGGTCCTGATCGATTTTTCAAACACGGGATATATCGACAGCTCAGGACTCGGAGCCCTCGTTTCGCTCGGTAAGCGGATTCGTGAGCGCGGCGGTGAACTGCGTCTGGCGGGATTGAATGAAGATCTGCGCACGCTCTTCGAACTCACGCGTCTCGACACGCTCTTCAAGTTGTACGATGCCCGCGACACCGCGCTCGTCGGTTTCTGACATGAGCGGCGGTGCGGGCGCATCGCGCATGGAGTGGTCGATTGCGTCCGACGTGCGGGAAATCGCGGCGGTCGTGGAAGCCGTGGCCGGTGCGTGCGTTGCAGCGGGGTTTGCTGACAAGGCGTGTCGCTTGAACGTGCCCGTTGCGCTGACGGAGGCCATGGCCAACGCCATCGTGCGAGGCAACGGGAGCGATGCAACACGTCGCGTGCGAGTGACGGCCTGCATTGCCAATGACACGCTACACGTTGAAGTCACCGACGAAGGCACTGGCTTCGATCTCGCGGCTGCCCGCGCGATGTGTGACGACCCCGAGTGGGTGGAGCGCGAAGACGGGCGCGGCGTATTTCTGATGCACGCGTTGATGGACAAAGTGGAAACATGGTGCGACGCCGGGCATACCGTGCGACTGGTGCTGCGTCGCACATGAATACCCTTGGTGCCGTGCTTGGCGCCTATGGTGCGGCGTCAGGACGTGACGCCGCGCTCTTTGAATGGCGCTCGGCAGATCAGGCGCCGCGGTTGCTCGCGGCAACTGATCCAGCGCGCGCCGCAGAGTTGCTTCCGCCGGGAGCGACATCTGATGAGGTGGTGCCGTGGGCGCGCAGCAACGGCTACCGCGCCGTGTCCGTGGGCAGCAACATGCTGCCTACGTGGTTGGTGATGGCGCCGTTGCTCGATGGCAACCACGCGTCGCTGGATACGCACGATGCGCAGGCTATCGATGCGTTCGTCAGTGCGGTGTTGCCGCATGTACGCCGACTCGTGCGTGAACGCGACGGTGCGACGCATGAACTGGCCGAACGGTACGAAGAAATCAGTTTGCTGTACGCGATCGGTGAATTGCTGGGAAGTGGCGCGTCGGTTGAATCCGTTGCGTTTACGGTGCTTCGCGAACTCGCGCAAACGGTTGGTGCGCCGCGTGGTGCGCTGATGTTGCACGATCCGCTGCGCGATGTGCTCGTGCCGGCGGCATTGCTCGGAATCGCACCGTCAGAAACCACGATTGTCAGTGCCAACGACGAGCACTTGTTGGCCGTGCGCGCCTTTCGTAGCGGCGAAACGTTCGTCGAAGAGGGCGGGGCACTCTCCCGCTTGGGCGCACCGCTGCTGGCGTCAGACGGCGGGCCGGTATTAGCCGTGCCGATCCGACGCACATCGGCCGGCGGCACCATGTCGCTTGGCTCGGTGCTGCTGGCTGGCCGAGTGGGTGATCCGCCGTTCAGTGCCGGTGATCGCAAGCTCGTCACCGCTATTGCGTCGCAGGTTGGTACCGCGCTGCACAACGCGCGACTTGTTCGTGCAGCGCTCGAGCAGGAGCAGCTGGCGCGTGAAATGCGATTGGCGCACGAGTTGCAGCTCAAGCTGTTGCCCAATCCGAGTGTGGTCGGTCCCGAAGCGCGTGCGGCCGCGCGTGTGGTGCCGGCTGAAAGTGTTGGCGGTGACTTCTATCTGCTGGCGCGACTTGCGGCTGATCGTACCGGCGTCGTGATCGGTGACGTGTCGGGCCACGGGTATCAGGCGGCGCTGGTGATGGCGCTCGCGATCAGTGCGGCTGCGATTCATGTGCAAGCGGTAATCGATCCCGGCGTGGCGCTTGATGCGGTGCGTCGCTCACTCATTGACGAACTCGAGAGCACCGAGATGTCGATCACGCTGTTCTACGGCGTGATTGATGACGAGAGCGGAGTTCTGCGTTTTGCCAATGCAGGGCACCCGCACGCGTTTGTATTGCGCGCGGATGGGTCCACCGAACGCCTCGCCGCGCTTGTGCCACCGCTTGGTTTCTGCGGTGATATTCCGGCCAGCCAGGAAGTGTCGTGGGGCACAGGCGATCGGCTTTTGCTCTTCACCGACGGTGTGGTCGACGCACGCAACGTGCAGGGCGAGCGATTTGGTGAAACGGCCGTTCTCAAGGCGGCGCTGCAATCGGATCCGAACCCCGAGCGAGTGCTGGCGTCAGTCTTTGACGCGGTGCACGAGTTCGTGGGCGTCACGCCACTCATGGACGATCTGGCGGTGGTGGTTCTTGATCGCGCCGGGGTGCGCGCCGAAACCATGTCCATGCCTCACCTCGAACTGCGATCCATGCAACGTGCGCCCGCGTGAGTGATCGTCCGCCTCCACCACGCAAGCGTTTTGGTCAGCACTTTCTGCATGATTCGCGGGCGCTTGATGCGATTGTCGACGCGCTTGGACCACTCGCCGGAAAAACGGTTGTCGAGATTGGCCCTGGGCGTGGTGCGTTGACCGATCGACTTGTTGAACGTGCGGGTAACGTGGTGGCGATCGAGCTCGATCGTCAACTCGCGGAACGGTTACGCGTGCAGCATGCGGCGCGGCCGCACGTACGCATTATCGAGGCGGATGTACTGCACGTGCCGCTCGGCGAAGTCGCGGGCGGCCCGTATGTGCTCGCGGGCAACGTGCCGTATTACATCACCACGCCCATTCTTTTTCACGCGATGGAGCAGCCGCGACCTGACGTGGCCGTCTATCTCGTGCAACGAGAAGTGGCTGATCGTATGGCCGCCGCGCCGTCGAGCAAAATTTACGGCGCGCTGAGTGTGAACCTGCAGGCCCTTGCCAGTGTGCAGTTCATTCGCGCGGTCGGACCCAAAAGCTTTACGCCGCCGCCAACGGTTGAGTCGGCGATTGTGCGCGTGATTCCGCACGCAACCCCCGTTGTTGATCCGCAGCTTGAACCGGTGTTTCGCACGTTCGTTATCGGTGCGTTTGGCCTGCGTCGCAAGCAGCTGGTTCGCGTATTGCGCACGCTCACACCGCTTGATGCCGACGCGAGTACGGAAGTGCTCGCCTCATGCGGGATCGACCCGATGGCGCGTGCCGAAACACTCTCGCCCACGCAGTTCGCGCAGTTGGTGCGCGCACTGGTCGCGCGCGGCGTTACTCTCCGCGGTTTGTAAGCGCGTACGAGAGACCTTCCAGCTCCATCGCCATGTTGACGGTTTTGACGGCGATGTGTGGCGGTACATGCAGGCTTGTGGGCGCGAAGCTGAGAATGGCGCGCACGCCGGCGGCCACGATTTGATCCACGACTTCCTGCGCGTCATCGGCCGGAATGGCGAGCACCGCAATGTCGACCTGATGCGTCTGCACGTCGTCGGCGAGCTCGGAAATGTCTTGCACCGTGGCATCGCCCCAAGGCCGTCCGATCTTCTCCGGGTTCTTGTCGTACACGCCGATCACCTTGAACCCGCGCTGCCGGAACCCGCGGTACTCAGCGAGCGCCGAACCAATTTTTCCCGCCCCGACGATCACCACCTGCCACGCCTGACCAAGACCCATGATATCACGCAGTCGGGCTGACAGCTCGTGCACCGGGTAGCCGAGTCCCCGCTTTCCGAACGATCCGAAAAACGACAGATCCTTGCGAACCTGTGCCGGCGTGGTGCCACAGAGCTGGGCGAGTTCATCGCTGGACGCCGTCTTCTGGCCAGACTCGTCCAGGCCCTCCAGGTAGCGGAGGTACATGGAAAGTCGGCGGACGGTCGATTCCGCGATGCGCTTGGGGGAGAGGGTCATGTGGGTGTCTTGTGAAATTCTTCACAAAGTTATCCGACCAGCCCGCGGGATTCCAGCGCGGGGTGCCTTTCCCGGCGCTACTTTCACACCATGCGACGCTTTTCACGCCCACCCCGACCAGAGTTGAGCGGCCACCAGCCGCTCGATGCCGTGATCGAGGCGATGCGTGAACCGATCACCCGCGTGGCGCCTGAGCCCACGTCGCTCTCAGAGCGCGCCGCGCGGGTCCTCACGGCCGGACCGCGGGACGCCCGGTCGCTCATGCGCGAAGTGTGCCGGCTGGATCGCCTGACCGAAGACGCAGCGCAGCGCATGGCCGAGGTGCTGCTCGGCGCGCGCGACAACTTCGTGCAGTTGGACGATGATCGTTGGGCCCTCGTATTGGATGGGGAGCTCTGCCTGGAGCGTGTGTCGCAGCCAATCGGCGGCGCAGCGACAAGCGAGCTGCCTGATGCCACGCCGTTTCAACACGCGGCACGGCCGGAGGCGACCGCCACCCGGAACGTCCTGAGTCAGCGATACGGAAAGCGCGCGCTCAGCGTGCCCGCCACTCGGCTCGTCGACATTCGATTCGCCGTAGTAGACGTTGAGACCACCGGTTCGCATGCGGGCTCGGTGGATCGCATTACCGAAATCGCCATCGTCACGGTGACGAACGGCGTCGTCGCCGAGCCCTGGCAGCAGCTGGTCAACCCCGGTCGATTGATTCCCCCGTTTATCACTGGATTGACCGGCATCTCCAACGCCATGGTCGCGAACGCGCCGCGTTTTGATGACATCGCCGATGAAGTCGTGTCGCGACTTGATGGTCATGTGTTCACGGCGCACAACGCCGCCTTCGACTGGCGATTTGTTGACAACGAACTGTCGCGCGCGCTGCGCACCCGACTGACCGGTACATCGTTGTGCACGGTGCGCTTGTCGCGCAAGATGTTGCCGTCATTGCCCAAGCGATCGCTTGATCGTGTGTGCGCGTACTTTGGCATTCGCATTGATGGTCGACATCGTGCGGGCGGCGACGCGCACGCCACCGCGCACGTACTCGTACGTCTGCTTGAAATCGCGCACGACGCGGGCATCGATACGTGGCCCCAGTTGCTCAAGCATCTCAACGGTTCGCCCAAGCGCACCACGCGCCCGTCGGCGCTCCCAACTCCTGTTCGCGAGGACACCTCGGCGTGACTGCTCCACAACCACTCGTACAATCGCGTCAACTCGGGCGTTGGCGTATTCACGCCATTCAAGCGGGCGGCCAACAGCTCGACGGTGGCGCCATGTTTGGTGTTGTTCCCAAAACATTGTGGGAACGCCGCATTCCGGCCGATGCGCGCAATCGCATTCCCATGGGCATGCGGTGTCTGCTTGTGGAGCACGATGATGGTCTCGTGCTGATTGATACGGGATCCGGCAACAAGGAGAACGAGAAGTTTCACCAGATCTACGGCATTGAAAACGCAGGCGCCGATGGTCGCACCAATCTTGAGGATGGGTTGCGTGCGCTTGGATTTGCGCCCAGTGATGTTTCGCTGGTGATCAATACGCATTTGCATTTTGATCACGCCGGCGGTAACACGTGGCGCACACCATCGGGCACGGTGGAGGCGTCGTTCCCGAACGCACGCTACGTGGTGCAGCGCGGCGAAATGCACTGGGCCACGCACACAAACGAGCGCACCGCGGCCAGCTATTTTGGCGCAAACTGGGATGCGATTGTGGCGAACGACCGGTTTGATCTGCTGGAGGGTGAACCCGAGTTACGCCCCGGAATTCAATTGCTGCGCACACCGGGGCACACGCCGCACCACCAGAGTGTGAAGCTCACGTCTGGTGGTGAGACGGCGGTGTTTCTGGCAGACGTCACGCCAACGGCGTCACATTTGCCGCTGCCATGGATCATGGGCTACGATGTGGAGCCACTGGTCACGCTCGAGTCGAAGCGCCATCTGCACGCGAAAGCCGCCGCGGAAGACTGGCTGCTGATCTTTGAGCACGATGCCACACACGCGTGGGGGCGTATTGAACACGATGGCAAGGCGTACGCGCTCATTGAGGGGAGCTGAGGCCTAAGCACGATGCGGATTGGCGGCGTCTCCACAGTGAACCCTGTGAAGGCGAGACGTGTCCACTCTACGGACTCACACTTTTCCCGAACGTGCGGAGCGCGCGATGAAGTGCAGGCTCTTGGTTGCTGGCGTTGTACTGCTGAGTGCGTGTGATACAAAACGCGTCGATGACTCCTCGGGCTTGCGGGTGACCGTGGACAGCTCGGGCACAGTGCCGGTTGTCAGCATCGCAGGCGAGGCACCGCTGTGGTCGCTCGATTCGATCGCGGTGATACGGGCTGAACCAACGGTTGGTTTTTCGCGCGTGCGCTCCGTGGCCCTGGATCCGCGTGGTGGTGTGTGGGTGGCCGATGTTGGCGAGCATCGACTGTCGTACTTTGGTGATAACGGCGCATGGATTGAGGATCGCGGGCGCGTGGGCAGCGGGCCAGGGGAGTTTCGTTCGCCGTATTCGATCGCCGTGCATAGCGGTTCGCTGTTTGTGCACGATGTAGACAACTCTCGCATCGTTCGTTTTGCGCTTGATGGTAGGTCGGACACGTCGTGGGTGATTGGCAGCCGGTTGTCGGGCGACGCAATGACCGTGCGCCTGTATCCGCACCCCGACGGTCCGCTGCTCTTTGATCTGGTCCGCGATACAACGCCACCGCGGCAGGTGTACGCACGTGTCGGGCGCGATGAACGCCTCAGCGTGCCTCCGCGCGGAACGCCGGTCATGGACAGCAAAGAGTGTATGAGTGTGGACGCCATTCATTTTTTCGGTTCGCCATTCTCACCGATGTCGATTTCGTCGTCGTACGGCAGTGGCTCCGTGGCCACCGAAGGCGGGGATTACCGTCTCAACTTTTTCGGTCGCGAGGGAGCGCTCGAGCGTACCGTTACGCGCGACGTCGCGCGAGACTCAGTTTCGCAGGCCGAGTTCGACGCTGAAAACGCCGATTGGTTGAAGTTCGCAGCGGCGAACAACACCGCCGGTTGTCGCGGCGACATCAAACGTTACGAGTTCAAGCCTGCGATCCGTGCGCTGCTGCCAGATGCTGATGGTCGCCTGTGGGTAGAACGTCGGAAGCAGGGCGGATTCGTATACGAGGTTTGGCAAGGCGATTCGTTGCTCGCGCAGGTACCGGCGCCAGAGCGCGAGGCGGATATTCCGCCGGTGATGCTCGGAGATCGCCTCGCGGTGGTCGCGGATTCACCGGATGAGGGACATGAGGTGCGGTTGTATCGGATCCGAAAGACTGGTCCGTGATTAACGCGCGGTGGAGAGCCTTCGCTCGATCAGCGTGGCTGGCCTGCGTCGCCGCGCTGTTCGCGATTCTGCTGCCTGCCTGCGCCAACGAACAGCACATCGGCGGCGAACACCGCACCACCGAGTTTCCCCTGCGTTTCGAACTGCAATCGGTGGGATTCGTTCACGACACGTTGTTTCACGGACCCGCGGTGTTGGCGAGATTTTTGAGGACACGGTCGGGCGATCTATTCGTCGGTCCGTTCAGGCGAGGTGAAACGGCATTGTCGCGCGTGAGCACCGATCTGCGTACGGTGGAGGCTGCGGTTCGTCGCGGATTCGGACCGGGTGAAGCGACGGGTAGTTTCGTTTACGCGCTTGCCCCGGACGATGCTCTTATTCTGGCTGCTCGTGAGCTGGGCCGGAGTCAGGTGCTGACGCGCGATGGAGAACTGCGGTTCGGCGCGCCTACATTGATGTATCCTGATGGCGTTGGGCTCTGCGGTGGTCGCGTCGTCATGACGGGTTCGTCCTTCGCAGAGGGGCGGATCGGCGCTGGTGTGTACGCCGCGGATTCCGGAGCGCAACAGGTGGTGCTTCTGCACTCGCTGGAAACGGACTCATCGCGGCGAATCGTCGGCGTCGTCGAAAGCCTGCTCTCTATGCGCCGAGACCGGCTGGTGGCGGCAATCCCCAATCGACCTGAGGTGGCGGTGTCGGATAGTGGCTGCCAGAAGTTCAGGCGAGTCGTAATCCCACTCTCTTGGTTCAAGCCGTGGACCGGCAACAATACCGGCGGACCGGAAGTACGTCCAAACGTGCTCGATATTCAGTGGCACAACGACTCCGTTGCCCTCCTGCATATCGTTCGTGCCAACCCTGACGCCGGAGTCAAGAAGGGAGCGGGAGCAACAGATGCGCCCACCGCGAGTGTGGCGAACGTTCCGCTGTTTCTGAGCGACCTTGTGGCATTTCATGTGGAAACCGGGCGCGTCATGGCGTATTTGACCGGACGCTACATGCCCTACAAGTTCACGAGCGATGGTGAGATCGCAGTGCATCATTTCGGCGATATCGATGCTACGGAGCTACGCACGCTCCGCCTCGTTCCCTCGCGCTGAGGCAGGTTTGCCGGTCGCGGTTCCTGAGGAGGCTTGGACGGCTGACGCCCCCCTTGACCTGCGCTCCGGACTCAGCCACTTTTCATTGTTGGTGGTAGTACGACAACTCGGCAAGCAGGGCAGCTCAGCGGCCGCCCTCACCCTTTGGCCACGATCTCGCGCTGCGAGACGGCGTGCTGATGGAGTTCTCAATGCGCACACGGCGCGCCTCTCGCATGCGGGGGCGAACCGTGCTTGTTACGCAACGCGGACTCCGGACCTGGGGCCCGCGTTTTTTGTTTTTCTCTCATAGGAGCTCGGCGTATCCAGGATTCTACGAAACGTCCGCCACGGGTGAACCGGCAAATCCGGATCAGTCCTGTTCGCGTGATTGGTGCTGATGGCAGTCAGTTGGGCATCATGGAAGTCGATGCTGCCCTTGCCAGTGCGGTTGAGCTTGGGCTCGACCTCGTTGAAGTCGCCGCAACCGCGCGTCCGCCCGTGGTTCGGATCATGGATTACGGCAAGTTCAAGTTCGAAACAGCCAAGCAGGCCCGGCTGGCCAAAAAGAAACAACACGTCATTCATCTCAAGGAAGTGAAGTACCGCCCTGGGATCGACGAGCACGATTTCCTGACCAAGACGCGCAACGCCAAGCGCTTTATTGAAGAAGGCAACAAAGTCAAAGTCACCCTCATGTTTCGTGGGCGACAGATTACCCACCCCGAGCTCGGACGGGCGGTGGTGGACCGGGTGGCTCAGGAACTGGCCGAAGTGGCCAAGGTCGAGAGCTCGCCGTTGTTCGAAGGTCGTTCCCTGACGATGATTCTCGCGCCCAAATAACGGCGTTCTCATCGATTCTTCGCCAGCCGGTTCGCCGGATGGATACCCGTAGCATATAAGCGAGCTGTTATGCCGAAAATGAAAACCCATAGCGGCGCCAAGAAGCGCTTCTCCGTGACAGGCACGGGAAAGGTGCGGCGTCTGAAGGCCTACAAGAGCCACATCCTCACCAAGAAGAGCTCAAAGCGTAAGCGCAACCTCCGTCGTCCTGCCATCATGGAGACGAACGGTGAGGTCAAGCGGATCAAGCGACTTATCCAGGCCTGAGGACACCACACGATGCCACGCGTTAAATCCAACGTTGTTCGCTTAAAGCGTAAGAAGCAGATCATGAAGGCGGCTCGCGGCGCCTTCGGCGGCCGCAGCAAGCTCTGGAAGGCCGCCAAGGAAACCGTCGAGCGCGGCTGGCGCTATGCGTATCGCGATCGCAAGAATCGCAAGCGCGAGTTCCGTCGCCTGTGGATCGTGCGTATCAACGCCGCTGCCCACTTGAACGGCATGAACTACAGCAACTTCATGAACGGTTTGCAGTCCGCCGGCATTGAAGTGGATCGCAAGATCCTCGCCGATATCGCCGTGCGCGACCCGCAGGCATTTACGGCGCTCGCTGAGCAGGCCCGCGCGGCACTGCAGAAGCAGGCTGCTTAAGTTCGTGGTTCGATGAACGGGCGGCCCGCGCGATGTTCGCGTGAGGCCGCCCGTTTTCGTTTGTACGCGCGTATGGCTGTCATTCGCTCCCCTCTTCACTTCCTCCCGGTTCCCACGTGACCCTGGACGAGTTTCTTAGCGCCTGTCGCCAACTGGCCGCCGACGCACCGGCCGCCATTGCGGTCGCACAGTCGCCCGCCGAGTTTGCCGAGGTGCGTACCCAGCTAGTTGGCCGCAAACACGGTCGACTCGCCGATCTCATGGCGCAGCTCACCACGCTCGACGCTGAGCATCGCCGAGATGCCGGTCGCGCCGTGAACGATGTCAAAGCGGCCATTGAACAGCTGCTCGCGGAACGCGAGGCTGCCGTCGCGGCCGCGTCGCGTTCGGCTGATGCGCTCGATCTCACCATGCCCTCGCGGGCACGCTGGCAGGGCTCGCTGCATCCGGTCACGCTCGTGATTGACGAGATCTGCGAAATCTTTCGCGAACTCGGATTTACGATTGCGCTCGGACCAGAAGCGGAAACCGAGTTCTACAACTTTGGTGCGCTCAACTTCCCACCGGATCATCCGGCTATGGAGTTGCACGACACGTTGTATCTCGGCAAAGACACCTTACTCCGCACGCACACATCGCCGGTGCAAGTCCGCACGCTGCAGCAGTACGCGCCGCCAGTGCGCGTACTCGCACCCGGCAATGTGTATCGCCGCGATTTCTTTGACGCGACACACGCGCCGAGCTTCATGCAACTCGAAGGGCTCGCCGTTGACGAAGGCATCAGCTTTGCTGACTTGAAAGCCACGCTGGGCGAGTTCGCCCGCCGCTTCTACGGCGGTGCGCGTCGTGTGCGTTTTGGCCCGTCGTATTTTCCGTTCGTCGAGCCCGGTGCGCAGATGGATGTTGAGGTTGATCTCGGCGACGGCAAGGGCACGCGCTGGGTGGAGATTCTTGGTTGCGGTATGGTGCATCCCAACGTGCTCGAAGCAGCGGGCCTCGATAGCGAACGCTACACAGGCTGGGCATTTGGTATGGGCCCGGCGCGCATTGCGATGTCGCGTCACGACATTCCAGATATCCGCTTGTTATACGATTCAGACGTTCGTTTCCTGGAGCAGTTCGCCCGATGATTGTTTCGCATGAATGGCTGCGGGAGTTTGTCCCGCACACGCGTACCGCGAGCGAGATCGGTGAGCAGCTGAGTCGACATGTCGTCACGCTCGACGGACTCGAATCACTACGCTCTGATCTCGCGTCGTTTGTCGTTGGTCTGGTCGTCGAGGCCGCCAAACATCCCGACTCGGATCACCTGTCGGTCACCAAGGTCGACGACGGCTCCGGCGAACTGCTCGATGTCGTGTGCGGTGCACCGAATGTGACGGCCGGACACAAGTATCCGTTTGCGCGTACGGGCACGGTGATGCCTGACGGCCTCGTGATTGCGCGCCGCAAGATTCGTGGGGCAACCTCCAACGGCATGTTGTGCTCGGCGCGCGAACTGGGTCTCGGTCAGGAACACGACGGCATTTACACGCTCGATACCGACGCGGCACCTGGCACACCGTTACTCAGTGTGCTGCCCGTTGGCGACGTACGTCTGGATCTTGATGTGTTGCCCAATCGCCCTGACTTATTGTCGCACCTTGGTGTGGCGCGTGAAGTCAGCGCGCTCAACGGTGTCGCGCTGCGCATGCCGACCGAGATTCCCGCGCTGCCAGCGAGCGATGCGGTCGGTGCGTCGGTGTTCGGCGAGACCGAGGCGACGGCTGATGGCGTGAGCGTGCGGATTGAAGACACGGCATCGTGCCCGCGCTATATCGGTGTGGTGATTCGCGGTGTCACCGTGGGGCCGAGCCCTGAATGGCTGGTCGCGCGATTGAAAGCGGTTGGCGTGCGCAGCATCAACAATGTGGTCGACGCCACCAATTACGTGTTGCACGGTTTTGGACAGCCCGTACATGCATTCGATCTGTCGATGCTCGCCGGGCAGCAGATTGTCGTGCGCGCGACGCGTGAGGGTGAATCGCTAGTCACGCTCGACGGCGTACAGCGCAAGTTGAGCGCGGGCACCACCGTCATCTGCGACGGCGAATTGCCCACCGCGCTTGCGGGCATCATGGGTGGTGAAGCTAGTCAGGTGAGTGAGAACACTCAGGATGTATTGCTCGAAGTGGCGTGGTTCAACGCCGCGTTTGTGCGTCGCGTGCGCCGAAGCGTGCAGCTGTCCACAGATGCCAGTTACCGATTCGAGCGCGGCGTTGACGCCGGCTTTACGGGCAAAGCCGCGGGATACGCGGCGTCGCTCATCGTTGCAGTCGCTGGCGGCACGATTGGCGGCGTGATTGATGTGGGGTCTGCACCGGCAGCACCCAAGCCAGTGCGCCTCCGCGGCTCGCGCGTGGCGCGCCTGCTTGGTGCGCCCATCGCGGCGGCTGACATCGAGCGCACGCTCGTGTCCATCGGCTGTTTGTTGACGGCCGACGGCGATGATGCGTGGAACGTGCAGCCACCTACGTGGCGACACGATCTCGGTCTGGAAGCCGATTTGATTGAAGAGGTTGCGCGACTGATTGGATTTGATGCGCTTCCCGATGTTGTGCAGCCGTTCCGCCCGGGCACGGTGCCGGATCACGCGCTACATGTCATGTCGCGGCGCGTACGAGATGCCGCCGTTTCGGCGGGGCTCGCAGAAACGCGTCCGATGCCGTTTGTTGCCAAAGCCGCACACGAATCGTTGCGCGTTCGGAATCCGCTCGCGGAAGATGAGCCGTATTTGCGTGGCTCATTGTTGACCACACTTGCATCGCGCGCCGAGTACAACTTGTCGCGCATGCAAGGCAACGTGCGTTTGTTCGAAATCGGCTCGGCGTTTGTTGCAACGGGCGATCGTTTGCCGCGTGAAGAAGTGCGCGTGGCGGCACTTGTCATGGGCGCTGTGCGTCCACCGCATTTCACGGAGCCGCAGCCGCCGGCGTACGACGCATGGGATGCAAAGGCTCTTGCCGAAGAGCTGGTGCGTGCGGCGTTCCCGGGCGAACGCGTCTCTTTTGAGCCGTCAACGGACGCTGTGCTGTGGGAGATCCGACTCGCCGGCGCGCCGGATGTGCTGGGCTCGGTGCAGCGCCTATCGATCGATCGTCCTGTGTGGGCGAGCGAGGTGTTCGGCGTGGAAATCACGCTTGGCCACATGCGCTCAGCCGATGTGGCGCCGCACGGACAACATGCACACGGTACGGGCGCATCGCGGGCCGGATCGAGCTGGGCGAACATTCGCTACACGCCGCTGCCAACGTATCCCGCCGCCTCGGTCGACCTTGCACTGCTCGTGCCCGCAAACGTGGCTGCCGGTCAGGTAGACGCACTGTTGCGCGAGACAGGCGGCGAGCTGCTCGAATCGCTGGAGTTGTTTGACGAGTTCCGTGGCCCCGGGCTTCCAGAGGGTGTACGTTCCCTCGCCTGGCGCTTGACGTTCCGCCATCCGGAGCGCACGCTGCGAGATAAGGAAATTGATGGACGGCGAGCCCGCCTGCTTCAGACCCTCGAACGAGAACTTGGTGTCCGACCCCGTACGTCCTGAGAGCGCCGGTCGCGCGGCGTTTCTCGATCTTGAGAACGTTGTGCGCAACGTGACCGACCAACTGGCCGGCTTCCGGCGACGTGCGCTCGCCGCCGAGGCGCAACTGCGTGATCTCGAGCGTGCGACCGCGCGTGTGGCGGAGCTGGAACGGGTCGCTGAAGATTCGCGTCGGCGAACACAAGCGCTTGAACGGGCGCTTGCCGAGGCGGAGCAGGCGACTGCGCGAGCCGTCGCGGAGGCCGCGGCGGCCGTGGTGGCCGCCCCGGCTGCTGGCGCTGCCATCACGGCGTCGGCCGTTGACGCACGAGATGAGTTGGCGTTGTCGGCCGAGAACGCTGAGCTTCGTGAGCGCTTGCAGGAAGCGGCCGAGCGCACCCGTCTGATCAGCGAGCGCGTGCGTTTTCTCCGTCAGCAGCTTGGCAACGGAGGCGACAAGTGAGCGACCGACGCAATGTGGTTCGAGTCCGTATCGTTGGTGAGGAGTACACACTGCGCACCGAGGCCAGCGAGAGTCATACGCGGGCGGTTGCCGAGCATGTGGACCGCATCACGCGGGCTATCCTCGACAGCGGATCGGTGGTCGAGACGCACAAGGCCGCCATTCTGGCAGCGCTTCAGATTACGGATGAGCTGTTCAATGAGCGCATCGCCGCGGAATCGCTTGCCGAAGATCTGAAGGCGTTGGCGGGCGACCTTCGGCCACTGTTGCCGCCTGCCAAACGTGGCGACGAGGTCGGGCCGGGCTGAATCCCGTTTGCGGGGCTTCTCAACGCCTGCGAACAGCTCCGGAACGCCTTCGAATTTCTACGGTGGTCGGCCGGTTGCGGCCACCGAAATTCGCCCGTACGTTCCGGTGTGCTTAATAGGTTGCGCGCCGCTCGGTGTGCAGCGCGACCTCGACTTCGAATCCGCGAGTGATCGTGGTGGAGTGATAGATCAATGGAAGGACTTCCGATCACCGCGCTGGTAGGCGCGTTCGGCGCGATTGCGGCGGCCCTGGCGTTTGTATTCGGACGTCGTGCGGGAGCGGCGGCGGAGCGCGAACAGCAAGTACGCTCCAAGACAACCGCCGAAGACACCGCGAACCGCTTGCTGGATGAGGCCAAGCGCGAAGCGGAGACCATCCGCAAAGGCGCGGTGGTGGCAGGAAAGGAGGAGCTGATTCAACTTCGGGAAGAGTTCGAAGTTGAAGTGCGCCGCCGACGTGGCGAAGTAGAGCGTGATGAACGCCGCATTCAGGATCGCGAGGATCAGCTCGAGCGACGTGTTGAAGGACTCGACGGTCGTGATCGTGAACTAAAGTCGCGTGTTGCGGTCCTCGACACACGCGACGCCGCGATTGCGGAGCGCGAGCAGGAAGCGAATCGGTTAGTGGGCGAACAGCAGCGCCGTCTTGAACAGCTCGCTGGTTTGTCGGCTGCTGACGCGAAAGCCGAAATCGTGCGTCGCCTGGAAGATCAGGCGATGGCCGATGCGGCCAGTCGACTACGTGAAATCCGTGATTCCGCCAAACGGAATGCGGATCGTGAAGCGCGAAAGATTGTCGCGCTCGCCGTACAGCGCGTGGCCGCCGAGACGACTGCCGAAACAACAGTGAGCGCTGTTGCGCTTCCGAACGACGAGATGAAAGGTCGCATCATTGGGCGCGAAGGGCGCAACATTCGTGCGTTCGAGCTCGCGACCGGTGTTGATGTCATTATTGACGACACGCCGGATACCGTGGTGGTCTCGTGCTTTGATCCCGTGCGCCGCGAAACGGCGCGGTTGGCGCTCGAGAAACTGGTGAGCGACGGGCGGATTCACCCGGGGCGCATTGAAGAGGTGGTCGCGAAAGCGCGACTTGAAGTGGACGCGGCGATTGTGGAAACCGGCGAACAGGCGGCGTACGAAGTGGGAGTGGCCGGATTGCATCCGGAGCTCGTTCGCCTGATCGGGCGTATGCGCTGGCGCACGAGTTACGGCCAGAACATTCTCGCGCACAGCAAGGAAGTGGCATGGCTGGCCGGCATGATGGCCGCCGAGCTTGGTCTCGATGTGGCCACGGCCAAACGCGGTGCGCTGCTGCATGATGTGGGCAAGGTGCTCACACACGAGCACGAAGGCACGCATGTGCAGCTCGGTGTGGAAGTCGCCACCAAGTACGGCGAAAATCCGATCGTGGTGAACTGCATTGCCGCGCATCACGATGATGTGCCACACGAAAGCGAAGTGTCGGTGCTGGTGCAGGCCGCGGACTCAATCAGCGGGTCGCGCCCGGGGGCGCGTCGCGAGGCCTTTGAGACGTACGTGAAACGTCTGGAAGGACTGGAAAAGATTGCGTCGAGTTACCGAGGAGTCGAACGCGTTTTCGCAATTCAGGCGGGGCGCGAAGTTCGCGTGGTCGTCACCCCCGATCAGGTGGACGACGTACGCGCTTCGGCACTGTCGGAAGAGATTGCGCGTCGCATTGAATCCGAGCTGCAGTATCCTGGGCAGATCAAAGTGGTTGTCATTCGAGAGACACGGTCGGTGGATTTTGCTCGCTGAACGCATCGATGGCGTGGCGTTAGCTGCGCAAATTCGCGAAGAAGTCGCACGCGATGTTGCCGCGCTGAGCGCGCGCGGCGTTGTGCCGGGCCTGAGCGTCGTGCTTGTTGGCGACGACGCGGCGAGCGCCGTATACGTGTCCAACAAGGAGAAGGCCTCCAAGGCGTGCGGCATGCGCGGTGAAACGATCCGTTTGCCGGCCAGCACGTCGCAGAGTGAACTGCTGGCGCTTGTTGAGCGATTGAATGCAGACAGCGCCGTGCACGGCATCCTGGTACAGATGCCGCTGCCTTCAGGCATCGATCCCGATGTGGTGATTCGTCACATCGCGCCGCACAAGGATGTGGACGGCTTTCATCCGGTGAACGTGGGCAAGATGCTCATCGGGCACACCGACGGCTTCATGCCGTGCACGCCCGCCGGCGTGATCGAAATGTTGTTGCGTTCCGGCGTGGAAACGCGTGGCGCGGAAGCGGTCATCGTTGGTCGCAGCAACATTGTGGGTAAGCCGATGGCGGCCATGCTCGTGCAGGCGCGCGCGGGCGGTGACGCAACGGTCACGGTCTGTCACAGTCGATCCCGCGATCTGCACGCGCACACCAGACGCGCCGACATTCTGATTGTTGCGGCCGGACGTGCGGAGATGATTCGTGGCGAACACATCAAGCCTGGAGCGACGGTGATTGATGTGGGCATGAATCGTGTGGCCGATGCATCGCGCGCGAGTGGATCGCGATTGTGCGGCGACGTGCACTTTGAGAGTGCGGAGGCGGTCGCTGGCAAGATTACGCCGGTGCCCGGTGGTGTTGGTCCGATGACCATTGCGATGCTGCTGCGCAACACTGTGCGCGCTGCCGAGCGTGTGGCCGACTCGCGCGCTGGCAACGCGTAGTGCCTCGCTCTTCCGCTCGCGATGAACTCGGCGGCGCGTTCGATGACGACGTGATGTTTGACACCTCGTCGAATGCGGCGTTCGTGGACATGACGCCGGGCGCGTCTCCCGAATCACCACTCGCGGTACATGATCTGACGTCCGCGGCAAAAGATCTTGTGGAGGGCGCGTTTCCGCCGCTCTGGGTGCGCGGAGAAGTGAGCGACTTCAAAGCCCACCGGAATGGGCACTGGTACTTCGCGTTGCGTGATGCGCAGGCGCAGGTGCGCTGCGTGGTGTGGTCGTCGCAAGCGAAGCGTTTGCCGGCGCCGCCCGATGATGGCATGCAGGTTGTTGCGCTCGGCCAAATGACCGTGTGGCCGGTACGTGGCGATCTGCAGTTTTCGGTGCGCACGCTGGAAGCCGACGGTGAAGGACTGTGGCGCAAAGCGCTTGAACAAACACGTCTTCGACTGGAAGCAGACGGTTTGCTCGATCCGTCACGCAAACGTGCGTTGCCGGCAGCACCGCGCACGATCGCGGTGATCACGAGTGCTGATGGCGCGGCGCTGCATGACATCATCACCGTGGCGCGCCGTCGGTCACCGGCGGTGAACATTGTGGTGGTGCCCGCAAAAGTGCAGGGTGAAGGTGCGCCAGAATCACTCGTGGCTGCGCTCGACCGTGTGGCGCGTTGGGGCGCGTGTGATTTGGTGATCATCGGACGTGGTGGCGGATCACGCGAAGATTTGTGGGCGTTCAACGACGAGCGTGTGGCCCGCGCGCTTGCGCAGTGTCCGGTGCCAACCATTTCAGCTGTCGGCCACGAAACCGACATCTCGATTTGCGATCTGGTGGCGGATCTTCGCGCGGCCACACCGAGTGCGGCGGCTGAGGCCGCGGTCCCGTCAATAATGGATCAGCGGGCCCGGTTGCGAGCCCTCGGACGGCAGCTCGCGGCCACCGCACAACGTCGTCAGCAGCGCGTGACAGCCCGCCTTGAGGCCACCCAGCGGCGGATGGTCAACGCCGCCCAGCGGGTGACAGAGCGACGTCAGTCGCGGTTGTCCAACGGGGCTGCCAGACTTGAGTCCCTGAGCCCATTGGCCACGCTGGCCCGGGGATTTGCGGTAGCGCGTACGCCTGAGGGCGCTACTTTGTCGGAGGTAGGGGCGTTTGCGGCGGGAGCACGGTTTGAGTTGTGGGTGCGCGACGGCGTGGTTGACGCCGAGGCCATCGGCACTCGCCCGCGACCGGGCACGTCCGAGACTGGGTTGGCATCTGAGGGGGACCGCGCGTGAGCTTCGAAGAAGACGTTGGACGGTTGGAGGCCATCGTGCGCGATCTTGAGCGTGACGATCTCGATCTCGATCGCGCGCTGCGTTTGTTCGAGGAAGGGATCGCGCGACTGCGCACCGCGTCGGCCGCGCTCGCTGAAGCGAACGGCCGTGTGCAGGAGTTGGTGATCGCCGCCGACGGGACTTTCGCGCTTGAGTCCAGTGACAACTGACGCGCCCACGCGGCCGCCCGTGCGGCCCAGCATGCCCACGCCAATGCCGTCCGCCAATCGGTTCGTTGGCGACCGGCTCGCCGTGCAGCGTTCGCTTGACGCGTTTTGCGCGCGTTGGCTCACGAGCGTTGCGCCGTTAACCGCCGAGGCCATTCGGTACGCGTTGCTCGGTGAAGGCAAACGTCTGCGCGCGATTCTGCTGCTCGAGGCGAGCCGAGCGTGTGGTGGTCCGAGCGACGCGTATGATCTCGCGGCCGCTGTTGAGGTGGTGCACGCGTATTCGCTTGTGCACGATGATCTGCCGTGTATGGACGACGACGATGTGCGCCGCGGACGCCCAACGGTGCATCGCGCGTACGGTGTGTCGGTGGCGACGGCGGCGGGGTTGGCCATGGTGCCGCTGGCGGCCAAGTGCGCGTACCGTTCAGCACGCGATCTTGGGCTCAGCGAGAGTGAGTCGGGTGAGGTGGTGCGTACACTGATGGTGGCATCGGGTGGCGGCGGCATGATTGGCGGGCAGCTGCTGGATCTTGAAGCCGAAGGTGTGGCGCTGTCGCTTGACGCCATGGAGCGTGTGCACCGGTTGAAAACCGGGGCATTGATTGCCGCTTCGGTGACGCTCGGCGCGCAGGCCGCGCGCGCCAGTGAGCAGCGTCGCCATGCGCTGGCGCACTACGGCGCGGCGATCGGTCTCGCATTCCAGATTGCCGACGACGTGCTCGACGTCACGGCGACAACAGACGAACTCGGCAAAACCGCTGGTCGCGACCTCGCCCTCGCCAAGAGCACCTACCCGGCGCTGTTGGGCGTGGAGGGAGCTATCGAGCGGGCTACCGCGTTGATAGATGAAGCGTGTTCGACACTCGCGGCGGAGGGGTTACTCACACCCACGCTCGAGCAGCTCGCCCGATATATCGTCGAGCGGCGCAACTGACGGTCCTGTCCGGCCATCACGCGTCCCGACTACCCTTTTCCGAATGACCATGGCTCTCCTCGATCGCATCAAGTCACCAGCGGATCTGCGCTCTCTTTCACGCGATGAGCTGCGCACTGTGGCGTCCGAAATGCGCGCCCGACTGATTGACGTCTGCTCGCACACCGGCGGACACATCGGCGCGGGTTTGGGTGTTGTTGAACTCACCATTGCGCTGCATACGGTACTCGACACGCCCACCGATCAACTCGTCTGGGACGTCGGGCATCAGGGCTATCCGCATAAGCTGCTCACGGGCCGCAACGATCGGCTGGAAACGCTGCGTCAGGAAAATGGCCTGAGCGGCTTTCTCAAGCGCAGCGAAAGCGAGTACGACACGTTCGGTGCCGGTCATGCGGCCACGGCGATCTCGGCGGCCGTTGGTATGGCCGCGGGTCGCGACATCAAGGGCGAAACGTTCAAAGTGGCCGCAATCCTCGGCGATGGTTCGTTGGGCTGCGGCTTGTCGTACGAAGGGTTGAACAACGCCGGGCACTCGGAGCGAGATCTGATCGTGGTGCTCAACGACAACGAAATGTCGATCGCACCGAATGTTGGTGCGATGCACAAGTATTTGTTGTCCGTGCAGCGCAATCCGCTCTACAATCGCGTGCGTTCAAAGATCGGCGACATCGTGGATTCTGCGCCGGGACCGCTTGCCGGCCTGAGCACGCTGGTGCGCAAGTGGGAAGAGAGCATGAAGTCGTTCCTCACACCTGGCGTGCTGTTCGAAGAGCTTGGCTTCCGTTACTTCGGTCCGGTCGATGGACACGACATGGACGCGCTCATCGAAACACTGAGCGCCGTGCGTGACTTCAAGGGTCCGCGTCTCGTGCACGTGATCACCCAGAAGGGCAAAGGATTTCCCGCCGGCGAAAATGGCGAGAAGTGGCACGCGTTGCCGCCCGGTCACGATCCGAGCACGGGCAAGCAGCGCGCCGTTGCCGTGGCCGGTAACCCGAACTGGACGGCCGTGTTTGGCAAAGGCCTCGTTGAACTCGGTGAAGAGAAGCAGCGCATGGCCGTGATCACCGCTGCCATGCCGAGCGGAACCGGCACGGGTGCATTCGGCAAAACGTATCCGGCGCGTTTCTTCGACGTCGGAATTGCCGAGGGACACGCCGTCACGTTCGCGGCGGGACTCGCCACGCAGGATATCAAGCCGGTCGTCGCGATCTACTCCACGTTCTTGCAGCGTGGTTACGACAACATTGTGCACGATGTGGCGATTCAGCATTTGCCGGTCACCTTCTGCATGGATCGTGCGGGTCTGGTTGGTGAAGACGGCGAAACACATGCGGGCTTGTATGACATTGCGTACATGCTGGCGGTGCCTGGCATGACAGTCACCGCGCCGTCCACCGGCACGGAAATGCTGGGCCTGCTGCGTGCCGGTATTGAGCACAACGGTCCGTTCTGCTTGCGCTATCCGCGCGATACATCGCCTGATGTACCGGCTGCGATGCGTGACATTGCAGCAGTGCCGTACGCCACGTGGGAAGTACCACGCAAAGGACGGGACTTCGCAATCCTCGCCGTGGGCACCATGGTGAATCAAGCGTTGGCGGCCGCCGAACAGCTGGCCGCAGACGGCCTTGATATCACGGTTGTGAATTGCCGCTACCTCAAGCCGTACGACGAAGTCACGCTGAACGCGATTCTCTCGGATCACACGCAGGTGCTGACGCTGGAAGAGGGCACCGTGATCAACGGGTTCGGTGCGTTCATGAGCGCCACGATTGGTCGCCTTGCACCAAACGTGCGTGTGTCGGTGCACGGTGTGCCGGATCGCATTGTGTACGCGGCGTCGCGTGCACGTCAGTTGGCGCAGTGCGGGCTCGACGTGCAGGGCATCATGGATCGCGTTCGCGCGCTGCACGAATCCGAAGCCGTCGCCGGCTGATGCGCGTCGGCGTCATTGGTCATCGTGGATACGCCGGCCTTCCCGGCGTGCTCGGGTCGCTGCTGGATCTGGCGCCTGTGCTTGGCGTGACGCTCGCGTTTGAAGAAGAACTCTACGAAATCGCCGAGCAGGGCGAAGCGCTCGAGGGACCGGAATCGTTGGACCTGTTGCTCACGCTTGGTGGTGATGGCACACTGCTTCGCGGTGCGCGGTATCTCGCGGGCCGTGACATCCCGATTCTCGGGGTGAATCTCGGACGTCTCGGATTTCTCACATCGTGCGGCGGCGATGAGTTTGACGATGCGTTGCGTCGTTGGGCGCGCGGTGAGTACATGGCCGAGCAACGCATGACGCTGGATGCAAAGGCATTTGGTTTAAACGGCGAACCGCGCGGACACTGGCGCTGCCTGAACGATGTGGTGTTGCACAAAGGCGGATTCGCGCGCGTAGTGCGGTTCGGTGTGCATGTGGACGGCGAACCTATTGGTGCACTCGGCGCAGACGGCGTGGTCATTTCCACGCCCACCGGCTCCACTGGCTATAGCCTGTCGGCGGGCGGTCCAGTTGTGGTGCCAACCGTTGAATCGATTATCGTGACACCGGTCTCGCCGCACACGCTGGCGATGCGTCCGCTCGTGTTGCCGCCCGACGTCGAAGTGAAGGTGCAAGCGGAAGATGGCCCGGAAGGACTTTTGGTGACGGTCGATGGACAAGTCGGTACTACCTTCACGGCTGGTGAAACGTTGATCATTCGCCGAGCCTCAACACCGGTCCGCATTGTCCGCTTCCCTGGCACCTCGTTCTTCGTCCGCCTCCGTCACAAGCTTGGCTGGGGTGGGCTCAGCGAGCGCGACGGCATTATCGCGCCGGTCTGACGGTTCGGGCGGCGTGCTCCTCGAGCTTCGCCTGCGCAATGTGGCCGTAATTGAATCGGTCACGTTGCCACTCACTGCAGGGCTCAATGTGCTCACTGGTGAGACGGGCGCGGGAAAGTCACTGATCGTTGGCGCATTGGGGCTGCTGCTCGGCGAGCGAGCCGCGCCTGATCGCATTCGTGCGGGTGCGGATCGCGCCGTTGTGGAGGCCACGTTCGATGCGGGCACGCGCCATGATTTGCGCGAGTGGCTCGACGCGCGCGGTGTCGAGTGTGAAGACGATGTGCTCATTCTCAAACGCGAGGTGTCAGCGGCCGGGCGCTCGCGCGCGTGGGTGAACGGCTCGCCGGTCACGATTGCGGTGCTGCGTGAACTTGGTGCGCAACTCGTGGCGGTGCACGGCCAGCACGAAGCACAACAGCTGCTTGATCCGGCGGCGCAGCGCGCGTTGCTTGACGCGTACGCCGGCGCAGAAGACGATGCGGCAATGGTGGCGCAGGCGCACACGCGTGTGTTGCAGGCCAAGGCCGCGTTAAACGAGCTGGAGAGCAAGCGCGCCAACGCAGCACAGCGCGCCGACTACCTGCGCTTTCTCGTGCAGGAAATCGACGCGGCTAATCTTCGGGACGGCGACGATGAGCGTGTCGAAGTCGAGCATCGTCGGCTCGCCAACGCGGAGGAGCTGCGTGCGCTCGCGGCCGGCGCGTCGCAGCGACTGCAGGACGCAGAAGATTCCGTTACGGAACACCTCGGCGCGGTGCGTCGTCAGTTGGCCGCATTGCAGCGAATCGACCCGTCGCTTGATCGCCTCTCCGCTGTTTTTGATTCGGCCTTCTTTGCGGCGGAAGAGCTGGCGCGCGAGCTCGCGGAATACGCCGATGGTATCGACGCTGATCCGGCGCGTCTGCGTGAGCTCGATGCGCGACGAGCGGTGATTCATCAACTGTTACGCAAGTACGGACCGTCGCTGCAGGATGTCATGCAGGCCGCGGCTACCGCTCGTGAAGAGCTCGCACTGGTTGATGACGCGGAGTCTGCGCACAACACGCTGCAAGTGGCGCTCGAGCGCGCGCTTGCGGATCGGTCGCACGCCGCAGCGGCACTGTCGGCCAAACGCACAGCGGGTTCGTCGCAACTGGCCGCGGCGGTCACCGCGCTGCTCCCCGAACTCGGCATGACGAGTGGCACGTTTGATGTGCGTTTGTCAGCACTGAGTGAGCCGGGCGCCAACGGCAACGAATCGGTGTTGTTTGTGGCGTCGTTGAACGCCGGACTTGTGGCGGGGCCGCTTGACCGTGTCGCGTCTGGTGGAGAGCTGGCGCGTGTCATGCTCGCGCTCAGCACGGTGTTAGCGCGCCTGCAACGCGTACCAACGTTGGTGTTCGATGAAGTGGACGCCGGTGTGGGCGGTACCGTCGCGTGGCAGGTTGGTGCACTCATGCGTGGCGTGGCGGCACATCACCAGGTGCTGGCCATTTCGCATCTCGCGCAAATCGCCGCCTGCGCGCATCATCACGTGGTCGTGCGCAAAGACACCAATGCAGCGGGAGCGGAAGGCCTTACCACCGCTGACACACAGGTGGTGGTGGACGAAGCGCGTGTGCTCGAACTCGCGCGCATGCTCAGTGGCGATGCCGACCGCGAGGTCAGCCGCGCCCACGCGCGCGAGCTGCTCACGCGTGGGCAATCCGTTACTAGCGTTTCGGAAACCCGCGGAAAATCCGCAACTCGAGGCGGTCGCGCGCGAGCGAAGGGATAGGCGACTCACTCGCCGACAAGGCGACTTCGTGCGCGAACAATACTTCCAGCGCGAACTTGGACTGCCCGCGCGCGAAGGCGGCCAGGGTGGAATACGTAAATCCGATCGCGCCGAACTGCGCCGAGCCCGAACCCGTCTCAAACGCGTCGCCATCAACCGGCTCGTAGCGATCCGCACCGAACGAGCGATACAGCCACGTCGCCGACACACCAAATTTGTCGCTCAGATTCAGACGCGGCGCCACCTCAAGATCGACGCGCTGTCCCAGTGTGCGTGACACCGCCTGCGGTGTGCTCAGAAAGAAAAACTCTGGTAAACCTGCGCCCGGCACTCGCACCACCGCATTGTCCGCCAGCGGCGTGGTGCTACGAACGGTGGCTGAGACCCACGCACGATTTCTCCACACCAGATCGGTCGTGGCGCGCAGCAGCAACGCATTTACACCATCACCGGTGGCCAGTGCGAAGGCTTCGTTCGCTTGCGCGCTGCTGGCCGTACCAAAGCGCCAGCCGGCCGAGCCCAGTACACGGATGCCCGAGCGTCGTGTTGAAAGGCGCGCCGCCTGATCGCCTTTCCACGTGTCGTACAGCAACACGCGTGCTTCAACGTCAACGTCGCCCATGCCGGCGCGGAAGGCGGCGGCCAACGTGTCCGCTTCCACGCCGAATGCCGGGTCCTGCGCGATCCGCTGCAATCCGTTGGTGCCGTACACGAGCACGGCACCGCTCGGGCCGATCGGCGGCAGCGTGGTCGTGCTCAGGAACCGTGTGAATCCTTCGCGAATGTCATCGAGTGATTCAGCCACTGCATTGTGCACCGCGCCGCCCTGCACAGGCACGAGCGGCGAACCAACGTCCTGATCATTGCCGTAGACAGCGCCCCACGCCGCACGAAATGATGCGACCCGTGCGGCGAGCGCCTGCGCAGCGGCGGGATCGGCGCGAATAGCGTCACACTCTGCGCCCGCCGTGGAGGCGGCGCAGCTCGAAATCAGGTCGAGCAGTCGCGTGCGTTCGTTGCCGAGTTGTACAAAGATGCTGCTGTTGGCCGTGTACACAGACGGGGACAGAATGCCGGGATTCTGACCGACGTTCGCGCCTGTGCCATTCCGGTTCAGCACCAGATTCGCGTTGTGCGTGACTTCCACATACGGGACGCGCACACCAACGCTGATACGCCGCGTAACGCCGAAGTCGGCCTGCAGCGTGGTCGTAGTGCGACGCACGGCGCCACTGGCTTCGAGTGCTCCCAGTGACAGATCGAAGGTGGGCAGTCCGGACAGCGCGCGAATGCCGTTCTGCGCGGGGGCCAGCGACGGCAACTGATTCACACCGAGGGACGAGGTCGCGAGCCCGTCCAGCAGCGGCGACCTCGTGCCGTCCGGGAAGAGGCGGCGATCCCACTGATCCCAGGAAACGCCAACGTTGACGCGCAAGCCGCGGGCTGGAATCGGGATCGCGTCTTCACCAAGGCCGGCCACGGGCTGCGCCGAAAGACGGGGAACCGCCGTCAGCGCGATCACACCAGCCAGCAACACAGCGGGAATCACCGCACGCGATCGGGCAGCGGCGCGAGTTTCAGGGCGACGAGTCAGAAGAAGTCGGGTTGAGCGCACAGGAGGCAGAACGAGCCGTGCGCCAGGTGTCCGGCATCACGGGGGCAACCGGCTAGATTAGCCCGATCGTCCAAGCCCGTCAACGCGACGGGTACGCGTGCTGATAGCGTCCTGCCTCCCCAAGGGTTCCGTGTCCGAGTCTCCTCGCTCCATTCCGTCCGTGCCGTGGCAGACCACGGGCAACCATTGGCTGTCGCTCCCGTGCATTCACCCGGCCAATGGTGCGATCTACGCCCTTGGCGTGTTGCACCGCGGTGCACGCGCTGCTGTGGAGTTCGCCGGTAGCCGAGGTTTTGTGGAAGGTGAAGGCGAGCCGCTGCTCAAACCCGTGATACGTGTTGACGGTGAGGTGAGAGAACTGGCCAGCGAGGGCATCGCCTGGGAACGCGCCGTTGGCTGGCTTCCGACCTTCACCTGTACGCTTGGCTCGCTGTTGCTGCGCGGCACCGTGTTTGCGCCGTACGGTCGCGATGCCGACATGGCGGGCGCCGTGTACGCGATCACGATCGAGAATCGTGGTTCGAATACGCACCGCGTGGAGCTCGCACTCGAAGGGGTGCTCGGTCACCGACAGCAGCGCGTGCGCACACCGCGCGACTTTGACGACGCACATCGTGTAGTCCTCGGGCACAACGATACGATCATCCTCGAAGGCGCGGCCGTACCGGGCATGGTGGCGGTTGCGATTGGTGCCGACGGTGAAGCGGTGCGCGAGATTGGCGACGAGGTGAATGGTCGTATTGCATTTGCGGTGCGTCGCACGCTCACCGTGGAAGCGGGACAGTCCGTGCCGTGCGCGTTTTATCTTGCCGTCGGTCCGGAGCGTGATGGTGCGTGCGCAACGGTCGGTGTGCTGCGACGCCGTGGCTGGCGCACGTTGCTCGGTGCGACACGCGAAGCCTTGCAGCAGTTGGAGCAGACCACGGGCCAGGACGCCATTGACCGGCTTGTGAATCGCAACCTGCTGTTCAGCTATTTCTACGGCGTCGGGCGCGGACTCGACGACGCGCACTATTACCTCGTGCGCACGCGAGCACCATGGCACAGTCTCGGCGCTACGGTACGTGACTGGGAAGCGCTGATGTGGACGTTGAGCGCTGTCCAACTGGCCGATCACGCGCTTGCACGCGAGCTGCTGGTGCGCACCTGTGAACTGCATGGGTACGCGCCGGGGCAGGGTGTGCACTATCTCGATGGCACGCTGTTCGAGCCTGGGTTTGCGATTGAAGGCGCGGCGGCGTATCCCATTGCAGTTGACCGCTACATTCGGGCGTCCGACGATGATCAAATTGTCGAAGAGCCGGTAGTTGCTGACACGCTGTATGTCGCGAACGATGATCTGGTTGCACGTCGCGATGAGCGCCTGCCGCTGTACTCCACTGAAGTGAGTCCCAGTGGACAACCCGTGCGGTTTCCGTTCACGCTGCACGGCAACGCCGTGGTTGCCGCCGCGCTTGATGTGCTGCGGCGCACACTCGATGAAGAGGCCGCGCGCGACGTAGAAGACCCCGCGGCTGTGCGTGCGGCCATGCAGCGCCACTTCGCGCAGGATCGTGGTGGAAAAGCGCATCTCGCGGCGGCGATCGATCTCGCCGGTGGTGCGGACCAGGTGGATGATCCGGCTGCGTCCGTGCTGTGGTTGCCGCTGTATGACGCACTTGATCGAGATGACTCGTTGTTCCGCCGGTCGGTGCGCGCGGTTGCGCCGGATGATGGCGGGCTCTTGCGTCAGATCGCGCGCTTGCTCGGCCCCGATGGAAACGCGGTGCTCCAATGGCTGCGTCGTGCACCGCTCGATCAGGGGATCGCCGCGTCGGTGGTGGATAGTGATGGACGCGGCGTGGCCGATGGCGGAGATGCGGCGCTGGCCGGCTTGCTCGCGTCAACGGTGTGGTACGCGTCGCACGCACTCGGCTTGCACGAATAATCACAATCACCTGACAGAAGCGCGGTCGGCGCTTGTAACCGAGCGCTGGCCGGGTTTAAGTTGGGAGCACGCGGGAATAGCTCAGTTGGTAGAGCACAACCTTGCCAAGGTTGGGGTCGCGGGTTCGAGTCCCGTTTCCCGCTCTGTATGTTGTTTGTAGTTTCGGGAAGGGGAGCGGTGCATCACCGCTCCTTTCGCGTTTTCGGTGGCCCGGATGGCGAAACCGGTAGACGCGGGGGCCTTAAAAGCCCCTGTCCGCAAGGACATGCGGGTTCGAGTCCCGCTTCGGGCACTCATCACCACGTAGGAGACCGGCTTGCGTACCGTTCGTGACTCTCAGGGCATCAACTGGATTTGTCTCGAGCTGCCGGAGGTCCCCGCCGATTTTGTGGCGGCCGCGACCACGATTCAACCCCCGCCCGTTGCCGTCGAATGCAACTCCGGCGCCGATCGAGCCATTGTGTTGCTGGCAGAGGATTGGGCGGACGCGTTATCCGATGACGGACTTGTTGAACATATCGCACGCGCATTGCGCTGATCCAGCGTTGTTACGGCATTGATCTTGCGCTGCTCCTCACTGAGCCACAACGTGGCTCAGGTGCGCGTTCACGTCATGGCAAGGGGATGGGGTGGCTGCTTCTGGGGAGACGATTGGGCTCGCGGCGGTAACTCCGCCTGAGCCTCTGCGCAACGCGTTGCGCACACGGGAAGACTGGGAGGCCGCACGTGCGGCGTGCGAGGCCGATCCCGGTCGCTATCATGGCGACATTGCAGCACACACGCTGCATTGGTTCGACGCCTCCCTGGGCGAACATGGTGCGTGGATCACACACGATGAACACACCGGCGTGTGGTCTGGCTGGGACGCTCACACCTTGCAGCCTGTCGCTCCGTCGCGAGACGCGGCGTGGCGACCGTGGACGCGCGCGTTGAACGACGATGACGCGCCGTGGTACCGCTGGTTCGAAGGCGCGCTCACGAACGCGGGCTTCAACGAGGTTGATCGCCACGTACTCGCCGGCCATGGTGAAGAGCCTGCCTTTCTCGTCGAAGGCGATCGCTGGGATCAGTCACGCGACAACGGACGCGGCGCACCTGTGGTGTCGTATCCCATCTCGCGCAAGGGACTGCTCGTCGATGTCGCGAAAGCAGCGCTCGCGTTGCGCGCACTTGGTTTGAAGACGGGCGATCGCATCGCGCTCAACCTGCCCAACATTCCGCAGCAGATTGCGTGGACTGAAGCAGCAAAGCGACTCGGCATTCTGTATACGCCCGTCTTCGGTGGCTTCTCGGACAAAACGCTCGCCGACCGCATTCATGACGCGGGCGCGCGCGTTGTGATTACCGCCGATGGCGGATGGCGCAACGCGCAGATCATTCCATTCAAGGCGGCCTACACCGATCCCGCGCTCGATCAGTACATCGCGGCGGATCGTGCCGTGCACGTCGTGCGTGACGCGCTCGGCGCGCTCTCACTTGACGCCGCGCAGGTTGAACTGATTGCGCGCAGTGCGGCCGAGGCCGTGGCTGGCGAAATTACCGTGGAACGGCGTGATGCAATGCGCGGTGTGGGTCGCGCGTTGCTCTCGCTCACGGAGTCTGGCGCGCTCAACGCGTCTGATGCGAGCCGAGTGCGCACGGCGGTCGCGCGGGCACTGGTCGACGCCGGTTCGGCGGTTGAGCGCGTCGTGGTGGTGAAGTACACCGCGCAAGCCGATGTGCCGTGGCGTGCGGGGCGTGATGTGTGGGAAGACGAACTGCTCGCGCCCGCCAGCGCCGCGTTGCTTGAGGCGGCGCGCGCGCTCGGACATCGCGTGTCCACCGAAGCGGAACTGCGTGAACTGTCCGACACCGATCTGGTTCGTGTGGTGTGGTCGGTGGTGCCTCCGGTTCCGGTGGACAGCGAGTTCCCGCTGTTCTTCATCTACACGTCAGGCTCTACTGGCAAGCCCAAGGGTGTCGTGCACGTGCACGGTGGATGGACCGCCGGTATTGCACACACCATGCGCATCGCGTTTGATGCACAGCCCGGCGATGTGATGTATGTGGTGGCAGATCCGGGATGGATTACCGGACAGAGCTACATGATTTCGGCCGCACTGACCACGCGCACCACGAGCGTGCTCGCGGAAGGCGCGCCGGTGTTTCCGTCGGCCGGCCGGTTTGCATCGATCATTGAACGGTACAACGTGCGCATCTTCAAGGCGGGTGTCACGTTCCTCAAGAGCGTGATGCAGGATCCGCAAAACGCCGAAGATGTGCAGCGCTATGATGTCTCGTCATTGCGTGTCGCCACGTTCTGCGCCGAACCCACATCGCCAACGGTGCAAGAGTTTGGCATGTCGCTGCTCACGCCCTGGTACATCAACTCGTACTGGGCCACGGAACATGGCGGCATTGTGTGGACGCACTTTTTTGGCAACGGCGATTTTCCGCTGCGTGCCGACGCACACACGTATCCGCTGCCGTGGGTGATGGGTGATGTGTGGCTGGCCGACGGCGTGCCAGATGCAGATGGTCGCTTCGCGCCGCGTGTGGCTGATGAAGGCGAGAAGGGCGAAGTCGTGATCACGGCGCCGTACCCGTATCTCGCGCGCACCATCTGGGGCGACGTTGGGTCGTTCACGGTGGACGGCCACTCGGTATCTTCCAGTTGGCGCGGTGACATTGATCGGTATCGCGCCACATACTGGAGCCGGTGGCAGGGCCGCTGGGCGTACACACAAGGTGATTTCGCGGTGCGCTATCCCGACGGCGGGTTCTCACTGCACGGACGAAGTGATGACGTGATTAATGTGTCCGGTCATCGCATGGGCACAGAGGAGATTGAAGGCGCCATTCTGCGCGACAAACAACTCAACGCCGATTCGCCAATCGGCAATGTGATTGTTGTTGGCGCGCCGCATCGCGAGAAAGGCCTTACACCGCTCGCGTTCGTCACGATCGCCCCGGGGCGTCGACTCACGGCGGATGATCGTCGCCGCCTCATCGAACTTGTGCGTCAGGAAAAGGGCGCTGTAGCGGTGCCCGAAGATTTCCTTGAAGTGTCCGCGTTCCCGGAAACGCGCAGCGGCAAGTATGTGCGCCGACTGCTTCGCGCGCTCGTGGAGGATCAGCCACAGGGTGACCTGAGCACGCTGCGCAATCCGGAGTGTGTGCCCGCGCTGCAACGCGTGATTGGTGAATGGAAAGCGCGTCAGCGTGTTCGCGAGTCGCAGCGCATTCTTGAACACGGTCGCTACTTCCGTGTGCAGTACCACACGGTGGCGCAGGTACATGGCGAGTCCGTTCGTATGGCGCTTGTGACGGTCACGAATGCACCTGTGAACGCGCTGAACGAACGCGCGCTGGATGAGCTGGTCACTGTGGTTGAACATTTGTCGCGTCGCAAAGACGTGGCCGCCGTTGTTTTCACCGGCGAAGGCACATCGTCTTTTGTGGCTGGCGCTGACATTCGTCAGCTGCTCGAAGATGTGCACACCGTTGAGGAAGCGGTCACGCTGCCAAACGTGGCCCATCTCGCGTTCCGCACGATTGAGCGCATGAACAAGCCGTGCATTGCCGCGATCAATGGTGTGGCGCTCGGTGGCGGTATGGAGTTCGCCCTCGCGTGTCATGTTCGGATCGCGGAACAGAAAGCACTGTTCGGACAGCCGGAGATTCGTTTGAATCTGCTGCCTGGTTACGGCGGCACGCAGCGACTCACACGGTTACTCGCTGATCGTGATGGAATGGAAGGCGTTGTCCAGGCAGTGGAGATGCTCGTGGGCGGGCGCACCATCACCGCGCGCGAGGCCGCAGACATTGGTGTCGTCGACGAAGTGGTTACCGATGCGCAGGATGTCGTGGCGCATGCATCGGCCCTCGTGCGTGACTACATCGCCGACCGCGAACAGAGCAAACTTGGCAAGGCATTTCGCCACGTACGCGAACGACGCGAAGCGTGGGAGAAGCCTGGCGCGCTTGATGTGCGCCAGGCGTTCGCGTTGCCACCTGTGGTGCGGTTGCTGGAGCAAGCCGAACGTGTCGGTCGCGCTGCGCATGTTGCGCGCGTGCTTGATGCCGTCGAAACGGGATGGCGTGAAGGGCTGGTCTCCGGCCTCGCACATGAAGCGAAGCTGTTTGCATCCGCGGTGGTCGATCCTGAAGCAGGCAAGGCAGGCATTCGCGCGTTCTTCGATCGCGCCAGTGCGCCGCTCCCCGTGCGACGCGGTGCGATTGTTGATGCGGCCCAGGAAGCCGAACTCGCCGCCCGAGGGGACTTGTTACCGGTTGGTGCCCCGTTCTTCCCGGGGCTCACCGCCATTCCCACCTGGCAGTACGGTCTTGGTGTCATCAAAGACCCGCACACTGGCGCACCGCGACATGGTGAGCCGGCCCAGGTTGAACAGCAGGTGGTTGTGCCGGTAGAAACACCGGGTCCGAATGACGTGCTGCTCTACGTCCTCGCGTCTGAAGTGAACTTCAACGACATCTGGGCGATTACGGGCATTCCCGTGTCGCCGTTTGATTCCCACGATCGTGATGTACAAGTCACCGGTTCCGGCGGCGTTGGACTGGTGGCATCAATCGGCGACGCGGTGAAAGCCGAAGGACGCGTGCGTGTTGGCGATCTTGTCACGATCTACTCGGGGCAGAGCAGTTTGCTGTCACCGCTCGCCGGTCGTGATCCAATGTCGGCTGACTTCCGCATTCAGGGCTACGAAACGTTTGAAGGCAGTCACCAACAGTTTCTGTTGGTGCAGGCGCCGCAGTGTCATCCGCTGCCGCCCGATGTCACGTTGGAAGCAGCCGGTTCGTACATCTTGAATCTCGGCACCATCATTCGTGCGCTGTTTACCACGCTGCAAATCACTGGCGGCCGCACGATGTTCGTCGAAGGTGCGGCCACGGGCACCGGGCTTGAAGCGCTCAAGACCGCCGTCGCGCATGGTCTGAAGGTCACCGGACTCGTCTCGAGCGAAGACCGTGCACACACCGTGAAGTCCTTCGGTGCAACGGGCGCGATCAACCGCCGAAGCGCAGGCATTTCGGACTGCTTCACGATGGTACCCGGCGACGCCGCGTCGATCGCCAGGTGGGAAGCCGCCGGACAACCGTTGCTCGAAGCGTTCCGCGCGCAACACGATGGAAAGCTCGCAGACTACGTTGTCTCGCACGCCGGTGAACAGTCGTTTCCGCGCAGCGTGCAACTGCTGGCCGACGGCGGCTCCCTTGCCTTCTACGGAGCGTCTACCGGCTACCATTTCACCTTTGCGGGCAAGCCAGGCGCAGTGAGTGTGAACACGATGTACGAACGCGCTGGCCTTGTGGCCGGTGAAGCCGTGCTCGTGTACTACGGACCTGGGCTCGCCGCTGACGCATTGGTCGACGCCATCGGCATTGAAGCCATTGAGGCTGCGGCCGCACGACGCGCACGCATTGCGGTAGTGTGTTACACCGACGCGCAACGCGAGTTTGTGCGTTCGCTTGGCTTTGGCGATCAACTCGCTGGCGTCGTCGCGCTTGATGAACTGCGCCGCCGCGCGAGTATGGAGTTCGATTGGCCGAGTACGATGCCGCCGCTGCCAGATGTTCGACGCGACTCCATCGCATTCAAGGAAGCAGTGCGCGCATTTCAGGAGCGCACGATCAAGCCGCTTGGCCAGGCCGTGGGCAAACTGCTGCGTTCCTCCGACAATCCGCGTGGTGCGCCCGACCTGATCTTCGAACGTGCGGCACACGATGCCCTCGCCGCGTCCACCGCATTGGTGCAACCGTTCAGTGGCCGCATTGTGTACGCAGAAGACATGCACCACAAGCGATACAGTTTTTACGCCCCACAAGTCTGGATGCGTCAGCGACGCATTCTGCTCCCCACGTGCAGCATTCTCGGCACTCATCTCTGCAACGCCTACGAGGTTGTCCGCATGAATCAGATGCTCGCCGCAGGTCAACTCGACGTTACGGCACCGACGGTAGTGCCGTGGAATGACTTGCCGGAAGCGCATCAGGCCATGTGGGAGAATCGCCACACGGGTGCGACATACGTGGTGAATCACGCGTTGCCCGCGACCGGACTACGATCGCGCGATGAACTGTACGAGGCGTGGGCCTCAGGGAGCGCCAACGTATGAGCGACACCACAGCAACGGCCGCTGACCGACGCCGAGCGCCACGCGGTCGACTGGCGGGAAGAGTCGTGCTGCTCACCGGTGCCGCCGGCAACATCGGAACGCAGATTTCACGGCAGCTACTGCGAGAAGGCGCAACGCTTGTCATGAGCGGCCGGGATCAGGCACGCCTCGACGCCGCGAAGGCCGCGCTGCGTGAAGAGTTGCACGTACCGGCCACGCGAATACTCACGGTGGTAATGGACGGCGCCGAGCCTGGACAGGTGCGTGTCGGCGTTGAGCAGGTGATGGCCAAAGCGGGACGCATCGATGTACTCGTGAACAACGCGGGTTCGGCTGGACCAAAGTGTCGACTGCGCGATGTACCGTTCACCGCCGGTGAGCTTGAAGCGCTGGCCGAAGTTGGTGTGCACGAGAAGGAAACGGTGAGCGCGGCGGCGCGCAATTTGTTTGGCATTGCGTGGAATCTCGTGCGTGCCTGCGTGCCGCACATGAAGCCTGGCAGCACCATCATCAACGTCTCCACCATCTTCTCTCGCACGCAGTACTACGGACGCTCGGCGTACGTTGTGCCCAAGGCGGCCCTGAACAGCTTCTCCAAGCAGCTCGCGGCCGAGGTTGGACCACTCGGCATTCGCGTGAATACCGTCTTCCCTGGGCCGATTCGCTCGGAGCGAATTCGCACGGTGTTCTCAGCCATGGACAAGTTGCGTCATGCGGAGGACGGCACCACCGCGCGAGAAAACTTCGATCTCATGACACTCGCGCGCTCGGTGAATGGCGAACCACCGGAGCGAACGTTCCCGAGCGTTGAAGACGTTGCGAACACGATCGTGTTCCTGTCGTCTGACGAATCCGCGGCGTACAACGGGCACAATTTCGAAGTCACGCACGGCATGCGCGTGCGTCAGGAGTCTCGCAGTACATGGGTCTCACGTCCTGAACTGCGGACTGTCGATGGGTCCGGCGTGCGCGTCTTGCTGGCCGCTGGTGATCAGGTCAAGGACGCGCTCACCGTGGCACGCGTGCAGGCCGGTTGTGGTGCCGAAGTCGTACTCGGACTCGGCTCCGAGGAAGGCGTGCAGGCGGCGCAGGAAGCGCTCGGCGCCAATCCGGGAGACGAACGCATTCGCCCGGTACTGCTGGATCGCATGCGCCCTGAAACGGTGGACAGCCTCTTCGAAACGCTGCGCCATGAAGACGCGCTCGTGCACGGGGCGATCATCATGCCGGCGTTTGGCGCGTGGCGCTTTCGCGGTCGGTTCACGGATGCATCAGACAGCGACGTCTCCACGTTCATTGACGGTGAAATCGCGGGCACCATGTTGCTGGCACGTGCACTGACGGTGTTCTGGAAGGATGTGGAGCACGAGCTCAGCATGCCGCCGAGCATTGCGTTCGTCACGAACGGTGACGATGGAGCGGGGAACAACTACGCCGACGTACTGCGCGCGGCGACGGAAGAGTTGTGTCGCGTCTGGCGTGATGAAACCGAGGTACAACAGGCATCAGGCGAGCGTCGTTTCGAAGAGTGGTCGAACCAGATCATTCGCTGGGGGAATCGCGAGCCAGAAGAGGTGCCATTCGCGGCGGGACAGGCCGCGCGGTTGCTGTACACGCGGCGTCGAATTCGTCAGGTGAATCTCTATCTGCCGCTGTCGATCGTACGCGCCACCGGATCACGTCGCTCGTCGTTCGGGTGGATGGAGAACGTGATGGGGCTGCACCTCGGCAAGGTTGCGCTCATCACGGGCGGTAGTGCGGGTATTGGTGGTCAGTTGGCGCGGCTGCTCGCCATTGGTGGCGCGCGCGTCATGCTCGTGGCGCGACGCGCTGATCAGCTCAAGGAAATGCGCGACGGCATTGTGACCGAACTGGAAGATATCGGCTACTACGACGCGCCCGATCGCGTGCAATGCGTGGCCGATGTTGATGTCGCCGATGAGGCGAGTCTGCGCCGCGCGGTTGACGAAACACTCGCCGCGTTCGGGCGCGTGGATTATCTGGTCAACAACGCCGGCGTGGCTGGCGCGGAACAGATGGTTGTGGACATGGACGTCGAAACGTGGCGAAACACGCTGAACGCGAATCTCGTGTCGAACTATTCGTTGATCGAGAAGATTGTCCCGATCATGAAGCGGCAGGGCAGTGGATACATTCTCAACGTATCTTCGTATTTTGGTGGCGAGAAGTACATCGCGGTTCCGTATCCCAATCGGGCGGACTACGCCGTCTCCAAGGCGGGTCAGCGCGCGCTTACCGAGAATCTTGCCCGGTTTGTCGGGCCGGAGATTCAGGTGAATGCGATTGCGCCGGGTCCGGTTGATGGTGATCGACTGCGCGGAGTTGGTGGCAAACCCGGTCTCTTCGAGCGTCGTGGCAAGCTCATTCTTGAGAATCGTCGACTGAACGCAGTGTACAAGGCGGTCATCGATGCGCTGCGCGGCGGCGCGCTCGTCACCAACGTGCTCGCGCTTGTGCAAGGCAACGATGTAGACGCCATCGCCACCGACGAAAGCGCGCCAGCCGCACTTCGCAAACTCGCCGAGAGTATTCGCGCGGAATCACTTGCGGCCGACACTGAAGCCAGCTCCGGCCGTTTTCTCATGACGCGGAGCATCGCACAGCGTCTCGTCGCGCGGTTGCGCCTCGGCGGGCGCTTTCTCGCATTGCCGGCGGATGCACCGCAGTATGGCGACGAGTGGATCCTCGCGATTCCCGACGCGGTGGAGCCGTTTATCGATCGCGATCAGATCAAGCGCGAAGCGAGCAAAATCGGCAAGGGAGTGCTGAGCATGCTGCACTTGCGCAACATGCCGGGCGAGCTCGAGGTCGCACTTGCCACGGTGTACTTTCTCGCGGACCGCGCTGTTTCCGGAGAGACGTTCCAGCCGTCGGGAGGTTTGCATCAGGAGCGCACCATCACCGAGCGAGAACTGTTTGGCCGTGCCAAGCCCGAGCGCATTGCGCGGATGGCGCAGCAAACGATCTGGCTGGTGGGCGACTACCTGTATCCGCATCTCGCGCGCGCGGCTCGCCTGGCGCTGGAGTACAGCCATGTCGGCCGCATCATGCTGCTCACACGCACACCCGAGGCGGCGGCGCAAACCCAGGACTTGCTCCGTATTGTGCTCGGCAATGAACGGGTGCACAGCATTGTGGTGGGTGATGATCTCGACGCGGGCATGGACGAGGCACTGCGTGTGGGCGGACAGCCGGCCGCTGTTGTATCAACGCCGTTCGAGCCACTCCCGCGAGAACTCTTCAATGCCGATGGGTCTGCGGCGCTCGATGCGGCGGGCTTTGCGTCGCTTGTTGAGGAGCACCTGACCCATCACTTCCGCGTGGCGCGCAAAGTGTCGTTGTTTGACGACGTGCGTTTGGTACTCGTGTCGCCAGACGTACCGGTGCATCCAACGCACGCCGAGTTCGCCCTGGCAAACTTTGTGAAAACCACCTTGCACGCGCTCACCGCCACTCTCGGCGTGGAGAACGAGCGTCTGGTGCACAACGTGCCGGTCAACCAGATCAACCTCACGCGTCGTGTGCGCTCGGAAGAGCCGCGTGACGCCCGTGAGCAGGCAGAAGAACAGGAGCGCTTTGCCCACGCCGTGTTGCTTGCCAGCGCCCCGTTGCCAGACCAGGAAGACAGCCGATATCGGTCGCGAATCTATCGCGGTCTCGCGATCACGGTGTGAGGGAAAAAACCACGTAGTTTTCGGGGCGTTGCGAGGCTTGCCAAGGCATTACTTTACGCCTCATGACAGACGTCGTTGCACTCGCCACTGAATTGCTTTCCATCGACTCGTCCACCGGCCGCGAACGCGAGGCGGTGGACGTGGTTGGCCGCTGGCTCGTTGCCCGGGGGTGGAACGTCACCCTGCAGGAAGTCGAGCCCGGTCGCAGTAATGTCTGGGCCACCCGTGCGGGGGGCGGAGTCACGCTCTCCACGCACCTGGATACCGTTCCGCCCTATATCGCGCCGCGGCTCGATGACGGCCGGCTGTACGGTCGCGGCGCCTGCGACGCCAAGGGCATTGCCGCGGCTATGCTTGTGGCCGCGCAGCAGCTCGCGGACTCCGGCGAAGAGCGTGTTGACCTGCTCTTTGTGGTCGGCGAAGAAAAGGGGTCTCCGGGTGCTCGCGCGGCCAACCGGTTGCCCGCCACCAGCAAGTGGCTGGTGAACGGCGAGCCCACCGAAAGCAAGCTGGCATCCGGCGCGAAAGGCGCGCAGCGCGTGATTGTGCGTGTGCGCGGACGCGAAGCGCATTCGGCGTACCCTGAGTTTGGCAGCAGTGCCCTCGATCCGTTGCTCGCGCTGTTGCCGCAAGTGCGCGATCTGCCGCTGCCGAGTGATCCGGTGCTCGGCATGACCACGAGCAACATTGGTGTACTGCGCGCCGGTACCGAAGCGAACGTTATTCCTGGCCTCGCCGAGGCGGAAATCATGATTCGGCTCGTTGGCGACATCGCGCCGGTCAAGCAGGTCTTTGAAGACTGGGCCAAGGGCCGCGCCGAGTTGGAATGGGGCTCGTTCATTCCGGCGCAGCGCTTTCATACGATCGAAGGATTTGACGTGGCACCGGTCGCATTCACCACCGATATCCCCCTGCTGAATCGTTGGGGCACGCCATTGTTGTTTGGACCCGGCTCCATTCACGTGGCGCACACGCCAGACGAACACATTGCCGTGTCTGAGTTGCGCGACGCGGTATCGGCCTACGTGCGCATTGTGGAGGCACTGCTCGCAACATGAACACGCCTCACAAAATTCCGGTTGCGATTCTCGGCGCGACGGGCGCTGTTGGCCAGGCGTTCATTCGTCATCTGACCGGGCATCCGTGGTTTGACATCGCGGAGGTGGCCGCGTCGGAGCGTTCGGCCGGCCGTTCGTATCGCGACGCCGCGCGTTGGCTGGAAGGCGTTTTGCCGGATCACGTAGCGGAACTCACGGTGCAAGCGTGTACGCCGTCGCAGATCACGTCGCCCATTGTATTCTCCGCGCTCGATGCAGGTGTGGCTGGCGAGGTGGAAGCCGATTTTGCGCGCGCCGGAAGACTCGTGCTCTCCAACGCAAAGAACTATCGCATGGAAGCCGATGTGCCGCTCGTGATTCCCGAGGTGAATGGAGATCATCTCGGACTGCTCGCCACGCAACAGTTGGTGCGCGGTTGGAGCGGTGCCATCGTCACCAACGCCAACTGTGCCGTGACAGTCATGGCGGCGGCACTCGCGCCGCTGCATGAGCTGTACACGGTACAGAAGGTGGTCGCCGTTACCATGCAGGCGATTTCCGGCGCGGGATATCCGGGTGTGCCGTCGCTGGATATTCTGGGCAACGTGATTCCGTACATCGGCGACGAAGAGCCCAAGATCGAGCGCGAACTCGGCAAGCTGCTCGGTCGATTCAGCGACAACCGAATCGTCGCCGCGCCCATTGCGGTGAGCGCGCACGCCAATCGTGTGCCGGTCGAACACGGTCACACAGTGTGTCTCACCGTCGGATTCGAAACAGCGCCCACGGTACACGAGGCGTTGGAGGTTCTGCGCAACTGGCGCGGACACGCCGCGGTGCAGGGACTACCGTCGGCACCATTTCCCGCGATTGACGTTCGCGAGGAGCTTGATCGTCCGCAACCGCGGCGCGACGCGGGCAATGGTCGTGGCATGACGATCAGCGTGGGCCGCGTGCGTGAAGACGCCGTGATGGATCTTCGCATGGTCGCCATGGCGCACAACGTGGTGCGTGGAGCAGCCGGCGGCTCTGTGCTCAATGCTGAACTGTTGCTGTCGAATGGTTTGCTTGATCGTGCAACGGGTGCGTTGCGAGTCGGTTCGTGATCGTCTGCAAGTTCGGTGGCACATCGGTTGCCGACGCGGAGGCGATTGATCGCGCCGCACGCATTGTGCACGGCAAGCTTGATCGCGAACCAGTTGTCGTGGTATCGGCACTTTCTGGCGTGACCAATGAGTTACTCGAAGTCGCACGCCGTGCGGCGGCGGGTGATTTGTTGCTCGCGGTGACCAATGTGGAAGCGCTGCGCGCCAGACATCTCGCGGAAGCGCAAGCGTTGCTTGGCGACAGCGCTGAGTTCGACGACATCGTCGCGGAAATCAGCGTGGGCTTTGATGAGTTGGCGCACCTCGCAGAAGCGTTCAGCACACTTGGCTTCGTCACGCCACGTTCGCTGGACGCAGTGGCTGCAATCGGTGAAGTGCTCTCGTCGCAAATGGTCGCCGCGGCGTTCCGGCATCGCGGTGTGCCCGCCGAATGGGTCGACGCGCGCACGGTGATGATCACGGACGATCACTTCACCCGCGCCGCACCCAACGTAAACGCGATCGCGGCGGCGTCTCGTGAGCACATTCGTCCGATTGTGGCGCTAGGCAAGGTGCCGGTGCTGGGTGGGTTTATCGGCTCAACCTCCGCGAACGTCACCACCACACTTGGTCGCGGCGGATCCGACTACTCCGCGGCACTGTTCGGCGCGGCACTCGAAGCGGAAGCGATCGAGATCTGGACTGACGTCGACGGCATGCTCACCGCGGATCCGCGCGTGGTCCCAACGGCGCGCCTGATCGATCGCATTCGGTTTGACGAAGCGGCGGAACTGGCCTCATTTGGTGCAAAGGTTTTGCACCCGAGCACGATTGCGCCGGCCGTGCAACGCGGCATTCCTGTGTTCATCTTTAACTCGCGCAAGCCAGAAGGCACGGGCACAATGATCGCGTTCGACGCACCGCGTCATCCGGTGCGCGCGATTGCGGGCAAGCGCAACACCACGCTGGTAAAACTGCGCACCACGCGCATGCTGCTCGCGCATGGCTTTTTGCGATCCGTGTTCGAGGTGTTCGAACGGCACCGCACCTCGGTGGACGTGGTCGCCACATCCGAAGTGTCTATTTCCGTTACGCTTGATGATCCCGCGCGACTAGATGACATCGTGGCCGATCTGTCGGTGTACGGTGACGTCTCAGTTGAGCGTTCACGCGGCATTGTGGCAATCGTTGGCGCTGGCCTCGCCGATGGCACGGCCACACTTGCAGGGGCGTTGGCGTCGCTCGGGCCAATCAGCGTGCACATGGCGTCGCTGAGCGCCACTGGCATCAACTTCACGTTGGTGATTGATGATGCGCAGGTGATTCCGGCAATGCAGCGACTGCACGCGGGATTCTTTGAGGCAAACGCATGAGCATCGTGCGCGTTGCACTCATCGGCTACGGTCGCATGGGCCGCGCGCTCGAGTTACTTGCGCCGTCGCATGAGTGCGAGGTGGTGGCGAGACTCGACGCCGCCGACATTGGGCCAGACGGCGTGACGCGATCGCAGCTCGGCAACGCCGACGTCGCCATCGAGTTCACGGTGCCTGATGCGGCACTTGTCAACGCGGTGCATTGCATGAACGCGGGGGTCCCCGTGGTAATTGGTACCACGGGTTGGTACGAACGGGTGCCTGAGCTCTCCGCGCTGTCGGCGGCGCATAACGGCCGCGTGTTGTGGTCGCCCAACTTTGCGCCTGGTGTGCAGATCATGCTGGCACTCGCCGAAACGGCGGGTCGTTTGTTCCGCCATGCGCAGGGCTTTGACGCACATCTCGTGGAAACCCATCACACGGCCAAACTCGACGCGCCATCCGGAACGGCGATCGCACTCCGTGAACGTGCGGAGCTTGGGCTGGAACGGTCCCTTCCGGTGAGCAGTGTGCGCGTTGGTTCGGTGCCAGGCACGCATGAGTTCATCTTTGACGCGCCGTTCGAACAGGTGCGACTCACTCATGAAGCGCGCGATCGGCGCGTCTTCGCCGATGGTGCGCTTGCCGCTGCTCGCTGGCTCGCGGCAAAACGTGAACCGGGTATCTACACGATGCGTGATGTGCTGGGTCTGGCCTCAACTACTGGTACCGCGACATGACCACCACCCAGCCGCTGCGTGGCTGCGGCACCGCACTTGTCACGCCATTCAGGGCGAGCGGTGCGATTGATGAGCGCGCACTGACATCGCTGCTGGATGCTCAGCTCGCGGCCGGTATTCACTTTCTCGTCCCGTGCGGATCAACCGGCGAGGCCGCCACGCTCACGCACGATGAGCATGTGCGCGTGGTCGAGATCGTGGCCAGGGTCGTGGACGGACGCGTGCCTGTCGTCGCGGGCGCCGGTTCGAATGACACGGTCAAAGCCATCGCCATGTCGAAGGCCGTGGCCGATGTTGGCGCGACACACCTGTTGCACGTCTCGCCGATGTACAACAAGCCGCCGCAGCGCGGATTGATAGCGCACTTTCACGCGATTGCCGATGCCAGTACGCTCCCGATCATGCTGTACAACGTGCCGGGTCGCACGGGTGGCAATATCGAGGCGGCCACCACGCTTGAGTTGGCCTCACATCCGCGCATTATCGCAATCAAGGAAGCGTCCGGCAATCTCACGCAGATCGATGAGATCCTGCGATTGCGCACGGATGACTTTGGTGTGCTCTCCGGCGATGACGCCATGACGTTGCCCATGATGGCGCTTGGCGCGGAAGGCGTCGTCTCGGTGGTGTCAAACGTGTTTCCGGCGGCCATGGTCGCACTGGTCAACGCCTCTGGTGCGGGAGACTTTGTGCGAGCACGCGCGATTCATCGGGCGCTGCTGCCGTTTTTCAACGCCGCTTTTGTCGAATCCAATCCGATGCCGGTCAAACATGTGCTGGCCGCTGATGGTGTCATGCAGAATGTATTGCGCTCGCCACTTGTACCGCTGAGCGACGCGAAGCACGACACTGTGGCGTCCGCCGTGCAACACGTTCGTCACGCGCTCGCATCGCTCGACCTCTCTGTTCCGTCTACCTGAGCACCCGTATGGCCCTCTCTCTTGCCGAACTTGAAGCGCGTCTGTCGCATCCGGACCTGCTTGACTCTAACGTCACGTTGCCAATGGACGCGGCCGCCACGTTCGAGACGTTTCTCGTGCGATTGGAAGCCGGCGAACTGCGCGCGGCGCGCAAAGATGCGGACGGCCGCTGGCATGCCGTGCCATGGGTAAAGCGTGGCATCCTGCTCGGTTTCCGCATCGGTCGCGTTGTTGAAATGGGTGCGGCGACTGGCGGCATCAATCACTTTCTTGATAAGCACACGTTTCCGCCGCGTGAATACCGCCTCGAGCATTCGGTGCGCATTGTGCCCGGCGGATCGGCCGTGCGGCGCGGCGCGTATCTCGCGCCAGGTGTGGTGTGCATGCCGCCCATGTACGTGAACGTTGGCGCGTACGTTGGTGCCGGTACGATGGTGGATTCGCACGCGCTCGTGGGTTCGTGCGCGCAGATTGGCGAGCGCGTGCACTTGAGTGCGGCCGCACAAATTGGTGGCGTGCTTGAGCCGGTGAATGCGGCGCCGGTGATCATTGAAGACGACGTGATTGTTGGCGGCAACTGCGGCGTGTACGAAGGCACGGTGGTGCGCGAGCGCGCTGTGCTCGGCGCCGGCGTGATTCTCACGCGTGGCACACCGGTGTATGATCTGGTGCAGGAGCGCATGCTGCGCGGCACCGATGATTCGCCTCTCGAGATTCCCGCCGGTGCCGTGGTCGTCCCCGGTGCGCGACAGGTCACGTCGGAGTGGGGGCGCGCGCAGGGTCTCTCCATTCAGACACCTGTGATTGTGAAGTACCGCGACAGCCGCACCGATTCGGCCACCGCGCTCGAAGCCTGGCTGCGGTAGTCGTGCTGCTCGAAGTATCCGGCACGGTGCGTGTTCCCGGTGACAAGTCCATCAGTCACCGGGCGCTGCTGTTCGCCGCATTTTCGCCGGGCGCATCGCGCGTGCGATACATATTGCCCAGTGCCGATGTGCACTCGTCAGCAGCCGTAATGCGCGCACTCGGCGTGCGTGTACCGGAGCTGTCGGCAGATTTTGTGGTGCACGGCGTTGCAGCGTCTGCACTCATACAACCGGCCACTGATCTCGATTGCGGCAACAGCGGCACGACCACGCGGCTCGCGGCCGGAATTGCGGCGGGGCGCGAGGGCATCTCGGCGCGTTTTGTTGGTGACGCGAGCCTGAGCAAGCGCCCCATGCAACGCATTGCGCGCCCACTGGTGGCGATGGGTGCGCGCGTGGAATCGGAGCGTGGTGAGGGGCTGCCCATGTGGGTGCACGGTGCATCTCTTGCACCGATTGAATGGCGAAGTGAACACGCGAGCGCACAGATCAAGAGCGCGATTTTACTCGCGGCCGTGACGAGCGGCGTTGGTGCAACCGTATACGAACCGTCGCGTTCGCGTGATCACACGGAGAACATGCTTTCGGCGCGTGGTGTCTCGGTGAGCGTGACAGATGGTGGTGTGAGCATCACCGGAAATGCATCACTGCACGCGGCCGATGTTGATGTGCCTGCCGATCCGTCGTCGGCCGCGTTTTTTGTGGCGCTCGCCGGGCTTGCGTCACGCGGCGAACTCGCGCTGCCGGATGTGTGTTTGAATCCAACGCGTACGGGTGGGTTTGATATTCTCTCGCGCATGGGCGTGCGCGTTACCGTGCAAGACGAACGCACGGTGGGTGGCGAACTGCTGGGAACCATCGTGGCGGCGCCCGGATCGCTTCGTGGCACACGCGTGCAGGGTGACGAAGTGCCACGCGCGATTGACGAAATGCCGCTCATCGCCTGTGTGGCGGCGCGCGCCGAGGGCGAGACGCGCATCACTGACGCCAGCGAGTTGCGAGTCAAGGAAAGTGATCGTATCACTGCGGTGGTTTCGAATCTTCGCAACATTGGTGTAGACGCGGAAGAGTTGCCTGACGGCATGATCATTCGCGGTGGTACGCATCCGCTGCGCGGCGCGGTTGTTACGCATGGTGATCATCGCCTGGCGATGGCATTTGGTATTCTCGCCGCGCTGCCGGGCAATCAGATCAGCATTGACGATCCCGATTGTGTGGCGGTGTCGTTCCCGAACTTCTGGGAGCTTCTGAAACAGTCGACGAACACCGTGTCACGCGCGTCTGGCGAGAGCAGCGAGCAGGCAAAAGAACCAGGCCAGGTACACCCAGCGAATCGTGCGCCCCTCGTGATCGCCATCGACGGGCCTGCCGCAAGCGGCAAGTCGTCCACGGCGCAGTGGGTTGCCAAGCGACTCGGTGTGCGACATGTAGATTCCGGTGCGTTCTATCGAGCGCTCACTGCGGCGGCTGTGCGAAGCGATGTAGATGCAGAGCACTGGACCGAGGCATCTGTCTTGTCCCACGCACCGCGCATCTCGCGCGCCCTCACCGAGCGCTCCGTGGTGCCAACGCTCGACGGCGAAACCGCCGACACCGAACTGCGCGGGCACGCGGTCACACAGGAAGTCTCGCGCGTAGCGCGTATGCCTGCGGTGCGTGTGTGGGTCAATGATCAAGTGCGCGCCGCAGGTGCAAGTACTGATGTCGTTGTGGACGGCCGCGATATCGGCACCGCTGTGTTTCCGAACGCATCACTCAAAGTGTTCTTGATCGCCGATCCGTGGGAACGCGCGCGTCGACGTCTTGTGCAGCGCCTCGAACGTCGCCCAACAGACGCCGAGATTGCGGAAGAAACGGAGGCGCTCGTGGCGCGCGATGCGAAGGATGCCACGCAGAGCCGCCCCGATCCGTCGGCGATCACCATTGATACCACCACGCTCACTCAGGAAGAGCAGGTGGATCGCATTGTCGCTTTGGCAGAAGCAGTGAAACGCGCAGCAACTGAGCGGCCGATTGACGAGTGATCGCAGTGCGTCAGAGTGTTAACGCACGCGTGAGCTCGTCATGTTCAAATGCGCTTGCCATACGATTGATTTCGGACGGACGCGCACCGGTTGCCTTCGCGGTGTCACGCCAGGCAGACGTGGCGCCTGCCACAGATTTGATAATCTCGCGCGCTTGTTGCAGGGTAAGGCCAAAGTATGTGGATGCTGACTCGAGCAGATCAAGCGAACAGGTGCTTTCGTCAAGATCAATGTTCGTTGAGAGCACGCGCGCCTTGAGATCAGCAGGCACGGGGTTGAGATCGTAGGCGGGCGACAGCGACCATCCCGCTGTTCCGAACCTGAGGAACCCATGATTGCGAAGATGGTCGTCCACATTGGAGATCAGCACGTTGAAGACAACTCGCCGATACAACGCGTGCGCGTCAGATTTCCCGTTCGCTCCGTGTTGCGCGATCGCGTCTACGATCTCCGGATAGCTGCCGCCCTCGCCATCTCTCGCGCCCAGTATTGCCATGGCAGACAGGAACGGAATGCGAGCTGCACCGGAGCGATCGAAACGCCGTGACAACAGTACCGGCTTGCCCGCGACCTCAATCAGTTCATGATGTGGCGTAGTTATTCCAGCCCGAGCTGCCAGCCTCAGCGCAATCTCCTCCCATCTTTCGAGGCTGTACTCGTCGGTCTCTTTAGGGAACTTGGCGATGGACAGATAACCGTGCTGGTCAAGCACAGACACTTTCGGCCGCGCGCCGCCGAGCGATGAACCCGGCGCGAGAAGCAGTTGTACATCTTCATCGGAATCTTCGTCCCGCAACATACGCTCGGTAACCTGAAGCAGCCGCCCTAGTGCAAGAAGCCCGGGCACACCAACGTCACGCGGCGCTTGGTAGACGGTTTCGCCTGCCCGTCGAAAGCGAAGCGCTCCCAGGCGCGTTTCGTCCGCTACGCCGAGCAGGTAGTCACTCTCGCCCAGCGTGCGAACCGTCCGGGATTCGCGCTCGGCGCGCCGGCGCTCCGCACGTTGCATCAGTCGACGGCCCCACGTGTCAGGCGCTGAATCACCGATCGCACCGAAGGTTACCCGACCTTGCGGCGGATGAAATGTGGCCCGTGTCAGGGAAAGCGAAGGCTCGAGCGAAAAGCGATTCGGATCCGCAAGCCACGCGGCATCGTATTCGAAGGCGATCGTCTCTATCCCGCGTGGGCGAATAATCCGAGCCAGACCAATAGCGCGCGTCTGGCCATCCAGGTCGATGTGGACCTCAAAGTCAGTCATCGTGGTCCGGCGCCGCGACTCGCGCGGCGTGCACATGCTTGGGCAGCGCCGCGCTGGCCAACGATTGACCGACGGAGTCGTTTGCGATGTCGGCGATCTGGCTGAGCCCGTGGAGCAGGCCAAGTGCTTGGAGAACGCCCGCGTAGATGCCGATGCTCACGCTCGTGTCGCCCGCCTCAACCTTCTGCAGGGTGGAGCGCGACGTGAAGGCACGATCCGCGACCACCGCCATGGGAAGTCGCCGCCTCTTTCGCGCATCACGAATGTCGGCGCCCAGCTTCTGGAGCGCACGCCGTACTGCGAGAGGAGGCGAATGAGGAGTTGGCATTTGTTAACGTCGTGCTACGTATACAGGAAATATGTAGCACGAAGAACACAAAAGTCTACTCCCGCACCCGATCAAGCCGCGCCGACAGCGCAATCTTTGCGTGGCTGAGATCGTACCGGATTCGCATCTCCGTGCGGGCGTAGCTTCGTTCCGCCGGTCCCGCCACGACGGAGAGCGTCTGCCGGCGCGGGAGGTCGCAGAGGTGAAACACGCCGTCGACTCCCGTATGCGTGAATACCTCGCGCACGCGAAGTGAGTAGCGTCCGGTGCGCAGTTCCACATCGCCGCCGAGCACCATTTCTGTCCACGCAGCGCGAACCAGCACGCCGGCCATCGGTTGGCCTTGCGCGTCGCGGAGGACGCCGGTGAGCGTGGACAGCGTATCGGCGCTCGACAACGGCGCAGGCGGTGGCTCTGAAGTCGCGAGAGTCGTCGAAACTGTATCGCAGTTCGTGGTATCGCGCAGCGCAATCAGCGGCACCACGCTCACCGGCGTCACAGAGTCGCGAGACACGCCCGACGAGAAGAGCAGATTGTCGCCGTCACGCAGTTCGAGCACCTGGCCAGTTGTAACCTGAATGCCATTCACGGCCGTGAAATAATCCAGCTCTTGCGATGCCCGTGATTGCCGCGCGAATCGCGACACAATCGGCATTCGAATGGACCAGTCGTGTACAAACCAGATTCCGTCGGGAAGGCTCGTATACTCGACCACGCCGCCCGTCGTTGCACGCACGAGCATCGGCTCAAGTCCACTGTACCCATAATCAATGCGACGCAGTTCGTTCGATGCGCGATCAAGCCACACCGTACCGCGCACCTGCACAACACCGCGACGCGCACGCACCGGTTCGAACGACACACCGCGCCACCCTGGATTGCTCACAGAGTCTGTGTTCAACTTCAAGCAGTAGTGCGCGAGAAAACGATCCGACTGTGCGGTTCACCGGATCGACGCTGCAGCGTGAATCAACGCGCGCGTCGAACGTGGCCAAGCGAACGGGCACATTAGGCAGCGTCGCACTCACTTCCTGACGCGCACCCGCCTCCGGCGTGAGCCGAGCCAACTCATACGGCTGCTGCCCCACGCGTAACACGCGCAGCACAATCGGCGCGCTTGGCACGCGCAGCACATACGTGCCACGCGCACAGGTGATCGTGCGCCCGACGTTTGAATCATTCACCGCGAGCGATGCGGTCACCACCACCTCAGCCGCTGGTGTGCCGGTATCCAGCTGTCGAAGCGTTCCAAAGATTTCCTGAGCGTTCGCGGGCCGAAGCGCGCGGGCGCTAGCCGTTCGTCGTGCGAAAGATTTTGACGATCGTAAATGTGGAGTCGAGAATGATCCATTCCCGCTGGCGATGCTGATCCTCAACCTTGGGATCCGCGACCCAGCGGTTTGGTCCCACGCGCAGCATCAACACAGGGGAGCTGTTCCAGTCCAATCCCGATTCCTTACTACGAAGGGCATTGTAGCGCGCACTGACGGTGTCACACTGGGCGTTCGTACCGCCGTAGCGAACACTGTCCGCAGGAACGTTGGGAAGTCCGGAGTGCGTGCGAAGGTTTTCGATGGGACCAGACACCGTGTACTGAAATCTTTCAAGGAAATCCGCACTATCGTCCGGCGTTGTGTTGCCACAACCGGTCTGCGAGGGAAGCCTGGCTATTTCCCCACTGACCTCGGCCCCGGATAGCCCCGCGAGCGCTGAAGCGCCCAGCGTTCCGAGCAACATGATGGACGGCAAGCGCATGAGCAGACTCCGGAAGGTGGTGGAGAACCGGCTTTGCAGCCGGCCAGCGGCAGGTCGTTGACCCCCGCCACCAGACTGGCTAGCTTTCACAATTCCTCTCGTTCCGCCCCCAAATCGACCTGGGGCGTATCGTGATTCTATCCCCCGAACCTCGGCGCGGCGAGCGATCCCCCGCGATTTGGAGAATTCCCCCAGTATGACGACCGAACTCGAAACCCCAACCCTCGACGAGACCGCAGACGGCGAGCCGGAACGCCTCAGCGCTCGCGAGAAGCGTGACCTCCAGAAGAGCCAGTTGCGCCCGCTCGCCAACCGCCGCCCCGAACTGTACGACGAAGACGAACTGACGTCTGTCGAGTTCGAGGCGATGCTGGAGATGTACAATGGCACCCTCGCCTCCATCGAAGAAGGCGAGATCGTCAAGGCGCGCGTTCTCGAAATCCGCGAGAACCTGGTCGTGCTCGACATCGGCTTCAAGTCCGAAGGCACGATCCCGCTCGAAGAGTTCAAGGACATGCCCGACCTCAAGGAAGGCGATGAGGTTGAGGTTCTTCTTGAGCACCTGGAAGACTCCGAAGGGTCGGTCGTGCTTTCCAAGAAGAAAGCCGATTTCATGCGCGTCTGGGAGAAGATCCGCGTCGCGTACGAGAGCGACGAGCCGGTGCAGGGCACGCTCGTCAAGAAGATCAAGGGTGGTGTGGTCGTCGACCTTATGGGCGTCGATGCATTCCTCCCGGGCTCGCAGATCGCGCTCCGTCGTGTTCCAAACATCGACGAGCTGCTCGGTCACACGTACGAGTTCAAGATCATCAAGCTCAACAAGCGTCGCCGCAACATCGTCGTCTCGCGTCGTGTCATCCTCGAGAACGAGCGGGCTGGCAAGCGCGAAAAGTTGATGAAGGAGCTGAACAAGGATCAGGTCCGCAAGGGTGTCGTCAAGAACATCACCGACTTCGGTGCGTTCATCGACCTCGGCGGCGTGGACGGCCTCCTGCATATCACCGACATGTCGTGGGGCCGCATTTCGCATCCGAGCGAAATGGTCTCCATTGGTCTCGAACTCGAGATCAAGGTCCTCGATATCGATTGGGAGCGCGAGCGCATTTCGCTTGGCCTCAAGCAGCTGCAGGCGTATCCGTGGAAGGACGTGGCCGCCAAGTATCCGGTGGGCACGCGCGTCAACGGTAAGGTTGTGTCCATCACGAACTACGGCGCCTTCATCGAGCTCGAGCCGGGCATCGAAGGCCTCGTGCACATCAGCGAAATGAGCTGGACGCGCAACGTGCGTCATCCGTCGAAGATTGTGTCGATCGGTGAGGCAATAGAGGCGGTGGTGCTCAAGGTCGACGAGAGCGAAGAGAAGATCTCGCTCGGCATGAAGCAGACGGAACAGGATCCGTGGGTTGTGCTGCCCCTGAAGTACCCGGTGGGCACGCGCATCAACGGCAAGGTGCGTAACCTCACGTCGTTTGGCGCGTTCGTGGAAATCGAACCCGGCATCGACGGCCTCATTCACATCTCTGACATGTCCTGGACCAAGCGCGTTCAGCACCCGTCGGAAGTGGTGAAGAAGGGCGACGCGGTTGACGTGGTGATCCTGAACATCGACAGCGAAAACAAGCGCATCTCGCTCGGCCTCAAGCAGGCTGAGGAAGATCCGTGGCTTCGCATCGGTGAGAACTTCCCGGTTGGCATGGACATCGAAGGCGCCGTGGTGCGTCTCATGGACAAGGGCGTGGTCGTCGATCTCGGCAACGACATCGAAGGCTTCGTGCCGGTGAGCCAGCTGAACCCGGATGCAACGGTCACGAACCCGGCCGACTTTGCGTTCGAAGGAATGCGTCTCGTCACGCGCGTGCTTGAGGTGGATCCCATCCACCGCCGCATCGTGCTCACGGTTGTGAGCATTCCGGAAGAGCAGCCGCCGCGTCCGACCGAGCCGCCGATTGTGCATAGCTCGGAAGACGAACTCGGTCTCTAAGACAAGTTCTCGAAGTAACAACGCGCCCCCGATTCGCATCTGCGGATCGGGGGCGTTTTGCATCGGCCATCGACTGCGATGGACAGCGAGTGAGAGCCATCGCGATTCGTCGCGATGAGCACGACTGTGCCACCCGTGTGATGATCGCTTCGATTCCCGTGACAAACGCTAAAGGTTCTGCGCGCTCGCGCCGAAAGGCCTGTGTGTGCCGCGCGCGATGCGCTGTGTTGCTCACCGGCAACCAACGATGTGCGTGGCGCCCTCAACGCGTTGACCTCATTCACAGAATAGGAGCTTTCTCCATGTTGCAGTCGTTCGTCCGTCGTACTTCGCTGATGGTTGCACTCAGCGCCGCCGCGCTTGCCTTCGCACCCAGCGCCGCCGAGGCGCAGGACGACAAGGTGTACGCCCTCGCGGAGCTCCAGACCGCGCCGAAGCTGCGTTCGACGGCCGAAGCGGGTCGCCACATTCAGGATTCGTATCCGGAAGAGCTGAAGCGTCGTGGCGTTGGTGGCATGGTCGAGATCGAGTTTGTTGTCGACGAGAAGGGCAAGGTTGTGCCGTCAAGCATCAACGTGCTCGACGCCACGCAGAGCCAGCTCGGCGAAGCGGCCAAGAAGGTCGCCGCCAAGCTTGAGTTCCAGCCGGGCAAGGCCGGTGGTTCGGCCGTGAAGTGCAAAGTCGTGCTGCCGATCGTCTACAAGGCCAGCTGAGTCGTTCTGGAGTACATGGCGACCCGATGTCGCCACAGGGAAAACAAAAACGGGTCACTGCATCGCAGTGGCCCGTTTTTGCCTCTTTTCTCCTGGACCGCTCGACACCATGCCGTGCCGAGCGGGGACTGCGACCTGCAAATCAGGCGTTGCGCTGACGACGACGGGCTGCGGCACCAAGACCAACAAGGCCGAAAGCCATCAGGGCGATCGAAGCGGGCTCTGGAACTTCGGTCGGAATGATCACCGGCTCGAGGTATCCCGTAGTCGTGAGATCCGTATCAAAGCGCATGAACAGGTCATGCGATGAGCGCGAACCAATGCCGTTGCCGAGCGTCACGTCCATCGTGCGGAACACGTCCATCAGAGGATTGTTGCCGGCACCAAGCGCAATCGCGTCGCGGTATTCAACGTGTCCACCGATGTCGCACAGCACGAGTCCAAGGAACGTGCATGTGCCAGAGTTGTAGTCGTAACCGATGTCGGAACCCTGTGTGCCCTCGCCGAGTCCGAACTTTCCGATTGAACGGTCGAACATGACGTTGCTCTCGTCCGTCTCGAACAGCAGACGGGTGAGCGTTTCGTTGCGACGGTTATCGAGCGTCCACGCACCGTAGTACGTGTCGGACCAGCCGTGCAGGCTGAGCTGCAGGTCGGTTCCGGTGAAACCGTAATAGTTGGTGGCGCCGAGCTGACCGAGCGTGTAGGTCTGCTGGAAGCCGCCCCAGTACGCGGTAAGCTTGAGTCCCGTCATGTGACGCACCTGTACGGCGCTCTGAATCGGGCCGTCGGTTACTGACACGTTGCCCGCGATCGCCGACACAGTCTGCGCGCTGAGCGGTGCGGAAACGGCAACTGCTGCAAGGGCAGCGAGATAGAACGAGGACTTTTTCATGGTGTGCTGGATTAAAGAGACTGCGGGGACATCTTGCACACCCAGACGGCAAGTCGCGTGCCAAACAGATTTCCGCTGTTTTCTCCTCTGTGGAACCTCCGAAGGCTGATTCGGCCTGCAAGCGGACTGATGCGTGAGACCAGCACCGTTCGTCGCCGATGGCCCACAAGAGCATCGATCGTGCCACTCGCCCGTGTATTGAAGTTTTGACCGGCAACAACAGATTCTTTGCGCTAGGCGATTGTCGTGACTCGGCTTAGCTTCCCGCCCTATGTCAATGCGCGAGAAACTCGACCGGCTGGCCGCCGCAAGCGTGGCCGCAGAACAGGGCGGTGGCGCTGAACGCCTCGCGGCCCAGCACGCCAAAGGAAAGCTGTCGGCCCGCGAGCGGCTCGACGTACTGCTCGACGAAGGCTCCTTCACCGAACTCGATCGCTTCGTCACGTCGCGATCACTGGGCGAGGGCGAGGCGCCCATCTATGGCGATGGTGTGGTCACCGGCTACGGCCGGATCGACGGGCGGCTGGTGTACGTCTTTTCGCAGGACTTCACCGTGTTTGGCGGCTCGTTGTCCGAAGCGCACGCGGGCAAGATCTGCAAAGTGATGGACCTCGCCATGCGAAACGGCGCGCCGGTTATTGGCCTCAACGACTCCGGCGGCGCGCGCATTCAGGAAGGCGTGGTGTCGCTGGGTGGCTATGCCGACATCTTTTTGCGCAACACGATGGCGAGCGGTGTGATTCCGCAGATCTCGGCGATTCTCGGCCCGTGTGCCGGCGGGGCCGTGTATTCACCGGCGATCACCGATTTCATCTATATGGTGCGCAAAACGAGCTACATGTTCGTGACCGGGCCGAATGTGGTGAAGACGGTCACACACGAAGACGTCACGATGGAACAGCTTGGTGGCGCGGATACGCATGCGTCAACAAGTGGCGTTGCGCATTTTGCACACGATTCAGAACTCGAGAGCTTGCACGCGATTCGCCAACTGTTCCGCTTTATTCCAAGCAACAATGTTGACGATGCGCCGCGCGGTGCAGGCACTGATCCCGCAACACGTCGCGATGAAGCACTGCTCGACCTGGTGCCGGATCATCCGAATCAGCCGTATGACATGCGCGAAGTGCTGCGCCGCATTGTTGACGATGGCGACTTCTACGAAGTGCAGCCGGACTACGCCGCGAATATCCTGGTTGGCTTCGCACACCTGGGCGGTCAGAGCGTGGGCATTGTGGCCAATCAACCAGCCGTGCTCGCAGGTGTGCTCGATATTGACGCGTCACTCAAGGCCGCACGCTTTGTGCGATTCTGTGACTGCTTCAATATTCCGATTATCACGTTTGAAGACGTGCCCGGATTCCTGCCCGGTGTAACGCAGGAGCACGGCGGCATTATCAAGCACGGCGCCAAGCTGCTGTACGCGTACTGCGAAGCCACGGTGCCCAAGCTCACCGTGATCACGCGCAAAGCGTACGGTGGGGCATATGACGTGATGAGCTCCAAACACATTCGCGGCGATGTGAATCTCGCCTGGCCCACGGCCGAGATCGCGGTGATGGGTGCAAAGGGCGCCGTGGATATTCTGTATCGCAAGGAGATTGCCTCGGCGGACGATCCTGCGGCAGCCATGGACGCACGCGTTGCCGAATACACGGAAAAGTTTGCCAATCCGTACAACGCCGCGGCACGTGGTTATGTGGATGATGTCATTGATCCGCGCGACACACGACCGCGGTTGATTGACGCGTTGCAGACGCTGCGGGGCAAGCGCGATCGGAATCCGCCGCGCAAGCACGGCAATCTTCCGCTCTGAGCCGCGCATGTTCAACAAGGTGTTGATCGCCAATCGAGGCGAAATCGCGTTGCGCGTCGTGCGCGCCTGTCAGGAACTCGGCGTGCGCTCGGTGGCCGTGTACTCCGAAGCCGACGCGCGTGCGCCGCATGTGCGTGAAGCTGACGAAGCGGTATGCATTGGACCGCCGCCGTCGAGTCAGAGTTATCTGCTCGGTGACAAGCTGATCGAAGTCGCGCTGAAGACCGGCGCCGAGGCGATTCATCCGGGCTACGGATTTCTTTCTGAGCGCGCCTGGTTTGCTCGCGCCGTGCGTGAGGCGGGACTCGTGTTTGTGGGGCCTCCAGCGGAAGCCATTGAAGCCATGGGCAGCAAGACTGCCGCGCGACAACTGGTGATCGCCGCTGGCGTGCCCGTGGTGCCCGGCACCACCACCGCGTTGCGCGATGCAAACGAAGCAGCCGCGATTGCCAACACGTTCGGCTATCCGGTGCTCTTGAAAGCCGCCGCTGGCGGTGGTGGCAAAGGCATGCGCGTGGTGCGCGCGGCCTCGGAGTTGGAGTCGGCGTTAGCCTCGGCACAACGGGAAGCGCAGAATGCGTTTGGCGATGACGCCGTGTACGTGGAAAAATACATTGACGGCCCGCGTCACGTGGAAGTACAGGTGCTCGCGGATATGCATGGCAACGTGCTGCATCTTGGTGAACGCGAATGCTCCTTGCAGCGGCGGCATCAGAAGATGCTCGAGGAAGCGCCTAGTCCTGCAGTGTCAGCGGAGTTGCGCGCACGCATGGGTGAAACAGCGGTCGCCGCGGCGCGTGCGGCCGGGTATGTGAACGCTGGCACGTGCGAGTTTCTGCTCGACCGCGACGGCCAGTTCTATTTTCTCGAGATGAATACGCGCATTCAGGTGGAGCATCCGGTCACCGAACTGGTAATGGGGCTCGACCTGGTGCAGTGGCAGCTCCGTATTGCGGCGGGCGAGCATCTGCCCTTTGAGCAAAAGTCGTTCACGCCGCGCGGTTGGGCGATTGAGTGTCGCATTACCAGCGAAGATCCAGCCAACGGATTCCTGCCGAGCACGGGTCGCATTACGCATTTGCATCTGCCGAGCGGTCCGGGTGTGCGCTGGGATGGCGGCATTGAAGCGGGCAGCGAAGTCGGGCTGCACTACGACCCGATGCTGGCCAAGCTGATCGTGCACGCCCCCAATCGGGCGTTGGCGATATCGCGCATGCAACGCGCGTTGCGCGAGTTGGTGATTGATGGTGTAGAAACATCGCGTGGTTTTCACCTGCGCTTGCTGGATCATCCGGATGTGCGGAGTGGCGACATGACCATTCAGTGGCTCGAAGCGCACCTTGATGAATTGACCACGCGCTCCGCGCCGGACGAGACGATTCGCGTCGCGGCGATTGCGGCCGCACTGGCGGCGCAGCACGACCGTCAGGAGCGTGCGATACCCACTGTCGCGGATAGCGCGCAGGCGGAAGTGCACGGCGCCAGCTGGCGAGCCGTGGCGCGCCGAGAAGGTTTGCGTCGCGAATGAGCGAGTCGCGATTGGGCACGCTGTGAGCAACGAGGATGTTGTCGAGCTTGAGGTGACGTCTCTCGCCGCCGGCGGCGATGGTGTAGCGCGGTGGAATCAACTCGCCGTGTTTATTCCGCGCACCGCCACCGGTGATGTGGTGCGTGCTCGCGTTCGCGCGAAGGCGAACTTTGCACGCGGCGCGGTTGAGGCGGTGCTTCGCGCGTCGCCGAATCGTGTCGAGGCGCCCTGCATTCACTTTGTGCGCGATCAATGCGGTGGGTGCCAGTGGCAGCATCTGTCAATACACGCGCAGCGCGATGCCAAAACGCAGCTTGTGGTGGACGCGTTTGCGCGGATTGCGCGCACGCCGATTGCTCGGCCCGAAATCTCGGGAGACGAGCACACCTTGGCGTATCGGCGCACGCTCAGCTTTACGGTGCGTGGAAACAGCGGCAAACGACACGGTGGATTTCACGCGGCCGCGTCACCCGATGTGATTGTGCCGATCGGGCGGTGTCTCATTGCGCACGCTGACATTCAGAACACATGGGATGTGTTGCGCCGCCACCTTGCGCTGCTGCCTCGCGTGCGTGCACACGTGGCGCGCAGTGAGAACGATGCCAAGCGTAACGTGCGCCGGCGGCGCGATGGGCGCGAAGTGCATGACGATTTGCGTGTGTCGCTGCGTCGACTGGGTGACGAGGCGATTGCGCTGGTGGTCGAGGGCGGCACCATGTGGCGTGACGAGACGATCACCACACTCGCCGCGCAGCTTCCCATGTGTCGTGGCATCTGGTGGAAGCCCGAAAGTCGCGAGGCGCGGCTGGTTTGGGAGCCGGTGCAGGGGACCGACGACACCGCGCGTGATGCGAATGCCGCGGCGGCGCTCGATGTCGCGGCAAGTTTCGTGCAGGTGAACGAAGGCGTGGCGGCGCTGATGCACACGTACGTGTACGACCTCGTGCAACGCGAATCACCGACGCACGTGATTGATGCGTACGCGGGCACTGGTCGTCTGGCGATTGCACTCACGAACGCGGTCGGAGCAATCGAACCGTCAGCGGGTGCACCAGGCGCCCACATCCGCGTGACCGCAATCGAACGCGATGTGCGTGCAAGCGCGTACGCCGCAGCCCAGTTCACCGAACCGTCACGCGCTGTGCAAGGCGCGGTGGAAGAACAGCTCGCGCACGCGTTGCCCGCCGATGTCGTGGTCCTCAATCCGCCGCGCGGCGGGGTCGACCGTGCGGTGACTGAACTGCTGTCTGCCGCCGTGGCACAACCGCATCGTCCACGATTGCTGGTGTATGTGAGTTGTGATCCCGCCACGCTCGCGCGCGATGTGGCCCGGCTGACCGGCTGGCGAGTTGAGCACGTGCACTGTTTTGATATGTTTCCGCAAACTGCGCACGTGGAAACCGTGTGCGTCCTGCGCCCGGAGGCGTTGTGAAATACATCGTGGATATCGCGGGCCAACGACTCGTGGTGGAGCTCGATGGCACGCATGTGTCAGTAGATGGCGAACGCGTTCCCGCCACACTGGAATCGATTGACGGAACGCCGGTGCGGCTGCTGCGCGTCGGTGACACGGTGCATCGCGTGCTGGCAAAGCGCGATGGCGCGCGCGGCGAGTACACCCTCGACGTGGACGGCTGGCAGTTCCGCGCCGAAGCGCACGACGAGCGCACACGGGCCATTCGTGATCTGGCCGCGGCGTCGAGAGCCAGCGCCGGTCCATCGCCGTTGGTCGCCCCAATGCCCGGACTCGTGGTCCGCGTGATGGTGGCCGAAGGCGACGAGGTGGCGGCGGGTCAGGGCCTCGTGGTGGTGGAGGCCATGAAGATGGAGAACGAGCTCCGGGCCGCGGTGGCCGCACGTGTCACGGCCGTGCGAGCGGTCGCCGGCACGGCCGTGGACAAAGGTGCGGTCCTGGTAGAGCTGGCGGCGCTCTCGTAGCGCTGCCGCGCCCGCGTTACGCGGCCGGAGCCGGTGGCTTCTGTCGGCGGAGACGGTTCAGGCCTTTCACCACGATGAAGAGGGTGAAGGCCACAATGGCAAAGTCCACGACGTTCTGAATGACGTTGCCGTAGTTGATCGTGCCGACGCCGGCCTCCTTGGCCGCCTCGATCGTGGCGTACGTGCCGCCGTCGAGCGCCACGAACAGTCCTTTGAAATCGCGGCCGCCGAGTGCAAGCCCGACCACCGGCATGATCAGATCGTCCACCAGCGAAGACACGATTTTGTTGAAGGAGGCGCCGATAACCACGCCCACGGCGAGGTCCATAACGTTGCCCTTGACGGCAAATTCCTTGAACTCGGACATCATTCCCATAACGGGCTCCGAAGAAGAGAAAACGGCGAAAGGGGCACAATGAAGCCTCGCGCGCGGCGTCGCAAGCCACAATCGCGGCTCACGTCCGTTGACAGGTCCTAAGTCTTTGGATATTCTACAAGTCTGTCTTGTTTTGGGTGCCCCGGCAGGCCTCGGGCGCCCGTGTTCCCAACCAGACTACTCTGCCAGGCACCGTCTGCACGAGCCCTATTGGCCCGTGCGCTCGGCGTCTGGCGGTTACCCCAAGGCAACACCGGTACGTTGCCTGCCCTTGGATCCCGTGGTGGGGTCCACCCACTGGGACCGGTTTCCGGCCCCCTGTTGATGCTCGCATGAAGACTTACAGCGCTACGCCGAAGGATTTTGACCATCGTTGGTACGTGGTAGACGCCGAGGGCATGGTCCTCGGCCGTTTGGCGTCCGAGGTCGCGAAGATCCTCCGCGGCAAGCACAAGCCGATGTTCACCCCGCACATGGATACCGGTGACTTTGTCATCGTGATCAATGCCGCCAAGGTCCGTGTCACGGGTAACAAGGCCACCCAGAAAACGTACTTCAAGCACACCGGCTACATGGGCCACGAGTCGCACACGCCGCTCGCGTCGGTGCTGGCCAAACATCCGGACCGCGTGATTGAGCGGGCGGTGTTCGGTATGCTTCCGAAGAATGCGCTGTCGCGCGGCACCGTCCGTCGCAAGCTGCGCGTCTACGCGAGCACTGAACATCCGCACACGGCGCAGCAGCCCACGCCGCTGACCTTCTCGCAGCACGAGGCCAAGTAATGTCGACCACGCATGCCATCGGCCGCCGCAAGGAAGCCGTTTGCCGTATTTACCTCACGCCTGGTTCGGGCAAGTGGGACATCAACGGTCGTCAGCTCGGTGAGTTCTTCCCGCGTCCGGCGCTCGTGTCGTCCATCCAGCAGCCGTTTACGGCCACGGATACGCTCGGTCAGTACGATGTGCGCGCGCTGCTCAGCGGCGGCGGTGTGGCCGGTCAGTCCGGCGCGCTGCGTCTCGCGATTGCGCGTGCACTCGTCAAGGTCGACGAGTCCAACAAGCCCAAGCTTCGTCCCCTCGGTCTGCTGACGCGCGATGCGCGCTCGGTCGAGCGTAAGAAGCCGGGTCAGCCGGGCGCTCGTAAGAAGTTCCAGTTCTCCAAGCGTTAATCGCTTTCGCGATTACGTCTATCACTCACGCCGTCCGAGTACGAAGCGGGTGCCGATGCCTTCAGGGCGATCGGTCGCTTCGTACGGTGACGACGGCGGACGCATAACCACACGTATTGCATCATGGCTAATCCGTCACTTGAACAACTGCTTGCCGCTGGCGTCCATTTCGGACACCAGACGCGCCGCTGGAATCCGAAGATGCGCCGGTTCATTTTCGCCGAGCGCAACGGCATCCACATTATCGACCTGCAGAAGACGCTCCGTCAGATCGAACTCGCGCAGAAGCTGGTGCGTGAAGTCGTACTGCGCGGCGAAAGCGTACTCTTTGTCTGCACCAAGCGTCAGCTCGCCGCCATTGTGCGCGACGAAGCCGATCGTTGCCACTCCATGTTCGTCACGGAGCGTTGGTTGGGCGGTATGCTTACCAACTTCCAGACGGTCAAGAAGCAGGTCCGCAAGCTGAAAGACCTCGAGGCGGGCTCGGAAGACGGCACGCTCGCGAACTACACCAAAAAGGAACAGCTGATGATGTCGCGTCAGCGCGAGAAGCTCTCGAAGTATCTCGAGGGCATCAAGAGCATGACGCGCGTGCCGGGCCTGCTGTTCATCGTGGACAGCAAGAAGGAGCGCATCGCGGTGACGGAAGCCAACAAGCTTGGCATCCCGATTGTCTCCATCTGCGATACGAACGCTGATCCTGATCTGATCACCGTACCGATCGCCGGTAATGACGACGCGATTCGTTCCGTTGAGCTGATCACGAAGGCCATTGCCGACACGATCGAACAAGCGCGTCGCGAAGCACCCGCTCGTCCGCAGGAAGACGAGTCGGAGAGCTACGTGTACAGCACGGATCGTGGCGCTGAGCCGGCCGCGAAGAGCGATTCGGAAGCCGACCGCAAGCGTCGTCGTCCGCGCCGCCGTCGCGCCAAGCCCGAAGCCATTGCGCGTCTGCGCACGGGCGGTGAAGCGGGCGCTGAAGGAGCGGACGCCGGCGATGCCGACGACGCGGGTGCAGACGAAGGCGCAGCCGGCGACGAGTAACGCCCGCTGGCGGCCCGGGGCGCCCTTATGGGGCGCAACCGTCCGTCCGGCCTGGTAGTGCGACGCCGCCGGCCCTTCTGCCGGCGGCGTTCGCGTAAGCGGGAGAATGGTGTCGCATGATCATGGTGCGATCGCCATACTTCCAGCAGCAGACACCGCGCCTGTGCGTTGCAGCGCGGCCATCCGACTTGATATCACGATTGACTCGCCCAGGAGACAGGGTACTGCATATGAGCACACCGATCACCGCCAAGGACGTCGCCGCGCTTCGCGCGCGTACCGGCGCTGGAATGATGGATTGCAAGAAGGCGCTCGAAGAGAACGCGGGCGACATCGATGCGGCCGTGGAATGGCTGCGCAAGCGTGGTATCGCGAAGGCCGAAAAGCGCGCCGATCGCAGCACGTCCGAGGGCCTGATCGGCTCCGACGTTCGCGCTGAAGGCACGGTTGGCGTGCTCGTTGAACTCGGCTGCGAAACAGATTTCGTGGCGCGTAACGATGACTTCGGCGCGGTGCTGAATCAGCTCGTTGAAGCCATGGCCACGTCGGGTGCGGAAGATACCGCCGCGTTCCTCGCATCGAGCATCGAAGGCAAGTCAGTTGACGAGTTCGTGAAGCTCGTGAGCGGCAAGACGGGTGAAGCCGTGGCCGTGCGTCGTGTCGCGCGCATCGACGCGGGCGCGAACGGTGCGATTGGCGCGTACCGCCATCACAACGGCAAGCTCGCAACGCTCGTGGGTGTGTCGGCCTCGTCGGCCGATGTCGCGAAGCATCCGGCGGCGCTGGAAGCGGCGAAGTTCATTGCCGAACACATCGCCGCGGCTGCACCAATCGCGGTAGATCGCGACGGTGTGCCGGCCGACAAGTTGGAGAGTGAAATGCGCATTGCCGAAGACCAGGCGCGTCAGACCGGCAAGCCCGAGGAGATGATTCAGAAGATCGCCAAGGGCAAGGTCGAGTCGTACCTCAAGGAAGTCACGCTGCTTCCGCAGGCGTGGGTGCGCGATCCGTCCAAGTCGATTGCCGACGTGCTGAAGGAGCATGGCAAAGCGGCCGGCGGTGACCTCTCGGTCACGCGTTTTGTGCGCTTCCAGCTCGGCGTCGAATAACTCGTGGCGGATACTCCACAACTAACCGACTCGGATGTGATGACATCCGAGTCGGTGAAGTACCCCCGCGTGCTGCTCAAGCTCTCGGGCGAAGCGCTCGCGGGTGAACGTGGGCTTGGTTTTGATTTTGACCGGCTCGCGTTTTTCGCCGAAGAGATCGCTGGTGTCGTGTCGATGGGCGTGCAACTCGGGTTGGTGATTGGCGGCGGCAATATTGTGCGCGGATCGCAGCTCGCCCCGTTGGGCATGGATCGTGTGTCGGCCGATTACATGGGCATGCTCGGTACGGTGATCAATGCGCTCGCGCTGCAGGACGTGCTGGAGAAGCGCGGACTCGATACGCGTGTGATGACGGCGATTCGCATGGAAGAGCTCGCCGAGCCGTACATTCGCCGTCGTGCGATGCGTCACTTTGAAAAGGGGCGCATTGTCATTTTTGCTGCGGGCACGGGCAATCCGTATTTTTCAACCGATACGGCCGCGGTGTTGCGTGCGATTCAGATGAAAGCAGACATCATCATCAAGGCCACCAGTGTTGACGGCGTGTACAATGCGGATCCCAAGAAGGATCCGAATGCAAAGATGTACGAGACCATCAGTTACCGTGACGTGATGATGGGCGAGTTGCGTGTGATGGATCAGACGGCCATCACCTTGTGCAAGGAAAACTCGCTTCCACTGATCGTCTTGAACATTCACCAACCAGGCGCGGTTGCGGCGGCGGTCCGCGGTACGCGCATAGGGACTCTCGTGTCATGAGCTCTGTTGCCCAGATTCTGAAAGATTGTCGTAGCGGAATGGAAAAGGCGGTTGAGGCTTCCAAGCGCGACTTCTCCGGTATTCGTTCCGGCAAGGCGTCGCCGAACATGCTCGACACGGTTCGTGTCGAAGTGTACGGCTCCATGATGGCGCTCAATCAGGTGGCGAGTGTATCCGCGCCAGAGCCGCGCATTCTCATGGTGCAGCCGTTCGATAAGGGACAGGCCAAGGTGATCGAGAAGGCAATTCGCGATTCCGATCTTGGTCTTGAGCCGTCGAATCAGGGTGGGGTGATTCGCGTACCGTTGCCGCAGATGACGGAAGAGCGTCGTAAGGAACTGGTGAAGGTGTTGCACAAGCTGGCCGAAGAAGGCAAGGTCGCTGTTCGCCACGCACGCACGGATGCACGCGACAAGATCAAAAAGCTTGACGGCGTTTCAGAAGACGACAAGAAGCACGGCGAAAAAGACTTGCAGAAGGTGCACGACGAGTTCATCGCGAAGATCGAGAGTCTCGTCAAGGCGAAGGAAGTCGAGGTGATGGAAGTCTGAGTAAACCGTTCCGGCGCGATTCCTTTCCCCAGCCCGCAACATCAGCCGTGAACCCTGTGTCGCTCACCGCGGTCAGCACTCCTGGCAACGACGTCAAAAGTGCTGACGCCACCCACGCTTCCACCGACGCCCTGCTGCAACAGCTGCAGGGCGCTCCGGTGCCGAGGCACATTGCCATCATCATGGATGGCAATGGCCGTTGGGCGCGCAGTCGTCACATGCCGAGGCCGTTCGGTCATCGCGCGGGCATGAAGGCTGTGCGTGCGGTTGTGGAAGCGTCAATCGCCGCGGGAGTCGAGTGGCTGTCGCTGTTCGCGTTCTCGCAGGAGAACTGGCAGCGTCCGCAGCCGGAAATCAGCGCGCTCATGTCGCTGCTTGAGGAATACATTCAGTCGGAGTTGCGCGAGTTGCGTGAACAGGGCGTGCGCATTCGCGTGCACGGCGATCTGTCGCGGCTCAACGGTGCTGCCGCCGCCGCTGTTGAACGCGCGGTTGCCGAAACCGCGCACTGCACTCGTCTCGGTCTGAACTTGTTCATCTCGTATGGCGGGCGCGCCGAACTCGTGCGCGCGATGCAGCTGGTGGCCAAAGATGTGCAGGCCGGCCTGATCACGCCGGAGCAGGTGGACGAAGACACGATTCGCGCGCGATTGTTCACCCAGGATTGTCCGGATCCTGATCTGTTGATTCGTACATCCGGTGAACGACGATTGTCGAACTTCATGCTGTGGCAGGTGGCCTACGCCGAGTTGTACATCTCGAACGTGCTGTGGCCCGATTTTGATCGCACGGCCCTCTTTGAGGCGATCCTCGACTTTCAGGGACGCGATCGCCGGTTTGGCAAAGTGGCCAAGTGATCATGGCCAGCGTTCGCTCGCTCGCGTGCGTCACGCATGAGTGAGCTGGCTCGGCGAGTTATCGTCTCGCTCATTGGCGCCCCACTCGCACTCTTCATTTTGTGGTACGGCGGCGCACCGCTCGCCACGTTGGTGAGCGCACTCTCGGCGATTGCGGCGTGGGAGTTGTTTCGTATTGCGCGCGCCGGTGGCTACACGCCAGTCGCGCCGCTCGGCATCGCCATGGCGGCGGTGGTGCCGTTGGTCGTGCACGCCGAGCATCTCGGCTTGATTCGCGTGCCGTTTTCGGCACCGGCGATTGCGGTGCTCGTTGTGCTCGCCGCGGCGCTGTTCACACGTGCGACGAGCGAACGTCCACTCGGCGCTGCGGCCGTCACGATGTTTGGTGTCGCGTACACGGGTGGTTTGCTCAGCTTTGCGTACGCACTTCGGTACTTCGATTACGCCGTTGGACAGAACGCTGGCGCGGTGGTTGTCGCGTTCCCGTTGGCACTCACGTGGGCATCTGACATCGGGGCGTACTTCACGGGTCGTGCGGTGGGCGGTCGCAAGTTGATGCCGTCGATCAGCCCGGGAAAAACGGTGAGTGGTGCGATTGGCGGACTGATCATGACTGTGATCGTGGCGTGGTTGTATCAACGCTACGTGATGATTCCGGTGGCGCGACTCGCGTTCACTCCGGGTGTCTTGATCGCCGTGGCGATCACCATGAGTGTCGTGGCCCAGATCGGTGACCTTGTGGAGTCGCAACTCAAGCGCGAAGGCCATGTGAAGGATTCGTCGAGCCTGCTACCAGGACACGGCGGTATTCTGGATCGTGTTGACGCGTTGCTGTTCACCTTTCCGGCGGCGTTTGTTCTGCTCAAGTGGCTTGTTCTTCCTGTTCCGGGCTGAGTACGCATGCATGAACCTCTTGGCGTTGCGTTGCTTGGCAGTACCGGTTCCATTGGCACAAGCACGCTGCGCGTTCTCGCACGACACACCGATCGTTTTGCGGCCGTTGCGCTCACCGCCAACGGCAATGTTTCGCTGCTTGAGTCGCAGGTGCGCACGTGGTCGCCCGCCTTTGTTGGCGTCGTCAGCGGAACGCCACCAGCCGGCTGCAACTGGCGTACCGGACCGGAATGCCTGATCGAAGCCGCGTCTCGCAGTGATGTTGACATCGTGCTGAACGCGGTGGTCGGCGCGGCCGGACTGCAAGCCACGCTGGCCGCGCTCGGCGCCGGCAAGCGCGTGGCGCTGGCGAACAAGGAAACGCTCGTGGTGGCCGGGCCCGTCGTCATGGCCGCAGCCCGCGAGGGCAGGGGCTCGCTTGTACCGGTCGACAGTGAGCACTCGGCAATTTTGCAGTGTCTGGCGGGCCGTCGTCCCGACGAGATCAGGCGGTTAGTGATCACCGCATCGGGCGGGCCGTTCCGCACGTGGTCGAGTTCGCAGATCGCGAACGCCACCGTGGCCGACGCGCTGAATCATCCCACGTGGCGCATGGGCAGCAAGATCACGATTGATTCCGCGACCCTCGCCAACAAGGCGCTGGAAGTGATTGAAGCGCACTACCTGTTTGGCGTGCCGTACGATCGCATTGATGTTGTGGTGCACCCGCAGAGCATTGTGCATTCGTTCGTGGAGTTCACCGACGGCAGCACGCTCGCGCAGCTCGGTGTGCCGAGCATGGAGCTGCCGATTCTCTACGCGCTCACGCACCCGGAACGCCTGCCGGACGACGGCGTACCACGCTTTGACCCGGTGACGGCTGGTACGCTCGATTTCGAGCCCGTTCGACACGCGGACTTTCCGGCGCTCGGGCTCGGAATTTCGGCCGGACGGATCGGCGGCGCTGCTCCGGCGGTATTTAATGCAGCCAACGAGGAGGCCGTGGCGGCTTTTCTCGCGGGACAACTTACGTTTGGACAGATTGCAGAGCGTATTGCTCACGCGCTCGACGATCTGTCCGGTCACCCTGGCGCAACGCTCGAGGAACTCCTCGCGGTTGATGCCGAGGCCAGACGTCACGTCAAATCCAGGCTCTTGTGCTGAACACGTTAAGCTCGATCGCTGCACCGTTGTTTGTGTTCGGAATCGTGGTGTTTATCCACGAACTCGGACATTTTCTGGCTGCCAAGTCGGTTGGCGTTTACGCCCCCATTTTTTCGCTTGGATGGGGCAAGCGACTGTTTGGCATCAAGCGCGGCGAGACCGATTATCGCATTTCGATGTTCCCGCTGGGTGGCTTTGTGCGCATGGCGTCGCGCGAAGACGAATCGATGGCGGGCATTGAAGGTGGTGGCAACATGGACGCCGACTCGGCAACGCCGGAAGTTCTCGCAGACGCTCGCAAATCAGCGGGCAAACTGTGGGATGACAACGCGATGGTGCCGTTTGGTCCGCGCGCAGTGCCAAAGCAGCGCTGGGTCGAATCAAAGCCGATTGTGGCACGGCTGTGGATCATGTCGGCCGGTGTGATCGCCAATATTCTCCTGGCGATCGTAGTCTCGAGTGGAGTGTTTCTCGGTTATGGCCGCGCGTTCGTGCCGGCCGTTGTTGATTCCGTTGTCGTTGGTGGTCCGGCGGAAGCGGCGGGTGTACTGGCGGGCGATTCCATTGTCAGTGTGAACGGCGCCGCGATTCGCGGCTGGAGCGATGTGCTTGACCGTGTCACGCCGGTCACGAGCGGCACGCTCACGGTCGAAGTGGCGCGCGCGTCGCAGCGGCAAACGCTCACGATTGCGCCCACCACGGGCGACGGCATCAATCCCGCAACCGGCGTATCCCGAAAAGTCGGGCGCATCGGGATCGCGGTGCGTAACGATGTGCAGTACGAAAAACTCGGCGTGGGTGAGGCGCTTGGTGCCGGCCTAGAAACCACGTGGATGATGGCTGGTCGCGTGGTGGAGGTGCTGAAGGGGCTGATCTCGCGCGATGTACCGATGAGCAATCTTGGCGGTCCGATTGAGATCGCGCGCACGTCGGTGGCGGCGGCGAGCGGTGGCGCCGAAATGTTGTGGTCGCTGATTGCGTTTCTCAGTTTGAATATCGCGATTGTGAATCTGATTCCGATTCCGGTGCTCGATGGCGGACAAATGCTGATCACCATTGCGGAAGGCATCAAGGGACGGGCACTCAACGTGAACACACGTGAATGGCTTGCCCGCGCTGGCGTGCTGTTCGTGCTCGGCTTGATTGTGCTCGTCACGTTCAACGATGTGAAACGGCTTATCACGCAGTGACGCTTCGTGCCGGTTCCGTGCGTGTGCACCCGCGTAAAGTGAGCCAGCTATTGAGCGTGCAACGATCCATTGGTGGTCTCGTGCTGGTTCTCGCGCTGTCGGCGTGCGCGCCGCTGCGCGGCGGAAGCGCTGGTGTGCAAACGGAAACCATCGCGCGATTCCCGCGCGATGCCGCGCGATTTGCCATCGAGCCGCTCACCGACAGCACGTTTGCGTTCACACCCGAAGAAGCAAAATGGGTGGTGCCCGGCATGACCGGGATCGCAGTTGATCCTGGCCGCGGCGATGCGCTCGTAGCGAGGGTGCGCGTCGTGAGCGTGGACAGCGTGCAGGCAAACGCGTTCGTAACGGGCCAGACCACTCGCGTTGCCAGTGGGCAGGTGTTGTTGCTTGTGCCACCAAAGCGCTCGTGGTGGAAGCAGCGCATCTTCTGGCTCGGCGCAGTGGGCGGTGCAGCGTTGAGCAGTGCGGCCTTTGCGTGGCTCTAACGTCGCACTAACTGCACACTAGCACGAACCGCACCGTATCGCTGCCGGCACGTAGCGTATCAACGGCGTTGAACTCTACACAGCGCGGCGCAGATGCTCGAATGCGCCACTCCCCCGAGCGTACCGTCGCCGGCGAAATGCTTGACGCCGTTCCTTGTGTCACAGGGCGTCCGTTCCAGTCGAGCAAGGCAACAACGGCATCTCGAGGCTGTACGTCGAGTGTGACCCGCGTGCAGCGCGCCAGTTCAACACTGTGTCGCCGTCGCTCACCGGACGCGAGCGTGACCGTGTCGATCTGCTCACTGTAGGGACAGTCTGTCACGCCGGGTCCGCTCACCAGCGACGAGGCAATGATATAGCGGCCCGGCTTCAGCTTGTCCCCGTTCCACGGCGCGAACGCCGTCGAACTCCCGTTCACTGAAATCGCAGTTGAATCGCTGTTGGAGCTCACGCTCAACTGCGCGAGGCGAACCACGGGCTTCGCGGCGGGCTTGCCGGTATCGGTGACCACCACTGCGGAATCCGGCGTTGCGTTGGAGTCGGCGGGCTGCGAGTCCACGATTGGCGGCACAATCGCCACCGTGGATGTATCGCGCAGCGAGTCGCCGGCCGGCGTTGCGCCAGTCAGTCTCCCCCACGCGGTGCTCACGGCGGGCTGATCCCGAAGCGCCCAGAGCGCGGCCGTCCCAATAGCCAGTGCGGCGAACACGCCAAGTATGGCGCGCTGGCGCCCGCGCGTGCCGCCGGTAATCGTGTGCACGGTGGTCGTGCCGCCCGGCGTGATCGCCAGGCGAGACCCTGTGGACGGCGCGGACGGCAGGCGCGACAGCGCGTCAGAAAGTGCTGTGGCCGTCGGGAAGCGGTCCTCCGGCTTCTTGGCCATGAGCTTGAGGAGAATGGCCTCAAACGCCCCCGAAATGGCCGGGACGTGCTTCCTGGGCGGCTTGGGAGCCACGTCGACATGCTGCCTGGCCACCACGTACCAGTCGTCGCCCTCAAAGGGCAACTTTCCAGTGGCCGCGCGATAGAGCGTCACGCCCAGCGCGTACAGGTCACTGCGGCCGTCCAGCGGGTCGCCTTTGGCCTGTTCCGGGCTGAAGTAGTGCGGCGTGCCCAGCACCTGATTGGTGGCGCTCAGATCAGCCCCGCTGCTCAGCGCGCGCGCGAGGCCGAAATCGCACACAATGGCTTCGCCAGTGGTGCCGATCAGGATGTTGTCGGGCTTGATGTCGCGATGAATGACATTATCGGCGTGGGCCACGGCGAGCGCGGCGGCCACATCAAGCCCCACACGCACTACATCCGTCTCCGGGAGGTAGGGCATGACCTGCAGGCGACGCGCCAGGTTGAGCGGCACCAGATCCATGGCCACCCAGGTAATGCCGTCGGTTCGTCCCACATCACGCACCGTGATGATGTTCGGATGACGGAGCCGCGCGGCCGTGGTCGCCTCCCGCCGGAACCTCGCCTCGGCGACCTCGTTTCCGGTGTGCTCAGGGCGCAACACCTTGACCGCCACCGGAATCTCCAGCTCTGTATCCACCGCCTCGTAGACCCACGCGTACGCACCCGTGCCGAGCAGGCGCGTCAGGCGGTATCGTCCGCCAAGGGTCTGTCCGAGGTAGCGCTCTGGCACGTGGGGTTGGGCAGACGCGGGAGGAGGGATCCGGAGGTCCTTTACAGGCCGGAATATACGGGTTAACGTATTAGGCTAACATCACTTGCGGTACCGCACGAGGTACCGCGCCCCAGGCACCGCTTCCGGCATGGCCCCAACATGGGCGCTGAGCCAGCTAGCGTGGAGAATATTACGACGATGGCGTTCGACAAGGCACCCACGATTGAGAAGTACCGCACGCATGGTGAAGATACCGGCTCTGCCCGCGTACAGGTTGCGGTTCTGACGGAACGGATCAACTACCTCACGTCGCACTTTCGCGCGCATCACAAAGACCATCACAGCCGGCGCGGCCTGCTGAAAATGGTCGGCAAGCGTCGCCGCCTTCTCGACTATCTCAAGCGTACCAACGTCGAAGGATATCGCTCACTGGTGCAGGAACTCGGCCTCCGCTACTGAGGTCGTTCGCAGGACCGATCGCGCGGGGGCATGCTGCCACCCGCGCGATTTCTTTTCTGGCAGCAAGCAACCACAAAGCAACCACGCAATGATGCAAAGAATCGAGCGGACCTTCGCAGGCCGCCAGCTCGTCATCGAGACGGGCCGTATGGCCAAGCAGGCAGCAGGGTCTGCGCTGGTGCAGTTCGGCGACACAGTCGTCCTCGCCGCTGTCACCGTCAGTGACAACGAAAGCCATCTCCCGTTCTTCCCGCTCACGGTCGAATACAAAGAGCGCACCTACGCTGCGGGCAAGTTCCCCGGCGGCTTCATCAAGCGCGAAGGCCGTCCGCACGATCACGAGATTCTCGCGTGCCGCATTATCGACCGTTCCATCCGTCCACTGTTTCCTGAAGGCTTCAAGAATGAAGTCCAGGTATTCGTGTATGTGATCTCGGCCGATCAGGAAAACGACGCTGATGTGCTCGCGTTGCTCGCCACGTCGTTCGCGCTCAACGCGTCCAAGATTCCGTTCAAGGAGCCGATTGGCGGTGTACGTATCGGTCGCGTGCAGGGACACTGGGTGCTCAACCCCACGTTCCAGCAGCGCGAATTCTCTGATATGGAGCTCGTGGTCGCCGGTTCGGAGAAGTCAATCGTGATGGTGGAAGGTGGTGCGCTTGAGGTGTCGGAAGCCGACGTGCTCGAAGCGCTGACCATTTCACACACGGGCATCAACGAACTCATCAGCATGCAGCATGAGCTGCTGAAGAAAGTGCAGCAGCCCACGATGACGTGGCACAAGGCGGAAGCACCGGAAGGTGTGGCCGTGCGCGTGAAGGAGCTGGCCGAAGGTCAGATCGCGGCCGCCATCAACCAGAAGGACAAGCACACGCGCGTTGAAGCGGTTGAGCGTGTGAAAAAGGAACTCGCAGAAGGATTGCTCGCCGAGTTCCCGGATAACGCGAAAGACATTCACACGTTGCTCGGCGACGTGGAGTACTACGCGCTGCGTAATCAGGTGCTCGACACCAAGAAGCGTGTGGACGGTCGTAAGGCCGACGAGATTCGCGACATCTCGGTTGACACGAAAGTGTTGCCGCGTACGCATGGCTCGGCGCTCTTCACGCGTGGACAGACGCAGGCGCTCGTTGTGGCCACGCTTGGTACACAGGCCGACGCACAGCGCATGGATTCCGTGAACGAGTCCAAGGAAACGCTCAAGACGTTCATGCTGCACTACAACTTCCCGCCGTTCTCCACGGGTGAAGTGCGTCCGATGCGTGGCACCAGCCGCCGCGAAATTGGTCACGGTAACCTGGCCGAGCGCGCACTGCAGGCCGTATTGCCAGCGTTTGAAGACTTCCCGTACACGATTCGTATTGTCTCCGACGTGCTCGAGTCAAACGGTTCGTCTTCCATGGCGTCTGTTTGCGGCGGATCGCTCGCGATGTTCGACGCGGGTGTGCCGCTCAAGGCCGCTGTCGCCGGCGTTGCGATGGGCCTGATCTCCGACGGCAAGCGTTACGCGATCCTCACCGACATCCTCGGCACCGAAGATCATCTCGGCGACATGGACTTCAAGGTGGCTGGCACGCGTGATGGTATCACGTCGATCCAGATGGACATCAAGATCGAGGGGCTCGACCTCAAGATCATGGAAGAAGCACTGGAGCAGGCGCGCGTTGGTCGTTTGCACATTCTTGGCGAAATGGACAAGGCGTTGGCCGGTCCGCGCGAAGAGTTGTCGGCCTACGCACCGCGCATTGTCACGATGAAGATCCCAACCGACAAGATCGGCGATCTCATTGGCCCGAAGGGCAAGACGATCCGTGGTATTCAGGACGAAACTGGCGCCACGCTCAGCGTGGAAGACGACGGAACGGTGACGATCGCCGCCGTTGGTGGCGAGTCGATGGAGCGCGCGCGTCAGATGATCGCGTCGCTCACCGCCGAACCGGTGGTTGGTGACATTTACGAAGGTGTGGTCAAGAGCACCACGGCGTTCGGCGCGTTTGTTGAAATCATGCCGGGCACCGAAGCGCTGTTGCACATCTCCGAGCTCAAGCACGAGCGCGTCGCGAACACGGAAGACGTTGTGAAGAAGGGTGACGTCGTGCGTGTGAAGCTTGTCGATCGTGATGAGCGTGGACGCTTGCGTCTCTCCATGAAGGCGTTGGAGCCGCGTCCAGAGGGCATGCCGGAGCCTGATCCGTCGGAAGCGCGCGAGTCGCGTCCGCCGCGTGAAGGAGGAGATCGTGATCGCGGTGGTCGCAGTGGCGGCGGCGGCGGTCGCGGACGGGAGCGGCGCTGAGTACGCGCGCACTGCTCGCGTCTTCCGTGCTTGACCAGGTAAACCGGCCGGTGTCTTTCGAGACACCGGCCGGTGTGCGTCGTACGGATTGCGCGAATGGGCTCACGGTGTTGTCGGAATTTGTGCCGGGACGTCGCACGGTCGCCTTCGGCGCGTGGGTTCGCTATGGCACGTTGCAGGAACCGGCGGAGCAAATGGGACTCGCGCACCTGCTCGAACACATGGTGTTCAAGGGCACGGCGCGCCGTTCAGCCAAAGAGATCGCGTTGTCACTCGAGTCACTCGGTGGATCACTTGATGCGTACACCGAGCGCGAGTTCACGTCGTATCAGGCGCGTGTGCTTGATCGACACCTGTCCACCGCGGTGGATGTCATTGGCGATCTGATTTTCAATTCACGCTTGAGCAGCGAAGATCTCGCGCTTGAGCGCCAGGTGATTCTCGAAGAGATCGCCATGGTTGAAGACACGCCCGATGATGTGGTGTTTGATTTGCACAACGAAGCGTTGTGGGGCACGCATCCGCACGGCTTTCGTATTCTTGGCACGCGTGACACGGTGCAGGCGCTCACGGCCGATCATTTGCAGGCGTTGCGCGCGTCGCACTATCGACCGGCCGGATTGGTTGTTGCGGCGGCGGGTAATGTGACGCATGAAGAGTTGCTCGATGTGCTCGGCGCGCACGGTTGGCTTGATCAGGCGGCGGTTGATGTACCGCCGCGTGATGTGCCAGTTGCCATACCGCATTACGGCGTACAGCGTCATCACGCGCGCAAGGATGTGTCGCAGGTGCATCTCGTGCTCGGAAGCGACGGGCCGCGGCACGGTGAACCGCGCCGGTATGCGTTTGAGCTCACCAGCACATTGCTTGGCGGCGGCATGAGCAGCCGCTTGTTTCAGCGTGTGCGTGAAGAGCTTGGGCTGGCGTACAGCGTGTATCACTTTCACTCGCCGTACTTTGACGTTGGGCACCACGGCGTGTACCTCGCCAGCGCGCCTGGCACGGCGCAGAAGGCGCTGGATGCCGTGCGCGAGATCATGAGTGATGTCGCGGCCAACGGCTTACCCGAAGACGAGATCGCCGCGGGACGTCAGCAGCTGGCGGGTCAGCTGGTGATGTCACTCGAGAGCGTGAGTGCGCGGATGTATCGCGCGGCCACGTCGGCGCTGTATCATGAACCACTGCGAACCGTCGACCAGATGCTGGCCGACGTGGACGCGATTGATGTTGCCTCGGTGGCCGAGGTGGCACGTGAGTATTTTGATCCAGCACGTATGACGCTGGTCAGTCACGGCCCCAAAGCCGTTCGCTGACCATACACTCCCCTTTTGAAACTGACTGCCATGCGTATCGGCGTACCCAGCGAAATCAAAACCAATGAAAACCGTGTTGCGCTCGTGCCGGCAGGCGCAGAAGCGCTGACCACGGCCGGACACGAAGTGTTCATCCAGAGCGGCGCCGGGATTGGCAGCGGCTTTGAGGATTCCGACTACGAAGCGGTTGGCGCCACGATCGTGCCAGATGCGGCCACGGCGTGGGGCAAGGCGGAATTGCTGCTCAAGGTGAAGGAACCGATCGAGCGCGAGTGGCAGTATTTGCGACCGGATCTCACGCTGTTCACGTACTTGCACTTTGCGGCCGACGAAGCGCTGACGCGTGCGCATTTGAAGAGCGGTGCCACGTGCATTGCGTACGAAACCGTTGAGCTTCCGTCGCGCGAATTGCCGTTGCTCACGCCGATGTCGGAAGTTGCTGGACGCATGGCAGTGCAGGAAGGTGCGAAGTATCTGGAGAAGTTGTACGGTGGTCGCGGTGTGTTGCTCGGTGGCGTGCCGGGTGTGGTGCCAGGCAAGGTTGTTATTCTCGGCGGTGGCGTGGTCGGTACGAACGCAGCGAAAATGGCGGCCGGACTCGGCGCCAAGACGGTGATTCTTGATTTGTCACTTGAGCGTTTGCGTTACCTGAGCGATGTGATGCCGGCCAACGTGCAGCTCATTCACAGCAATCGTCACAACATTCTTGAACAGATCAGCACGGCCGATCTGGTGATTGGTGGTGTGCTCATTCCGGGTGCAAAAGCGCCGCGACTGATTCGCCGTGAAGATCTCAAGCGCATGCGTCCGGGCTCGGTGATTGTTGACGTTGCTGTAGACCAGGGCGGCTGCGTAGAAACGATCAAACCCACCACGCACGAAGATCCCACGTACGTGGTGGACGGTGTGATTCACTACGGCGTCGCCAACATGCCGGGCGCGGTGCCGCGTACGTCAACGCTCGCGCTCACCAACGCCACGATGCCGTACGCCGTGCAGTTGGCGAACAAAGGGTGGAAAGATGCGCTTCGTGATAACGGAGCGCTGCTCAAGGGTCTCAACATGACCGGCGGTGTTGTCACGTACAAAGCCGTCGCGGACTCGTTTGGGCTGCCGTATCAGGAAGCGGATAACTTCCTCGGTTAAGCAGGCTTTTCGCGTTCGATTCCGGGATGGCGGCTTTCGTGGCCGCCATCCCGTTTGCGTATAGGACCCGTTCGCAGCAAAGCCAGGCGCATCAGGTTGCTCCTTGATAGCTAAATAGCTATCTTTAGCAGATGCCCACGACTGCTGCATCCCTGCTGCTCACGGCGAGACAACGCGCCGGGCTGTCCCAGCGAGTGCTGGCCGAACGCGCGAGCACGAGTCAGTCTGTGGTGGCGCGTATCGAGTTGGGTGAGACCTCGCCCTCGTGGGATACGCTGGAACGGCTGCTCGCCGCCGCCGGCTTCCAGCTGGACGTGAGTCTGTCGCTGCGGCCCGTGCGCGGTTCACACATGCTCGCTGACGTTGCGCGGATACTGAGCCTGACACCGGCTGAGCGGCTGCGTGAGGTGGCGAACGCGAGTCGGTTTGCCACGGTGACCAAACGTGCGTAAGGCCTCTGTGTTTGATCCGGAGCGCATTTTTGAAGTGCTCGGCAAACATCATGTGTCCTTTGTGCTCGTCGGCGCGCTCGCCGCACGACTACACGGATTCCCGCGGTTTACGGCAGACGCCGATATCACGCCGGAATCGTCACCTGAAAATATCGAGCGTCTCGCAGCGGCGTTACGCGAACTCAACGCGCGGGTGTTCACGGATGCTGTTCCGGAAGGGCTGGCGTTCGATTGTTCGCCTGCGATGTTGTCGCGCAGCTTGCTCTGGAATTTGGTCACGGATGCAGGTCGCGTCGATCTCGTCTTCAAGCCCGCAGGCTCTAAAGGCTTCGATGAGTTGCGCGCGCACGCGGTCGCGTTTGATATCAATGGCACACCGCTGTACGCGGCGACATTGCGCGACATCCTGCGGCTAAAGCAGGCCTCTGATCGTCCGCAGGATCGACAGGACGTAATTGTCATTCGCGAGATGTTGGGGGAATAGCATCATGGCGGTGATGCGTCGGAAAACGAGGCGCTAGCGCATCGCCCCCGGGGGCGGGGTACGGTCCGAATCAGGGCCCTCGGTGGGACGATCCGTGTACAGGATCCGGTGTGCTAGATCACTGTCCCACAATCGCTTGTGCCCTTTTGGGTCAACCGATAGCTTAAGTTCAATATCTGTCCCGTGGTGCGGTGCGCGCGTGGGCGGTTCGTTGGTGCCGGCCTCTCCCTTTTGGGGGAGAGCACGGTCCAGTGGGTCGCCCCGTGGTGTTTTGTGCCCCGGTCAATCATCGCGTATCCGCGCTCACGCGCTACCCTGGTACCTGGATGTTCTGGCCCTTCAAAAAAGCGTCGCTGTTCCCGGCAAACGCCATTGCCGTTGACCTTGGTACCGCGAACACGCTCATCTACGTGAAGGGCGAGGGCATCGTGCTGAACGAGCCCTCCGTGGTCGCGCTGGATCGCGAAACGAAAAAGATCAAAGGCGTTGGACTCGAAGCCAAGCGCATGCTCGGACGCACGCCCGATGGCATCATGGCGGTGCGTCCCATGAAAGACGGCGTGATCGCCGACTTTGATGTGACCGAAAAAATGCTGCGCTATTTTCTCACGCTCGTGATCGACAAGCACGTCTTCAAAGTGAAGCCGCGTGTGATTGTGTGCGTGCCGTCCGGCATTACCGAAGTGGAAAAACGCGCCGTGCGCGACTCCGCGCTCGGTGCGGGCGCGAAGGAAGTGTTCATGGTGACCGAGCCCATGGCCGCCGCAATTGGTGTCGGCCTGCCGGTTGACTCACCAACGGGCAACATGGTGATCGACATTGGCGGTGGCACCACCGAAATCGCCGTGATCGCGCTCAGCGGTATTGTGAGCGACACATCCATTCGCACCGGCGGCGATGAGCTCGACATGAGCATCGTGCAGTTCATGCGCAAGAATTACAATCTGCTCATTGGTGAACCCACCGCCGAGCAGGTGAAGATTCAGATTGGGTCGGCGTATCCGGTTGGTGAAGAGCGCGAGATGGAAGTGAAGGGACGTGATCTCGTGTCGGGTATTCCGAAAACAGTGCGAGTGCATTCCAGCGAGATTCGCGAAGCGGTGCAGGAACCGATTCAGCAGATCGTTGACGCGGTGCGGCGTGCGCTCGAAATCACGCCGCCTGAACTTGCGTCTGATATTGTGGACCGCGGCATTGTGATGACCGGTGGTGGCGCGCTGATTCGCGGTCTTGATGTCTTGCTCAGTCAGGAAACCGGATTGCCGATCCACGTTGACGAGGATCCGCTCACCTGTGTCGTGCGTGGCACAGGCAAGATTCTCGACGACGAAGAGAAGTACTGGTCGGTTCTCACGACCTGATCGCGCGCCATGTCGTCCCGCAACGCGCGCGCCAACAATCGGCTCGACACGGGACTGTTGCTCGCGTGTTGTGTCTTCTCCGTTCTGGCGCTGGTTCTACCGGAGCGCATCGGCGCGCCGCTCTCTGACGGCATCCGTCGCACGGTGCTTGCACCGCTCGTTGGGGCGCAGCGCCAATCGGAAACGCTGCGCGCCGCAATCGTCAAACGCGATGACGATTTGTTGCTGCGCGGCAAGGCGGCCGCGCAGGTTGCCACGGCACCGGAACTCGCCAGCGAAAACGACGCACTGCGTCGCATGCTCGGACTCGCGGGTCGGTTGCGAGATGGATTTGTGGTCGCCGATGCGTTTCATCCAGCTGGTCTGACAGACGACTTCACGCTCACGATTGCGGCGGGTAGCAACGCCGGTGTGCAGCGTTACACGCCCGTTGTGACGGCTGACGGACTGGTTGGTATGGTGGAGTCCATCGACGCGACGCGAAGTCTCGCCATCACCTGGGCGCACCCGGACTTCAGTGTGAGCGCGATCAGTGCCGACGAATCGGCGTTTGGAATTGTGAAGCCGCATCTCGTGAACGGACCGGAACGCTATCTGCTCGAGCTGCGTGGTGTGCCGTTTCGTGCATCGCTCGATTCCGGAACGCTCATTGTGAGTTCAGGACTCGGTGCGACATATCCGCGCGGCATTGCGATCGGCACGGTGATCAGCGAGATCCCGACGACCGAGCGCTGGGCGCGCACGTATTTGCTGAAGCCGAGTGTGTTGCCGAATACGTTGTCCGCCGTGGTGTTGTTGTTGCCATCGCGTGTGGCATCGGGTGTGTCGGCTGTGTGGACGAACGTCACATCGGCTGACTCGGCAGCGCGCGCAATTGTTGCGGCCAGCGATTCGGCATCACGCGCGGCGGCGCTCGCCGAATTGTCTGCACGAAATCTGGCCATGCAGGCGGCGGCCGATAGCGCGCGAGCCGATTCCATGTTGCTTCCACTCGGAACCGCGCCGGTGGTTCGACCGCCGGTCACGATTCCGGTGCGACCAACGCTGCCAGGTGATACGGTGCGTCGCCCGCCGGTGATCCCGCCGGAGGGCACGCGATGAATCCGTGGAGCATGTTGCGTGCAAGCGCCGTGTTTTTGCTGCTTGTGGCCGCGCACTTCTCGTTGCGGCCTTTGATTGGCGGCCCTGCGCCGATTGATTTTCTGTCGCTGGCCGTGCTGTTCGCCGCCGTGCGCGTACGCCCGGGCGCTGCAGCGGTGATTGGCATGCTGGCAGGCTTCGGTGCCGACTCGCTCGCCCTGTCGGGCTTTGGCACGTCGGCATTGGCGTTCACCGCGGTTGCCTTCGGTGCCTCGTGGCTCAAGGCTGTGTTCTTTGCGGACAATCTTGGACTCACCGCGCTGTTTATTCTGCTGGGCAAGTGGGCGTTTGATGTGCTCTACGTGCTCATCAGCGGTGGTGTCCCTGATGGACAGGTGCTCGTTCAGTTGTTGTTGTGGTCACCGCTCGCCGCTGCACTGACCGCACTGGTTGGTGTCATGCTGCTCGTGTTGGCGCGACCAGTATTTGGTACGCGTCGCGCCACGCGACGTTCACGGTAGCGGTGATCGTATGCGTTTCTGCGGTTGTTGTACGCTGCGTTCACGGAGGTGTGTATGAGTTACCATCCGAATGAAGTGGCGCGACGCGCGCGTGCGGCGCGTGCCGTCGTCGCGCTTGTTCTGGCTGCACTCGGGCTGGGATTCTTTCGCGCGCAGGTGTTGCGGAGCAATGAGTATGCGATGCAAGTGGACGGCCAGCGATTGCGCGAAGTGCCGCTCGCGGCGCCGCGTGGCATCATCTATGATCGCAACGGCGAAATTGTCGCCGAGAATTTGCCTGGCTACACCGTCTCCCTGTTGAGCCCAACGGTCGATTCGTTGAACTCGGCGCTCGATGCGTTGAGCAAGGTGATTCCGATTGACCGCGTGCAGCGCAATCTTGTGATGCGCCGGTTTGAGCGTGCGAGAAACCGACCAGCCGTGATTTTTAATGATGCGTCGTTCGAAGTCGTCTCGGCACTCGAAGAGCGCCGCATTGATTTTCCGGGGCTCATCATCCAGAGCAGTCCGAAGCGGTACTATCCGGACGGTGAAGCGATCGCGGCGATCATTGGCTACACCAACGAGATCAACGATCAGGATTTGCTCCTCCCGGAGTTTGAAGCAACGTACAAGGCTGGGCAGCAAATCGGGCGCGCCGGACTCGAGCGCAAATACGAATCACGACTGCGTGGTATTGAGGGCAGTCACTTCGTTGAAGTCGACGCGCGTGGACGTGTCGTGCGCGAGCAGGGCGTTCGTGATGACATTCCGCCCAAGCCGCCTGAAGCGCTTCGCAGCACGCTCGACATGGATCTCCAGCGTTTCATTCATGAGACGTATGGCGACTCATTGCGCGGTGCAGTGGTTGCATTGGATCCCACATCCGGTGGCGTCTTGGCGCTGTACAGTGGTCCCACGTTTGACGCGAACCGATTTACTGGCGGCGTTGCGGCCAGCTACTACAATCAACTGAATACCGATCCCGCGCGGCCCATGTATAACAAGGCCGTGCAAGGCGCGTATGAGCCAGCGTCCACGTGGAAACTGGCAACGTCAATCATTGCCATGGAGCAGGGGTTGGCCGAGATCGGCACGCGTATGGAGGTACCGTGCACGGGCGGCTATCAGTTCGGCAATCGCCGTTTCAAATGCTGGAAGCCCGAGGGGCACGGCAATGTCACGCTCGCACAAGCCATCGCAAACTCATGCGATGTGTATTTCTACCAGCTCGGACTCAAGATTGGGCTCAAGAATCTTGTCGCGGGTGGTGTGCGGCTGGGGTCCGGTGATCGAACCGGTATTGATCTGCCAAGTGAGACTCGGTCGTCCTTCCCGGACACCAACGTCACGCGCTACTACAACGAAAAATACGGCGCACGCGGCTGGAGTAACGCCGTCATTCTCAACCTGAGCATCGGGCAGGGCGAGAACGCCCAGACGGTGATCAACATGGCGCGCTTCTATACCGCGCTTGCCACAGATGGCGCTGCCGCGCCACCACACCTCATCGAAACAAACGTCGAGCGCAAACAACTGTTCAACTTGCGTCCCGAACAGTTGGAGGCGTTGCGGGCCGCCATGGCCGACGTCGTGTCTGGACGCGGCACGGCCGGAAGCGCGGCGCTGCAGGGCATTGTTGTTGCCGGAAAAACGGGCACCGCGCAGAACCCGCCGAATCCGGACCACGCCTGGTTCGTGGGGTTCGCGCCGTACGAGAAGCCAAAAATTGTGGTCGCCGTCTTCCTGGAGTACGGACTGCATGGCTACGCGGCGGCGCGCATCGCAACCAAGGTCATGGAGCGGTATCTCAATGTGTCACTGGTGAATGCGTCGGCCACTACAGCGGCGCAGTAAGTCGTGGCGAACTCGTGGTGTAACGCCGAATGAATCGTCGGATCTCTCGAACCACCGGGATTGACTACCCGCTGCTGGTGCTGGCGCTGCTGCTGTCCGCGTTCGGCGTGGCCATGGTGTACTCGGCCGGTCAGGTAGACATCGCCGCCGCCGCCGTGCAGTCGCTGTGGAAGAAGCAGCTGGTATGGCTATCGATTGGGCTGCTTGCGACCTGGGTCATCTCCAAGTCGTCAGTGCGGCTGATCGAATGGAGTGCGTGGCCGGTGTACGCGCTCTCCATCGGTTTGCTGTTGTTCACCGCACTGTTCGGTTCCGGAGCTGGCACGGCCGAGAGCACGAGTGGTTGGCTGACCATTGGCGGCGTGCGGCTCGGTCAGCCTGCGGAGTTGGCGAAAGTCTCAGTGGTGTTGATGCTCGCCAAAGTGCTTTCGAGCATGCGCAACACGCCGCGATCGTTGCTTGATCTCTGGGTTCCGTTGCTCGTGGTTGCGGTACCGTGGTTGCTGATTCTGGCGCAGCGAGACCTCGGCACGGCCATTGTGTACATCGGCATCTGTTTCGTGATGTTGTTCTGGGCCGGCGCACCCTGGCAGCTCCTGATCATGCTGGCGAGTCCGGGTGTCAGTCTGGTGCTGGCGTTCAGCACGGGGGTGTGGGGAGCCTGGTTTCTGATCCTGCTGGCGCTGGTGTTCTGGTACCGCCCGTATCTGGTGGAGGGCGTACTGCTCGTCGTGGTGAATGTGGTAATGGGCGTGGTCGCGCCGCTGGTCTGGGATCGCATGGAGCCCTATCGACAGCGTCGTTTGCTCGTGTTCCTGGATCCCCAGTACGACCCCAAAAACGCCGGCTATCAGGTGTTGCAGTCGCAGTACGCCATTGGATCTGGCGGCATCACCGGGAAGGGCTACACGCTCGGGACACAAAAACGCCTCGGGTTTTTGCCCGAACACGAAACCGACTTCATCTTCGCGGTGGTTGGCGAAGAGCTGGGTTTTATCGGGGTTACGATCGCGCTGTCACTGTTCCTCGCTCTCTTCTACCGTTGCACGCGCGTCGCCCAGCGTGGCAATGAAGCGTTCAGCGGGTTGGTCGCGATCGGGCTTGCGGCCGGTTGGTTCGTGCACGTTGTTGTGAATGTGGGCATGACGCTGAACCTCATGCCGATTACCGGAATTCCGCTGCCGTTCTTCAGCTACGGCGGCTCCTTCATGCTCATGTGCTGGCTCTCGGTGGCGTTGCTGCTGCGCATCTCGTCCGAGGGTCGCGGCCAGGCCGACGGCCTTGGACTGTAGAGCTCGGCACTAGCCTTCAACGCGCCAGCTGCTGATCTTACGACCTATGGCTTGGTTCAGAAAAGAGAAAAAGCCGCGGCAGCCGCCGCGTGAACGCCTCGAAATCCCCCGCGATACGTGGGAGAAGTGTGAGGCCTGTGGGCACACGGATATTCGCGACAAGTTTCTGCGAAACTTCAACGTGTGTCCGGAATGTGATTTTCACCGTCGCTTTCGCGCTCACGACTACGCCGGGATGCTGCTCGATGATGGCTCCCAGATCGAAGTCGGGATGGAGCTGCGATCCGTCGATCCGCTTGGTTTTCCCGACTATCCCAACCGCCTCAAGCGCGCGCTCGCGAATGCAGGGGACGGCGACGCCATTCTGACCGTGGCCGGAACGCTTGAGGGCATGCCCGTCGGGCTTGGCGTCATGGACTTCGCGTTCATGGGTGGCTCGATGGGCAGCGTCGTTGGCGAAAAGATCGCGCGCCTAGGACAGCGCTGTCTCGAACGCAAACATCCGTTGGTCATCATGTCTGCGTCGGGCGGCGCGCGCATGCAGGAAGGCGTGCTGTCGCTGATGCAAATGGCCAAAGCGTCGGCGGTGCTGTCGCAGTTGGCGGAACGACGCATTCCGTACATCAGCGTACTCACGAATCCCACCACCGGCGGTGTGAGCGCGAGCTTCGCCATGCTTGGTGATGCGATCGTTGCGGAACCGGGCGCAGTGATCGGCTTTGCCGGTCCGCGCGTGATCAAGCAAACGCTGGGGCAGGATTTGCCCGAGGGATTTCAGACGGCCGAGTTTCTGCTGGATCATGGCATGGTGGACCGCGTGGTGCATCGCAAGCAGCTCCGCGAAACGCTGTCGCGCCTGATGCGCCATATGTCGGGCCGTCCGGCAGCTGCTGGGTACGACGAAGCCTGACCCACGATCCGCTTTCACCGTCACCGCGCGGCGTGGCACTGCCGCCCGGTGCACCGGATGACTACCAGCGTGCGCTACGCGCGCTCTTTGCGCGAACCACGGGCGTCTGGCGTCTCGGCCTCGAGCGTGTTGGCGAGTTCCTGCGGCGAGTCGGCGATCCGCATCGCACGTATCCCGTATTTCACGTTGCGGGTACCAACGGCAAGGGCAGTGTGGTTACCACGCTGGACGCGTTGCTGCGGCACGCGGGGTATCGCGTGGGGCGCTATACGTCGCCACACCTCGTGGACTTTCGCGAGCGCATAGTGGTGAACGGCGTGCCAATGCCGCCCGCCGAAATCGTGCGATGGCTCGACGAAAAGGCGCCGCTCGTTGAAGAGCTTGGAGCCACGTTTTTCGAAGTCACCACGGCGATGGCGTTTGATTGGTTCGCGCGCGCCGGCGTTGACGTGGCGGTGATCGAAGTGGGGCTTGGCGGTCGGCTCGACGCGACCAACGTTGTGCAGCCAGTGTGCGCGGGTGTCACCTCCATTGGCATTGATCACCAGGAGTTTCTTGGAGACACGCTCACGCAGGTGGCGCTAGAAAAGGCGGGTATTTACAAGCCGGGGGCAGCAGCGGTTGTGGGCGACTCGCAGCTGCTCGTGAGCGAGACGCTGCGACAGGCTGCGCTCGGCGCTGGTGCATCACCACTGCTGGCCGCTGGTCAGGACTGGGACGTAAGCGAGGTATCGGTGGCAGCCGACGGCACGCGCTTCACGCTGCACGGACTCTTTGACGAGCCTCGGCGTGTCCATACGGCGCTCGTGGGCACGTATCAGGCCGAAAACGCGTGTACAGCCCTCGCCATGCTCAAGGCAGCAGGAGCGCCCTGGAGTGCCGCCCTGAGTGCTGTAGACGAGGTCTTACCGACCGTGCGGCTCGAGGGGCGCTTCCAGCGCGTTGGCGCTTGGATTTTTGATGTGGCGCACAACCCGGATGGCGCACACACCATCGGGCAGACGTTGGCGCTCACGCCCGTGCCGCGGCCGCTGCTGGCCCTTGTCACCGTACTGCGAGACAAGGATTGGCGCGGCATTCTGCGCGAGTTGGCGCCCGCGGTGGACGGTTTTGTCATCAGCAATGCGCCTACGGCGCCCGCGAGCCGACGCTGGGACGCCAATGAGGCGGCGGAATACGCGCGCGCACTCGGGCGCCCAGTGTTTCTGGAGCCTGATTTTGACGCGGCAATGGCGCTCGCGACTCGCCAGGCGTCGACCGTGCTCGCCACCGGCTCATTCCACACGGTGGGCGACGTGATGGAGCGCTTGCCGGTGGATCCTCTCGCTCAATAGCTTGCAGAGATGCCCCCTAAAGCCCTGCCCGGATTCAGAGACTTCTATCCGGCCGAGTTCGCCGTTCGGGCCCACATTCTTGACACCTGGCGCCGCATCGTGCGGCGTTATGCGTTCATGGAGTACGATGGGCCACCACTCGAACCACTCGAGCTGTACACGCAGAAGAGTGGTGACGAGATCGTCGGGCAGCTCTACTCGTTCGAAGACAAAGGTGGTCGCGCTGTCGCGATGCGTCCCGAGATGACGCCCACGTTCGCACGCATGGTGGCCGCGCGCGCGCAGGCGCTCCGCAAACCGGTGCGCTGGTTTTCCGTACCACAACTCTTTCGCTACGAGCGCCAACAGAAGGGGCGCTTGCGTGAACACTTTCAGCTGAACGTGGACATCGTTGGTGAAGCCGACGTGTTGGCGGATGCCGAGTTGCTGTCGGTAGCGATTCAGATTTGTTGTGCGTTCGGGCTGGATCGCACCGACTTTTACGCGCGCGTTTCTGATCGCCGACTGCTCAACGCGTTGCTGGCGAATCTAGGGATCGACGCCGATGCCTGGCCCGCGGTGTACGCGGTGCTCGACAAGCTGGAGCGTCAACCGCGCGATGTCTCGTCGGAAAAACTTGCGGCGGCGGGGCTGAGCGAGAACGCACGCGAGACCGTACTGGGCTTTGGCGACTTTGACTCCGTTGACGCGTTGCGTGCGCGCTTTGGTGATTCGCCCGATGTCGCGGTGCATCTTGATCGCTTCGCCGAGTACGCCGCGCATTTACACGCCCTCGGTGTGGGCGAGTACTTGCGACTGGACCTCACCATTGTGCGCGGACTCGCGTACTACACGGGCATCGTGTTCGAACTGTTCGATGCGCAGGGTGAGTTTCGTGCCATCTGCGGTGGTGGTCGTTATGACAATCTGCTGAACGCGCTGGGTGGTGTGGATTTGCCGGCGCTGGGCTTTGGTATGGGCGATGTCGTGCTGGGCGAGTTGCTCAAGGCGCGCGGCAAGCTGCAGGAGGTAGGCGTGCCGTCGCCCGACGTATGGATCATCCCGTCGGAGGAAACAAGCGTCGCGCATGTGTTGCAGGCGGCGAGCGTCCTGCGCAGCGCCGAGTTGAGTGTTGAGTATGTGCTCAGCGGCGACAAGCTGCACAGCCGAAAGGCTGGCGCGCAGCTCAAGGACGCGCAGAAAGCAGGCGCACGCATCGCCCTGGTGTTTCGTGATCGTGTGCATGCTGAAGTCATGGCGCTCGGCAGTGAAAGTGCAGGTGAGCGTGCAGTTGTGAATACCGATGGCTGGACGGCTTCCTCGGCTGACCTGTCATCGATTCTGTCATTGCTTGGTCGCTAAGGCGACCGGCGTTCTCTTTCGTACCAGACTGTTATGGCCGACGACAAAAAGCTCACCACCCGCGCTGATGATTTCAGCGCGTGGTACAACGAACTCGTGTTGCGCGCCGAACTGGCCGACTACTCGCCGGTGCGCGGATGCATGGTCATTCGCCCGCTCGGTTACGGCGTCTGGGAGCGCATGCAGCGCGCGCTCGACGACATGTTCAAAGCCACCGGGCACGTGAACGCGTATTTCCCGCTGTTCATTCCGGAAAGCTTCATGAGCAAGGAAGCGGAGCATGTGGAAGGCTTCGCACCGGAATGCGCCGTAGTCACGCATGGCGGCGGCAAGCAGCTCGAAGAGCGGTTGGTGGTGCGCCCCACGTCAGAGACGATCATCTACTCGATGTTTGCCAAGTGGGTGCAGAGCTATCGCGACTTGCCGTTGCTCTACAATCAGTGGGCGAACGTGGTGCGCTGGGAAATGCGTACGCGCTTGTTCCTGCGCACCATGGAGTTTCTCTGGCAGGAAGGGCACACGGCGCACGCCACGCACGAAGAGGCCGAAGAAGAAGCGCGAAAAATGCTCGGCGTGTACCGCACGTTCATGGAAGAGTACATCGCCATGCCCGTGATCACCGGACAAAAGACGGATGCTGAGAAGTTTGCCGGTGCGCTGCGCACGTATTCCTGCGAAGCCATGATGCAGGACAACAAGGCGCTGCAAGCGGGCACCTCGCACAATCTCGGGCAGAACTTTGCCAAGGCATTTGATCTTTCGTTTCAGACTGAAACCGGTGAGCAGGCGTTTGCCTGGAACACCAGCTGGGGCGTGAGTACGCGTATGGTGGGCGGCATGGTCATGACGCACGGAGATGACGCCGGACTGCGCTTGCCGCCGCGCCTCGCGCCGATTCAGGTGGTGATTGTACCCATCTGGAAAACGGATGAAGAGCGTACGGCAACGGTAGAGAAAGCCCGCGCGATCGCTGAAGAACTCGGCAGCTTCAAGAAGCATGAGCACGAGCGGATCCGCATGCATGTGGATGATCGTGTTGGCATCAAGCCTGGCGCCAAGTACTACCACTGGGAGTTGCGCGGTATTCCCATTCGCCTTGAAATCGGGCCCCGCGATCTGCTCGCGAACTCGTGCATGCTGGTGCGACGCGATACGCGCGAGAAAGTCTCGGTGTCCATCGATTCGCTGGCCACGGAGTTGCCCGCGCGTCTTGAAGCGATGCAGGGGGAAATGCTGGCCGCCGCACGCGCGCGCATGGAAGCCAACTCCATTCGTGAACGCATTTCGTACGACAAGTTCAAGGAAGTGATGGAAGGCGACGGCGCCTTTGTGTATGCGGGCTGGTGCGGCGATCCGGCGGTGGAAGCGCAGGTGAAAGCCGAAACCAAAGCCACGATTCGCTGCATTCCCGATCCGGAGTTTCGATCGGCGGAAGCTCCAACCACATGCATGGTGACCGGTCGTCCGGCGGTTGCTGAGGTGTTATGGGCGAAAGCGTACTGACGTCAGGATTTTCGCGCGTGGATGGCGCCATGTTCGTGGAAGGCGTGCCACTCGAGCGAATCGCGGAAGCGGTGGGCACGCCCACCTACGTGTACAGTGCCGGCCGCATTCGTGAACAGTATCGCCGACTCGAGTCGGCGCTGATGGCCGCGCTGCCTGACGTGTCGCATCGCATTCACTTCAGCGTAAAAGCGAACTCGAACCTCGCCGTGCTCCGCACGTTACAGGAGCTGGGCGCGGGTGTCGACATCGTGTCGGCGGGCGAGCTGTTTCGAGCTCGCGAGGCGGGGTTTGGTGGCGCTGATGTTGTGTTCAGCGGCGTTGGCAAAACAGCGGATGAACTGGCGCAGGCGCTGTCATCGCAGGTGCTGTTCATCAATGTGGAATCAGAAGGCGAACTCTTGCTTGTGGAGCAGGTGGCCGCTGAACACGGGGTGATCGCGCCGGTCACACTGCGCGTGAATCCCGAAGTCACGGTGGAGAGCCCGCACGAATACATCCGCACGGGAGAAAAGGGCCACAAGTTTGGTATTCCCTACGATGATGCCGAACACGTGGCGCTGCTCGCGCATTCGCTGCCGCATGTCAAACTTGTTGGTCTCGACATGCACATCGGCTCGCAGATCGCCGCCTGGGATCCGTACGCAAGCGCGCTGACACGACTGAAAACGCTGCTTGCGTCGCTGCGCGCGCAGGGTGTGACCACCCTCAAGTGGCTCGACATTGGAGGTGGACTCGCGGTCACGTATGACGACGAAGCACCTGCCGATGTGGAGCGGTTTGCTCGTGGAGTGGCCGAGGCGGTGCGCGGACTTGATGTATCGGTGGTGCTGGAGCCCGGTCGCTTTCTCGTTGCCGAGTCGGGCGTCTTGTTGGCGCGTGTTCTCTACCGAAAGCGCAGCGGTGGCAAGGAGTACATCATCACCGACGCGGGCATGAACGATCTCGTGCGTCCGTCACACTATCAGGCGTATCATCGCATCGACGCCGTGCATGACATCGACGAACGCGTCGTGGCGGACGTTGTTGGGCCCGTGTGCGAGTCCGGTGACTTTCTCGCCTTGGCGCGCGATATGCCGGCGGTTGAACCCGGTGATTTGCTCGCGGTGCAAACGGCGGGCGCGTACGGCTTTGTGATGTCGTCAAACTACAACTCTCGCCCCAAGCCTGCGGAAGTGCTCGTAGATGGGGATCGCTTCGCTGTAGCCACTGAGCGTGAGCGTCTCGAAGACCTGGTGCGGCTGGAACGGGCGCACCTCCAATGGAGGAGTGCCTGAGTGAAAATCGGCCTGTTGTCAGATAGTCATGATCGCGTTCCGGCAGTGCGGGCGCTTGTTGAGCGCATGCTGGCGGAGGGCGTGGCGGTTGTGATTCATGCGGGCGATTGGTGCGCCCCGTTCACGCTCAAGGCGATGCAGGATTTGCAGGTACCACTGCTCGGTGTCTTCGGCCGGAACGACGGCGATCCCGAAGGATTGCGGGCCGCGGCGCAGGCCGCACTCGGCGCTGAACTGTACGAATCACCGCACAGCTTTGAGTTTGGCGGCCAGCAGATTCTCGTGGTGCACGACATCAACGACGTGCACGAACGATCGCTCGCTCAACATCAGGTTGTGGTGCACGGATTTACGCACGTTGCCGAAATGAAAACACGCGGTGACACGATCATTGTGAATCCCGGTGAAGCGTGCGGCTGGGTGCACGGCGAACCGAGCGGTGCCATTCTCGACCTCTCCACCAAGGCCGTGGAGTTCATCAAGCTCACCGGACCGGAGTGGAAGTTCTGATGGGAAGTCGCATTCTGATTCTCGATTGTGGTTCGCAGTTTACGCAGCTCATTGCACGTCGCGTGCGTGAGGCGCGTGTGTACTCGGAGATTCATCCCGTGGCTACACGCTCGCTGGAATGGGTGCGTGAGTGGAAGCCGGACGGCATCATTCTGTCAGGCGGGCCCAACTCGGTAAACGATGAAGGTGCACCGACCATTGATCCTGCGATGCTCGACATCGCGCCGGTACTTGGCGTCTGTTACGGCATGCAACTGTTGGCCAAACTGGCTGGCGGAACGGTGGCAGCAGCAGGTCGACGTGAATACGGGCGTGCCGAAATTGAGGTGAAGGACAACACCGGATTATTTGGTGGGTTTGAGCTGGGCGAGCGCAGCACGGTGTGGATGAGCCACGGTGATCATGTGGACGCGGTTCCCGCCGGTTATGTGGAAACAGCACGCAGCGGACACACGCTCGCGGGCTTTCGCCACGAGACGCGTCCCATTCATGCCGTGCAGTTCCACGCGGAGGTTGCACACACCGCACGCGGCGCGCAGATCATCGAGAGCTTTCTCTTTGACATCTGTCATTGTTCGCCGGATTGGACGCCCGGTCACTTCATCGATCTTGAAGTCGCGCGCATTCGCGAGCTGGTTGGTGACAAACATGTCATCTGCGGTTTGTCCGGCGGCGTAGACTCGTCGGTTGCCGCCGCGCTGGTGCACAAGGCTATTGGTGATCAGCTCACCTGTATCTTTGTTGATACCGGTCTCTTGCGATTGCACGAGCGCGAACAGGTGGAACGCACCTTCCGTGCGCATCTCGGCATCAAGCTCGTAACCGTGCGAGCGGAAGATCGATTCATGTCGGGCCTCAAGGGTGTTGGTGAACCCGAGAAGAAGCGCACGATCATCGGGCACACGTTTATTGACGTGTTCGAAGACGCGGCCGCAGAAGCAGGGAAAGATGCGTCGTTTCTGGTGCAGGGCACACTCTATCCCGACGTGATCGAATCGGTGAGTGCGACTGGCGGACCGTCGGCGACGATCAAAACGCATCACAACGTGGGCGGGCTCAAGCCGGGCATGAAGTTCGCGCTGATTGAGCCGTTGCGCGAGTTGTTCAAGGATGAAGTGCGCAACGTGGGTCGCGAGCTCGGATTGCCGGAAGAAATGGTCGGTCGCCACCCGTTCCCAGGTCCTGGATTGGCGATTCGTGTGCTCGGTGCTGTTAGCGAATACGAAGTGGATATTCTGCGCCGCGCCGACGCGATCTATCTCGAAGAGATTCGTGCGGCCGGGCTGTACAATGACATCTGGCAGGCGTTCGCGGTGTTCCTGCCGGTGCGTTCGGTTGGCGTCATGGGCGATGGACGCACATATGAGCACGTAATCGCCTTGCGCGCCGTCACCAGCACAGATGGCATGACGGCCGACTGGTTCGCGTTTCCGCACGAAGTGCTTGGTCGGATCTCCAGTCGCATCATTAACGAGGTGGACGGTGTGAACCGCGTGGTGTACGACATCAGCTCAAAGCCACCGGCCACGATTGAGTGGGAATAGTTCACACAGTGACAAGCAAACGGCCCGCCAACTCAGATCGAGTTGGCGGGCCGTTTGTTTGCTCGCGTGAACGCGGGCAGCTTACATCTTGGGCGGCATAAGGACCGCGTCGATCACGTGAATCACGCCGTTCGAGGCCGCGATGTCCGTGTTCGTGACGTTCACGTTGCCGTTGAGCACAACCTTGCCATCCACGACCTGGATCGTGACCTTGCGGCCTTCAACCGTGGTGGCTTCCGTCATGGTGGTGACCTGCGAGGCCGGCACGTTGCCGGAGATCACGTGGTACGTGAGCACCTTCGTGAGCTCATCCTTGTTGGCGAGCAGCGCCTGGAGGTCGGCGGCCGGGATCTTGGCGAACGCTTCGTCCGTCGGGGCGAGCACGGTGTACGGGCCTGCACCCTGCAGCGTCTCAACGAGGCCAGCGGCCGTGAGGGCCTGGGCCAGCGTGTTGAACGTGCCAGCGGCGGTGGCCACGGCGATGATGTCGCCCGGAGCGGCGGGCTGCATGGCAGCCTCAGCAGCGGCGGCCGCGGCAGCGGAATCCGCGGCGGCAGCGGCTACAGCGGCGTCATCCTTGGCAGCGCCTCCGCAGGCGGCCAATGCAACAAGAGCAAACGTACCAATCGCGCGATGCATCATAAGATTTGGATTCCGATTCGTTGTGAGAAGTCGAATGACTGCGGGGGCTCTCACCCACACCACGGGCTAACAGCTCGTGTTCCGGGAAAGTTCCCAGAAACCATGGGGAGACGCAATTTCGCTGGCGCCGCCTGCACCGCAAGGGGCTCATCGTGACGGACAGGACCTGTTTGTGCTCCAGATCACCAGTCGGCGTCTGGCCCTCGATACGATTGACAGCAGTGGCAACGCACATCAGGTTCGCCGCAGGACATGACGTCTCGCCACTCTCCCACCAAACCATGCCATCCGTCTTCTCACGTCTCATCGACGACTGCCGAACGTCGCTCGTCGCGTCGTCGCTGTTCGCGACACTCTTGCTGCCGCAGCGATTGGCCGCTCAGGCGCCGTCGACGAGCGCGGCCGCCGCTCAACCCGCCGCCGCGCCGCAGCACGGGGTGCGACCGCAGCGACTCGTGATTCGCAATGTGATGGTCATCGAGGGGAACGGCACGCCGGCGGAAGGGCCCAAAGACGTGGTGATCGAGGGCAACCGCATTGTACAGATCGCGAATCTTGATCCGGTCGCCGTACGCGACGGCAGCGCGAGACGGCCGGCGCGCGGTGATGCGGAAATTGATGGCACGGGACACTACGTGATGCCCGGGCTCATCAACCTGCACGGGCACGTGCAGGAAGAACGGGGCGGCGTACCACAACCGCTTGAGTATCAGTTGAAGCTGTGGCTTGGCATGGGCATCACCACCGTGCGTGATGTCAGCAGCAGCACAGAACGCACGCTGGCGCTACGCGACCGCAGCGCTCGCGGCGAAGTGGCGGCACCGCGACTCTTTGTCTACGCGCGCTACAACTACATGCCGATTCCGCTCACGGAGGCGGCCACGCGTCAACGCGTGCGTGATCTCAAAGCGATGGGCGCCGACGGTACCAAGTTGTTCGGCATGGATCGCGAGTTCTACGGGCCGTTGCTGGACGAAGCAAAGAAGGTTGGACTGCGCACCGCACATCACATGGCGGTCGATGAAGCCAACGCGAATGATGCCGCAGCGGGCGGACTGACGAGTATCGAACATTGGTATGGTGTACCCGACGCGGCGATTCCCGGCGGCGTGCAGAACTTTCCGCCAGAGTTCAACTACAGTGATGAGGGCATGCGCTTTCGTCTCGCGGGCCGACTGTGGCGTGAAGCTGATCCGGACAAACTCCAGGACGTTCTGAAGTCGCTGGCCAAAGCCGGTGTGTCATGGAATCCCACGCTCGACATTTACGAAGCAAGCCGCGATTTGCAGCGCGCGGAATCGCAACCATGGTTCAAGGAATACTTGCATCCCACGCTCGAGAAGTTCTTTCGACCAGATCCAGCGAGCCATGGTTCGTACTTCGCCAACTGGAGCTCAATTGATGAAACGTTCTGGAAAGAGAACTATCAGATCTGGTTCAAGGCGTTGCGTGACTTCGAAAGCTACGGCGGCGTGATCGGCGCCGGCGAAGATGCGGGCTTCATCTATCAGGTGTATGGCTTTGGTCTGATTCGTGAGCTCGAGTTGCATCAGGAAGCGGGCTTTCCCGCGCTCAAGGTGTTGCAGCACGCCACGCAGAACAACGCGCGCATTCTCGGCGAAGAATCACGTCTTGGAAGGGTGCGCCAGGGACATCTGGCGGATGTGATTGTGGTCAAGGGCAATCCGCTTTCGGATCTCAAAGTGTTCTATCCGCCGCTCGACGGCGCGGCGGCTGGCACGAACGCGGGTGTGGCGTGGACCATCAAGGACGGCATTCCGTATGACGCACCGCGCATGCTACGTGAGGTGCGGGAGCTGGTAAGCGCGGCCAAGGCCAAGACCACGTCGTCGCGCTAACGCGTCGCGCCAGGAGGTACTCGCGGGTGTCGCCCCCGCGAGTGCCAGCGCGCAGCTAGGTTTCCGGATTCGGATTCCTTATCTGCACACGATCGCATGCTTAACCGACTGCACACTATTGGTCCCGACCTGCGCGAGATGGCCCGCATCGCGTGGCCGATTGTGCTGGTCAGCGTTGGCATTCAACTCATGGGTGTGGTGGATGCACTCATGGTGGGCCGACTTGGTGGATCGGCCATTGCCTCTGTTGCGCTGGGCAATTTCTACTTCTTCAACATCTCGATTTTTGGCATCGGGTTGTTGTATGCCATCGATCCGGTGGTGGCCCAGTCGGTTGGCGCCGGCGACAGCGTTGGTGTGGCGCGCGGTGTGCAACGCGGTATGGTGCTCGCGATCGCGCTGGCATGTTTGATCATGCTGGCCCTGGCACCGGGTGAGTGGGTGCTCAGCGCGCTGAAACAACCGGATGACGTCATCGAACCAACAGCGGCGTACTCGCGACGTCGGCTGTTCGGTGTGTTGCCGTTCCTGCTGTTCAATGTGTGGCGACAAGCCCTGCAAGCGATGGGTCCGGTCCGGCCGATTGTGTTTGCCGTGCTCGCGGCAAACGCGGTGAATGCGCTGGCCAACTACCTGCTGATTTACGGCAACTTTGGATTTCCTGCACTCGGCGTGGTGGGGGCAGGGTGGGCAACGGCGATCGCACAGTGGTGCATGGCACTGATGCTGCTCTGGTTTGCGTGGCCGTTATTGCGCGACACGATGCTGCCATGGCGCCCGGAGGCTCTGCATTGGCCACCGTTGCGTCGCATGATCGGGATCGGCGCACCGATCGGGACGCAGTGGTTCTTTGAGGCGTTCGCGTTCGGCATTACGACGATCTTCATGGGATGGATGGGCACCGCGTCGCTCGCCGGACATGAAATTGCACTCAACATGGCGGCGCTCACCTTCATGGTGCCGCTTGGTTTCTCGGGGGCGGCGGCCGCCGTCGTCGGTCGCGCCATCGGGCGTGGTGATGTGACAACGGCGCGTCGAGATGCCGCGGCTGCGATCGTGTGTGCGGTTGGCTTCATGTGTTGCAGTGCGGCGGTGTTCGTTGCCGTTCCCACGTGGTTGGCCACGCGCTATACCACCGATGCCGCGACACTCGCCGTTGCGGTGTCACTCATACCGATTGCGGGTGTGTTTCAGGTGTTCGACGGCACGCAGGCGGTCACGAGCGGTGTGCTTCGCGGCACGGGAGACACGCGCATTCCGGCGATTCTGCACATGGTCGCGTTCTGGGGCGTGGGAATTCCACTCGGTGTCACGCTCGGCTTTTTTACGCCGTTGCGTGAGCGTGGATTGTGGTGGGGGCTCACGGCCGGCCTGGCGTCCGCCGCCATTCTGCAAACATGGCGCGTGCGCGTGCGACTGCGCGGTGACATTTCGCGTGTGCTGATCGACGACGCAAAAGGCGCGAAAACTGCGTGAGTTTTCGCGCCTAGTGAGCGGGCTATTGACGTTGCGAAGCTCTAGATCTTCTTCTCTTCGAGCAGCGCCATGAAGTCGGCCGGCGTCGGCAGCGTCATCAATCGGCCCGGCACATCGGGTTCCTTGCTGAACTGCGCGATTTTGCCGAGCACAGGCAGATACTGATTGGACACCTCGAGTGGCGGCGCCACAATCAGGAACATGAAGTGCACGGGCTTGTCGTCAATCGCCTTGAAATCGAGGCCAGTGGCCTTGCGACCAAATGCCACGCGCAGCCGGTTCACCACCAGCGAGCGGCAGTGCGGGATGGCGATGCCGCGGCCAATTCCCGTGGAGCCGAGATTTTCGCGGCGCTTGAGCATTTTGAAGAGCATCCCCTCGGCCTTTTCGTCGAGCTTAAGGAGGGAGATGAGTTCCTTCAGTACTTCGTCCTTCGTTGTGCCTTCGAGCTCAAGCTTGACGGCATCTTCGGAAAAGAATTCACGGAGTTCCATAGCCTTCAATGCTAACCGTAGGCGACCACATGTCAAACCGCCGCGTTGCCCGCTACGCCGAACTCGGCTAACTTTGTAAAGTGAGCAAAGTCAAGACGTTCCCGTATCCGGTGCCCCATGCGGTGCCGATTTTTCTGGCGCCGATGGCGGGCGTGTCGGAATCTCCGTTCCGTCGGCTGTGCCGTGCGCATGGCGCGGACGTCGTGGTCACGGAGTTCCTGTCGGCCGAAGGCATTCGCCGCGAGAACGAGGCCACGCTGTCCAAGCTGCGCTTCTCCGCAGACGAACGCACTATCGGTGTGCAGATCTTCGGTGCCGATCCGGCCGCGATGGCCGACGCCGCCGCGCTCGTGACCGATGTGTTTCAGCCAGAGTTTGTGGACATCAACTTTGGCTGCCCGGTCAAGAAGGTGGTCAAGCGCAACGGTGGCTCCGGCTGCCTGCGTGACCTTTCCTTGGTGCGCGACGTAATCAAGGCGGTGTCCGCCGCCACGCACCTGCCGGTCACGGTCAAGGTGCGCAGCGGATGGAACGAAGAGATGCGGGATCCGGTGAAAATCGGACTCGTATGTCAGGACGCCGGTGCTCGTGTGCTCACGTTGCACGCGCGCACACGCACGCAGATGTACACCGGCAAGGCCAACTGGGATGAGATCGCGGCCGTTGCTGAGGCGCTGGATATTCCGGTGGTTGGCAACGGCGACATCAAGTCACCGGAAGACGTGGTGCGCATGTACGAGCATACGCGCGCCAGCGGCATCATGGTGGGCCGCGGATCGTTCGGACAGCCGTGGATATTCAATCAGGCACGCGCGCTGCTGGACGGTCTGCCAGTGCCGCAAACGCCCGGCGTGGAGGAGCGCTTTCGCGTGGCGCTCGACCACATGCGTATGGTGCAGGAATATGAGGCTGATCCCGATGGAGCGGCGTACGAGTTCCGCAAGCACCTCGGCTGGTACGTGAAGGGGCTGTTCAACTCGGCGGATCTGCGCAAGAAGTTGCACCAGGTGACGTCGTTCAGTCAGGTCGAAGACATCTTCACCGACTACCTCTCGGATCATGGTGATCGGGCGCGGGTATTGACGGGGGTAGGCGATTCCAACGAAGTTGAAGTGCACGAGGCGGCGTAGTCGGCTCGTGTGATGTCAGGGTGGTGAGCTTGTTGGCACAGGCGTAGGACCGTTCGATAACCGGGGGTGCACTGGTTTCGACGGGTTTGGTGAAGCTGTGGCTGCGTGTCCAGGTCCTCGGGCTCCTGGTAAAACACCTGGGAAACCATTAAACGCCAACAACAACCTGGCGCTCGCCGCGTAACTTTCGAGTTACCGCTGGCAGTGCTACTCGAGGAGCCCGCCCGGGGCGCTTCGTGTAGTATCGCAAATCTGGGCTAGCATTACGGCGTGTTGCCCGTCGTAGCGCGAAACAATAGGTGACTTGTCTGCGAGTGGGCTTCCCATTGGCCAGCGCGCGGAGACCTCAATCAATGGGATACACACGTAGACGCTGTGGTAGATCCAAGCTCGGACAGGGGTTCGATTCCCCTCACCTCCACTTGGTATGCACAAACGCCCCGACGGCCTGAGCTGTCGGGGCGATTGTGTTTGATTGCGTACGTGTCAGCTGTCGAGCGCAGCGTGCGCCGCCGCCAGTCGTGCCACCGGCACACGAAATGGCGAGCAGGATACGTAGTCGAGCCCGGCGTCATGGCAGAAACGCACGGAGCGTGGTTCACCGCCGTGTTCGCCGCAAATGCCCAACTTCAGCGAAGGGCGTGTGGCTCGTCCGTCAGCAATCGCCATCTTGACGAGTTTGCCAACGCCCTTCACATCGAGCACCTGAAACGGATCGTCTTCAAGAATTCCCTTTTCGAGATAGAAGGGAAGGAAGCGTCCCGCGTCATCGCGGCTGAGACCGAGCGTGGTCTGCGTCAAATCGTTGGTGCCAAACGAAAAGAAGTCGGCAACACGCGCGATTTCATCGGCGGTAAGTGCGGCGCGCGGCAACTCAATCATGGTGCCGACAAGGTACGGCACATGTTCATCCATCGCGCCCATCACTTGCTGCGCCGCGTGTTCAATCACGGCACGCTGATGCTCGAGTTCGCGCGCGGTGGCAACAAGTGGCACCATGATTTCCGGCATGACATCAAACCCGCGACGCTTGGCACGCACGGCTGCCTCAAAAATGGCGCGCGCCTGCATCTCGGTGATTTCCGGATACGTGATGCCCAGACGGCAACCACGATGTCCAAGCATTGGATTGCTCTCGCGCAACGCCTCAACGATCGCCGACAATGCCGGTCGGCTGATGCCGAGCGTATTGGCCAGCTTCTTGGATTCTTCACCACCGTGCGGGAGAAACTCGTGCAATGGCGGATCCAGCAACCGGATTGTGACCGGGCACCCATGCATTGCTTCAAAGATGCCTTCAAAATCTGCGCGCTGCATCGGCAACAGTTTGTCGAGCGCACGACGACGTCCACCTTCATCACGCGCCACGATCATCTCGCGCATCGATGAAATGCGATCGCCTTCAAAGAACATGTGTTCAGTACGACACAAGCCAATGCCTTCGGCGCCGAACGCGCGCGCGAGTCGCGCATCACGCGGCGTGTCGGCATTGGCGCGTACTTTGAGTCGACGCACTTCGTCGGCCCAGCCCATGAGCTCGTCGAATGCCCGATACACCGGTGCGTCGGCGGCGCGCTGTGCACCGGCCACCACGCGCATGACTTCACTCGGCAGCGTGGGAAGATCGCCGGTGAATACGCGGCCGGTTTCACCATCGAGCGTGAGCCAGTCGCCCTCATTGACCGTGACGTCTCCCACGGTAAATCGACGTTCACCGCGTGGGATGATCATTTCGGTGGCGCCCACGATCGCGCACTTGCCCATACCACGCGCCACAACAGCCGCGTGACTGGTCATGCCACCGCGCGTGGTGAGAATCGCCCGTGCGGCCACCATGCCGTGGAAATCTTCCGGTGTGGTTTCTTCACGAACAAGAATCACCGCTTCGCCGCGCTGCGCACGTGACTCGGCTTCGTCAGGATCGAACACGGCGACACCACTCGCTGCACCAGGACTCGCCGGCAACCCATGCGCGATCGGGGAAGCGCGAACGGCCGGATCGATCACTCGGTGCAAGAGCTGATCCAACTGACGCGGGTGCAAACGACGCACCGCCGTGGTGGTATCGATCACGCCTTCGCGCACCATATCAGTGGCGATACGCAACGCGGCCGGCGTGGTGCGTTTACCCGTTCGCGTTTGCAACAAATACAAACGTCCGCGTTCCACCGTGAATTCGATGTCTTGCATGTCACGGTAGTGCCGCTCGAGCAGCGCCTGCGTTTCCATCAGCTGCGTGTACGCGGCCGGCAATCGTTCCGCCATCTGATCGATGTGCAACGGTGTGCGAATACCAGCAACAACGTCTTCACCCTGGGCGTTGATCAGAAACTCACCGTAGAACCGATGTTCGCCAGTGCTCGGATCTCGCGTGAATGCAACGCCGGTGCCGGAGTCATCACCCATGTTGCCGAACACCATCGCCATCACGTTCACGCCTGTGCCAAGCGTATCGGGAATCTCGTTCACACGCCGGTAGTCAACCGCTTTCTTCAGCGTCCACGAACTCCACACTGCCTCAATCGCTCCCCAGAGCTGCACGCGCGGATCGGTGGGAAACGGCTGACCAGTGGTGTGCTCAACCAGATCGAGATATTCATGCGTGAGCGCCTCGAGCGATTCAGCATCGAGGTCTGCATCGGTCGCAGCATGTTTGGTGAGACGTTTGGCCGCGAGCAAATGCTCAAACTGTTCAAACGGCACATGCAGCACCACGTCGCCATACATCTGGATAAAGCGGCGATATGAGTCCCATGCAAACCGTGGGTTGCCGCTCGCTTTCGCGAGACCAACGGTGGTTTCGTGATTGAGACCGAGGTTCAGAATGGTCTCCATCATGCCGGGCATGCTGACGGCCGCGCCCGAGCGCACGCTCACTAAAAGCGGCATGCTCGGGTCTCCGAATCGTTTGTCCCCCGCTTGTTCGAGGCGCGCGAGCGCGGCGTCAACTTCAGCCCGCAGCTCCTCGGACACACCGCCGTGCTCTAGATACTCAAGACACTGACTGCAGGCGATCGTGAATCCCGGTGGAACGGGCACGCCGAGATTCACCATCTCCGCGAGGTTTGCTCCCTTTCCACCCAGGACCGATTTCATTTCACGCGTGCCGTCGGCCGCGCCATTCCCAAAGAAGTAAACCGAACGTGTCACGTGTGCTCCAAAGGGGAAAAAACAGGCGTTCAGATTGCGCCGACGGGCCCTCCTCCTGCACGGAGAAGTTCGGGCTCAGAAGGAATCGCGGTAGGATAGCGACCCGAGAAGCAGGCGTGACAGTAGCCCGACGGTCCGTTTGGAACAGCCGAGAGCATACCGTTCAGCGACAGATAACCCAACGAGTCAACGCCCAAATGACGAGCCAGTTCCTCTTGTGTCATACTGGCCGCGATCAACTCCTCACGACGAGGCGTATCGATGCCGTAATAACAGGGACTGATAATCGGTGCACTGGAAACTCGCATGTGCACTTCACGCGCACCAGCCGCACGAACAAGAGAAACCAATCCGCGAGTGGTTGTCCCTCGAACGATTGAGTCGTCCACCATGACCACGGACTTGCCTTCGATCAGCTCGCGCACCGGGTTGTACTTCACTTTCACCTTGGCGTCGCGACCGGCCTGCGTTGGCTGAATGAACGTGCGACCCACATAGTGATTGCGAATGAGCGCGAACTCAAACGGAATGCCCGACTCCTCCGCAAAGCCGAGCGCGGCCGAGTTTGATGAGTCTGGTACGGCGAATACCAGGTCGGCCTGCGGTGCAGGGCACTCCTGCGCGAGCTGCCGACCAAGCGCCCGTCGAGCGCGGTGCACGGAATCACCAAACACGTTGCTGTCGGGTCGCGCAAAATACACATGCTCGAACACGCAACGGTTGAGTTCGGCAGGCGCAACGGCCTGAATCGTGCGCAATCCGAATCGATCAATCGCCACGATTTCACCGGGGGCGACATCACGCACGAAGGTCGCGCCGACGATATCCAGTCCACACGTTTCCGAACTGACGACCCACGCTTCACCCAGCTTACCAATAGCGAGTGGTCGCCAACCGTGCGGATCGCGTGCGGCGAGAAATGTGTCGTCAATCACAACCAACAAGCAATACGCACCTTCCACACCGTTGAGCGCGTGTGCGAGCCGCTCTTCCGGGATCACACCGGGCGCGCGTGCGATGCGATGCACAATCGCTTCCGAATCCATCGACGACGTGAAGATCGCACCAACCTCTTCGAGGTCGCGTCGAAGTTCAACGGCGTTGGTGAGATTGCCGTTGTGCGCCAGCGCCAGATGCCCTTTGCGTACGCGCGCAAGAATCGGCTGCGCGTTTTCAATGGCAGATGCGCCGGCGGTTGAGTATCGCGTATGCCCAACGGCAATTGGTCCGTTGAGCGCGCGCATGGACTCGTCGCCAAATCCCTCGGACACGAGACCCATGGTGCGACGCAAGCTGGCAACACCCGTATCATCAACCGCGACAATACCGGCCGATTCCTGACCACGATGCTGCAGTGAATAGAGGCCCAACTGCGTCAGCGCTGCCGCGTTGGGATGACCGTACACGCCGAATATGCCACACATGAGAGTGAGTTCCGTCAGACAGTGGTGGGCGTCGTCGAAGCGCCGTCCGCAGTTGCTGCGGCGTCGCCATTCATGATGCCCGGAATGGTGTCGTGAAACGCGCGAGCCAGCGGTGCGATTGCCGAGTGCGCCGATACAGCGCCGATAAGGAAGTCTACACCCTCGCTGGCGTCAGTCACTCGACCGAGCACCTGGGCGGGCACGCCATGAGTGCGCGCAGCGGCCAACACGGCCTCCGGCGACGATGTACTGATCACCACACGCGCCTGGGCTTCACCGAAGAGCAATGCACGCAACGGCAGATCGGACCATGGCGTGAGATCGACCGAGAATCCAAGTGCATGCTCACGCCGCATCATCGCACACTCGGCGAGCGCAACGGCCAGGCCGCCATCGCTGCAATCGTGTGCGCTCTTTACGTGCCCCGCCCGAATCGCATCGAGCAGCGCATCAATCAAGCGGCCTTCCACCGCGGGATCGCACGCCGGCGGGGCGCCAATCGCGAGACCGTGCACACGCTGCAAATACTCACTGGCACCAAGCTCCGCGGTGTTTTCACCGAACAACACAATGCTGTCACCAGCGTGCTGGAACGCCGACGGGGTCGCGTGGTCGAGCGAGTCGAGCACACCAACCATGCCGATCGTTGGCGTGGGGTAAATCGCGCCCTGCGGATTTTCATTGTACAGCGACACATTGCCGCCGGTCACCGGCGTCTCAAGCGTGCGGCACGCGTCGCCCATGCCACCAACGGCTTCCTTCAACTGGAAGTACACTTCCGGTCGTGTCGGATTGCCGAAGTTCAGGTTGTTGGTAATGGCGCGCGGGCGTGCACCACTGCACGCCACATTGCGTGCCGCTTCACACACGGCGATGCGACCGCCAACACGCGGATCGAGTGCTACATAGCGGCCGTTGCCATCGATACACAACGCGATCGCCGCGTCCGTGCCACGCAAACGCACAATCGCGGCGTCGCTGCCCGGACCGGTAATGGTGCTCGTACGCACCATGGAATCGTACTGACGCCACACCCACGCCTTGCTGCTGATGGTGGGCGAGGACAACAGCTGTTCCAACGTCCAGATCGGGTCCGCTTCTTCCGCCAAGGGCTCCACGTCGTGCGGATCACGCGCGCGTGCTGCGGCCAAGACTGGAGACTCTTTTGCCTCAATCACGTACGTGGGGCAATCGGTCACCAACTGAATGCCCGGGAACTCCGCCACAACACGATCACCTTCAGTCACGCGATACACCGGCTCGGCGATCACCTCGCCGATCACCGCCGCTTCAAGGTCCCACCGCGCGAGGATCTCCTCCACCTGCTTTTCACGTCCTTTGTGCGCCACCACGAGCATGCGCTCCTGCGATTCGGACAGCAGAATCTCGTACGGCGTCATGCCTTCTTCGCGCACCGGCACCTTGGTCATGTCGATGGTGACGCCAACATCACCACGCGCCGCCATCTCGGCAGACGACGAGGTGAGTCCCGCGGCGCCCATGTCCTGAATAGCCACGATGTGCCCGCTCTTGATCAGTTCGAGCGACGCTTCCAGCAGCAGCTTCTCGGTGAACGGATCACCGACCTGCACGCGCGGACGTTTGGACTCGCTCTCTTCGCTGAGGTCTTCACTGGCAAACGATGCGCCGTGAATGCCATCGCGACCGGTGCGCGCTCCAACGGCAATGATCGGATTGCCAACGCCCTCGGCAACCGCGCGAATCAGCTCCTCTTCGCGCAGCACGCCAACGCACATCGCGTTCACGAGCGGATTGCCTTCGTACGAGGGATCGAACATGACTTCGCCGCCAACGGTGGGCACGCCCACGCAGTTGCCGTAGTCACCAATACCTTTCACCACGCCGGCAAACAGATACCGCACGCGTGACGACGTGAGCGGACCAAACCGCAGCGAGTTCAGCAGCGCAATCGGACGCGCGCCCATGGTGAACACATCGCGCAGAATACCGCCAACACCGGTGGCCGCGCCCTGATACGGTTCCACAGCGCTCGGATGATTGTGCGATTCGATCTTGAAGGCTACGGCAATGCCGTCTTTTACGGCAATCACGCCCGCGTTTTCGCCCGGCCCCTGCAGCACCCACGGCGCCTCTGTAGGAAGCGTGCGCAACAAAGGACGTGAATGTTTGTACGAGCAATGCTCGCTCCACAGCGCGCTCACGATGCCGAGTTCGGTGAACGTAGGAGTGCGACCGAGCATGGCGAGCACTTTCTCGTACTCCGACGGCGTGATGCCGTGTTCTTTGATCAGTGCGGGCGTAATCTCCGGATCGCCGGGTCGCGGCTGCACGTTCGATGGTGTCTTCACACTGCTCATGCGTTCACCTCGGCAAGCATGGCATCTGCGAGAGAGTGCAACAGAGGCAGTCCGTCGGCGGAACCGATTCGCAAATCGACCGCGCGCTCCGGGTGCGGCATCATGCCAAGCACGTTGCCGGCCGCGTTGCGAATACCGGCAATGTTGCGCTGCGACTGATTGGGATTCGCTTCTTCTGTGACATGACCTGCGGCGTCGACGTAACGGAACACCACGTGTCCTTCACCTTCGAGGCGCTCCAGCGTGTCCGCGTCAGCCGTGTAGCGACCGTCGCCGTGCGCCACGGGAATGCGAATCACCTGACCGATGTGGTACCGGGACGTAAACTGCGTGGCAATGCTCTCCACCCGCAGATGAACCTGATCGCACACAAACTTGAGGCTGGCGTTGCGCAAGAGTGCGCCGGGAAGTAATCCGGCTTCACACGCGATCTGAAAGCCATTGCAGATGGCGAGGACCGGACCGCCACGCGCGGCGTGCGCAACCACTTCCTGCATGATCGGGCTGAAGCGTGCGATCGCACCTGGGCGCAAGTAATCACCGTAGCTGAAGCCACCGGGAAGCACCACCAGCTCGGCGCCCTGCAGATCATGCTCTTTGTGCCAGCAGTAGACGGCCTCTGCGCCCAGATGATCCGCGAACGCGTTGTACGCGTCCTCGTCGCAGTTGGAGCCTGGAAAGCGAACGATGCCGACCTTCACGCGTGCTCCACCGAGTCAATGTGAAAGTCTTCCGTGACAGGATTCGCGAGCAGCTGCTCGCACATGCGCTTGACGGCGTCACGCGCGGCCTGCTCGTGCTCCGCATCGGTGTCGAGCACGAGATGACGGCCCACGCGCACATCGCCAACACTGGCGAAGCCAAGCGTGTGCAACGCATCCGAGACGGCCTTCCCCTGTGGGTCAAGAATGCCGCGACGCGGCACAATCTGAATGGCCACGCGGAATCGAGTCATGTTCAAGAATCCTTTCGGTCGCTGCGGCGACCGCTGTCAGAGCGGGAGTCACGCCGACGCGAACCGCGACGACGAAGTGGAGTCGAACTGGTTACGGCAACACCATCGGCGACAAGCGCCACATCGTCACCATCATCATCGTCGTCCGACTGCGTCGGCAGACGATCGAGCAAACCCAGCAGTACGGTGCGGCCAATTCCGTACAACACGTAGCACATCAGGGCCGGGAAGAAAAACTGTTTGGGCAGGAAGATCACACCAACGAGCGTACCCACGACGAGCAACAGACCCAGCACGCCACGCCACGACTTGAGTCCAACCGTTGGTACGGCGGCATATTGCACATTGCTGATCATGAGCATGCCCAGGCCGAGCATGACCCAGCGCAACATCTGATGCCACGGCAAGCCACCGATCATCGTTTCCGTGTACAGCGGTGTCTGACTGAACCAGTAGTACGTGGCCAGCGTCATGCCCGCTGCAGGACTTGGCAAGCCGGTGAAGTGTGTCTTGGCGCGCCCAGCCTGCTCCACATTAAAGCGCGCCAGTCTGACGACGGCCGCCGCCGTGAACAGAAAACAGAAGATCCAGTCCCAGCCGGTGTTGTTCAGCACGGCGAAATACATGATCAGCGCCGGCGCGAGGCCGAAGCTGATCGCGTCGACCAAGCTGTCCAACTCGGAGCCGAACTTGCTGCCACTTTTTGTCGCGCGCGCAATGCGACCGTCCAGCGTATCCGCGACCGCGCCAAACACGATGTAGCGCGCGGCACCATCGAAATCACCGCGTGACGCGGAGACGATCGCGAACACACCGAAAAACAGATTGGCGAGCGTCAGCCCGTTCGGCAGGACAACGACTGCGCGACGACGTGGTCGTCCGGTGTTGCCTGCCGTGGTGCCGGGTTCAGTCATCAGGCGCGCTCCAGCGGAAGAAGGACGGCGACATCGGCGTACGCCGTGACGGTCGTGCCGCGGAAGTACCAGGAGGCACACAGCGCCAGGATCAACAGCGAAAACGCGCCCAGCCAGAGCGGCCAGGACCGCAGCCGCAGTGCCGCAAGGAAAACCAGCGCCGCCAGCAGCGTAAGTCCAACCACGTACGCATAGCCTTCGGGCGCGAGTCCGTTCACGAGCGCTGCTCCTCACTCGCCGCGTTTACGGCGGCATCGATCGCGTTCGTATCGAGCGGTGCGCCTGACACGCGCGCGAATGCGTCAAGGTATCGCGCGCTGGTCGCGGCAACGACCGATGCAGGCAAGGCAGGCCCAGGCGCGTCGCCGTTCCACCGACCCGCGCGGCGCTCTGCATCTAACCAGTCGCGGAGCGGTTGTTTGTCGAAGCTGGGCTGACTCCGTCCTGGCGCATACTGATCCGCCGGCCAGAACCGAGACGAGTCGGGAGTGAGGACTTCATCAATCAACAGGAGCTGGCCATGTCGTACACCAAACTCAAACTTTGTATCCGCCACAATGATTCCGCGCGGCGCAGCGGTCTCGCGTCCGAACTCGTAAATCGCACGCGAGCTGCGCTCGAGCGCAGCACTCTGTTCGTCACCGAGTTGCGCCACAACTGAGGCGTACGTGATGTTTTCGTCGTGTCCGGTCTCCGCCTTGGTGGCGGGTGAGAACAGCGCCGGGTCCAGCCGGCTGCTCTCCAATAGTCCTGCCGGCAACGCTTCACCAGCAAGCGTACCCGTGGCCGAATATTCTTTCCACGCAGAGCCTGCGAGATAACCGCGCATCACGCACTCCACCGGAATCACATCGGTTCGCAAACACAACATGGCGCGTCCGACCAGCGTGTGCCGGTGGGACTGCAGTGCAGGAACCCGACGCGCAATCTCATCCGCGTCAGCGCTCACCATATGATGTGGCAGCGCGTCACCAAAGTGTGCCGACAACCGCGTGAGCCACCACGCACTCAACTGCGTGAGCACCGCGCCTTTGTACGGAATGGGCGCGTCGAGCACCACATCAAACGCACTCACGCGATCGGTTGCGATCAGGAGCACATGCTCATCACCCACCGAGTACACATCTCGCACTTTGCCTCGACGCAGCAGCGGCAGAGGCAACGCCGTTTCGCGTACAGCTTCCGCCGTACTCATACGCGCACCTCGTCGTTCGCCGTATGCGAGGGGTGCGCGGCAAGCAGCGGCTCAATGACTTCCGCAAGAAAGTCATCCACCTGTTGTGGTGCACGCCCGGTAAAGCGAGACGGCTCGGCGAGCGCCTGCAAATCTTCAAGGGGAACACCAAACGTTTCGTCTGCCGCAAGGCGTTCAAGCATATCGTTACGCGGCGCGCCATCTTTCACGGCGCGCGCGGCGGCGATCGAATGACCGCGAATCGCCTCGTGCGCGATTTGCCGATCGCCACCGGCTCGGACTGCGCGCACAATGATTTCTTCAGTCGCCATGAACGGCAGTTCGTCGTCGACTCGGCGGCGAATGCGCGCCGGATGCACTTCGAGGCCGGCCACCACGTTGCGCAGCAGCACAAGAATCGCATCGGTCGCGAGGAACGATTCCGGAATGACCAATCGGCGATTCGCGGAATCATCAAGCGTGCGTTCGAAGTACTGCACCGCGTGTGTCTGATTCGCGTTGGGTTCAAGCGACAACACAAATCGAGCGAGTGCCGCAATTCGCTCCGAGCGCATGGGATTGCGCTTGTACGCCATGGCCGACGAACCAATCTGATCGCGCTCGAACGGTTCTTCGATTTCTCCGAACGCCTGCAGCATGCGCATGTCGCCGGAAAACTTGGACGCACTCGATGCGACGCCGGCCACCACGCCGAGTACCTGCGCATCAATCTTTCGGCTATAGGTCTGCCCGGTCACGGGAATCGATGCGTCAAATCCCATGGCCTTTGAGACGCGCCGATCAAGTTCCCGCACCCGTGCGTGATCGCCGTCGAACAGCGACAGAAACGACGCCTGCGTACCGGTGGTGCCTTTCACGCCACGGAACGGCAGCGTGGCGATGCGATGATCAAGATCGGCAATGTCGAGCACCAGATCCTGCATCCAGAGCGTGGCGCGCTTGCCCACGGTCGTGAGCTGCGCCGGCTGCAAATGCGTGTAGCCAAGGCACGGCACATCACGATACTGCCGCGCAAAGGCGGCGAGCGATCGCACCGACTCCACACACTTGTCGCGCAACAGCTCCATACCGCGTCGCATCAACACCAGTTCGGCGTTGTCCGTGACGTAACAGCTGGTGGCGCCGAGATGAATGAACGGACGTGCTGAAGGCGCGACATCGGCGAAGGCATGCACGTGCGCCATGACATCATGTCGAAAGCGCTTTTCGTATTCGGCAACCGACGCAAAGTTAATGTCGTCGAGGTGCGTGCGCATTTCATTGATTGCCGCCTCGGGCAAATCGAGCCCGAGTTCGCGCTGCGCTTCGGCGAGCACCAGCCACAGGCGGCGCCACAGCCCGTAGCGCATTGACGGGCCCCACAACTCCAGCATGGCGCGCGACGCATACCGCTCGGAGAGCGGCGACGAATAGATCGAAGGTGCAGAAGTATCAGCGGACACGGAATGAAATCGGAGAATAGAGCCGTCCGTTGCGCTCGAACCACAGCTGCACAGGGCCGCGAGCGGCGTAGGCATCAATGGCGCGCGCCGCGAGATCGGCCGAAGTAATGGGAGTATTGCCGATCTGAACGATCACATCGCCAGCCTGCAATCCAAGCTCTGTTTGCAGCCGTTCAGACGTCCGAACGATCAACGCGCCGCCAGCGGACTGGATGCGCCGTTCAAGCCGAATTGCGGGAGTTACCGTGACGAGTTCCAGCTCGCGTAACACGGTCACACGCGGCGCGCTGACCTCGGGCACGTCCGCCACAGTCACCTGGAGCACGATTTCGCGCGTGCCACGTCGAACCGTCAGCGGAAACGCCTCACCAACACGCAGTTCGAGCAAACGTGCTTCCCAGTCGAATGGATTACGCAGCGGCTTGTTGCCGGCGCGTACCAACACGTCGCCCGCTTGCACGCCCGCGCGTTCTGCGGGAGAGCCAGGCACGATACGTCCAACGGTTGGCACGGTGCGTACTGCGTCACGTGCGCTGTTTACTTCAGGCATGCGCAGCTGTACACCAACCCACGGCTGGCGCACCCGTCCGTGTGTGAGCAAGTCGCTCACAATGCGCATGGTGCGGTCAATCGGAATGGCGAACCCAAGTCCGATCGATCCTCCCGACGGTGAATAGATCGAACTGTTCACACCGATCACCGCGCCGTTTGCGTTCACGAGCGGTCCGCCCGAGTTACCCGGGTTGATGGCCGCATCGGTTTGCACCATGTCGAGATACACGCCGCCGCCTTCGCCGCGGGCCGTGATATTGCGACCCACCGCACTGATCACACCAACGGACACACTCGGTTCGCTATTGCCAAGCACAAAGCCGAATGGATTGCCAATGGCAATGCTCCACTCGCCCACGATCAGATCCGCCGACGTACCAAGCGGCGCCACCGGAAGGCCGGTCGCCTCAATGCGCAGCACCGCCAGATCATTCTGCTCGTCTTCGCCGACCAACTTCGCTTCGTACGTCGTGCCATCGCGAAGCGCAACCGTGATGCTTGATGCGCCACTGACGACATGCGCGTTCGTTACAATGACACCATCCGGGCTCACGATGAAGCCGGAACCAATACCCGCGCGCGCCCGCGAACCAGAGCGCCCACCGAACATCTGTTCGAACATGTCAACAGGAACGCGTTCAACCGTTTCCGTTTGCACCGTGACCACAGCGGGCGCAACACGCTCGGCCGCAGTGGTAATCGCCGTTCGCCGCGATTGATCAATCGATTGCGCCGGGAGCGGCGCGCTGATCACGGGTGGTGGCGCAGTCTGTGTGGTTGACTGCGCGAGCGAATCGGCGGGGCTCGCGCCGACACATCCGGCCACAAGCAGCGCCACCGCACCAATCGCCGTCAGCCGCGCCACAATCACAGCTCGCCTGCGCGCAAACGTTGTCCACCGGTGGGGCGACGCTGTGCATCAGCCAGCGCCTGATCCGTGAACGGATAGGCAATCATTGCGCGCAGCGTGGACGCGCCAACCACCGCTGCGTCTGCACCTGCGGCGCCACACGCGGCCAGCGACGCGGAGCCCGACGGAAACAGTGCTACAAGCTCCGTTTCGAGCGTCGCTGCATCGAGCAGGTCGCGCGCGGTTTCAATCACACCCGCGCCGGCCCCGCTCATCGCGTCCAGTCGATCCACGTCGATCAGCACGAACGACGCGCCAGACTTGGCCGCGAACAACGCCTGCGCTGCCGTTCCAACAAACGTCGCCGACACACGAATCCCGCCGGCGGCGAGTGATCGCATGAGCACCGCGTTGTCTTCGGTGAACGGTACCTGCAGCACCACATTGTCGGCAGCGCGTCCGAGGGCGCGTGCGTGATCAAGACCCGCAGCACCGTGTGACAGCGTGTCCGCCGCATCAACCAGCACGGGGAAGGGCACCGCGCGCGCAAACGAAGCCAGCCAACTGACAGCGGCTTCTTCGGTGGCGGCGCTCCGCAACGCGGCGTCCGGCAGAACAACACCGTCACACCAGCCGCGGGCCGTTGCCCACTGCACATCGTCGAGCGCGTCGGTCGCAAGAAAGAGCTTCACGTTGAAGAAAGATAAAGGGTCGCAGGGTAACGGACCTGCTCAAAGAACAATCCGTGGGCCGGGGCAGGCGACCCGGTCTTGCGATTGTCCGCGGCCAGGAGAAGTTCGGCGATCGTACCCTCGGGTCGCCGCCCGAGACCAACATCAACCAGCGTCCCCACCAGAAAACGCACCATATGGTGGAGGAACCGGTTTGCTTCAATGTCAAACACCAATCCGCCGTCGCGATGACTCCACCGAGCCTGCAGAATGTCGCAGCGGTGGTCGTCCTCAGCGGGCGCGGTGCCAAGTACGGCGAACGCGCGAAAGGTGTGCTCCCCAAGGAGCGACTGCGACTCCCGGTTCATGGCGTCCACGTCGAGCGGCCGAGCCAGCGCCCACTCGGTACGACGCCGAAATGGCGACCAGGACGCGTTATCGGTGCCCACGAAATAGGCGTAGCGGCGACTTTCCGCGCTAAATCGCGGGTGAAAATCGGGGTGCATGGCGTGCGAGTCCGCAACCCAGACATCGGGCGGCAACTTGGAGTTGATTGCCCGGCGGATCACCTCAGCACTCCACGACGCAGACACCCTCACCCCCACACCCTGACCGCGGGCGTGCACGCCGGCGTCGGTCCGACCGGCTCCTGTGGCCGTTACAGGGGCCCCGCACAGCGTGGCGAGCGCGCGCTCCATTTCGCCTTGCACCGTGCGCTCGCGCAGTTGTCGCTGCCAGCCGGCGAACGCCCCCCCGTCATAGTGGGTGACCAGCAAAAACGAGGCGTCAGAGGCAGAGTCCATGAGCCTCGAAAGATACGCTCTCGCAGACCCCCCTTCAAGCGACACGTGTGCGCCGTTCAGTCGTCCTAGGGCAGAGCGCTTGAGCAGTGGACGTTTGACAGGACATACACTCGCTTTCCACATTGCGCCGCTCCACTTCCCTCCGTCTTCCTGGTCATGGCTCCACGCTCACTCGCCTCGCTCGCCCACGCCCTCGGCGCCACGTCAGACCTCGACGGAGCGTTGGTCGCGCTGTCCGAGTGTGTGGTGGAAATGGATCGCGGCGCGTCGCTGGCCCTGTTACGCTACGACGGACGGCAGGAAATGCTGCGCGAACGACTCACCCCGATCATGGGTCGCGTCGAACGTGCACAGGTTGAAACAACCTTCGATCACTTGCCGGCGCCCGTCCGCATGAAGGTGGCAGCGGGTGGTCAGTTTGTGGATATGGCGGAACGCTCGTCCGAATACGCACGACTGTTCGGCTTTACGCACGCCTTGGATGGCGGTGTGTTGGCCCTCCGTGGATTGCGTGTGGAGGGCTATCTCGCGGCGGTTCTGGTGCTCTACGAGCCTCGCAAGATTTTCGGCACGCGCACCACCGAGCGTCTGGCGCCCGCACTCGCGCTGTTTGATCTCGCCTTTGGCCGTCTCTCGGAGCGGGAAGCGCGCGAAGAGGCCGTTCGCACACTCGAGGATGTCACGCAACGCGTGCACGGCGAATACGTGCGCAAGCTGCGCGCGCTGGAAACAGAACTGCGTGACGCGCGCAATACCACACCAAGTGGCGTGCCCATGATTTCGGCCGCCGAAGCAGTGGCGCTGCAGGCGGAGTCAGCGCGTGCCGATGAAGACGTGCGTCGTGCGACACGCAAGGCCGATCTGGCGGAGCAACAACTCATGTCGGCCGTTGGACAGCTGGAAACGGCGCACGTCGAACTGCACCGTCGCAGCGAGGCGTTGCGCCAGCGCACGCGAACCTTGTACCTGCTGGATCGTGTCCTCACGCTCGATGCCGGCACGGAAAGCCCGCAGGAACTGGTAGACGGGTTGCTCGCCCTTGTTGGCGATGACATGCAGGCGCAGCGTTGTTCGCTCATGCTCATCGCGCCAGAGCCGGATCATTTATACCTCGCAGCCGGGCGCGGGCTCGCGCCGCACGTGACGCTCGGCTTGCGCACGCGCATCGGTGAAGGTGTCTCGGGCCGCGTAGCGGCGGCTCGGGAACCGCTGCTGGTACAAGATGTTTCACAAGCCGACCGACACCCGTTGCTGCGCGATCAGTATTTTACGACTGGCAGCTTTATCAGCTTTCCCCTTGTGTATCACAACGAGCTTGTTGGTGTTGTGAACCTGACCAATCGCGCCAAGCTTGGTGTGTATTCAGAGGAAGACGTGGAACGTGTGCGAATTCTGGCGCTTGTGATTTCGCTGGTGGCGTGGAACGCGCAGCTCGCGGATCGACTCGTCGTGGCACTCAATGCCGATTGAGCCCGGATCGCCGGACGCGCTCCGGCTGGCAATACGTCGTCTCGCGAGCGGCGAATCACTCGATGCCGATACGATCACTGGAGCCTTTGATGTCATCATGCGCGGCGAAGGCACGCCCGCGCAGGTGGCGGCGCTGCTCATGGCGCTTCGCGTCAAGGGCGAGACAGTAGCGGAAGTTGCGGGTGTCGCGCGAGCGCTGCGTCGTGCGATGATCACCATTGACGTGCCCGACGCCGCATTTGTCGTGGATACGTGCGGCACCGGTGGCGGGACGCTCACCACGTTCAACATTTCCACCGCGGCGGCGCTCTTGGCTGCCGGCGCAGGCGTGCGTATCGCCAAACATGGCAATCGCTCGTTCACATCGCGCTCCGGCAGTGCTGATGTGCTGGAGGCGCTTGGTGTGGCCATCGATGGTCCACCCGAGGCGATGATTCGCGCGCTGCACGATGCAGGCATCACCTTCATGTTCGCACCGCTGATGCATCCGGCCATGCGGCACGTGGGTCCGGTGCGGCGTGAGCTCGCGATTCCAACGGTCATGAACATTGTCGGTCCGCTGGCCAATCCGGCGCGCGCGGGCCGGCAGGTGGTGGGCGTAGCAGATCGGGCGCGACTGCCTCTGATCGCCGGTGCGTTGGCGGCGCTGGGCAGTGAGCGGGCGCTCGTGGTGCACGGCGAGCCCGGCATGGATGAAATTTCGCCGCTCGGCAACACCACGGTGCTCGAAGTCACCGCGGAAGGCGTCCGCGAGTGGACAATCGACCCTGAATGGTCAGGCGTGCGAGGCGTGCGCGCGGAAGACCTGGCGGGCGGTGAGCCGGCCGAGAACGCGGCAGTGATTGAGGCCGTGCTGCGGGGCGAGGGTCCGCCAGCTGCGGAGGCCGCCGTGGTGCTCAACGCGGCGGCGGCGATCTACGTGTCTGGCACGCGCGAGAGCTATCAGGTTGCCATTGCGCATGCCCGCGAAGCGTTGCGCGATGGCGCAGGCTTGCGGGCATTGGCGAAGCTCCGCGGGTCGTTCGGACCGCCGCGCCCGGCGTAACCGGGCGACGGCGGTTTGGTACTGCTTAGTACCGGCGCAACACGCCAACCACGATGCCCTGAATGCGCACGTCGTCTTCGTGCACAATGAGCGGGGCCATGGTTTCATTGGCTGGCTGCAGCCGAATGCGACCATCTCGTTCACGGAAATACCGTTTGACAGTGGCGGCGGCGCCGTCGAGCAACGCGATGACCATTTCGCCGTTATCGGCGGAATGACGCTCATTGACCACCACATAGTCACCATCTTCGATGTGGTCTTCGATCATGGATTCGCCGCGAACTCGCAGCACGTAGTGACTGCCATTGCGACGCAGGAACCCGTCTGGCACCGCAATGCTCTCGTTGTGCGACAACGCTTCAATGGGCGACCCGGCCGCCACCAGCCCCAAGAGCGGCAACTCAACGGACCGCTGAAAAATGTCGCTCGGCAGAATCTCGATGGCCCGACTCTCATTGTACGAGCGCTTGATGTAGCCTTTGCGCTCGAGATTCGTGAGGTGCTCGTGAACCGTGGCGAGCGAGTTATAGTTGAACCTGGAGGCGATCTCCTCGAAGCTCGGCGCGTAACCGTTGTCTTCGGCGTACGACGTGAGGAAACTCAGGATCTCGCGTTGGCGCTTGGTAAGCGGCATGGCGGACTCCACAAGTGGGTGGGTACAGCGGTGGCGCCGAAGCAGAATTGCTCCCGAATACTTTCCGAAACAAGCTAACCGAACAGGGGCCGAAGTGCAAGCAGTTGATGGACTCCGAGGATTAGATCCCAATCGCGCCGACGTCTGGACACCACCCACCGGAACGCTTGGACGACTCACCGATGCCGCGCATGCGCGCGCCGCACGGGTGGTTCACACCCTGCCGGCGCTCAAATCGCAGTGCGCGGATCTGCCGGCGCCGCCCTCATTCGAGACGGCGCTGCGCCGCGAAACGCTGGCCATCATCGCCGAAATCAAGCGTGCGTCCCCGTCCAAAGGACACATCGCGCCGGGACTCAACGCCCGCGAACAGGCCGAGGCGTACGAGCGCGGTGGCGCCGCGGCGATTTCTGTCTTGACCGAGCCCGATGAGTTCGGGGGCTCGCTCGACGATCTGCGTGAGGTGGCGCGTCATGTCGCGCTGCCCGTGCTGCGCAAGGATTTCATCGTGCACGCGGTGCAGATCTGGGAAGCACGCGCGGCGGGCGCGGCCGCCGTGCTGTTGATCGCGCGATCGCTCTCACCGGACGCGTTGCCCGCCCTGTACCAGGCATCCCGTGCAGCCGGGTTGGATGTGCTCGTCGAGGTCCGTGACGCCCGAGAGATGCAGCGAGCCATCGATGTTGGGGCGCGCGTGATTGGCGTGAACAACCGCAATCTGGAAACGCTGGTGATTGATCCCGCAACCGCTCCGCAGCTCATGCATCTGGTACCGCCAGATCGCATTGCCGTGGCCGAGAGTGGTATGGCATCGGTGAACGACGCAACGGCGGCGCAACAGGCCGGTGCAGACGCACTGCTCATCGGGTCGGCGATCTCCGCGGCGACCGATCCGGCGCATGCTGTGGCTGCGTTTGCGCAACTCACGCGCGTGGCGCGTGCCTGACGCCGCATCGCACGTGCAAGCGCCACGCATCAAGTTCTGCGGACTCACGAAACAGACGGACGCGCAGTACGCCGCTGAACTCGGCGCCGCGTTCGTAGGCGGTATTCGCGCCGGTGGTCCGCGCCTGCTCGGCACCGACGCCTGGCGCGACACCATGCGCGGATTGCCGGCGAACGTGTTGCGCGTTGCGGTACTTGGCGCGTTGTCGCCCGAAGAGGTGATGGCAGAAGTCGAGTCACTCGGCGCGGACATCGCACAGTTGCACGGTGATCCCGTCGCGACTGAAGTGGCGCTTCTTGCAAAGAGCGGCGTGCGCGTATGGCCGGTGCTTCGCGTGTGCGGCCACGAGCTGCCGCGCGAGGCCTGGGCGCTGGCGGCGCACGCCGACGCGCTTGTGCTCGACGCGCTCGTGCAGGGGCAACTTGGTGGCACGGGTGTCGCGCTGAACTGGCAGGCACTGCGCGAGAGCGTGGAACGTTGGCGACACGAGTTCCCGAACGTACAACTCGTGTTGGCGGGCGGGCTGAATGCGGACAATGTCGCGCACGCCATTCAACTGCTTGCGCCCGATGTCGTCGACGTATCTTCAGGAGTGGAAATCGCACCGGGGATCAAGGATCCCGAGCGGATGCGAGCCTTTGCAGACGCAGTTCGAGGAAGTCATTGATGGAACCCACGGGAGCAGTACTGGCGGAGCGGGACGGAGACCGGTTTGGCGGATTCGGCGGACGGTACGTGCCGGAAACGCTGGTCCCGGCGCTCGATGCACTTGATGCCGAGTTCGATGCGGCGATGGTTGATCCGGCATTCCTCGCCGAGCTCAACGACATGCTGCGCAACTATGTAGGCCGGCCCACGGCACTGAGCACCGCGCCGCGCCTCTCGGACCTGGTCGGTGCGCCGGTCTGGCTCAAGCGCGAAGACCTCAATCACACGGGCGCCCACAAGATCAACAATACGGTGGGGCAGGCACTGCTGGCGCGTCGCATGGGAAAGACCCGGATCATCGCGGAAACGGGCGCCGGACAGCATGGCGTGGCCACCGCGACGATTTGTGCCCGGTTCGGGTTGGAGTGCGTCGTATATATGGGCGAGGAAGACATGCGACGGCAGTCGCTGAATGTGTTCCGCATGCGGCTCATGGGAGCGACGGTTATTCCCGTGACCGCCGGCACCCGCACTCTCAAGGATGCAACCAGCGAGGCCATTCGTGATTGGGTCACCAATGTTAACGAAAGCCACTACATCATCGGCTCGGTCGTCGGACCAGCGCCGTATCCGCGTATGGTGCGCGACTTCCAGCGCGTGATCAGTCGCGAGGCACGTGCGCAGATGCTTGAGCGGGCCGGGCGGTTGCCCCGGACCGTGGTCGCGTGCGTTGGTGGCGGGTCCAACGCCATGGGCGCGTTTGCGGACTTTGTGAACGATGCCGATGTCGAGCTCGTGGGTGTGGAAGCGGCCGGTGAGGGGTTGGGTACGGATCGCCACTCGGCATCGCTGACCAAAGGCACACCAGGTGTGTTGCACGGCGCGTTGAGCTACCTGCTGCAGGACGAAGCCGGTCAGGTGCATCCGGCGCACTCCATTTCCGCCGGCCTCGACTATCCAGGCGTAGGTCCTGAGCACGCATTCCTCAAAGACAGCGGGCGCGCGGAGTACGTGAGTGTCACCGATGCGGAAGCCCTCTCGGGTGTCTCCGTGTTGAGTCGCCTCGAAGGCATCATTCCCGCGCTGGAGACCGCACACGCCGTCGCGTGGATTGTGCGGGAGAAGGGACGGTGGGCGGCAGACGAACCCGTACTGCTCTGCGTGAGTGGTCGCGGCGACAAGGATGTCGGCACCATGACCGAACACTTGTTGCCCACTTTGTGACGTCAGTGATCAGCGCCCCGGTCGAACAGGACGTCGCCTCTCATCCGTTGATTGAAGAGGCGTTGCGGACGTTTGCCAAGGCGTTCAGGGCGTGGCAGTTGTATTTGCCAAACAATCCAACACGCGAACGGGCGCTGAGCATTTCACGCGCAGCGTTCGTCGCCTGTTGGACTGCAGGGATTGAGCAAATCCGGTTGCAGGTGCGGGAAGCGGAGTTTCTGCACAACGGGCATCCGGTCCTCCGTGAACTCGAACGACCATCCGACGGAATCCCGTGGATTCTCTATCGTGATGGATTTCGCGAGCTCACGATCATGCCGGGCTTCGAAACCGAAGCGCTGGACGCAATGCTGGCGTTGCTCCAGCGCGCTCGACAGGCAGCGCCCGACGATGACGATCTCGTCACCATGCTCTGGGTCGCCGACCTCGAGTCGCTGCACTATCGCTACGTCGAGGTGGGCACCAACTACGATGGTCTGCTGAGCCCGGGCGCGCACGCCGCGGGCGGTACCGGGGCCGGCAGCACAGAGTATGTTCGCCCCGCGCCGCGCGCCGAAGCACTCGATGACGCGCCCGCGTTTGAATCTGCGGCGCCTGCGGGTTTGGTGCGCGTTGAAGACTTCGACAGCACGCTGTACTTCCTCGATCGTCGAGAGCTGGCGTATCTGCAGGAGGAGGTGCGCGCCGAATTCTCGGCCGATCCGCGACGCGAAGTGCTTTCGATTCTGTTTGATATTGTGGAGGTACAATCAGACTCCGCGGTGCGCGCAGAAGCGATTGATCGGATTGACGAGCTGATGGTGAATCTCCTCACTACCGGCACCTACGATCTGGTGGCGCTCGGGCTTCGCGAAGCTACAGAAACGCTGCGTCGTGTTCCGGAGCTTGATGAACGCGCGCGCCATCGCGTGCTCTCACTCGCCGATCGTTTGAGCGAACCGGGTGTGATTGGGCAGTTGCTCCAGGCTGTGGACGAAGGCACGCGTGCGCCTGGCGCCGAAACACTCGAAGCGCTGGTGTCGGAGCTGCGTGGCGGTGCGCTCGCGCCGCTGCTGTCGTGGGTCACGCACTCGGCACCCGGACCGGCGCGTGCGGCCGTTGAACGCGCGGTCGTGGGACTTGCCGAACGACAGACAGGCGAACTTGTGCGTTTACTCACCAGTGATGACGCGTCTACGGCACTGGGCGCGATTCGACTGAGCGGACGTTTGCGAACTGCGGCGGCGGTACCAACACTTTCGCAACTGGTACGCACCAGCGATCTCGCCGTGCGTGTAGAAGTGGTGCAGGCACTCGCCTCCATTGCATCGCTTGGCGCCATGCAGGCGCTTGAATCGGCACTTGATGATCCTGAACGAGACGTTCGCGTCGCGGCGCTCAAAGCGGTTGGCGCGCAGCGACACGCGGGCGCGCTCTCGCGTCTCACCGCGGCGCTGCGCAAGAAGGAACTGCGCACGGCGGATCGCAGCGAAAAAACCGCGCTCTTTGATGCGTTTGGTGCGGTGTGCGGCGACGCGGGCGTCCCCGCACTTGATGCCGTGCTGAACGCGCGTTCACTGCTCGGCCCGAAGGAATCACCGGAAATGCGGGCCTGCGCGGCGCGTGCGCTCGGACTCGTCGGCACCGAATCCGCTTTTGCGTCGCTTCGCAAGTCGGCGGATACGCGCGATGCCGTGGTGCGCAACGAAGTGGCGCGCGCCCTGCGAGTGGGAGGCAATGCGTGATGCAGCGAACGGCGGCGCAGGACGCAAGCAGCTCCGCACGCGCGAGCGGGCCGCTGTTTGACGCGAATGACGAGCGACGCGCGCGAGCCGTCGTGGTGTCGCTCCACGGTGCCCTTCGGGCCGTGCGTTTGTACCCGATCGAGAATAGCGCGGTACAAAAAGCTCTGGCCGAGTTAGACGCCAGTTGTGGTCGCGTGATGTCCGATGGCGCGTCGTGTGAGGTGCGCCGGACCGGCGATTTCATTTTTGTGAATGAAGCGCGCGTTCGACTTGCGCTCGACAACTACGCGGCGGTGGCGTACGTGCTGTCGTTGTTTCGCGAGGCGGGCATTGGCAGTTTGCGCGTCACGCAGCGTGCCGAGCCGAGGGCGTGGGTGGTGCTGCTGGCATTCCTGCAGGCTCCGCCGCTTGAGTATCCGGAAGACGCGCGGCTCGGACAGCTCGAGCAGCGACTCGCACAGGCCGATGTCCACTGTTTTGAGTTTGATCCTCCGGCCGACGAACTCGAGTCGGAAGATGAACTCGATGCCCGAGAGCGGGCGCGTCAAACGTACATGCGTTCACTTGACGTGACGCGTGACGTGATGAATGCGGCGCGGCTGGGACGGAGCCCGAGTCTGAAGCGCGTCAAGCGCGCGGTGCAGGGCATCGTTGACAGCATACTCACCGATGCGTCATCGCTGATTGGGTTGACGACGTTGCGCGAGTTTGACGAATACACATTTGTACACAGCGTGAATGTGTGCATTCTGTCCGTGTCGCTCGGTCGCCGGCTCGGGCTATCAAAGCCGCAGTTGCTGGATCTCGGCGTAGCCGCGCTGCTGCACGATATCGGAAAATCGCGCGTACCCACCGAGGTGTTGAACAAACGCGGCGCGCTGGATGATGCGGAACGATCGCTGATTCAGACGCATACGTGGCAGGGGTTGCTCACCATCTTCTCGCTCCCGGTGGGTTCAGGACGCCCCTGGCGTGCGATGGTGTCCACCCATGAGCATCACATGCGCATGGACCTGAGCGGCTATCCCGTGAGCGTCCGTCCGCGTCGCTTGAGTTTGCTCAGCCGCATCATTGCGGTCGCCGACGGATTTGATGCCGCTACGACCACGCGTGTGTATCAGGACACCCCGTGGTCGCCCGCCGATGTGCTGCAGGGTATGCGTGATAACGCGCGCTTGGGCTTTGACTCGGTACTGGTAAAGGCGTTCGTCAATCTCACCGGCATTTACCCGATCGGCACGGTGGTGGTACTCGACTCATTCGAGTTGGGCCTCGTGCACGCGGCCAATCCCGACGAGACCGCGCTTTCACGTCCGATTGTGCGCGTGCTCTCGGACGCCCAGGGCAACATGCTGCCGGAGCCGCCGCTGGTGGACTTGTTGGCAAAGGACGCGGCAGGTCATTATCTCCGAACCATCATCCGGACCGACGACCCCGATCGCTGGGGTATTCGCGTGTCCGACTACTTCGCTTGATTACAGCCCTCGGGCCGCAGCTTCTGACGTGAACGCTACCACTGCTACGCCGTCCAGCATCGACGCGCGCTTTACTCAGCTGCGCGCCGAAGGTCGGCGTGCGCTCGTTGCCTACGTAACCGCCGGACATCCAACGCCCACCGATAGCGTCGCGCTGATGCGCGGGCTTGAGCAGGCGGGCGTCGATATCCTTGAAATCGGTGTGCCCTTCTCGGATCCGCTGGCCGATGGACCAGTTATTCAGCGCAGCTCGCAGATTGCGATTGAGCACGGCATGTCGCTGAATCGCACGCTCGAGCTCATTGCTGAAGCGAAGCTCACCATTCCGGTGGTGTTGTTTTCCTATCTGAACCCGATCATGGCAGGCGGGGCGGATGTGCTTAAGCGCGCCAAAGCTGCGGGCGTCGCGGGAGTGCTCGTCACGGATATGCCGGTCGGCGCCGATCCCGTACGCGAGGCCTGGTTCGGCGAGAGTGGTCTCGATTTTGTGCGGTTGGTCGCGCCAACCACGCCGTCCGAACGCATGGCCGAGATCGGTCGACACGGTGGCGGGTTTGTCTATCTCATTTCACGACTCGGTGTGACCGGTGAGCGTGAGACACTCGCGCTCGATCTACCAGACTCCGTGTCTCGACTGCGCGCCGCAACCACGCTGCCGATTTGTATTGGCTTTGGCATCTCCACGCCGGAACAAGCGCGCGCGGCCGCTGCGCTCGGCGACGGTGTGATCGTCGGGAGCGCGATTGTGCGCGCGGCGGAGGAGTCCGTTGCGTCAGCGGTGGCGCTCGCCGTGTCATTGCGGGCGGCAATGGACACATGAGTCGTTCGGAGGCGTCGCACTCAACACCTGGCAGTGTGCCGCGACTTCCATCGTGGGCGATCGCTTCGGACAAACGACGTGGTCACATCGCGCGCGTGACGGCGCTGCTCGACGCGTGGAGTGAGGCGCTCGGCCTTGACGAGGCAACACGCCAGGCCTGGCATGATGCGGGGCGCTGGCATGATGCCGTGCGCGATGGCGACGAGACCACGCTCCGCACGAACGCAGGTCACGACACACGCCCTCTCGGTTTGCTTCATGGTCCCGTGGCGGCCGCGTGGCTGGCGCGCGACGGTGAGCGGCGTGACGACGTGCTCGATGCCGTTCGCTGGCATACCACCGGCTGGGCGCAGTGGGGCCCGTTGGGACGCGCACTCTACATGGCCGATTTCCTTGAACCTGGCCGTCCATTCATGCAAGCGGATCGTGCGTTTCTGGCGCACCTTGTGCCCGTGCAGTTTGACGCGGTCTTTCGTCAGGTGGTGCGGCTTCGTTTGGAGTGGGCGCTCCGCGAAGGAAAGGGATTTGCGCCCGAGACAGTCGCGCTGTGGGACGCCGTTCGATGATCGCTGTCTCGTGAGCTGATCATGCGACGACTTGTGTGGGTGAGTGTGCTTGTGACAGCGATCGCGGTGGTCGGTTTTGGCGTGTGGTACTTTCGTGCGCCAACCGCCGTTGAGGCACCGAACGCTTCAGCGGTTGCGATGGCGGAGCGCGATACCGCCGGCCTCGCACCGGACAGCGTGCGTGTTCGCGTTCGCGTGCTGAATGGCACGAAGATCACCGGCCTCGCACGACGCGGCACCCAGCGACTTCGTGACTATGGCTACGATGTGGTGGACTACAGCACCGCATCGGATTCAAGCGCGCGAACCATCGTGGAAGTCGATCGCAGCTCTCGCGCGTACGCCGATCGGATTGTCAGAGCGTTGGGTGGCGGCGTAGTACGAGAACGCGATGAACCGTCGCCGTACTACGATGTCACCGTCACGTTAGGAAGCGACTGGAAGCCGACGTCCCAGTCGTTCCGTCCGTAGCTGTCCGCACGCGGCGGCAATGTCGAGGCCGCGGCTCTTTCGGATCGCAACTTCAACACCGCGCGCGCGGATCGCGCGCGAGAACGCCGCCATTCGCGACGCGGGTGTTGGATCAAAACCGAGCGAGCCACCGGGATGCAGCGGAATCAGATTCACGAACGCGCGACACTCACGCGCCAAGGTGGCGAGCATCGCGGCGTGCTCCGGATGATCGTTCACGCCATCGAGCATGACGTACTCAAACGTCACCCGCCGATCAAACTCGGCGGCCGCGCGAATCACATCAGACAGTGGATACTTGATGTTCACCGGCATCAGAGAACGACGCAGCTCGTCGCTTGGCGCGTGAATGGAAATTGCAAGACGAAACTGTTCCTTGCGCGCAGCGAGCGCTTCGATTCCCGGTAGTACACCAACGGTGGAAATCGTAATGTGCCGCGCACCGATGCCGAGAGCGCGCGGGTCGTTCAGCAGCGTCAGCGTGCGGTCTACCGCACTCCAGTTCATGAGTGGTTCGCCCATGCCCATGAACACGATATTGGTGGCCAGCAATGGTGGCTCGAGCAGCCGCAGCTCTCGCACTTGTCCAGCGATTTCTGATGGTGTCAGGTTGCGCTGAAAACCCATGGCGCCAGTAGCGCAAAATGCGCACTGCAACGCGCATCCGGCTTGCGACGAGATGCACAGTGTCAGGCGATTGCCTTCGGGAATCGCGACCGTTTCGATCGCCTGACCATCTGCCAACCGAAACAGAAACTTTTCGGTGCCGTCGCTCGATGTTTGCCGGGCCTGCAGTTCGAGGCGAGGCATCGTGTACTGCTCGGCGAGTTTCTGTCGCAGCGCCTTCGGCAACTCAGACATGTCCTCGAAGCTCGCAACGGGACGCTGCCACAAGCGCGCGAAAATCTGCGCGGCGCGGTAGCTCGCCTCGCCCTCGGCGGCGATAAACTGCGCGAGCTCGTCAAGCGCTTCGTCGGGCGCCAGATCAAGCAGATTCTTGACGCGCGAAACGTCGGAGTTCGGTGCCGAAGGTGCAGAAACGTTCATCACGTGATCGATTATTTGCCAAACGAACTGAAGGTGAACTGATACATCGGGCCGAGGCCAACGGACGCGTCTTCACGTCCAATACCCACCACAAATCGCGCCAGATACAGCGATACCGAAAACCGGGTCCGCGTGATCCGCACGTCGCCGCTCCAGACTGTTGGTACGGCGGCCCGTGCCTCAATCGGTCCAAGTCGTCCGCTCATGAACGGCCCCAGTTCACGCGATGTGCGATCACGCTGTCCGCGCGTGGCCGATTGACCGGCCACACCGAGTCGAGCCTCGCCGAGTGACGACGAGCCAACCAGTCGTGCGTCGGTCGCGATGGTAATGAGCGGTCGATCTTCGGCTTCGCGCCCCGGCCGCCAGAGAAATGTACCAGCGGCAAGGCGGAAGTCGCGCCACGGCGCGTGGTGCACCAGCGCACCGATATCGGCCGCGAGCGCACTGCGCACATCCCGCTCCGCGCGTCCCTGTCGCAGCCGCGCGGCCACGCCCGCGGTCAGCCATGAGGTGATCGGTCGGGCCACGGAGAGCGATCCCAGCAAACTCTCGTACGGCAGCGATCCCAGACTCTGCGGATCTGTGTCCGTCCTCACCAAATCCCCGACCGCGGCCCGTGCGATTGAGACGCCAATGGACACGCCGCTCGTCCGTTGCCAGGCCACTCCTAGTAACTGGCCCTCAACGCCTTGGTCGGCACCGGTGGAGAGTGACGCGACGCCGGCTCGCCAGCGCATTCCCTCTGGTAGCGCCATCATGGCCGGATTCCACAGTCCAACGCCGGCCTCGGCCGCCAGTGCGGCCGGCGCACCGACCGCTCCAAGCGGAAAGTCCCAGAGATCGCGGGCGGGGACGGGCTGCGCTTCCGCCGACGACACTCCGGGGAGTGCGGCAACGATCACGGCAAGCCCGCACAAGAGCTTGCGGCGCATGCAGTTGACCATAAGCGAGCTACGTCACGCGGGCAAGCAAATCGCTTCCGTCATACTCTCCCGGACGTTAGGTTCCAGAACACGCATGTTACCCGGGATACTGTTGCCAGTCGCCGACTTACTTACGCTCGAACGGATCACGGTACCAAGCTCGGCGTCGAATAAAGACGCGGTGCTGGCCGAGCTTGTGGCCCTTGCGGTGCCCGAGGGTCCGGAGCGGGACGGCTTACTGGCGGAGGTGCGGAAGCGCGAAGCGCGTTTTACCACCGCCCTGGGAGACGGCATCGCGTTACCACACGCACGTAGCGAGTTTGTGAGTGCACTGCATTTGTCGGCCACTCGGCTCGCGTCGCCGGTGCCGTTTGACGCCGTCGACGGCACGCCCGTGGAGCTTGCGTTTCTTGTGGTGTCGCCGTCCAACGCGCCGGGAGCGCATCTCGAATCGCTGCGTGCGCTGTCGCAACTCTTTCAGAATCCGCGCGTGATTGCTGATCTGAAACTGGCCGCCACCCCCGAAGAATTCCTGCGCACGTTGCGACTGGCGGAGGCGAGCTGATTTCATCGGTGTTGCTGTGCGCCGTTGACGCGTCCGCGTTAACGGTGTTGTGCTGACCCTGTGTATGGCACGGTGCCGAGCGTTCTGCTCACCGTTGCCTTTTCGTTTTTCGGCGCCGCTGCGCCCGGAGAGAGTACGTGAGCGTGTCGGTTTCTGAGTTGCAGTCATCGGTATTGGCGACCTCAATGCGCACGCACACGTGCGGCAGCTTGACGGCGGAGCACGTCGGTCAGCAGGTACGGCTCGGTGGTTGGGTGCATCGGAGCCGCGATCTTGGCGGCTTGGTGTTCCTCGATCTGCGCGACCGCACGGGCGTGGTACAGCTTGCGTTCGGGCCGGCATGGTCTGATGCGAATACGCTCACCGCGGCCGCGGCCGTTGGAGTTGAGTCGGTGATTGTGATCGAAGGCACCGTGGTCGCGCGCGCCGAGCAACAGCGAAACGCCGACATCTCCACCGGTGATATCGACGTACAGGTCACATCAGTGCGCGTGGTGGGAGTCGCGAGCACGCCGGCGTTTCCCGTCGCTCCCGCCAAGGGCGACAAGCTACCCGCCGAAGAACTGCGCCTGCGCCATCGGTATCTGGATCTCCGACGTGCAGACTTGCAGCGCAATCTCATGCTGCGTCACAAACTCACGCAGGCCACACGCCGGTTTCTTGACACGCGCGGGTTCCTTGAGCTTGAGACGCCGATTCTCACCAAGCCCACGCCCGAAGGGGCACGCGATTATCTCGTGCCCAGTCGCGTGCATCCCGGTGAGTTCTACGCGCTGCCGCAGTCGCCGCAGATCTACAAGCAGCTGTTCATGTGCGCCGGCTACGATCGCTACTTCCAGATCGCGCGTTGCTTTCGTGACGAAGATCTGCGCGCCGACCGCCAGCCGGAGTTCACCCAGATTGACATCGAAGCGTCGTTCGTGGGTCAGCAAGACATTCTGTCACACGCCGAAGCGCTCATCGCCGAGCTGTGGAAAACGGCCGGTGTTCCGGCGCAGTCACCGTTTCCACGCATGACATACGCGCATGCCATGGAGCACTACGGCTGCGATCGACCCGACCTTCGCTACGGGCTCGAACTGCATGACGTGACGCACGTGTTTGCGGCGAGTGAGCTGTCGTTTGTGCAGGCCGCGATTGCACGCGGCGAACGCGTGCGAGGCTTGCGCGTGCCCGGCGGCGCCGCCATGTCGCGCAAGCAGACGGACGATCTTGAAATTGTTGCCAAGAGCGCGGGCGCGAGTGGACTAATTGTTGTGAAACGCACAGACACGGGACTCGACGGCAAAGTGGCCAAGTTTCTTTCGGCCGACGCTGGAGACCTGCTCGGACTGGCCGTTGGTGAAGTTGGCTTGTATGTCGCCGCTCCGGATCACGTAGCATCACCCGCGCTTGATCGGGTGCGTCAGGCGGTGGCACAGCGATTGGACTTGATTCCCGCAAACGTGCACGCGTTTGTGGTGGTCACGGATTTTCCGATGTTCGAGAAGGATCCGAACACTGGTGCGCTCGGGGCTGTGCATCACCCGTTCACGGCGCCCAATCCCGAAGATCTTGCGCTGCTCGACTCGGCGCCTGAACGCGCACGCGCGCTCGCGTACGACATCGTGTACGACGGACTCGAATTGGGTGGCGGCAGCATTCGTATCAGTGACTCGGCACTCCAGGCGCGAATTTTTGGCTTGCTCGGCATTGATGAGGCCACGGCGCAGGCACGCTTTGGGTTCTTGCTCGAAGCGTTGCGCGCTGGTGCGCCTCCGCACGGGGGCATTGCATTCGGTCTGGATCGCATCACGATGCTGCTCGCGGGCGCCACGTCACTTCGTGATGTGATTGCATTTCCCAAGACCACTGCCGCGCGCGCACTGTTCGAAGGCGCGCCATCACCGGTGCCAGCCGCTGATCTGCTCGACCTATCATTGGCTGTGGCAAGCCGCCCAGGTGCAAGTGCATGACAGGACCCGTTACCACAATTCGCGTTCCGATTGAAGGGGTTGATCAACTCGCACTCGCGGGCGTCAACGACGCGAACCTCGTCGAGTTGGCCAAAATTTCCGGAACGCGCGTGGCGCTGCGCGGTGATTCGCTCACCGTCACCGGCGATCCGGATACGGCCATGCGCGGCGAAGCGATTGCGCTCGGGATGGTGGCAACCGTGCGCGAGGGACACACGCTGTCGCCAGACGACGTACTGCGACTGAGCCTCGAGCAGCGACCGGAGGATCAGGCCGCGCGTGCTAATGGCGCACTTGTGCTGCCCGGCGCCAAGCGGGTGGTGAAAGCGAAGACGCCCGGACAGGCCGAATACATGAAGGAAATTCTCGAACACGACATTGTGGTCGGGATTGGACCCGCGGGCACAGGCAAAACGTATCTGGCCGTCGCCGCTGCCGTCGATGCGCTTATGCGCAAACGCGTGCGACGCATTGTCCTGGCGCGACCGGCAGTAGAAGCGGGTGAAAACCTCGGCTTTCTGCCTGGCGATATGCAGGCCAAAGTTGATCCGTATTTGCGTCCACTGTACGACGCACTTGATGATCTGATGCCGTTTGATCGAATTCAGAAAGCCATCGAATCGCGCACGATTGAAGTGGCACCGCTCGCGTTTATGCGTGGACGCACACTCGGCGATGCCTTCGTCATTCTGGACGAAGCGCAGAACGCCACGCATTTGCAGATGAAGATGTTTCTCACGCGACTGGGCGTGAACTCCAAGATCGTCATTACCGGCGACAAAACGCAGGTCGATCTGCCCAAGCGCGAAGAGTCAGGTCTGATGCAGATCGAACGCATTTTGCACGGAATCGAAGGCATCAAGTTCCACTACTTCACCGAAGCGGACGTCGTGCGGCATCGGTTGGTGCGCGACATCATCCGTGCCTATAACGAGGATGCCGCAGGCGGCTGAGCCTCCGATACCGGCGCGCGATGATGCGTCGGTGACTCCGGTGCGCGGCGCGTTTTTGCGTCATGCACCGGGGCTGTTGCTGGCTATCGGTCTCGCGATGTGCACGGTGTTGCTGCTACCGCCGGGTGAAGGGTTTCGAACGCCGGTGTACGACATTGGCAGTGTCGCGGACGAAACCGTCATCGCGCCGTTTGCTTTTCAGGTCCCACGTCCAGCCGCTGATGTGGCACGAGAGCGAGAGCGACTGGCGGCCGCTGTACCACCGGTGTTCGCGTTCGATAGCACCGCGATCGATTCGGTTCGGGCACGCCTGACGGCATTCGCGGCCGCGCTCGACAGTATTCGACCGCGTGATGTGCCGGCCGAGAAAGATTCCGCGGCGGCGCAGGTGACCGCCATCGGCGAGCGTTTTGGTGTGGCGCTCACTACCGCGGAGTCGGAGTGGCTGGCGTTTCCAAGTCGGCGCGCCGCGGCACTGTCGGCGGTGCGACGGGCGTTCGAGCGTACATTACCTGACGGTGTTGCAGCCTCACGTGCGCTCGACGGCGTGAGTACGACCATGCGCATTCAACGCGGCGGCAACGAACGCACCGTGCGAAGTGATGCCGTGGCCTCGTGGAGCGATGTGCTGCGCGCCGCGCGGCTACTGCATCCAGATGCATCGTCGGCGGTTGCTGATGGTGCGTATCAGCGCCTGCTGAGCGCGCTGTTCATTCCATCGCTTCGTTTTGACAGCGTGACAACCGACGCGCGGCGTGCAGACGCCGTTGCGCGCGTGCAACCGTGGCGCTTTGAAGTGCGCAGCGGCGAGAAGATCATCGGCGCGCATGAAGTGGTGCGCGAGGAGGATCGCGCACGACTCGAAGCATTGCGTGACGTCACGCTCGCCGGCACGTCGTTCGCCAATCAGTCGGTGCGTACGCTGGGCACGTTCCTCCTGAATCTTGCGGTCATCGCGATCTTCGTGGTGACACTCGCGTTCTATCGCCCCGAGATCTACACTCGCCCGCGTGCGCTCGCCGTCATTGCCGCGTGCGTGATTGTGGTTCTCATCGGTGCCGCCATGGCGCTCCGAGGCAGCAGCATGCCCGGTTCGTTGGTGCCGATCGGCGTGGCCGCGCTGCTCATCAGTATTCTGTTTGATTCGCGCATCGCGCTCGTGTGCGCGCTGGTACTCGCCGTGTTGCTCGGCGTGCAGCCTGCGTTTCGTGGCTCGCCGGTTTTGTTCTTTGTGCTTGCCGGTGGCGCCGCGGCAGCGTTCAGTGTGCGTGCACTGGAAAGACGTACGCAGTTCGTGTGGTCCATCGTGGCTGTGGCGGCTTCATACTCGGGCGCCGCAGTGATTTCCGCACTCGCCTTTGACTGGGCGTGGAGTGACGTGCTGCAGGCGTCCATCTTTGGCACGATGAACGCGGCGGTGTCGGTCGCACTGGCAATGGCGTTGCTTCCGCCAGCAGAAGAAGCCTGCGGTGTGGATACCTATGTGAAGTTGCTGGAATGGTCGGATCTCAACCGCCCGTTATTGCGGCGTCTGGCGGTGGAAGCGCCGGGCACGTGGGCGCATACGTTAGCGATGGCGAATCTCGTTGAGGCCGCGGCCCAGGCCATCGGGGCGAACGCCTTACTCGCGCGCGTCGGCACGTATTATCACGATATCGGAAAACTCGGCAAGCCGGGTTACTTCGTGGAGAATCAGGCCAGCGGCCGCAACCCGCACGACAAACTCAAGCCAGCCGCCAGCGCGTCGATCATTCGCAATCATGTACGCGACGGACTGGCCCTGGCAGCGCAAGCGAAGGTGCCGCGTTCCGTGCGTGCCTTCATTGCGGAGCATCATGGCACGGGGCCGATCACCTACTTTCTCGAGAAGGCACGCGAGCGCGACGCCTCGGTGCATCTCAGCGGCGAGTTCATGTATCCGGGGCCGTCGCCACAGAGTGTGGAAACAGCGATCTGCATGCTCGCTGACGGCGTGGAAGCTGCGTCCCGCGTGCTGGTCTCTCCATCGGAGGAACGATTGCGCGAAACTGTAGAAAAGATCGTGCGCGGTCGCATTGATGCGGGCCAGCTTCGCGACGCGCCGATTACATTGCAACAGTTGGAAACCGTCAAATCGGAGTTTGTGCGCGTGCTGCTGGCTACGCGGCACGGTCGCATAGACTATCCAGGTCCCGAAGGTATCAGCGCTGGAGCGCGCACTGATCCGTCGTTGCCTGCCTTCTCAGCCTGATGCGCACTCATTCTTCCCGAAACGCCAACGCAACGCGTGCGGTCACACGTGTGCCGAAAGTTGAAGCACACACCGTGCACGTCTCTTTGGACGGCGTGCGTTCACCGATTGCGTCCATTCACCTGCAGACGCTTGCACGCGCGGTACTTGCGGCCGAGAAAGTGCCGCGTGCCATGCTGAGCATCACATTGGTGAGCTCGCGTGAAATGGCTCGATTGAATCGCCAACACCTCGGCCATCGCGGCGCGACCGACGTGATCACCTTCGCACTGGGCGACGACGGTTCCGGTGTGCTCGTGTCGGACATTTATATCTGCCCCGATGTCGCGCGCAAACAGGCCGCCGAGTGGAAGGTCGGTGTGCGCGACGAGATTGCGCGGCTGGTCGTGCACGGCGTGTTGCATTCGTGTGGGTGGGAGCATCCGGTTGATGAAACTCGTGAAGGGTCACCGATGTGGCAGCGTCAGGAGCGACTGTTGTCGCGCTGGCGTACGTCTCGCAGCGTTCGGGAATGAGCCTGCTCGCGTGGAGTATCGCGGTTGGCAGTAGTGCGTTAGCTGCGATCGCGGCCGTCGCCGACGGGGCGCTGCTTTCGGGCGTGCCCAGTCTTGCCACGCCAGATGGCGACATGGCAGCGCGCGCGTCAGCCGCACCAATGATCGGCCGTGCGCTGCCGGCACGTGAACGCGCGCATCGCGCGCTGGCGTTTCTGCGTGTGGCAGCGCATGGAATTACCGGCGGCGCAGTGGCCAGCGCGTTGTCGTTCAACGACGGTACGTGGGCCTTGCGCGCCACTGGACTCGTCGCGGCCGCAACCGCCGCCGTGTTATTGGCCGAAGCCGCGGCGCGGGCGCTCGGTGATATGCTCGGCGACACGGCTGCACATCGGCTCGCTCCGTTCATGCGTGTCGTGGAGCGGTTGCTCTCGCCAGTCGTATTTCTGGGTGGCTGGCTTGATGACGTGTTCGCGTCGGTGATCACGCCAACGGAATCATCGGCCGATGCACGCGAAACCGCAGCGGAGCAGTTCCGGCAGGTGGTGGAAGCCGAGCCAACCGTGTCGCTCGTAACACGCGATCTGCTGCTTGGCGTGTTCGACTTTGGTGAGACGACGGTGAGTGATGTGATGGTCCCGCGCGTCGATATGGTGGCGATTGATCGCGAGACGCCATGGAATGAAGTCGTGGATCGCGTGCGCAGCGCCCATCACTCCCGCATTCCGGTTTACGTCGACACCGTGGACGATATTGTGGGCGTGCTGTACGCCAAAGATCTGCTGAGTGCCGTGATTGCCGATGAAGAACCGGCCGCGGGCTGGCCTTCGCTGGTGCGCGAGGCACGCTACATCCCGTCCACCAAGCGCATTGCCGATCAGTTGCGTGATTTCAAGGCCTCGCACACGCACATTGCTGTGGTGGTCGACGAGTATGGCGGCACGGAAGGGATGGTCACCATTGAGGACATCCTCGAAGAACTCGTTGGTGAGATTCGGGATGAGTATGATGATGAGGAGCGTGAGATCGCGTCCGAAGAAGGCGGCCGTTACTGGGTGTCTGGCCGACTCACACTGGATGAACTCTCCGACGCACTTGATCACGATTTCCGTCGCGATGAAGTGAGCACCATTGGTGGGCTGATCTTCGAGTTGCTCGGCCGTGTCCCGCGCGCTGGCGAGTCAGTCGACATTGATGGGTTCCGTGTGATCGTGGAGCGTGTGGTGCGTCGCAAGGTAGAACGCGTCTTCCTGCAACGCCCCGTGACCAGCAACCGTGAGGATGCGGAATGAGCACTCCCACGACCGGACGGCGCTGACGATGCGTTTCATGATCATGTTCAGCACCACACTTGTGGTGGCCTTGCTCACGGCGGGTGCGACGTCGGTGCGCGCGGTGAATCGCCTGTGGTTGCGCTCGTGGATTGAACGCGACGATGAGGAAGATGCCGAGCCTGCGCAGCGTTTTGTCGAGCACCCCAAGCGCTTGTTGCTTAGCGCCGGTACCGGCGTTGCACTCGTTGTTTTTCTGGCCGGTGCAGGGATCGCGCTGGTGAACGTTGGGCAACCATGGGACCTGGCCCGAGATGGAGGGCTGCTTGCGCTCTTTGTGCTCACGTTTGGTCAGCTGCTGCCGCGCGCCATTGCGCGGCGCTGGGCACCGCGGCTTGTGCCGGTATTCGTGCCCATGTTGCGCGCGGTGGCCGCCGCGCTGACACCCGTGCGGCTGATCGCCAAACGCATTGCGCGCTTGATCGCGCGGCGCGTTGCGCCAAAAACAACGGCGCGTGTGGAGGCCAGCGATGCATCGCGCGAAGGATTGGAAGAACTGCTTCAGGACGGGACGCTCGAGGGGCTCGATGCGAGTGAAGAGATTGCGATCATTTCCGGTGTGGTGCAGCTGAGCGGCAAAACTGCGGCCGATGTGATGACACCGCGCGCCGACGTCTTCGCGCTCGATGAATCACTGCCGGTTGATGAAATGGCGCAGCGAATCGCAGCCGCAGCGTTCAGTCGTGTGCCGGTGTATCGCGGCTCTCTCGATCATCCTGTTGGCATGCTTCACGCTTTCGACGTGTTCGTAGTGGCCGGTCAGGGACGGCCGGCGCTGCGACCGATCAGTGAGGCTACCGTGCAGAAGCCTGCGGGAGACCTGTTGTACGAAATGCTGCGCGCGCGCCGCCAGCTCGCAATTGTGCGCGCGCTCGACGGTACCGTTGCTGGCCTGATTACGCTTGAAGACTTGCTGGAGGAGTTGGTGGGAGAGATTCGGGACGAACATGACGAGCCCGCGACGCGCGCCGCTGGAGATGCGCGATGAGCGCCACGTCATACAGCACGGGACACGCCGCCATCGATCGACTCCTCGTTGATTTTGACGCGCGGAAACCTGCGGCGCTTGCTCGCGCGGTGTCGGTGGTAGAAAACCATCGCAAGGGATTCGATGCACTGGCGAGTGTGCTGCACCCACGCTTGGGGCACGCACGACGGATTGGTATTACCGGACCGCCCGGTGCGGGAAAAAGCACCATTACCACACAGCTCGTTCGCACGTGGCGCGAGCAGGGTCGCACGGTTGGTGTGATTGCCGTGGATCCCACCTCGCCATTTACAGGCGGCGCGCTGTTGGGCGATCGCATCCGAATGGAGGAAGTGGCGCTCGATCCCGGCGTCTTCATTCGATCCATGGCCACGCGCGGATCACTGGGTGGGCTGGCCAGCGCCACACGTGATGTGTGTGATGTGCTCGATGCCTTCGGTCTCGACATCATTCTCATCGAGACGGTCGGCGTGGGGCAGAGCGAACTGGATGTCGCACGAACGGCTGACACCACGCTGGTCGTACTCGTGCCAGAGTCGGGTGACTCCATTCAGACGCTCAAGGCCGGCGTCATGGAGATTGCCGACATCTTCACGGTGAATAAAGCCGATCGACCAGGTGCGGATCGGCTGCGCAACGACCTCGAGCTGATGCTCGGTCTACGTCCCGGCGCGGCTTCGTCGCACGGGGCGCCCGCCCATCACGGCATTGATCTTCGCGCGGTTGCTGATACGGAGCGTGAGGCCATGCGCGATGCGCTCAATCCCGCGCGCGCCGCACGAAAAGCGGCGCAAGACGACGACGCCGATCGCTGGACACCGCCCGTGCTGCGCACCATTGCCGCACAGAAGGAGGGCATCTCGGATCTGGTGGAAGCCATCGAGCGCCATCATGGCTATCTTGATCGGAGCGGCGAACTGCAGTCTCGGCGGCGGGAGCGTTTGCGGGAGCGCGTGCGCGAGGCCGTTGAGCTGAAAGCCCATCAACGGCTGTGGCAGGACGCGGCAACGGTGGCCTGGCTCGAGGCGCAGCTACCGGCGCTGGAATCTGGATCGGCGGCACCATTTTTCGTAGCCGACGCATTGCTCGCGCAGAGCGGAGCGCTACTCAGCGGGACCAACACCGGAGCATCGTGATGACGACTATCCCCGAAATGGCTGACGTTGTGCGTCAGCAGCAGGAAGAGCTGGCACAGCTGCGTGCGGAAGTTGCCGCGTGGCGTGAACGTTATGACGCGTCGCGCGTCCGCGCGGTGGCATACACCAACTCGGCCAGTGAGGTTGAGCCGTTGTACACGGCGCTCGATCTTGAAGGCTCTGCGGGCACTGCGTTCGAAGCGCCGGGTTCGTTTCCGTTTACGCGTGGCATTCACGCCACCGGCTATCGCGGCAAGCTGTGGACGATGCGTCAGTTTGCTGGCTTCGGTACCGCACGAGAGACCAACGAGCGTTTCAAGTTCCTGCTCGCACAAGGCCAGACGGGCCTGTCGGTCGCGTTCGATTTTCCCACGTTGATGGGATACGACGCGGATCACGTGCGCAGCGAAGGCGAAGTCGGCAAGTGCGGTGTGTCGATCTCGTCGCTCGCCGACATGGAAACACTGTTCGAGGGCATTCCGCTCGATCAGGTCACCACGTCCATGACCATCAACGGCCCGGCCATCATCTTGTTCTGCTTCTATGTGGCGGCCGCCGAGAAGCAGGGCATTCCGATTGATAAAGTTGCCGGCACGGTGCAGAACGACATTCTGAAAGAGTACATGGCGCAGCATGCCTGGTGCTTTCCGATTGAACCGGCGCTGCGTCTCGTGGTCGACATGTTCGAGTGGTGTTCAACCAATACGCCGTCGTGGAATACCATTTCCATTTCCGGCTATCACATTCGCGAAGCCGGCTCCACCGCCGCGCAGGAACTCGCGTTTACCCTGGCCGACGGCTTCACGTACGTAGAGCGCGGTATCGCGCGTGGCCTCGACGTCGACGAGTTCGCACCGCGGTTGTCGTTCTTCTGGGACATTCACAACGATTTCTTTGAAGAGATCGCCAAGTTGCGCGCTGCCCGTCGTATCTGGGCGCGACATATGCGTGATCGCTACGGTGCCAAAAATCCGCGCTCGTGGGTGATGCGCTTTCATTCGCAAACCGCGGGCGTCACACTCACGGCGCAGCAGCCCATGAACAACGTGGTGCGCGTGGCCTATCAGGGATTGGCCGCCGTGCTCGGTGGTACGCAGTCGCTGCACACGAACAGCATGGACGAAACGCTGTCGTTGCCCACCGAAGAGGCGGTGCAAGTTGCGTTGCGTACGCAGCAGGTGCTCGCGTACGAAACGGGTGTACCGAACGTCGCCGATCCGCTCGGTGGTTCGTACTACGTAGAAGCACTTACGGACAAACTTGAAGCCGAAGCCGAAGCGCTATTTGCGCAGATCGACGAAATCGGTGGTGTGGTGCGTGGTTTGGAAGACGGCTGGTTCCAGAAGCGCATTGCCGAAGCGGCGGCGCGTCAGCAGTGGGAAATCGAGCAGCGTCGCAAGCTGGTGGTTGGTGTCAATGAGTTCGTCACCGATGAACCCGAGCTTTCCATTCCGCTGCTGAAGGTTGGCGCTGAAGCAGAGGCGGAGCAGCGCGAAAGCATGGCGAAGTTGCGCGCGTCTCGTGATCAGGCGCTGGTCACCGCGCGGCTTGACGCACTACGCAACGCAGCGCGCGGCAGTGACAATGTGGTTCCGTACATTCTCGATTGTGCACGGGCGTATTGCACGCTGTACGAAATCCGCGCCGCGCTCGAAGATGTGTTTGGTGCGTACCGCGAACCGGTGTTCTTCTGAGTCCGGCCAGAAAGGTCGCCGCGCCGTGGTGGACCACACATTTCGATAGCCAGTACCTCCACGAGTACGAACCGCTCTTTACCGCGACTCGTGATCGCGAAGAGGTGGCCAGGCTCGTTGAGATCATTGGTGAGTTACCGAGTGGAGCGCGCATCCTCGACTGCCCGTGCGGTCAGGGGCGTCACGCGCATCTGCTGGCCGAAAACGGGTTCAACGTGGACGGATTGGACTATTCGCGCACGTTGCTCGACGCCGCAATCGAACGCGGCACCGGTCCGCTCCTGCGCTACACGCAAGGCGATATGCGCAAGTTGCCGGCGAAGTGGACCGGTCGATTCGACGCCGTCGTGAATCTCTTCACATCATTCGGGTTCTTCGACGACCCGGCGGATGATCGCCGCGTCCTGGCGGAGTTTGCGCGTGTGCTCAAACCAGGTGGTCTGATGGTCTGGCACGGTGGCAGTCGCGACGGCGTGATGGCCAAGTTCCTCGGCCGCGACTGGTGGTCCACCGCCGACGGCACAGTTTTTGGCCAGGAACGCCGGTTCGACCCCCTGAGCGGCTTTCTGTACGTCAGCTCGACCTGGCGCGGACCCGGCGGTGAAGGGGAACGCGAGCACAAAATCCGTCTCTACAGCGCGTCACACCTGAGCGAGCGCCTGGCCGAGGCTGGTCTTGTGGTGGAGGCGGCCTACGACGGCTGGACCAACCGTCCGCTTCATCGGCGCGCTGGCGAGATGCTGCTGGTGGCCCGCAAAGACTGACGCGTGCCCGCGGTGGCACGTTGCCGCACGCCGTAGCGACACCCTAACTTTCACGCATGTCCCGTCCTATTCGAGTTCTCGTCGCGAAACCTGGCCTCGATGGCCACGATCGCGGTGCAAAAGTTGTTGCCGCCGCACTGCGCGATGCCGGCATGGAAGTGATTTATACCGGGCTGCACCAAACGCCCGAAATGATTGCCTCGGCCGCAGTGCAGGAAGACGTTGACGTGGTCGGTCTGTCGATCCTCTCTGGCGCGCATATGACGCTCTTTCCGCGCGTGCACGACCTGCTCGTGGAAGCCGGACGTGATGATATTCTGATCACGGGCGGCGGCATCATTCCCAAGGAAGACATGGCCACGCTCGAAGCACGCGGCATTGGCCGCTTGTTTGGCCCTGGCACCAGCACACAAGATCTCGTGGAGTTCATTCGCGAATGGTTCGCGGCTCACAAGGCGCAGGAGGCGTGAGTACACGACTTCGCACGCTCGCCGCGGAAGTCCGTGAGCTCGAAGCGACACTCCGTCTTGGTGGCGGTGCCGAACGCATCGCGAAACAACACGACCAGGGCAAACTCACCGCGCGCGAGCGCGTCACGGGATTGCTCGACGAGAACGCACCGTTTCTCGAGATCGGTTTGCTCGTCGCGCACGATCGATACGACGGTCAGGCGCCGGCCGCCGGTGTGATCACCGGTCTTGGTCAGGTGCACGGACGCGAGGTTGTGGTGGTCGCCAACGACGCAACCGTCAAAGCCGGATCGTGGTGGCCAGAAACCATTACCAAGATTCTGCGCGCGCAAGAAGTGGCGATGCGCTGTCGCGTGCCGATTGTGTATCTCGTGGATTCGGCTGGTGTGAATCTGCCGTATCAGGGCGGCGTGTTTCCCGGACAGTACGGGGCGGCGCGCATTTTTTATTACAACTCGATCATGCGTCGGTATCTGCGTATTCCGCAGTTCTCCGCCGTGATGGGACAGTGTGTTGCCGGCGGTGCGTATTTGCCAGCGCTCAGCGATGTGATCCTGATGGTGAAAGGCACATCGTTCATGGGGCTTGGCGGGCCGAATCTGGTGAAGGGTGCAACCGGACAAACCGTTGACGGCGAGACGCTTGGTGGTGCTCTCACGCACACCGAAGTGAGTGGCGTGGCGCACTACGCAGTAGACGACGATCACGCGTGCCTGGCGAAGTTGCGTGAACTCATCTCGCGACTGCCGGCACCACCGCATCGTCCCGCCGTTGCCAAACACGATGCGCCGGCCAAAGATCCGTCATCGTTGTACGACATGCTGCCGAGTGATCACCGCATGTCCTACGACATGCATGATCTGCTTGGCGCCGTGCTCGACAACGGAAAGATCGACGAGTTTCAGCCGAACCTCGCCAAGGAAATGATCTGCGGCGACGCGATGATTGAAGGCATTCCGGTTGGCGTCATCGCGAATCAGCGTGGCTTGATCAAAGGGCGGCCGGGTGAACGTCCGCGTTTTGGTGGCATCATTTACGCCGAAAGTGCAGAGAAGGTGGCGTATTTTATTGATCGCTGCGACCGTCAGGGACTGCCGATTGTTTTTGTACAGGACGTGAGCGGCTTCATGGTGGGGCCCGACGCGGAGCACGAAGGAATTATTCGTGCCGGGGCCCGTTTTGTTGAAGCCATGGCGTGCGCGCGCGTGCCCAAGATTGTACTCACCGTCAATCACGCCAGCGGTGCGGGCTACTACGCCATGGCGGGGCAGGGGTTCGATCCCGATTTCATTCTGTCATGGCCAACAGGACGCATGGCGGTCATGGAAGGTGAAGCGGCGGTGACGGCAGTGCATGGGCCCACCTTTGAGAAAGCCAAGAAGGCGGGTGTGCAACCCTCGCCCGCCGTGCTGGCGTCAGCCGATGAAATGCGGGCTGATTACGAAGAACAGCTGGATGCGCGCTACGCCGGTGCACGCGGGTTCATTGACGCTATTGTGTATCCAGAGGACACACGCGATCTGCTCGCGCTTGCATTGCGCGCCGCGCTGCACAATCCAGGACCGCACCTTGGTGCATTCGTGTTGCCGCCAATGCCGATGTCCGGCGCGTAATGGCACACACACTTAAGTCGATCTGTCATGTCTGATTCAAACACGCAGGATCGCGTAGTTCGCGTTGCCAGTGGCCAGGGCTTTTGGGGCGATTGGCTCGAGGCGCCGCGTCGTCAGGTTGAAGGTGGTCAGGTGGACTACCTCATGCTTGACTATCTGGCCGAAGTCACCATGTCGATCGTGCAAAAGCAGAAAGAGCGCGATCCGAACATGGGCTACGCACGCGACTTTATTGGCGCGATGGAAAGTGTATTCCCGGCCGTTGCAGATCGCGGCGTAAAAGTTATCGCGAACGCCGGTGGTGTGAATCCGGTGGCCTGCGCACACGCGGTGCTGGCCGCTGCCGACAAGGCGGGCGTGCGCGGCAAGCTCAAACTTGGTGTCGTCACGGGCGATGATCTGTTGCCGCGTCTCGACGAGTTGCTCGCCGCAGGGCATGAGCTCAAGCACATGGAGTCGGGCGAACCGTTGTCAACGGTGCGAGATCGTGTGCTGAGCGCCAACGCGTACATCGGTTCCACGCCGATCGTCGAAGCGTTGGCGCGTGGTGCAAACGTGGTCATCACAGGTCGCAGCACCGATACGGCGCTCACCATGGCGCCGCTGCGCCACGAGTTTGGGTGGGCCGCCGACGACTGGGACAAGATGGCGTCAGGCATTGTGGCCGGACACATTCTCGAATGCGGTGCGCAAGCCTCGGGCGGAAACTGTTTGCACGACTGGCGCAACATTCCTGACCTCGCGAATGTCGGCTACCCAATTGCCGAAGCGCACGCGGATGGAACGTTCGTGATCACCAAACATCCGGGCACCGGCGGTCGCGTCAGCGTGCCGAGCGTCACGGAACAGCTCGTGTATGAAATGGGCGATCCGCATAGCTACATCACGCCCGATGTCGTGGCGGATTTCACCAGCATTCAGTTGGAAGACGCGGGTGAGAATCGTGTGCGCGTGCACGGCATTACCGGCGGACCGGCCACGCCGTTTTTGAAAGTCTCTATCGCATATCGCGCGGGCTATAAGGCAGTGGGTACACTCGTGTATGCCTGGCCCGATGCGCTCGAAAAAGCGCAGCTGGCCGATCGTGTGTTGCGCGAGCGTCTGCAGAACCTTGGCCTTTCGTTCGACCACATCCTGACCGAGTTTGTTGGTGTGTCGGCCACGCACGGCGCACTCGCGGGGACACCCGGCGATGTACCGGAAGTGCAGTTGCGCATTGGTGTACGCGGACCGGATCGCGCGGCGGTGGAACGCTTCACGCGCGAACTCGCGCCGCTCGTGTTGAATGGCCCGCCAAGCGTGACGGGTTTCGCGGGTGGTCGCCCGAAGGTGGAAGAGATTGTGGCTTACTGGCCGGCGCTGATCGACAAGCGCGCGGTCTCCACGCACGTTGACATTCTGGAGTAAGAGCGCATGCACGTACGATTGCTGGACATCGCGCACGCGCGCAGTGGTGACAAGGGCGACACGGCGAATGTGGGCGTGATTGCCCTCAAGCGAGAGTGGTATCCCATTCTTGAGCAGTATCTCACGGCTGAGCTCGTTGCCAGGCATTACGGAAAGCAGCTGACCGGACGTGTCGAGCGTTTTGAGCTGCCCAACCTTGGTGCCGTGAACTTTCTGTTGCATGGTGCACTCGACGGCGGCGGTACGCTGTCGCTGCAAACGGATGCACAGGGGAAGGTGTACTCCACGTCGGTGCTGCGACTGGTGCTCAACGTGCCCGACGATGTGGCAACGAAGGCCGGCTTGCCGTCCGCGCCGTAAGCAGCGCGTGTCCCTGAACAAAGTCTACGAATGACACCCATCACGCGCGCCAAACTCACGCTGACGCTCAGTGCGTTGGTGTTTTTTGCCGCCGGCATGCGCAGCGGTTTGGAGTGGCAGCGCTGGGTGGGCATCGCGCTGCTGTGCGGCGCGGTGGCGTTGCGCTTCGTCAAGCAGGACCGCCCCGCACGCGGGGCGTCATCCGATACAGACGAAACGCCAGACAACGACGCGAGATAGTCTCACTTCTGAGGCTTGGTACCGCGTCTATCCGACGATCTCGCTCGGAAATGTATTGTCGTGGGACGGTGTGTTGACGTGATGTTGCGGGTAGTCACAGACATTCACGGTTTGTCACCGTTTTTTCGATTGACAGTGCCAGTACGCACACCTATCGTGAGCCTACTTCGCTGCGCCGGTTCCCCCTCTGAATCGTGGCCTGATCCTACCGCCACGCTTCACTGACGGTGTCGCAGCGACCGCCTGTCGTCGTTCACTCCCACCTTTCCCTCCGCCGACGTCGGCACGGCGCTCCTTCCTGCGGCAACCCAGCAGTCACAGCGAGTCTTGGCTCCCAGCTCGCTGCCTACCACAACCCGGTACAGTGCATGATGAAAACACGAGTACTCGCGGCTTTGTTTGGCCTCCTTCTCGGCGCGGCACCTGCCAGCGCGCAAGAGAAAGTGGTCACCGGCAAAGTCACGCGAGACGGCAGCGTTCCACTTTCGGGCGTCTCCGTAGTGATCAAAGGGACGAGTTTTCTAACGCAATCCAATAACGCAGGCGACTATTCCATTCGTGTTTCGCCTGGTCAGGTGCTGCAGTACCGTTTGATCGGCTACGCGCCGGTAGAACGGACGGTCGGCGCTGATAACGTGATCAATGTGCAGATCGAGCGTTCGGCAACCAACCTCAACGAGGTGGTGGTCACGGCGCTTGGACAGACGGCGGTGCAGCGAAGCATCGGAACCGCACAGCAGACCGTGTTGGGCGCCGACATTGCCGCCACCGGCCGCGAAAACTTCATCAACGGCTTGCAGGGACGCGTGGCTGGTGTCGAAGTGACCAGCTCCTCCGGCGTACCGGGCGCCTCCGCCTCCATCACCATTCGTGGTGTGAGCTCCATCAGCAGCAGCAACCAGCCGCTCTTCGTGATCGACGGCTTGCCGATGGACAACAAGACGCTGAACACCAATGTGCTCGCGTCAGACGCACCGGGTTCGGCCACGGCGTTCAACAATCGCGGCCTCGACTTCACGAACCGTGCGGCCGACATCAATCCGGAAGACATCGAGTCGATGGTCATCCTCAAGGGCCCGGAAGCGTCGGCGCTCTACGGCATTGATGCAGCCAACGGCGCGGTTGTGATCACGACCAAGCGCGGCAAGGCGGGCACCGGGGGGCTGGAGTACAGCAACGACTTCCGCATTGACAACACCCGCGCGCAGCCTGTGCTGCAGCGAACATACGGTCCGTCCAACACGTCGGGCGAGTTCCTCACCGGCTTCAACTACTTCGGCGCGCCGTACGCGGATACCACGCGATTCTACAACAATATCGATGGTTTCTTCCGCACCGGTTTCATGCAGACGCACAACCTCGCGTTCAGTGGCGCGTCTGGTGACAACCGCATCAACTATCGCATCTCAGCGGCCACCACACGGCAGGAAGGTGTCGTGCCAGGTGGCGTCTACAACCGAGTCACGCTCACCGGTGCCACAGGCGCACAGGTCACGAACTGGTTGCGATCGGACGTCACGATCAACTACTCCCAGGCCGGCAACGATCAGGCCTACAAGGGCGCGAACGGTCCGCTGATTGGCTTACTATTGTGGCCGCAAACAGACGATGCAGCGGACTACCTCACGCCCGCCGGCTCGCGCCGTCGCATTACGACACTCGCGGCCAACAACGAAACGGACAATCCGTACTTCAACGTCGACAAGAATCGGATTAACTCCAACAACAACCGCATCATTGCGAATGTCGGATTGATCACCACGCCGTTTGCGTGGGGTAACTTCCGCACGAACATCGGTGTCGACGCTTACACCAATGAGAACCTCGTTCTCCGGCACCCGGAGAGCGTGTACGGCGCGCTCAATCGCGGCATTCTCGACGTCGCCAACGATGTCACGCGCAATATCAATTTGCAGAACATCTTCAACGTCAACGCCATCAACCTGACCGACAAGTTCTCGATCTCAGGCTTTGTTGGTCACTCGCTGAATGACTCGAAGTCGCAGACGAACGCCTTGGCCGGACAGGATTTCCTGGATCCGAACTTCGTGTCGATCAACAACACGAACGTTCGTCAGAATCGTACGATTCTGTCGCAGCGTCGCCTCCTGAGCGCGTTCGGTCAGGCAACCGCGAACTACAACGACTATTTGTTCCTCACCGTGACCGGCCGTAACGACTGGACGTCCACGATTCCGATTGAACGCAACTCGTTCTTCTATCCTTCAATCAACGGCGCGTTCATCTTTTCAGACGCCATTCCGTCCATCGGCAAGTTCATGACCGGCAAGCTGCGCGGCGGCTACGCTGAGGTCGGACGCGATGCGCGCCCGTACGCCTTTCGCCCGTCACTTGAGTTCAAGACGACGTCATTCGGCGGCTACGGGTACGGCTTCACCGGACCCAACCGGAACCTGAAGCCCGAGTTTACACGCTCCTACGAAATCGGAACGGAACTCGGCTTCTTCAATGACCGGCTCGGTGTCGACTTCACCACGTATCGCAAGCAGACCAAAGACCAGATCGTGAATGACATCCGCGGCAGCTATGCGACCGGATTCATTCTGTTCAACCTGAACGGCGCGGTCACGCGCAACGAGGGTATTGAAGTGACGGTGCGCGGTACGCCAGTGCTGAAGCGCGACTTCTCCTGGGATATCGTCACGAACTTTGAAAGCGCGCGTGGTCGTGTGCTCGCACTCCCGAACGAGCTGCCTGAATCGTACGTCTCGGACACCTGGCTCTATGGCAACGTGCGAAATGGCACCGCGCCGAACCTCTCCACGCGCTCACTGACCGGCTGGTTCTACCTCCGCGATACAGTCCGTGGTGAAGTCCTCATCGATCCAGCGAGTGGCTTGCCGCTTCGTTCGAATGTCTTCACCGACGCTGGCTACGATCGTCAGCCGGACTTCACGATCGGTCTTGAAAACACGCTTCGCTATAAGCGGTTCTCGCTCAAGTTCCTGTTTGACATTCGACGGGGCGGCGACGTGCTCAACGCTACCGAGCACTTCCTGACAACTCGCGGACTCAGCGAGCGCACACTTGATCGTGACCAGCCACGCGTGATCGAGGGCGTGCTGCGTGACGGCAAGGAGAACACCGACAACCCGACCCGCAATACCATCGTGGTGATTCCGTCGGTACAGAACGGCTACTACACCGGTATCAGCGAAGAACTGTTTATCGAACAGGACATCAACTGGATTCGCCTGCGTGACGTCACGCTGCGCATGGCGCTACCCGGCAAGTATTTCATGGCGCGCGATGCCAGCATGTTCCTGCGCGGCACCGACCTGTTCCTGTGGACGAACTACTCGGGCCTTGATCCCATCGTGAACGGCAACACCGCCGCAGTTGGCGGTTCCGGCGCGGCGGGGATTGACTACGGCAACTTCCCGATGCCGCGCGGTTTCGCGTTCGGCTTCCGGGTGGCGTACTGAACATGAGCAACTTCTCCGAGCGCAAGGCGCATCGCGCCGCGCAGACGAACCTGAACTTTCGGACATCGATGAAACGAGCAACCGCTCTCCTGCTGGCCGGCGCGCTCACATTCACTGCGGGGTGTGATGAGTTCCTCGATGTGAACGAGAATCCGAACGCGCCGCAAACCGTGACGGCTAATCTCTACCTGCCGCCGATGTTGTACTGGATGGGCACCGCCCCGCAGTGGGATGGTCGCTTCATCGGCCGCTACACGCAGCAGTGGTACGTGCAAGGCACCACGTTCACCACATGGGATCGGATGGGATACGATCCGGGAAGTGACAACGGTGGGCAGGTGTGGCGCGAGGTGTACTGGAGCCTTGGCCAGAATCTTGTGGATATGATGGAGATCGCCGAGCGCGAAGAGCGCTGGGACCTGCTCGGCGTGGGTTACGCCATGAAGGCCTGGGGTTGGCATGCCTCCACGGTACTGCATGGCGAAATCATCGTGAAAGAAGCCATCGACCAGACGAAGTTCAGCTTCAACTACGATTCGCAGGAGTTCGTGTACGAGGAGACGCTACGGCTGCTTGATGAGGCCATCGAACTGCTGCAGCGTACGGACGGCGCGGTCGACGCCAGCTACATGGGCCGCACGGACTTCATGTACCAGGGTGATCGCACCAAATGGCTGAAGTTCGCCTACGGCCTGAAGGCGCTCACACTAAACCATTATTCGAACAAGGCGAGCTACAAGCCCGCCGATGTCATCGCCGCCGTCAACAGCTCGTTCGCCAGCAACGCTGACGATGCGCTCGTGGCGTATCCGGCAACGCAGCCCAGCGTGGACCGCAACTTCTGGGGCGCCAGTCGCGGCAACTTGAACAACTACCGCCAGACGCGGTTCGTGCTCGGGTTGCTTGACGGAACCGTCTTCGCTGGTGCGCCGGATCCGCGTTTATCGCGCATGCTCTCTCCGTCACCGGATGGACAGTATCGCGGATTGGATCCCAACGTGTTGGGCATGGGCGGCCTCATTGCGGCGCAGCAGCCAAACAACTTCCATGGATACGTCGGCACCGCCGGTGCCGGTCAACCGGGCCGCTATCTGTTTTCGGATAAGGCACGCATTCCGATCATCACCTATTCACAACTTCAGTTTGTGAAGGCGGAAGCGGCGTACAAGCTGGGTGACAAGGCGACCGCACGTGCCGCGTACATCAACGGCGTGTCATCGCACATTGACTTTGTGAATGCGCGCAATGCCGAAGATGGACAGTCGCCAACGCAAATCACTGCGGCTGAGAAAGCCGCGTTTCTTGCGAATCCCGCTGTTGTTCCAGCCTCACCGAACGACTTGACGCTCACGCATATCATGTCGCAGAAGTACATCGCGCAGTTTGCGTGGGGGCACATGGAGCTGTGGATGGACATGCGCCGGTACAACTACACCGATATCGATCCCGCCAGCGGACGTCAGGTGTTCCCTGGTTTCGCACCACCGATCAATCTGTTTCCTGACAACGGCGGCAGGGTTGTTCAGCGTTTGCGTCCTCGGTTCAACTCGGAATATGTCTGGAATATCCCGGGCCTTGAAGCGATTGGCGGCACCGCCGCCGACTACCACACCAAGCCGCTCTGGATCACTCAACCGTAACCAGCGATGAACATATTCCGATCGATTGCGGTGCTTCTGTGCGCCGTCTCGCTTGCCGCGTGCGAGAAAAACGCGGTGCAAGACATTACGGGTTCGTTGCCTGAGTCGCGGATCAAGTTCTTCAACTTTGGCGTAAACGCGCCTTCGGTGAACTTCTACGCAGACGAGACCAAGGTCACGGGCATCAACTCCCTGACAGGCGCCGAGTCTACGCTAGGCGTGGCCTCCGGCGGCGTAGCCAGCGGTGGCTTCTACTCCGCCATGGATCCCGGCCAGTACTCGTTCTCGGCGCGTATTTCAGCGGCCGTCGACAAAAATTTGCCGATCACGGCGGCGCAGAGCACGCTCGAGACTGGCAAGGCGTACTCGTTCTACGTCAGCGGTATCTACAATACCACGACCAAATCGGCAGAAAGCTTTGTCGTTGAGGACAACTTTCCGGATGCCTTCGACTACACAACAGCGTACGTGCGCTTTGTGAACGCGATTTCAAACGCGAATCCGATGACGTTGTATGGCACGAACACTTCACCTGTTCAGCCTGAGATCGCCATTGGCGGGGCGGTTGCGTACAAGTCGGCCGGCGCATTCGTGCCGGTGCCTCCTGGGGTCTACAACCTCGCAACTCGTTACCCGAACACCACAACCAACGCCATTGCGCGCACAGGCGTGTCGTTCGTAGCGGGACGCGTGTACACAATCGGTGCCCGTGGCGACATCACCGTCACGTCCACCACGTTGGCAACACGTCCGCAGCTCGACCTCACCGCCAATCGTTAACTGGCGTCACGGACGCGTACGAGTTGAGAAGCCCCCGGCCAGTGCCGGGGGCTTCTTTGTGTGCATTCACGCAGAACACGCAAACATCAATGCCGCGTATCGCGTTCAAAGATTGAGCGTTTAGTTATCGCGTCCAGAAAATGACGCTTCCGCAGCCCGCCAGCGGCGGCACGAACTGGGGAGGCGCCTGCGATTCGCGATACACCTCCAATCCAATGATCTGTTCCGGACGCACCAGCAGGTCGATATCAGCCGGAGTCAATCCCTGCATCAGCGAGCCGTTCAGATACACGAAGGGAACGCAGCGCTCCTCCGTTAGTCCACGCATCGTGAGCGTTTGTTCGGCGCCGTAGCCCTCGAGAAATAGTCCCGGTACCACCGGAAACAGTTCCGACGTGACGAGCGCTCGCCGACGCGCGATGTCTTCAGCCGTCAGAAACTGCCCGAGGCCTGAGCGACTGCGCGCCTTGAACTCTTCGATGCGACTGAAGCGATCGTAGTTGGCAATTACCTTCAGCGTGTCAATCACCGACTGATAGGTCTGCATGGCCACCCGTACCGAAGGCGAGCCCTCAGCCACATTCACGGTTCGTCGTTCCGGGTAGTAGCCAACCGCGCGCACCTCGAGCGTTCGTGTGCCGAGCGGCGCGTCTGCAATCGCGAACTCGCCGCTCGCGTTAGCGCGAGCCGTAGGTCCGTTCACAATGGTGACCTGTGCGCCAGGCAGTGGCTGTCCTGAGGTGGAGCTGACCGTAGTACCACGAAGGGGCCCGCTCCCTGCACCCACGCTCAGTTCCTGCAGGAGAAATCCAGCGACTGGAACTTCCACTTCCACATACGCCGTGCTGTCGCGCGCGCGCTTGGCGAAGAGCAACATTGAGCCTGGTGAGGGCACGCCACACAACGCGTACCAGCCGTTGTCACTGCTCGTCGTTTCGCGCCGTATCGTGCGCCGACTCATGCCGCCCTTGTTGAACGAAAGCTCGACCCATTCGCCAGCAACCTGTGCGCCGCCCAGCGGGTTTCCGCTTCGGGCATCGCGGACAACACCCGTGACAACCGCCGTTCCACTCTGCACGCCGCGCGTTGCACAGATGGTGCGACGAAGTGTCGCCGTGGACGGGATCGACAGTTCCGTCTCCAGCGTGGATTGTCCAGTCACGCGCACGTCACGCGCAATCGGAGACAGCCCAAGCGAATCCAGCATGCCGTGAAAAAATCCGAGTGTGTAGCGACCGCTGGGTACGCGCTCAAACGTGTAGGCGCCAGCGGTGTCAGACAACACCGTCGCGCTGAAATCGGACTCGGTGTCCGCAGAGACCAGTTGTACCAGTGCACCAGCAAGCGGCCGCCCGCCAACGCTGTCGAAGACCGATCCGCGCACCGTGGTTGCGCGCGTCACCGGCGCTGATGCCGGACCGGGTGCTATGGCATCAGTACCGCGCGGCCCACCGGCCAACGGGAACGTGGCGGCAGCGAACAGCGGCAGAACGACCGCGAAAAGAACGAAACGGGTGATGACCAACCGTCAAATCCGGACGAAGGTGAGAGGGCGCGACCAACGCCGAAGCTATACCCCGCGCCCCGGCGAGGGATCGCTGGTTTTTGTGCCTCTGGCAGTATGGCGCGACACGCTGCCGTGCGCCATGATGTGGGCAGCGCGTCGATGGTCAAAGGCACCCTCTCGGTTGCGACGCGTTGCACATGTCCTCCAGCCAAGCCCGCATATGCTTCGCACACCAGGACGACTCGCCCGAATCGCCGCCGTGGCGCTCACCACCGTGTTCACCGGATGTATTGGACTGGTGAACCATGCCACGCCCATCGTTCCTCCCACGCGTGACGCGCTGGATGTACCCATTCAGTTTGTCACCGAAGACATGCCCGTCGAGGCCACCGCCTACGATACACTGCCGGGAACGGGCTGCCGAAATCCGCTCCTTGATCCGCGTGACGGCACACCGCTGCGTCTGGGCAGCTCGATCTCAGGCGTCGGTGAATACGAAGTGCCCAGTGGGCGCTATGGCGTGAACGCCCACGAACGCCTGCGCGTGGACTGCAATACCGGTCGTTCCCTCGGCATTGTCAGCATTCGTGGCTGAGCAACGCCCCGTCGCCGTTGCGGCGGCCCTGCTGTTCACGCTCTCTCCGTTCTGGACGGGCGCGAGTACGCTGTGCGCGCAAACGGCAGCACCGCCGACGCCACAACAGCAATCGCCCATGGTGGAGACCACGCGTGCGCACGAGCGGCTGACGCAGCGCGACGTGCCGGGCGATCTCCGAAGTATTCCCGGTCCCGGTGGCCGGGCAATGTCGCTCTGGATTCCACAAGACTATGCGCGGCGCAACGGCGACGACCTCGTGATTCATTTTCACGGCGCGGCGTGGTTGCCCGTGCAAGCGGCATCACAACTCGCGAATGCACCCGTTGTTGCGGTGGTGAATCTCGGTGCGGGCTCGTCGGCGTACGACCGCGCGTTCAACAACGCCACCAGCTTCGACTCGTTGCTGCAGGCCGTTCGCACACAGCTTCCAAACATATGGACTCCACGTCGCGTATCGCTCACCGCGTTTTCGGCCGGACACGGTGCAGTACGTGCAATTCTGAGTACGGCGGCGAACGCAGAACGCGTGCACAACGTGCTGCTCCTTGATGGTATGCACACGTCCTACGTACCCGAGGGACGCGTTCTGCATGAGGGCGGGGCACTCGACACGATCAATCTGCTCGCGCTCGAGCGCTTTGCGCATGCTGCAATCCGCGCGGACACGCGCATGATCATCACCCACTCGGAAGTTTTCCCCGGGAGCTACGCGAGTACCACCGAAACGGCAGACTGGTTGGTGCACCGCCTCGGATTGCGTCGCACGCCTACGCTGAGCTGGGGGCCACGGGGCATGCAGCAACTGAGCGAGGTCAACGCGAGCGGGTTTACGCTACTCGGATTCGCCGGCAACAGCGCGCCCGATCATATCGATCACTTCCACGCCATGCCTGAACTACTCGCACGGCTGCTTGCCAAATGATGAGCAAAACGACCCGCACGCTCGCCCCGTGACGACCAGCGCGTGGTGGCACGACGTAGAAACCGATACCAATCCGGTCACGCAGCAACTCGCTCGCATTCGCGCGCCGCTCGAGCACGATACATCAACAGACGTGTGCGTGATTGGACTCGGTGGTTCCGGACTCGCGGCGGTACTTGAAGCACGACTGCTCGGCGCACGCGTACTCGGCATTGACGCGTCGCGCATTGCCGGCGCGGCCGCTGGTCGCAATGGTGGACTGCTGCTTGGTGGCATGGCCCCGTTTCATCATGACGTAGTGACTGCTATTGGCGCGTCGCACGCCACGGCTCTCTATCGGCACACACTCGCAGAGCTTGAGCGCATGCACGCGGTTTCGCCGGAACACTGCTGGTGGCCCGGCTCGCTGCGCATCGCGCAAGACGACGAGGAACTCGCCGATTGCGAGCGCCAGCTCGCGCGCATGCAGGCCGACCACCTGCCAGTTGAGTGGTACCGAGGCGCAGAGGGCGAGGGGTTGCTCTTTCCCAGAGATGGCGCGTGTCATCCGGTACGACGCGTGCTCGCACTCGCGCACTTCGCAGAATACGAAGGCGCGCAACTCGCCGAGCACACGCCTGTGGCGCACATCGAACCGGGAACGGTGCACCTCACCAACGGCGCGCGCGTATTTGCGCAGCACATCCTGGTGTGTTCCGATGGCGCGCTCGCATCACTCGTTCCCTCGATTGCGCCACGCACGCGTTCGGTCCGACTGCAAATGCTGGCCACTGCGCCAACGCGCGATGTGCACATTCCACGGCCTGTGTACGCACGGTATGGATACGACTACTGGCAGCAGCTTGCCGAGGGGCGCATTCTCTTTGGCGGCGGCCGTGATCAGTTCGAAGACGCAGAATACACCGCGAGCGATGAACCAACCGAACAACTACAGCGTTGGCTGGAAACGCGGTTGCGCGAGGCCACCGGAACGCGTGCACAGATCACGCATCGATGGGCCGCAACGGTGAGCTACTCGCATGACGACCTGCCAATTGCCGAACAAACCGCCCCGGGCATCTGGGCGGCCGGCTCGTACAGCGGCACGGGCAACGTGGTGGGCGCCCTGTGCGCGCGCGGGATCGCTCGGCGCGCACTCGGGCATGCAGATCGGTTTCTCGACGCGCTCGACGCGTGTCGCGCGTAACGCGTACGCCACACGCGCAACGCTCCAGGCGCGTCACGCGAGTGGCGTGCTGCTACTCGGTGCCGGGCGACGGCAACCGCGGCACGTCATTCCCCGATGTCGCGCGCAGCAAACCTGACTCCGTGTACAACTCCAGCTTGTCGCGCGTATCCACAATATCGAGGTTGCGCATGGTCAACTGACCGATGCGATCCTGCGGCGTGAAGAACGCTTCGCCGCGCTCCATCGTGAGTCGCTCCGGCTTGTACGTAAGATTCGCGCTTGTGGTATTGAGAATCGTGTAGTCGTTGCCACGACGCAGCTCAATGGTCACCTCACCCGTAATAGCGCGCGCCACCCACCGCTGCGCCGAGTCACGGAGCATCATGGCCTGCGGGTCGAGCCAGCGACCTTGATACAACAACCGACCGAGCTTACGGCCGTTGATATGGTACTGCTCAATCGTGTCTTCGTTATGAATGCCAGTGACCAGGCGCTCGTACGCGGTAAACAGCAACGCCATCCCCGGCGCTTCGTAAATGCCGCGGCTCTTGGCTTCAATGATCCGGTTCTCGATCTGATCACTCATGCCGAGACCATGTCGCCCACCAATCACATTCGCTTCAAGAAACAGCGAGAGCAGGGAATCAAAGCTCTTGCCGTTAAGCGCGACCGGCACGCCTTCTTCAAAGCGAATCGTCACCGTCTCACGCGGTACTGCAACGTCGTCGCGCCAGAACGGAACGCCCATGATCGGCTGCACGATCATCATGCTCTGATCAAGAAACTCCAGATCTTTGGCTTCGTGTGTTGCGCCGAGCAGGTTGGAGTCGGTGGAGTACGCCTTCTCCACGCTCATCTTGTACGCAAAACCGTGCTGTACGAGATACTCGGACATTTCCTTGCGGCCGCCGAGTTCGTCAATGAACGTCTGATCGAGCCACGGCTTGTAGACCTTCAGGTTCGGATTCGTGAGCAACCCGTAGCGATAAAAGCGTTCAATGTCATTGCCCTTGAACGTGCTGCCATCGCCCCAGATGTTCACATCATCTTCGCGCATCGCGGCCACGAGCATCGTGCCCGTTACCGCGCGGCCAAGCGGCGTGGTATTGAAATACGTAACGCCGCCCGTGGTCACATGAAACGCACCGCTCTGAATGGCCGCGATGCCTTCGGCCACAAGCTGATGGCGGCAATCAATGAGCCGCGCCTTCTCGGCGCCGTATTCCATGGCCTTGCGCGGAATCTCGTCGTAGTCCGACTCGTCCGGCTGCCCGAGGTTCGCGGTGTACGCGTATGGCACGGCGCCTTTGGCGCGCATCCAGTGCAGTGCGGCGCTCGTGTCGAGGCCACCTGAGAACGCGATGCCAACTTTTTGCCCGGCGGGCAGCTGCTGCAGAATCGTAGCCACAATCAGTCTCCAGAGGGTCCAATGGCGAAGCGAGTAAGGTAGTCGGTTCCGCCCACCGGCGCGGACAGCAAGGCGCCGCGTACAACTTCCGGCTTGACGGCCCACGCGCAGTTGATGAGGGTTCAGGGGTGTCTACCGATCAATCCCACAGCCGCCGCGCGCTGCCCGAGCGCGACCGAGTGGCGCTTCGACGCTGGCTGTTTGCGTCGATCATCGCCGTGTTTCTGGCCGTCGCGGTGGGCGGCATCACACGCCTGACCGAGAGCGGCCTCTCCATCACCGAATGGAAACCGGTGTCGGGCGTGCTGCCGCCGCTCACCGACGCCGCGTGGACTGAAGCCTTCGCAGAGTTCAAGAAGATTCCGCAGGCCGAGACCACGCACGCGGGCATCACACTGAGCGGCTTCAAGTTCATCTACTGGTGGGAGTGGTTCCACCGCATTGTGGCGCGCGGCGTGGGGCTGGTGTTCGCGCTACCGTGGCTGCTGTACATGGTGCAGGGACGCATTCCGCGCGGGCTGCGCCTGAGGCTTACGGCGCTTCCGCTGCTGACCGTCGCGCAAGGCGCCCTCGGCTGGTACATGGTGCAGAGCGGCCTCGTAGAACGCAGCAGTGTGAGCGCGTATCGGCTCACGGCGCATCTGGGGCTGGCGCTCGGAATTCTGGCCGTGGCCGTGTGGACCTACAGCGAACTCCGGCCACGTGAGGCGCAGGCCAGGAGTGACCGGGCGCCGGGCAGCTGGCGGTGGTCACTGCGCGGCATGGCGACGCTACTCGGCATCACGCTGCTGTCCGGCGGCTTTGTGGCCGGCCTCCGCGCGGGGAAGATCTTTAATGAGTTTCCACTCATGGGCGGACAGGTCGTGCCGCCGGGCTACAGTCAAATAGCCAGCTTTTGGGCCAACGCATTCGAAAATCCGGCCGCGGCGCAGTTTCACCACCGTATGCTGGCCATTGCATGCACGCTGATTGCACTGGCGCTGGCCTGGCGTGCATCACGTGCGGCGCTCACACCAACCGTACAGCGCGCGGTGTACTCGCTCGGTGCGGTGGTGACGGTGCAGTTGATCCTCGGCATCACCACATTGCTGCTCGCGGTGCCAGTGCCGCTCGGCGCACTGCATCAGTTCACCGGCGTACTGGCGCTCACCGCGGCACTTATCGCCACGCAGCGCGCCAGCGGTGTGGTGTGGCTGACGACCGATCTCGCGCCGTCAGCCACTCAGGCAGCAGGCGTTACTTCGCCTGCGCGTGCCACGCTTTCAACACCGCCGCTTCCTTCTCAGCCGTCGCCCCAGCACTGAGCTTGGCCTTTCGCGCCGGCTCACGGCTATGGTGAAAAGAGAGTGTCGCGGTGGTCGTATCGGCGAGTGAACGGAACGTGAGTCCGGCCGCGACTTCACGGCTCAGATCAAATCGCGCAAAGCCTTCATAGCCCGGGGTTGGCGGACGCCACACCGGCATTTCCTGATACGGGCGAATTCCTTGCGTGGCGAGAAACTCGCGTGGAATCCACGTCCATGTGAGCGGCGTGGTCGTTGCGCCCGCGATACCGTACAAGAACTCCGCCATGGAACGACCGTTCTCCGGACCCACACCCATGAACGTGCCGTACGTTTTCGCTTCGCACAGACGCACCGCCCATTCGCACAGGTCGCGCACGTCAATCACCTGAATGCGATCGTTGTTCGGGTCACCCGGCGCGAGAATCTCCCCACCTCGCTCAATACGCACCGGCCAGTACGTGAAACGATCGGTGTCATCGCCCGGGCCGACAATCAACCCCGGGCGAACAATCGTACTGCGATTCCCAAACGCCGCGCGCACTTCCGCTTCGGCCAACGATTTGGCGAGTCCGTATGGAAACGGCTGACCCTCGCGCCAGTTCGGTGTATTGCTCTTGTTCAACAGCGGTGCATCCACCGTGCCCGGCACTTTGCTCAAGTCCGAAAACACGGAGCGTGTTGAGATGAAGAGATACTGATCGGCCGCGTCTTTGAGCAAACCGGCCGAATCCTTCACCCACATCGGGGCATCGGCGCGCGACGCGGAGTTATCAATCACCGCGTCCCACTTGCGACCAGCGAGTGATTTCAGATCACCCGTGGCGCGATCGCCGGTGAGTTCTTCAACACCTGGAAACACGCCGGGTGCGGAACGACCGCGATTGAAGATCGTGACTTCGTGCCCGCGTGCCACGGCGTAGCGCACCTGGTGCGGTCCGATAAAGCCTGTGCCGCCAAGAATCAGCAGCTTGATGCGACGAGGTGCCGCAGACGTTGTCTGGAGCCGCGAGAACATCGGCGAGCTGGTCGCTGCCTGCAGCGCGCCCGGTGCGCCGAGCGACAACGCCGCAGCACCACCGGCGAGACCGAGATTGGTAAGAAAGTCGCGACGAGTATGCATGAGATTTTCCTGAGGACGAATGGATTACGGAGTAGTCGCGGCAGGGCGGGGAAACGGACCGTCGCGCATCGCGGCCTGATAGGCAAAGGTCGCGAGCACGACAGACGCCTGCTTGAGCGCCTCAAGTGGTACGCGCTCGAACGTGTCCATGTTGGTGTGGTGGGCCCGAACATCGTACTCGGTATAGTCCTGAATCGTGTTGAACGCCGGCAAGCCGAGCGCGCTGAACGCGAGGTGATCCGTGTTCGTGATTTTTTCGATGATGTTGCGACGCGTACCAATGTCACGTAGCGGAGCCAGCCAGCCGTCAAAAATATTCTTCGCGGCTTCATTGCCTTCGGAGTACCAGCCGTAAATCGGACCGGTGCCTGGATCGTTGTTCAGATACACGGAGAATTTCGCGCGAGCCGCAGCATTCGCGTCTCCGGCAAGATGACGTTGCGCGTACGCGCGTGCGCCAAGCAGTCCGAGTTCTTCCGCGCCCCAGAGAGCAGCTCGAATGGTTCGGCGTGGGCGCACACCACTGGCCTTGAGAATCCGCATCGCCTCAATCAATTCGGCAACGGCGTCGGCGTTATCGGTGGCGCCGGTGGCCGAGTGCCACGAATCGATGTGCGCACCGAGCAATACGACTTCATCCCCAATCAACGGATCCGTTCCGGGAATCTCCGCGATCACGTTGTAGCTGCTGGTGTCGGCCGTGTGATATTTGCTCTGCACGTTCACGCGCAGCGTGATGTCACTGCCGGCCTGCAGTCCGCGCACCAGCATGTTGTACTGCTCCGATGATACGATGAGCGATGGCACCGAGTTCTCGGCTGTGCTGGTGCGACTGCCAAGCACAAACATGGTGCCTTCGTTGCCTTCGGTGGGACGCAACACTGCGGCGGCACCTGCGCTGTGCAGCAACGACTGCAGCGCGTTGCGCGCCAATGGACCAGCGGCATTTTGCGGACGCGGTGCGCCAATCGGTACGGGCGCGTCGTGTTCGGTTGGCTGCAGACGATCCTTGGTGATGAAAAACTCCTGCGGCTTGGTGGCCAGTACGATCTTGCCACGAAGTGATGACGCAATCGCACGCACCGCATCAGCGTTCGCCAGATCACCAATGTAGACCGGCCTTCCCGTGATCTCGCCACTGGTTGACGGAGTCCAACCTTCTGCGTAGCCAATCAGCGGCATGTAGCGCGGCGCGATCAGCTCGAACGTTTGCTTCTCCAGCGTCCAGCCTTTACCAAACGGAAACGGCTCAAGATGCACGTTGCTCAGACCGAACTCGCGCAGCTTACCCGCTGCCCAGTCCGCGGCCTGCTTGTCGGCGGGACTGCCTGCCAAACGAGGTCCGATCACATTGGTGAGATGATTGAACAGCTCCGCGGCGCGCGAGCGATTCAGTCCTTCGTCGCGAATGCGAGTGAGCGTCGCGGCGTCTTGCGAACGCAGCGAGTGGACAGGGCTGGCCAGCGCGACCAGCAGCGCGGCGCGGGCGAGATTCAAGTGCGTGGATCGCATTGGGACGGTCGCGGTGGGAAGGCTCGGCAGCGCGTCGCCGAGCGAAATGCGGGATTGGAGCGCGGTCAAATGACCGGCCTTCGTCTGTCGAACATACCCCAGCGCCCCCAGCGGGGATAGATTTCAGGGATGCCCCGAGTTCTCGAACTACTTGCGCCGGCCGGCTCGCTTGACGCCGTCCGTGCTGCCGTCGCCAATGGCGCAGATGCCGTGTATCTCGGGGCCTCCCGATTCAACGCGCGCGATGATGGTGCGCAGCTCTCGATCGAGGAGCTGAAGAAAGCCTGCGCCATTGCACATCAGCGTGGCACGCGGGTCTACCTCACGTTCAACGTGCTGCTCAAAACGCACGAGTTGCACGAGGCGCTGCAGTATCTGGGCGAGTGCCTTGACGCCGGTATTGACGCGGCCATCGTACAAGACCTCGGTGCGGTGCGGCTCATGCGCGAAGTGTATCCGCAACTCGAGGTGCACGGCTCCACGCAAATGACCGTGCATGATCCGAGCGGCGCACGTGTGATGGAGCAGCTTGGCGTGGAACGTGTGGTGCTCGCGCGCGAGAACACGCTGGCGGATATCCGCGCGATTCGTGATGCCGTGCCCGCGCTCGGACTGGAAACGTTTGTCCACGGTGCGCTGTGCATTTCGTACTCGGGCCAGTGTTTCATGTCGGGCATGATTTCGGAGCGATCCGCGAATCGCGGATCGTGTGCCCAGTCATGCCGCAAAGACTATGTGCTCACCGACGAGGCCAATGGCGCCGAGCTGGATCGTGGATACCTGATCTCGGCCAAGGATCTGGCGGCCCACGATCACCTTGCGGGCATTGCGGACGCTGGTGTGGGCTGCCTGAAAGTGGAAGGTCGCAAGAAGAAGCCCGAATACGTGGCCACGGTCACGCAGAGTTATCGCACGTGGCTGAATCGTCTCGCCCGAGGTGAGTTTGCACCGCCGCCAAGCGACGAGATTGAGCCGCTCGTACAAATTTTTTCGCGCGGCAACACCGGCGGCATGTACGGCGGTCGAGCGGGGCGCGACTACATCACGCGTACGCAACCCGACAATCGCGGCGTCACACTCGGCGTGGTGATTTCGCGAGACGGCTACGACGTCACCGTTGACGTGCGCTCGCCAATCGCTGACGGTGACGGTCTCGGCTTTGAAGCACCGGTTGATGGTTCGTCGGCCAGCATTGGCTGCACGGTGAGCGAGGTTCGCACCCTCTACGTGCGCCAAGGCGTGCATCGGCAGACCTTCACCGCACGCGTTCGTGTCGACGCGGGCTGGCGTGTGGTTCGCACCAGCGACGCGACACTGCTCGCGGAGGCGCGGGAATCGTTTGCGGCCGTCACCGTGCCAGATCGCACGGGTCTCGTTCGCCTCGATATTCGGGCGTTTGGACAGCCTGGGGCGCCGCTCAAGCTCGTGGTAACCGACGGCACAAACACGGTGACCGTTCGCAGCGACATTCCGCTCGCGCTCGCCAGCAAGCGATCACTTGATGTCGCGCAGTTGCGCGAACAACTCGGCCGACTCGGCGAAACACCGTTCGTGCTTGGTGCACTGCAAACAGACGGATTGCAGGACGGATGTTTTCTGCCTGTCAGCGCGCTGAATCATTTGCGTCAGGAAGCCGTGGCGCAGCTGCTAGAAGCGCGTACATGGGATCAGTCGAGCTCGCAGGCGGAGCGAGATACCGAACTACACACCGCGATTGCCTCCGTACATCGTGCCCCGCTCGGCAGCGGTGGTGTACCGCGGCACGCGGATACGGACAACCCGTTCCGCCTCATTGCGACTGTCTTCACGCTTGAGCAAGCCCGTGAAGCCGCGCACGCCGGCGCCACCGAGATTGTCCTCGACCTCTTTTTGCGTCACCCAACGCCGCCGGTTACGCGCGTTCGTGCACTGCACGAGGAGCTCACGGCGCGCGGGATCGTGATGCGGTTGCGCACGCCAACGATCGTGCGCCCGGATGATCGCAAGCGTCTCGACAAGTGGCTGGCACTCGAGCTCCCGGTGTTAACCGGACATCTCGGTTTGATCGCTGAACTGTCGGCACGCGGCGTTGATGTTGTTGGCGACTATGCACTCAATGTGTTTAATCCACACACGGCCGACATCATGTTCGGTCTGGGTGCGAAAAGACTCACCACGAGCGTTGAACTCACCACAGAAGAAATCGGCGCGCTCACGGCCCCGTGGGAAGGTGCTGGTTTTGACGTGCTCGTGTGGGGCCGTCCGGAAGGCATGACGATCGAACACTGCGTGCTGTCCGCCGCATTTGATCGCGAACCCACCACGTGTCGTGATTTGTGCGTGCAGAAACACACGAACGTCACGCTTACAGACCCCACGGGCTATGCGTTTCCGGTGGCCACCGATAGCGACTGTCGAAATCGACTGCTGCATTCTCGTCCGATTGATGCGTCCGAGTTTGTGCCCACGCTCTGGGAACAGGGTGTGCGAGGCTTTCAGCTCGTGTTCAACATGCCCGGCGATCCGGTCGCGGACGTCATTGCGGCGTATCGCAGCGTGCTTGATGCACAGTCGAGCGGCGATACACCCGATCTGTCGCTGCCGCGATCACTTGTCCGCAATGCGTTCACGCGCGGACATTTTGCACGGGCTGTCTAACGCGGGCGCCCCGGCTCGGCGTGCCTGAACCCACCTTCGAACCGCACCATGCTGCACGCATTCGCTCGCACCCGGTACGCCATTGTTGTTGCCACGCTCGCTCTTGCAGCCTGTGACGGGAAGCAACCGGAATCGGCACCCAGTTCCGTGCGAACAGATTCAGCGGGTGTGAATATCGTGACCGGGCCGGCGGCTGATCAGCCAGTGGACTTCACGATGCGCGAGGTGTTCCGCATCGGTGGCAATGATTCCGGTCCAGGCAGTTTCTTTGCCGCGCACCCTTCGTTGGTTGGTACGGATGACGCAGGCCGTATCTACGTGCTGGATACGAGACAGCATCGCGTTGAGGTGTTCGATAGCGCAGGGAATCACGTGCGCATGATCGGACAGCGCGGCGGCGGCCCGGGCGAGATTCAGGACGCCTCGCAGCTGTACGTGCTCCCGAACGGGTCGATTGGCGTATCGGACTATGGCAAGCGTGCCGTTGTCCGTTGGGCGTCTGACGGTTCGGTGTTGCCGGAGTTCGCACTGAGCTTCTTTCCCTCGGATCCTTTGCTGTTTTCCGGTGACACCCTCGTCTACGTGCACGAGGACTTCAATGAGCAGGAACGTGCGCAGGTGCTGCGTATTGCCAACCCGCGTGACACCGTGAGCATGACCGCGCTCACGCGCGCGACCACCGGCATGATCATGTTCAGCTGCATTGGCCTCAACGTGCCACCAATGTTCTCATCGAGTGTGGTATGGTCTGGCAATGCCGATCGCCTCGCGTCCACACGACAAGCACCGTACGTGATCGATGTGTTTGAGCGTGGACGATTGGTGCGCAGCGTTCGTCGTCCGATCCCCACGCAAGCGCCAACCGTAAACGATGTGAATCGACTGCATCCCGAGGGCATGAAGATCGGGTTCAACGGCGGTGAGTGCGTTGTGCCGGCGGCAGAGCTGTTCGCCAAACAGGGCGTGGCGGAGCAGCTTCCTCTGGTCGAGACATTGAAGTTTGATCGGCAGGGGCGTTTGTGGGTGCAGCGCTTTGGCATTCGTGACGAGCCGCGTAACGTCGACATCTTCGATCGCGACGGTGGCTACCTGGGCACGCTCGTAGGCAAACCAGCGCCGTTGGGATTTGTGGGCGATGACATCGCGCTCTTTCCGGAGGTGGACGAACTCTCGGGCGTCGCGCGAATCGTGGCGTATCGACTTTCGCCAATACGCGCGCCGAATTGATGTCGCATGCCGACTGACGTACCGCTAGCATGCGGTATGCCGGTACCGCAACGCACGCACCTAAGCAGCCCTGCACTCGAAGTCGCGCGCCAAATGCTTGAGCGTCGCTTCGGGTACCCGGATTTTCGCAAGCCGCAGAAGCCCGCCATCCAGGCGATTCTCGACGGGCGCGACACGCTGGTGGTATTGCCAACCGGTGGCGGCAAGTCGTTGTGTTATCAGGTGCCGGCGCTGGTGCGAGGCGGACTCACAGTGGTCGTCTCTCCGCTGATCTCGCTCATGAAAGATCAGGTTGATGCGCTGGAGAAACGAGGCGTCGCCGCCGCGTTCATCAACAGTACGCTTGGTGCAAGCGCCGTTGCCGATCGCCTCACGCGCGCACAGCGCGGCGAACTCACGCTGCTGTACCTCGCGCCGGAGCGCATCGAGGCCGGTCGTACGGTCGATCGTTTGCGCGATATTGGCGTAGCGTTGCTGGCCGTCGACGAAGCCCATTGCATCAGCGAATGGGGACACGACTTTCGACCGAGTTATCGGCGCATCGGTCGCATTCGCCATGAGTTGGGCAACCCGCAAACTGTGGCGCTCACCGCCACCGCGACGCCCTCCGTCCGCGATGACATTGTGCGGCAGCTGCAGCTGCGCGATGCCGTCGTCGTGGTGGGTGGATTTGATCGCACCAACCTGTCATACAGCGTGTTGCCCACACGCTCGCAAGATGACAAGGACAAAGCCACCGTCGCGGCCATTCGCGAACACGCGGGCGCCGCCATCGTGTATGCGCCCACGCGCAAAGCCGTGGAGCGCGTTACGCATGTGCTCACACGTGCTCGGGTTGGCGCGGTGGCGTATCACGCTGGACTTGATGAAACACATCGTCGCCGCGCGCAGGACGCCTTCATGGGTGAAGGCACCCGCGTGATCGTTGCAACCAGCGCATTTGGCATGGGCATCGACAAACCCGATGTCCGACTGGTGGTGCATCACGCGATGCCTGGCTCGCTCGAAGCGTATTACCAGGAAGCAGGTCGCGCCGGCCGAGACGGCAAAGATTCCGTGTGCATTCTGTTGCACGCGTATCCGGATCGTTTCACGCACGAACACTTCATTGAATCGGCGCACGCACCGCGGGCCGCCGTTGAACGTGTGTGGCGAACGCTGCGAGACCTCGCCGACCGCGATGGGTTCGCCGCACTTTCGTTGGAAGCGCTGCAGTCGCGCGTTCCGAAAGGCGTGAACGAACGACACGTGGCGGCTTCGGTGCGCGTGCTCGCGCAGCAGGGCTGTCTTGTGGTTGAATCGCCCGCGCTCAATCGGGTGGTCGTGCGACTGATCGCGACACCGGAGCGCATCGCCACGGAGCTGGATGGCGATCGATCCTTTGATCGAGAAGTGCTTCGATCGCTGTGGAGAGCCGTTGGGCCGCGCATTCAGGACGGCGCGTCCATCGACCTCGACGGCTTGCCACCAGGGCTTGGCGGATCCGTCGGTGTGATGCCGGTATTGGAACGCTTGCAGTCCGAACAGTTCGTCACCTTCACACGGTGCGGCGGGGGATTCCGGCTCACCGGTGAAGCCATCGTCGAAAATCGTCTCCCCGTGGACTGGGACCAGCTGGCCACCCGTCGCGCTACTGATATGGATCGGCTCGACGCGATGCAGCAGTACGCGCAGACACGTGCTTGCCGCCGGGCGTTTGTGCTCCGATACTTCGGCGACCCCGATGTGCGTTCCCAATGCGGCGCGTGTGATCGATGCGTCAACTTGCTTCTCCCGTCACGCACCAGATGATCCTGCGGCCAATCGCACAAAAAGTTGTGAGCGCAACGCGTAGCCTGATCGGTGCTGCCGCGCTGCTCGCAATCGCCAGCTCGTGCAACACACGCGATCCGGAAAGCGCCGATATCATTCTGCTCAACGGTCACGTGTACACCATGACGTGGCCAGACCCCGATGTGAATGGGGTACCGGATGATCGCGCACCGTTCAGCGACGGCAAGTGGCGCCCAGACGCTACCGCCATCGCGATTCGCGGCGACCGCATCATGTGGGTGGGTCGCGACGATGGTGCGCTGTCGTGGCGCGGCGCCGCAACGCGACTCATCGACCTGCAGGGCGCGACGGTGCTGCCCGGGCTTCATGATTCACACGGCCACGTGGGCGAACTCGGCGCCGCGCTCGCGAAAGTCAATTTGATTGGCGTCCGCACGCCGGCTGAGGCGGTGGCACGCGTGCGCGCGGTGGCCGATACCGCGCCGCCGGGCACGTGGATCCTGGGGCAGGGATGGGACGAGGGCGCGTGGGCCGACCGATATCCTCCCGCCGGCATGCTCACGCGCGCTTTCCCGGAACATCTCGTGTATTTGCGCAGCTTGCACGGGTTCGCCGGATGGGCCAACGACTCCGTGCTGGCGCGCGCCGGCATCACGGATTCCACACCAGACCCAGTCGGTGGAATTATTCAGCGTTCGCGTGAAGGGGTTGCGAGCGGCATCGTACTCAATCGTGCGGTGGCGTTGATTGACGCGGTCGTTCCGCCGCTCACTGTCAATCAAGCGGCATCGAACATCACGCGCGCGCTCGATTCGCTGGCCCGGGCCGGCTACACCATGGTACACGATGCTGGTGTCGATGCGCTGCATCTGCAGGCGTACCAGGAACTCGCGAGCGCCGATGCGCTTCCGATTCGAGTGTACGCCATGCTTTCCGCGCGTGACACTGCACTCGCGCGGCTCTGGACCGGTCGCGGACCAGACACGTCAACGGCGCAGAAGCTGACCATTCGCAGCGTCAAGGCGTACTACGATGGCGCGCTTGGATCGCGTGGCGCGCGGTTGCTCGACGACTACGCAGATCAGCCCGGACATCGCGGTGTCAGCGGATCGGCCTACGCGTTCGACACGACCGTGGTCGCGGCGCTCATGCGCGCCGGATTTCAGGCGTCAATACACGCCATCGGCGACGCCGGCAATCGGGAAACCATCGACTTTCTTGAACGCATCACGCAAAACGCGTCAAGTACACGATCACTTCGGCATCGTGTTGAACACGCACAAGTGCTCACGCCAACCGATGCGCGGCGGATGAATGAGTTGCAACTCATTGCCTCCATGCAACCACCGCACGCCGTAGAAGACATGTCGTTCGCCGAAAAGCGACTCGGCCGCACCCGCGTACTCGGCGCATACGCATGGCGCACGCTGCGTCGCGCTGGCGCACGGCTTACGTTCGGCAGCGACTTTCCGGGTTCAGGCATCTCCCCATGGTATGGGTTTTATGCTGCCACAACGAGACAGGATACCGCCGCAAAATCCGACGCCACGATCGTTCCTGCCGAACGGCTGAGCGTCGAAGAGACGATTCGCGGGTATAGTATCTGGGCCGCGTACGCCACCTTCAACGAACGATCGTCGGGCAGCATTGTAGCCGGTCGGTGGGCGGATCTGACCATCCTGAATCGCGACCCGTTTTTGTCGCCGCCCGGTCGAGAGTGGCTCGACAGTGGCGCGCAGTACACCATCGTGGGTGGAAAAATTGTGTTTGCAGCAACCGCTGCGCCATCCGCGCCCGCTCGCTAGGTTCCGGCCCATGGATGACTCCCTTTACTTCTCAGATTCTCACCTTGCCGTGCGCGAGATGGTTCGCGCCTTCGCGCAAGAACAGGTAGCGCCGGTCGCGGCGCGTCACGACGCTGATTCCACGTTCCCGTGGGAGAATGTCAAACGCATGGGCGAGCTTGGCTTGCTCGGCATCCCATGGGCCGAAGAACTCGGTGGTGCCGGATTTGATACTATCGCGTTCATGATTGCGATTGAAGAATTGGCGCGCGTGGATGCGTCACACAGCATCACGATCTCCGCGCACACCACACTCGGAACCTCGCCGATTGTCTACTTCGGCACACCGGAACAGCAGCAGAAATACGTCCCGCTACTGGCCAGCGGCAAAGTGCTCGGCGGTTTTGGCCTCACGGAAGAATCAGCCGGTAGTGATGCAGGTGGCACACGCACCACGGCCGTGAAAAAGAACGGGCACTATGTGCTCAACGGATCAAAGCGATTCATCACGCACGCCGGCGTGGGTGAAATCTTTGTGGTCACCGCCGTCACGGATCCCGAGAAGGGATCCAAAGGCATCTCGTCGTTCATTCTCACGAAGGACACCTGCGATCTCGACGCCTGCCGCACCCTCGGGATGGGGCACGACGAGACGCTGCCGAAAATGTCCGGTTTCACCTCGGGCAAGAAGGAAGACAAGCTTGGCTGGCGCGCGTCGGACACACGCGAGCTGTTGTTTGACAACGTGGAAGTGCCGGCGGAAAATCTGCTGGGCACTGAAGGGCTGGGCTTCATCAACTTCATGAAGACGCTCGACGCCGGCCGCATCGGTATTGCCGCGCTCTCCATTGGCATCGCGCAGGGCGCGCTGGATCAGGCGCTGCAGTATGCGTCCGTGCGCAAGCAGTTTGGCCAGCCGATCGCGTCGTTTCAGGGCATTCAGTTTCAGCTGTCCGATATGGCCACGGAGCTCGAGGCCGGCCGTCATCTCGTGTACCACGCGGCCTGGCTCTCGCAGAACGGCAAGCCGTTCGGCAAAGAGGCAGCCATGGCCAAGTTGTTCTGCTCCGAGCTCGCCATGCGCGCGACCATCAAGGCCGTGCAGGTCCACGGTGGCTACGGCTACACCAAGGATTATCCGGTGGAGCGCTACATGCGTGACGCCAAGATTGGCGAAATCGGAGAAGGCACCAGCGAAATTCAGCGCATTGTCATTGCGCGACACCTGCTCAAGGAACTGGCGGGCTGACGCTGCGTACCATACCTTACATGGTCCATCGGCTCGGTCATGGTGACCGGGCCGATGTGCTATCGGTCCCGAAGGCTCGCGCGACTCGCGGGCCCTCGTTGTTTCGACGGGAGTCGTTCGAGCCAGCGCGCAGCAAACGTCACCGTCGCACACCCCACAGCGCGTCCAGTGCAAGCATTGCGATCGCACGTTGTCACGTTCCTCACCGGTCCTCGTCGCCCCTGGCGCGCTGCACAAGCGTCTGCCGCGGGAGAGTACGTCGCGCGTCCTTCGGGATCGCGTGGCCGCTCCGAGTGCCCGGTCGTGACCTGCGTGGACGATCGCGCGCCGTTGGCGGAGAGACCAAGTGCGTTCTCAGGCGTGGCGTATTCGGCGCCCCTGAACAGTACCTCGCCCTTTGCCCAACGTCAGGTTCGGGCGTGCGCGGAGTCGCCGCGCCCCCGACCGACGTGGACCCTCGATGAAACGCGAGATTCTTGTCAACGCGAACCCACGGGAAACCCGGGTCGCAATCCTCGAGGACGACCTCCTCGTTGAACTGCTGGTCGACCGGCCCGATGCTCGGCGCATGGTTGGCGATGTCTACCTTGGCAAGGTCGAGGCGGTGCTCCCTGGTATTCAGGCCGCCTTCGTAAACATTGGAACGGATAAGGCCGCGTTTCTTCACGCGTCCGACATTGTCGTCCCCGACGATGACGCCGATCCGGACGATGACGATGAAGAAGATGACGCGCCCAGCGGTGGACGTCGTCCCAAAAAAGAACTGCCCCCGATTCAGGACGTGCTGAAGCGGGGACAAGACATCATCGTCCAGGTCTCCAAGGAACCGATCAGTACCAAGGGGCCGCGCGTTACCGCGCAGGTTTCGCTTGCCGGTCGCTTTCTCGTGTACATGCCATTCGCGAGCCGAGTCGGCGTGAGCCGGAAGATCAGTGAACGCAGTGAGCGGCAGCGGTTGCGGCAAATGCTCACGGAAATGTTGCCCGCCGATTCGGGCGGCGTCATTGTGCGCACGGTCAGTGAAGACGCTACGCCGGAAGTGTTTGAGCGCGAGTTGAACTCGCTCATTCAGGCGTGGAAACGCATCAAGCGCAAGAATCAGTTCTTGCGCGCGCCGGCGCTGATTCACCGTGAAACGAACGTCACGCGCGGCCTCGTGCGCGATGTCTTCTCGAGCAAGGTTGACGCCCTGACCGTCGACTCGCGTCAGGTGTTCAACGAGATCGTGGAGTACCTCGGCGGTATCGCGCCCGATCTGGTGGATCGCGTGCGCATGTACGAAGAGCCGGTGCCGTTGTTCGACAAGTTCGACGTTGAAAAAGAGATTCGGGATCTCTTCAAGCGGCGTTGTGATCTGCCAAGCGGTGGCTATCTCATTATCGAACAAACCGAAGCGCTCGTTTCCATTGACGTGAACTCGGGTCGCTACACGGGCAAGAAGGATCCCGAAAAAACGATCTACCGCACCAACAGCGAATCGGCCAAGGAAATCGCGCGTCAGCTCCGTCTGCGTGATGTGGGCGGCATCATTGTGTGCGACTTCATCGACATGGAGACGCAGGCAAATCGGGATCGTGTGTTGCAGGAATTGCGCACGCATCTCGGACGCGACCGCGCACGCACCAAAGCGTTTGCCGTGAGCGAGCTCGGCTTGATTGAAATGACACGTCAGCGCGTGCGTCAAAGTCACTGGCAGAGCATGACGGAGTCGTGCCCCACGTGCGCCGGCACCGGACGCGTGTTCACGCCCGAAACGATTGTGCGGCGGCTGGAGCGAGCGGTCACCCGAATGGGCGCCGAAGGCCGTAAGGAAGCCATGCTGCTGCGGATGCATCCGGATATTGCGCTCCACGTGCTGGAAGAGGAGCGCGACCTGCTCAAGCGCCTGGAAAAGGTGGCCGGTTTCTCAGTAGAAATGCGGGACGACCCGCTGCTCAAGCCCGACGAGTACCGTCTGGTCGTCAAGGGCGCGGAGCGTGATGTGACCCAGCAGTACGCGTTGGCTTAGGTGACGCGCGTGGCCGCCTTAGGCCACAAGCAGTTAGGCCACGTTGACAGGCGCCAGAAGTCGGGATAAGTTTCTGGGCTTGATATGGGCGCCGTCCGACTTTGCTCGGCGCCCCCTTACAGGGGTGCCTCGGCTTCGGGGCGCGATGCCCTCACGACAGTCTTTGAGTCCTATGAGCTACGCGATTATCCGCACCGGCGGCAAGCAGTTCCGGGCAGAGCCGGGCAAGACCCTTCGTATTCCGTCGCTCATGGGCGACGCTGGTTCGACGGTTGAGTTCAACGAAGTGCTGCTCGGTTCCGACGGCACCTCCACGCGCACGGGCGTTCCCACGCTTGCTGGCGCGTCGGTCACGGCGCAGATCGTCAAGCATGGCAAAGACGAAAAGATCGTCGTGTTCAAGTTCAAGCGTCGCAAGAACTACGCGCGCAAGCAGGGACACCGTCAGAAGTTCACCGAAGTCCGTATTACGGACATCGTTCTCGGATAACCGTTGCAGCGTTCGCGCCTGACGCGAATGCTCTGGAGATAGTCATGGCTCATAAGAAAGGCGTAGGCTCGTCACGCAACGGTCGCGATTCAAATCCGCAGTACCGTGGCATCAAGAAGTACGGTGGTGAGTTCGTCACCGCCGGCAACATCATCGTGCGCCAGTGCGGCACCAAGTGGCACCCGGGTCGCAACGTTGGTCTCGGCACCGACTACACGATCTACTCGCTCGTCGACGGCGTCGTGCAGTTCGAGCACAAGAACAAGAAGCGCCAGAAGGTGTCGGTCATTCCGGTCGAGTACATCGAGATCGAAGTGGACGAAGTACCCGCTGAGCCTGCAAACGCGTAATCGCGCCGCAGTCGAGCGCACTGAACGGCCCCTGATCTTCGAGATCGGGGGCCGTTCGTTTTTTGCGGTGCGCTCGTCTACATTCACGCGGGCGTAACCTCGCGGTGACGCGTCCGTACGGCTCGGTACCCCCTTCACATGGAGCATCACCGTATGGCTATCTGGGACAAACTCAAAGACGGCATCGACAAAGCCAGCAAAGTTGCGCAAGACGCGGTCGACGAGGGCAAGACGCGCCTGGACGCCCGCAAAGCCCGGCAGGCCGCCGATCAGGCGGCGGAATCGCTCGGTTACGCGGTGTACCGCGCCTGGCAGAACGCCCGTTCGCTCGATGAGCAGAGCCTGGAACGGCTCGCCCGGGCACTCCGCGATCACGAACAGGAAGCCGTGCGGCTCGAAGCGGCCTCAACGGAGGCCGCCGAGTGGCGTCGGCGCACGGGCGCGGCGGAGCCGCCGAGCGGGCCGGCCACGGGTGCCGCGTCGTCAGCCGCGGGACAAGCCGCCCCGGACGCGTCCTCGACCGCATCCGCTGAGGGACCGGCCTCGGGCCCCGTCAATCCCTCGGCTGGCTGACGTGAGGATTTGCCTTAACACACGAATCGGCGTCACGTCTACCACCACGTGCAGATGACCGAGGCGGACCGAACGAAGGACGCGGCGGTGGACCAGGAGCTCATTGAGCGCTGGCGCGCCGGCGATGAGCGGGCGGCGACAGCGATTGTTGAGCGACACTCAACCGCGCTGGCCCGCTTCGCGCTCAGTCTCGGCGTTCGTGATGATCTGAACGAGTTGGTGCAAGACACGTTTGTGCGTGCGTTTTCTGCGCTCGATTCGTTTCGTGCGGACAGTGCGCTTCGCACGTGGTTGTTTACGATTGAACGACGATTGGTGCTGGATCGACGACGAGCAGCAAGGCGACGTCCGGACGCAGTAGAAGTGATGCCGGAAGACGCGGCGACAGAGTTTCACGCGTTGGACAGCATGGTGGCGAGTGAAACAGAAGACCGGGTGCGGGCCGCACTCACACGATTATCACCAATGCAGCGGGATGTGTTCACGCTGCGGGTGCAGGAAGGCAGAGCGTACAAGGACATTGCGGATATTCTCGGGACTACCGAAGGCGCAGCCCGAGTGCATTATCACAACGCGCTTCGCGCGGTGAAGGAGTGGATTCATGACTGATTGCACCAACAACGACCTGCAGGATCTGTTGCCCGAGTTTGCGGCTGGCGAGTTGCCAGCGCGCGAACGCGAGCTGGTCGACGTGCATCTGGTGTCGTGCGCTGCCTGCCGCGAAGAAGTCGAGGTGCTCGTGGCGGTGCTCAACGCACGTCCACTGCCGCCGATCATCGATGTGGCCTCCATTGTGGCGGCATTGCCCAAGCCACCAGTGCTCGCGGCCTCGTCGCGCGAAGAGCCAGCGACGCCAACACTTCGGGTGGTCACTGGCGGGCAGACTGGTCGCGCGCCGTCCATGCAGAAGGCGCGCGCCACACGTTCCGTGTTTGGTTCATCGTTCATGAAGTTCGCGGCTACGCTCACACTGGTTGCCGTTGGCGGTCTTTCCGTGGTGATGTCGGGCCGTGGCCCAATGTCGGTGTCGGACGCAGAGGTCGCTTCGGCGCCGATGTTCAGCGGTGACTCCACGGTGGTTGCCACACTTCCCGAGCCGTATTCAGCTGATCGTGTACCGGTAAAGGCGGTGGTGTCGGTTGCGCCATCCGTGTTGCCGATTCAGGAGTTGTCGGACTACTCCGATGATGAACTTGCGCTGTTGCTTGAACGGCTCGAGGCGTGGGACGGAGCACCGCCGGTTGAACCGGACAACGTGCCGCCGGCCACTATACAGAGTGACACCGCGATTCAGGAGGGATCATGATCGCACAGACATATGCAGGGTTTCGCCGGCACATTGGTGCCGCGCTCGCGGCTGCCGCGCTCGTCGTGTGTGTGCCGATCATGCAGGCAAGCGCACAATCGGGACCGCCGCAGGCGCGGCAGGGTCGCAGTGGACAGCCGCGCGGCGATCGCGAGATGGAGCAGCAAGTGCAGCGTCGTATTGGCGCCATGCTCAAGGAACGTCTCTCGCTCACTGACGATCAGCTGGTCAAGCTCGAAGCGGTCACCATGAAGCTTGAGCGCGACCGTCGAGCGGTGCGCGGGGAAGAGTTCCGCTTGCGCAGCGCGATGCGTCGTCATCTGCTGGCGGGAGATGCCGCATCCAATGATTCGGTCGCACCGTTGCTAGATCGGTTGCCCGCACTGGAACGTCGCAAGATCGATCTGATGGAGTTGGAGCAGCGTGAGTTGGCGCAGTTCCTCTCGCCAGTGCAGCGCGCGCGATTCATGGCGCTGCAGGAAGAGATCCGTCGCAACATGGACGAGATCCGCGAGAAGCGCACGCCGGGAACGCCTTCACGATCCGGCGATCGGCCGCCACACAGCGCGCCGCCCACAAGCGGTCGTCCGTAGGCGGAGTTCCGAGGGCAGAAGCCGGCGCGAGTCGGCTTCTGGTGCGTCTGCACCATTGATCCCGAGTGCCTCACGCGTCTACTATTCCGCATGCGACGTTCTCGCGCGGCGAAGATGCTTGGTCTGCTGCTAGCCTTGTGGTCGGTTCTGCTGACAGGCGAACCGATCTGGCTACACGACTGCCCAACCATGCCGTCGTCCGCTGTTTCAGCCGAGCCGAGCGAAGGCATCGCTGGTGCAGCGGTCTCGCCGGAGTCACACGCGCACCACGAACACGCCGCCGCAAACGCGCCGAACGCGGACGAGTCATCGCATCACTCCGACAGTTCGCCGCACGAGTGCAACTGTGTTGGCGTGTGTGCGTCCGCCAGTGTTATCGCCGCGCCAGTGCTCGCGATCGTGCGCGTGCCAGCGCCCGCCGAAGTCATTTCGGCCACAACGCAGTATCCGAAGCACACCTCGGTAGACGCCCGGCCCGCGCCATCGTCGCGCCTGCCGTGGCCAACGGCACCGCCAGTCCTGTTCGCCTGATCGCGTGAATGCCGCGTGCCGCTGTCGCACAAACGACGGCGCACATCGCATTTGCACGCAAACTCTCACGCGCACCACGCCAGCCACGAGGGCTGTCGTGCAGATGTGCGTCGGCGAACTGTGAAGAGCGGGGCACTGCGTACACACGCATGCCCGCTCGGAGAACACTACACCCATGTTGAAATTCTTCTGCAGCCGCTTTGCGGTTGCTGTCTCGTGCGCGCTTGTGTTGTTCGCGAGCAGCACGACGTCGCTGTCAGCCCAGGCACAAACCACCAGTGTGAGCGGCCGCGTCCTGGCCTCCGAAAACGGGTCGCCCCTTGAAGGGGTGCTGCTCGACATTCCGGGCACACGGCTTGGGACCATGTCAGGTGCCAATGGTGCGTGGCGCATCGACGGCGTCACGATTGGACGCGTGCGCATTCGCGCTCGGCGGCTCGGACTTGATACGCTCACGCGTGTGGTGGAGCTGCGAGCCGAAGGCAACGCGCTGATCGAGCTTCGTATGTCGAGCGCCACGTCGGTCGTGGCGCCCGTTGTGGTGAGCGCCACGCGCGAGGCGCAGCGTCGTGTTGAGAACTCGGCGACGATTGATGTGATTGGTGGCGCTGAGCTTCGGCTGGCGCGTGCCTCACATCCGGCGCAGGTCATGAAACGCATTCCGGGCGTATACGTCTCGCAGCTCTCGGGCGAAGGGCACTCGATGGCGATCCGGCAGCCGATCACCACCAAACCGATGTACCTGTATCTCGAAGACGGTGTGCCAACGCGCGCCACCGGCTTCTTCAATCACAACGCGATGTATGAGGTCAACCTGCCGCAGGCTGGTGGAGTGGAAGTGCTCAAAGGACCTGGCACGGCGCTCTACGGCAGCGATGCGATTGGCGGGGTGGTGAACGCGCTCACGCGTGAAGCGCCACCAGTGCCGAGCGCCGATCTGAGCATGGAAGGCGGACGGTACGGCTTTCAGCGCGTGCTCTTTTCCGGTGGCAGCACGCGCGGCAATCACGGAATTCGCGTTGATGCCAACTTCACGCAACTGACCGGCTGGCGAGAGAACGCGCCGTATGATCGGCAGAGCGCCACACTGCGCTGGGACGCCCGACTGCGCGACGGTTTGTCCGTGCGTACGGTGGTCACCACGTCCATGATTGATCAAAACGACGTGCTGGCACAGTCGGGTGAGCAGTTTCTTGCGCGCGACCCGATCAATCGTTCACCACTCGCCTTTCGCAAAGTGGAAGCGCTGCGTTGGAGTTCAGCTATTGAGAAAGTGAACGCGCGCAGCAGCTGGAGCATCACGCCGTTCGCACGCCGCAACGTGCTTGAACTGTTGCCGTCGTGGCAGCTCACCTTCAACCCCCAGGTCTGGGATACGCGGAACACCTCGTACGGCGTCCTGGCACGTGCACGACGTGACTTTGCACCACTGAACTCCCGCGTGATTGTTGGCGCCGATATCGATGTCAGCCCGGGCAGCTTTACCGCCGATCAAGCGGTGCTGCAAACGCAGGGAACAGGTGCCGCGCGCATCTTTGAATCGTACACGCTTGGCGTTCGCCAGTACGACTACGATGTCACCTTCCGTCAGGCGTCGCCGTACCTGCACACGGAGTTCTCGCCCTTCACACGCGTTCGCGTTGATGCCGGTTTGCGATACGACGTAGTGGCCTACGATTACACCACCAACATTGCGGCGCGCGACACAGGACGCTTTCGCATTCCTGGTGACCAGACGCGCGACTATCAGCGATTCAGCCCCAAGATTGGCGTCACCGCAGATGTCGCGCCGTGGCTCAACGTGTACGGAGCGTATCGCACCGGTTTCCGTGCGCCATCACACTCACAGCTCTTCCAGCAGAACGATGCGGCCAGCACGGTGGATCTCAAGCCGGTCACCGTGGAAAGCGCAGAAGTTGGACTGCGCGGTGAAGCAGGCGGCAAACTTGCGTGGTCACTCGCCGCGTACGATATGCGGTTGCAGAATGACATCATCACATTCGTGACCGCGACCAATACGCGCATTGCCACCAACGCCGGTTCCACCAGTCATCGTGGTATCGAAGGCAGTCTCGGCGCGCGTGTGCTGCCGCGTGTTCGTCTCGACCTCAGCGCAGCCGTTGCGGATCACCGCTACACCGACTGGACGCCGCAAGCGGCGCGTCCGGCCAGCGGCAACACGCCCGCTGTGGCAGAGGTCTCATACAGCGGCGCGCGAATTGAACAGGCCCCGCGCGTGCTTGGCAACGCGCTGCTGACACTCACACCAAAACTCATGCGTGGCGGACGATTGGCGGCGGAATGGTCACACACCGGTCGGTATCCGATGGATCCGTCGGGCGCAGTAGAGTACCGCGGACACGACCTGATCACGCTGCATGCAAACACATACATTCGCGGCGGTGTTGAGTTGTTTGCACGCGCGGTGAACGTGGCCGACAAAACGTACGCCGAGCTCGCCGCGTACGATCGGTTCGCGGGACAACAGATCACTCCGGGCACGCCGCGTTCAATCTTTGTTGGCATGCGTTACGCATGGGAGCGCTAACAATGACGTTGAACATTACGCGTACCACATCGCGTCACGTGTACCACACGTGCACGGCGTTGGCGATTGTGCTGCTGGCCGCGTGTAGCACGCCAGAAGTTAATGCCACATCCATCGCGTTTGGCGATGCAGAACGCCCGGGCCTTGGATCGCCGCGTGGCACCGCGCCAATGTTCGCGGTCACCCCCGATGGCCGAGAGGCCATCGCGTGGGTGTCTGCACCGGATGGCGGCACCGACGGTCGATTGTATGTGCAAATCGGTAGCGCTTCGCCGGTCGAGCTGCGCGATAGTCTGGGTCCCATCGAGGGTCACGGTGAGGCCCCACCAAAACTCGTGATCGGTCCCGATGGGGTGGCGCACGCGATTTACGTAGTGTCGCGTCTCGAAGAGGGCCGCCGCTTTCCCGCGAGCGCGCTGCGTTACGTGCGATCAACCGGCCGTGACGATGCGTGGACCTCTCCCATCACGGTCAGCGACGACGGGGATTTCGGTTCGCACAACTTTCACGCACTCTCGGTGGCCCCCGACGGCCGCGTGATCGTCTCGTGGCTGGACGGTCGCCATGGTCAGTCGGCCGCCTATGTGGCCGTCTCCTCTGACTCCGGCCGCACCTTCGCTGCGAACGTGCGCGCCGACACCACGGCCGCGTGCCCGTGCTGCCGAACCGCCGTCGCCGCGGCCACGGACGGTACGCTGTACATGGCCTGGCGCAGTATCCTGCCCGGTGGCATTCGCGACATTGTCATGGCCCGGTCGCAGGACGCTGGCGCCACCTGGAGCGAGCCAGTTCCCGTCCACGCCGACAACTGGCAGTTCGATGGCTGCCCCCACGCGGGACCGAGCGTTCGCGTCGATGCGGAAGGCCGAGTGCACGTGGCCTGGTGGACCGGACGTGAGGGTGCCGCTGGTGTGCAGTACGCCATCTCGACGGACCAGGCCCGGACGTTTGGCCCACCCGTCGCGCTGGGGATGGCGAACTTCTCTCGACCGGCGCATGTTCAATTGGCACTGGGCGGAGCCGACACGGTGGTCGCGGTTTGGGACGACGGCACTGTGGAGACGCCGCAGGTGGTACTTCGACGTTCCGTCGATGGTGGAAAGACGTTCGCGCCCGCCATCATCTTGAGCGACACGTCCAAAGCTGCCACTTTCCCAGTCGTCGGCGTTACCGGACGCGGAATCACCGTCGCCTGGTCCGAACAACCGCTTGCCAGCCTGGCTGCCGAGGAGAAAGCAAAGCCCAATATGCGCGATCCGAAAGCAGTCATGGGACTCAAATCGATCGGCGACATGCAGGTTGTCATTCGTCGGGAACGCCGATGACACAGCGATCGCACCACGTGCGCGCTGCCGTGCTGGCGGCACTCGCGATGTCGGCGCTTGTCGCGTGCGATCGCTCGCGCGCCAGCGATGGCGCCACCGCGTCTCCGCGAAGCGGACCGGTGAGTGTCGGCGCCACCGCGCCCGCCTATACAATTCAAACACTCGCCGGTGATTCGCTCAACGTGGGGCCGAGTGACCATCTGGTGTTGCTCAACGTGTGGGCCACGTGGTGCGCGTCATGCAAGGAAGAGTTTGCGTTTATGGACACGCTGCTCGCCAAGCATGGCCGCAAGGGCCTGCGCGTTGTTGCGGTCAGTGTTGACGTTGGAAGCAGCGAACCGGTTCAGCAGGTCGCGTCGCAGTACAACGTGACATTTGAAGTGGCGCACGATCCCGAAGGCACGATCGAGCGACGTTTTCCTGCGATGGGTGTGCCGGCGAGTTATCTCATCGATCGTGATGGCAAGTTGTTGTGGAAGCATGTGGGTGTACTTCCGCCCTCTGTAGACGCGGTCATCGGAGACGCTCTGGAAGCCGCGCCAACGGAAGCGCCTGCTGAAGAGGAGCACGACCATCCGGTTGAGGAAGTACTGGAGGGACCGGGTGGCGAGGTGTACGGCGCTGTCAAGCCAGCGGCACGCGCGGGCGCGCTGGGCAAGCGCGTCGGCTAGCGTATCTTGGCGTGTGCGGGGCTGGTGCCGCCGCAACATCTGACTAGGTTGTGAGCAGTACACCCGGGTGGCGGAACTGGTAGACGCAGGGGACTCAAAATCCCCCATCCCTTGGGATATGGGGGTTCGATTCCCCCCTCGGGTATCCAACACAAACGCCGCGCAAGCTCAGAGCTCGCGCGGCGTTTGTTCTTGCGTCCCTGTTGGCGCGTGGACTCAGCGATCGCGCACGTGCGTGAGCCAGCCGTATGTATCAGGTACGCGACCGTGCACAATATCGAGAAACTGCGCCTGCAGCTGCTTGGTAATGGGTCCGGGCTTTCCACCGCCAATGCGGATGCGATCGATGCTGCGGATTGGCGTGACTTCCGACGCCGTGCCGGTCAGGAACACTTCGTCTGCGCCGTACAACATTTCGCGCGCGATTGGCTGTTCGCGTACGGTAAAGCCGGCATCAATCGCGAGTCGCTGAATGCTCGCGCGCGTGATGCCGCCAAGGATGGTTCCGTCGAGCGGCGAGGTGTAGAGCACACCATCGAGCACCGCGAACACATTTTGGCCGGAGCCTTCACTCACCGTGCCATTGGGACTGAGTGCGATGCCTTCCTGAAAGCCGTTGGCCAGCGCTTCCATCTTGATCAACTGTCCGCTCAGATAGTTGCCCGCAATTTTCGCCATCGCCGGAATGGTGTTCGGCGCCACGCGATTCCAGCTTGAGATGCACGCGTCTACACCATTGGCGAGCGCTTCATCGCCGAGGTATGCGCCCCACGCCCAGCACGGAAGAAAAACGTGGATCGGGCTTTCGAGTGGCACCATACCCGCCGCGCCGTAGCCGCGTACAACCATCGGACGGATGTAGCACGCGTCCATCTCATTGCGACGCACGAGCTCGCGTGTTGCGGCGATGAGGTCGTCAATGGAATAGTCAAGCTCCATGCGATAGATGCGCACCGAGTGCACCAGTCGCTGCAGATGTTCACGCAAACGAAAGACGGCCGGTCCTTGCGGCGTCGAGTATGCACGAATGCCCTCAAACGCGGCGGAACCAAACTGCATGGAGTGACTCAGCACATGCATCGTCGCGTCGGCCCACGGAATGAACTCACCGTCGCGCCAGATCCACTGTGTTGCCGTCAACTTGCTCATGTCATTCTCGTAGTAGGGAGCGAAGATAAAATCAGTTGTTCACACGTTCGATGCGTGCCGTCGCGTGCGCGACGTCGCGCGGCGGCTACAACAGCGAACGCGCCGCGCCACCATCGGCACAGATTGCCTGACCGGTAATAAAACCCGCCTGGCGCGAGGCGAGAAACACAATCAACGATGCCACCTCTTCTGGAGTGCCCACGCGATGGGCCGGCGTTTCGTCCACCCAACGCGCGAACACTTGATCGCGAGTCGCACCGGTGCGCTGCATGGTGGCCTCCGCGAGTTCATCGAGCCGCTCGGTGGCCGTGTAACCGGGAAGCACGGTGTTCACCGTGACCCCGTCCGGCGCGACTTCTTCCGCGAGCGTGCGGTAATAGCCGGTGACTGCCGCTCGTAGACTGTTCGACAACACGAGCGATGGCACCGGCTGCTTGACCGCGAACGACGTGATGCCAACCACTCGGCCCCACCGTCGTTCGCGCATGCCAGGCACGAACGCTCGCGTGAGTTCTACCGCGCTCCGTAGCAACAATTCTGCGGCACCTTGCCACGCGCTCCAATCGTGGCCCAGAGACGGTCCCGTTTTTGGACCGCCAGTGTTGGTGATCAACACATCCGCTCGACCGTGCGTGCGCATCACGGTGTCCGCCACCTTCGCCGTACCATCGACCGTCGCGAGATCCGCTTGTACGGTGGATACCGCCGCGCCACGCGCGCGCAATTGGACAGCGGCACGTTCAAGTGAGTCGCCGTTGCGCGAGACGAGCACCAGCGCCGCCCCCTCATCCGCCAGCAACTCGGACGCGGCAAATGCAATGCCACGACTGGCACCACACACCACCGCAACGCGATCCTGTAAATCGAAATTCATGATCTACTTCGACGCGCGCAGATAGGCGTCGCTGCCATCAAGCCAATCGGCACGCGGCGGATTGAACACATCAAGATCGAGCGTGTCTTCCAGCGCTTCAGCGCGATGGCGAACGCCACCGGGAATTACCAGCACTTCGCCCTCACGCACGTCAGTAAAAACATCGCCCGGTGCGTCCGCGTGCGCACCAATCCAGAAGCGCAGGCAACCAGACAGGATGTACGTGAACTGTTCATTGTGATGATCGTGCGCCGGAACGATCGCGCCCTTTTTCAGCAGTACATGCGCCATCATCTGGCGCTCCGTGCTGATCAGGCGTCGCGAGATCAATGGGTTCAGCGTCTCGAGCGGCGTGGAATCCCACGCGTATTTGGTGACGTCAGACATGGAGAGAGCGGCGAAAAGTGGGAAAACCGTCGGGGAACCGCGACCAATACAATGCAAGGCTACCGTGCTGCACGGGGTTCGGCCAATTGAGATTGACACACCCACTTGGAGTCGCCCGCCCGTATCACTAAGTTCACACTTCGCGATGGGGTCGCTGTGCTGCAGGATCCGGCACCGTCCATCGTGCAATGGGGTGTAGCTCAATGGCAGAGCGCTCGACTGTTAATCGAGTGGTTGAAGGTTCGAGTCCTTCCGCCCCAGTACACCCGGGTCGTGCCAAGCACGATCCGGGTTTCTCTTTCCGCTGACTGATCCCGCCATGACCACGATGCTTTCGCTGCATGTCAGCCACGCCGCCGTGACGGCGGTTGATTCGCCGTTGCTCGCCGTATTTCTCACCGCACCGGCGAGTGGTGCGATCACCATGCCCGAATCGCTGCGCTCGCTCGACGAGGCCATGCAGGGCGCACTCTCGCGTACGCTGGCCCGCCGCGACTTTCGCGGCGCTCGTGACGAAACATGCTTTCTCGCGGGTCCCGAGCGTGGCGTCGAACGCGTGCTCCTGGTCGGGTTGGGCAAGGCGGTAGCCAGCCGTACCGCGTGGCGACGCGCGGGTGCTGTCGCCGCGCGAGCCGCCGTCAAGCTCGGTACCGGTGCCATGCACGCGCACGCCGCTGACGCGTCCCCCGAACAGATCGAAGGACTCGTGGCCGGTCTCGCGCTTGGCGCGTGGAGCTACCCTGATCTCCGGACGCCGGCGCCCGAAGCAGAGCGCCGCGCGCCGCTCGCCAACGCCACCGTGATCACGCGTGACGACAGCGCCTGTCGCGAGGCCTTCGCAACGGGTGAAGCCATCGCGGCTGGACAGGCGATTGCGCGCCGACTCGGCATGATGCCCGGCAATGTTTGCACGCCGGAAACGTTCGTCGAAACAGCACGTGGCATTGCGGAACGTCACGGCAATGTGGCGGTCACGGTGCTCGGCCCGCGTGAAATGGAGCAGGAGGGCATGGGCGCGTTTCTCTGCATCGCGCAGGGCACGCCGCAGGAACCGCGTCTTGTCGCCATGGAGTATCGTGGCGGCTCCGAGAACGACGCGCCGATCGTCCTGGTGGGCAAGGGCCTGTGCTTTGACACCGGCGGTATTTCGATCAAACCCGCTCCGGACATGGAGTGGATGAAGTACGACATGTGCGGTGCAGGCGGTGTCATGGGCGCCATGGAAACGATTGCGCGCCTGAAGCCCAAGGTGAACGTCGTTGGCGTGATTGGCTCGACCACGAACATGCCGTCTGGGACTGCTGTGAAACCGGGCGATGTGGTGCGCGCCTCGAATGGCAAAACGATCGAGGTGATCAATACCGACGCCGAAGGCCGCATGGTCTTGGCCGATTTGCTCGTGTTCGTGAAGCGCTACAAGCCTGCGGTCGTATTGGACGCGGCGACGCTCACCGGCGCCATCGTCTTTGCGTTGGGTCATAATGCCGTGGGTTTGTTCGGCCCGGATGCGGCCCTCGTTGAAGAAGTACGAGCCGCTGGCGAGAAGGGCGGGGAACCCGGATGGCCTTTGCCGGTATGGGACGAGTACCGCGAGCAGATCAAGTCCGATGTGGCGGATCTGCGAAACACGGGCGGTCGACCCGCGGGTTCAATCACCGCGGCCCTTTTTCTTCAGGAGTTTGTTGATGGCTATCCGTGGGTACATCTCGATGTGGCCGGCACGGCCTATTCGCAGACGGATCTCGGATGGCTTCCCAAGGGGCCGACGGGCACGCCGGTCGGAACGTTCGTGGAGTTCGTGCGCCAGCGCGCACGCTGACGCATGATCTGTTCCGCGTGAGGCAGTTTCCGCGCGAGCTGTTTGCGCTGCTGCTGGTCGTACTGATCGTTTCGATCGGTGCGCCGCAGCGTGCGCAGGCACAGGTCGACACGCTACGTCGCGATACCGCGCGCGTTGTCGTGGTGGATACGCCGCCCGTCGTCATGGACTCCGCCACGCGCGATTCCTTACGGGCCGACTCATTGCGCGCCGAGGTGATTCGCAAGCGTGCCGAGCGCGCGGCTGACACAGTGAAAGCGCCAATCGCGCAGTATCCAACCGGACCCGATACCGAAGTACTGCGCCCGAGACGGTGGACGCGCGACGAGTTGCTCGCGACCGGTGCCATCAACGTGGCCGATCTGCTTGAAGACGTGCCTGGTCTTACCACGTATCGCACCTCGTGGTTTCCCGGGGTGCACGCCGCCGCCTTTCAAGGTGATTTCCGACGGCTGCGAATATTCATGGACGGGCTCGAACTCGATGCGCCCGATCCGCGTAACAATGGCGTGCTCGATCTTACGGAAATCTCGCTCGCGTCGCTTGACGAAGTGGTTGTCGAACGTGCGGCAGGTGAAGTGCGAGTGTGGCTCACCACGTGGACCGTGCGAAGCGTTACACCGTACACGCGCACCGATATTTTTACAGGCGATCTGAATACCAACGGATTTCGCGGACTCTTCGGTCGCCGCTTTATGAACGGTGCGCTGTTTCAGCTCACCATGCAACAAGGCGAAACCGCGCGGCAACGTGGTAACCTGTTTTCAGGTGGCGCTCGCGGTCTCACGGGTGACGGTGACCTTCGTCAGCTCACCGCACGCGTTGGCTGGTCACGTGGCCTGCTCAGCATTGACGGTTACATCGCGAACACCAGTCGCACACGCGATTCAACCGAGGGCGACGACGAGCTGTTCACGATTCCGGAGTACGACGGGTCGCGCACCGATTCGTACATTCGCTTGGGATATGGGTCCACAACACGTGGTTGGTCGGCGCAAGCGTTGTTGGGCAATATTCGCAGCACACCGCGCGTCCCGGAAACCACCACCGAAGAACCAGAGTTCGGCGAACCGGAAGACGAAGAAGAAGAGCCCGAAGAGCCCGTTCCTGATTCGTCGCGCAGCATTACGCAACGCGTCCTGCACGGCGGGTACGCGTGGGATCGGACACGCGTGGGCGCGTTCGCACGCTGGCGCACGATTGATGGCAACACGGATCTTTCGCCGGGCTTCGTGGCCAGCACGGACCGTGGATGGCTCACCGCGTCGCTGCGCGGAGAGCGCATCGGCCTCGATTCAAGTCGTCGCGTTGACGCGAATCTGCGACTGCGCTTGCGCCCGTGGTTCACCACCACGTTAGCGCACTCCGACCTCGCGCCCGACGATAGCACCGGTCGACTCGGCGAACAGACATCGCGAGCCGAGGCGGCGATCCGTCTGCGTGGTCGCTGGCTGAGCGCCGGCTTCATACGTCACGCTTTTGACGAGGGCACGCGCAATGTGATCATTCCGCGTCTTCTCACGCCGTATGACACCGCGGTTACGGCACAGCTGCTCGGCTTTACCGGAAACGGCATCACGTTTGGTGCCCAGGCACCGATCTACAAGGATCTGCGACTGGAACTGCACGGCACTCGCTGGGCGCAGGATCGCGAGTATCGACCGAGAACGCAGGTACGGGCGTCGCTCATTGTGCAGAGCGAATGGCGAAGCAGATTTCCGGCGGGACATTTCAGCATCAATGCGCGTCTGATACATGAGTATCGCAGCGCGGTCTCATTTCTCGAACCGTCGCAGCAGGGCACCGCCGATCTGTTCCGCATTGGCGAGCCGTACAACCTCGGCATGGCGTTGCTTGAAATCCGGATTCTGCGCGCCACGCTCTTCTATCAGTTTCGCAACGTGTACGGCACATTGTATCAGCAGGTACCTGGGGTTCTCATGCCACCGCCGTTTCAGACGTACGGCGTGCGCTGGGAATGGTTTAACTGATCCAACGCTGGCCACTCCGTTCCGTCCATGTTCACACCGCACCCGACATCGCACTCATGAGCGTCCGCAGTATGACCGGATTCGGTCAAGCCGACGGTCCAGTCGGAAACGTGCGCGTGTCGGTGGAAGTGCGAACGGTGAACCATCGGTTTTTTTCGCCCAGCATCAAGCTGCCCAGCGCCTTCGGTAAGTGGGAAGCCGATGTGCGCGAAACCATGCGCGTTCGTGTGGCGCGCGGCCATGTCACGCTGAGCGTGCGTTTTGAACGCAGTGAAGCGAACGCGGCTGGCATCGACGAGGCGCGGTTCGCCACCGTGGTGCAAGAGCTGCGAACCTTACGCGAACGGTACGATCTGGACGGGGACGTTGATCTGGCCGCCGTGCTTCGGATGCCCGAGGTGATCTCCTCCACTCGCGATGAAGATCCCACTGGAACGGCCCCGGAACTGGTGGCAGTCGTTGAAGCGGCACTCGCGCAACTTGATGCGGCCCGCGCGGAAGAAGGCCATCGCCTCACCGAAGTGCTGCTGGCCCGTTTGGGAGACGTCGAAGCCGCGGTGGCGCGTATCGCCGCCCGGGCACCCGAGCGCCTCATCGCGCAGCGCGATCGGCTTCGCGCCTCGGTGCGAGAGCTGGCGGACGGCGTGGCGGTGGACCCGCAGCGTCTCGCACAGGAAGTGGCGATCATGGCCGACAAGCTGGATGTCTCCGAAGAGATCGATCGCTTCAAGAGCCACATTACGGCCTTTCGCAGCTCGCTCACGGAGCCCGGAGGGGAGCCGGTGGGCAAGCGGCTCGGCTTCCTGTTGCAGGAGCTGTTGCGGGAAGCCAATACCACCGGGAGCAAGGCCGCCGACGCCGCAATCCTTCAGGATGTGATCGGCATCAAGGAAGAGCTCGAACGCATCCGCGAGCAAGTCGAGAATCTCGAATGAGGCCGTTTCCGGTCATTTTGTCCGCCCCGTCTGGTGCGGGAAAAACGACAATCGCGAAAAAGCTGCTGGAGCGGCGGAGCGATTTGGGTTATTCTGTATCCTGTACCACGCGCGACCGCAGGCCGGGCGAGCTCGACGGCAGGGACTACAACTTCCTGACCGTCGATCAGTTTCTGGCCGAACGAGACGCTGGCGGATTTGCCGAGTGGGCGGAGGTTCACGGGCATTTCTACGGCACGTTGCGACGGGAAGTGCAACGCGTGCTCGACTCCGGTCGGCACTGTCTCATGGACATCGATGTGCAGGGCGCGCGCCAGTTCTCGGCGGCGTTTCCCGACACCGTGCTGGTGTTCATTCTTCCGCCGTCAGGTGAAGTGCTGCTGCGTCGTCTTAACGGGCGAGGCAGTGAAAATCGGGAACGACTGCTGGTGCGTCTACATAATGCGCTGGCAGAAATCGGCGACGTGGCGCGGTATCACTACGTGGTCGTAAATGATGATCTTGAGCTGGCGATTGAACGAGTAAGTTCGGTGATTGATGCGGAGGCCGTGCGACACGACCGCGTGCATGCGCTGGAAGAACAAGTGGGCGCGCTCATCGCGCAGCTTGAGCAGGAAATAAACGGTATTCAACGAGGCGAGTAGCCATGCAGGTCTTCACTCCGGATGAAGTGTCGCGCAACGCGGCCAACAAGTACCTGAGCGTGCTCATCGCTGCAAAGTTTGCACGCGTACTCAATGAGTTTCCGCGCGAACGCACGTCAAAGGAAAAGAAGCTCACCACGCGTGCACTTGAAGAGCTGGCCGAAGGCACCATTGAGTATCGCGTGATGCCGAGGAAGCGCCCCGGCGGCTGAGTATCGGCTGCGCATTTGTGTGCGGCGCGCCGCGCTTCGGCTTCGTGCTGGAGCGCGGCGCGCTTTCCTTCCGCCCTGACTCATCTCGCCTACCGTGCGCCCCTTCGATCAACAACGCATTCTGCTCGGCGTCACCGGCGGTATCGCGTCGTACAAGTCCGCCTGGATTGCGCGCTTGCTCACGCAGGCTGGCGCTGAGGTCGATGTTGTGATGACGCGCGCCGCCACGGAGTTCGTCGGGGCCGTCACTTTTGAAGCACTCACGGGGCGGCGCGTGCACACGGCACTGATAGAGCCCGGACACGCGCTCGATCACATCAAGTTGGCGCGCGCCGCAAACGTTGTGCTGGTAGCACCGGCAACCGCCGACTTTCTGGCGCGCGCGGTGCACGGACACGCCGACGATTTGCTGAGCGCTTGTCTGCTCGCCACAACGGCTCCTGTGGTGCTCGCTCCCGCCATGAACGATCACATGTGGGCGCATCCCGCCGTGCAACAGAACGTGCAGGCCGCACGCGCGCTGGGTTACGACGTGATTGATCCGGACACCGGTGCATTGGCCGCTGGCGAAGGCAGCGGTCCGGGGCGCATGCCCGAGCCGGAAACACTCGTCGCTCATCTCGGTCGCGTGCTCGGAATGCGCGAAGCATCCTCACTGCGTGGAAAGCACGTGGTGGTAACGGCGGGTCCAACGCGGGAGCCGGTCGATCCGGTGCGTTTCCTGTCCAACCGTTCCTCTGGACTAATGGGCGTGGAAATTGCGGGTGCCGCCTGGCGACGTGGCGCTGATGTGACGCTTATCGCCGGTCCGCTTGAAGTACCGTTGCCCGTTGGCGTGCAGGTGGTGAATGTCGAAACCACCGCGCAAATGCGCGACGCCGTACGCGATGCGATTACCAACGCAGATCTGCTCGTGATGGCCGCCGCGCCGGCTGATTTTACCGTGAGCGAGCCCGCCGATCGCAAACTGAAAAAGCGCGAACGACCGGACACGCTCGCGCTGGTTTCAACAGACGACATTCTGCTCGCCACGCGCGACGTTCGCCCGACGGGTGCGGTGATCATTGGTTTTGCGCTCGAGACGGGCAATGCCGTGGCGGAAGGCACGCGCAAGCTGCACGAGAAGGGACTCGACATGGTGGTGGTCAATGATGCCACGGAGCCGGGTGCTGGTTTTGCCACACCGACGAATCGCGTGACGCTCGTGGATCGTGATGGCCGCGTGGAAGCGTTGTCGCTGCTGCCAAAGCGTGAAGTGGCCGAGATTATTCTCGACCGTGCCGAGGAGCGTGTGCGTGGACGCTAAGGAACGGTTGCGTTTGTATCTTGAACAGCGTCGCGAACTGGGCGAGTACGATCTGGTACTCGACAAGCTGCCGGTCGCCGATGTGCTCGCTTTGCTGGGAGCGCGTGATGCGTCGACTGCGTCGAAGACAAGCAGGTCACACGCCACGCCGGATGTGAAACCGCGCGCCACAGAAGTGCGCGAAACACCATCCGTTGCTGCGCCGGCCGAAGCGGTCGCACCACCGCCGCCGCCACAACCGCGCTTTGACGAACGCGCGGCGTCGTCCGATTGGCGAGCGGCGCTGAAAGCGTCGGGTGTGACGGGCGCGCCCGGAACGAGTGCGCCCGTGCCCAACCCGCCCGCGATCAAAGCGGCCGCGATCAAACCGGCCGACGTCAACGTGGCGAACGCCGATGCAGTCGCAGCGGAAACGCCACGGGATATTGCTCCACCGGCGTGGCTCACGGCACTCGACGTACCGCTTGGACTCAGCGTGATCGCGGCGTCGCGCGCGATGGCCAACGCGCCGCAATCACTCGCGGACGTCGCGGAAACGGTTGCGCATTGTACCGCGTGTGTGTTGCACACGACGGCGATCAAGTCGGTGCCGGGCGAAGGCAATCCGAACGCGAACTTCATGTGCGTTGGAGAAGGCCCTGGTCAGCAGGAAGACGAAACGGGGAAACCGTTTGTTGGTCCGGCCGGTCAGCTGCTCACAAAAATTCTCGGCGCCATTTCGCTGTCGCGTGATGACGTATTCATTGCCAACGTGGTCAAGCATCGTCCACCGGGCAACCGGGATCCGCTTCCGGTCGAGGTCAAGGCCTGCAGACCATTCCTCGAGCAGCAGCTGGCACTCGTTCGCCCGCGCGTGATCCTTGCGCTCGGCACCTTCGCGGCTCAAACGTTGCTGGAGACCACGCAACCACTGGGCTCGCTGCGCGGACAGATTCATCGTTATCACGGCATTCCCTTGATCGTTACGTATCACCCGGCCGCTCTGCTTCGCAACGAAGCGTGGAAGCGTCCCACCTGGCAGGATGTCCAGTTGGCGCGTCGAATTCATGACGCGTCACTTGCGGCGGACCCGTCGTGACATCGCTCAGCGTACCGTCAAACGCGCCACTCGCACTGGCGCGTGATCCGTACAAGGACCGGCGTCCACCCTGGTCAGAAGACGCAGAGCGCGCTGTGCTCGGCGCGATGTTGCTCGACTCCGACGCCGTGATGCGTGCGGCCGAGCACGTGGATGATTCGATGTTCTATCGTGAAGGCCATCGTCGCGTGTTTCGCGCCGCCATGACGCTCACGGAACGCGGCGCCGTTGTCGACACCCTCACGCTGGCCGATGAGCTTGAGCGTCGCGGCGAGCTCGAACAAAGCGGCGGACGCGAATACCTGTCGTTCCTTGTGGACGCGGTACCAACCGTGGCCAACGTGGAGTTTCACGCGCGCATTGTGCGCGAGAAAGCCACGCTGCGGCGCTTGATCGAAACAAGCACCGAGATTGTGCAGGAAGCATTCGAGGGCCGTCAACCGGCGCACGATCTGCTCGACATGGCGGAGCAGCGCATTTTTGCGCTCGGCCAAACGCGCGACAAGGCGGGATTTGCGCGCGTGAAGGAGCTGTTGTGGCCCGCCATGGAGAAGCTCGAGCTGCTTGCGCAGCGCGAGAGCGCGATCACCGGTGTGCCGTCGGGCTTTACCGATCTCGACCAGATGCTCTCCGGCTTTCAGCCGGCCGATCTGGTGATCATTGCCGCCCGTCCTTCCATGGGCAAAACGGCGTTCGTGCTGAACATCGCGCAACACGCTGCTATCACCAGCAAGAAATCGGTTGCGTTCTTTTCGCTGGAAATGAGTAAAGAATCACTGGTGCAGCGTTTGCTCGCCAGCGAAGCACTCATCGACGCGCAGGCGCTCCGAAAGGGCGGACGCGCGTTGGATGAGTCGATGCCTCGACTGGCGCAGGCGGCCGGCATCTTGAGTCACGCGCCGATTTTCATTGACGACACGCCTGGACTGGGCATGCTCGAAATGCGATCCAAGGCGCGCCGACTCAAAGCGGAAAGCAACCTCGACCTGATCATCGTTGACTACCTGCAGCTCATGTCCGGCCCGGCTGGCTCTGAAAATCGCCAGCAGGAAGTCTCGCAGATTTCACGAGGGCTCAAAGCGCTCGCGAAGGAGCTTGGCGTGCCGGTGTTGGCGCTGTCGCAGCTCTCGCGTGCGCCTGAGCAGCGAACAGGTGACGACAAAGGACGGCCGCTGCTGTCCGACCTTCGCGAGTCTGGCGCAATCGAACAGGACGCCGATGTCATTCTCTTCATCTTCCGTCAGGAAGTGTACGCCGAGCGTGATGAAACGGGACGTCTCAAGGATCCGGGGCTCGAGGGCAAGGCCGAAATCATCATCGGCAAGCAGCGTAACGGTCCGATTGGCAGCGTTCGATTGTACTTCCACAAGCACTACACGCGATTTGACAACTACAGTGCGCGACAGGAACCCAGCGGACCTCCCAAGAGCTACAATAGCGGCCCTCGCCTCGTTACGAGTGGCGATGAGCCGCCGTATTGATCGCATGGCTGGTCTTCACGCGCGCGTGTGGTGCGTGAGCGGCGGGGTCGCATGATGGCGCGAACAAAGTCGGTATATCGGTGCACCGAATGCGGCGCGGATCACTCGCGCTGGGCCGGCCGGTGTGATTCGTGTGGGGCGTGGAACACGCTCAGCGAAGAGCCCATCGCGCAGGCTGTTGGCAGCCGTCGCTCGCGCGAGCTGGCGCAATCGCATGCCACGGCCGCGAGCATTCGTCTTGATCACGTCACCGGCAGTGAAGCCACGCGCTGGCGCACCGGGCTCGACGAGTTCGACTTTGTGCTTGGTGGCGGACTCGTACCGGGTGCGATGGTACTCGTGGGCGGTGAGCCCGGCATTGGCAAGAGCACGCTGTTGCTGCAAGTGGTCGCGCGTCTTGAGGCCGCCGGGCAACGCACCTTGTATGTGTCTGGTGAAGAATCACCGCTTCAGGTGAAGCTGCGTGCCGAACGACTGGGCGAACAGGCTGGCGGCGTGTCGCTGGTTACCGAAACGCTGCTCGAAACCATTCTGGCCACCGCCAGCGCGCCCGATCCCAACGATCCGCGCCCGTTATCGGTACTGGTGGTGGATTCCATTCAGACTGTGCACACCGACGCACTGGAAGGTGCGCCGGGCAACGTGGGGCAGGTACGCGAATGCGCGTCGCGGCTCATGCGCTTTGCCAAGGAGCGTGGGGTCGCGGTGTTTGTGATTGGTCACGTGACCAAGGGCGGCGGCATTGCCGGTCCCAAGACACTCGAGCACATCGTGGACACGGTGCTGTACTTCGAGGGTGAGGGTTCACTCGATCATCGCATTCTGCGCGCGACCAAGAATCGTTTTGGCAGCGTCGACGAAATCGGCGTGTTCAAAATGGCCGCCACTGGCTTGCTGCCGGTCTCCAATCCGTCCGCGCTGTTTCTCGGCGACCGACAGGATGTGTCCAGTGGCAGCGCGGTGTGTGCCTTGATGGAAGGCACACGACCAGTGCTGGTGGAAGTGCAGGCACTGGCCGCTCGCGCCGGATTTGGTACGCCACAGCGCGTAGCCAACGGAATTGACGGACGGCGACTGGCATTGTTGCTCGCCGTACTCGACAAGCGCGGCGGTTTTTCATGCGCGGATCTCGATGTGTTCTGCAATGTGGTGGGTGGGATGCGCGTGCAGGAGCCGGCCGTTGATCTCGCCGTGGCGTGTGCGATTGCGAGCAGCGTGACCGATCGCCCCTTGCCAGCGCACGCGGTATTCCTGGGTGAACTCGGACTCGGCGGCGAAGTGCGTGCGGTCACGCAAGTGGAACGTCGGCTTGCCGAGGCCACCAAGCTTGGCATGACCGACGCGTATCTCTCGGAGCGCGCCGTACCGCGACGTATTCCGCCGGGCATGAAAGTGCACGGTGTGCGAACCCTCGCTGATGTGTTGATGCAAACCATCGGACCGCGCAAGCAATGACGGACACATCGAAGGATCAGGAAGGCACGCTCGCCGCACCACGTCGCGTGATTCCGCCACCGGTGATCATGTCACGCGGCGAAGCGGCATCACCGGCGTCGATGGACACCTCACGCGACGTGGGCGTCGTGATTGTGGCCGGTGGCTCCGGCTCGCGCGTGGGTGGCGACGAGCTCAAGCAGTTTCGCTGGATTGCCGGACGTCCGGCGCTCCTGCACAGCGTGCAAACCTTTATGGCGCGACCTGATGTGGCATCGGTTGTCGTCGTGTTGCCAAAGGCGTACGCGGCTGATCCGCCGCCGTGGTTGTTTCAGTGCGACGTGGATCGATTGCTGGTGTCGGTTGGCGGGCGCGAACGCCACGAGTCGGTGTACAACGGGCTTGAAGATTTGCCGGAGCACGTGCGCATCGTGGTGGTGCACGACGCCGCGCGCCCGCTCGTCACCGATGACACAATCGAGCGTGTGGTGACTGCGGCACGAGCGGGTACCGGCGCTGTCGCCGCGTTGCCCGTGGTCGACACACTCAAGCGCGTTGATGCATCCGGGCGTATCACGGAGACCGTAAGCCGCGAGCAGCTATGGCGCGCACAAACACCGCAGGCGTTTCCGCGCGATATGCTTGAGCGCGCGCATCACGCGGCGCGCACCGAACGTGTCGGCGCGACAGACGATGCCGGATTGTGCGAGCGCATCGGTGAACCGGTGATCGTTGTGCGTGGCTCGGAACGCGCACTCAAGATTACGGAAGAAGCAGATTTTGCACGCGCTGAAGCGCTCAGTCTGCTCACGGAGTAAACGCGCATGAAGCACGGCGCGCTCACGGTTCCGTTCTGGTCACCCGCAGAAATCCAGGGAGCGATGCGCGAGATTATCGCGCATCTCGCGGAGCGACGCGTGCTCGCGTATCCCACAGAAACGGTGTACGGCTTTGGCACTGCCGTGGATCACGAATCTGTGGAAGCACTGGTACGCATGAAGCGACGACCCGCGTCAAAGCCGTTTCTGTTGTTGATTGCCGGCAGCGACATGCTCGATCGTTTGGGACTGGTACTGACGCCCTCGGCGGCCAATCTGGCCGCGCGTTTCTGGCCGGGTCCGCTCACCCTCGTGTTGCCAGGCGGCGATCATCGCGTGCCCGCACGCCTGCGCGGCCCGGAAGGTGGCGTTGCGGTCCGATGGACGCCGCACGAGGGGCTGCAAGCGTTGTTGCGCGCGTACGGCGAGCCCATCACGTCAACAAGCGCGAACCGGCCAGGCGTGGCACCAGCCAGTGCACCGGGCGAAATTGTGGCGCAGTGGCCGGACGAGATTCATCGCGGGCTCCTGATGGTGCTCGATGGCGGTCGTTTGCCGGAGTCACCGCCGTCAACCGTTGTTGACTGCACTGGGCGGCGACCGCGTGTTATCCGGCCAGGCGTGTTATCAGCGAACACGCTCCGCGAGTGCGTGTCGGATCTCGTGGGCAACGTCTAGTTCGATCTCTCACACGCGAGTTGCGCATGCATGTGTTGTTTGTCTGCACGGGAAATACGTGTCGCAGTCCGCTAGCCGAAGCAATTGCGCGGCACGCGATTGCGGAGCGTGGCATCACGAACATCACGGTGAGTAGCGCCGGTGTGGCCACGTGGGATGGCGCGGCGGCGTCTGACGGATCGTTGTTGGTCGCGATGGAGCACGGTCTCGACCTGTCCGCACATCGCGCGCGTCAGCTGACGGCAGAAATCATCGAGTCCAGCGATCTCATTCTGGCCATGGGCGAATCGCATCTGGCGCGGGCCGCTGAGATGGGCGGTGCGACGCGTGCGCAGTTGCTCACAAGCTTCGCCACGAAGGGCAGGAGCGATGCGTCAGTCGGTGATCCGTTCGGCGGCGACCTTGGCGTGTATCGCGATACGTACGAAGAGTTGCACACGCTCGTGCACGCGACACTTGATCGGATTGTGAACGATCAGGAACCGTTCTCACGATAATCGATCGTTGAGCGATTACGGATGCCTGAGTCCGTCGTGACTACGCCTGCCGTGCCATCGCAGCTTGTGCTGCTCGGGCATCCCGTGTCGCACTCCATGTCGCCGCGCTTTCAGCAGCGGGCGCTTGATGTGGCGGGGATCAATGTGCGGTACACCGCGCGCGACACGCCGCCAGAGCAACTGGCGAGCGTGCTGCGAGAACTCGCTGAGGTTCGCGCGGCAGGGAACGTCACGATTCCGCACAAGGAAGCGATGGTGTCGTTGTGCACGCATCTCACACCGATGGCGCAGCGAGTGGGTGCGGTCAACACGTTCTGGCATACAGAGCGTGGTGAGTTGGTTGGCCACAACACGGATGTCGCGGGCGTTGCGGCCGCCGTTCTTGCGTTGCTGCAAGTGATGGACCGCACTGATGACCGAGAAGTCCGAATCGGGCGTGTGGCGGTGGTCGGCGCCGGCGGTGCCGCTGCGAGCGCTTTGGTGGCGCTTGTGACGTTGCACGAGTTTCTTTTCACGGGCGAGTACTCACCCAGCATCAGCATTGCTTCGCGCACCCAATCCCGCGCGCAACGGCTGGTCGAGCAATTGAAGATCCCCGCGCACATCGCCGCGAGTAGTGACGAAGCCGTGCGCGACGCGGACCTCGTTATCAACGCGTCGCCCGTTGGCATGCTGGACAGTGAGATGCCGGTGCGCCCTGAATCGCTCGCGTCGCACGCCGCCGTGCTCGATCTTGTGTACAAGGCTGGTGAGACGACCTGGGTGCAGGCCTGTCGTGCACGTGGGCATCGCGCTGAAGACGGCCTGCGCATGTTGGTGGAGCAGGGCGCAGAGGCGTTCCGCTGCTGGTTCGGCGTGGAGCCGGACGTCTCCGCCATGTGGAGCGTGCTTGAACCGAGACCGTTCGCGTAATGCGCACGATCGAGCGGCGTGTTCGAACGCTGGCCCGGGGTATGGCGGAACTGTTGCTGCCCCGCGCCTGTGCGGTGTGCAGAGCGCTGCTCGATGCGCGTGTGACCGGACTGGTCTGCCAAACCTGCTGGGCGCGATGCGAAAATTTTCCGGAGCCGGTGTGCGCGCGCTGCGGCCATCCGAGACAGTCGCTGCCCGGCGTACGGGTTTCGGCGGTTCGTGATGCACCGCACACGGACGACGGCTTCGCCAAGTGCCGATGGTGCCCTCGACTTCCCCCGACGGTTCGCGCGCTGCGTTCGGCCGCCCGCCTCGATAGCGGCACGGCCGGCGCCATTGTGCATGCGCTCAAGTACGGACGTTGGAGCGGCGTGGCCGACGAAATGGGGACCCGCATGGCGCGACTGTCGTTTCCACCCGACGTGGTTGCCGAACGCGTGGCACTCGTTCCGATCCCCCTGGCGAGCAGCCGGGAGCGCGAACGTGGCTTCAATCAAAGCCTGGCGCTCGCTCAGGCGGTCAGTCGCCATTGGGACATTCCGGTGTGGCCTGATATCCTTCAGCGTTCCCGTGAAACGCGCTCGCAAACGCGGTTGACACCCTCAGAGCGCGCGAGCAACGTTTCCGGGGCATTTGTTGCACCGCAGGGCACGCACGAACGGCTGCGGGGGGCACATCTCGTGCTCATCGACGACGTGATCACGACCGCCGCCACGCTCAACGCGGCCGCACGGGCACTTACGCTGGGCGGCGCTCGCATTCTCAGCTATCTCACATTCGGCCGCGCACCCGATGCGGGTGATCGGTCGGTCCACGCTTCGGATACGGACTGAATTCCATGGCCATTCGCGTTGGCATTAACGGCTTCGGCCGCATTGGGCGACAAGTACTGCGTGCTGCCAAGCAGCAGGGTGTTGCCGATCTCGACTTCGTCGCGATCAACGACCTCACCGACACCAACACGCTCGCGCATCTGTTCAAGTACGACTCGGTGCACGGCACATACGACGGACAGGTGACGGCCGATGCGGACAGCATCACCGTGGACGGTGATCGCATTCGCATTCTGGCCGAACGCGAGCCAGGAAAGCTGCCGTGGAAGGACCTGGGCGTCGATATCGTACTCGAAGCCACGGGCCGCTTCACCAAAGCCGCAGACGCACGCAAGCACATGGAGGCCGGCGCGAAGAAGGTGATCATCTCGGCGCCCGCTACGGACGAAGACATCACCATCGTGATGGGTGTGAACAGCGAAAAATACGACAACGCGTCGCACCACATTATCTCGAACGCGTCGTGCACCACCAACTGCCTGGTGCCGATGGTCAAGGTCGTGCGTGACAACTTCGGTTTTGTGCACGGCAGCATGGTCACCATTCACAGCTACACCAACGATCAGAGCATTCTCGATCTACCGCACAAGGATTTGCGTCGCGCGCGCGCGGCGGCCGTGTCAATGATTCCAACAACGACCGGTGCGGCGAAGGCCACGTCACTCGTGATTCCGGAAGTGAAGGGATTGATCGACGGCATGAGCGTGCGTGTTCCAACGCCTGACGTATCGCTCACCGACCTGACGTGCGTTGTTGAACGCAAGGTCACCAAGGAAGAAGTGAACGCGGCCTTCAAGTCGGCATCGGAATCCGGCGCACTCGAAGGGGTGCTCGGCTACAGCGAAGTGCCACTTGTTTCGATTGACTACGTGGGCAATCCGAACTCGTGCACGCTCGACGCACTCAGCACCACCGTCATCAACGGCACACTGGTCAAGCTCTCCGGTTGGTATGACAACGAGTGGGGCTACAGCAGCCGCTGTGTTGATCTCCTGCGCTACGTCGGCGCTCGCCTTTAATCCGTACAGACATGTCAGCGCGCACGGTTCGCCATCTGACTGACGCCGAGGTGCGCGGTCAGCGCGTCCTCGTGCGCGTCGATTTTAATGTTCCACTTGATGAACAGGGGCACGTGGCCGACGCCACGCGCATTCTGGCTGCCAAGCCCACGATCGCGTATTTGCTCGATCGTGGGGCGAAGGTGGTGCTGCTCTCGCACTTTGGTCGACCCAAGGGTGCGCCAAACGCGAAGTATTCGCTACAGTCTGTCGTTGCGCGCCTCACCAGTGCGCTAGCGCCGCATGCGGTGTCCTTCTTCGGCGAAACCGTTGGGCCGGCCGCCGTTGCAGCGACGAAAGCGCTCGCCAACGGAAGCGTGCTGTTGCTGGAGAACACACGCTTTCATGCGGGCGAAGAAGCGAACAGTGACGCCTTCGCGCGTCAGCTCGCCGAACTGGGCGATGTGTATGTGAATGATGCGTTCGGCGCCGCGCATCGCGCGCATGCCAGTACTGCCGGCGTGACGCAATATGTGCGCCCTGCGGTTGCCGGCCTGCTTATGGAACGTGAGCTCGCATTTCTTGGCGACGCGCTCGACAAGCCCGACCATCCGTTTGTTGCGGTGCTCGGCGGCGCCAAGATCTCTGGCAAGATCGATGTGATCGAAGCGCTGTTGCCGAAGGTCGATCGCTTGCTTATTGGCGGCGCGATGGCGTGCACGTTCTTCAAGGCGATGGGACTCGAAACGGGCGCGTCGCTCGTGGAAGCGGATCGTGTTGACATGGCGCGCGATCTGATTGCACGCGCCGGCGCCAAGCTGCGATTGCCAACCGACGCGATGGTCTCCACCTCAATGGACGACGCCACCCGCGCCCATGCGGTGTCACGCGACGGGATTACAACGACCGAGGCCATGTTTGACATTGGCCCCGATTCGATCAAAGTGTTCTCCGCGGACGTGGAGAATGCGCGCACCGTGCTGTGGAACGGCCCCATGGGTGTCTTTGAAAAGCCGCCCTTTGACAAGGGAACGCGTGCGATCGCGGACGCGATGGCGCGTGCCACCGACCGAGGCGCCGTCACGATCGTTGGCGGTGGTGATTCAGCCGCCGCGATTGCCGAGGCCGGACTTGAATCGAAACTCACGCACATCTCCACCGGAGGCGGTGCGTCACTCGAGTTTCTCGAAGGCAAAACGCTCCCCGGAGTGGCTGCACTTGATCAGGAGTAGTTGATGTTGCGCACACCGATTTTCGCCGCGAACTGGAAACTGAATCATGGCCCCAGCGACGCGCGTGCGTTCATGCAGCGATTCATCTCGCAGACCCCGCGTCAATCTGATCGTACGTTGCTGTTCTTTCCGCCCGCACTCTCCATTGCCGCCGTGATCGACGCCACGCGCGAACGTCCCGACGTGCTCGTGGGCGTGCAAAACGTGCACGCCGAATCACACGGGGCGTTTACGGGCGAGAACTCGGTCGCCATGGCGCGTGACGCGGGCGCACGCGCGGTGCTGGTTGGCCACTCGGAGCGACGCCACGTGTTTGGCGAGAGCGACGAAGCCACGAGCAAGAAAGTGCGATTGGCCGTTGACGCGCACCTTGTTCCCATGTTGTGCGTTGGCGAGAAGCTCGAGGAGCGCGAAGCGGGCGCCACGGAAACGGTGGTGTTGCGGCAGCTGGTCGCCGGCCTCGCGTTGCTCACGGACGCTGAGGTCGCCGGCATCATGTTGGCGTACGAACCGGTGTGGGCGATTGGAACGGGCCGCACCGCGACGCCGCAGGATGCATCGGCTATTCACGCCGTGCTTCGGACAGCGCTGCGTGCGCGCATTGGCGACAAGGCGGCGCAGGTCCCCATCTGCTACGGCGGGTCCGTGAACCGCGGCAACGCCGAATCACTGCTGTCCTCGCCCGATGTGGATGGCCTGCTCGTGGGCGGCGCCAGTCTCGACGCCGACGGCTGGAGCGCCATCACGCGCTCGGCGATCGGCCGCTGAACGCGACGCGCGCGTGGCGCATTCAACCAGTTGCAATAACTTGGCTTGGCCCTTGCGCTGCAGGGGCTAAACCGACGAACTTTCAAGGCTAACGCTGCTTCTTTCGGCGCGCCGGGTCGTCTCTCGACCTCGCTCTGACTCGCATCTGAATTCCCGCGACATGTACACGCTGCTCCTTTCGATTCTCATCCTCGACGCCCTTCTTCTCGGCGTTGTGATCCTGCTGCAGTCCGGCAAGGGCGGCGGACTTGCTGCCAGTTTCGGCGGTGCGAGCTCGTCGTCGGATTCGCTCATCGGCACGCGCCAGGCCGGCAACCTGCTCACCAAGCTCTCCTGGTGGTGCGGTGGCCTGTTTCTGTTCCTCGCGTTCGTGCTGCAGCTCATGTCAGCGCGTTCAGCGGTCCCCACGTCGGTGCTTGATCGTCTCTCGGCACCCGTAACCGAACCGGCCACCGTGCCGCCCAGCGGCTCCGCGCCGGCGCTGCCGTTGGATGCGCCCGCAACGACGCCGCCCGCAACGACGCCGCCAGCAACGCCGCCAGCGACGCCGCCGGCCACCACGCCTCCTTCTAACTGACGGCGCGGCAGACGGTGGGCACACTTCCGCCGGAAGGGTTCCTCCTCCTCGAGGACGGGACCCTTTTTGCAGGCCGCCTCGTCGGCCCCGCTGGACCAACTGTCGCTGAAGTCGTGTTCACCACGAACATGACAGGCTATCAGGAAGTCTTCAGCGATCCGTCGTACAATGCGCAGATCGTCGTGATGACGGCGCCAATGATCGGCAACTATGGCGTCAACGCCGAAGACGGCGAGTCGTCGCAGCCCCAGATCGCGGGCGCCATTGTGCGCGAACTGTCGCGCACGTATTCAAACTGGCGGGCCACGGGATCACTCACCGATTGGTTGGGTGAGGCCAACGTGCCAGTGCTCACCGATGTGGACACGCGTCGTCTGGCCATGCATTTGCGCGAAGGCGGCGTGATGCGCGGCGTGATCGCTGCGGGCACGACACCGAATGCCGAGGCACTCGCGGCACTGGGCGGATGCCCGTCCATGGTGGGACTGGATCTCGCATCCGTCGTGTCTACGCGGGAATCGTACGCGTGGGGCAGTGCGCAGCATCCGTATCACGTGGTCGCGTACGATTTCGGGGTCAAGCGAAACATCCTGCGCTTGTTCGATGCGCACGGCGTGCGAGTGACCGTGGTGCCGAGCAATACGCCGTCTGCTGATGTGCTCGCCATGAATCCTGACGGCGTCTTTTTGTCAAACGGCCCGGGTGATCCGGAGGCCGTCACATACGCGCCGCCGGCTATTCGTGAGCTCGCCGCGCAGGGCACGCCGATGTTCGGTATCTGCCTGGGTCACCAGCTGCTCGGTCTGTCGTTCGGCGGCCACACCACCAAGATGCCCTTTGGGCATCGCGGCGGAAATCAGCCGGTGAAGGACCTCATGTCGGGCAAGGTGCTGATCACCTCGCAGAACCACGGCTTTGCGGTGGCCGGTTCTGAGGCGGAGGGCATCACAGGTGCACCGTCACTTGAGGTGACACACGTCAACCTCAATGATGGCACCGTCGAAGGGCTGCGGCATCGCGAATTGCCGATCTTCGGGGTGCAATACCATCCGGAAGCGGCCCCGGGACCGCACGATGCTGTTCCGCACTTCAATGAGTTTCTTGAGGCGTTGAAGTCGGCTCGCGTGTGATCGCCCCAACTGCTTGTGCCCCAAGAGCTTGACTGTAGCGAGCTGAGGCCATAGGTTCGCTTCTCCCGGGCGTGACGTGCTTTTTCTGACGCTCGCCCCCCGCGCTGAGATTCCGCTTGGCGCGCTGCCCTCTGGAAGAGCTCATGACGAAAGCCGATCTGGTGGAAAACGTCACGGCGCGAATCGCGCGGACCGCTGGTCCGACGATTTCGAAGAAAGACTGCGCCCGTGTCGTTGACGCCTTTCTCGATGCCATCAAGGACGCGCTCGCCGAGCAAAAGAACATCGAGGTGCGCGGTTTTGGCACCTTCAAGATCCGGCAGCGCAAAACGCGCATGGCGCGCAATCCGCGCACCGGTTCGCCAGTTGAGGTGTCTGCCCGCCCGGTTCCCGTCTTCAAGCCCTCAAAAGAGCTGCGTACGCTCGTGGCCGATGCCGACGAAGCGCTTGAGCTCGCCGAAAAGGCCGCCGCAGAAGCGGCCCAGCTTCGCATTGGCGGCCCGCGAAGCGATCTGGATCCGCGCTGATTCCTGGGTGCTTTGGCGCGGCTCGCACGGCCCTGACAGCGATTGTCGGGGCCGTTTTGCGTTGTCGAACCATTTCGCGATGGAACGACTAGTATCTTGAAGCCATGCCTGTCCCCGTACTCGTTTTCGCCTCCTACGCCGACGCGTTCGGTGCCCGCACGGTCTCGGTGCCCGTGGAGGCGCCGTGTACCGTCGCTGATGTGGTCGACGCCATGCGCACACTCAAGGGCGGGGAACGGCTTCCCAGCAAGCCGGTCGTGGCCGTAAACCAGAGTTACGCCCGATTTGATGCACCGGTGCGCGTGGGCGACGAAGTCGCGCTGATTCCACCCGTGGCGGGTGGGTAGTCGTGACCGCGCCGTGGGTGGAGATCACCACCGAGCCGATCGACCTGCACACGCTGGTCGCGGCTGTTCAGCATAGTGGCGTGGGCGCCATTTCCACGTTCCTGGGCACGGTACGCGACGTCAACGATGGCCAATCGGTCACCGGGATCGACTACGAAGCCTATCAACCGATGGCCGAACGCGAGATGCAGTTGATCGCCAATGAAGTCATCGCGCGGTGGCCCGGTCTGCGTGTGGCGATTGTCCACCGCGTTGGCACGTTGCAAGTGGGCGAGGTGAGCGTAGCGATTGCGTGCGCGCATGCACGTCGCGCGCCCTCCGCGGATGCAATGCGTGAAGCCATTGAAGCGCTCAAGGTGCGCGTGCCGATCTGGAAACGCGAGCATTATGTGAATGGCGATTGGACGTGGGTGGACCCCACGCGTCCTGCGGTGGCATCGGAGACCGCATGAGCGACACACCAGACGCGCCGGTGGCGCCAGTCACCCTGCGTGATCAGTTCGGCCGTGGAATCGAGTACTTGCGCATTTCGGTCACCGATCGCTGCAACTTTCGCTGCGTGTACTGCATGCCGCTCGAAGGGCTGCCGTGGCTGCCCAAGCACGACATCCTGCGCTACGAAGAGATCGTCGAAGTGGTGCGACAGCTCGCACCGCTCGGATTGCGTCGACTGCGGCTGACCGGCGGTGAACCCACGATTCGTCCGCAGCTCACGTCGCTCGTGCGCATGCTGCGCGCGGTGCCGGGAATTGAAGACATCGCGCTTTCAACCAATGGCGTGAAGCTGCCCGAACTGGCCGAGCCACTGGCGCAGGCCGGACTTGATCGCGTGAACATCAGCGCCGATTCGCTCCGTGCCGATCGTGTGCTGGCCATCGCGCGACGTGATCTGGGATTTGACGTGATCACTGCCGCGCAGGCTGCCACCAGGGCTGGACTCGCACCGATCAAGATCAATGTCGTTGTGATGCGTGGAATCAATGACGACGAAGTGCGCGACTTCGCGGCGCTCACCCGCGACAATCCGTGGCACGTGCGATTCATTGAGCTGATGCCCGTGGGTGATCTGCGCGAGCTTACGTGGGATCACGTCGTGCCCACAACGGAGATCCTGCAGCGCATCTCCGATCTGGGCGTGCTGAGTGATGACGCCGGCCCAACACGCGGCAACGGACCCGCTCGATACTATCGTTTGCCTTCCGCAGCTGGCACGATTGGCGTGATTACGCCCATGACGCACACCTACTGCGAATCGTGCAACCGCGTGCGGCTTACCGCTGATGGCCGGTTGCGCACGTGTCTCTTCGGCGATCATGAAGTGTCACTGCGCGAGGCAATCCGCAGCGGCGCACCGCTTGAGCCACTCTTTCGCAAGGCGCTCGCCGAGAAGCCCTTGCGTCACGAACTGCTGCAAATGCAGGTGGGTGGGCTTCGCGCGCTGAGCCAGGTTGGCGGCTAGTCACGCTGTCATCCGTTCGCGCCGCGCGTACACGCTACCGCGGCGAGGCCGCGCCGCAGCACCGCGTAGGACCGAACGGTCCGAGCTTCGACGCGCACAAATCTGAACGGCCACAAGCGTGCTGTGCAATTGCTGCACTCGGTGTACGTCCCTAAGTTGGACAGGATAGGGCCTAAGGCAACAACACCGTTTCCACTCACGGACTAACTCAACATGGTTAACAAAATCACGGTTGTCGGCGCGGGAAATGTTGGCGCGACGACGGCGCAGCGTATCGCGGAAAAATCGCTCAGCCGCACGGTGGTCATGGTCGACGTCGCCGAAGGCATTCCGCAGGGCAAGGCGCTCGATCAGTGGGAGTCGGCACCGGTTGAGTTGTTCGATACGCGCGTGATTGGCACGAACGGATACGATGAAACGGCAGGCTCCGACATCGTGGTGATCACGGCTGGTATTGCGCGCAAGCCCGGCATGACCCGTGATGACTTGCTGAACACGAACGCGAGCATTGTGAAGTCGGTGTGCGAGCACGTGAAGACGACGTCGCCCGACGCGATCGTCATCGTAGTGTCGAACCCGCTCGACGTGATGTGTCATGTAGCCAAGCACGTCACGGGATTTCCGCGCGAGCGTGTGATCGGTATGGCCGGCGTACTCGATACGGCGCGCTACCGGTCATTCCTCGCCGAAGCGCTCGACGTTTCGGTACAGGACATTCAGGCGATGGTGCTCGGCGGACATGGCGACACGATGGTGCCACTGGTGTCGTATACGACGGTGGCGGGAATCCCCATTCGTCAGCTCATGGGTGAAGAGCAGTTGGCGGCGATCGTGCAGCGCGCGCGCGATGGCGGCGCGGAAATCGTGAAATATCTCAAGACGGGATCGGCGTATTACGCCCCGTCGAGCGGTGCGGTGGAAATGGTCGACGCGATTGTGCGCGACCGCAAGCGTATTCTGCCGTGCGCCGCGTGGTTGCAGGGTGAATACGGCATGTCAGATCTGTACCTGGGCGTGCCGTGCAAGCTTGGTCGCCGCGGACTTGAGCAGATCATCGAAGTTGAGCTCACAGAGAGCGAGAAGGCGGCGCTGGCCAAGAGTGCCGATGCAGTTCGGGAACCAATGTCCACGCTCAAGTTCTGATCTGATATAGCGCTCACCGGCCCGGGCCCCGCACGAGCGGGCCCACCCGGGCCCACCACTCGATAAATGGCTTATCTCGCTCGATTCTGGGATAGCACGATCGGCAAGAAGATCGTGATGGCAGTAACGGGTATCATCGGCGTTGGTTTTGTGCTCGGCCACATGTCGGGCAACTTCCTGATGTTCAAGGGCGCCGAGGCAATGCATGAGTACGCACTCCTTCTGCGTACGAGCATGCCGTTGTTGTATGTGGTGCGTGCGGTGCTGGTGCTGGCCGTCATTCTGCACGCATTGGCAGCCTACCAACTCACGATGCGGTCACGCGCGGCGCGTCCGGAAGGCTATGCGATGGTCAAGCCGCAGGTGACCACGTTTGCGGCGCGCACGATTCGCTGGGGCGGCGTGCTGCTGCTCGTGTTCATCGTCTTTCACATTGCGCAGATCACGCTGGGCTGGGTGGCGGTGCCGAATTTTGTGCACCTTGATCCCTACAACAACTTGCGCAATGGCCTGAGCAATCCGCTCATCGCCGGCTTCTACATTCTCGCGATGGCAGCGCTCGGCCTGCATCTGTTCCACGGCACATGGGCCGTGGTGCGCACGCTTGGTGTTGCGCGTCCGTCGCAGCATCCGCTCAAGCGCCGAGCGGCCCTGTTGATCGCTGTGGTTGTGGCGGTTGGATTCGCCGTGATCCCGATCGCCGTGCTGGCTGGCGCTTTTCCCGAAGCACCCTCCCCAGTGATGACGGAGGGACACTGAGATGATCGAACTCAATAGCAACATCCCGTCGGGCCCGGTTGACGAGAAGTGGGATAAGTACCGCTTCGACATGAAGCTGGTGAATCCTGCCAACAAGCGGAAATACGACGTCATCGTGGTCGGTGCCGGACTGGCCGGCGCCAGCGCGGCTGCCACCATGGCCGAACTCGGTTACAACGTGTCGTGTTTTGTATTCCACGATTCACCGCGTCGTGCGCACTCAATCGCCGCGCAGGGCGGTATCAACGCGGCCAAGAACTACCAGAACGACGGCGACTCCGTGCAGCGACTGTTCTACGATACAGTCAAGGGCGGTGACTTTCGCGCGCGTGAAGCCAATGTGTACCGGCTGGCGCAGGTGTCGGTGAACATCATCGACCAGTGCGTTGCGCAGGGCGTACCGTTCGCACGTGAATACGGCGGTCTGCTGGCCAACCGTTCGTTTGGAGGCGCGCAGGTTTCGCGCACGTTCTACGCGCGTGGACAAACCGGTCAGCAGTTGCTCATTGGTGCGTATCAGGCGCTCGAGCGTCAGATCGCACTGGGCAAAGTGAAGATGCATACCAAAAGCGAAATGCTCGATCTGGTCGTCACCGATGGTCGCGCGCGCGGAATTGTCGTACGCGATCTCGTGAGCGGCAACGTCACCGCGCACGCTGCGGATGCCGTGGTCTTGGCAACCGGTGGGTATGGCAACGTGTTCTATCTGAGCACGAACGCCATGTACTCGAACGTGACCGCGTCGTGGCGCGCGCACAAAAAGGGTGCGGCGTTCGCGAATCCGTGTTACACGCAGATTCACCCGACGTGTATTCCCGTGAGCGGCGATCATCAGTCCAAGCTCACGCTCATGTCGGAATCGTTGCGAAACGACGGCCGAGTGTGGGTGCCCAAAAAGCAGGGCGACAATCGCGCACCATCGCAGATTCCGGAATCGGAACGCGACTATTTCCTTGAGCGCAAATATCCGAGCTTCGGCAATCTCGCGCCGCGTGATATCGCGTCGCGCGCAGCCAAGGAAGCGTGCGATGATGGTCGCGGCGTTGGCCCGGGCGGACTCGGCGTTTACCTCGACTTTGCCGACTCCATCAAGCGTCTGGGCCAGAAAACCATCGCCGAGCGGTACGGTAATCTGTTCGATATGTATCAGCGCATTACGGATGAAAATCCGTACCAGTTGCCAATGCGCATTTATCCCGCGGTGCACTACACCATGGGTGGCACCTGGGTGGATTACAATCTCATGAGCACCGTGCCCGGACTGCACGTGATTGGTGAAGCGAACTTCTCCGATCACGGTGCGAATCGTCTTGGAGCGTCTGCCCTCATGCAGGGCCTGGCCGACGGCTACTTCGTGCTGCCCTACACGATTGGCAACTATCTGGCCGGCGTGAAGCCGGAGAAGGTGGATGTGAACACGCACCCCGCATTCACCGATGCGGTGAACGCGGTCAAGGCGCAGACAAATCAGCTGCTCAACATCAAGGGCAAGCGAACGGTGGACTCGTTCCACAAGCAGCTGGGCAAGATCATGTGGGACAAGTGCGGCATGGCGCGTACGCGTGAAGGGCTCACGGAAGCGCTGCAGGAAATCCCGAAGCTGCGTGAAGAGTTCTGGCAGAATGTGAACGTGCCGGGCAGCGGGGCATCGCTCAATCAGTCACTCGAAAAGGCCGGTCGTGTGGCCGACTTTATTGAGCTTGGCGAACTGATGTGCCGAGATGCGTTGCACCGCGAAGAATCGTGCGGCGGGCATTTCCGCGTGGAGTATCAGGAAGACGGCGAAGCCAAGCGTAATGACGACGACTTTGCCTACGTGGCTGCGTGGGAGTGGACTGGCACTGGTCAGGCGCAGCGCCTGCACAAGGAGCCACTCGTGTACGAAAACGTGAAGATGGCTACCCGGAGCTACAAGTAATGCGACTGACACTGCACGTGTGGCGACAGAGCGGTGCAAACACGGCTGGCAACATCGAGATCTATCCGGTGGATGGAATCGAAGCCGATATGTCGTTCCTCGAGATGCTCGATGTGCTCAACGAGAAGCTCGCCAACGAGGGCAAAGAGCCCATCGAGTTTGCGCACGATTGCCGCGAGGGGATTTGCGGCTCGTGTGCGCTGATGATCAACGGTACGGCGCATGGTCCGTGGAAAGGTGCGACCACGTGTCAGTTGCACATGCGCGCCTTTAAGGACGGCGATCAGATCTGGGTTGAGCCGTGGCGCGCGAAAGCGTTTCCAATGATCAAGGATCTGGTGGTCGATCGCAGTGCGTTCGATCGCATCATTCAGGCCGGCGGATATGTGTCGGTCAACACCGGTGGCGCGCGTGACGCCAACGAGATTCTGATCGGCAAGGAAGTGGTGGACGAGTCAATGGACGCGGCGGCGTGCATTGGCTGCGGCGCGTGTGTGGCCGCGTGTCCAAATGCCTCGGCGTCGTTGTTCACGGGCGCCAAGATTACGCATCTGGGCCTTTTGCCGCAGGGGCAGCCAGAACGTGATCGCCGCGCCATTGCGATGGTCGAGCAAATGGATATTGAAGGCTTCGGTCACTGCACGCTCACCGGAGAGTGTCAGGAAGCCTGTCCGAAAGAGATTTCGATTGACGTGATCAAGCGCATGAATCGCGACTATGCGGTGGCAGCGGCACGATACGTTGAGCCAAAGGAGACAGCTGGCGCGGGGTGACCCAATCAAAGATTTTTTCTTGGGTGTCTGCAGAGTAGTTCGATTTGGTGGCGCCGAGCGCGTGAGTCAGAATTGAGGGGCGGTGCCGTTGCACCGATTCACTCTTTCGCTCCCGGAGAAGTCATGCGTGCTCGTCTCCCATATCGGACGCCTCGCCAGCTTTACCTGCGCCCTGTAAGGCGCGTTCAGCATCCCGCTCATGTGCATCACGAACGGATCGAAGAGTACCACATGACCGTTGCGAATCTGGCGCATGAAATGGTGACCGTGCCGCGCGTCAAGTCTGGTACCGCGCTGTACGATCTCACGACCTCGGCCATCAGCGCCACGCTGGACCAGATCGCGGACGGGCTGACGGCCGCCAGCCGCGAACTGGAGCTGCTGCTAGAATCGCTGTCGGCCGAAACACGCCGAGAGAACGTGTATGCCATTGCCATGCTTTCGCGGGCGCATGACGACTGTTGTAAGGAGCTGGCCGAAGCGGGAGATGCGCTGCGCACCGGAACGGCCGTGCACGTGCGTGTCCGACTCGCGCGTTTGTTCGCGGCGGTTGGTCGCGCGGAACAGGCGCACTTCTACCTGCGCAGTGCGCTCACAACGGCTGCGTAACGCTCAGTCCGCGAATGTTTGCTGGGTGATGGCGTCAATCAGCCTGGAGCCGGCGCTATCGATCTTGCGGTCAAGCGCTACGGCGTAGTACATGATGCGGGCGCCTTCCACGGCGCCAACCTCGCGCAGGCCGTAGCGCGTTCTCGCCTCCGCGGCCATCGCCGAAGGCAACGCCATCAGCCCGAGCCCTGATCGGCACAGCTCTTTGAGCAGCGCGCTGTCGTCCACTTCGGCCACGATGCGTGGGCGCAGCCCTTCCACCGTGAGCCATGCCTCGAGCGCGTGTCGCAGCACCGTGCCCTCAGGCGGCATCAACATCGGGGCGCCCTGAAGTGACTGGGGAAAACCGCGGCCGTGTACACGTGCGAGCTCTGGGCTGGCAAACAAGGCGACGTCGGACGCACCAAGCGCGTGCGCCCGACCGGTCATGCGGCCGGTCGCGGGGGCATCGAGCAAGACCACGTCGAGCGCGTGGTCATCCAGCAAGGCGAGCAACGATTCGGGGGTACCCTCACGCACCACCAGCTTGGGCGCTTCAGTCAGCTGCAGTGCAGGCAGCAAAAAGCGATGCACCAGCAGTTTCGGAATTCCGTCGGTAACACCGACCCGAAGCGAGGGTGAACGTCCGGTGGGCAACCCGGAGAACGCGTCATGCACTTCGCGCTCAAGCGAGAATACCTCCTCCGCGAAACGAAACAGCAGATGGCCGGCCTCGGTGAGCTGCCGATCACGTCCCTCGCCCTCAAAGAGGGTCGCTCCGATCGTGCGTTCGAACTGCCGCAGCTGCGAGCTCACTGTGGGCTGCGTCAGATTGAGAATGCGCGAGGCGGCGGAAATACTGCCGACGCGCGCAACAGTCCAGAAGTACCGCAGGTGGTTGTAGTTGACGGAGCTGAACACGTGTGCAGTCACGCAGTCATGGTGGCGTCTGACAAGATTGGCGGACCCGGAACTCTCTCGTCACAAGCTATACCGAGCGAAGCGGACCCGCGATATGCTCCTACGCGCGCCACGGCGCCGCCGCCGGCTTTGCAATCAGGTAGCCTTGCACGAACTTCGCACCGTGCTCGCGCACCCAATCCAACTCGCCCTGCGTCTCGATCCCCTCGGCGAGCGCGTCAATGCCCAATGACGTGGCCACGTCGAGCAGATTTGCGGCAATGCGCGCTTTGTACGGATCCTCGTCCACGCCACGCACGAGCTCCATGTCAAGCTTGAGGACGTCGGGACGCAGCAGATGAATCAGGTTGAGCGACGAGTAACCCGATCCCACGTCGTCGAGCGCAATACGGAAGCCGGCGCCGCGATAGTAGTCAAGAATGCGACGCAGGTGCGCGGGATCGTGCGCACGTTCCGTTTCCACGATCTCAAAGACCACATTGCTTCGTTCAATGCCTGCGGTGTCAATCGCGGCGACGGTGCTGCGCAGGCAGGAGGCAGGATCATAAATCGCGGTTGGCGCGAAGTTGACGAACAGCTTGCCCTGGAGCGCATGCGACGCGGCGTTGGCGATTGCAGAGCGTCGTGCCGCGAGATCCAGCTGAAACATCAGGCCAGCGCCGCGAGCCGTGTCGAACAAGTGAGACGGCGATACGAGCGACCCGTCTGCTGCGACTCCGCGTAGCAGGGCCTCGTGTCCGTACACCAACGCCGGATCGCCCGCGTGCACAATGGGTTGAAAGTACGAAGTAATGCGGCGCTCCTGCATCATCGCGAGCAGCCAACCACTGCGCACGCGGACCACGAGGCGCGAGAGTGGTTCAACCCGCGCCAGATCGCTGGGCGAAGGCGCAACATCGGGTGCGCAGAGCAGCGCGCGCGTGTCTTCGCGTTCGATCGTGGACAATCCCGATTCGATTGCCGCCGCGACGGCCTCGCGTTCGCTTTCGCAGAAACGAAATTTGAGGCCATCCGCAACGGTTCCCTGAATCTCGATATGCAGTCCGCGAAGGATCGCGCGCGCCTTGCCCGCGACATGCGGGGCGGGAAACCAGCAATACATATCGCCCGACATGGAAGCGTCGGTCGGCAGCTGTTCGCAGCGTCCGCACGGTCGTGGCACAGCGGCGCCAACGTCGGTCGAATGAATGGGGAGTGCAGAAGCGGTCACGGAACGGTTACTGAAGGCGACGAAGGCACGTATCTGTGCAGACGTTTCACTCCGCGGCCCGTCACGACCGCAACGCGTCTGCCGAGCCAAAGTCTCGGCAGCGCGTCGCGAATCTTGCGTACTTTGACGCGCTAGAGCCGCGGCAGGGTTACGCCCACCTGGCCCTGATACTTGCCCTTCTTGTCTCCATAGCTCACATCGGGCGGCTCGTCGCCTTCGAAGAAGCACACCTGCGCGATGCCCTCGTTGGCGTAGATCTTCGCGGGCAGGGGCGTGGTGTTCGAAATTTCGAGCGTCACGTACCCTTCCCACTCCGGCTCGAACGGCGTCACGTTGGTAATAATGCCGCAGCGTGCATACGTGCTTTTTCCGACGGTGAGCGTGAGCACGTTCCGCGGAATGCGGAAATACTCCACGCTGCGTGAGAGCGCGAACGAGTTGGGCGGCACGATGCACACATCACCCTCGTACTCCACGAACGACTTGGGGTCGAACGCCTTGGGATCAACAATGCTGCTCAGCACATTGGTGAAGATGCGGAATTCATGGCTTACGCGCATATCGTAGCCATACGAACTCACGCCGTAGGAGATCACCGACGGCGCGCCCTCCACATGGCGGACCTGGCGTTCAGCGAATGGCTCGATCATACCATGTTCGCGGGCCATTTTCGTGATCCAGCGGTCGTTCTTGAGCCCCATCGGAGTTCGGAGACAGAAGGTGAGAAGAAAAAGGCGAGGCCTCGGACGTTGGCGGCCAAGTTACCCACAGGCACCGAGCGCCGCCAACCGCACTTCCACCTGATTCGCTGAGGCCGCAAAATAGGACCAGCTGGTCCGGCTCAGCAGCCCTGCAATTGCCTGTCAGTAATGGAGTTGCATTGAGTGCTGATGGTCCGGTTGCTAGCTTCCGATATTCGAGTCATGTGAAATGTTTCACGAAGTGATCCCACACTTGGCATGCTGCGCGAATATCTCCCGGTTCTCCTGCTCCTCGGCTTCGCGGCCGTCAACGCGGTCATCATCATTGGCCTCGGGGAGTACTTCACGCGCATCAAGCCCTCGGCGATCAAGCAGCAGCCGTACGAGTCGGGCATGTCGCCGCTCGGTGATGCCCGCGATCGCTTCTCGGTCAAGTTCTATCTCGTCGCCATGCTGTTCATCGTGTTCGATATCGAAACGGTGTTCATGATTCCATGGGGCGTGCATTACCAACAACTCTCATGCGCGGTGCCGCTCGTCGACAAAGTCTGTCCGAGCGGACAACTGTCGTTTTTCGGATTGGGTGAAATGCTGGTGTTTGCAGCGATTCTGCTCGTTGGCTACGTGTATGTGTGGAAGAAGGGTGGCCTCACATGGGACTGATCACCACGGTAAACGACAGTGGGGCAACGCCCGTGCGCGTGCCTGCACCCTCGGGCGATGCGTCGCAGGACAGTTGGGTGACATCGCGGCTCGATTTTCTGGTCAACTGGGCGCGCAGCTCCTCCATGTGGCCCATGCCGTTCGGCACGGCATGCTGCGCGATTGAGTTTATGGCCACCGCCGCGAGTCGCTATGATCTCGCGCGCTTCGGCATGGAGCGCTTGAGCTTCTCGCCGCGCCAGGCGGATGTACTGATCTGCGCGGGACGCGTACCGTTCAAGCTCGCGCCCGTGCTGCGTCGCATTTATCAGCAGATGCCGCAACCCAAGTGGGTGATTTCCATGGGCGCCTGTGCGAGCACGGGTGGCATGTTCGACAACTACGCTGTGGTGCAGGGGATCGACACGATTATCCCCGTGGACGTGTACGTGCCTGGCTGTCCGCCGCGCCCCGAAGCGCTGATGTATGCGATCATGATGCTGCACAAGAAAGTGCAGACGGAGCGCATGAGCGATACATCGTTGCGTCGCGAAATCGAGCCGAACACCGAGAGTCTGCTCTACATTCCGCCGTCCACAATCGATGAGTTGTCCGAGCCGTTTGGCAACTCAGTCCATCAAACGCGCAGCGCCCCGTGACCGCGTCGCTACCGCCGTACGAATCACCGATGCCGGGAAGCGCGCGAGAAGCGGCCGGTCTGCCTGATCCTGTCACGCCACATCACATCGCGCACCACGGGGGACCCGAGAATCCTTCCGTCGCCGCACTTCGCGAGCGATTTGGTGGCGTCGTGATTCGCTCGCACGTAATGTGGGGCGACACCACGGTGTTCGTGGACCTGAAGTCCGTGCATGACGTGATTCGGTTCTTGCGCGACGACACGGCACACGCGTACAACTACCTTGTGGACATCACGGCGGTGGAATATCGCGACACGGATCAGCCGCTCGAAGTGGTGTGGCATGTGCGCTCGCTTCCGTGGCAGCGTTTCCTGCGCATCAAGGTGCAACTACCCGCGGGCAGCGCGTTGGAAGTGCCGAGCATCACGGATTTGTATGCGGCCGCCGATTGGTTGGAGCGCGAGTGCTACGACATGTTTGGCATCACGTTCAATGGCCATCCGGATCTGCGTCGCATCCTCATGTGGGACACCTACAACGAAGGGCATCCGCTGCGAAAGGATTTTCCGTTGCGCGGTCGCTTCAGTCGTGCGGAGCAGCTGTCACAAGCGCTCAAGATCGATACGTCGGGCGGGTACTCAACCACCGAACTGTCCGTCGCAGAAGCCTTCAACGATTTACCGGAAGACATGAAGCAACGCCTGCGCGCGGCGCGCGCCGTTGATCCGTTGGCGGGTGCGCTGCCGCCGGAGGATGCACGGTGAGCAAGCGGACCATTGAAATGGCAGTGGGTACGGCCGGCCTCGACGCGTACGGTCAGCCGATTCGCGCGCCGCTGAGCGTGCGTTCGCAGGGCGCGTTGGCACTTGAAGCGCCGTACGAGCCGGAACTCGAAAGCGATCACATGCTGATCAACATCGGGCCGCAGCATCCGGCAACGCACGGCGTGCTGCGACTGGTGCTGGAGCTCGACGGAGAAACCGTGGTGCGCTGTGTGCCGCACATCGGCTACCTTCACTGCGGGTTTGAGAAAATCGGTGAGTATCGCCAGTACAATCAGATCATTCCGTGGACCGATCGGGAAGACTACCTGAACTCGATCGGCAACAATGTGGCGTTCGTCCTTGGTGCCGAGCGTTTGTTCGGCATCGAGATCACGCCGCGCTGCACGGTGTTGCGCGTGATTGCGATGGAGTTGTCGCGCATCATGTCGCACCTCGTGTGGATGGGCACCACGTGCATTGACATCGGTGCATTCACGCCGTTCCTCTGGCTGTATCAGGAACGTGAAAATCTGTACAACCTGCTCGAAGGCTGGGTTGGCGCGCGCCTCACCACCAGTGCCACGCGTGTTGGTGGGATGGCCGCCGAAATCCCCGATGGTTGGATGGATGGTCTGAACGCGTTCATCCGGAACTTCCGCAAGACGCTGAACGAGTCGGACAAGATGCTGTCGAAAAACGGCATCTGGATGGGGCGTACCGTTGGCATCGGCGCACTGACTGCGGAAGAAGCCATCAACTGCGGTATGTCCGGCGCGATGCTTCGCGCGTCCGGCGTCGCGTACGATGTGCGAAAGGACGTTCCCTATCTCGACTACGAGACCTACGATTTTGACGTCGCCGTTGGCACCAGCGGCGATGTGTACGATCGCTATCTCGTGCGTGTGGAAGAAATGCGGCAGAGTATTCGCATTCTCGAGCAGGCCGTGCAGCGGTTGCCCGACGGTCCACTCAACGTGGATGATCCGCGCGTGATTCTGCCGCCCAAGACCAAAGCGACGAGCCAGATGGAAAGCATGATCCACCATTTCAAGCTCGTGATGGAAGGTCCGCGTCCGCCGATTGGTGAGGTCTACGTACCAGTTGAAAGCCCCAAAGGCGAAAAGGGCTACTACCTCGTGTCAGACGGCACGAGCAAGCCGGTGCGCTGGCGTATTCGTCCGCCTGCGTTTGTGAATCTTTCCGCGATTCCCCGAATGGTCGAAGGGCACTTGCTCTCGGACGTCATCGCCATCAACGCGAGCATTGACATCGTGATGGGAGAAATCGACCGATGACATACGGACCGAGCAGCGGACAACTTGTGCGTCCTCCGGAGCATCATCACGATGAGCCGTACGTGCCGGTGTTCACTGGCGCACGCCGCGAGGAGCTCGACACAATTCTCTCGCGCTATCCCACAAAGATGGCGGCACTGCTGCCCGCATTGTGGATGGTGCAGGATGTGCACGGCTGGGTGAGCGAAGCCGCCGTGGAAGAAGTGGCGAGCGTGCTTGATCTCACGCCGGCGTACGTGAAAGGCGTGTTGTCGTTCTACACCATGTACCACCAGCATCCGGTGGGCAAACACTTTGTGCAAGTGTGCACCACCACGCCGTGCAATGTGTGCGGCGCCGAAGATGTGGTGAAAGCATTCCTCGAGCATACGGGCTGCGGCGAACTTGGTGTCACGTCGCCCGACAATCGCTTCACCGTGATCGAAGTGGAATGCCTCGGCGCGTGCGGATTCGCCACGCCGGTCATGATCAACAATGAATTCATCGAGTCCGTGACACCTGAGCGTGTGGCGCGGATCGTGGCGGAGCACGACTGATGGGCTTTCCGCATCCTTCGCACGAACGTGAAACGCCGGTGCTGTCCAGGTATTTCGGCGATCCCGACGCGAAAACGCTGGCTGGCTGGCGTGCGCGTGGTGGATACACGTCGTTTGAAAAGGCGCTGGGCATGGACCCGGTGGAAATACAGAACATCGTGAAGGATTCCGGGTTGCGCGGTCGAGGCGGCGCCGGGTTTCCCACGGGCATCAAGTGGTCTTTCATGAAGCCCGACGGAAAAACGCACTACCTCTGCTGCAACGCCGACGAGTCCGAGCCCGGCACGTTCAAGGATCGTGAGATCATGCGGTGGACGCCGCACGCACTCATTGAAGGTGTCGCGATCGGCGCGCACGCGATCTACGCCGAGACGGCGTACATCTACATTCGCGGTGAGTATTCCGAACCCATTCGTATCATGCAGGCCGCCGTTGCCGAGGCCTACGCGGCCGGCATTCTTGGTGCGAATGCCATGGGTACGGGCAAGCGCATTGATGTGCACGTGCACCGTGGTGCCGGCGCGTACATCTGCGGCGAAGAAACGGCGCTCATGAACTCGCTCGAAGGCCGCCGCGGCAACCCGCGCATCAAGCCGCCCTTCCCAGCGGTCGCGGGTTTGTTTGGTCAGCCTACCACCATCAACAATGTGGAGACGTTGACCGCGGTACCGCACATTCTGCGTGAAGGCGCCGAGTGGTACCAGAAGTTCGGTCGGGAAGACAATCCGCGCAGCCGCGGCACGAAGTTGTTTTCGGTGTGCGGCAACATCGCACGCCCCGGCAACTACGAAGTCGCCATGGGCTTTCCGTTTGGTGAGTTCCTGAACGACCTGTGCGGCGGCGCGTTGCCGGGTCGCGAGATCAAAGCCGTGATTCCTGGTGGTTCCTCTGTGCCGATCCTGACGCGCGAAGAAGCCGAGAACACGTTCATGGATTACGAAGGCATGGTGGCATCAGGCACCATGCTGGGTTCGGGTGGTGTGATTGTCTTTGACGATCGCCAGGACATGGTGCGGCAGATTGCTCGCCTCGCGCGATTTTACGCGCACGAAAGCTGCGCGCAGTGTTCGCAGTGCCGCGAAGGCACCGCCTGGACCACACGCATTCTGGAACGCATCTCGGCCGGCCAGGGCAACGCGCGTGACTTCGACACACTGCTTTCCATTGCCGACAACATGACCGGCAAAACGATTTGTGTGTTGAGCGATTCATGCGCCACGCCGGTTGTCTCCGGACTCAAGAAGTTCCGCCACGAGTTTGAAGCAAAACTGGGCCCCGATCACAGTCGTGGCGTGGTACCGGTGTTGCTGACCAGCAACCGTACGGTGGCGGCGTGAGCACCTCAGGACATGATGTGAAGATGGTCAGCGTCACTATTGAGGGGCGCACCACCAGCGTGCCCGAAGGCACCACGATTATCGAGGCCGCCAAAACAGTTGGCGTCCTGATTCCTCACTATTGCTACCACCCGGGCCTGCCGGTTGCCGGTGTGTGTCGCATGTGCCTGGTGGACGTGGAGAAGTTTCCCAAGCTGGCTCCAGCGTGCGCCACCACTGTCATGGAAGGGCAGGTGGTCCATGTGCATTCTGAAAAAGCACGTGAAGCGCGCAAGGGAGTGCTCGAGTTCCTGTTGATTAACCACCCGCTCGATTGCCCGGTGTGCGATCAGGCGGGCGAGTGCGAGCTGCAGGATTACACATTTCAGGAAGGGCGTGCCGAGTCACGGTATGAAGAGCCCAAGCGCTTCAATCCGGTTGAGGATTTTGGCGGGGACGTGATGTATGTGCCCAATCGCTGCATTCTCTGCACGCGCTGCGTGCGGTTCATGGGCGAAGTGGCAGAGGAGCCCGTGCTCAACGTCTCGGAGCGCGGTGATCGCGCGTTTATTGGCAAAGCCGAAGGCCACGATCTCACGCACGCGTGGGCCGGCAATGTGGTTGATCTCTGCCCGGTTGGCGCGTTGCTGAGCAAGGATTTTCTGAATAAGGCACGCGCCTGGGAGCTCGATCGCAGCGCGAGCATTTGCACCGGTTGTTCACAAGGCTGCAACGTGACCGTGGAAACGCGCGACAATACGGTCGTTCGACTCAAGCCCCGCTCGAACACCGCCGTCAATCACTATTACCTGTGTGAGCAGGGCCGACTCGACTATCGCTGGATCAACCGACGCGATCGCCTCGATCAACCCAAAGTTCGTGCGGATGGCGAGTGGCGCGCGGTTGACTGGGAAGACGCGTTGGATGCCGCGGCGGCGGCCCTCGCGGGCAAACACGTGACGGTACTCGCCTCGCCGAACTGCAGTAACGAAGCGCTGTTTCTTGGCGAGCGCATCATTGCCCATCAGGGTGGTGCGGGCGTGTTTCGCGTGAAGACTGGAGGAGAAGCACCACTCGCGGGTGTGGATGATCTGTCGCTGCGCGCAGAGCGTGCCGCCAACGCAACCGGTGCGCGTCTGCTCGGTTACGCGGATCTCGCCACGCATACACCAGCCTTGAGCACGGCCGACGTGTTGCTGGTGCTTGATGATGCGCTCGAGGGCGACATTCCGTCCGCGGTCACGGCAATGCTCACAAGCGGTGCCACCGTTATCCACGTTGGGACGACGCTGCCAACGCTGCTCGATCAGCGGGCACAGGTTGCGCTGCCCATCACCAATCACACGGAAGAAGAAGGCACTTTCACCAATCTTCGCGGTCGCGTGCAGCGATTCCTGCAGGCGCGCACGGCGCCCGGATTGGCGCGTCCGAGCTGGTATGTGATGTCGGATCTTGTTGAGCGACTCGGTGCAGGCGACGGCCAGCCCATGGCAAGTAGCGTGTTCGAACAGCTTGCGACCACGCATGCATCGTTCGCGGGTCTCTCATACGCCACGCTCGCGCTGCGTGGACTGCCAGTCGTCGATGCGGCGGAACGCGACCTGCTCGCGCCGATGGTCACGGTATGAGCGCGAACGCCGTTTCGCCAATGATGGCGGTTGATGTGTTCGCGGATCTGTCGCGGTGGTTTCCGCGGCAGGACAGTCAGGTCGCGCCTGAGTCAGTGTACACGTTTGCACTGGCGTCGTCGATCAAACTTCTCGTCGTCTTCACGCTCTACATGCTCGGCGTGGCCTTGCTAACGCTTGCGGAACGCAAAGTATCGGCCTGGATTCAGGACCGTCGCGGTCCTAATCGCACCGGACCGTTCGGACTGTTGCAGCCGGTCGCCGACGGTTTGAAAAACCTGATGAAAGAGGAAGTGCGCCCCGCGGATGCCGATAAGTGGCTGTTCATTATCGCACCGATGTTGGCGTTCATTCCGGCCATGCTCACCTGGGCCGTGCTGCCGCTCGCATCACCGCTGCCCACACCGTGGGGATTGATCAGCATGTCGGTTGCCAGCTTGCCGGTTGGCTATTTGTTCATGCTCGCGATTTCATCGCTCGGTGTGTACGGCCTGGTGCTGGCGGGCTGGAGCTCCAACAACAAGTACGCGCTGCTCGGCTCGCTGCGATCCAGCGCGCAGATGATTTCCTACGAGATCGCGCTTGGCATGAGCACGATCCCTGTGTTGTTGCTGGCGGGCAATGTGTCGCTCAACGCGATTGTCGAACAGCAAGCGCATATGGGCTGGAACGTGCTTTCGCTCACGATTGCGTGGTTCATCTTTCTCGTCGCCGCTTTCGCAGAAACGAACCGATTGCCGTTTGACTTGCCCGAAGCGGAAGCGGAACTCGTGGCCGGATATCACACCGAGTACAGCGGCATGAAGTTCTCGCTGTTCTTCATTGCCGAATACGCCAACATGGCCACGATGAGTGGTCTGATGTCGGCGCTGTTCTTTGGCGGCTGGGATATTCCATTCACGCAGTGGGACAATCAGGGCGAGTTCACGGTCATCAAGACGCTGGCCACACTCGCAACGTTCGCAGCCAAAACGGGCTTCTTCCTGTTCCTGTTCATGTGGGTGCGCTGGACGCTGCCGCGCTTCCGTTACGATCAGCTGATGACGCTCGGCTGGGGCATCATGCTGCCGTTGGCACTCGGCTACATTCTTGTGATCGCGGCCGCGTCGCTGGCGCTCGACGCCCTTGGCGTACCACGTGGTGTGCCCTTCAGCCTGTCGTTGCTGGTGCTCAACCTGGCGATTGGTGCGGTGCTGCTCTGGTGGGGCGATCGGGGCAAGTTGCTCAGTCCCGCCAGTGCACGACTTGGCCAGGTAGAACTGGCACGCCGACGGGCGCGTTCGGCCGCCCCTCGCAGCATGGCAATGGGTGCACCCACGGCGCGCACCATCGCGGTCGCCGAAGCAACGCAGGATCAGAGCGAGCCGCCGCTTGTTGGTGCGGGAACGGCCGCCGACGAGGTCACAAACTAATGGCAATCCGCGTCAAGGTTCTCGAACGACCGATTGAACAGGTCAGCTACATCCGATCCACATTGAGCGGACTGGCCAATACGTTCCGTCACATGGTTGATCCGCATAAGGTCACCATGCAGTACCCGGAAGAGCGCTGGGATCTCTCGCCGCGCTGGCGCGGCACGCATCGCATGCTCACGAACGAAACGGGCAAGGCCAAGTGCGTGGCGTGTGGTCTGTGCCCAACTGTGTGTCCGGCAAACTGCATCAAGCTTGTGCCAGGCGAAGACGAAGAGGGAAACCGTTTTCCTCTGATTTTCGAAATCGATGAGTTTCGCTGCATTTTCTGCGGCTACTGTCAGGAAGTGTGTCCGGAAGAAGCCATTCATCTTGGGCGCCACTACGAGAACGCGGAGTTCTCGCGCGAAGCGTTCGTGTATGACCTGGAGCGCCTCACCGCGCAGACCCATCCGGTGAGCGAACTCTGGGACCCCGCCGACCCGAAGGGCGAATGACGCCGTTCTACAAGTTTCAGTTCTATCTGTTCGCGCTGATGGCTATCGGTGCGGCGTTGTTGTTCGTCACACGCAAAAGTCCGGTCTCCGCAGCACTGTGGCTGGTCAATGTGATGTTCGCGCTCAGCGGACTGTACGTGATGCTCGACGCGCCGTTCGTGGCCGCAGTGCAGGTGCTCGTCTATGCGGGCGCGATCATGGTGGTGTTTGTCTTCGTCGTCATGCTGCTCAATCTTGGTCGTCCGGATCAGCTGCCCGATTTGCGGGAAGCGGGGGCGCGAATCGCCGCGGGGCTTGTGGGCCTCGGCCTGTTCGCGAATCTGCTCGCCGTCCGCCGAGAATCACTGCCGGGCGTGGAGCTGTCGCCCGCGGCGGATAACGTCGTCACGCCCGTCGCAGAGTCGCTCTTCACGGAGTATTTGCTGGCGTTCGAACTCACTTCAATCTTGCTCCTCGTGGCCATTGTCGGGGCCGTTGTGCTCGCGAAAAAGAGGGCCAGCGCATGATGATCGGCGACGCGCTGATTGTGTCCGCGATTCTCTTTTGCATCGGTGTGGTCGGCGTGCTGACGCGCCGGAACGCCATCATCCTGTTCATGTGCGTTGAGCTCATGCTGAACGCGGTGAACCTGTCATTCGTGGCGTTTGCAAAGTTGCACGGCGTTGGCGGGCATGTGTTCGTCATCATGGTGATGACCATTGCCGCCGCGGAAGCAGCCGTTGGCCTGGCAATTGTCATCTCAGTGTTCCGGCACTTCGGTGCTGTGGACTTGCAGAACCTCAAGCTGCTGCGACGCTGATGGCCGCCACTCAGACTTTGCTCGCGCACCCGCTCAATGGCACAGCTGCCGAGTGGGTGTGGCTGTTGCCGCTGTTGCCGCTGTTGGGTGCGCTGATCAATGGCGCGCTAGTGCTCTGGCCGCGACTCACCGCGTCGAACGGCACGTTTGATGAACGAGAGATCGACGCGGGTCGTCGACTCGCGGGCACACGCGGCATCACAACGCTGGTCGGGCCGGGGGTGATGCTGGCGGCGTTTGCGCTCGCGGTGGCGATTTTCATCAGCATGACCGGTGCGGGAGAGCTCACGACGCCTTTCATTCGTACCTACGCATCGTGGATGCCGGTGGGTTCGTTGGCGATCGACTGGGGCATTCAGCTCGATCAGCTGTCCATTCTGATGACGCTCGTCATTACCGGCGTTGGATTTCTCATCCACGTGTTTTCGGTGGGCTACATGGCCACAGACGGAGGCTACGCGCGCTACTTCGCGTACCTGAACCTGTTTGTGGCGGCGATGCTCGTATTGGTCCTTGGCTCAAGCTACGCCGTGATGTTCGTGGGTTGGGAAGGCGTGGGATTAGCGTCGTACCTGCTGATCGGATTCTGGTTCAATGAAACCGCGAATGCGAACGCGGGTCGGAAGGCCTTCATTGTCAATCGCATTGGTGACTTCGGATTCCTCGTTGCGATTTTTCTGATCTTCAGCACCACCGGCACGTTGGACTACGTGGGCGCGCACTCGGCGCTCGCCGCGGCCGCGCCCGCCGTACTCACGGCGGCGGCGCTGTTTCTTTTTCTTGGGTGTGCGGGCAAGAGCGCGCAGCTTCCGCTGTACATTTGGCTGCCCGACGCCATGGCGGGCCCCACGCCGGTGTCCGCACTCATTCACGCGGCCACCATGGTGACGGCCGGCGTGTATCTCGTGGCACGTGCTGCGCCGATCTTTGCCGGCGCGCCTGACGTTTCGCTGTTCGTCGCGCTGATCGGCTCGGTGACCGCACTCTTCGCGGCCACCATCGCGCTTCGCCAGTGGGATATCAAGAAGGTGCTGGCCTACTCCACCGTCTCCCAGCTTGGCTACATGTTCGTGGCCGTTGGCACCGGCGCGTACGCAGCGGGCGTGTTTCACCTTGTGACGCACGCGTTCTTCAAAGCGCTGCTATTCCTTGGCGCGGGTGCCGTGATTCATGCCATGCACGCGGCCTATCATCACGCGCACGAGCACGAGCAGGATGCGCAGGACCTCCGCAACATGGGCGGACTGCGCAAGTATCTGCCGGTGACGTCCACCGTGATGTGGATTGCGACGCTCGCGATCGCCGGCGTCCCTCCGCTCTCTGGATTTTTCTCGAAAGACGAGATCCTCGCGTCTGTCTTCAGCCGCGCACACGCGTCACCGATGGCCGAGATTACGTTGGCTGGCGTTCCGGGCGCCACCTGGTTGTATATCATTTACGGGTTCGGCATTCTCACCGCGCTGCTTACCGCGATCTACATGACGCGCATGATGCTCCTCGCATTCACCGGTGCCAATCGCACTGGCGAGCACGCGGCGGGAGGTTTGCATGAAGCACCATCCACGATGACCATTCCGATGATTGTGCTGGCGGTGCTGACCATCGTCGGCGGCTGGCTCAACTTGCCGGAGTTGCTGCCGCTCGGCCCTCTGCATGTGCTCAGTGATTGGCTTGCGCCGGTTACTGGCGCATCGTCGGCGGTGTTGGCGGGATCAGCGCATCTTGATCACAACACCGAACTTGTGCTTGTCGCTGTCGCCGTGATCACTGCGCTGTTGGGCATTGGCTTTGCGTTTGCGCGCTTCCGTTCGCCGGTTCCCAACAAAGAGAACGCGCCCGTGTCGCACGGATTGAGCGCATTGCTGGAGAACGCGTACGGTGTGGATGCCGGCCTTGATCGCACGGTCGTACAGCCACTCGGCGCATTCTCGTCGCGCGTGTTGTGGCAGGGGATCGACGAGCGACTGGATCGCGCGTTCGTGACCGGTGGACAAATGCTGTCACGCGCCGCCGGTCAGGCGCATGACGCGCTCGGTGCGGGTGATGTTGGACGGTACGCGTGGGTGATCGCCCTCGGTGTGCTGGCGCTGTTGGCCGCTTTCACCCTGCGATGACCATGCGTGATTCTTTGATCTCCATGGGTGTCGCGAACTGGATCCTTCCCGCGTTAGTGCTGTGGCCACTGGTGGGTGCGGCGCTGGTGCTGGTGTTTGGCCGCGAACGGCTCGCGTCAGCAAACGCCGACGCGCTGCCCTCCGACGCGCTGGGCAGCGGTGGACCGGACGCACGCGCGCTCACGCTCGGCGTGCTCACGCTTGAAGCCGTGCTCGGTGTGCTCGCCTGGCTCATGTACGATGCCAGCGCGAGTGGTTGGCAACTGCGCACGGATTGGACATGGCTCCCGGATATTGGCGCGAAGCTCAGTCTTGGCGTTGACGGTATCTCGCTCCCGATGCTGGTGCTCACCACGTTGCTTATGCCGCTGTCGCTGATCGCCACGTGGAATCAAGTGACGTCGCGACTGCCAAGTTACGGAGCACTGCTGCTGGCGCTCACCAGCGGACTGGTGGGTGTGTTCGCGGCGCTCGACCTGCTGCTGTTCTTCCTGGCGTGGGAGCTGATGCTGATCCCGATGTACTTCATCATCGGCATCTGGGGCTCGGCCGGTCGAACGCGCGCCGCGATCAAGTACGTCATGCTCACGATGTTGGGCTCAATGCTCATGCTGGCTGGGATCGTGGCACTGTACGTGATGGGCGGCAGTGGCTCACTGCATCTCGATGATCTGCTGCAGCTTTCGCTGGGGTTGAATGTTCAGCTCTGGCTGTTCACCGCATTTTTCCTCGCGTTCGCGATCAAGTCGGCGTTGGTGCCGTTTCATACGTGGCTTCCGGACGCGCAGTTCGAAGCACCCGTAATCGGCGCCGTGGTGCTCGGACTCAAGGTGGGCACGTACGCGCTGCTGCGCTTTGCAATGCCGCTGTTTCCCGACGCCGTCATGCACGAGACCGTACAAAGCGTCGTACTGATTCTATCCGTCATCGCGATTGTATGGGGCGCGCTCGTTGCGATCGTCCAGCCGGATCTGCGCAAAGTGCTGTCGTACTCGAGCATCAGTCACCTCGGCTTTATCATGCTGGGCGCGTTCGCGCTGACGCAGCAAAGTGTTGAAGGCGCCGTCATGATCATGGTGAACCATGGCATCACCACCAGCGCGCTGTTTCTGCTCGCCGGATTTCTGAAGGAAAGCGCCGGTACCGACCGGCTTGATGCGTTCGGCGGTCTGGCGCGCGTGATGCCCCTGTTCGCTGTCATGCTCACACTCTCCATGCTGAGTACGATTGGACTGCCAGGCACGAACGGTTTTGTTGGTGAGTTCCTGGTGCTGCTTGGGAGCTATCGCACGCAGCCGCTCTTCGCGATCATCGCCACGAGCGGCGTGGTCTTCGCGTCGGTGTACGCCTTGCGCGCGGTGCAGAAATTGCTGTTCTCCTCTCTCGACGTGTCGGCCAATGGCACGCTACGTGATCTCCGTGGACGCCAGCTGGCGGTCATGGGCGTGTTCGCAATTGCGATGATCTGGCTTGGTGTGGCACCGGAACCTGTGTTGAAGCGAATGGAAAAGGCGTCGAGTGAGCTCGTGCTCCGTGTTCGGGGGCCAGTATGATGACCGACTTTGCACTGCCGGGCGCGCTGCTCTACGCGCTGCTGCCAGAAATCACGCTGGCACTCGGCGCCATGATGCTCTTGCTGGTGAGCGCGTGGGGCGGGGAATCCTCCAATCCCACGCGCCGAACCACGCGGTTCGCGATCGGAATTGTTGGCGTGACCGCAGCGTCTGTGATTTTTGCCTGGATGCGCGGCGATGGTGGTACGCTGGATGGTCGCCTCGCGGGTGATGGGTTCCGCTACGCCATGGACCTGATCCTCTTGCTGGGAACTGCGGGATCACTCGCGCTGCTCGACACCGAGCAGGCGCGCACACGCGCGTATCAGGCGGAAGTGCCCGTGCTCATGTTGCTCGCGCTGATTGGCATGATGTTTCTCACCGCGGCGCGGGATCTGATGTTCTTGTTCATCGGCATCGAACTGATGTCAATCGCCGTGTATGTGCTCGCGGGTGTCAATCGCAGTAGTGCCCGGAGCGCTGAAGCATCGCTCAAGTACTTCCTGCTTGGTGCGTTCTCCTCGGGCTTCTTGCTCTACGGCATCGCGCTGCTGTACGGCGCGTCGGGCGACACGCGGCTTGCGTCGATCGCGGCCGCGCCAGCAGGGCCGATCTATCTGCTTGGTGTGGCGTTGTTGCTGGTTGGCATGGCGTTCAAAGTGGCAGCCGTTCCGTTCCACTTGTGGACGCCCGACGTGTACGACGGCGCGCCGTCTCCGATCACGGCGTTCATGGCGGCCTGTGTAAAATCCGCCGCGTTCGCGATGCTGTTACGCGTGATGGTGGAAGGACTCGCACCTGCGATCGCACATTGGCATCCCGTGCTCTGGTGGCTTGCCGCGGCAACTATGGTGGTTGGCAACGTGGTCGCGCTGGCGCAACCCAACATCAAGCGCATGCTCGCGTACTCGGGCATCGCACACAGCGGCTATCTGCTGGTGGCCGTACTGGCCAATTCGCCGGCGGCCACGGCGGCCGTTGTCTTTTATCTGCTGGCCTACACGCTTGCAACACTCGGTGCGTTCGCGGTGCTCGGCGTTGTGTCGGAAGGCGCCGAACGCGCCACCACCATCGATGATCTCGCTGGTCTTTGGCACGTGCGTCCGCATCTTGCTGCGGCGATGGCCGTGTGTCTGCTTGCGTTCCTGGGATTCCCGCTCGCTGGCGGCGCCGGTTTCTTTGCCAAGTGGTACGTGTTGCAAGCCGCGCTCGCCGCACCGGCACCGCTAACGGTGCTGGTCGTCATTCTTGTGCTCGCCAGTGTGGTGTCAGCAGGCTATTACCTCACCGCCATCGCGTCCATGTTCAATCGGCCGCGCGCCGATCGCGCGCCCATGCCGGTGCAAACGCCTGCGCTTTCCGCAGCAGTGCTGCTGGTGAGCGTGGTGACGTTGCTTGCGCTCGGCGTCATGCCCACGCCAGCGGCACGTTTGGCACAGCATGGGCATATGGGTGCGGCGCCGTCAGCATTTGTCTCGTCGGCCGCGGCGCAATCGGCGATGTAACTTCGGGCCGATGCGTTCGGCCTCCTCATGTTTCCCACCTCGGAGTTGTTCGGCATGGCAATCAGTGCTTCGATCTTTCGGCAGTATGACGTGCGTGGTGTGGTGGGGCAGGATCTCACCACCGAAGTTGCCGAAGGAATCGGTCGCGGCTTTGCAGCGCTGCTCACCGAGCGAGGCATCAACGGCGCGGTAGTCGTGGGTCGTGACAATCGCCCCAGTGGAGACGCGTTGCGTGACGCGCTGGTGAAGGGGCTCACAATGGCCGGCCGAAATGTGGTCGACATTGGAGTGGTACCGACACCACTCATGTACTGGACGCTGCATCACGAACCGGTCGTTGGCGGTATTCAGATCACGGGTTCACACAACCCGCCCGAGTACAACGGGTTCAAGATCTGCGTGGGCGCCGCCTCGCTGCATGGCGACGGCATCCAGCGGCTCTACGCGCTCGCTACATCGGCAGCGGTCGATGCGGCCACCACCGGCACGGTGCGTCGCACCGATGTGATCGAGCGATACATCGACGACATTGTCACCAAAATCGGGCCGCTGTCGCGTCGGATCCGCATGGTGTACGACTGCGGAAACGGTGCCGCCGCCGTGGTCGCGCCCGCGCTCTTCACCCGATTGGGCGTTGAGGCAACGGGCCTCTTCACCGAAAGTGACGGCACGTTCCCCAATCATCATCCCGATCCCACCGTACCGGAGAACCTCGCCGACTGCATCGCGGCGGTGAAGCGCACCGGCTCGGAACTCGGCGTCGCGTTTGACGGCGACGGTGATCGCATTGGTATTGTGGACGGGTCGGGGTCGATCATCTGGGGCGATCATCTGCTGATTCTCTACGCGCGCGATGTGCTTGCACGAACCGGCAAAGGTCAGTCCATCATCTTTGATGTCAAGTGTTCGCAAGCGCTGAGCGACGCGATCACAGCCGCTGGTGGTGTGCCAGTGATGTGGAAGACAGGACACTCGCTCATCAAGGACAAGATGAAAGAGACCCACGCACCGATCGCTGGTGAAATGTCGGGTCACATGTTCTTTGAAGAGAGCTTCTACGGCCACGACGACGCACTCTACGCGGCGGCGCGTTTGCTGCGCATTCTCGATGATGCCGGCCAGCGCGTGGATGAGCTGCTCGCTGATGTCCCCGCGTTTGTCTCCACACCGGAGATTCGCGTGGACACCGACGACGCCCTCAAGTTCGGAATTGTAGCTGATGCGATTGCGCACTTCAGCGCCCACTACGACGTGATTGATGTGGACGGCATTCGCGTCTTGTTTGGTGATGGCTGGGGACTGATTCGCGCCTCGAACACGCAGCCCGTGCTCGTCATGCGCTTTGAGGCGCGCTCCGAAGCCCGACTGGCAGAAATCCGCGCGGTGTTCGAAGACTGGCTCCGCGCGCGCGGCGTCGATCCGTCGCCAAGCACACACTGACCACCGCATGATTCGCGGACGCCTTGGGCTGATTGCTGTTGTTGCCACGCTTGCGATTGCGCTGTTGATCGGCCGCTCGCTGAGCGCGGTGATGGTCGATCAGGCGTGGTACGCCGCCCTCGGCGCCAGCGCCATCTGGCGCGACAAACTGCTGTCCGTGTTGCTGCTCAAAGGAGGCGCGTGGCTGCTCGGCAGCGCGTTCGTCTTTGCAAACTTGTGGGCGGTTCGCCGCACGATTCGCGAGATCGCCGTACCAACACGAGTCGGCGATCTCGAAGTGACGGAAGTCGTGCCCGCGCAACGTTTGCTCGTGGTCACGCTGGCGGCCTCGGCACTGCTCGGCATGGCACTCACATTGCCGCTGAACGACTGGACACTGCTCAGCAACGCCTGGCGCGCAGAACCGTTTTCAGAGTACGAGCCATTTTTCCAGCGTGATCTCGGCTTCTATGTGAACTGGCTGCCGTTTGAAACAGCGCTGTACACCTGGACACTTGTAGCGATCGTTGCGATCACCGCATTGATCACGGTGCTGTATGCACTGACGCGTGATCTGCGCCTCGTTGGACGACAGGTCGTTTCAACAACACACGTCCGCCGGCATCTCACCACGCTGGGCGCGCTCGTGCTCATGTTGCTCGCCTGGAGCTACCGACTCGACGCGTACGAACTGCTGTTGTGGGGCAGCGGATTCGACGGGTTGTTCACGCGTGTCGATCATCGCTACACATCGCGCATCGATCTGGTGCTGGCCATCGGCACCTTTGCCGCCGCGCTGATTGTGTTGCGCGCGGGATGGATCGGCCAGGTGCGGGCTGCGTTTGTCACGGTCACGGTGGTCATTGTTGCCGCGCTCGTGCTGCGTCAGGCGGGCCCCGGCGTTGTCGCCAGCAACGACTGGGTGGGTAGCGCAGACACACGTGATCGCGACTACATCGGGACGCGATCGATCTACACTCGCCGAGCTTACAACGTCGAGGGTGTGAACGTCATCGCGGCAGACGCACCCACAGATTCTCTCGCGCTGGGCACATCGATCGACCCGGCGCGCTCGACGGTGCTCTGGGATGCCGAGGTGCTCAACAGCGTACGCGGTGGGGCAGAGTCGCCACTGACCGTACTGATTCCGCCCGCGTGGCAGTCTGGGCCGAGCGGCCCCGAGGCCGTGTTGATCACGCGCACCACATCGCTCACGCCGGTGTGGGATGTACGTGTGATTCCTGGAACCATCGCGGACAATCGCGGCGCGCCAATCCTCGCGCGACACCGCGCGGTGGGAAGCGGCGCCGTGGCCGAGCCGCTCATCGCGCCCGGGTTTACGGATCATCGCGTAGTATCCGGCGATGGTTTGCTCGAGCTTCCCGGCGATGATGCGCTGGGTGCAATCGGCGCGGATCCGTTTGCCGATCGCCGCGTACCGGCAGCGTCCTTGAATGGCTGGGGATCACGACTCGCCCACGCGTGGGCCACGCGCGATGTGTCGCTGTTGTCGCGTGATGAGCTCGACGAGGAGATCGCCGTTGTGCTGCACCGCGATGTACGGGCGCGTGTCCAACGACTCGCGCCGACGCTCGCGCAGAGCGAGGCGATTACGCCGATCGTGTATAGCGGTGTGTTGTTGTGGGCGATCGAGCTATACAGCGCGTCAGAGTACTATCCGCTGAGCGTGCGCTTTCAGCTCGCAGGCGCGCCTCGCAGCTACTTCCGACATGCGGCCACAGCCCTCGTTGACGCACACTCTGGCCGCGTCCGTTTTGTACCAGCAGACGCACCAGATGCTGTTGCGAAGACCTGGTTTGCGCGCGTTCCCACGCTGCTCGTCAAGCCGGAGTTGCTGCCCATGTCGCTGCGTCAACAACTGCCGATTGCTACAGACGGTGCCATGGCGCAGATGCGCGCGTTCGCTCGCGTTGGCTCACGCCGTACCGGCCACATTGCGCGTTTCCTCCCAGACAGCCTGCCCGGTGTCGCGCCGTATCCTGTGGCAACGGCGGGACCGTCACGCGATGCCATCAGTTGGGCGCTGCCGCTCGTGAACGACGCCGATCAACTGGTGGGCGTGTTCGAGGCCGCTGGCGGATTTATTCGCGCCAGTCGATGGCATGCGCTCGAGGAGCCGTTTCCTCGGTGGAGTGCGCTGCGCGGACAGATTTCGACACGGCTCGATAGTGCGGCCGCGCGTACACGAAGTGAATCCGATGGCCCCACACAGCTCGGCGCGGCCCGCGTGCGCGTGCGCGACGGACGCGTGTCACTCCTGCGACCAGCGTATGCCGCCGATGCCGCGGGCCAGCACCTCATTGCCGTTGCCGTCAGCACCGATTCCGGAGTGGTAACCGGTGCTTCCCTTGATGCACTCTTTGCGCCCGAGACCGTACCGACCACTGCAGGGTCCTGGCGAACGCAGTCTGAAGCGGCCCGACAGGCCGAATCCGCCCGATTGTACGACGCGATGCGCGACGCGCTTCGCCAGAGTGACTGGACGCGCTTCGGCGCAACCTTTGATAGTCTCGGCCTGGTATTGGGCCGAGTGCCCTAGGTAGTGCCGCGCGGCTTGCCCCTGAACCGCGCCTCTACGTAGCATTGAAAGCTGGTTGACACCCCCGAAAATCGGAGAACGCGTGGATTTACATGAATATCAAGCGAAAGAGCTGATGCGGGCGGCCGGCGTGCCGATCCCGCCAGGTCGCATCGCTCGTACGGCTGCTGAAGCCGAGGCCATCGCCACGGAATACGGCGTGCCGGTAATGGTGAAGGCGCAGGTGCACGCTGGCGGCCGCGGCAAGGCGGGCGGCGTCAAGTATTGCAAGACGGCCGCTGACGCGCGAGAAAAGGCGCAGGCCATTCTCGGTATGGATATCAAAGGACTCACGGTGGAGAAGGTGCTCGTCACCGAAGCCGCTGATATCGCGTCCGAAGCGTACGTCGGCATTATCGTGGATCGCGCCACGAAGAAGGCGGTGTTCATGGTGAGCGCTGCAGGCGGTATCGACATTGAAGAAGTCGCCGCGAGCACGCCAGAAAAGATCCTGTACCTGCCGGTTGATCCGCGTTACGGTTTGCTCTCGTTCGAAGCCCTGCGCATGGGCTTCTTTCTGTACGCTGACGCGAAGCTCGCGCGCGCTGCCGCCAAGATCATGCAGCAGCTCTACACGGCGTTCGTGAACGCCGGTTGCTCGCTCGCAGAAATCAATCCGCTGGTCGTCACGCCGAACAACGAGCTCATCGCCGTTGACGGCAAGATGGTCATCGACGACAACGAACTGGATCGTCGTCCCGACATCGCCGCACTGCGCGACGAGTCGAGCGAAGCGCCAAGCGAAGTGGACGCGCGCAACGCCAATCTCACGTTCATCAAGCTGGATGGTGATGTCGGCTGCATCGTGAACGGTGCCGGTCTCGCCATGGCCACGATGGATCTCGTCAAGCACTACGGCGGGGATCCGGCCAACTTCCTCGATATCGGCGGATCGTCAAATCCGGAGAAGGTCGTGAATGCACTGCGCATCATCACGTCGGATCCGAATGTGAAGTGCATCCTGTTCAACATTTTCGGCGGCATCACGCGCACCGATGACGTAGCCAACGGAATTGTCACCGCCACCAAGCAGAATCCGCTCAAGGTACCGATCGTGATTCGCCTGACCGGCACGAACGAAGAAATCGCAATGAAGATTCTCCAGGACAACGGCTTCTCGGCGTCCTCCGACATGGACGAAGCAGTGCAGCGCGCGGTCGCGCTGGCCAAGGGAGGCGCAGCCTAATGAGTATCTTCATCGACAAGAACACCACGCTCATCGTGCAGGGCATCACGGGCCGCGACGGCTCGTTCCACGCCAAGCAGATGATGGAGTACGGCACGCGCGTTGTTGGCGGTGTGACTCCAGGCAAGGGTGGTCAGAAGTTCGAAGACAGCGTACCGATCTTTGATACGATGCACGCTGCCGTTGCTGCCACGGGTGCGAATACGTCTGTGATTTACGTGCCGCCGCCATTCGCGGCTGACGCGATCATGGAAGCGGCGGCCGCTGGCATCAAGCTGATCGTCTGCATCACGGAAGGCGTACCCGTGCTCGACATGACGCGCGTGTATCCGTTTGTGAAGGAACACGGCGCACGCTTGCTTGGCCCCAACTGCCCGGGTCTGATCACACCGGGTGAAAGCAAAGTGGGCATCATTCCGGGCCGCATCTGCACACCGGGCAACGTTGGTATCGTGAGCCGCTCTGGTACGCTTACGTACGAAATCGTGCATCAGCTCACGCGTGCTGGCATTGGTCAGAGTTCGTGCGTTGGCATTGGTGGTGATCCGATTAACGGCACGAACTTCATCGATTGTCTCGCGGCGTTCGAAGCGGATCCGAACACCAAGGCGATCGCGATGATGGGTGAAATCGGTGGCACCGATGAACAGGAAGCCGCGCAGTTCATTAAGGACAACATGAAGAAGCCAGTGGTTGGCTTTATCGCCGGTCAGACCGCACCGCCGGGACGCCGTATGGGTCACGCGGGCGCGATCATTTCCGGTTCGTCGGGAACGGCGGCCGAAAAGATTGATGCGTTCAAGGCGGCCGGCATGGGCGTTGCGCAGCGTCCGGTGGATTTCGTGGAGTTGATCAGCGCGCGACTCAAGTAACCTCGCGCTGTCGCGTACGGAACTGACTCGTGTTGCTCACGGAACTGTTGTCGCCTGCGCGCTGCGTCGTGCCGCTCGCAGCGACAACACTCGCCGACGCCGGTTTTGCGTTGGTGTCTGCGTTGGAATCCGACGGCGCCGTGGCCGATCCGGATCGGTTGCGTGAGCGCATTGAAGAAGCGCGCACGGAAGATGTTGTGGGATTTCGCGGTCGCGGTTTCGTGCTGCATTATCGCACGGATGCCGTGGCCGCGTTGTCGTTAGCCGTTGGTGTGGCGGCCAAACCGGTGTGTCGCGAACTCGGTGACGGCGAAGACACGCAGTGTGCACGTGTCGTTGCCGTTGTGGTGGCGCCACGGAAAGATGCGGCCCGACACCTGCAGGTGGTGAGTGCGCTCGGCCAGCTGCTCGCGCGTCCCGGGGCGGTGCACTCGTTTGAGGCGGCGCACTCGGCCGAGGCCTTGATGGCCGCCTCGGGCTGGCAGGAGGTCGCGATCGAGCCGCAGCTCACCGTGCGCGACGTGATGTCGCTTCGGCCGCGCTCGATCGGGGCGGACACACCGCTTCGGGCGGCGGTCATGGACATGCGTCGCGCTGGGGTCAGCACGCTCCCCGTGGTGGACGAGCAAAACCGGGTAATCGGCCTGCTCAGCGAACGGGAGCTGCTGCGACACCTGCTGAGTCATTACCTTCCTCGTGCTGGTGGACAGCCCAGTGGGCCGCCATCGGCCGCAAGCCGGCGAACGGTGCGTGATGTGATGACACGACAGGTGCTGTGCGTCTCGCCTCACCAACCGCTCGCGGAAGTTGCGTCCCTGATGCTCAACAAAGACGTCGAACGCGTTCCGGTTGTCCGGGACGGCACGCTCGTGGGATTCCTCACGCGAGGTGACATCGTTCGCAAGCTCATCGGATCCTGATCATGGCTGGACGACATACTCTGACGATCATCAAGCCGGACGCCTTTGGCGCCGGCAAGGCTGGCCTCATTCTCGCGCTGCTCGAGAAGCACGGCTTCACCGTGAAGGCCGCTCGCGTGCTGCACCTGAGCACCGCGCAGGCGGGCGCGTTCTACGCCGTACACAAGGGGCGTCCGTTCTACGACGAACTGGTGTCGTTCATGGCCAGTGGCCCGTGCATGCCCATGCTGCTCGAGCGCGACGACGCGGTGGCCACGCTGCGTACGGTGATTGGCGCAACCGATCCGGCCGAAGCGGCCGAGGGCACGGTGCGTAAGCTGTATGCGGAATCGAAGGGCCGGAACGCGATTCATGCGTCCGATTCCGACGAAAACGCGCAGATCGAAGCCGGCTTCTTTTTCGCCGGGCTGGAAACGGTCTGAGGCGGGGCTTTCGGCGCGGCCTCCCCTTGTCTCAAGCGCATGAAGGCCCTAACTTTACGGGCTATGCTGTACTTTGACATTCGTACGATTGAGTCCGGTGCCCAGGCCGTCGATGGCGTCCTGACCAGTACCGATTCGATTTGGGAAGAGGGCGACGTGCTCCCCACAGATGGGGTGCACGTCACCGGTCGCCTTTCGGCGGCCGGCCCGGGCCGATTTTATTTTGCAGGACAGCTCACGGGCTCCACGATCGTGGGCTGCCGACGTTGCCTGACCGATACGTCAACAGATGTGACCGATGAGGTCACGGCCTTGTTTGCGGAGCGGGATCTGGACGACGCCGAGGAAGATGACGTGTTCCCACTTGACGCGGGCGCGCGCACCATCGACCTGCGACCGGCAGTTCGGGAAGCGTGGGTGTTGGCGGTACCGGCGTTTGTCACCTGCCGGCCCGACTGTGCAGGGCTGTGTCCGATGTGTGGTGTCGACCGTAACGTGGTAACCTGTGCGTGCAGCACGAGTTCCACGGATGCGCGGTGGGATGCGTTACGCGCGTTGCGCGATTCGTCGTCTTGATCCGCTGTTCTTCGATCTTTTTTCCAGGGTTTTCCCATGGCCGTACCAAAGCGCCGCACCTCAAAGCGCAAAAAGCGCGCGCGCAACACGCACAAGATCGCGCCGGCGATCGTGATCCAGACGTGCCCGCAGTGCGGCACGATGAAGCGCCCCCACCGCGTGTGCCTGGAGTGCGGGTACTATGCCGGTGAGCAGCGAGTGGCCGCTCAGGAAGCGTAAGTCTTGGCGCGCATCTGCGTGGATGCCATGGGGGGAGATTTTGCCCCTCAGGCCCCCGTGGCGGGCGCGCTTCTGGCGCTCGCGGAGCTGCCGGCCCCTCTCGAGATTCAGCTCGTCGGTCCGACGGCTGTCATAGAATCGCAACTCGCTGCCCTCGTGGCCGGCGAGTTGGCGTCGCTTGCGCATCTGCGCGATCGCATCGTCATTGTGGAAGCGCCGGACGTCGTGAGCATGACCGACAAGCCGGCCGCCGTGCTGCGCAGCAAGCCGAATAGCTCCATGTCGGTAGGGCTGCGACGCGTCGCCGAAGGCCAGGCGGACGCGTTTGTGTCCGCCGGAAACACGGGCGCGCAAATGGCCGCGTCCACGGTGTTGCTCAAGCTGCACGCGGGACTCACGCGGCCGGCGATCGGCACGATCTTTCCCACGGCACACCAGCCCGTATTGGTGCTGGACTCTGGCGCGAACGTGGATTGCTCCGCGCTTGAACTCGTGCAGTTCGCGCGCATTGGCGCCACGTACGCGCAGGATTTGCTTGGTCGCGCGACGCCGGCCATCGGCTTGCTGTCCATTGGTGAAGAGCCGGAGAAGGGCAACGCCGTGGTGAAAGAGGCGCATCAGTTGTTGCTGCAGTCCGGGCTCAACTTTATTGGCAATGTGGAAGGGCGCGACATGGCCACTGGCACCTGTGATCGCGGGCCAATCGATGTGGTCGTGTGCGACGGATTTGTTGGCAACGTGCTGCTCAAGTTCTACGAAGCGCTCGCGCCTACGCTTATTGGCATGGTCGCATCACACGCCGGCCTTGATCGCAAGGAACTGCGCCGCGGTCTGCATCAGCTCGACGCCGACGAGTACGGCGGCGCACCGCTCCTCGGTGTCAACGGCGTCAGCATCATCTCTCACGGCAAGAGCTCGCCCAAAGCGATCAAAAATGCGATTCGTGTCGCGCAGCGCGCGCACGATTCCGATATGACGGCGCACATTCGTCGTCGGCTTGCCGACACTGTTCCGAACAGCACCACCGCCCCGACGGGAACTGCCGCGTGAAGCGTCCTATCGCCTACATCGCCGGCACGGGTTACGCCGTGCCGCGCCGCGCCGTCACGAACGACGATCTGGCCAAGAACGGCCTCGATACCAACGACGCGTGGATTCGTGAGCGGACCGGTATCGGACAACGCTATGTGTCCGATCCCGACGAAACACTCACGCATTTGTCCGCTGCCGCGTCGCGCATCGCGATGGCGGAGGCCGGCGTGTCAGCCGGTGAAATCGATGTCATTGTGCTCGGCACGGCGACACCCGATCACTTGTTGCCGGCGACAGCCGTGGAAGTGCAGGCGGCGCTTGGTGCCGGCCGAGCCATGGCGTTCGATCTCGGCGCGGCGTGCAGCGGCTGGTTGTACAGCGCGCAGGTTGCCGAAGGATTGATCGCGACGGGCATGGCAAAAACCGTACTCGTGATCGGCGCCGAAGTGCTGAGCACGATTGTCGACTGGACCGATCGTAACACGTGTGTGCTGTTTGGCGATGGTGCAGGCGCCACCATTATTCGCAGCACAAAAACGTTGCCCAAAGGCGACACACGCGAGCGTGGCATTCTGTCGAGCTACGGCCGCAGCGACGGCAACTTGTTCAATCTGTTGTGGCGACCGGCCGGGGGCGTGGCCGAACCATTCAGTGACAAGGTGTACGAAGAACGCAGACAGTATGTGCGCATGGAAGGACGTGAAGTGTTCAAACACGCCGTACGCTCCATGGCCGATGCCACCGATCGCGCGCTCGACATGGCCAAGCTCACGCCAGCCGACATCGATCTTGTCATTCCGCATCAGGCGAACATGCGCATCATCGAAGCCACGGCGAAACACGCCGGCATTGATATGTCGCGCTTTTTTGTAAACGTCGATCGATTTGGCAATACATCCGCTGCGTCGATTCCGATTGCGTTGGCCGACGCGCGATCGCAGGGACTTGTTCCGGAAGGCACGTTGGTTTTGTTCGCCGCGTTCGGCGCTGGCTTTACGTGGGGCTCGCTGGTAGTGCGCTTCTGAGCGCACGCCTCGACGCTTCTCTAACGATCTGAGGTAGGCACTGCATGGATATTGTACTGCTGCTTCCGGGGCAGGGCTCGCAGAAAGTTGGCATGGGACGCGATCTGTTTGACGCGTCGTCGGCCGCGCGCGATGCCTTCGAGACGGTTGATCAGGCCACAGGCGCTCCCATTTCCTCGCTCGCGTTCGAAGGGCCGGCCGACGAACTCACGCGTACACTGAACGCACAGCCTGCGCTCCTGGCGCACAGCGCTGCCGTGTGGGCGATGGTTGGTGACGCGCTGTCACCATTCGTGCGCGCGGCCGCCGGTCACTCGCTTGGCGAGTTTTCGGCGTATCACGTGGCCGGTGCGTTTGACCTGGCTAACGCGGCGCGCGTTGTGCGTCGTCGCGGTGAGCTGATGTTTGAAACGGGCCGGTCGCGACCGGGCGCGATGTCGGCGATTGTTGGCCACATGTCGCAATCCATCAACGATATCTGCGAGCAGGCTACGCGCGAATCGGCGCTGGTGGTCCCGGCTAATTTCAACAGCCCGGAGCAAGTCGTCATTTCCGGTGAACCGTCGGGTGTAGAACGCGCCAGCGAACTTGCCAAAGCGGCCGGTGCAAAACGCGCGTTGCCACTCCCGGTCAGTGGTGCGTTTCATTCGCCGCTCATGGAACCGGCAGTTGCCGGACTGCGCGCCGTGCTCGAAAGCGCGCACATGCACGATCCGAACATTCCGATATTTGCGAATGTTGACGGCACCGCCGTGACATCGGCCGCGGCGGCGCTACCGCTGCTCGTGCAGCAACTCACGGCGCCCGTGCAATGGACCACCGTGATGCAGAACCTCGCGCACACGTACCCGGACGCGCTGTTCGTTGAACTCGGCACCGGCAGTGTGTTGTCGGGCCTCGCGCGTCGCATCGCTCCAGAAATCAAAACGATGAGCGTCGGCACGCTTCCCGACGTGGAGAAACTGCTCGAACTGTGCGCGTCCATGGGAGCCACGCATGCGCATTGATCTCACGGGCCGCGTGGCACTCGTCACCGGATCCACGCGCGGTATTGGCCGTGCAATTGCCGAAACATTGGCCGCCGCGGGCGCGCACGTTGCCGTAACGGGTCGTGACGCACCGCGTGCGGAAGCGGCCGCCGCAGAAATCGCGGCCGCGCACGGCGTCACGGCGCGTGGTTACGCTGCCGACGTGGGCGAGGTGGCGCAGTGTACCGCGCTCATCGAACACGTGGAACGCGATTTCGGCCAGCTCGACATTCTCGTCAACAATGCGGGCCTCACGCGCGACAATCTCATTATGCGTCTCAAGGACGATGACTGGGACGCCGTGATCAACACCAACTTGCGCGGCGCCTTCGCCACCTGTCGCGCGGCAAGTCGCGGCATGATGAAGCGTCGCAGCGGCCGCATCGTGAATCTGGCTAGCGTGGTCGGCCTGATGGGCAACAAGGGCCAGACCAACTATGCCGCGAGCAAGGCCGGCTTGATCGGCTTGACGAAATCACTGGCCAAAGAGCTGGGTTCGCGCGGCGTGCTCGCCAATGTTGTCGCACCGGGGTACATCGCGACAGACATGACGGCAGCGCTGCCAGACGATGCCAAGGCGGCGTTGTCGGCCAGTATTCCGCTGGAGCGACTGGGCACGCCGCAGGACATCGCCGGAATGGTGGCGTTCCTTGTCTCCGATCAGGCCTCGTACATCACGGGACAGGTGTTCGTGGTGGACGGCGGCCTCGCCATGTAGTCGCCCAAAGCGGGCATCAAAGCACCTTTACACCTCCCTCAGACGCTGCTCTGAGACTAACTTTCCGCGTTCACCTTCCTGTCACATACACGAGGAACCGTTCCCATGGCGGAGCACGAAGCGAAGATCAAGGACATCATCCAGAAGGAACTCGGCGTCGAACTCGAGAAGCTCACGCCTGAGGCCAGCTTCATTGAAGATCTGGGTGCTGATTCGCTCGACATCGTCGAACTCGTGATGGAGTTCGAGAAGGAATTCAACATCGACATTCCGGATGAAGATGCTGAGAAGTTGCGCACGGTCGGCGACGCCATCGCTTATCTCGAGGCGAAGGTCGCTGGTTGATGCGAAGACGGGTCGTCGTCACGGGACTGGGAGCCGTCACGCCCGTCGGTAACGACGTGGCGACGACCTGGCAGGGTTTGCTCGATGGCGTGTCAGGCGCCGCACCAATCACGCACTTTGACGCCTCGGATTTTTCGGTGCGTTTCGCGTGTGAGGTCAAAGGATTTGACCCGCTCCTTGCAATGGATCGCAAGGAAGCGCGTCGCTCCGACTTGTACACACAGTACGCGATGGCCGCATCCGTGCAGGCCATGGTCGACGCGGGCCTCGACGGCGGCGGCTACGATCCCAATCAGACCGGCGTCATTATCGGTTCCGGCATTGGTGGCATCCGTACGCTCGAAGAACAGCACGACATGCTGCGCGATCGTGGTCCGAGCAAGATCTCGGCGTTCTTCGTACCCATGTTCATTTCCGACATCGCGGCCGGCGTAGTCTCCATGCGTTACAACGCACGCGGACCAAACTTTGCCACCGTGTCGGCGTGCGCCACAGGCGGTCACGCCATCGGCACCGCGTTCCGGACCATTCAGTACGGAGACGCAGACGTCATGATTGCCGGCGGTTCCGAAGCGGCGGTCTCGCCCATGGCCATTGGCGGCTTTGCCAACATGACCGCGCTGTCCACACGCAATGACGACCCGGCGCGTGCATCCCGGCCGTTCGATGCGCAGCGTGACGGATTTGTGCTCGGCGAAGGCGCTGGCGTTCTCATTCTTGAGGAGCTCGGCCACGCCCAGCGCCGCGGCGCACGCATTTACGGCGAAATCATCGGCTACGGTGCCACCGGAGACGCGTATCATCTCACCGGACAGCGCGAAGATCACGAAGGGCTGCAGCGCGCCATGCGACGCGCCATCGAAGACGGTGGCATCGCGCCGAGCGACGTGCAGTACGTGAACGCGCACGGCACGTCCACACCGCTAAATGACCCGAACGAAACGCGCGCCATTCGCGCCGTGTTTGGCGAGCACGCGGATGTGCTAACGGTGAGCTCCACCAAGTCGTGCCACGGTCACATGCTCGGCGCCACCGCGGCGGTCGAAATGGTTGCCTGTGCGCTGGCGCTGCGCGATCAGGTGGTGCCACCTACGATCAATCAGGAGACTCGGGATCCAGAGTGCGATCTCGACTATTCTCCTAATGTGCCCACGCGCCGCGAGCTGGAAATCGCCATCAGCAACAGCTCGGGTTTTGGTGGGCACAATACCACGCTCGCCCTCAGACGCTGGCACGACTGATCGCGCGCGATGTCCACGCGGCGCGCGCTTTGCGCCGCGGCTCTTGGGGAGTATCGCATGCCGCAGGTTGTTGACTTCGATCTAACCAAACTTCGGGATCCGGCGCTTCGGCCCATTGGCGAGAAGCTGCGCCGCGGCGAGCGCCTGACCGAGGCCGACGGCGTGACGTTGTTCCGCTCGCCTGATCTGCTCGGCGTTGGCAGTATGGCCGACGCCGCGAATCGAGCGCGTCACGGTGACCAGGTCACGTTCGCCGCGAATCAGCACATCAACCCCACGAACATTTGCGTGCTGCGCAAGACGTGTGTGTTCTGTGGCTACGCGCGTCTGCCCAAGGAAGCCGGCGCGTATCGTTATTCGCTTGAGCAGGTGATGGCCGAAGCAGAACAGGCGGCCAACGGGATCACGCGCGAGTTTCACATTGTGGGTGGTCTCGATATGCAGACGGGTCTCGAGTACTACACCACCATGTTTCGTGCGCTCAAGGCGAAACTGCCGCATGTGCACATCAAGGCGCTCACGGCGGTCGAGATTGCGCACATCGCGCGCATTGAAAAAATGTCGTGGGCCGATGTGCTGATCGCGCTGCGTGAAGCCGGCCTCGATACGATGCCAGGCGGCGGCGCCGAAACGTTCAGCGAAGCCGTGCGCGACGAGATCGCCGACAAGAAGCTTGGCGGCGCCGACTACATCGGCGTGCATCGCACGGCGCACACGCTCGGTATTCGCACAAACTGCACCATGCTCTATGGTCATGTGGAAACGATCGAAGACCGCATGGCGCACTTGAAAATGCTGCGTGATCTGCAGGACGAAACGGGCGGGTTTCTTGCCTATATTCCGCTCGCCTACCATCCGGATGACAACGCGCTCGGCGAGAAGTTGGGCCGAAAGGGTACGTCGTCTACCGGCTTTGATGATCTGCGCAACCTTGCCGTAGGCCGTTTGTATCTCGACAACATCGAGCACATCAAGTCGCACTGGATCATGGTCACGCCGTTTGTCACACAGACCGCGTTGCACTTTGGCGTGAACGACATTGAAGGCACCGTGGTGCGCGAGAAGATCTATCACGCGGTGGGCGCAACGACACCGCAGGGTATGACACTGCCCGCGTTGTTGTCACTCATTCGTGGTGCGGGCAAGGTACCGGCGGAGCGCGATTCGTTCTACAAAGTGCTGCGCGTGTTTGGCCCCGAAGACACGGGTTCAACTGACGGTGCTGATACCGGCGCCGCCACCGAACTCGCGACCGCGTAACCGAGGCAGATCGTGCTGCGCATTGGACGCATTCCGTATATCAACTGTTATCCCGTGTACGGGGCCATTGATCGTGGCCTCGTCGCACTCGATGGCGAGTTGGTGAACGGCGTACCCACGGCGCTGAATGATCGCATGTCGCGTGGCGATCTGGATCTGAGTGTGGTGTCAGCTGTGGAGTACGCACGTGATGCACAGCGCTATCTGTTGCTCCCGGAACTTGCGATTTCGTGCGATGGCCCGGTGCAAAGTGTGATGCTGTTCAGTCGCAAACCAGCCGCTGACCTGAGCGGTGCGCGTGTGCTGGTCAGTCGCAGCAGTCTCACGAGTGTGAACTTGCTCGAGTTGTTGTTCACGCACGTGTGGAAAGCGCGCCCGGAGTTTGTACCGGGAGACGCGGAAATGGGCGACATCGCACGCTTTGCTGAAGAGCCGCACGACGCACGACTGGTCATTGGAGACGCGGCGCTGCGTTTGCACGATGCAGCCGAGCAGGATGGACCATGGCCCGCGATGTACCCATATCGCTACGATCTGGGCGACGTGTGGAAATCATGGACCGGGTTGCCGTTCGTGTTTGCCGTCTGGGTCGCGCAGCGGAGCACACCAGTGCACGCGAGCATGGCCGCCCACGCGTCGCTGCTCGCCTCGCGCGACTGGGGGCTCAACAACTTGCCCACGCTCGCGGAGCAGGCGGCTGCTTCAAGTGGCGTAGGGCGCGATCGCTGTCTCGATTATCTTTCGGGATTGGACTATCGCCTGTCGTATCCGCACCTGGCTGGTCTCACCGAGTTTTTCAGACGGCTGGTGGTCGCGGGACGTGTTCCCGACGGTTCACTGGCTTTCCTCCCGGCAGCTTGATGGCTGCCATCGGAGTTTTGCATGCGTGACTTGCTCGATTTCTACACGAACGCACCGTTGCTCGAACTCGGCCTTGAGGCCGATCGTCGGCGCGAAGCGCTGCATCCACATGGTGTGGTCACGTACATCGTAGACCGCAACATCAACTACACCAACGTGTGTGTGGCCGACTGCGGCTTCTGCGCGTTCTATCGTCGTCCCAAACACGGCGAAGGCTACACGCTGTCGTTCGAACAGATCGGCGAAAAAATCGAAGAAACGAAAGCATTGGGCGGGCAGCAGATTCTCATTCAGGGCGGGCACAATCCGTACATCCCGTTTGAGTGGTATCTCGATTTGCTGCGCTACATCAAAACGTACCACCCCATTCACATCCACGGATTTTCGCCCAGCGAAGTCGATTTTTTTGCGACACGCTTTCGCATGGATGCCACCGATGTGATTCGTGAGCTGCAGCAGGCGGGGCTCAACTCCATTCCCGGCGGCGGCGGCGAGATTCTGGTGCAGCGCGTGCGTGATCAGGTCGCCCCGAAAAAGGCCGGCGCTGATCGCTGGTTGGAGATCATGGAGTTGGCGCATGCGGCCGGCATGAAAACGTCGGTCACCATGATGTACGGCATTGGTGAAACGCTGGCCGAACGCATTGAGCATTTGCAGCGTGTGCGCGAAGTGCAGGCGCGCACCGGCGGATTCACGGCGTTCATCTGCTGGCCGCTGCAGCCGGAGAACACGCCCACCTTGTCGCACATGCCACGCACTGATTCGCAGGAGTATCTGCGCACGGTAGCCATCTCGCGCATTGTGCTCGATAACGTGCCCAACTTGCAGTCGAGCTGGGTCACGATGGGCATGAAGGTGGGCCAGATGGCGCTGCGGTTTGGCTGCAATGACTTTGGGTCGCTCATGATCGAAGAGAATGTGGTGTCGGCGGCGAATACGACGCATCGCACCACCACCGACGAGATCGAGCACCTGATTGTTGACGCCGGCTTCACGCCTGCGCGTCGTCGTCAGGATTACAGCATCTTGCCGGGGCAGAGCGCCGCGGTTCCCGCCGCAAGCGCAGCGGCGTGACGTGCACGCTGATTCGATTGCGAGTGTGCGTTCATGACTGATCGTGGCGTCGCTATGCGCGTTGGTGTTGGATACGACTCGCATCGATTCGCCGAGGGCGGACCGATGCGCCTTGGAGGTATCGACGTGCCCGATGATCGCCACTGCGCCGGACACAGCGACGGGGACGCCATTTGCCACGCGGTCACCGATGCGATTCTTGGTGCGGCGGCGCTGGGTGACATTGGGGCATTGTTTCCAGACACGGATCCTGCCAATAAAAACGCAGATTCCATCGTGATGCTGGCAGCTGCGGTTGATCGTGTGCACGCAGCCGGTTGGCACATCGGGAATGTCGACGTCACCGTGATTGCCGAACGCCCGAAAATCGGACCGCACCGCAACGCCATGCGCGAACGGCTCGCCGAAACTTTGCATGTTTCAGTGGACGACGTGTTCGTGAAAGGGAAAACGAACGAACGCATGGGATGGATTGGTCGTAACGAGGGACTTGGAGTGATGGCCGTGGCCACACTCGTGCGTGCATCAGCGTAGGGTGACCAGCACGCGTTGTTCGCGGCGCGCGCCAGGCTGAAAGACTCGTGACGGATCTCCTGAACTGGCTCGGCGCGCTGCCGGCGCCGCTGCTCTATCTCGTGATTGCGGCGGCCGCGTTCGCCGAGAACATCTTTCCGCCACTCCCGGCCGATACGGCTATCGCGCTCGGTGCGTTCGTCGCGGCGCGGGGCGAAGGGTCAGCGGTCGGCGCATGGGCGGCCACGATGATCGGCAACCTTGGCGGCGCACTCATGATGTTCGTGCTCGGTCGCCGTCTTGGCGCTGACTGGCTGCGTCGCAAACTGCCAATCCTTGGCGGTCCGGAGGGCGCCGCTCGTGTACAGGCGGCGTACGTAAAACACGGTGTGTGGTCACTGGCCGTGAGTCGTTTCATTCCGGCGGTGCGTGCCGTGGTACCACCGCTCGCGGGCGCGCTGAAAGTGGGTCTCGTGCGCGCGATGATCGCCATGAGCCTCGCGTCGGCAATCTGGTACGGACTCATCACATGGTTTGCGTTCACGCTCGGTGCGAACGCCGAGGCGCTGCTCGCGGTGGTGGGGCAGAGTCAGCGAGTCGCAGCGATCGTCGCGGTTGCCGTCGTGGTGGTGGCCCTCGCGGTGTGGTGGGTGAGGCGGCGAAAGCCCTGAGGTCGTTTTGCGGCCATGACAAGCCATGCCGTTCATCACGGTGTTTCACACGGTATTCCTGCCACATGGCTGTACGGGTTACACTTTCGTACATGAATGCGATCAGATTGGTCCCCGACGTGAACGTTCCTCTACTGCACGGCGCTGAAGTCACGGCCCGAGTCAGCGATTCGTTCCGAAGGTGCGACTGAGCACCATGCGACGACTGCTGCTGACACTCGGCGCACTGGTGCTGATTACGGTTGTACTCGCGTTCACGGCGCTGCCACGATGGGTGGACTACGACCTGAATCGCGTGGTCGCCGGCGCTCCGGTTGAAATATCACCGCAAGCGCAGACGCTGCACGCACGTCTGCGCATTGCCGATATGCACGACGATCTGCTGCTCTGGTCGCTGCGTGATCCGATTGCGCGTCACTCGCGAGGGCACACCGATGTGCCGAGGCTACTGGACGGCAATGTCACGCTGCAGATTTTCTCCACGGTGTCCAAGACGCCCAAGAATCAGAACTACGAGAGCAATACCGGCGACACGGACAACATCACGCTGCTCGCGATTACACAGCGCTGGCCACTGGCGTCGTGGTCCAGCTTGTTCGAACGCGCGCGTCGCACCGCAACATCGCTTGACGCCGCGGCGGCACGGAGCAGCGGCGCCTTGCGCGTGGTGCGCTCGCAAGACGAACTCAGGCGCGGGCTGCAGGCACGCGACAGCGGCACGAATGTATTGCTTGGTGTGTTGTCGCTTGAAGGCATGCAAGTGGCGGAAGGTCGCATCGAATTGGTCGACAGTCTGTTCGCCCTTGGCTTTCGCATGGGCGGACTCACGCATTTTTTCGACAATGAAGTTGGTGGATCGGCGCACGGGGTGAGCAAGGCTGGCCTCACACCATTCGGTCGTGAAACGGTTGCGCGCATGGAGCAACTTGGCATGCTGGTGGATGTCGCACACGCGTCGCCGCAACTCATTGATGACATGCTGGCGATCGCCACGCGCCCGGTTGTAGTCTCGCACACGGGAGTGCAGGGCACCTGCGCGGGTGTACGAAATCTCAGCGACGATCATTTGCGACGCATTGCCGCAACCGGCGGCGTGATTGGGATCGGCTACTGGGACGCGGCCGTGTGCGAAATCACGCCGGCCAGCATTGCCCGGGCCATTCAATACGCGGTGAATGTGGCAGGCCCCGACCATGTCGCGCTCGGCTCCGACTGGGATGGTGCGGTAACCACGAGCTTTGACGCCACCGCGCTGGTGCGCATCACAGATGCATTGCTCGATGCCGGAATGTCAGAAGCGGTGATCGCGCAGGTGATGGGCGAGAATCTGCTACGTCTGCTCGGTCAGACACTGCCGCCCGCGTGAGACACACTACGCGGCACAGGCAAAGCATATGACCACACCAGACGAAGAGCGCGCGCAGCTCGATCGCGGATTTTTTCTGCGTCGGTTCGAAGACGTGCTCATTCTTGAGCACGGTGCGTCACCGCGCACGGTGGAAGCGTATGGACGCGATGTGATCCGCTGTGCCGCGTACGCCAGAGAGCACGGTGTGACCGATGCGTCCAAGCTCACGCCGCGACTGTTGCGCGAGTATGTGTACACACTCAAGGATCTCGGCCTTTCCGGCGCCACGATTCGTCGCAATGTCAGTGCACTGCGCACGTGGTTTCGCGTGATGCTCGCCGAAGGTGTGGTCACGCACGATCCCACGGAGCGACTGGAAACACCGTCACGCTGGCGCACGCTGCCGGAAGTACTCACCGTGGAGGAAGTGCTCAAGCTCCTCGTTGCGCCGGGACTCGACGAACCACTCGCGTTCCGGGATCGCGCGATGCTCGAACTGGCCTACGGGGCGGGGTTGCGCGTGTCGGAATGGATCACGCTCGCCATTCGCGATGTATTGCTCGAAGAAAGTCTGGTGCGCGTGATGGGAAAGGGCAGCAAAGAGCGGCTCGTGCCAATCGGGCGTTCGGCGATCGGTGCGCTGGCCGTGTACATGCGCGAGCTGCGGCCTACACTGGAAAAGGGGGCAGGCGAGGGCATTCTGTTTCTGAATGCGCGCGGGGAGGCACTCTCGCGTATGGGTGCCTGGAAGATCCTGCGCAAGTACGTGCAGAAGGCCGGCATCGAGCGGCCGGTGTCGCCCCATACGCTGCGCCACTCGTTCGCCACTCACCTGCTCGAGGGCGGCGCCGATCTCCGCGCCGTACAGGAAATGCTGGGTCACGCCGACATCGCCACGACCCAGCTCTACACGCACATCGACCGTGAGTATCTTCGGAGTGTGCATCGTTCGTTTCATCCGCGCCCGTAGCTCCCATGATCCTCATCATCGACAACTACGATTCGTTCACGTACAACCTCGTGCAGTACTTCGGCGAGCTTGGCGCAACGATGGACGTGCGACGCAATGATGCGCTCACCGTTGAAGACGTCGCCCACCTCGCACCTGATGCGATCGTGATTTCGCCAGGACCGTGCTCACCGAGTGAGGCCGGGGTGTCGGTCCCGATGATTCAGCGGTGGGGCGCAGAAATCCCGATTCTCGGAGTCTGCCTCGGGCATCAGGCCATCGGTGAGGCGTACGGCGGCAAGGTGGTGCGGGCCGGGCGAGTGATGCACGGAAAGGTCTCCCGCATCGTGCACAGCGGCACGGGGCTGTTCAACCAGCTGCCCTCACCGCTCGAAGTGATGCGCTACCACTCGCTGCTCGTGGAAACCGCGTCGCTGCCGACCGAACTTGAAGTGCTTGCGGTCGCCGAGGATGATGCGAACGAGATTCATGCACTCAAGCACCGCACGCATCCGGTGTATGGGGTGCAGTTCCACCCCGAGTCTATTCTGACGCAGGGTGGGAAACAGCTCCTCACCAACTTTCTGGCGTTGGCTGCGGAGTTTCGTGCGGCTTCGGTGCACGTTTAACCGCATTTGCCCGCGTCCTACGCCCGGTCGTCGTCCCCAACCAGCGGCGTCGTCTCGGGATCAACCACCGGTATCGGCGCGTCAGGCGGCGGAGGAATAATGAGCGACGCCAGCACGCTCGCGAGCAACAACCCGCCCACCACGCCGAGCGCAATGCCAATCGGAATCGGGTAGTGTTCGGATACGAGCATTTTCACACCGACAAACGCCAGCACCGCGGACAACCCGTACTTGAGCAAATGAAACTTGCCAATCACGCCGGCGAGCACGAAGTACAGCGAACGCAATCCAAGAATTGCGAACACGTTTGACGTGTAGACCAAAAACGGATCTCGCGTCACACCAAAAATCGCCGGAATCGAATCGAGCGCGAACACCAGATCGGTAGTTTCCACGAGCGCCAGCACGACGAACAGCGGCGTGGCCATCCAACGCACCTGGTCCCCAGGTCGCGGCGACTCGCGCACGAAAAAATGTTCGCCGCGATACTGCGCCGTCACCGGTAGCAGGCGTCGCACGAGACGGATGACCGGATTCGACTCCGGTTCCATCGCGTTGTCATGCGAAAACGCCATGCGAATGCCGGTGAACACCAGAAACGCACCGAAGATGTAGATCACCCAGTGGTATCGCGCCAACAACGCCGCACCTACCGCGATCATCGCGCCGCGCATGATCAGCGCCCCGAGAATGCCCCAGAACAGCACGCGATGCTGCAGCTCAGGCGGCACGCGGAAATACCCAAAGATCAGAATGAACACGAAGAGGTTGTCGACCGACAGCGCCTCTTCCACCAGATACCCCGCGAAAAACTCAAGCGCGGGCTGTTTTCCCATCGTCATCCAGATTCCCACGCCGAACACAATCGCCAGCGTCACCCAGACGACGCTCCAGCTGAGCGCCTCCTTCATGGTGACGGCGCGGGAATGTCGGTGGAATACTCCGAGATCGAGCGCCAGGAGACCCAGCACCAGCGCGTTAAATGCGACCCACCACCACGGGTTGGACATGCAGTTCCAAGAGGGAGAAAAGCGCCGTTCAGCGGTTTGCCTAATCGCGCTGGAGACCGTATCTTAAAGGGCGTGAATCTTGCTGCAACAGCGCCGGAGCAAAAGCCGTTATGACCGTCCTCGCCGTGATCCCCGCGCGCCTGGGCGCAACTCGGCTCCCGCGCAAGCCGCTTCGACTGCTGGGCGGCGTCCCGATCATCGTTCGGGTGGCGAATCGGGTGATCGAGCTCGGTGTGGCCGAACGTGTGGTAATCGCCACGGACAGCACCGACGTGCTCGACGTGTGCCGCAAGGCCGGGCTGAGCGCTACGCTCACCCGCGCGGACCACCCCTCCGGCACGGATCGTGTGGCCGAGGTGATCAGCCAGCCCGCGTTTGCCGACGCCCGGGTCGTGCTCAACGTCCAGGGCGATGAACCCTTCGTTTCACGAGACGCGGTCGCTGGCGCGGTCGAAATGGTGACCAGCGGGCGATTCCCTCTGGGCACCGTGGCCGCGGCGGCGAGCGCCGAGATTCTCGCTCGCCCCGATGTGGTCAAAGTCGTATGCGCGAACGACGGTCGAGCCTTGTACTTTTCACGAGCTCCAATTCCGTACCTGCGCGATGCGGCCGATGCGGAATCGCGCGATCAACTCGTGCGCCAGCACATCGGCGTGTATGCCTACACGCGCGACGCGCTGCACGAATGGGTCGCGCTGCGCCCGCATCCGCTCGAACTCGTTGAACGTCTCGAACAACTGCGTCCGCTCGCACACGGTATGGCGATCGGCGTTGCGTTCGTTGCGTCCACGGGGCACGCGGGCATTGATACGGAAGACGATTTATTGCGCGCCGAACAGTTGTTGTTGAACATGCAGCACCACACGTCCGCCGACGGTGTCTCGGCGGCGCATTCCCCTTTGTCGAGTACGCTCTGATGCCTGGTCCGAACGCGCAACCCACGAAATACATCTTTATCACCGGCGGTGTCGTCTCGTCGCTCGGCAAGGGCATCGCCGCCGCGTCGCTCGGCCGGTTGCTGGTGGAACGCGGGCTGCGCGTGACCATGATGAAGTTCGATCCATATCTCAATGTGGATCCGGGCACGATGTCGCCGTTTCAGCACGGCGAAGTGTTCGTCACGGACGACGGCGCCGAGACTGATCTCGATCTCGGTCACTACGAGCGTTTTCTCGATCGTTCGTTGTCGCAGGCCAACAACATCACCACCGGGCGCATTTACCTGAACGTGATCACCAAGGAACGCCGCGGCGAATACCTTGGATCAACGGTGCAGGTGATTCCGCACATCACCGACGAAATCAAGTCCGCGATCAAGCGCATCGCACCGGGCAATGACGTCGTGATCGCCGAAATCGGCGGCACCGTGGGTGACATTGAGTCGCTGCCGTTTCTTGAAGCCATTCGCCAGTTCCGTCGGGAAGTGGGCAAAGAGAACGCCATGTTCATGCATCTCACGCTGGTGCCGTATATCGCGGCGGCCGGTGAGGTGAAGACCAAGCCCACGCAGCATTCGGTACGCGAACTCATGGAAATCGGTATTCAGCCAGATTTCCTGATTTGTCGCGCCGAGCGTCCGCTCACGGAAGATGTAAAACGCAAGATCGCGCTCTTCTGCAACGTGGACTTTGGCAATGTGATTGAAAGTCCCGATGTCGGATCGATCTATCAGATCCCGCTCGTCTTTGAGCAGCAGGGGTTTGCGGATCGTGTGATGGAACGGCTCAAGCTGTCGGGTCACGCGCCCGATCTGTCGTCGTGGCGTGCGATGGTGCAGCGTGTGACGCATCCGCGAGAGCGCGTGAAGGTGGCGGTGGTGGGCAAGTACACCGACTACGCCGATAGCTACAAGAGCGTGCAGGAATCGCTCATTCACGGCGGAATTGCCAACGACGTTGGCGTGGACATCACGTGGGTGTCGAGCGATGCGTTCACGTCATCGGAAAAGGCGCGGGAGATTCTCGCGGGGTACGACGGCCTGCTCGTTCCCGGTGGCTTTGGCGTGCGCGGTGTCGAGGGCATGGTCGAAGCCATTCGTGCGGCACGCGAAACGAACAAGCCGTTCTTTGGTATCTGCCTGGGCATGCAGGTCGCGATTATCGAGTTCTCGCGTCATGTGGTCGGACTTGACGACAGTCACTCAAGCGAGTTTGCGCCAGAATGTGCGGACCCGGTCATCGCACTGCTCGATTCTCAGCGCGAAGTCACGGACAAGGGCGGCACGATGCGTCTCGGTGCGTATCCGTGCCGCTTGCAGCCGGGCTCAAAGGCCGCGCTCGCGTACGGTTCGGAGGAGGTGAGTGAGCGTCATCGTCATCGCTACGAAGTGTCCAATCGTTACCGTGACACGTTCATTGCGCACGGCCTCAAGCTCAGCGGACTCTCGCCCGACCAATCACTCGTTGAAATGATCGAGTTGCCGGATCACCCGTGGTTTGTCGGCTGCCAGTTTCATCCGGAGTTGCAGTCGCGCCCCACGCGTCCGCATCCGTTGTTCACGGGATTCATCAAGGCGTGTTCCACCCATGCGAACCACGTGTTGGCGCGCGCGCAAACGCCGGCGATGGGCAGCACGACGGTGAACGCACCTGTTGCCGCTGGTCGCTAACGTGACGGTCACAGCGTTTCCCACGAACGCGTTGTTTCTCATCGCGGGCCCGTGTCAACTCGAAGATGACGCGCTCAACCTGCGTGTTGCGGAATCGCTCGCGCGTCTCGCAGAGCGTGTACCGGGCGGCGTGATTTACAAAGCATCGTTCGACAAAGCGAATCGCAGTAATCCCGGAGCCGCACGCGGTCCGGGACTCGAAGCCGGACTCGCGGCGCTTGATCGTGTCCGGAGCGCGAGCGGATTGCGCATCCTCACCGATGTGCACGAGGCGTCGCAATGCGCGCCTGCCGCGCAGGTTGTCGACGTGTTGCAGATTCCCGCCTTTCTCTGCCGCCAAACCGATTTGCTCGAAGCCGCGGGCGCAACAGGCAAGCCGGTGAACGTAAAGAAAGGGCAGTGGATGCACCCCGAAGGAATGCTCGGTGCCGTACGCAAAGTTGAGCATGCCCGAGCTAGGCCTTCGCGTGATGGGATTGCCGTCACAGAGCGCGGCACGTTTTTCGGTTACGGCGACCTCGTGGTGGATATGCGTTCATTCGCCCGGATGCATCAAAGTTGTGGCGTGCCGGTGATCATGGATGGTACACACAGTGTGCAGCGCCCTGGGATGGGCGCGGAGGGCGCCAGCGGTGGTGCGCGCGAGTTCGTGGGCACGCTGACGCTCGCCGCGATCGCGTCAGGCGCACACGGCTTGTTCCTCGAAACGCACCCTGATCCGGACAATGCACCAAGCGACGGGCCGAACATGCTGAAGCTCGAGGCACTTTCGGATCTGATGGATCGCGCAATCGACATCTGGGGCCGGATCCACGCATGACGCACTCTCCGGAGCACGAATTGCCTCCGGTTCGGATCGTCAGCCCTGTGATTGATGAAGCGCTGGCGCGACGGATCCGGGTGATCGGTTTGGACGTAGACGGCACTCTGACCGATGGTGGCGTGTATCTCGGAGCAGGCGCGGACGGCGAGCGCGTGATTCCCTTCGAGTTCAAGCGATATGACATTCAGGATGGCCTCGGCGTGTGGTTGCTGCGTCAAGCCGGAATCAAGGTGGCCATTGTGACAGGTCGTGTCTCAGCGAGTGTTGAGACGCGGGCGCGAGAGCTGCAGGTGGATGCGCTCGCGCAAGATCCGCACGCACGGAAGCTGGCGGCGTGGGATCGGGTGCTCGCGGACCTTGGCTGCACGAACGACGAAGCCGCGTTTGTGGGCGACGATCTCCCTGATCTCCCGATCCTGCAGCGCGTGGCGCTCCCTGTGGCAGTTGGGAATGCCGTGCCCGAAGTGCGACGCATCTGCACGTGGCAGCTGGAAAAGCGCGGCGGACATGGCGCCGTTCGAGAGTTTGCCGAAGGACTGCTCAACGCACGCGATGAATGGAACAGTGCGGTCGCCGAATATGTGCGCAGTCGGAGCGAAGCGTCTCCCACCGAGGCCAGCTCGTGACAACACTCGAAACGTCGATCCCGAACACACCCCATGCGGCTGACACCATCATTGAGCGCGGTCGTCGTGTCCTCACGCTTGAGCGCGATGCGCTCGAGGCGTTGTCGCGCACGCTCGGCGAAGAGTTTGCGCGTGCCGTTCGCCTGATTGCCGAAAGCAAAGGGCGCGTAATTGTGGCCGGTGTGGGCAAGTCGGGGTTGGTAGGTCGGAAGATTGCCGCCACGTTCACCTCCACCGGAACTCCGGCCATGTTCCTGCATCCCGTGGAAAGTGTGCACGGCGATTTGGGCATTGTCGGACCAGATGACGTGGCGATTTTGCTGAGTAAGAGCGGCGAAACCACCGAGCTGCTTGGCTTGATCGAAGCATTGGCCCGACTTGGCGTGCGCATGATTGCCATGACAGCCGACAAGCACTCGCGCCTTGCACGCCATGCCGATGTCGTGCTGGATCTGGGCGTCAAAGAAGAAGCGTGTCCGCATGACCTTGCGCCAACAACCAGCACCACGGCAACACTCGCACTCGGCGATGCCCTCGCGGTGGCGTTGCTGCAGGAACGCGGGTTCGGGTCCGAAGATTTTGCGCGCTTGCATCCGGGTGGCGCTCTGGGACGCAAACTGCTCACGCGCGTGCGTGATGTCATGGTCACATCGCCGCTGCCAACCGTTGGTGCGAATGCCACGATGCGTGAGGCCACGGTTTGCCTCGCTGGTCGACGCGGCATCGCGATTGTGGTTAACGAAGCACGCATGATTGGCGTGATCACGGCTGGCGATCTGGCTCGACTGCTGGAGCGAGAGCCTGACGCGCTGAGCGTGCCTGTCAGCCAGGTCATGACGCGCGAGCCGCGCGCCGCGACAGAGGGAGAGCTCGGCAGTGCGGTCGTGCATCGCATGGAAACACACGGCATCATGGCGATGCCGGTACTAAACGACGAAGGGGTTCTTGTGGGTGTAGTCCATTTGCACGATCTGATGCGCGCCGGAGCAGTGTGATGACGCGCATTGCACGACTTCTTGTTTTTGCAGGCGCGTTTGGCGTAACGCTCGCCGCATGCGGTGATTCAACCGGGACCACGCCGCAGGCCGGTGATTCCGTGTTGCCCGACTCCGCCGAAGCGATGGGCTGGGGAATTACGGTCATGCTCACGAACAATGGTGTGGCCAAGGGCGAGTTGCTCGCGGATACGACGCTGTTTTACGACAGCAATAATCGCCTCGAACTGCTTAAGTTCAGCGTCACGTTCTTCAACGCGCTCGGTGAAAAAGACGGGCTGCTTACCGCGAAAGAAGGCACCTACAACAAGCGACTCAACCGCCTCGAGGCGCGCGGCAACGTGGTGGTCGTGCGCGAAGACGGGAAGCGTCTCGAGACGCCACAGCTCGTGTACGATGAACTGCGGAATCAGATGTTCAGCGACAGCAGTTTCGTGCTCAACGAACCGCCCAAGCGACAGATCACTGGCATCGGCTTTGAGTCGGACCCGCAGCTCACGAAGTTTCGCGTGATGAAGAACTTCAAGGGTGTGGCGCCGGTCAAAGTGGAGACGCCGTGAGCAGACGTGTGCTTTCCGCCCGAGGTGTACTACTCGGCGCGGTGATCACAAGTACCGTGCTGGCCGGCTGCTTTGGTGGTCGTCGTGGTCGTCCTGCAGAGACGCCCGCAGCAACTCCAGACTCAGCACCCGTCGTGGCCCCACCGGTCACGCGCGATGACTCCCTTCGCGCAGACTCACTGCGTGCGGATTCCGTGGCGCGTGCGCGTGTGGCCGACAGCATTGCGCGGGCTGACAGTGCACGCGTTGGTCAGCCGCTTCGTGACACGACCGTGGCCGCACAGGATAGTGCGAAAAAAGTCACGGTGCCTGCCAAGAAGAAGCCGGCTCGCGACTGCGTGCTCGATCTCAATGAGAACCCGCCCGACTCACGAGTGCTCAGCAACCTGCTCAACGACGGTTCGCGCACCACGTTTATCGGCGGCGGCTTTTTTGCGCGCTGCCAGGGTGAACCGCAAACGATTCGCGCGGACAGCGCCGAGCAATACGAAAACGCCGGCGTGCTGATTCTCGTCGGCAACGTGATTTTCGAAGAGCCGGGCAAGATCCGCGTCACGGCGCCAAGCGCCACGTACTTTCAGCAGGAAGAAAAGATCGTGGGTTATGGCGGCGTGGTGGCCACTGATATTCCCACAGGCTCCACATTCACAGGCCCCACCATCGAGTACTTTCGCGCCGCCTCGTTTCGACCGGAAGCACGACTCTTCGCGCCGCAGCGGCCCACCATGCGGCTGATCGAAAAAGACTCTACGGGCGCTGAACGTCCGCCCGTAAGCATTACGGCCAATCAGCTGGAGCAGCGCGGCGATACCACGCTCGCGGGATGGGGCGACGTGGTCATTACGCGACAGGACATTGAAGGCCGCAGCGATAGCGCGTCGTTCAACAAGTTCACGGAGAACGCTCGCCTGATTCGGAACGCCTCGATCGTATCCTCGGACACCACGCGATCGTTCCGATTGGTCGGCGACTCCATCGACATGTTCAGCAAGGACCGCGTGCTCGAGCGCGTGATCGCCATGCATCGCGCGCAGGCAACAAGCAATGATGTGTCCATGCGCGCGGAACGCGTCGAAATGCATCTCGATTCGGCGCGAGTTGATCGAGCGTGGGCGTACGGCACTGGTCGCTCGTACGCGGAAACGTCATCGCAGCAGCTCGAAGCCGACTCAATTGAAATTCTGATGCCGGGCCAGTTGGTTCGTACGCTGAATGCCACCGGCAAGGCGCTCGCATTCGGCACACCGGACAGCACGCGCATTCGAAACGCCGAGCGTGATGTGCTGTCGGGCGACACGATCATCGCGTCGTTTGATACCATCACCACACCGCCTGACACGTCGCCCAAGAGCGAAATCAGGGAGGTGATCGCGATCGCCAGTGCAAGTGCACGGTACCAGATTCCATCAGGTCGCGGCGCGAGTTGTCCGCCCGGCATCAACTACGTGCGAGGGAAACGCATCGTCGTGGCCTTTGACTCCAGTAGTGTTCGCACAGTGACCGTGGACTCCGCCGCCTCGGGCGTGTACCTCGAACCCGCGCCGGACTCGCTGGGCGACAGCACGCGCGTCCTCTGCACACCGCCCCCTGACAGCGCCGGCGATTCACTCCGCGTGCTGCCCCCCGACTCGACGCGCCCGCCCGTTACGGTGCCCCCTGATTCCGTACGCCCACCCGCGACCGTACCGCCCGCACGGCCGCGAACGTTCGGCGCACATTTGGTCGCGCCCCCGCTAAATTCCGAATTGATTCATGAACCGCGCAGACTCTACGCGGTCCTTCCTTTGACTCGCCCACATGACAGAACACACGCCCGCCGAGCACGATGATCAGCTGAGCGCGCCCATGCGCGCCATGCTCGACCAGCTCGCCGCGGGCGACCTGTCGCAGGCGCTCACTGTTCGCGCCCTGATTATCGCGGCGCTGAAGAACGCGTCCTTCGGTGAGCCATCTGCCCAGATGGAGCACGGCAGTGCGCCGCTGTACGCGGTGGCCAATGAGTATCGCACGCTCAAACTCAGCGCGCTGGCGGCAGAGGGACGAAATCTTGCCTCAGCCGCTGATCGGTTGAGTGAAGACGAAGTCCGGCATTCGCTCTCAACGGTTGTTCTTCCGGCGTTGGCGGCTGACGGCATCGTGGTGCTTCCGCTCGACGGAATGACTGCGCCCGACGCCCATGTGCAGCTGGCCCCGGCGCTCTGGAGCGCAGCTCTGGCATCGCCCGACGCTGTGTTGGCGGCGCTTCCCGATGCCGCTACGCCCGCCGCGCGCGCGCTCGCGACTCCGCATGACGCGCCGGTCGTGGGTGGCAGCGAGCTCGCCGCACGTGGTCTTGTGAAGGTGTACCGCGGTCGCACCGTCGTGAACGACGTGGCGCTGCAGCTTCGGCAGGGCGAGATCGTGGGCTTGCTCGGCCCGAACGGCGCCGGCAAGACCACCACGTTCTACATGATCGTTGGGCTGATCGCGCCGCTGATGGGCCAGATCACCTTCGACGGGGAAGACATCACGCGCACGCCAATGTACAAGCGGGCGCAGCGAGGCATCGGCTATCTGGCGCAAGAGCCGTCCATCTTTCGCAAACTCACCGTAGAAGACAACATTCTGGCAATCCTTGAAACGCTCGACCTGTCGAAGAGCGAGCGTCTCGCGCGGCTCGAGACGTTGCTCGATGAGCTCAAGATCAAGCACCTTCGGCGAAGCAAGGCGTTTCAGTTGTCTGGTGGTGAACGACGTCGCCTCGAGATCACGCGCGCGTTGGTCACCGAGCCGAAGTTCATGATGCTCGACGAACCGTTTGCGGGCGTTGATCCGATTGCCGTAGATGACATCCAGAAGATCGTAGCGCAGTTGCGGTACCGGGGGATCGGCGTCCTCATTTCAGATCACAACGTCGAGCAGACGCTGGACATCGTGGATCGGGCCTACATCATGTATGATGGTCAGGTGAAAGCCGCGGGTACGGTGCGCGAGCTGGTGTTTGACGACGAAGTGTCCCGGATGTACCTGGGTCCCACCTTGACCGCGCGCCTTCGCTCGCGGTTTGCCGAGTCGACTGTGGAGGCAACAGCGACATGAAGACGGGTTTGCAGCAGAGCACTTCGCTCCGTCAAGAGCTGAAGATCAATCCACGCCTGTATCAGGCGATGGATCTGCTGTACATGCCCCTGCTCGACCTGCAGCAGCACCTCAAGCAGGAGTTGCTCACCAATCCGTTTCTCGAACTCGTTGAGCCGGACGACGAAGAAGCCGAAGCGGAAGACGACAACGATAGCGAGCAGTCGGAGCCGGAAAATCTCGTCGAGGCCGAAACCACGGCCGAAGCGGAACCCGAGAAATCGGGCGACGATGATATCGACTGGGAAGGCGTGCTGCTCGACGGGTTCGAAACGGGTGGACAGCGCGAAGAAGCCGATACCCGTGAGTATTACGAACCGGTCACGGTGGCGGTGCATGATCTCTCCGATCATCTCAAGGAACAGATTGCGCTGCTTGATCTCACGCCGCGCCAGGAACTGTTGGCAGAAGAGTTTGTCGGCAACATTGACGAATCGGGACATCTGGCGGCTACGCTCGATGAGATTCGTGATGGCGTGAACGATGTGCTCATTCGCGCGGCCGAGGAGCTGGATGTGCCGCCTGCCACACCGTTCACCGATGAAGAAGTGCTCGCCATGCTGCGCGTGATTCAGGAACTGGATCCGCCGGGCGTTGGCGCGCGCGATCTGCGCGAATGCCTGCTGTTGCAGCTTGAAGCCGCGGGCGCCAAGGGCTCGCTCGCGTGGCGACTGGTCGATGAAGCGTTTGAAGAGCTGATTGCGCATCGCTGGAGTGAAGTGTCCAAGCGCTTTGGCATCAACGCGCAGGATGTGCAGAACACTGCGGACGAAGTGGCGCGCCTCGATCCCAAACCCGGCCTGCGTTTTTCATCGAGCAGCGAAGATTACATTGTGCCCGATCTCGTCATCGACAAGATCGACGGGCAGTACCACGTGTTTCTCAACGATGGCAATCTGCCGCGCCTCAAGCTGAGCCGTTCGTATCAGGAGCTCGCGCGCGATCGCAAGCGCTTTGATACCGAGAGCAAGGATTTCATCGCGTCCAAGCTGAACTCCGCGAACTGGATGATTCAGGCCATTGAACAGCGTCGACAGACGATGCTCAAGGTGATGCACTTTATCGTTGACCGTCAGCGTGACTTTTTTGAGCGCGGTGTACAGTATCTGCGTCCGCTCACACTGCGCGAAGTCGCCGAAGCCGTTGGCATGCACGAGAGCACGGTCAGTCGCGTGACCAACGAAAAGTTTGTGCAGACGCCGCGCGGTGTGCTTCCGCTCAAGTTTTTCTTTTCGTCGGGCCTTTCCACGTCAGACGGTGACGACGTGTCGGCGCGCGGTATTCGCGATCAGATCGAAAAACTGGTGAGCGGCGAAGATGTGCTGAACCCGCTCACTGACCAGGCCATCGTCGAGATCCTGCTCAAAACGGGCGTGCAGATCGCACGACGTACCGTGGCAAAGTATCGCGACCAGCTTGGCATTCTACCCGCGCGCATGCGCAAGCGAGTTTGATCGCGTGAAGGTTGCCACGCCAACGTCTGCATTCGCCGACACACGCCCGCGCGTTGCCGCACCGGCAACGCTTGATGTCAGCGTGTTGGTACCCGCGAAAGACGAAGCGCAGAATCTGCCGTTGTTCATGCAGCAAGCGGCGGAGGTCTTTGCACCGCTCAACACGCGCTTTGAAGTGCTGGTGATCGACGACGGATCAACAGACGGTACGTGGGACGTATTGCAAGCGCTGCAGCAGCAGTACTCGTTTCTGCGCGCGGTACGTCATCGTACGCAGCGCGGTATCGCCGAGGCGCTGCGCACCGGCTGGCTGCACGCGCGTGCCGACGTGCTCGTGTTTTATCCTGCCGATCTCCAGTTCAAGCCAGAGGACATTCCGCGCCTTGTCGCGCCGATTCTTGCCGGTGAGTCGGATATGGTCACTGGGTTCAAGCAGGGCGTCTACGAAAAGGCGTTTGTCTCACGCATTTACAACGGCTTGAGCCGACGGCTCTTTCGTGTGTCGGTGCGTGACCTGAACAACGTGAAAGCGTATCGGCGCGAGATCATGCAAGCGCTGCCGATGCGCCCGGACTGGCACCGGTACATGATTGTGCTCGCGGCCAATCAGGGCTACACGGTCAGCGAGATTCCGATTCCGTTGTATCCGCGTCACGCCGGTCGCTCCAAGTTCGGCATCAGTCGCATTCCAATCGGCGTGCTCGACATGCTGGCCGTGTGGTTCGAGTTGCGCTTTGGACAAAAGCCGTTGCTTGCGTTCGGCATGATGGGCGCCGCACTGTTTGCGCTCGGTGTGCTCACCGGCCTTGTCGCAGTGGGTGTGCGCGTGTTTTCCGGTGTTGGCTTTCGCCCGCTGCTCACGCTCGTTGATACATGCCTGACTCTCGGCAGCGTGTTCTTCGCCACTGGCTTGCTCGGCGAACAGATCGCGCAACAGCGCGCAGAACTGCGTGACATTCGCCGTGCGCTCGATGAAGTGCTGGCCGATCGCGAGGCGTCCCGCGCGCGCGGCGACGTCTGAGCAACACACGCGACGTGTCCGCGTCTCCGCGCGTGTTGTTTGTGACGCACAATTTTCCTCGCCACGAAGGCGATGCGGCAGGCTCGTTTGTCTTGCGACTGGCCCGGGCCTTAACTGATGCGGGCGCGTCGGTGCACGTCCTCGCGCCGGCCGCACCGAAGCTCGCTGCGCGCGACGTCATCGAAGGCATCCCGGTGGAACGCGTACGCTACGCCTCCGATGATAAACAAACGCTGGCCTACGAAGGCACGATGGCCGAGTCGGTTCGTGCATCGTGGTCAGGCCGGTTCGCGTTATTGGGATTGTTGTGGCACGTTCGTCGCGCCGTCACGCGCGCGCTTGCAGAGGCGCGACGACGCGGCGAGCCGTTTGACATTGTGCACGCACACTGGTGGTTTCCCTCCGCGCTCGCCGTTTGGCAGAGTGGGCTCGGACGAGCAGGTGCACCGCCGCTCGTGATCACGATGCACGGCAGTGACGTTCGGCTTGCGCGATCGGTAAAACCGTCGCACGCTATCATGCGCGCGGTCCTTGGTAGCGCACGCGCCGTCACGGCCGTTTCATCGTGGCTGGCTCGCGAAGCCATGCACATCGCACCAGCGGTGAAGGTGGACGTTGCCCCGATGCCGGTCGACATCGCACACTTTACGCCCGGAGTCGTACCGCGCAGCGGCAGGCTCCTGTTTGTGGGCCGTCTCAACGCGCAAAAGGGCGCGGCCGATCTGCTGGATGCCCTCGCCCGCACTACACACGACGTACACTGCGACATCGTTGGCGACGGATCGGATCGTGAGGCGCTGCAACAGCGCGCACGCACACTTGGTGTGGAGGCACGCGTGCATTGGCACGGTGCACTGATGTCGCACGCGCTGCCGGCGTTGTACGCGCGTGCGCTCGCAACGATCATGCCCTCGAGAGAGGAAGGCCTTGGCCTTGTGGCCGTGGAGTCACAGCTGTGTGAAACACCAGTGATCGCCTACGACTCGGGCGGGCTGTCTGATGTGGTGCAGAGCGAACACGGCGGAACGTTGGTGACGGTTGGTGATACCGCAGCACTCGCACGCGCGATCGATGCACTCGCAGATGATCCGGAGCGCGCGGCCATAATGGGCCGGGCAGCGCGCGCTCGCGTGCTCGATGTATTCAGCCCATCGCAGGTCGCCGCGCGATATCTCGCGGTGTACGGAACCGCGATCCGAACGTCGTGAGTGCGCAACAGGTGACGTCGCCACCGGCGAGCGGAAAGCAATGGTGGTGGCGTGCGCTCCAGGTGCTACTGCTCGTCGCACTGTTCGTTTTGATTGCGCGCGAACTCTCGGAGCAGCGCGACGCGCTAAGAGCGGCTGCGGCGTCGGTGCAGCTCCAATGGCATCTGATCGCAATTGCGAGTGCGATCGTACTCGCCACCTACGCGGCGCTTATTCAGAGTTGGCGCATGCTCATGGCCGGGTGGGGCAGTCACATCGGCTTCCTGAATGCGACACGCATCTGGACTATTGCCAATCTTGGCAGATACATCCCGGGAAAGATCTGGTCCGTTGGCGCGCTCGTTGTCCTGGCGCAGCGTGAAGGGGTGAACGGCGTGGCCTCGGCCGGCGCCGCGCTCCTGGGTACGGCCATCAATATTGGTGCGGGTATGGGCGTCGTGTCCCTCGCGGGCGCGGCGGTGCTCAACGTGTTGGGCCCGGGTTATCGCCTGACCGCGTGGATTGGCAGCGCACTCTTTGTTGTGGGCGTACTGGCATTGCCATGGATCCTACCGGCGCTCTTGCGATTTCTGGCGGCGCGGCGTGCAGGGCTGGAGCCACCGGCGCGCGCACTCCCCAACAGCGCCGTGTGGGCCGCCGTATCAATCAACATTGCCTCCTGGCTTGGCTACGGCGCGGCGTTCGCGATTTTCTGCCACGCTTTGTTGCCCGACATCAGTGGCGCCTTACCGGCTTTTGTCGCAATTTGGACTGCTTCATACCTGGTGGGGTACCTGTTTCTCGTTGCGCCCGGTGGCATCGGTGCGCGAGAGACGGCGCTTGTTGCTGCCATGGTCGCGCTCGGCGTTGCCACATCAGCGGAGGCCGCGGTACTCGCGGCGGCGTCTCGCATTTGGCTGATCGTTCTGGAAGTACTGCCGGGCCTCATAAGTCTTGCTCTCGCTCCTGCATCGCGATCGCGCGCACCGTGACGGGCTCTTGCCCAACGGGGTTCGCTCGTGTGTGGACGCGTTCCTCGTTATCCCCTGATTGCTCGCATGGATCGAACTGACTCTACGCTGCCCGACTGGACCCCACGGTTTGCCTGGGGCTGGGCAGTCCTGACATGCCTGATCTGCACCATGCTGCTCGCCTGGCCCGCCCTGAGCGGCGGCTTCCTGGTGAATCCGCATTCCGATCAATACATCGCGGGTTATTCGTTCCGTCATTTCGCAGCGCAAATGCTGCAAAGCGGTCAGGGCATACCGCAGTGGAACCCGTACCTGCAAGGCGGCATGCCGTACGTGGCCGCAATGCACGGCGACATTTTTTATCCCACGTTTTTGCTGCGCATGTTGTTGCCAACAGACGTGGCGATGACCTGGGGCTTCGTGATTCACACCATGCTGGCCGGTGTGTTTACCATCGGGTTTCTGCGCGCGGTCGGGATGGGCTTGCTGCCGGCAACCGTCGGCGGGGTGGCCTACATGCTGAGCGGTCAGCTCGCGTCGTTTCCGAGTCCGGGCCACGACGGCAAGCTCTTTGTGAGCACGCTGCTGCCGCTCACGCTCTGGATGCTGGTGCGAGGCGTGCGTGACGGGAGAAAATGGGCGTGGGGCGCGCTGGCCATCGTCGTTGGACTGGGTGTGTTGTCGCCGCATCCGCAGTTGCTGCAGTATCTGTTGCTGACCGCAGGCGCGTTCGCGCTGTTCATTGCACTCAAGCCGTCGGCTGTGTCTGTGACGGCACCAACAGGCAAGAGCACCGACGCGACGGCAAAAAAGACGCAGCTGCCGCGACTCGGTCTCGCGCTCGGCGCAGTCGCGATCGGTTTCGCGATCGGCGCGGTCCAGTTTCTTCCGGTGAGCGAATACGTGGACTGGTCGCCGCGTGAAGGTGGCAAGGACTACACGTACGCGTCGTCGTACTCCATGCCGCTTGAAGAAACGATCAACATGTGGATTCCGCAGTTCTCCGGTATTCTCGACAACTACTGGGGATCAAATGGCATTCACTTCCACAGCGAATACCTCGGCGTTGCGGTCATTCTCCTGGCGTTTGCCGGTCTCGCCGGCGGCGTGCACAAACACATGCGGGCGCACGCCTGGTTCTGGCTCGGCACCGCGATCGTCACGCTCTTCTGGGCGTGGGGCGGCAACACGCCGTTCTACAAACTGGTGTACTGGCTGGTGCCAGGCTCCAAGTATTTCCGCGCGCCCAGCACAATTCTGTTCGTGGTCACGTTCTCCACAGCCATGCTGGCGGCCTTTGGCGCGGAGCGTCTGCTGGGCGGAAAGCTGAGTAATCGGTTCGCCATCGGCGCGGCGGCGGCGGGCGTGCTGACGGCTGTGCTCGCGTCGGTCGGCTTTTTCTCAAGCATCGCGCAAGCCGTGATGGTGGATCCGTCGCTGATCGTCAAAGTCGACGCAAACGCTTCGGCTCTGGTGGCCGGTGGCTGGCGCGTGGCGGTGGTGGCGTTGCTCGTGGCCGCGATCGCGTTTGCCGCCACGCAAAAAAAGCTCCCGGCTCGCGCACTGGGAATCGCGCTGATCGCGGTGGTGGCTCTCGACCTGTGGAGTATCGGTCGGCAGTACTGGCTCTTCAGCGAGGGCGCGGACAAGCTCTTCGCGACAGACGCCGTCGTGGACTATCTCGCCGCGCAGAAAGAACCCGGCCGCGTCATTACTGGCGCGTTCGAGGGCGGGGAGCCGATCAATGGTCGGGACCCGTTCTACGGACACTCCGGTCTCATGGCCTACAATATCAGAGCGGTCACAGGCTACCACGGCAACGAGCTTGGTCGCTATCGCCGACTGATCGAGTCGACGGAGAGTGGGATGTTTGGCAATCCCAACTTTTGGGCACTAGCCAATGTCCAGTATTTGTACACTAACCTTCCTGAGTTGCCAATCGAAGGCGCAACCAAGGTGGCCGGGCCGGCAACCAACGCGGCTGGCAACACCGTCTATCTGTACCGAATGCCGGGCGAAAATCCGTACGCGTGGGTTGTCCCGCTGCGAGTGAAGTCCGACGACGAAAGCGCACTCGCCACCGTGATCGATCCGCGATTCAATCTCGATCGCGCGGTCTTGTTCGCCGCCGACGCGCCGGTCAACGCACAGGAAGCAAACAAGGTGGCCACGGTGCCTGAACCGCTGGACGTCAAAGCGCGCGTGACGAGTTATGCGCCAGGCGCCGTGGATATCACGCTGGAAGGCGCGGTACCCGAAGGCGCGACACTGGTGGTTTCCGAGAACTTCTACCCGGGTTGGACCGCCACCGTGGACGGCGCGAACGCACCAATTGGCCGCGCGAATTACGTGATTACCGGTGTGGAGCTTCCGGCCGGCGCGAAGTCGGTGAGCCTGCGCTTTGACAATCCAAAGAACCACACGGGACGGCTGGTGACCTTGCTCGCGCTGGGACTGGCGGTGCTCTGGCTGGCGTACGGGGTGGTGGCGGATCGCCGGAGTGTTCCGAGTGCCTGATCGCTCTACACCGTGGTCCCCGCAGGCTCCGATACCTGAAGGCGAACGTGCACTCGTGATCGTGCCCACGTACAACGAGCGCGAAAACATTCTGAAAATCGTGCCACGCATTCTGGCCGAGGATCCTCGGCTTGAAGTCCTGGTCGTGGACGATAACTCGCCCGACGGCACCGGTCAGCTCGCGGACCAACTTGCCGCGGCCGATCCGCGCGTGAACGTGCTGCATCGACCGGGAAAAGCCGGCCTCGGTCGCGCCTATCTGGCGGGCTTCGAATGGGCCTTGCAGCGTGACTATGCGTACATCTTTGAGATGGACGCGGACTTCTCGCACGATCCGGCGCACCTCACGGAGTTCCTGCACGCGATTCAGGACGCCGATATGGTGCTCGGATCGCGGTATCGTCAGGGCAGGGTAACCGTTGTGAACTGGCCGATGACTCGGCTGTTGCTCTCGTACTCGGCCAACATTTACGCGCGCCTGGTGACGGGGCTCCATCTGGGCGATGCCACCGGTGGCTTTAAGTGCTTCCGGCGCAAAGTGCTCGAAGCAATTCCGCTGGATCAGGTACGATCAAACGGGTACGCTTTTCAGATCGAGATGAGCTACCGCGCCTGGAAGCGCGGATTCCGAATTGCTGAGATCCCGATCGTGTTTAATGATCGCACCGAAGGCGAGTCGAAGATGTCCAAACGCATCGTTCGCGAGGCGGTGTGGATGGTGTGGCGACTTCGCTGGTGGGGCATTACTGGCCGCTATTGAGCCTGCGGGTCTATGACATCTCCTGAAGCATCTTCCGCGGCGCTTTCCGCACTGGTCGGTGTTCCGTTCACCAAGATGACCGGTTCGGGCAACGATTTTGTGGTGTTCGACGGACGTGAAGTTTCGTCTGAACTTCTCACGAAACCTGAGGTGATACAGGCTATCTGTAGCCGCACCAACGGAATAGGCTCTGATGGTATCGTTATTCTCGAACCATCGGATGAGAACTCACCTCTGGACCGGCCGACCTCGGACAAGGTGCCGAGCGAGGCGAGCTCAGCCGATTTCTCAGGTCGTCCGATCCGGCTAAGGTACTTCAACAGGGATGGTACACTTGGTGAGCTGTGCGGAAACGCCACCTTGTGCAGTACCAACTTCGCGATTCTCGCAGGCTTGTCGGCTCCGAATCGCGTATTGCTCGATACGGACGCAGGACGTGTGAGCGCGCGGGTTGCCGACGGCACGCCGGAGATCGACATCGCACCGGTTGATCAGGTGCTGGAGGAGCTGCCGGCGATCGGTCTGGCGCCGGGTGAGCAGCGTGTCGGCTTCGCGCTGGTGGGCGTTCCGCATGTCGTGATCCTCACGAGCGACCTGGCGAATACTGATGTGTTCAATCGCGGCCGGTCAATTCGGCAGGACGCCGCACTGCAGCCAGCGGGCGCGAATGCGAACTGGGTCGCCCAGCTTCCGGATGGGCGGTGGGCCTACCGAACCTACGAGCGTGGCGTCGAGGACGAGACACTGGCCTGCGGTACCGGTGCGATCGCGGCAGCCATTCTTCTCACGAGCTGGGGGTTGGCCAGCGGTCCTGTGGAGCTGGTCACGCGCTCCGGAAGGCCGGTTCGGGTGCGCTTCGCTGGGCGTTCACAGGAGTCGGCGGCGTCTCACCCGAAAGAGGGAGACGCGATCCCGTCCTGGCGCGCGTCGCTTCGGGGTGAGGGTCGGGTCGTGTTCCGCGGCCGAATCGAGGCGCTGGGCTGAACCTGTGCATTTCTCGCGCCATCGTGCGCGGTTTTTCGACCAACTGTCGTGAGTGCCGAAACGTCCGCATTCTGCGCGAAGGAATGTGGAGAGATCAGCCTAATACGACGAACGTGACGTCACATCTGAGAGAACACGCGAGCTGAGTGGGCTAACGTGTTGTCCAACAAGGCAGTGCGATCACATGTGCAAAGCGCAAGTACCGGTGAGCTGGAATGTTGTCCACAGTTATCCACGCTACTTGGTTTACATAACATATATTATCGGCATTCTCTTTGGCCGATAGCGAACCGTAAGTGTCGTATGATGGGCTGTTGGTGACCCGCTGGTGTCACGTTCCGCCCTCTCGCGTTTGATCACCGCAGATTCAGCTGTAGACGCTTCCAGGAGCCACCTCCCGACGCGCCCCGACGTTTCGGCGGCTCGGCGCACTCACCAAAACAGAAACCGGGTCGCCTTCGCTCTGCGCGAGTTCGACCCGGTTTCAGACTGTGCTACGATCAGGAATTTCGTACCGTTCGGACGCGATGATCAGCCGACGCGCTAGTTGGCCGACGCGCTCGCCTTGAGCTCACCAAGGCGCACCGACGCCTCCTGCGCATACGGCGATCCTTCCTTCGCGACCATCGCCTCGAACAACGCAATCGCCTCCGCGCGCTTGCCGGCACGCATGAGCGCGCGGCCCTGCGACACCAGGTTGCCATCACGCTCAAGCTCGGTCGCTGCCGATTCGGCAGCCTTGGCGTACGCTTCCGCGGCCTTGTTGAAGTCAGCCAGCCCTTCGTGGCCGGCGGCGATCAGCTGGTCCATGGCGGCGGCGAACTCCTTTGAGGCGCCGGAGCGCGCCGACTCAAGGCGCTCGATCCCTTCCGCAAACTTGCCGGCCTCGAAGTAGCTCTGGGCGAGCAACAAGACCGCCTGCTCTCCGGCACTGGTGCCGCCGTAGCGCTTGGCCACATCGTCGAGCGCCTTCTGCGCTTCGTCCGTTTTGCCGTCGGCCAGCGTACCCTGCGCCGTGTACAAGGCGGTCGACGCATTGGCGTTCTTCTTGGCGTCGGAAGCGCGCACGCCGTAGATGCCGAGTCCTACCGCGGCAATCACGGCCACGCCGATACCGAGCAGCTTGCCGTTGGACTGCAGCCACATCGTGGCGTTCTCGAGCGGATCGTCAGACGTGATCGCGGCTGGCGCCGTGGGATTTACTGGACGCAAAGGCTTCGCCATGAGTGGACAGCGGATAAGCGGTACATGAAGAATTGAGAGGTCTGCGACGTCTCAATTGCGAAAATCGCTCGGGTAATCACGAAAGATAGCGCTAACCGTCTGTGATGCGAAGGGTCGCCCCCTCGCTGCGTGCCACCACGAGTGCGGTGAGCTGGTCGCCCATCACGTTCGGCACCGTCCGGGCCATGTCGAGAATGCGGTCCACGCCCAGGATCAGTGCTATCCCCTCGCCCGGGACGCCGACCGTCTCCAGGATCAACACGAGCAGCGGAATGGAGCCTCCCGGTACACCGGCCGCGCCAACCGCGGTGATCACCGACATCACGATGACGATGAGCTGGCTGGTCAGGCTCAGCTCCACGCCGAAGACCTGCGCCAGGAACAGCACCGTCATGCCCTCGAAGAGCGCGGTGCCATTCATGTTCATGGTGGCACCGAGCGGCAGCACGAACGACGCGATTTCTTTTGGCACCCCGAACTGTTCTTCGGCCGTGCGAATATTCTCGGGCAGCGACGCGTTCGAACTCGACGTGGAAAACGCCGTCACCATGAGCCCTCGGCATTTGCCAAAAAACTGCCGATACGGAATACCCACAAAGAACTTCGCAATCGAACCCGTCACGCCAAACAGCTGCAGTGACAAGCCGAGCAAGACCGTCCCCACATAGAGCGCGAGCGTTTGCAGTACGTCGGCACCAAAGCGCACGGTCACACCGAAGATCAACCCGGCCACGCCGTACGGCGCCAGCTTCATGGCGTAGCCGATGATTCGCGTGACCACATCAACAAGCCCTTCAAGCACCGCGATGATTGGTCGCGATCGCTCCTGACTGATCTGCGTGAGCGCCACGCCGAACACGAGCGAGAAGAAGATCAGGCCGAGCATATCGCCGCGCGCGGCCGAGTCGACAGGATTGCGCGGCACAATATTGACGAATGTTTGAACGCCAAACTCGGCGCCCCCGCCCACTCGGGTCTCTGCTTCGCCGGAATATTGCGCGAGCAACTGCGTGCGGACTTCAGGCGAAAGCGATTTTCCGGGCCCGATGACATTGACCAACGTCAGCCCAATCAGCGCGGCAAAGGCGGTGGTCAGAAAGAAGAAGCCCATCGCTTTACCGCCAATGCGACCGATTCGACTCAGGTCGCCGAGCGATGCCACACCGAGGGTGACGGAACCGAAGATGAGCGGGACGACGATCATAAAGAGCATGCGCAGAAACACCTGCCCTACCGGCGTCGCGACGTTCTCGACAATCCAGAGCAACTGCGGCGCGTCAGCGAAGAAGGTCTTGGACGCAATGCCGGCGGCGGCCCCGAGCGCGAGGCCGAGCATGATCTTGTTATGTAATTTCACTTCGTACGGGCGTCGGATGAATGCAGGACGTGCGGCCGAGTGCAGCGTCTAACCTATAATCGGGTACGGCTCGCACCAAGCATTTGCTGCACATCCAATGCGCATGCCCTCAACATCTCGCCCGAACGACGCATCCTGATAGTCTTCGCGGCGCGTCTTACGTGACGCCGCGCTGACGCACGCGCGTAACACAAAGTGCCCCCGAGAGGAATCGAACCTCCGGCCAACGGTTTAGGAAACCGCTGCTCTATCCAACTGAGCTACGGGGGCGTGCACCAACGGATACGGCAACGAACGAACTCAAAAAATAGCGTCGTCGCCCTACTCCACCAACCACACCGCGTCCATGCGCCGCTCACCAAGCGCATCGCGTCCCTGCAAAAATCCGAGTTCCATCAGCACGGACACACCGACCACCACCCCGCCCTGTCGCTCAACCAGCCGACACGCGGCGGCGGCAGTCCCGCCCGTCGCCAACACATCGTCAACCACAAGCACTCGGCTGCCCGGCGTGATCGCATCGATGTGAATCTCAAGCGCATCGTCACCGTATTCCAGCGCGTAGCTCTCGCGTGAAGTACGCCAGGGCAGCTTGCCTGGCTTGCGTACCGGAACGAACGCGGCGCCCAGCCCAAGCGCCATCGGCACACCGAAAAAGAAACCACGGCTCTCCACAGCCACGACATGCGTCACACCGTGATTCGCATACGGGGCTTGCATGGCGTCGATCACATCGCGCAACAGCGCAGCGTCGGCAAGCAGTGGCGTGATGTCCTTGAACTGAATACCAGGCTTGGGGAAATCCTGCACATCACGAATGGCCAGCTGCACGCGCGCAACGAGCGCCGAAGACGCGGAAGGGTTTGACATTTATCTGAGAATCGTGAATGACTCGGGCAGTGGCGTGCTGGGCGGGATCGTTTCTTCGATGCGCTCGACGGCGGCACCCGGCGGTCCGTCGTAGAGCAGCGCCCGCAGCTTGGCAATGGTGGTCTCCGCACCACTGGCGTGCACTTCCACCGAACCGTCTTCACGATTGCGAACGGTACCGCGCACGCCGAGACGTCGCGCCTGATCGCGCACAAACCAACGGAAGCCAACACCTTGCACGCGACCATACACCACACACGACAAGCGACCGCGATGCGACAGCGAACGGTCGCTCACGAGCGTTCCACACGGGACGTTCGCGTTAGATTCGCGCGATGTAAGGTGTTGCTGCGGCACATCCCTGCATTTTAGCGTGCCGCTTACGGTCGCGCACCCAAGAGAGATGCAAGCGCCGCCGCCAGCGCCGCGGCATCGCCACGATCAGCAACAAACCCTGGGACCTGCAGCTCTCCGCTGCGCAGTCGCCGTGCGATGGACTCAAGCGACGCCGCGGCGGCCTGCTGATCACCAGTCGGCAGCGGCGGCGGCGACATTGGAGCGGGCGGCTCACCAAAGGCGCGGGCCCACTCGGTCTCAGCGGCCATATCGCGAGCGCCCGAGTTTGGCAGCGCCGGCATGATGTCCATCCACGCGTCGTCATCCTGCCACGGCGTATGCGACACGGTCGGCACGGGGGGCATGGGCGTGGGCGCACTGACGGGCTCTTTGGACGCCGCCGCGAGCTCCTCGGCGAGCCGCGCGATATGCTCGCTGACATCGGCGATAGCCCACGCATCGTCTGCCGCAGGCTGTTCTGGCGTCGCAGGCTCCTCCTGCCCCTCGCCCTCCGTGGCCAGGTGCTCCGGCGCGAGGTACTCCGCTGCGGCATCCTCCATCACCGACGCCTCGAACGACGCCTCAAACGACGGCTCGAACGACGCCTCTTCGACTGCAGTGGCCTCGATCATTGGCGCGAAGGACGCCTCTTCGAGGGCCGCAGCCTCGATCATGGGCTCGTACGACACCGACTCGGCCCCCGCGTACGAATCGTCGGCAAACGCTTCAATCCACGGCAGCTCAGCGTCGTCAGGCGCACTCGGCTGCGCGATCTCGAGCGCCTCGGCGGGACCACGCACGTGTTCGGCAGTGCGCCAGCTCGGCGGCACGAATGGTGTGCTCAGCGCAGCCGACGCGACTCGCGGTAGCTCCGCCGGAGACGCTACCGGTGCAGCGTATGGTGGCAACAATGACGACCGCTCAGGATTGGAAGACATTTCACACTCGGGCTGACGATCGACGTGGGCCATTCGCTGCTCGCACCGCGCGAGCGAGAGAACAACAACCGGTGCTTCAGCCAGGTGGCCAGCCACCGGCTCCAATCAAGGGGACGAATCGGACCGGGGTGATGTCACGGCGTTCTAGCTGGCCGCCCCGTTTTGTGAAGACCGCAAGTACCTGCTCGTCCCGATCGCCAATGGGCAGGAGGAGCCGCCCGCCCTCGGCCAGTTGCGCTTCGAGCGCCGGCGGAACGTGAGGCGCCCCGGCGCCCACCACGATCCCGTCGAACGGCGCATAGTTGCTCCACCCAAGCGTTCCGTCGCCCAGCAAGAGGCTGACGTTGCGCACACCAAGTTCGCCGAGCAGGGCACGAGCACGTTCGAGCAGCGTACTCACACGCTCAATCGAAAACACCTGCGCCGCCAGCTCGGCCAGCAGCGCGGTCTGGTACGCCGACCCGGTACCAATCTCGAGCACTCGCTCCGAGCCGGTGAGTTGCAGGAGCTCAAGTGCCCGCGCATGCACATACGGCTGCGATATGGTCTGACCTGCGCCAATCGGCAATGCGGCGTCTTCGTAGGCACGATGCCGCGTGGACTCCGGCACGAACTTGTGGCGCGGCACCATGTCGATGGCCCGCAGCACGGCCAGGTCCTTGATGCCCTTGTCCTGGAGCGTTTCGATCAGGCGCCTGCGCGCGCCGCTAAAGCCCGGCTCTACAGCTCGCGCCACCAGTCCGCCGACGCATCGAGCTGATCGCGATGCGTGAGATCGAGATGCAACGGTGTGATCGACACATAACCATCAGCAACCGTGGCAAAGTCTGAGTCCGCCGGCCCGCTCCACTCCACCGAGCCGCCACCGATCCAGAAGATCTCGCGCCCCCACGGGTCCTTCATGCGCGTGATTGAATCGGAGAAGACGCGACGACCGAGGCGTGTGAGTTTCACGCCCTTGATCTGTGATGCTTCGAGCGCCGGCATGTTCACGTTGAGAATTGTGTCACGCGGAAATGCCGGGAGTGATGTGAGATGCGCGATGATCTCGCGCAGCAATCCCACATGCGAGTCGAGCAACGCATCGGCACGCAGCACAGTGCCGGCAAAAGACACGGCGATTGACGGAATGCCAAGCGCGAGTCCTTCCATCGCGGCCGCGACGGTGCCCGAGTAGAGCACGTCTTCGCCCATGTTGGCGCCATGGTTGATGCCACTGATGACAAAATCCGGGCGCTCGGTCATGAGCGCGCCCACACCAATGAGCACGGAATCAGTGGGCGTGCCATCGACCTGCCAGCGACGTTCGCCAAGTCGTACCGGGCGCAACGGATGATGCAGCGTGAGCGAATGACTGGTCGCGCTCTGTTCACGATCCGGCGCCACCACGTACAACTCACCGAGTGTTTCGCACGCACGTTCAAGCACGCCGAGACCGCGTGCGAGAATACCGTCATCGTTACTGAGCAGAATACGCATGTCAGACGCTGGAGTTCGGATTGGAGGCCGGCTGTGTCACAGTACTTCGCAGCGGCGCATCGAGCAATGATTGCAGCGACAGCAACTCGCGTTCCAACGCCTCGACGCTTTCGAGTTCGAGCGCCGCGCGTGCCGACGCCTTGAGCTGCCCGCCGCGTCGATGTTCATCGAGCTTTTGTCGTGCCCCATCGATGGTGTATTTCTCCACGTACAGCAACTGCTTGACCAACAGGATCAACTCAACTTCGCGTCGCGCGTACACGCGATTGCCTGAGCGATTCTTCGCGGGACTGAGCACCTTGAACTGGCTCTCCCAATAGCGGAGCACGTGTGGCTTGAGCTCCGTGAGATTGCACACTTCACCAATGGAGTAGAACTCCTGAACGGGCTCGCCCTTAAGCATCAGGAGCCGTCCCGTTCAGCGCGTAGCTCACGCTGCATCAGTTCGGCGATCGCTTCAACCGGCGGCTGACCATCAAACAGAATGCGATGCGTGGCCTCGACGATTGGCATTTCCACACCGGCACGCTCGGCGAGTGCACGTGCGCTCTGCGCGTTCAGCACGCCCTCTGCAACCGTGTCTTTGCCCGCCAGTGCCTGCTCCAGCGTGAGCCCCTGCCCGATCGCGACACCAACCGCACGATTGCGACTCAGCGATCCGGTGCACGTGAGCACGAGATCGCCGAGGCCAGCAAGTCCGGCAAACGTTTCCGAGTGAGCGCCGAGCGCCACACCCAAGCGTGTCATTTCCGCCAGGCCGCGCGTGATCAATGCCGCGCGTGGATTGAATCCCATGCCAAGCCCTTCAAGAATTCCGGTGGCCACCGCCATGACATTCTTGAGTGCTCCGCCAAGTTCCACGCCGATCACATCATCGGTGGTGTACACGCGAAACGCAGGCGCACTGGACGCCAACTGCAATAGTGCAGCTGCTGACGGTGTGCGGCTCGCGGCAACAACCGCGGTCGGTTGCCGCTGCGCGACTTCGGCGGCGAAGCTCGGACCGCTGAACGCAACGGTGGCGTGTGTGGGCAACTCCTGCTCGACCACATCGGTCATAAGCGCAAGCGTATCGCGTTCGATACCCTTGGTTGCGACCGCAAGCACAGCCGACGCCTCCACATGCGCCGCACCGGCGCGCACCACAGCGCGCAGCACGTGCGATGGCGCCGCGTACACCACAAGAACGGCATGATCGAGTGCATGCGCCATGTCGCCCGTGGCGACCAGATTGGGCGCCAGCGGAATACCGTCCAGAAAGTGCGTGTTGATGTGCTGCGTGTTGATAGACTCAATCACATCATCTTCGCGAGCCCACAGGCGCACGGCGTGTCCGTTTCGCGCGAGACGATCGGCAATCGCCGTGCCCCACGCACCCGCGCCGATGACCGCGCATCGCATACGCGCTGACGCAACCGGCTGCATCAGCGCACACCCTCAGCCGCGGAGTCTGCAGGTGCGACCGATTTGTCGCCGAGCTTGCGCTCGGTGCCGAGTCGCAGACGCGTGATGTTTTCACGATGCGTGTAGAACACGAACGCTGTAACGGCGGCGGCGACCGCAAACAGTGGTGTGGTGACACCGTTCATCACGCCAACGCTCGCTGCGAGGACAACAGCACCAACGAGTGACGCCAACGAGATGTAGCGAGAGGCCCACGCCGTGACAAAGAACCCGATCATCGCGAGCAATGCGGGAATGGGCACGAGCGCCAGAAATACACCACTGGCCGTGGCCACCCCTTTGCCACCGCCTTTGCCGCGCAGAAATACGGGACGGACGTGCCCAATGATTGCCGCGAGTCCAAACGCCATGCCCCAATGCGGATGCGTAGTCCCGCCAAACAGCGTTGGTAGCAAACGGGGCAGCAGCGCAACCGGCAGCGCGCCCTTGAGCGTATCAACGAAGTACACCAGCAGACCCGCCTTCCAGCCGAGTGTGCGGAGCGCGTTTGTTGCACCAAGATTTCCTGATCCTACCGTGCGCAAATCAACACCATGCGCTCGCCCCACCAGATAGGCGGTGGGGATTGATCCCATCATCCAGGCCAGCAGCAGGCCCACAACGAACGCTGCACTCATACCGGAGTCATCATCGCAAGGTTCAGGGTGTCACGCAGGTTATTGCGCGGCGTTCTTGCGACGCAGCACAATACGCAGCGGACTGCCGGTAAACGGAAACGTCTCGCGGAATCCGTTGTGCAAAAAGCGGATGTAGTGCTCCACCACCAGATCGGGATGATTGCCGAACACCGCGATGGTAGGCGGCGCAATTTCAACTTGCGTGGCGTAGTTGAGCTTGACTTCGAGACCAGCCTGCTGCGGCGGCTGACGACGCGCCAGCAACTCGCCAAGGCGATCGTTCACATCGCTCGTGGAAATGCGTGTCTTGCGCGCGGCATCCACCTCGAGCACGAGATCAAGGATCTTGTTCACGCGCTGTCCGGTGAGCGCTGAGGTGAACAGGAATGGCACGTGCGCGAGGAACGGCGCCTTCTCCACAATATCCTTTCGGAATTTGTCGGCGCTCTTGTCACCCTTCTCAGGATACAAGTCCCACTTGTTCACCACGAGAATCAGACCACGGCCCGCTTCCCATGCGATCGTGGCGACTTTGAGATCCTGATTGTGAATACCGTCAACAGCGTCCACGAGCAACACGCAGATGTCCGCGCGGTCAATCGCCTTGCGCGTACGCAAGGTGGCGTAGAACTCAATGCCCTCGTCAACCTTGCTCTGCCGGCGCAAACCCGCCGTGTCCACAAAGATCAGATCACGCTCGTGGTACCGCAGCGGCGTGTCGATGGAATCGCGCGTCGTGCCCGCTTCGTCTGCCACCACCAGTCGATCTTCTTTCAAGATGCGATTGATGAACGACGACTTGCCTACATTCGGACGGCCGATCACGGCCACACGCGTGGCATCCGGCACTTCTTCCGGCGCTTCGGGAATGCGCTTGATCACTTCATCGAGCAGATCGCCCGTACTGATGCCATTCTTGGCCGACACCGGAATCGGATCACCGGCACCGAGTTCGTAGAACTCGTACCAGTTGGCATTCTTGGCGTCGTCGACCTTGTTCACCACAAGCACCCACGGCTTGCTGGCGTCGCGCAGCAGATCGAGCACGCGCCGATCACTCGGATGCAGGCCCGCCTTCGCGTCGACCACCAGCATGAGCAGATCGGCTTCATCAATGGCCATCAGCACTTGCTTGCGGATTTCGAGATCCATGGGCATGTGCGGATCGTCAGCGAGACCGCCGGTATCCACGATCCAGAAATGCTTGCCGGCCCAATCGGTTTGCGCAAAGTGACGGTCGCGCGTGGTGCCCGCTTCATCACTGACAATGGCGCTGGTTCCGCCGACGATGCGGTTGAAGAGCGCGGATTTACCAACGTTCGGGCGCCCAACGAGCGCGACGACGGGAAGACTCATGCTGCAGGACTCCAGGCACAGCTGCCTTCCGGCACCAGCGCATCTATAAAATCGTAAGAAGGAAATACAGGCATCGACAAACTTTCACGCACAGTCACAAACGGCTCGTCATCAAGAAAGAGGCCGTCGTCGTTAATGCACTCGGCCGGAATAAGAGCGAGGTCGAGGTCATGTCGACCTTCGAGCGCGCGGCGAATGTCTGCCCCAACCAACAACCCTGCGGTCGTGGTGGTCGGGCCAAACAAGGAGTTCTCTACCGGGATGAGCACAAACGATGCGCCGGTCTGCAGGGTGAGCTTGTCGAGCAGCTCGGGCATGAGCGGCGCCATGGAGACGCCGGTGACCACGCCAATGCGTCGACCATCGAGGCGCGGCAGCTGCGAGAGGCCGCGCTCCACACGCTGTCGAAGTGACGCGACCGCGCCCACACCGTTCTCGATCTGCTGAAACTCTCCGTAGAACTCGGGACTCGGCAGTTCGCGCCCGGCCAACAGATACAACTCGTCAGATCCGTACACCCAGCGTTCGCCGCGCTCGCGCAGCGCTTTTTCAGCCCAGCGATCAACGTGGTCCAGCAACTCGCTCGACGCCGCCGGGTCCATCGACTGGCCGGTATACAAGTGCGAGAACTGCGTGACGCCCACCGGCACGATCGCCACCGACATCATGGCGTCGCCGAGTTCGTACAGATCATGCAGCGACTCTTCGAGCACGGCGCCATCATTCAGGCCAGGCACGATGACCATCTGCCCGTGAAAGCTGATGCCGCCCTCGGCCAGACGGGTGAGCTGCTCCACAATGTTCGGGACGCGCGGGTTGTTCAGCAGGACCTTGCGCGCTTCCCAGGGTGTGGCGTGCACCGACACGTACAGCGGCGACAGCCGGTACTCGAGAATGCGCTGAATGTCTTTCTCTTTGACGTTGCTCAGCGTGGCGAAGTTGCCGTACGCGAACGAGAGTCGGTAGTCATCGTCGCGAATGTAGAGCGGCTTGCGCAGCCCCTTGGGCAGCCCTTCGATAAAGCAGAACTCGCAGCGATTGGCGCATCGACGCACCGTGGGCGGCGCGAGCACCACACCCATCACGTCGTCGGCGTCGCGCTCAATGTCGTACTCGATTTCTGTGCCGTCGGGCAAACGCGCCGAAATGACAAACGCGTCGTCGGCCGTGAGAAACTCCCAGTCGAGGAAGTCTTCCAACGGGCGACCGTTGACGGCCAGTAGTTCGGTCCCGGGCTCGATGCCAATGGCGTCGGCGATGCTTTCGGGTTGGACAGCGGTGACACGAACCATTCGAACAAGACGCCGCGCAGACGATGACAGAACAGAACGGGGGCCGAGACCGCATCGCGGTCCGCCCCCGGTCGAGATGGGTGCGCTCACGCCACACCCTATCTGAGAAAGTTTACGAGGTCATGCCCCCGAAGTCAAGCAATAACATGGACTTCGGGCAGCTCCTCGCACGTACATTCGAAGCCGTCGCGTGGCCGCCCGCCGTCCCTGCTCCACTACTTCACACGCTGCCCGTCCCGATCCAGAACGATCGGCTCTCCGAGGCCGAGCGCGCGCAATCTCGGCAGCTGCGTCCGCGCGTCGCCAACCACCAGCCAGATCATGCGCGACGGGTCCAGGTATCGCTGCGCCAACGCCTGAATGCGCGGCACGTCCATGTCGCGCACAATCTTCTCCCGCTGCAGCACGTAATCCGCCGAGAATCCGAACGCGCTCATATCGCTGAGTAGTCCCAACTTGGCGCCGGCTGTTTCGAATGCGCCCGCGTTGGAGCGCAACAGAAAACTCTTCGTTTCCTCAAGGTCTGCCGCGTCAAAGTCGGGGCCGTGCCGCTCCACGATTTGTTTGATCGCCTGCAACGCCTCAAGGGTGACGTTGGCGCGCACCGACGAGCCAATCTGGAACGGACCCGGAATATCTGTGCCTTGGAACGAGGAGTTGACGCCGTACGTGTATCCGCGCTGCTCACGCAACACCTGAGTGAGCTCCGACGCAAAGCCGCCACCACCTAACCGGAAGTTCATGACCACTGCCGGATAGTACTCTTCGTTGGTGACCGCGAGCGCGGGATAGCCAATGCGCAGCACGGACTGACTCGCGTTGGGCACGTCCACAAAGTAGAGCCCAGCCCTATCCGGGCTCCACGTAGGCGCCGCCGGCATCGCGGGAGCGGTACCGCTCCAGGTGGCGGCGATTCCGGCCAGCGACGATTCCACCTGGTCCTGCGACACCGCACCCGAGACATGAAACGCCGCGCTCGAGGGCTTGAGCGCCGATTGGTGGTAGGCGCGCAGGTCGGCCAGCGTGATGGATTCGACGCTGCTCAGCGTGCCCAGCGGATTCTGCGCGAGGATATGTCCCTCGTACAGCTGACGGCGAAACACGTTACCGGCGATGGCCACCGGATTGGCCGCGAGCTGGCGCAGTTGATTGGCGACGCGCTGCTGCGACAACACGAACTCCGCCGAATCGAATCGCGGCTCGAGCAAGATCTCCCGCACCAGCGACATGGTAGAATCGTAGTTCCTCGCCAACGTGCTTCCACGAACCGAGAAACGCTGACCATCAGAAGACACATTGATGGAGGCGCCGAGCATGTCGATCGCTTTCTCCAGCTCGGCTGGCGTACGCTTGGCCGTACCCGCCGTCATGCTTTCCGCCAACAGGTTCGCAACGCCTACACGGTCAGGCGACTCGACCAACTGTCCGCCGCGAATCGACAACTCGAACTGTACGAGCGGCACTTCGCGATCTTCAATACCAAACACCGGCAAACCGTTGGCGAGCTCGGTGCGCCACACGTTGGGTGCCTTGAGCGACGGCGACGTGCCGAACGGCGGCTCCACAGCACGATCAAAGCTCGAGGTGGTCCGTTCCGTACCGCGAACGATCTCTCCGATCTCCGCCTCTGCGCCAATCACAATCGGCTCTTCCACCACGGCCGCGCGTGTTGATCCATCCAACGCGAGCTGTGGCTGTCCTTTGGGCACAAAGCTCGTGATCACATGATGCTTGCCCTTGATGTACTGCTCGTACACGCGCTTCACGTCGGCTTCAGACACGGCTAGTGTGCGACGCAGATCTTCCTGCGCAAAGCCTGGATCCTTGGCAAAAATGTTGTACTGCGCGAGCTGGAACGCTTTTCCGATCACCGACGAGAGTGATGCGTAAAACGCGCGCTCGTAGCCAGCTTTGACGCGCTGCAGTTCCGACGCCACCACACCTTCTTGCTCAAAGCGGGCAAAGGCCATGTTGACCGCCGACGAGACGCTATCAAGATCGGTCTCCGCGAACGCACGCACGCTCAGGTCCCAGCGTCCGGCCAGCTCAGCGTTGAACTGGCCCGCGTTCACGGACGGCGCAACCTTTGCTTCTTCGACCAGCACTTTGTAAAACGGCGACGATTTCCCGTCGGTGAGCAATTGTGCAAGTACATCGAGCGCGTATTGGTCCGGGTGATACACGGGCACGGTTGGCCACGCGAGCGTGAGCATGGGAACGCGTGCCAGATTGTCTTCGTGCATCAAACGCGGTGTTGCCGCGAGTGCCACCGCTGGAGGCGTGGGCGACGCCGGCATATCGCTTCTCGGTATTTCCCCGAAGTACTTCTCAATCCACGCCTTGGTCTCGGCCACGTTGATGTCGCCGGACACCACCAGCGTGGCGTTGTTCGGGCCGTACCAACGGCTATGAAAATCTTTCACATCGGCCAGTGTGGCGCTCTCCAGATCAGCGAGCGATCCAATCACCTGCCACTTGTACGGATGTCCCTCTGGATAGAGGGCATTGTCGATGACGTAATCATTGTGCCCGTACGGCTGATTATCCACGCTCTGCCGCTTTTCGTTCTTGACAACCTGCTTCTCTTTCGCGACGACCGACTCGGTCACCGTGTTGATAAAAAAGCCAAGTTTGTCGGCTTCGGCCCACAGCGCTTTTTGCAACCCGTCCACCGGTACGGTTTCGAAGTAGTTTGTGCGATCGTTGCTGGTCGAGCCGTTGGTGGAGCTGCCCACGCGCGTCATCAACTTGTCGAGGCCGCCCGGTCCAAGATTTTCGGAATCCAGAAAGAACAAGTGCTCGAACAGATGGGCGAATCCCGTTTTGCCAGCGACTTCGCGCGCCGAGCCCACGTGAAAGGTCATGGCCACCGCGGCGATCGGATCAGAGCGATCAACATGCAGAATGACATCGAGTCCGTTGGCAAGTTCGTAGCGCTCGAACTCCACGGAAACGGTTGGGGTGCTGGCGCCGCCGGTGCTCGAGGACGAACCAATCGCGCCGTCCTTTGAGCACGCAGTCAAGAGTGCGGTGAGTACCGCGAAACGCGCCGCGCGCTGCACACCCGCGCGAACGCTGACACGCCACGAACGCGGTTCGAACGCGCGACGACCGATCACCTGCTGCATGCTGGCTCCTGAATGGTTTGGAAAGTCACGCGCGGTACGATGCACCAACACCAGTATTGAACACCACTACATCGGCATCACGCGAGACTTTGCCCGCGTTGACCAGATCACGCAGCACAGCCACGGCGCACCCACCCTCGGGCGCGGCATCAATGCCCGTGTGTTCTGCAAGTTGACGAGTCGCGACACGCATCGTGTCGTCACTCACGCTTGCGGCGTGTCCCTGCGTTTCGCGCAAAATGCGGAGGAGAATGCGATCACCCAACGGCGTTGGGACACGAAGCCCGCTGGCGTACGTTTCCGGGTCAATCCATGGGTCGGCATGATCAGCGCCTGCGGCAAACGCGCGCGCGATCGGAGCGCAACCAGCCGATTGGGCCACCACGTACTGCGGCTGTTTCGCGTGCTCAGGGAGCCAGCCACTGCCCTTGAGTTCGTTGATCGCCTTCCAGATCCCAACAGTGCCTTCTCCACCGCCAGTTGGATAGACCACGACGTCAGGCAGCGACCAATCGCACTGCTCGGCGAGTTCGTAGCCCATGGTTTTCATGCCTTCGACGCGATACGGCTCGCGCAGCGTCGCAACTGGCCACCAGCCCGATTCCGCAGCGTAGGCAGCGGCCATTTTGCCGGCGTCTCCGATGTGTCCATCAATGCGCACCAGTTGCGCGCCCATCGCGTCGATTGTGTCGAGAATTGGACGCGGTGTGGTCTTGGGCGCAAACACGCGGACCGGGATTCCGGCAGCTGCCGCGTACGCAGCCAGTGCTGCGCCGGCATTGCCCGCGGTCGGTACCACGAGCCCGGGCACCTTGTCTCCCTTGGCGCGCGTTACGGTCGCACTCATTCCGCGCGCTTTGAATGAACCGGTCGGGTTCTGTGATTCATCCTTGATGCGAAGCCGACGAACCCCGATGCTCTGGGCGAGCGCGGGCGCGTCGATCAGTGGGGTAAGCCCCTCACCAAGAGTGACAGGAGCTTCACCGACATGCAGCGGAAGCCACGCCGCATAGCGCCACATATCCCAGCGCGCTGGAAACGTGTGATCGCGCGGCACTGGCGTGTAGGATGCAAAGAGCGGCTGACCACACGCCGGGCACGTGGTCGCACCCGCAAGCGATTCACGCGGTGTGTGGCACGCGGAGCAGGAAAGAGTCCAGGTCACGATTCGTTGGGTGGGGAGAAATCGGGGGAAGGATCAGGTGGGAGATCAGCGCGAAGATCAGCTGGCACATCAACAGGGACATCAGCAGGGACATCAGCACGGACATCAGCGGTGAGATCGGGTGCGAGTACACCGAGCGCGATGTGCACCTTTCGCGCGATGGCCTCACCGAATCCCGGCACTTCCGCAATGTCTTGGAGCGACGCATCGCGCACGCCCTGCACACTGCCAAAGCGGTGCAACAGTGCACGGCGGCGATTGGGACCAACACCGGGAATCTGCAGCAGCTCTGATGTGATCGTACGCGCCGCACGCTTGCTGCGCTGAAACGTGATCGCAAAACGGTGCGCTTCATCGCGGGCCTGCTGCAGCATGCGGAGCGCTGGCGAACGGCGAGGCAAGCGGATCCCGTCGCTTCGCCCCGGCAGAAAAATCTCCTCGTCACGTTTGGCGAGGCTGACGATCGGCTGTTGCGATAAACCAAGTTCTTCGAGTGCGACGACGGCGGAACTCAGCTGTCCCTTGCCACCATCGATCACGACGAGATCCGGCAGCGGCTTGCCTTCATCCACTCGGCGCCGCAGAAAGCGCTGTACCACTTCGTGCATGGACTTGAAGTCGTCAATGCCGATTGTGTCCTTGATCATGAACTTACGGTACTCACTGCGCTTGGGTCGGCCGTTCTCAAACCAGACGCACGAGGCCACCGTATCGGTGCCCTGCGCGTGCGAGATGTCAAAGCACGCGAGTGAGCGCGGAAGTTTGGGCAGTCCAAGCTCGCGCTGGAGTTCGTACACGGGATCACTGGCCCGCTCGTCGGCTTCCAGCGCGGCGAGCTTGAACTCTTCGAGCAGGTGGCGCGCGTTTTGATCGGCCAGATCGACGAGCGCACGACGTGGACCGCGCTGCGGCACTCGTACCGTCGTACCGTCGAGCGCGCTCTCCACCATGTCCTGCTCGGGCAGCGCAAACGGCAGCAGCAACGTCCGCGAGCGGCCCGGCGCCGTGCGATACCACTGCAGAATGAACGCCGACAAGACCAATCCGTCGTCGATGTCTTCCGCATGCTCGAGCAAGCGCTGCTCGCGTGCGAGAAGTTTACCATCGCGAATGCGCAGCACCACGGCGCAGGCGTCTTCACCATCGCGCGCGTAGCCGACGACATCACGGTCACCACCCTCGACATCAACCACGACTGTCGGTTCTTCCATGCGTTCCAGCTTGAGCAACGCATCACGGAGCTCTGCCGCCGTTTCGAAATCCAGCTTTTCTGACGCCTCAAGCATGCGCTCACGAACACGTGCAACAACATCGTTGGTACGACCATCGAGGAACGCCACTACGTCATCAATCATCGCGCGGTACGACGCCGCTTCTTGCCAGCCCATGCACGGCGCGTGGCAGCGCTTGATGAAGTAGTCGAGACACGGACGCTCAGGCGTTTCACGCGGCAAGTCGTAGTGACAGGATCGCACCGTAAACAAACGCTTGACCACATTGAGCGCGCGCCGCATCGCACTGACGTCGGTGTACGGTCCGAAGTATCGCGCGCCGTCATCAAGCAGCCGCCGCGTGACCATGACGCGCGGAAACGGCTCGGCCACCGTCACCTTGATGTAGGGATACGATTTGTCATCGCGCAGGGCCACGTTGAAACGCGGTCGGTATTCCTTGATCAGATTCGCTTCAAGGATCAACGCGTGCGCCTCGGTTGGCACCACGAGCGTTTCCACATCGGCGACGCGACGGACCATGGCCACAATGCGCGGGCTCACCAGATCCTGCGCGAAGTAGCTGCGCACGCGCGAGCGAAGCCGCTTGGCCTTGCCCACGTAGAGAATCGTTCCCGTGGCGTCTTTCCAGAGGTACACACCCGGTGACTCTGGCAAGTGCGGCACCTTGGCCGCGACGGCCTCGGGCATGCGTTCGGTCGTGCTCATCTCAGGACATGCTCATGGTTCTGCGCGTCGCCGCGGCGAGAGCCGCAGCCATCGGGCCGCTTCGGCTGACCCGAGCCACCAGGAGGACACAAGATAAATCACTGAGAACACACCAAGTACGATTGACGCTTGAATCCAGCGATGCAACGCTGGCAGACTTTCGCGCAGCATCCACGCAAGAACCGCTGCGACACTCGTTACAAGAAAAACGCGCAGCACGGCCGATCGCGTTTCACGGCTCAGCAATGCCCCAAATGCGGAACGGATGCGAGCGGTCAGCAGGGCAAAGTTGACCCACGAGCCAAACGCCGCGCCTAACGCAATGCCGGCCACAGCGAAGGTGTTCTGGCGAAAGTTATACGCGAGCGCCGCGGCGGTCACGATGGAGACTGCCACGCTGAGCATGGAAAAACGCAGCGGGGTGCGATAGTCCTGCATGGCATGAAACACAGTGGCCATCAGGCGATTCGAAGAAAACCCAACCAGGCCAACGGCGTAGGCCGCGAGCGTTGCGTGCACTAACTGTTGCTGCGCGGAGCCGAACTCTCCCGACACCAGCAGCACACCGATCACCAGATCGCCAAACACGATGAAGACCACGGCGCTTGGCACCACGTAGAACAGAATGCGTGCAAGTCCATTCTGTACGCGGGACAGCACGGCCGCACGCTGATCGGCGCTCAGATGCAGGAGCGCACCGTCACGCCCCGCACGCGGTGATGCGTCCGCCACACGAGACAGCTCCGGCAGAGACGACGCCGATACCGAAATACCAAAGAGTGCCACCGGCAGCGACATGATCATGTTGGCGAAACTGAGCGCCGATACGGAACCAGTGGCCAGAAACGAGGCCAGAAATCCGTCTGCAAATCCAGAGAGCTGAACAACACCGAGCGCGCCCACAACCGGCGTGAGATTACGCAACACCGCGCGCACCGAGTCGTTCTGCAATTGTAGTGTCGGCTTGATCGGCCCCGCGAGTCGCCACACTTCCGGGAGTTGTACCGCGACTTGCAACAGCGCCCCCACCAGCGTTGCCCACGCCAACCACCATGCCAATTGCGTCATGGACGCGGCACGCGATCCCCAGCCGGCAAGCAGTACGATCTGCGCCACGTTCCACATCGCGGCGCTGGCGTATGACATGAAGAACCGACGGTGCGAGTTCTGGATTCCCAGACACCAACCCGAAATCACCATCAGCGCAGCCATCGGAAACAGCACACGGATCAATCGTGTGGTGAGCTCCGCTTTCTCGCCGGTGAAGCCGGCCGCCAACACCGCGGTGAGCCACGGCGCACTCGCGATGCCAATGAGCGTGAGCACCGAGACGGCAACGAGTAGCACGCCAAGCAAGGCATTCGCAAGCACGCGTGCGCCACGTTCGTCGGCGCGCGAGAGCAGCCCGCTATACACGGGAAGAAACGCCGCCGAGAGGGTGCCCTCGCCAAGCAAATTTCTCAACGCGTTCGGTACACGCAGCGCGGTTTGAAACGCATCCTGTTCGTCACTCGCGCCGAGATACCGCGCCAGAAACCAGGTGCGTACAAATCCGCTTAACCGGCTCACCAGAATGCCGGCCCCTACCAGGCCGGCCGCCCTGCCCGCCTCAACGTCGCGCGAAGGAGCGGTCACAGCGCGGTCGGCGCGCCTCCGTTCACCAGCACGTTGGCATGCTCCGCCGCTTTGGCTCGCATCTGACCGAGCACCTGCAAACCGTAGCGCGCGAGCACCGGCACCAACGACAGCACGCGTTCAGGCGACGATCCGTTGGGCACAATCGCAGCGCGCGCGATGGCGATGTCGCGTGTGGTGTCATTCGTGCGACGCTTCACCGCGGCCAGCAACCGCCGTTCCACACGCGTCAATCGATGCGACACATCACGCGCCAGTCCTTCAACCACGCTGTCCGGCACGAGCGCATTATCAGCCGCGACCGCACTGGACAGCGCAGCTATCTGCGCGTCGATGGTGACCCGCAGCCGCTCCACGGCGTCGGCCACATCGCGATCCATCGCGGCTCGCGCCAGTCGTGCTTCCAGCTCGTACGGCGCACGCAGTTCGTCTTCCGTTGCGCCCAGCCGTTCAAGCACGCGATCCACGTGTGGTTCGCGCCACGTGGCACTCCAGCGCGGTACGGCCACCGGACGCGCCAGCTGCGCCGCATCGGCCACCGCCGACACCTGCGCGAAATACGCCAACTCACCAGGGCCGGCTACATACGCCACCGTTGGCATGATCGCGCGCTCAAGTACAGGTCGCAGCAGCACATTCGCGCCGAGTGCGCCGGTCGGTGCTGCGGCCGCGCGCTCACCTGCGGCGGCGAGCGGAATACGACTACGCACACCATCCGTTGTTTCGAACACCAGCGACAAATCGGCGACCGCTTCAACCTGCGGGAGAAAACCGGCCGCTTGAATGTCGGCACCACGTTCTGCCAGCGCGCGATCAATTGCACCGGCGTGCGTGAGCGCCAGTTGCAACACGCCATGCGCTGTCGCACGCAACTGCGCATGCGACGCATCGAGCACGACGATTCCAAGTGGTTCCAGGACAGAGCGCAGCCATGTGACATACGCCGAACCAACGGTTGCACCGTCAGTGTAGGCGGCATCAATCAAGTCGAGCACCATCGGATCCGCCACGGAACCACACGCGGCACGCAACGCCGCGCGTTGATTCGCCAGATCGCCAAGCGGTACGTCGGCCATGGCCACACCTTCCGTGGCGGGTCCGGCCATCATGAGTTGGTCGAGACCGTCGCGCCCCACGACATGGGTGACGGCCGCCTCCTTCCAATCGGCGTCATCGGTGGCGGCCCAGAACACGGGCGCCACGGGAATTCGCAGTTGCGTTGACAGCTCATCGGCGAGTGCCAACGCCGACAACGCTTTCGTGAGTGTGTACGCGGGGCCGCCGAACAACCCAGGCTGCTGCCCCGTGGTCACGACCACGCCATCGCGTGCCGCATCTGCCAAGCGCTGTCTTGCGCGCGTGTGCGTGATTGGTCCAAACGCGCCATGCAGCGCATCCAACCAGTCCGTGCGTGTGGCGAATGACTCACGCACGCGGTCAGCATGCGCGCGCCATTCCGCGGGCGACGCTGGGGCTCGCGTCTGCCACTCGGCGGGCACCGCCGACTGTTGGATGGCACGCGAGAGCGCCGAGCCGCCGAGCGCGGCGTTGTGAATGCGAAGAGTATCCGTTGCTGTCACGATGGCCGACATGTCACTTGTGATACGGTTCACCACGCGCGATCGTCCCCGCGCGGTAGAGCTGTTCGGCCAGCACCAACCTGGCCAGTTCATGCGGAAGCGTCCACGGAGCAAGACTCAGTCGGCGCGAGGCGCGCGACAGCACGGCATCGCCGAGACCGTGCGCGCCCCCGATGACAAACGTGGTGTCCGTCGCCGTATCGCGCGCCGAACTCAGTAGCGTGGCGAACTGCGTGGAGTCGAGCGCATCACCGCCGGGATCACAGGCAATAATGCGTGCACCGCTTGTCACGCGCGCCAACAGACGGTCTGCTTCCGCCGACTTCACCTGCTCCGCCGTGCGCGAACGTGATGATTCTTCGCGCACTTCATGCACATCCAGCGGCCAATAGCGCGCCGCACGTGTTTCGTACTCGGCAATCGCGTCGGCGAGGCCGCCCGCCTTCGGACGGCCCACCACGAGGACTGCGACACGCACGGCGCGCGGGTCCGTTACTCAGGCGTAAATACCGCGCAAACGATGCACCGTTGCGACTCGACTGATCGAGAGCATGTACGCCGCCGTGCGCATGTTGACGTTGTGCTGCGTTGCCAGCTGCAGCACATCGCGGAAGCTTCGCGTCATAATGTCCGCGAGTCGCTCGTTCACGATGTCTTCCGACCAGAAGTAGCCCATGCGATCCTGCACCCACTCGAAGTACGACACGGTCACGCCACCGGCGTTGGCCAGGATGTCAGGAATGACAAAGACACCCTTTGCATCGAGAATCGGGTCGGCAGCTGCGGTTGTCGGACCGTTGGCTCCTTCGCACATCACCTTGGCGCGAATCTTCGGCGCCACCTTGGTGGTGATGACATTCTCCATGGCGGCCGGCACGAGAATGTCCACGTCGAGCGTGAGCAGCGTCTCGTTGTCAATCGGATCACCGCCGGGAAATCCTTCGAGCGAGCGATGTTCGCTCACCCACGCGATTGCCGCGTCAACATCAATGCCTTTCGCGTTGTGCATGCCGGTAAAGCGATCACCAATGGCGACAACTTTGCACCCTTCGCGCGTAAGCAACCGCGCCGCGACAGAACCCACGTTGCCAAAGCCCTGCACCGCAACCGTTGCCCCCTGCATGGGCAAACCCAGGTGCTCCATGGCTTCGCGAATCACGAGCATGCATCCGCGACCGGTTGCTTCGCGACGTCCATACGAGCCGCCCATTTCGATCGGCTTGCCCGTGACCACCGCATTCTCGGTGCGACCAACGCGCATGGAATACGTGTCCATCACCCACGCCATGACGCGCTCATTCGTATTCACATCGGGCGCGGGCACGTCGGTATCGGGACCGAGCAACTGCATGATGCCGCTCGTGTAGCGACGCGTCAGCCGCTCGAGTTCACCAATGCTCATTTTGTGCGGATCACAGATCACGCCGCCTTTCGCACCACCAAAGGGCAAGTTCACAACGGCGCACTTCCACGTCATCCACGCCGCGAGGGCTTTGACCTCTTCGAGCGTGACGTTCATGTCAAAGCGAATACCACCCTTGGACGGTCCGCGCGATGAGTTGTAGACCACGCGATAACCGGTGAACACTTCCACATCACCGCTGTCGAGCTGCACCGGAACCGACACGATGAGCTGCTTTTCGGGGTGACGGAGAATTCGATAGATGCCAGGCTCAAGATCGAGCAGTTCAGCGGCGCGATCGAAGCGCGACATCATCGCTTCGAACGGATTGTCTTCATTCAGGAACCGATCTTTGTCCGGATGGACGATGGAATCGGTTGGGAGTCGGAGGTCGATGGCCATGCGGCAGAGGAGTGGCCGGCTTAGCCGGCATTGGGGCGTGAGGCCGCATGCGGAAGGAGACGCGCTGCCAAGACCCGATCCAAGGCACTGTGCAACACGTCCAAACCGAGGCGTACCTCGATGGTCTGCGAAACATACCACAGGGGCGGAGCGGCGCGAGGCCAGAGTGGCGCGAGCTTGACGGCATCCTTGAGCGTGCAGACGATCTGTGCGCTGGCGTCCACGTCTCCGATGATCTGCCGAACATCATCGGGCAAAAACTCGTGATGGTCCGGATAGCGCCGGCCGGTCACGTGCGCCCCGGCCGATGCAATGCTCGCTTCGAACGACGCGGGATCAGCGATGGCGCTCACCGCGGTCACGGCTCGCCCATGAAGCGACGAGAGCGGCTGTTCGGCCCCGACCAGTGCTGTTATCCGTTCACCGGCCGCGACGGCGCGCAGCGCCCCCGCCACAAGCCGCACCACCGCGACCGGCACGCGCGGCGCCGCTGCCGCTATCGCCCTGTGAACGGCCTCAAGCTGCGACTCCCCGTGCGCTCCCTTCACCGTGATGACAACCGCCGACGCGCGTTGCAGCGCGGCGAGCGGCTCACGCCATGGCCCGCTGGGCAGGAGCGGCGTCGTCCCCGTCCAGGCGTCGGCCGACAGCAGCACGAGATCCGCCACTCGCGCCGCCCGTCGATGCTGAAACGCGTCATCGAGCACGACGCAATCGGCGCCGGCCTTCGAGGCCGCCGCGATGCCTCGCACGCGATCCGCGTCGGCAACCACAGCAATGCCCGGATTGAGCAAACCGTGTACACGCCACTCGTCATCCCCGTATCCGCGCATCACGAGCGACGGATTGCCACCACGCGCGCGCAGCTCGGCGGCGCACCACGCGGCCACGGGTGTTTTGCCCGTGCCACCCACCGTCAGGTTGCCCACACTGATCGCAGGCAACGCCACCGGCATGATACCGTCACCACGATCATATCGGCGATTGCGCGCGGAAACCACGAGCCCGAACGCTGCCGACAGCGGAGACAGCGCAGCGCGCACGAATCCCGCAGGAGCGCTCGGTGCGTACCAGGCCCACGTGGCCGCGCCGGCGAGTGTCATGATGCCGCGCTGTTCGTGTGCTCGCGACCCTCATGAAGCGCAATGCAGCGCGACATCGCGTCTTCCATGTGCGCTTCAAACACCGCCGCCAGCGCCGCCGCGTCGCGACCAGACTCCGCCTCGACCGATTGCGAGGGACCGCACACCACCGTGATGCGCGCAAACGGCTTGGGGATTTCGAACTGATCCCAACTCTTCAGCCGCCACAACCGATCGGTGTGACATACCAGGGGCACGAACGGTGCGCCGGTGCGCTGCGCGATGAGCAAAATGCCGGGTGCCATTGTGCGACGTGGCCCGCGAGGACCGTCGGGTGTTATTACGACATCGCCGTTGCTTTTCACCACTTTCACCAATTCGAGCAACGCTCGCGTGCCACCTCGTGTTGACGAACCACGCGTCGTCATCAGGCCGAATGCATCGAGCACGCGCGCAATCAGCTCGCCATCACGGTGTTCCGAAACGAGTGCGGTGACCGGTTCGTAGCGCAACACCCGCAGCGCTTCGAGCAGCTGGCCGTGCCACACACTGTACACCACGGGTGGTTCACCGCGATCGCGTCGTACGCGCGGCGCAACGTAACCATGCGTCTGCACTCGCCAAGTGGCCGACAACAGGCGAATGACCCACGTGCCAAGCCGAACAAGCACACGCGAGCGCCAGTTCAGCGGCGTGGCGGTCATTTTGCCAAGCTCAACGCAAATGCGGCCGCGCGCTCAGACGCACCGGGGGACCCAAGCTTTTCGCGCACATCAGCGAGCCCTTGCAGGGCCGCGCGTCTCTCTGTGCTCGACGTATCGAGCAACGGTTCCAGCGCGTCGGCCATGTGCGCAGGCACAATTGCATCCTGCACAAACTCGCGCGACACGGCGCGGCCGGCCACCACATTCACCAAACCGATGTTGGGAATCTTCACCACACGGCGAGCAATCGCGTAACTGATCGCACTGGTGCGATACGCAATGATGTGAGGGAGCCCCGCCACCGCCGCTTCAAGCGTGGTGGTGCCGCTTTTGAGCAGACCCGCCGTGGCAGCGCGCAGCACCGCGAACGACTGACCGCGCACCACCGGAAACGGACAGCGCGCCGCATCGATGGTGATGCCGGGCGCGCCGCTCACGATGACCTGCAGGGAGGGATGTCGTTGCTGCAGCGCTTTGGCTGTGGCAACGAAGGGATCCAGATGTCGCGCGAGCTCGCTACCGCGACTGCCCGGAAACACGGCCAACACCGGCGCATTCGGATCGAGCCCCAACTGCGCCCGTGCATCCGCCGGCTCGGGCAATTCCGAGGCGCGATCGAGCAACGGGTGCCCCACAAACGTGGCGTCCACGCCGTGCTGACGAAGCAGCGCTTCTTCAAACGGGAGAATCACCGCCGCTTTGCTGACCCATTTGGCAAGTTTGGGCAATCGATCGGCACCCCACGCCCACACTTGCGGGGTGATGTAGTACAACACCGGCACGCCAGCGAGATGCGCCGCCTCGGCGACACGCATGTTGAAGCCAGGATAGTCCATGAGTACGACCAGACCCACGTTCCCGGAGCGGAGCCGCGCCTTGAGCGTACGCAACAACGCGAAATGTTTCGGGATGTGCCGCACCACCTCGGTGAAGCCGATGGCGGCGAGATTCTCACTGTGCTCCAACAACTGCACGCCGGCCGCGCGCATCCGCTCACCACCCACACCAACGAGTGGCCGCTCCGGTTGCGCCGTGCGCAGCGCACTGGCCACCTTCGCCGCGTGTAAATCGCCGGACGGCTCGCCGACGACAAACAGAATTTCACGCACCAGCGCGTTCCCGATCTGCGGAGAGTACGTGCGGTGCCTGCATGCTCGGCAGCGTGCGTTCAATCTCGCGCATGATACGCAAGGCCACCGACAACGCCTCGCGCCCCTCTTCGCCGGACACGGCCACCGGAGCACGTCCTTCAATCGCTTCGATGAACTGTGAGAGCTCCATCCACAGCGGCTCGGCGTCGGGCGCCGTCAGCGCGATGCGCTCCACGAACTCTTCAAGAGCACGCGGTTGCGCGGCCAGTGTCGCGGGATCCAGATCGCGGCGCATGCGAAAGAACTCGCCGCTGCCAGCCGCGAGATCGAGCGAGAGATATCCGCTCCGCTGAAAAAGGCGCAGCTTGCGTACGCGTTCGCGCGACACGCGACTCGCCGTGACATTCGCCACGGCCCCGTTCGCGAACACCAGTCGCGCGTTTGCAATGTCCAGCTGCGGCGTGAGCACCGGGATGCCGGTAGCCTGCACATCGGTCACGCGTTCGCCAACGAGCGTGCGCACGAGATCGATGTCGTGGATCATCAGGTCGAGCACCACCGCCACATCTGACCCGCGCGGATTGAATGGTGCCAGTCGGTCGCTTTCAATGAACCGCGGCGATTCCACGTACGGCAATGCCGCGCGCACCGCACGATTGAAGCGTTCCACATGTCCGACCTGTACCAGTCGTCCGGCCGTCTGCGCCATCGACAACAGTTCGTCAGCTTCGTCGAGCGTGACGGTGAACGGCTTCTCCACAAACACGTGACAGCCGCTCGCAATCGCGGCCGAGGCCACCGCAAAGTGCGCAGTGGTGGGTACCACAATGGATACCGCGTCAGCGGCCACGAGCAGCGAGTCAAGCGTAGGGTGCGCCATGACACCCAACTGGTCGGCAATCGCGGCCGCGCGCGCCGAATCGGCATCGTACAGACCGACAAATCGTTCGCCGGCAAGATCGCGCAGAATTCGTACGTGATGCTGACCCAGCGCTCCCGCACCAATCACACCAATGCGAGTGGTCATCAGAAACCCACGCCGCGTTCGCTGTGCTCAATAAAGTCGAGGAAGCGCGTGACTTCGGGCAGCGCCTCGCATTCGGCGCGCGCGCGCACGAGTCCTTGCGACACGTTGTGCTCTGAACGGAACAGCAATCGGTACGCGCGCTTGAGCTCCTTGACCACCGGCTCGGCAAAACCGCTACGCTGCAATCCCACGCTGTTCAAGCCAAACAGTTTGACGGGATTCCCAACCGCCTTCACATACGGCGGGACATCCTGTGCCACGCGCGAGCAGCCGCCAACGAAGGCGTGCGCGCCGATGCGCACAAACTGATGCGCCGCGCACAAACCTGAAATGGTCGCGCGATCTTCAACCACCACATGCCCCGCCAACTGCGTGCCGTTTGAGATCATCACGCCGTCGCCAAGCTGACAATCGTGCGCAAGGTGCACGTAGCTCATCACAAAACAGCCACGTCCAACTTTGGTCACCCAGGAATGCGACGTTGCACGATTGATCGTGACGTACTCACGAATTGCGGTATCATCACCAATCTCGACGCGCGTATCTTCACCGCGGTACTTGAGGTCTTGCGGATCGCCGCCCAGCACCGAACCAATGCCAACTTTCACGCGCTGACCAAGGGTCACATCGCGCTCCAGTGTCGCACGCGGCGCAATCACGGAACCATCACCAACGACGCATCGCGGACCAACGATCGCCCACGCGCCAATCTCCACATCGGCGCCAAGCTCCGCCGACGGGTCAACAAGAGCGCTCGCGTGAATGCGAGCCGTCATCGATCGCGAATCATCGCAGCCATATCGGCTTGCGCGACGACCTCTCCGTCTACGTATCCCACACCGCGCATCTTGCAGATACTCCCACGCAGCTGCAGCACCTCAAGCTCGAACCGGATCTGATCGCCTGGCTTGACCGGTCTGCGGAACTTGATGTTATCAAGCGACATGAAGTACACCACCTTGCTGCCCGGGTCTTCAATCGTGCGCATGAGCAGCATGCCACCAACCTGCGCCATGGCCTCCACAATCAGCACGCCCGGCATGATCGGATGTCCGGGGAAGTGACCCTGAAAGAACGGCTCATTGATCGTGACGTTCTTGAGGCCCACGATGCGCTTCCCCTCTTCGATCTCAAGAATGCGATCGACCAGCAGAAACGGATAGCGGTGCGGCAGCACCTGCATGATGTCTTCGACGGTATACACGGCGGACTCCCGCACAGCGGTGCGAACGAGCTCCCGAACAAACGCGACCGTACCGCGATGACTCGGGCGATGAGCAATGATTTTTGCGCGCACGCGCGCGCCGGCCAACACCAGATCGCCAACGCAGTCGAGCGCCTTGTGGCGCACAAACTCGTCGGCCCATCGCAGCGGACCACTGCGCAGTCCGTCTGCATCCAACACCACGGCATTTTCAAGCGACGCACCCTGAATCAGTCCCGCGGCACGCAACGCTTCCACTTCATGCATGAAGCCAAACGTGCGGGCGTGCGCCAGCTCGCGCGCAAAGAGCGCGGGCGTCACATGATAGACGCCTTCCTGCTCACCGATCAACGGGTGCGGAAAGGCAATCCGAACATCAAGCGACAGATCCATGCACGGCTCCGCCTCATACACGGATTCACCGTCGACCACGCGCAGTGGTCGGCGCAAAACCAGCCAATCCGGTCGGCCACCATTGGCCACCACGCCAGCTTCAGCAAGGGCCGCCAAAAAAGGCGCCGCGCTGCCATCCATGATCGGCGGCTCGGACGCGTCCATCACGATTTCCAGATCGTCAATGCAGAGCGCACCAACGGCCGCGAGCACATGCTCGACCGTGTGCAGTGCCGACACGCCGGTGCCGAGTTGCGTTCGGCGCTCGGCTTCTACGGCAACGCGCACCAGCGCCGGGATCGGCGCCGCGTCGGGCTGATCGGAGCGCACGAACACCACGCCAGTGCCCGTGGCCGCCGGACGAAACTCAAGCCGACACGGCTGACCGAGATGCAAGCCGATGCCCGACACCGCAATCGCGCGGGCAATCGTGCGGCGCTGACCCGTAATCGGAAGCGGAGGCAGCGGTACGGTCCACAGGTCGGTGAGGTCGTCTGCGACGGACGCTGGCGACGTACGGCCAACCGGCGAGAGCGTTGCGGTCATGTGTTCGGAGATTCGTGAGTGCGCGCGGGATCGGTACTGACGCTTGAATCTGCGTGAGTCGCCGCTGTTTTGCGCGGTGCCACGACATCAGAGACGCCGGAATCTGGTGTGGGAGCCACACGCGCGACCAACTGCTCGATCGGGCGCAGCACCGCCGCCAGCCGATGCAGCGCCGCCGACGCACGCATTTGCTCCCGATGCGGACGCGCCGGATACCCGGACCACGTTTCGCCGCGTGGCACGTTGCCTACGACGCCCGCCTGCGCGGCCAGCGTACTCCCGGCGCCAATCGTGAGGTGACCGCCAATGCCAACCTGTCCACCCAACTGCACGCCGTCTTCAATTCGCGTAGAACCGGCGATGCCAACCTGACTGGCGATCATGCACCCGCGACCGATACGCACATTGTGCGCAACCTGCACCAGGCTATCAATCTTGGTGCCATCGCCAACGATTGTATCGTCGATGCTGCCGCGATCCACGCAGCTGTTCGCGCCGATTTCGACATCATTGCCGATCACGCACCGTCCAACGTGCGGAATGCGATGTGCGGCGCCGTTGCGCGGCACCCAGCCGAACCCTTCACGACCAACGCGCGCGCCGGCGTGCAGTACGACTCGCTCGCCAAGCTCGCAGTACGGATAACACACCGCGTGCGAATGCAGGCGCGAATCGGCGCCAATCACAGAGCCTTGCTCCACGACCACATGCGCACCGAGCCACACACGATCACCAAGCACGACGCCCGAGCCGACAATCGCGTACGCATCGATGGTCACATCGGCACCGAGCACGGCGTCAGGTGCCACAATCGCCGTGGGATGCACACCAGCAGGCCGACGTGATGTGCGATGAAAAAGCGGTAACACCAGCAGCAACGCTTCCATCGGCTTGGCCACCACGATGCGCGCCGACGGATTGCCCGGGAGCGACGCAAACTCCGCCGACAACAACACGACACCCGCGCGCGTATCGCGATACCACGCGCCGTACCGCGCGTGCGAGAGCATGCTCATCTGATCGCCGGCTGCGCGATCGAGCGCGGCCACGCCACGCACGACCGTGTTGCCGTCTCCGATCAGCTCGCCACCCACAAGGGCCGCAATAGCCGAGGCGGTGACGGGCTCCTGCCCGTCACCGCCGTCACGTCCAGCTGAAGACGCGATCAAACTCACCGCGTAGGCGGCGTCCGAACCGGCGGCCGAGCCTGAACTCCGGCCGGACGCGTTGTCGGGCCGGCCGGCGTCGGCGCAGCCTTCGGCATCGTGCGCAGTTTCGCGACGACTCGTTCCGTGATATCGAGATTCTTGTCGGCCGCTACGATGAACGATGAGTTGGCCACGTCAAAAATGAACGAGTATCCGCCCTCAATGCGCATGTCATCGAGCGCCTTGCGCACATTGTCCATGATCGGCTGCATCAGCTCGAACTGACGTGCTTCCGCCTGCTCATTGAGCTTCTGCGCACGCTCTTCAAAGCTGGTTTTCTGCTCGGTGAGCGTTTTGAGACGCGCTTCGCGCGCCGTGGGGCTCAGCGCCGCCGCCTCTTTCGTGTAGGCCGCTTCGAGCAGTCCAAGTGAATCACCAAGCTGCTGCACCTGACCGCGCAGTGATTCCACTTCCTTCTGGAACTGCGCCTGTGCTTCTGTGGCGCCCGGTGCCGACTGCAGAATGAGCTGAGTATTGACGAAGGCGAACTTCTGCGCACCCGCCTGGGCGTGCGCCGAGGCCGGCACGAGAATCGCGAGCGCAAGCGCGCTACGGAACATCATGGAACGCATCTGGTTGCCTGCCTAGAAAAGCTGTCCGAGCCGGAAATGAAACTGCCACCGCGGGTCCGGCCGCACGCGGAGGGTAGACGGATCGACCGCGACGCGATCGAATCCGTACGCCAAATCGAGCCCGAGCGGCCCGAGGGGTGTCACGGTTGATACACCAACGCCCGCCGAACGGAACAGGCGCGTTGGGTTGAACTGTCGTGCAGACGCCCAGTTGTTACCGGCGTCGAAGAACGTATTGATGTACAACATCTGGCTCACACGCAAACCCAGTTCGCCCGACATTGTGAAGAACGCATTACCAAACGACTCAGGCTCCGACGAGAACTGACCGGTATTCGGATTGAAGCCGCGCGGCGTAATGGAGAACTCGGGATAACCACGCAACACCTGTCCGAACTGCACACCACCAACCGCAAACTGCTGCTGGAAGAAGAACGGTCCGGAGTTACCGAACAAGGTACCCGCCTTGGCCGACAGACCCAACAGGATCGGCAGCGGCTGCGAGCCCGGTGACTTGCCGCCGATTTGCGCGAGCTGCGTGTACGACTTCATCTCGCCAGTGTAGCGCTGGAAGTTCACCGTGCCACCAAGCGGTCCACCGCTGAAGTCTGCGGTGAGCGACCGAAGCGAACCGGTGAACGGGAACGGCATACCCAGGCGATTGTCAAACGTGTAGTCAAAGCCAAGGCTGGACCGGAAACAGTCACGCGAGCACTGCCCGGCAATCTGTCCCTGCGTAAACGTGGCCGACTCCGCGCCGTACGTGACGGAGAGCGCCGAGTTGTACGACCACGGCACCGGGAAGCCCAAACGGAACTGTGCACCGGTCCGAATGTTCTGTCCAAGATTGCCAACCACGAAGCGCGACTGCGTGCGATACGCACTGACCGTGCCTGACGTTCGTGTGCGACGCAGCGCCGGATCCTGATACGTGAGCGTGAAGTCGTTGAAGAAGCGACCGTACTGCCAGTTCAAGGACCCGCGCTTGCATTGGCCGAACAGATTGGGCTGCTCAAGATTGATGAAGCCACCAAAGCCCACGCCGCCCTGGCCCATGGAGGCACCAAAGCCCACGCTGCCGGTGCGCTTTTCCTTCACCGTAAAGATCAGATCAACATCGCCGGCGTCGTTCACCGTCTTCGTGGACGGCGTGGCCATGGGCGACTCGAAGAACCCAAGATTCTGAATCTGCTGATAGCTGTTGATCAGCGCCGTCTGATTGAACACACCACCCGGAACAAGCACAATCGCGCGACGAATACAATCTTCCGACGTGTAGTCGTTGCCCACGATTTCAATGCGGTTCACAATCGCGGGTGTGCGTTCATCGACTTCCCACCGCAGATTCACCACGGGGATGGAATCTTCGGTCACACTACGTTCGATCACGGGATAGACGTTCGCGTAGATGTAGCCACGATCCGCGTACATGCTGCGCGCTTCCTGTGTGGCCTTCTCAAACTTCTCCGCGTCGAACACACCTTCTTCAGCGCGCTTTTCGCGTCGCACCAGAGAAAACAGCCGTTGACGCAGCGATCGGCCCGCACCGCTCGCGCGGTACATACCATCCAGCACGTCGGTTGGCACGACGCGGTTGCCCGTGATACCAAAGTCGCCAATGCGATACTGCGGGCCTTCATCGATCGTGATGCGCAGCTTGCCTTTGCCGAGCTCCGGATCCACGAGCAACGTATCGTCGAGCACGCGCGCGTCGATGTACCCCAGTCGTGCGTAGAGTGACGGAATGCGTTCGCCAAGATCTCCGGCGTACTTTTCTTCGTCAAACTCACCCTTTCGGAAGAAGAAAAACCCTTCCGGTTTGGTCTGCATGACCGAGGCGACTTCCTTGGGCTTCACGCCTTCGGTGCCGCTGAACTCGAGACCCGAGATCGCGAGTCGACGTCCTTCGTCAATCCGGAACGTGATGCCGAGCCGACCGTCGGTCATCTCGGTGGTATCGGGCGTAATCGTGGCCAGATAGTATCCGGCCGATTTGTACATGGAATCAATGCGAGCACGCGAGGTCGCGATCTCGGCGGGATCCACGGGGCGACCGATCAGCAGCGAGACCTTATCGCGCACACTGCGCGCAGAGAGCGCCTTCACGCCTGTGACGTTGACATCACCAAGCAGCGCGCGCTCACTCAGGTTGTACACGATCAGCGCTTTGCCCGGCACCGCCTCGAGGTCGCAGGAGATGCCCACGTCGTGAAACTGACCGAGCGCGAAGATGTTCTTGATCGCGGTCTGCAGCACCTGAAAGTTGAGGCGCTCGCCAACGCGCAGTCCGCCCTCGCCGCGCACGACGGCCTCGCCAACACGATTGAGCCCGCGCACCGCGATCGAATCGGGTGTCGCGCAGCGTCCAGCGAGCTGTTGCTCGGGGTCCTGCGCGGCCAGCCCTTTGGGCAGAACCGCAGCACAGGCGAGCACTGTCAACGCATGCAATACGCACCGGTGAACCGGGCGCCACGACCTAAGCAGCACAGGAGGCACAGTTAGTGGGAAAGAGGGTCCGACGGTTTGACACCGGGAGTCACGGGATGGTGCCCGCCGAATCGGTCCCTCACGCGTTCAGCCTCACAATATAACGAAGCACAACGCCGGCCGGACCCTCAAGGGATCCGGCCGGCGTCTTTTTGCGCAGTCCGACTACGGCTGCGGTGTGGGCGTGGGCGACGAAACGCGGAACTCCAGCTTGTCCTTCTCCGTGCCGGTGTCCACGAGGATCTCATCTCCCTTTGAGAACTCCCGCATGAGAATCTTCTCGGAGAGCGGATCCTCGATGTACCGCTGAATCGCCCGCTTGAGCGGTCGGGCGCCAAAATGCTCGTCCGTGCCGTGGTTCACCAGGAAGTCGGTGGCCGCCTCAGTGAGCGTGATCTTGATTTCTTCTTCATCCAGGCGCTTCTGCACCTCGCGGAACAGAATGCTGACAATCTTGGCGATGTGTTCTTTCACCAGCGGGTGGAAGACGATCACATCATCGAGACGATTGAGGAACTCCGGATTAAACACCCGGGCCATCTCCTCTTTCACCTTGTCCGAAATGCGCTCGAAATCCGCCTGCGCATCGGCCGCACCAAAGCCCAGTGACCGATTCCGCGTGATGTCTTTGGCGCCCACGTTGGACGTCATGATCACCACCGTGTTCTTGAAGTCGATCACGCGACCGTAGTTGTCGGTGAGATGTCCTTCATCCAGCACTTGCAGCAGGATGTTGAACACATCCGGATGCGCCTTTTCGATTTCGTCGAGCAACACCACGCTGTACGGCTTGCGACGAATCGCCTTGGTGAGCGTACCCGAATCTTCGTAGCCCACGTAGCCCGGTGGCGCGCCAATGAGACGCGACACGGAGAACTTCTCCATGTACTCGCTCATGTCCACGCGAATGAGCGCCGTGGGATCAGCAAAGAGGAATCGCGCCAGCGCCCGGGCGAGCTCAGTCTTGCCGACGCCCGTGGGCCCCGAGAAGATGAACGAACCGATCGGACGACGCGGATCCTTGAGCCCCGCACGACTGCGACGGATCGACCGCGCCAGCGCCTTGATGGCCTCGTCCTGGCCCACCACGGTGCCATGCAGCTCTTCTTCCATGCGCAGCAGACGCGAGGTCTCCGCTTCCTGCAAACGCGTGACGGGAATGCCCGTCCAGCGGCTCACGATGAACGCGATTTCTTCTTCACCCAACTCAGGGCGATGCGACTGACGACGCAGCTCCCACTCTTCCTGCTTCTTGCGAATCTCACCCTGCAGTTCGCGTTCCGTATCGCGCAGCGCCGCCGCACGCTCGAAGTTCTGATCACGCACGGCCGCATCCTTCTCCGTGTTGATCCCTTCGAGCTGCTCCTTGAGTGCTGACACTTCCGGTGGCGGCGCCTGAGCCGCCAGTCGCGCGCGTGCACCAGCTTCATCGATCACGTCGATCGCTTTGTCCGGCAGGAAACGATCGGTGATGTAACGCTCCGACAGCTTCGCGGCCGCAACGAGTGTGGCATCGGGGATGTTCACACGGTGGTGATCTTCGTACTTCTTGCGCAGTCCTTGCAGGATCTGCACCGTCTCGTCGATTGAAGGCGGCTCAACCACAACCGTCTGAAAGCGACGCTCCAGCGCGCCGTCCTTTTCGATGTACTTGCGATATTCGTTGAGCGTAGACGCACCAACGCACTGCAGTTCGCCGCGCGCGAGCGCCGGCTTGAGCATGTTGCTCGCGTCAATCGCGCCTTCAGCCGCACCCGCACCAACCAACGTGTGCAACTCGTCAATGAACAAGATGATCTGCTTGTTCTGCGCGATTTCATTCATCACGGCCTTCAGGCGCTCTTCGAACTGACCGCGATACTTGGTGCCCGCAATAACGGCCGCCATGTCGAGCGACAGCACGCGATGATCACGCAGCGGCTCCGGACAGTCGCCGGTGGCGATGATCTGCGCGAGTCCTTCCACGATGGCCGTTTTGCCGACACCGGGCTCACCAATGAGCACGGGATTGTTCTTCTTGCGGCGCGACAACACCTCGACCACGCGCTCGATTTCCTTGGCGCGGCCAATCGTGGGGTCGAGCTGACCTTCCATCGCCAGGGCCGTGAGGTCTCGGCAGAAATGGTCAAGCGCCGGCGTCTTGGACTTTTTGTCGCCCTTGGCGGGCGCCGATGAGGGCGGAATCGCACCGGACTTTTCGCCCGCCGACGCGCCTGCGGTGCCACCCTGCGGCATCTCGGTGCCGAGCAAGCGCAACGTTTCCGTACGCGCGGCATCGAGATTCACGCCCGCATCCGTGAGCACTTGCGCCGCAATCCCCTTCTCTTCGCGTAGCAATCCGAGCAGCAGATGCTCAGTGCCAACGTACGAGTGATTGAGGTCGCGCGCTTCAGCCATCGCAAGCTCAAGGACCTTCTTGGCGCGCGAGGTATACGGCAAATCCGGGCCGGTGGCCGTGGCCGCCTTGCCCTTCTTCACGGTGTCCTCAATGCGCTGCTGAACCTCGTCGAGATCGACATTCAGGTTCTGCAACACGGCAGCCGCGACGCCTTCGCCTTCGCGAATGAGGCCGAGCAGGATGTGCTCCGTTCCGACGTACTCGTGATGCAGACGCGCTGCTTCTTCGCGAGCCATCGCGAGCACTTTTCGTACGCGCTCAGTGAAGTTATAACCGTTCATCGTTTCCTCAGCCCAGGGCCGGAGCGGTCACTCGACGCCACTCCCCTCCGTCGCGAGCACCTGCCGCACATATCGTGCACGGGCCAGGTTGCTCTCGCTATCTGTCAGCGCGCGCCCTTCGAGATGAGCAAGATGCGCTGACTGCGCAAAGATCAGGAGCTTGTTGAGCGTGTATACACTGAGCCCGGGGATCAGTTTCAGACCGACTCCCAGGCGAACACCACTGAGGAAATTCATAGCTTCATCGAACGACAAACTGCGTGCAAACCGCAACGTGCCATACGCGCGCCACAACTTGTCCTCAATAATATACCCGGCATCACGCACCAATACACGCCGAGCCTCCTCTTCTCGCTCGATCACGTGGCGAACCACGCGCACCAGCAAGTCCTGCAGTTCTTCTTCCGACCGGCCAAGCGTGGTCTGATTGGACAGCTGAAAGAAGTTCCCCACTACTTCACTACCCTCTCCGTACAACCCGCGGTACGTCAATCCCATCTGCTGCAAACCGGCCAGCACTTTCCCAATTTCCTTGGTCAGCACCAAACCAGGCAAGTGAATCAACACCGACGCGCGCAATCCCGTGCCCACATTCGTAGGACACGCGGTGAGGTATCCGAATTCCTTGTGAAACGCAAACGGCACACGCGCACCAAGCTCCTGATCCATCCGGGATGCCATGGCAAACGCCGCCGGCACATCGAACCCGCTGCGCATGGCCTGCAAGCGCAGATGGTCCTCCTCATTCACAAGGACGCCTACCTGCTCGCCGAGAAACACGGCGGCCCCGGTGCGCAGCGGGTGCTGCGCGTCAAGACCGGCCAGCTCCTTGGAGACGAGGTGCCGCTCGTGGAGCAACTGACGGTCCAGCGGGCCCGATTCATCGAGGCGTAGCAGCACACTTCCGTCGAGAATCGGGACATGCGCGAGCGCTTCCCGAACCTGCGCCAGCATGCGCAAACGCTCGCCGTCCCGGGCTCGGGCCGTAAACGCGTAGCCGACGACGTTGCGCGCGAGGCGAAGCCGTGTGGAAATGACGATATCGGCGTTCGGACCGGACGCATCCAGCCAACGCACGCCGCCATCGGGCAGTAGCGACAGATCCAGCGGTGGGCGGCGCATTATTCCATCACCCGCAACTTGTCCCGCAGCTCGGCGGCCAGTTCAAACTGCTCGGCATCCACCGCGCGCTGCAACTTGTCGCGCAACTCTGTTCGCACATCCACCTCGGCGAGAGTTTCCGGACGCGGCGCATCATAACGTCGACCCACGTGCTTGCTGCTTCCGTGCAACCGACGCAACAGCTCGCGCAGGCTCGATTCCATGGAGTCGTAGCAATGCGCGCAACCCAAACGCCCCGTCGCGCGGAAATCGCGCGCGGTGGCGCCACAAAACGCACACACCGCCGCATCGGTAGCTGCAGCCGGCGAGGCCTGACTCTGCACCGCCTGCAAAATCTCGCCAAGCGGATGTTGCGGGAGGGCAATGGTGGTTTCAACGCCCTTTTCGGCGGCGCACTTTTCGCAGAGATGCAACTGCGTCACCGCGTTGTCGACGATGCGCGTGAGGTGCACAACGGCGTCTCGTTCCTTGCAGTGATCGCACAACATCAGACGACTCGCTCCACCATGGAACTGTTGACCAAACGACCTGCCTCGAACGTCATTGTCCGATCCGCCTTGGCAGCCAGGGACAGGTTGTGTGTGACGACAACGAGCCCCAGCCCCATTTCCCGCGCCAGCGATCCGAACAGCTCGTGCAATCGCTCGGCGTTTCCCTGATCCAGATTGCCACTTGGTTCGTCGGCAAGCAATACCGCCGGGCCGGCCGCCAGCGCTCGCGCCACCGCCGCCCGTTGCTGCTCGCCACCGGAAAGTTCCGAGGGCCGATGGTGCCGGCGCGACGACATGCCCACGCGCTCCAACAACGATTCGGCGCGTTCCTTGGCCACGGAAGCCGGTTTCCCGGCGATGCGCAGCGGAAACATGACATTCTCCAGCGCCGAAAACTCGCGCAGGAGGTGATGGAATTGAAACACGAAACCCACCGTTCGGTTCCTGAGCGCCGCGAGTGCGTCATCACTCAACCGCGCCACCGATGTCCCGGCGAGCAACACTTCGCCGGAGGTGGGACGTTCCAACGCGCCGAGCACATGGAGAAACGTGCTCTTGCCGGAGCCGCTGGCCCCTACAATCGCCACCATTTCACCACGATGTACGGCCAGGTCGGCGCCGCTGAGCACATGTACGACACCACCGTCACCGCCGGGAAATGACTTGGTGACCGCGCGTGCTTCAATCACGACATCGCGCGATTCCGCATCACGCGAATCCCCTTCACGCGATTCCGCATCACGTGATGCCACGTGGCTCACGTTCGCGTCGACAGTTTCCGGGCGCGGTTCGTTCATCAATCGTGCCGGATGGCGTCGACCGGATACAGGCGCGCTGCCTGTCCCGCCGGGTAGATCGTGGCCAACGACGCAACCGCAACACTCGCCAGCACGGTGAGCACCACATCCATCGGCTCCGTAAAGAGCGGCAAGTAGTCGATGAAATACACCGCCGGATTCAGCGGAATCGGGAACACGTGCTCGAGCACGAACACGATGACCAGCCCGAGCAACACACCCGCGCCCGTGCCAACGATTCCAATCACCATGCCCTGAAGCAGAAAAATCCGGCGAATTGAACGCGCCGGCAGTCCCATCGCACGCAGAATGCCAATCTCACGCGTTTTGTCGGACACAACCATCGTGAGTGTCGACACAATATTGAACGCCGCGATCATGATGATGAGCATCAGAATGACGCCCATGCCAAGCTTCTCAAGGTTCAGCGCCTGAAACAGCGCTTCGTTCTGCTTTTGCCAGTCGACCGAATGCACGTTAGCATTGAGCGCGGCGACCAGCGAGTCACCAACCTCGGGCGCGATCATACGATCGGTCGCGCGGATTTCGAGTCCGGTGACATCGTTGCCAAGCGCCGCGAATCGTTGCGCGGCCTCGAGTCCGACGTATACATACACGTTGTCGTACTCGTACATGCCGGTTTCAAAAATCCCCGTGACCACGAAGGTGTCCACGCGTGCACTCACCGGCATACCGGTGGACGCGCTGTATTCCACACTGTTGAAGCCGAGCATGGTAATGGTATCACCGGGCCAGGCGTTCAACTTCGCGGCCAGTGTCTTGCCAACCACAGCGCCGTTTGCCTGCCCGTTCTTCGTGAACGTGAACGAACCGAGAATTGCCTTCTCACGAATCGTGGTGACCGCCAGACTGTCACGCGGTGTTTCTTCCAGACCGACCAGCTGCGCGCCCGTTTGAAAACTGCTGCCGCTCGCAATCAACCCTTCACTCTGAACAAACGGGGCAACTGCGACAACGCCAGGCACGGTTCTCGCTTTCACGAGCAACGCATCCCAATCGCTCAACCGCAGCTCGTCGCCGAAGGGCAGAATGCGCACATCGGGTGAGCCAATGAGAATCTTCTCACGCAGATCCCGCTGCAGCCCATTCATGACGCCCATGATGACAATGAGCGCCGCTACGCCCACCAGCACGCCGCCAATGGCGATCACGCTGATGAGCGAGAGCAATCTCGATCCGCGACGACTGCGCAAGTAACGCCACGCAATCGCGAGTTCGAGCCGACCGAGCGACGGCGCCGCTGAACTCACGCGCCGCGACCGAAGGTGATCAACGGGATCACGCGTGGCGGTGTCATTCGGGACGCATCGTGGGAAACAATATCACGTCGCGAATGTTGGCAGTGTCGGTGAGGTACATGAGCAGGCGATCAATGCCAATGCCCACGCCACCGGTTGGTGGCATGCCGTACTCCATGGCGCGCAGATAATCCTCATCCACCATGGTGGCTTCGTCATCACCTGCCGCGCGCAAACGCGCCTGCGCTTCGAACCGCTCACGCTGGTCAATCGGATCGTTCAACTCGGAAAATGCATTGGCCAGCTCCTTGCCGCGCGCAAACAATTCGAAACGCTCCGTGAGTTCCGGATTGCCGCGCTTGGGCTTCGCGAGTGGCGAAAGCGCCTTGGGATAATCCACCACAAACGTGGGCGTATCGATCTTGGACTCCACCAGTGCCTGAAACAGTTCGTCGAGCAATTTCGGACGACTCAGCGTGCCGGGACGTTCGACACCCACGCGCGCCGCTACCTCTTTCAACCCTGCGTCATCGAGTGCCGTCACATCGACACCAGCGCCCTTGTTGAGGGAGCCAACCCACTCGATGCGCGGAAACGGCGTAGTGAGCACCGGCACCTTCTCACCAATCACCGGTACCGTGCGCAGCACATCCGCCGCGGCCACCAGCAACGACTCCACGCGCGTCATCATGCCCTGATAATCTGCGTACGCTTCGTAAAACTCGAGCATCGTAAACTCCGGATTGTGTGTCCGGTCAATGCCCTCGTTGCGGAAGTCGTGGCCAATTTCGTACACGCGCTCAAAGCCGCCCACAATCAGGCGCTTGAGATACAGTTCGTCCGCAATGCGCAGATAGAGCGGCATGTCGAGCGCGTTGTGATGCGTGATAAACGGACGCGCTGCGGCGCCACCGTACAGTGGCTGCAACACCGGCGTTTCCACTTCGAGATAGCCGAGGTCGTCGAGATGACGACGAATCGTACGCGTGAGCAGCGAGCGCGCCGTGAACAACGCGCGCACCTCTGGATGCACCGCCAGATCCGCATAGCGCTGACGCGCGCGCATTTCCGTGTCGCTGAACGCGGAGTAGCGCACCACCTGCCCGTCGACCACGGCCTCTTTGCCAAACGGCAGCGGACGCAGCGCCTTGGCCAGCAGCGTGAGCTCGGTGACACGCACCGTGACTTCGCCAGTGCGTGTTCGCATCAGCGGACCGCTCACACCGATCACGTCCGACACGTGCAACTCGCCAGCCGTGGCCCACACCTCTTCGCCCAACTCGTCGCGGCGCATGTAGAGCTGCAAGCGACCATCCTGGTCCACCAGATTCGCGAACGCCGTCTTGCCCTGCGAGCGCCACGACGCAACACGACCCGCGAGTCGCACGATCGGCCCTTCTTCGCTTTCGCCAAGCAGCGCGCGCGCTTCGGCGGTGGAGTGCGTGCGATCAAAGCTGTACGCGAACGGCTCGACACCACGCTCGCGCAATCGCGTGAGTGCGGCAATGCGATCCCGCATTACGAAGCCGAGATCTTCGCCCTCGCTGCCCGCGTCGTTTGGCGTGTCGTTGGCGGCATCACTCACGGGGCACTTCCTGTCGAAATGTCGCCCGACTGCTTGAGGTACGCTTCGATAAAGGGATCGATACCACCAAGCATGACTTTCTCCACGTCGGCAATCTTGAGTTCGGTTCGGTGATCGTTCACCATGGTGTACGGCTGGAATACATACGAGCGAATCTGGCTGCCAAACGAGACGTCCATTTTGTTTGCGTCAATCGCCGCCTTCGCGGCCATCTGCTTATCAAGCTCCAGCTGGTAGAGTTTGTTCTTCAGCTGCTTCATGGCGTGCCCACGATTCTTGAGCTGCGAACGCTCCGCCTGCGACGACGTGACGAGGCCGGTGGGAATGTGCGTGAGACGCACGGCGCTCGACGTCTTGTTGACGTGCTGTCCACCGGCGCCAGACGCGCGAAACACATCCATTTTGATGTCTTCTTCGCGGATCTCGATGTTGATTTCATCGTTCACCATGGCGTACACAAACACCGACGCAAACGATGTGTGTCGACGCGCCTGCGAATCGAACGGCGAAATGCGCACGAGTCGATGCACGCCCGATTCCGCCTTGAGAAATCCGTACGCGTACTGCCCCTTGATCTCGAGTACCGCGCCTTTGATGCCCGCTTCTTCACCCTCGGACACGTCCATGAGATCGACGGTGTAACCGCGCTTCTCCGCCCATCGCGTGTACATGCGCATCAGCATCTGCGCCCAATCCTGCGCCTCGGTACCACCGGCGCCGGCCGAGATTTCCACCTGCGCGTCGCGCACGTCGTCAGGATGGCGGAGCAGCGAGCGCAACCCGAAGGCTTCCAGCTCGGTCTGCATACCCACGACGTCGGCATCGAGGTCGGCGTTCATTGCCGCGTCGGGCTCAACCTCAAGCAGTTCGTGAAGCTCCTGCGCCGCCTTCACGCGCGACACCAACGCGTCGAACGGATCAACCCACGCCTTGAGCGTCTTGACCTCTTTCACCACTTCCTGCGCGCGCTCCTGCGAGTTCCAGAACGAGCCCTCGGCCATTTCGTTCTCGAGGGCCATCAACGTCAGGCGTTTGGTCTCCAGGTCAAAGGAACCTCCGCATGTCATCCAGCTTCGTGGCGGCCTGTTCAAGGATCGCCCCGCGATTTCCGTCCAGCATTCTGCCTCCACGAACGACACGAGCCGACGCCCCGGAACAGGGCGCGGCTCGCAAGAAAACTTCACGTTGCCGTTGGGAAAGATACTCGGCGCACACGCCACGCTCCAGTCAACCTCGCGAGGATCCACTCCCTCACGCTGCGGAGATTAAGGACGCTAGAAAATGCGCTGTCCGCTGGCCAGGATGTCGTTGAGCGCTTCCTGAAAGTGTGGCGTCGACTCGGCCAGCTCTTTCCCCACCTGGTCCACATACTCTTCATAGCTCTTCTTGATTTCTTCACGAAAGAGCTGTCGGAGCGTGCCCTGCGCCAGGCCTTCATCACGCTTTTTCGGGTGATACGCGACGAGGTCTGACACCAATGCCCGGGCCAGTCGCTTGGCGCGCTGTCCCGGATCGGCGTTCAGGAACGGATTAATCGCCCGACGCGGCGTTGGTGCCGCCGGCGCGACCTCGGCGCTCGCTTGCGGCGCCGGCCGAGGTACCATCCCGGGCGCGGCTGACGGCGTCGCGTTTCGCGGCGAAACGGCGCCCAGGATACCGCCTGGTGTGGGCCGTACGGCCGCGAGAGGCGTGGACGCAGGGCTGATCATTGGTCCGGGGCCACTGGCGACCAGCGGGCGCGCTGTGGCGTTCCCGGCGATTGCTCCAGCCGAGAAGGCCGGTGTGGCCGAGGCCGTCACCGATGACGGTGCGGATCCACCGTAACTGGCCGTGGCCATTGCCGACACGGGCGTTCGGGCCGGTGTGCGCAGGGCACCCGTGCCGCCCGATACCACGATAATTCCACCGCACACGGAGCAGCGCGCCCGCACGCCCGTTGCCGGCACCTTGGCGGGATCCACGCGAAAGACCGAGCGGCAGTCTGGACAGCTCACCGTCATCGTCACGTCCCCGTGCGGAGCGGAATCACCTTGGCGCCGTGATTTGGCGTCAGGCTCGCCGACGCTGTTGGCGTGGCACTCGTGCGCGCGACCTCTGACTGCTCGGCCTCGTCATCTCGACGGCGGTCCAGCGTCCAAACCGATCCCGGCAGGGTTTTGGCGTAGCTCTTCATTTCCGTGGCGAGTTCGCTGACCTCGACCGCCCGCGCAAAACGGCGGCGTTGGTTGGTGACAACACCCACCGACAGTGACATGAGCGGCACGCGGTGGAGATGGTTGCGACGATCTTTTCCGAGGAAATACCCGGCCCGACGATCGGCCTCTGAATACTGCAGCGGCGCCAACTCGTCGAACACGCGGATCACCTCATCGCACACCCTGGGCATGGCGGCGATTGGAACAATGTACAGGAAATCATCGCCGCCGATATGCCCCACAAACCCGTCCGTGCCGCACAAACCCTTCACCACGTCGTGCAAGAGCCGCGCGAGCAGCCGAATGACCTGATCGCCGTGGTAGAAGCCGTAGCGATCATTGAACTCCTTGAAGTGGTCAAGATCGGCGTAACACGCGGCAAAGACTTCATTCGCCGCGAGACGTCGTCCGAGCTCTGCTTCAATCTCGCGGGTACCCGGCAAGCGCGTTGACGGATGCACATCGGTGTCGCGATCGGAACGCCGCAGCAGTGTGAGCAGTCGCGCGGTTGCCTCGCGCGGGTTCAGATCGGTTTGCAGGACTTCGTCGGCACCCGCATCAAACGCGAGTGCGAAATCGACCGCGTCGCCCACGACCACGATTGGTACGATCGCCGTCCAGGCGTCTCGCTTGAGGCGCCGGCAGAGCGCCAGCGCTGGCGCTGTTGGACGCGCGTCAATCACAATCGCACGAGGCCGTGCGCGCAGCGCCCATTTGACGACCGCATCTCCATCGTGTGAGTGCAGCACCGTGTCACCAACATCCGAACACCACGCCGAAAGCCACGCCGGCAGCGGAGCCCCGGCGGTGACCACAATAATCGTGTCTTCGGTAATGCGTGGCTCGGTCATCCGTGCAGTGCGCGCGTGTCGGAGTCGAAGGCATCGGCCGTTGATGGCCGGCACAAATGTGCCTCTCGGAGGGCGCGTGCAGCGTTGTGCGCGACACGCATACCCTCACGATATCCTCTCGCTAGACGATTAGTGGGCGGCGTTCGGCACGATGTAACGTAGATCACCAGAACTGTGATAGCGGTGCCGGTGGTGAACCGCCGCTACGCGTGGCGCGACGTAGCGCGACCGATTCTCCCTCGCGCGCGCCGCGCGACCGCACCGGACGTCGGTCGATTAGTCGCGACGCGATGGCAGCGGAATCGAACCGCTGATCCCGACGCGCTGCTCGCCCGCCGTGCCTTGCCCGCCGTAGACGCGCAGCCGAACGCTGACGTAGGCATCGACCAGACTGAGCGCATGGTTCGCCAGCAACAGTCCGATAAACTGCGACGTGCGTCGCGACGCATCGTTGCTGCGCGCAATCGTTTGGCGATACAAGTCCTGCTCGAGCTGCGCGTCGCGCCAACTCCAGAGAAACGCTTCACCAGCGGCGCGATTTCTGTAGAATGCGAGCGCACGCTGATACTCGGGTGATGACACATCAGGCGCGTTGTCGGGATCGCGCCAATACGTTTCGCGCGCTAACTGCCAGACAAACCCATTGAAGGTGGCCGGATCGGTCTCCGGCGAAAATCCGTTGGCTGGCGTGCGATTGTACGCGCCACTTTCAAGCACCGTTTGCATGCGTTCGTAATACGACCACGGCCCGACCGGGCGTTCACCCGTCACGCCAGCTCGCGCAACCGTTCGTGCGATCTCGCGGTACGCATCGCGTTCACGCGACGCGTCGCGACTGGAACGAACCGCCTGCAGAATCAGATATCCTTCGGCGGCGATGTACGCGACGGCGCGTTGTTGCCTGAGCCACCCCTGCCCGGCCCCTGGCACCACAGCCGACAGGAGCGGCGCGTACCACGGCGACGCATTGGGCAGTGCCACACGCGGCTGTGTCGTGGAGAAGGTGACGTCATCCAGCGCGACGACCCGCGGGGATGGAGCACCCGGAGCGCTGCGGAGAGAGTCAACACGCGCGAGCCACTGTGCGTCCGCCAACGCGGACGCGCCTGGTCGCACGACAAGCGTTCGTCGATCAATCGGCTGCGCGCCGAGCGTGGCCGACACCAAAGTCAGTGCCGACGACACACACACCACACGTAACGCGGAGCGCGCGATGGCTCGCATCAAAAGAGAAAGCGAAGCGTGACGTACGTTGGCGCCTGCCCCGCCTGGGCTGATAGCCCATCAAAGCGGCGCGCAATATCGAGCACCATGCCTTCCGACAGAAACACACCCAACCCGAGTGCCGGACCGCCGCGCTCTCCTTCAACCAACGTGTAGCCGCCGCGGAGTGAATACTTGGATTGATACGTGACCACGGTACCAACTCGCAAACTCAACGACTCATATGCGAGACTGCCAAGTGCATCGGCCATCACGTCGATTGCGAAGCCCGCAGAATCGAGCGATGCACTCGGAACACGAGCGCTTGCGCCGACCTGCCACGTGCGCGGCAGCGGATCCGCCTGCTCGGCGTCTTTCACCTGAAACGACGGTCCAAGCTGGCGCAGCGCCGCACCGATTGTGATGGGTGTGGTCGTGGGCAGCACGTACTGTGCACCGACATCCAGCGCGCTGCTCGATCCAACGAACTGTGGCGTTTCACCACATAAACCGGTGCACGTAAACGCAAGGCGTGCGAACTTGTAGTTCAAACCAACGCGCAACCGCTCGCCTACCGCGGTCGCGTAGGAGGCCATAAAGATGCTGCTGCGCACGCTGATCGTGCCGAGCTCTGCACCGGTGTTCGGATCCGTGAGTCCCTGATCGCCATAGTCCAGGATATTCGCGGTCAACGCAATGGCACCGAGAACGCGCGACGGACGCGCGTATCCGATCGCAGCGCTCGTTCCTTCAAACGACTGCGAGCCGCTCAGTGAGAGCTCGGATTTCTTCATGGCGGCGAGTGACGCCGGGTTCCACCAGACGCCATCGGCACCGAGCGTATCAGCGACCGCGGCCTCACCGGTGCCGACGCTACGCGCGCCGATCGGCAACAGCAGGAAGCCCGCCCCCTGCGCGATCACTCGTCCACCCGGCAGAACCGGAGCGAGAGACAGGGCAAGCAGGAGCAGCGGAAACAGCGAGCGGAAGGTCGCGTTGTTCACGCGGGGCGCTGGGGTGCAGGATCACCGTATCCGAGCCGCGCGACTGCGCCGCGCTTTTTGCGCCAGTTTGGTAGCACTTTCACCCACAGATCGAGGTACACGGGCCCACCAACGAACTGCTCGATCTTTATGCGAGCAGCGCGTCCGAGTTTTTTGATTTGTTGTCCGCCGGCACCGATCACAATGGCCTTTTGGCTATCCCGTTCAACGTAAAGAACCGCCCGAATATACAGTGGTGTTGAGCCCTCGCGGTACTCATCAATCGCACAGGCGAGTGCATGTGGAAGCTCATCACCGAGCTGCTCCATTGCCGTTTCGCGCACGAACTCAGCGCAGAAGAACCGCATGGGGAGCGTACTGATTTCATCAGCCGGATAGAGATACGGGCTTTCCGGCAGCGCGGAAGTGATGGCGCTCACCAGCGGTTCGATTCCGTCACCAGTGAGCGCCGACATCGTGATCACGGAAGGCGACTGCGCGGCCAGTGCCGCCACGACTTCGGCTGGCATCTGATCACTCTTATTGAGCACCGTGATCACTGGCGAACGCGGCGCGTGTTCGAGTGACGCCGCCTCCTGGAATGTGGGCCACGGCGGCAGCAGCGCGGGCTCGGTGGCCACACCGATTGCCCAATCGCGAATGGCGTGCGGTTTGAGGGCGGCGGCGTCAACGAGGTACACGATCACATCAGCGTCACGCACCGCGGCGAGCGCCGCGCCGCGCATAGCCTGATGCAGGAGATCCTTGGGATCGAGCAGGCCGGGCGTGTCGAGCACGATCATTTGCGTGTCGTTTTCCGAACGGATTCCGACTACACGATGCCTGGTGGACTGCGCTTTCGGGCTCGTGATGGCGAGTTTTTCGCCAACGAGTCGATTGAGTAGTGTGGATTTACCGGCGTTAGGCTTACCGGCGACGGTGACAATGCCGGCGCGAGACATGGCAGGGAGAATGTGTGGTGATAGCTCGGAACGCAACGGCGAACTTTCGGTGTTTGCGTGGGGAGTAATGAGCTGCAGAGGATAGTACTCCGTAGCGGGTGCGTGGTGACGATTTTTCGGGATAAAACACGAAACCCCCGCCACACGTGAGTGTGACGGGGGCTTCGAAAGGGTGCCGGCAACGGCCTACTCTCCCGCGATCTCTCGACCGGAGTACCATTGGCGCTGTCAGGCTTAACGACCGTGTTCGGTATGGGAACGGGTGTGGCCCTGACGCTCTAGTTGCCAGCGATTTTCAAAAAGTGGTTTGTTGTTTTAACAACAGACTTGGGAAGTGATAGTGGTGGTGCTGCAGCTCCAAGCCGCGCACCAAGTATAGCTATGTGCTTTGCATGTGTTTGATCTCAACCCATGGAAAACCATGGGGGGAGTCAAGCCTCACGGGCGATTAGGATGGCTTCGCTCGGAACGCCTCGCAGCGCTTCCACGTGCCACCTATCGACGGAGTAGTCTCCTCCGGCCCTTTAGGGAGCTCAAGGCTCCAGGGAGGGTTCATCTTGGGGGGCGCTTCCCACTTAGATGCTTTCAGCGGTTATCGCCACCGGCCATCGCTACCCGGCGTTGCAGCTGGCGCCACAACCGGGACACGAGTGGGCCGTCCGACCCGGTCCTCTCGTACTAAGGTCCGCTCCCCTCAACCCTCCAACGCCCACGACGGATACAGACCGAACTGTCTCACGACGTTCTGAACCCAGCTCATGTGCCACTTTAACCGGCGAACAGCCGGACCCTTGGGACCTTCTCCAGCCCCAGGATGTGACAAGCCGACATCGAGGTGCCAAACCGCGCCGTCGATGTGAACTCTCGGGCGCGATAAGCCTGTTATCCCCAGCGTACCTTTTATCCGTTGCGCGATAGCCGATCCACACCGGTCTACCGGATCACTACGGCCGACTTTCGTCTCGGCTCGACCCGTCGGTCTCGCCGTCAGGCTGGCTTCTGCCGTTACACTCTATAGGCGCGATTACCGACCGCGCTGAGCCAACCTTCGCGCGCCTCCGTTACTCTTTCGGAGGCGACCGCCCCAGTCAAACTGCCCACCTGCCACGGTCCCGGATAGGGTTTGCCTACCGCGGTGAGGCGATCACACAACACAGGGTGGTATTTCACTGATGCCTCCACGAGAGCTAGCGCCCCCGTCTCAACGGCTCCCACCTATGCTACACAGTTTTATGCAATCGCCAATGACAAGCTGCAGTAAAGGTGCATGGGGTCTTTTTGTCCTGTCGCGGGTACTCGGAATCCTCACCGAGACTGCAATTTCGCCGAGCGCGTGGTCGAGACAGTGCCCAAGTCGTTACGCCATTCGTGCAGGTCGGAACTTACCCGACAAGGAATTTCGCTACCTTAGGACCGTTATAGTTACGGCCGCCGTTTACCGGGGCTTCGGCTCAAAGCTTCGCCTTTCGGCTAACCTCTCCCCTTAACCTTCCGGCACCGGGCAGGCGTCAGTGCGTATACAGCGCCTTACGCGGCTTGGCACGCACCTGTGTTTTTGCTAAACAGTCGCTTGGGCCGATTCTCTGCGACCTCCTCGAGCCTCCAGAGCAAGTCTGGCAACCCAAGGGGGCATCCCTTCTTCCGAAGTTACGGGATCATTATGCCGAGTTCCTTGACCACGTTTCACTCGTTCACCTGAGGCTACTCGCCTAACCCACCTGTGTCGGTTTACGGTACGGTCGACCTAAGTCCTCCACATCTGGCTTTTCTTGCCTGCAGACTCCACACGACTTGGATTTGGGTTGCCCCGCATCCTCGTACTCAGATCTCGGCTTGCGCCTACATCCTTGAACGGCCATCCACAAAGCCGCTCGCGCTTCGTTCCAGGGTCCCCAAATGCTTCAACGGAAATAGGACGGGGCAGGAATTTTAACCTGCTATCCATCGGCTACGCCTCTCGGGCCTCGCCTTAGGGTCCGCCTCACCCTGCGCTGATTGCCATGGCGCAGGAATCCTTGGGTTTTCGGTGTGCGGGGTTTTCACCCGCATTTGCGCGTACTCATTCCGGCATCCTCACTTCCCCTCGCTCCACCCCATCGTTTCCACGGGGGCTTCAATGCACGGGGAACGCTCCCCTACCCCTGCAGCAAAGCTGCAAGGCCAAGCTTCGGCGGGCCGCTTAATCCCGACCATTCTCGGCGCCTTCACGCTGGACTGGTGAGCTATTACGCACTCTTTCAAGGAATGGCTGCTTCTAAGCCAACCTCCCAGTTGTCTATGCACGAAGACATCCTTCGCTATACTTAGCGGCCACTTGGGGGCCTTAGCTGTGGCTCTGGGTTCTTTCCCTCTCGCCGCTGGACATTATCGCTCAGCGACTGCCTCCCGAGGTCCATTAAACAGGTATTCGGAGTTTGGTAGGGGTTGGTAGGAGCTACGCTCCCCCGCGCCCTTCCAGTCGCTCTACCCCCTGCTAACACGCCTCGAGGCTCTACCTCAATAGATTTCGGGGAGAACCAGCTATCTCCAGGCTTGATTGGCCTTTCACCCCTACCCACAAGTCATCCGAACGGTTTTCAACCCGTACCGGTTCGGGCCTCCACGCGGTGTTACCCGCGCTTCACCCTGCTCATGGGTAGATCGCCCTGGTTTCGGGTCGTACTCCCTGGTACTCATGCGCCCTCGTTACAGGACTCGCTTTCGCTTTGGCTGCGTTGCTGAGCAACTTAACCTCGCACCAGAGAAGTAACTCGCCGGATCATAATGCAAAAGGCACGCCGTCAGCCGTGATGTCTTGCGACACCCAGCCTCCGACCGCTTGTAGGTATGTGGTTTCAGGGTCTGTTTCACTCCCCGCACAGGGGTGCTTTTCACCTGTCCCTCACGGTACTCGTCCACTATCGGTCACATAGGAGTCTTTAGCCTTGGAGGGTGGTCCCCCCAGCTTCACGCCCGATTACTCGTGTCGGGCGTTACTCAGGAACTCTACTACGACAATCACATCGTTTTCGCCTACCGGGCTGTCACCGTCTATGGCGCCCCGTTCCAAGGGACTTCGGCTAACTTCGACTGTCGCGTCCGTAGGTCCTACAACCCCGATCCCACAAGGAGACCGGTTTGGGCTAGTCCCGTTTCGCTCGCCACTACTCAGGGAATCTCGATTGATTTCTCTTCCTCTGGGTACTTAGATGTTTCAGTTCCCCAGGTTTGCCCCGCTTTCGCGGTGACGGGACTCGCGTCCCGCCGGGTTGCCCCATTCGGCCATCTCCGGATCAATGCGTGTGTGCCACTCCCCGGAGCTTATCGCAGCTTACCACGGCCTTCATCGCCTCTATGTGCCCAGGCATCCCCCACATACCCTTGTTCGCTTGACTCTTTCCCAAATGGTCAAGCAAAGCACGCGCTATACTTCGAACGAGTGATGCGTCGTTACAGAAAACACCCAGCCGAAGCTCGGTGTTATCGGTGTTACTACGCTCCACTTATTTGTTCGTCTGCCGATCATCAACCACCACACCGAAGTGCAATGACAGATGTCGACACCCACGATCACTTCCCACGTCTATTGTCAAACAGCAACAATCAAAATCGAGATCGGATGTACGGAGCGGGCGACTAAATCCGAGAACTTTCGGTCCGAACCCCGAAGGGCCGACCTACTCGTTACTCCGGAAAGGAGGTGATCCAGCCGCAGGTTCCCCTACGGCTACCTTGTTACGACTTCGCCCCAGTCACTGCGCTCGCCTTCGGCGGCTTGGTCCCTTGCGGGTTCCTGCACCGACTTCGGGCGCTCACAGCTTCCATGGCGTGACGGGCGGTGTGTACAAGGCCCGGGAACGTATTCACCGCGGCGTAGCTGATCCGCGATTACTAGCGATTCCAGCTTCATGCCGGCGAGTTGCAGCCGACAATCCGAACTGAGGCAGGCTTTGGGGATTGGCTCCAGGTTGCCCTTTCGCAGCCCTCTGTACCTGCCATTGTAGCACGTGTGTAGCCCCAGATGTAAGGACCATGATGACTTGACGTCGTCCCCACCTTCCTCCGGTTTGGCACCGGCAGTCCCCCTAGAGTCCCCGACATGACTCGCTGGCAACTAAGGGTAAGGGTTGCGCTCGTTGCGGGACTTAACCCAACATCTCACGACACGAGCTGACG
>JBHYGA010000002.1:0-11918 GCA_051859245.1 Gemmatimonadaceae bacterium
ATTCGGTCATTCGGCCCTTCTGCGGGAGCCCAAGGCCATTCGGCCATTCGGCCTCGTAGCTTCGCCAGGCCGCACCCTGCTACCAAGGTGCCCCAACAATCTCCGCTACAAGCTACTTATTAAAATCCACCTTCGGCGCCGTCTGCGCCGCCGCATCCGCCTCGAAATACACCCTTGGCTTCGCGCCGGTGACTTTGGCCGTCACCACTGCCGGAAACCGGCGAATGTACGCATTGTATTTCTCCACCGCGGCATTGTAATCCGTGCGCGATACCGCCACGCGATTCTCGGTCCCCGTAAGCTCATCCTGCAACCGCAGGAAGTTCTCATTCGACTTGAGCTCCGGATACGCTTCCACCACCACATTGAGTCGGCCGAGCGCCGATGTGAGCCCCGCATTCGCCGCGGCGAGCTCCGTCATATCCGCGCCACCGGTTTTCGCGAGCGCGCCTGACAAACCAGCCCGCGCCTGCGTGACCTGCGTGAGCACTTCACTTTCCTGCGCCGCAAATCCTTTCACCGTTTCCACAAGATTCGGAATCAGGTCAGCACGACGCTGCAGCTGCACTTCAATGTTGCGCTGCGCCGAGGCAGCCTGTTCGTCATACGTTTGAATCTGATTGTAGCCGCACGCGCCGAGCAGCGCGGGAAGCACAAGCATGGCCAGCACACGAACACGCGTACGTGAACGCGGGCGTGACACCGGAAGGGCGCGGGGTGCAGTCATTACAGACTCCTCGAAAGAGACAACAGTGTTAGCGACAGGAAAGACATCGGGAGAAGCCACACGACACACATCCAAACAGGAATTTCAGCAACTCAAGGCCCGGCAACGTGCGCATCCAACCACGCCGTCAGGCGTTCCATACCAGCCAGTGTTCCGAATAACAGCTGTTCCGCTTCCTTCCCCTTGGGCTCGGCCCCGCCGCGCATGAACGCGAGCACACGCAAAAACGGTGACGCATCAAATCCGGCCAGCTGCGCCGTTTGCGTGATCAGTGCGTCTCGGTCACTCGGCGCACGCACACCCGTTGTTCGAACCGCTGCGCGAAACACCACCATGAGCGTGCTGTGACTCGCCCGCAATAAATCCGTTTGTTGTTTGACATCGGTACCCGCGCGCATGATGCCCTGCCGAAGCCGGAGCACCTTGCCCATGGCTTCATGCTCCGTTTGCCGGCGCAAATCACCGAGCGACACCTGCACGCCCTGCGTGGGCAGGTCGCCGAACAACACACGATGGCGTTCAAGAATGTCCGCGTATTCCATGGGAAAAATGTCCGCGGAACGCTGCCACTCACTCACCGTGAGTTCGAGTGGCGGCGGGTTGCCCGCTTCTTCCCACGCGCGCGCTGTTTGCCCCAGCAGTTCAAGCTGCGTGGGATCAATCGTATCCACGAGCACCAGGACGTTCAGATCAGACTGACGTTCCAGTTGCTCGTTCGCGGCCGCTGACCCGTACAACACCACACAGCGCAGTTTGCCGCCGTGCATGTGCCGGAGCTGGCCTGTGAGATCGTCGAGCGTCATTGCTGCCATGTGAGTCCTTCTGCGGTTGCGCAGAAAATCGAGAGTGACGGTGTTCGTCTGTGCGTCAGAAGCCACGCGTGCTGTTCGACGTGATGTCTTGCGTGCTGCCTACCAGCTGGAGCCACCACCGCCGCCGCTGAATCCGCCACCACCACCAAAGCCACCGAATCCACCGCCGCCGAATCCGCCGCCAAATCCACCGCCATACCCACCGTGATGTCGACCTCGGTGCGGCCCCGACATGGTGCTCGCGATAGCGAGTGGCAGACACCCGCTGCCGCGTCCACGACTCGCCAGAAACATGATGATCAAAAACAGCGCGATGCTCATGACTGCTGAGCCGCCACCGGGCTCAGCCGAACGACGTACGCGCTGCACTGGCAACTCACCCTCGGCCAGCGAAAATCCAAACTCGTTCGCGTAGGCTTCTGCTACCGCCGAGGTCACGATTAGCAATCCGCCGCTATAGTCGGTAACGCGAAAACGGTCTGTCGCAGCACGACAGATGCTTCCCGCCGTGGCGTCGGTAATGAATCCCTCGACGCCCATACCGGACTCAATACGACAATACCCGCGATTGTCGCTGCTGGATTCCTTGGGTACCAGCAGGATTACCGTACCGGCGTTGCGACGCCGATCACCAATCTCGCCCTGAGCGCCAACACCCCACTCGCGTCCTATGCGAAGCGCGGTTTCTTCAACCGGTCGGCTTTCGAGATCTGGCAGCGTGACAATGGCGATTTCGCCGCCCGACCGCGTTTGCACAATGCGCGCCAGCTCATCGAGCTGCTGCGCCGCCTGCGGCGAGATCACATTGGCAAAGTCGTTCACGTAGCCGCGCGCCGCGGGCAACGGCGCAGGCTGCGCCCGGACGGTGACAGTCACGACACACGGCAGCAGCGTGGCGAACAGCAGACGCCGGGCTGTGGCCCAGCTCTGGCGCGTAGATCGAGGCAGTTGTGCGTGAACAGCGTTCATTCCTGTAATCTACGCGAATTGCACGCGGTAGATTCAGAAATGCGCTAAGTGCAATCAGGGCGGTATCTTATCGCCGTTCATGCGCGTGTAGAGCGCGAGAGCACCGTACGGCGCACGATCGCCCCATTCGGCGCGGGAATCAGATGCACTGACGAGCGCCATGAAATAAATGTCGCGCGGATTCAGATGCACGTTCGGGCCGATCAATACGCCGTCGAGGATGACAGACAAGCATTGATTATTGCGAACACTGCGTATGCAGGCACCAGGCGCGTTTGGAATAATGATACCTGGAATTCCGAGTGTCGAAAGCAGCTCATTGAATCCGGCCGCTGTTTCACGACGCGCCGCGATGAGCTCCGGTTCAACAATACGCCAGCCACGCCGGCGTGCGTCAGCATAACGCGATGCGTTGAGCGACGGCCTTGCCGTGGTGCGCACTTCTTCAACTTCGGCGGGCAAATCACGCACCCAGAAATCGGCGTTGACCGTGTCCTCGGCGGCCAGCGTGATTTCGTCAGACATACTGGGACGCATGCCGATGCGTGACACCGTCACGCGAAAGGGTGCGCCAATCGCTCCGAGCACGTTGAGCAGGTAGCGCCCGTCCGCGCCGCTCACGGCCTCACCAATTCGCTTTCCAGCGCGATCCTCGGCCACAATGCGGGCGCGATCGATGGGTCTTTCCCCTTCGCGCACGCGAACAACTCCCCGAAGCACCTGTGCATCGAGTGCAGCTGCGGAAAAAAAGCAGGCTGCAAGCAACACGACCGCGGACGTGCAGAGCACGCCGCGGTCGTGAAACATGCGAACCAACCGTGAAAACATTTTACGGCGTGGTGGTTCTCGGTGGCTGACGGTCAGCAAAGAACAGCACCGTCGGGGTGGCCGAAGCCGCGGCCGAGGAACCCGTCACTGAAGCCGAGAAGGCAACCGCAGACAACACAGAGCCTGGGATCGTCGCGCCAGCAATCGGATCCGCCGTCGCAGTACCAGCAACACCAGCCGGTGCGGCGGTTGAGATCAAGGGCGTCGTGCTACCCGCCGCCGTGACACGAACCGCGAAGGCACCTGGAGCCACTGTGCGATAAGTGGAGGACGTTCCGAATGCGAGACCTGCAATCGCCGGTGCACCGGTGATTGCTGAGGTGGTTGTTGGCGTCAGGTAGACATCAACGTTGCCAACACCGGCGGCGGCGTGAATCGCGCGAACGGCGATGCTGGTGCCGGGCGTCGGGATCTCATCCTGGAGAATGCGAATCGAGTTGGCGGGATTACCACCCGTGCGCGCAAAACCTGCCTGAAGTACGGTGTAGTACTTACCGGCTTCAAAGTTGAAGGTCTGCTCGCCCAAGACTGCGGTGTTCCCGGCAATCGACGCATTGGCCTGATACGTGAACACGCGGAACTGGCGACTTCCGGCCTGCGTGCCCTGATAGTTGCCGTTGCCCATTCCGCGGAACGGTACGCCCGTCCACGTTTGCGGAGTGAACTCCACCTGATCGATAAAGCGCACCGTCGTTCCAAGCGTGTCTGGCAGTGCGTTGATGTAACGCACGTACGCCAACGGCGGCAGTGTGGTGGGCTCGAGTGCGCCATCATCACGTTGGCAGCCAATGGATGCAAGCGCAGCCACCGCGAGGAGTGTGAACCGTGAAAGCCTCATGAGCCTAAGACTCCTTACCTGAGTTCTAAATTCTGCGAAAAAGTATCTGGAAGCGGTACGGTACCGCTCACCGACGGAATGAAGTGCCACCGCCACCACCGGGCCCCTCAATCACTTCGCCGCCTTCGGTGTCACCACCGAAGAGGTCCAGTGTCAGCCCAAACGTGATCACGGCGAGCACACCAACAATGGCACCTGCCAGGAGAAAACTTCTGGCCTTCGACAGCTTGCGCGGGCGAAAACCCATGATGGCTTCGTTCGGAATGGTCACGCGTTCGCCTGACCACACAGCCGACCCACCACGAAGATCCTTGATCCCGCTCACGTCCATCACAATGCCAGCCGAATCTGCGGACACCAGCACACCCTCGACACGATCAACACTGGAACCCAATCGATCGCCGAGCAGCACGCGTCCACGGTCATTCAACGCCACCGCCATTTTTTCTGATACTGGCGGCGGCGCAGACTGCACTGGCAGATACGAGTAGCATCCCCACTGTAGCGACAGCGTGCATAGAGAAAGCAGCAATACCGCTTTCCGAAAGGCTGAGCCACGATACATCGGGGATGCTCGCATGATCACTGGAATCCGTAGGTGCCGATGGGCGCCTGCGTGGTACCGTTATAGAACGGGAGAATACGGGCGTTCATTTCCTGGTACGGGACCGGCCACTCGAGCGGCGTCGTGGCAACAAGGTCGCCCCAACCACGGCTGTCGGTAAACCAGATCATGTAACCAGTGAACGCTGTTTCCATACGCTTCTCATACTTCATTGCTTCGAAGATGTTGCCACAGGCGACAGTCGTGAAGCTCGGGCCCTGCGGCACACGCGGAATGCATCCGGCGCCCGTACCAATCGGCTGCGTAGCCGACGTGATACCCGAAATCGCCGGCAGGTTGTTGCGCGTGCGGCTGGCGTTGATCAGCGTCGTGGCCGCCGCGAAGTTTCCTGCGCGGATGTGGCCTTCGGCGGCGAGCATTGTCATTTCGGTGGCCGACATATCGGTGTACGGACCGTCACCGGCTGACGCCTGCGTCGCGCCGTAGCGACGGTGGTCATACTGCGACTCACCCCAGCTGGCACCAAGAACATCCGTTCCGGGCGGACGATTACGAATGTACTGACCGGCCGGCAGGATGTTGTTCGTCTGCGCATCTGCCTGGGCGGCACGAGTTTCGCCGCGCGGCCAACGCTTGTCGGCCGTTACTACGGTGAACTGACGACGCTCGTCGCGCGGCGTGTTCAGCCACGATACGTAGGCACCGGAGGTGTCCGCCATGCCGAGGTAGTACATCGGGAGTGAATGCCATCCACCAACGACGTAAATCTGGCCCGCGTCGAAACCGGCACTCCAACCCGTGCTGCCGTTGATCGTGACGTTGTGATCGGCCGTGATGCCGGCTTCCGCATCGGCAATCACTGCGGCCCAGTTGACCGCCGCGCGTTCCGCAGGGGTGCGTGCCACACCAGCTCGAATGCGCGCACGATAGGAGCGCGCGAGCCGCACGAAGTTATCACGGCTGTACGACGTTCCCGAGATCCACGTGGGTGGAAGTGGGAAACCGTTGCCGCCGGTGGTTGCTGCCGGTGACTGTGCAATCGCGATCGCCGAGTCGAGCATGGCGACCGCGGCGGCATTCACGTCCTTTGCGGACGACAGCCCCGGGACCTCTTCGCTCGAAACGGCCGGCGTCAGGATCGCGGCCGAGTCGTACGCGAACGACGTGTAGCCGAGCGCCTGACCAAGGATCAGAAACGCGAACGCCTTGGCGCGCGCATTACGAGCCGGTGTGCTCAGACCGATGCCGTTGGTGCTGGCCACCAAACGATCAACGGCCTGAATACCGTTGACAGCCGTACGCGCGAGGCGCTGGAAGCTGTTGTAGTTCGCCAGGTTACCGGTCGCGACGTTGTTGCCAAGATCGTTGTCGATCGGCTGGCGCGGAATCGTGGAACGCTGTGCCATACCGAAGTTTGCGACGGTCGCAAACGATTCGCCGGCAAAGATCTTCGCCTGCGTATTGACGGACTCACTCGCGCGCTGCGGGTTGTTCAGCTGCGGTCCAAGTCCGGCAATAACGCCTTCGATACCGTCGGGTGTGGCATACGCGCGCGCCACGTCCGGGTTGTTAAGGTTTTCGACATTCAAACGATCACCTACGCAGCCACCGAGGCCGAGTAGAAGACCGCACAACACAATGGAATGCTTACGCATCGAGTTTCCCCTGTGTGAGCGTTGCCGGGCGACACGCATGCCGCACCGCCCGGCAACATCCCGGATCAGAAGCTGGTCCTGAGCGAGAACGTGAACTGACGCAGGTTCGGGAATCCGAACACGTCGATGGAGTTAAGTACGGCCGAGTTCTGCACACCGCCGCCGCTGCCAACTTCCGGATCAAAGCCACGGTAGTCAGTCCAGGTGAGCAGGTTGCGTCCGATAACTGAGGCAGACCAATCGCCGAAGCCACCGATGCGGCCGATGCGATAGCCAACCGTCACTTCACGAAGCTTCACGAAGCTGGCGTCTTCGACGCTGTTGTTGTTCGGACCAAGCACGTCATACAAACCACCCAGGCCGTTGGCCGACAGCGCGCGGTAGTAGTAACCGATCGGGCGGGCGTTCTCGACGCCAGCGCCAACCTGATCCACTTCGCCGTGCATGAAGTCACCGAGCGACCACTGACGGCCGTAGTTCCACACGTCCTTGCCAACGGTCGCGTCAAGCAACGCGAACAGGGTGAGGCGCTTGTAACCCGCCGTGTGCTGCATGGACCAGCGGTAGTCCGGCAACGAGTTGCCGATTTCCGGCTGAATCACCGCGTTCGTGACGTCGTCACGAAGCAGGATCGGCATGCCCCAGTTGTAGGCTTCCGCGCCCCAGGCAGTCTGCGCTGCTGGAAGCTGCGTGAACCACAGGTTCTTTGTGATGCCTTCCTGCGGGGTGTTGCCGGCGCCCGTGTAGACCACGAAGCCACTGCTGTTCTTCTGGTACGTCTTGCCAGGACCGCAATCCTGCGCCGCCGCACCCTTGAGCTGGTTGCAATCCTTCACAAAGACACGACCGTAGATCGCACCAATGCTCTTGCCCTGCTCGTACTTGTACATTGACTCCGAACCCTGCGATCCGCCCGTGTTGAACTGCTGCGGGATATCCAGGCGCGAGATGATCGACGTGGTACGATCGTAGTTCAAACGCACAGAGTAGTTCAGATCCTGGCGCGAGATGATCGGCAGGTTGAGGCTGACTTCGAGCGTGTTGTTGGTGAGTTCACCAGCGTTACGCCACTGCGTGCTGAAACCGGCGGCTGCGGCCTGTGCCACCTGCAACAGCTGCTGGTCAATCACGTTATTCGCGTGCGTGACCGTGATGCCATACTTGCTGAACAGCTCCATGTCCACGCCAATTTCCGTTTCCGTGGAAATTTCGGGACGGAGGAAGCGGTTACCCAACACGCCCGGCGAGAGTGCACCACCGGCGCCAATGTTGAACGTTTCGTACTGCGCCGTGAAGTTCGGGCGGTTACCGGCCGTACCACGCGAGGCGCGGAACTTGAGGTCAGAGAACATCGGCACGTTGAACCACGGTTCATCGCTCAAACGCCAGGCGAATGAACCACGGCCGTACGTCTGCCAACGCTCGGCCGCACCAAAGAGCGAGGCGGCGTCACGACGAACAAGTGCACCGAAGATGTAGCGGCCCTTGTAGTCAAGATCGAGGTTCGCAAACATGCCCAGCTGACGCACCATGCTCGAGCCACCGCCAATACCGAAGTTCGTAATCGCGGCGTCTGGATCGTTGAGTCCCGGAACGGCCAGCTGCGAGCCGCTTCCGCTCTGGCTCACACCACGCTGCTCTTCATACAGGTAACGCAGCGTCAGGCGCGAGTTCAACGCGTCGTCGAACCAGCCACGGCGCGCCGTGGTGTTAAGCGACAAGTTGATCGAGTTTTCGCGGCCCGCGCTGCGGCTGACGTTACCGAGATTCGTTCCCGGAGCCGAAGGAATCGTGCGATAGCCGAGGTTGACCTGGCTTTCCTGGAAGTTCTGACGACCGTCGTAACCAGCCGTGGCTTCTGCATCGAGCCACGTAAGCGGGCGCCAACGGAGATTCATGGAGCCAACAAAGCGGCTGATACGATTCACCGGGCGGAAGTTTTCCGCGTCGTAGGCCGGGTTGTCGTTCTGCGAGCCCTGCTGCTGGGCGACCGTACGGATATAGAGACGGCCGAGGTCATCACGGGCGAGCAGATCGGCGTTGGCCGGCTGACGTGTGATGCGGAACCAGGCAGCGCCGCTATTGAAGTCGGCGGCTTCGATGTACGACGTGCGGAACTGCATGTCCACGTCGTTACCGAACTGATGGTCAAGATTCAGACGGATCGAGTTACGCGTGTAGCCTTCCATGAACTTCACGGCGCCTTCGTTGCGCAGCGTGTTGAGTGACGCAAAGAAGTTCGTACGGCCAACGCGGCCCGTCGCGTCAATCGTACCGTTCAGTGCGGCGCCGTTCGTCAGGAACTGCTTCACCGGGTTACCGGCGAGCGGGAACTGATTCGTCTGGTACAGCGAGCGCATGTTCAGCACGCCCGGGTTACGCGCAATACCGGCGTCGCCCGTGAAGTTGACTGGCGCAACCGGGTTGGCTTCCGGGTTGTTGTTGATGCGCTTGGTTTCCTGATAAATGTCGACGGTGCGTGAGCACGCGGGCTGGCCCGCGACGTCGATGCAGAACCGACTCATGTCTTCGTTCATGATCATGAAGTGGTACCGCGGGAACTCGTATTCGTTTTCAATGCTGGACGTGCCGTATTCCATCGCGGCACTGAAGCGCACACCTTCGCTGCCGCTCTTACCGGTGCGCGTGGTGATGTTGATCACGCCATTACCAGCGCGCGAGCCGTACAGCGACGCGGCGGCGGCACCCTTCACGACTTCGATATTCTCGATATCCTGCGGGTTGATGTCCTGCAAACCACCCTGCGACACCACGCCGTCAATGATGTACAGCGGGTCCTGACCACGGCCCGTTGCGTTCATGGACTGGGGGCCACGCAGAATGATCGCGGGCGCAGAACCCGGACGGCCTGACGCCGACACGATGTTCGCGCCGGCCACCTTGCCCTGCAGCTGCGCCAACGGATTGGCACCGGCCACCGGCATGTCAGCCGCAGAAACCTGAGCCACGGAGAAGGCGAGCTTCTTCACTTCGGTCGCGCCCGTCACGCCGGTCACGACGACCTGGCTCAGGCGGTTGACGTCCTGCTTGAGCTGGAAGTCGGTTTCGGTCGTTCCGGCATTCAGCGTGATTCGCTTTGTTACGGCAGTGTAGCCGATGTAGCGGCCCTGCATCGTGACTTCCTGACCGCGCACACGGGCGGCCGGAATTACCAACGTGTACCGCCCCTGCGCGTTCGTCAGTGCGCCGGCATTCAGCTCGGTCACAAAAATCGTGGCACCGTCAATCGGCTGCCCCGCTTCATTCGTGACGCGACCCGTAAGGGTTGCTGTCTGCTGCGCCTGTAGAACCTGCGGAGCGAGGGCCACCAGTGCGAGCCCGATGGCTACGCCCGAGCGCGCCAACCGCCGCAGTCCCCCGACCAAATACGTCATCCCAACCCTCCTTTGAAGAAAAACACACAGGAGTGAAACACACCGGAAACAACAGACCCGGCTACTGGACCCGCCCTATGCGGATCCCGGCAACCGGCTGACCTTGCTTCCCGTGGGGCGTCCCAGCGGCCAGAGTGGCAACTGTTGCGGACGCACCGCTGATACAGAGCCGAAGCCCTGATTCGTTCGCGAACCCGTCGCCGAATAGGCGCCTGGGATCGCAACATTCGATTGTTATTGGGACGGCCCGCGACGACACGGGCTTGGAGCACAGAGGAGGGAACTTTGGGTCAAGACCCTGAGTATTCGGGACCAGACGTGGTGCGGAAGGACGAACCGGTTGAGCTCGCGCAGTATTGTGGGCTGATCGGCGTGCGTCAAGACTTGGTTACGATTCACGGCGTGTTTTTTTGGAACTTCGTGACAAACGAAGGGACTTGCGCATTCCCTACCGAGCGGAAACCGTTAGCGCGCATCCTGCTGCGCGCCGCCCGTCCCCTCGCAAAGCAGCCGTTTCCGGTGCTCGCTGCTTCTCGTCCCGCCACAATACCTCTTGAGCCCACTACACGCGTGCTTGGCCCTATGCCCAGTCGCTTTTGCGATTCGGGGTGTCGCGTTCGTGGCGGCCACGCCATCCGGCCGCGCGCCACGAAACCGCGCACATTGTAACGGCGCGCTGTGTAACGACGCTCGGCAATACGGAGCGGCGCTCTGAATCCCTGGCTGTCCCCGTTCTGGGGCGCGGCCATCGTCGCGGCTCGTGCTGGCGCGGCGATGGCCTCTCCCGAGTCGGGGGTCAAGCCGCTTCGGGCGCTTGCGGCACGACGAGGCGTCCTTGACCGCATCCGCCGCCAGGCTGCCGCCCGGGATCGCACGCGGCCACTGGTGTGGCTGCACGCCCCCTCCGTGGGCGAAGGACTGCAGGCGCGGCCAGTGCTCGAAGCCCTGCGCCGCGCGCATCCTGACTGGCAGCTGGCGTACACCTGGTTCTCACCCAGCGCTGATCAGTTCGCGGCGCGACTTGATGTGGATCTTCGTGAGGTCTTGCCGTTCGACGGCGTACGTGAAGCCAATGCGCTGCTCGACGCCTGGCAACCCGATGTGCTCGCGTTCACCAAGCTGGATGTCTGGCCGGTACTGGCCGAGCGAGCGGCTGCACGCGGCGTGCGTACCGCTCTGATCAGTGCCACACTGGCGAGCAACTCATCGCGTCAGGGATTCTTCGCGCGCGCACTGCTGCACGATGCCTACGCGTCGTTGCACGCCGTTGGTGCGATCGCATCGGAAGACGCCGCCCGACTGGTACAACTTGGCGTGCGTGAGGATCGCATTGCCATCACCGGTGATACACGCATGGATCAGGTGTGGCAGCGTGCGCATTCCGTAACGCCGTCGCACAAGCTGCGTGTATTGCTCGCGCCGTCTGATGAATCAACGGTCACGCTTATTGTTGGTTCGTCATGGCCCGCCGACGAAGCGGTGGTGTTGCCCACTGTCACTGAATGGCTGGCGGCGTATCCAAATGCGCGCGTGATCATCGCGCCGCATGAACCGACCGCGAAACATCTTGATCCGATCGTCGCGTGGGCGCGCGCGCAGGGAGTATTGCTCGCGCGATTGTCCGAGGTGGAAGCCGATGCGACCCGCGCGCGAAGCGACGCGAGTGACACTCGTAATGCTTCTGATTCAGTCGCGTGGCGCGTGCTGCTCGTCGACCGTGTTGGTGTGCTCGGCGATCTCTACGCACTAGGCGACATTGCGTTCGTCGGCGGCGGCTTGCACAACGCCGGATTGCATTCGGTGCTCGAGCCGGCTGCGTTTGGAATTCCGGTGCTCTTTGGCCCGAAACATCAGAATGCGCGGGAGGCTGGAGAGATGGTGAAAGCCGGCGGCGCGTGTGTTGTGTCGACGAGTGCCGAGCTGCGCGAACGGTTGGTGCGCTTCACGACCAACAGCAATGCGCGCGCACAAGTTGGTGCGACTGCGCAGTCGATAGTGCGCGATGGGCTCGGGAGTACGGCGCGGGTTGTGTCGTTGATTGAGTCGCTGCTCTAACTGCGCTGTTGCTGTTCCCGATTCGGTCATTCGGCCCAGTAGCGGGAGCCCACGGCCATTTGGCCTTTCGGCCT
>JBHYGA010000003.1:0-8295 GCA_051859245.1 Gemmatimonadaceae bacterium
AGCGCCGGGCGGGCGCCCCGCCCGCTCCCGGCGCGCCCGGCCGGCCGTCTGCGCGCCGGACCGGCCCCCGTTCGACCCCCTCGCGAAATCGCAAAACCAGAGCACACGACGAGCCAAAAGGAGCGTATCTTGGAGGGATGGATACGATCGAACCAATTGCCTACGCCCCCACCGCCGTTGAGGCCAAGTGGCAGCGCGCGTGGACTGAACGCGGCACCAATACCGCCAAACTGAACGACGCGACAAAGCCGTTCTATTCGCTCATGATGTTTCCCTATCCGTCAGCCGAAGGGCTGCACGTGGGCAACCTCTTTGCGTTTACCGGCAGCGACATTTCGGCACGCTTTCATCGCTTGCTCGGCTACGATGTGTTCCAGCCGCTCGGCTACGATGCGTTTGGAATTCATTCCGAGAACTACGCGCTGAAAATCGGCGCCCACCCGATGGAGCTCACGCCAAAGAATGTCGCGAACTTTCAGCGGCAGCTCGAAGGCGCTGGGCTCATGGTGGACTGGAATCAGAAAGTCGATACCAGCCAGCGTGACTACTATCGCTGGACGCAGTGGGTGTTTTTGCAGCTGCACAAACAGGGACTCGCGTACAAAAAGGCAGCCGCGGTCAACTGGTGTCCGAGCTGCAAAACCGTGCTCGCGAATGAGCAGGTAGAAGGCGGCACGTGCGAACGCTGCGGCACGGTGGTTGAGCAGCGCTTTCTCGAGCAGTGGTTCTTTCGCATTGGCGACTACGCGGAACGTTTGCTCAACAATCTGGAGTGGCTCGATTGGAGTGACGTGACCAAGAGCGCGCAGCGCAATTGGATCGGTCGCAGCGAAGGCGCAGAAATTACGTTCACGATTGACGGTCACGATGCAACCGTGCCCGTGTTTACGACGCGCCCGGACACGATTTTTGGTGCGACGTATCTCGTGCTTGCACCCGAGCATCCGCTGGTCGATGCGATCACGTCAAGCGCACAGCGTGCGGCGGTGAACGCGTATCAGGAAAACACCAAGCGGCAGGACCTCGTCTCACGCAAAACCGTGCTGCAAAAGACGGGTGTGTTCACCGGTGCGTTTGCTGTAAATCCAGCCAATGGCGCAAAGGTGCCGGTGTGGATTGCTGACTATGTGCTCATGGAATACGGCACCGGCGCCATCATGGCCGTGCCGGGTCATGACGAGCGCGACTTTGAGTTTGCGCACGAGCTGGCGCACGCGTTTCGCGAACACTGTGCGCTCGAAGTGGCGCAGGTGATCAAGCGCGTGGTGGCTGGTGAAGGGCACGATGGTGATACCGAACTTGCCGAAGCGTACGTGAGCAGCAGCAGTGCGGATCGCCTTGTGAACTCGGCGCAGTTTGACGGGTTGAGTGTGGCGGAAGCCAAGTCGGCGGTGATTGCGTGGCTTGAACAGAACGGACACGCGAAGCCGGTGGTGAACTACCGCTTGCACGACTGGTGCGTGTCGCGTCAGCGGTACTGGGGCCCGCCAATTCCGATCGTCTACTGTGACTCGTGTGGTACGGTACCGGTGCCTGAAGATCAACTGCCGGTTGAGTTGCCGTTTATCCCCGACTTCAAGCCCGATGACTCGGGCATTTCACCACTCGCGCGTCACGCCGAGTGGTATAATGTCGCGTGCCCGTCGTGCGGTAGAGATGCACGTCGCGAGACGGATGTGTCAGACACGTTTCTTGACAGCGCGTGGTACTTCCTGAGGTACCCGAGCGCGCGTCGTGATGATGTCGCGTTTGACAAGGAACTGACTTCTCGCTGGTTGCCGGTGAATTCGTACATCGGTGGCAACGAACACGCCGTGTTGCATTTGTTGTACTCGCGCTTCGTCACGATGGCGCTCAAGGATGGTGGGCACATTGATTTTGAGGAGCCGTTCACGCGATTCCGCGCGCATGGTCTCATCATTCGCGACGGCGCGAAGATGTCGAAAACCAAGGGCAATGTGATCAATCCGGACGAGTACGTCACCGAGTGGGGTGCCGACTCGTTCCGCATGTATCTCATGTTCCTCGGGCCCTATCAGGACGGTGGTGACTTCCGTTCGCAAGGCATCAGCGGTGTGCGTCGTTTCCTCGATCGCTTGTGGGGTTCGGTGCGCGATGCGAAGCGCGATGGCACACCCGATCCGGATGTGCTGCGCAAGTTGCATCAGGTCATTCGTAAAGTTGGGGAAGACGTGACGGCGCTGGCGTACAACACCGCGATCGCTGCGATGATGGAGTACATGAATGTGCTGCGTCGTGCGGAACGTGCGGTACACGTGAGCGAAGTGGAACCGTTGGTGCAGCTGGTGGCCCCGTTCGCGCCGCATCTTGCCGAAGAGTGCTGGGAAGAACTGGGGCACACGAAGAGTGTGTTCGACAGTGGCTGGCCGCAGTGGGACGCGTCGCTCGCGGAAGAATCCACCGTTGAAATTGCCGTGCAGGTGCAGGGCAAAACGCGCGGCAAGGTGCGTCTCGCGGCGGACGCAACGCAGGAGGCGGTCATGGCGGCGGCCATGGCGGAAGCGTCGATTGCGAAGTTCGTGACCACTGAGCCCAAGAAGGTGATTTTTGTGAAGGGCCGGTTGCTCAACATTCTCGTTTGAGCAACCCAAGCGCAGGGCGACCATCCGGCCAGCGTCAGGCCGGGTGGAAACCCCGCAAGCGCGAGCGGGTGTCCTATCGGGCGAACCCCTTTCGTGAGACTCAATCATGCTCAGAACACAACATCTGTTTGCAGCCGCATTTTTCGCGACGGGACTGATCACCGTGCGCGGTGAGGCGCAGGAGTTTCCGGCGCGCGTTCGCTCCTTCGAAATGCCCAGCGGCATCACGTACACGATGGCGAGTGATCGCAACCGACCAGCCATTGGCGTGACGCTCGCGACCGGCACCAAAGGCGACACCCTCGGCATCGAAGTCACGGAAGTCACGCCCGATGGCCCCGCAGCCAAGGCTGGCATCACCGAGGGAAGCCGGCTGGTCGAAATCAATGGCGTCTCCCTGCGCATTTCGGCCGACGATGCATCCGACCCGCTCACCGCCGACGCCGGCTATCGTCGGCTGCAGCGCGAGCTCGGCAAGGTCAACGTGGGCGATGCCGTATCGTTACGCGTACTTGCGAACGGTCAGACTCGAACGGTGAGTGTGCCCACCACGTCCATGGCGAAACTCAACAACGGCTACAGTGTGCAGCTCCGCACACCAGTCACGACGACTCGAGCCATGCGTGAAGAACGCGCCGCGCTGGGCTTTTCGCTCGGCAGCTCGGGCAGTGTGCGCGACACGCTGGGCGTTTTTGTGACCAGCGTGGTGACCGACGGACCGGCCGAGAAGGCGGGCGTGGTGGAAGGCGACCGTATTGCGGCCATTAACGGCATTGATGTTCGCGTGCCAAAGGAAGACGCCCGTGACGACATGGCCGCGTCGGCGCGTGTGTCACGATTGCAGCGTGAGGTGAGCAAGCTCGCGCCAGGTGATCGTGTCACACTCCGCGTGTATTCAAACGGTCGCTATCGCGACGTTGAAGCCACTGCAGGCAAGGCCTCCGAGCTCGGCGGCAACGTGTTCCGTTTTGAGGGCGGCGACCTCGACAACATGGTGCGTCTCTTTCGTTCGTCGCCCACGGCTCCGGGAACCATCCGCGCCGTTCCGGCCGTTCCTCGGGTGATGCCTGCGCCGCCGGTGCCCGCAAGGCGTTCGGGTGCGGTCAGTGTTCGAGCCGGAATCTGATCGGAACCGATCCGCAGCCGAGCCGAGTCACCGAGGGGCGCCAACCAATGGCGCCCCTTCTGCGTTAGCGTACAGGCTTACGTCTTTCTGCGTCGTCTGCTTCAGGACGGCGCCCTGGCAAACCGCCCACGAATGGGTGGATCCTCTCGCCGTTCAGCAATGTCTGCGACTGTTTCGAGGCTGCGTGTATCGCGCCCTGTGTTCGTTTCTCTGCGTGCTTTCTGTGCCGTGTCCGTGGCATTCATCGCCGGCGCCTGCAAAGAACCACCACCACCGCGGCGACCCGTACCCGTTGTTGCCGTTGGCGACGTGAAGCGCGGTCCGTTGCCTTACGTGGTGCTCGCGAACGGCCAGGTGGAACCCAATCGGTTTGTCGCGGTGCAGCCGCAGGTGACAGGTCAGCTCACGCGCGTGTCGTTTGCCGAAGGCGACAACGTGAGTCAGGGTCAGGTGCTGTTCGAGATCGACAAGCGCCCGTTTCAGGCCGAGCTCGAGCGCGTGCAAGGTGTGCTCGCGCGCGATGAAGCACAGCTCGCGCGTATTCGCATTGATTCCGCGCGCTATGATGCGCTGGCCAAACAGGGATATGTCACACGCGAGCAGAACGATCAGATTCAGGGTGACTTGCGTGCGCTAACGGCCACCGTGTCAGCGGATCGCGCCGCGGTTGAACGCGCGCAGTTTGATCTCGGCAACGCCACGGTTCGCGCGCCCATTTCCGGTCGCACGGGACAGCTCGCATTCCGTGAAGGCAACATTGTGCGTGCTGGTTCAGACGTTGCGCTGGTCACGATTAATGAAGTGCGGCCGGTGCTCGTACGATTTGCGGTGCCCGAAACAGACTTTGCCGAATTGCGCGCGCGCTCAGGCATCAACAAGCCATTGCCAGTGCGTATTCGTCCGTCGGCTGGTGACACCACGCGTGTGATCGACGGTGTGCTCGCGTTTGTGGACAATCAGATTGATCAAAGCACTGGCGCCGTGACGCTCAAAGCGCGTGTGGCGAATGACGATGGTGCCCTGTGGCCTGGTCAGTTTGTGCAGGTCTCGCTCGAACTCGCGATTGACAGCAGTGTAGTGACCGTGCCATCCGCCGCGGTGATGTCGGCCGGCACAGGCATGTTCGTGATGATTCTTGACGCCGAGAACAAAGCGCGGCGCACACCGGTCACACTCGGCCGACAGGTTGGAGATCAGGCGATCGTGCTGGACGGATTGAACGGTGGTGAACGGTTGATCGTTGATGGTCAGCAACGCATTGGCGACGGTGTCACCGTGCAGGTTCGTGGCGCCGCAGACAGCACGCGCGCAGCGGGAGCGACCCCATGAATCTGAGCGGACCGTGGATTCGTCGACCAGTCATGACCACACTGGTCATGCTGGCGATCATTGTGTTTGGCGTGTTCACCTACCGGAATCTTCCGGTCAGTGATTTGCCCACGATTGACTATCCCACTGTGTCGGTGAGCGCGAGCTTGCCGGGGGCCAGTCCGGAAGTCATGGCGTCGAGTGTGGCCACGCCGCTCGAGCAGGCGATGGCCACGATTCCCGGCATCGAGAGTATTTCGTCGCAGAGCACACAAGGCTCAACGAACATCAACTTGCAGTTCACGCTGTCGCGCGATATTGACGGCGCCGCAAATGATGTGCAGGCCGCATTGGCGGGTGCGCTGCGCAGTTTGCCTGAGGGCATTCAGCCGCCCACGTATCGCAAATCAAACTCTGATGCATCGCCGATTCTGATTCTGAGCATGAACTCGGATCAGCTCTCGCGCACGGAGCTGAACGAGTGGGCCGAAACATTTCTTGCGCAGCGCCTCTCCACGATTGAAGGCGTCGCGCAGGTGCAGGTGTACGGTTCTGCCAAGTACGCGGTGCGCATTCAGCTCGATCCGGGCGCCATGGCGTCGCGCGGCATCGGCATTGACGAAGTGCAAGCGGCAGTCTCCAACGGCAACTCCAACTTGCCGGCGGGTGTGTTGATGGGTCCGAATCAGGCGTTCACCGTGCAGGCCACCGGTCAGCTGCAGAGCGCGGCCGCGTTCCGTCAGCTGGTGGTGGCGTATCGCAATGGTGCGCCAGTGCGACTGGGTGATCTCGGCCTGGTGCTCGACGATGTGCAGAACAATCGCGTCTCAAGTGAAGTCAACGGCCGAGCGAACATTGCGCTCGCGATTGTTCGCCAGCCCGGTACGAATACAGTGGCCGTTGCCGACGCCGTGATGGAGCGAGTGGATCTGTTGCGTGATCAGTTGCCGTCGTCCATTCAGTTTGAGCCGATTTTTGATCGCGCGGTTGGTATTCGCGAGTCGGTTCACGATGTGCAGTTCACGCTGGTGCTCACGCTCGGACTGGTGATCCTTGTGATCTTCCTGTTCCTGCGCAACGTGCGTGCCACATCGATTCCGTCTCTGGCGCTGCCGTTCTCTATTGTTGGCACCTTCAGCGTGATGTGGGCACTCGGTTATTCGCTCAACAATCTCACACTGATGGCGCTCACGCTGAGTGTGGGCTTTGTGGTGGACGACGCGATCGTGATGCTTGAGAACATCGTTCGCCACCTCGAGATGGGCAAAACGCCCATGCAGGCGGCGCTCGACGGATCCAGGGAAATCAGCTTCACGATTCTCTCCATCACGTTGTCGCTGGTCGCGGTGTTCATTCCGATCATGTTCATGCCTGGGCTCGTGGGACGACTGTTCCAGGAGTTCGCGGTCACGATTGGTGTGGCGATTCTGGTGTCAGGTTTTGTGTCGCTCACGCTCACGCCCATGTTGTGCGCGCGCTGGTTGCGCAGCGGCGATGGACACGCGTCTACTGAGGGACGCTGGCGTTCGGTTGAGCGCATTTACCAGGCGAGTGAAGACGGCTACGTCCGTTCGCTCAACTGGGTGATGAAGCACCGCCGCACGGCGATGGGATTCAGTTTTCTCACGCTCGGTGCAACGGTGTGGTTGTTCATTGCCATTCCCAAAGGCTTTTTGCCCAGCGAAGACACCGGGCGTGTGGAAGGATCGTTGCTCGGACCGGAAGGCATTGGCTTTGAATCCATGAAGCAGCGACAGGCCGAAGTTGCGGCCATTGTGGGCGAGAATCCGTACGTCGCATCAGTGTTGTCGAGCGTGGGCGGTGGTGGACGCGCGAGCACCGGCAACAACGGCCGCCTGATTATCCGACTCAAGCCGCGTGAAGAACGACCACACGTGGACGTGGTCATGCGTCAGTTGCAGGGCGCGGTGTCGCAGGTGCCAGGCATGCAAACGTTCTTCCGCAATCCGCCACCCATCAGCATTGGTGGTGTGCGATCGAGCAGCTCGTACCAGATCACGTTGCAGGGCTCAGACATCGCGCAGCTCTACACCGCGGCGCGCAGTTTTGAGAGCAAGATGCGCGAGATCCCGCTGATCGAAGCGGTCACGAGCGATCTGCAAATTGGTAATCCGCAGGTGTCGGTCGACATTGATCGTGAGCGTGCATCGGCACTCGGTGTCACCGCTGGTCAGATCGAACGCGCGCTGTACAACGCGTACGGTTCGCGACAGGTCTCCACCATTTTCACCCAGGCCAATCAGTACTGGGTGATCATGGAGCTCAAGCCGGAATACCAGCGCGATATCGAAGCGCTCAAGCAACTGTTCGTCCGTTCTGACCAAGGCACACTCGTGCCGCTTGGTGCGGTCGCCACGTTCTCGCGCGGACTGGGTCCGCTCTCCGTGCAGCGGCTTGGTCAGCTGCCAGCCGTGACGATCTCGTACAATCTCCGACCCGGCGTTGCGCTCGGCACGGCCGTTACCGCCGTACAAGACCTGGCGTCGCAGGAACTGCCCGCCGACGTGACCACCACGCTCACCGGTGATACGCAGGCATTTGCCGATGCGCAGGACGGCTTGTTGCTGCTGCTCGTCGTCGCTGTATTCGTGATTTACATCGTGCTCGGCGTGTTGTACGAGAGCTACATCCACCCAATCACGATTCTCAGCGGCTTGCCGTTCGCGGCTGTTGGTGCACTCGCCACGCTCATGATTTTCGACAAGGACTTGAGCGTGTACGCGTTTGTTGGCGTGGTGCTGCTGGTTGGTCTGGTGAAAAAGAATGCGATCATGATGCTCGACTTTGCGATTGAAGCAGAGCGTGAACGTGGACTCGACGCAACCACCGCGATTCTTGAAGCGGCGCGCGTGCGTTTCCGTCCGATCATGATGACCACGTTCGCGGCGCTCATGGGCACGATGCCGATTGCCATCGGTTACGGCGCGGGCGCAGAGTCGCGTCAGCCACTCGGTCTCGCCGTGGTTGGTGGCATGGCGTTCTCGCAGCTCGTCACGCTCTATGCAACGCCGGTGATCTACACGTACTTCGACCAACTCATTAAGTGGCGGGCCTCGCGCAAGCGGACGTCGCCGCGCACGAGCGCTCCGGCTAGTGCTGAGGTGCTCACGTCGTAAGGCTTGGTGTGGGTGGGCCCCCCGGGGTCGGGGCCCGCCGCGCAGACGTTCGGCCGGGCGCGCCGGGAGCGGCGGGGAACCCGCCGCCCGGCGCTGGCCGCCCGATAGCGCGGGGGGCCCC
>JBHYGA010000004.1:0-931929 GCA_051859245.1 Gemmatimonadaceae bacterium
AGGCCGAATGGCCAGATGGCCGTGGGCTCCCGCTCAAGGGCCGAATGACCGAATCGGGAACTGCAACTGCCTCACCTTCGCACTAACCAGCCGGCCGCAACAACTCCCGCCACGCCGGCGCATCCCGCAACGGCAACAAATCCGGATCCGACCGCAATCCCGGCCAGTACGCCAAACCTCGACCCAGTGCCTCGCGCAACAACGCGATCGCGCGATCAATCTCCCCGCGCTGCGCCGCGATCGCGGCACGATCAAGTTGCAATCCGGCCCAGCGCGTTCCACGGGACCAGTCGGGCAATGCATACTGCTGCGCCACAATCCGCTGCTCCCATCGACTCGCTTCGACCGTATCACCGCGCATCGCCGCCAGCACACCGAAGTCGCGCATCAATACACGCGACTCATCGGCATCACCAATGCCGATGTCGATCAGTGTCGACGTACCAGCACTCGATGTATCCGTGATTGCACGCACGACGCGAAGCGCGCTGTCGTTCTCGCCGAGCATGCGCAGTGAGCGTGCGTATCCGGCACGATTCGTACTCTGTGCGTTGGTGCGATACCATGCCGCACTGCGTGCAACGAGAGAACGTGCGTCCTCGGCTCTGTCCTGCAACACAAACTCCGCCGCCGCAATGCGGTACAGCGCGCCGACCTGCTCACGACTCCGACCCGGTCGTGCATCAACCGCCGTCAATCGGGCGACCACAGAGTCACGATAGCCGAGCGCCGCCAGCGAACGAATTTCGGCGGTCAGGAGCGCGTCGTCGTCTGCATATCGTGACTGTGTTTCGCGCACGGCTTCCAGTGCACCGCGATAGTCGCCTTGCATGAACTTCGTGTACGCCATTTCACGCCAGTACGCGCGCCATCCGCGCAGTTCGCCGTGCTCGGGATTTAATCCCTGCAACACGCGCAGCGCTTCACCTGGCCTGTTCATCCTGCGTGATGTTTCAGCCACCATGTATTCCACGATGGAACCGGGCGTAATCTTTGCGGTGCGGGCCACCGCCGTATACACCGACGGAATATCTCCACGCAGCATGCCATCGATCATATCGAGCGTGCCTTGCTCAACCGGCCCAAAGCGATCGCGAGCGGCTTTCAATGCCTGAACGCGCGCGTAGCTGCTCTGCATGTCACCGCGGTTGGATTCCGCAATGGCGGCAGCAAGTTGGGGCATGCGATAGGTGGTGTCTTCGCGGTACGCGCGCTCGAACAACTGCAGCGCACCGGAAAGATCACCCTCCACAAATCGGTCAAAGCCACTGAGAAAGTCGCGATACGCGGCGTACGACGGTGGCGTGCTTGCAAACCGAAAGTGTGTCGTGGAGTCGAGCATCGGCGCGATGCCAGCGAGCAATCGTTCGCGAAGTTGCGACACCGCATTCATGGCGCTGTCTACCGGCACGCTGACCGTTTCTGCCGGTCGGAGCAACGCTGCGGTTACAGCGTCTGTGAGCCGCGCTTGCAGATGCAGCGTGCCACCTGTGCGGTAGTAACTGCCAGACACGAGCATGGTCGCGCCTGTCTCGCGTGCGACCGCCTCAAGCTGCGACGGTGCATTGCGATCACCGGCCGCACGCGCGCGCTCAATCATCAGCACCGCAGTGCCCGGCACCACCGCGAGACCCTCAACGCGCGAAAAGCCCTCAGTAATCCAGTCGGCTGCCATTCGACCAAGCGCATCGAGACTCGCGTCTCCCGTCTCGTTCACAAATGGCGTAACGAGTACACGCGGCGCCGTGCCAGCGCTCGGCGCGTTCAGCGCCATGGTCTGCCCGTTTGTAGTCTTTGCTGCTGGATCCTGAGCAAGGCGTACATACCAGACCAACGCTGCAGCGAGCGCGCCTGCACCAACGAGCCATGGCAACCAACGCGACGCTGTGCTTGTCGATGGCGCTGTCGCCGATGCTGCGCGTGACGCTGGCGCAGTATCCAGTGTCGTAGTTGCCGCTGACGCTGTTACCGCTGAGGAAGCGGCCTTCGGAGTGTTTGCCGATTCGGCTCCCGCGCGCTGGGCATCCTCACGCGCAGCGGTTCGAGAACGGATCGCCTGTACGGCCGCCACCGTTTCGGGCGCCGGCTCCAGATCCAATTCGTCGCGCAAGCGTCTTTCAAACGATTCGTACCCACGAAGCGCACCGGAACGATCACCGTTCGCATCAAGCGCCTGTAGCAGCACAACCAGCGCGCGCTCATCGAGCGGTGCGAGATCATGCGCACGCTGCGCGAACGCAAGCGCATTCGCATCACCGCGATCGAACGCCTGCTGCGCGAGCGTCAGCGCCGCCGCACCAACATCACGCGCGATCAGTGAACGCGTGTCCTCCAACCATCGATCAAAGCGCGGTACATCGTCAACGGCAAACCCCGCCATGAACTCGCCGTGGTACAGCGCGAGTGCGCCCGATACGTCTTGCGCCGCAAGACACGCACGCATCGCGTGGACATCCGTGTGCAGACGCAACGCATCGATCGATACATCGTCGTCGCCCATCGTTACGATGGTCTCATCACCCACCGCACGTCGTAAGAACGCCAGGGTTTGACGCAGCGAGGTGCGGGCGCGATCCATGTCCACGTCGGGCCAGAACATTTCGCACAACGTTTCGCGTCGTACCACGCCGCGGCTGCTGGCGATCGCGAGATACACCAGCACGCCGAGACGCTTGGGTTGCGCGAGCAGTGTGGCGACCGGCGCGCCGTCGGGGCCGGTCAGGCCAATGCGACCAAGTGTGGTCAGCTCGAAGACGCGCACGGTGTGGATTCAGCTAGCTCAGCTGCAGCCTTCCACGTATTCCACCGCCGGCACGCGGCCGGAGCGGAACATGGTCACGTTCTGCCCGTCCGTTTCAAAGACGATTTTGTACATCGTGTCTGGCGGCGCGAACGCCGTCATGTACTTGCCGGTTGTGTACTTGTGCGGACCCACCATGACGCGGGTTGCGTAGAGTGAGTTGATCCGACCCTCGGCATCGCCAATCTTCGCGCCCTCCGCCGTGGTCACGCTGCCTGATAGCACTTCCACCCGAACCACCGTGTCGCGCTCGACCATCACACGCACGCCCGCTGGCGCCGCGGCCCACTCGGCGTAGCTGCAGTCAGGCGACGCCCCGGCTGCCAGCGTGATCGGGCTGCCAACCGCGGCTGAGGCCTCGGCGAGTGACTGGCCGGCCAGCAGCGGGCCAAAGCCCTGTGGCGTGATGCGCCAGCCGTCGGGGCCGGCGGTGGCGACGGCCTCACTACCAGCGTCGGCTTTGTCGCCAGAACCGCACGCGGTGAACACGAGGGCGAAGAGGATCGCGGCGCCCGGTCGCACACGATGCAGGGCACGTCTCTGCGATGGAAGGAGCATACGAAGTAGTTCATTGGTGAACGGAGGGCTCGACCGGCGGTGCCCGAAACTTGCGCCGCGTGGTCACTCGTAGGGAACATACATGCACTGCGCACTGCCTTGCGCGCTAGCCACTTAACGGGAGTTGGTTGTGAACGCACCGCGGCGCTTCGATGAACGGGAAATCGCGCTCATCTTTGAGCAGGCCAACGCCGCGCAGGAATCGCGTGTGACCGTGGCCGAGCAGTCCAACGGCCTCACGCTCGATCAGTTGCATGATATCGGCCGCGATGTGGGGCTCTCGCCCGAGCATATCACGCGGGCGGCGAACGCCGTCGCGCGCGGGGATCTGGTCCCCACGGCTCGCCGTACATGGATGGGCCTCCCGGTCGGCGTATCGCGTACCATCGAGTTCAACCGCCCGGTGACAGACGCCGAGTGGAATCAGCTCGTGACTACATTGCGCGAGACGTTTGACGCGCGCGGGAAAATCACGAACGAGGGACCGTTCCGTCAATGGCACAACGGCAACCTGCAGGCGTTGCTTGAACCCACAAGCACGGGGCATCGGTTGCGCCTCACTACGAAAAAAGGCGACGCACCGGTGCGATTGTTGGTGGGCGCGATGTATCTCTTCCTCGCGGCCCTTTTTGCCGGACTCGTGAGCGTAGGCGCGGTCGGCGACAAGGCGAACATCGGCGTGCTGCTTTTCAGCATCGTGGGCGTTGGCGCGTTGGCGTCAGCCTACATCGGCCTGCCGCGCTGGGCCAAAGTGCGTGCGTCGCAAATGGAGGCGATCGCCGCGCACTCGGCGGAGCTCAATACGGGGCGCTAGCGATAGAAACCCCTCTCGCGAGAGCTTCGAACCGAGCGACCTCTGCTTCCTCAGTCTCGATATCGCGAAGACAAAGGTCGCAAAGTCGCTCGGTTTTCAGACGTAACAGCTATTGGGCCGCCCCCAACCGCGTAAGCGTTGCCGTCAGCTCACGCAACATCCGCTCGTAATACTCACGCTGCGAGCGCTGCTGACCGGTTAACGGCTGCACGGATCCACGCACTTCGCCGTACAGCCGGTTCACGCGTGAGTTCAGTTCGGTAACCTGCCGCCGCACGTCGGCCAGCTCGTTCGTTCGTGCAGCGCTGGCACCGCGGCTGGCGTTGTTCACGCGCGTTGCGAGCGCCTGCGTGTTAGTGCGAAGCGTTTGCAGATCGAACAGTGACTTCGTCCATTCTTCACGAACGGCAACAGTGACCGTGCTGCGCGGATCGTCGCGCACCTCAAGCGATGCCGTTGCGGTTGCACCACCCGCCGTAATGCGCACCGTGTACGTACCCGGCTCCACTGGCGGACCGGCCGGTGCGCGCGATGCGTCCTGGTTGGGCGACGCGTACGCCATGTTCCACATGGTGCGATTCACACCCGGCTTTGCGACAACTCGCATTGTCGCAACGGCAGCGCCCTGCGACGACTCGATCTGCACCTCGACGTTGCCGGATTGTGCGACGTGGAAGTCAATAATGGCGCCCTCAGCAGGGTTCTCGCCCTGATAGAACATGTCACCCACGTGTCCGAGTTCATCGCGATAGCGAATCTGCTCGGCGGGACGCGTGCTGAACACATGCACGGGCTTCATAGCAATCGCCGGGGTGAGCTCACGCAGAGCGCGCACGTTATCGAGAATCCACACACCACGTGAGTGCGTGCCGACCACCAGATCGTGCTCGCGCGGATGAATGAACAAATCGTTGAACGCCATCGTGGGCATGCCGCCCCTGAGCTCGGCCCACGTAGCACCACGATCATTTGACCAGAACAAACCGATCTCGGTGCCAAGAAAGAGCACGTCAGGATTCGTCAGATCTTCGCGCAGTGTGCGCGCGACACGATTGGCCGGCAAACCGGCATCAATGCGCTGCCACGTGGCACCGTTGTCGTCGGTGCGATACACATAGTTCGCAAAGTCGCCGTTGCGATAGTTATTGGCGACGACATACGTGCGCGCATCGGCATGACGCGACGTTTCAATGCCACTGATCCACGCATTGCGCGGCAATCCTGGCAACTTGCCCGCGAACTCTGTCCAGTTCTTTCCGCCGTCGCTGCTGCGCTGAATGTTGCCATCATCGGTACCAACCCACAGCACATCGCGCGCACGCGGCGATTCCGCAATCGCGGACACCGCTGGCCAGTACGGCACACCATCGTCAAGCGACAGCGTGTTGGCGCGCGGTGGCTGCCCCATGATGGGCAGCGTGCGACGATCAACGCCCGTAGTGCGATCGCCGAGTGCCGTCCAGTTGTTACCGCGATCCGTACTCTTCCAGAGAATGTTCGTACCAGCGTAGATCGTATTCGTATTGTGGTGCGAGATCAGAATCGGCGCGTCCCAGTTGGCAGGCGCCATTGCATTGCCGAGCGGTTGCTCCGGCGCGTTCATGTCACCCCAGGTGGTCCAGTTGCGACGTCCACCAATTGCACCCTGACTGTCGCCGGGACGAATGTCCGTACTTTCCCCGGTGACCATATCAACGCGTGACAATCCGAGAAACTGCGAGCTTGTATAAAGCGTTCGGTTGTCGCTTGTGTCGACAAGATTGAAGAATCCATCGCCACCACCCCACTTGATCCAGTCGGCGTTCGTGATCCCTTCGCGGCGATACGTCGCACTCGGCCCGGACCAGGAGCCGTTGTCCTGCAGCCCGCCGTACACGGTGTACGGTTTCTTCATATCAAACGACACGCGGTACCACTGACTCACCGACAAGTTTGACACGTACAACCATGTGCGCGCTTTGTCGTAGCTGATGCCAATACCACCGTCATCCGCCTTGATCAGATGATTGGAGTTGGCAGGGTTGATCCACATGAACCGGTCGTCACCGTGCAGTGTCTGCCGCAGCGAGCGCGATGTCTTGCCGCAATCGCTGCTGCCCGAGAAAAAGTTCATCATGTAGATCGTGCAGTGATCATTCGGATCAACAATGATCTGGCTCGCGTACATCGGGCGCGGATTCCACGTGCTCATCTGCTCCCAAGTAGTGCCCGCGTCCATCGAGCGGTACAATCCCGCGAGCGGCTCCTCGTACGCCGTGCTTGCGGTGTAGCGCAGCCCCTGCTCAATGCTGGCGTACACGATGTTCGGATCTTTCGCGTAGATCGCAATGCCGATGCGTCCGAAGTCTCCAGCCGGCAAGCCATTGGTCAGTTTCTGCCAGCTGTCTCCACCATCAGTGCTCTTCCAAAGGGCGCTTCCTGGTCCGCCACCGTTGAATCCGAACGCGGTGCGACGACGCTGATAGGACGCGGCATACAACACATTCGGATTACCCGGATGCATGGCAACATCGGTGACGCCGGTGTTCTCGTCGACTTTGAGCACCTGTTGCCAGGTGGTGCCGCCATCAGTCGTGCGATACAATCCGCGCTCTGCGTTCGGCCCCCACAGCTGACCGATCGCGGCCACAAACACACGATTCGCATCTGTTGGGTGCAGCACGATGCGTCCGATGTGCCCTGACGCTTTGAGGCCGACATTGCGCCAGGTGGTGCCACCGTCTGTGCTCTTGTACACGCCGTCGCCCCAGCCGGAGCTTTGACGGTTGGCGCGTTCTCCAGTGCCGAGCCACACAATGCTCGTGTCGCGCTGATTCAGCGCAATCGCACCGAGAGAATGCGTGGCTTCATTGTTGAACAGGGCGGTAAAGCTCACGCCATTGTTCGTGGTTTTGTACAGACCACCCGTACTCGACGCGGCGTAGAACACATGCGGCTGCGCTTCGTACACGGCGAGATCGACAAAGCGTCCGCTCATTGCGGCCGAGCCGATGGTACGGAAACGCAGTGCCTCCGTTACAGCGGAGGACGGCGTTTGGGCAACCACGAGTGCGGTGCTGAACGGCGACAGCACGAGCGCGCCGAGCAGCGCGGTGCGGCGAGAAGTAGTAGAACGAATCATGAGGCGGGGAGCAGTGTGGAAGGGTTACTCCCATTCTGCGCCTCGCGCCACAAATCGCAAGCGCTACCGACGCATTGCCTGTGTCAGACTCAAACGGTGCCTTCTTCGATCGACAGCTCGCTCTCCACGTCAGTCACGCCACGTACACCGCGCGCGGCTTCTTCGGCCGCCAGCTGCGTCTTACGGTCTGGCACCGATCCGGTCAATGTGACCTCGCCCTCTTCAACCGCAACTTCGACTGCGTCGTCGCGCACTTCGGCGATCTCGCTCAAGGCATCGAGCACCTCATCACGAATGGGCTCGTCGGCACGGTGAAGCTCTTCGCTGAGAATCGGATCTGGCGTGGTCATGGCAGGCACCTGAAGATGAAAGATCGTCGGCACACTGTTCGCGCGCCGAGTACTCTTTAATCTCCATGATGCGAGACTGAGACGTTATCCGTCGCAGGTATGAGCGCAGTGTCGCTCGTTTGAGCGATGTCTACGCCGTGGCCACCGCCACGGCTTTACGAACCGCTGGCGCGACGACCGTGCCGTACAGCTCAATGCAACGCATCACGTCGGTGTGCTGCATGGGTCCGAGGGTGAACTGAATCAGCATGCGATCGTGCTTGAAGAGTTCGTGCTCGAAGAGAATTTTGTCGATGACTTGCTGCGGCGAGCCAACAAGCAGCGCACCGCTGAGCGTTCGCTCCGCGTCAAACTGGCGCCTCGTTGGTGGCGGCCAGCCGCGCTCGCGACCAATGCGCCCCATGGTTTCCAGATAGGGCGGCAACGCGAGTTCGACGGCGCGATCTTCGGCATCCGCAATGAATCCGTGCGAGTTGATGCTCACCTTGCCAACGGAGGCATCGTGTCCGGCGCGTTCGAGCGTTTCTCGGTATAGATCAACAAACGGTACGAATCGCTCCGGTGCGCCGCCAATGATGGCCAGCGCAAGCGGAATGCCCAGGGTGCCGGCGCGCACAACAGACTGGGGTGTGCCACCAACAGCAATCCAGACAGGAAGTGGTTGCTGTACCGGGCGTGGATACACGCCACGATTATCAATCGACGCGCGATGTTTGCCTTTCCACGTGATGTACTCTGCATCACGCAGTTTGAGCAGCAGCTCAAGTTTTTCGGTGAACAGTTCGTTGTAGTCGTTCAGATCCTGTCCGAACAACGGATACGACTCAATGAAACTGCCTCGGCCCGCCGTGATTTCGGCGCGGCCGTTGGAGATCGCATCAAGCGTGGCGAAGTCCTGAAACACGCGCACCGGATCGTCAGAGCTCAGTACGGTGACGGCGCTTGTCAGAGTAATTCGTTGTGTTCGCGCAGCCGCGGCGGCCAACACGACGGCGGGCGATGAGACGGCGTAGTCTGCACGATGATGTTCACCCACACCGAACACATCGAGCCCAACCTGATCGGCCAGCTCGATCTCTTCGATGAGGTCGCGCAGGCGCTGTGCGGAGACAGCGGGATCGTGCGTCGCGCGGGGATCTGTTTCGCCAAATGAATAGATGCCGAGTTGCATGCGTCAAAGCTGATCGTGGGGCATGGATCGTGCCAGCCGAGCGGGTACCCGCAGCCAGGCGTGCGAAACCTGCGCCTGCGGCGGACGCGTAGTGCTCTCAGCCTCGTGACTGCCTCCCTCTGCACCCGAGCCTGCCATGTCCAGCGCCGCCCCCGAGCCGCAACCGTTCGGCCACCGTCCGCCGCCGCCGCGCGTGCCGCCAACTGCCGTCGGTACACAAACGCCAGAACCTCCGCGTCCGCCGCGCGTGTACCGGGATAGAAGCTCGTGGTACGATCGCCAGCCGCGAGTGATTCGGGGGGCGCTCAACGTCGTGCGCGTGGTGGAGGTCGCGATCTTCGGACGGCAGCGACGGGTCGGACCGGCGCAGGGGTGGTGGAATCAGATCAGGGAGTGAGGAGCGTTCATGTGGTTGTTGCAGTTCCTGATTCGGTCATTCGGCCCAGTAGACGGAGCCCATGGCCATCTGGCCTTTCGGCCTCACCGTTTCGAAAGGTTACACCCAACACTTGGTTCGCACTGAGGAGTTTCGAGTAGCGCCGAACTCGTCAACCAGCTCTTGTGCCCCTTGCGGTCGTACGAAAATGAGAGCAGGAACGGCAACAACACCCTCTTACTTCGTCACCACGATCGCGCGTGCCCCATCACGCGACACCCGCGCGACCCTCCGTAACCGCGCCGAGTCCGCCGCACCAACGTATGCCTCCGTCACCTGTTCGCTTTCCATTACCCGCGTGAGCTGCGACAGCGATCCGCACACGTATCGGTTGCACAAGTTGGATCGCATCGCCCTCGGTAGCGCGCAGCCACCGCGCGTGTGATAGACACACGACGCACGGTAGTGCTGCGCTGGCAAATACGACGCATACAGCGCTGCGAGTGAATCTGGTGTTGTGGCAACGCCGTCCTGCTCGAGCTGTGCACGTACTCGCGTGATGCTATCCGCCTGCAAGAATGCGTGTGTGCCGCCGGAGTTGCAGCACTCACCCATGCACGTGGCGCAACTGGCACCCAGTATTTCCGGCAGGTTTGGAATGCGTGCACCGATGGCGCTTGGCGCGTCTGAAAGCGCTTTGGCGCGCGGCGTGCCGGCATCGGCGCGCGCGGCGTGATCGGCTTCACTCATTGGAGCCGTATTGTCCCGCACGGGCTGCGCAAATGTTTCGTGCAATACACTACGCAACGAGCCAAGAAATGCAGCGCGCGATTGTTCCGGAAGCGCCGTGATCCGTCGCGTATTGGCCGGCAGCAGAATCACCGGCAGTGCACGCGTGATTGCCGGGACGTCAACATGGCAATCTGATGATGCGTCCGAAACATCACCCGCCACACGCTGCTCGTCTGCGGCCGCGAGTTCGTGCGCCTGCTGGGTAAATCGCACGTTGCGCGCGCGCTGCGCTGCAATCGGACCGTCGCGTGGTGGCATGCGTGAAGCTAATGCAACCCACTACACCACGCGGCGAAGGTCATCCCGCTGTGCTGCTACGGGCGCGAAACCTCGATCACCACCCGATAATCACTGGAACGAATCGACCGGTCGCTACGCGGCTGCGGCAGTACCTCTACCAGGCGAATCGCAAAGTTCTCGTCAATCACAATACCACGCGGCGACTCGTTGGTATGCAGCGTGGTGCCGCCCGTGAACGCACCGCGTTCAAGCCGGAACAGCGCGGCGGCGTCTCCTGCTGTTACGCACTGCACGTCCACGGGACAGCGCGAGTCCGCTTCGATCTGTCGAAACGTCACACGAAGCACGTTGCCAGTGCCAAACTGCGCCGATTGGCCCGGCGCCAGCGTCACCCGCGCGTCAGCCAGCGCGGCCTCTTCCGGTCCCAGCTCAAGTCGCCCGCCGCACGCGGCCAGCGACATCAGGCCAGCCCACAACAACACGAACGGAACGCCGCGAAACCAGGCTGACGCGGACGAGTTCCGCAACGACCGGCTCGTAGCACGAGCCAGTACGCGAACCGATGAATTCTCTGACAGTCGAGACATACAGTGCGGGGTAATGCGTGGAGAAAGCACGATGATCACTGAGCCTTACTCGCTGCATTACCCCGACCGTCTGGGTCACATCACCCTTAGTCCGGCTGTTTGGGCAAATCGATCGCCGGATTGCGCGAAAAGAAGCCCACCGGCCGTATTTCAAAGCTGTGCCGCGCCACCGGCATCAGGGGCCAGTCTTCCGGACGGGGCACGTGGTGAAAGCCCATCGTGAGCCAGGCCACGATGTCGGTGTTGGCGATCGCGCGGTTGCCAGCCGTCCACCGCGGCAAGCCGTCTCCAGCGGTGCCCTTGGTGGGATAGTCGCCCGCGGCGTACAGCTCGCGCGGTGCGTAGGGGGTGACCCACAGCGTGTGATTGGTGAATCCCGCGCGTCGCTGCAAATAGTCATCGGGTGCGAGCAGCGTCATTGCACTGTGTCCGTCAATCTGATATCCCACCTGTCCGCTGTATGCACCGGCCACACTCGGGTTCACAATGCGCCACATCTCCGGCGCATTCATGGGTGAATGACGCATCGCATCTTTCTCGGCGCGCGCTTCGTTCGTTTGCACCGTCCACACACTGCGGCGCGGGTTGTTCGCCGGCAGCGCTTTGGGCACCAGACGATCAACCATTAACGAGTTCGACGGACCATCAACATCAAGATCCAGTCGGAACGAAAAGAAATGGCTGTGATTCACGCCCACGCGATCCTTCGCAATGCGTCGTCCGTATTGCTCGTCTGCAGTGGTGCCGGATGCCGTCTTTGTCGCGTCCATACCAGACGCACCCGCGTCCATGCGGAGCGTACCGTCTTGCTGAAACACCCAGTCAAACAGATAGTCGTAGTTGCCGGCTGTCATATACATGCGCAGCACGAGGTCGCGTTTCACGCGCGCTTCCACAACGTTTGCGCCTTCGCGTCCGTGTCGCCACGCCACATCGCCCGCCGAACGTTCAAAGAGACACGCGGCGCGCATGCGTTCACGGGGACGTCCGCCTGATGTCATGACCATTGCGTTGAAGTACGTGGCGTACTCCGGGCACTCAACGCCCGCCGCAAGACTGCTGGCAATGCCGCCGAACAATGCGGGATACGTGCCGAGGTCAAAAAAGCCCTGCTCGTTCCACGGCGTTTCTTCGTCCATGTACGGCACGAAGAGTTCAGAGAGCGCGCCCTGATACATCACAGAGCGATCACGTCCGCCGTCGGTGTACGTCACCATCGACAGGACCACGCCGCGGCGTGGATCCACGCGAAAATGAAACTTCCAGTTTTGCCAACTCACCTGATGACCGTTCACGGTGAATGACGGGCCGAGCGGCTGCACCATTTGTACTGTGTTCTTTACGTCGCGCGTGACACCAATTGCTTCTTCGTCGTACGCACCATACGGCGTTCCCATCGGGCGAACGCCGTCATCGGTGACGCTCAGGATTTTTCCGTCGTCGAGATTGATCACGATGAGCAGCCCTTCAATATCTGGGCCGTAGCCGGTGGTTACACCACGATCATCGCTGCACACCACGCGCATCACGCGTTTACCGCGTTCGTCTGCCCGATCAAAGAAACCGTGGTTTGCTCCGCAGTTCACGTGCGTGAAGTCGGTGATCCCACGCTTGCGGATGGCCGTTCGTACGCGTTCATCGCCAAGAGCGATTCCCGTCATGCGACCAAACTCGTCACCGCTGGTCATGTACTGACGCGCTGGTACTTCCGTCCACGAGATCACACGTTTGGCATTGAGATCCACAATGGCTTCGTAGCCATCCTTGCCTTGCTTGAGATGCACCAGCGCTTCACGCCGAAACGGTTGTCCCGGGCGCCAGGCGAGCACCTCCGCTTTGGGTGGCTCATTGAGTCCGATGTACAGATACGAGGTGGTTGTGTCGGTTCGCCCCGACGCCACCAGTGCATCGTAAATGGTCCAGTGCTCGCGGCCTGACAAGCCATCGAGCGGGTGGGCGGCCGACTGCGCAGCGAGCGGCAGCGCCAGCGGCGTTAGGACGGAGAACAGCGCGAGGGCACGACGGAGCAGGCGCATGTTTTGGCGGGTTGGTGTGGTTGAGCTCGCCAGAACTTGCGGCCGATTGTCCCATCCGGCCAGTGCAACGGCTCGGCTGGCGCGTTGAGTGATATGGTTATATATATCACTTGTATGCTGCTCTCTATCAGCGCGTCCGACGACCTGCCCATCTACCGCCAGATCATGCGGCAGATCATGGACGCCATTGCCGGCGGACGGCTGGCGCCTGGTGAACAGCTCGCATCGCACCGTGAACTCAGCGAACAACTCGTCATCGCGCCGCTCACGGTAAAGAAGGCATACGACGAACTCGAAGCGCTGGGATACATCACGTCGCAGCGCGGACGCGGCACGTTCGTCAGCGATCACCTCCCGAAAGCCGCGCAAAGCGTGCAGGCCGAGCAGCTCGGCGAACTCGCGCGCAAGCTGCTTTCGCAAGCCTACCTCAGTGGCATGAGCCTCGCCGACGTCATGCAGTTGCTACGGCAAGCCGACCGCTCCCTCACCACCGGGAGCGACTTCGTTCCCCGCACCAGACGCAAGACCGCCATATGAAGCCTGTGATGATGTTCCGCGACGTTGTGCGTTCGTATGACGGGGGCAAGCCCGTGCTCGACGGCGTGACGTTCTCCATGCAGAGCGAAGAAGTGGTTGGGCTGCTCGGTCGCAATGGCTCGGGCAAGACCACGCTGATGCGTATTGCAATGGGCATGCTCTTTCCGCACAAAGGCTCGGTTGAACTGTTCGGTTTGTCGCCTACAGAACATCCGGTTGAAGTGAAGAAGCGTATTGGATTTGTGGCGGCGGATCAGGAGTTGCCGATGTTCTGGAGCGTGGGTGAGCTGATTGCGTTGCATCGCAAGTTGTTTGCGAAATGGGATGTGGCCATGGAAAAACAACTGCTGCAACAGTTTTCACTCCCAGTATCGTCGCGCCTCGGAAAACTGAGCACCGGACAACGCCGGCAAGCGGCGCTGCTGTGCGCAGTATGTCATCGCCCTGAGCTGCTGCTGCTCGACGAGCCCGCAGCGGGACTCGATCCCGTGGTGCGGCGTGATTTTCTTGAGACATCAATACAACTGCTCAACCGCGAAGGCACGGCGATTCTGTTTTCGTCGCATCAGATGTCGGACGTGGAACGACTGGGCGGTCGCATGTTGCTGTTGGACGCTGGGCGGATACGACTGGACCGCGATCTGGTGACGCTCAAGGAACAGGTGTGTGTTGCCGTGATTCCTCGTGATGCGATCGCTGATGTGGCCGCGCTTGAGCAGATGCCGTCAACGCTGCGCGTGCGCACGATGCGCGACAATGTGCACCTGGTGATTGAAGGGAGTCCCGAGGCTGCACAACGTCTGCTCGCGGAGCAGCTTGGTGTTCCTCAAGCCAATGTTCGGCGCGTCGGACTTGAAGACTTGTTTATTGAAATGGTTGGCGACGAGCGGCTGGAGTCTGCGGCGTGATGTGGCAGCTTGTACGAGGGCATTTGCGTGACTGGCGCGTGTGGCCAATGTCAGTCGTTGTGGCGTGCGGAACGCTCATCGAGCCGACGTTCGCCGGGTTTCCGGGTCTGGTGATGCTCACCATGTTTCTTCCCGCTGTGCTGCTGCCGAACGCGTCGCTCTTCGAGTCAGCGTTGCCAGTGTCGAGACGTGCGGTGAAACTGTCGCGCTGGACTGCGGCGCTCGTGTTAACCGCACCGGTCGTGATGATGGCGCTGATTGAAACACCGTTCCCGGTTATCGAGGCGTTTGAACGGTGGCGAGTTGCGGGCGCCTGGATGGTGCTGGTTGTTGCAATGTCCGTTGTCTATCTGGCGCCAGACTCATGGAGTCAGTCGCGGCTTGCGGTTTCGATTCGCGTGTTGGCGATCATGGTCTCGGGCGGCGTGCTGTTGTTAGAACTTCCCGCTCCTCTGGTGCTGCCGCTGCTCGGCAGCATAGCCGCTTTGACTGTGTTTGTGATGATCGCGCGGATCGAAGCGTCGCCCACTGAGGCGGCGTGGACCGATCACAGCTCGAGTGCGGTCGTAACCGAATCCCAGGCAGGCGAAATCGGAGGCGGCATCCCGTGGCGTGCGGTGCTTCACTCCGCCTCGAACCGCATGATCTGGATTCTGCCGATCTTGGGCCTGACCGTTGGCGCTTCCGAAGCGGTCTCAGGACCGGTGCAGCTCGTTGCATGGATCTGCGGTGTTTCTCTGTTTGCCCGACAGCGAAACGTGTGGATGTTGTGTCTTCCGATTTCGCATCGCTCGCGGCTGCTCTTGTGCGTGACTCCGGCGCTCTTCCTTGGGTTCGGTGCGGCAGCAGTCGGATCTGCTCTCCCCGAAAATTGGTTGTCCTCGTCGTCGCTCACATACAGCGGCCCGGTACCCGGAGGCGACGACTATGGAAACAAAACGAGTGTCGCGATCACCTATTGGCAACGGTTCGATGGCGAGAATCAGCCTCGGGTTACTGCGCCCTGGGGCGAATCGATCGCCGCAGACACTTTGACGATCATGGGTATTCAACTGTACAACCCGTTCACCACAGACAAAGCACACAGCAGCGAGTTTGTAGAATGGCAGTTTGAGCGCGCGACGGCAGCGGTGTTCGGAAAAACACTTTCCGTTGATGAGTATCGCACGATGATGAGCAAGGCGTCTCGGCCGCTCAGGATCACTCAGCAGCCGCGCGTTCGCCTCCTCCGTCTGAGCGTGCTTGTTGTATTGACGGTACTCGCGCTCTGGCTTTTAGAGATCGGCCGTTGGCGTGGCTTCTGGCGGGCGAGGTTCGTGCGGATCGCTCTTGTTTCTTCGCTCTTCCTGACCGCTCTGTCTCCCCTGTTTCTCGACGTTTACTTCAGCGAACTACATAACGGCGGCAACTTCTTGTTTCCGTTGCTTAACGTTGGCATACTCCGGCTCTCGTCATGGCTCCCGGCTTCGACGCCGCTCGCGATCGTGCTCTGCCTGCTTCCAGCCGTCGCGTTGTATTTCCTGTTGGAGTGGCAGTTCAAACGGTCCGATCGCACGTCGTATGAGCTCGCGTTTGTGCCTGCCAAGCCGTAGCGACTGCCGACGATGACCTGGATACTCGTCAAAAATCATCTGCGTCATCCGGCGCTGTGGACAACGGCAACCGTTGCGTCCATCGGCGCCGTGTTCGAGCAAACGTTTATGGGCGCGAGCGGACTGTTCGTGCTTGTTGCCATGGTTCCCACTATGGTACCCCCATCTGTTTCGGTATTCGAAGCAGCGCTGCCAATCTCCGCGCGCACCATCATGCGGGCGCGTTTGCTGAGTGCACTCGCACTCGCGACGCCGCTGCTGGCGACCGTGCTCATTGCCACGCCGCTTCGTATGGGTGGCTCCCATGACCCAGTGCGCGTACTCTTTGCCGCTGTACTGGTCGCAACCGCCGCAATGATGATCTATCTGGTTCCGGGGCGAATCGGGCCTCCACCTCGTGTCCATATCATTGCAGCAAGCCTGTTCATCGGAGCGGGTGCGGCACTTGCCTACACTTTGCCGAGCAACATTGCGCTTGGCGTGGCACTCGTCGTAGCAGTCGTGTGCTATTGCATTCTTATTGCACGCATTCCGCAGTTGATCGTGTCCCGTGAAAAGCGATCGGCCAGACGCGTTCCGAAGTCCGACAAACGATCGCGCGAGGTAGAGAGTTCGTGGCCGTGGATGGCGCTTCGTCGTACGATACTGCCCGGAACGATTGCCATGCTCCCGCTGCTGGCGCCCGGTGTGGGCACCAGTTCATATGGCGCTAGTTTCTTGTTCCTCGGTGGTGTTCTGATGACGCTGACAATGAATCTGCGTTCGGGCATGGCATGGATGGCTCAACTCCCCTTTTCACCACGAGTGCGCCTGCTGCTCATGATTGGACCGGCGTTTGTCTTGAGTTTCGTGCCGGCTGCTATCGTAGCAAACATCTCGGCCTTCAAGTACGGATCACTCACCACAGGAGCCCCTCGCACCGAGGGCGACTACAGAGTGACAACACGCGTGGCCATTAATCACTGGCAACGATACGACGGCGAGACTGCGCCCACTATTTCCGCACCGTGGGGCGAGACGATTGCCGCCGATACGCTATCAGTATTTGGCGTGAACATTTTCAATCCGTATACCACGCGTCAGAGCACGAGTGAGGAGTTTCGCGTGTGGCAGTTCGAACGCGCCACAACCGCGGTGCTTGGCGTCCCGATATCACGTGAAGAGTACCGGCGCCTGGATTCGATCAACGCCGTGCCCGTTGCTGCTGCACGCACATCTCGGCTGGTCTACGTGCGACTCGGCTGTATTTCCGCGCTTTCACTCGCCGTGCTATTTCTGATCGAGGTCACCCGGTGGCATCGCCTTCGTCGCAGGGAGTGGCTCAGCCTCCTCTTTGGTGGACTACCCTTTCTGCTCGTGCCGTCACTGATTGCCGAAATCATGTTTCATGTGCGCACCGGTGGCGACCTCATCGTACCACTCATCGACGCCGCAATGCTTCGCGTTTCACCGTGGCTACCTGAATCCACACTGCTCACCGTTCTGGTGTGCGTTGTGCCGTCGATCGCCCTCTACCTGCTGCTTGAGTGGCAGTTCAAACGCTCCGAACGCAGCAGCCTCGAGTTCCTCGTGGCGACCATGCCCCAATAGCCAGTACCGCCGGATGCCGCAGGAGCGCTAACGTTCAGCGTGCACTCGCCGTCCCCCTGTTCATGAGCTCATCACGCCTGGCCCGTCCACTCCGGCTGGCCACGATCCTGTTCTCCGCCGCGCTCCTGCTCGGCGGCGCGTCGAGCGTATCAGCGGCCCAGGACACCAAGCGCACACTCCCGCGCTTCGCCCTCGCCGACAACGACACCATATGGCTCGGTCGGCCACTCGGCCGGTTCGCCCGCTACGCGACCGTAGAGAAGGACTCGCTCGTCCGCATCCCGACACCGCTGTTTGAAGGCGCCGAGGGACTGCTGGTGATGCGCGATTCCACCGATATCGTGCAGCGCATCGTGTATCTGTACGGAGAGCAGCGCAACATCGATCAGATGATGAAAGAGCTCTTTACCGACTACGGCCGGGAGAAGACCTACTCCACCGCGCCCGTGCCCGATGGCATTCGCGAATCGTGGGTGTGGTTCGACAAGCGCACCGAATTCACCTTTACGCGCTTCACGCCGGCTCAGAACAAGATGTCGGCGGTGGCTGTGCTCGTCACCTTCGGCAACGATCCAGTCACACGCTCTCCCTGATCGCGCACCAATCGCGCTGCATTTTCCTTAGTATCTTTACATTACTTGCTCTTCTTGGAATTAACTGCGTGGGATTCTGAACTGGAGATTTGATATGCGTCGCAGCGGAAAAGCAGTGTGGAATGGCACGGGCCTCGAAGGCTCAGGCAAGCTCGATACGCCGAGTGGTGCGCTCAAGGAGCAGCCGTACTCAACGAAGATGCGTTTCAACAGCGAGGATGGGCGCGCTGGAACGAATCCTGAAGAATTGATCGCCGCCGCACACGCCGGATGTTTCGCCATGGCGCTCAGCTTTCAGCTCACCGGCGCAGGGTTTCCACCGGCTGAACTCGCGGTGGAGAGCGTGATCACGATGGAGCAGAAAGGAGTAGATTGGTCGTTCTCAGGGATCGTGTTGCACTTGAATGCAAATGTCCCGGGTATCGACAGCGCGAAGTTCCATGAACTCGCGAATGCGGCCAAGGCCGGTTGTCCCGTGTCGAAGGCGCTCTCCGCGGTGCCGATCACGCTCGAAGCAACGCTGCAGGCGTAATCAAACAGCGCGGGCCCTGCGTCATCGCAGGGCCCGCTAGTTTTCAGTACGATTTGCGACACGTTGGCGCAGGCGGTGTCGCGAGCAGCGATGCGGGAATCGACAGATCTGCTCGCTCGGCGTCCCACATCACCGACATGATGTACCAACGATTGCCTGCGTTGAACAGTTGAATGCTGTTCACGCCACGCTGAAACGGCTTCTCGTCTTCCAGCGTGCGCTTGGAATCGTAAGCGCTCATGATGTGCCACACGTTACCGAACGATGTGGTCGTGCGCCCGATTTCCGACTCAAAGAAGCCGCCCGCTTCGAGCCCCGGGCCGGCCGCCGTGATGTATTCCTCCACATTCCAGCTGCGGTAGCGGTGCGTGCCGTCGGCCGCGCGTCCCGTTGGCACAAAGCGCGCCTCCGGTGCCATGAGCGTACGCAGTCGAGCAAAGTCGCGCTTCATGCCCTTGGGACCGGAAATCGACGCGTACAGCGCGCACACAATCGCGTCCAGTGATCCAACATCCGCGGGATCAGCAGCCGGCGCTGCGGCCGCGGATGCTCCTGCGCTCTGCGCCCGCAACGTTGGCGCCGTGATACCGAACGACAGCGCAATCAGCGCACCGAGCGTGGCAACACGACGTGTGTTCATTTCCACATCTCCCCGCAGCCTTGCTGCTTGAACGTACCGGATACGTTGAGAATCTTCCACGACGTGTCACTCTTCACGAGGTGAAACGCATCGTGTCCGCAGTGACTCACCTTGCCATCAATACGTACCTGATATTCGGCCCACACCGTTGCCAGGTTGCCATCGATCTGTACTTTGGCATTGCGAATAGGCTCGTCAATGGCCGGCCCCGTTGGATTGGTCGCCGACGTAATGAACTGCTCCGCCGTCATCGCCACAACGCGTGTACCACCGCCTTGCGCCGGTCGCAACAAGGTCATGCGCGCGCTTTCGTGAAACGTGGCGCGCATGCCATCGGCGTTCTTGGTTCGCAGTGCAGCGAGCATGGATTCAATCGCCTGCATCACGGCAGTGCTGTCGGCAGCGGACGACGTTTGCGCCGCAGCCGCTTGTGGCAAGAACGATGCGCTGAGCGTGAGTGCGAGTGTCGCGACAACATGGCGCGCAAATGTGCGCTGTAGCATGAAAACTCCGGGGAGAGTCGGAAGGGGCCGGTCTGGCAACTTGTATAGCTCGGCCATATGTCCGTGCCTGGCAAGCCCGGTGGGACGAGTCGCCTTAAACTGGGCCCGCTGCCTTGAAGGTTACCAGTAAGCTTGTTAGCTTGCTTACATGAAAGCGACGATCGATTTCGACGACAACCTGTATCGCCGTCTCAAAATTGAAGCGGCCAAACGAGGACGTTCCGTTCGGGAGATGGTCGCGGAAGGCGTGCGCTACGTACTTGATTCGCCCGACGCGCTCAAGAATCCGCAGACGGTGGATCCCAGCGCGCCGGAACAGGTCCCGACCTGGTTCGGCGCGCTCGAGAAATACGCCAAACGCATTGATGACCATTCCATGGAAGCGGTGCGTGCGAGTGTCGCTGCCGCACGCAAAAATCAGCGCGCACCATGAGCGAGGCGCTCGACACATCGGTGGTCGTGCGACTGCTCACCAATCGACCCTCGGCGCAGGCTGACGCTGCGTTGCAATACGTGAATTCGCTGCAGTCGCCCGCCGCGGTATCCGATCTGGTCGTAGGCGAAGCCTACTACGCGCTGCGTCACCACTATGATGTGCCACACGCAGATGCTCTGGAGGCATTGCACACGCTGCTTCGTGACCCACGCATTTACGCGTCGGGTCTCGCGCCACAGGTTCTCGCGCAGATGCAGAATTCAACAAAGCCCGGACTGATTGATCGAATGATCTGCGCCGACTACGACCAGGACGGCTTCGCAACCGTCACGTTTGATCGTGACCTGTCTCGATTGCCAACAGCGCGTTTACTCCCACACCACCGCTAACGACCCGTTGGCCTCGAGCACCGCGCGCCCCGCGTCAGACGAAACAAACGCCAGAAACTGATCCACCGCGGCGCTCGAACCGGCTCGCATCACCAAATACGACGACCGCACCAGCGTGTATTGTCCGTCACGCACCGTGGCCGGTGACGGGCGCACTCCGTTGAGCGACAGCGCACGAATCGCGCCTGCACTTTGCGTCACCACCGTTGACGTGGTGATGCCAATCGCGCCTTCGGTCTCAGACAGCGCGCGCGCCATGTCAGCGGTTTCCTCCACAATCCGCGCTGACGCACTCACGACCAGCGTTTGTGCGCATGGCACACGATCGCGCAACACTTCCGTATCCACTTCGTTTTCCGGTCGCATGACAACCGTGATCGGCAATTCACGCCCGTCGCCGAGTGCACGCCAGCTTGTCGTGCGCCCCGCGATCACGTCGCAAAGCTGCGCTTCGCTTAAGTCGGTCAACGATACCGACTCGGCGTTCACACCAATCACCACCGGCGACTCCGCAAAGCGTACTACACGCATGCCCTCCACGCGCAGTGCCACCGTGTCCAGGCCGTGACTTGCCAGCGCAATGTCCATCACACCGGCGCGCAACGAATCCATGCGCGTGCGTGAACCGATGCCGTCGCCGAACTCCACGACGGCACCGGGCGTTGCGGCCATGTATGCGTCGCCGAGTGCGCGAGCAAGCGGCAGCACACCGTTGGAGCCGTTGATGCGCACTACGGCGGACTCCGCCTTCGATGCACCGTTGCTGCATGACGTCAACAGCAGCATCGCGCACAGCGTGCCGGCGAGTGTGCGCATGCGAACAAATCGTGCTGGTGATGATGCATGCCGCTGAGCAGGCGTGATCGTCAGGAGTCGTTTGCTCATTCGTCCACAAACTCTACAGTCGTCTGCCGCTTGCGATCAACAACCAGGCGCGTCACGTCCGGACGCGCGTAGTGCCCGGCCGGATCAAAGGTCTGTCGCTCACGACGCACCAATCCGTGATGCAACGTCACGGCGATCAAACACTCGGCGTCGGCCACGGGCTCCACCAGCCAGCCACCGTCTGGTGCGGCAATACACGAGCCACCATTCGCGAGCACTTCTTCGCTGCCTGAGCGAATCACATCGGCGTGTGGTACCAGATCGCTGATATCATCGCGTCGCATCAGCGCACTTGCCGACAACACATACGAACGACTCTCGCGCGCAATGAAACGCGTGATGTCTGTCGTGTTGCGCACATTGCCAGGCCACACCGCGACATGCAGATCTTCGCCCTGCGCGTAGAGCGCCGCTCGCGGCAGCGGCATCCAGTTTTCCCAGCAGTTAAGCGCACCAACGGTGAACGCACCGACCTGATTGGTCACCAAGCCGTGTCCGTCGCCCGTCGCCCAGGCGAGTCGCTCTTCATACGTGGGCATCAGCTTGCGGTGCACGGTGAGCACGCGTCCATTCTGGCCGAGCTGCACCACGCTGCAATACACACTGTGTCCGCCGCGATCGACCGCGCGTTCAATGCAGCCAACCACCACGTGAATGCCAAAATCGGCCGCGGCCTCCTGCAGCCGATGCAATCCGCCGCCGGAAATGTCTACGGCCTGATCGAGATAGTGCGCGTGCAGCGACTTCTGCAGCGGTGATTCAAAGCGTGCGCCATCGGTGCGCTCAAGCCAGAACGGATAGCCCGGCACGAGCGCCTCACCAAACGCCACGAGCTCACAGCCGTCATTGGCGGCGCCTTCCACCCACTCGGCCACTTTGGAAATCGTGGCGTCCCGGTCAAGCCACACGGGCGCGATCTGCGCGATGGCCACACGAAGCGTATCGGAGTCTGACATGCGCGGAAACTCGTTGACGGGATACCCCGCGCGCCAGTGCCACCGCCGAGCCCGGTACGCGCGCGCCAAACGCTGCGTGTGGGCCACGCGTAGTCCAGGGAGTAGCGCGTACACAGCGCTTATCACACTATGAGAGCTTCACCCCTCGACCCACCAGCACATGCCGCTAACCGGAATGCGCGCGCGGCGGTACCTCGCGGCCGCCGCCCTGCTACTCGCCACGCCCGTCATCGCCTCTGCGCAAACATTTCCCACCGAAGACGCAGTGATCAAGCGCCTCTGGTCGCTTGGCATGGACAGCTCGCGCGTGCAATCACTCGCGCAGGTGCTGCTCGATTCCGTTGGCCCGCGTTTGAGCGGTACGCCACTTCAGAAGAACGCTAATGACTGGGTGGTGCAGGAATACACCAAGTGGGGAATCACCGCACGCAACGAACAAGTCGGCACGTGGCGTGGCTGGCGTCGCGGTCATTCGCACATTGATCTGCGAACGCCACGCGTACGTTCACTTGAAGGCACTATGCTCGCGTACAGCCCGGGCACCGGAGGCAGAGCGATTGAAGCGCAGGCCATCGTGCTCCCGCGCTTTGCTGATACCGCCGCATTTGTGCAATGGTTGCCACAGGCGCGTGGCAAGCTTGTGCTGCTTTCGGCACCAATGCCAACGTGTCGTCCGGTTGAAAATTGGACAGCCAACGCAGAGCCCGCGGTCAAAGCACGCATGGATTCACTGCGCAGCGCGATTCAGCGTGAATGGTCGGGACAGAATGTGCGAGGCACCGGTCACTCGCTTGCACTCGGCAGCGGTTCACTCGGTGTGCGTCTTGAAGAAGCGGGTGTGGCCGGTGTGATCACGTCCCGTCCGAAGGACGCCTGGGGCAGCATTGATGTCTTCGAGACGTACAACACGAAAGCACCGGCGATTGCACTCTCGTGTGAAGACTACGGATTGGTGTTTCGTCTTGCGGAGAACAATCAGAGCCCAACGCTGCGGCTTGACCTCGACGCCGAGCTGCTCGGCGAACGTCCGATCTTCAATACGATTGGCATGATTCGTGGCAGCGAGAAGCCCGATGAATACGTGGTGCTGTCGGCGCACTTTGATTCGTGGGACGGCGGCTCTGGCGCAACGGACAACGGCACCGGCACGCTCACCATGATGGAAGCGATGCGCATCTTGAAGCTCGCGTATCCGAATCCCAAGCGCACGATTCTTGTGGGACATTGGACCGCTGAAGAAAACGGACTCGTTGGTTCGCGTGCGTTCACTGAAGACAATCCGAAAATTCTCGAAGGCATTCAGGCGGTGTTCAATCAGGACAATGGCACCGGTCGCATTGTGCGCGTTGGCGGCGGTGGCATGGTGAACTCACCCAAGCACATCAATGCGTGGATGGCCAAGATGCCCGCCGAGTTTACCAAGCAGATCAACTTTGGTGGTGCGGGCTCGCCGAGTGGTGGCGGCAGTGATGACGCGTCTTTCGCGTGTCACGGTGTGCCTGCGTTTGGTCTGGGCGCGCACGGCTGGAACTATGGGCAGTACACGTGGCACACCAACCGCGACACGTACGACAAGGTGGTGTTCGACGAACTCAAGGGCAACGCGACGATCGCGGCGATGCTTGCGTACCTCGCGAGTGAGGATCCCGAGAAGGTGTCGCGTGAGCGTGTGGATCTCGCCGCGCGGGCTCAGGCCGGAGGCGCTGGTGGCCCTCCGGGTGCGATGACGTGGCCCGCGTGTCAGGCGGCGCCGCGGAAGACGAATCCGCGGTTGAGGTAGCTGACAGGTTGTTTCGTGGGTAGAAATCCATACATTACAGGTATATTTCTACCCACGAGGACACTGGTGGCGATCAGCGTGAAGAGCTCTGAGGCGGAGCGGCTGGCCCGAGAAGTGGCCGAGGCCACGGGCGAGTCGCTCACCGAGGCCATTACGAGAGCGCTGGAAGAGCGGCTGCATCGACTGCGCTCCGCCAAGGCGTTCGTGGAGTACGAACGCGGCGTGGAGCGAATCCAGAAAAGCATTCGGGAGCGACCGGTTCTTGACTCCCGTAGTGCAGACGAGATCATCGGCTACGGGCCGGACGGCGCGCCGCGATGAGTGACCGAAGCGCAGCGTATCGTTCGCCGCTGTTACGATGATCGTCGACACATCCGCACTCATCGCGATCGCGCTTGGCGAACCTGCCGCGCCGCGGTTGCTCAAGCAGCTTCATGCGGCGGCGGTCAAACGCATCTCAACCGCCACAGTTCTGGAAGCATGTCTGGTACTGGTCGGCCGGCTTGGTGAAAGCGGCCGCAGCGAGCTGGATGCACTCGTGCGACAACTCGACCTGGAGATTGTGCCTGTTGATTTGCAGCAAGGCCGCATCGCGCAGGAAGCGGCAGTGCGATTCGGGCGTGGTCGACATAACGCGTCGCTCAACTACGGCGACTGCTTCAGTTACGCGCTCGCGATTGCCGAGAATGATGAGCTGCTCTGTGTTGGCGACGACTTTCCTCGCACTGATGTGCTTGTAGCCGCGTACGACGACGAGACGAAGTAGGTGAGTCTTCGTCCGTTCCTAGGGCACGCTCACCACATCCGCCTGCATCAACATCCAGACACCATCACGATATTCGATTGCCATGTCGTACATCGTGCGCCTGGTTGTCACTGTGTTTCGTTGCTCCGCACGTTCGCTGACAATCATGCGAAACGCAAACACGTTGCTCGCGGGTGAACTGGGCTCTTCGAACTGCACGCTGGAGACACGCGCCGGAAGCGAACACTGCGATGCATTCGCTCCAACGCCGCACACGAGCGTCTGACGCGCGCTCTGAAAGCGCATGTCGGGATAGCGACGTTCGAATGCGTCAAGATTCGGCGCACGTTCGAGGCCGAGTGTGCTGAGCGCGGTGTCGAGCCCGGTGAGATCCATGGCGATGCGATAGCCCTCGGGTATGAATCGCGTTTCGCCTCTGGCGGGTGCGCGACGCAACACACGAACGATCGCGTCGTACAGCTCACTCGATGCGCGCGGCCCGCGCAGCGCCAACTGTTGCGCGATTGTCGGTGCCGGCTCTCCCTCGCGCGCGTTGCTCAGCCAATACACCACCATGTCGCAAAAGCCGGCGCGGATGTAGACGCGAAACGGTTCCGGCACTTTTCGATACTCATCGTAGTACTCCACCCCGATCACGTCTTCGGGATACCAATCCGTAATCGGCGTAAACGGTGGGCGCCCATTTACCAGCGTGACAAGGCAGCGGCTGGGTCGCACGCCTGGTAGCAGCGTGAATCCGGATGGAGTGCGTGACGGACTCAAACGAATGCCCGGAAATCCCTCGAACAGTCCGGCGAAATGTTTGGACTTCATGGCACGGAGTTGCTGCTCTCCGCGATAATAGCCAACTCCGGCTTGCATTCGACAGCGAAATCCGTCGACTGTGTTCGGGTCGCACTGATTCTGCATTCCGTGCGCACGCACTTCAGCGAGCAGTGGTGCAATGCGTACCATGACAACATCCACGTCGACCCAGCCAGTGCTCGGAACTGAAACAACAGTGTCGACCACCGAATAGGAAATCAGTCGAGCCCGCAGTGTAGTTTGACCCGCGGCCACGCGTGGCAATGCGTAACGTCCCGCAGAATCGGTGCGCGAAACTTGGGCGGTTTCGCCGGCGCGCACTTCGACGCCGGCAAGTGGGCGACCGTCGTTGGTGCGCACCACGCCGCGAATGCCCTGCGCGTGCAGGGTGGTTCCCGCGAACAATATCGCGAGACTGAGGATGGTGGCCCGCCTAAAGTTGACCATTTCAGGAATGTGCGCTCAGCAACTCGATTTCGCTGCTTCGGCGAGTGGCGGCAAGTTTCATCGAGGCTTTACCTCACTTGATCGCGTTAGCACCCACGCACCACGCTGTCGATCGAGCGTCACGTCGTAGCGAGTGTTCAGTGCGCTGGACTCGGCTCCGGAATCCGCGCGAACACTCACAATCATCTGAAATGAGAGCATCCCTGTTCCTTCCGATCGCGGCGCATCGAAGCGAACGGCCGTCGAGTTTGGTGGCAGCAAGCACTGAGCGTTCGCCTCTGCAGCGCACTGCGGAGCCCGATCGACTGATTCAAAGCGCATATCCGGATACCGCGTCTCAATCGCAGCGCGCGATGGTGAGCGTTCGAGTCCGAGTGTGCCGAGCGCGGTGTCGAGGCCCGTGAAGTCGACAGTGATGCGTTGACCTGCCGGCACAAAACGCGTCTCGCCTTTTGCTGGTGAGCGACGGAGCAACAGCACGATCGCGTCGTACACATCGTTTGACGTTGGTACGGCCATCGCCGCGAGTTGTTCGGCAATCGAAGGCGGTCGGTCGCCGCGCCGCGCATTGTACAGCCAGTACACCGCGAGATCACAGATGCCGTCCATGTGCTGGCGAAACGCGAGCGGGATTTTTCGATAGTCGTCGTAGTACTCCACGGCCACCACGTCGTCTGGATGCCAATGATGCAGTGGCACGAAGGGCGGCCGACCATTCACGAGCGTTGCCATACAACGGCTCGGGCGCACACCAGGAAACCACTGCATTCCCATCGGCGTCATTCCTGGCTGGGGCCGAATACCTGGAAAGTCGTGAAAGAGCGTGAGAAACTGTTGTGCGTTCAGCGCTTTGAGTTCGTTTGGTCCGCGATAGTAGCCCACACCTGCCTGCATGCGACAGTCAAAACCGTCGAGCGTATTCGGATCGCACTGATTCTGCATGCCCTGCGCGCGCACTTCGGCGAGTAGCGGTGCCACGCGTTCCATCACCACGTTCACATCGATCCAATCAGTGGTTGGCACAACCACAACAGTGTCCAGCGCCGTGTACGTGATGAGTCGCACGCGCAGCGTGGTGCGGCCCGCTTGCACGCGCGGCAACACGTATCGTCCGAGAGAATCCGTGCGCGCTCGCGCAGCCTCGCCAACGCTCAGCTCGGCGCCACTCAACGCGCGACCATTGACATCACGCACAACGCCGCGAATGCCTTGCCCCTGAGCCGTCGCACTCGCGATTAGCAGCGCGGCGCCGAAGAGTAAGCGAAGTGTGCGTGCGGCCATGAGACGGCGGGAAAGACGTACGCGGTGGGGGGCCGGCCCGTGACGCAGATTACAAATCAGGCCGGCGCGTACGTCCCAAAACCCCAGACGTTACCTTCAGGGTCCAAACAACTGAAATCTCGTCAGCTGGAGTCCGAGTCTCGCTCGGTTCTGTGTCCGCGTAATGTTGCATTCTGAAGCCGCGATGGCTTGCTCTAACTCACCTCGACGATATCGCGTAGCCAACGGATAGAAGATGCGACACGCAGGGTTTTTCGCGGGCGTACTCGCCCTGCTCGCAGCAGTGGGAATTCCGTCTGAGGGCGCGGCGCAGAAGCGAAGCACCCCGGATTTCCTTGACGCGATGCTCCGTGATTTACAGGAGTTTCGAACCGAGCGGGGGACGCCGCTCACACGGCCCGGCGTGACGATTTCCGTCGACTTGACAGGACTCGACACCGCGCTGGTCACACTCGGCGTCAGTCGGGTCATGGAACGTGACGAACTGCAGCGCCGAAACGCCGCGCTCAGGTTCGCGCGCTACAACGAAGTAGCGTCATGCCGCGCGAACTCTGGCGGGGAACGATGCGTGCTGCCTGCGGGCGTAGTGAGTGTTCGATTCTTTTCACCTCGAGCGGTCGGCAGCGACGCAGTCTCGTTTTCGTTGGGCACCTACGAGCGCCGGCCGGGTGACGGCGCTGATGCTGGCACGGGTGGCGTAGTGTACGACGTAGTAGCGCGCCGCGACGCATCGGGGTGGAAACTGGTCAGCGCAAAACCCAAATACATTTCCTGACCAAGTGTCGCGGCGCACGCCACGCACTATGCCGGCGCGTACGTCCCAAAACCCCAGAAGTTGCCTTCAGGGTCCAAGCAGCCGAAATCGCGTGAGCCGTAGTCGGTGTCGCGCAGGGTGATGCTGATGCGCGCACCCGCCGCGACCACGCGTTCGTAGAGTTCGTTCACCTGCTCAGCCGTCTCGACCACGATGTACACGCACCCTTCGCCGGCGCGGTGCGGTGGCATGTCGCTGTTCTTGAGCGAGCCCATCATCACACACGCGGTACCGAACCAGACCTCGGCGTGCGCGACAGTGTTGTCGGGGCCGTCGTGGATCTGTCGGGCGTCGGCGTCGAACGTGCTGACGAGCCACTTGATGGCGTCGTGCGCGTTGGCGTAGGACAGACACGGAATGGCGTGCGTATAGCGAGCGGGGCTGTAGGCGGGCATGTCGAACTCCGATCGAGAGAATGGGTCAGGTGGAGCAGCTCCCCTACGCTAACGTTCGCGCGATGGCGCGTCTTGGAAAAAAGTTCACGTGTCGTGCGCGCGGTCGCACTTACGCGGATTCCTGCACACTGGGTGAGTTGGGATAACGCTGCGCCGACACAAAGCCGGCGGGTGTGAGTCCCGCAAACTCGTTGAAATCCGCGTGCATGTGCGACTGATCGAAATAACCTGCGGTGAACGCAGCATCACTCAAACGCTCGCCGTGCTGCAAGGCGTTGAGTGCACGACGAAATCGCAGAATGCGCGCGAACTGTTTTGGTGTGTATCCGGTCTGCTCACGAAAGAGGGCCACGAATCGCGCGCGCGACAAACCAGCCGCGTCTTGCAGCGTGCTGATGCGCGTTTGACCGTGTTGTGCAGCGAGTGTGCGCGCTGCGTGTGCAATGCCGGCGTGTGCACATGCGTTGCGCGCGAGCTGTTGCTCAATCCACGCCACTACGATCGCAAACCGATCGGCCACGGTGTGTGCGTCGTGACAACGCGACGCCAGCTGCGACGACGCGTGGTCTGTTACATCGCGCAGATCAATGGTGCAATCGGTTGTCTCGGTGAGCGGCGTACCGAGTACACGATACGCACCAATCGGCGTGAGACGAATGCCGAGTACGCAGCAGTGCGCGTTCGGCGATTCAATGACGACGGGCCGTGTTTGCGAACCCGTGAGGCACGCAACAGGAAAGAGTGCGCCAGACGTTCCATCCGCCTGCACATCTCGAAACTGCGGGCCGAGATGCAGAATTATTTCGAGATAGCCACCCGGAAACGTGCGCTCGCGCGGCAGCGCCATGCGTCCGTCAAAGTGCCACAAGTGGTCGAGCACATCGCGCAGCGCCGGCACGCGTTGCTCGTGGTGCGTCCACTGGCCGAGTGGGGAGTTGATGGAGATCGCGTCAGGCATGTGCGCGTTGCTCCACCGACTCCGCGCCTGGCAATCCGTGCGTGTCCATGGGGTAAATCTACCATCTCGCTGTCGGGCGCAGCCGGCGCGCTGGCCAGCCCCCTTCGCGCAAAGGCCACGCCAAAGGTACAGCGTTGGCGAGCACCCAGTCTAAGGGGGCTGATCGGAATCGAAGGGACGAAGGATTAATGGAGGAAGGCGTCCATTGTCATCGATTGTCGCCCGTCCTTTCACACGAGGTAAGCGGTGGAGATGCTGAGGACTGTCTTGTGCCAGTTCTTCCGAGTGAGCTCCCGTACCCGCACAAAGACTCGCGCGAGGTCGTTGGAACCGATGTGCTACGTGCGCGAATGACCACGCCAACCGCAGCACCAACGACCGCACCGACCGCGGCTGATTGCAGAACGATGCGAGTCTTTGAGCGGCAGCCAGATTCACCACCGAAGCAGGCCGTCTCCGGAATGCGCGTCCCGACGAACGCGCCGATACCGCCGCCGATCAGTGCTCCCCACCAGATCGGTCTCGCATGCGACGACGGCTCGAGAGAGCGCACGATCACTATCGGTTCATGGTTTCGCGTGGAGGACAGGTGCAGAGCCTGACCTCTACCGTCCGCGAGACCGATGATGGGGCGTAAGCGCGTATCAAAGGATCCCAATCGATGATATGTCTGTGCCGCCACGGGCTCGGAGACATTAATGGCGAGGAGAGCCGCAAGGACCCGAAGTGAGATGATGCTCATTTATCTGCTCGGTTGAAATAGGCTACTGATTCAGCGCACATCGCTCTGAAGTCATGTTCCGCGATCATGCAGCACATGTCGCCTCGAAACGAGCTACTGGACGTAACACTCCGCACTACCGCTTCCCACCGTGACTGACTTGCTCGCAGACGCGAACATAGCACTACCGTCCGAAACGAAAACGTCGAGTACAAAGGAGGCGCTGGCGGAGTGTGTGAAATCCCATGCACTTCCCATTAAAACGCCGTCGACATACCACTCAACTGACGTGTAACCGAAGTTGGCGGACACATACCACGTGCAAGTGGCAGCCGGCAACATTGCACTTACTCCAAAGATCGATGCACTCCCTGACGGTGCGGAACCAGTAGTGATGCTGAAACCAGCGCTGCCAAGGTCTGACTGCACGAATCCGATTCTGCTGAAGAGGGTGAGTGGCATCCAGTCCGCAGTTGCATTCCCGAAGGAAATGCCAGTTGCCGTTGCCGTACCGGCGCCAGCGTTGTAGTAGAATACGGGGCCGCCGCTATCACCTCCTTGATTCTGCGCGCCTATCGCATCCGCACAGCGAACTAAAAGACTTCCTGTGGTGACGTATGCGGCGCAGGTGCTGTGAATCGTCCCGTATATCCAGCCACCGGTTGCACCTATTTTGTCCATAGTGCTGCCTTGGACAATTGAACTGCTCTGCCCAACAATCGGGATGGTGGCGGCGCTTGCCAGCGTAGTGTCACCAATCGACCAGATAGAGTTCCTAGTGGAAGGTCTTGCCAAGTGTGCGAGGCGAACAGGCCGCCCAGTCACAGAATACAGATTAGCATCGCTGTAGCGATAGCGATCACACCAGAACCACAAGAGCGGACAGTTTCCACCGCCGGGATCCAAAAGCTCGAAACCGATCGCACCACTTCCTAGTCCGGGCTGACCGACAACGCTTCCTATTCCGTCTGTCAGCCATTTGAAGGAGGAGCAGTGCCCCGCCGAGATGAACCCCGAGCCACCGGCAGAGAAGGTAACCGGGAAGCCTATTGTGCAAGCCGAGTATACGGATGTGTCCTGATTCCAGTAATGGTACCGGAGTCCGCCAACTAGAGTGTCAGCATATATCCCAAGATTGGGAACCGTGACCGAGCGTTCTGCGATCGTTCGCGACTCTGCGGGTAGTTCGGTGCGAACGGTGAGGAGCGCCTCATGCGGGATTCCATGAACGCTAGCGAAGGCTAGCAACGCCGCACGGTCACGATCAATAGTGTTCGAAGCCAGTCCAACGCTGACGCGATTACGTCCTTCGTCCAGATCCAGCATTCGCCAAGGAACCTCGCGCCTCGCGGTGAGAAGCTTAGCCCGCCAAGCGGCCAGTTCATGAACACTGTATGCACCCTTCAAGACTACGATTCGTACGGGCCCCGACCCAAACGAAGTAAAGATGCGCTGATTCGCAACTCGTGCGCGTATCGCTCGCTTCGCCGCTTCGTGGTGCTCCTCGTCACGCACCCACACTGAGATGCTTCCATCTTCGTTTGCGAAAAATCCACCGAAGGAGGGCACCTCCGCGACAATTTCGGCGAGATCGCGCTCTCCCTCCTCGAAAGCACCTTCGCCACTGCTGAGAGTGCGCGACGGGCTGCTCGTTCTCATTCCCTCTGATGAAGGAGCGACGGGCTCATCCGCACACGACATCATTATGAACAAGGCACTCGCCAGCAACATGCGTTGGACTGTAGGGATTTTGGTTCTCATTCCGTGCCTCTCTCATACTTCCGGTTGAGTTGCGACGAGCTGCGGATGTGGTAGACGATTCTGCGCTGCGAACATCTTCAATGTTTGCAGCTTGGGCCAGCCGAGCAATATCGGAATCGGACAACTTTCTTATAGATCCTGATGATTTGCCTCGACGTTGTCGCTTGCGCGCTCGCTAATCTGGCTTCAACATCCAGCGAGTTAGTGATCAACATCGAAGCACCAAAAAACGCTGCCATGTCAAATAGCTGCGACCTAACGTACGAACTTCGCCGGCTCGCTCTCGCATGGTTCGATGGCGCCGGGCCCAACACGTATCCACCCGAATGGCTTGAGAGGGCGCTGTTTGCAGCCGCGCCCGATATGCCGCCAGACCTGTCTCCGGAGACTACCGAACCTGCCCCGTACCGCTGGTTGCGACTCGCCTCTGCGCTCGACTTTGTCGGAGACCTCGATGGCGCCCGAGAGCTGCTTGACCGTCTCGAAGCCGCCGTGTCGGCGCATCTTGCCGGAACGGACGCAGGAGAGCTACTAGCTCTCCTGTGTGCACGACGCGGGCGTTTGGCACGCCAGCGCGGCGAGGTTGACGCCGCCGTTGACTGGTATCAACGTGGCCTCGCTCGAGCCAACGGAGCGCGACACCGAGATGCATGGGGCGCCTGTGTGCAGGGGCTTGCCACGTGCGCGCAGTTTCGTGGTGACAGTGTGACTGCCGAGCGACTTTCCCGTCTAGTGGCGGTTAACCACGCTGTCGTACCTCGTTATGCGCGCGTTGCTGCGATGCTTACACTCGCCGTTATCTACCGGAAGAAGGGTCGTATAGCTGCCGCGCTGCGCTGCGCGTGGCATGCGCACGATCTCGTCGACGAGCGCGACGAACGCCGCGGTATGGCGCTCGTCGAGTTGAGCCATCTCGCTCTGTCGCGGGGGGAGTTCGTCGCGGCGCAGCGCGGCTGCAGCGTGATCCTGTCATTTGCGCGCACCATCCGAGTCCGCCGGCCCGCGCGGTCAGTCGTACTGCTTGCTGCTCTACAGAAATGGCGTTCTAGCGATAGGAGCATCGCGGTGCGCGACGAACTTCTCCAGCACGCTCAGTTGCTCGTGGACGAAGCGAAGAATGCGCCTGAGCAATGGGAACGCCTTCACGCGAGCTTTGATGCACTCGACGCGTATTTGGCTATCAGCGAGCACCAAATGGCGCACCGACTGATCAGTGACTTGAGAGGTGAGGTTGATCTTCTCAGGTTACGTAACGAGTCTGCCGGATGGGCTGAGCACCGACTCGCCGAAGCGCAGCGCAACAGCTGCACCCACGACTCGGTCACTGTCGCGACGCCCGCTCACTTTCCTGCGGAGGCCAGAGCTGTGACGGAAGCGCTGGCTCGGCTCGCTGGTCTCGAGCCGCTGAGTCAGCACCGGACGCAGGTAGCGGATGCATTCACGGAGTAAACACAGGCGGCTAGTCGGCATGAGCGACAGGATCGAGACGCTCGGCCTCTCAGAGAACGAAGTGGATTGTGTGCGGAAGGCCGCAGGCCGCGAGTGGGAGGTTGTGGTCGGCACCTTATCGATGTTCGCGCACACGGATGAGTTCGCCGAGCGGACAGTTCGTGTTTCCTCGCTCGCGTGCTTAGAAGCGATGCACGCGGACTCGGCTGCGTCTGCCCCTGTATCAAACCTTCGTTTAGTTTTGTTGCTACCAGCCGACGCATGCGGCGAACGACAACGATGGAGTGCGCACGTAGCGGCCAAAGCCCACATCGTCCTCACCAAGCTCCCAAGTACTGTTCTAGCACTGCACGAAGCGCTGCACAAAGTACGATACGATGCGGTGGCCCAGTCGATCGTGGGACGCTTCGGCAAGTCGCGAGATGACCTGCCCAGCCGGGCCCTCGTAGCGGCGGTCCGGCTCGCGCCGAGCGCTCGCAATGTGCCGTCGCTCGCTCGAATGTTGCACATGACAGAGCGCACGTTGCGACGTCAGTTGGACGCCGCCTGTCCCAACCTCGCCCCTCACCGACTGCCGAACTGGGCGTGCGTTCTGCACAGCGCATGGCATCTCGGCGCTTCCTACCAATCATTCGAACGCGTGGCGCAACAAGCCGGTGCGTCCGCCCCGTCCAACCTGCACCGCCTGTTGCGCGCCTATACGGGATACTCTGCGGGCGAGCTACGGGCCATGTCTTCGGAACCGATCGCGACTGCACTTGCAGCCTGGCGAGCGGAGCTGTCAGGAACGAAATCGTCGTCTCAGAAGCGCAGACTGCGAGCGAGTGCTAGCGACGGCGCGGATTCAAAGTATTGACTGGATCGGCGTTCGGATCGCAGCTCTTTACGCGTGCGGCTCGCTGATTACTCAGAACTTTGAGCTCTACTCCGGCAGATGTCGCTGGTTTTTCTACGCGCCTTAGCACCGAAGGGTATATCCTTTGCATCTCCGAGAGCTCCCCCACGAATTAGCCGGCTAAGGTCGAACCGGGCGCTACTGGCGGACGCGATTACTGGAGCCCGCGAGTTGTTACTCGTTTGCGGCCGCCGGGTAACTTGAGAATGCGACTGTTTTCGATCAGCGCATGGAGATCGATCCGTCTTCACCTTATGACTACGCAAAATTCTCGCGAACTATCGACATCTTAACCGTTAATCGAGGCGGTCTCTAGATTTCGCAGCGTGATGATGCGCGTTTGACCGTGTTGTGCAGCGAGTGTGCGCGCCGCGTGTGCACGTGCGTTGCGCGCGAGTTGTTGTTCAATCCACGCCACCACAATCGCAAACCGCTCGGCCACGGTGTGTGCGTCGTAACAACGCGACGCGAGCTGCGCCGACGCCGCGTCCGTCACATCATGCAGATCAATGGTGCAGTCGGCCGTCTCGGTGAGCGGCGTACCGAGCACACGATAGGCTCCAATCGGCGTGAGACGAATGCCGAGCACGCAGCAGTGCGCGTTGGGCGATTCGATGACGACGGGTCGTGTTTGCGAACCCGTGAGGCACGCGACAGGAAAGAGTGCGCCTGATGTGCCGTCGGCGTGTACGTCCCGAAACTGCGGGCCGAGATGCAGAATGATTTCGAGATAACCACCGGGAAACGTGCGCTCGCGCGGCAGCGCCATGCGTCCGTCAAAGTGCCACAGGTGGTCGAGCACATCGCGCAGCGCGGGCACGCGGTGCTCGTGGTGCGTCCACTGGCCGAGTGAGGAGTCGATCGAGATCGCGTCAGGCATTTGCGCGTTCGCGGTCATGATGCACGATCCGTTTCATCCGCCGGGAATGCGCCATCCAACGCTTCCCTGAACGAGTCGGGATCGATCGCAGGGTACCGAAACAACTCTGGTTCCATGCGCGAGAACTGCCGTCTCACTTCTTCTGGGTCGATTAATCCACGTTCGCGCATCGCTTTGACATCGGCAAGATCCCGCGCATGGCCCCGCTCAATCTTTGCCAGTGCTTGCGCGGTGAAGTCGTAGTGATAGAACGTCACCCGACCAATACGCGTGATGACAGGACTTCGATCTTGCCATCCCTGTGGTACCGGAATGAATTGATCCGGCGCTGCGAGCTCCACGTTCAGTCGCATCCGCTCCTTCAAGGTCGGAATCGCGCGCAGCATCGCGTCGGATTCCGGTTGCATCACGAGGTCTACATCGACCGTGGACGTACGCCAGCCGATCAACACGGCCGAGGTCCCGCCGACCAGGTAGACATTCGTCTCTGCAGTCGCTTCGCGCGCGAGCGCCTGCAGGAACGCCTCAATGCGAGGCTTGTCCGCTATCTCACGCATGCGCTTGCACGTCGAAAGCTCACGATTCGCCGCACGAGCGAGTTGTACCGCGAGTGCGCACCGTCTCCGTGTTCGATCGATAGCAGACGATACAACTTGAGTTCAGGATCCGGGAACGGCGTGGGCACAACGAGCCCAACGTTTCGTAGCGCGGGTGCCGCAAGCGATACCAAAAGGGATTCGATGGTCTCGACCCCGTCGCGCAAATCGCGAATGCCCTGCTCCACCAGCTCCGCGCCAGGCAACCCGTGCGTGTCCATCTGGTGAATGTACCGCTGGAGATCGCTCGTCGCCTCCACGAAAACACCTCTTCCGGCGGCACCCCTGGTAATCCCCCCCGCTATTCACGGACGCGAGCAGTGGAGTTAATCCGCAAGTGCAAGCTTCATTGACGGCGGAACAGCGGGGCGGCGCGGGCGTACCGACGAAGAACGGGTGCCGGATTTCATCGGGTCTGTCGCCTGACCTGCTCGCGACTGTTGGGCCAGGATGCTCCGCGGACGAGACACCTTCGCACGCTCTCGTGCGTCACGTCGCGCGCGCCGGCGCGCGCAACGGCGCTCGAATGTGCAGACCACCTATCGCGGCGGTTTGGACGTAATCGGCGGTCTGCGCCCGCGTTGCACACCGGCTGGGGTTCCGGCTCCGGCGGATTCACCTGCCGGTCCCCACGTGCATGTTTTCACATCGCCAATATCGATTTCGGCGAAGACCTTCTCCGACACTTTGCAGGTCGAGCCGTCGTCGGCGAGCAGCGTGTGCGTGCCGGATTTGGCAGCGACAGACTTTGGGGAGACGGAGTAGCCGCGAGGAAGGGGGATGCAGGCGCTCAACAGACTCGCGCAACCGACAAGCGTGGCGTACGCGACCATCAGCGCGGACCGGCCGGCATACCGTAGCCACAGGCCAGACAACACTGCACCAGTCAAGAAAGGAGGTGTGTACAGTGGAACCTGCGCCATGGGCTCTCTCCCAACGGTAAATCGATGATTCTTCGTCGCGAACCGATACAACCGCGTGTGCGGCAGCAGCGCCGCGCGATCTCGCCCTTCGCAAACTCGAAGCGCCCCGAACCCTGGCGGCCGGAGCGCTTCGATCACAGTTGTAAACTCGCTGACCTTTAGAGGCGCCGGTCGGAATCGAACCGACGAATACAGGATTTGCAGTCCCGGGCCTTACCACTTGGCTACGGCGCCGTGCCGATCCATGCAAGATGAAACAGCTCGGCGCGCTGGGCAAGCGCCAAGCGCGACGGACTGCGACCTCAGAGGACTCGAACTAACCGGCTACCGTGGTTTGGTGACGGGGAGTCGCTGCAGCCGGTAAATCGTTGCCGCCAGCGCCAACACGGTCACTGCCACCGCCCACGCCGCCGAGGTGCCCGCGGCCGGTGCTGTCGCAAACGCGCCCGCCCCCTGCTCCGCCGGCTGAACAAAGTGCTGCGTGATGCCCAGCAGCACCTGCTTGGCGCTCAGATAGCGCACCGCAGGCACCGCCGAGCTGATCGTGCCCTCCCACACCAGCACGTAGAGCAGCCCCACCAGCAGCGAACGACGCAGCCACACGGCGAGCGCCAGAAACACGGCCGAGTACACCGCCGCACCCACCACACTGCCAATCGCAAACGCGCGCATCACGCCGGTGGGCTCAGCGCCACCTCCGGCAATCAGGCCGGTGCCAATTACCGCTGCCAATACGAGCACACTGGTACACACCGTCGCGAACACCCAACGCACCACACCGAGCATCGCGCGCGACGTGGTGGTGGTGAGCAAATACAAAATAGTGCCGTCTTCACGCTCGGCACTCGTGGCACCGGCGGCCGTTACCAGTGCGGCGAGCGGCAACAACATGGACACGACCAGCGCGTTGTACCGTGTGAGCAGAAACTCAGCGAGGTTCGCGTCATCACCGCCGGTGCTGCGATAAATAAACGCAAACAGAATCGGCAGCGCAGCAATCAGCGCCCCAAGCACCAGCGGCAGCGGGCGCACCGTGCGCGCAATCGTAAGGCGCAGCAGCGCGCCAATGCGCGCACCGGTCATGCCACCGACGGTGGCCATCGTACCGCCACTCAGCGTTGCACGCGTCGCTGAAATCGCGGCAGCATTGTTCTCGGCATTCATTCCCGTACTCATCGCTGCACCAGATACGAGAAGACATGTTCGAGCGATTCGTCAGCCGGACGCACCTCGTAGAGCGACACACCAAGCATACGTGCAGCGACCGGCAGCGCTCTTGCAACTGCGGCATGATCGGTCACGCGCAGAGTAAGACGCGCATCATCCAGCGACACACCCAGCACCGACGCATTCGACACAAGCGATCCCGCCAACGCACGATCATCACTCGAACGCACATGCACCGTGTGAGGCCGGTCTGTCATGAGCCTACGCAGCTCACGATGATCACCACTTGCTGCCAACCGTCCGGCCACAACCACGAGCACCCGCGACGCAATGCCTTCGACTTCTTCAAGAATGTGCGAGCTGAAAACGACAGCCGTTCCACCAGCCGCCTGTGCATCCAGCAGCTGCATCATTTGCGCACGCTGACGCGGATCCAGCCCGTTGAATGGTTCGTCGAGCAGCACAAGACGCGGTTCATGTACCAGCGCAGCGGCGAGTTTGGCGCGCTGCTTCATGCCTTTCGAAAACCCGCCGAGTGCACGATCCTGCGCGTCAAGCAGTTGCACACGCTCCAGCGCGCGCTGCGCTGCGTCTGCGGGCTTTGCTACGCCGAGCAGTGCCGCACGCGCTGTCACGAATTGTCTTGGTGTGAGCATACCAGGTACCGCTTCCGCTTCCGGCACCAGTGCCACATTCGCATAAGTGCCAACCGCACCAAACGGATTCTCACCGAACACGCGCACGGTGCCGCCCGACGCTGGCAACAATCCGGACGCCAGTTGCAACAGCGTGGTTTTTCCGGCGCCATTTGGCCCGAGCAGTCCGGTAATGCCCGGCTCGACTGTACAGGTGATGTCATTCACCGCAACAACATCACCAAACCAGCGCGACGTGTTCGTAAATACGAGCGGCGTGTTCATGCGTCCACCGCGCGCGCACGCCACCAGATGGCACCAAGCGACACCCCCACGTACGCAGCCAGCACCGATACATACACACCGAGCGGATGCGCGATGGTACGCACCACGCGCCGCGCGGGTTCGTCGAACAACAAGCGGCTGCAGAAATCGAGCACCACAATGGGATTAAACAGCTGCGCGGTTTTTGTTTCCAGCACCGACGTGCTGCCGAGCGCAGTCGTGGCAGCGCCGAGCACAATGAACAATCCAACGGCGGTAGCCGTGGCGAGATGTCGACGCGGTGTCCAGAATGCGATCGCCGATGTCACCGTGCCGAGCAAGGCAGACGCGAGCAACGATACAGCGAGAATCGGTCCGATCGTAGCCCAACGCTCCTGAAACGCGGCCACCGTGTCTTCCGCCATGCCAATGCCCCCGAACAACAGCACCAGCTGCGGAATGAGCACCATGCAAAAGATTGCGACCAGTACGGACATCAAGCGCGCCGACGCGTATTGCATGCGCGACAAATCACGCGAGAACATGAGTGGCAATACACGGTTGGCCTGATCGCGACTGAACAGCTCGGGTGACTGCGCCGCGGCAAACAGAATGTACAGAATCGACACACCGGTGAAGTACGCCGCGTGTCGAATGGGCATGCCCGTTTCCGACGACACGAACACCGAAATGAACGCCGGAATGTTTGACATGATGAGCACGAACACGGGCAGCGCCTTGGCGCGCGCCGGTCGACCGAGTCCGAACAACGTGCGGATGCCGTGTGTAAACAACGCACTCCACGCGGCGCGCGACGACAGCCGTTCACCGTCGTAGCGACGGTAACCGAGATCGTGAATAGTGCTCGTCACGCGACACGCTCCGGCGCAAACGCGACAGCACTGCCCGTCGAGGCGGAACCAGTATCGGCGTTGCTGGCGAACAAAGCGTCAAGCCGCGTGCGTCCACGTTCCAGTCGCAACAATCCCGCGCCCGCCGCAACACACGCGTCACGCACCGCGTCAGCCGCACGCGCTGCGACTTCGCGATCACCCGCTGGCAGCATCAATACGAAGCCTGTTCGATCTCGCGTCACCGTCCACTGTGCGTTCACCAGCGCGTTGATCACACCGTCTACATCACCGTCTACTTCGATCGCGAGCTGCGGAATTTCACTGGTCAGCGCATCCACCGCGATCTGATGTTGCAGCGCACCGCGCTCAATGGCCACAATGCTCGTGCACGTACGTTCCAGTTCGCCAAGCAAATGCGACGACACCAACACGCTGATGCCAAACTCGCGCCCCGTGCGCCGCACCAGCGCGAGCATTTCATCGCGACCGGCCGGATCAAGTCCGTTGGTGGGTTCATCAAGCACCAGCAACCGCGGATCATGCACGAGCGCCTGCGCCAACTTCACACGCTGCTGCATGCCTGTTGAGTACGTGCCCATGGGGCGATAGCGCTCTTCGAACAAACCCACATGTCGGAGGACTTCGGCCGCCCGTTCGCGCGCCGCCGTTCGCGGCAATCCGGAAAGCTGACCGAGATGCATCACAAACTCGGCCGCGCTTGCATCGGGCGGCAAACAATCGTGCTCCGGCATGTAACCCACGAGTCGGCGAATCAGCGTACGATCACGCACCACATCGTGACCGAGCACGGTGGCATTGCCGCCGCTCGGCTCGAGCAGCCCAAGCAGAATGCGCAAGAAGGTGCTCTTGCCCGCACCGTTGGCGCCCACGATTCCGGTTATGCCCGCCGGAATTGAGACGCTCAATGCATCGAGCGCCGTGACGGCCCCGAAGCGGCGTGTGAGCGCGGTGGCCGTAACGACGTCGATGGCTCAGTCCTCGAGTGGCGTGGTCTCGCTGCTCGAGTCGTCGGGTTCGCTGTCTGGGACATCACGGCCAGCCGCAACAAGCGCGGCGGCATCGGCGGGTGCTGGCAGAACCACGCCAGCGCGTGCGGCGCGGAATTCGAGCGTTTGTGGGTCACGCAGACTGCGCAACAGCGCGTCGGCCTCCCGATTCTGCAGATAACGCCCCTTTTCCCAGCCCGCCACGATGCCCTTGGGTGTTCCGTAACAGAGATCGGCCAACTGCGCCGAGGTGAGCCCGATCGACTCGCGCAGCTGCTTGATTTCCTTTGGAAGCAGCAGCCCGTGCTCTGTACGGATCAGGTCCGTGGCTTGTTTCTCGGCCGCGTCGCGCTGTTCGATGGTGCGCTGCTCGTGGCCGCACTTCTCGCACCTGAAGAACTCGCGCGTGACTTCGGCGCCCATGCCGCTCAAGCGGATGGTGACCTGCTCGGTGTGCAGCGTATACCGACCACCGCACCCGCGATGCAGCGATCCCTCCAGCGACGCCAGACTCATGACACTCCGGGAAAACGGGACAAACAGGGCTTTGATGGCCGCGAACGACCTGGTCGAAGAGTGGCGGGTGCACCCCCGATTGCGCCACCCCGCCACGGGGCCTCCCGACGACCAGAAGTTATGGGGTGGCACTCAAGAGTCGGCGGTCCGCCGCCGATCCTCCCTACATACCCTCACCCCCCGACGTCCATGTCCGACCTTTGCGTGGTTCGCCAGCCGATTTTTACCGGCGCTGGTGAACTGATCGGCTACGAAATCCGCTTTCGAGACACCCCTGAAGGGCGCGATGCCTTTGCGCAGAGCTTCCTCACCGGTGGATTTGACAACATTCGTGCCGATTATCCGGCGTTCGTACCGTGCTCGCGTGGGCAGTTTCTTGGACAGATCATTCAGCTCGCCGATCCGCACACCACCATTCCGCTCATTCCGCCTGATGTTGGCTCGGAACCGGAAGTGATCGACGCGATCGAGCGGTTCTGCAGCGCGGGCGGACAGATAGCGCTCGATCAGGTGACCGAGCAACCGGCCGCGTCTGACGCGCTGCTTCCATATGCACGTTGGGTTCGACTCGATGTGCGATCGGAAGACGTGCGGGCGCTCGTTACCACCATGTCGCGTGTGCGCGTACGGCGCGACATGCAGTTGATTGCTGATCACATTTACGATCCGCAGCAACTGGCACTGGCCAAGCAGCTCAAGTTTGACGCGTTTCAGGGTGCGCAGTTCAGTCGCCCCGAATTGCTGCCGCAATCGGAAGTGCCGTCATCGACAATTTCTGCGTTGCGGCTGCTCAGTCAGGCGCGTGATCCAAACGTTCAGGATCGTGCGCTCGAAGACGCGATCGCGGTTGACCCGGTGCTCACGTTTCAGCTGCTGCGCATTGTGAACTCCGCGTCGGTGGGCGCGCGTGGCGTGACGTCTATTGGTCACGCCCTGCGTTTGATCGGACGCAACGCACTGCTGCGTTGGTTGGCACTCGCGATTGCCGCTACGCGTCGCGGCACGTCAGATGTCGACGAGCATCTCGTGCGCCAGGCGGTGGAACGCGCGCGACTGTGCGAAATGCTCGCGGGTTCAGGGCGGGATTCCGGCACCCTGTTTCTCGTGGGACTGTTTTCGCTGCTCGACGTGGTGTTCCGCATGCCGATCGAAGAGCTGGTGGGCCGCGTGGCACTCGCCGATGACGCCAAAGAGGCGCTGCTTGATCGCGCTGGTCCGTACGCCGACGCGCTGAACTTCGCCGAGTCCTACGAGCTCGGATTGTTTGAGAGCGCGGCCGAAGTCGCGAAAGACATGGGCGTTGACCCGGCCACGATTGGCGAGATCTACGCCGGCGCGTTGCAGTGGACCAGCGAAATGCTCTCGACTGCGGCGTGATGCACGAGACTCGCGTCATCTGATGTTGTTTTGACGCAGCGACGTGCCCGTCTAAACTTCGGGCATGTCACTCGACACACGAATTTCAGCGGAGCCGCGCGCCGTGATGGTGCGTTCTCGCGTTACGCGCTTTACACACACTGCCGGTGCATGCTTGCTCGTGCTGAGCGCGCTGTCGGCGTGCGAGCGCCCGTCTCAAGACGTTCAAGTAGCCGCCGAGACTGCGCTCAGGCCTGATACCCTGTGGGTGGACAACGCCTGGATTCGCGCTGGCGCAAGCGGCGCAATTACGGGCGCGTACGCCACGGTGCACAACCCGCTCGACAGTGCCGTCACGATCGCGGGTGCGCGAAGTACCGTCGCAGACACCGTTGAGCTGCACGAAACGATGGAGCACGACGGCATGGTACACATGCAAGCGCAAACGGTGGTGGTACTGCCAGCGCGTGACTCCGTCGTGTTTGCGCCGGGTGGCAAACACCTCATGTTGCGCGGACTGCGACGCACACTCGCGGCCGGCGAGCAGGTGCCGATGCAGTTGTTGTTAACCAACGGCGACTCACTGAGTTTTTCGGCCACAGTGCGTTCAATTACCGGGCAATAGCCGGCGACCTGTACGGGTTGTGTATCAGCTCAGCGCTGGAGGCTCACTCTCGCCGAGCCACCCGGTCACGGCCAGCACGAGCAGTGTGAGTAGTACTTCAAGTTGAAGTGATCGGCGCATTGCCATGACATCGGTCTTCGACGAACGCACCAGTTGCAGGTGATGACGTGCACCCAGCGCCAGCACGAGTGCCACGAATCCCGTTTTGATCAGCACCAGGCGACCATAGCCGGGTTCCAGCAACTGCCACGGTGACCCTAGTCGCGTCCACACCGTGATCACACCGCTGACCACAACCACTGGTGCAGCAATGAGTGCGATCGCGCCGTAGCGCGGCACGAGCGGATGCAACGCGTGCACATCGTTCCACCACGGGCGCGCGAGCAATGCGAGTGTCCCCAGCCACACCGCAGCGGCAGTCGCGTGCACACCCGTGAGCGCGAAGGCCAGCAGTTGGTTGTCTGCAGCGGCCGCATGCCCGAGCCACGGCACCAGCGCCAACAGCATCACCGCCAGCACCCGTGCCGACATGTTGGTGAAACGCGCCGGCAACGCCGCGCCTAACAGTGCGGCGAGCGCGAGCAATGCCAGTGCTGCGCGCGTGCGTCCCCAGTTTGTACCCGCCAGCATGGCAAACGTATCGGCGATCGGCGATGCGTCGGGCGCGAACGCGTCAAACGCGAGGAGCTGCCCACCCGCTTGCACGATGACAGCAAACGTGAGCGCGAGTGCCGCGTAGAGCATTGGTACGCGAATGGCGCGTGACGGCGCGAGCCACGTGCAGACGGCAGCGCCCACCAGTATGAAGGCACCCGTGAGCGCGAGTGCGCGTCCACCGGCCGTGAGCAGGAGAGGCAGGTCCATGGCGAATGCCGAGAGGCTGGTCGTGATGTGGGTCGTAGTGCAGGTCGTAATACAGGCCGTGACGATTGGAATGAATCCGTTGCGCAGCGCACGCGCGTTCCTGCTGGCGTGCTTCCCCGACGCGGCGACGCGTTGCAATGTACGAGTGGTACCTCCCCCATGCGGCATCCGTTGTCTCTCCTGCAGGAACTCACGTGTTCACTCCTCGCGCGCGTCTCGTTTTGTTCTTCGGTTGGTTGGTCGTTGCTGCCTGCGGCGGCGGCAAAGCGGATTCGTCACCAATCGCGACGTCTCGTGTTAGCGACACGTTGCCGAGCGTCCCCGAATCCGCGCGCACCGCGACCGATAGCAGCGCGGCACGCGACTCAGCCCGTGTGGTGGACAGCATTGTGGCCGCCATTCGTGCCTGCCCGCGTGACGGTGCGTGGCATGAGTGCAGCCTGGAACGTCGGATCCAGATGTCCGGATTTCGCACCGTTCGTGCGGACTCGGTGGCTCGCATTCCAGGCGTCGACCGAGACGGCACGTTGTGGCTGCTTGGTCGGCAGTCGCTGCACGTGATCTTTTTTGCGTCGGCGAGCGCGGCGGAGCAGGCTATGCAGACGCTCGACTCGTCGCGTGCCGCACCGCGAGCCGATACTGCGGCATACTGGCCGGAGCGCCCGACGCTGATTCGGTCAGCCAACGCGTTGGCCGTGCTGGTGGGCGGCTCCGATCGCACGGTCGAGCGTATTGCCAACGCGATTACGGCCGGCCCTCCGCAGCCCGAACGAACAACCCCCTAGACTGGATACTTTGTTCGGCTTTTATTCGATATGGCCGTTACATTTTTGGCGTTGTATCGCAGTTTTTGCGTTTTGTGCAAGATTTGCGTGTCATTTGCGTGATTTGGGATTGAGAACGTTCTCGATTTGAGTACTTTTCTGCACACAATGCAGAATGCGACCACCGATCAGGCTTTCCGGTGCGGCGCACTCCACTCACGATCTCCTCAACGCTCTCAACGGTCATGGCCATCGACTCGATTAACCCGCGCTTTGCGATTCTGCGCGAGATCACGCAGCGTGCTGTGCGTATCACACCTCGCCCGGTCGACGAAAACGGCGTGGTGCTGCCAACGTCTTCGTTCTTTGGCGACAATACCTTTGGCCTGCGCCAGATGCGCACCAAGCTGCCGGCGCATGTCTACGCGTCGCTCGCCGATTCCGTGCGACTCGGCCGCAAGCTCGACAGCGAGATTGCACCGATTGTCGCGCAGGCCATCAAGGAATGGGCGATTTCGCGCGGCGTCACGCACTTCACGCACTGGTTCCAGCCGCAGACAGGGCTCACGGCCGAAAAGCATGACGCGTTTCTGGGCTTTGACGAAAACGGATTGCCGATTGAGCAGTTCTCGGGCGAGCAGCTGATTCAGTCGGAACCCGATGCATCGAGCTTCCCGAGCGGTGGACTGCGCGCCACGTGGGAAGCGCGTGGTTACACGGCCTGGAATCCGGCCAGCCCGGTGTTCATTGACGAAGAGGGTGGCACGCGCACGCTCTGCGTCCCGTCGGTGTTCATTGGTTATAACGGTGAAGCGCTCGACGAAATGACGCCGCTGCTGCGCAGCTCGGATGTCATTTCACAGAAGGCGATGGCGTTGCTTGAGCTGATCGGTGATACGGGCGTGCAGCGTGTGGTGACCACGCTTGGTCCGGAGCAGGAGTTCTTCATGATCGATCGTGGGCACTTTGCACTGCGCCCCGACCTGGTCATGGCGCGTCGCACGTTGCTCGGCGCCGAACCGCCACGTGGACAGCAGCTCGAAGACCACTATTTCGGTGGCATTCCGGAGCGCGTCCAGGCGTGCATCAGCGAAGTGGAAACGGATCTGTACAAGCTTGGCGTACCGATCATGACGCGTCATAACGAAGTCGCACCGTGTCAGTTCGAGATGGCACCGCTGTACGAAGAGACCGATGTGGCCGTTGATCACAACCACATGGTCATGGAAGTGCTCAAGAAAGTCGCCATGCGTCATGGTCTGCAGGCCATCATGCACGAAAAGCCGTTCGCGGGCATCAACGGATCGGGCAAGCACTGCAATTGGTCGCTGGCGATCACGTCGGACAACTCGCTCGACGGCATGAACCTGCTCAAGCCCGGCAAAACGCCGCACGAAAACCTGCGCTTCCTGCTGTTCCTTGCCGCGGTGCTGAAGGGTGTGCACAAGCATGGTGCGTTGTTGCGCGCGGGCATTGCCACAAGCGGCAACGAACATCGCCTGGGCGCCAACGAAGCGCCACCGGCCATCATCTCCGTGTTCCTTGGTCGGTCGCTCACGCAGGTGTGCGATGATATTGCCGCGGGCAAGACGGGCAAAGGATCGGCAGAGCAGACGATGCTCAAGCTCGGCGTCGACAAGTTGCCGGAAGTGGTGCAGGACAACACAGATCGTAATCGCACATCGCCGTTTGCCTTTACCGGCGCGAAGTTTGAGTTCCGTGCAGTCGGCGGATCGCAGAGCATTGCGTTCCCCGTGATGTTGCTGCAGGCCGCCGTGGCGGAAGCGATTGATGAGATCACGGTGGATCTGAAGAAGGCACTCAAGTCCGCCAAGACCACCGGCGACGCGGTGCTGAGCGTGGTGCAGGCGGCGTTCAAGAGCACGGCTGCCATTCGTTTTGAAGGCAACAACTACTCAGACGAGTGGGTGGTGGAGGCCAAGAAGCGCGGCCTGCCGAACATGCGTCGCACACCAGAGGCGTTGCAGGCGCTGGTGAGTGATTCGTCGCGCAAGCTGTTCGAGCATACCGGCGTGCTGACCAAGCCCGAGCTCGACAGCCGCTATCACATCCGGCTTGAGCGCTACAACAAGGATCTGCTCATCGAGATGCACACGCTGCAGCAGATGGTGGACACGCAGATCCTGCCGGCCTGCTATACGTACTTTGGTGACCTGTCGGGCGATGCAGGCCGTGGCGCCGCGTCGGGCATCAACTTGCAGCCGCTTATCAACGCCGCAAACACGGTGAGCAATCTGATCACGTCACTGCAGAAGGCGCGCACGGATCTGAGCAAGGTGCTGACCAAGGCCGAAGCGTTGCACGATGATATCGTGGCGCAGGGCGAGATCATTTCCACCACGGGCCGCGAAGCCATGGACGCGGTGCGCGTGGTGTGTGACTCACTCGAGCTCACCATCGGTGATTCGTACTGGCCGCTGCCGCGTTATCGTGAAATGCTGTTCCCGGTGTAATCGCTGGCGACAACCCGAATAAAACAAAGCGGCGCCATCCTTTCGGGTGGCGCCGCTTTGTTTGCGCGAGCAATTCGCTGCTGGAGTCCGTCAGCGCAACTACTGCCGATGATACGCGAGACCAGCACGATTGGCTTGTTCGATGGCGATCACCATTGCCGGCACCAGTTCAACACCGGGCAGGACATTCGCTTTCATGTCGTTGTATACGGCATCCGCATTCAAGCCCTGACTCTGTGCAACCATACCGGCAAAAATGGTCAGCGCATTGTTGCACAGAATGAAACGCGTGCCACGCTTCTGGAGCGATTCGATACTGGCCGGTGCCAGGGCCATGCCGAGAATCTGCGGCTCCTTGCGCCACGGATTCGGCGTTGCGCCCGTGCCGGCATCCGCACCCACACCCTTCAGGAAGGCCGCAAGATTGTATTTGGTCCACATCGCATCGGACAAGCCATGAAAGGTGGTTGAACCATAGAAGGTGCCAACCGTATTCAGCTTGGTATCGGCCACACCGTAGGCCTTGTTGTACGTATCAAGAAAGTTCATGATGTGCACAAGCGGGATACCACCAGCCGGTGCGGGCGAATCAAAGAGTTGTTTGTGTGCGCCGTTCAGTCCCTGCAGCCACTTGTCTTCAGGAGCGCTCGACGCGGCGCTGGCGATGGGCTCAAGGGTAGAGGCTTCGCTGTTGGGCGTTGTCACGAACGAGGCGATGATTGCGCCCGCAGCGACCGTTGCGATGAACGTGGTGCGCAATGTGGTTCGAGTAGACATTCGACTTCTCCGAGCAAAGGTGAGAGTAGCGAATCGTCGCACCTGAAACGTCCGCTTGCTCACATTGCGCGCAAGTCGGCTTGCGCCCGACAACCGCACATGTTCGCGCTACCTCTTAGCGCAGAATCTCTTCGTGCTCAGACAAAACAGACAGCAACGCACGGACACGCTCGCCGGGATCCGCCGCGCTGAGCACGTCGCCGCACACCGCCACTGCCCGTGCACCGGCGCGAACACAATCCGAAACGTTGGCCGGCGTGATTCCGCCCAATGCAACGACGGTGTTCCCGCCCTGTGCGACCTCGCGAATCATGCCGATACCCGCCGGCCGCACACCAGGCTTTGATTCGGTAGCAAACACCGGCGCGAGCAACAGGTATTGCGGAGCGTGAGCACGGGCTTCCGAGAAAGCGACGGCACGCTCGTCTCGCGTTGACGAGCGCTGCCGCACGGCACTCGCGGCGAACGTCTCGCCATGCACCGATCGGCCAACGAGCGTTGACACATCGGCTGCGGCAAAGTGCGGATCACGCTCTGCGCAGTGCACCGAGAGACGAAGCTCCGGGTACGCAGTGCGCAACATGGCGTACGCGCTGGGACGCACCGCCCAGGTCACTCGCGGATCAGCAACCACGTCGATCAGCACATGGCATAGCGAGATATAGGAAAACAAATCAAGATCCGGTTCGCGCACACGGATCCAGCGCGCCCCACCTTTTGCTGCACTCACAAGCGCCTCGGGCAGCGCCTGCGTAGAACGCGCACGATCTGTGATCACCATCAGAGGCGACGGCAGTTCGATTTCTTCGAGCGACTCCATCAGCTGCCAATCATACCGATCTCAGGACTCGACGGATCAGCAAACAGTCGTTCCGGAATGCGACCGGCCAGTCGGGCTGCTCGGCCGGCCTGCACCGCGTCACGTAACGCGGCCGCCATCAGCACCGGATTGTCGGCACGCGCAACGGCAGTGTTGGCAAGCACCGCACTCGCGCCGAGTTCCATGGCCAGTGCCGCGTGCGACGCGGTGCCGATCCCTGCGTCCACGATCACCGGGACCGAACTCCGTGAACATAGATGTTCAAGCGTGGACGGATTCAGAATGCCGCGCCCCGAACCAATGAATGATGCGAGTGGCATGACCGCGGCGCAGCCAACATCGGCGAGTCGCTGACACGCGACCGGATCATCGGTGCAATACGGGAGCACAATGAATCCATCGCGCACCAATTGGTCAGCCGCCTGTACCAGTTGCACGATGTCCGGATACAGCGTTTCGCGATCGCCGATCAGCTCCAGTTTCAGCCACGGCGTACCCAGCGCCTCGCGCGCGAGTTGCGCCGTCAGCACGGCGTCGCGCACCGTAAAGCAGCCGGCCGTATTGGGGAGCAAACGATACGCGTTGCCAAGCAGCGACGGCAGCGATTCTCCCTCGCCACTCAGCGCAATGCGTCGCACGGCGACGGTGACAATTTCGGTGCGGCTCTCTTTCAGCGCATTGAGCAGCGTTGCGCGATTGGGATACCCGGCCGAACCAAGCAACAAACGCGAACCAAACGACTCGCCACCGAGGATGAAGTTGTCGGTCTCAGCCACCGGCCACCGCCGTAATCACTTCAATGCGATCGTCGGTGTTCAGTCTCAGGTTGTCCCACTGGGCGCGCGGCACCACTGACTCATTCACTGCGATGGCCAGATGGCGTGTCTCCGCGTTGAGCGACAACTGCGCCAGCGCCGCGAGCAGCGTTGGCGTTGGCAGTTCGTGCGGCGTTCCGTTGAGCAACACGCGGACGAACCGTGACGTCGCTTCGTTCGCGACGGCTGCGGCGTGTTCAGAAGGCGACGTGCTCTGGGACTGGAGTAGCGGTGCCGGCAAAGTCTGTATCAAATCGTGCGGGAGCGAACGCGCTGATCCATTCGGGCTCAGCGTGATCGCAGATGGTCATGGCAATCGCGTCGGCCGTTGCGGGCGCTAGCAGAATACCATTGCGATAGTGTCCGGTGGCGAACAACAGACGTTCGTCACGATGGCCAATCATTGGTGCATCATCACGCGAGCCGGGTCGAAAACCACACCAGGTTTCCACCACGCGCGCCGATTCAACGGCCGGCATGGCGCGCCACGCGCCTTCGAGCAAATGCAACAAGCCGCCAGCCGTGACACCCTCTTCAAAACCGCGGTCTTCAACCGTGGCACCAATGAGGAGCCGACCGGACGTTCTTGGTACAAGATATACGCGGGGCGTGAACACGGCATGCTGCAGCAGCGGTGTGCTATCGGGCAGCTCCACCGACAACATCTGTCCCTTCACGGGATGGACCGGCGGCTTCCATTCATCAGGAATGCCGGCGATCGTGCGTGACCAGGCACCTGCGGCGAGGACGACGTAGTCCGACTCGAGCTGTCCGTGCTCTGTGACGACCATTGGCCTCGCACCATCAAGCGAGACGGCGTCCACCCGACGCTGATGCACCGCGACGCCGTGCGCACCGAGCACATCACGCAGTGCGACCAGCACCGCACGTGGATCCACCTGTCGATCATTGGGCAGATGGCGCGCTGCAAGCGCCGTTGCTTCCAGATTCGGTTCCAGCTCCGCCAGCTGAGCGCGCGTGAGCCAGCGCTGCGTCGTGCCGAGCCGTTCATGGTACGCGTGTGCATGCTCCAGCTTCTTCACATCGTCACGTGTGAGCGCGACCACGAGCGACCCGCGGGCACGAAAGTCGAGCGGGATGGTGGAGTGTCCTTCCAGTTCACGCGCGAACGCTGGCCAGAGCGCCAGACTGCGCAGGCACAACGCGTGCAACGCATCTTCCGTTGGCTCCGCTTCCACGCCCGGCGCCAACAGTCCGGCCGACGCGCGACTGGCCGCGTAACAGCCGCGCCCCTGACTTGGTCCGCCCGCATCAAACACGTCCACACGACAACCACGCTGCACGAGACGCCACGCGATTGATAATCCGATAATGCCACCGCCAATCACAGACACGTGTGGTGCGACCGCGGAGGTAGTCGCGGCTGCTCCCTCGGTGTGTATGCGCGAAAATGTGCCTGACACCGCCAACCCCTTAGCTATAAGCAATCGTCGGCACCGCAACGTTGCGAGCGCCAAACCGCTGTTCCGCACACGATACGAACTGAACCGTGCGGACGTTGGCCGTTGACGTGAACGATACACAACGCTGGCGCTCCCGTGCGCGGCGCTGCAGAATCAGCGTAGGCCATTGCAGCACTGCCGTGGCTTTGCGCGCGTTCATCCGGAGCGTGCGATTACGTCGCGACGGAGGAACGATTGATGCCATTAGGCCGTGTCAGTCAGCGCATCGCCGATGTCGTTGGTCAGTGGGAAGGTGTAACCGTGCTTCCGCATCGCTTTGGCGGTGTGGAGTTTCGTGTGCAGCAACGCGAGATCGGACACTTGCACAACGACCGCACGGCCGACCTGCCGTTCAGCGTTCGCGAGCGACGCGACCTCGTGGCGTCGGGTCGCGCCCGTGCGCATCACATGCTCGCGAACTCAGGCTGGGTGAGCCTGCCTATTCGCAGCGAGCACGATATTCCGGCGGTGCTCGATCTGTTTCGTCGCAACTACGAGCGACTGCGCGGCCTGGGTCCGCGCATGTCGCCGAGTTCGATGGGTGAGTCGATCCAACTGGTGGAGGGGCGCAGCATCGACGAGCTACCGGCGTAACGCGCAACCCGCATAGCAAGTTGCTCGCGTAGCACGATGCTTGCGTAGTACGATGCTTGCGTAGTACGCGCCGTTAGTTGCGTGCGCCGCCCCCGATGGTGCGCACGAGCGCGCTCGATGTATCGACGCCGCGCCGGACGTGCAGAACAGCGGGCGCGCCGATGGGGAGCAGCACACCGGCGCTGGCGCGAGTCAGGGTTGATGCGTCTGGATGCAGAAACAGACCTTCTACATTGATGGTATCAATGGCCACCACGCCCGCCAGATCGCCGACTTCGCGCACGCGGCCACCGGTGCGCGCCACCGCATCATCGTAATTGATCGCCAGGTCAACGCGCGCCGGTGCACTCCCGGGCAAGACCAGTCGCCCGCCGAGCACCAGCACGTCACTCGCACCACCAGTATTGAACGGCAGTTGCTCGTACGTTTGCGGATCGGCACTGCTCCACGCGCCGGTGGCGAGGGCATCGAATACACTGATGAGCGCCGCCACATGCAGCGCGCGCAGTCGCTGCTTCTGCGGATCGCCGGGCAACGCACCGCTTTCGATCAGCACGGTACTGGTACCCCATTGCTGCATGAGGTCTCCAAATGCCCGTGGGTTGAATCCGTCGTCGTACTTGGCGACGCGATTGGGCAACTCAGTCTGGAACGAGGTGGCGAGCGTGGACGCAACGAGACGCGCTCGCGAACGAACCTCATTGTACGCACGCGTCGCATCATGCGGCGGTGCAAGCAGAGCGATCGCCGCCTGCACGCCATCCCGACCCACGCGCGTTCGCGCATTCTGGTCGTGCAGGTTGAACCCAAACTTTGGTTTGAGTCGGTCGCGGACCGCTTTCAGTGTCTGGGCTTCGGGCGTAGAGAGTCGGCGCGCGTCACGATTGATGTCGACACCCACGGCATTCTCGCGCTGAAAGACCTCCGCCCCATCGGGGTTCAGCATAGGAAGAAAAACCAGCGTGACCCCCTTCATGATGCGCTCACGCAGCGCGTCATCGCGGCTCTCCGCGCGCGTATTCGCAAACCACCGCACAATGTCGGCCAGCGCCATGGTGGCGGTGGATTCATCGCCGTGCATCTGCGACCACAGCAGCACGGTATCGCGACCGGTGCCAATGGTGATCGTGCGCAGCGCACGACCGTGCAGCGACTTGCCAACCTCTTCCACTTTGAAGCCCGCGTACGTGGCCACCGGCTGCACGACGTTCCAGAACTGCTCGTGCGTGAAACGTCGTGTGGTGATTGTGGGTTCGCGGTAGTCAGCGGCAATACGAAGGGCTACGCCCATCGCACTGTCACCACAACACAGCGTGACACCCGATGCGTTGGGTGTTGGTGCCGTTGCCGCAGGACGTGTTGAGCAAGCCGCAATCAGCGACGCGCACACAACGACTGCGACCACGATCCAGGGCTTAGCGAGCACCCGAGTTCTCCTCATTGGCCGCGTTCTTTGCCACGCGCAACATGCGCAGTGCTTCCTGAATGGCTTCCATCAGCTCGCGATCCCGCCCGGCCAGTTCATCCATTGGTGAGTTGCGCACCCATACATCCGGCGGCACCCCATAGTTCTCAAGGTTCACGCCATAATTGTTGGGCTTGCTCGGATCGTACGTGACCACAAATGAGCCTGGCGTACGAATGCTGCCGCCATTGATCAACGTGTAGCTGCCGGTTGCGATGACGGCAGCCGCCGTTGGATTGCCAACAATGCGACCGAGTCCGAGCTGCCGAAACGCCATCGGCGTGACTTCGGAATCAGAGCCAGAGCGCTGATTCACCAGCATGACTTTGGGACCGGCAATTGCCTGACGCGGCCGGCGTCCCCAGCTGCGCGACCCGTTGCGGTTGTTCCAGAACTGATACGGCTGACGCTCGAGAATATCGATCAGTTCCTGATCAATGTTGCCGCCCCCGTTGTAACGGATGTCGACAATGATTCCGGCCTTGTTGCTGTACTGATTGATTTCATTACGGAAGACTTCCAGCGACGGCTGGTTCATGCTGCGAATGTGCACGTACGCGATCTGACCACCCGATTCCTTGTCAACAATCGCACGACGTTCGTCTACCCACTCCTGATACTTCACATCGCTGAGTGACGTGACCGTGTTGATGCGCACGGTTCGCGCGCCAGTGCCGTTTGCGTTGGTCGCCACGCGAACAGGTACGTACGTGTTGAGCGTGTTGCTGAGTGTTCTCCAGTAGTTGTCGCCGGCTTTCAGATCCTGCCCGTCAATGGAGAGCACATACTGCCCCACCTCGAGGTTCAACCATTCCTTGTCGGCCGGACCACCACGATGCACGTGCGAAATACGATACCGACCCGCCTGTTCATCGGCTTCGAGTTCGAGGCCGAGCAAGCGGGTTTGGGTAATGCGCGGCATGGACCGTGATGGCGGGCCGCTCACTCCGGTGTGCGACGCATTGAGTTCGCCGATCATTTCGTTGGCCAGGTCGTACACGTCTTCGTTGGTGCCCACGTGTGCGAGCAGCGGCTCGTAGCTACGCCAGATGGCGTTCCAATCACGACCGTGCATTTTTTCATCGTAGAACCGGTACTTCATGACACGCCATGATTCGGCCAGCAGTTGCCGCCATTCGTCGCGCCGATTCACCTGCACGGTGAAGCTGAAGTTCACGCGTTCGGTGCGCTGCGGTGTCGCAAGCACCAGCTTGTGAATTTCGCTTCCGGCGGTACTTGGCGGACCATCGCTCTCCGCGCCGCCCGCGGCGGCGCGGCGGAAGAAGACCGTACGACGATCCATCGTTGGGGTGAGATCCGGAAACGCTCCGGCTGCAATGCGCCGCCGATTCTGCCCGTCGAGTCCGATCACAAAGAGTCCGTTCGCATCGTCGCCGGTGCCACCCGTGACGGTGAAATGCACCGAGCGGCCGTCGCGCGCGAGAAAGAGATTGCCTGCGCCTCCCGCACCACGCGTGAGTTGTATCGCGCGGCGCGCAATGCCAGCGGTATCAACAGTGATCGGCGGCGCCGCAGGAGCCGCAGCGGGTGTGTTTGCGGCCGATGCACTCACCGAGGTTGAGTCCGCGCGCTCTGTTCGATTTCCGGCCCGACGCAGCCGCTCACGCACCAGCGGATCGTTTGGATCTTCCTGCAAGCGCACCAGCGACACCACGAACACATGATTTGTGCCCGCGTCCCGTGACGATGTAAATACCAGCTGCTTGCCGTCCGGCGTGAGCACCGGATTGCCGTCGGTGAACGGGTTGTTACTCACATTGTATTCGCGACGGGCGCCGATATCGAACAGGAACACATCAGCGTTCTGATCATCATCGCGGCGCGTGTACACAAGCCACCGTCCATCGCTCGAGTATTGCGCAATGGAGTACCCACCGGCCGGATTGTGCGCGAGTTCGCGCGGCGAACCGTTGGCAACGTCTACTTCCCACAATCGATTGTCAGCCACGAACGCCAGCTTGCGCGAATCCGAGGCCCACGTGAGTTCACTCTTGATGGACTCGTGCGTGGTGAGCTTGTTTCGCGCACCGGTTGCGCGATCCCACAACCAGATCTCTTCCTCACCCGATTCATCAGAGATGTAGGCGATGCGACGGCCGTCGGGCGACCACAGCTGACTGCGTTCACGCCACGGTGAGTTCGTGACGCGCGCCAGTTCGCCCACGCCATCTTCACTCGGCACCACCACAATCTCGCCGTGCACATCAACCGCCACGTAGTCGCCCGAGGGGGAGACGGCAAAACCGTCGGCGCGATGGTTCGCAGCGATTACGCCGATGTCGTTTTCTTTCGGATCAAACGCCATGCGAATATCGACACGCTGCGGCTGACCACCGGATACGCTCAGCGTCCACAAGCTGAAGTTGTTTTCGTAGATCATGCGCGACCCGTCAGGCGAGATCGACGGAAACTGCACACCGTCATCCGTGTGTCGCGTGATCTGTTCTGGTGCGCCGCCCGCGGCGTTGATGCGCCAGATATTGAAGATTCCGTCGCGCTCCGACGCAAAGTAGATGCGACCGTCGGCGCCCCACATTGGGTGCACATCGTGCGTGGCCGACTGGTACTGCTTGATGTCCGTGTCAGTGAGTTCGGTGATCGCACCGGTGCGCAGATCCTGCACCGCGATATCCGCGTTGTTGTTGCCGCGATAGCCCTTACGCCAATAGCTCGGCACCGAGCGATTGAAGGCGACCATGGTCATGTCCTGTTTGATCATGCCCGAACGGCCGGCATCCATGGGCAGCGCGCGCGGAATCGAACCATCGAGCGCCACCCTATAGAGCGGCGATCCCCACTGCTTCACGCCGCGCCCCGAGGTGAACACCACTTCGCGTCCGTCCGGCGTCCAGTAGAGCGCCTGGTCATCTCCACTGTGCCACGTCAGTTGCCTCGGTTCGCCGCCTGCGACGGACACGACGTATACATCGTTGTTGCCCATACGATTGCTCGTAAACGCGATCCACTGTCCGTCGGGCGAAAAGCGCGGCATCATGTCGCGCGCCACGTGCGCCGAAAGTCGGCGAGCGTTTGCGCCGTTGGCGTCGGCCAACCAGATGTCATCCTGGTAGGTGAACGCAATGCGCCCGTCGTTGGCTACGTGCGCGTAGCGGGCGAAACGAATAGGCGAGCTCGCCGCCTGCGCGCTCGACTGCTGCGCGCTGGCCGATTGCGCGTGCAGCTCGGCGGCGCGTGGCGCGGCGGGGAGAAGCGTTGCCGCCAACGCTCCGAGCAGTGGTACGCGTTGAATACGTACGCGCGACGCGCTTACGTGTCGCGGCGCGGCGGAAGGGCGGGAGGCGCGAAAGGGGAAAGGCATGGCCGACGGTCTCCGAGAAGGGGATGATGCCGGTGAATATGCGCCTCGCCCTCGCAGGACGCGCCCCCCGTTTCGCCATCGTCGCGTATTTTGATGAGTCGTTCTCGCCCCGCCCCCTTTGCCCGCACTCCCATGACCAGCTCCGTCCCCTCCAGTCGTTCGCTGGCGTTCGTCGCGATCGCCGCCGGCTCACTACTGACCGCGTCCTCACTTTCGGCGCAGGTTCGCCCAACCGACGACGCCGCACTCGTGACGCGAGCCCGCGGCATTCACGAGCGCGTGATGACGCTCGACACGCACGTGGACATCTCGCCCGCGAACTTTCGCGCCGATACGCTGAACTACGCCGCCAAGCTGCCGCGTACCCAGGTCGATCTGGTCAAAATGGAAGAAGGCGGACTGGATGCGGCGTTTCTGATCGTGTACGTGGGTCAGTCGCCGCGCCTCGACGCCGAGGGATTTGCGGGCGCCAAGGCGTCAGCGCTCGAGAAGTTCGCGGCGGTGCGCCGTCTCACGGACAGCATTGCGCCCAAACGCGCCGGACTCGCCCTGACGGCGGCGGACGCGCGTCGCATTTACGCGAGCGGACGGAAGGTGATTTTCATTGGCATCGAAAACGGATTTCCGGTCGGTTCCGATATCACCAACGTGAAGCGGTTCTACGACTTAGGCGGCCGCTACATGTCGCTGGCTCACAATGGACATAGTCAACTTTCGGACTCCAACACCGGTGAAAGAGACAATGTCTGGCTTCACAACGGATTGAGCCCACTCGGTCGGCAGGTGATCGCCGAAATGAATCGACTGGGCATCATGATCGACATTTCGCATCCATCCAAGGCGAGCATGATGCAGACCGTGGCGTTGTCCAAAGCGCCGATCATCGCCTCGCATTCTGGCGTGCGCGCCATCTGCAATCACAGCCGCAACATGGACGACGAGCAGCTCGACGCCATGAAGAAGAACGGCGGTGTGATTCAACTCGTGGCGTTCAACAGCTACGTGAAGTGCGACGCCACGAAGACGGCGGCGCGCGAAGCGGCGATTGCCGATCTGCGCAAAGAATTTGGCATCACGGCTACGAACAATCGTGAAGTGAGCGCGGCGATTGCGGCGCTTCCGGATGCGCGTCGCAATGAATTTCTGGCCAAGCAGGAGGACATCACAGCGCGTCGGTATCCGGCGGATCCGGCGGCCACAGTGTCAGATTTTGCCGACCACATTGATTACGTGGTCAAGCGCATCGGCATCGACCACGCCGGCATCAGCTCGGACTTTGATGGCGGTGGCGGCGTGGAAGGCTGGCGGAGCGCCACGGAAACGTTCAACGTCACGCTGGAGCTGGTGCGTCGCGGCTACACCGAGGAGCAGATCGCCAAGATCTGGAGTGGCAATCTGCTCCGCGTGCTCGAGCAAGTCGAAAAGGTCGCTGGCAAATAGTCCCTGATTACGGCGTGTCGCGGCCTTTCTGAACCTGCGGCACGCCGTCGACCATCCAGCGCGGCGCGGGCGCGTCTTTGAGATGGTGATCAAAGAACTGACGCATGCGCACCTGAAAATCTTTCTGATTTTCTTTCTTCGCGAGATGGTGCGGTTCGCCGGGATACGACAGGAGAATCACGTCTTTTCCATTGCGACGCGCCGCCGAGTAGAGCTCGAGCCCCTGCATCCAGTCAACCGCCCCATCTTCGGTGCCGTGCAGAATCATGAACGGCACCTTGATGTTCTGCACATTGTGCACGGGTGACTGACTCTCGTAGAGCTCCTTGGCCGTCCACGGCGTGACACCGCGCCCCATGCGCACCTGTCCAACTTCAGAAATGCCCTGCTGAATGGTGCCGCTGCTGCGATAGAGTGTGCCGTAGAAACTCATCAGGTTGGTGGGTGGCGCACCCGTAACGACGGTACGGAACATGTCAGTCTGCGTGAGAATGAAGCTCGACTGATATCCACTCCAGCTGTGTCCCTGCAAGCCGATGCGCGCTGGATCAGCAAATCCAAGTTCAATCACTTTTTTCACAGCGCTCGTGACGCAATCAAGTGCGGACGAGCCGGGTTTGCCAATCTCGTACACCACATCGGGCTGCAGCACGAGATAGCCGTTACTGGCATACGTGCTGATGTGTGGACGGTCGTCGTACACCGGCATACTGAAGCTGTGATGCTGCTGCGACATTTTCTCGTAGAAGTACACGATCATCGGGTACTTTTTGCCAGGCTCATAGTTGGCCGGCAACGTGAGTGTGCCTTGCAACTTCTGGCCCTTGCTGTTGGTGTAGTCGACCAAGCGTTTGCTCCCCCACGCGTACTCAACCATCTGCGGGTTTGCATCGGTGATTTTTCGTGGGCTCGTAAAACGACGATCACTCACGTACCAATCGGGATATTCGGTAAAGCTGCCCTTTGTAAATGCAATGCGCGCACCATTCTCTGACACCGTGTAGCCACCCATCGCGCGATCATCGTACACAAGCGGGGTGGGAGCCTTGTTTGGCGCCAGTTCGTAGTACCCGCTCTTCTTGGTCCATTCGCCGTACGCCGTGAGCAGCAACGGACGTGTGAGATCGATTCCACGCTCTTCATCGCCTCGGCGCGCCCCTTCTGCGTTTCGCACTATGCGAAAGCGGATCTGCTCTTTGTCACCCACGCCGCGCGTGAGGTTCACCGCGCGCGAGCCATCGAGTGCCAGCTGCCAGATGTCGAATTGATGATTGAGCAGGACGTGTTTTCCATCGGCGCTCCAACCGGCCACACCGTAGGTGGGAAGTTCGTAATCATGATCATCCGTCACGTCGACAAAACGTGTTTCGGTGGCGTTATCAATGATCACATCACGGCCGAGTTCAAGATCGTACGCGTGTACGCGCTTGTCTTGCAGATACAGGAAGTAGCGACTGTCTGGTGATGTGCCCATCGTGCGCGACAGTGACCTGGCAATGAGCGTGCGTTCGCCAGTCGTCAGATTTACGCGATAGTAATCCGCGCGACTGCCGCCCCATGCCACTTCGCCACGGTAGCTCGTATCAATACGACCAATTCCCCACTTCTGATTGGTGGTGGGCTGCACGTTGCGCATCACGTCGTCACCGATCACGCGCAACAATCCCGACGACGGCGTAAAGCGCGCCGGATACGTGGCACGACGTTCCTGTGCAAGCCGTACAATCTGGACCGACTGTGGTTCCGGATCTTTCCAGTGCCACACATCAACATTGGCCACGGGATCGTCGGATTTTTTGGCCTCGATGTCCTGCGATTTGGTACCGAGTAGCAGTGAGGTGCCGTCTGGTGCCCACCGCAGCGGTGCGAACTCGCTGATGACCTGCTCTGTCGGCAGATTGACGGCAGAATCTCCGCGGAGAACTGCCGCCTTCATCTGTGCGCTGCCAACATTGCTGAACGTGAGCAACGAGTTTACTCGCTGCACTTTCCCTTCGGGCTTAAGCCCGCGCAGCACCGCCAGATGTGATCCCTTGTCGCTCCACGAGAGCTGCGCATAATCGGCAGCAGCACCATCGAGCGGACGAACAGCGCCCGTTGCCAGCGTCAGCAGATACACGCCGTTACCAAGCTTTTCGGCCGCGTCTACGGTGTACGCCAAATGCGCGCCGGACGCATCAAAAGCGTAGAGGCCTACGTTGCCGATATTTCGTGTGCTGCCCGTGGCAAGATCACGCACGATCAGGTCGGCGCCGTCGTGCTTGGCCGAGGCAACGGGCTTGGCGCCACGCACCGCGAGCCACGCGCCACCGTTGGCGAACGCAAAACTCGCCGCGTTTGGCATGCTGAATGTCTCGCCGGTGCCAAGATTGCGCGCTTCAAAGCGTCGTGCTGGTGTGGGTGCAGCAGCGGTCGCTGCTCCTGCCGTGCGCGCACGACGCGCGCGTTCCAGTTCCGCCGTGGTGGGATTGACATAGTAGCCCACCCATCGCGAATCGTCGCTGAACACCGGTGCGCTGCCAACGGGAATCGTGTGCGTACGGTCGCCACTCAACGACTTCACATGCAAGACGGCGTCCCCTTCATTCGGAGCATACACGAACGACATCCACTCGCCATTGGGCGACAGCGCGGTCGACGTCACACGTCGCCACTGCGCGTAATCGTCGAGTGAGAGTGTCTTGAGTGCGCTCGTTGATGCGATCGCTGCGGTTGTGGCGCGATTGGCGGTGGACGGCGCGTTCTGCGCGGAGAGCGAAGCGCCGAACAACAGGCAGAGCGGCGTGAATCGCAAGGCGCGTGGCGTGCGCGCGACGGACCGAGGCAGGCGGGACATACAAGATTCTCCGAGGGAAGGGCCACGCGGAACGGCGCGGCATCACCTCGAACATACGCCAGGAAACAAAAACGGGCGAACAGCGTGAAGCCATTCGCCCGAACATCTCCTCTCGACGCGTTAGTGCGTAGCCATCTTCCCAAACACCGTGTCGAGCGCGCTCTTGAGCTTGGTGGTCGCGCCAGCAACGGCCTTGTGGAGGTCTTCGGCGTGATGCGAGACAGCGGTTGGCTGTCGGCCGGCAATGCGCGCCTCCATCAGGCACCGCTTGTCATCGGCCCCGTGCTTGTGGCTGTTCTCGTCGCTGAGATGCACTTCGATGCGAGTGATGCGGTCCGAGAAACGGGCAATGCCATGTCGTACTGCCGCTTCCACGTCGTTAGCGAGGGCCTCGTGGCCCTCCACGCTGCTATCCGTGTTGACCAGAACATCCATGTGAAATCCGCCTTGGAGTGAGACGTCGAACAGAATGGACGCAACGCGTCCGTGCACACGAGCTGTCGCAGTGATACCCCGCAGCCCGCATATTGAGCCGCGGTCACACCGAACCGCTTATGGTGCTTCAACCGACAGCGTGATCGCGCGCACCGCGTTGTTGCCGTACCCCAACCGATTCCATTCTGCCGTATCAGGTTGCGTTGCGCCAGTGGAATCGGTGGCACGGCTTCGCAGCACCAGCCGACCCGCCGCCGGCATGGCACAGCGAAACACCCACGGTGTCCAGGCGTGCGCGCTTGCAGGCGCCTCGAGGTCGGCGCGTTCCCAGCGATCCCCGCCGCCCACGGCCACGTCAACCCGTGTGATGCTTCCGCCTCCAGACCAGGCCCAGCCGCGAACCTCAAGCTCGGAACCGATGACGACCGCATCCGGCGCGGGAGATGTGATCAACGACTTCACACGCATGCGCGTGACGGGGGTGTGCGCACCGTGTACATCGTACACGTATCGCTGCGCCTGAAAGTATCCTGTAAACGGCTCGGTCAGCAGCGACAGGCGTTGCACCCATTTCACATTGGCCATGCCATACCATCCGGGCACCACCAGGCGCACGGGCGCACCGTGCATGGCCGGTAATGGCGCGCCGTTCATGTCATAGGCAAGCAGCGTATCGTGATCCATTGCGGCGGACAGTGGAAGTGACCGCGCGAAGCGCACGTCACGGCCATCGCGAGAATCGTCGCGCGGACCATGATCCGCGCCTTCGGCAAGTACTTCGATTGCGTTGGGCAACACACCAACCTGCGCGAGCACATCACGCAACCGCGCGCCACGCCAGCGAGCACTGCTCACCGCGCCGCTCGCCCATGGCTCGCCCGTTGGCAGCGGCTGCATGCCAAGACGATCGTTTCCCGCGCACTCCATGGTCACGAGGACCTCGTGTGCAGGCAATGCGCGCAGCGCCGGCAACGAAAGCTGCTGCGGCTGCGTCACGGCACCATCGATCTGCAGTGCGTACGCTTCAGGAGAAACCTGAGGCGTCGCAAAGTTGGATCGCACGTAGTGTGCTTCGTGAGGCGTTTCCTTCGCCGACAGTTCTGCGAGGGTCGCCTCGGCGTTGTACGGCTGCGTGTTTACCAGAAGTCGGGTCATCTCTCAAAGTTACTGGCGTCGCGTGCATGCGCGCCATTGTGACGGAGCCCGCGACACACCATCATCTATCATGCTCTCGTTCCTCGCCGAATTGTGGCCCGTGGTGGTATCCGTCGGGCACATCGTGGCTGCAATCGGCGTGACGATTGATGCTGTCTTGCGAAAGCGACAGGTGCCGGCGGTGATCGGATGGGTGGGGCTCGCGTGGCTGGCACCCATTATCGGCTCCATGTTGTACGTGGGGTTTGGCATCAATCGCATCAAGCGTGCGGCCAATGCATTGCAGCGTGAGCCGGTGCTCGGCGATACCGGTGAGTTCCGCGCCGCCATGGCCGGCGCCGAGTTCATGAACGCGCTGGCTACGCAGCATCCCACGCTTCCGGGACTCGCTCGCCTGGGGTTGCAGACCACCGGCAACCCGCTCATGCCAGGCAATCGCGTTACGCCGCTGCGTGATGGCGATGAAGCGTATCCTGCCATGCTTGAGGCAATCAACGCGGCGAAGAAAACGATCACACTGCTCAGCTACATCTTTGACAATGATGCCACCGGCGAGGCGTTTCTTCACGCGTTGACCTCGGCCGCAGCGCGCGGTGTTGAAGTACGCGTTTTGATCGATGACGTGGGCTCTCGCTACACGCGCCCCACCATGGCGTCACGACTGCGGCGCGCCGGAATACCTGTTGCCACATTCTTGCCAACCCGACTGCCCCGCCTGTTCCGATACGCCAATCTGCGCAATCACCGCAAGATTCTCGTGATCGACGGACAGATCGGCTTTACCGGAGGCATGAACATTCGCGACGGACACTGGCTTGCAAAACAACCGAAAGAACCAGTACGGTGTTTGCACTTTCGTGTTGATGGCCCCGTCGTCTACGAACTGCAGCGTGCGTTCAGCGTGGACTGGGCGTTCTGCACGCGAGAAGCGCTCGACCGTGATCCATGGTTTCCGCGACTCACCGAGCACGGTAGCGTGGTGGCCCGCGGTGTACCACACGGGCCGGACAGCGATCTCGAAAACATTCTTGAGCTGATCCTTGGCGCACTCTCCGCAGCGACACATCACGTGCGGATTATCAATCCGTACTTTCTGATTGACGAAGTGCTGCTGCGTGCGTTGCAGGTGGCGGCGATGCGCGGTGTCGCCGTTGACATTGTCGTGCCAGCAAAGAGCAACCTGCCCATCATGGACTGGGCCATGACACCGCAATTCAGACCGCTGCTGGAGAAGGGATGTCGCGTGTTCCTTACACCACCACCATTCGATCACACGAAAGCATTTACGGTGGACGGCCAGTGGAGCCTGATCGGCTCCACCAACTGGGATGCACGCAGCCTGCTGCTCAACTTCGAGTTCAATCTCGAATGTTTCGATGTCGCACTCACCGCGCAGCTCGACGCGCTCATTGACGAACGCATCGAGAGCGGCCGCGCGATTACGCTCGCCGAGTTGAAAGCGCGCTCACTGCCCATTCGATTTCGTGATGGCGTGGCGCGACTGGGCGCGCCGTATCTGTGATGCGCCGCGCTTACTTCTTGACGGTAATCCGAATTGGCTTGGACACCAGATCGCGACTGATCACCTTGTGCTCGTGATCCGCGAGCACGGCACGCAGTGTGTATGTGCCGGGCGCGAGAGTGAGCGTGGTTTCAATCTGGCCGGCGCCAAAGTGCCGGTGCAACGAGTCGGCAGGAATCACCGCACCGTCGGCTGGCGCGTCGACGTTGATCAACACGTGGAAGTGTCCGGTACCCTTGAGATTCACGCCGGCCGGTGCCACGCCGTAGTTCTTGAGTCCGAACTCGACCGGGAATGTGGTGCTGACCGTGGCGCCGTCGCGCGGTGTGCGTAGAGAGATCTCAGGCTTGGCCGCTGGTGCGGCGGTCGTGCTGGCGGCCTGTGCGTGCCCAACGGCGCTCGAAGCAGCCAGCAGAAGCAGCGTTGCGAGTGAGACTCGTGCGATCATGTGGCGAAATCCTGTAGGAGCGAACTTGAATTGCGGCGTACGTCGCACGCTGCGCCCGCGCGACATACGTGCGATCTATCAATACGGATACCCCAAAGATAAAACGCCGGACACGATTCCTCGTGCCCGGCGCTCATTTTTCTCACTGGTCGAGCCGCTCAGTTGGGCAGCAGGCGCGTCTTCTCGAGGAATACCTCGCGTCCCTTCCGCTCCAGCAGATACACGACACCGTTCGTTCCAAAGCCCGCGATGCTGCGACCGGCCGGCAACTGCACACGGTGCACCAGCTCGCCCTTGCGGTTCACCACGTCATACGCGAGTCCAGCCGTTTCCGGCGCCGCCATGCCAGCCGGCAACATGCCCGCCGGAATCTGTCCACGCATATTGGCCGGAATCATCGCCGACATCTGCGCGGCCAGCGTTGATGTCGTTGGCAGAATCCAGAGATTGCCATCTTTGTCGGCCAGCGTGCTGCCCGCGCGAATGGGCGGGAAGTAGTCAGGCAGGTAGCTCGCGTCCACCGGATCAAACGCCGGACGGAAACGACCGGCACCGCCGCTGGCGGCCATCATCTGCTGCGCACGCTCGGTCGCTTCTTTCGAGGCGGTCTTGAGCGAGTCCACAATCTTGTCCTTTTCTTCATCCGTGATGCGCTTCCAATCGAACGGAAGCGGCGCGGAGCGCTGCACCGATCCATCGGGACCGATGTAATCAATGCGATAGTCCAGCACACGCACCACGGCGACCGTGCCGTCGGACAGCAAGGCCCAGTCATCATTCTGCGGCAGCGGATTCATCTTCACGCTCATCTGCGTGCCGCCATCTTCCGTGGCCTTCATTTCAATCTGCGGATTCGTGACACGCATGAACGCGACCGTGTCGGTCTTGCGTGTGTCGAAGTTCGCGCGAAGGATCGGTACCGAATCCGGCAGCGTGCGCTGATTGAAGGAACGCGTGCGACGCTCACCGTTCACCGTGATCTGCGCGCTGTTGTTGCCACCACCCGGGAAACGATCTTCCTGCACGGCCGCGACCTGACGACGAATCGCTTCGGCCGACTGCTGATTGGGATTGGCGGGCGCGGTAGCGCCGCGGCCACCTTGTCCACCCTGACCGGGCTGCGCGGTTTGTCCACCGCGACCGCCACCCGGGCCACCACCAGGACCGCCGCCTGCCATGCCCATCATGCCGGGCGTTCCGGCAAAACCACCGCCACCAAATCCGCCGCCGCCACCGCCACCTGTGCGATAGATCAAGCGACCTTCAGAATCAAACGCGTTCGAACCAAGGTTCGCGCTGGCCAGTTGATTGAGTTCATTCGAACGCGGCGCAGACATCACGCGCACCATCTCGCCGCGCGGATTGAGCACGAGCAGCGAAAGCGTGGCCGGATCAACAATGAGTGACGAGTCGGCGATGTACGGCAATAGACCGGCGTTGCGCTGACCGTATGGAATCGGCGCTTCGAGGGTGTCGGCAACCACCTTGGCGATCTTGAGATTCTCGTCGAACAACACGACCTGGCGGCGCATGCCATCGTTCACCAGTAGCGTGCCGTTGCTCAGCGCGCGCAGCATGTTCACGTTGCCGAGCGACTGTGCGGTCTTCGCCTCGACCGGTCCGAGCTTGCGCACCGGAATCGTGGGCGCCTTCGCCGCGGTTGAATCCTGCGCAGCCAACGGCGCTGCGAACAGCGCCATCGTCGCAAAGGAAAAAAGTGTCTTACGCATAATGTTGACGGGCTCTGAAGAAGTAAACGACGTCCGATGAGTGAGCGTGTGAGGCGCGCGCATTAGCGACCACCTCGGCCGCCGCCGCCACCGCCACCAAATCCACCACCGCCACCACCTCCGGCTGTGCCTGACCGAATGGCACGCAGCGAACGCGCGTCCATGAACGCGGCCAGCTGGGCGGGCAACAGGCGATACTGCTCTTCGGACAACAGTGATTTGATTTCCGGCACAATGCGCAGCAGCATGTCGACTGACTGCTCACGACCCTTGCGGTACTTGTTGAACGCAATGTCGTGGTTGAAACGATCCGGCAATTCGGCAAACTCGCGGGCGATCGGCGCCCACACGGAATCGCTCTTGAGTACGTACCAGCGATTGAGCGTGGCCAAGCTATCGGCCTGCTTGCGCGTGAGCTTGAGCGTGTCGGACTGCTGCAGAATCTGCGCCATCGGGTTGAGCAGACCCGCGCTCACCGTACCACGCAACTGCTGCGCGCTCGGCTTGTTGCCAGGACGCGTGCGGCCGCGATCAAGCGTCTGCATGAGCGTCTGCCGTTCGCGCGTTGGGCCAATGTCGAACGTGAGCGACGCGGTGATCGACGTTGGCGAACGCACCGCATTCTGCTGCGGACGCGTGTTGCCAAAACGCTCGTTCACTTCGTACGAGTATTCCTTGGTGAGCGGGTTGAAACCACGCACGTAGAGCAACTGGTCGTCGGCGATCGGCGTCTGACCCCAGCCCTTGAGGTTCTCTTCGCCGTTCACAAGGCGGTCAAGGCCACCGAGCGGGTTCTGCACGTTGAGGCTGAGGTTCGCGCGCTGCGGAAGGCCAACTTTGATGGAATTGAAGCTGATGAACAGGCTGCCACCGGAGGACCAAGGACGCTTGCAAGAGTTTCGCGCAGCAAGCTTGCCAAGCTGAGAAAGCAGGCACTCGCGCGCCTCACCCGTAGTGCTGGCGAGCAGCGCTTCCATGCCAGCGGCCAAGGCTGGATCTGCGGCCCGCGCGGGGTCGAAGATAAACGCGCGATCGTTGCTATAGCTGTCACCATTTACATCACCGGCAATACGCGGTGTGTACGGCGTCCCTGAGCGAAAGTTCATGCCATATCGAATCGTCACACGCTCAAAAAACTGACGACTTACGTTGAACTGAAACGCGTGACGCGAGAAGTTACCGGGGCCCCATTCACGCGACATTGGATCGCCAACGGTGCTTGAAAAACCATAGAACTGTTCGCGCACATCAGCCAGCACGTAGTTCGCATTCCAGGAGAGTGCCGAATTGAACGCTACCGGGCTGAGCGAGATTGTGATCTGCTTGCTCTCGCTCGTGAGTCCGGACGTCTGCTGGGTGACACGACCAAACGCATCAACAACACGGGCTTCACGCCACGCCGTCTGGCCCGTGGTGGGCACAATCACAGACGGTGACACGTACACGGGGCGATTGCCTTCGCTGGCGAGCAAGAACTGCTGCACGCCCGGAAAGTTCAGGTCGATGCTGCCTGTCTGCGCGAGGTTGCGCGAGTACGTAGCGTCAATCGAGCTGCGGAAGCGGTTGCCAAGAATGGCACCGGCCCACTGCAGGTTCGTGCGCAATGAACGCTGCGCATTAAAGTTGTTGCCAAACAGCGTGACGTTCGGATTGCTGTTCGAGAATACTGTGCCGTTGGTTCCGTCGGCACAGGTGTTCGGAATGGTGCCCACGTCTACCTGATAGTCACTCCAGTTCGGCGACGGCGCCGCTTCACCAAAGCAGGTGAGCTGCTGCAATCCACTGGCCAGGCCCGTATTGTCGATGGCGCCCTGAATGAGCTGCGTATTGGGGGTGTTCTGGAAGATACCAATACCGCCGCGCACCACGGCACGCGGGGCGCGCACCATGCCCGGAATGAATGCGACCTGCGCATCCGTGCCATACGTCCACGAGAAACCAACACGCGGACTGACATAGAACCGGTTCGGGACCGCAGCATTGTCGAGGTTAAATGCCGACTGCACGAGCGGGTTCGCGGTCGGCCCCATCAGGAACTTGTTGCCGTCTACGCGTACACCGTACTGGATCTGCACATCATTTACCGGACGCCACGCGTCGCCCAGCGACATCGCACCAACCACCTGGCTGCCGTTGCGGCGTCGCGGCGCGAGCTGACGCGTGTACGAAGCCGGAATGCCCGCCTCAAGATCGGCCAGCGAGTTGAAGCTGAACGTGCCGAGTTCGTTCGTGGTGAAGTCCTGCCAGTAGCTCTCGTAGCGCAACTCACTCGTGAGTTTCACGCGATGACGATTGTCATTGCTGAACAATGAAATCGTATTCACGAGGCCAAGATTCGAGTTTCCACTCTGCGTGTTCGAGTTCGGACTGCCACCGAACGACAGATTGCGCACGCTGCCGGTGCCATTCTCGAGCGTGGAGTTCACGCGCACCGAGGCAGCGGGAAGAAACGCGAATGGATCCTGTCCGCTGCGGCTGATGCTCGCACCGAACGACGTCTCCGTGAGCGCACCAAACCAGCCGAGCAAACCACTCTGTCGTAGCTGCAGTGAGCCACTATACGACAGGCTCTTACCCTGACGCGTAGGTGTGGAAAGCGCCGTACCACCGCCGCCACCAAAGCCACCGCCACCGCCGGCCGGCACCGACCGATTAAAGTTGCCCGACAACGCCAACGAGTACGTGTTGCCACGCGCCGAGTTGAGCGGTGTGAAGTCAAAGCTCGTGAGCATGCTGCCGCTCGTACGAATCGTCTGCCCCGGGAATCCCGCGATGTTCGCCGGCAGTCCCTGACCGCCGAGGATATCGAGGAAGCGCGCCACCGAGTCAACCGCAACACCCGCCGTGTTCAAACCAAGTGAGTTCGTATTCAGCAGCGTCTGCAAATCATTGAGACGGCGATCGAACTGGAAGGACCCGTTGTAGAACAGGCGATCAAACGAAATCGGACCAGACGCCGAACCACCGAGCGAGATATTCGTGTACTGCTGGCCCGTGGCGGCTGCTGCGCGATCGGTCCACTGCAATGACGGCGCCACCAGATTCGAGCTCAGCGAACGACGCATGAAGTTGGAACCGGCACGCGTACGCAGCGAAATCTGACCACCAGAAAAACCACCGCGCGCGACATCGTACGGCGACGTGGAAAGCGATTGGAACACGGCCGCATCACGCGGAATGTTCGTTTCGCCAAAGCCCAGACCATTGAGCTGCGTATTGTTCTGATCTCCGCCCAGGCCAAACACCGAGAACTGGTCAGCGCCGCCGTCGGCACCCGGAATGAGCTGCACACCCGGAATCGCTGACGCCATGGCTACCAGGTCGCCCATCTGTTCGGCCGAAAGCTGCGCCGCAGTCGCATCCGCGAGGTCGCGCTCGTTGCCACTCACGTCACCCACGGTATCACCGCGCGTTGCGGCCGCACGTGTGGTCACGGTCAGCGCATCGAGGTTCACGGCCGCCGGCGCCATGCGCGCGTCGGCAATCAGGATTTCCTGATCGGCGGTGCGCTTGACCTGATAGCGGCGCGGCGTGAGACCGATGGCATTAAAGCTCACCCAGTAATCGCCCTCACCACCTGGGAACGAGATGGTATAGCGACCATCGCGGCCCGAGGTGACTCGACGGCTGACCTGGCCGGTGAGCGTGGTGGCGGTCACCGTCACGTTGGGAATACCTTGGCCATCCGGGCCCGTGATGCGTCCGCGGATGATATCGACGCCCTGAGCGGCTAGCGGTGACGCAAAGCCGAGGACGAGAAGCAGGGCCCCGAGGGCCAGAGATCGTAGAGTATGCACGGACGATTGGACGAGGACTTCGGCTGAGCGTTAAGGCATCTGGAAAAAGGTTCCGCTCAGCGCGTACGCAGCAGACGCAGACCACCCGCAAATCGTTGGGAGGCTTGCACTTCGCCGTTTTTCGTCCCCGCTGACATGCCGTTCGTCCCGCGGCATGTCCCGACTCAGGCTCGGGGCGCTCGAGGCTCCAATTCCGAGCTGACATCCGACCCGGCACGCAGCATCTGCGTTCCCGTCTCACTGAAGCATGGAGCGGGGTGCGGGCCACGAAGCGAAATCTGAGCTCCCGCCACCTCCAGCCAGTTCCCTTCTGGCAGGCCGATCACACGCGACGTTGGGTTCAGCACCAGAAACTCCGCCAATCGCTCTCGACGCGTCTCACCCCGAAAGCCGGGCGGATGCGCGTCGGTGAAGTGCGCGTTGATCTGAAAGTCGACCAACCCGAGCGCCGCGAAACCGTGTGGTGCGACGATGGGCATGTCGTTCGTGGTACTGATCGTTGGTCCGGCCACCACCGAGCCCGCGCTCCATCCTATATAAGGAACACCGAGCGCGACGCGGCTGCGGATGACCGCAAGCAGGTCGTGATACTGCAGGCGTTCGAGCAGCCGGAACGTGTTACCGCCTCCGATCACAATGCATTCGGCGCTGTGCACCGCATCGCGCGGATCGGACGATTCGTGCACCGACTGCACGGTTACCCCGAGCCGCGCGAAAGCGGTGCGCACAAGCGCCGTGTATGCGTCGGCACTGATGGTGACACCGGCGTAGGGCACGAAGAGCGCGGATTGGGCCGTTCCCAGATGCGCACCGATGGCATCACGCGCGTGCTCCAGAAACCCGCCCTCGGCGTTTCGCGAATTCGACAGGAGCAGCAGCTTGCGTAGTTGCGACATCGTGTGGCGTGCCTCAGTCAGACGGGCGGAATGTGCGCGCGACTTGGCGCATGCGGCGCTTCATACGCTGTGATGCGATCCAGCAAGCGGTTCACGTTGTCGTCGATGATGAGCATGTCGTGATGCGACGAGCGCACAAAACCTTCGGCAAACGCGTGGTCGAGGAATGCACCGAGCTGGTCGTAGTAGCCGGCCACATTCAGTAGCGCACACGGTTTGGCGTGAACGCCAATCTGCGCCCACGTCCACGCTTCGAACAACTCCTCCATCGTGCCGATGCCGCCCGGCAACGCAATGAAACCGTCGCTGAGCTCGGCCATGGTCGCCTTGCGCTCATGCATGGTGGCAGTGATGTGCAGCTCCGTCAGTGACTCGTGCGCCAACTCCCGATCGCGCATGAATGCGGGCAGCACGCCAATCGCGCGGCCGCCAGCGTTCAGCGTGGCATCGGCAACGGCACCCATGAGGCCCACTCGCGCGCCGCCGTACACGAGCGCAATGTTGCGTTGCGCCAAGGCCTCGCCGAGCGCACGCGCCGTCTCACGGTAAAGTGGGTGGCGACCGTCACGCGAGCCGCAGTACACGCAGAGCGCCTTCACTTCGTGCATATTATTTCACGGGTGGTGGAGGGTGATTGGGCAACGCGCGAATATCAACCGGAACGCGATCATGCGACATTGGAAGCTCGCACCTGTACACATATTTCGTGAAGGGCTCAGCGCGGAGCGGCGTCGCGCCTTGTCGCGCCGCGTCATGTCCCGCCGCGCGAACGCTGCCTTGCTGATTCCGCTGGCCGCGCTCGGCGCTTGCGCCGGCACACCAGACACGCCATCGCGCGCCGTCGAGATCGCACCGATTGGCACGGTAGACGTGAGCGAGGTGCAGTTCCCCGGTGCCAGCACGCCGAATCTTGTGGTGGCGCCGAACGGTGCCGTGCATCTCACGTTCTCTGAGCGCGTCGACAGCACGACCAGTGCGCTGCGGTTTGCCACGTGGGAGAATGGTTTCTGGCGCGCACCGCGCGACATTGCACGCGGACTCGATTTTTTTGTGAACTGGGCGGATTTTTCCAGCATGGCCGTGCTGGAGAACGGCGATCTTGCCGCGCACTGGCTGGAGCGCGAAGGCAAAGGCACATACGCGTACGGCGTGCGCATTGCCCGCTCACGCGACGGTGGTGAAACGTGGGAGACAGCGCGCACACCGCACGCGGACGGGCTGCTCGCTGAGCACGGGTTCGTTGCCCTGTGGCCCGTGGGGAATGATGCGGTTGGTGCGGTGTGGCTCGATGGCCGCAAAACAGCCATGAAGGACAGCGCGCGCGAAATGACCCTGCGCACCGCAACGATCGGCCGCGAGACGGCAGCGATTCCCGAAGTGTTGCTCGACGCCCGCGTGTGTGATTGTTGTCAAACGAGCAGTGCGCGGGCGCGAAGCGGTCGTGTGATTGTGTACCGTGATCGCACTGAGAATGAAGTGCGTGATATTGCGATTGTGCGTGAGCAGAACGGCGCGTGGAGTGAACCCGCGATTGTGCACAACGACAACTGGGTGTTTGACGCGTGTCCGGTGAACGGTCCCAGCGTGGCTGCGATTGGCGATACGGTCGTGGTGGCGTGGTTTACCGGGGCGCAGGACACCGCGCGTGTGCGCGTGGCAACGAGCATTGACGGTGGGCAGTCGTTTGGCGCGCCGGTGCGCATCGACGATGGTGATCCACTCGGCCGTGTAACGGTACTGCTCGACGACGACGCGTTGCCGATTGTGCTGTGGATGGAACGAGTCACGGCTGATAGTGCGGCTGTTCGCGTGCGCCGTGTTGGACGGGATGGGTCATTGTCTGCTGCAACGACCGTGTCAGCGGGCGCCGGCAGCCGACGCAGTGGATTCCCGCGCATGGTACGCTCAGGTGATGCGCTGCTCTTTGCGTGGACGGTGCCGGGGGACAGCGTGCGCGTGCGTGTTGGTCGGGCGGCACTTCAGCCGTAGCAACACGCACGCGGTGATTCTCGCCGCGGTTTAGAAGATTGCGTATTCTGGCGCCACCGTGGCGGCTCTTGCAGCACGACCAGTGCCGCGCGATGCCGTGCCGCGCGAAGCCGTACCACGCGCATTCGGCTTAGCTGAAAGCTCAAATGCTCCCACCAGCTCGTTCATGGTCTCGGCCTGACTGGCGAGTTCTTCGGCCGCGCTCGCAGACTCTTCGGCGTTCGCGGCCACCTGCTGCGTCACGCCATTCATTTGTTCGATCGCCTGACTGATCTGCTCAATGCCCACGCGCTGTTGTTCGCTGGCCGAGGAGATTTCGGTGACCATCGTGCCAACCTGTTGTACCTGGCCATCAATCGCTTGCAACTGTGCGAGTACGGCATCGTTCAGCGTGACACCGGCCTCCGCATTCTCCACCGCATTCTGAATCAGGTCAGCAGTCTGACGCGCGGCTTCGGCACTTCTTTTGGCGAGGCTGCGCACTTCTTCTGCGACCACGGCGAAACCGCGTCCACTGTCACCGGCTCGCGCGGCTTCAACCGCCGCGTTGAGCGCAAGCAGATTTGTCTGGAATGCAATCTCGTCAATCGTTTTCACAATGCGCGCCGTGTCATCACTGGACTGCTTGATGCGCCCGATTGCGGCCGTGAGCTGCTGCATGGAATGCACGCCTTGTTCGGACAGTTTGCGTGCGTCGTCGGCAAGCAACTTCGCTTCGCCGGAGGCCGCGCTGTTCTGTCGGGTCATGGAGCTCAGCTCGGTGAGACTCGACGCCACTTCTTCGAGACTGCTCGCCTGCTCCGAAGAACTGGAGGCAAGGCTCTGACTTCCGTCCGCAATCTGCGCGGACGCGGCATGTACCTGTGTCGCGGCAGACTGTACGTCACCGAGCGTGCGATCGAGTGCGGTGGCGGCGGTATTGAGCGCGCGTGCCAGCGCCGCGTGATCACCGTGATAGTGTTCCGGCATGCGCGCTGACAAGTCACGATCAGCGAGACGTTCCAGCGTGGTGCGCGCCGCGTTCACCGGTTCGAGCACAGCATCCAGCGTTGCGTTCATTCCTGCCACAAGATCACGGAACGATCCGGTAAACTGATCTGCTGGCGCACGAACTGCCAGGCGACCGGTTGCTGCCGCGTCGGTCAGCGCCGCGGTTTCAGAATTCAGGCGGAGCAATGTGCCGCGCAGCTGCACCATCGCGTTGCCGAGCACGTCTGCTTCACCGCGAACTTCAACGGTGCTCGTAAGCTGACCACGCGCCATTTCGCGTGCTGTTTCGGCAAGGGTTTGCTCGGCTTTCGCCATGGACTGCATGGCACCGGCAAGCGCCGCGACTTCATCACGCGCTGAGCCGCTCTCGATCGACACACCGGCGTCTCCCAAGGCGAGACGGTGTGCCGCTTGCGTCAGCTGCGCGAGTGGCGACGTGATGCTTGCGTAAATCGAGCGGGCAAGCCACGCGCCCGTAACCGCGGCAACCAGCCCGAATGCCGCGATGATCCACAGGCCGAGTGCGGCCGCAGCTTCGGCGCGGCGCGCTTCTTCGGCAACGAGTGCGTCCTTTGCTTTAATGAAGTTGGTGATGGCGCCGAGGTATGCGTCGAGCGACGGAAGCACTTCATCGTTGAGCATCGCATTTGATCGTTCGATGTCACCGAGCGCCCGCACCGCCGCCGCAGAATCGAACGCCGCAGCGTGGGCCTTCCGCAGCGCAACAATCTGCGTGACGGCGCGAAGACTCGCCGTGTCTGCGGCAATGCCTCGCACGCTGTCGCCTTGCAGCAACGAATCGATCAGTGTATACGCTTCGTTGATGTGCTTGCGGCCTTCGGCGACCTGAGCCGTCGCGCGCTCCGCCACTGGTCCGTCTGGCACCGCAAAGAGGGTGAGCTTGGCGCGCGCCGTCGAGTTCACCGCATCGATCAGTTGGTTCGCCGCTTTGGCTTTGTTGGCCACTTCAACGGTGGCAACGTGAATCGTTTCACGGAGCGATTGTACTCGGATTGCAGCGACCGTCGCGATGATCACGATAAAGGCGATCAAGGCACCGAATCCGGCCATCAGACGCGTACGAACAGTCATGGAGCGCAGCATTTCTTGTGTGTTCAGAACGTATAGGAGGTGCCCACGAAGCCCCAGCGCATCGTGGTATGAGGTGTTGACTGTTCCTTCAAAAACTCACCTGGCAGCACCCAGGCATATCCGGCGATCACGCGCAGCTCGCGCGTAACCTTGAAGCTGCTGGTCAGGTCGATTTCATCGGCCACGTGTCGTGCGTCCGAGTTGCCGGCAGCGCGCCACAGCGCGTTCTGCTTGTTGTAGACACCGTCGGTGAGTTCACGACGATCGAATCGATGATACGCGGCGCGCAGGGCAGCTCGGCCAAACGGGTCAGCGGTTGCCACGATGCGCATCTCGCGCACATTCGGCCGACCCACAACGTCGGCATATCCACCGTGCGCGTGTGCCGCGGGCACGAGCGAATGAAACGCTTCGGTGCGACCATCGTTGCGCGACCGATCACCGCTGGCCCAGTCCGTGGCGATCAACACTGCCGGAGCGCTCCAGGCACGACGCCACTGCACCTGCGTCTCCGCAACGGCAAACCACGCTCGCAGTGTTTCTGCGCCAACAGTTCCGCGTTGAATGGCACCCTCGCCTTCCACCGTCAGCTGCGGACTGCCCGCCCCAGGAAGTGCGCGCTTCCACACGGAGCGGCCACCAAATGTCAGACGGCGCTGCGAACGTGTCCCCTGTACATCGAGCTGATAGTGATAGAGCGTCCACTGAGCCGGAATCCAGGCTGTTGGCGCAGCGAATGCCGTAGAACTCGATAGTTGCAACGCATGAAAACGCGTGGTGGTATCGGGCGTGTTGCGTGCGTCGGCGCGCACGACCATCGGACGAACAGATGCGGCCTCGACCAACAGCGCGCCGAACTCGGACTGCGCGCGCAGTCCCTGTGAACCGCGGCGCGTATTCGCCCAATCCGGAACCCCGACGAGTCGCTCTTTTCCGTACGCGATCTCCTGCCGACCCACGCGCACGAACGATTTGTTGTAACCGGCCTCGGCGAACAGATTCTGTACGTCGTGTCGATCCGCATCCACCGAGCGAACACCGCCCGGCAAGTCGCGATGATAGACCTGCGCATCTCGCACTTCACCATAGAAGCGCGACCACGCGCCGTTGCCGCGTCCAAAGTGCAGATCGGCGTTCAGCGATACACGTGACTGCACGTGATCATCGTTCACCGTTGGATCGTGCTGAAACGCGCGCGATGATTCTTCACGCGCGCGTGCCTGCCCACCGAACGTGACCCACATACTCCCGTTGCTGTTGAGTGGGATGTACTTGAGTGGATCGGACCAGTGTCCACGAGTTTGCCGCTCATCCCAACGCTCGTCGAAGCGCATGCTTCGGGTGTCGGGGACTGCTGCAGGCTTGCGCGCTGCCGCAGGTGTAGCGGTTGTGTCGATGGCGACCGCGCGTCGCTCGCGCTTTTCTTGCGGTTTGCCAACCGCGGTGACTTGCTGCGCGTGCAGCGAGCTTGCAATGGCAATTAGCGCCGCCATCGAAAAGGCGGTGCGCTTTGCGCAGAAATGAATACAGTGGGAATAGTGAGACACAGTGCGTGAGTCGGGAGCGAAACGTGTTCTGCTTACCGAGCTCTTGTATCGACACGCACGCTGCGTGACTTGACTCACCGACCGTAACGTCTCTTCGACTATTCGTAAGTTGTTGAAAGAATAGAACTTACACGACAGTCAGCGTTTACGTGCAGAATCTCTGCCATGCCGGCGGTGAAACGGAATCGCCTCGTACGCAACGTCAACGACTGATGACACCAGTTCACGAACTAGGCGATGTCAAGTCGGGCGAGCAGGCCCGTTTGCACCGCTGGCCACTCGTCACGAAGAATGCTGTACATCACGGTATCACGTACGGTACCGTCTCGACGCCGGAGATTGTGTCGAATCACACCGTCGCGCTTCGCGCCCAGTTTTTCGATGGCGCGCTGCGAGCGCACATTCAGAATGTCTGTTCTCAGACCGACCACGCCGCATTCAAGGGTGCGAAATGCGTGCTCCATGAGGAGCAACTTGCACGCCGGATTGATTCGCGTGCTGTGCACGCGCGCGGCGTACCACGTGTAACCGATTTCGACACGGTCTGCACTGGGAATGACATCATGGTAGCGCGTGGTTCCAATGATCTCATCGCGCACGAGATCACGAACGGCCCAGGGCAGCATGTGTCCGGCGCGAAATCCTTCCAGCGCCGTGTTGATGTATTCGAGTGTCTGGTGAGGCTCCGGTACCGACGTGTAGCGCAATTCCCAGAGCTGTCCGTCGCTGGCCGCTCGCGCGAGTGGTTCGGCGTGGGCCGGCTCCAATGGTTCAAGCCGTACCCCAAACCCCTCCAGCTGAAAGAGCGCCAGCGGCTGCATGCGCCGTTCAGGAATCGGCGGGCGTTGTTTCGTCGTCGGCTTCTTCGCCTTCGGCGCCTTCCACGTATCCCTCTTCGCCTTCCTCAGGAAGTCCGGCTGCCTTGCGACGCGCGCGCTCTTCCTTCTTGGCTTCCTTCTTGTTCTTGCGATCCATCTCCTTCTTGCGTCGCTCGAAATCGTAGTTGGGCTTCCGTGCCACAGGGCAATACTCCGTTCAATGTCCTTTGTGTGAGGCACCAGGACACTGCGTCCCAAGGCACCGCGCTGCCGCGCTTGCGGTTCGTACGTGAAAACTAACCCGCGTGGCAGCGCCCTGCCGATTCAGACAGCGTCTGACAGGCTGGTGAAGTTGAAATCCCGTACTTTGATCGGCGGCATGACAAGGCTTCCGCCGCCGGCTGTGCGAACCGCTGCGCCTATGCCCTCGAGATTGTTGAGCATGAAGAGCGGTGAATCGTTGAAGCGAAAGTTCTTGATGGAACGCGCGATCTTGCCGTTTTCCACCAGAAATGTGCCATCGCGCGTGAGGCCAGTGTACAGGAGCGTCCGCTGATCCACGGCGCGAAGATACCAGAGACGTGTGACGAGAATGCCGCGCTCGGTAGACGCGATCATCGACTCGATCGTGTCACTGCCGCCGGCCAACCGCAGGGAGTTGGCGCCGCCAGTGGCCGGCTTTCCCTGCTTCTGCGCCCAAAACCGTGGATACGCCAGCTGTTTGAGTACACCGTTTTCAATCCACACCTGACGCGCCACGGGCATGCCGTCGCCATCGAACGGACTGCCGAGCACCAGCGGATCACGTGGATCCGATGAGAGCGTGACCCGTTCGTCGAGAATTTTCTCACCAACCTTTGTGCCGCCTGCCTTTGAGAACGCGGAGCGACCTTCGTCGGCCGAACGCGCCTGAAACGCGCCGCTGATTGAACTCACGATGTTCGCGGTCGCTTCCGGCTCAAAAATTACGGTGTAGCGACCGGGTTCAATGGCGACAGGGTTGCGCGAGCGACGTGCCTTGTCGATCGCCGCGGTAGCCACTGCGTTAAAGTCGAGCCGCGTCCAATCGTTGTCTTCGATAGCCACCCAGCCAGAGCCCGTGCCATCGTTGGTACGCGCGGTGAGCGAATAGTTCGCGTTGGTGCTGCGATGATACGCAAACAATCCGGCGCTGTTGCCCAGCGCCGTGGCCGACGCGCTGCACACGATGTATCCGGCCACCGTGAGATCGTTCGCGGCGCGTGCCGGAGCCAGCGCGGTAAGGGCAGCTTTCGCACGATCATCAGCGCTGAGTTCCGCCGTACTGTCGAACCAGGCCGAAACAGGCTCGTAGGTTTGCGCAGGCAACTCGCCCAGATATTCCGGATCTTCCGGGGCAAGTTTTGCGATGGCTTCAGACTGCTCGACTGCTCGCTTGAGTCCCGCGTCGGTTCGATCGTTGGTAACGACCGACGCTTTGCGTTTGCCAAACACACTCTGCACACGAATCGTGGTGTTCGTAGTGGCGCCAGAAGTGGTCATCTGATTGTCGGCAAATCGCAAATTGGTTTCGCGACCGCTTTGCACCGCAACGCTCACGGCATCTGCTTTGGACATACGCACCGTACGTTCAATCAGCGACTGCGCCTCATCGCGTGAGATCACACTGTTGACGGCCAGTACACCATGAACTGCGAAATCGCGCAAGCGGCGAGGCGCTCCGAGATCGCCACTCACAGTGCACGCCCCGTATTGATCACGTTGATATTCTTGAAGCGCACCGGGGGACAGCCGTGACTCACCGCGTTGGCCTGTGACGGCTGACCTTTACCGTCATTGAACGTGCCACCGAACTCGTAGCTGGATTTTCCGCCGAGCATATCCATGGCGTTCCAGAAATCCGGCGTGCGCATTTGGTAAGCGACGTCTTTCAGCTGACCCACGATTTTTCCGCCCCTAATTTCGTAGCACAACTGCGCGCCGAACTGCGCGTTGTACCGCTGCTGATCAATGGAGTACGACGAACGCCCGATCATGGCGATGCCACGATCCGTGGCCGCAATGAGATCGTTCCACGACAAATCCTGCGCACCGGGCTGGAGCGAAACATTTGGCATGCGCTGGAACTGCACATCCGCCCAACTCTGTGCGTACGAGCAGCCATGCGAACGTGGCTGCTGTCCGTTTTTTGTGTACCACCAGTCTAGCAGCGGCGCCTGTTCGCGTGTGGTCTGGAAATCGTTGAGGATGCCGTCTTTGACAATGTGAAAATCGTCGGGCTGCACACCGTCATCGTCATACCCGATGGTGGCAAGCGCGCCAACTTCTGAACGATTGCCAATCAGGTTCATCATGGGCGGGCCGAGCTTGAGCGATCCCAGCACTTTCTCCGGCGGCGCCATGAAGCTCGTGCCCGCGTAGTTGGCTTCGTAGCCCATCACGCGATCGAGTTCGGTGGGATGCGCGAGCGATTCGTGAATGGTGAGGAACAGCTGCGACGGATGCAAAATGAGATCGTAGCGACCCACGTCGACCGGTTTGGCCGTGAGTTTTTCTGCCGCTTCTTCGCCCCACTTGGCGGCGTTGCCGACAACATCCGCTTCGAGTACGTATTCCCAACCGCGACCAGCCGGCTGCACCACTTCAGGACCGCGCACCGCGACTTCGCCATTCGCTTGTGCGGTAACCGACAGCGTGACCCAGCTGCGCACGTAATCCTGAGTGATCACGGAGCCATCCGTATTCGCGTAGTTCCGCTCTTCCTTCACGAACGACAGCCCAGAGTTCACAAAGCGCACATTGCGCACTTTCTGCGCCTCGGCGTTCGCCTTGAGTAACAACCCGACTTTGTCTTCGAGCGAGACGGTGAACGGATCAATCGTGTACGCACTCCGCCACGTAGCATTGGGATGCGCCGGTGCTGGTGCGAGCGTGACACGTCTGTCCATCGCCACACGATTGGCTTTCGCAATTGCCGCGGCTTCCTGCGCCGCCCCACCAACGCCCGCTTTGGTGAGTTCCTGCGTGGCCGAGAAACCCCAGCATCCGTCAACCAATACACGCACGCCGCAGCCCATGGTGTCGCTTTCCACCACGTTCGTGACTTGTTGCTCGCGCGTATTCACCGAGTTGTTGCGATTGCGACCAATGCGCACATCAGCCCACGACGCACCAGCGCGCTTGGCCGCGTCGAGCGCTTCCATCATGAGCTCGCGCGTGGCGGGGTCAGTGTAGACCGGCGGCAGCGGACGCAGCAGCGAGTGTGATCCGAACGCTGGCGCCGCGCGCAGCAGCTCCGGCCCAACGGCCAGTGCGCCAAGCGACACGCCACTGGTTTTCAGAAAATCGCGACGGGATGTCATGAGGTGGGGATGTTGCGAGAGAAGAGAGTATTACTGCAACTACGCTGCGACGGGCCCAATCGCTGCGGTCTTCACTGTTCCGACGCGATGGTCTCGAGTTCTTCCCAGCGCGCCATGAGGCGTTCAATCTCCGATTCTACACGACTGAGCGCCTCACGCGCCGCAAGCACCGCTGCCGCGTCACGCACCGTGGCCGGATCGGCCAGTGATTCGTAGCACTGACTGCGACTCGCTTCGGCGGCTTCGATCTGTGCCGGAAGTGCTGCAAGCTCGGATGTTTCCTTGAACGTCAGCTTGCGCTTGCGCGTGGCGCGCGCCGGATTAGCCGGGGCGACTTTCGCGGGCTGCGGTCTGGTCGGTTCAGCCGGTACTGTGCGTTGGCGCACCCAATCACTGTAACCCCCAACGTATTCACGAACGATACCGCGCCCCTCGAACACCAGCGTGCTCGTGACCACCGCATCCAAAAATGCGCGGTCATGACTCACCAGCAGCAGCGTTCCATTGAACTCGAGCAAACGATCTTCCAGCAGGTCCAGCGTCTCAACATCGAGATCGTTGGTGGGCTCGTCGAGCACCAGCAGATTGAACGAACGTGTGAACAATCGCGCAAGCAGCAGGCGGTTGCGCTCACCACCGGAAAGCGCGCGCACCGGGGTACGCGCACGCTCCGGACCAAACATGAAGTCCTGCAGATAGCTGTTCACATGTTTTCGATTGCCCGCGATCTCCACAAACTCGGCGCCGTCTGCAATGCTTGTGAACACGGTGGCGTCTGGATTCAGCTGATCGCGCAACTGATCGAAGTAGGCGATTTCGAGATTCGTACCAATGCGAACGGTTCCCGCTTGCGGTTCCAACTCGCCGAGCAACAAACGAAGCAGGGTGGTTTTGCCAACGCCGTTGGGCCCAATGAGGCCGATGCGATCACCGCGCATGATGGTGCACGACACTTCGCGCGCAATCTCCTTGTCGCCATGCGAGAACCACACACCGCGCGCCTCCACGACCAGCTTGCCGCTGCGCTCGGCTTCCTGCACCTGGAGTTTTGCCGTGCCGACGCGATCGCGCCGCGCTGAGCGTTCAACGCGCATCGCTTCGAGTGAACGCACACGCCCTTCATTGCGTGTACGGCGAGCCTGAATACCGGTGCGGATCCACACCTCTTCTTCGGCCAGCCGGCGATCAAACTCAGCCCACTCCTTTGCTTCGGCGTGCAGCGCCGCGTCTTTGCGCTCCAGATAGAGATCGTAGTCGGCGCCCCAGTCGGACAGTTTGCCGCGGTCGAGCTCCACAATGCGCGTGGCAACACGTCGCAGGAACGCCCGATCGTGCGTGACAAAGATCAGCGTGAGGTTACGCTCGATCAGCCACGACTCCAGTAGCTCGATGGCCGCAATGTCGAGATGATTCGTTGGTTCGTCGAGCAGCAGCACGTCAGGCTCACGCACCAACGCGCGGGCAAGCAACGTCTGCCGCTTGCGCCCGCCGGAGGCCGCATCGAACATGGCATCAGGATCGAGTCCGAGCCGTTCGATCACGGTGCTCACGCGGTTGTTCACGTCCCACGCGCCGGCCACATCGATTGCCTGATGTAGTCGGTCGAGTTCCCGTAGGGCACGCTCGTCAGATCGCTGCGCCAGCTCGTGGCTGACATGGTGATACCTGGCGAGCAGCTCACCCACGGGGCCGAGCCCGCTCGCGACGACGTCAAAGACTGATCCGTCCAGATGATCCGGCACATCCTGCTGCAAACGCGAGACAGTGACCGTACCCTGCCGCACCACGTCGCCGCTGTCTGGCTGCATGGTGCCTTCGATCAACTGGAGCAGGGTGCTCTTCCCCGCGCCGTTACGGCCAAGCAGACAGACACGGTCGCCGCGTTCGATAGCCAGATTGGCCTCGCGCAACACGGGTGGACCACCAAAGGCCATGGAAATGTTCTGGAGCGCGAGCAGGGCCATCGGTGCGGTCTGGAGGGATCGGATTATGAGATTGTGCCTCCCGCGCTCGCGCGCGGGCCGTCCCACAAGATATCCTGAAGACATGTGTCATCGACTGCCGACTGCGCTGATTCGTCCGCTGAGTGCCTGGTTCAGCCTGGGCTGGGCAGTGCTGATCACCGCGCCGCTGTTGTTTGCGCCGCTGACTGGCATCTCGCCGCTCTCGGCCCAGGCAACGGCCACGCCAATCACGCGCGTGAGTGCGCTTTCGAACACCGAGTTCGCACGCACGATCTCGGAGCTGTCAGAGGCGGGCGGCTACTTTGACACCGACAACCTGATTTCCAACGAGCGCAGCTATTTGCACGTGATGGACCAGCTCGACCGGCTGCAAGTGCGCGGCGGCGCGTACATCGGTGTAGGGCCGGATCAGAGTTACTCGTATATCGCACGGACACGTTCAGAACTCGCGTTCCTGCTGGACATTCGCCGCGACAATCTGTTGCAGCACGTGTTGTTCAAGGCGTTGTTCGCCGAAGCCCGAACGCGCGCTGAGTACCTTGCGCTGTGGCTCGGCCGGCCGGTCGTGTTTTCCGTACAGCGCGATGCGGCCCTCTCGATTGACGCGCTGCTCGAACAGCTGGAGCGCACGCCTGCCACCAACGAAAGTCGCAGTGCCGCGCAGCGTGCGGTGCGCGCTCAGATTGCTCGCATGGGACTTTCGTTGTCTGCGGACGACATGGCAACGATTGCGCGATTCCATGACACATTCATGTCGCAGGGGCTCGCGCTGCGGTTCACGTCTATCGGTCGTGCTCCGCGCCCCTACTATCCAACACTGCGCGACCTGCTGCGTGAAACCGATCGTGCCGGTCGACAGGCGAACTATCTCGCGTCGGAGGCAGACTTTCAGTATCTGAAGGAGCTGCACCATCGCAACCTGATCATTCCGATTGTCGGCGATCTTGCGGGCCCGAAAGCGGTTGCCGGAGCCGGCAGATTCGTGCGTGAGCGAGGACTTGTGGTGAGCGTGCTCTACGCGTCAAACGCCGAAGACTACGTGATGCGTGATGGTGGCTTCGCACGCTACGTGCAGAATGTGGCATCGTTGCCGCGCGCGTCGAACAGCGTGATGATCCGCAGCTGGTTTGGCGGGCCCGGCACACATCCGCACGAAGTGCCGGGTTATTTCAGCGTGCAGCTGCTGCAAACGATGGATGCCTTTATGCAGGCGTCGAAGGCCGATGTGCAGTGGGGCTATCGTGCGTTGGTGTTCTCACCGCATGTCGTGCCGTGAGCGCACTCAGGACTTCAACAACCCACGCAGCGTCGTCGCGCTATCGTATTCGATATCGTACAGCAGCCATGCGTTGTTGATACGCTCCATGACGTATCGCACGTCGGTAGCACGGAAGGCATCGCGAAACGTCACGCGCACGCGAGACATCGCGCCGTCTGTTTGCCAGCCGTTTACCACAAACCGTGTGGGATATTCCTGCGCATTGGTGAACGGATCGCCATTGATCGCTGGCGGTTCATCCGCTGGCACCGGCTTCGCGAAATACGCTTGCATGTCCAGCCAGAGTGTTGGCGACAACAGCGCGCGTTTCTGTTCGGCCCGCGTGCGATCAAACGCCAAGTCTCCCGCAAAATGCGCTTCAAGTAATTCCTGCACCGCGACTGCCGCAGGTTCCGCAGTTGGCGCACGCACCAACGTGAGGATCCGGTTATCGATCGCGACGAGCATGGAGACCGAATCCACCCGAACGAAATCGAAACCGCCGGTTGAACAGGTGAGCCGCACCGCGGGTGCCGGCAGCTGCCCAATGCCAAGGTCAGCCGCAAGCCTCGCGTCTGACAGTCCACCCTCAAACAGTCCCTCGGCGGGCAGCTCGACGAGCGTGTGATCCACACCGCTGCACGAGAGCACACCCGGCCCTTCAACACGTGCACTGTCAAACGCCAGCGTTTGACCGACATATGAACTCGCGGGCGACGCGAGAGCAGTGTCCGTGACCCACGGCGCACGTACCGCCCTCGCGATCCGCCACTCGCCGGAAAAATCCGGGAGTGGCGGGGACACCGCAACCGAGTCAACAACGCCAGCATCGGCTGGCACATCTTCCGGCGCGCGATCACAGGCCGCGAGCAACAACACGCTGCCGACCGCATACATCGCGGTTTTACACCACGACATACGCCTCCATCGCGAAGTACTCCGCCAGTCCGAGACGGTCGAGCAAGGCCGCGGTTTCCTTGTTGCGCGCGTCAACACGCTGCCAAAACTCACGATCATCCTGGCCTGGGAACGGTGCCGAGTCTTTCTGCGACTGGTGTTTGAAGATGGCCTGAATCTTGAGACGCAGTTCGTCCTGCGAAATTGGCACAAGCCACGTGGCTTCGGTGACCGGCCACTCCTGCCACGCGCCGCGATACAACCACACTTCCGGTCGTACAAACGACGCGTCCTCGATGAGCAGTTCTTCGAGCGCGCGCTCCACCGCTTCTTTGCACATGCGATGCGTGCCATGCGGATCGGACAAGTCACCCGCCACAAAAATCTGGTCGGGCGAGATCTCGCGCAGCAACGCCTTCACGATGTCCACGTCGGCTTTGCCGATCGGATCCTTGCGCACCTTGCCCGTCTGGTAAAACGGCAGATCAAGAAAACGCGCGGCCTTGCTCGAGAGTCCGATGGTTTCAATACCAGACACCGCTTCTGCCTCGCGAATCACGCGCTTGATATCCTGCACCTCCGGGCTGTCCACATCGCCCGCTTTCTTGGACGCGAGGAACGTGAGCACGCGCTCGCGCACCGCTTCAATCGCGGCGACATCAAGCTGTTGATCGCGCGCCAGTCGCACGAGGAAATCAACGTGACGACGCACATCGTGATCAAACACGGCAATATTGCCGCTCGTCATGTAGGCCACGGTGATGTCATTCTCGTTGAGCACCAGCTTGCGGAGAATGCCGCCCATCGAGATCACATCGTCATCGGGGTGCGGCGAGAAGCAGATAATCTTCTTGCCCGACACCAGCTTGGAGCGTCCGCGAATACGCGAGCCCAGCGTATTGAAGATCAATCCGTTCACATCGCCCGCCGTGCCGTGCTGCGCGAGCAGCGACGACAGATGGTACTCCGCGTAGTCACGCTCGGTGAGCTTGAGGATCGCCTTCCCCGCCGTACGCGAGAGCCACACGACCGCGCGCAGTGTGAGGTCGGGAGTCCACTGCACTTCATCAATCAGCCACGGCGTCGCAATGCGTGTGAGTTCAGCGGCGGCTGCGTCGTCAACATAGAACGTCGTGCCGCCGTGGCGCTGCAGGAACGTGGCCGCGACATCTACCGCGATCTCACCTTCCACCGCGCGCTTCACGATTGCCGCTTTGTGTTCGCCGGTAGCGAGCAGGGCAATCTCACGCGCCGCGAGAATGGTGGCCACACCCATCGTGATGGCTTCGCGCGGCACGTGTTCTTCGCCAAAAAAGTCCGCGGCCGCGTCACGGCGCGTGACCATATCGAGCGCGATCATTCGCGTGCGCGAATCGGCACCTGAACCGGGTTCGTTAAACCCGATGTGTCCCGTTTTACCAATGCCGAGCAGCTGAAAATCAATGCCGCCAGCGCGTTCGATCGCCGCCTCGTACTCGGCGACGTGCGCATCAAGTCCGTCGCGCGGCACGCTGCCGGACGGGATGTGCACATTCTCCGGCTTGATATCGATGTGCGAGAACAGGTTCTCCCACATGTAGCGATGGTACGCATGCACGCTGTCGGGCGGCATGGGATAGTACTCATCGAGATTGAACGTGGTCACATGCTGAAACGACAAACCCTCGTCGCGATGCATGCGAATCAGCTCGCGATACACACCAATGGGCGTAGATCCGGTGGCGAGACCGAGTACACAAGTCTTGCCCTCGCCCGCCTTCTGGCGCACCAGCGCGCCGATACGCGCCGCCACGAGCCGCGCGATATCGTCATGATCAGGGACAACAACTACGGGAATTCGTTCGCGTGTGGTCGAGTGCGTAGGGGAGTTCACGTGCGATCAGATCGGATGGGTCGGCGGGACGCGGGGCTGGAGTGCCCTAGCGGGTGCCGAACATGTAGCCATTAAGGTACTGAATGGTGGACTCGTGCTCAGCTACACGGAAGGCGAGCATGTCACCAATTGTCACAACGCCGTATACGGTCTGCTCGTCGGCCACCGGCAAGTGGCGGATCCGGCGGGTGGTCATCACGGCGCTGCATTCGTCGAGCTTGGTGTTGGGCAGGCAGGTAATGACATCGCGGGTCATCACTTCTGACACGGGCGTGGTTTTTGGATCCCGGCCGGCCACCACGACGCGGCGCAAGATGTCCCGCTCCGTGAAGACGCCGAGCAGGTTCTTGCCTTCGTCCACGATGAGCAGACCGCCCACCCCGCGCTCATTCATGAGCTCGGCGGCCTGAAAGACGGTCGCCGAGGGGACGATGGAGACAACGGCGGTACCCTTTCGGGCGAGAATGTCGCGAACTGTTGGCATGGTGAAACTCCTGAGAAAAGAATGCGGCCCGAGCCGAAGCCGAGCGATAGCGTCAGCGCGTGAGCCCGTACACGATGTAGTTGGTGGCAAACTTGTAGGCGTCGTTGGACAGGTTCACCGGGTACCACCCCTCGCCAGACCACTCCATGTAGTCGCCAATGTCGTTGTTGTAATTGATGATCACCATCAGCCGGCGCGACGGGTCATTGTTCTCATAGATCCCGAGATATTCCGCGCGCGCGCCCGGCGTGCCAGGGTGATTCATCCCCTCAAGCGAGGCGATGGAAAAGAATGAGTGAAAAATGGGATGATCCACCGTGAGCGGAACGATTTGCGCATCCGGCAGCACGTAGCGCATGGCGCGCTCGAACTGAGCCCACTGATTGAGCAGGAAATCGTCGACAATCAGGAATCCTCCCTTCTGCAACCATTTGCGCAGTCCGTCTGCTTCGCTGTCATCAGGATACCAGTAGCCCGGCTCCGACAGATAGGCGATCGGATAGCGAGACAGCTCTGGATCGTTCATGTCGAGCACGTTGCTTTCTGTCACGTGCGGATGAACCGTAGACAGATCATTCAGAATCGTCATGAAGTTGCGCTCCATGGCGGGGTAGTCGAATGACCAGCCCGGATGTCCCTGATACCGCAGACGCGCGAACGTGAACTTCCCGTCGTAGGGGGCGTTGGGTTCTACGTACTGATACCGCCGCTGTGAATCCGCGTGACCGGCGGAGAACACAACGGCCGCAAGCGCTACGAGCAGCGCTCTGCTTCGCGTGAAACACGTCACGCGGATGCGTTGTATGCGGTTCGTAACCACTGCAGGAGCTCGCCGTCAATTTCTCCAACCGAGCTAAGCCGCAACTTGTAGTTGCACATGCCGCCAGGTGGAATTGCAAGTAAACGATCAGTGGCGTCAACGCCCTTCATGTTGAAGCCGATTTCAATCTTGTCCCTGGTGGCGGGTCCCACGGTCGCGAACTGCTTACTGCGTCGCAAACTCACGTACGTTTTCTTTGGCGCATGTTCGAACGGTCCGAACGCGCTGATCGCATTAATGATTGCGTCATGCAGGGGACGTAGCGCGGACTTCGGACCGGTGTAGATCGTGTCCAGGATGTCATCAACGGCCTTGCCTTCCGCCATCGCATCGCCGTGCGACTGCATCGCCATGTGCACGAGCGTATTGGCGTCGCCGTGCCCCATCCCGAGCTGCTGCTTGAGCATCGCCACTTTCTCACCATGCTTGCTCAACCCGCTCGCCTGAATGATCGCCGAGAGTTCGGCGATCGACTTGCCAGTGCGCTTCTCGATATTGGCCATTTGTGTGGCCACGGCCTGCGCCAGATCAGCCATGCGGCCTCCGGTCGGGAATGGGGCACGAACGCGGGGAGCGTCTGAGGGGGGATGGGAAGCATGCGCCCTGCGGCAGCACCCGTCAACGTGCCGCTGGAAACCAGCGGCGCGCGTCGAGGGCAACGCACATATTCCGGGGACGAGTCGCGAAGGCCACCCCTGCGCGCTTGCCCACCCGCCACGAAGCCGTCGCGTCGTATCGTCCGCTCACCTGCCCGTTGGATCATTCCCATGAGCCACACTCCTCCGCCTGCCACGACCCGCCACTGGCGCCGCGTGGTCTCCTCGTCTGTTCTTGCACTGGCGTTCGCTGCACACGCAGCGTCCGCGCAGGCAGGACGTCCGTTTACCGACGCTGATGTGATGCGCCTGGCCGCCGTGGGCGGCGTCGCGATGTCGCCGAGCGGCGATCGCGTGCTGTACACCGTGTCCGCGTGGGAACATCCCGCAGCACGCGGTGACACCGCGCTTGGCGATCGACATGAACGGCGCGCACACATCTGGATGGTGCCGTACTCAGGTGGATCAGCCCGACAGCTCACCACCGGCGAACGGGGCGAGTCGCAGCCGCAGTGGTCGCCAGACGGCGAGCGCATTTCGTTCGTAGCCGCACGAGGTTCCGGCACGGGCGAAGATGCACCGAAAGCACAATTGTGGCTGTTGCCCGTGGACGGCGGCGAAGCCACACAGCTCACCACCGCGCGCGATGGCGTCGTGGCGTATGCATGGTCGCCCGATGGTGGGCAGATCGCCTATCTCACGCCAGACACATTGTCGCGCGACGCGGAAGCGCGCACGCGTCGTCGTGATGATCCCAAAGTGTACGAAGGCGATTTTCGATTGAATCACATCTGGGTGATTGATGTGGCCACGAAGCAGGCGCGCAAAATCACCAGTGGCACGTTCACCGTGCGCGGCGCGCCCTCGTGGTCTCCGGATGGTCGTTCACTCGCGTTCGATGCCTCGCCAACACCATTGATTCGTGATGAGCGACGTGACGCCTACGTCGTGGATGTGGCCTCGGCGCGCATTGATCGGATTACCTCAACGTCTGACGTCGAATCCACACCGCAGTTCTCTCCGGACGGCAAGTTGCTCGCGTTTACGCAACTGGCGCACGAATGGAAAGCAAATGCAGACGGCATCATGCCGCGCACGTTGCGTAATGCTCGGCTCATCACGTACGACGTTGCGACACGGCAAAGCACCGACCACGCCGTGCGCACGTTCGATGTGAGCCCAGGCCAGCCACGCTGGTCGCCTAACGGACGCGAAATCTGGTTCACTGCCTCGGATCGTGTGTGGCAGTCGCTCTATAGCTACGACGTGGCCGCCAGGAGCTATCGAAAGGTCACGAGTGACGTACTTGTGAACGGCGTGTCGGCCAGTCGCGATGGATCCAAACTGGCGTTTATTCTCGACACGCCCGCATGGCCTGGCGAAGTGCATGTGTCAGACGCGAGCGGCGCAGCACCCAAGCGCATCACGAACACCAATCCGTGGCTTTCGGACGTCGCGATTGGTCGCAGTGAAGTGATCACGTGGAAGAGCAAGGATGGTACGCCGGTTGAAGGCGTGTTGCTTCTACCTGCCAACTACACCACCGGTAGCAAAGTACCGTTGCTCGTCTCCGCGCACGGCGGACCAACGGCCGCGCACACGAATGGATTCAAGGGCAGCTCAAGCCCCGGACAAACCTGGGCGTCGCGTGGCTGGGCGGTGCTGTATCCCAATCCACGCGGCTCCACGGGCTACGGCGAATCCTTTATGCGCGGCAACATTCGCGACTGGGGCGGCGGCGACTATCGCGACATCATGAGTGGAGTCGATGACGTGATTCGACGCGGCATCGCTGATTCGTCACGCATGGCATTTGAGGGCTGGAGCTACGGTGGCTACATGACCTCGTGGGTTGTTTCACAGACGGGCCGTTTCAAAGCCGCCATGATGGGCGCGGGTTTGCCGTCACTGCTGAGCATGGCCGGCACCACGGACATTCCCGGCTACATCAGCACGTTCTTCAACGGCGCACCGCAGTTCGACGGCAGTCTGGTCAATGCGAACATCAAGTTCTATCTCGAGCGTTCGGCCGTGAGTTACACCGATCGTGTCACCACACCGTTGCTGATTCTACACGGCGCCAACGACGAACGTGTCCCGATCGGACAGCCCATGGAGTTCTACCGCGCACTCAAAGATCGCGGTAAGACCACGGAGCTTGTTTTCTATCCCCGTGAAGGCCACGGCCTCTCCGAGTACTACCATCAACTCGATCGCATGAAACGCGAATACGAATGGATGGCGCGATACACACTGCGCACCACCACGCTGCAGTAGCGCAGTTCCCCTTTAAAATCTTTTGCTCTTCTTCGTGTCTTCTGTGCCTTTGTGTCTTCCCTCCGCAGTTCTCCCAGCATTAGGAGCATCTGGGCAATGAAGCCTGACGCTCTCCTGGCGCGGAGAGAACTGCGGAGGGAAGACACAAAGGCACAAAGGACACAAAAACTGCGATCAAGAGACTGAACTTGAAAAGACGAAGAGGAGCACTGCGCCTGCGACTGAAGAGATCACTGCCCAGATCGGCGACGTGCGCGCGAGTACAAGCAGGCCGAGCAGCGCGAGTATTGCGTCGTTGATGTTGTGAACGGCACTCGTCAGTACTGGATCGTAAAGCGCCGCCGTGAGAATCCCCACCACGGCGGCGTTGATCCCGGCGATGACGCGCGTAGCGCGAGGAAAGGCGCGCAGTTGCGACCACGCGGGTAACACCGCGATGAGCAGCAGAAATCCGGGTGTGAAGATGGCAAGTAGTGCCACCAGCGACGCAAGCACGAGATGCGCACCTGATGCGGCACCCATGTAGGCGGCCACGGAGAACAGTGGACCGGGAACGGCTTGCGCGGCGCCGTAACCGAGCATGAATGATTCGGCCGACATCCAACCCGTGTTGACCAGCGATTGTTCGAGCAGTGGCAGCACCACATGCCCACCGCCGAACACAAGCGCACCAGCGCGATAGAACGCCGCCGCGATACCGGGCACAGAAGGCGCGCTGGTCGACCAGAAGAGCGCCAGGCTCAAGCCAACCACAAAGAGCACCGCCGCCGTGCGTGATGTGCGGGGACTGATCGCGAGCGTTGGTGCGGACATGTCCGAACCGTTTGCATCCGCGCACACGAGCCAGCCCGCAATCGCGCCAATCGCAATCACGAAAAGCTGCCCCCACGCGGTGCCCAGTTGCAGCACGATCGCTGCGGCAAGTATCGCGATGATCACTCGCTGCACATCGGGGGTCATGGTACGCACCATGCGCCACACGGCGTGTGCGACAATCACGACCGCTGAGATCTTCAGGCCGTGCAGCACGGCTGTACCGACTCCACGATCCAGCGCGGCTGCGTAACGCGCGAGCAACAACAGTGCCACAGCCGACGGCGTCGTGAACGCCACAAACGCGGCCAGCGCACCCTGCCATCCGGCACGCATCCAACCGATCGCAAACCCCAACTGGCTGCTCGCCGGACCCGGTAGCAACTGGCAGACCGCCAACAGTTGTGCAAACTGTGCGTCGGTAAGCCAGCGTCGCCGCACCACAAAGGCCTCGTGCATGTAGCCGAGGTGTGCGATGGGACCGCCAAACGACGTGAGTCCGAGCCGTAGAAACGCGACAAAGACGGAGCGAGCGGATTCCTGCGCAGGAACGTGCATCGCCAATGCTAGGTAATTGGCAGGGTCCGGCGCGAGGGGTACGTTCCTCGCACAACCGGAGTCCCCGACTTTCTCTCACACCGGCATTCGCCGCTACCGAGCTCGCATGACTCGTCGAAATCAGATCGCTGCCCTGCTCACCGTGATTTCACTTGGCGTGTTAGTCCCAGGACTGACGCGACCGGTCCTCACCATTTCCGCATCGATCTCCATTCTTGGGAACACACGCGAGATCTTCCGTGAAACGCAGAGCATCGTGGAGAGCGTGCGCAATCTGTTTGAGTCGGGCAACGTGTTTGTCGGATCACTCATCCTGCTCTTCAGTATTCTGGTGCCACTGATCAAGGCCGTGCTGCTCGGCATAGTACTTTTGACCCAGAAACCCGCGACGCGCGATGCGCTGGCGCGTGTAGTGCGTTCAATCAGCAAGTGGTCCATGGCCGATGTGTTTGTGGTCGGCATTTTCATTGCGTTCATGGCCGCCAACGCGCTCGACAATCTCGATGCAGTGGCCGGAGAAGGGCTCTACTACTTTGCCGCGTATTGCCTGATCTCTAATCTGGCGTTTCAGTTCCTGAGTGTGCCGTCGACCATGCGAAACAGCTAGTCGGAATTTTTTGTCTCCGTCTGTAGCCCGGAAATCGTCACCGTGGACAGGCTGTTCGTCCCGTTCCGCTGGCAACTGTCCCATGGTTGAATCCTGAACGTGTGTCGGGCGTATCTGACTTCGTGCGCAGAGTGATGTGCGTACGAAACCCCGACGCGTAAAGCATCCACATTCAGGAGGTCAGCATGTTGTTTCTTACCCTTACGTCGGCCGCGATGATCGCCGCCACGCCAATCGCTCCCGTTTCGCCAAGCGTGCCGGTGTGCGCTCCGGCCGCAACCGCCAGCGTTGCCAACCCACATCTGTTGAACGCACGTGCTGCCATCGCGAAGGGCGATGTTGCCACGGCGCGTCGCGAGTTCCGCTTTGCAACCATCGTGGATCGCGATGAAGGATGCCTGCCGGTCGAATCGTCCAACGGTCTTGCGTCGCTGCTTTTTGCGCAGTCGCAAAAGATTGAGGCTGCCGAAGTCATGCAGGAACTCGCCGACGAGGCTGCAAAAAGCGGTGATATCAATGTAGAAGCGCGTGCGCTGGTTTCGGCCACCTGGCTGCGCCTTGAAGCCGGTGACAAGCTTTCCGCCAAAGTCGGCGTGCGTCGTCTCCGCGAGATCGCAAAAGAGAACGGACTGACGTCCGACACGCGTGCATTGCTGAAGGAAAGCCTCGGATGACACGCAACTCACCAGACGCGGCGCGCTGAGCTGTCGCTCGCTTGCCGCGTCTGGTGCGCGAGGGTGTAGCACGCCGCGAAAGTCGTCGCCGCTTACGTGTCGTGATGTGCAGGTGAAGGACGCATCTCTGGTTGAGTTCTGTAGTGCACCGATTCTTCGTTTATGTGCACGTCATTTCCGCCAGAGGTTTGCATGTCTGCCCTATCACTCCTGCTCGCGTTCACGCTATCGGTCACACCCGTCGACAGCGTACCACTCTACAACAATCTCGGCGATCACGAATACGCGATCAGCACGAGCACCCCACTGGCCCAGAAATATTTCAATCAGGGCCTGCGTCTCTACTACGCGTTTAATCACGCCGAAGCCATTCGTGCGTTCCGCGAAGCTCAGCGCCTTGATGCTGGCTGCGCCATGTGCTTCTGGGGTGAAGCGTTGTCGTGGGGACCGAACATCAACTTGCCGATGGACTCGGCGTCGCATGTCTCCGCTTTCGCTGCGATTGCGCGAGCGCGAGAAGCGGTTGGACCGTACACCACCGCAACGGAACGCGCGCTGATCAAGGCGCTCTCGGCGCGATACGATAGCTCGTCGCAGCGCACACGCGCAGTACTCGATTCCGCGTACACGAGCGCCATGCGCGATCTGAACAATCGTCTGCCGAACGACCCGGAGATCGCGGTGCTGTACGCCGAGTCCGAGATGACGCTGCGTCCGTGGAGCTACTGGACCCCGAAGCGCACCCTGCAGCCCGGTATTGCGCGTGCTGTGAAGCAGCTGGAGAAGGTGATGCGCCAGAACAACCGGCATCCGGGCGCCTGTCACTTTTTCATTCACGCGGTGGAAGCCGTACAGCCGGAGCGTGCGGTCGCGTGCGCGGAGCGCCTCGCGTCACTGATGCCGGGCGCAGGACATCTCGTGCATATGCCCGGACACATCTACATCCGGGTGGGTCGCTACGCCGATGCGATCAGCGCCAATGAACATGCGGTACACGCCGACGAATCGTACATTCGCGATCAGCGACCGGGCGTGGGCATGTACACGATGGGTTACTACCCGCACAACTACGATTTCCTGGCGTTTGCCGCATCCATGATGGGCAACAAGGCGCAGTCGATTGCCGCAGCTGACAAGCTGCGCGATCTCACGTCTGTCGAAATGATGAGCGTGCCGGGGATGGGCTTCCTGCAGCACCATGGAACGCGCGCGCTGCAAATGCGTGTACGCTTCGGTGCGTGGGCTGAGATTCTACAGGCACCAGCACCGGATACCGCGCATCACCACGCGCGCGCGATGTGGCACTACGCGCACGGTCGTGCACTGGTCTCCACTGGTCAGATTGACGCCGCCGCGAAAGACCTCGCCGCCGTGCGGCGCATCATGGAGCTGCCATTGCTGCGCGACATGCGTCTTGAGTTCAATACGTCGTACACTGTGCTGCGCGTGGCCGAACAAGTGCTCGCCGGTACGATTGCCTCAGCGCGCGGCCAACACAACGACGCCGTCGCCTTCCTCACGAACGCCGTAGAGTACGAGGACGCCTTGAACTACGGCGAACCGCCGGAATGGTCGGTGCCAACACGTCAGGATCTCGGCGCCGCGTTGATGGCGGCTAATCGGCACGTCGAGGCCGCGCGCGTGTTCCGCGCCGACCTCGAACGGTTTCCGAAGAATGCCGCGTCAGTGACTGGGCTGGAGCAGGCACTCCGCGCCCAGGGACGCGTGGCTGAAGCTGATCATGTGAAGAAAACGGGTGACCACGTCCGCCTCAGAGCCAAGTAACGGTCGAGTGCTTATTTGAACCGCATGCCATTGGGTGCAACAAAACCTTTGGTCGGGACCACCGGGGGTTTGGTTGCAACAGGTCTGGACACGGGCTTCGTCGCTGATGGCGACGGGGCCCGTTTTTCCGATGGGGCACCGGCGCTGGCGTCGGCAGGCGCCTTGCTGCGCATGCCCCCGCCATCGGTACGCATACTGAGCGCAATGCGATTTCTCGGCAGATCAATGCTTTGCACCGTGACCTTCACGCGCTGTCCAACTTTGACGGCGTCGTTCGGATCCTTGATGTAGCGATCCGACAACTGGCTCACATGCACGAGCCCGTCCTGATGCACACCAATATCCACGAACGCACCAAACGCCACGATATTGGTGACGACTCCTTCGAGCACCATGCCCGGCACGAGATCTTGCGGCTTCTGCACATCGTCGCGGAACGCAGGCGGTTCAAAGGCACTGCGTGGATCGCGACCGGGCTTGCGCAGCTCATCGGCAATGTCGACCAGCGTCGGCATGCCGACATCGTCAGAGACGTACTGCGTGAGCTTGAGCTGTCCAACCAGCGCTTCGTTGCCCACGATCGATGCGACATCAACACCAAGATCCTTTGCCATGCGCTCAACCAGCGCGTAGCGCTCGGGGTGGACACCGCTCGCATCAAGCGGGTGTGCACCTCCGCGAACGCGGAGAAATCCTGCCGCCTGCTCAAACGCCTTGGCACCCAGACGCGGCACTTCCTTGAGTTCAGCGCGTGATCGCAACCCGCCGCGTGAATCACGCAGCGACACAATCGCCTGTGCCAGCGACGGGCCAATGCCCGCCACATACGAAAGCAACGCGGCAGATGCCGTATTCACTTCTACGCCAACACGATTCACACATGACATCACCGTGTCATCCAGTCGCGATTTCAAACGCGGTTGATTGACATCATGCTGATACTGACCCACGCCGATGCTCTTGGGATCGATCTTCACGAGCTCCGCGAGAGGGTCCTGCAAGCGACGGGCGATGGACACGGCGCCGCGCAACGACACGTCGAGCTCCGGGAACTCCGCGCGCGCGATGTCGCTGGCCGAGTATACGCTGGCGCCCGCTTCGCTCACCACCACCACCTGCGGTACGGGCGGGTCGAGTTCACGCAACGACGCTTTGACCAGCGTTTCGGTTTCACGACTGGCCGTGCCGTTGCCAACAGCAATCAGGTCTGGCGTAAATCGCTGGACGAGCGCGCGCACCGCACCGGCAAATCGATCTTCCTGATGCAAGTACAAGGTGTCGGTGTGCACCAACGCACCCGTTGCACTCACCACCGCAACTTTCACGCCGGTACGAAAGCCCGGATCGAATCCGATCACGCGCTTCTCGCCTGCGGGTGCAGACAACAGCAGCTGTTCCAGATTGCGTCCAAAGATCACGATCGCTTCATCATCAGCGCGCGTCTTGAGCTCAACCCGAAGCTCCACTTCAATCGCAGAAGCAAGCAGTCGTTTGTACGCATCGGCGGCAACCAGCGTGAGCTGCGTGTGCGCACGGCGCTCCTCCGTCAGTTCGCGCGTCAGACGCCCCACAATCTGCTCGGCCGGTGCCACGACTTGCCACTGCAGTTCACCCTCGGCTTCGCCGCGACGAATCGCCAGCATGCGATGGCTCGGAATAGTGCCCAGCGCTTCTTCAAAGTCGAAATAGTCCTTGAAGCGCGACGCATCGCTGGCCTTGCCCGTCATCACCACGCTTTTCACGCGGCCCTGCGCACGCGTGAGCTCGCGCACCCAGCCGCGAACCACCGCGTCTTCGGCCACCTGCTCCGACAAAATGTCGCGCGCGCCCTGCAGCGCCGCAGCTACGTCCGGCACTTCGTCGTTCACGAACGTGGCCGCGAGTGCGTCGACCGCCGCGTCATCAACGGTTCCGTTCCACACTTGCTCCGCCAGCGGACCAAGTCCGCGTTCGCGCGCAATCATGGCACGCGTGCGCCGCTTGGGCTTGAACGGGAGATACAAATCTTCAAGCGCCTGCTTGCTGTCGGCTTTCAGGATGGTTGCCCGCAACGCGTCATCCAGCTTGCCCTGCTCCTCGATGCTGCGCAGAATCGCGGCGCGGCGATCCTCCATTTCGGTGAGGTATGCCGATCGCTCCTGCACGTCGCGCAGCTGTACTTCATCGAGCCCACCGGTTGCCTCTTTGCGATATCGGGCGATGAAGGGCAGCGTATTGCCTTCATCGAACAGCGCCAGCGTGTCCCGGACCTGCGCCGGCGTCAGCGAGAGTTCACGGGCCACGCGCGCGACGATATCGGCGGCGGTTGGGGACGAAAGGACAGCGGGCATGGGGCGTCGTGCGTAGGCAAGTCGAGTGAAGCAGGCGCGAGCACAGCCAGAACTGCGCGCGCGGTGGCGAGGGCGCATATTGTGCCGAGCCGCTCGCGCGGGCAACGGCTTGACTTCCCCCGCGCATCGATCTTACCACGTCCGTATCCCACCTCCGGAGAGTCATCCGCATGCAGTTCCCGAGTTCGCCGAGCGCCATTCGCGCCTCGCGTTTTCCGCGTTTTACCACCTCGGCCGCACTCGCGGCGATGTGCGCAGCGTTCGCTCTGCCGGTCGCCGAGTCGCACGCGCAACCGCCATCGCTGCTGCCACCGCCCACACAAACGGTGCGTGTCAATCGCGCGAACTGGACGCTGGCGGATCGTTTCAGCGTCGCGAACATGCGCAATCTCGCCTTCAGCACATCAGTGGCGCCTCGCTGGCTCGGTGAAACGGATTCGATGTTCTACAACTGGCGCGACAAGAATGGCGGCACGTTCTACCTCGTAGTACCGACCACGCGTACCAAGCGTCCGCTCTTCGATCATGTGAAGCTCGCCGAAGAACTCTCGCGTTTGCATCGCAAACCGTACGAACCGGGAAAGTTGCCATTCACCACGCTCAACTTCACGAAAGACCACAAGAAGATTCGTTTCCAGGTGGATTCCACGCGCTACGAGTGGAATCTGGCCGCAGAAACGCTCTCCAGCCTTGGGATCTGGCGTCGCGACTCGGTAGCCGTGGACGAAGAACGCGAGCAGGGCGGTGGTGGTGGCGGACAAGGTGGACCCGGCGGCGCTCCCGAGTTCCGCAACTTTTCGCCCGACAGCACCGCGTTCGCCTTCGCGCGCGACCACAACCTGTTCGTGGTGGACGTGAAAACCGGCGACACCGTGCAGCTGAGCACCGACGGTGCGAAGGACTACAGCTTTGGTTTTCGCGATACATCGACCACCAATCAACAACAGCAGCAGGACGACGATCAGCAGGACAATCAGAACACGCAGGGACAGCAAAGCCGCAGCCGCGATCCACGCGTGCGCGCCAGCGTGAGCTGGTCGCCGGATTCGCGTTCGTTCACCGTGCAGCGCAACGATTCGCGCAAAGTGAAGGAATTGTATTTGGTGAACGTACTGTCGAACCCGCGGCCAACGCTGAGCTCGTACAAGTACTCCATGCCGGGCGAAGCAGATGTGAGCCAGCAGGAGCTGTTCGTGTACACGCGCGGCGAGAAGACGCTGCGCAAGGTGCCCGTGGACAAGTGGAAAGATCAGCGCGTGAGCAACGTGCACTGGCCTGTCAAATCGGAAACGTTCCGACTGGTGCGACGCGATCGGTTGCAGCGCAACATGGAGCTGGTGGAAGTGAACACGGCCACGTTGGCCATGAAAACGCTGCTGACCGAGTCCGTTGAGAATGCGTTTCTTGAAATTCAGCCGGTGCGTTACGTCACGCGTGGTGGCGATTTTGTCTGGTTCTCCGAGCGCAGCGGCTGGGGTCACTACTATCTGTACAGTCATGATGGTACGTACAAGCGTCCGCTGACCAGCGGCATGTGGCGCGCCGAGAATGTGGTGGAGCAGGACACGGTGCGCGGCACGATGTTCATCAGTGGTGTAGGACGCGAGCCGGGACCGAACCCGTACCTGCGTCATACCTACCGCATGAACGGTGACGGTTCCGGCTTCACGCATGTCACGCCTGGCGCCTACGATCACGCAACGCGCGTGTCACCCACCAAGCGATTCATTGTTGACAACTACTCGCGCTCCGACACGATTCCCGTTGCCGTCGTGCGCGATGCGGCCACGGGTCGCGTGGTGATGCCGCTGGAAGTAATGGATGACTCGCGCATTCGTGAAATGGGCTGGTCGCCACCAGTGCCGTTCACCACCAAAGCCGCCGATGGAACCACCGACATCTACGGCAACATGTGGAAGCCCGCCGACTTTGATTCCACCAAGAAGTATCCGATCATTGCGTACGTGTATCCGGGTCCGCAAACTGAACAGGTCACAAGCGGATTCAGCACCGGCGGTGTGATGCAGCAGTTGGCGCAGCTGGGCTTTGTCGTGATTCAGATTGGAAACCGTGGTGGCACACCGCAGCGCTCCAACGCCTATCACAGCTTCGGCTACTACAACCTGCGCGACTACGCGTTGGCTGACAAAAAGACGGGTATCGAGCAGCTCGCCGCACGCCATTCATTCATCGACATTGATCGCGTGGGCATTTACGGTCACTCCGGTGGTGGTTTCCTTACGGCGGCCGCACTCATGTTGCCGCCGTACAATGATTTCTTCAAAGTGGGTGTGTCGTCGGCCGGCAATCACGACAACAACATTTACAATCAGAACTGGAGTGAGCAGCACCATGGACTGCGCGTGATCACCGAGCGTCGCGACACCACCCAGCGTGGTCGCACGAATGGCGGGAACGGTGGCGCGCGCACGCAGACGCAGACGCAGGGACGCAACGGCGCACGTGTCGTCGCAGTGGATGATTCCACGCGCTACGAAATCCGCGTACCCACGAACGCGGAGCTCGCGGAGAACCTGAAAGGCAAGCTGCTGCTCGTGCACGGCGACATGGACAACAACGTGCACCCCGGCAATACCATTCGTCTCGTCGACGCGCTCATCAAAGCCAACAAGCGCTTCGACATGATGATGCTGCCGGGCCAAGCGCACGGCTTCGGGCCCATGCAGCCGTACTTCAATCGCATGCTCATGGAATACTTCGCCGAGCACCTCATGGGCGATTACTACCGCGCCACGGCCGAGATTCGCTAACGAGGCCAGTGCGCCAGGTCACACACGAACGCGGCCGGTTGTCTGATAGACAACCGGCCGCGTTTCGCATGTCCTGCACCGGCAAGCACTTCCGCTTCGCTCCCGGCGCTCCGGTGGAGCGCCGGCACTACCCTCGTCGCCCAGAGTCGGAAAGCCGAATCGGGCAGGCCATTCATCAGGTACCCCAAGAATGCGTCTGAGGTGTCATCTTGGCGTCATCATCCCTTGCAGTTGCGAAAGCACACGGCCACGTGCAGCGTGAGAGTTCCCACCGGCCCGTTTCTCGGCTCACGCCACGCCATGACCACTTCAACGCCTTCTGCGGCCCCATGCGGGGCTCGACGCCACGCGCTGGTGCGATACCTCGCCATCGCGATGGTGACCAGTTCGCTGGCCGTAGCGCCAACCCTCGCACAGGTCGTCGGTGCGCCGACTGCCCTGGCACCTGCGCTTCGCGAGGCTGCCGATAGTGTGGTTGCGCTATCACGCGGTTCCGCTGGCACCGTGGGGACCGCAGAGCAAGCCGACCAACTCCGTTCCGTGCAATGGCACCGCACGGATCGCATTGTGGCCATGCTTCGCGAGATCGACCCCAGCACCCTGCGAACGCGCAACGAGCAGCTGCTCTTTGACAACGTGCGGGAAACGCTGGCCGGCAGTGTTGCCGGCCGGACGTGTCGCATGCACCTCTGGTATGCGCCGAATCCGTTTGCCGGTTGGCACATCAACGCGTCGAACTGGGCTCGCAACGTAGCGGTTGGTGACTCGGCATCCCGAGAGCATGCGCTCGCGGCGCTGCGCGCCATTGCAAGTGCGGTGCAGCTCGAACGTGCGATGTTGCAACGCGGGCTCGACAGCGGCGTCGTCTCAAGTCAACAAGTGATCGCAGTTGCCATCCGGCAGTTCAACGATCTCATGCCGGAAGACGCACTCGCGTCTCCGCTTGCCGCCCCGCTCACACGCGATACATCACGCGCATTTACTGCCGAGTTTCTGAGCGTACTGCGTGAGCGCGTGTATCCGGTCGCTCGCGAGTACACCACCTGGCTTGAAACGCATTATCTGCCGCGTGCACGACGCGACGGCTCTTTGCGTACGCTTGAGAACGCCGGCGACTGCTATCGCGCCACAATGCGCGAGCGTACATCGTCAGACGCCGATCCCGAACTGCTCATGCAGGAATCGCGCAGCGAGATTGATCGCATTACGCGTGCGCTTGCACCCATGATGCAGCGTCTCACGAATACCAACGTGTCGGACGGGGTGCGCGTGCTCAAGTCAGATGCACGCTTCACCTTTGCGTCGCGAGACAGCATACTCGCCGCGTATCGCACGGTCACAGAGCGTGCCGCAACGCGGATCGATCGTGTCATGGCCGGCTTCTTGGCGGAATCCGTCGTGGTGACTCCGTATCCCGAGTTTCAGGAGCGCGCTGGTCTGCCACCGAGCTATCAGCGTGCTCCGGATGATCGCAGCCGACCAGCGTGGTTTCTGATCAACCTCGCGAGACCCGAGCGAATGGCCGTCGCCAACGCCGTCGCACACGAGGCGTACCCGGGTCACCATTTACAACGCATCGCTGCGGCGCAGGCTACGAACATTCACCCGGTCATGCGCACCCTGAACGTGAGTGCATTCACTGAGGGATGGGGCATCTATGCCGAAGACCTCGGCGCGGAGATGGGGTTGTACACCACGCCACTCGACAGTGTCGGACATCTCGTACATTTGCTCGACGTGGCCGTAGCGTATTATCTCGACGCCGGCACGCACATCAAAGGCTGGGACCGCAACACGCTTATCGATTCCATGTATGTGCTCGGCGGCCGCACACGTGCGCAAGCCGCGGACTACGCCGACCGGCACGCGGCAACGCCCGGACAACTGGCCACGTACTACGTGGGCTATCGCGTGATTCGTTCCGCACGCGCGCGCGCCGAGGCGGCGCTTGGTGCAAAGTTCAGTTTGCCGCACTTCAATCGTGAAGTGGTGCGTCACGGCACCATCACACTGGCATCGCTCGGATCGAACATTGACGCATGGATCGCCAGTCAACGCGCCACTTCAGAGGGCTCACCATGAACAACCGTCGTGATTTTCTGCGCGCGTCCGCTCTGCTTGGCGGCGCCGCGCTCACCCGTGGTCTGCTGCCGCGCGTCGATCTGTTGAACGTTGTGCCAACGCGCCCTGCAGCACGCGCACTCAAAGTGCTGGTACTTGGTGGCACCGGATTTATCGGACCGCACCTAGTGCGTCATCTCGTCGCGCGCGGGCACACGGTGTCCATTTTCACACGCGGCCGACGAGAAGCCGAACTGCCACAGTCCGTAGAGCGCCTCGTGGGCGACCGCGACGCGAAAGACGCCAACGGAAATCTCGCCGGCGACTACACCGCGCTGGCCGATCGCCGCTGGGATTTTGTATTCGACGACTCGGCGAACAACCCCGCCTGGGTGCAGCAATCCACGGAAGTACTGCGCAACGCGGTCACGCGCTACCTGTTCGTATCGTCCACCGGCGTGTTCTATCCGTATCGCACCGTTGACATTACCGAGTCAACGCCGGTGCGCATGAGCATGACGGAAGAAGCAGCGGACTCCTTCGGCGTCAACAAGTCCATCGCCGAAGCACGCACACGAGACGTATTTGGAGATCGCGCAATTGTGGTGCGTCCCACGTACATCGTCGGTCCTGGTGATGGCAGCGATCGATTTACGTACTGGCCCGTTCGACTTGCGCGCGGCGGCGAGGTGCTCGCGCCCGGCAAGCCTACTGATCGTTCACAGTTCATTGACGTGCGCGATCTGGCCGAGTTCATGGTGCACATTGCGGAGACCGGCGCAACGGGCACGTTCAATGTGGCGGGCCCCAGGGACACACTGACCTTCCCCGAGTTTCTCAACGCCGCGCGCGCCGCGATCAGTACACCAAGCACTCTCACGTGGGTGGACGACTACGATTTCCTCACGGAACAGAAGTTGACCTTCGCCTGTCCGTGGGGTTTGCCGCGCGGCGATGTGCTTGGCATGATGGCCATCAGTCCGGCCAAGGCGATCGCCGCAGGCCTTACGTATCGCCCAATCGAACGCACCGTGCGAGATACGCTGGCGTGGTGGAATACGCTCCCCGCTGATCGTCAGGCGCGCAATCGATTTGTGCTCACGGCGGAGCGGGAAGCCGAGATCCTCGCGGCGTGGAAGGCGCGGCGCTGACCCGTCAGCACGCCAAAGGTACCCGCCTCAACCAGCGTGGTCGCTGCCGCGTATTTTTCAGGCGGTGCATTTTGCCGCAGGCCTGACCTCATGGGCCGTGAGCCTCTGAAGTCGCTGTCCACTCATTTGGAGTCGCTGTCTATGGTTCCGTCCGCTCTGCAGACGCTAGCTCACGCACGCGCCGCCCGCAGCCGCATTTACGCGGCGCTCCTGATGTCCGCAGCCGCGACGGCGTTACCGGCGGGTCTGCGTGCGCAGGACCGCCTGCCCTTCATGCCGGGCTACGCGCAGTTTCAGAAAATGCGCGGCGAGATCCCGAACGCGGTGCGTTCCGGCGCCATCACGCCAGTGTGGGAAGCAGACGGTCGCAGCTTCACCTACACCGCCGACGGCAAGCGCATGCGCTTTGACATCGCGTCGCGGTCGGCATCAGAAGCTCCGGCTGCCGGCGCGAATGGTGGTGCACGTGGCCCGGGTGGCCCGCGGGTGGAACGCGGACGTCAGGCCGAAGTCGCCTACACAGCGGACAGTGCACGCCGCGCGGTGCACCGTGATCGCAATCTGTACGTGCTCAATAAAGACGGAAGCGATGAACGCGCCGTGACGACCGATGGCAGCGCAGACAAGCGCATCAAGTACGGCACCGCCAGCTGGGTGTACGGCGAAGAACTGGCACAAACCACCGCGATGTGGTGGTCACCTGACGGCAGCAAACTCGCGTACTATCGTTTTGATGAATCGCCGGTGCAGGACTATTTCCTGCAGCTGTCGCAGACAAAGATTCAGAGCACCATGGATACCGAAGCGTATCCCAAAGCGGGCAGCGCCAATCCGGTGGTTGATCTGTTCGTGTACGATGTTGCCACGAACAAAAGTGTGCGCATTGATGTGCGCAGTGGCGCACCGTTTACCGACAGCACGGTTGGCCACTACGTCTATCGTGTGGGTTGGACACCAGACGGCAGCGCGATCACGTTCAATCGCACCAACCGCCGGCAGAACGTGATGGAGTTTACAAGCTGCAGTCCAGCGAGCGGCGCGTGCCGTGCGATCGTGCGCGAAGAGTGGCTCGCCAGCTGGACCGACAATCGCCCCGACATTCGCTGGCTGGCCGACAATCAGCGTTTCATCTGGACATCAGAGCGCAACGGCTTCAAGAACTACTATCTGTATCACATGGACGGGCGGTTGCTCTCAACGCTCACGTCACACCCGTTCGAAGTGGCCGGCATTACGCGCGTGGATGAAAAAGCCGGACAGATGTGGTACATGGCGCGCAGCGGTGACAATCATATGAAGCTGCAGTTGCACCGCGTGTCGCTCTCGGGCAAGAACGACGTGCGTCTCACTGATCCGGCGTTCAATCACACGGTCAATGTTTCGCCCGACGGCAAATACTTTGTTGATGTCGCACAAACGCACAACACGCCACCGGTGTCATCTGTTCGTGATGCCAACGGCAAGCTGGTCAAAGAACTGCTGCAAAGTGATGTGAGCAAAGCCACGGCACTCGGACTCAAGCCGGTGGAAATGTTCACCTTCAAAGCGGCTGACGGCGTGACCGAACTGCACGGCATGTTGCACAAGCCGAGCAACTTTGATCCGAGCAAGAAATATCCGGTGCTCGTGAGTGTGTACGGCGGCCCCGCCACCAACGGTGCACGCGAAACGTTCAGTACACCCAACGCACTCACCGAATACGGTTTCCTTGTGCTCACGCTCGATGCACGCAGCGCGGCCGGTCGTGGCAAGAAATTCCTCGACGCGATCTACGAAAGACTCGGCACCGTGGAAATTGACGACTTCGCGGCCGGCGTTCGCGAAATCGCCAAGCGTCCGTACGTTGATGGATCACGCGTTGGCGTGTTCGGCACATCGTACGGCGGTTACGCATCGGCCATGGCCCTGCTGCGTCACCCCGATGTATTTCACGCGGCCGCAGCCAGCAGCTCGGTCACCGATTGGCGTCACTACGACACCATCTACACCGAACGCTACATGTACACGCCGCAGGCCAACGCGGCCGGTTACGATGCCGGTTCGGCGATGACCTACGCCGACAAGCTCAAAGGCCGTCTCATGATTTTCTACGGCACGGCCGACAACAACGTGCACCCGTCGAACAGCATGCAGCTCATCCAGGCCCTGCAGCGCGCCGGCAAGAGCTTCGATGTGCAGGTGGGACCGGATGTTGGCCACGCGGGACTGTCGCAGCCGCGCATGATGGAGTTCTTTATTGAACACCTCGTGCTGCCGCGCGCCGGCAACACCGCCAGCAACTAGAAAACGAGACCCGTGTGACCGCCGGACGATCTCAGGGGTTATCACTGCCATGACCCCCACCGATGCCCAGATCGTTCGGCGCGTCCTGGGCGGTGACACGGAGGCCTTCCGGGGCCTCGTGGACCGCTACCACGACGACGCCGTGCGATACGCCACCCACCTGCTCGGCGACCACGCCGAAGCGGAAGACGCCGTTCAGGACACGTTCCTGCGCGCCTACCGCTACCTGGCGAGCTACCAGGAGCAGGACAAGTTTCGGGCGTGGCTCTGGCGCATTCTCGTGAATCGCTGCCGTACGCGCCTCTCCGACCGTGCGCGACGCCCGGAACCGCGCGATTCGGCCGTCATCACCCAGCTCGTCGACGCCAACGCCGCCGCCCCTGACCACGACCTCGACCGCGCCTTTTTGCGCGACGAGCTCGCTCAGGCGCTCGCCACCCTGCCCGCGGATCAACGCGAGGCGGTGGTGTTGCATTTCACGGAGGGGCTCTCCTATCCGGAAATGTCCGCCGTGACCGGCACCGGCGTGTCGGCGCTCAAAATGCGGGTCCATCGGGCCTGCGATCGACTGCGTACTCTGCTCTCGGATGTGATCCATGGCTGACGCCAATACGCCCCTGCTTCCGACCGAGCTTGAGGCCGCCTTCCGGCAGGCCGCGCCGGTTGATCAGGCCCGACGCGCCCGTTCGATCGACGCAATCATGGCGACGGTCACCACGCTACCCGCCCCGCGCCGCTGGTCATTGCCACCGTCCATGACCCGCTGGCGTCGCCGTGGCATGCTGGCGCCCGCCGGTGGCCTGGCCGTGACCGCCCTGATGGCCCTCTGGATGGGCGTCACTGCCCTCACCGATGTCTTCCAGCGGGGCTCATCGGCCGTGCTGGCCCGGGCCGAGTTCATTGGGGATACCGTGATCGCCCGTCTGGTCCCGGTGGTGGACGAAACACGTCTCGTGCGGGCGGGGGGCATGGCAGCCGCCCTCCATGATACTTTGTACGACACGATGCGCATCGTCCGGTTCGCCCTGCGGGCACCGGAGGCGTCGCAGGTTACGTTGGTCGGCGCGGCGCCTGCCAATGTACCCGATGCGCAGGAGTCCCGGATTTCGGTGGCGCGCGACATTGCCAGCGGACTCTGGGAAATGCGGACCGTACTGCCTCGCGATGCGGTGGCCAGTGCATTCGCATTCGTGGTGGACGACGCGCAACGGATTCCGGTGCGCTCTCCAATGACTGTGCACTCCGTGTGGACACGCGAACAGGCATTGGGCGACACCGCGTTCTGATCGCCCTTCTTCGTCTTCGTTCCTACAACATGTCTGAAACTGCTTCGCTCTGGCGCGGGCGCACGGCGCTCCTGGCCGCGCTCTCAGCGCTCACGCTTCTTATTGGCTACGGCGACCTGTGGCGCGGTGGCACCTCGATCTCGGCGCTGTGTCTTGCCATTGCATACGCTGGGTTGATTCCGGCCACGCTGATGTCGTTTGGCAAAGGTGAGTCAACAACACCCCGCGCCGACGAACGCTTCGCGAATGCGCCGTGGATACCAGCCGGCGTTGTTGCGCTCGCTTTGTTTCTGCTCTACGCGTTTACGCTCGGGCCGAGCACGGCCATGTGGGACACGAGCGAGTTCATTACGGCGGCCAAAGTTTTTGGTGTACCGCATCCGCCGGGCAACCCGGTGTTCGTCATTCTGGCGCACGCGTTTGGGTTGTTGCCGCTGCCTGTTGAGTATGGCGCACGCATCAATCTGCTCGCGGCCGTAACGAGCGCACTTTCGGCTGGTCTGTGGTTCCTGGTGGCAGATGGTGTGATGCGCACGTGGATCACGATCAAGTGGGCGCGCATCATGGCGTCGTCCACGGCCGTGCTCATCGGTGGTACCGCGTTCACGGTTTGGAATCAGAGCGTCGTGAACGAAAAAGTGTACTCGGTGGCGCTGCTCGGAGTCGCGGCCGTGAGCTGGCTCATGTTGCGCTGGAGCGACTCACCTGACAAACCATCATCTGATCGTTACCTGCTCACAGCAGCCTATCTGATCGGACTCGGCTACGCGAATCATCCGGCCGGTTTTCTTCCGCTGCCCGCGGTTGGCTTGATTGTTCTGATGCGTCAGCCGTCGGTGCTGCTGCGCTGGCGCTTGCTGCTTGGTACGCTTGCGGTGGCGATTGTTGGCCTCACGCCGTTTGTTGTCATGCCGATTCGCGCGGCGCACGAACCGTACCTCAACAGCGGTGGTGTGTCAGCGTGTACCGACGGCATCAATGTGTCGTGTACGTTCAGCGCGGAGACATATCGTCGCGTGAAGGCGCACATTGACCGCGAACAGTATTCCGGTCACAACGTAGCGGAACGCAAGGCGCCGCTTACCGCGCAGTTCGGCATGTTCTGGCTGTACTTCAAGTGGCAGTGGTTCCGCGACGCGTACGGACAGGCACCGCAAGCACAGTCGTTGCTCGCGCTGCTCTTCTTCACGCTCGGCATTGTTGGCGGTGTGACACACTTCAGACGAGACCGACGAACATTCTGGTACGTGGGCGGACTCATGTTTACGCTCACGATCGCGCTCGTTGTGTATCTCAATTTCAAGTACGGACATTCGCAGGCGCCGGAACTTGGCAACAGCGTTGACCGCGAAGTGCGTGATCGAGACTACTTCTACTTGTGGACGTTCTCTCTGTGGGGACTGTGGGCCGCGCTCGGACTCACCACACTGTGGGCATCGCTCGCTTCGCGACTGGGTGGTACCGGCGCTGTTTCAGATCGTGGACTTCGGTTGGCCACGCCGATCCTGTTGCTGGCCCTAATTCCTCTCGTTACCAACGCGATTGACGCGCCGCGCAACAAACACACGTTCACACGTGAATGGGCGCGCGACCTGCTCAACTCGGTGGAGCCGTACGGCATTCTCATCACGAACGGCGACAACGATTCATTCCCGCTCTGGTACGCACAGGCGGTTGAAGGTGTGCGTCGTGACGTGATGGTTGCTGTCGTGCCGTACCTCGGCACCGAGTGGTACGCCCATCAGTTGCAGAACCGCAAGATCGAACCGTACGACAAGGAAGCAGGCCCGGCGCGTTATCGCGATCGTGAGTGGCCCATGCCAACCAAGCAGCTGTTGCCGCTCACGCGCGAAGAGATCGACGGCATTCCCCCGGTCGTCGGCTTGTCACAGCCACAGCGTTTTGTGCACGACGGCATGGACGTGACGATCAATCTCGACATGCTCATGCGCGACGAGCAGCTCGTGCTCTACATGATCAAGCACTCGTATCCCGAGCGCGGCATGTTCTTCTCGTTCGGCGGCTACGCATCACGCCTCGGCTTCGGCGACCACATTGTGAACTACGGTCTCGCGCAGAAGCTGGTGAGCACGCGGCCGGAACCGTCGCTGGCCTTCATCCCGCTGCGCGGCAACGAAGTGCTCGACGTGGAAGCCACGAAATCATTGTGGTCCGAGTACCGCGGTATGGACGCGCTGATCGCCGAAAACGGTTGGGTCGACGACGCCTCGGCCGGCATTCCGGTGCTCTACCTGATCACTGGCCAATACCTCGCCGGTTCACTCGAAGCCGCCGGCGACTCCATCGCCGCCGAAAAGATCCTCGCCAAGGTCGACACGATGGCGCAGCGTTCACGGATTCGATAATCCCCTAAGTTCTTTGCAGTTTTCGTGTTCTTCGTGCTTTTGTGTCCTTCCCGCCGCAGTTCCCCCAGCATTAGGAGCATCTGGGCTTAGCAGCCAGACGCTCTCCTAGTGCAAGGGAACTGCGGCGGGAAGGACACAAAAGCACGAAGGACACGAAGAAGAGCAACAGACTTTTTTTGGGGAACGGCGCTTACGGTGCGACAGCGATGCCGCGGATTGGAGTGGTGTTGGCTACGCCACCGACCGGGAAGAGCGAGCCGCTCTGCAGATTCACTACGTAGAGCATTGAGCCGGTAAAGCCGCTTCCCGTAGTGAGTGTGGCGTAAGCGGTGCCAGTGTTGCCGGCGATATCAAAGCCAACGTCGCCCGTCGTGTTTACACCGAGTGGGCCGACCGTGGTGACCACTCCGTTATTGGGATCAGCGAGCGTGACAAGGGCATCGCGCGCGAAATCGATCGCGTACAGAACCGTTGTTGTCGCACCTGACACGCTGTTCGTGTACGCCGTACCACCAATGCTTGGTGTGCTGAGTGTACCCGGATCACCGAGTGCGTAGGTGAGTGCACCGTCCACTACCGCCACTGTACCATCTGTTGCGCCACCAAGACGCGGCACGAGACGCAGGTTCTGATTCAGGTTGCCGTGCAAGCGAATGCGATTCGGCACCGGATTGAAATCAAAGCCAAAACGCGTTCCTGCGAGCGCCGGCGTGAACGGCGTCGTGCCAACGGCTGTTGCCGCACCGCTCATCGTGTCGAGTGTGTAGATGCGGCTCGATGAACCAATCGCGTACAACCGTCCGTCCACCGGACCAAAATCAATGCCTTCCACTTTTTCGTTGGCCACGAGACCGGTGATCGCAACGCGACGACCAATCTGATCCGGACGCAGCGCGCCGAACGTGATCAGCATGTTCATGCTGTCCACGGCGTAAATCGTACGACCGTTGTTGTTGCCGGGCGCGCCAGCGGGGCCGCCGGGGCCAGCAGGGCCCGCCGGACCACCCGGACCCGTGGGGCCGGGAACGCCCGGTGTGCCTTGTGGACCCGTCGGACCTTCGGGCCCCGTTTCACCTTCGCACGCCATCGCCGAGAGGCAGAGGCCGAGCGTGAACAATCGAGTTGACCAGGACGAACGATGCATGACGAAGGCCTCCCTGTCGCAGTGCGACAATGCCGTGACGTGAACGAGCCAACGCTCGCACGCCTGCGGGCGCGCGAGTGTTCCGGGATTGGCTGTACGTCAGGTCATGCAGAACCGGATCTGTCAGATCCGATTTGCTGACGTCACTGTGATGCAGCGCACGCGACACACGATCATTGACCGGTGCACCCGACACGCCCATACTCAATGGATGACGCTCTCTCTTTTCCTCAACGCGGCACGCCTGTGAAAGGCGGCAAGAACGGCGCGGGCCGCCCGCGTCCAGCGACCAAGGTTGAACCGACATCGCGGAAAGTCACCAAGAGTGCGAGCCGCGGGACGCCCAAGCGCGACTACGGGGCGATCGAGCGCGAAGTGCCCGTGCGCGCGCCCGATTCCAAGCCACCCAAACGCAAGTAGCATGTCACGCGCTTTCCTTCGTGACGACGCCGAAGGAGAGATGCCTCGGCGCAACTACGATCTGCCACCGCGAGACGATCCGGGTTATGATCGGGCTGCGGCACGCGCGTTGCTTGAAGCGGCGCGTGTTGGAGAGACGCAGCTCGCCGAACGTGCGACGGGTTATTACTGGGGCGAGCCATTGCTGCGTTCGTACGTGGAGGAGATGCTGGTCGCCGCCGAAAAGGCTGGCGACGACCGGCTCGAACAAGTGGCGCGGCGGTATCTGACGTAGTCACCCGGTGCCTTTGATGTACAACCCGAGGCGAAACGCGTTCACTCCACGTGTTTGCGCTGCTTAGTCCCGACGCGTCACCGCACCGTACTCGGTACCGACATTGTCCGGCATCAGCACCCGATCAATCACGTGCACCACACCGTTGCTGGCTGGAATATCGGCAATGCGTACCGTCGCGTCGTTAATGCGCAGCGTGCCGTTGTTCGATCGGATGCGAAGCGGCTCACCCGCGACCGTATTCGCTGAACGCACCGTGCGAGCCTGCGCTGCCGATACGCGTCCGGCCACCACGTGATACGTGAGAATGGTGCGCAGCTGCTCGCGGTTCTCCGGCTGCAGCAAGTCACTCACGGTGTTTGCGGGCAATCGCGAAAACGCGTCGTCTGTTGGTGCAAACAGTGTGAACGGTCCGCGACCGAGCAACGTTTGCGTGAGTCCCGCCGCCTCAACCGCCGCGAGTAGCGTGTTGAAGAGGCCAGCCTCTTTCGCGACCTGCGGAATGCTTGGAGACGCGGGCGCGGTCGAGCGTGCGGGGTGTTGCGCCTGAGCCTTGAGCGGAAATGCGAATGTGATGGCGGTGGTAACGAGGGCAGCAGCGATGCGACGGTTCATGACTGGCTCCAGGATGGTGACGGGTTGACCGATCCACACGCGGGATCTTGTGGGGACGCGGTGCAGTTCGTTTCTCAGGAGCCATCTGGATGCAGTCAGGAGGCTTCTCAGAGACCGTGCATCCGGGTAACCCTCGCCGTCGAACACTCCGTAGTGAATCCAAACACTCCCCTCGCGCGGTCGCATCTGACATTGGTGACCACGACTGACTCAACTGTTGCGGCGTCCACCGCGCCGCTGTTGCCACGCGTCGCCAACGGCGATGAGTTTGCCGTGCGCGAAGTGGTCGCGCGTTACGGCCCGCTGATCTGGTCACTCGTGCGTCGCTGGTCACCAGACACAAATGACGCCGAAGACGCCGTGCAGGATGTGTTCGTTGATCTGTGGCGAAGCGCCGCGCGATTTGACGCAACACGATCTACGGAAGCCGGTTTTGTTGCCATGGTGACCCGTCGACGTTTGATCGACCGACTGCGCAAGCGGCAACGCGCCATCGAGTTTGAACCACTCTCTGAAAACGTCGATATGGCGGTGGATCAGGAACCTGATATCGATCGCGGCGTGCGCATTGAACGCGCTCGTGAGGCGTTGCGCGCGCTGCCGCCAGCGCAGCGCACCATGCTCGAGCTCTCACTGCTGCACGGCCGCACACACGATGAAATCGCGCGCGAGACCAACACGCCGCTCGGCACGGTCAAGTCACACATTCGACGCGGACTGCAACGCGCGCGTGATCTGCTCGCCAACGATTCAAGTAGCAATGCAACATCAGTACGCGATGTGGACGGTGATCCGTTATGAACACTCCAGGTGATAGCATGCACGATCCATCAGATTCTCAGCGTCCACCACACTCGGCAGACGAAACACACGAGCTGTTGCTTGGCGAGCTGACGGCCGCACTCGCGGCCGAAGCGTCATCGCCACTCGACGCGCTGCCGGAGTCCGCGTCGGCGCGCGCCGTGCACGTGGGCGAAGCGATGGTGCGTGCGCAGAATGCGGCGCGCGGTGTTACGCCGGTGCGTGGCGTTTCCAGTGGTGAGCCGGTGCGCTTGGCAGATGCGCGCACAGGATCGGGCGTGCGCACCTTCGCTGCGTGGAGTGGCTGGTTGGCCGCGGCGGCAATGCTGGCCGTTGTTGTGCGTGAACCACGTGAAATCGTTGCGCCGTTGCCCGTTGTTTCAACCGCCGCCATGCTGCACGACTCGCTCGCGGCGTCAGACAGTTCGTCGGTGCAACTGGCGTGGACAGCCACCGGTGATTCCACCGCGCTCGCCGCCGAGGGCGATGTCGTGTGGAGTGGCGGCGCGCAGCGTGGTGTGATGCGCATTGTCGGTCTCGCGCCCAACGACCGCAGCAAGTGGCAGTATCAGCTCTGGATCTTCGACAAAAAACGTGACCAGCGTTATCCGGTCGACGGCGGCGTGTTCGACATTCCGGCCGGCAGCCGCGAGGTGTATGTGCCAATCGACGCGCGTGTGCCCGTTGATGAAGCGACGCTGTTTGCGGTGACGATTGAGCCGGCTGGCGGTGTGGTGGTATCAACGCGTGAGCGTATTGCGTTGACGGCGGGGTTGTAGACGCGTTAGTTCACACCCACCAGGCGGAACCTCGCGACTTGCGGCTCGCCGTTGGCGCCCTGCACCACCGCCCACACGGCGCTGCGCGTGAAGACGGGCGCCGGCCGATTTCCAAACTCCTCCGGCACAGCAACGGTCCCGAGAAACGTGCCGTCTTCTTCGAAGACGTCGAACGTGCGCCGCTCGGTGTAGCGCAGAACGACGCCGTTGTCGTCGGTCTCGGGCGTAGCACGTTCAACTGCAGCGCCGGCACGCAGTACCCACACACGACCGTCCTTCGCGGCGAACAGTTGTTCGAAAGCAGGTTTGGTATCCGGAATGGGCACACCGTTCCACGTCCACGAGGAATCGAGCCAACGCATGCCTGCAGTGACGCGTTCAGTTTCCTGCGCGCGTTCGTTGTCTGCAACACGTTCGGCCGGTACATCGCGTTCGATCCGAAGCAGGCGCTGTGGTTGCTGCAGGGTGATGCGATACGCATCCGAGTTGCCAGACACGAAGTAGCCGCGCGGATGCCAGGCCCACTGCGATGACGTCGTCCACGGCACCGGCAAACTCGCGTTGTTATTCCCTCGGCGCGCGGTGACTTGTTCGCGTGCAGCGCTTTGCACAGGCAGTGCGAGCGTGTCGATCACGGCACCGTTTGGCGCAATGCGCACTAGGGCCATGGCTACGTTGTTGATGTCGGTGATTTCACGCGATGGTTGCAGCGTGAGCAGCGTATCACCATTCACGAACAGCGGCTCTCGCGATCTCCACTGTCCCGAGATCACAGACCATGTGGCAGTCGGCGTGCCGTCGGGCGAAAACTTCTGCATTCGCGCATTGCCCGGATCACGCGCCACAACATCCCCATTCGAAAGCACCGCGAGCCCCGCGTCTGGCGACCGAAACTCTCCGGGCCCTGCGCCATCGCGTCCCCAGTCGGCGAGGTGCACACCGGTGCTGTCGTACACACTAACGCTTCGCGCCTGTCCATCAAGCACGAGCAGACGACCACTCGCGTCGACGGCAATCGCATTGATGCTGCCAAACATGTAGCGTTCATCGCCGTCTTCCACGCCGATGGTCAGGTCGCGGACGAGCGCGGCAGAGTCACCCCACGTTGATCCTGAGATGGTGCGCACAACCGTCGTGTCACCGCGCCGGGTGCGGGATTGTACCAGTTCCTTGGAAACGGCAGTGTCTGACGGCTGGCAGGCGAGCGTCAGAGCGGCGACGGCGAGCGCAACGACTCGGGTGTACGGAAAGACGTGATTCACCTGGTCAACGCAACCGGCTTCTCCAACGCAGTCCACGTACAGCCTTCAGACGAAACCATGAATCGTCGCTGCGTTGCGCGCACCGTGCCATCATCGTGCACCGTACGCGCAAGCAGCAGCACGGTATCGCCGCTGAACACAACGCGTGCGAGATCCACGGACGGAAACCGAATCGGCTCGTCAACACACGCTCGGCTGAGGTCAGCCGAGACAATGCTCGCCCAGTACGTCGTGTTTGAGTACTCCACTTGTGTAGGCGCTTGCACAAAGTCGGTATCCGCGTGCACCACGAGATAGCTGCCGTCCGACAACTGCGTTACACCCATGGAGAGTGACGCGAGAAAACGATCCGTCTCGGCCGTAAGCGCGGCATTTTGTTCAATCAGGTCAGCCGGCACACCGAGTCGCTGTCGACGCGGCAGCGTCACAAACGACTGCGCCACACCGGCGGCATCAGTGACATACAGTCGATTGTCCGACGGCATGAGCGCGACCCAGCCATCGCCGTGTGGTGCCAGCGACGGCTCGCCACCGCGTGAATACGCCGAGGTACTTTGCGCAATCAGCGTCGGCGCTGCGCCCCACCGATCAAGCGAATCGGTAGCAAGCACCCATCGAACGAATGGCTGCGCATCGAGCGTGACCGGCATGAACACCGTGTCGCCGCGAATACGCCACTGCTGTCCCGCGAAGAACCGGAATGGCATGGGCACTTCGCGTTGCAACGTACCGTCGGCGATGCGAAGCACCACGATTCTGTTGCGCTGCGGATCCATACCGGCGAGCAACGTGTCGCCCGGCAGTGGGATAATCGCCGAGACACGACCGAACTCACCCGGCCCGCCGCCTGGTCTGCCGAGCGCTCGGACCAGCTCACCGCTGGGCGAGAAATGCAGCGCCGTCGTGCGAAAATCGAGCAGTATGGAGCCGTCTGCGAGCACCGCCTGCGTGCGCCCGTTCAGGAACGGCATGGTGTCCGGAATGGCGAGTTCCGTGCTGTCGAGTTGCGTAACGAGCGGCGATTCGCGCGGCGGTGCCTCAGGACCGCAGGCTACGATCGTCGACGTCAAGAGCGCCGTCGTGGTCACGCGAAGCGCCGGTCTGTTGCACCGCCCTCGTCTGCGCAAATGGCCTGCGAGCGTCATGTTTGCATGGCTTGAGCGAGGTGCAAAACGAAAGGTGCCAGTTGTACACGAACCTTCGGAACAACTCAGCGGTCACTTCACGTCCGAAGGCGACGCGGAACAACAACCCTCGCCTTGGTGGCACCCCGACTATCCACGACCAGCAAGTGTGTTTCATCCTTCTCACTTGCGACAGCGAGCTCCACCCACATCTCGCTGTTCGGGCCGCCTGTAAACCGCGTGAAATGCGGGAGCGTGGTGGGAAGGTTGGAGCGCGCATACATGGCGCGCACCCGTTCGCGTGCGGCGTCACTCGTCGCGTTTTCCAGCGCTGCGGCGCGACGAGTTTCGACAATCCCTGGAGTGAGCGCAGCTGGTGCATTCGAAAGCCGCAGCGTACGCTCGGTTGCACCATTCACGTTCACCACGCGGATTGCACCAGTGCGTGCGTTGCCAATCCAGAATGAGTTGCCCGAAACGCCCGTCACGAGCAAACTGCCGAACGCAGAACCCACGATGCCCGGTTCACCATTCGCCGCGGCATAGCCAAACATCTCCAGCGACGGCACCGAGCCTATCGACACCCAGCGCTTCGTAACGCCTGTTGAGTACACACCAAGCGGCAGCGAATCAACGCGAGACTGACCAGCACCGAGTGGCGCAACAACGCGGAATCCGCCTACCGCCGCCAGTACATGCCCACTCGGCGTCCGAAGCAGCGGATTCAGCGACGCGGGCGCTCCCGGTGCACCACCCAGCGCGAATCGCGATGTGCCGCCGTTGAGCGTGAAGACGTGAACTTGCGCCGTTCCCGGCGGTTGCTCCAGAACGAACACACTGTCGGCCGACGTACTGACCGCAAAGTTGCGCGCGTCGAACTCACCCGGACCACGTCCGCGTCTGCTGCGTCTGGCCACGAATGCGCCGTTGGCGTCAAACACGCGCACTTCGTTCACGCTGCCATCAACAACGATCAGATGTCCCGTTTGCAAACGACCGGAGATCGCGCGAGAGAAGATCGTCTCGTCCTTCGCGTCGCTTCCGAGTGTGCTAGTTGGCGTGCGCGATACATGCCAGGATGGCTGCGCGCTGAGTTGCTTGGACACGGCCAGCGCCGCCAGTACGGAAATCACTGCGAGCTGTCGCATGAGAATAGTCGTGAGTGACGAGAGTCTTCGATGGGCGATCAGGCCGCAACGAGGAAAGCCCTCCGCAGACGCTATTCCCCTGCACATACTCTGTCCAGCCTGACAGCGAGCATATCCGCGACGGGCGATTGACTATCGATTCAGCTTGCGACAGGTGCCCTTGACGCCCCCGCTCCCGCACGGAACTTCCCCGCCATACCCGTTCCCTGCCTCGGAGCTATACGCATGCAACTTGTTCGCCGTTTGACGCTCGCCCTCGCAACACTCGCGCTCGCCACCACACCACTTGCCGCACAACCCGGCGTACGCGGCTTCTACCAACACCCAACACTGCACGGCGAAATCATCGTGTTCGCGGCCGAAGGCGATTTGTGGCAAGTCCCCGCCACCGGCGGGCTCGCCCGTCGCCTTACCTCACACCCCGCCGAAGAATCACATCCGGTTGTCTCACCCGACGGCACCACGCTCGCCTTCACCGCGCGCTACGAAGGGCAAACGGAGGTGTACACCATGCCACTCTCCGGCGGACTGCCCACGCGTCGCACGTGGGAAGGTGAAGCGTCACTCGCTACCGCGTTCACACCAAACGGTGAACTGGTCTACACGACTACGAAATACAGCGGCATTCCCAAACCGCAAATGGTGCGCATGAACCTGAGCGATCACGTGCGCACACTCATTCCACTCGCCGGCGCGAGTGAAGGCCACTACGACGCAAGTGGACGCGCGCTCTATTTTGTGCGCCCTCACTTTCACAACAACGTCACCAAGCGCTACACCGGCGGCTCGGCGCGCAATGTGTGGGTGTTTCGCGACGGCGCGACAGAAGCACAACGCGTGACACCCGAGTGGCGCGGCGAATCGCACACCCCACTCTGGTTCAACGCGCGCGTGTATTTCGTCACCGATCGCGACGGCACCATGAACATCTGGTCTGTCACCGAAAGCGGCGGCGACCTGCAGCAACACACACGGCACAGCGGATGGGATGTCATCCGTCCGTCCATGCACAACGGACGCATTGTGTATCAGAACGGCGCCGATCTCTGGCTGCTCGACACGCGCACCAACAACACGCAGCGCGTCGACATCACGATCGCCTCAGACCTGGATCAGCTACGCCAGCGCTGGGTGAGTGAACCGCTGCAATATTTGTCATCAGCGCATCTGTCGCCCACGGGCGATCGTGTGGTGCTCACATCTCGCGGACGCGTATTCGTCGCGCCCGCCGGTCCCGGCCGACTTGTACGTGCCTCGCTCAAGGATTCCGTTCGCTACCGCGACGCCGTGTTCATGCCCGACGGCAAATCGCTGCTCGCACTCTCCGACGAACGCGGTGAACTGGAGTTTGCGAGTGTGCCCGCCAACGGTGTTGGCACCGACAGCTTGCTCACACGCGACGGCACCGTGCTGCGTTTTGAAGGCACACCCAGCCCCGACGGTGCGTGGATTACCTGGGCCGACAACAACAACGACTTCCATCTGCGCAACCTGCGCACCGGTGAAGTGCGCAAACTCAATCTCAACACCGAAGGCGTTGGCGATCGCAGCTGGTCACCCGACAGTCGTTACCTCGTGTGGGAGCACGTGGAACGCAACACGTTCACGCGTCTCATGCTGTACGATGTAGCCGCCAATCGCTCCACGCCGCTCACGAGCGATCGTGTCAACTCGTTCAGCGCGGCCTGGGATCCCAAAGGCGACTTCCTCTACTTTCTCTCCGACCGAAATCTGCGCACCAGCGTCGGATCACCGTGGGGCGCGCGCCAACCCGATCCGTATTTCGATAAACAGATCGAGATCTACCAGCTCGCGCTGCGCACCGGTGTTCGTTCACCATTCCGCGCCCCCGACGAACTGCACGCGGCCACCGACACCGCCGCACGACCAGCCAACAGCACAACCGCACCCGCCGCCCGACCAACCGCACGTCCCGACATTCGCATCGACACCGCGAACATCATGCGGCGCATTGACCGCGTGCCCGTACCGGCCGGCAACTACTCGCAGCTCTATACCAACGCCGACGCACTCTTCTATCTCGCGCGCGGCGAATCACGCACTGATGTACACGCGCTGCGACGCGCGCACAAAGCTGAAGCGGTACCTATTGTAGAAGGCGCGCGAACCCTCGAACTCTCGCGTGACGGCAAGAAACTGCTCGTGCGACGCGCCGATGCACTGCACGTAGTCGACGCACGCGCCGTCAAACCCGGCAACATTGCCGATTCACGCGTGGACCTCTCCGGCTGGCGTTTTGCCATCGATGTGCGCGACGATTGGCGCCAGCTCTTCACCGACGCGTGGCGCCTTGAACGCGACTACTTCTACGATCCAGGATTCCACGGCATCGACTGGGCCGCCACGCTCGCCAAACACCAGCCGCTCGTTGAACGCATCACCACGCGTCAGGAACTCTCCGTCCTCATCGGCTGGATGGTGGGCGAACTTTCCGCCCTGCACACCTCGGTTGGCGGCGGCGACCTGCGCCGAGCGCCCGACATTGTCAACACCGCATCTCTTGGCGCACATCTCGTGCGCGAACCCGCCCGCGGCGGGTATCGCATTGCGCGCATCTACGAAGCAGATCCCGACTATCCGGACCAGCGCGCACCACTCGCCGATCCGTATCTCGACATTGCAGCCGGCGATGTGATCACCGCCGTAAACGGCGTGCGCACACTCGACGCACCGGACATTGGCGAACTGCTGCGCGATCAAACCGGCAAACAGGTGCTGCTCACCATCGCACGCGGCAGCAACACACGCGATGTGGTCACAACACCCATCGGCAACGAAAGCAATCTGCGCTACACCGACTGGGAACTCTCCCGTCGTCGCACGGTGGAAGCTGCGAGCAACAACACCATGGGGTACGTGCATCTGCGCGCCATGGGAGCGGACGATGTGAATCAGTGGTACCGAGAGTTTTATCCGGCGTTCAACCGACAGGGCCTGATCATTGACGTGCGTCAGAATCGCGGCGGTAACATTGATTCGTTCATTCTCGACAAACTCATGCGCAAAGCGTGGATGTACTGGAAGGGTCGCGCCGCTGAGCCCACATGGAACATGCAGTACGCATTCCGTGGTCACATGGTGGTGCTCGTTGACGCCGAAACCGCGTCAGATGGTGAAGCCTTTGCCGATGGATTCCGCCGGCTTGGCATGGGCGTGGTGATCGGCACACGCACGTGGGGCGGCGAAATCTGGTTGAGCGGTGTGAACACACTAACTGACGGCGGTGTGGCTCGCGCGCCGATGACCGGTGTGTACGGCCCCGAGGGCAAGTGGCTCATTGAGCAGATCGGGGTGATTCCCGATATCGAAGTGGACAACCTGCCGCACGCCACCTTCAACGGAAAAGACGCGCAGCTCGAAGCCGCGATCGCGCACCTGAAACAGAAAATCGCCGAGGATCCCCGGGAGGTCCCAAAGCCCCCGGCGTATCCACGCGTGGCGTTTCCCTATCCGCCGCGCTAGTTATCGGGAGAGCCCTATCCAAGCACGGGCGTTTCCATCCGGACGCCCGTCCCCCCGCGTGTTGGAGCACCCTTCCATGACCGCACCCACTGCCCCGCAGCTGTCGCTCGACACTCTGCAGCACGGCGCCACGGCATTACGTAATCAGGTAATTGCCTGGCGGCGCCATTTGCATCAGCATCCGGAAGTCTCGTTCAACGAACATGGCACGGCGCAGTACATCCATGATGTGCTGTCTGCGCTGCCGAATCTCAACATCTCGCGTCCAACGGCTACGAGTGTTGTTGCACGTCTGGTTGGACGCGACGCGGGTCGCACCATCGCGGTGCGCGCGGATATTGACGCGCTCCCGATTGAAGAAGAAGCCGACGTACCGTGGCGTTCACAAAACCGCGGCGCCATGCACGCGTGCGGACACGACGGACACACCGCCATCGCGCTCGGCCTTGCCACGCTGCTCTCAGCGCATCGTGATCAACTCGCAGGTGAAGTCCGATTCGTTTTTCAGCACGCTGAAGAGCTCGCACCCGGTGGCGCGGAAGAGTTGGTGAACGCAGGCGTGATGGACGGCGTGGACGAAGTGATCGGATTGCATCTGTGGGCCTCCATGCCAACCGGTCGCATGGGCCTGATCAGCGGTCCGGCCATGGCCGCCCCTGACACGTTCCAGTGCACCATTACCGGTAAAGGTGGACACGCTGCGATCCCGCACGACACCGTCGATCCGATCGCGATCGGTGCACAGGTCGTGACGGCGCTACAGCAAGTGGTATCACGTATGGTCGATCCGCTTGATCCGTGCGTGGTGTCGATCACGCAGTTCATTGCCGGTACCGCGTTCAACGTGATCCCCAACTCGGCGTATCTCTCGGGTACCGTACGCACGTTCAATGCTGAACTACGCAAGCAGATTCCGCAGCGTATGGAGCGATTGATTCGCGGCATTGTCGAAGGATTTGGCGCCACCTGTGAGTTCACGTACGAGCTTGGATATCGGCCGGTAGTCAATGATCCGGCACTCACGGCAAGACTCACCGATGTCGCCGCACGAACATTCGGCGAAAACGCAATAGAACCAATGCGACCCAGCATGGGCGGCGAAGATTTTTCAGCGTATCAACAACGGGCCCCTGGCGTCTTCGCGTTCATCGGCGCGGGCAATGTGCCGGAAGGCATCACCTTTCCGCATCACCATCCGCGCTTCAGCATCGACGAACGCTCGCTCGACATCGGACTGCGCTACATGGTGGCCGCCACGCACGACTTGCTCACTGCGTGACCAGCGAGCCACATACCAGCCGACCGTGGCGATGGCTTGCTGCGCTCCCCGCCACGGGCATTGTCATGGCCCCGTTCGTTGCCAACCGCGTCGAGCCGTTTGTACTCGGCCTGCCGTTTTTGCTTGCGTTCATTACCGGCTGGGTGTTGGTCACCTCAGCGGTGATGGCGCTGATTTTCATACTCGACGAGCGCGCGGACGCACGAGCGAATACACTCGCTGACCAAGGCGTCAACCACCGCGCATGATCATCTCACTCTCGCTGCTCGGCTTCACACTGTTGCTCGCACTCGGCCTCTGCGTCAGCAAAGCGCGCAACATGTCGCTCGAACAGTGGAGTGTAGGCGGACGCGGCTTTGGCACGATGCTCGTGTTCCTGCTGCTCGCCGGCGAGATCTACACCACGTTCACGTTTCTCGGCGGCAGCGGCTGGGCATACGGAAAAGGTGCGCCCGCGTTTTACATCATTGCGTATGGTTCCATTGCGTACATCATGTCGTACTGGCTGCTGCCGGCCATCTGGCGACGCGCGACCGAATGGCGCGTCGTCTCGCAAGCCGAGTTCTTTGCCAAAGCCTACAACTCACGCGCTCTCGGCAATGTCGTGGCGATTGTCAGCGTGATTGCCCTGATTCCCTATCTCGTCCTGCAACTCAAGGGACTCGGCATCATTGTTTCCGAGTCGTCGTACGGTGCAATCAGCACCACAATGGCCATCTGGATTGGTACCGCCGCGGTGGTCACGTACGTGGTACTCGCCGGCATTCACGGCTCCGCCATGACCGCCGCCATCAAAGACGTGCTCGTGCTCGTTGTGGTCGTAGGACTTGGCATTGCACTGCCTGTGTCGTTGCACGGCGGAATCGGCCCGATGTTTGAACAGATCGCGCGCGAACGTCCTGAGTTTCTCACGCTGCCGGCGCAGGGGCTGTCACCAACCTGGTTCATGAGCACAGTGCTGCTCACCGTGTGCGGATTCTACATGTGGCCGCATACGTTTGGCTCAGTTTTTTCGGCAAAAGACGCGCGTGTTTTCAAGCGCAATGCGGCGCTGATGCCGCTGTATCAACTCATCTTGCTGTTTGTGTTTTTCGTGGGTTTTGCCGCACTGCTGAGTGTGCCGGGTCTGGAAGGGAGCGACGCCGATCTGGCGCTACTTCGCATCACACGCGAGACCTACGGACCGTTTGTCGTGGGCATCGTAGGCTCCGCAGGCTTGCTCACTGCGCTTGTCCCTGGATCCATGATTCTCATGGCCACGGCCACACTGCTGGCACGCATGCTGCGGCCTACCGTGAACGGCGCCGGCGGCGCATCCATCACATTTGCGCGCCTGCTCGTACCGGTCGTGGCGGCAGTTGCCTTGTTCTTCACGTTTCGTGGCGGCGACACACTGGTCACGTTGCTGCTGATGGGCTACGCACTCGTCACGCAGCTGTTTCCGGCGCTGATCTCCGCGTTGTGGCCGAAAGCGCGCGTCACCGCAGCGGGCGCGATCAGCGGAATACTTGTGGGCGTGGCCGTGGTTGGCATTGTAACGCTATCGGGTACCACCGTGGCAACACTGCTGCCGAGTTGGCCTGTGTATGTGACTGACCTGAACATCGGCGCCTTGGCGCTGCTGCTCAACATCGTCACCATGTTTGTGGTCAGTCGCGTTGCGGGGCGGCGCGTACTCGCCGCGCAGCCCGCGTAACTAGAAAATTCGTTCCGCTTCTTCCGCGCGAAACAACACCGCATCACGCTCGAGCAACGCGCGGCTGCCTTCGTCGAGTGGTTCACGGCGATTGGACGGCGCACCAACGTCTACGAACAGCGTTTTGAGCGCCGCCCGCTGCGCTTCGTCGTACGAGAGCGCTTGCGGCGTCACAGCCAGCGCGCGCAGCCACGCACCCACGATCGGATGTGCCAACACACTGCTGCGTCCTTCCGCCGTGGACTCAGCGACCGCACGTGCCAGCTCAGCGAGACACTGACTCACGGCAACAAGCGCCTTACGCTCCACTTCGTTGGCCGGTTCGCCAGCCAACAGTGCCCGCGCTGCCTGCGCGCGGGCGCGCAGCAGACTCATGTCGTCAAAGAAGCGCAGCAGTTCATTCACACGGCGCACAGACGCGCGTTGCGCCACGCGCTGCTGCATCAACCGGAAACCCAGAAAGCCAACCGTAAGCAGTGATGCGATCAACAGCGCCCGCGTGGCGCCCTGAATTGCGCCCGTGGCCATGCCCTGCATAAGCGGCAGCACCACGCTGATGGTCGCGCTGAGCAACAGCAGGCGATAAAGCGGGCGCGACTTTCGTTGTGTGATGGCCATGACGAGGCGGGACGAGATAGAGGCCCGCCGAAGCGCGGGCTTTCCGGAAGGACGACCCAGCGGTGTGGCGCGGAACAGCAGCGCATCACGCGACCGGCCCGCTTCGTTACGGAATCAGTCTCGCGACGTCCGCATCAGCGCGGATCGGGGAAAAGTCTCGTACCGTTTCGCTCGGAAACCATGGCCAGCGCGTGTACCCCTCGCGCTGCGCTTGCTCCAGCAGGGATGCGGCACGCGCCGATTCGCCGCGAACGGCCGCCATACGCGCGAGGAACGTGGTGTATTCTCCGCGCGCATATCTCGGCGGGGCCCCGAGCGCTCGCTGCGCTTCCGCGTGGCGATTCAGTCGCGTGAGCACAACGGCGTGCCAGCCACGGTAGCGCAAACGATCGGGAAAGAGCGTAACCAGCTCACGATAGATGCGCTCCGCTTCACGATCATTGCCCAGTTGGTACTCCGCGTTGCCAAGCCACGCCAGCACGCCACGGTCTTCCGGTTCGAGTGCCTGACGTTCACGCAGCCATCGCACCGCTTTGCTAAAGTATGCGTTAGCCCGCGCCGTATCCTGCTTCTCCAATCGCGCTTCTCCGGCCACCACGAGTGCCGCGCCGTACGACCAGTACACATCGGCTGGCAATCGGGAGAGTGAATCGAGCAGCAAATCGACCTGCGCAAGTTTTCCACCGGCAACAAGGGCGCGTACGGCAAAGATTTCGGCCGCTCGGTTCTGCGGATAGCGTCGACGCATCTGCGTGGCGGCGACGAACTCGGCATCATGCTGGCCAAGCAGGTGATGCGCGTGCGCAATTTGCGTCCAGTACGACGACCAGCCGCGCATGAGTCCGCGATCCGGATCAACCCCTTCCAGGGCCGCGAGTGCTTCTTTCGGCCGATTCATGGCCAGTGCGTGATGCGCCACGCTGTATTCAGCGCGCAATCCGGGCGAAATCGAAGCCGCTGTTCGAATGGCCTGCAGCGCGCGCTCACCATCACTCTGCAGCAGCGCACTGAGATGTGTGGTCATGGCGTCGGCGTACGGCGTGAGTCGTGTTCGCCGTGCTTGCAGCATACTCACGAGCGTATCCGTCCATTCGAGTTCGCCGGTATTCCAATGTCCCATCGCGGCAAAAATGAGCGGCGCCAGAAACGTCGTGTCGCGTGCGTACGCTGCACGTAACTCGGTTGCGGCTGCGCTGTACTGCTGGCCAGTGTACAGCTCAAGGCCACGATCGAACGAGCGATACGCTTCGTACGTTGGTGGGACCTGCCCGATCGCTGATGGCGCAAGCACACGATCGTCGAGCTGCAAGGCCACAAAACCTTGCAATCGATCGCGCATCATTCGCATGAGCAACGAAAGCGAATCGCGATGTGCTTCGAGTGCGGGAAGCGCACCAAGGCTGCGGCGCTGTCGTGCGTCATTCACCGCCAGCTGCACACGAATTGAGTCGCCCACCAGATAGTAACTGCCACTCACGACCGTTGCAGCCGCTGCTTCACGCGCCAGCGCGGTGACGACATCAAATGATACGGCGTCATCAGATTGCTCGGCGGCTGAACGCACGCTCGCCCACGGTACCACGGTCACCGCACCGGTCTCTTCCAGCCCTTGCGTGAGCCAATCGCTGGCCAATCGCCCCCACACGGTGAGTGTGGAGTCGCCCGTTTCATTCTGCAGTGGCGCGACAGCCACCGGCATGGGCAATCGCTCATTGCTCACTACAGGCACATCGCGCGATTGCCACCACGCCGACGCGCCCGCACCGATCAGCGCCAATGTACCAACCGCAAACAGCACGCGCGAGCGTGAACGCGGCGGCACCTGCACCTGCGTGACCGCGTGCGATGCGCCACTCATCGCGTCGAGTGCGGATACAATCTCCCGCGCCGATGACGGTCGATCCGCCGCGTCAATCGACAGACATCGGTTGATCAGATCTGCCAGCGTGACCGGAACCGTGCGTTCATCGAGTGCACCGCGCTCCGCGATGCCCGCGAGTGTTTCTGTCGCGACGAGTCCCCACGCATACACATCGGAGCGTTCGTCAACGCGTTGACCCGACGCCTGCTCCGGCGACATATACCCGGGCGTGCCAATCGCGTGACCCGCGTCTGTTTCGTGACGAAGGCGCGCACCACCCTGAGATGCCGCGCGCTTGGCCACACCAAAGTCGAGCAGATACGCATGCCCGCCCGCACAAAGAATATTGTCGGGCTTGAGATCGCGATGAATCACGCCGCGGCTGTGCGAGTGCGCGAGCGCATCCGCTACATCGCGCAACAGTGGAATCCCCTCACTCATCGGCAATGCGCCGCGCGCGTGCAACCGCTCGCGCAGCGTCTCGCCGTCGATGTGTGGCATCACGTAGTACAGCAGTCCGTCCGCATCGCCGGAATCAATCAGCGCGAGAATATGCGGATGTGACAGTCGCGCCGCGATGCGCACTTCCTCGTGGAAGCGACGCGCGCCAAACGCACGTGCAACCACCGGGTCGAGCACCTTGATCACAACGTTGCGATCGTGCTTGAGTTCACGCGCCAGAAACACCGTCGCCATGCCGCCGCGACCGAGTGTTCGTGAGATCACGTAGCGGTCATGCAGCGCCGGCCGCAGACGCTCAAGCAATGTGTCGCCCTGCGGCACGGGTTGTGCCACCTGTTTGTCCAGCACACCGAAGGGTTCATCGTGCGCCGCGAGCATGCGCAGCAAATCATCACGCAACGATTGATCATGCGACGTACGTTCGGTCACCCACGCGGACCGCTCGACCGGATCGAGATCAATCGCGTGATCAAACAGGTCAGCGAGCTGGCGCCAACGATTCGGCGCGTCGCCGTCTTGCGCAGCCACGGTCAGCCGCCTTCGCGCCCGTGTTCGGTCGCGTTTCCTGCCGTGAGCGAGGCGTGCAACCACGCACGCGCTTTCGCCCAGTCGCGCTGCACTGTACGCGTTGTCACGTTGAGCGCCTGCGCGATCTCTTCTTCCGTGCAGCCGGCAAAGAATCGCAGCTCCACCACCTGACGCAGACGCTCATCCTGCGCACCGAGGAGCGTGAGTGCGTCATCAAGCGCAATCAGTTCATCCGGCGACACTGCAGGCTCTCCATCGGGAACAGTCAGGAACGGTTCAGCCTTGTGCGCCGTGCGTCGACGTCGAGCATTGTCAACGAGGACCTGTCGCATGGCACGGGCCGCGATCGCCAGAAAGTGCGCGCGGTTGGCGCTCTCGGGCGCTGATCGTGCAAACAGCTTGAGGTACGCTTCATGCACGAGCGCGGTTGGCTGCAACGTGTGACCAGGCGCTTCGCGACCGAGCAAACGATTGGCAATCTGTCGCAGCTCGTCGTACACGAGCGGGTACAGTTCTTCGCGCGCGTGATGATCTCCCTGCCGTACTCGGTCAAGGAGAAGCGTGACGTGACCGCTGGCCGCAGATTCGTCGGGGAGTGACGGCATGGCATCGGGGGCGACGTGTCTGAACCGTTCAGTCGGGGCGACATGTCGGGATTTCCGGACACGAACCGCAATATATGTAGTTCACCCGAGCCCACACCACCTCCATGTTCACCAGCATCTGCCGTCCTGATCAATCCAGCCGACTGGTACGATATATGCTGTGTAGCGTGGTGGCGATCGCGCCGGGTTCCGTGTCCGACGTCATGCCACTGTATCGTGATCTTGGCGATCATCGGTACGTCATCACCACGGCGAATCCACTGGCGCAGCGCTATTTCGATCAGGGCATGCGACTCGCCTGGGCGCTCGAGCGCGTGGAGGCGCGGCGCTCCTTCGCGACGGCCGAACAGCTGGATCCGTCCTGCGCCATGTGCGCGTGGGGCGTCGCGTGGATGCTGCGCACCGAAGCCATGGCGCGGCAGCTGGACCATGAAAGCGCGCTCGTTCGCACCGGCCTCCCGGCACCACCATCCGATTGGGCAGACACGATCGCCGGGAGCGAAGAACGCGCGGGTGATGTTCGCGAAGCGCTCGCGCACGACGCGTTGCTTCGCGCGCAGCGTCGAATGCGTCGTCTCGCACCGCGCGAAGCCGCGCTCATTCGTGTCACCGCTGAATCGTTCGCACCCGGCGTACGTCGTGCCGAAGCATGGCACGGTTATGCCACCGCATTGGCGCAACTCGCCGAAACGTTTCCCGACGATGACGAGCTGCGCGTACTCCACGCGGAGGCGCGGCTGCTGGCGCGCGGCAGTGCGTTGTGGCCACTGTCATCACGAGCAAACGTACGGATGTCCAGCAGCCTCGGATCCGACCTGCGAATAGTGCAGCAGGATCTGGAACGCGTACTGGCACGCTCGCCGTCCCACCCTGGCGCATGCTTGCTCACGGTGCACCTGCACTACTGGCTGTCTCCCGAACGCGCAGTCGACTGCTCAGAACGACTGGTTGAACACACGCCCCGACTCGCGCGCGCCACGCTGTTGCAGAACAACCTGTACATCCGCACGGGACGGTATCGCGAAGCAGTACGCGCGGGGGAACGTGCGCTCCAGGCCGTCGCCGGAAGCTGGGGTGATGCCGCCTCGTTTGCGCTGCTGCGCGAAGACGCGCAGACACGGGCCGCGATGCTGCACACGCACGCGTACGCGGCCATGATGAGTGGCCAGAAGCGCGTGGCCGTGGCGTCTGCGCGCGACGCAGCGCGCATTGCGGCAAGTCTGTCGCGTGAAGAACAGTGGTGCGAATCGTCGTTGGTGCTCACCACCACAACGTTGGCTGCCTTCGGTGATTGGAACGCGGTGCTCGCTGAACCGATTCCGGCATCGTCAACACCCTTTGCACGCGCGTTGGCGATGTATGCACGTGGCGTGGCCTTTGCCGCGAGACGCCGCACCTACGACGCCGAACTTTCATTGGGCGCACTACGCGATCTCGCACGCAGAGTGCCCACCACGCTGCAACGCGACATTATTCGCCTCGCCGATCACGCGCTCCAGGGCGAAATCGCACTTCGCCTCGCACGTCCAAGCCTGGCCGTCACCTACTTTGAGCGCGCCGCTGTGATGCAGGATCAGTTGGCCCCACATGCAGCCCTCGTGTGGCCATACCCTGTTCGCCAGGCACTCGGCATGGCACTGCTTGCCGCCGGTCGTGCCGCCGACGCTGAACGTACGTACCTGGATGATCTCTCGCAGCATCCGGACAACGGATGGTCGTTGCTTGGCCTTTCTTTCTCACTGCACGCGCAACGTCGCACCGATGAAGCACGACGGGTGCACGAGCGTTTCGCCACAGCGTTCGCCGATACCGACGTTACGATTCCCGGTTCGCGCTACTAGCCCTGCGCGGCACGCTGCGCCGCCTCGGAACGCAGTGTCGCATCATCCCATGCCTCGTCGCGCAATGGTTCGGCATTCGGACCGAACTCACGCTGCAGGTCGTCTTCGAGAGCGCGAATATCGCCGCGAAGCCGATCCACATACGTGGACATTTCAAGTCGCGTGGCCGCAAGGTTGCGCACAATCAGTTCGTCCTGACGGCGAAACGACTGCGCCAGCCGATGCGCGTGATGACGCGGTGTTCCGAGCACCGCTAGCGCATCCCGCCCCAGACGAAGCGCGGTGTCCGTCGTATCACGATAGACATCATCGATACCGGCCTGCAACAGCTCAAAGGTCCCGGAGCGACTCACCGCGCGAGCAAGCACTCGAACCCTTGGATATCGCTCACGCACCACTTTCGCGAGCGTGAGTGTTTTTTCATCGTCACCAAGCGCAATGATCAGCAGGCGCGCGCGTTCTATGCCGGCCGAGTGCAACAGCTCGAGACGCGAGGCATCGCCGTAGTACACATCCAGACCAAGTCGCCGTAACAACTCCACGCGATCGGAGTCACTTTCGAGCACGACTGGGCGAATTCCCTGTGAGCGAAGCAACCGGCCGATGGTGCTACCGAACTGTCCGAAACCGGCGATGATCACGGCGGACTCATCGTGAATCTCGTCGGCGGCACGCGACACAGCACGCGGTGTGCCAATGCGTGGGACAATCAGACGCTCGTACGCCAACAACATGATCGGCGTGGTCGCCATCGACAGTGCAATCGCAGCAACGAGTACGCTTGCCACGGGCGCCGGCAGCACCGCGTTCTGACTGGCGTACGAGAGCAGCACAAAGCCAAACTCGCCGCCCTGCGCCAACGCTACCGTAAACAACAGATTCTGGTCGAGTCCCATACGGAACACCCGACCAAGCACAAACAACACCAGCGCCTTGCAGAGCACGAGCGCCGCCACCAGGGCACCAACCGTCATGGCCTGTTCGCGAACGAGCGCAAAATCAATACTTGCACCAACCGCCAGAAAAAACAGACCGAGCAGCAAACCCTTGAAGGGCTCGATATCGCTCTCGAGCTCATGGCGGAACTCACTCGTGGCCAGCACCACGCCGGCCAGAAACGTGCCGAGCGCCGGACTCAAGCCTACGAGCTGCATCAGAAGCGCAATGCCGATCACAAGCAGCAAAGCGGCCGCCGTAAATACCTCACGCAACCGTGTGCGAGCGAGGAAGCGGAACATTGGCTGCACAACCAGCCGTCCGCCCAGCACCACACCGGCAACCGCTCCCAGCACCGCGATCGCGCGTAACCATGCGGGCGCGGAATCAATCCATCCAGCGTGCGCGCCATCCACCGTGGGGGGCACCACACCCGGTGCGGCGAGCAGCGGCAAGAGCGCAAGCATGGGAATCACGGCCAGATCCTGGAACAGCAGTACCGCAAACGCCCGCTGACCAGCGTCACTTTTCATATGTCCGCGTTCAGTCAACGACTGCAACACAATCGCCGTGGAGGACAGTGACAGGATCAGTCCGATTGCCACCGCACTTTGCCATGACTGTTCAATGCTGAGCGCAATGCCAACGGCCACCGCGGTGGTACCAACCACTTGCAGCCCGCCCATACCGAGCAGCGTACCACGCAATCGCCACAACAGCGAGGGCTGCAGCTCAAGACCAATCACAAACAGCATCATCACCACGCCAAACTCGGCGAAGTGCAATAGATCCTGGGTGTCGTTGCCAATCAGCGCCAGTCCGAACGGACCAATGGCAACACCAGCCAGCAGATATCCCAACACGCTGCCAAGCCCGAGCCGAGAGGCAATAGGCACGACCACGACGGCTGCGGCCAGAAACACGAACGCCTGAAAGAGCAATCCGCCGTCGCTCATGGTGAGTCTCCGAGTGCGACGCTGAAATCCGCGTTGATGCGCGTCAATGTCTCGGCCGCGTCAAAGCGTACGTGTCCGTCGCGCAACGCACGCAACAGGCGTCCATAGTCTGCTGCGGCATGTGCCAGATCCACATCGGATAACACGTGCGTTCCGTGCACAACAAATGGCGGCAGCCAGCGCATGCCGCACAGTTGCGCGGTTTGCTGCAGCGGCGCGAGCAACTGCTGCACCGTATGTCGGTTGCGCCCACTTTCCTGATAGGCCTGCTCACCACCGCCAGCGCTGACGGCATGACACCATACCTTGCCCTGCAACGCGTGGCCCGTGCGCCCGTAGGCCCAGCCGTGCTCGAGCACCAGATCCTGCCATTGTTTCACGAGTGGTGGCGTGCTGTACCAATAGAACGGGTGCTGCCACACGACCACATCATGCGCGAGCAGCAGCTCCTGCTCCCGCTTGATGTTGACATCAAAATCCGGGTACGCGTCGTACAGATCATGCACCGTGATGTGGTCAACCGCATGCGCAGCGGCAAGCAGCGCGTGGTGCACGCGCGAATGGTGCGCCGCTGGATGCGCGAACAGCACCAGCACACGCTGCGTTGCATCAGGTGAACGCTTGCGCGCGACGTCGTTCACAATCAGGCACCCAGTTTGGCAGCACAACGCCGACAATAGAGGGCGTCGGCGCGGTGCCCTTCGGCGCCGCAGTCGGGACACGCGGTATTCGTCACAGGCTCACGCGCGGTACGGGTGAGCTCCGATGTCACGATGCCGGTTGGCACTGCAATCACGCCGTATCCCAGCAGCATCACGAGCACCGCGAGAAAGCGACCAAGCGGCGTAATCGGCGCCACATCACCGTAGCCCACCGTCGTCAGCGTCACAACCGCCCAGTACACCGAGGTTGGGATATCAGTGAATCCACTCGCCGGACCTTCTACGAGATGCATGAGTGCGCCAACAATCACCACGACCGTACTGACCGTGAATAAGAAAATGGTGATCTTGCGACGACTCGCAATCATGGCTTGCCACAGCTCTGACGATTCCGCGAGATACGCTGACAGCTTCAGAATGCGAAACACACGCAACATGCGGAGAATCCGCACCACCGCGAGCCCCTGCGCACCTGGAACAATCAGGCTCAGGTAGGTGGGCAGAATGGCGAGCAGATCCACCATGCCGTAGAAGCTGCGCACGTAACGCCACGGCTTCCGCACGGCGAACAATCGCAACACGAACTCGCACGTAAACAGCAGCGTGAACGCCCACTCCAGCAGGTAGAACGTGCGGAAGTGTTCAGCCTGCACCGCTTGTACGCTTTCAATGAGTAAAACGGCGACGCTGGCCAGAATACTCACGAGCAGCACGAGATCGAACGTGCGGCCAGCGCTCGTGTCCGCTTCGAAAATGATGTCGTGCAGGCGCCGTCGCCACGGCGCAATCGGGTATTGCGGGTCCTGATCGTGCGGCAAGTGCTCCGTCATCGCGTGCAATACCCCAGGCGATCTAGGTGAACAGTGGCGCTACAGCAACGGCATCGATGGAGCGAGCATCGCCCGTTACCACTCGCCGATGTGTATCCAACTGTCCGAGATGGTAACCGAGATGCACGGCGAGGTGCAGCAAGAAAATCCGCGTGTCTGGATGTCGCCCGCCGAGCGCAACGGGAAATGGAGCATCAAGCTGAGCCGGTTCGCAGGTCGCGAACGCTTGCTGAACTTCCGCGATCGTCGCATCAACGAGAGCGCGCAACTCCTCGCGGGGAACGTCGCGACGAGAGAACTCGACATCACGCTCACGTATGTACCCGCTGTGCCCCAGCGCGGCGCCAATAAACCCTCGCAAATTGCCGGCCAGATGCAGCACCAGCGTACCACCGCAGTTGCTCATGCCCGGTACCGTGCGCCACGGCCCTTCGTCATCGTTGTACGCGTCGATTTCCCGCCCAACGGCCTGCAAGTCGCGCACAAAGATGCGGACGAGATCATCGAGTAGCGCGCGTGACGCATCCATGTTCAGCTCGTTCGCGGCGGATACATCGCCTCATCGAGCGGCGCCGCTTCGTCAACCAGCATGATCGGAATCCCGTCGTGCACCGAATACACGAGCTTCGATTCGCGGCACACCAGCACTTCCGGCGGGCCAGGGTAGTACTCAAGCGGCGCCTTGCTTTTCGGGCAAACCAGCAGCGCCAATAAATCCGGGGACAGCGTCACAGTGTTCTCCAGGAGACAGTCAAACAACCTGACGCAATCTGATGGCAGGCACCGCTCAGCCGCCACCTCACGCCTCATGAACCTCGCCGCGGCAACGCCAGGGGCACAGAGAGAGCGTCAATCCAGTCGCCGTACGTCGCGAGCGCCTGTTGCCGTGCGGCCGCGCGCGAGAGAAACACATCATGCACGGCCTGCGCGATCGGAACCTCCGTGACCGAACGACCAAGTTGTGGCACCGCGCGGTGCATCTGCTCGACATTCAGCACGCCATCGCACACATGCATGCGATCGTCCCAACCACGCACTTTGAGGGATTCTGCACTGCGCAGCAACAGTACCGGAACGCCGATAGCGAGCCCTTTCGCCACCTGCGCGTGGCCCGCACGCACCGCACGCATCCAGCCCGCGTAGGCAGGAAATCCGCGTTCCGGCTTCCAGCGCAAATCAAACGTCCATTCGCCGCGAAAATCGCGGTGCAGACTCTGCACATACGCCGGCGAGAGCACGCCAGGAATCGGCAAGGTGGTGAGCACGCGGCCGATGGTCGTAACCGCAAGCAGCGCGGCGCGCTCCAGCACACTCGCGTTGAAGTCCATGAACGGACTGTTCAACACCAAGGCCTGCACGCGATCGCGCGATGCGCCGTTGTGCATGTACAGCGCAGCGGCGAGGCCGCCGGTGGAGTGACCGGTGAGGCACAGGAGCCGGTGGCCCGGCTGCGACGTGATCACGGCAATCGCAAGCGTGATTTCCTGATCATACTCGCGCAGGTCACGCACAAAGTACGGTCGATTGCCCGCGCGCAGTGAGCGGCCGGAACGCCGCAGATCCAGCGCGTACACATCCCACCCGCGCGCGTTCAGAAAGTGTGCGACGTGCGCGTGAAAGAAGTAGTCCACAAAACCGTGCACGTGCAGCACCGCACGACCATTGCCGTTTCGCGCGCGCTTTCGTACCAGCGTGGCGACCAGCGTACCATCGTCTGCGCTGGGCAGCGGCATCGTCACGGCTTCGAATCCGGCGAGCACCGGATCCAGCACCCAGCTCACGATTGGCGCGTCGCTCACGCGGTCGCGGTCCCGCTCTCCGCGCGCGGCCCACGCACCGGGGCGCGGTCCGAGTTGGTAAAGGTTGATCCGCCAAGTAGGCGCAACGCGGGGGCAACGCCCGCCCAGATCGCAGACAGACACACTTCGATCGACGCCGGTTTGCCTGGCAGGTTCACAATCAGCGACGTGCCGCGTGACCCGGCCACTTGTCGCGAAAGAATCGCCGTAGGAACCGTACGCAGTGATTCCGTTCGCATCGCTTCACCAAAGCCGGGAAACAGCCGCTCGCACACCGCCATGGTTGCATCCGGTGTCACATCGCGAATCGCGGGTCCGGTGCCACCCGTGGTGATGATCAATCGACACTGATGCCAGTCGGCAAGCTCCAACAACGTGGCTTCCACCATGGCGCGATCGTCTGGAATACACCGGTACATTTCGGTAAAGGGCGACGCGATCCAGCGTGACAACACATCACGGATGGCCGCCCCCGAGAGATCCTCGTACGTGCCAGCTGCCGCGCGATCAGAGACCGTCACAATACCAATGCGCATCGAATCAACGGGGACCTGTTCCATCACCGCGCTCACCCGTTGGCGCGACGAGAAAAAAACATGGCCAGCCCGACATCACTCACGGCCACAAACATGATCATGGCACCGACTACGTAGTTCTGTCGTGCCGCCATGAAGTACACACCGAGCAACGCGAGCAACAACGCGGAGCCGAGCAACATGAGGGAGAGCATGCGAAATCGCGGGTTCGACATCATGCAGTCGGGTGTGCGGTGAAGGGCGTGGACGCCTCGCACCGCGAGGCAATGATCAGAGATGTCCGACGCTGAATCGCAACTGCACGCTGCGACCCGGAGCATCGGCAAACTCCTTGTAGCGACTAAGGAACGGACGATACCGCTGATTCGTCAGGTTCCGAACGACCACATCAACATGCACGGGTCCGCGCGCGGTGGCGAGCGCTACACCGGAACTCGCGTGCCACAACGTGAACCCCGACGGGGCGATATCAATCGGATCCAGACGTGACTGCGTCGCATGCGACTCGCCGTGGAGCCGAACATACGGCAAGGCAGACCCCGGCAGCCATCCGCCACGCTGGCGCCCCGGATCCGTGATGCGCACCCCCCACGTGGCGCGTGCTGGCGGCACGAACGTGAGCGGGATGCCGGCCGACCGATTGTCACCGAGCGTCAGGTCCGCGCCAGCGTCGAGCGTGAGCCAGCGCGTGGGCTGCACCGTGGCGGCCACCTCGCCGCCGCGCAGCCAGGCGTTGCCCTGCACGACCTCCAGCGAATCAAACACGCGGCCAGTGGTGGCAAACGGACGCAGATAGATGTAGTTCCGCACCTGGTTCGAGTAGACACCCGCATCGAGCGTGAACGAACGCTGACGCACGCGCACACCAACATCTGCATTGAGCGACGTTTCCAGATCGAGCTGCAGATTACCGCGTTCGTAGGCCCGCGTGCCTTCATGGAATCCGTTCGCAAACAGTTCGTTGTACCACGGCGAACGGAAGCCGCGCGCCACCGCAACCACGAGTGCGACATCGTCTCGCAGCGCGTAGGTCGCGCCGAGGTTGCCGCTCCACGTATTCCACGTGCGACGCGTTGGTTCGAGCGCGAGGACCGCATCTCGCTCGGCCGCGACCGTGCGTGAATCCCATCGCGCACCAACACTCAGTGTGAGTTTGCCGAGCGTCGCCTGCTCGTAGCCGTAGAGCGCAAGGTTGTTCGCTGAGGCATTCGGAATAAGCGTGCTGGTTCCGGATTTTCTGAACGACTGTCCCATCGCGGCGACACCCAGCATGCCTTGCCATTCACCACCAAATGCGTTGCGCACTTCGGGCAACCAATGCGCGGTGAGCGTGCCAGTGTGCGCGGTCAGGCCGAGCACATGGTCGTCTGCGTCGACGGCGTCAAACTCACGCCGCACATTGCGCTCGCCCGCCAGATCAAGCTCCACGCGACCGTCGCGTACCGGCACACGCCATTCGAGTTTGGCCCGATCACTCACAATGCGCTGATATCCTGAATAGCCGGGTGCCGCGATCGGATCGTCGTAGATTTCAATGCGTTCACTTCGGCGTGAAAGACGCGTGGACACACTGCCCCAGCGCCCTCGTACGCCAGCCGCGCCTTGCGCATTGAACGTTTCATTTTCGGTGTTGAGCAACGCGCCATCGGGCGTGCGCATGTCACCCATCGCCCGACCCGTCATTGATGCGCGCCAGCCGAGCGAACCAGCGCCGCCTTCCAGCGTGACCGTGGCTTCAGGACCGCGCAGATTCGCGTCGTAGAGCGCCGCAACACCGGTCGTCATGAACGGTGCGCGACCGGTGGCATCGGGCAGCGCACGCGCAATCACATTCACAACGCCACCCAGCGCGTCAGAACCGTACAACACACTCGCGGGTCCCTTGATGATCTCAATGCGTTCCGCATCGCGCGTTTCGAGATTCGGAGCGTGATCCGTTCCCCACTGCTGACTTTCCACGCGCTGTCCATTGTCGAGCGTGATCACGCGCTGCGACGACAGACCGCGAATCACCGGCTTGCCGATGCCCGTTGTCATGCTGATCGAACGAACGCCGGCCACCGGTTCAAGCGTCTCACCGAGCGATCGTCCCTGCGCCTCGCGCAGCGGTTCACCGCCCAGCGTGGCCATGGCTTGCGGCGCCGTGAGCGGAGTGGTCGCGCGCGGACTCGCGCTCACCTGCACCGCACTCAGCTCGACGCGGCCCTCGCGCAGCGTAATGCGCAATCGCTCCGGTGCACTGTCCACGCGAATCGTCTGCAAGGCCGGCGCGTAGCCAATGCGCATCACCGACAGTCGGTAACTGCCGGCCGGCACAGCGCCGAACACAAACCGGCCGTCCGCGCCAGTAATGATGTGTCGCTGCAGCTCCACGAGCTGCACGCGGGCGCCGGTAATGGGTGTGCCATTCTCCTCAAGCAGCACACCGCTCACGGTGCCGGGTGCGAGTACCGGCTGCTGGGCGGCCACGCCTGACGGGATTGCGTGGGCCACACTGGCGAGCGCCGAAAGCGCCAGCGCCGAAAGCGCGAGCAGGCCGAAACCAGCCATCAGACCGACCACGAGCGGGCGGCGGCGACACGAGCGAACGAGTGGAGACAAAACCATGGATGAGTGTTTCCTAGAAGGTTATTTAGGATACACTAAATCACCCGCGCGCCTCGGGCAAGTCCCGGCCCCGCCAGCCTAGTCGAATCGTGGGCGCGCGTGGCGTGTCACACGCCAGCGGCCGTCGTCCAGACGCTCCGCCAGATACACCGACTGCGCGCCCAGGCCGACCACACGGTGGTAGAGCGGCACGCTCACATCGTGCGTCTCGGCGACACCCGGCCGAAACACTGTGTACCGCTCTTCCTGACGGGGCGACGCCTGCGTCCGCCAGGTCCACACCTCGCCATCGCGCGCCGCCCGCGCTTCGATGAAAGGCCCTTTGGTGGGCGCGTACTGAATGGCGTCCTGCGCCACAGATGGTCCCGCTGGCAGGCCGCGCAGGAAGCCCTTGTCCGCGTCGGTACTGCGAATCGCCGCGTAGGCGCGTGGACCACCAATCGTCTGCGACCCGTCGGGCATCCGGTAGTCGATCTGATGCGGTCCACCGCGCGCAATCCAGACGGTGCCGTCGGCCAGCACCCCCCACAAGTCACGCGGTGCGTACTCCGGTGGCGCCACGTATGAGCGCTGCCCCATCGGAATGGTCACCGTGGCTTTGGGCACATGAATGCGGGCAATTGTATCCACCGTGTTTCCGGACACACGAACCAGCGGCACCGAATCATTGCGGGCCGCGCTCGACAACGCCGACACCAGGGCTCCGAGTGTGTCACGGCGCACCAGAAACTGATCCACTTGCTCCGGAATGGTAAACACAGAATCGGCCGCGCCGTCACGTGCAAATCCCACCATCCGCTTTGCCACGCCGTCGAGTGCAACAACACCGCCGTCACGCGCATCCATCACCGCAAAGGGCATGCGAAACTGACCCGGAGCATTGCCGAGTGCGCCAATCGTATCCGCCGTTGTTGACTCACCGAATGTTGCGCGCAGCAATCCGGGCTGTTGGTACAACGCAATCCACACACGTCCGTCCACGTCTTCATGCAGTTCTTCCACCTCCGCGACAATCAGCGGCGCCGCGTCGGTGAACGACAGCGCAACGGCCGCCGGCTCGGGGTTCGTGACGGATGTGTCGGACGCCGAATTGTCTGCACAGGCGACAAGCGCGAGGCAGAGCACCAATGGTACAACGCGAGTACGCAGCATCATCTATCCGGGAAGTTCGATACGGTGCGGCACACTCACGGCCGCACATCTGAAAAGCAGCACGGCAGGACTCACCGCGTCCAGCGTCGCACCGGGCTGGTGGTCCGGCGTGTGCCCGCCAGCAACGCGACCATCACCAACACGCACGCCGCCACGATCGCGCCCAGGAACGCCTGACGCGCCACACCAAACCGCGCGCGCGAAACCGTATACGCTTCGCGCGTGACACGTACCTGCAACGCCACCAGTTCACGCAGTGACTGACTGAACGCATCAAACGCGGGGAAAAAATCGCCGTTGATAAAAGGCGTGAGCGTTGTGCGATCCGATGCCACCAACGTGTCCTGCAGTCGCTGCGCGACCACAAAACCATGTTGGATGGTCGGCGTGATCTGCACAACAAGTGTTGATTCAGCAGGCGTGAACCACGTGTGCAGGTACGCGCTCCACGACGATTCCGCACGCTCGCGTGCGCTACGCACGGCGATCACGGCGCTGTCACGCGACACCAGTCCACGGTCGACCTTCACCGCCATATCGACCAGCGTGTGTGTCATGTCATCATTGACCGTGTGCAGCAACGCCAGCGCTTCAACACGATCATGAAACACGCTTTCGAGACTGCGCAACGAGAGCCCAAGAAAACCCCACGCGAGCGCCGTCGTCACGAGCACCACGGCCAGCAAACCAACCAGCGCCGACGGCAGCCGTCGTTCAGCTGAGAGGCGTGCACGTGAAGAAGCAACGGGAGCAGTCATGGCATTCAGTAGCGGGCCAGATAACGATCAAGCTCCCAGCGCGTGACTTGCATGTGATATTCGCGCCACTCCGTTCGCTTCGCCGCCAGAAAATGCTCGGTCACATGGTCACCAAGCGCGTTCGTCAGCACTTCGTCTTTCTCCAGTTCATCACACGCTTCGTCGAGCGTGCGTGGCAGATCGTCAATGCGCAGACGACGACGTTCACGGTGCGACATTTCCCAGATGTTCGCGTGCACGGGTTCGCGCCAATCGGCTTCCGTGCGCACACCGTCAAGCCCCGCCGCCAGCATGGCCGCGAGCGCGAGATACGGATTGGCACTTGGATCCGGCGTGCGCAACTCAAGCCGCGTGCCGCTGCCGCGACGATCAGGCACACGAATCATCGGCGAACGATTGCGCAGTGACCACGCCGCGTGCACTGGCGCCTCAAATCCCGGCACCAGTCGTTTGTACGAATTCACGATCGGATTCGTAATCGCGCACAACGCGCGTGCGTGACGCAACAATCCGCCAATGTAGTGCAGCGCCGTGATCGACAACTCCCACTCACGTTGCGGATCCCAGAATGCGTTTTGTCCATGACGAAACAGCGACTGATGGGTGTGCATGCCGCTGCCGTTCTGCCCGACAATCGGCTTGGGCATGAACGACGCAAACAGTCCAAACTGTCGCGCCACTTGTTTGACCACGAATCGGAACGTGGCGATGTTGTCCGCCGTACGCAGGGCATCGGCGTAGCGGAAATCAATTTCATGTTGACCGTGCGCGACTTCGTGATGCGCACCTTCCACTTCAAAACCGAGCTGCTCGAGCACGTCCACAATTGCCCGTCGCGCTTCTTCACCCAGATCCATGGGCGCGAGGTCGAAGTAACTGCCGACATCGTGCGTGGTCGTGGATGGCCCACCATCGGCCGTGGCTTTGAACAAGAAGAACTCGGCTTCCATGCCCGCGTTCATGGTGAAACCAAGCTCGGCGGCGGCTGCGATCTGACGTCGTAGCACACCGCGGGGGTCACCCGCGAATGGTGTACCGTCCGGGTGATTCACATCGCAGATAAGGCGCGCCACGCGCGCCGCCGGATCGCCCCACGGATACACCTGAAACGTGCTCAGATCCGGCGCGAGCAGCATGTCGGACTCTTCCACGCGCACGAATCCTTCAATGCTCGAGCCATCGAACAGGATGTCGCCCTTGAGCGCCTTCCTGAACTGCGACGACGGAATCTCCACATTCTTGATCACGCCAAGAATGTCCGTGAACTGCAAGCGCAGAAAGCGAACCTGCTGCGAGTCGGCCAGTTCGAGAATGTCGCTCGCGGTGGCACCGCTCAAATCAGCGGGCACGAGGGATCGGGGAGTGCGGGGCACGAGCCTGGGAGAAGGGCGAAGCAAGCAGGCGGCGCATACAAGGCGCCGATCACACTCTAGAACCTGCCGATCATCAATGGAAGTGCGCGGGCCGCTCGCCTAACTTCCGGGTCACATGACTGCTTCGACTTCGCCTTCGACCGGGAGCCCTCTTGGCCCTGGCAGCTTCTGCGCCGCTTGCGGTGCCCCTCTTTCAGCCGGCGCCCGCTTCTGCCACCGCTGCGGCACGCCAGCCGGTGAGGGCGTGCCGATCGCCCGCGCCGTAGCCGCCGGTGCGCCAGGCACGGGCGGTGGCCTCGCGGGCGTCCTGCCGTGGGGCGTGGCCTTCGTTGCGCTGATGGCGCTGGTGGCCATGGTGGCCGGCCGCAACTTCGGCGCGGCCAAGGGCAGCGCCATCGACGGCTCCGCCAACGCGCTCCCCACGCAGGCCATCGACGGTCCGGCCCTGGGCGGCGCCGCACCCGGAAGTGGACCCCGGGCGCCCGACATTGCGAATATGACGCCTGAGGAACGGGCTGACCGGCTCTATGAACGCATCATGGGCTATGACGAGCGCGGGGCGCGCGACTCCGTCCTCATTTTTGCGCAAATGGCGCTGCCGGCGCACGAACTGCTTGAGAACATCGATCTTGACCGGCGCTATCACGCCGGGCGCATCGCCGAAGCGGCCGGACTTCCCGATATGGCGCTCGCGCAGTCGGACACCATTCTCCGCACCGACGCCAACCATTTGCTCGGCATCATTTTGGGCATCCGCGCCGCACGGCTGAACAACGATGAGGCGCGCGCGCGCGACTACGAACAGAAACTGCTGCGCGTGATCGATACGGAAACGGCGCGTCAGCTGCCCGAGTACGAGCAGCACCCGGCTGAGATCCGATTAGCCCTTGAACGCGCGCGCCAGAAATAAGGCATGACCGGCGCCGCTGTGATCCGTGAGCGGCGCGAGCTCGACGCACTGCTGCAGCTGGCGCGCGAAATGGCCAGCGGCACGCCGAGCACACGACGTGTGCTCGAACAGCTCGCCGAAACGGCGCAGGAGTTCACGCAGTCGGAAGGTGCCTGCGTGCTCGAGCTGCGCGACGATGTGTATCATGTGGTCGGACCGTCCGGCATCGCATTGCCGTACGACGGACAGTCATTTCAGATCATGCCTGCGCCGTCAATCTTTCGTGAAGTGCTGGCCACGGGTACCGTGGTGCTGACAAACGATGGCCAGAACGATCCGCGTGTTGATCCGCGCTTTCGAAATGCGCTGCGTATTCGTCATTTGGCCGCAGCGCCGATCGTGCTTGAGGGTCGCATTGATGGTCTGCTGGTGCTGCTCAACTCGGCGCAACCGGGTGGCTACAGCGCGAGCGACGCGTCGCTGTTGCAAAGACTGGCGGAGTTCAGTGCGGTCGCGCTGCGCGACGCGCATCTGGTGCAGCGCGCCGAGCGTGCCGCAGCCGATGCGCAGGCGCGCGCGCATGAAGCGGCGATCGCCTCGCGCCGACACGCCGTGCTGGCACGTACGGCCGACGCCCTCGCCAATGCCGGCACACCCGATGCCGTATACCAGCGCATCAGCAATATCATGAGCGAGTTGCTCGGCGCGGGTGGCGTGGCGATCTACGACGTCAATGTTGATACGCGCACGGTAAAGTTGTCCTTCCAGACGGGCATCGGGACGATGGATCCCGAAACCGTGGTGCGTCTGTTCTGGAAAACCCGGCTCGCCGACGTCGTACTGGCCGGCGTGCCGGCGTTCGTGGACGACATGCTGAAGGGCACCGAGGTTGAGCTCGCCGTTACCGAACCCATGCGGCGCGCTGGGATTGGAGCGTTGGCGTTGTTGCCACTGCGCGTGGATGGTCGCGTGATTGGCTCGATCGGCATTCGCTTTCTTGGCACGCGTGAGTTTGACGCGGCCGAGCGTGCGTTTCTCGAATCGTTCTCGTCGCAGGTGGCGGTGGCGCTGCGCAATGCGCAGCACGTCAGCGACCTGCAGGATCGCGCTGAACGGCTCGACAATCTCGCGCGCGAGCGTGAAATCGAACAGCAGCGTGCAGAGGCAGCGGCCGATGTCGCGCGCACCGCGCTTGCGCATGGTGGTTTGCTCGCCGGCGTGCAATCGCTGCTTGGAATTCTTGAGCGCATTGTGCCGTCGTCAGGCAAAGCGATTGGTGTGGCGCGTGCGCGAGACGGTCGTCTCGAATACGTTGGCGCGCACGGATCGCTCGCGTCATTGCTCGGACATCGTCCAGCTGGCCTGCGCGGGGTGCTTGGCATCACACCGGACGGACTCCCGATTGAGCTGGAGAGTCTGCGAAGTGAAGCGCCAGCGCCGTTGCGCGACGCTGTGCCGGATGAGCGCGCACTCGTGCTGCCGCTCGTGGCCCGTGACCGCGCCCTCGGCGTGTTGCTCGTGAGCGCCACGCCGGACGCCATGTGGAGCCACACGCAACGCGAAACGCTGGAGCGCGTCTCCGCATCACTCGCGCTGGCTATTGACGCCCTGCTGCTTGATGAAGAAGAACGTCAGGCGCGCGAACGCGAGGTCATGCTCGCCACAGCGCTGACGACGCTCGATCACCCCGTGTTTATTGTTGAAGGCAACATCGTGCGTTATGCCAATCCCGCCGCGGCACGCGAGTACGGCTGGAGCACGGGAGAGTTGATTGGTCGACCGTTCAGCGACTTTGTCGCCTCTGATCAACCGTACAGCGGCGACGATTTACTCGTGTCAGCAGAACACGAAATCGAACCGCGCGATCATAGGCATCGCCGTCGCGATGGCAGTGAGTTTGCCGCCGTGCTCACGGTGAGCCGCTTGCGCTCTGAAGCCGGTCAGACAACGGGCGCTGTTGTTTCCGTGCGTGATGTGACGCGCGATCGTGCGATTGCGGAGCAGCTGCGCCATTCTGAAAAAATGATTGCGCTCGGCGAACTCGTGGCCGGCGTTGCCCACGAAATCAACAATCCGCTCACCGGCATTTCAGCCTTTGCGGAGTTGTTGTTGGAAGACGCGCTCTCTGATGAACATCGCGAATCCGTGCAGCTGATCAAGCGCGAAAGCGATCGCGCCACGGCGGTGATTCGCGATCTGCTCATTTTTGCGCGCAAAGCCGACGCGGCAACCGGTCCGGTTGATATCAACGAGCTGGTCGAGCAAACACTGCGACTGCGCGCGTACACAACGCGTGCGCTCGGTGTGACGGTCGATCTCGACCTCGATCCGTCGCGGCCCCATGTGGAGGGCGACGCGCAACGGCTGCAGCAGGTGTTGCTCAATCTCGTGGTCAACTCGGAACAGGCCATGCACGGACGGGAGACTCGAATACTCTCCCTGCACACACGCGTCGATGGGGATCAGGTCCGCGTCATCGTGGGCGACACGGGCTCCGGCATGTCGGCCAATGTGAAGCGTCGATTGTTCGAACCGTTTTTCACCACCAAGCCGCTTGGCGTGGGCACCGGCCTGGGGCTGAGTGTGAGTTACGGCATTGCGCAGACGCACCGTGGCACACTCGAGGTGCAATCTGAGGAGAACGTTGGTACATCGATTACTCTGACTCTGCCGGTCCTGCCGCCACCCGATTTTGATCCCCAGACTTGACTCGGCGTTTCCGTTCAAGTACTAGGGGGTGCATGGTTTTGGTGCAGAGTTGTTTTCGACGTTACCCGAGAGGAGGCGGTCATGCCGCGCAGTGACGAAGTATTCGGAGAGGATCCGTTTCTCCAGAGCGATCAGCCAGTCGCTCGCCTTGATGGCTATGGCGGCTCCTACGATGACGACGAGGAGGAGGACAGTTACCGGATTCCCGATGAGGAAGACGGCAACGGCCTCTGGGATAGCGCGGACGACTCGGATGACGATGAGGACGAGGATTACGGCGTCACAGAAACCGAGGAAGAGGAGGACGACGTCGAGGAAGAGGAAGACATCTTTGGTCGTCCTCCGGCTCGCCGTGGCCGTCCGCCTGGACGCACCAAGACCGCCGTTCCGTTGATCGTGGAAGACGAGGTCGAAGCCGATGACGATCTCGGCATCGACGATACCGACGACCTTGATGACGACGGCGCGGACGACCTCGAAGACGACGAAGACGGTGTGGATGACGAAGATCTCGGCGACGAGGATCTGGGCGACGAGGACGACGGTCCGCCGATGAAGGCCCCGAAGGCGGCCAAGCCGCCCAAGGCGCCGCCTGCGCCCAAGCCGGCGCCCAAGGCGGCGCCGGAGCCGAAGCCTGCCCCGGAGCCGAAGCCGGCGCCGGCACCAAAGCCAGCGCCCGCACCCAAGCCGGCTCCGGCCGCGAAAGCGCCAGCGCCGGTGAAGGCCGAAGCCAAGGCCCCGGCCAAGGCGGAACCGAAATCAGCCGCCAAAACTCCGGCCAAGGCCCCCGCCAAAGCACCCGCTAAGGCACCTGCCAAGGCCGCAGCGAAGGCTCCGGCCAAGGCTCCGGCCAAGGCTCCGGCCAAAGCGCCAGCCAAGACACCGGCGAAGGCTCCGGCCAAACCGGCGGCCAAGCCGGCTGCCAAGGCACCTGCGAAAAAGGCGGCGCCGGCCAAGAAGGCCGCGCCGATGAAGAAGGCCCCGGCCAAGAAGGCACCGGTCAAAGCAGCAGCAGTGAAAAAAGCGGCCCCCAAAAAGGCCGCCGCGAAGAAGGCGCCGGCGAAGAAGCCCGCCGCAAAGAAGGCCGCCAAGCCAAAGCGTCGCTGAGACGCGGCCTGGTCAGCACTCTCAGCCGCCCGATCACGGAGCAACCCGGGGTCGGGCGGCGTAGTATTCCGATATGACGCCAAGCGTGATACCTCCTGTTGAGCGGCTGGACGAAGCGCCGCTCTCGCGACGCGTCCTCGACGCGCTCCCGCTCACCGTGTACTCCGTCGACCTCGAAGGTCGCATCACGGCGGCCAATCGTTCGTGGTCGCGTTTTGCGTCGGACAACGGCGCCGAAGAACTGGCGGCCGAAGCAGAAATGATCGGCTGCTCGATTTTTGCCGCGATGGCCGACGACGCGTCGCGCGAGCAGATCGAACGGGCGATGACCCTGCTTCGGGAAGAGCGGGTGCCCATGGTGCGCTGGGAGTTTCCCTGCTCGTCGCCCGAAGAAGAGCGCATTTTCCTGATGCACATTTCGGCGCTGTCCGGGCCGGACGGTGTGGACGGATTCGTTTTTTCGACCGTCGACATCACCGCCAGCCATCGCTCGCGCGAAGCCCTCATCGAAACGGGTATCGCGCTGTCGCACGCGATCGATGTTGGCCGCGTGTACGAAGAAGTGTCGCGTCAGGTGCGTCGCGCCGTCCCGAGCACCGGCGTGGTCATTGCGGTCGCTGATGACGAGACGGCGGCGATTCGCATCGTGCATCGATGGGGGTTTGGTTCGGCCGGGAACGGCGCCGCGCTCGAGACGCGACTGATGCCGTCGTGGCTGGAGGCGCTGGCCGGCGGCAGGGTGGTGCTACGCGAGGTAGAAGGGCGACTCGAACTGACCGTGCCCCTCACGAGCGCCGAGGGAGTGCTTGGCGCCATCACGCTCGTCACCGAGGCCCTCGACTCCGCGCAGCAGCTCGACGAAGCAGAACGCGTCATTTCGGTGATCGCGGCGCAGACCGCGGTGGCGATTGAGCGCGCCTGGCTGGTGCGGCGCGTGGAGCATAAGCGCCGACTCGAGGCCATTGGTGAGGTGGCGGCCGGTGTGGCCCACGAGCTGCGAAATCCACTGTTTGGTATCTCCTCGGCCGCTCAGTTGCTGCGCTTTCGGGCCCGCGAAGATCCGGTGGTGGAAAAAAACGTGCTTCGGATTCTGCGCGAAGTTGATCGCCTCAACAAAATGGTGACGTCGCTCCTGGACTTTGGCCGGCCAGCCACGGCCCATCTGCAGCCGGGTGATCCTGAGGCGCTGTGGGACGAGGTGCTGGAGGCAGAGCACGATCGGTTGTCCAACTCGGGGCTCAAGCTTCGTCGCACGCGCCCTGAACAGCCCGTTCGGTGCCTCATTGATGCGGAACAACTCCGCCAGGTCTATCTCAACATCCTGGTCAACGCCGTCGACGCCGCTCCGTCCGGAAGCGATCTGATCCTGACCTCTGGTTTGCTGCCGAACGGTAGCTGGCGTTGTCGCCTTACCAACGGTGGCCCCGCCATCCCACCCGAGGTTCTGCCACACGTCTTCGAGTTTTTCTACAGCACCAAGCCTGGCGGCACCGGTATCGGCCTGGCGCTCTGCCAGCGCATTCTCGACGAGCATGGCGGCTCCATCAACATCGACTCCGCACCCGAGATGGGAACCACAGTCACGCTGGCGCTTCCGCCCACGGCGGCCTCGTGACCCTGAGTGTGTTGGTCGTAGACGACGACGAGACAGTACGCGAGACGCTGGTGGAGTTTTTCGAAACGTTTGGTTACACCGCCCGAGGCGCGGGCACGGCGTCGAGCGCGCGTGCGATGGCGGCGGAACACGCGCCAGACGTTGTCTTGCTCGACCTTCGATTGCCTGACGCGAGTGGATTGGTGCTGCTCGATGCGCTGCGCGCTGACGACCCGGACATTGGCGTTATCGTGCTCTCAGGCTTTGCCGATGTGCCCACAACGGTCGGCGCCATGCAGCGCGGTGCCGTGGATGTGCTCGAAAAGCCGGTGGATCTCGAAGCCCTCGCCGCATCGGTTGAGCGTGCGTCGGAGCGCGGTCGACTCAGGCAGGAGCTGGCCGTACTCCGTGCTCGCGATCGCGGGCGCGATGCCCCGTCTGATGGTTCGCTCCCGAACGCGAGTCTGCCCCGAACGTTTGAGCAGCTGGTCGAGCTGGCGGCGCGCAACCCTGACGCGCCCGTGCTGCTGCAGGGGGAAACCGGCACGGGAAAGGGGTACGTGGCCCGGCAGATCCATGATCGATCGACCCGGCGCGACGCGCCATTCGTGGAGATCAACTGCGCCTCGCTCACCAGCACCTTCTTTGAAAGCGAACTGTTTGGGCACGAGCGCGGTGCGTTCACCGACGCGCGAACGGCCAAGCGCGGCCTGCTCGAAGTAGCCGGCGACGGAACGGTCTTTCTTGACGAAGTGGCGGAGATGCCTCTGGAAGTGCAGCCCAAGCTGCTCAAGGTGATCGAAGACCACAGTTTTCGGCGCTTGGGCGGCACGACAACGCTTCGGTCGTCCGCCCGGCTTCTGGTGGCAACGAACGAACCGCTGCGGGAGGCCGTAGAAGCCCGTCGGTTTCGTCCAGACCTGTACTACCGCCTGCAAGTTCTCACGATTTTACTGCCACCATTACGTGATCGTCGTGACGAAATAGCGACACTCGCCGCGTCATTGCTGCCCAGGGGGGCTTCTCTGTCGCCATCAGCATTGCACACGCTGATGGAATATCCGTGGCCCGGCAACATCCGTGAACTGCGCAATACGCTGTGGCGCGCCAGCATTCTGTCCGACGGCGCGCCAATTCGCGCCGAGCATCTGGGACTGAGCACGTCAGTGGCGCCGGCAGCGTCGGAGACCGCAGCCTTGAGCCTGGCGGAGGCGGAACGGCGCGCCATCCAGGCCGCGCTGGCCTCCGCCGAGGGCAATCGCACGAAGGCGGCGGCGCTGCTGGGAGTCGCTCGCTCCACACTGATTGAGAAGCTCAAGCGACATCCCGAGCTGTGACCTGGCCAGCGCGTGTGTCCGCGCACCGACCCGTCGTCACCCAACCACACGCCTCACAGAACCGACCGGAATCAGATGACCGATTTCCGGTCGTTTGTGGATTTCTCCGTACGAAAACCGGCCGCAAAAAAAATCACTAATGTGATGTTGTCTTCGCGTAAGTAGATCAAAGACAACTGTTTACCTGCTGCAGCGCATTTGTGGCGCGAATCTCGCGCTATCAGTCACCATGAGCAAAGCCGACTGGAAGCGAGTGCTGGTGGTAGAGGACGAGCAATCGATCCGGGACATCTTGGTGGAGCTGTTTGACGTGGAGGGGAACGCGCTTGTCGCTGCCCAGTCACTGCCAGACGCCCTCGAGGCGCTACGCACGCAAACGTTCGATTTCATCGTGACGGACTTGCGGCTCGGCGGAAAGCGGGATGGTGGGCTCCAGGTGATGGCGATGGCTGGAATGGTGAGCCACGAAGCTACGGTTCTGGTGCTTACGGCGTACCCAGATGACGCCAACCGTCAGGCGGCTCATCGGTTGGGCGCGCTGCATTTTCTGGAGAAGCCAGCGGATCTGCATGTCATCGCCACCTTGGCGAATGAGTGCGGTGTGAGTACGGCGTTTGGAGCGAGCGAGCGCGAGGTGATTCGGCGCGAGACGGTGCCGGGATTGAGCGCCGTCAGCTGAGCTCGGCGCGCTGTTGATGCGACTGATGTGCCAACGAAGGTTCACGGCACCGGAAGTGGTTGTCAGGTCTGTTCCGCGGGGTGGTGGTGATACTGGGGAGTGTCACGTGGGCGGCCTGGCAACTTCTGGTGTGCGAAGAACTCGACGGTTTCAGTCGCCGAACGGCTTACGCGTTGCGGCGCAAATATTGGATCCGACCGAATGTGTGGTCGTAGAGCGCGCTCAGCGAGCCGAGGCCCTCCAGTACCAACCGGAACTGGCGCACGCCTGGTTGTGCCAGATCAGCGTCGAGCAGTGCCAGTTCCTGCTTCAATCGCTGCTCAAGGCGCCGACTGAGCGCCGCGGCCGTCTCGTTGGGCTGCGCGTAAATCGCCTCCCCAACCCGAACGAAGCATTCGGCGCGCTGGTCCAGTCGGAACTCGTACCGAACGGCCACGGGAACGAGCGGCACTTCGGGAATCGAACGCGCGAATCGCGCCATCAGCGATCGGAATACCAGCGGCGTGCGCGCCGGCAGCAGTTCACCCTGCGGCAGCACCCAGAGTGTGCGCGACGGGCCGCCGGTAAGCAGCGCGTTGGCGTAGGGCGGAAGGGCGCGCAGGTCGTCCAGCCGATCCGTGGTAATGCCGAAGCAACCCAGTCGGCGAAAGAACGGGTACCGCTGCAACTCTTCGCCGCGGAACAACCCGTACGCGTCGCGCCCCAAAACGGAGCGCGACAAAAACAGCGTCAGGATGGGGTCCCACCAGGCGCTGTGATTCAGGAACGCAATACTCGGCGCCGGGCCGTCCGGAAATGGGACGCCCCCAAGCCACACACGAGCAAAGGCTCGGCGCAGCAGGAATCGGAAGTAGCGCGCCGCCGCACGCTCCGCCATGGGGAGCTTTCGCGCCTCGAGCAGCATGTCTCGACGATGCGTCAGACGGGCCGGGAACGCAATGCACAAACCGTTCTCGGTGCACGCCTCTTGCACTGGTCGGGTTCTGCCGCGACAGTGGCAGGATCTTTTCCATGGGGCTTTGCATTGAGCGTGTGGAGGTCTCCGGCGTCCCCCGATCTGCCATCTCACTCACATCTTCACTCTTTCTCGATCCATGGCTGACTCTCCGGTCTCGCTACTCCGTGCCCACTCGCGTCACGCTCCGTGGAACGCGCGCGGACTCGCCTCACACGCCTCAGCGCTCGTTGACGCCGCCGGAATGCGACCGACGAATGCGTCGGCACGCGCCATGCCGAGTGCACGCGCCGTGCGCTTTTACGTGGCGAACGGTTTGCTTGATCGACCGGAAGGCGCGGGCACGGCCGCGACCTACGGCTATCGGCATCTGTTGCAGTTACTTTCCATCAAGATTCGTCAGCGCGAAGGACAAACGCTCGACGCCATCAAGCAGGAGATGCGCGAGGTCACGGGCGACGCACTGGAGCGTCGTGTCGCCACGTCGCTCACTCCCGCGCTCATGCTGAACGGTAACGGCACCACCACCACGAGCGATGCGCCGGCCACGTGGCGACGCTTGCCGATCAGCGATGGTGTTGAGATTCATGTGCGTGATGATTCTCCGGCGGCGCGCGAAAGTGTGCTGCTCGCAATGCGTGAAGCGGTGCGTGGCGCTGTGGGCCGCGCACAAATCCCCGACTAAATCACCCCTACCTCGATGCTCCGCGTCCTGGTCACTGATGACATCGACGCGGAAGGCGTCGCGCTGTTAGCTGCTGAACCGCTGTTGCAGGTTGATGAAGTGGCGACACTCCCGGTTGCGGAACTCCACGCGCGCATCGGCGACTACGATGCGATCGTGGGTCGCAGCGCCACGCGCATCACGCGTGAGCTGCTTGAGCGCGCACCTAAACTGCGAGTGGTTGGACGGGCCGGCGTTGGCGTGGACAACATCGCGATTGATGTTGCCACCGCACTCGGCATTGCGGTCATCAATGCACCAGCTGGCAACACCGTGGCCGTCGCTGAACTGGTGTTTGGTGCGCTCATTGGATTGCTGCGCCAGATCCCGCGCGCCGCTACCGGCATGGCCGATGGCAAGTGGGAACGCGCCGACTTGCTCGGCCGCGAGCTCAAAGGCAAAACACTCGGCATTGTAGGACTCGGTCGCATTGGCAGCGAAGTCGCGCTGCGTGCGCACGCTTTTGGCATGCCTGTCATTGCCTACGATCCGTATATCGGCGACGAACGCTTCACCACCCTGCGCGTGCAACGCGCGGCCACGCTCGACGAGTTGATCGGCGAAGCAAATATTGTCACGGTACACACGCCGCTCACCGAAGAAACCCGCGGCATGATCGGCAAAAAGCAGCTCGATCATTTGCAACCGCGGTCGGTAGTGGTAAACATGGCGCGCGGGGGAATTATTGACGAAGACGCGCTCGTGGCGGCGCTCCACGCGAATCAGTTGCGTGGCGCCATCATCGATGTGTTCACGAGCGAGCCGCTGGCCAAGGATCATCCACTCCGCACCGCGCCGAACACGCTGCTCACGCCGCACCTCGGTGCGAACTCCATCGAAGCGCAGCGCAACGTTGCGAAAGACGTCTGCCTCGGAGTGCGTGACGCATTGCTGCGCCAGGATCTTTCGCGCTCGATCAACGTTGCCGCGTCCGCTGGCGACTGGACCGATCTCGCGCCGGCCATGTTGCTGGTGCGTCGCTGCGCGGCCGTTGCACGCGCGCTGCTGGCCGATCAGGGCACGCGCGCCATCACGCAGCTCACGGTACGCTGTGGTCCCGCGCTCGCGGGTGGCAGCAGTGCGTTGTTGTCGTCGGCCGCCGTTGGTGCGCTCGAAGGCGTGCTCGAAACCGATCGTCTGAATCTGATCAACGCGCGCACACTGGCCGATGCGCGCGGCATTTCACTGTCAGTGGGCGTATCGGCGGAGCTCGGACATCCGCGCGCGGTGGAAGTATCGCTTGGCGGTGGCATGCAACAACTCACCGTGGCCGGCATTGCCACGCCCGATTCGCTGCGCCTGACACGCATTGGTGCGTTCCATGTAGACGTGAACCCGAGGCAAACGTTGATCGTGCTCACGAACCACGACGTGCCGGGTGTCATCGGTCGCGTGGGTACCGTGCTCGGCGAAGCGAAGGTCAACATTGCCGAGTACCACCAGGCGCGACTCGCACAGGGTGGTGATGCACTCGCGGCGATTACGGTAGACGGAACGGTAGATGACTCCACGAAGCAGGCGTTGCTGGCGCTGCCCGATGTGCGTTCGGCCTCGATCGTGCAGTTGCGGGACAAGTGAAGAACTTCACGCGGCTTTTGCGCGAGTCGTGAGCGGAGTATCCTTCGCGCACGATGCGCTGACGACCGACATTGATGTGCGTCGAGCCTACGCTCGCGACGTCTCTGGGTTGGAGCTTGTGGCTGATGCCATCGCACGTCCGCGCTCAGTGGCTGAGGTTGCCGATGTGCTCGCAGCCGCGCATGCCTCGCGCACGTGTGTTACGCCCGCCGGACTCCAGTCGAGCACCACCGGTGCGTCGATCACCGATCATGGCGTACTGCTTTCGCTCAGCGCGCTCAACCGTGTGTTGGATGTTGACCCGGTGTCTCGCATGATTCGCGTAGAAGCGGGTGCGCGCGTGGCCGATGTACGTCGAGCCGCCGAGCATGCGGGACTGTTGTTTACGCCCGATCCCACGAGTGAAGAAGAGAGCACGATCGGCGGCGCGATTGCGTGCAACGCCAGCGGGGCGCGCTCGTTTCGTTATGGCGCCACACGCGCGCATGTTCGTGCACTCACCGTGTTGCTCGCGAATGGGGAACGAATGGACGTGCGCAGACCTGCGCTCGAAAAAAACACCGTGGGTTTTCCCATGGCGCACGATCCGGTGGACTGGTTTGTTGGCAGCGAAGGAACGCTCGGCGTGGTGGTCGAAGCCGAACTGGGTTTGCTGCCGTTGCCGGAGCGTGTGGTGGGACTCGCGATACCCTTTGCCAGCGAGCACGATGCGTTGGCGTTTGTTGTCAGCGCACGCGAAGCAGCGTACGGCGGCGGCCATGCGAGTGACGTACCCGTGCACTCGGCCGCTGTGGCGCCTCGCTGTCTGGAATACTTTGACGGCCGTGCGGTAGAACTCGTGCGGGCGCACGATACACAGGTACCCTGGAGCCACCACGTTGGCGCGATTGTGTACACGGAAGACGCCGGCGACCACGCGCACGATACCGACGCCGCACTTGATGGCTGGTTGGCGCTCGGCGAGGCGCACAACGCGCTGACCGGTGATATTCGCGTGTATGACGGCGAGGCGGCGCTGGCCGATGCGCGCCGGCTTCGGCATGCCGTACCGAGCACCATGAACGAACGCGGCGCGCGCTATCGTGCGGATGGCGGACGCAAGGTGTCGACAGACTGGGCGGTGCCGTATCGTGCGCTCGCCGGTGCCCTGGACATGGCGCATGCGCTGGCAGATGCCGCGGGCATTGAGCGGTCGGTCACTTATGGACACGCTGGCAACGGGCACCCGCACCAGAACTTCATTGCGCGAAATGCCGAGGAGCTCGCGCAACTTGAGCGTGTGCTGTACGACACACTCACGCGCGTGGTGCAGATGGGCGGCACGGTCGCGGCGGAGCACGGCATTGGCAAGCTCAAGCGCAAGTGGCTGCCACTGCAGATGTCGCGCGTGCAACAGGATGTGATGCGATCGCTCAAGCACGCACTCGATCCGCATGGATTGTTGGCGCCGGGGAATGTGTTGTGAGGAACAGTGCGCCGTGGGCGAACACATGAGTGGCAACACGACGGCTCGGCCGGCCTTTGCGAGTGTCGTGTTTGACGCGGATTCGACGCTGGCGGCCATCGAGGGCATTGACTGGCTTGGTGCGCGCCGTGACGCTGCGGTTTCCGCGCAGATCGTTGAACTCACCAATCGGGCCATGGACGGCCACGTACCACTCGATCAGGTGTATGCCAATCGCGTGGCGCTCATTCAACCAACGCGTGATGAGCTTCGGCTGTTGGGTGAAGCGTACATTGCACATGTTGTTCCCGGTATGGCGTCACTCGTTAGAGAGCTGCACGCGTTGGGTGTGCGCACCGCAATCGTGAGCGGTGGCATTCGTGACGCGTTGCTTCCGCTCGCCGCGCATCTCGGTGTCGCGCACGACAGCGTGCACGCGGTCGATCTCACGTCGTCTGCGAACAATGATCTGCTGGATGCGTTGCTCGGCGAGCAACCGTTGGCTACGCAGCGGGGCAAGGTGCAGGTTGTAGAGCAGCTGTTGCGAAACGGCACGATCGTCCCGCCGGTCGCGATGATCGGTGACGGTGCCACCGATGCGGCGGTTCGTGAAGTTGTGGCAACGTTTATTGCATTTACCGGCGTGGTTCGGCGCGCGAGTGTTGTAGGCGTGGCCGATCATGAGGCCGTTGATATCAACGCACTACGATCGCTACTGCTCACATGACCTTCGGACACTTTTTTCTACCTGGCCCAACGGATGTGCGCGCGGCAGTGCTCGCCGCGCAATCGGGACCAATGCTGCCGCATCGCGGCGCCGAGTTTGAAGCGCTGTTCGCAAACATTCAGCGTGGGCTCAAGTTGGTGTTGCGAACCGCGCGTCCGGTTTACGTATCAACGTCATCGGCGACGGGATTAATGGAAGCGGCCGTGCGTTGCGCGAAGCCGGGCCCGATTCTCTCGCTGGTGAATGGTGCATTCGCCGAGCGCTTTGCAGATGTCGCGCGCTCGTGCGGTCGTGACGTGACCGTACTTGAAGCGAAGTGGGGCGATATCGTGCCACTCGAACAGGTCGAGGCGGCGCTGCGCGGTGGTTCGTTTGCCGCGGTTACGGTGGTGCACAGTGAAACGAGTACTGGTGCGCTCACGCCGCTGCCAGAGTTGGCGGCGCTGTGCAGCCGCTACGGTGCGCTGTCACTGGTGGACTCTGTCACGGGCGTCGCCGGCGCACCGATTGAGACCGACGACTGGGCGCTTGATTTCATTTTTACCGGCTCGCAGAAAGCACTGGCGTTACCGCCTGGTCTCGCGTTCGGCGTGGCGAGCGAGTGTTATCTCGCCACCGCGCACGAATCACCAAACCGCGGTCGCTACTTCGATGTGTTGGAGTTTGAGCAGTACGTGCACAAAAATCAGACGCCCAATACGCCCGCGACGTCGCTACTCTACGCAACCGCAACGCAGCTGGAGGCGATTGCGCACGAAACGATGGTGGCGCGCTGGCAGCGTCATGCTGACATGGCGGCGTACACCAACGCGTGGCTGGAGGAAACGCGCGACGCGCTCGGTGTCGCGCTGTGCACGCAGGCCCGCGAAGGAGAACGGTCACCAACGGTCACGTGTGTCGCGTTGCCGCCTGCCATTCGTGGCGAGGATGTCGTGCGCGAAACCGCTGCGCGCGGTTTCGTGATTGGCGGTGGCTACGGCAAGCTGAAAGCCTCGGCCTTTCGCATCGGTCATATGGGCGATCACACCGTGTCTGGCCTGACCGATTGTCTGCATGCGGTGCGCGACGCATTGTCTCTACTGAGTACACGGAGCTGAGATGTCTGAGTATCAGGGCAAACTTGTCGTACTCACCGGCGTTGGTCGCAAAGGTCAGGCCGGTGAAATGATCGCGCGCATGTTCGCGGAACGTGGCGCGGCACTCGCGCTGCTTGATGTCGCGCCTGACGAAGTCAACGCGCGCGCCGACGATCTGCGCGCCGCTGGTTTTGTGGCCACGGCACACGCCGGTGATCTCAGCAACGCGGATGAAGCCGTGCGCATCGCACAGGCGGTGCTCACCGCGCACCCGTCCGCGAATGGCGCGGTGCACGCACTCATCAACGCCGCCGGCGGATTTGGGATGACCGGCCCGCTCGACACGAGTGATCCCGCCGGCTGGCGCAAAATGTTCACCATCAGCGCCGACACCGCGTACTGCGCCACACGCGCCTTTCTGCCGGCGCTCAGAAGCGGCAAGGGTTCAACCGTCTACTTCGCCTCAACCGCGTCATTGCCGGGTGGCAAAGCGGGCGGAATGGCCGCCTACGCCGCTGCCAAGAGCGCCGTGGTCACGCTCATGCGCAGCGTGGCGCAAGACGAACGCGCACACGGCGTGCGCGCAAACGCAATCGCACCGGTCGCGATTCGTACCGCAGCCAACGTGGCGTCCATGGGCGAGAAGGACAATTACGTGGATCGCGAGTCCGTGGCCGATGTGCTGCTTTTTCTGTGCAGCAACGCTGCGCGCAACGTGAGTGGGCAGGTGATAGAGTTAGCCTAGCGCGTCAGGGACTACGACGGTTTTACTACCATCACCCACACCGCCACCACCAGCGGTACGGTTGCCACAACACCCCATCGCAGCCAGCGTGTTGCGTCGCGGCGATAGTCGTCAGGAATCTGCCCCCCGTTCGCAAACGTGCGCGCTGCACGCGCCTGACGAATCTGCGCCGGCAACAACACGAACATCCAGAGTAAAGCGGAGCCCACGAACAACAGTTGGCCCCACACCAGCCAACTCGTGCTGAACAGCGCGAGACCGCCAACGTACGCCGCACCATAGCCGCCAATCACGATCATCGCGATGCCGCTGGCGGTGAGCCACCAGTCGGTGAGCGTGACCAGTCGCTGTGCGAAGGCGACGATTCGTGGATCCCGCGTGCGATCCGCCATCACTTTCCACACCGCCGTCGCGATCGCATTTCCCAACAGCACGACCACGCCCAGCACGTGCACTGCTTTGCAAGCCGCGTACAACGCAACGTTCATCGGTGTGGCTCTCCCATCGTGTGGCGACCGGCGATTACCTGCTGAAACGTACGACAGAATACCTCGCCCCTCTGGCGCCGTCTCGCTGTCCTCCCCAAATTCGCCCGGATGACTCTTGCCGCGCGTCGGCGACCGGCCGTTCGCGGAGTAGTGCTCGATCGCTCCCTCGAGGCCTTGCCGCTATTCCGGCTGAGTGACTCAGCCGACGACTCGCCCGTCGCCTTCACCGCCGATAACGGCGGCCGATGGCGTGTAATCGCGGCCCCCGATGATCGCCTGCCAGGCACGTTCGATCAGGACGTGTACGTAGAGATCCTGCACCGCTGGCAGGAAGCGGGCACCCCGGCCGACGGCGCCGTCTCCTTCACGCTGCACGCGTTTCTACGGTCCATGGGTCGCCGCGCCGACGGACGCACCTACGAGCAGCTCCGCGGGGCGCTCACGCGCCTCGAACGCACCACGCTCGAGTCCAATGGCGCGTATTGGACCGCCGCGTCAGGCGACAGCCCTGAGATGTCGTTTACGCTGCTCTCCAGCGTGTCCGTACAGCGTCGACGCGCCGCCGAACGGGAGCAAATGAACCTCTTCGCCAATCTGGCCACTGGCGAGCCCGGAGACGCGCGCGTGGTGCTCTCACCCACGCTGCGCGCCAATCTGTTTTCGCGCCATGTGGTAGCGCTGTCGCTTTCACGCTACCACGCGCTCTCGTCGCCCGTGGCACGCCGGCTCTACCGTCTGCTTGAAGTAGCCCGCGCCGAGGGGCGCCTCTCGTGGCGCGTGCCGCTGGAACGGCTGGCGGAGCAGCTACCGCTCTCGCAGCGCTACCCGTCGCATTTGCAGCGCGTGCTGCAGCCGGCGCATGAAATGCTACTCTCCGCCGGCCTCGTACGCGATGTCGCCGTGCGGCAGTATGACCGCACGTGGTTCGTGGACTACGTGCTGTCGATCCGCCCACGTGAGGATGTAGAGTAGCCCAACCCCTCGCGGGTTTGATTCGGACGGCCATGATTTGGTGACGTCCCGCCACGTGTGCACCGCCATCATATCACATCGCAGCTCACTGACACCAACGCCTGCGCCGCTCGCGTTGACATGTGAATCACATGCAAGCATGTTTGTCACATGCCAAAGATGATCCAGATTCGACACGTACCCGATGCACTCCATCGGAAACTCAAATTGCGCGCCACCGAGGCCGACATGACCCTCTCCGATTACATCAAGGCTGAGCTCGAACGCATGGCCGAACGCCCCACGCTCGGCCAGATCGCCGCTCGCCTCGGCGCGCTCGAACCCGTCGAGTCGGATGAGTCTGTCGTACACATGCTGCGCGAGGCTCGAGAGGAACGGTGATTGCACCGGCCGTCGCATTTCCGCGCAGTTCGACCGTGGTGCTCGATGCGTCGGTGGTCGTTGAGCTGCTCCTGAACTCAGCGGCCGGCAAGAGCGCTATGGCGCGCCTTCTCACTGATCAGGCCGAGCTCCACGCACCTGAACTGCTCGACGTCGAAGTGCTGCACGTCATGCGGCGACTTGTCCGAAACGGTGTCATGAGCGAACCGCGCGCTCATCAGGCGATAACGGTGCTTGATGCGCTGCCCCTCACGCGACATGCGCACGGCGCGCTCACGCGCCGCTGCTGGCAACTGCGCGCCAACCTCTCGGCCTACGATGCCACGTACGTCGTGCTAGCCGAGGGGCTGGGTGCAACGCTGCTCACACGCGATGCCGGCCTTGCTGGCGCACCCGGAATCGCGGCGCCGATTGCCTTGGTGTAACGAGCGTCGAGAGACCATCAAGGGACCAAACCGCGGAACTGGCAACATTCGTGGGGGTCACAACGTCTAATCCCTAAGACCTTGTGCTTTTTCGCAGAGCTCCGCAGGATGCATGGTGATGCACGCGCGCGAGTTCGCGAATTCCCTTCTGTTTTGAGGCCCGCATGACCCGATTCCGCAAAACCGCCCTGGTGGCCGGTTTCCTCGTGGTCCCCGTGCTCGCTGGCGGCTTCGCGCTGCAGGCGCGCGACGTGCGCGGCGGGGCGCAGCTGCTCGATCAGGTGCTCACGTTCGTCCACATGCGCTACGTCGATACGCTCGACGCCAACGCGCTGTACGAAAAGGCCGCGCGCGGTCTGGTCAAGGAACTCGGCGACCCGTATACCGAGCTCTTCACGCCGAAGCAGATGGAAGAGTTCACCCGCAATACCAACGGCCGATACGCCGGACTCGGCATGGAAATCACGCCGATCGGCAACTACGTCACCGTCGGCAAAGTCTTTCCGGATACACCGGCGGAACGCGGCGGTGTGATGGAAGGCGACGCGATCGTGCAGATCGACACCTTCCCAGCCCGCGGCTGGACCACACAGCAGGTGCAGAACAAGCTGCTCGGTGTGCCGGGCACACAGGTGCGCGTGACCTTCGGTCGCCCCGGCGTGCCGGAGCCGATCACCATGAACTTCCGCCGCGCCGAAGTGAAGGTGCCGGCCGTGCGGTACACGCTCATGCTCGATGATCGCACGGGTTACATCCCGATTGAGCGCTTCAGCGAAAACACCACCACCGACGTGGCCAACGCCGTCGAGTCGCTCAAGGCGCGCGGCGCCAAGGGCATTGTGCTCGATGTCCGTGGCAATCCGGGCGGCATTCTGGATCAGGCCATCTCCACCACGAACCTCTTCCTCCCCGCGGGCAAGGAAGTGGCCAGCGTTCGTGGCCGCGGCGACGTGCAGAACTTCATCTCGGAAAATCAGCCGATCGCGGCGGACATCCCTCTGGTGGTGCTCACCGACGGTTACTCCGCGTCGGCTTCGGAAATCGTGGCCGGTGCACTGCAGGACTATGACCGCGCCCTCGTGATCGGCACCACGTCGTTCGGCAAAGGACTTGTGCAGTCGCTCTATCCGCTCGACGGTGGTTACGCGCTCAAGATCACCACGGGCAAGTGGTATACGCCGAGCGGCCGCAGCATTCAGAAGGACCGCAAGCAGGGTGATGCGTTTGTACTCGATGCGATTGCCGACACCGCGGTGACGGATACGTCGCGCAACGATCGCCCGGTGTACAAGTCTACGGGCGGACGTGTGGTCTACGGCGGCGGCGGCATTACGCCTGACGTCATGATCGTGCCCGACACGATCAGCTCGGCGGAACAGGCCGTGCGTCGCATTTTCCTGCCCAAGACGGGTGCAGTGTTCAGCATCGTGGGTGAAATCGCCCTGGAGCTGAAAGACAAAGTGAAGCCGGACTTCACGTTGCAGCCCGAGTGGATCGAGACCTTCTACACGCGCCTTGATACGGCCGGCGTCAAGATCGATCGCCCCACGTGGGAAGCCGGTCGTCGCGAGGCGGAACGGTACCTCGAAACGCGCATTGCCCGCACGGCCTTTGGCGACACGCTGACCAAGCGTCGCGAAATCAAGGACGACAATCAGCTTCGCAAGGCCATGGAACTGCTGCGCAAGGGCAACACGCAGAGTGAGCTGTTCGTCGCGGCCAAGGCCGACATGGCCAAGCCGGTCGCCCGCACCGGGGCGAATCGGGGCGGCGCGCAGTAAGTGCGGCCGGACCGTTGGCAGTGACTCCGTGATCCTACGGATTGTCTGGCACGCGGGAGTCTTTTACGCTCCCGCATGCCTGCCAATCCAAGACTTTCCTCGCGTGCTGCGGCGCGCGCCCTCAGCGCTGTCGCTTTCGCGCTCCTGATCACCGCCTGCGGCGAAAAGCCCGAGGCTGAAGCACCCCTCACCGCCGAAGCAGAGCCCAGCAGCTCGCCGATGGTGATGATTGAGCCTGATTCGGCGGAGCGCCCGTTCCTCGCGAACGTTCGCCAGCTCACCTTCGGCGGTGAAAACGCCGAAGCGTACTGGAGCGCCAACGGGCAGTACATCACGTTCCAGAGCACGCGTGACGGCCGCACCTGCGACCAGCAATACGTGATGCGCGCCGACGGCTCCGATGTGAAGCAGATCTCGGTGGGTGGCAAAACCACCTGTGGCTTCTTCTACAACAACGACAGCCGTGTGTTTTTCGCCGCCACCCATCATGCGGATACGGCGTGCCCGGTGAAGCCCGATCCGTCGCAGGGGTACGTGTGGCCGCTCGACAAGTTCGACATCTACACGTCGAAGCCCGACGGCAGCGATCTGCAGCGTCTCACGAACTACGGTGTGTACACAGCGGAGGGCATTCTCTCGCCCGACGGCAAAACGATTGTGTTCACGTCCACGAAAGACGGTGATCTCGACATCTACACCATGAATGTCGACGGCACGAACGTGAAGCGTCTTACGAACACGCCCGGTTACGACGGCGGCCCGTGGTGGTCACCCGATGGCACGAAAATCGTGTATCGCGCGCACCATCCCAAGGATTCGGCCGAGCTTGCGCAGTACAACGATCTGCTGTCAAAGAACATGATTCGCCCGAGCAAAGTGGAGCTGTTCGTGATGAACGCCGATGGCAGCAACCAGACGCAGATCACCACGCTGGGCGGCGCCAACTTTGGTCCCTCGTGGACGCCTGACGGCAAGCGCATTCTGTTCTCGTCGAATCACAGCAATCCGCGTAGCCGCGACTTCAACCTGTACGTGGTGAATCTCGACGGTACCGGTCTCACGCAGATCACCACGCACCCCGAGTTTGACGGCTTCCCGATGTTCAGCCCGGACGGCACCAAGATCATCTGGGCGTCGAACCGGAACGCCAAGTCAGAAGGCGAAACAAACCTGTTCGTGGCCGATTGGGTCGGCAAATAACGCAGTGAACGGATGCCCGCGCGCACCGCTTGGTGCGTCCGGGGATCCTGAGTGACACGGCAGCCCGTTAGTTTGAGAGGAGTGGCGCGCATGCGCGCCCGCCTGTCACCCGCTGCCTGGGAGCCTCTGCCGTGCTTGCGCTCGCAATACTTGGTCTCATTGCTCTGGCCGTGATCTTCTCGTCGGTGAAAATCATCGGTCAGGCTGAAGTCATGGTGGTTGAGCGGCTCGGCCGCTTTGATCGTGTGGCCCGCTCGGGATTGAACATTCTCATCCCGTTCATTGAGCGCCCACGATCCATCGAAGTGCGATTCTTCGATTCCGATCCCGGCGGTCTCAAGCGTGTGGTGCAGTCGGTCACGGCGCGCATCGATCTGCGTGAACAAGTGCTGAACTTTCCGAGTCAGCCGGTAATCACCAAAGACAACGTCACGATCGATATTGACGCGGTACTCTACTACCGCGTGGCCGATCCGCAAAAGGCCACGTACTCAGTGGCGAATCTTCCGTACGCGCTCGAAACGCTCACGCGCACCACGCTGCGAAATATTGTTGGCGAGATGGAGCTCGATTCCACGCTCTCCAGCCGCGATGTGATCAACACGCGCATGCGTGAAGTGATTGAAGAAGCATCGATTGGTTGGGGCGTTGACGTCACACGTGTGGAACTGCAGAGCATTGAACCGCCGCGCGACATTCAGCAGAGCATGGAGCTGCAAATGCGCGCCGAGCGTGAGCGTCGTGCGGCGGTCACGAACGCCGAAGCGAGCAAGCGCGCTGCGGTGCTCGAAGCGGAAGGTTTGCGTGAGTCGCAGGTGCGCAAAGCTGAGGGTGAGCGTGAAGCGTCGATTTTGCGCGCACAAGGTTTGGCCGAAGCACGACTTGCGATGGCGGAAGCAGAAGCGGCGGCGATTACGCGCATTGCCGGTGCGCTTCCCGATGGACAAGCGTCGACGTACTTGCTCGGACTCAAGTACCTCGAAGCGCTGCCACAACTCGCGGCGGGCAAAGGCTCAACCGTGTTCCTGCCTGTGGAAGCATCTGGTGTGATGGGTGCACTTGGCGGATTGCGTGAGCTGCTGCGTGCGCGTGAGGCCGACGACACATCGCCGGGCAGTGCGCCGCTTCGCAAGCCGGCGCCGTCTCCATCGCTCGGCTTTCCGGACCCGATGCGCGGCATGCTCGGCACCGGTCGCGACGCGACGCGCGACGACGAAAACAAAGGCTGATGAGCATTACGCAGGAACGTGCAGAACGTATTGCTCGTGCGCACGCGTGCTCCGGTTGCAAGGAGTACACATGGCGCAAAGTGAGCGTCAAGCCGAGCAGCGCCGCACTGCGCGAGTCGCTGCTGGTGGTGTGGAGTGCGTCGCTTAAATGCGGGATTTGCGGGAACGAGCAAGAGCTCGGGATCGACGACGACGGGGATATTGTTTTTGAGGGGTAGTGCGCGTCGCGGCTCTCGGCGCGGTGCAACTGTCCTGACTTTCGTGAGCATAGCGCTCTTGGCGTGCGGTGGCACACCCGACACATCCGGCCCACCGCCAACGGCCACACGTTCCGCGCGCATCGTGATCTCGGCGCCGGATACGATTGCGGCGTCAACACGCACACCGATTTCCGCGCGTCTCGTTGACAGCACGGGCGCGACCATCGCCGGTGGCAGCTTTGTGTTCACCGTTGAGGAAGGCGCGCAGTACGCATCGGTGTCGATCAACAGCGAACTCGCGGGAGCACCGTTTGTCACGGTTCAGCCGCGTGCTGTACGCGTCGCCGTGCAGGTGAACGACGTGCCGAACAATGTGGTGTTGCAAGAACGAACCGTGAGCAAGGCCGTGGCCGTGATAAGCCGCATTGCGTCCATGCGCCCGGTCGTGAGCGCGACGTCGTTGCTCACTGGCGACACGGCGCGCCTCACGTTATCGACCGTGTTCCGTGCCGGTGCAGAATCCGGTCCGCCGCGCGACATGCTGCTCTGGTATGTGGACAGCGAGTTTGCAGCGCTCGACAACACCGGCGTTGTTGTGGCCCGCGTGATGCCGTCGCTCTTGCCCCGCACCGCGCGCATCTGGGCGCGTACCGAAGGTGTACTCAGCGACACTGCGTTGCTCACTCTCGTGCCACCACCGGCGGTGGAGCGTTTTCAGGTGCGCACCGTTCCAGACGGTTTGTCGAACACGCTTAAGGTCGGTACGTCACGCCTGTACGACGTCGTGTTCATTGGTGCAGGCGGAGCGGTGCTACCATCGCCGCGGTACTCGCGTGCTGATCTGCTCTCGCAGGATCAGGTCACGGGTATCACGGCCGGTAACACCGTGTTCTGCGAGATTCCGGGCGTGAGTGAGGTCGAGGTGTTCTACCCAAAGCGCGACGGCGAGAATCCCGTGCGGTTCGCCTTCAACGTGACGTGTGTCCCGTAAGCCGCTGACTTACGCGCGCTGAAACACGCCTCGCATCAAAACGCGATCCCAATTCCGAAGTATGGATTCCACGACGCCAGTGTTCCGTAGCGCGGTCTGATTTCGTAGCGCAGTGAGAGCCCAGGTGCATCTGGTTCGCCGAAGTGCGCGCGCACTCCATAAATGCCGCTCACCCATCCGCCGCCATTCACTCTGCCAAACTCTGACACGCTGCCACCGTATTCATGCCAGAACCAGGAGCCGGCGATGGATGCGGACGCGAACAGCTGTGCGTTACGAATGTGCACCGGTGGACTTTCCAAACCCAGTCGTGCGGTGCCCATGTCTGTGCGCCGTGTTCCTGTTCCGCCCGGCACGGACCGGTCTTGCAGGTTGAAGGTGCCCCCAATACCGGAAATCACGCGAACTCCCGCTACTTGGAAGAAGTCCGCCTGAATCAGCGCCGTTGTCACCAGGTGCGCGCGCGAGATGTTTGAAAAGTGCCCAACACCGGCATCTACAACGAGGCCGGCATGCTGCGCCTCAAGCGGCGGTGTGATGCCAACGAGAGCAGCGAGTAACACACACGGCGCAGCGCGTTGTATCCGATAGCGCGCAGTCACTGTTTGGTGATATGCATGCTACCGATACAACGCGCCCACGCGATCGTTCCGCCGTAGACGCAGTTACGCCGCGACCGCTTCCGGCGCCGCCTGCACTTCGAGCTCCAGCTTCACGTCATCCGACACCAGCACACCACCCGCTTCGAGCGCGGCGTTCCACGTGAGGCCCCACTCCTTGCGCGAGATCTTCGTGGACAGCGTGGCGCTCACCTTGGTGTTGCCCCACGGATCCTTGGCCGGCCCGCCCACTTCGCCGGTGAGTGCGACGGGCTTCGTGATGCCACGAATCGTCAGTTCGCCATGCGCCTTGAGCGATTCGCCGTTGCGCTCGGTGCTCACGAGGCGGAACGTCGCGGTCGGGAATGTCGTCACGTCAAAGAAGTCCGCCGAACGCAGATGATCATCGCGCTGCGTGGAGCCGGTGTTCAGCGTGGCGACATCCACGGCCACATCGGCGCCGCTGATCACGCCGTCGTTTTCGTCGATCGTGCCGCTGAGCGTTCCGAATGATCCGCGCACGGTGGAGATGCCCATGTGCTTGACGGAAAACGTGATCTGACTGTGTGCTGGATCGATTGCCCACTTCATGGCGGAGTTCCTCGTGATGGCGTAAGTAGATGGCGACCAATAGAAAAGTCGCTCACACGTTGTATTCTCAGTACTAAGATATATTCGCCAGCGGTGGTGCGCAAGTGGGCAATAGGTACTTCGACCCGCGTGACGCGCGTCGGCCTGATTGAGCGACCGCTACACGCCCCGCGTCGATGAGAACTCAGCCGCCGCGGCTCCGTGACCGAGCCGCTTGAGCAGTGACGCTGCCATCGCCTGCTCTTCGGGCGTGAGAGCGCCCACGGCGCGCTCAATCATCGCGGCATGCTCCGGAAAAATGCGAGCGATCAACGCTTCGCCGTCTGCGGTGAGCGCGGCGTAGCGCGCGCGACGATCGGAAGGGCACTCCTGCCGCTCCACGAGCCCCTTGGCCACCAAACGGTCCACCAGGAAGGTGATACCACCGCTGGAGACCAGAATGCGGCGCTGCACCTCGCCCAGCAGCATGGCGCCGCGATGGTAGAGGGCCTCGAGAATCGCGAACTCGGTGAGCGTAAGCCCGTGGCGGGCCACATCGTCGGCCACGTGTGCACTGACCGCCACCTGGGCACGAGACAGGACCACCCACAGCTTGAGCGCTGCCGCCGTGTCCTCGCTCACGTCGAGCGGGTGCGCCGTTCCGGCCACGATGCCGTGGGACTCGGTCGGCTCGTGAAGGACTGCTGTGCTGGTATCGGATTTTTCGTGAACAGGCATAGGTACTTCAAGCCTCAGCATTGTCACAGCGTTGCGCAAGGGTACCCGTACGGACTCGCGGTTCGGACTCAAGGGACCGAATAACAACCGGCAATCACTGGTTGAACGGTTATTCTCTTATGGCTCAGTAGAGAGATGGACCTGGAATCATTATTATGCGGGTGACGCGCTGGTGCGACGGTCGCACCACGCCTCGCACACCCGAAGAGGGGGGGTAATGCGGAAGCCGAGGCCGAACACCTACAACCCTGCACAGGCGCTGCACCTGATTGCGAGTGATCGCAGTGCCCTGCCACTGAGCTGTCCGTCTTGTTCCGGTGAGATCACGCGGGAACCCGCGCTGTATCCACCGCCAACCAACTCACACGTCACGCTCAAATGCGCGGTGTGTGGTCGCTTCGCTCGCTACATCGCCGGCAACGGCTGAGCGTCTCCACCTTATCACGCAGTGAATGCAACAACGCCCCGGCCACTTTGGTAGCCGGGGCGTTGTCGTTGTGGCAACGGTACACCGTGCACGCGAAACGCGCACGCGCGAAACTCGCACGCGCGACACCTGCACGCACTACCAGTTGATCGTGCCCTGCTTGCTCGTGTCCACGTTTTCTGCGTCGCCGGACTTGAACAAAAATCCATCACGATTGCGACTGAGAAATGTGCGCGCTTGCGCATCCATCAGGTTCAGGCCGTAGTGATTAATCAGCATGGTCTGCTGTTTCAACCAATCGGCCCAGCACGTTTGACAGACTTCAGCGACCAGCCGTTCAGCGGTTGCACCAACAACACCAATCGGTGCTTTCTCAAAACCAGCGCGCGTTTGTCCGCAGCGCTTGCACGTGATATCGGGCATGTGTGATCACTCCGTGGCAACAATCGGAAACAGAACATCCGTTGCCACAATCTAGCATGCGCGCGCGCGTGGTTAGTGCGGCGGCGCCGGTTCCAGCCGCAGCAGCGTTGTTGGCGGTGGCGGCGTGGTAACGTTTGGTGCAATCCAGATCACGTCCACCGCGTACACACCGGCAGCCTGCGTTGTGGACAACGTCACGCGCTCCGCGCTCCAGGACACCAGTTGGCCGCTGGCGTCAACAATCTGCCAGTCCGGGCCGGGGGCGCCGGCTTCGACCACCAGACGAGCCGGCACATTGCTGCGCACATCCACCGTGGCGATCCAGGCGCGTTGCGCGAGCTGCGCCGTGGCCGCGTCACCCAGCCGCTCACGCATCAGCGACACACCGGGCCGTGAATGTGATGAAATTGCCGTCCGTGTGACGATCGGGACGCTACCCACGAGGGTGTGACGCACCGTATGTAGCGGCGATCCTGCAGCTTGTGCACCGCTCGCCCGTGGCGCCAACGCCACGATGGCCAGCGCCAGCCACACGCCGGCCAGGCCAACGTGCCTGTGCGGCGCGGCGGGAGGTGCGAATCGGCGGGAGGAACAGACAGAGCTCATGCCGAAGCGTATCGGCACAGTGCGTGCCGAAGTTGAGCCTCGGCGGGTGGAAATCGCCCCCGAATTCCGGCGTTGTAACGGTAGTGCCTGACATCATCGCCGAGGACGGCCGCGAACCGTTACCGAGCCGCACAGGCTGCAGGCTAAGGCGCGGTCACGTTGATCGTGAGCGGCAGGCTGTACGTGCCCGGTGGATTCGTGGCGAAGATCCACCGTACACGAAAGCACAGCTGGCGCAACACACCATTCATGCCGGCATTCGATTGCAGGAGCACACGCGGTGCGTTGCGCTGAATGGCGATCGGACTGGCGCTGAGCGGGGTCATCTGGACACCGGTACACATGTTCTCGATCGTGGACACGCCGAGGTCCACATCGGAAGCGGACTTGAATGCTGGTCCGCTGAAGATCGGTTCGTTGACCAGCGTCACGCTGATTCCAAAGTTGGACTGCGCGCGCAACGTGGGCCCGACAATCACAATGCCGGTATCGGCGGCGATACTGAATCCGACAGACGCGGCGGCGACGCCACCCGTGAGATCGGTGGTGGTGCGATTGAGTTGCACGAGCGATTGCACGGGCAATTGCACCGATGCGGTCAGACTCACCGTGCAGGTGCGCGTCTGCCGTCGTCCCGGCTGCTGCACGTTGCAACTCGACTGCGCTGACGCGGCCGTGCTGTGCAACAGGGGCGCGAACATGATCACACAGATGAATCGTGAGTACACCGTGAATCTTGCTCGGACGGTGTGCAACACACGCTCGCTCGTTGCCCTCATGGTTGTCGCACCAGCACAAACGCGCCCGACGTGAAGGACGCGTCGAGTCCGCTGTCGTGAAACCACGTTCCGGCAATACTGTCTCCCGAAACGCGCCCGATGTGGCGGACGACGGCGCCATCGAGCGTTGCTTCAAACTCCATGGCGTCACTGCTACGCCGACCGACAATCAATCCGGCGACGCGCTGCACCTGACCCACCGGATCTGTCCGCCGAATGTCAAGCATACCTTCGAACCGATCGCCGCCAACGCGGGTGAGCTGCAACGCGCCTTCGAGACGCAACGCGGCGGGTAGACGCTGCTCGCCTGCATACCGCCACTGTTCCGTGCTGCCGTTCGGCTCCAGCGAGGCGTTCACACACGCCGTCGCCGATACCAGCACCATGATCAGGAGCGCACGAGGCACGCGAATCATTTCCGACCCGCTGCGGCCGCGGGACGTTCCACCGGCGTTGCACGGAATACGCGCACACGCCGGGGACCGAGCAGCACGCGCACGGACTGTCGCGCGCGCTGTCCGTCAAGCCGTACCGTGGGCGACGCGCCCTGTACACTCAGCGGCTCGCGCGCCGCGGAACCGTCCACGTCAATACGATAGACACCGGGTGGCAACGCGTCGAAGAGGGCGCGACCGTCGGGTAGTAACGTGGCGAGGTGTCGACGTCCAGCTTCATCAATCGCACTTACCGTGACACCAGCGAGTGAGAGTGTGGTGCCATCAACCACGGAATCGCGCACAATCTCAAGCTGCACTTCGACTGCACCCACGGGAACAACAGGAATATCGAGGGACCCATCGCGCAGGGCACCCGCCGTCGCGCGGCTGACCTGCGGCGCAAGCATCAACCCGAATGGCAGCGAGCGTTCATCAAGCTCGGGTATTCCGGCACCCACACGAGTGAGTCGGTAGCTGCCATCGCGATCGGTTACAACCACTTCTCCACCAATGCGCACCAGGACGCTGGCCAACCCGCGTTCGCCGCGATCACGTACACCGTTGCCATTGAGATCTTCAAACACAACACCCATGCCACGTCCACCACGCAAAAACGCGGGCGCGCCAAAACTGCGTTCAACACGCAATGCGGTGGTCCAGCCGCGCGCACCGTTTAATGCGAACGCCGGATTGCGCTCGAAATCAACTCGCACGTACGTCTGAAACGGCAACAGCGATGCCAATCCCACGCGCTGTGTGAGCACTTCCGATCCGGTGCCCAGACTCACAGTGCGACCAAGGGCCGCGTTGACATACAGTCGCTTGTCGGTGAATGGCAGCGCGATCTGCTCAGCGCGCAGCGCCATGTCGTGTTGTCCGTCGCCAAGCACCGCCGAGCCGGATCGACGCTGCACCGCGGAGTAGAAGTCAATCGTACCGAATGCAGTGGGCCACAGCAGCTGCGTCGACCAGAACAGTTGATTCTCACGCTCACGCGGCAACCGAGAATCGAAGTACGCGAAATCTCGCTGCAACTGCGTGTACGTCGCACTGGCCGATGCCGTGAACACACCAAGACGCGTTGAGCCAAACAGTCCGGCAATCTGTGACAGCGTGGACAGACGAACGGCCTCATCACCACTGCGTGAACTGCCTATGCGCGCTTCCAGGCCAAGACTGCTCGAACGCCCAATGCGAAACTGCGGCATGACGCCCACGCCGCTGGTCTGTTGCACCACACCCTGCTCACCTTCGTCGCTCGCATACCAGCCGAGGTAACCCAGGCGCAACGCGCCCAAGCCCTGTCCGCCGGTGAACGTGATGTCCGTTTGTGCGCGGGCAAAGGCGCGGCTTCCACCGGGTGCGTGCGTTGCACGCAGACGCCAGTCACTGCGCGGTGAACGATTGCCAAGTTCAGCGGCGGCACCCACACCACTGCCATCGTTCCAGCGACGATACGCCAGTTCGCCGCGTGCGTCGACGCCCATACTAGCAACACGTTCGGCGCCTACGGCAAACGCATCGAGTTCAGCACGCGTAATGAGCGGATCACGCAAGTGACTGGCCGACGCGGTGTACGCGATGCCACCTCGCACCGCACGAGCGCGCAAACCGGCCAGCACACCGCCGTATTGCACAATCAGTGATCGGTTCAGACGCGATGCGTTGTTGTCCGATTCCGCGACACCAAGCGTGAATGGCCGCGCCGCGAGTGCGGAAAGCTGCCACGCGGTGTCTCCCACCGTCGCGGACACACCGCGGCCGCTGCGCGTGAGACCGGCCATATCACCGAAATCTGCGGCCGCGTTGCCAGCGTCAACACGCCAGTTCGGATGGATGAACGCGATTGTGGGAAACGCTTGCCCACCACCAATACGCGAGAGTCCAGGCGCACCACCCACGGCGCGCTGCGTCCACGCGGCACTCACATTCACGCGCGAGCTGATCGGTCCGGTGAGTGTGAAGCCCCAGCTGTCGAGATAGTCCTGTCCCGGCTGCTGCACCGCGTTGTAACTCAAACCGAGCACCGGACCGAACGCGCCACCACGGCTGGCCGACAGCACTTCAACCGGCAGCGAGAGTGTGCGTGGTGCGGCGTCGTTCGATGTTGCATCATCTTTGAAACGTGCGGCGTACACCTGCACGCTTGATGCACCAGACTCGTGATCACGCGGCACAGTGATTTCGATGTCTCGCGTGACAGTCGCGCCCGGCGCCAAGACAATGCGCGCCGATTGCTGCACACGACCGCGCCATGCCTGTGGCAGGGTGAGCGAGAGACTGACGGTATCTTCCACGTTGCCGCCATTGGCTACCACGACACGCACCGCCGTCTTTTTTCCCGGCATGGCGTGCATGGTTGGTGCAGCGGGCGTGACGCTGATCGCGCGCACCGGGGCAACCATCACATCCACGGGTACCACCACCGTTTCGCGGCGTACCGCTTCCGGGCCACCGGGCATATCGAAGCGCACCTCAGCGAGCCGCAGTGTGCCCGCCAGCGCTTTACTCGGCACCGACACACTCAACGTCACACGCGCGTCGCTGCCAACCACAATGCCGGACGTTGGCCCACCAATCACGGCGCCAGGCGATTTGTCGACGGTGTACGTGACCGAATCGCGCGCACCAAGCGTGGCCGGTGGTGCGACGCGCACCAGATGAATGCTGCGCGGCACGGCATTGAGCAGAGTACCAGCTGCCATACGAACGCTGCCGGTGGCAGCGCTGGCTGTTCGTGGAGTCCCCGAGACCATCACGTCGTTTGGATCGGTACTTGGCGTAACCGTCAGTTCGATCGGTACAATCACGCGATCACCGGTACCGTCGGCAGCCCAGAATCGCACGTCCGCGAGTCGGTGCACACCAACTGCGGCCGCCGCCGGTGCACGCACAAGCAGTGGCACCATGGCATCGGTACTCATGAACGTTCCGTCGCCCGCACCATTCACCGCACCGGCGAGCGTACGGTTTACATGAAAACTCACCGAATCACTGCCACGAAGCAGCGCCGGCACCGGAACACGCAGTGTAGTACTGGTTCCGGATTCCAGTGTGATGCGAATGGTTGGTGCCACCCGAATATTCGGAGGCGCCGCTTCAAGCGCGTGCGCGAATGCGGCCGAGAACGCAAGCGAGCTGCCAAACGCGAACGCAAGTACGGCGCGCGCGATCACGGTCGGTACACCGACAACGTGAGCGCAATATTGCTGGCCACAAGTGACGGCGCCGGATCTGCCCAGGCGATCCGGACCCGTAACCAGATGGTACCCGACCACGGATCGTTCAATCCGTTCGGTATCACTGTGCGTGACTCAACACTGTTGTCGAGCTGCGTCAGCGCACGCCACGGCCCCACTGGCCCGCTGCGCCACTCTACGTCGGCGCACTGTTTCGGTCCGGTGACGGCGACGCAGCGAATCAGCACGGTGGTAATACGCGTGCTGTTCTGATTGAGCACGCTCACCGTGAATGGGACGGCAACAGAATCGGTGACAGGCCCCGTCGCACTTGAAGGCCACGCGGTGTAGTTCGACATGCGCGGCGTGGGGATGGTCACAGCGCCAGTCGTGAGCGAAAAGCCCGTACTCTGACCGTTTGCCGAACGCCACGGCGAAACGCTCCCGATCAGTAGCGTCGCCGTGAACATGCAGCGTGTAATGTGCGAAGCGATGCGCGAAGTCGGCACCTACCGAACCTCGTACTCCAGCTGGCCCGCCACGAGTTCACTGCCACCAAAGTCGAGGAGCGCGAGCATCACGTAGCGTCCGGCGGGTAGCTCGGGCAACACCTGTTGCAGCATGCGCCGTGAGCCGGGCAGCACGGGAAACGTGGCGACATCAGCACGATGCGCGATTGAGTTGTCGGCGCGACGCACTTCGATTGAGCCTTTCACAAGCAACTGCACGTCGCCAACATTTCGAAAGCCAACCAGCAGAGTAGGCGGTGCAACGTGGCGCGACTTTGTTGCGGACGGCGCGCTGGATTCCGGTGGCGGCGATGCTGGCGCATCACTGAGCGTCATCGCGTCGATCAATCCGTCGCGCAGCGCACTCGTCGATTCGCCGTACACCTTGATGCCCGTGCGTACGTTGTAGCTCAGTTGACGCCCCGCCTCCACGGCGGACGCACGATTTTCGAGGAACACAATCGACCAGCAGTTCGCCGGCACCTTCTCACCCGCGGCGAGTGAGACGCGCACGTTGGCACTCTGGCCTGGTCCAAGCACCATCGATTTCGGGAACACCTCAAGTCCTGCCGCACAGCTGTTCTTCGTGGTGTGCGCGGGAAAGAAGCGATTCGTACCCGCTTCATCGCGGTCCCAGTCTTCAATCGTGACCACGGCCTGCACGGTCTTGGCCGTCTCGTTGCGTACCGCCACCATGCGAACTGTAGGTGTGGCCGATGGCGTGATAAACAGCTCGAGCTCGTCTACGGTGAGCTGTGCATCCGCTGTGGCGGGCAGCAACAGACAGGCCGCAGCCAGCAAGACGCGGCGCCAATCACTTGTGCGCTGCGGGCGATCGGGGCGTGGTTCCTGATTGGTGCGGACAGGCTGGCGGGCGGTCATGCGAGGCGGGATGAATGCGGTGGGGCGCGAATCGCTAAAGTTCCGCGCGCTGGTGCCGATACTTGAAACCGAGGTGTCGCGGGGATGCAGCAACTAGACGCGTCTGTGCCAGCGCGGTAACGCGGCGCGTCGGTCTTCCGCAGTTTGTGAGAGAGCGAGCCATGGCCGTAACGCGGGACGATTCGGCGGCGGCGCCGTAATCGCAAAAGGGGAGCCCGCAGCGTGCGCAGACTCCCCTTCAGTTCCGTCATGTGTGCATCGCGCGGACGTCAGCGCCCGCGCCGTGCCTTACGGAGCGCTCACGCTCACGTTCAACGGCAGCGAATAGTTGCCCGGCGTATCCGAGGCGTAGTTCCACACGATGTCAAAGCAGAGCTGCTGACGTGGCGCCGTGCCGGCCGTGCCCGTGTACACGCCAACCGCCGTCGTGCTCACCGCCGCGTACGCTCCAGCAGAACCGCATCCTGCGGCACCCGTGACTCGCGCCCAGCGAACGTCACCAGCCGACTTGGCCGCATTGGCGCCGCCGTTCGCGGTGAACGTCGCATTGACCGACGCGAGCGTGATGGAATAGCCACGATTGGCTTTGACGTCAAACAACGGGCCGGCAACCTGCTGGCCGTTGTCGAACTGTGCCGCGGTGATGTTGCCGAGCGCCGTCGTGGCGTTCTCAAGCGTGAGCGTCACGAGTGTCGGCACGACCGCGTTGAGCGTGTGACCACACGCCGCGCCACCTGCGGAGCAGCTCGGGCCGGTGAGCGCCTGGGCACTGGCGTTCGAAGACAAGACAAGACCGAGCGTAAACACGCCGGCAACAACTGAAAGGCGACGGAACATGCGATGCATCTCCAGTGAGGTTTCACGGAATCAGGGGCGGGATCGAAAAATCTTTGGCGAAACGCTCAAGTTCTGGAGCGATGCTGCCGAGACTCTTCGAGGATTGCTATCCGTGTGTGCCCTGAAGACGCGAGCGCCGCGCTCGTCGTAACGGGCGCGGCGCAAATGTGCCAGACAGTGAACAGGTGTGCCATCGCTGTAATGCTTTTCACACGATCCGTGATGCCATTCGCCGTTTCTGTAACGGTGCGTGGCACCATATCGCGTTGTCGCTACAGCGATTTGACCTCGGACACCAGCTTGGTGAGCGACGTCTTGGCGTCGCCAAAGAGCATGTTCGTTTTTTCGTCGAAGAACAACTCGTTTTCAATGCCGGCAAATCCGGGATTCATGCCGCGCTTGAGCACGATGATATTGCGCGCCTCATTCACATTCAGAATGGGCATGCCATAAATCGGCGACGTTTTGTCGGTCTTCGCGGCTGGATTCACCACGTCGTTGGCACCAATGACCACCACCACATCTGTTTCGTGGAAGCTGTCGTTGATTTCATCCATGTCGTACATCTTGTCATACGGCACGTTTGCTTCGGCGAGCAACACGTTCATGTGGCCCGGCATGCGACCGGCCACCGGATGAATGGCGTACTTCACTTCGCCGCCATTCTTCTCAATGAGCTCAGCGAGTTCGCGCACCTGATGCTGTGCCTGCGCCACGGCCATACCATACCCAGGCACGAACACCACGCGCCCGGCATACGCGAGCTGCACCGCGGCATCTTCCGCGCTGATGCTCTTGGCCACCAGCCCTTCTGACGTTTTTCCGCTCGACGTCACCACGCTGCCGAACGCACCAAACAGCACGTTGCCAAACGAGCGGTTCATGGCCTTTGACATGATGATCGACAGAATGAATCCGGACGCACCGTCGAGGGCGCCGGCAATGATCAGCACGTCATTGTCGATCGCAAAACCAGTCGCCGATGCCGCAAGGCCGGCGTACGAGTTGAGCAGCGATACGACCACCGGCATGTCGGCACCACCGATTGGCAGCACCATGAGCACACCGATCGCAAATCCGGCCGCGAGCATCACGTAGAACACACGCACGTCGAACGGATTGAAAATCATCCACACAAAACAGCCAATCGCCGCGGCGAAGAGCAGCAGGTTGAAGAAGTTCTGACCCTTGAACGTGATCGGACGGCCGGTGATGAACTCCTGCAGTTTACCGAACGCCATGAAGCTGCCGGTCACAGTGAGTGAACCGAACAACACTTCAAATCCAATGGCAGCCATCTTGAAGCGCTCGATACCCTCGGCGCCTTCAATCTGAATGGAGTGGTAGTACTCACCCACACCCACGAGCGTGGCCGCCAATGCACCAAACATGTGCGAGAAGGCAATACGCTGCGGCATCGCCGTCATTGGCACGAACTTGCCCAGCGGATAGCCCAGTACGGTGCCGAGGATCAAACCACCAATGATCCACGAATACGTGAGAATGCCGCTGTTCAGCAGCGTACCCACAATCGCGAACACCATGCCGAGCGCGGCGAGCTGCATGCCGCGTCGCGCCTGATCGGGCTTGGTGAGCGAACGCAGGCCCAGAATGAACAACACCGACGACGCGAGATACGTGAGCTGCACCATCAACTCGCGACCACCGAGTGCATCCATGGACGCACCGGTGGGACTCGACATCAGCAAATACGCCGCTGCCGCCGCGGTGGGCAGGCCGGCCAGGAACAGAAGCAGACTCACGCGGCCCCGCCTGTGGTATCCTGCGGTGCCGTTGGCTTGGAGTCCGCACGCTTGAACATGCTCAGCATGCGGTCCGTAATGATGAATCCGCCCACCACGTTCGTCATGGCGCACACCACCGCGATGAAACCAAGAACCGTCGCGACGGTGCCGTACTGTCCGCCCGCAAGCACGATGCTGCCCACGAGTGAAATGCCGCTGATCGCGTTGGTCGCCGCCATGAGCGGCGTGTGCAACAGCGGGGGCACTTTGGTGATCACCAGAAAGCCGACAAAACCGGCCAGGATGAACACGTAGAGTTGAATGATTTGTGTAGCAGTCATGTATGCAGTCCGGAGAATCGGTCGGGTACCACGTACTAGCGGCGCACTACACCCGCGTGCGCGACAGCCATCGCACCAGTGATTTCATCGTCAAGGTCCACGTGCAGTGCACCGTCTTTGTTCAGGTGCTGCAGCAACGTGAGCATGTTGCGGCTGTACATCTGGCTGGCGTGCAGCGGTTGCGTGGCCGGCAGGTTGCGAGCACCAATGATCGCCACGTCGCCTTCCATGACGGTTTCACCGAGCACAGTGAGTTCACAGTTGCCGCCGGTCTCTGCCGCGAGATCAACAATCACCGAACCCGGCTTCATGCTGCGCACCATTTCGGCCGTCACCAGTCGCGGTGCAGCACGACCCGGAATCTGCGCCGTGGTGATCACCAGATCCTGATCGGGAATGTGTCGGGCAATCGCGGCCAGCGTGCGCGCCTGTTCATCATCACTCTGCGCCTTGGCGTATCCACCCTTGTCTTCGGCGCCTGCGCTCACGAGATCCGTGGCCACGAACTTCGCGCCCAGCGATTGGACTTGCTCACGCGCCGCCGCGCGCACATCAAACGCACTCACCTGCGCACCGAGGCGACGCGCCGTGGCAATCGCCTGCAAGCCCGCCACACCAGCACCTATGACAAACGCCTTGGCCGGCTGAATCGAACCGGCGGCGGTTGTGAGCGACGGCAGAAAACGCGGCAGTGCGGCGGCCGCCATCAAAACGGCCTTGTAGCCGGCCACGGTCGCCTGCGAGGAGAGCACGTCCATGCTCTGCGCCCGCGTAATGCGGGGGACGAGCTCCATGGCCAGCACCGTGATGCGACGCGTGTTCAGCGCGCCAACCAACGCCTGTGCACTGGCGGGCTGGAGCAGGCACGCCACCGCCGTGCCCTCCGGAAGCGCCGCCACTTCCGCGTCGGACGGTCGCTGCACCTTGGCCACCAACGCCGCGCCATTGACCGTCGCAGCAAAACCGCTGGCCAGCTGAGCCCCCGCCTGTTCGTACTGCTCGTCCGGGAAGTACGCCATCGCGCCGGCGCCGCGCTCCACGACCACCTCGTGCCCAGCCTTGACCAGCTTGGCCACGCTGTCCGGGACCAGGGCTACACGGCGCTCAAACTCTTCTGTCTCCCGAGGAACACCAATGCGCATAACAGCAAGTGCAATGAGGAAGCGCCTGCGACCACGGCAGCGAGGCGCAACGATTGTTCAGGAATTTGATCTGATCCAACTGATCCAGGCCGCTCACCGTCAAGCGTACCAATGCCGAGCGAAGCTACGCGCTGCCGACCGGAGCGCAAACCCGTCCCAGCCCAACTCCGAGGCAGGGAACCGGGTTCCGAGCGCCTAGGCCGGCGACTTGAACCGATTCAGCCAGGTCACGACTTCGTGAAAGACGGTCTGTTTTTCGTAGTCAACGGTAATCACGTGTCCCGACTCGTCCAGCCAGACAAAGCGGCGAACCGGGGCGTTGACGCGCGTCCAGTTCCGGAGTGCGTCCAGTGCCGGCACACGATTGTCCTGTCGCGAAGCAATGTAGAGCAGCGGCGTGTCGATTTCCGGCAACGCCTCCTGGGCGATCTGAGTGACCTCGTGAAGCTCGCCGATGAGACGCCCTGAAACCACGCCCATGCCGCGGCTGGCCGGCCAGGCCTCGGGATTATGAATGGAGTTTCGCTTGCCGGTGCTCCGTCTGAATGGCGCCAGCGGACCGGCAATGCGCAGCAACGGGGCGAGGCGACGCACCTGCGGTGGCATGCTTAGATACGGAGAAAGCAGCACCACCGCATCGAGATCGCTGTGCTCGGCGGCCACAATCGCGCACAGCGCCGCGCCCATTGAAAGTCCCACCAGAGACACGTGCGGATAGATGCGGTGCAGTCGTGCCACCTGATCGCGAATATACCCCACCCAATCGTGCACGCGCGCGTTGCCAAACTCCGTAAGCGTACGCCCGTGCCCGGGAAGCAGGGGCACTTCAACCGTGTAGCCCTCGCGGTGCAAGACATGCGCCAGTTCACGCACCGATTGCGGTGTGTCGCCAAAGCCATGCACCACAAGCACCGCGTGTGTGGCGCTGCCGATCAACGATTCGGGTTCCGCACCGTCCACAATTCCGTTGGCGCCCAGACGCAGTCGGTTGGCGACTTCCGCTTCCAGACGGCGTGCACGCACGCGATCGCGAACTAACAGTGCGGCAATACCTACCGCGGTCACGCCCGCGATCAGCGGGACGAGCGATTTTTTAGTAGCGCGGTAACGACGCATCGACCTCAAGACTCCAGGCATCGATGCCGCCTTCAAGGTTGGCCACGTTGGCAAAGCCCTGACTGCGCAACCATTGCACCGCCCGCGCACTGCGACCTCCGTGATGACAGTACACCACGTACTCGGCGTTACGATCCAGCGTGGGTGACACGGCCTGCAGTGTGCCCAGTGGAATCAGCTTCGCATTGGGCAACGCGGCGATCGCGTGCTCCCAGGCTTCCCGCACATCGATCAGTACAGGTTGATCTCCCGCAGCCAGGCGCGCGGACAGTTTGGTGACTTCAAGGTCCTGTGACATGTGTCGGCTTTTGGGTCGGCTTGTTAGTTGGCTCGCATGATGGCCGCTCGTGCGTCAACGAGCGCCTTGGTGGCGGCTTCAAACGCTTTGGTGAGATCGGCGATTTCTGTTGTTGCACGCGCATCATCGCGCGCGCGCACGGCTTCGTTCACGCCGGGAAAACTCATGGTGGCGTACCCATTGTCCACATCAGCCGCGTAGATCAGCGAGCGCCACCAGGGACGCCCCAACAAACCTTGCGGACGCGTAAGGGAACGTTCAACACTGCGCAGCGCGCTATTGGTTTGTTCACGCACTGTTTTGGGTAGCAGGACAGCGAGTCGTGCGTCGCGACTCGCGGAGAATCGCTCCGCCGCTGCCTGCATACTGTCGATCGCCACGGCCAGTGGTTGCACCATGGCACTGTCCCAGCCGTTTCGGGCGAGCCCTCGTGACACGAGCGGCACGTAGCCTTTCATGGTGCGCGCAAACTCCACATAGTCGTACGGGTGCACATCGGCGTTGGCCAATCGCAAAGCCATCGCCGCACCAATACGTGCCGCGGTCGCATGAAAGAGAAATCCGGGATCGCCCCACGTGCGCATCCATTCATACGTGTCATACGCCGAGTGGTACACACCCGCCGGTCCGGAAAAACCCCAGTCTGCGTGCGGAATACCAAGGTGATTGTAGAAGCCGGCAAAATCAGAACCGCCGCCGGGATCACCCATGGCGGGCTCCGCTTCGGCGCGTGTGGTGCCGGTGGTCAAGCGCCACACATCGTACACCATGCCTCGACCACGAGGGTCTGGCACCTGGCTCACCACAGAGCGCAGTGTGGAACGGAGTGACGGACTACCGCCCGCACCAAACGATGGGCCCTGCGCCGCCACGTCCTGATTCAAATACGCGACGCCGCCGCGAAGCAGTTTGAGTGAATCGTCTTCGACGTATTCCGTCGACCCGATCAGACCCCACTCCTCGGCATCCCACGTGGCGAACACTATGCTGCGACGTGGACGCTCGCCGCGCTTGGCGAGTTCGCTGAGCGCCTGCGCCGCCTCGAGCACACTCACCGTGCCACTCACATTATCCGCCGCCCCTGCACCCCACCCATCCCGATGTGAACCGATGTAGATGTACTCGTCGGGAAACTCGCTGCCCGGCAAGATGCCAAGCGTATTCCAGATCGTCTTGACACCCTTCGTATCGGCGTCTGTTTCTACCGTCATCTTTACGCGCACGGGTCCGGCGCCAATGTGATAGCGCAGCGGCAACCCGCCCTGCCAGCCCGCAGGAATGTCGGTGCCGCGCAAATCGCGCATCAACAGTTCGGCATTCTGGGCGCTGAGTGGCACCACCGGAATGCGCGGCACCGCGGTTTGTTCAAGCGGCACGCGCACGGCGGTTTTTGTGCTTGCATACCCGGGCGTGGTGGGATCACCCTGGCCGTTGAATACGCTGCCACGCTGCACGCCCGTGGTGGGACGCATCGGGCCCTGCGGATACACATCACCGCGAGCAAAACCGTCGTCGAGCGGATCGGTGTAAATGAACAATCCAACGGCGCCACGCTTCTCCGCCTCACGCGCTTTGATGCCGCGGAAGCTGCGACCGTAGCGCGCCAGGACGACTTTTCCTTTAACGGACACACCGAGTGAATCGAGCACGGCGTAGTCTTCGATCAACCCGAAGTTCACAAACACAAGTTCACCTTCGGCCGTACCCGCCGCGCTGTACCCGTTGACCGTGGGATACTGCGGCATCGCGGTGGTTTCGTCGCCGGGAATCGGCGGCTCCTGCAGCGCGAGCTCAAGCGTGTCGCGCCCCAATCGCCACGCACGAACCGACGTGGCATGCGGCAACCACACGTCATACGCCCGCACTTCGGTGCGCAGCCCCATGCGCTTCATCTCGTTGATCACATAGTCGCGTGTTCTCGCCTGCGCGTCGGTACCGGCCACGTGCGGCTCGGCAGACAGCGCTTTGGCGTGCGCCTGCGCGCGGACCGAGTTGGGCGTGCCAATCGCTTCGCGTTCCAACTGCTGCTGCTGCGTGCTGTTCGCGGGTGAGAAACCCGGCAATCGATCGAGCGGTCGCGGCGCGGATTGTGCGCACAGGACGGAAGCGGCTGTGAGCAGCAGCACGCCCGCAAGCGGCAGGGAGAATTTGGGCAGAAGTGTCATACCGCAGCTTCGCGCTCCCCCCGCGCTTGAGCAAGAGGGTGAAACCCCACGTTTAGTCGGCGTCGTGATCCTCGAGCGCCCGCACGAGCGCCTGCTGCAAGCGCGCTTCGGCATCGTCTGATTGACCAATCGCTGGTGACAACGCGGCGTACTGGCGCAGCATCTCGTCTCCCACCACCGCGTCGCTGGGGGTGCGCACACCGAGCGCTTGCAGCTGCTGCAACGCCAGTTCGTGGAGCAGCGCGATGCTATCGGCTTCGAGCGCGGCCAGCTGCGGTACGACGGGTCTCGAGGTGGGCTCGATATTGCGTCGGCGCTTGGGCGCTTCGAACAACGCGCGCACAGGCGCTGGCACAATCACAAACGAGCCCGCCGTGTGCTCCTGCCATTCCTTCACCACATTGCGTCGCCGGAGCACGGGCATCAGCGCGAGCACCGCTTCTCGCACCGGACTCACTCCACCAATGCTCCGCATGCCTCGCCCGGTGATCACCAGCACCTCGGGTGCGCCCTCCACCTGCTGCTGCCGCAGCCAGCGCTCGCAACGCGCCACCGCGTCGGCCACGGTCGGTTGCTGCGCACGCAGGTTCAATGTGCGCCGCGGTCCAAAGCGCACCTCGTCGAAGGCCTGCTGTAGCGGGACCGAGGAGCGCGGCGTGTGAGCCATGGCGTGTGCAGAGGGTGACGCCGCGCGAGCTGGACGAGAACCTGGTCCAGCTCGGCGGTTTCGCAAATCGCTATCGACGAACCGGAGGCAATGTACCTCCGCGCGGGTCGCCGCCCAACGCTTCCTCCAGCACGCGTCCGTCGATGGTCTCGATCGGGACAATGCCGAGCGCCTTCGCGAGCGTTGCCGCAACGTCGACGGTGCGCGCGGGCGCATCGTAGTGACCCGTACGAAAACGCGGCCCAAGAAACACGATCGGCACGCGCGCGTCACTGTCGTGCGGCATGCCATGCGACGCGTTGGTCTGCGCGAACCAGTAGTAGTTGGGCTCGAGCGTGATGGTCAGCACCGCGTCAAAATCCGCCGGAATCGCGTTGTACCACCGGCGGGCATACGTGTCATTCCGCGCCATCAGCGCTGGAAGCTCTGACACCGCGTCCACTCGCATCACACCGGGGAGTGCGCGGAACTCGGCGCGCAACGCGGCAACGACAGAATCCACCGGTACGCGCTTCGCACGCAATCGCGCCGTATCAAGCACCACCAGACCAGATTCGAACTGCAGCGCGTCGCCTTCCACACCAAAGGCGGCCAGGGCACTGCGTCCGCGTGCAAACGTGGGCCGCACGTCCACGCGCCCACGTGCGGAGTCCGTGCCCGGAAACGTGAGCTCGGGATACGGCGTCACGCCGTGGTCGGCGCTCAACGCAAACAGAATGCGCGAGGAATCGCGCATGCGGTACAGCGAGTCAATGAACTGGCCAAGATACTGATCAACACGCAGCACCTGATCATGGACTTCGCGTGAATCCGGACCATATCGATGGCCCACCGCGTCCGTGGTAGACAACGAGAGACCCAGGAAATCAGTGCTGGTGCCATCGCCGAGCTGCATGGCATCGATGCCAGCGAGCGCGAGTTGCACGGTGAGTGAATCCATCACCGGGTACTCCGTAAGCGATGACGCGCGGCGCGGCGCCGAGTCGGGAAGCAGGTGCGGGAACACAAAATCCCGTCCACTGTTTTCGCGACGCACCGCATCCGGCTCAGGGTACGCGCTCTCGGGCTTGAGCGTGGTCCACCGTGCGCCCTGCAATGCGCCAACAAAGTCGCGCTGATTGAACGCTTTCACCCAGCTCGGCAACGTGTCGGCGTAGTAGCGGCTGGTGACAAAACGACCATCCGTAGAATACCAGAAGGCCGATTGCTTGGCGCGGCCAATCGGAAGAATCGCGCCGCGATCTTTGCGTGCGACCGAGAGTGCGCGGGACCACTGATTATTGGAGCGCATCCAGTCGAACAATGACGAGCCACGAAAGCGATCCGGCGACGCACCGCCGCCTCGCCCGCCTTCAATCAGTGGTGACTGCGGATCGCTGACACCGGCGTCATTGCGAACGATTCCGGTACTGCGCGGATGCCGACCGCTGCCGAGCGCGGCATGACCCGGGGCTGTTTCGGTGACCGCGTGATCGTGCAACGCGTTCGTAAACAACGCGCCCTGATTCACAAAACGAGCCAAACCACCGGTAAACTCGCCGCGCCACTTCATGAGGTAGTCAGGGCGCAACTGATCCACGGTGATCAGCACCACCAGCTGCGGACGACTGGCGTCTGCCGCCGGCTGCGCAAAGGCAGGCGACACGGTGAGGACGGCAGCGCATGCCAGCGTCAGCGCGGCGGCGAGCACCGCGCGAGCTGACGTGAACACGGCGCACGAGCGCGCAACGTCGCGCGCCGATTCAGAGTGTAGAGAAAGTCGCATGGGGAGAATTTACCCCGCGCACTCAAATGCGGTGCGATTGTTGTGCGACTGTGACGCGGCGCGCACCGCGCACATGACAAGGGTTCGGCCGGCGGTTCCCGCTCGAGCCTCGGACGCGCCGCCGGATCGGCGCATTCGAACGGGAACCACCCCGCCGGCGAACACTCAGGTCATCTGATGCGCGCACCGTCGGTGCATCGCACGCACTTCCGCGAGGCGCAGGAAGCTGCGTCAATATGTGACACCACGGCGCAATGCGCCAGCGTGCGCGCCAACTAGTTGTCGAGCAACGCGGATTCGAGCAGTGCGATCGCTTCGCTCAACTCATCGCGCGTCATGATCAGTGGAGGCAACAGACGGAGCGTGTGTTCACCCGCGCCAACGAGCAACAGTCCGCGCTCGTACGCACGCGCTACAATCGCGGCGGCTGGTTCGTGCGTGTCGAGACCCCACATGAAACCCATGCCGCGAATGGCGCGAATTTTTCCGGTACGCTTCATCAGCGCGTTCAACTCCGCGCTCAGCCAGCAACCCGTTTCGAGTACGTGCTCGAGCAACACCGGATCCGCGAGACGCTGAACCACGTGCTCCGCCACCGCCGCAACGAGCGGTCCACCACCAAACGTGGTGCCGTGATCACCAGGCTGCATCGCACCGGCAACGGGTTCATTCACGAGCACCGCACCAATCGGCAGACCATTCGCCATGGGCTTCGCGAGTGTGACCATATCGGGCACGACGCCAAGCCCCTCGTACGCGAACAGATGTCCCGTGCGACCGAGTCCGCACTGAATCTCGTCGAGAATCAGCAGCACATTGCGCTCCCGTGTGAGTGCCCGCACCTCGCGCACAAAATCGGGATCAAGCACCCGCACGCCACCTTCACCCTGGATCGGCTCGAGAATCAGCGCGGCCGTTGTGTCAGGATCAAGCACGGCGCGCAACTCTTCGATATCCCGTTCCACGATCTGCACGCCGCCCATGAGCGGAAGAAACGGCTGCCGGTAACTCGCACGATCGGTCGCGGCGAGTGTTCCGGGCAAACGGCCATGAAACGCACCACGCAGGCTCACGATGCCAAACTTGTTGTCGTTGCCCTGCGCGCGCCCCCAGCGCCGCGCAAACTTGAACGCCGCTTCGTTGGCTTCAGCGCCCGAGTTACAAAAGAACACCTGACTCGCAAACGAGTGCTGGACAAACCACGCCGCCAGTCGTTCGCCAGCGGCGGTGCGGTACAGGTTCGACGTATGAATCAATCCGGTGGCCAGCGCCTCCTGCATCACGCGCGCCACACCAGGATCGCCATGGCCGAGCGACACCACCGCAATACCAGCCACCATATCGAGGTACGACTTGCCCGTCTCGTCGAACAGTCGCACGCCCTCACCGCGCACAAACAGTGCAGGCTGGCGCTTGTAGGTGCCGAGAATGGCGTTGGCGGAGCTGGCCGGCGCGGTGGCGGCGTCAGGAATTGCGGTTGCGGTAGACATGGCAGTCGGAGTCGATGGTCAGACAACACACAGCGTGAGAGACGAACACTTCAGCGGGAGCCGCAGCTCAACCGCTCACCATCGTGGTGCCTGCACTTCGTCGGAGCAGGGCCGCGAGGTCCCCAATGCGCACCTGACGTACACCAGTGTTCAGCGCGCGCAGCCCCGCTTCAAGTTTCGCCGCCATACCACCCTCGGCGATGCCGTTGGCAATCAGCTCGGCGGCGTCTTGCGGCGTGACGACGCCAATCGGTGCACGCTCACGATCGAGCACGGCGGGCACGTCGGCCATAAAGAACAGTTCGTCCGCACCGAGTGCGCCGGCGATCGCCGCCGCTGCGTCATCACCGTTCACATTCATGGCCTGCGCACGATGCGCGTCTTCATGCGCCGCCACCGGTGAGAGCACAGGCAGAAACCCGCGCTCGAGTAGCAGCTGCGGCAATCGCGCGTCAATGCTCACCGGGGTGCCCGCGAAACCAAACGTGTCGACATCAATCGGTGTGGCGCGCAGGAATCCCGCGTCTTCACCACTGAAACCAACGGCCGGAACACCCGCAGCAACAAGCGCCGACACGAGTTGTTTATTGGCCAGTCCGGAAAGCGCCATGCGCACGACATCGAGATCACCTTCGGTGGTCACACGACGTCCGCCCACAAAGCGTGGCGTATCGCCGCGCTGCTTTTGCAGCACCGAGATCTGATCACCACCGCCGTGCACAATCACCACGCGCCCCGCCCGCGCGCGCCACAACTCGCCAAGCGCGACCGGCAATGCGGGATCGGCCTGCGTACGTCCACCGAGTTTGACCACGATGAGTGATGACACCGTCGGCGTGTCTGCCGGCGGTGCGATGTGCGCAGGCGTTGTCATCGCGGGAGTCCGGCGGTTTCGTCGAGGCCGAGCATGATGTTGGCGTTCTGCACCGCCTGGCCGGCCGCACCTTTGACCAGATTGTCGATCGCGGCGAAGAGCAGCAGCGTGGGTGTGCGCACGTGCTGCACCGACACGGCGCTCACGCGCACGACATTGCGATGCACAACATCGGCCAGCGCGGGCAACTCCGCGCTGACTTCCACGAACGGTTCATTGTCGTACGCAGCGCGCAGCACGCTGAGCGGATCGGCAATCGATGCCGTAAGCGGCACGGTGATGGTGCTCAGAATCCCGCGATCTACCGGTAGCAAATGCGGCGTGAAAAGCAGATCAACGTCGCCACCGAGTCGTGCAAGGCTATCCGTCATTTCGGGCAGATGGCGATGCACGTTACCGGCCGCGTAGGCTCTGAAGTTCTCCGTCACTTCGGCGAACAACAGCTCCGGCTTGGGCGACGCACCTGCTCCGCTGACACCGCTGGCGGCGGCCACCGACACCAGCGCGCCCGGTGCAACCAGTCCCGCGCGTACGAACGGGGCGAGCGCCACCAGAATGCTGGTGGGATAGCACCCAGGATTTGCGACGACGCGTGCATCGGCAATGTCGGCGCGGAACAGTTCCGGCAGTCCGTACGGTACGTGCGCCGGCACGCTGGCCGGAATCGGATGCGTGCTGCCACCGCGACCAGGCCGCAGATCGCTGGAGAGATCGACCACGCGCACACCCGCGTCGAGCACGCGACCCACCCAGTCCACGCTGGCGCCGTGCGGCAACGCGCTAAAAACGAGCTCGACCTCATTGAGGTTTGCATCGTCTGGCGCGATCATGGGCACATCTATCAAAGCGCCGTGGCCGGAGCGCACACGCATGGTTTGCCCCCGCCGTTCATTGGCGGTGGCAAAGCGCAGATTGCAGGAGGGGTGGGACGCAATTAATCCGCACAACTCTCGTCCAGCGTACCCGCTGGCGCCGAGGACCCCGATCGGAATACTATGCACACTGAATGCATATTCTTGCATTGCCGCGCTGTCAATCGTCGCGGGAAAAACCTTCTGGTGGGAGTTTGGGGTGAGCGACAAGAGCACGCGGCATACGGCGATTCGGGAATTGGTCGGCGAGCGGGCTGTGGGCAGCCAGGAAGAGCTGCGCAAGCTGTTGCACCAGCGTGGCTGGGATGTGACGCAGTCCACGCTCTCGCGCGATTTGCGGGAGTTGCGCCTGGCGCGCATTCCCGACGGACACGGCAGCGCGCGCTACGCCTTTCCCGAGTCCGCGCCCGACGAGTCCGGCCCGAGCCTCGAACAGCTCCTGCCACAGCTGCTGATTGCGGTGGAGGCGGTGCAGGTGCTGGTGGTGGCCCGCACGGTGCCGTCAGGCGCGCAGCCGGTCGCGGCGGCGCTCGACAGCGCGGCCTGGGGTGACGTGCTCGGAACGATCGCCGGCGACGACACGGTGCTGATTATCTGCCGCTCGCCGCAGGGGCGCGAGCGGGTCGTGCGCCGTCTCAAGACCCTGACGCGCCCCTGAGGGTCTAGATTCCCCCGGAGTCGCCGACCGTCTGTGGCGCTTCGAATCATTATGCACATTGTATGCATAAGTTCTCAACATTTCCTGATCGTTCGTGGCTCCTATGAACTCGTCTGCTTCTCCTGAATCGTCCGCGACATCCTCAGAAGGCACTCACAAGCTGTGGGGCGGCCGCTTCGCGAGCGGACCACATCCACTGCTCGACGCCGTGAACCGGTCGATTGGCACGGACTTCCGGCTGTGGCCGCATGACGTGCGCCTGTCGCGCGCCTGGGCGCTCGCCTTGCGCGATGCCGGCGTGTTCTCGGCGGACGAGTGCGACGCGGTGCGCGCCGGGCTTGAGCGTGTGGGCGAGCGCCTCGCCGCCGGCGAGAAGCCAGTCGACACTGACGAAGACATTCATACCATGATCGATCGGCTGTTGCACGAAGAGGCCGGCGCGCCGGCCTCCCGTCTGCACACCGGGCGCTCGCGCAATGATCAGGTGGCAACGGCCACACGTCTGTGGACCATGCACGCGTGCCAGACGCTCGATCAGGCAATCGCTGAGCTGCAACAATCGTTGTACGCGCAGGCCGAACAGCTGCAGGACGCGGTCCTGCCCGCGTACACACACTTGCAGCGCGCGCAGCCGGTCAGTGGCGCGCATTGGTTGCTCTCACACTTCTGGGCGCTGGATCGGGATCGTGGACGCATCGTCGCCGCCGCAAACGGCGCGAGCGTGATGCCGTTGGGCTCGGGCGCAATCGCCGGCAGCGCATTTCCGGTGTCGCGCGAGCTGCTGCGTAGCGAGCTCGGCTTTAACGCGATTTCGCAGAATAGCATTGATGCCACCGGCGATCGAGACTTTGTGGCGGAGACGCTGTTTACGTGCGCACTGACCGCGGCCCACTGCTCGCGTCTGGCCGAAGACCTGATTGTGTACGGATCGAGTGAGTTCGGTTTTGTGAAGTTTGGCGATCGCTTCAGCACCGGCTCCAGCATGATGCCGCAGAAGCGCAATCCCGATGTGTTTGAACTGGCGCGTGGCTCTGGCGGACGATTGTTAGGCGACCTCGTCAGTATGCTGGCCACGCTCAAGGGTTTGCCCAGCGGCTACAGCAAGGATTTGCAAGACGACAAACGCGCGCTGTTCAACGCCGTTGATATGCTGTTGCTCGTATTGCCGGCTATGGCGGGAGCGATCGCCGAGCTGACGTTCAATCGTGAGCGCATGCGCGCGGCGGTCAGCGGAGCAATGATGGCCACGGATCTTGCCGACTATCTGGTACGAAAAGGCGCGTCGTTTCGCGAGGCCCACGGTGCGGTGGGACGACTGGTGCGTGAATCGGAGGAAGCCAATGTGGAGCTGAACGAACTGCCCCTCGCGCAGGTACGAGCGGCGCACGCGTTGTTTGGAGACGATGTGATGGACGCGTTGAGTATTGACGCATCACTCGCGGTACGAAACGTTGACGGAGGGACAGGGCGCGACGCGGTTGCGAAACAACTGCGAGCGGCGCGCGAACGTTTGAACGTCGCTGCGCAATAGGTCACAAAAACTCTTGACCGAAATGGACTTTGGTCGCTTATTAGTGGCACTGTAACTGATTGCAGAAGTCTCTCCCCAATCCACAAGGACACTCATGCTCAAGTCACTCCGACCGTTTGCCTTCGCACTCGCTGCGGCAATCTCGCTTCCTGCCAGCGCCGCCATGGCGCAGGGCGAGTTCACACCTGGAACGAAGATCCTCAGCCTTGGTGTGCTGAGCGACAACGGAACTGGTTTCAGCGGTGCGTTTGAGTACAGCTTGCTCGAGCTGGCTCCGAACATCCGTCTCGGCGTCGGCGGCTCGGTTGGTTACTTCAGTGAAGATGTTGCTGGCTTCAGCTTCTCATCAACGCCGATCCTGGCGAACGGCAACGTGCACCTTGCACTGCCCGACGTGCCGGCGCTCGACCTCTTTGGTGGCGCATCGTTCGGTATTGTTCGCTTCTCGTATGACAATGACTTCCCGGGCGGCGATGACGCATCCGATTCCGACACCGTGTTTGGCATCAACCTCGGCGCGCGCTACTACTTCACGCCGCGCGTTGGCGCCGTCGCCCAGTTTGGTATCGGCGACGTGCCGGAACTCTTCTTTGGCGTCACGTTCAAGTTCTAAGCGGTTCTGCACTCGCGGGCAGTAACCAAGGGCGCTCGGCATTAGCCGGGCGCCCTTTGTCTTGATCAATACGGTGTCGCGTAGTGCTATGTTCGAACGCCGGCCAGTATCGCCTGAGCGGCCATCAAGCCACCGCGCGCTGCACCATCCAGTGAGCTCGAGTGCAACGTTTCACTCGCTCGCCATAGACCCGGTATTGCCGTGCGCGCCGTTCGCGGCGCGACCCCGCTGTTGATCACTGGCTGAGCATACTGGGCAAGCGGCACCCGCCAGATCGCAATACGCGTAAGCGTTGCTGGTGACGTTGCCTGCGACATGCGGGCGATATCGGTTCGCACCGCTGCATCCAGTGCATCATCTGCTCGTACCGCTTGTTCTCCCAACACGGTTGCGGCCAGCAGGTGTGCATCGCGTGGCGAGTATTCAGGCGCCACGTCAGAGATGGTGATCGCATGACTGACCACCGCATCTACCCGTGCGTTCAACCACAGCGCCTTGCCAGGCAACGTGGGCGACGCGACGTGATAGTACAGCGTGGTGCAGCCAAGCAGCGCGCGCGGTTCGCCCAGCGATAGCCCAACGGTATGCGCGAGCGCGTGTGCGGCGATCAGATCGGTGGCTACAACAACATCACGCGCTGGTATCACGCTTCCGTCATCGAGCACCACGCCGCGTGCCGCACCATCCAGCACGTGCAATGCGGCCACGCGCGTATTGCAGCGTACCACGCCAGCGGGCAAATGCGCGGCGAGTTGTTTTGGAATGGCACCCATACCCGCAGCGGGCACCGCCGTTTTGCCTTCCGACAACATCTTGAAGGTGAACAGCAAGACACTGGCGCGCGTGGTGAGCGATCGATCAAGCAGAATTCCGCCGTAGAACGGCGCAAAAAATCCGTGAATCGCGCGATCGGAGAAGCCGCGCGCCGCCAGGAAATCTCGCGTCGACACACGGGCGTACTTTGCATCGAAACATTCATCCACGCTCAGTGACATCGCGAACTTACGCAGCCGTAACAGGCGCCACAGATCGGTCATCGGCAGCGCGCCACCGGTGAGCGATGGCAGAATAAGTGCAGGGTCATTCAATGCGTCACCCACGAGTGCCGGCGCGCCTGATTCACGCGTGATTCGCGCGGCCGGCAAAAAGGGACGCAGCTGCAGCGCCGCGTGATCGAGGTAGCGATTGAGCACCGGATACGCGGTGAACAACACCTGAAAGCCGTGGTCCAGCTGGAAACCATCACGTGTCGTGGTGCGCACGCGTCCGCCAACCTCTGGCGCAGCTTCAAGCACGATCACGTCGCGGCCAGCGCGATGCAGCTCAATCGCGGCAATGAGTCCGGCAATGCCGGCACCAACAACAACTGTGGGTTCAGTGTGCTGCACTGGTGATGTCACTCGTGATGTCGCCTGGCATGTCTTCACGCCACAGACGGTTGTATTGCATGCGGGCTGGTCTTGACTCGGCGGACCCAGTGCTCATGTTCCCCCAACCTCCAGATGGTGTCCGACCTTCCCGCAACGAAGGAGCGTTCGATGAAGCTAGTAACGTACGCATTGGTGTCGTTGACCGCGATCGCCGGTTCGGTCGCCACGTTGGAAGCACAAACGTGTCTCGGGCTGCCAGCGTCGAGTGTGTCGTCACGCAACATTTCACTGACCGCCGCATTTCCCGAAAGAGTGACGCTGTTTTCGGCCCGCGTCGGCGGCATCATGTCCAGCGGTGGATTCGGTGGACTCTCGGTGGCCTATGAATCCTACGACGACGCCGACGATGCATCGGCATTCGGCTTTGCCGCCGATGTTGGCAAGGAGTTCGTGCTCGCCACAGGCTCGGCCGTTCGTGTTTGCCCCACCGCGTCGGCACAACTGGCGTTCGGTCCAGACTTCGATCTTGGTCTCGGCGACGACGTGTCCGTGACGCGGTTCGGTGGCAACGTTGGCGGCGCCATCGGCACGGTCATTGCGGCAAGTCCCGGATTTTCACTCATTCCTTACGCTCAGCTGTCGCTCGCGCACCTTCGACTTCGCGTGTCGGCGGGCGAATTCACGGAAACGGACAGCCAAACCGGCGGAATTCTTACGGCCGGTGTGGGACTTGGATTTAATGATCGCGTCATCGTGCAGCCGTTCCTCACGAAAGGATTCGGCTTTGAGGGCGACACCGATGTGTACTTTGGGGTCGGCGTTTCGTTTCCCGTAGGACGACGCTGATGATGTGAACACACGTTGGGATCGCATGATCCGCGTGTTGTAAATCCAGCGAGTACAAAACGGGGGCTTCCGATCAGATCGGAAGCCCCCGTTGCACATCGCCGCCGAAGCGGATCAGACTAGAAACGAATACCGAACGTGATCGGGATCCAACGCGCGTCGCTATCGCCATCGCCGAACACATTCACGAAGCGAGCTTCGGCAAACGTGGAGAAACCGGCCAGCTTGAACTCAACACCACCACCAACGCCGATGCCGAGATCATTCGAGGCTTCCGATTCCTGACCCGACGCGGCGCCCGTGCCTTCGAACTTCGTGCGATACAGACCACCGCCACCAATCAAGTACGGGCGGATGCTGCCTTCAGCCACGGTCGAGGACAACGGAAACAGGATGTTTCCCGTGACCGAGAGCACGTTGAGGTCAAAGCCGGCAACGCTGTTGCTGGCCTTGCCGCCGAAGCTCTCGTATCCAACGTCACCGCGGAAGCTGAAGCGCGACGCACTGGGCTTCAAATAGATGTTACCCGTAATGTTGTATCCGCTCTCTACTCCATCAGCCAGATCACCCATCGGCAGCGACAAACCGCCCATGACGCCAATGGAAATCGGCTTGGAATCCTGAGCACCAGCAACCGCCGGCAGAAGCGCGAAGGTGCCGACGGCACAGATCGTACGAATAGCGCGAAGCGACATACAAACTCCTTTTGATAGGAATAAACAAAATGATGCGCAGTGTAACCCAACCGAGTCGATCGACTCGTTCCTCGGCGTACGACTTCGTACACCGAACACTTCACAGTTGCTCGTACCCTAGAGCATCACGGAAAGTACAACAACGTTGCAATGTGACTTTCATCACGCTTGCCCCAACATTAATGCGCTGTGTGAGCAATTCGCGCCTAGCGGCCTGACAACCGAATCGACAGGCCAGCATACACGGAGAACGACCCGTTCTTGGCGGATTCGCGAATGTTGCCGGCTTCAAAATCAGCAACCTTCGAAACGCCAAAGTTGTATCGCGCACCACCAGTGAGGATTGCGCCGCCCAGGTCAAAATCCAGGCCGCCGCCGACAACTCCGCCAACGTCCAGTGTCTGGCTGTTCAAGTCGTCGAAATCATCGCAATCACCGTCAACACCACCAAAGTCAACTTTGCACGCGATGCGAAAGCCAAGGTACGGGCCAGCGTACGCATGCGGCGCAACTTTGGCGCCTGACAGGGGAGACAGACGCAGCAACACTGGCACCTGCGCGTAGGTGAGGCTCACACCGTCATCACCCGAGTTGCTGGATGTCGCGCCGCTGGTCATGACCAGACCTTCCGTTTGCAGTGACAGCAAACCGCCAAACGGAATGACGAGCTGCACACCGCCCATGCCTCCGGTGCGTCGATCAAGATCATCAACGCCGCGCAGTTCGGCGAAGTTAGCGCCGCCGAGAATGCCAAGCCGCAAGCCCTGAGCCTGCGTTGTACTCGGCACCACAATCATGATCGCCGCCACAGCCAACAGCGCGGCCACACGTGAAATCCCAACTCGAGCAGTCATCATCGTGAATACTTCTCCGCTAAGGGTGAAGCATGTTGAGACCCGACTGGCGCTATTGTGGTTCCGGTGCGTTTCCCACAACACGAACGCCGGTCACAAAGTAATTCGTCTCACCAAAACAACTGGTCGGAACCCACGGCTTTTCGTCATACGTCAACACAATCCGCTTGCCGTTGGTCGCCTCAATGGCGTGCGCCACGGAATCACTGCGCACACTGAAGGTCCACAGCTGCGGCATGCTGCCGGGAATGGTTGAGATCGCCATTTCCCCTTCCCAGGTTTTGCACAGCCATCCCTTCTGAGAGATCTTCTGCACAAACCCGGCGCGCTCGCCCGACGAATACACAAAGTTCAGGCCAACGGCGGCCCAGACGGCCAACGCCAGCGCGGGCGCGCCAACGAGTGCAAGCAGCGTGAGCTTGCCCCAGTGTCGCCGCGCAAAGGAACCCTGCTTCCCCTTCGCCTTGTTTGAACCAGCGGCGGGTTCAGCAGCGGCGCCTGCCGCCTCGGGCGTCGGCTCAGACGCGTCGGGATTGTGTGGTCCTGTCATGCCTCAAAGCTCGTGCCACAGGTGGTGCGGCGGAAGGGTGGGACGCGAAGTACGCCGCAGCTATTTTGCATAGGTCCTCTTCATCCCCGTTCTCCGAGAATCGTGTGACGTTTCGAGCCCGACGACAGACTGCAACCGTGCACGTGCGCGGCACCCCCGTTGGTGGATCACACCCGATTGTGGTGCAATCCATGACGAACACCGATACGGCCGACGCCGCCGGTACCGCCGAGCAGGTTGCCCAACTCTACGAGGCGGGCTCGCAAAAGGTTCGGATTACCGTCAACAATGACGAAGCGGCGCAGGCCGTGCCGGAAATCCGGCAGCGACTCACCGATCGCGGCCTCGACGTCCCGCTCATTGGTGATTTTCATTACAACGGACACCTGCTGCTCACCAAGTATCCGGCGTGTGCCGCGGCGCTCGACAAGTATCGCATTAACCCCGGCAACACGGGCACTAAACATCGCGACACGAACTTCACCACGATCGTGCAGGCCGCCATTGATCATGGCAAGCCGGTGCGCATTGGCGTGAACTGGGGCTCGCTCGATCAAACGTTGCTCACTGACATGATGGATGCCAACGCACGCTCGGCGGAGCCGCGCGATGCGAAAGACGTCTACATGGATGCCATGCTGGAAAGTGCACTGCGTTCTGCCGCGCTCGCGGAAGAAGTGGGCCTACCGCACGATCGCATCATTGTCAGCGCCAAGATTTCCGTGGTGCAGGATCTCGTCGAGTGCTACCGCCGACTGGCGGCGCGCTGCGATTATCCGTTGCACCTGGGATTGACCGAAGCGGGCATGGGCAACAAGGGCGTGATTGCCAGCACGGCCGCACTCAGCATTCTGCTTGGCGAAGGTATTGGGGACACCATTCGTGTCTCACTCACACCCAAACCAAACGGTGATCGCCGCGAAGAAGTGTTTGTCGCGCAGCAGATTCTGCAATCACTCGGTTTGCGTTCGTTCGCTCCGCAGGTGACCGCGTGCCCTGGTTGTGGACGCACGACGAGCACGTTCTTCCAGCACATGGCGGAAGACATTCAGGGCTATCTGCGCGAACAGATGCCGGTGTGGCGCGAGTCGCGTCCGGGGGTGGTTGATATGAAGGTTGCTGTGATGGGCTGCGTGGTAAACGGACCCGGTGAGTCGAAGCACGCAAACATCGGCATTTCGCTGCCCGGCACGTTCGAGGAGCCCAAGGCGCCTGTGTACGTCGACGGCAAACTCTTTACCACACTCAAGGGCGACCGAATCGTCGCCGAGTTTCTCGATATTCTTGAGAACTATGTGAGCACCACCTACGCCGCGTAAACTCGACCGCTGATCACGGCGCCGCGCCTTCGAGCGCGGCGGTTGCCACTTCGAGTTCGTCCACAATGGGCGCAGAAAAACCAACGTCGCGCAAGCGGTCGCACACCGCACGATACCAGCGCACCGTGCCTTCACGACCGGCGCTGAAGCGTCCCCATACGGTTTCGGGAAACGACGTGCGCGCCAGGTCGTACACAATGGTATTCGCGTTGTGCAGCGTGTCGGCGGTGCATACCCAGCGCGCCGCGTCCGATGCGCGATCCAGACGCGCCAGCATGTCGGTCTTGCGATCATCAACCGAGAGTTCAACACCGTCGTCATCAACACGACGCTCAATCACGGCCAGCACGGTCTCGAGCGCATCCATGCCAAACTTGCGGCCGATGCGTTCTTCAAGTGCGGAACGATTCCACCCATCACGTACCGCGTCTTCAATCGTATCGTGCAGAATTCCCGCGACCACGGTGGACTCATCCTGGCCATACCGCGTAAGAATCACTGCCACATTTGCCGGCTGCGTGAGATACGGCAGACGTGTGCCACTGCGCACCTGTTGATCGTGGTGCTTGGCCGCGAATGCGAACGCGTGATTGATGCGATCGGAGTAACCGGTCACCGTCATGAAAGCCTCGGCGTGAATCCGCAAACTTCGCGGTAATAACAACGCGCACGAAAGTGCGCCGGAAAATGCGTCCCGTTATCCACGAGCGCAATCTACCTGATCACGCGGTCGCGACGCGAAACCAGCGCATGAGTGCTTCGAGGCCCTCGGCGTCGACCGTATCGAACATGGCCTTTGCGCCGCTATCAATATCCAATACGGCGATCAGCGAATCATCGTTCGCAAACACCGGCACCACAATCTCGCTTTGCGAGCGTGGGTCACAGGTGATGTGGCCCGGAAACGCGTGGACATCAGGAACCACAACCGTGCGTCGTTCAGCCGCGGCCGTTCCGCACACGCCGCGCCCGAACGTGATGTCGAGGCAACCGAGTGACCCTTGATAGGGCCCAACGCGAAGTAAATGTCCGGGTTCTACGACGCGGTAGAAGCCTGTCCACAGATGCGCAAACGCATGATGCAGCAGAGCGCTCGTTGTTGCCATTCCGGCAATCACGTCGTTGCTGCCTTCCAGCAACAACGACTGCATCTCTAGCAACTGCTGATAGGCCTCGGCGCGGGGCGTCTCGCGCAGGTCGGGAATTGCCGGTTCCATGTGTTGATCTATTTCGATGAAGTCAAAGGTCGCGCGAGGTCACGCGGCACGCGCGGCCGCAATTTGCGCGAGCAATACAAGATCGAGCAGCGCCAACGCGAGGCCTTGCACGATGATGCCAATGCCCGCGCCCACACCACCAAGTTTTTGTCCAAGCCGCCAACTGCACAGCGCAATCGTCAAACCGACGCCCGCGTAACCCGCATCCAGTCCGACGTTGAGCCACAAGAAATTGATCAATGACGTGGCGCCATCGAGATCGCGAAGCGCAAGCGTTCGCGCCGCCCAGGCACAGATCGCCAGATCAACGGCGCCCCAGGCGGCAGTTTGAATCGCGAAGTGTCGCAACAATGGTGAGCTCGAGCCGCGCAGGGCCAGCCAGGCGAGCGTGAGAGTACCGAGCAGCACACTGCTGCCGCCCCAGATCGCCAACCGGAGCAGGTGCGCGCGTTCGAGCGAGAGAAGCGCATCGGCCCACATGCAGAAGGACGCTAGCGGGCGGTCGCGCGGCAGAGAAGGGGGAGCCGCGTGGGCGCGAGGTGTGATAGTTTGTATGTCATGCGAGTTGATGTCGCCCCATGAGCAACGAGGCTCAATCCGAACGCAGCCCGTCTGCAGCCCCGTCGGCCGCGGATCGGGAGGCGGTGATGTCCGCACTCGGCGACGCGTACGCCGCCGATCAACTCGAGCTTGATGAGTTGGAGCGGCGCATGGCGCGCGTGTATCGCGCCACGTCGCACGACGCATTGGCGGAGGTGCTCACCGGGTTGGGTAATCGAGGCGCCATCGCCCGCGCGCCAATGGCGCCAGCCAACTCACCCGCTGCCGCGGCGGCCGCGCAGCGAGCGCAGACGGACCTCTCGATTCGCGCGTACGACTATGGCGTTGCCACCATCGCACGCGCCGAAATTGTGCCGGAACGAGCGGTGCTGATGGGCGTGATGGGCGCGGCCGAGCGGAAGGGGGCGTGGGTTGTTCCTCGGCAGCTCAAAGTGTTCGCGGCCATGGGCGGCGTGGATCTCGACTTTCGCGAAGCGCAGTTTGGAAGTGGCGTTACGGAGGTCGAAATATTTGCGCTCTTTGGCGGCGTCGATATCAAAGTGCCCACCGGTGTGCGTGTCGAGTCAACCGGAGTGGGCATCATGGGTGGCTTCAGCGTGAGCGGTGCTGATGCGGATCCAGGTCCGAACGCGCCCGTGCTGCGCATTAACGGAGTCGCCATCATGGGTGGCGTTGAAGCCAAAATGAAAAAGATCAAACGCCCGAAATAGCGGTTGGCGCAAACAAAAATGGGGGCCGACGATTTCTCGTCGGCCCCCATTTTTTCACGCGTTACAGCCAGATTACGGCGTAACGATGACTTTGCCCTTCATGCCCATCGCGAGGTGCGGCGTGCAGAAGAACTCGTACGTGCCAGGCGCGACGCCAGCGAAGGAGAGCGTGTACTCTTCGTTCGCGTTCATCATCATCGGGCTGCTCAGCTCGCTCATCTGGTTCGGCATGTTGGCGATCAGCTGCGCCTTCACGTCGGCCGGGAGGAGCGTGGCGTCAAACGCAACGTTGTGCGGCGCGCCGCTGATCATGACGAACTTGATGCCGTCGCCAGTCTTGATCGTGAGTTCAGCCGGCTCGTAACGGAACGTTGCATCGCCGACCATCTTCACTTCGTGAATCGTGCCGGTGATTGCCTGTGCGGCACCAGCAGCCGGAGCAGCCGGAGTTTCCACCGCGGGCGCTGCGACGGTCGTTGAATCCGCCGTCGTCTCCGCCGCCTTGTCACCACCACCGCACGCGCCGAGCAGCATCGCTGCGCCTACTACTGCAAATCCAAGAAACCGCATTTCGAAAGGCCTCCAAAGCCAGATCGACGGAATGGACATATGTCCACGAGAAACAACGAACACCCGCAGCACCCCTGCGAGCCTTGTGAATATATTCACAAATACGTCGCGACGTAAGGCCCGCTGTTCACATGCCCCTTGACCGGACTCCCCGGTCCCCGCTAGCATTGCCCCATGCGCTCAGCTCTCCAGCATCACCACCACGTGCATCATGGTCACGGCCCGACGGGTCGCGGACTCGCGTACGTGCTGGCTGGAGCCTGAACTCGCTCCAACGTTAGCTCTGCCCGACTTGCCGCTGGCCCGTCCTCCCGAGGATGGGCCTTTTTTCATGCCCGGCCTTTCATTCTCGGGATCTGTTCGGTTCTTTCGGCCCAACGTTCCCGCTTTCGACCTTCGAGATCGCCATGCTTAGAATCGCGCTGCCAAACAAAGGGCGGCTGAGTGAAGAAACGCGCACACTGTTCAACGATGCCGGCCTGGAAGTCCGAGCCGCCGGCGAACGCGCCCTCACGGCGTCGCTCGGCGGGGAGTTCGAAGCGATCTTTGTGCGCGCTCAGGACATCCCCGAGTTTGTCGCTGACGGGGCCGCAGACGCCGGCGTAACCGGATGGGACCTGGTGAACGAGTCCGGGCGAGCGCTCACGGATCACCTGGATCTCGGATTCGGTCGCTGTCGGCTCGTGGTGGCCGCCAAGGATGATTCCGGCATCACCAGCGTCAACCAGATCGGCGAGAACGGTCAGGCGGTGCGCGTGGCGTCCGTATTTCCGCGCATCACGGCACGGTTTTTTGCTGAGCGCGGACGACCGGTTGAAGTCGTGCCGGTATCGGGTGCCGCAGAGATTGCGCCGCATCTTGGCATTGCCGATATCGTGGTGGATCTCACGTCCACCGGCTCCACGCTCAAGATGAATGGACTGCATGAGGTGGAAACAGTGCTGGAAAGTTCAGCACGACTTGTCACTGCAGCCGGCGGGCCACGCAACGGCAACGCAGAAGCCGCCGCCCAACTCGAAGAACTCGTCACCGCACTTGGCTCCGTCATTCGTGCGCGTGGCCAGCGGTATCTCATGGCCAATGTGCCACGCAACGTGCTCGAGCAGGTGAAGCAGGTGTTGCCGGGACTCAACGGACCAACTGTTGTTGATATCATGAATGGCGGCACCTACGTCGCGGTGCACGCCGTGGTGCCCGCGAAAATGGTGTATCGAGTGATCTCGCAACTGCGCGCGCTTGGTGCCGAGGGACTGTTGGTGACACGCATTGAGCGACTGGTGCCATGAGCGACTCCAGCAGTGTAGTGTTGCGCGCGCGTGGTGCGATCGATGCGCTTGATGACGGCACTCGTCGCGATCTGATGGCGCGTAGTGCCGGAGTCAGCGATGCCACCGTGCGCACGCGCGTGAGTGCAATGATTGACGATGTGCGCACGCGCGGTGACGCCGCGCTGCGGGACTTTGCGCAACAGTTTGACAACGTATCGCTCGACACGTTTGAAGTACCGCGCGCGGAGTGGGTTCGCGCGTTGAACGCGCTTGATGCACCGCTTCGCAAGGCGATGGAACGCGCGGCCGCAAACATTCGCACGGTGCATTCCGCATTTCGTCCGCAGGCAACTGAAGTCTCGCCGGAACCGGGCATCATTGTTGGGCGACGTCCCGATCCACTATCACGCGTGGGTGTGTACGCGCCAGGCGGACGCGCCGCGTATCCCAGTTCGCTGCTGATGGGTGCGGTGCCGGCGCGCGTTGCAGGTGTTGGTGAAGTGATTGTGTGTTCACCGCCGGGCCCGTCAGGCCAACCGAGTGATGTCGTGCTGGCCGCCGCTGAACTCGCGGGTGTTGATCGAGTGTTCGCGCTCGGCGGCGCTGGTGCGATCGCGGCAATGGCGCTTGGCACCAACAGCGTTCCACGCGTCGATCGAATTGTCGGACCCGGCAACGCGTACGTGGCCGAAGCCAAGTTGCAACTCGTCTCCAACGTCACCATTGATTCGCCCGCCGGGCCGAGCGAGTTGCTGGTGCTGGCCGACGGCACGGCCAAGCCCGAGGTCGTCGCACGAGAGATGATCGCGCAGGCGGAGCATGATCCCGACGCGGCGGTGATTGCAGTGGTGGCCGGTGCTGACACGCTGGCTTTGGACATTGAACGTGCGGTAGCGGCGCTCCTGCGCGAATCGCCCCGTGCACACATTGTGGCCGCAGCGCTTGCCGCTCGTGGCGCAGTGCTGACAGCGGCGTCACTCGACAAAGCGGTGCGCTTTGCCAACGAATGGGCCGCTGAACATCTGCTGCTCGTGGTGAATGACGCGCTGATCGGTGATACGCTCGCGGCGCTGCGTCATGCAGGGACGATCTTTGTTGGCGAAAGTGCATCGGTGGCATTTGGCGATTACATGACCGGCGCCAATCATGTCTTGCCAACCGCGGGTTTGGCCCGCTGTTACTCGGGGTTGTCGACTCTCGACTTTGTGCGATGGACCACGTGGCAGCTGGTCACGCCATCGGCGGCGGCGTCCATGTCCGAAGACGTTGGTGTGTTTGCCGACGCCGAAGGATTGCCAGGACACGCTGCAGCAGCGCGTGCGTGGGGGGCTTAATAATGAACCAACTCTCGACTGACCGTCTGTCGATTGCGCGCGCCGCGTATCAAGATGTGCCGCTCTACGACCCCAAGCGATCGCCCGTTGAAATCGACCTCACCGACAACACCAACTTGTGGGGCATTCCGCCGCGTGCGGAACAGGTGCTGCGTGAATCGCTCTCGTCGGTGATCACACGCTATCCGTCGCTGTACGCGGGTGAACTGAAGGCGGCCTTGGCACACTACGCTGGTGTTACGCCAGACATGATTGTGACCGGCTGCGGTTCAGACGATGTGCTCGATTCGGCGATGCGCGCGTTTGCTGCACCGGGCGAGCGCGTGGTGTCATCGTTGCCATCATTCGCCATGGTCCCGATTTTTGCGCGCATGAATGATCTTGCGTGGACAGGCGTTACGGAAACGCCGGATCATGCGATCGATGTAAACGCACTGCTGGCCGAGCCATCGAAGGTGTTGTATGTGTGTACGCCGAATAATCCAACCGGTGCGGTAACACCGGTGCGAACACTGCGTGAACTGGCATCGCGTTGCGCGGGTGTGCTGGTTGTTGATGAAGCGTACATCGAGTTTGGTGGCGAGCCTGCGACCGAGCTTGTGCGCGAGTTTGATCGCGTGCTGTTGGTGCGGACCATGTCCAAGGCGTTTGGGCTGGCGGGACTGCGTGTGGGCTACGCGATCGGACAGCCGTCACTGGTGCTTGAAGTGGAGAAGTCGCGCGGACCGTACAAGGTCAATGCGCTGGCCGAGCAGGTTGCCACGGCGGCGCTTACGCACGACATGGCGTGGGTGCAGGAGCATGTCACCCTGGCCGTTGAACTGCGCGAGCGACTCAGCGCTGAGCTGCGTACGCGTGGACTGAATCCGATTCCATCCGGCGCCAACTTTGTGTGCGCGGCTGTCCCGCACTGCGTGGCGGTCGGACAGGCGATGCGGGCGCGCGGAGTGGCCGTGCGACCGTTTCCCGATTTGCCGCACATCGGCGATGCGCTGCGTTTTTCCGTGGGCCCGTGGCCGTTGCTTGAACGCTGCCTGGCAGCGTTTGATGCAGCGCGCGCCGAAGTGGAGGGACTATGACTTCTGCTCCACTTCGCGTCACGGTGTTTGACTACGAGGCGGGCAACTTGCACTCCCTCGTGAAGTCGCTCGAAACCGAGTTCACATCGGTACGCGTGGAAACGGATCCGGCGGCCGCCGTGCGTGACACGGATGCACTCGTACTGCCCGGCGTTGGTGCGTTCTCACCGGCGGCAGTCAAACTCGCGCCGGGACGCGAAGCCATGCGCGACGCGCTGCTCGCCGGACTGCCGTGTCTGGGCATTTGTCTGGGTATGCAGCTGTTGTTTGATGGCAGTGAAGAGGGACCGGGAACTGGCCTTGGCGTGTTGACGGGACAGGTCACGAAACTCACCGCCGAGCGCGTGCCACAGATTGGGTGGAATACGCTCGAAGACACGGCGCCGCGCGATGCGTTGCTTGTCGCATCGGATTTGCAGACGGCGTACTACGCGAACAGTTTTGTGTGCCGACCAACCGGCGAGTCCGCGCGCCATGTGATTGCCTACACCACGCACGAAGGCGATCGTTTTCCCGCTGCGGTGCGTGTGGGTAATGTGGTCGGTACGCAGTTTCATCCGGAAAAATCGAGCGCGGCCGGTGTGCGCTTTGTTCGCGCCTTTCTTATGGAAGCCGCATCTCACGTGACTCGAGGAGTTGAGCTGTGATTGTCATTCCCGCGGTGGATCTGCGCGATGGGCGCTGTGTGCAGCTTGTCGGCGGTGAGTACGATAAGGAGTCGGTGCGCCTTGAGAATCCACCAGAAGTCGCGCGTGAATGGGTGCGGGAAGGATTCGCTCGACTGCACGTGGTCGACCTCGACGCGGCCACCGGTCGTGGACGCAATGACGAAATCATTCGCGAGATCATTCGCGATTCAGGCGTTCCCGTGCAGGTGGGTGGCGGTGTACGTGACGAAACGCGAATTGAAGAGCTGTTGCTCGACGGCGCCGCGTGGGTCGTGGTTGGCACTCGTGCCGTGGAGGACACCAGCTGGCTCAGCGAGATGGCGCATCGGTTTCCCGGCCAGTTGATCGTGGCGGCAGATGTTCGTGAACGAAAGGTGGTAACGCGCGGCTGGACGCACACCCTGCCGCTCGATGTGGTGTCGTTCGTGGAAGATTTGAGCGCGTTGCCGCTGGCGGGCGTGCTTGTCACCGCGGTACACCTGGAAGGACAGATGCAGGGCACCGATCTCGCGCTTATGGAAGATGTGGCCGACGCCTCGGAATGGCCCGTGTTTGCCAGTGGTGGTGTGACCACCATTGAAGATTTGCGCGCACTTGAGCACCGCGGCGTACACGGCGCAGTACTCGGTATGGCTCTTTACACGGGCGCGATTGAACCGCGCCGACTCATCGAGGAATTTGGCGCATGACCACCGTGGTTCGTGAAAGCAAAGAAACACAGATTCGGTTGACACTCGTGGCCGGAACCGGTGTGGCGACGGTAAGCACGGGCGAACCGTTTCTCGATCACATGCTGGTCGCGCTCGCCCGCTACAGCGGCATCGACATTACGCTCACTGCCACCGGGGACCTGCCTCATCACCTGATTGAAGACGTGGCCATTGCGCTCGGACAGGGCATGGCCGCGTTCGCGCCCGCCACCTGCGCGCGCTACGGCGATCGCACGGTACCGATGGACGACGCGTTGGTGCATGTGTCCATCGATCTTGGCGGTCGGCCGTATTACAAGGGCCCGCTGCCGAGCAACCTGTACGATCACTTCCTGCGCTCGTTTGCGGACAATGCCAAGGCCACACTGCACGTCCGCGTGCTGCGCGGTCATGATCGGCATCATATCATCGAGGCGGCGTTCAAAGCACTCGGTCTCGCGTTGCGTGAAGCACTCGTGGAATCCGGCGCTGTGTTCAGCACCAAAGGTTCGGTGCGTCTTGAAATTTCGGAGTAGCACGTGCTCACACGACGATTGATCGTATGCCTCGACGTGAAAGGCGCACGTGTTGTGAAGGGCGTTCAGTTTGTGGGGCTGCGCGATGTGGGCGACCCGGTGGCGCTGGCCACTCGGTACGAGGCGGAGGGAGCTGACGAAATTACCTTTCTCGACATCTCCGCCAGTGCGGAGGAACGCAACACGCTGCTCGACGTCGCGCGTCGCACCGCTGAACAGCTGTTCATTCCGCTCACGATTGGTGGCGGCATTCGCACGGCTGATGACGTCGCACGAGCACTCCGAGCGGGCGCTGACAAAGTGAGCGTGAACTCCGCGGCCGTCACGCGCCCGGAAGTGCTCACTGAGTCGGCTGATCGGTTCGGCGCACAATGTGTTGTCGCAAGTATTGATGCGAAACGCGATGAAAATGGCGTGTGGCGCGTGTGGGTAAAGGGCGGCCGCGAGCAAACACCCCTTGAAGCGGTAGCCTGGGCGCAGGAGTGCGTGTCGCGCGGCGCGGGTGAAGTGTTGCTCACCAGTATCGACCGTGATGGCGCGCGAATTGGTTACGACACAGAACTGACCCGCGCGGTTGCTGACGCGGTGCGTGTACCGGTCATTGCAAGCGGCGGCGCGGGCCGCGCCGAGCATCTGGTGGAGGCAATTGAAACGGGTCACGCCGATGCGGTGCTCGTGGCCGGAATTCTGCATGACGGCGTGACGACCGTGCGTGCGCTGAAAGACGTGATGCGCAGCGCAGGCATTCCCGTGCGTGATATTCCGGTCGAGGTAGCCGTATGAGCGCGCGGGAGTCGTCGCAATCATTATTGCAGGCGGTCACCGAGTTGTCGCAGGCGTCTGCTGCGACGGCAATGCGCTGGTTTGGTCAGTCGTTCGCTGTTGATACCAAAGGTGACGGATCGCCGGTTACCATTGCCGATCGCTCGGCCGAAGAGTTTGCACGCGAGTGGATCAGCGCGCGCTTTCCGCACGATGGTGTGATCGGTGAAGAGTTTCCTCCGCTTCGACCAGACGCCGCACGCAAGTGGATCATTGATCCGATCGACGGCACCAAAGCATTTGTGCGTGGTGTGCCACTTTGGGGAACACTGGTTGCGGTGTGCGAGGGCGAAACGGTGTTGGCCGGCGCGGCGTGTTATCCGGCGGTGAATGAAGTGGTGAGTGCGGCGCCCGGTGAAGGATGTTGGTGGAATGGTGCGCGTGCAGCGGTGAGCACGTTGGATATCCTCGCAAACGCGACGGTGCTGGTCACCGACGATCGGTTCCCGGAGCACGCGCATCGTGGCGTGAAGTGGCGTGCGCTGGCGGCGGAGAGCGGGGTGGTGCGCACGTGGGGCGATTGTTACGGCTACCTGCTGGTGGCAACCGGTCGTGCTGAGGCCATGATGGATGACATTGTGAATCCGTGGGACGCGGCTGCGCTCAAACCGATCATCGAGGAAGCGGGTGGTGTGTTCACCGATTGGCGTGGTAATCACACGGCGTTTGGCGGAGACCTGATGGCGACCAACGCAGCACTCTCGGCGACGATCCGTTCGCGCCTGCTGGACACTGAATAGTGCGGGTCACGCCGCTTCTGCGCTTCCAACTTTTCGCATCTGATCAGGGCAGGCACGAATGAGCGACACCAATCCAAGCGTTGGCGGTCTCGCGGTACGCACCGCGGCCGACATTGATCGTTTGAACTTTGCCAAAGGCAACGGGTTGATCACGGTGGTTGCACAGGATGCCGTGAGCGGTGCCGTATTGATGGTGGCACACGCGGATCGCAATGCCGTTGAGCGCACGCTCGCCACGGGTGAAATGCATTACACCTCGCGCACGCGAGGATCGTGGCACAAGGGTGAAACGAGCGGCAACGTGCAGGCCGTGGTCTCACTGACCGCCGACTGCGATGGCGACGCCTTGCTGGCGCGCATACTGCCAGCCGGACCGGCGTGTCACGAAGGCACGGTCAGTTGCTTTCGCGATGTGGCGCTCGCGGCCGACGAGCTCGGCACGCTTGACCAGACCATCGCGGCACGGGCCAGTGCGTTACACGCATCAGCGCCTGCGGCGGCGGATCGTCCGAGCTGGACACAGCGCCTGCTCAGCGATGCCAACCTGCGTCACAAAAAGCTCGGCGAAGAAGCGGTCGAGCTGACCATGGCGTGCATGGAAAACGATCAGGCCCGCGCCGCGGAAGAAGGCGCCGACCTGATCTATCACACACTCGTGGCGCTGCGCGCGGTTGGCGTGTCACTCGATGACGTGCGCAAGGTGTTGCACGCCCGCGCGCAGTAGCCGCGCGCGCGATGCTCGGCTAGAACCGTTCGAAGAGTCGCCGGTCGACGCGCAGCGCATCACCAATGAATGCCCAGCGCACATTGCGAAAGTATCGCACCGCCGCCTGACGGATGTCTTCCGGCGTGACGGCCCGCAAGTCGTCCACAAAGTTGGCGGCCGCGCGGTAGTCGCCCTGATACAGTGAGGCCCGCGCAAGCAGGTCGGCCTGATCGGCGTTGGTTTCGTTGTCGAGGAAGTAGTTCACAATGAACTGCTGCACGAGCCGGTCGAGTCCTTCTTCGGAGATTGTGCCCTGCTGCAGCGCACGCATTTCGCGTTGCATGATGTTGAGCACGGCATCGGGTTGCGTGGTGGTTACGTACAGGCCGCCCACGGCGAACGCCCGCTCGCGGAATGGCGCATCGACCGCGTACGTGAGATTGTATTTCTCTCGCACTTCTGAGAACAGTCGGCCAGAAAGCACGGCACACGCCAGGCGGAGCGCGGCGTAATCGGGAGACGTGGCCAGCGGGCCCACGAAGTACCCCTGCAGGTAGTTGGTCGGGAGCCGGCGATTGACGAAGCTCGCACCAGACACGCGCGCGGCTGGCGGCTCGGGTAATGCCCACGTATAGTCGCCCGCGGGAAGAGTGGACAGTGTGCTGCGCACAAGCCGTTCCACTCGTTCACGCGTCACATTCCCGACAATCACTACTCGCAACCGCGAACGCACGATTTGTTCGGCTTTGTATTGCGTGAGTTGCGCGCGCGTAATCGAGCTGATCGACGCTTCCGTTCCGACCGGCGAGAGCGCATACGGATGTCCGGCAAACGCGGACGAATCGGCGAGGTACTCAAGCAAGGCATCGGGGCTTTCGGTCCGCTGCTTTACGGCCGAGAGAATCTGCGAACGCACACGCTCAACCCCGGACGAATCGAGCCGCGGTGCAACGAGCCGGTCGGCCAGAATCGCCCATGACGAGTCAAAGTTGGCAACGGTGGACCGCAAACTGATCGTGCTCCAATCCACGCCGGGGCTCACACCGATGGCACTTCCAAGCCGCGCCATTTTCTGTCGTAGTTCTTCACGAGGATATCGTGCCGTGCCCTGTTCGGTTGCCTCCAGCAGCAGCAGCTCAATACCCTGTGTTTCAGGTGTGAGCTGCCGAACGCCACCGAGCAGATACACATTCGCGGCCACCACACTGTTCGCGGTAACGCGGCGGAGAATCACCGAGACGCCATCCACGTCAAAGCTTGTGGTCAGCGTGTCGGTGTTTGCCGATGCCGTCAGGCGAGCGGCAGCAGGACGCGGTGACACTGGTGGCGTAAACTGCGCGTGGACCGATAGTGGCATGCAGAGGAACAGTGCACACACCGCACGACGCATTCTGGTCATGGCTGCGCTCCAGACCGCACGCCGGCTCGCAGTTCGTTCTCGGTGAGGTTGAGCGACTGACGCGCCGCGGGTGAGAGCAACACGCCTGTCAATCGCGGTTTTCCGACAATGTAGGTGTTCACGTATCGCTGCAGGTCCTTGGCCGTTTGCGCGGCCATCGCATCGTTGTAGCGCAGGAAATAGTCGAGGCCTACCACACTCCACCAGAATCCGATGGTGTGCGCAATGCCACTGGCCTTTTCAATTCCAAACGCGCTCGACGTCACCCGTTGTGCTTTCACATTCTCCAACTCGGCCGTGGTCACGTAGCCTGCTTCACCAAAGCGTGCAATTTCTCGGTCAAGCGCCGCCATGGCATCGCGCAGTTTTTCCGGTGACGTTTGCCCGCTGATCGTGATCGGACCCACATGGTTGAGCGTGTAGTAGTTCACGACAACGTCTTCCCACAAACCACTGTCAACGAGGCGCGTGCGAAACGCCGAGCCCGGTGTGTTGAGTGCGTCGCTGAATACGTCGGCGGCGAACGTAGCATCGGGGTCTTTGCTCGCACTCGGTCCCTGCCACTGCACCAACACGCTCACCGCGCTCACGGCGGCTTCGTGAATAGCGGCTTCGTTCTTTGTGAGTGCCGGAATCACGGGAATAGGCGCCTTCACAAACGGATCAGCGCCGCGCGGCCAGTCGCCAAACACACGTTCGGCCAGCGCGAAGACGCGCGCGGGATCCACATCACCCGTCACAATGAGCGCGCAGTTGTTCGGCACGTAGTAGAGTGACTGAATGGTGCGCATCTGTTCCGGCGTCACATTGCGAAGCACCGAACGATCGCCCAGTGCGTCTTTGCGGCTGGCGTTTCCGGGATAGAGCAGTGCCGTCATGCGCTGATCAAGCGCGAAGAACGGACTGGATTCCGCGCGATCGTACTCGCCCAGCACCACTTCTTTTTCGCTCGCCAGGTCTTCTTCCCGAAACAGCGGATCACGCAGCGACGCGGCCAGAAAACGCAGACCGCCTTCGAGCGAATCCGCAGGGAGCGTGAGGTAATAGTTGACACGCTCTTCCTGCGTGGTGCCGTTGTAGATCGCGCCGAGCTCCGAGGCCCGTCGCGCAAACGCGTCTGGATTGGGATACGTGCGATTGGCCTTGAAGAACATGTGCTCGTACATGTGCGCCAGGCCGGCGTACTCGGGCGGCTGGGTAAACGCACCGTTCTTGACGTCGATTTCGAGCGTGGCAATCGGCACGCCGTGATTCTCCACCACAATCACTTCGAGGCCATTTGCCAGCACGCGTCGCTGCACAATGCGCTCCAGCTCGGCCCGGGTTTGCGCCGTCAGAACAGCCGCAGGCAGCACGGTGAGCGCCAACGCAACGGCGAAAAGAAAACGAATCCGATCGAACTTTGACCGGAAGTAGCTACGAGACGCTGGCATTGTGGCGAGGGAAGCAAGATGTTTCGGTCATGACGGATTCCATCATGACGACCAACTCGGCGAGCGCAATTGAGACGCTCGCGCAACGACTGGACCCCGAACAGCTGCATCGCGCGGAGCCGTTGGCTCCGTACACTACGTTCAAGATCGGAGGTCCAGCCGACCTGCTGTACAATGCCACGTCGGCCGATGCCCTCGCTACCGCCGTGAGCGCAGCGCGCGAGCTGGGCGTGCCGTGGTTTGTGCTCGGTCTGGGGGCGAACATCCTGGTGGGCGACAAAGGGTTTCGCGGGCTGGTGATCCGTAATCGTGCGATCGCGCACGCCATTGCGCCGGACGGCAGACTGGTGGCCGAAAGTGGCGCTGTGGTTCGGGATCTCGTGCTCGACAGCGTGCAGCAGGGATGGTCCGGGCTGGAGCACTACGTGGGTATTCCGAGTACTGTAGGAGGCGCGCTCTGGCAGAATCTCCACTTTCTGTCGCCAGCACCCGAGCGCGAGCGCACCATGTTCATCGCTGAGGTGTTCGAGTCGTGCGACATTCTCAGCGAAGAAGGTGAACGACGCACCGTTGATGCAGACTACGTGAAGTTTGGCTACGACGACACGGTGTTTCACCACCGTCGTGACGTCATTTTGTCAGCCACCTTTCAACTGCAGCGTGGGGATTCTGTCGCGCTGCATCGCATTCTGCAGGAGAATCTGTCATGGCGGGGGGCGCGTCATCCGTGGCTGGAGATTCACCCGAGTGCGGGATCGATCTTCAAGAAGATCGCGGATGTTGGAGCGGGCCGACTCGTGGATCAGTGCGGACTCAAAGGGTTTCGCGTTGGCGACGCGGCCATTTCGCACATGCATGCGAACATCATGGTGAATCTTGGACATGCAACCGCGGCTGATGTGCGTGCCCTGATCGCGCACGCACAGCAGGCAGTGCTCGAGCGATTCGGACATGCGCTCGAGCCAGAGATTGCGTTTGTGGGCGAGTTTTAACGCTCGAGTTTATCGTGGCGTTACAGCTGCTGACTCAGTGTTACCAGCCAGCGCCACTTCTCGCCTCGCTCCAGCGGCTGTGCTCCACCCACGAACATCGAGCCGGAGAAGAATCGTAGCCCCGCGCTCACGCTGGAGCGCCAACGATCGGACGCAACCGACACCGGAACGAGCGTTCCCGCCGAGTCGGCCACGGCGCCAAGCCGGGCCACACTTGCGCGTGCCGCCGCGGAAGGCGCACCCGTCCAGCCACTCTGTGCGCCAACACTGAAGCCAGGTGCCAGTGCCGGAAGAAAGAGACCGCGTCCGATAACAATTGGCTGCCGTAACCACGGACCGGTGTAGAGCAGCAACGCGCGCACCGCACTCGACTGCGTGCCTGCAAACGCTTTGTACTCGTACCCTGGCAGTCCCTGGCTTCGCCCAAGTTCAAAGAGCTGCTGTGTTGGCAGCGACGCACCGAGCACAACACCGGCGTCGGCACGCGCAACCGCAGTGAACGGACCGATCAGACGACGTGTGGTAAGCCGCGCTTCAAGACGTGTGTAGTCGAGATCGCCAATACCGTTTTCGGCGTACACACGCGCACTCCAGCCGGGACGCATGAACTCGGCGCTGCCATCCGGTCGCCAGGCGAGTGTAAACGCGTTGCGCCAGTACGTGCCTTCATCAACAGCGCGATTTTCACGAAAATCCACGCGTCCCCACGGCGCCACGGTAAACGCGGCCGGAGCATTCGCATCACGCGCGATACCCGTTTCCATGCGCCACTGCCACGCACGGGCGCCGATGGTGCGCACCACCTGTGCTCCGGCGAATGTGCGATCTACATAGTCGTACTCGTCTTGTGCGGCGAGCGCGGCGAGACTGCTTCCGGAATCGAGTGGATTGCGAAAATCATTGGTGATGTCGAGTGAGCGTCCTGCACGCAGCATCACACGCCACGGCCCACGATCTTGCAGCGCTTCCACACGACCGCGCACCGTTCCTTCACTCCACGCATACCCGGCAGAGGCGCGTAACACGGTGCCCGGCATAAGATCACGCAACGCCAGCCGCGCTCCAAATCCGGTGAATGCTCCTTCAACACGATTGAAGCGGAACAAGTCACTGCCCTGCGGCACACCCCAATCAAATCGCGGCGCTCCTGTGGGACGCCACCGATCCGGACCGAACGCGTCAAAGTCATCCGCGTGCAATCCTTCAGACATGCCGCCGAGCGTGGACTGCCAGCGGGCAAATGCGGAGAGCGAATCGGGTGGTGCATACGTGAGACGGCGACGTACGCGCGGTGGTTCCGAATCGGCAGATGCGATTAACCGTGCGGAATCAAGCACCGTGTCATTGACCGCCATGTCGCGAAAGCGGGATACGACTCGAACAACGGCGCGGCCGTCCGTTGCCATGGGCGCTGCCGCCTGCAGTTCAATGCGCTGCACTGTTGGCAACCAATACGATTGATCCCGCTCGGCATTTTCGTAGTCAATGAACGCCACCGCATCAACAAGCGAACCGGTGAGTCGCGCGATCGGCCCGCCTGGTTGCGGCCAGCTCCCCACACGAACAAACGCACCGCGCATACGCACGAGCGTGCCGCGAGACGCATCGAGATCCAGCTCGCCGCGAAAAAGCGTCGCGCGTTCTGAGACATCGGCGCGCGGTTCGACCGCTACGCGAACAATTGGAATACGTCGCTCGCCCACTTGCAGCGTGACGAGCGTATCACCGCCGCTGTACCGATACCACGTGTCGCGATCGGTGGCGAGCGGATGCACGATCGCCGCGGTATCGGACGGATCATTCGCTCTTTCACCGCGGCGCGTGGTGCGCGGTGTGGTGCTTGAATCGCTCGCGGCGGTGTTCTGTCTCGCGCGGAGGCGATTGCCGTACAACGTAGGATTGAGCCAACCAGTCCGGAAAAGGCTGAGCATCGAAATGCCCAAACCCGTTTGCTGCGCACGATGTCCCTGCACACGTTGTTCGTACAGGCCAATGCGGCCCCATCGCAACGTACTGGCAATCTGCTCCACGCTGCCAACAATCTCTGTACCGTCAGCGCGGCGAATGATCAGTGCGATCTCGGTTTCGACATTCGCAGAGTACGACTCCAGCGATGCCGGTGTACGGTTGCGAAGTGCGGCGTTGTCAACAAGTGTGCGAAGCGCAGGACGCTCGTACATGGATGAGTCTGCCAGCGCAGACGGTGGTGTTTGAGCCTGCGCCGCGTGCGGGAACATTGCGAGCACGCACAATGCAGCGGCCGTCGCCGCGTGTAACACGCGCGATTGAGTGAGCAGAGCTGAAACCAAGAGAAAGCAACCGGTTAGGAGGTGGGCGCCCGTCAACAAGACGTACGCGCCACGTGCAAGGGAGTTTCCCTACCGCACCCCGTCAGACGTCACAGAGCGCCGAGCGAGTCTGCTATCTCTGACGCTTCCGTCCAACGGGCTTCGGCCTTGGCCAGAGCGGCCCGCGCCGCCGCCAGTTCGGCACCTAACTTTTTCGCCCTTAATGCGGAGTCGGACGATCCGTCATACAGCGCCGGTTCTTCCAGTGCCGCCGCCAGTCGACCCACCGTGGCCTCGGCCGCGATCACCGCGCGTTCGGCGTCTTCCACAGCCTTCGCCGCGTCGCGCTGCGCCCGTCGATCCTCTCGAGATTTTTCTTTTCGCACATCGTGCGAGGATGGTGGCGCAGCAGCGGCCTTCCCGAGACGAACCTGTCGCGCGGCACCGGCTTCGTCCGCTCGGCGCTGCGCCGCCAACTCTTCCCACTCGGTAAACGGACCCGCAAAATCGTGTAGCTCGCCGTCGCGAATTTCCCAGACGCGTGTGGCAAGGCCACGCAGCACGGCGCGATCATGTGATACAATCAGCACGGTGCCATCGTACCCATCAATCGCGTCTTCAATTGCCTCGATACTTTCGACATCCAGGTGATTGGTGGGTTCGTCGAGCACGAGCAGATTCGCGCGTGACAGTGTGAGCAGCGCGAGCGCAACACGCGCCCGTTCGCCGCCCGACAGTGATCCGATTACACGCTGCGATTCTTCGCCGCCAAACCCAAAGCGTCCAAGATGACCATGCACCTCGCGACGCTCCCAGAAGGGACGCAGCGACGTGATCGCATCGTGAATCGTGGAATCGAGCGCGAGATGTCCGAGGTCCTGCCGGTAGTACGCAACCGTCGTTGACAATCCGATTTTGCACGTACCACCGTCGGGCTCGCGTTCACCGAGCACTGTTTTGATGAAGGTGCTCTTGCCGGCGCCGTTTGGTCCGACGAGGGCGATCACTTCTGTTCGCGGCATCACCAACGTGACGTCCTTGAGCAGCGTGCGATCCTGAACACGCAGCGTCAACTTGCTCGTTTCGAGCACGCGATCGCCGCTGCGATCGCCAGCTTCCAGACGTAATGCCATCACGGCCTCACCACCAATGGGCGATGACAGTCGCGGCATGCGTTCGAGCCGCTTTCTACGGCCTTTTGCCTGCGAACTGTTCTGGCCGGCGAGATTGCGTGCGATGTACTCCTGCTCGGCGGCAATCTTCTTGCGCTGCTGATCGAACTGACGCGCCTGTGTGAGTCGGCGCTCTTCGCGTTGCTGGACGAACGCCTTGTACCCGCCCACATACGTGAAGCCGGTGCCGCCCTCGAGATGCAGTACGTGATCGGCCACGTTTTCAAGGAATGCGCGATCATGACTGACCAACAGCAGCGTGCGATCACTTTCACGCAGGTACTGCTCCAACCAGCGTGTGGTATCGAGATCGAGATGATTGGTTGGTTCGTCGAGCACGAGCAGATCCGCGGGTTGCACGATCTGGCGAGCCAGGGCAACGCGACCTCGCTCACCACCGCTGAGTACGGCGGTCAGCGTTGTGCGCGCCCAGTCAGGGTCGAAGCCAAGGCCTTGCAGCACCTGATCCACGCGGGTTGCCATCTGATAGCCACCCTCGTGTTCAAAGCGTTCGAGATCGTGACCGTAGGCCGTAAGAAACTCCTCGCTGTGATCCGTCTCCATACGGATCACCTGCTCCGCGAGCGAGCGCTCGAGCGCCCGAAGCTCCACGAAGGAGTCCGCCACGGTGTCCCAGACCGAAGCCTTCGGATCGAAGCTACGGTGTTGTTCGAGCATGGCGATACGCATGCCGGGGCGACGCGCCACTGAACCCGTGGTGGGCGCCAGTTCGCCAATAAGCACCTTGATCAGCGTGGTCTTGCCAGCTCCGTTGCGCCCAATCAGCGCCCAACGATCGCGATCACCAATCGTGACGCTCACGTCACGGAAAATTTCTGTGGCTCCGAACGATACGGAGGCGTTCCCAATACTGAGCAGCGTCATATCAACTAATCAAATGGGTAGAGCAACGTTGTGCGCGGGGGAGAGAGCCGATTGGCCCCCGTCAACGTCCTGCGAGGGCGCATCCGCCGCCCGCGCTGCCTTCGCTAGCCGGTCACTCAGATCAGGCAGTTCGGTACGCAGCTGCGCAACGAGCCTTCGGTCGTTCCACCAGTCCAGCGTATTCATGGCCGCATCGCCGAGCCGTGGCGCGCACACGAGCACAGCAATTCCGGCCAGCGTTGCGAGCACCGCGTCAAAACCCAGCCACCATGCGAACGAACTCACGCTCATGGCGAGCGCCGCATACCACGCCACCATCATGTACAAGCCGGGCACAATGCAGCGAGGAATAACATCCGCGGCGGTGGCTGCTGCGCGTTGCGCCTTCGCGGAAATCACGCGCCACACCCACCAGTGAATTGCACCACCCAGCAGGCCGAGGGGAAGGCGCCACCACACGGCGGCCTTCGTGCTCCAGTTGCTGCGCGCGTGCGTCGCACTCCATGCGATCAACGCGCGATCCCCGGTGGTGCCAGGCATCGCGCGTTCGATGTCGCGCCACAGTTCAATCGAAGGTTGCACACGAGTGTTCTCGTGCACTGGCTCGGCAATGCCCGGACCGTATGTTTGCGCGGCAATGTTGCACCAGACGTGCGTAGCCACGTGCATCGCGAGGTCACCCCGCGGCGTGCTCGCCGCCACTACCGCCGCGACGGCGCGCATCGCCGCTGCCGTGTGCTCGTCTGGCGCGTTCCGTGTGATGGCCCGCAACTGCGACGCGATGTGGGCCGTGAGTTGAGGCGCCGCCGCTCTGTCTTCAGGGGCTTGCCACTTGTCCATCTCGATCGATTCACCAAACTCAACGAGCACACGCGTACGTTTTTCATAACGCGATTCGTACGTGATGCCAACGGGTATGATTCGTACGTTGCGCAGGGCCGCGTGGTCGCGCGCTTCGAGCGCCATGCGGGCAAGTCCGTTGCGCAAGGCGCCGAGATGCGACGTTGTGTTCACGCCGCCTTCAGGAAACACGCACACACAACCGTTGGCGGCAAGCACATCGCGTACACGCGTGAATGCCAGCGCATTTGCCTGCGCACTGTCTTCGCCACGCGCTTTCGCTTTGCGCGCGTCGCGCACGCGGTGCACCGGAATCACACCCATTTGCTCGTACGCCCACGCCACGATGGGCTGTTCCGCCGCCGATACATTCGCCACAAAATTCACGCGACGCGGTACGTGTGCGAGCACCACACAGATATCCGCGAGATCGTTTGGATGATTGACCGCGAGCAACAACGGCCCCGTCGCGGGCAGGCTGCCCACCACGTGTACCTCTCGGTAACACCAACGCAGCGCGTGTCGCGAACTGAGCGCGAGCAGTGCATAGAGCATGATCTGTAAAGAAAGCGGGACGAGTCGCACGGTGGAATGGCTCCGCGTCTGGCGCCGCCCACCGCGCTTGCTGCACTTTACCCCGTCTCCCCGGTCTCACAGCTCACTCGCGGATCGCTTCCATGCTCAAGAAGATTCTGCTCGGTCTGGTTCTGCTGCTGGCGGTGCTGGTCGGCGTCGCCTACCTCCTTCCGCGCAACATCACGGTCACGCGTACGGCGCAACTTGCCTCGTCGCCCGACGTCATCTTCCCGCTGCTCGAAACGCCTGCCGAGTGGCCGCAGTGGTCGCCCTGGAACAAGCGTGATCCGAACATGAAAATCACGTATTCCGGTCCGCCGAACGGTCAGGGCGCCAAGTGGGCCTGGACAAGCGAGTCGGAAGGCGACGGCGAAATGGTCATCACCGAATCCGTCCCCTCGGTGTTCGTGAACTTTGAGCTGACCATTGTGGGCATGGGCCCGCCTTCGCGCGGCGGCTTCCGGCTCGCACCGAACGCCAGTGGCACGGTCGTGGAGTGGAGCATGACCGCCGACATGGGCAACTCACCCATTGGCCGCTGGATCGGACTGATGATGCCGAAGTGGCTCGCCAAAGACTTTGACGATGGACTCGCGGCGCTCGACGCGTACGCCAAAACGCGTCCGCCGAGCGAGCATATCATGGGCTTCGAAATTCCTGGAGCGGCGCTTGTGGCGCCCGATAGCTCGCCGCCGTAAGTGCTACTGCCGCGATGCGCCGTCGGTGTTGGTTACCACTGCGCGTCGCCACGATCAACAGCGCGCTTGAGTCCCCACACCACGCTGCCGAGCACACCGAGATCGCCGATCAGCAGTCCCGAGTACAGCCAGCCGCGCCCCAGATCTTCGTTCGACACGTGCGCGGACATCGCCATCATGGGGATCGCGATCAGCAGCGAAACGACAATACCAGCCGCCATTCGCACGTTGTCGCGTTTGCGCTCGCGAGACATCCATTGCAACTCGGTTTCGAGCTGCACGCGACGCTTCTCGTGCTCGGCATCCCGACTCACCGTCCGACCCACTCCTTCCACGTGGCTTCGGCGAGTCCCACGGTGACCTTCTGCTGAAAACGCACCAGCGGCTGCACGAGAAGTAATGGTTCTTCGCTGAGCAGCGTGAGCCACTTTTCTTCGCCGTAACGCGACGGGCCGAGTCCCATCTCGGCGAAGCGTTTGCCTTCGCGGTCAATGAGCTTCTCCACGCCGTACTTCTGCGAGAAGCGCTTGAGTTCACCAAGCGACGGGGAGCGGATTGCGAAGTCCATAAAGTGCACTTTGATACGCCGCTCCTTGAAGAAGCGTTCCGCCTTGCGGGTATCGCTGTGTTTTTTGGTGCCGAGAATCTGCACCTCGATTTGTCCGGGCACCGAACTCATCAGGCGCGCGCCTCCGATTCACAGGCTAGCCGTTTGCTGTCATCAAACTCGCCCTCGCTTCGCGCGATGACCAGTGTGGCCACACCATTGCCGATAAAGTTGGTAATTGCGCGCGCTTCCGACATGAAACGATCCACACCAAGCAAGATCGCCAGCCCTTCGATTGGTACCGTTTTGGTGGCGGCCAGCGTGCTTGCGAGCACAATGAATCCGGATCCGGTGACACCAGCGGCCCCCTTGGACGTGACCATCAGGATACCGAGCAAGGTGAGCTGCTCACCGATGTTCATGTCCACGTTGTACACCTGGGCAAGAAACATGGCCGCCATCACCAGATAGATCGCCGTGCCATCGAGGTTGAATGAATATCCTGCGGGAACCACAAGTCCGGTCACGGGACGCGACGCGCCGTAACGTTCAAGTTTTTCAAGCAAGCGCGGAAATGCGGATTCAGAGCTCGACGTACCGAGTACGAGGAGCAGTTCCTGGCGAATAAACACAAGGAATCGCCAGAGTGAAAATCCATACTGCCGCATGATCAGATTGAGCACCACGAAGATGAACAGCGCCATCGTGATGTACACGGACAGCATGAGCTTGCCCAGCGGTAAAAGTGTACGCACGCCGAACGTTCCCACCGTGTACGCCATAGCGCCGAACGCACCAATGGGCGCGACCTTCATGATGATGGACACGATCTTGAACAACACTTCGCTCAGTCGTTCGAAAACATCATGCACGAGCTGCACACGCTCGCCAAGCATCGCCATGGCCGTGCCGAACAACACGGCAAAGAACACGACTTGCAGCAGTTCCCCTTTGGCGAAGGCGCCTACAACGCTTGATGGCACAATGTTCGAAAGAAAGTCAATCACTCCGACTGGTTCCGTACCCGCACCAGGAAGCGTTGCATTGGCAAGATTGTCCGGTCGGATGAAGCCGGCGCCCGGCTTGATCACATTGACCACCACCAGTCCAATGACGAGCGAAAGCAGCGACGCAAAAGTGAAGTAGACAAATGCTTTTCCCCCAACACGTCCGAGCCGTCGCAAATCCTGCATCGACGAAATGCCCGTCACAATCGTGAGAAACACGATTGGCGCGACAATCATCTTGATCAGATTGATGAAGGTGTCGCCAAGCGGCTTCATCGTGCGCGCAACGTCGGGCGACACAATGCCGAGGGTAACGCCCACGGCCACAGCGAACAGCACTTGTACGGTGAGATTGCCAGCGAGCTTTCGCATGCGGGTGCGTGGAGGTGAGTGAGTCGCCCGCGGCAGGGTAACGCCACGCGCTTCGCGGGAACAGGGCCTCGGCTCGACGCGTGCTTTGTCAGGTGTGGCGACTGGTGCGATGGCTGGCAGCTGCGTGCATAGATTTCCCCGCGCCACCGGACTTTCGCCTTCACCGCACCGCATGCAGCACACCGTCACCTCCCTTGTCACCATCGCGGCCGTCGCAGCCGTTGGCAGCGCTGCGAACGCCGTGGCCGGTGGCGGGACGTTGCTCACGTTCCCGGCGCTCATCGCGCTCGGGGTCCCGCCCGTGGCCGCTAACGCTACGAGCACGGTAGCGCTCTGGCCCGGCACGATCAGCAGCATGCTGGGCTATCGACGCGAACTCGCCGGTGCACGCAGTTGGGCAACCCGGTTCGCGATCCCCAGTGTGTTGGGCGGCATCGTTGGCGCGGCGCTGCTGCTACTGACCAGCGAGAAACGCTTTGCCATGCTCGTGCCATGGCTGGTGTTTGGCGCCACGCTGTTGTTTGCGTTGCAAAAGCCGGTCGTGCGATGGCTGCTCGCTCGCGGGAGCGTGAAAAATCCACTCACCGCCGAAGCACAACTCGCGCCACCAAGTACCGGCTTGTTGTTTGCGCAGTTCGCGGTGGCGATTTACGGGGGATACTTCGGCGCGGGTGCGGGAATTGTCATGCTGGCGGCGCTTGGCCTGATGGGGCTCACCAACATTCACCAGATGAATGGTCTCAAGAACTGGGGCGCGGTGTGTTTTAACGGCGTCGCCGCGCTGATCTTTGTGGTCATGGGATTGGTGAACTGGCCTATTGCACTCGCGATGGCCGCAGGATCCATCATTGGGGGCTACGCAACGGCAGGCATTGCGCGTCGCGCACCGCAGGTGGTTGTGCGCGGCATCGTCACCGCGATCGGACTGGGCTCAACGGTGTGGCTGTACTCGCGCATGACGTGACGCACTGCGCGATGCATTGAGCGGTGCATTGAGCGCTGCACCGCTGCACACCGGTGCCGCGATCTGCGGCGTTTTATCGCTTACTAAAGGTCGACCCGTCAAACAACATTTTCCCATTCGCAAACTTCACGTCAACCGTAATGCGGCCTTCGGTTGACGCGAGCACCACCGCCCCACCGGTCGCATACCAGCGGCCGTTTTCATCGCGTTCCTCGGGCGTGATGGACGCACCTGGAACGTTCACGGAAAACCGCTTGCGATAGGTGAAGGTCCCGTCGGGCGCAAACGCCCACGACTCCTCGTTGGTGTAACTGCCCGCCGCGGTATTCGCAGTGGCTGGCGGTTCGACGTGCCATGTGCCCGTGAGCTGCGATTGCAACTGCAGATCAGGTGTTGCGGCACGCGACTCCGTGGCGGAAAGCACCTGCGCCACACTCGCGACCGCCGCTGCCAGCGTGCTGTCTGGTGCGCTGGCTTCAAGCACGGCGACAGCGCCAATCATCGTGGAATCGTTGATGCGCGCCACGGCAACGTGCGCGACCACAGGCTTGCTGCCCTTCACGCGCAAGGAGCCGGCGAGCCCGCTGTGCGCGCCGAATGTGGTCGGCGCCAGCGGCGCGATAATCTGCGTGTCCTCGTCACGGGGGACGCCGAGCACGCGCTGCGCATCGCCGAGCGCAAGTTCGAGCGATGAGAAGTGTCCGGCGTACAACACCAGTGCGACGGTTTGCGCGCCGTTGGCGAGGGCGTGAATGCGGCCGTCTTTTCCGGAAAGGGAAAAACCAGAGGGTGCGGTGTACGAAACACCGAATCCGGCGATCAGGGCGGGCTCGCTGCGTGAGGCCACTGCGCTTGCGGTGGACTGCGCCGCGCTGGGGGTCGCCGCAACACACCACAGCAGCGCGCCAAGGGCGAGGCTGCCTGTCAACTCACGGAATCGATCGGTCCGGCTACGTCGCATTATCTCTCCAAACTGAACCGGTGCGGTCATTCGAGCTATACGTCACTCCGGCATCACGACGCACAAGGTTGGATGCAGGGCACAGTGATCTACAGCATAGACATTGTACAACCAGCCGGTCAGATTCGAATCATGTCTACTCCTCAGAACCACTCCAGCACTGCTCCCTCTCCGCGCCGTCGCATGGTGCAGGCGGCGATCGCCCTCGTGTCGGCGTCGCACCCGTCCGGGCCCACAAAAGGGCGCGCGACGCGGGCCACCGCACTGGGCGCCGAAGCTGTCGGCATACGAGCCGTGGCCGAAGCCGTTGGCGTGACCCACGCCGCGCCTCTGCACCACTTTCCCGACCGCGTGTCGCTGCTGGCCGCGATGGCTGCGGAGGGCAATCGACAGCTCGCGCAGGAGCTCGCGGCCCCATCGCCCTCGGCCCAACTGTCCGCACGCGAGCGACTGGGCGCCGTGGTCCGTGCGCAGGCGCTCTGGGCGGCCCATCATCCGGGATTGTGGGACGTGATGTGCAACCCGCATCTCACCGCCGACGTGGCCGCCGTGTGGCGTGGTCGACAGAATGGGCGCACCGCGGTGGAGGTGCTGTCGAGCGCGGACGTAACGGGGCTCAAGCCGGCCGAATCGCGTGCCCTGGCGCGTCGAGCCGAAGCATTCGATGAACTGGTGGATGCCAAACTGCTTGTGCTCCAGGCGTTCGCCGACGCTGTCGCCGCGTGCGGTGCGCAGGAGATTGACGAAACACGATTGGTCCGCGGCGATCGACGTCCCCTTGTGAACGCGCTTACCACAATCGCAGACGGACTGGCGCTGCAGTTTGTTGCCGAACGCGATACGCCCGACGCAGCACTCGCGGCGCACGTGGACAGCACACTCGATTTGTTGTTGGCCGGCGTCCTCCGGCGATAAACGAACGCCGGCGCGTCACAACATGACGCGCCGGCGGACAACTGATCGACCTGTACGGGAACGCGCTACGACCAGCTCAGGTCATGCTTGGACAGCGGCAATGAGCGCACACGCTTTCCGGTGGCTGCAAAGATCGCGTTGGTTACGGCGGGCACAACGGGTGGCAGTGCGGGTTCGCCGATTCCCGTAGGCGAGTTGTCGGTGAGATTCCAGTGCACTTCCACGGGTGGCGCCTGGGTGAGTCGAAGCAGCGGAAAGTCGTGGAAGTTGCTTTGCACCGCGCGACCGCCCACGATCGTGATTTCCTGAGCCAACACCTGACCAATACCGTCGAGCGCGGCACCCTGCGTTTGCTGCTCCGCACCGCTCGGATTGATGATCTGGCTTCCGACGTCACCGGCGGCCCACACTTTGTCGACCTTCACGTCACCGCTCTTGCTCACGGTGACCTGCGCAACTTCGGCGAAGTATCCGCGATGACTGAAGTAGAACGCCACGCCCATGCCAGTGCCTTTGGGCAACGACGCACGTTTGGCCCAGCCTGATTTTTCGGCCACGAGATTGAGCACACCCAGCATTCGCGCCGCATCAAGTCCCTGCGGTTGCGGACGACCGGCAACCGGCGCCGGCGCAGGCTGAACGTTGGCGAGCACGCCGCGCAAAAACTCCACCGTATCTTTGCCAGCGGCGTGCGCGCATTCGTCGAGGAAACCCATGAACGCAAACGACAGCGCGTTGCTGCGCGGTGCACGCAGCGCACCCGTTGGGACGCCGAGTGGCATGACCGACGTAGCGATCTGCAAGTTGGGAACAAACCGGGCGGGAAACTCGGTGGGTCCGATGTCGGCACTCGCCGCAAATCGCTCGCCTTCACCAAACGTCGCAAAGTGATTGGCGAACGCTGTCATCGCGCCGTTGGCATCAAAGCCCGCGCGGAACTTGTGGAATCCGCCCGGACGATAGAAGTCGTGCTGCATGTCGTCTTCGCGCGTCCACAACAACTTCACCGGCACGCCCGTTTCTCGGGCGATCCAGGCGGCTTCCACCATGAAGTCGTTGTACAACCGTCGACCGAATCCACCACCTGAGCGAATGATGTGCACGGTGATGTCATCGGGTGCGAGTCCGAGTGTGCGCGCCACCAACTGCCGACCGCTGTCGGGCAACTGCGCCGGCGCCCAGAGCTCCATTTTGCCATTCGCAAAGTGCGCCGTGCAATTCTGCGGCTCGAGCGGCGCGTGCGCGATAAACGGGTAGCTGTACTCGGCTTCAATGGTCTTTGCGGCCGTGCGCATGGCGGCGTCAACATCCCCATCGCTCCGAATAGTGCGCTGCGGTGCGGCCGCGAACAACGCGTTGGCCTGCGCTGCAAAACCTGAACTGCTCTGCGACGCCGTGGCGCCTTCATTCCACTGCACCTGCAGTGCCTTGCGCGCCGTCTGCACTTTCCACCAGCTGTCGCCAACAATGGCGACACCACCAACGAGCGCGCCAAGATTGTCGCCACCTTCGACGACAAACGCGTGCGTGATGCCGGGCATTTTGGAGATCGCGTCAGTGTTCGCGCTCGCCACTTTTCCGCCGAACACCGGACACTTCACGAATGTGGCGTACTTCATGCCAGGTCGTGTGATATCAATGCCGAAGAGCGGCTTGCCAGTTACGATGGCGTGATTGTCCACACCGCGTGTACGCTGCCCGATGATCTTGAAATCTTTCGGATCCTTGAGCGGTACCGTCGCCAAGTCGGGCGGCGCAATCGTCACCGCCGCACTCGCGAGTGCGCCGTAGGTGAGTGAGCGATTGCTCGAACGGTGATGTACAACGCCAGCCTCGGTTGTGCACTCACCCGCGGGCACATTCCACTGCTGCGCGGCAGCACCAACCAGCATGGCGCGCGCCGCTGCACCAACCCGGCGCATCGGCAGCCAGTTGCTCGGCGTCGCGGTGCTGCCACCGGCTGTCTGCCCCTGGAAGTTTTTCGTATCAAGACTCGCCTGCTGCACACGCACCTGGGTCCACGCGACATCGAGTTCTTCGGCGATGAGCATGGGCAACATGGTCTTCACACCCTGACCAATTTCCGGATTTTTGGCCATGATGGTGACCACGCCATCCGGCGTGAGCGATATGTACGCGCTCAGACGCGGATCGTCGGCTGGTGGCACCGCACCGTCGATGCGTGGTGACGTGAGGGCTTCCACTGCATCCAGCGGCTCGAACACGCTGGCGAACAGCAATCCACCACCAGCAATCGCGGACACGCGCAGGAACGTGCGTCGTGAGACTTGTACCGTCGGCGTGGTCATTCTGGTGTCCCTCGGCCGGAGGTCCCGTTGCGCGGCGCACCTGCCGGCGTGGGCGCGGCCAGCATTTCCGCGGCGCGATGAATGCCCTGGCGAATGCGCAGATATGTGGCGCAACGACAGAGATTGCCGTTCATGGCGGCGTCAATATCGGCGTCGGTCGGCTTGGGATTCTTTGCCAGCAGCGCTGACGCAGACATGAGCTGTCCGGCCTGACAGTAGCCGCACTGTGGCACGTCGAGCTCATCCCAGGCGCGCTGCAGGGCGTGCGTGCCATCGGGCGACAACCCCTCGATGGTTGTGATGTCGGCACCCTGCACCGCCGTCGCGGGTAACACGCAGGAGCGTGTTGGTGCGCCATTGACGTGAACCGTGCAGGCGCCACACTGGGCGGCGCCGCAGCCGAACTTCGTGCCCTTCATATCGAGTTCGTCGCGCAAAACCCAGAGGAGCGGCATATCCGACGGTACATCGACCGTGCGGGACTGCCCGTTTACCTTGAGGGTGATATTCATGATCGAGGCGGGCCGGGAGGAAGGAGAGATCGCTGTAATGTCCACTCGGACAACCTGAGAGTCCAGTGCGGTTGCCCTCTCGTAGGCAAGAGCCCGAAGATTGACATTGTCCACTATGGATACGCTATACTCGCTGGAAGATCGGTTCTTCGAGATTGCGATCGATTTGCTCTGCAAACTCGATTTCAACGGACACTTCGCGCGTCTCAGTCCCTCGTGGGAGACCACCCTCGGCTTCACCCGCGCCGAGCTGATGTCCAAACCGTTCATCGAGTTTGTGCACCCCGATGATCGGGAGCGGACGCTCGAGCAGAATCGCCGTGTGCGGTCGGGCGAACGAGCGCTGGCGTTCGAGAACCGCTATCTGTGCAAGGACGGCTCATATCGATGGCTGCACTGGAATGCGGCGCCGTCCAATGCGGAGCGTACGATCTACTCGGTGGCACGCGACGTCACCGCACGCAAGCAGGCCGAAGAAGAGCGAGAGCAGCTGGTTCGCGATCTGCAGAATGCGTTGCGCGAGGTGAGTGCGCTACAGTCCATCATTCCCATCTGTTCGTATTGCAAGAACATCCGCGACGATGCCGACTACTGGCACAGCGTCGAGAGCTATTTTGCGGAGCACTCCAACGCGCGCTTCAGCCACGGCATTTGCCCGAGCTGTATGGAGAGCGAAGTCGAACCGCAATTCGCCGCGCGAAAGCCGGACTGACAAGCGCGCGTTTGCCTGGCGTCACGCGCCATCGACTGCCTTGATCACCGTGCTGGCCCCGTTCGATTGCACCGAGGCAATGCCATTGTCTCGGCTGGCCTTGGTGTGATACATCTGGCTCACACCAATCACGTGATTATTGCCAGCCCTGAGGTTGAAGTAGCTGCGCCCGTCGGCTGCCTCTTTGCGATCAAAACGCTCGTCGAGAGGACTGTTCTTCTGCACGGATGCAATGCCGTTTTCCGCGGCCGCTCTGGATTCGTATTGCTCGCTGCGCAAAATGGTTTCCGCGTTACCCGCCTTCAGCACAAAGTTGTACTGCCCCTTCTCGTTCTTGCTCAGCTCGTACCAACCCGACATACCGCCTCCTGCGTCAGCGTAAATCAGACGCGCTCCTCACGGCGAAGCACATGGTGCTTCGCTAATATTCGGCCGTGTCTTCTTTCTCGATAGCCCTCGCCATGATCGCGCAAGCCGCGCCGGCACGCTCGTACTCGGGCGCTGGTCCAGCCAAGGCGATTGTCATGCTGAGCCTGGTGGCTGTGCTCTATTTTGTGCCCACCGTGTTCGCGTTCCTGCGAGGACGCCGCCGCAAGTGGCGGATTGCTGCCATCAACCTGTTCCTCGGTTGGACATTCATTGGCTGGATTGTGTCCATGCTGATGAATTACGCGTATGAAGCGCCGCCCGACGGAACGCCCGAAGACACCGAACGCATGCCCGGAACAGCGCGAGAATAGCCGGCGCACGGGTATGGCGCACGTACATGGCCGACGCGCACGGCGGACCCTAGCTTCTCTGACATGGCCATTCATCCGACCGCCGGCACACGCCCCTCGGCGCACGAACTGATCGATCTTTCGGCGCTCCACGACGCGTATTTCGCGCGTCATCCCGATCCCGCCAACCCGATGGAACGGGTCGCGTTTGGCACGTCGGGACATCGTGGCTCCGCGCTCCTCACCTCGTTCAACGAATCGCACATTCTCGCCATCACGCAGGCGATCTGTGAGTACCGACGCGCGCAGGGTATTGGCGGACCGCTCTTTCTTGGCGCGGACACACACGCGCTCTCGACGCCAGCACACGAGACTGCGCTTGAGGTACTCGCCGCAAATGGTGTGCTCGTGATGATCGCGCCACCGGGTGACTTCGTCCCAACACCGGCGGTGTCGCACGCCATTCTTTCGTACAATCGCGAGCGCACGCGAGACCTTGCCGACGGCATCGTGATTACACCATCACATAACCCGCCGGCCGACGGCGGATTCAAATACAATCCGCCGCACGGTGGCCCGGCTGACAGTGATGCAACGCGCGCGATTGAAACGCGCGCGAACGAACTGCTGGCCAATCAGCTTCGCGCTGTCACTCGTGTTCCGATTGCCATCGCACGTTCGGCCGAGACGACACGTGTGTACGACTACCGCCGTGCCTACGTAGACGACCTCGCGTCCGTGTTGGATCTTGATGTCATTCGTGATGCCCCCATCACGATTGCGGTTCACCCCCTGGGCGGCGCCGGCGTGTACTACTGGCAGGACATCGCCGATCGCTATCGTCTTCCGCTCACGGTGCTTGATACCAGAGTCGACGCGACCTTCGGCTTCATGACGCGCGACTGGGATGGCAAGATCCGCATGGATCCGTCATCGCCGTATGCCATGGCGAGCGTGCTTGAACATCGCGATGCGTTTCACGTCACCGTCGCAGCCGACACCGATCATGATCGCCACGGCATTGTAACCCGCAGCAACGGGTTGCTCGCACCCAATCACTACCTCGCCGTGTGCATTGACTATTTGCTGGCGCACCGACCGCAGTGGGGCGCACAGATTGCCCTTGGAAAGACCGTGGTCAGCAGCAGTTTGATTGATCGCGTGTGCGCGGCGCATCAACGCGCAGTATATGAGGTGCCAGTTGGCTTCAAGTGGTTTGTTGAGGGACTCGTGAACGGCACGCTCGGCTTTGTGGGCGAAGAGAGCGCGGGTGCCACATTTCTTCGCCACGACGCATCGGTCTGGACCACCGACAAAGATGGTATCATCGCATGCCTGCTCGCCGCCGAAATCACGGCGCGCACTGGGCGTGATCCGGGCGAGCGCTACACGCAGCTCGCCTCGCAACTCGGTGAGCCGGTGTACGCGCGCATCGATGCGGCGGCCAACAGTGCGCAGAAGAAAGCGCTTGGGAAACTCACGGCCCATGATATCGTGGCAACGCAACTCGCCGGCGACGCCATCACATCAGTCCTCACACATGCCCCGGGCAACAAGGCCGCAATCGGTGGCGTGAAAGTGAACACGGCCCACGGCTGGTTTGCCGCGCGCCCGTCCGGCACCGAAGATGTATACAAGATCTACGCGGAAAGTTTTCGCAGCGAAGCGCATCTTGCGCAAATCCAGCAGGAAGCGCAGTCACTGGTGGACAGCGTGATTTCACAGGCGCTCTAAAAGCACGTGCTTCTCTTGCTCTGTTCGCCCGACCTTGGCTACCGCTCTCGATAAAGACGTTGTGGATCGGCGCTTGCCAGTTGCACACAGTGTTCGGCAATGCGCTGCACTGCCTGCGCCATAAAGCGCTCACCCTTCTCTGCAGTAGCGGCTCGCGGATTGCCCACACCGGTGTCGGCGCTTACTTGCGTCCAGCGTCGTGGCATCCAGGCCCAACCTTCACGCACGCCGTCAAACACACTGTCGCGCGTCGCGCCATCGCCCCACGTGTCAGGCGATGCCACGAGCTCCGGTGCGACGTGCAACATGGCCGCCGTTTCCAACTCGCCCGCGTGATCGCCGGCGCTGTCGAAGCTCTCGTGATCACCCGCTTGCCACCAATTCACAATGGAGAGGAGCAACGGTGCCGTGGGGTGCAGCTCACGCACGAGGGCACGCAGCTCGTTGCCACCGTGTGCATTCAGCAACACGAGGGCACGCACATTGTGATGCGCCAGACTGTGCATGATGTCACGCAGCACAAGTAGTTGCGTACTCGGCATCACACTCAGCGTCATCGGAATGTCGAGCTGTGTGGTATTCACACCGAACGGCATGGCCGGCAATGCCAACACACCGACATCACGCGCTGCGCACACCGTCGCGACCCGCGCTGCGACTTCACGACCCAGTATCGTGTCTGTGCCGTAGGGCAGATGTGTGTTGTGCGCTTCCGTCGCTCCCCACGGCATCACCGCCACCGGCCACGTGCCTTGGCGGAGTTGTGGCCATTGCATCAGTTCGAGCACGCGACTCATCGCGCACACTCCGCGGCGCGCGGCGCGGTCATTTGCGCGTTGCCACTGGCACGGTGGTCGCGGCGGAACCCGCCAATCGTGTGGTGTCTGCCCAACCGGTCCAACCAGGCCCGCGCACCACTTGTCCGGGCTTCGCGCCGGTATGCACACCATCGCGCACCACCGAAACGCCGTTCACGAACACATGCTGCATGCCAACCGCTAACTGATGTGGCTGTTCAAACGTGGCGCGGTCGCCCACGGAGTCCGCGTTGAAGACCGCAATGTCGGCATGGAATCCCGGTGCCAACTTGCCGCGTCGACGCAGTCCCAGATGTTCGGCCGGCATCGCACTCAAGCGCCGCACCGCTTCCTCGAGCGTGATCAGCTTTTCTTCACGCACATACGTGCCGAGTACGCGCGCGAAGTTGCCATACGCACGCGGATGCGGATTGGACTTGAGGAACGGACCCTCTGGTGCGAGCGCACCACCGTCACTGCCAAAACTCATGAACGGCAACTGCACCTGTAGGCGCACATTGTCTTCGTTCATGAGAAAGTAGACCGTGCCGACGCGCGAACCGTCCCGAATCACCAGCTCCATGGCCGCTTCTTCCGGTGTCAGCTTCATCTCGGTAGCGACGGCCGCCAAGGTCTTGCCGGTGTGTCGCTTGAGTGAGTCGGCCTTGAAGCCAATCAGAATCACACGCTCCGGCGATCCGGCGAGCAGCAGCAGGTTCTCCCACGCGTTCGTCGGCGTCTTCATTTCCTGCACCACTTTGCGACGTACAGCGGGGTCGCGCATACGTGCGGCCCACGCTTCGTAGCAGCCTTCCTGCACCCACGGCGGCATGGCCGCATCGAGGCCGGTGGCACCCGCAGTATACGTATACATGTCGGTGGTAATGCGAATGCCTTCGGCGCGGGCCGCTTCAATGCGCGCAATCACCGCATCAAGCTTGTTCCAGTTCTCGGCGCCGGCCTGCTTGAGATGATAGATCTCAGCAGGCGCGCCGGATTCGCGTGCGATGCGAATAAGCTCGTCTACCGCTTCCAGCAGCTGATTGGCCTCACTGCGCAGATGGCTGATATACATGCCCTTGTATTCCGCCGCCGCTTTCATGAGTGCAATCAACTCCTCCGTTTTCGCATAAAACGCCGGCGCGTAAATCAGCGACGAGCCAACGCCAAGCGCACCCTCACGCATGGCAGAGCGCACCAGCTCCTGCATGCGCAGCAGCTCTTCGGCGGTTGGCGCACGGTTCTCGTATCCGAGTTCATGCACGCGCACGGTGGTCGCGCCAATAAAGGACGCCACGTTCACGCTGACGCCTTTGCGCACCATGTGTTCGAGGTACTGCGCGAGTGTTGTCCACTGCACATCAAAGCGGAGATCACCCTGTTCGGCGATCATCTCCTTGCGCATCGAGTCGTTGATGGGGCCCATGGACGAGCCCTCGCCAAACACTTCCAGCGTGACGCCTTGCATGACATCACTCAAACCGCGTCCATCGTACAAGAGACTTTCGGTGCCCCACGACAACATGTTCACAAAGCCCGGTGCAACCGCCAGTCCTGTCACATTGACTTCGGTGGTACCGCGTCGGTTGCCGATATCTCCAACCGCAACGATCGAATCGCCCACAATGGCCACATCTCCAACGATCGGTGCATTCCCACTGCCATCGTAGATGGTCCCACCACGAAGCACGAGATCCACCGGCTCGGGTCGTGCACACGCGACAAACGCGGCGATCGCGCCTGTGCACAGCAACAGGTGAGTCAGACTTTTTCGCATACGACAGTGGGCGACGGGGAGTGTGCAACGTTAGCACCGCACGCAGGGCGCAACGGCGGCAAGACTACGGTAACAATGTTCGGCGTTCAATGGCGAGCCGGTGGCCACGCGCGGCCGCGGCGCCCGCTTGATCACCCAACTGTGTGGCAAGACGCTCTTCCGACTGCAGTGCACTGCGAAGATAGACCGTTCCGGCGCCGTGCAACGGACGGCGGCGCGCTGCAGCCAACGCACTCGCCGGTTCCAGTGCGCGTTCGTGCAGGCGGGCCGCCAGCAGGTTGCCCATCATGAACGTGCGAAACAGTCGACTGCGCGACGTTTCCATGGGTCGTGGCCCTGTTTGCAGCACGCTATCAAGCGGCGCCAAGCGCGCGGGATCAATAATCGCCTCAAGCGCGAGGGCGCACCATGAGTTCTGCGAGGCCGTTTCGACGCCGTCCTGTGAGGGCGTGCTGGCGCGCAACAACGCAATGGCCGAACGCGCACCGGCCGCGAGTGCCGCGTTCACCCCAGCGTCACTTGTCTCGCCACGGGGCGCACTGGCCTTCTGCAACCGCCACTGCCACACCGTGCACATATCCGCGTACTGCTCGGCTCGATCGTCAACGTTCTTCGCCAGCGGTGCATCCGCATACGGCATCAGCGCGTTCGCCGACCGCGACCCGGCGGCGGCATCACCGCCACCGTATATGGCGTCTTCCACTTGCAGACGTTGCCAGGCGCGTGAACCATTGCGCAGTCGACGCATGGAATCCGTGACCGCCAACGCGCCCGCCGCGTCACCACGATTGAGCAACAGATCGTGCACACGCAGCAGCGCAAACCAGCGCAGTTCTGGCGTGCGGTGCGCTGCGAGCCAACCGGCAGCGGCAGAATCCGCATCGTCTCCGGGCACACCATCAAGCTGCGCCGCGACCACAATGCGTCGCAGCGATTCCGGACTCATACGCTGCATGCGCGAACGCAGTGCGCGTAGCGACACCGAATCGCCGAGCGCACTCGCCATGCGCCAACGAAGAAAGTCGAGCGTTTCCGCCGAAAGGTTGGTGGCTGTGTACAGCGCGCTTGTTCGTTCGAGTTGCTCGCGATCACCGTTGCGCGCCGCGATCTCCACCATATGAAAGAGCGCCGGTGCGAACGCCGAATCGAGCGCCAGCGAGCGATTGAACGCCGTCGCGGCACGTTCCTGCGCATCTCGCAGGCCCATCATTGCGCCGGCGTGATACAACTGATCGCCGTACTCGTACCACGCCTCTGGCAGATCGGGCGCAACACCAACCGCCCGCTCCCACGCGGACAGCACCTCGAGCTCTGACGAGTATCCGGGATAGCGAGGACCCACCAGACCCGCCAGCAACGCACGATCCCGAGCCGGCAAGCGCGATTGCAGTTCCCATGCGCGGTGTCCGGCGTACGCAATATCGGGGCTCCCGATCCACCCGGCAGCAAGTCGCAATCCGAGTGCAGCGAGCGCAAAACTACTATCGGCGGCCAACGCACTCTTGAAATGCTCGACCGATTCCTGATATCGCGCTTCGCGATACGATGCGCGTCCGGCGAGATACGCGCGAAGCGCAACAAAGGACGTGCTGGTCACAGCTTCCAGTCGCTGTACGCCTTCGCCCGCGCCCAACGCGAGTAGCTGCGCCGCGAGCTGGTCCACCAGATGCGGCAGCGAATCAGCGGGGCCCACCACAGACACGCGCGACGACGTGCGGACACCATCGGTGGATTCGAGCGAGGCGCTCAGCACAAGTCGTGATGGCGTGCCAACGACACTGCCGAGCAGAAGTCGACCAGCGCCGAGGCCGCGCGCCATCTCGCGCGCCGCTTCCGGCTGCAGATCACGCGCTTCGTCGCCGGCCGCACGACGAAAGGCGCTCATCACCGCGCGTGGATCGATCGACGCCGGAAACCCTTCGCCTGACATCTTTGCCGCGAGCAAATCGAGCATGCCTTCGCGCAAGTACGATAAGGACGCATCGGCGCCATTCACGCGAAACGGCATCACGACGATTGCGCGCGCGTCAAGCGCGGTGGCCTTCTGAGATCGCCAAAGCGCGCCGAACAGCCCAGCGACCACCAGCAGCGCCGCGCCAAACCACAGCGCGTGCAGACGGCGCTTTTTGTGGGCGACCGGTCGCACACCGGTGCGCCACGAGGTGAGTTTGGAAGCCGTTGCAGTGTATTCCCCTGACGTGACTTCAAACGGCGCGAGTGCAGCCGCAAATTCGCCCGCCGATTGAAACCGATTGGCTGGGTTCTTTTCCAGTGCGTGGTGCAACACATCGTCCAGCGCGTCTGGAATATCCTTTCGCAGCGAGACCAGGGAACGCACAGGACTGCTCGCATGGGCGGAGAGTACTTCCACGAACGATCGACCCGGAAACACCGGTTCACCGATCAACAGCTCAAAGAGCAGGCAGCCGAGACTATACACATCGGAGCGGCCGTCGAGCTCGGTCAGACCACTCGCCTGCTCAGGGCTCATGTAGTGCGCCGTGCCAACCGTGAGGCCGACCTGCGTGATGCGCGTGTCCAGCGACGCCGACGACGACACCGCGCGCGCAATACCAAAATCGGCCACGAGCGCGTCGTTACCCGCGAGGAGAATATTCTCGGGTTTGATGTCGCGGTGCACCACGCCGCGTGAGTGGGCGTAGTGCAGCGCCTCCGCTACTTGTCGCGCCAGGCGTACCGCTTCGCCCACCGGCAATCGCGTTTCGCGAACCAGCCGGTGTCGCAGCGTTTCGCCTTCGACAAACGGCATCACGTAGTACAGCGAGCCACCCGCTTCGCCGGAATCATGCAGCGGCAGGATGTGCGGGTGCGTGAGTGCCGCGACAATCCGGATTTCGCGAAGGAACCGTTCCCGCTCCGGCCCCTGCGTAATACCACCGTGCAACACCTTCACGGCCACAGAGCGTCCGTGACGATGATCGGTGGCGAGGAAGACGGTGGCCATGCCCCCGCGCCCGATTTCCCGCACCACCGAGTACCGCTCCCCGAGGATCGTTTGGATATCGGGCTCGACGTGCGTCATGAACCAGCGTGCTCGGACAGGGGAGGAGGGGAACCGGACCGCTTCAACTTGGAGCGCAACCAGAGGACTGGCCAGAGTAACGAGCTGGGCCGCAGCGATCAAATTTGCTATTTGGACCGGAAGCGACTAGTCTATACCTCAGCGATACACGTGTTTTGAATACGTGGACAAGTTCCGAATGACACGGGCCTGCCAAAGCGAGCGGGCCCTTTTTTATTGTATCGCAGCTACCGAGTGGTGGCGACCGTCGTGAGGGTGATCACGAGTACGAGTTGGTCGGTTTCGTTTTGCATCCGGTTGAAAGGCCGAGCTCCGACTTACCGCAGGACACTACAGTTTTCAGGAGTTTGCAATGCGTACGACCGGCACAGTTAAGTGGTTCAACGACGCGAAGGGCTTTGGCTTCATCACCCCCGCCAATGGCTCCAAGGATTGCTTCGTGCACCACTCTGCCATCCAGGCCGACGGCTTCAAGTCGTTGTCCGAAGGCGAGAGCGTTGAGTTCGACATCGTGCAGGGCCAGAAGGGTCCCGCCGCTGAGAACGTCACGCGGATGGGTCGCTGACCCGGGCAGTTCGCCCTCTCGTCACGCACGTGTCGCTTCGCGCGACACGTGCATGACGTAACGGAGCGCCGTGTGATCGGATATCTTCCGGCACACGGCGCTTTGGCGTTTCACGTTCATTTGGGGTACTACCGTGATTGAAAATGCTCCTGAACAGCCCGCTGCAGACATTCGTGATCCAATGTCGCGGCAGGCTTTTCTTTCGTCACACCGGGCGCTTGCCGTGTGCTCGCGTGAGTTCGCCCGTCTTTCAGACGAACTGATTGCGGCGGCCAAGGTTTTCGCCCGCGAACATGATCTCGACGTACCCACCGTTCGCAAAGCGCCCGAGCGCTGCATTGTGCAGCTGGGTCCGGTGGCGCTGACCGTGGCCTGGTTGCGCAATGGCAGTGATTCACCGGCGGCCGGAGAGCTGCTGGCCATCGTGTGGCGTGGCATCATCGCACCGCGCGGCGACCACATGCCCGAGCGCCTCGGCGCCCGTCATGTGCCGCCCGTACCTGTGCAGGTGTGGGAAGAAACGCTCGTTCCGTCAGCCACCAGCGAAGCGTCCTGGCACTGGCATCCTGTCGATCTCACGCGCGAAGGGTACGCGTCACCCGAGCTGGCCGCGCGCTGCCTGGATCAGCTCCGCGCTGCGCTCGATGCCATGCCACCAATCGCGCCCGTCGCGTCGTAACTCCGGAACAACCACGCCAGCCGCAGCCTGACTACTGCGGCTGGACGTGTCCCGGATCCATCCACATCGGTTCCCAGATGTGTCCGTCAGGATCCCGGAAGGAATGCGAGTACATGAAGCCGTGATCCTGCGGCGGCATCGACTCCGAACCGCCGCTCGAGAGCGCCGTCGCCATCATGGCTTGTACCGCTTCGCGGCTGTCGCACGATAGTGCGAGCAACATCTGCACCGTTTCGCGCGCATCGGCAATCGGCTTATTGATAAATGTCGCGAAGAACGGCTCGACCAGCAGCATCACGTAAATGGTTTCGCTCAGCACCATGCACGCCGCGTTGTGATCGCTGAACTGCGGATTCACGGTGAATCCAAGCGCCGTGTAGAACGACTTGGCGCGATCGAGATCACGCACGGGAAGATTCACAAAAATCATGCGGCTCATCGATCAGGCCTGGAGTTCGCGAACCGGACGCACTTCAATGCTTCCGACACGCGCGGGTGGAATGCGTGACGCAATCTGAATCGCTTCGTTCAGATCACGCGCGTCAATGAGATAGAATCCAGCCAATGCTTCTTTGGTCTCGGCAAATGGACCATCCGTCACGGACGTTTTGCCGTGTCGCACGCGCACCGTCGTTGCGCTGTGCACCATTTCGAGCGCCTGGCCGCCGAGCATGTGCCCGCTCTGGGTGAGACCGGCGCTGAAGGCCATGCACTCGCTATCCGGCGGGCTCTCCGGCAGCGAATGGAGCTTGGACTCCTCGCAGTACACAAGACACACGTACTTCATACTCTGGCTCCGTGGTAATGGGAGAAATCGGTCGCTCAACAGTTAGTCGGACTGCGCCTGAGGCTTTCGACATGCATCGAGACGTCGCTCCAGATGCCGTCGCTCGGGCTCCAGCTGCACGTGGCGCAGCGCCTCGGTGAACGCCGCGCGCGCCTCGTCTATTCGACCCAGCCGCAGGTTCAGCTCTCCGCGGGACGCGTGCGCGAAGTGATAGGTCGCCAACGCCCCACGCACCATCAGCGAGTCGATCAACGCCAGACCGGCGGCCGGACCATCGCGCATGGACACCGCGACGGCGCGATTGAGCGCGACCACCGGCGAGGGCTGCGCCGACAGCAACGCGTCGTACAACGCGACGATCCGCGACCAGTTGGTGGCCTCCATGTTTGGCGCCTCTGCGTGTACAGCCGAAATCGCCGCTTGCACGGTATACACGCCAACCACAGCGCCACGCATGGCCTGCGCAACAAGCGACTGCCCTTCGTTGATCAGCTCGCGATTCCAGCGTGCGCGATCCTGGTCTTCGAGCAGGATCAGCTCACCCGCCGCCGTGCTTCGTGCATCGCGCCGCGATTCGTGCAGCAACATCAGGGCGAGCAATCCCTGCGCATCAGGCTCGGGTAACAGCTCCACGAGCAGTCGGGCCAGACGGATCGCTTCGGCCGACAGCGATGCACGCGTTACCTCCTCGCCACTGCTCGGCGAGTATCCCTCGTTGAAGACGAGGTAAATCACGCGCAGCACCGCATCGAGACGCTCCGGCAGCTCGGCGGCGGTGGGAATCTGATACGGTATGCGAGCGTCGCGAATTTTTGCTTTGGCGCGCACAATGCGCTGCGCGAGCGTTGGTGCACCGGTGAGAAAAGCGCGGGCGATTTCTTCCGTGGTCAAACCGCATACTTCACGCAAGGTGAGTGCGATCTGTGCGTCGGGTGCGAGCGCCGGGTGACAGCACGTAAAGATCAAGCGCAGCCGATCGTCTTCCAACGGTTCGTCATCCCACGATGCGGCTTCAGCCGGCACCGACAGCTGCGCCGACGCTTCGTCGCTCAGGGCTTCGAATCGCGCTTCGCGTCGCATGCGATCAATGGCCTTGAACCGTCCCGCCGACACCAGCCACGCGCGCGGATTTTTGGGCACACCATCGCGCGGCCACTGGTCGAGGGCGGCACGAAATGCGTCTTGCATGGCCTCTTCGGCGGCATCAAAATCGCCAAGGATGCGAATGAGCGTAGCGAGGACACGCCGAGAGTCCTGACGGTACACCTGATCGACCGCGTCGCGCACGTCGTCGTGCACCGATGCAACGGCCGACATGACGGCAGGGGAGGCCGTGGACATCGTATTCTCCTGGGGTGGGCAGGGGCGGGGCGTTTGAACATACCATGCGGACACACCCGCGGCTCCGTGCGCCTCGTCACGATCATGGACTTTCGATCGCGCTCACTTGCCGACCCGACCTGCGGACTGCAGCGTATCTGACACGCCGGTGGCCTGGTCATTGTTCTGATCAGCTCCCTTCCACGTCTCGGCCGCCCACTCACGCATCGGAGAAAGGTCATGCACTACGAGAAGCAGGACGCGTTTCAGGATCCACCAGTTGTGTGCCGCGTCACGCCCGACGGAGAGGTGATCTGCGACAGTGGCACAGCCATGACCATCGTGCCGCAAGACCAAACCATGCGCGCGAATCTTGCGGACGCGATTCAGGCCGCGTTTCCTGGCGAGTGGGGTCCGAACAAGATCCAACTCGCCTTGAATCTGCTCAGCGTGCTTGGGCAGTCCACGATCCCGGATTCGCCCAACGTGCCGCGACGCGCGGCGGCCGTGCTCGACTCCGCGCGCGACCTGATGTCGCCGCAGCCACCGTCAATCATGCTCTTTAACTTTTCTGAACAGCCGGCCAATGTGTTGGGCGCGTGGTTTCAGAATCGCGCTGAACTGGTTCGCATGCAGAAGATGTATGAGATCTTCAAACGACCGATCCAACCATGAGCGTTGTTACTGCGCCTCGGTGATCGCGAGAAATTTCGCGTTGGTGCGCAGGGCATCGAACCACGGACTCTGTCGCACCTGACCACGCAGCGCGGGATTGGCGCGCACGTAGCGTTCCAGTAGTTCAATCGCGCGATCCGCATCACCGAGGATGCTGTGCACGTGCGCTTCGCCGTAGTCCAGTTGCAGCGATTCCGCATCGCTCGTAGCGCTCGCACGCGTGGTGGCCACGATCGCGCGCGCACTGTCGGCCAATCCGGCACGCGCCGCAATCGCGGCCACCAGCAAGCGAAACGTGCCACGACCTGATGCCAGTTGGTTCAGTGAATCGCGCGCTTCGCTGGTTCGCAGCAGCTGCCACGCGGTTTCAACATCCGCGGGTGTGTTTCCCGTCCAGCCCAGAATGGTGAGTTCGCACCCCCAGAACCGTGGGTCAGCCGGAAAGCGCTGCTGCCCGTAGGCACACCATGTGCGCGCATCATCCGGTCGACGGCTGGCCAGCGATGTAAACGACAGCCTGGCCACCACCGCGTTCGATTGTTCGAGAAACGCGTCGGCCTTGAGTGCCGCTTCAGCGGCTGTTCGCGCCTCCGCATACTTGCCCGTCATCTGCAGCAGCATGCTGAGATCATTCCAGGCGACGGCCATGTCGCGGCGACGCTCCACAGCATAACGAAAGTCGGCCTCCGCCGCCGCGCGCAGCGAATCGTGCGCAATAGGCCGCGCGGTTCGCCACAGTTCCAGTCGTGCTTTGCCTCGCAGATGACGTGCTTTGGCGTCGGAGTTGCGCCGCGCCAACGCGCGTTCAGCAACGCGCACCGCTTCTCGCCGCAATGCCGTGGGATCCGCCAATGACACCGCCGACACATCTCGATTGGTAAACCGCGCGTTGTCCTCAAGGTTCGCACGCAAGAGCAGCAGTCGGCCCTGCTGCACGTACGGTTCGGTCCATCGATCATCCAATTGCGACGCGCGCTGCAGCAGCGAGTCTGCCGTGGCAAATTTTCGCGCACGTTCACTCGCGCTCAGTGAGCCGGACTTGAGCAGCTCACGTTCGATCATGGACTGCGCCTGGGCACTGAGCGCCCACGCCTCAGGATCCTTGACCTCCTCGCGCTGTCGCGCAACGATCTGATTGCCAAGCTGCGCGCGAAGAAAATCCGTGACGGAATCAAGAATTGCCGATCGTACGCTCAGCACGTCGTCCCATGCACCGATTACATCAACCGTGGCGAGCTGCGCATTGCCCACGGCTTCAATAAGGCGAACAGTCACACGCACGCTGTCCCCAAACTCGCGCACATCACCGGTGACCAGACTGCCAACGTTGAGAATGCGCGCAACACTATCGGGAGAAAGCGTGGTGTTACTGAACGGGGCAACGCCGTTGCGCGAGATCATGAGCAGCGCTGGATATTGCGCGAGCTCGTCGATCAGATCGGTTGTCAGGCCATGGGCGACAGCGGTGAGCGACGGATTCGGCGACAGAACACCAAACGGCAAGACGGCGACACGCGCTTGCATTGGCGGCTCGACCGACGCGGCCGGCGCACGTCGCGCTTTTGCGGCGAACAGACCAATCACCGTCACGGCCGCCAGTGAAAGCGCACCAACCACGATTGAACGCCGCCGATGCGTTGTGCGTGCAACCGAAGCAATGCGCGTCGGTCTGGACGAATCTTCGATGTCTTCAATCGCGTGGAGAAATTCCTTGGCCGAGGCGAACCGGTCGGAGCGCTCCGGTGCCAAGGCGCGACGCAAGACGTGTTCAAGCTGCGCCGGTGCGGCCGGTCGCATGTCGACCACCCCAACAAACGCGCCCTTCATTTTGCGCGCAATGATCGACTGCGCGGTTGGCGCGTCAAACGGCGTGACACCCGTAATCATTTCGTACAGCACGCAACCGAGTGAGTACAAGTCGGTGCGCACGTCCACGCTGGTATCACCGAGTGCCTGTTCCGGGCTCATGTACGCCGGTGTGCCCACCGCGAAGCCCGAAATGGTGATGGCGGTGCGCACATCGGATACGCTCTCGGCGCCGCTGAACGTGCGTGCGAGACCAAAATCCGCAACCACCGCGTGATCTGCGGAGAGCAACACGTTCGCTGGTTTGATATCCCGATGTATCACACCCTGCGCGTGTGCGTACTGCAGTGCGTCGAGAATTTCCCGCGTAATGCGCAGCGCGTCTGCCACATTCAACCGCGTTTCGCGCCGGATGCGTTCGGCCAGCGACTCGCCCTCGATCAAGGGCATCACGTAATACGGCGTGATGCGTCCTTCGTCATCAACCGATTCGCCCGAATCGAGCAACGGCAGAATGTTGGGATGCGACAGACCCGACGCGACGGTGATTTCTCGACGAAACCGTTCGGCACCAATCAGCTGTGCCACTTCGGCGCGCAGCACCTTGATGGCCACGCGTCGTTCACGCTTGAGATCGCGCGCTTTATAGACAACGGCCATACCGCCGGTGCCGAGAACCCCTTCGATTTTGTATTCGCCGGCCGGGAAGCGCGGCTCTGACTGGACCGGAGACATGTGCTCTGCCATCGATGGGGGGACGTGAATAGTGACGCTCCCGAACAGCCGGGGCAAGCAGCGTGAGGCCACGAACAGCCTGATGCTGCCACTTGAGCAGGGGCGTGCAGTTAACGACACTGCGCACATGACACGATTCCGCGTTTCTCGCAGCCTCTCGTCGCCCATCGCGCGCCGCGGCACGGCGCCCAGGCGAATTTTCCAGTTCGCGGCAGCACTCGTCGCATCGCTGGCGCCGTTGTCGCTGCGTGCGCAGCCGTGGACGACGGTCCAACAGGGATCAAGCTGGTACGCAGGCTTTGTAGATCACGCACTCACGGATCGATCGGCGCTCTGGTTCGATGCGCAGTGGCGTCGCATGGGCGCGGTCTCCGAGCCGCAGCAGTTGCTCATTCGTCCGGGCGTGCAATACACGCTCGCGCCCGGTGTGCGTGCGGGTGCTGGCTACGCCTACATCGCCACCGCGCCCTACGGCGAAGCGCCGATCACGCAGCCGCTTCGTGAACATCGGCTCTGGCAACAGCTGTTGCTCTCGCACCGTGCGGGAGCACTTTCGGTGAGCCATCGCTATCGGTGGGAGCAGCGGTGGCTGCAATCCGTGGTGGGCGAGGATCTGACACCGTCGCAGTATCAGCAGCGCGCGCGATACATGGTCCGTGCGCAGGGATCACTGCCGGGCGTGCGCGTGGGTGATCGCGCGGTGCTTGGATTTGTGTGGGATGAGCTGCTCATGCCCGTTGGACATGCCGACGCCAAGCTTCGCGTGACGCAGAACCGCATTGGCGGTGGTATCGGCATTCCGTTGACGGCGACACAGCGCGTTGAAGTCGGCTATATGAACCTGTGGAACGCGCTGCCAGCGCGGCGTGTGAATGAAGTGAATCACACGCTCACGCTGTCGTGGGTGTGGACTAAGGCGTCGCCGTCGCCGGCTCCGGCGCAAAAATGAGCAGATTTTCGCCCGTTGCCGACACCAGATAGAGCTGATCGCTCGCAATCACATACGTCGCAATTTTGGGTAAGTGCGTCAGCATGGTCTGCTCCTGTTTCATCTGCGCTTCCGGACAGGCCTTTTTGGTGGACGCACCGGCAGTCACCGTGATTGACTGACCGTTCACGGTGTAGCCAGCGAGCATGTTGTTGCACCCCGTAGTCCCGGTCATCCGGCCACCGGCAAAGGTGAGCGTGGCGGGCGCGATTGCGGTATCGCGAGCGCCGGCTTCACCGAGCATGTCAACCAGCCGCCACGTCGTGCCTTCCAGCGCACGCACTGGCGTGTTCGCCATCATCGACGACGCGGGCGCCATGGTGGGTGTCGAGTCACCAATTGCGTTTGCAGCGGCGTCTTCGGTATTCGCGGCGGTTTTATCGCCGCACGCGGCGCTCAGTGTGAGCGCAGACAAACAGAGCAACATTCGCGCGCCAGAGGGCACACGCATCGCCAATCGAGGCATCAGGTCATTCCTTGGTTGTTAGTTCGCGCTGGCAGCCTTCTTGGGCCACACCTTTTTTACTCCGGTCACTACGGCGACAACGATTCCACCAGCCACAATACCCACGATCGCATCGAGGAGTGTCTTTACAATCGTTCCTGCCACGCCCTCACCGGCGCCGCTACTGAGTGAGTGCACCAGATGGTCGAGCGCCGGTATGCCGTGCGTGAGAATACCGCCACCCACCATGAACATCGCGGCGGTGCCAACGATGGAGAGCGTTTTCATCAGGTACGGCGCCGTGACCAGAATGCCTTTACCCAGACTGCGCTTGAACGCTTCGTCTGCTGGTGCGCTGTGCCATCGCAGACCGAGATCATCAAGCTTCACGATGCCGGCAACGAGGCCGTACACCAGTACCGTGACCGCGACCGCAATAAACGTCAGAGAAGCAATCTGCCGGCTCATATCGGCGGTGGCCATCGTGCCCAGCGCAATCACAACGATTTCGGCGGACAGAATAAAGTCGGTGCGAATGGCGCCCTTGATGCGATCACGCTCAAGTGCGACCAGATCGATTTCCGGATTCGCCAACGCTTCAACGCGCTTGCTCCGACGCGCATTTTCTTCCGGTTCGTCGTGCGGCAGCAGTTTATGCGCCACCTTTTCGAAACCTTCGTAGCACAGGAACAAGCCGCCAATCATGAGCAGCGGTGTAATCGCCTGCGGCATGAACGCGCTGATCAACAGCGCGGCGGGCACCAGAATGAGCTTGTTCACAAAGGAACCCTTCGTGACGGCCCACACGACGGGCAGCTCACGATCCGCTTTCAGTCCGCTCACCTGTTCGGCGTTGAGCGCCAGATCGTCGCCCATCACGCCGCTTGTTTTCTTGGCCGCGACTTTGCTCAACACGGCAACATCGTCGAGCAGCGTAGTAATGTCGTCCAGCAGAGCGAGCAGGCTCGATGCCATTGAGTCAGTGGTGGGGGGCAGTTGACGGCGTGAGGGCTGCGCTTGAGCTTAGCTCACAGGCACTCGCGCTCCAAATGCACGCGGTGCACCCGCCCGTTACACCCTCTGATCGCCTCCCGACCCACGGTACTGTGCACACACCAGACGACGTTCTCGATCAAATCCAGGCCAACCTCGCAGGTGCAATGCCGCCTGAGCCGGTCACCGGCGTGGATCGCCGCCAGTTCATGTTCTATTCCCTGGTCGCCGCGGCAGCGTCAACGTTTGGGGCCAGTTCCGCGCAGGCCCAGCGCGCCAGCGCGCGCGGTGGCTCGGCCTTGTTGAGCGACGAGACCGCACGCGCGCTGGTAGCCGAGTCGCTCCTGCAGCCCACACTCGAACCGCTTGGGAACGGTGAAGCCCCTGCGATGCAGTTTCAGCCGTATCCCGGTGGTACCGGTGCGGCCATTGAACGGATGGCACGCGAACGCGGGTACGCCGCCTTCGAACGCAGCACGTTCACGGTCGAACCGTTTAGCGGAACGGTGCCCACCTCGGCCGACGACCTCGCGTTTCTTCCCGCGCATCGTCTCTCGGCGCTGATCAAAGAGCGCAAGATTACGTCGGCGCGTTTGACAGACATTTATCTCACGCGACTCAAGGCGCTCAATCCGACGCTCTTGTGCGCTGTCACCATTATGGAAGAACAGGCACGTCGCGAAGCTGCGCAGGCCGACGCGGAAATCGCGGCGGGCAACTATCGCGGACCGTTGCACGGACTGCCGTACGGCGTGAAAGATTTGTTCAACACCAAGGGCGTGCCTACCACGTGGGGCGCAGCCGATTTTCAGGATCGCATTATTGACAGCGACGCGGAAATCGTGGTGCGTTTGCGTAACGCGGGCGCCGTACTCATTGCAAAACTTTCCACGGGACTGTTCGCACAGAACGATCAGTGGTTCCGTGGTCGCACCAACAATCCGTGGAATCTCACGCAGGGCGCCAGTGGATCATCCGCTGGTCCCGGTTCGGCAACGGCAGCGGCGTGTGTTGCCTTCAGCATTGGTACGGAAACGCAGGGTTCGATCGTTTCGCCGTCCATTCGCAACGGCGTGAGTGCGCTGCGTCCAACGTTTGGACGAGTGAGCCGCAGTGGCGGTATGGTGCTCGCATGGACGATGGATCGTGTCGGGCCGATGTGTCGCACCGTCGAAGATTGTGCCATGGTGTTCAACGTGATTCACGGTGTTGACGAAACCGATCCGTCGACCATCACCATGCCGTTTCAGTACAATCGCAACATTGATGTCTCCAGTTTGCGTATCGGTGTCGACAACAATGCACCAAAAGAGTTTGTAGACGGCCTGCGTGCCATCGGTGTGCAGCCGCGCGAGATCGGTGCGCGGCCCACGGTGCCCGGTTCCGGCACCGGACTGAACGTGGAGTACGCGGCCGCGTTTGATGCGTACGTGCAGCGCAAAGCGAAAGAGATCGGACTCGATCTCACCACGCTGCCGGCCAACGGGGTGCCACCAGCCGCCACGCCGGCCCCGGGCACCACACCCAGTCCGATGGCACCGGCCGATTGGAATCCGCGCTTTGTGCGTGGACGCGTCACGCCGGGCTTTGAGTTTTTGCAGCAGCAGCGTCGTCGCTACATGCTCGTGGCCAAGTGGGGCGAGTTCATGAAAGATCTCGACATGTTTGTGGGCAACCCGACGGCCGATATCGGACCAAACGCGCAAACCGGACATCCCTGCGTGGTGCTGCCGTACAAGTTTGAGGCGCCGGCACAGGGTGGCGGGCCAAACGCCGCGAATGCCGCGACGGCCAATCGACCGGCGCCACCACCGCTCAATCCGCAGCCGATCTGCGCGGTGATCACAGGTGCGCTGTACCAGGACGACAAGATTCTCAGTGTGGCCCATCAGTTTCAGGCGCGCACCGACTTCCATTTGCGTCGTCCGCAGCTGTAACTCGCACGTTCGACGCGGCGCGCGTAACAGTTCAGCTCGGCGGGTCAGTTGACCCAACAGTTTTTTTATTGCTCCGGGTAGTGTCAGGTGTCGGATGCACTGTGCGCATACGTATGCGACTGCATCCGACCCCTGATCTTCTTCGGAGCATTGTGATGTTACCAGCTTCTCGTACTTCATTCGCCGCTCCGCAACGCGCGGCGATGAGCATACTCGCCCTGTTCGCACTGGTCGCCTGTTCGGATACACCGATTGCGCCCACGCCCGAGCCGCAACTGCCGCCGCTCGCGACGGGTTCGTGGTACTTGAACATTGCTGATGGCCAGTCGCTCCCCGCGCTCGTGGCGCATCGTCTGGTCAACGGCAAGGTCGAACAGACGTTCGTTGACTCGGCGGTGCTCACCGTCAATGCCAACGGCACGTGGCAGCAAAGCACGCATCTGAATCGCGCGCTGATTGGTCTGCCGGCAACTGACGCGCCGATGATTGACGCCGGCACGTGGGCACCAACGGACAGTGGGTATCTGTTTCGATCGTCGATCGCGAATCGCGATTTTGTAATTCGCGCACCTGGTGCTGAATCGCTGCGCGTAACGCAGCGACTCGCCGAGTATCCCGAAGCGGGTCTGGTCGTGGGCGAGTTCCGTCGCGCGCGGCCGGCGGGATCGCTGGTGGCCACGTGGCAGGCCCTGAGCGCCAAAGGATCAGCATTGCCGGTGCTCATTGAATCCATCCCCTTCGATTCTGCAGGCGGCCGTCAGTACAGCTGGCACACCGTTCTTGACTCTGTGCACCTCGAGCTCACCTCCCAGCGCACGTATGTGCATCGCGTGTACGTCACCGGCTGGGAAGGCGAACCCTTCGGTCCTCCGCTTCGCCGGATGGGTACCCTGCGACGGTCGGACTACGGTCGGTGGACCTCGTCCCCCGGTCAGCTCCGGCTCGAGTCGACACTGTACGAGTCGCACACGATCCTTGGTGCGATCGCACCAGACGGCACGATCGCGGTGGAGCATGGCCTCGGGCCCGGGGAAGATCGATTCGCGCTTCGGCTCACCCGCGCGCAGTAGACGTACGGCCGAGTGTGTCACGTCGGGGTATCATTGGAAGTCGCAACTCGCGCTCGCGATTGCGGCTTCCTGCATCCCCTTTGCCACAGTGTCGTAATGCTGCGATTACTCGCCCTTACGTTCGCGCTCTGCGTCGCGCCCATCAGCGCGGCGATGGCGCAAAGCCCGCCCCAGATTGAACGTCCGATTCCGTTCGATACCAGCGGTCGCATTACGCTGGTGACGCCAACGCTCATCTCACGATTGGCGCTCAGTGCGCCAGCCTGGCCCGTCTCCGAATCATTTCGCGAAGCCCGGCTGTACAGCACGTCTGTTGGCGCGCGCGTGCTCGTAGTGCAGCGCAGCGATGGCACCGTGGCGCGCTATGTTTTCACCGAAAGTGAAGCGGCGGCGCTTACACAGGCGTTCAATACCGCCATGGTCGCCCGAGGCGAAAACGTGGGGCGAACGCCGGGGAACGCCACCGGCTCCGATATATCCCAGCCCGCGGGTAACGCATTCGTTCGCAACCAAACGTTTCTCGGACTTGCAGCGTACGGCCCGGCGACATCGGCCATTCTGAGCAAGAGTGGAGCCCCGGCGGCCGTTGGCGGATACTTCCTGGCCGCAGGCTCGGCGTTCTTTGTGGCCGCGCGCACGGTCAAGAATCGTGAGGTGACGCGAGCTCAGAATCTCCTGGCTACACACAGTGGCATTCGTGGCGGCGCAGCCGGCGCCGGAATTGCCGCGATCACGAACTCACGTGGTGGCGCCGGCTACGGGGTGCCGATTCTGCTCGGCGCGGTGGCGGGCACGATCGGCGGCTATCAGTACGCCGGAGGGCAGAGCGATGGCGAGGCCGCCTCATCGGGACTCATGGCGGACCTCGCCGCCCTCACAACGCTCGGTGTGGCAACAGCCGCCGGTGCGTTTGAACGCGACACCAACAATCTTGGGTTTCTCGAGCCACGCGTACAGGGCGCGGGCAAGGCAGCCATCGCCGGCGCCATCGGTACCGGCCTGGTGGGCTACGCTCTTGGTCCGCGCTACGCACGCAACGCGTCATACAACGTGACCGCCGGCGACGCGACGGTGGCCTTTACCGGCGCGGCGATTGGCGCACTTGGTGCGGCGGCGTTGGTGGCCGACGACAACAACGAGCGCACCGCGGTGGGTGTCGCCACGGCGGGGCTGCTGGCCGGATTTGTGCTCAGTGACCGTTTTCTGGTTCGGAAAGCGGATCGCACCGGCGCCGACGGGACACTCGCGCAGCTGGGCGCCATCGCGGGTGCCTTGATGGGCGGTGGTGTGGCCGCCATGACGGAAAGCGAAGCCCGCGTGGCGCTCGGTCTCGTGACAGTTGGCGGCACCCTCGGCCTTATCGCTGCGGACCGCATTCTCGAGCCGGGCCCCGACGGCGGCCCGTTGCGTGGCGTGCTCACGACCGGCATGCTTGGCGGCGCCAGCTCACGCGTGAGTGTGTCGCTGGCACCGCTGGCCACGGCGCTCGCGTTCAACGCACATGCGCCGCGCAACGAGCGCGCACGCGCGCGCCTCGCGCTCGGTGAGGCGCCGGTGATCACGTCCTATCCCATTGTTCGTATCGCGTGGTAACTCGCTCGTATACGCCGGCCTGGTGGCTCGGCCCACACTCTGCAACGGTCTGGGGCCGGCTCGCACGACGCGAGCCTGAACCTGTGGTGCGTATTGAACAATGGGATACGCCAGACGGCGATTTTGTGGAGATCGCCCGTCTCGCGCCGCGCGGCGATGCCGCAAACACGCCGCGATTGCTGCTGCTTCACGGACTCGAGGGCGGGCTGCATTCGCACTACGCACGTGGCCTGTTTCGCGAGGCGGCGACGCGCGGTTGGGGCATGGACCTGTTGCTCTTTCGCACCTGCGGTCCCACTCCCAATCGTTTGCCGCGATCGTATCACAGCGGCGAAACTACCGACACGGCCTTTGTGCTCGACACACTCGCCGCCGAGTCGTCCGCGCCGCTTGGTGTGATTGGTGTGTCGCTCGGCGGCAATGTGTTGTGCAAGCTGCTCGGCGAACGTGGTGATGCGCTGCCGGAGATTGTGCGCGGTGCGGTTGCAGTCTCCGTGCCATTCGATCTCGCCCGCGCGTCGCGCTGGATTGGACGCGGTTTTGGTGCGGTGTACGAACGGGCGTTCCTGAAATCGCTGATCCCAAAAGCACTCGCCAAGATCGCGCGTCATCAGGAGCTTGCACCGCTCACGAGCGTGCGTGGCGCGCGCACGCTCTGGCAGTTCGACGATCGATTCACGGCACCACTGCACGGGTTTGCGAGCGCCGCCGATTATTACGCACGGGCCAGTTCGCGCGACTACGTGGCGAATGCTCGTCGACCGTTGTTGTTGCTCAGTGCGGTTGACGATCCGTTTCTTCCGGCCGATGTGCTCGACGATGTTGCGGCTCGCGTGCGCGGCAACACGCAGATCACCGTGGAGTTTCCGCGTAAAGGCGGACATGTGGGATTCGTGAGCGGACGCTCGCCCTGGCGTCCCGAGTACTACGGCGAATGGCGTGCGGCGCAGTTCCTCGCGGAACTGTTCTGATGGTGCCGTCTTGGCGAATGACGCACAGATCAACCAGTCGGTCAGGGGCGCCTTAACGCACGTGGGGTAGATGCGTTCTCACGTGTAGTTACGCCAACGTGCTCGGCGTACCAGACCTCCGTAGACACGCCGTTTCCGCAACCGGAATGTGTGTATGACACCCGTGATTCGCCTGCCATCATTCGTGCGCGCTGCGAGCGCCGTCTTGTCCATCGGGCTGCTGTCCGCACTCGTGCTCGTGTCTGCGCGCGCCCAAGCGCAATACGGCGCGGCCAGATCATTGGGTGCGGTCGCGCAATCGCCGTCTGACGCACCGTACAATCCACTGGCGGTCACCAAAACAGACGCCCTGCCACCGCTCGATTTCACCATCGAAGACGGAGCGCGCAAACGGCAGATTCCGGTGCGCGTGTATCGCCCGCGTTCCACCGCGCCAGCACCCGTCTTGCTCTTTAGTCACGGTCTCGGCGGCGCGCGCACGAACAACGCGTATCTCGGCGAGCACTGGGCTGCGCGCGGTTATGTCGCCGTCTTCATGCAGCACATTGGCAGCGATGAAAGCGTGTGGCAGAATGCGCGCCCCGCCGCGGCCATGATGGCCATGCGCAAAGCAGCGAACGCAGAAAACTTTATGCTGCGTGTCGCGGACGTTCCCGCCGTACTCAACACACTCACTACATGGAACGCCCAATCGGGTCACGCGCTGAACGGTCGACTGGATCTCTCACGTGTTGGCATGTCGGGGCACTCGTTTGGTGCGGTCACCACACAAGCGGTGAGCGGACAAACGTTTCCTCGGCAACGCGCACAACCGCGTGATCCACGCATTGATGCCGCGCTCATTCTGAGCCCAAGTGTGCCCGAACGCGGCGATGCGCGCGCCGCGTTCGGCAGTGTCGACCTGCCGTGGCTCCTGATGACCGGCACGGAAGATGTGGCCCGTATTGGCGGCGCCACGATTGACGATCGACTGGGTGTGTATCCGGCCCTGCCGAATGGCTCCAAGTACGAACTGGTCTTGCACAACGCCGAACACTCGGCTTTTGGAGATCGTGCGTTACCGGGTGACAAAGATGGTCAGCGCAATCCCAATCATCACCGCGCGATTCTGGCGCTGAGCACCGCGTTCTGGGATGCGTATTTACGCAACGATGCGGCGGCGCGCACGTGGCTTGATGGTGACGCCGCACGCAGCGTACTCGAAGCCAAGGATCGCTGGCAACACAAGTAACTGCGTTGTGGTTTGCCTCGTCCGGGGCGGTCGGTAGATTCGCCACATGACTGCCTCTGAAATCTGTTGTCCAACGGCTCTTGTGGTGCGTCGTGGCACCTGCATTCGCGTGCGCGAGCCGGCGTTCGCGTTCGTGGCCATATTCGCGCTGGCCGCGTGCACGATTGAAGACCGAACGCCAGGCAATACGCCTGCGAGCGGCGTGAGTGCACCCGCCACGGTGAACGCACCCGATGGCATTCTCATGGGAACCGCGGCCGACGCCGACTCGCTGCTCGTCGACGTGCAGTCACTCGACAGTACGATTGTGGTCGACCTGCGCTATCGCAACCGCGACAACTTTACCGGTGACGTACTTCCGGGGTATGAAGCCAATCGTGCCCTGCTCCACCGTGAGGCCGCGGCGGCGTTGGCGCGGGTACAGTCCGCGTTGCGGGCCGAAGGACTGTCGCTCAAAGTGTTCGATGCCTATCGGCCGGTCATGGCTACGCAGGCCATGGTGGCCTGGGCCACACGCGTCGGTCAGGCGTCACTGATTTCCGATGGCTACATCGCCGATCGTTCCCGGCACAACCTTGGACTCGCCGTCGACGTAACGCTTGTAGACAGCACCGGCGCCGAGCTCGATATGGGCACACCGTTCGACACGTTTAGTGACGCTGCGCACACTGCGCGGGCCACTGGTCGGGTGGCCGAAAACCGGTTGCGGTTTGTCACGGCCATGGCCCGCGAAGGTTTCGTGAACTATGACAGGGAGTGGTGGCATTACTCCTATGAGGTTTCGCTGCCACTTCGTTTTGATGTTCCTGTTCGCTGATTTCTATTCCCCTCCGTCACTCCGATCATGTTGCCATTTCGTTCGTTTCTCACTGGCGCTGCTGTCGCTGGTACTATCGCCGCCGCGGTGGTGTTCTTCCCGGATTCGTCCACATCGAACGCCACCGCTGCGGAAGTGACAGCGGCCGATCTCTCGGCGCAGCAGTCATTGCCTGCGGACGCAGAGAACGCGCTCAAGCGACTGGAGTCGTCGCCGCGGCACGGCGAATGGGCCATGATCATCGAAGGCGCCGACACGGTGAAAGCATGGGTGGTGTACCCGGAGCGCGCGGATAAGGCACCAGTGGTGGTGGTGGTACACGAGATTTTTGGTCTCACGCACTGGGTGCGCGGCGTCGCTGATCAGCTGGCGGCGGACGGATTTATCGCGGTGGCGCCAGATCTGATGACCACCAAGAATCTGCCCACCGGCCCGAACGGTCCTGACCAGACGGCCGCTACGACCGCCATTCGCACGCTCGATCCGGTGGTGGTGCAGCGACAGATCCTGCTCGCCGCGAACTACGGCATGAAGCTGCCAGCGGCGCTGCCCAAGTACGGCGTGGTGGGCTTCTGCTGGGGTGGTTCGGCCGTGTTTAATCATGCGGTCTCGTCGCCCACGCTCGGCGCATCGGTGGTGTATTACGGCTCGTCGCCGGCCACGCCAACCCTGTCAACGGTGAAAGCGCCGGTGCTTGGTTTGTACGGCGGCAACGATGCGCGCGTGAACGCCACGATCGCACCCGCGGATTCCGCGCTGAAGGCCGCGGGCAAGCAGTTTGAAGCCGTGATCTACGAAGGTGCAGGCCACGGATTCCTTCGCCAGCAGGGTGGTGCCGAAGGCGCCAATCTCAAAGCGTCGCAGCAGGCGTGGCCGCGTACGATTGCGTTCTTCAAATCGAAGCTTGGCGCGTAATCACCGCGTGCATTCCCAACCGGGGTGAGGACGCAACGAGATGTCTGGTGAACTGTCGGGTGAATGGTGGACATGGACCGACGCGTGGATGTTCATCGGCGTGTTCGTTGGACTGCGCATTGCATTCATCTGGATGGCCACGCAGGCGATCGTTGCGCTCATTCCCGAAGGTGACGTTTGCGTCACATGTGGTGAAGAAACGCTGCCTCTCGTACACGAGGGCGGATGGCACTTGCTCGGCCACCGATTTCATCGTCGGTTCTGTTTGAGCTGCAGTTGGGAGGGCGTGGCGCGCACCGCATCAACGCGACACATCACGCGTCCTCCCAAAAGACCGCCGCCACGTCCGCACAAATCCCGATCTGGCAGACAGCCAGCGCCGCGCTAGGTTTCAGTAATGCGTATTCCTTCTGCAGAAACTCTCGCCAAGGTCGAAGTCCTCGCCGATCTTGAGCCTGTTATTGATAGCCTCATGGAACAGCATGAGGCCAAACGCGTGCTGTGGTTTCCAAGTGAACTGCTGGCACCAGAACCAGACACCGATCCCGACAAGTGGGTTAAAGATTTGCGCAAACGTGCGGAAGGCATAAGCCATCCGATGCGTGTTGCGCTCGCGCTCAACTTGCTGACCGAAGAAGGATTGCCGCACTTCCATCGGTTGCTCGCCGTGTACCTCGGCAGCGACAGCATCTGGACCAAATGGACAAACCTCTGGACCGCTGAAGAAGATCGTCACGGCGCGATTCTGCATGACTACATGCACGATTCGCGGTTGGTCGATAATCCGGTGCTCGAGCGCATGCAGTTTGAGTACATCAAGGCCGGTTTTGAGCCTGCGTGGGACAGCGATCCGTATCGCGTGTTTGTGTACACGTCGCTGCAGGAGCGCGCGACGCAGGTCAGTCACGCGAACACCGGCAAGCTCGCGGGGGAAAACGAGCCGATCATTGGTGAAGTGCTCGCGAACGTGGCCAAGGAAGAAGCTCGGCACTACGTGTTTTATCGCACGATCTTCGCCGAAGTGCTCAAGCGTGATCCGGAACGGGCGCTGGAATCGGCGGCGTTGCTGATGCCGTCCATCGACATGCCTGGCGTCAACATGCCGCACTTCCGTGAAATGGCCGACGTGATTCGTCGCGCGGGCATTTACGGTCCGCGCGATTACCTGCGCATTGTGGAAGAGCTGATCAAGTTCTGGAAGATCGAGACGATCACCGGACTGAAAGAAGCCGGCGTGAAAGCGCAGGAAAAAATTCTGGCGGTACCAGCGCGATTGCTGCGCGTGGCCGACATGATGGAGACGCGCAGTCGCGCGAAGACGTTCCAGTTCGCCGTCGCGTTCAACAAAGAGTTTGAAATGGCGTAGTGGGGTGCTCGGTCAGCTCATCAGGCGGCCGAGCATGAACAGGCACACAAACCACAACAGCACCAGCGCCGATGCGGCGCTGGTCACCGCCGTGAGACGGCGTACGCGCCACCACCCAACCGACACAGCGTCAGTCGGAATACGCTCGTCGGCGTGGTGAGCAAACGCGGTCTCGGTTTTGCGCACCGCCACGCTCCAGAGCGCGTGCAACAGCACGGTGGCCATCCCCGCGGTCGCAATACCCCAGCCCTTTGGGAACCACACCAGTAGTGCCGAGTTGATGGCCACTCCGGTGCATAGCTGACCAAACAGCCACTGTGGTGAGTTGGTGAGCGCTCGTGCGCGCAGCAGTTCGGCGAGTGACGCGTTGGCATCGTCTCGCGTGTGCAGCGCGGTGTGCGGCTGACTCATCATGGCGACCTCGGCGTGATCGAACGGGCGGGGGGTCGATCAATGGGTACCCAAAGGGGAAACTCGCCCACGCACGCAATGGTCACTCCTGGAGAGAGTTTGCGCCACCCCTTGCACCTCACGCAACGTGAGGCTGTAGGATGTTCGCGTGGCCACACACGATCCTCTGAGTACACCGTCTGGAGCAACATGTCATGTCACCTGCACACGCCGCGCCGGCCGATGCACCGCTGAAAGTGGGCGCGCTCGCAGCACGCACCGGCATTTCGGTGCGCACGCTGCATCACTACCACGAGATACGGTTGCTGTCGCCGTCGCAGCGCACCGCGGCGGGACATCGGTTGTACACGGTGACCGACATTGGGCGACTGCAACAGATCCAGGCGCTGCGCCTTATGGGATTGTCGCTCGATCAAATCCGTGCCCTGCTCGACGGGCCCGGCTTTGCCCCTCAGCGCGTCATTCAACTTCAGCTTGATCGACTGGAGCAGCAGATCGTACTGCAACAACGGCTGGCCGATCGACTGAAGTTGTTGTCGCACCACGTGAACAGCGCGGCTCACATTTCGGTAGACGAACTGTGCCGCATTATTGAGGCAACAACCATGATGGACAAATATTTCACGCCAGAACAGCTCACCACTATGAAGGTGCGTGGTGAAGAACTTGGCGCAGACAAGATCCGTGCGGTGGAGAACGCGTGGGCGGAAGTTATTCCGGCCGTTCGGGCGCACATGGCGAACGGCACACCACCGTCTGATCCGGATCTTCAGGCGCTGGCGCGTCGATGGAAGGAACTCGTGGACGCGTTCACCGGTGGAGATCGCGAAATGGCCGCCAGCGTGCGCACCATGTACAAGCACGAGCACGCGCAGATCAATGCGCAGCATGCAAACACGCCTGATCCAGCAATGTTCGAGTACATGGGCAAGGTGTTCGCGCTGATTGGGGGTGGGCCTGGCTAAGCGAAGAACACAACGGTCATGGCGTTCTCATTTGCCACGTGACCGTTCATCGCGGTGAGCAAGCGTTCCCCAAGCACTCGCTCCGATGTTGCCTTCGCAATCGAAGGCGACATCGTGAGCGTGGGAACCGCGCTGGCGGTGTGCGTAACAACCCGCAGCACACCGCCCGGCTCAAGTGCTCGCGCTGCCTCCGTCCCGATCATCGCAAGCGCTTCGGCGAGACGAGCTCGGTCTGCAAGTATTCGCGGTAGGGTGGGATCGAGGTCTACCTCGAGTCGAGCCGAGTGCCGTTCTGCCACTGCACCAATCATGGGCAGCACACTGCGTATCACGTCGTTCAACGACAGTCGCTCCATATGCAATGACAATGTCGTCCGCTCAATGTCGGCAAGCAGCGCGAGTCGACGCAACGCACCGTCCATTTCGTTCGCGGACGCGCGTGCCGCATCCAACAGTTCTTCCTGATTCTCATTCAGCTCGCCGAAAGGCGCGTCGACGAGGATATGGAGAGGCAGCCGCACCTCTTCCAGACGCTGCATCGCAGACTGAACAGACGCGGCGTACATGTCAGCCATTTCTCGTGTGCGGCGTTCGCTGGCGTCGCGCTCGCTCTTGAGTGCGGCCTCCGCGGCGTTGTTTGCTGCACGCAACCGGGACAGTTCATGTGCGATGCGGCCCAGATCGTCATCGCCAGACTCTTGAGGGAACGGCGGGTACAGCGACTCGTCGGTGTTGCCAGCGAGCCGACGTATGCGCAGTGAAAGGTGCCGCGTGTTGAGCCAGGTGAGCACAAGCGACAAGATCGCGAGTAGCGCCGCGCCACCCACAACGTAGCCCGGCGCCTGCCTCCCGAACTCCCCGTAGTACGACAACACCAGCACCAAGGCCACGGCGAGCAGCGCTGGTGCAACGCCGAGTAACAGACGCTGACCGACCGTGATGGCGAATACGCGCGACACACGACGAATAATCATGTCTCAGCCGCTCGATCGCGCCCCGAGACCACGAGCACATCGAGGCCGGCGCGCATCTCCAACAACCGCTCCACCACCGAGCCGCGTCGGAACCGATACCATCGCGATCGACGCGTCTGACCAATTACCGCCAGCGTCACCGCGCGCTCCGCGGCAAACTGCGCCAACGCCGCCGGCACGTCATCACTGGCGAGCTTCACAACCTCAGCGCCAAGCGACTGCGCAAGCTGAATATTGTCAACCAGTTTGCGCTGAATGGCCGAGTCGATGCGCGTCGCGCTCTCGGCCGATGTCTGCACGTACACACAGTACCAATCGGAGTTGAGTCGTCCTGCGATGCGACTCGCTTTGCGCAACAGCACACGAGAAAGCGGCGGATCACTCGACAGACACACCATGAGTCGGTCAACCGTGCGCGGCGTCGCATCCTCACGGCGACCGCTGCTCTCCCGTGATCGATCCACGGAGCTGGCGACCTCACGGAGCGCCAGTTCGCGCAGGGCACTCAGGTTCTCATCGGTGAAAAAGTTGCTCAGCGCCGATTCGATCTTTTCTGGTCGATAGATCTTGCCGTCGCGCAAGCGCTGGCGGAGATCCTCAGCGGAGAGATCCACGTTCACAACTTGATCCGCCTGCGCCACGAGCCAGTCTGGCACGGTTTCCCTGACGGTCACGGCCAGCGCGCGCTCCACGACATCGTTGAGCGACTCCAAGTGCTGCACATTCATCGCGGAGATCACGTTGATCCCGTCGTTGAGCAGCTCAAGCACGTCTTCCCAGCGTTTGGCGTGAGAACCGCCCGGTACGTTGCTGTGTGCCAACTCATCGACAATCGCCACCTGTGGTCGACGGGCAACAATCGCCGCTGTGTCCATATCCTCGAGCACCACACCGCGATACTCCACGCGCCGACGTGGTACGACTTCAAGATCACCAACCTGCGCGACGGTTTCGGTGCGTCCGTGCGTTTCGACGAATCCCACCACCACATCGATGTTCCGCTGTCGCAACTCATGCGCTTCCTGCAGCATGCGATAGGTTTTGCCCACGCCGGCTGCCGACCCGATATACAGCTTGAGTTTTCCGCGCTCGCGCTGCCTCACCAGCGCGAGGAAACGAGAGCTTTCCTCGGCTGGTGACACTGGGCTGTCTGAGCGCGGGTCGGAGATGCTCACGCTGTTGTTGAAACCTGGGCGGCGCGCGCGCGTGATCGCACGGTGTTCTAGAACGAAAGCGAAAGCGAGGACACGGCCATCAGACTGGTTGTGCGCGCCTGCGCGCCGCCACCGTCCGGAAAGAGCGCCCGATCGTTGCGCCAGCCACGAAGCTCCGAACGCCAACCCACACGCGAGAACCGCGACACGTCAATGCCGACTGAGCCACCGAGCGCGTTGAATGCGGGATTGCTCGCATCGCCAAACGTTCCGGTCGCAATGATGACCTGATCGCGATCGCGGTACCCTTCGACACGCGCCACCAGCGCCACTGATGGCGTAGCCTGTACGCGGCCTACCGCCGTCCAGCCGAACCAGGTCGCGCTCGACTCGTTTTCACCGCGCGATTGTGTTCCCACATCAATCTGGCCGAGCACGGTGAGCGCACCCGCCACCTGCTTGACACCAACGCCATTAAACGTGCGCAGCCGGTTGCCTGCTTCATTTGAGAAGAAGTTGTAGTAGCTCAGCGCAATCGACGGTGTTGCAGCGTAGTCCAGCCGTACACCGGCGCCTTTGCCGGAATTGTTCTCCGAAATATTCTGCCAGCCGTTTACGACGTGCAACTGCGCCGTGAGTTGTGACGTGGGCGTATAGGAGAGTTTCACACCACTCGAGTAATACGGGGAGTACTCCGCGACGAGCGACCGTGTATACGTGAGGTTGTCGCGCGAGGCCCACGACTCCATTCCCATGTGCGAGTAGAAGATGCCACCGTCTACCCACAGCTGATCGGCGAGCTTGACGCCTACAACGGCCTCCTGAATCGTGCGTGCCAGTGAAGGGCCACTAGCGCTGCCCTGCGTGGGCTCTCCCGCATAGTTCGACTGCACGGACGTGCCGGTTTGCAACGCCAGTCGCCCGCGATAGCTCGGCGCGTCCAGCTTCACTTCAACAAACGCGAGGTTGATGTTGAACTCATTGTGACGGGCAGGTTGCGTGGTGAACGGCGTGCCGCCCGCAAAGGAGCGATCAACACTGGGCGGACGGCCTGCGTCCCACGCGAAGTACGTGTCAACGAAAGCACCAACGCTGATGCGTGGCGTGGAATCGGTGGGTGCGGTCTGTGCGGTCTGTGCGCCGAGTGGCGACGTGGCGGCAACCAGTAGAAGCACGCTGACTGCAGCGCGTGACACGATCGCTGTCATCGGCTTCGTAGCGTCTAGATGCATCGAAATTCTCAGTTAGAAGTTGGAGTTCCGCGCGCCGCTCAATCGCGGCATGGGGAACGCCGAGTCAATGGCAATGTTGAGTAACAGGACATTCACGCGCGGCTCGCCGAACACACCGAACTGCCGTCCCTCGGTTCGCGTGTCAACGAGTTCTCGCACACGTGAGGAGTCAGCACCGCGAGCACTGGCCACACGCTTCACCTGAAGCTGCGCGTTCGCCGGGGAGATGTGTGGATCAAGCCCAGAGCCGCTGGCGGTCACAAGGTCGGACGGGATCGATCCCTTAACGGCGCCTAGTGTTGCCACCGCGCTGTCCACTCGCTCGACCAACACGGTGTCTGCCAGCTTGCGATCGGTTGGCCCCTTGTTGGTACCGCCGGATGTGCCCGCGTCATAGCTGATCGCCGACGGACGCGAGTGAAAGTATTCGGCCCGCGTAAACGTTTGTCCGATCAGTTCGCTGCCAACAACCTGGCCATTCACGGTAACGAGTGAGCCGTTGGCCTGCCTTGGGAAGAGCAGTTGCGCAGCACCCGTCACAATACCTGGATAGACCACGCCGGTGAGTACACACATCACCGCCGTGAGCGTCAACGCCGAACGAATCGTATTCTTGAACATGTTAAGTCTCGTGAAGATGCGCTCAAACGAGCCGCAGGGTGACCAGCAACAGATCGATGAGTTTGATGCCGGCGAATGGCACAATGAGACCGCCAACACCGTACACCAGCAGATTATTTCGCAGCACGGAGGCAGCCGAAGACGGGCGATACGACACGCCGCGCAGGGCCAACGGAATCAGCGCGACGATAATTAGCGCGTTGAAAATGACCGAGGAGAGAATCGCGCTCGATGGCGAGTACAATCGCATGATGTTGAGCGGTTGCAGCACGCCGGACACGCCGTAGATGCTCACAAAAATGGCCGGGATGATCGCGAAGTACTTTGCCACATCGTTAGCGATCGAGAACGTGGTGAGCGAACCCCGCGTCATCAGCAGTTGCTTTCCGATCTCAACGATCTCAATCAGTTTGGTTGGATTGGAATCGAGGTCAATCATGTTGCCTGCTTCCTTCGCGGCTTGCGTGCCCGTGTTCATCGCGACACCAACGTCAGCCTGGGCGAGTGCAGGCGCGTCATTGGTGCCGTCTCCAGTCATGGCCACCAGCCGACCACCGGCTTGCTCACGTTTGATGAGCGACATCTTGTCTTCGGGTGTCGCCTCTGCGAGGAAGTCGTCCACACCAGCTTCCTGCGCAATGGCCGCTGCAGTGAGTGGATTGTCACCGGTAATCATGACCGTGCGAATGCCCATGGCACGTAACCGGTCAAAGCGTTCGCGCATACCGCTCTTCACGATGTCCTTGAGATACACGACTCCCAGCGCATGCGTGATGTCACCGTTGCGCTCCGCCACCACGAGCGGAGTGCCGCCAGCGCGGGCTACACGTTCGATCAGTCGTTCGAGATCAGCGGGCGCCGTGCCGCCGTGCTCACGCACCCAGCGCAACACGGCGTCGCCGGCGCCTTTGCGGACCTGATATCGATCAACGCGATTAACACCACTCATGCGGGTTGCCGCAGTGAAGGGCACGAACTCGAGATCGTCGCGCGCTGTCGTTGTTGACGAACCCTGGTGCCTGGCCAGCGCCACAATGCTTCGTCCTTCGGGGGTTTCGTCGGCCAGCGACGACAGCATGGCACAATCGGCCAGCGTTTGTGCATCGATACCGTCAACCGGGAGAAACTCTGCCGCCTGTCGATCGCCGAGTGTGATGGTGCCCGTTTTATCGAGCAGCAGTGTATTCACATCGCCCGCGGCTTCAACCGCCCGTCCACTCATGGCAATCACATTCTGCTGAATGAGTCGGTCCATGCCGGCAATACCAATCGCCGAAAGCAATCCGCCAATCGTTGTGGGGATCAGGCACACCAGGAGCGCAATCAGCACTGGCGTTGACACCGGCGACTCGGCATAGATCGCGAACGGCTGAAGCGTTGCGACGGCGAGAATGAACACGACTGTCAATCCGACCAGCAGATTAGTCAACGCGATTTCGTTCGGCGTTTTCTGTCGCGCAGCGCCTTCCACCAGCGCGATCATGCGATCAATGAACGTCTCGCCAGGATTGGCGGTGATTCGAATGACCAGATAGTCGGACAGCACGCGCGTGCCACCGGTCACCGCCGAACGATCGCCACCACTTTCGCGAATCACCGGTGCGCTCTCGCCCGTAATCGCACTCTCGTCGACGGACGCAACACCCTCGATGACCTCGCCGTCGCCCGGAATCACATCGCCAGGCAAACAGAGCACTTCATCATCGCGACGCAGCGCCGAGGCCGGTGTCTGAATAACCGGCGCGCGCTCGGTATTCCCATTCAACGGGCCGCTAATCGCCAGCTTGCGCGCGTTTGTTTGCGTGCGGCTCTTGCGAAGCGTATCAGCCTGCGCCTTTCCACGCCCCTCCGCCATCGCTTCAGCGAAGTTCGCGAAAAGCACCGTGAACCACAGCCAGATCGTGAGCTGCACAAGGAAGCTGATGTCGGGTGCACCGGTGGCGAGCGCATGGATCAGCGCGCCGGTGGTATATACGGAACCAAGCAACACCACGAACATGACCGGATTCTTGATCATCACACGCGGATCAAGTTTGCGGACTGCGTCGATCAAGGCGCGCCGAACGAGTGCGCCGGCAAACAGCGGACGTGGGGCCGCGTCCTTACTCGTTTGTGTATTCATGACAGCACCCCCGCTCCCATCAAAAAGAACTCGGCAATCGGTGCGAGCGCGAGCACCGGGAAGAACGTCAGCGCACCCACCACGAGCACCACGCCCAGCAGCAGCGAACTGAAGAGCACCCCCGAGACAGGAAACGTGCCGAGTGACGCGGGAACGACACGCTTCTCCGCAAGAAATCCGGCGAGCGCGATCACGGGCACAATGAGTGCAAACCGGCCGATCAACGTAGCCATGCCCAGCTGCGTGTTGTACCAGTACGAGCCACCCGTCAGTCCGGCGAACGCGGAGCCGTTGTTTGCCGTCGCTGACGAGAACGCGTAGAGGATCTCAGAGAGGCCATGCGGACCGGCATTGTTGAGTCCGGCCAAGCCCTGCGGCGCAATGCTGCTGATTGCCGAAAAGATCAGAGTCGATGCCGCCGCAGCGAGCACGTACAGCATGGTCATTTGCACTTCGCGCGCCTGAATTTTTTTGCCCAGATATTCCGGCGTACGGCCAACCATGAGACCGGCGATAAACACGGTGAGCACCACCATGATCAGCATGCCGTAGAGGCCGGCGCCCACTCCACCAAAGACCACTTCACCAAGTTGCATGTTCACAATCGGCACCAGTCCGCCGATCGGCGTGAACGAATCGTGCATGGCATTCACTGCGCCGCACGATGCCGCCGTGGTCACCACGCTGTAGAGCGAGGAGTTGGTGATGCCAAAACGCACTTCCTTGCCTTCCATGTTGCCGCCCGGACTGACGGCGGTTGTCACCACATCAACACCGCGTGCCGCATGAATCGGATTGCCGCGTGATTCCGCCCAATACGTGGTCGCAACACCGGCAATAAACAGCGCAAACATGGTTGCCCAGACACTCCACGCGTGGCGCAAATGTCCGGTGGTGTAACCGAGGAAGTACACCAGCGCCGACGGAATCATGAAGATCGTGATGAGCGACCAGAGATTCGACCACGGCGTCGGATTCTCAAACGGATGCGCCGCATTGGCATTGAAGAAGCCGCCACCGTTTGTACCAAGCTGTTTGATGGCTTCCTGACTGCCCACGGGCCCCATGGCGATGATCTGTTTCGCGCCCTCAAGCGTGGTGACCTCGAGGTACGACGAAAAGTTCTGGATCACACCCTGCTGCACCAGAATGAGCGACACCACAAGCGACATCGGCAGCAGTACGTACAGCACACCGCGTGTGAGATCCACCCAGAAGTTGCCGAGTCGTCCACGAGCGACCTCGCCGCGTCGTGCAAAGCCGCGCACCAGGGCAACGGCCACCGCGAGCCCCGCTGCCGCAGACACGAAGTTGTGAAACGCGAGCTGCGTCATCTGCGAGAAGTACGACATCGTCGTCTCGCCGCCGTAGCTCTGCCAGTTCGTATTGGTAGTGAATGACGCGGCCGTCTCGAACGCTTGTCGATCCGGCAATGGGGCGAGTCCCTGCGGATTCAGCGGTAGCAGGTGCTGCAAGCGAAGCACCGCGTAGGTCATCAGCATCGACGCGCCACTGAACAGCAGCAGGCTGGCCAGATAGCGCGTCCAGTGCTGGTCATCGTCTCGCTTCACACCACTGATCGCGTAGATCGGACGCTCAAGAAATCCAAGCCACGACGCCGAACCGTCGAACACGCGAACGAGATACAACCCAAGCGGTTTGGCAACCGCCAGAGTACTCAGACTAAAGATTGCGATTTGCACCCAGCCGTTGGCGGTCATTGCGCCGAATCCTCGGCGGCGACGTCGCCGGGTTGGCGTTCGCCAAGCGCTTCGCAGAGGCGTACGTACCCCAGCATCAGCGCAAAAAACAGCAGGGTGCCCACGATGTAGGCGAAATCGAGCACGACAGATTCCTCGGTAGAGAATGCGAAAACGGCGTTGCACGAGGATCATGTCGATCCAGTCGTGAACGCCGCGCAAAAACCACCAGAGTCCGCGTAAAGACAACACAAAAATTTCCTGCGCTACTCCAGCTGCGGCATGGACACCGCAGGCAGCGTCAGGGTGAATAGTGAACCACCCGCAGCGCGCGCACGATACGTCACTCGGCCGCCCTGCGATTCCGCCAGACCACGCGCAATGGACAACCCGAGGCCTGTCCCGCGCACATCGGCGGCGGCTTGTGCCGGTCGGTAGAACGGCTCAAAAATTCGTTCGACCTCCGAGGCCGCGACACCGGGTCCTTCGTCGGCCACCGTGATGCACAACAGATCGTTTTCACGGGCGGCCGATATCTCGATCGTGCTGCCGACGGGCGAATACTTGCCGGCATTCTCCAGCAAGTTCACGAGAATGCGCAGCGTCTGTGAAAAGTCGAATCGTCCGGCCAGCACATCATCGGTCACGGAAACAACAACCGTGTGCCCTGCCAGTGTAATGCGCGTTTGCTGCATGGCCGCGCCAATCAGCTCATCCGCGGTATTGACTTGCACAACCGGGCGCACCGCGCCTGCCTGAATACGCGACAAGTCGAGCAGATCAGCCACCATGTGATCAAGCCGGTCGGCCTCCTGCTCAATACTCAGGCCGCGCGACGTACTGAGTTCGCCCTCCGCGATTTCGTGCGCCAGCCCTTTGATGGTGGTGAGAGGTGTCCGCAAATCGTGTGACACCGCCGTCAACAGCGCACTGCGCAGTACTTCGGCCTGGCGTTCTGCCTCGGCCCGCTCCACGGTGGCCACCAAGCGCACTCGTTCCACGCCAAGCGCGGCGTAGTATGAGAGCGCGTCGAGTAGTCGCGCTCGATCCGAGGTCAACCAGAGACCGTGTACTGCCGACACGCGAAGCACCCCCACTGACTGCGTGCGGACCCGTAGCGTGCGGTACAGGACACGCACCTGCACCGGCTCACGCAGTTCCGGGTCGAGCCGCGTCGTGCCGTCCATCAACTCCACCGCTGTTTCTGCACGTCCCGCCAGCCACGGCAGAAACGTGAGCTGTGACGTTGCGTCCGCCACGTCGTGCGTTGGCGGTGCGTCGTCGTGAGGTTCGCTGTTTTGTGCTTCAATGTGCTCGGCGTCTCGCGCGACGTTTCCCTCGCTGTTGCGCCGCAGCTTTGCAGACACAGCTGCCGCCGGCTGCAACGCGCCACCGGCATCCAGTTTGAACAACGCGCAGCTGTCGGCGCCGAGTGCATCGCGAATGACCAGTGCCATGGCGTGCAGAGCCGCGCTCGCGTCGGGTGCGCTCAGCGCCTCGGCACCAAGCGTTGCCAGCCGATCAACTTCGTCAGCTCGACGATTGGCGAGTTCTGTGGTGCGATTCGCGCGGTGGAGTAACTGAGCCGCGACCGCACTCGTGACGAGAAACGCCACAAGCACTAACCAGTCAAGCGGGTCCGAGATGATCAGTGTGAAATGCGGTGGCAGAAAGAGAAAGTTGAATCCGAGGAATGCCAGCGCCGCGATGCTGAGCCCGAGTATGCGTCCGCCCGCCGCGCTCGCGCCAAGCACAACGAGCAGATAGGCGAGTGTGATGTGGGTTTTGTCGAGCTGATCGCGTCCAACCCACAGCAGCGCCGTAACGGCCAGCAGTGCAGCGCCGGCCAGTATTGCTGCGCGCACGTTCGCGCGTGTCATGTGGGCAACACGCCGTCGGGTTCGAACCGGTATCCCACACCTGCTTCCGTCTGCAGGAATCTCGGCCGCACCGGATCCGCTTCAATCTTGCGTCGCAGATGGCCCACGTACACGCGCAGATACTGCTGCGCATCGCCCTCGGCGTTGCCCCATACTTTGGTGAAGAGTTGTCGGTGCGTCAGCGTTTGACGTGGATGCGAGACGAGCGTACGTAGCAGCGCGAACTCCGTGGGCGTCAGATGCAAGAGCGTGTGAGCCCGTTCGACGCGACGCAACTGCAAATCGACAACAATGTCACCGAACGCAACGCGCGCTGACGCGTCATCGATTTGTGCCGGCGCCATGCGGGCGCGCCGAAGCTGGGCGCGTACACGCGCGAGTAGCTCCACGGTGGCAAATGGCTTGGTCATGTAGTCGTCGGCGCCAGCATCGAGCAGCGCAACCTTTTCGAGATCCTGGTGCCTCGCGGAAAGGACGAGAATCGGAACCGTGCTCCATTTGCGGATCTCAACGCACACGTCCAACCCGTTGCCGTCTGGCAACCCCAGGTCGAGCACAATCAGCGAAGGCATTGCTGACGCGGCAATATCGATGCCCTCACGCGCCGTGGCCGCTTCGACGACTCGCACCGTTGCGCTCTCGTTGCCAAACAGCGCCGACGACGTCAGGGCATGACTGATGAGCCGGCGAATTTGCGGTTCGTCGTCTACGACCAGCACCGTCAGGGTACCATTGCCGGAGGCGTGTTCCACGGGCACACTGAAGGCTACGGCGTTTACGCTAGCGGCGCCAAGTCACTTTGTGAGATCTTTATGCGTTGACGCAGACCGCCCCGAACGTTCCTCTCGCCGTACCCCCGCCCATGCGCTTCCAGACTTCGCTGCTCGTTGCGACGCTCGCCCTCGCCGTTGCCGCAGGCTCCCCGCTCGCCGCACAGACGTACCCCACCAGCTGGGACCCGGCCATCATGCAGCGCGCCGATGTGAAGGCCGCGCTCTCCATGATCGAGCAGCGATTTCCGCAGCAGCGCGATGAGTGGATCCGGCTCACCGAGATTCCAGGCAAGTCGAAACTCGAACAGGCGCGCGGCGCCTACGTGAAGCGCGTATTTGAAGAAGAAGGACTACGCGTTTCCGTGGACTCCATCGGCAACGTCACTGGCGTGCGCAAGGGCACGGGCGGCGGACCGACCATCGCCATTGCCGCGCACATGGATGTGGTGTTTCCGCCCGAAACCAACACGAAAGTGCGAGTGGTGGGCGACACGCTCTACGCACCGGGCATTGGTGACAACACCGCGTCAGTCGCCAACATGCTCGCCACGCTCCGCGTGATGAACGCCACCAAGTTCACGAGCAAAGGCGACATCATTTTCATTGGCACCGTGCAGGAAGAGCTCGGCCTCAAAGGCATGGAGTACTGGCTCGAACACAATCCCGCACCGGATCTGCTCATTGTGCCGGATGGTCAGTACGGTGTGGTGAGCTACGGTGCACTTGGCATTTACTGGACCAAGTACGTCTTCACGAGCCCGGGCGCGCACACCCTCGCTTCGCGCGGACGCCCCACACCGGTGCGCGCGCTCGCCGCTGCGATTGAGCGGCTTTATGCGCTGCAGTTCGCGCCCTTGCCTGATGGCGCCGTCATGAACATTGGACAGGTGCGTGGTGGCGAAATTTTTAACGCGGTACCGCAGGAAGTGTATTTCACCGTCGACCTGCGCAGCCCGGATCCGAAGTTGCTCGACTCACTCGATGCACACATCACAAAAATCGTGCAGTCTGTGGCAGACTCACAGAAAGTCGGGCTGCGCGTAGAGATCGATCAGAAGAGCCGCGCCGGCGGTACCGAGAAACAACTCGAAGGCGCACGCGCACACCCGATTGTGCAAACGGCCATCGACATCAATCGTGCGCTCGACATCAGCGTTGGCATGCCTGGCGCGCGTGAAGCCGTGCCAACGGGCGCCACCGATGCCAACTCGGGCGTGGTGCGAAAAATTCCGAGTATTGCCATCGGTGGGTCCAAAGCATCAGGTGCGCATCAGCTCACGGAATACGCGATTGCGTCGAGTGCACTGCCGAGCACCAAGTTGTTGTATCTGCTCACCGCAACGTTCGCGGATGGCGTCAAGACGGTTACACCTGCCCGCATCGTACCATAAGCTGATCACTGATTGCGACGCGCCTCGTCGCGCGTCGCCCGCGCTTCCCACTTTGCCGCTTCAGTGGGTTTCCCCCACGCGGTATAGAGCTCACGCAAACGGCGCCACACATCCTGCACCGGCTCCACACTGTGAGGCAACTCGGCGGCAAGTTGTTGTTCTGCCGGGATCAGCAACGCCTCCGCCTCGGCGTATTTGCCAGCAGCCGTCAGCACTTCGGCGAGTGAACTGTTCGTCGACGCCAGCAACCAATGCCCCTTGGGCAAAATTGCCGAGCGCAATCGATGCGCTTCACGCACCCAGCGCTCACCCACCGTTGCGGAGTCAAGTCGCGCCAGCGCCATACCCAAATGCATCATGCTCGATGCAAGTGCGATGTTCGAATCATCAAGCGTTTTTCCGCGCAGCGCGACCACGCGACGTGTCCACTGCGTGGATTCCGCGTAGCGACCTCGACGCCGCAAGTGGTCGCCAAGGTTGAGCATCGTCATTGCCAGATTCGGGTGCTCCGGTCCGAGTACGCGTTCGCGAATACTGATCACTTCGCGAAACGCTGCTTCTGCGGAATCCATTTGCCCAAGACGCTCCAGCACGCCTGCGCGTACGGTCAGAATCATGGCCAACGCCGCCTCGTCATCTGGGGCAACGCGCCGCTGCAACTTGAGCGCCGACGCGAGCAGCGTATCGCCCGCAGTGTGGTCCCCCATGTCGCTGGCGACAACTGCGGCTGAGACAAACGTGGGCACAGCGGCCACCGCGTCGTCTGGAAAGTGCTCGCGGTGCAGCGCCAGTGATTCGTACAATAGCGGCAGTGCGTCGGCGTTATTGCCGAGACGGTTGAGTGTCTGCGCTCGCGTATCGAGTAGCGTCGAACGCGCCAGCGGGGTCACATCGCGCAGTACGCGCTGCATGGAATCCGCAATGCGAAGCACGGAATCAGCCGCGGGGTAGTTGCCCTGCTCCCAGCGCGCGATGCCAATGTCAACAATCGTGCTGGCATGGCTCAGCGTTCCGCGAAGATTCGCGCGTTCATTCGCCGCCAGGCTGCGCACATACTGCGTGTCCGCTTCCGTGTATTCGCCCAGCGCAAGATACGTGTCGCCCATGATCGATCGCAGTTCGGCTTCAAGCGCCGGCGACAACCGCGCATCGTTGAGCCGAAATGCCGCCGAATCCAGCACGTCGCGTACCCGCGCATCGGCGCCCAGCACGCCGGGCTTGGCCGCACCGAGCATTTCGGTCAGGAACGCCTGCACTTCGGTCGCGCGTGCCGCTTCGCTGCTCGCACGTGACGCTTGTCGCATGGCGGCCGCAGTGCCGGCGACCAACGACAGTACCGCGACTGACGCGGCGAGCAGTTCAACACGGCGGCGACGCACAAATTTTCCAATGCGATAGCCCGCACTGTCAGGTCGCGCGATAACCGGACGACCCGCCAAGTGACGCGTGATGTCGTCCATGAGCGCGTCCACCGAACCGTACCGTCGATCCGGTTCCTTGCGTAGCGCCATGCCGACAATCGCGTCCAGATCACCGGCGAGCGTGCGCTTGGCGCGATCAAGTGATCGTTCACCGAGCAATACACTGTGCGACACCGCCAACTCGGCGCTCGGCCGCGGCGTTGGTGTTTCCGTGACCACACGTTCCATCGCACTCGCCGAAAGACCAGCGAGTGAGAAAGGCCGGCGCCCGGTTAACAGTTCGTACAGCAAAACGCCGAGTGCGTACACGTCGGCCGTTGTGGTGACCGGCTCACCGCGCATTTGCTCGGGAGCCGCGTACTCTGGTGTGAACGCGCGCGCGCCAAGCGCGGTGTGCTGCGATTCACTGCCATCATCGTCCAGCAACTTGGCAATGCCAAAGTCTACGAGTTTCACCGCCCCGTCTTCGCGCACCAGAATGTTGCTGGGCTTGAGATCACGGTGCACAATCAGGCGGCGATGTGCAGCGCGCACTGCATCACAGACGTCAAGGAACAGACGCAGTCGTGCGTCGACATCCAGCTTGCGCTCGTCGCACCATGCAGTGATTGGCGAGCCGTCAATGTACTCCATGACGAAGTACGGCTGACCGTCTGGCGTGACGCCACCGTCGAGCAACGCCGCAATGCGCGGATGTTGCAGTGAGGCAAGAATCTGTCGCTCGCTGCGGAACCGTCGCGCCGCGTCGTCGCTATCGGTGATGCGACGGAGAAACTTGACGGCGACACGTTGCTGATACTGATCGTCGGCGCGTACCGCTTCGTGCACCGTGCCCATGCCACCGGCACCAATGCGGCGTCCAATGGCCCACGGGCCCAAATGCAAACCTTCGCGCTCTGCATCTTTGGAAGCGAACGCGTCTGCATGATCACGTGGTGTAATCGCCTCAAGCGCCAGCGCGCCGAGCGAGCGGTCACTGTCATGTGCAGCGAGCAACGCGCGCAACTCATGCGCCAGCGCGGGATCGCGCAATGCAGCATCAGAAAGAATGGATTCACGCTTATGCGAGGGCGCGTGTACCGCCGCATCAAACATTTGTTCGAGTTCCGCAAAACGCGCCGCGGTGCCCGAATCGTCGGGTGGCAACGCGCCGGTGCTCACGCGCCAGCCGTTGCCATGGACGATGAATCGCCATCCAGTGCACGCAGGAGAAATGCGCGCGCGAACGTCCAATCGCGTTTCACCGTGGCCGGCGACGAAACCATGGCTTCCGCCGTTTCTTCAATGGAGAGTCCGCCGAAGAACCGCAGTTCGACAACGCGTGCTTGCCGCGGTGCGAGGCGTTCCAGATCGGACAAGGCGTCATCCAACGCAATCAGATCAATCGACGTTCCTTCTGAGCCCACCAGTGCTTCGTCGAGGGTGACACGCACTCCGTAGTCGCGTTTGACCCGACGTCGCTTGCGCGCGTGATCCACGAGCAGACGCCGAATGGTTTGCGACGCAATCGCAAAGAAATGTGCGCGATTCTGCCACGACATGCGGTTGACGCCGATGAGCTGCATGAACGCTTCGTCCACCAGCTCGGTGGGCTGGAGTGTATGCCCCGCCGTTTCGCGACGCATCGCGAGTTCCGCGATGCGATGCAGTTCGTCGAGCACAAGCTGTGCCACGCGGTCCGCCGCGCCAGGGGTTCCGCGCTGCAGCTCCGCAAGCGCCGAGGTGATGTCTCCGGTAGGGCCGGTCATAGCCGCTACGCTAGCGCTCGACACACACTGCCCGCAAGCAGCATGTGCCGAGCTCTGGCGTAACAGCATTACCGCCGGATCATCGCCCCAACCCGTGGTGCGGCCGGCGGCTGGCCACCGAACTCGAACGCTCCGATATCACACGCGGCGATGCGCGTGAATCCGCGCTGATCACTCACCGGGCAGCTGGCCGCCACACCAGCGTTGATCGCGGCGCTCCCTTCAAGCAGCGCGTGCGTGAACGACGGCCCGCCGTTGTTTGCCAGTGTCGTGTTGATCCCGGGCGGCGTGTTGGGTTTGTCAGACGCGACCGTAAAGCGTGTGCACGTGGCGTCGCTCGACAGATTGCCGCCGCCTGATGTGATCAGACTTGTGCCGCCGCTTCCGCAATCTCCGGGATTGCTGCCAACGAGATTGCCAGCCAACAAGACGTTGGTGACTGTGAGCGCTCCAGCGTTGTTGGTGCCAATACCGGCTCCGTAGTCAAACGCTTTGTTCGCGACGAACGTGGAGTTCACGATAGTGCCGGGACCAGTGGCGGCGATTCCACCACCGGTGAGCGCCTCGTTGGCCGAGAAAGTGCTGTTGCGAACCGTGAGATTTCCGGTGGTGGCGGTGAACAGCCCCCCGCCAATCGCGCCGGTCGTATTTCGCGCGAAGGTGCTCTCTTCCACGAGCGTAGGCACACCTGCGGTCATGCCGCCACCGCTCGCTGCGATCGCCTTGTTTCCGCTCACCGTGACACGTCGCAAGGTAGCGGCGGCGCCCGGCCCAACGAGTTGCACGCCACCGCCCTGCGTGCCGGCTTCGTTGTCGAGTACCTGCGTACCCGCCATGCTGAATACCGACTGTCCGGCCTTCCAAACGCCGCCGCCAACCGTGTTGGAGCGATTGCGCCGAATCTGGCCGCCTTCAAGTGTGACCGTCATCGTTCCGTTGAATCCGTACGCGCCACCGGAGTTCGACACGTTGTCGTCGGCGATCACGTTGCGCAGCGTGTACGTGCCGCCGGTAAGTGCGAGAATCGCACCTCCGCCCTGCGTGGCGCGGTTCTCCACAAACGTCGAGCTATCAGCGACCAGCGTCACGTTCTCCATATAGGCGCCACCGCCGCCGCCCGTCGAGGCGAGATTCTCCGCAATGCGCACGCCCTTGAGCTGAACGCTCGGGCCGTTGAGAAAGAGCGCGCCTCCACCCAGAGCCTGATTCCGCTCGATCACAACATTGGTCAGTGCGAGCGTTTGCGCGCCGCTCTGGAAAATCGCGCCGCCAAAAGCCGCGGAACGGTTTCCACCGATTGACCCGCCGGTGACGGAAAGTTCGGCCGTATTGCCGCCCCAGATCGCTCCGCCGGAGCCAGAGGTACCGTTCGCACGATTGTTGTCCACGTTCACGTTGGTGAGCGTTGCCTTGGCCGTCTGCTGCAAATACAAACCGCCACCACCCGTCAGGTTCGCAATGTTCTCGCGAATGCTCCCGCCCTGCTGCGAATACTCGCCCGTGCCATAGACGAGCGCTCCACCGGCACGGTTGGCGGCCGTGTTCGCAATCAGATCCGAATTCACCAACATCGCGCGCGAGCTAGCGATTTCGAGCCCCGCTGCAGACGACGCGCTGTTAGCGCGGATGGTCGTGCCCGTGATGGTCGCGAGGGCGCCACCGCGAACACTGACAGCACCGGCCGAAACGATCGCGCTGTTACCCTGAATCGTCGCGTTCACCAGTGAAAGCGTGGCGGTGGCGCCATCTACGAACATCGCGCCACCAATACCAAGCTGCGGACTCGTTGCGCGATTGTCAGTGACCGAGGTGCTGTCGAGCACAAGTGAAGCGTTGAAAACGCGAACGCCGCCGCCTACGGAGCCACTCGCGACATTCTCGGCAATACGTCCGCCGAGCAGCGTCACCAACGTACCCTCTTCCAGCGACAATCCCGCGCCCGCTCCGGACGCGCCATTGGTACGATTGTTGGTGATCTCAACGTTCACAAATGTGCCACGCGCCGCGCGCGCCACGAGTACCCCGCCGCCCGGGACGTTATCCGATTGATTGTCTGTCACGCGCACATCACGAAGCGTGACATTGGCTTTGTTGTCAATCATCAATCCGCCGCCACCGAGCCGTCGTCCACCGCGCATTGTTACGCCGCGCACGGACGCCGAGAACTCACCGTCAATCACGAGCACGCCGCGGCGCGCTGCTTCCGTGCCAGCCGCGTTGATGATGAGCGCATCGACGCCCGGTCCGACGAGATCGAGCGCGGCAGTCACGGACGGCAGCGCAGCACCGAGCGTGATTGTGGCTGGCGCTGCACCGCCAACAATCACGATGGAGTCGCGATCTGGCGCCGTATTCGACGCAGCGAGCGCCTCTCGCAGCGTGCAATGTTGCAAGGTGCAGCTCCCATCATCGGTATCGTCGAGGGTTGCAACGCGCCAGACGTTGCGCACCGTAAGGGCACGTTCGCCTTGTTTGGCCGGATCACGTACGCTCGTCGCGCGAACCGTGCAGGTTCCTGGCGTACTTGGCGCGAGAAACTGTACCGTGGCGCCCGTACCGGTGATCGTGCCACAACTTGTGCTCCACGTGACCGAGAGATTGCTGGTCCCCGCGACCGCGGCAGTCAACGCGGTCTGTTCACCGCGGAACAGCGCGCTGCTCACCGCCGTCACGGCCACCGTGACCGGTGTGACGGTCACCGTCGCGGCGGCAGTGCGTGTTGGATCCAGCACACTGGTGGCCGTCACGGTATAACTGCCACCAGCCACCGGAGCAGCCCATCGCACACTGCTGCCGGTGCCAACAATTGTGCCCGCACTCGCCGTCCACGTCACCGCGTCATTCGTGGCGTTTGTCACCGCCGCCGCGAGCGACACGGTGTCACCCGCGCCTACGGTGCTCGTGGCCGGTGTCACCGCAATGCTCACTGGCGTGACCGTCACCGTGGCGAACGCTGTGCGCGCCGCGTCGACCACACTCGTTGCCGTAATCGTGTAGCTGCCACCCGCACCGGGTGCGGTCCATGAGGCGCTTGTGCCGTTCGGCGTGATGGTGCCCGCACTCGAGCTCCACGTCACGCCAGTATTGGTCGCGTTCGTAACCGACGCCGTGAACTGCGCCGTCGCGCCCGCGTTCACGGTCGCGGTGGCAGGCGTGACGGTGACGCTGACCGGAGGCGGCGGTGGCTCCGTCGTGCCCGAGTCGCCGCCACAGGCGAAGACACTCGACAGTGTGAGAAACGACAGCAGAACGACTGCACAGGACCGGCGAGACGGGCGCGTTGCGCGCCGTAGTCGCTGACCGGTCCTCAAGTCTGATGGTGAGAGGCGGGGCATGGCGAGGAGCTCCATCGCGGAGTGGAAGGACACCCACTGAACGCGGGTGGTGGTCTCACTTACGCGCCGTCCCCGACCAAACTGGCTCACTGCACCGGTGCCAGACCCTCATTGTTGAAGAATCGCACCAGCGTACGGGCCGCCTCTCTCGGACGTTCCCAATGCGGCGAGTGACCCGTTGAGTCGAACTGCACCAATGGTGCGCGGTACAGCCGCACAAGCTCTGTCTGCTCGGAACGCGGCATGAACGCATCCTTCGCGCCCCACATGACCATGGTACGCACCGTGCTCCGCACGGGCGGACCTGAATCGGTCATCATGCCCCGCATCAACCCCTTCCACACGTGCAGTGGCAACTTGAGACTCGCCTGGACCGTGGAATCAAGAAATGCCTGAGGAACCGGTACATGCACGGAACTCTCTTGAAAGCCGCGAGCGAACGCGTCGGACACTGGTGCATTCTCGTCCGTGAACTCTGCCACTGCGCCCGCGAGTTCGCCCAAACCCGCAACGTATGCACCGCCTCGCAGAGCACCAATCAGCCCGAGCGATTGCACGCGATTAGCCCGCTGCGCGGCAAGATGCTGTGCGACCGCAGAACCCATCGAATGTCCAACTACGTGCACTCGCGTCAGTTGCAGGGAATCGAACACCGCCGCCACATCGCTGGCCAGCGTGCGCATGCTGTAGTCACCCACTGGTTTGCTCGACTCACCGTGTCCGCGCATATCGATGGTGATCAATCGAAAGTCGCCCGGGAGGAACTCGACGACACGGTTGAATGATGACCACGAATCCGACAATCCGTGCAACATGACCACGGGCGTGCCATTCGGGTTGCCGCGTTCAACCACATGCAGCCCCACATCGGATGACACCTGTATGTGGCGTGCCCGAATGCCGGTTGCCACTCCGGTATCGGCGGTCGTGTTCGCGAGCGCGATGTTGTCGCCGTTGGGACGGCTTACGGCACCGGCGGTGATGGCTGCGACGGCGCCAATCGCGGCGACTGAAAGAAGAAGCGTTTTACGTGCCAGCATTGGGAGCGTGGGCAGAGGAGTGCAGGCAGCGATGGTGCTGCTTGACTCTTCATGCGCGGACTGTCTGCTCAGCACGACATCCCGCGAGAGACACCGCGCCTCGCTCCCGCGCAGGGTACGTCGCTAGCGCGCCACTGGCTGAAAACGCGCCTGACCCGTTTGCCAGAGCAGGAATGACATGGTCTTCGCCGCCCACTCCGGCGACAGATAGAATAACTCGGCGTGTCCGCCCGGCGTTCGCGCCCAGACAATCGGACAATCACCGGTGTTCGCCGCTTGCAGCCGCGCCACAAACTTTCCCACCAGCATTTCGTTACCAAAGTTGTAGTCGTCCGACGCACTGTGCAGCAGCACCGCTGGCAACGTGATCCGCTCCGGTATCTGATAGTACGGTGACGACTTGAGCAGGCTGCGAATACCGGCTTCCGTTTCAAGATCACCGATTTCCGCAATGTTTCGCGCGGCGGTAGGATCGATCATGGAGCCACGAATCTCATCGGGCTGACCTACTTCGTAGAGCACCGCTCCGAGCAACTCCGGGCGCTGCGCGATCACCAGGCCGGGTATGTTGGCGCCGAAGGAAGTGCCTGTGATCACCACGCGTTTTGCCGACGTGTAGCGTTTGGCAATCAGCGCTTCAATCGCGCCGATCATGTCATCAATCGTGCGTTGTTTGTTCTCCCGCGTCGCGGCCTTGTGCCACGCATCCCCGCGTTCACCCCCGCCGCGTACGTGGGCGTAGGCATAGACACCACCCTGCGACAGCCACGCCGTCACCTTCGGGTCAAATCGCGGGTCGGTGATTGTACCAAATCCGCCGTATGCTTCAATCAAGAGCGGCGCTGAACCGTCAAGCGTTGCCGTTGAACTGTCGTACACGATAGAAACAGGAACGAGCTCGCCGTCACGCGAAGGCGCTTCCAGCTGACTCGACACAACCTGTGCGCTCGATGTGGCCGAATAGCCGTCATCAATGCCGAGCGCGTTCACCTCGCCGTTTGACACGCGCAGCCAACGTGGTGTGGTGGCCCACGATTGCACGTTCAGCACGGCACCGGCCATCGTGGCGTTGCGTCGGAGCAGTGTAACGGTGCCCGATTCCGGCAGCGGCACCACGCGTGGGGACGTTTTTTCTGCCAACGCTCCCGGTGAAACCGCGGCGCCCACGTTTGTCGCCACGTGCAGCAGCGCAATCGCGCCTGCGTCGCGCTCCATGAAGTACAATCCGTCCGACTGCACGGAGAATCCAGTGATCACACCGCGACGTTCGGCAATCACAGTTTCCCAGACAGTCGTGTCGGCTCCAGCGTCTCGTAACACGCGCCGCACAATCGAGCCGCGGTCTGCGTTTCGCCGCGAAATGGCGTACACCGTATCGCCGACCAACTGCGGAACACGAATCAAATCATCGAATGACGCAATGCGCGTCCACGTTAGCCCATTCGGCGCTGTATTGCGTGTCGCGTAATACTCCGTCCCGTTCTCGCGCGACCGAAAAATCGAGCCTACCATCCACTCCGTATTACTTCCGGTCAACACGCGTGTCGGCAGGTCAATCGGATCGAACGCGACCGATGAACTCACCCCGTATCCGAAAATCGGCACGTCGGCCGATTGCGGTGTGCCAATGCGATGCAGAAACTGACGACCGCGCGCCAGTCGCTCGGCAGGCGGACCGTTCGCACTGCCCGGCCACTGCCTCGGATAAATGAAGCCGCTGTTATCGGGCAGCCACGTCACTTCATAACGCGTGCCGCTGGTCGTCGTCAGCAGGTCGGGAATGTTGTCAGCCATCAGTGCGCCCGAGGCCGCATCGACCACGCTCAACGCTGCATTGGCATCACCACGTTCCGTTGTGCCGAGCACGACAAAGCGCCCGTCCCACGACGGCGTAGACGCCCGCAGCGACGCACCGTTCCTCGCACTCGCCAGCGCCGAATCGGTAAGCAACGGGCGTTCAGTCGTTGTGCCGTTGTCGAGCGCAAACAGCGAAGGGTTCTCGCCGAACCATCGTTCGACAATCAGACGCGATGGCGTTTCGTGAACATCACCGAGTGTTGGCAAGTCACTCATGCCCTGTTTGACGCGCGCTTCGAGGGAGTCTCTCCCCACGAGCCGCGCCATCACGGAATCAGTGTAGTGCTTCTGCGCCGTCAGCCATGCGCGCACGTCGGCATTGGTGGTGTCTTCCATCCAGCGCAGCGGATCGACTACCGGCACGCCGTGCATCGTATCCACGACAGGCACAAATGGCACCGTCGCGGGCGGCGTGATCCCCGCGGGAACGACCGACATCTCAGCATCTGCAGGCGCACTCTCGTTGCACGCATTCATCAGCACTGCGCAGAGGCCGATCACACTCACATGAGTTGCGAGACGCATTGATCACACTCTCATCAGGGTTAACACTGCAGCGGCACTGGAGCGAGCGGGAAACGGCGAAGGTCAAGCGTTACGTTTCGTACGCACAAGGAAGGTGACGTGCATCACACGACAATGCGCTTTCGCCGTTGCGCCCGCCATAGGGCAAGTCGCAGTTTGGGATGGCGCGGCCAAGATGCCGCCGCTTACGAATGCGCGTGAACGCCGCGCGTTCGGCTCCCCCAGACAGGACGTACTTCCATGGGACTGTTCAGCAAGATTCTCTCGAAGCTTGGCATCGGCGACGACAAAACGACCGCGCCCGCCGCCGCAGCGCCCGCCGCCGCAGCGCCTGCCGCTGCCCCCGTGCCAGGACGCACGACACCAGATCCGTCCGTCGCGATTCGGGTCGTCAATGTTGAAGAGAAGCTCGAAGCAATGGCCAAGGCCAATCCACAGGAGCTCAACTGGCGCACATCCATCGTGGACCTGCTCAAGCTGCTCGATCTCGATAGCAGCTTTGCGGCACGCAAGGAGTTGGCGGTTGAACTCGATTGCCCGGATGAACTCATGAAAGATTCCGCGAGCATGAATATCTGGTTGCACAAGCAGGTGCTGTCGAAAATCGCGGCCAATGGTGGCTACATCCCGCACGATCTGTACTGAACGATTGCAAAGCGCTCGCCGGTGGCCGCGTACACGGTCATCAGCGAGCGCTTACGCAAACGCCTTCTTGATGCGGTTGATCGTCATCGGTTGCTCAAAGTAGTTGCAGTGCCACACACCGCTTTTGTCACCAAAGCGGTATGTGCGCCCATCAGCAATCGCACCACGCACAGGTCCAAGATCGGTCATGCTCGCGGTGTCCACGACCAGATCATTCGCTTCGGGAAAAATGCGATCTGCTGCCGTGTCGGCCGCAGTTGATTTGCGAAAGTATTTCCAGAACGCGAGACCGGGATCATCTGTCTCGTAGTTGGTGAGCACCGCATTGTACTCGGCACGCACCACGCCCGCGTGATCACGCAGTCGCGACAGCTCAGCGTTATTCGACACCATGGACTGTCCCTGCAATCCCGGAATCAGCGCAACAGCTGCATCGATTGATCCGCGTTTGCCAAGATTGTCAATCGGCGGAATCGAAAACTTCTCTTTAGCGCGCCCACCCAGGAACTCGAGCATCGCAAATCCGGCTGTTGCGAACGGATGCGCTTTGGCCGCTACACCCAGGGTCTTCGACAACAAGCCACCAATGTTCGTGAGCAGACTCACCAGCGGCTGAATCTTGTCTGGCGCCGCGAGACTGGTGCCGGCCAGCGGTGTGCCCGCCAGAAACACGCGCACCGTTGCACCCGACTCGGCGAGCGCGTGACCCAGCACTTCCAGCCACCAGCTCACCACCACTCCGCCGCGACTGTGCGCAATCACATCGAGTTGTCCGCTCGTGGCGCCCATTGTGCGCGCCAGGTCGAGCGCATTCACCCACGGGCTGACCGACAACGTGTGGTGTTCAAAACACACGACCTGGTCATAGTCGCCGTTAATGGCCGCCGACAACCACTGTTTGCCGGTTGACGCGGTACCCAAACCGGAAATAATGCTGGTGGCGTGCGAGAACGTGCCGTGGACAATCAGCAGCGTTTTGCCTGTGAACGGACCGCGCACGGCGGGTCCCGCTGCAAACGTTCCATCCGCGTGTTGCACCACCCTGCGCAATCCCATCTTGCTATCGGGGTTCAAACGCTCGTCGACCTGCGCCAACCGTTCCATGTATTGGTTGGGCTCAAGCCGAGGCATGCGCACACGCGCGAGTTCTTCATTCCACGGACGTGGTGTGATCGTGATACGATTGCGACGACTTGCCCGTGCACGTCGCGTTACGGCGCTCGGTGAACGCACAGCTGCCACGTCATCGGCCGAACGCCAGAGCAACACACCGTCGGCATTTTCAACCAACACATACTCGGCGTGGTACGCATCGCGCTGAGCGGACAACGAGGCACGACGTCGCCGCACCAGCTGCGGGGATGGCTCGCCGTCAAACGGATCATCGGCGGCGCGCAGGTTCGATGTGGCCACATCGTGCTGGTCCGCTTCGGCAAGCACGGTGTGCAGCGTATCGAGCACACCCGCGTGCCGCACCGAGGCCGGACGATCATCGTGCGTGGTGGCCATGGTCAGCGCTCACCCGCAATAATCGGCAGCGGGGTGACAGGCGGCGACGACCGGCGCGCCACGCGAATGTCGAGCAGCGAATCGAATGCGTTGCGGTCGGCCAGATTGTCGAGCCCTTCCTGTTGCGCCTGCGCAAAGGGATAACCAAAACACAGTCCGGTTGACTCGAGCAGGCACAGCGCGTCGGCGCGAACATACCCCTGCAACTCATCGTAGCCCTGCGGCCCCACGCGCCATCCGTACGGATCCACCAGTTCAATGCGACCAGAACGAAACGCCGACTCACCAAGTGATCGTACGCGACCTTCAGGTGGACGGGCCACTGTCATGAACTCCTCCTGGTACGCGTCAGCGCGCCAGTAGCCGACAAAACAGTGTCCGGTGATCAGTACGAGACACGCGTGGATCTCTACATATTCAAGACACGCGGCAAGCAGCAGCGACAAGTCAATACAAGTGCCGCTCGACGTGTGCAACAACTCACTTGGCGTGCGCAACCGCTGTCCACCGCGCGAATACGCCGGTGGTGGATTGATGTACAGCAGCTTGCGATCGTTCACCAGCGCGGTCCAGATCGCCTGCACCTGCAAATCAGTCCGATCGGTCGCGTGCGCACCGCCGTCGGGATCGTCGACCTGCTGATAGCCGTCAAAACCGGCGTTCGTATCATCAGTCAGCGCCACCAGATATTTGCGTGCTTCGCCAATAATGCGTGCGATCGCCGGATCGCGCGGCAGCACGAATGACGGCAACCACGGATTGTTCTTGGAATCGTCGTACCATTCGTCTACCGGTAGCAGCGCTACGCGATGCGTGTCTTCATGAGCCACTCGGCCTTCCCACGTCACGCGGGTGTACACCGTGGTGTGCGTGCGCTCATGCAATGAACGCAGCAGCGGTGCGGTCAGCGGAAGCGTGACCGCATCGGCGAGCGCCACGTGCGGTTCACTCAGGCTCAGTGTTCTGCGGAACTGCTGTACCACGCCACCGGCCTCAAGCTCCACTTCCACGCGCACATCATCGAGATCGTGATCAACTAGTTTGCTCAGCGTAAACGTCTTGAGCGCACTGCGCCGGTTGTGCAGCAGTGAATAGTTGATCTCGGACGGCACATCGACATCAACCGCGAGTACCTCTGACACGCGCTGCTCGCGCGAACGTTGGAGCTCGGCCTTCAATGCGGCCTGATCCGCATCATCGTCAGTGCTGAATGTGACCGCAGGATCGTCCGCGCGTGCAGCGATGGCCTTGTTGATTTCTTCAACCGGCTCGCACGTGCACATCCACAGCACAATGCCGGTGCCGTGCAGGTCGTGCCCTTGCTCATCCAACTGTACCCACGCGCGTCCAAACGCTTCCGCGAGCGCGGTGAGCGTGGTCGCATCCTGGCACTCGCGATAGAACACGGTGAAGAAGTACTCAGCGACTTCGTCGGGAATCGTATCGAGAAAGCCAATGCTGACCTGCGCACCACGACGCAACATTTCCGGTGCCGTGTGTGCGCCGGAGTAGTGCAGGTTCAGCGTCACCAGCGCGGGTGGCGTTTTGCCAGTGGGAATCAATGCCTCGGCCAGGTCGACCGCGCTCACTACTTGTTCACGTGCGGTCTGCTGGAATACGCCGTCGGCGGTCATCCCTGGTTCAGCGCGTCGCACTTCTCGCGCCATGAGCATGCCACCGGGCTGTACGCGCGCCGGATCGGCATAGAGATCGGGAATCAACGCGGCCGCCTGAATCGGATCCACACCGCTCACATGCACGAAGTGCGAATCGTTGGCCGGCAACGCGTTCATGTACGCGGCCAGCGCCGAGTGGGTCGAACGCGGTGGTGCGGTGTGGTGCGTTCGGTCAGAAGGCGGAAACACCATGTTGCTGGTGTCATTTGCGCCTACGGCGTGGCCGAGCCGCAGAATTTCGGAATCAAAGCTGTACACATCGCCAATGCGCCCGGGAGCAGACGTGACAATGGTCAATGTGCCCGCGCCCACTTCATCAGGGTGCGGTGGACGTCCGTCTGCGAGACACCGGGTAATCAGAACGCCCTGCGTGCGCCCGAGACAGCGTGTCGCCGCGCTCAATACGTATTCCCACGGAAACGCAAACGCGGCTTCGACCACATCGCGGGCGTGGTCCGCATCATGAAACGCATGACCTGCAATGCTGGAGTCGGCTAGCACCACTTGCAGTCGCTCCGAGGTGGCGAGTTGCCGCATAACGTCGGCGTCGAAACCGAGCAGCGACAGGGCTTCAACCGCGTACTCGCTGATCACCGCGCGCAGATCGGGATCGTGCGCCCAACGACTGCGCATGCGCAGTGTGTAGCTCCAGTCCGCGCTCAAGCGAAGGATCTGGTGCGAGGCTTCGGGTGAACAATCGAATGACGCATGCGCGCCACGCAGTTGAACGAGCGGCGGCGGCTCGTGAAACTGAGCGGTTGTCGCACGTGCGTCTGTTCGCGACGTTCTCGAACCCGCCGCGCGCGACGTTGATTTGCGCGCGGCTTTTTTCGACGCGGATTTTTTTGCGACTTGTTTTGAAGGCGCGCGCTTGCTCGGGGCTTTTTTGCTCGGGCTCATAGTGCGTCGGTGCGAGGACGTGTCACAGGAGTTGGCGGGCGATTCATCAGGCGGGAATGTTCAGCAACGCGCCGCCACTGCGGTCTGCCGATTGTCGGCGGCGGCTGAGAATGGCTCGACGCCCCCGTCTTACCGACGCAAGCGCTGACAGCGCTGGTGCGACCTCCGACTCGCCGTCAATCAGCCAGTGGCGCAGCTGCGCAATGATGTCAGGGTCGCGAAAGCACGTGGTGTGCATCGTGCGTCCGTTCTGTGGCAGCGCGAGCGTACGCTGCACATCAATCGGCAGGCCTGCCACCGTCGCCATCGAGCTCGTGTTCACCACTAAATCGTTCGCCTGACGCATCTGTGCGTCCATGGCCAGATCCCACAGCTTGAGCTTGAGCGCCGACGGCATCGCTTCGCTCGCGTCTTCTGCGCCGGCGCCATTGGGTTCATAGTCGTTGCTGACGGCGTGATATGTTTGCACGCGCGTTGCTGGCGGTGGTGACGTGTTTAGATCCTTCACGACCTGCTGCTGCGGATCCATCGCGGCGAGTCCAGGCACCGCTTCGCTGTCGAGCAGTGCGGTGGCAAGAAACCGAACAAGCGCGGCCACTCCGCGCGCAACCGTTTCAACCCACACGGCCGCAACCGCCGCTGGTGGCAATGCCGTCGCAACGCCACGACACGCCGCCACCGCGAGATTTGTCATCACCGTGACCAGTGTATTCCACTGCGCGCGTTGTGCGAGCAGTGTGCCTGCGAGTGTAGACGCCACAAAAACCACACGTGCGAATGCGTCGGACCAACGTGTGCCCGGCACGAGCTGCTCGAGCAGCGTTCGTGTCACGAGGCCACCGCGACTGAACGCGATCACATCGATCACCGGACGGGTTGTGCCCGGCGGAAATGCGCGATCAAGCGCGTCCAGAATGGCTTGCGCGTTCTGCGCTGGTGTTTCGCTGAGTGTGCGGTGATTCCAGCCGAGAATGTGGTCGTACTGTTCGTGCATGGCGTGCAGCAGGGCCACGCCGGGCACGGTGAACCCGAGTCCGCCAAAGGAACCCACGGTTGAACTGAAGGTGCCGTGCACCAGCAGTAGCACACGCGGCGCGGCGCCGGGGAGCGTGGTTACTGGTGGCAGCGTAAAGCGCTCACCGAGAGTGGTCCATTCGGAGGGCACGGTAGACGCCACGCGCACAAGTCCGGCAGACACGCCTTTTTCGAGATGCTTGATCAACAGCCCGGTCACCTTGCGGCGAATGAACTTGAAGAGCCATCCCCCAACGGCGCGCAGCACACTCGAGACGCGCCGGCGACGTGTGGTGTGCGTACTGCGCGTGGCAGGTGTCTGTGCCGCCGTGATGTTGAAGTGCGCGATGCGAGTAGCGGTGCGCGCGGCTGTTGACGCGCGTGGGCCATTCTCGCGTTGGCGTGTCGCGCGCTTGCGAGCCGCGCGACGTTGGTCCGTTGGTGCGTTACTCACGCGCGTGCCATCGGCGAACACCCAGTCGAGTTCACCGAACTCGTCGACGGTGAGGACAACTGCGTCTTCATCATCGGCGAGTTCAACGTCGACGGTGGTGGCTTGCATCGCGCCTGGCAGCACCGACGCACGTCGCGCACTCATGCCCGGACGACGCGGCCGAGGTGCGACCGTAAAGTTGGTCACGAGCTCAAAGCCCTGTCCTTCAAGTTCACGCAACAGGCGCGTGAGATCTTCTTCGGGCGGCGCGGCGCGGATCGTGCCGCGCGCCCGACGTTTGCGCGCGTCACCGCGCGGCGTGTTGCGCAACTGCGTGCCTGGCAACACGGCCACAGTCGCAGCGTGGTGCACGGTGACTCCGTTGCCCATCGAATGGCTCGGCATGTGTGCCCGACGTCTGAGAATTGAGCGACGCGCGGTCGTACTGCGCAGCGTGATCCATATTTCAGACTACGATGAAGCGTGAGAGCGGGCCGTGCAAGCGAGCTGGGCTTTACCTGCTGGCGTTGTCGCGAACGCTCGGCTAGTGCCAGGTCAGCGAAATACCCACCTGATTGAAGTTCGCACCGTTGCCATCAAACGACCCACCAACGCCGTTGATGAACGGTGTAATGCTAAAGTTGCGCGCCACACGCCAGTCGTAGCCAAGACCAAGGATCGCCGAGGTGCCCTCTTCGCTCACGCTGATGTTGCCACTACTGGCTTCAAGACTGCCAATTCCGAGTCCGCCTTGCACGAAGAATCCACCAGTGGCGGACGGGTAGAACTTCGCCAGCGCCATCACGCCGCTCTGGGTGAAGGTCACGCCGTCCACGTCTTTCGACCACGCATTGATTGACGCACCCAGCTGCAAACGCTGCGACAGGCTGCCGCCGAGCGCGAGTTGCGCGGTGCCGCCGCCCTCTCGAGAATCACAGTCGTCGCAGCCGAAACTTCCGCCGCCAATGCCAACGGTAATCCAGAAGCCTTCACGGACCTGTGGTTTGCTTTGGGCAGCGAGCACGGTGCTCGTGAAGAGCACAGCGCTGCTGGCGAGTACGGTGGTGGTGAGCAGTCGACGCGCGCGGTTCGTGAAGGACATGGTTTCCATCCGGGTTGTGAAGTTTTGGCGTTCGAACACGCCTGGCCTGCACATGCGCTACGGAACAACGAATGCGGCTTGCGTGCTCGCGCGAACCGCGTCAAGTAAAACGCCCGGCATGAGTTCACGCAGGGTCAACTGACCCTGCATGAAGTCGAACACGGCCAGATCGGTGATCACCACATCAACAACGCCGCGTGCCGTCATCGGCAGCGTGCACTCGGGCACGAGCTTCGACCTGCCGTCCCGATCGGTATGTGTCATCATAATGATCCGCTTTTTCGCGCCGGTCGCCAGATCCATGGCGCCACCTACGCCCAGCAGCGGTTTGCCGGGCACTGCCCAGTTGGCGAGGTTGGCGTGTTCGTCCACCTGCAGCCCGCCCATGATGGCAACGTCCACGTGCCCACCGCGAATCATGCCGAAGGATTCGGTGCTGTCGAAATAACTCGCACCAGGCAGCGCCGTCACCGGGATCTTGCCGGCGTTTACCGGATAGTCGAGCGCACCACCGTCCTTGGGTGACGGTCCCACACCGAGCATGCCGTTTTCGGTGTGCAAGGTGACGCCATGTTGTGGTGTGATGTAGTCGGCCACGAGTGTGGGAATACCGATGCCAAGATTCACGACGTCACCACGATGCAGTTCGCGCAGTGCACGTTGAACCATGGCGTGGCGCTTTGCGTCGAGCGGGTGACCGCCTGTTGCCACGGTGGCCGAGCTCCCAAGTTCGTGCGGCTGCAGCGTCGCTTGCACCAGATAATCCACGTAGCATCCGGGTGTGTGAATTGAGTCCGGTGCGAGTGTACCAACCGGCACGATCTCTTCAACTTCGGCAATCACGAGATCGGCGGCCGTTGCCATGGCGCGATTGAAGTTCTGCTCCGTCATGCGATACACAAGATTGCCGCTCGTATCCGCGCGCCATGCGCGAATGAACGCCACGTTTGCACGCAATGCGGGTACGAACACGTGTGGTACGCCGTGAAAGTCGCGTGTGTCAGCGTGTGCCGTAACGTCGGTGTGGGCGCCGGTTGGTGTGTAGAATCCGGCAATGCCCGCGCCGCCCGCGCGGATGGCTTCGGCGAGTGAGCCTTGTGGCAGTAGTTGCACGGAGAGCGCGCCACTTTGCGCGGCGGCAACCGCTTCGGGATTGCTGGTAAAGAACGACCCGATGGCCTTGGTGAGTTGCCCGTTGCGCAGCAGGCGACCGCCACCGAGTCCGGCTTCGCCCACGTTGTTGCCGATGAAGGTGAGATTGCGCGTGCCCGTTTCGGCGAGCGCGTGCAGCAGATGCACGGGATTGCCGGTCATGCCAAACCCGCCGGCCATAAGTACATCGCCGTTCTTTACTAGATGCGCCGCTTGCGCAGGAGTGATTTGCGGGACGTGGCGCATTAGCAGTTCGACGCGATCGCTGTGACGGTTTCCATTGCCGTGATCATACCGTTTACGCTGCTCACGGCGCGATAATCGTGCGAAAGATGTCCTGCACGTCGCGAATTTCGGTGTCCGACACCGTGTGCGGACGCGACGGTAGCACACGTTCGTGCACCATCGCGCCCATGCGTCGCATTACATCCGCGGTTTCGCGCGCGCGAGAGAGCGGAATCCATTCGTCGGTATCACCCGTGCCGGAGTACACGGGCGTGCCGTCAAACGAACCGCTGTTATTCCACGTGGTGCCTTCGGGTCCGATCACGCCACCGGTAAACAGCACCACACCCGCGTAGCGCGTGGCGTTACGAACTGCGTATTCCGCGGTCAGACACGCGCCCTGCGAGAAGCCGAGCAGAATGATGCGTTCGCGTGGAATGCCGTGTGAGATCGCGTGCTGCACCCAGCTGTCGTACGCCTCAAGCGCGTGGTCGAGCCACGGCTGATTGCGTTCCGTAGGCACCATAAAGCGCTCGGGATACCACGCTTTGTTGTGCGCCGCCGGTGCGATGCACGCAACACTCGGCCAGTTAAGACGCGCGACGGTGGCTTCAAGGCTCTCCGGTGAGCCGTTGCGCCCGTGCACGGCAATCACCGCGTGAGAGGCGGTGGCGAGCGGTGCGCCAGAGTGGCGGACAGGGGTTTGCAGGTGGGGGTTCATGGCGAGCCTGAGTGCGAGTGGCGTCCGATAGACTGCTGACAATATCTACTGAAAATGTCTTGCTGCGGCATGCGCCCACCATCGCTATCGGCGTCAGGGCGTGGAGTATTGGATTGCCGATCTGGAAGGCGTCTCGTTGAACGCTGGCTGCCCGACGCAGATCGTCCTCTACATCACGAACAAGTCCGATCGATGCGCCGTCGCAATACGCACCGAATCCGCCTCGTCAACACCGGCCTCCGCCGCATACCCGCTCCACGCCGCGACCGCCGCCGACACCTCGGCCAACACGCGCATCGCTTTCGTCTTTTTTATTCCGGCCGCAGCAGCGAACGAGACGAGGTCCTCAGCTGTGAATCCATCCCGCTTCCCGCCCAGCGTCATCTGATGCACGCTCGTCCACGCACCCGACGGATTCCACGAGTACGACACATCAAACGCCGGCGACAATCGCCACACACCGGTACGATCCATGAGAAACGCAATGTTCTTGACATGATCGTCCTGGTTACGCGCGAGAATATTGAAGTACGTGCGACGCACCTGTTGCTCGAAATCGGGCATTGGTAGTAGCAGTTTGCGCATTGTCTGCAACACCTGCTCGTACGCATACGCTCCAGCCAGACCAAAGTCATAGTGCGCAAGCGCACCAAACGACTGCATGTGCAGCGTGCCACCGTTCGGCGTGCGATCAAATCGGCGCGTCATGAAGTGCGAACGTCCGCCTTCTTCATGCAATCGACACGGCTCCATGTGAATGCCGGCCGCGAGCGCCATGCGATGATACGCGTACTCAATCCGACCAAAACCCTGCGGGTCCGCAAGTTCTTTGTCACGGTTGCCAGACACGCCGTCGAACTTGAGCAACCAGTGACTGAATCCTTCCCCCGCAGGCGCCTGGCCCGAGCGAAACTCACCGGTCGTTTCATTCCACGCCAACACGGCCTTCGCTCGCGCGCCACCCGCCGACGTGCCAACTCTCAGTATGTCTTCAATCGCGTGTTGATCGTTGTCGCCGGAAAGTTTTCCGTGCAACGCGATGCGATCATCAAGCGCTCGGTCGGCCATCGCAACAAGCTCCGCGATATCAACGCGACGTGAAGCGGTTGGCGATTCTCGAACACGCGGTTTGAATTCCAGCGCGCCCATGCCGCGCGAACCCGTGTAGCACAATCGCTCCACCGGCGTGAAGCTCGCCGGATCGCGCCCGCGTTGCGCCAACCACGCGTTGATAAGTGTATTGCCGAACGTATCTGGCAAACTGTCGGCCAGCAGTCCTGGCAAACCCTTGAACGTCGCGCGCGAAAGCGACGGAAACGAATACGGCACGTCAGTGAGCGGCATCATGAGCGGCGCCACTTGAATCGACGAACGCGCAAACTCGGGGGTGTATTGAAACACGGCGACTTCGCGATCTGGCAGCCACGTGACCGCGCCAATGTCGCGCCCCCAGAGGATCACACGCGCCGAGTCCGTCACTCGGTGCCCTCGTCACCCCACGTCCACGCCGTGCGCGCCGACGAACGCTGGCCGCTGGCGCGCTGACGTTCAACGCCGTCATACCGCACGCGCTCCACAGGACGGACAGACGGGTCCGGCAGCAGTGCGGCGAGGTGATCGGAGAGACCGAGCGCTTGCACGACACGCACGAACGAATCAAGTGAGATCGGCCGGCCATCGGCCAGTCGCGTGAGCGTGCTGCGCGAGACGCCGGCCCGCTCAGCCAGCTGCTCCTGACTGAGATTTTGGCTCAGCCGGATCTCGTTGAGCTGCCGGCCGAGCATATCAATGATCGTTTGCGCCGACGCTAAACTAAAGTCCGGCTTGTGAGTCATAAGTGACTCTTAGGTTGGCTTAAACGCTAACAAAGCATCAAAACTGACGCATTACTGACAGAATGTCAATCGCAACATAAAGTGTCTTTTTTGACGCATTATCATGAAAATGCGACTTTTCTGCGTCATAAACGATGCACTGTTTTGATTTGGCGAACAGGCACCTAGTTGGGCCGCGTCCCCGCCGCCGCCAAGCCGCTCCGCCCGCCGTGCCACCGCCAGCGTGCCTGCCGCAGTCCCGGCGCCCAGCACCAGCGACACCGGCACAAATGCGTCGAACACCACCCCGCCGATCACCCACGAGTGCAGCGCTCCCGCCACCACCGCACCGGCCAGCGCAACCAGCGGCATCGATAGTTCACCAACTCCGCGAGCCCGTCTCCCGAGCAGCGCCACGGCCATCGCGAAGCCCGCGCCGAGCACCGCACCGTAGCCCAGTCCGTATTGCAACGCGGGCAGCATGTGCTCCGCCAGCAATCGCGAGAACGTGATCGGCTCACCGAACAGCAGCACGCGACCAACACGCAGCACTACACCAACCGCGCCCCACGCCACCGCCCACGTTGCCGCCGTTCCCAAGACACCGCGCGAAAACTTCAGCCACTTCATGCCCGCTCCCCGGTTGTCGATTTAGCGCCACAGTGAGGCCAACACGGTTTCACCGCGCGGCGACAAACGATAGCCCACATCAAGACTCTCGGTGAGTCCAAGCCGCTTCAACTTGCGCACGTTGATCTTGAACGGCTCTTTCTCCATCCCAAGCATCTCGCACAAATCACCCGCGCGCACTGCAGGATTCATTTCAATCACCTCGAGCGTCTGCAACGTCCATGCGCCCTCGCTAGCGCTGCTGTCCAGTTTGCGCAGTCGTGCGCGCAGACTCTCAAGTTCAGCGTCGGATTCTACCGGCTTCTTGCGCAAGGCAATGCGCGGATCGGCAACCAGCGCGCCCAATTCAACACGGTAGACATCACCATCCGCCCGCTGTTGCAACTCGTTCAACAGCGCGTCGCGCGTTGCAAACCCAGCAAGTTCCGCATCGCGTGCGCTGATATCACGCAGCGCGACAATATCTACGCGCACAATCGACAGTTGTCCCACCGCCGTGAGCAGCGTGCCGCCCGACTTCACGGTTGGACGTTTCCACCGTCTGAACGCCAGCGTGATGTCGCCGGCGCGAATGCCTTCGAGTGTGTCTTTCCGAAAGAGCATGCGACCTCCCGAAAGAAGAGGTAACCTTCTGTCGACGAAAGAAACCGTTCGCACCGCAGCCCGTACAGTCCAGACAGACGATCCGCCAACACCCGAGCCCCGCCCATGTCGAATCGAACCACCACGCGCACCCACACGCAGTTTCGCAACGCGCTATTCGCGTTCGCCGCTCTGCTGGCCGCCGCGTCACCGGTCGAGCTCGCCGCGCAAACCCCCGCGCCCGCGTTCGCCTCGCGCCTGGACTCGCTCATCAGCGCCGAGATGGCGCGCACCAAAACCCCCGGTGTACAGGTGGCCGTCGTCGTAGATGGAAAACTCGCGTACGCGAAAGGCTACGGTGTGGCCGACATTGAAACCGGCCGCCCCGTCACCACAAACACGCTCTTCCGCGTTGGCTCGGTCACCAAAATGGTCACCGCCGCCACGCTCACGCAGCTCGAGGCCGATGGCAAAGTGAACCTGCAGGCCCCGATCAGCACCTATGTGCCTGAGCTCGCCGGCAAGCAGGTCGCGAACGTGACCACGCATCAGTTGCTTACGCACAGCGCCGGCTGGCTCGACAACGCGGTCGCCTACGGCCGCATGGGCGAATCCGCACTCGGCGAAGTCTTCCGTGAAGTTTCTGACACGCTGTTCTTCACGGCCCCTGGTCGCGTGATCTCGTATTCAAATCCCGGTTACTCCATGGCCGGTTACGTGGCCGAACGCGCAGGCGGCGCACGCTTTGCCACGCTCACCGAACAACTCGTGCTGCGCAAAGCCGGCATGACGCAGTCGACGTTCAAACCGCTGCAGGCGATGACCGTTGACTTCTCGCAGGGCCATGTTGGCGCGCCTGCAAACGCCGCTACAGTTGTGCGCCCGTTCACCGAGAACACGGCGCAGTGGGCCGCAGGATTTTTGTTCTCGAACACCACGGAGTTTGCGCGCTTCACCATGATGCTCATGAACGGCGGGTTGCTCGACGGCACACGCGTACTGTCGGCCGACGCGGTGCAGAAGATGACCACCGGTCACCAGACCATGCCGGGCAACGCCACATCCAGGTACGCCTACGGACTCACGGTGGGCACACGCGGCACCGATCGCGTGTGGACGCACGGCGGCTCCATCAACGGATTTGACGCGAGCGTGGTCATGTTCCCCGATCGCAAACTGTCGGTCATTCTGTTTGACAATCGCGGCGGGAGTCCGATCAACGGCGTGATTGATCTGGTCGCAAAGGAAGTGGCCGGTATCACGCCGCCTGCAGCGCCCGATGTTCCCGCCGAGCGTGTACCTACCGCGGCCGAGCGTGCGCTGGTGGTGGGCACGTTCAAGCAGGGCAACGTTTTCATCACGCTCTTCGAAGAGAACGGAGCGCTCAAGTTCCGACAGGGTGCCGGCGTACTGCCCGTTGCGCTCGCCGGTGAAGAGCGCATTGTCATGATGCCACCCGTTGGCGAAAAAATCTCGCTGATCGTGGTGCGCGGCGCTGACGGACGCGTGGAGTATGTGCACCAGAGCCTGCGTTCGCTGGCGCGTCAACCGTAAGCACACCATGCACGTCTTCTACGATACGCTCGCCCCGTGGTGGCCACTCATTTCGCCGGTCACCGAGTACGAAGGCGAAATGCACGCGTTCATCCAGCTCATCAATGTGTATGCGCCCAACGCACGCACGATGCTCGAACTCGGCAGCGGTGGTGGACACAACGCGCATTTTCTCAAGCAGCGCTACCAGATGACGCTCACCGATCTGAACGAGTCCATGCTGGCGCAGTCGCAGCAGCTCAACCCGGAGTGCGAACACGTCGTGGGCGACATGCGTACGCTCGCGCTGCATCGCGAGTTCGACGTGGTGTTTGTGCATGACGCGATCGACTACATGATCAGCGAGTCCGATCTCGCGCGCACATTTCGCACCGCCTACCAGCATCTGCGCAACGGCGGTGTGCTGGTGTGCGTGCCCGATCATGTGCGCGAGCGGTTCGAACCCGGTACTGATTGGGGCGGCAGTGACAGCCCGGACGGTCGCTCCATTCGCTTTCTCGAATGGACGCCGGCGATCGATCGCCACGCCACCGTTGGCGTCACGCTCTACAGCTTTCTCGCCATTGACCACGAAGGCAAAGTGTTCAACTTCGCCGAAGACCACCGGTTTGGCGTATTTCCCGAAGCCACCTGGGTATCGCTGCTCACGTCCGAGGGATTCCGCGTTGACGTAGTCGACGAACCCGGTGTGGAAGACGATCGCACGCCACGACGCGTGTTTGTGGCAACCAAGGGTGGCGCGTAGCAAGGGCTTGAGCGCGCCGCAGCGCCTGCCTGGGACCGAGTTGACGTCAAGCCCGTGCCGAGGATTCCACGACCGCGCGTAACGCGCGCGCTTCGGACCACACGTCGTGCAGCGCACCAACAGGCAGCACGGCGCCTCCGGAGATCTGCGGCGCTGCGTTGCCGAGCAGCGCCCCGCGACCCCGCTCCACATCATCCGGATCACCCAGCCCCGCCGAACGATGCGTGCGCAAAATCTCGAGAATCAGCGCGCGTATTTCGAGCGGATTCGAAAGGCCGCGCAATCGAGCACGATGTGCGGCGCCCGCCGTTTCGGCCGATCCACCACCTGCCGTTTCCACTTCCACATTCGAAAATCCAAACCAGCGTTCCAGCGGACCCTGACTCACCCGCACATTCTGCGCGTTTGCAAACGTGATCGTGATCTCCTGCACATTCCACACGCCTTCGCGAATGAGCAAACTGCGATCGGTAATTACGTACCAGCGCATTTCGTAATCGAGACGCATGGTCACGTACAGCACCGCCGCTTTACCAATCGCAATTAGGACCAGCGGAATCACCAGCCACAACAAGCGTGCATCGATCGACAGCATCGTACCGCTCGCGATCACGACGCCCAAGCCCCACGCCGCCGCGTACAGGCGCCATTCGAACATGCGCAGATGCAGAAATCCCGGCGCCGCGCGTTCAATGCGCAGGCGTTCGTAGGGTTCATGCCCGGCGGGCGGGTGTGGCTCGCTGTCTTCGACACGAAGCCACGGCAGGATCAGTTTCTTGAGCCACTCATACATCGCGTACGACCGGCGTTGGTGGGTGAACACCACGCGCGCCCGCGTCATGCGCAGTCGCGTCACGCGCACTCGCACCATTGCCGCCATTCGCGCCCGCACGTTGCGACTCCAGCAACTCACGCACCGCGCGGAGTTCGTCGCGAATGCCCGTGAGTGCTGCGACCGCCTGCGCGTCCGTTCCCTCCGCGAGCATCGTCGTCACGTCACCGCCAGACACCGCCGCACTCGGCTTCGCACCGCGATGTCCACGCATGCGCGCGTACAAATAATTGCGCACATCCTGATATTGCGTGAGACCGAGAATCGACTCCGTGGCCGCTGCACTGCCCGACGCCGTTTGAATCTTCACGGTGCCAATGCCGAGCCACCGTTCGAAGATGTTGCGCGTGACGTGAATGTCCTGAATGCGCGCGTACGTGAGGTAGGTTTCGCGGCGCCAGATCAGTCCGTAGCTCACACTCACACCATCGTCGTCAAACCGATAGCGCAGCGTTTTGTACCTGAAGTACATCGGCAGGATCACAAACGGCAGCGCCACATTCGACAGCACGCTGTAGATGATGAACAGCGTCCATAGCTGCGGATCAGGCGTCGTGATGGCCTGCACACGCGCTGCGTCGACAGGGGCGAGGTGAGCGTCGGTGTGTTCGTTCATGCTCGTACTACTCGCCCTGCGCAAACACCCGCAGCCACTCCGGCCAGTTGCCGCTCAGTTCGAAGAAGTCGTCGAAGTACACCAGCCCCGCGTCCTCGAGCGCGTCGATCAGCGCGCTCACACTGTCCTCACCCACCAGCGGGCCCACCGCAATGAGCGGCCCCTCCACACGGAATTCTTCGTCGGTCAGGTTGAGCACGTCGTCAAACTGCTGACGCGTGAGTTCGGCGCGCTCAAACGCACTCTTGCGAATGAGCAGCGTGGGCGCGGTACCATCGAGGCGTAGGGGCATGGGCGAAAGATACGCGCGTGGGCTGCGGGAGATGCAGACGCGGGCGGGCGCCCACACGAGGTCGTCGTGATGCAGTGCCGGCGTTTCCTGCCCGGGCCGCCAGCATTCAATCACTCGCGCATTCGGACGTCCCTCATCAGCATCCCGCACCGTCGCTTCAGTTGTCCGCCAGCGTCGGCTTTGCACCGCGGCAAGCGAGCCAACCGCGCTAGTTTTCAGATATGCCACATTCGCCCCACCCCGAAGCCACTTTCGACGTGCTCGTTGTCGGCGCAGGCCACGCCGGTACCGAAGCCGCCGTGGCCGCCGCCCGCGCGGGTGCCTCCGTCGGGCTGGTCACGAGCGCACTCGAAACCATCGGTCAGATGTCCTGCAACCCGGCCATTGGCGGCGTGGCCAAAGGCACCGTGGTCCGCGAGGTCGACGCGCTCGGTGGCCTGATGGGCCGCGCGACTGATCTGGCCATGCTGCAGTTCCGCATGCTCAACCAGGGCAAGGGTCCGGCCGTGTGGGCCCCGCGCGCGCAGTGCGACCGCGGGCTGTATCGACGGGCCGTGCGCACGCTGCTCGAAGAACATGCGGGCATCCATACCATCCAAGGCACAGTCGCTCGGCTCATGCTAGACGGGGACCGCGTCACGGGGCTTGAGACGCTTGAGGGTCGGCGTTTTGCCGCGCGCGCGGTGGTGCTGACCACGGGCACCTTCGGTCGCGGCAAACTGCACATCGGCACGAGCACCCAGATCGCCGGCGGACGGGCGGGCGAGGGCGCCAACGCCCAACTCGGCGAGCAGCTCGACGCGGCGGGGCTGGAAACGCTGCGATTCAAAACGGGTACGCCGCCACGCATTGACGGACGTTCGGTGGACTATACCGATCTCGTGGTGCAGCCCAGTGAGGTGGAAGAACACGATTGGTCGTGGTCGCACTTCTGGAGCACGCCGCGCCGCAGCGGTGAGCGCACACGACATCCCGAGCAGATGCCGTGCTGGATCACGTATCTCGAGGCGCCCGGCAAATCGATCATTGAAGCGCACATCAATGAGTCGGCCATGTACGGCGGCGCAATTGCATCGCAGGGCCCGCGATACTGCCCGAGTGTTGAAGACAAAGTGGTGAAGTTTCCGCACGCGGAACGTCATCAACTTTTTCTTGAACCGGAAGGCCACGATACGCGCGAACTGTACGTGAACGGCTTGTCGACCTCGCTGCCGTCAACCGTACAACTCGAAGTGTTGCGTTCAATTGATGGGCTGCATGACGTGCGCGTGACACGCGCCGGTTACGCCATTGAGTACGACTATTATCCGCCTACGCAGCTCGACAGCACACTGCAGTCACGCGCGATTGCCGGGCTCTGGTTTGCAGGGCAAGTGAATGGCACCACCGGCTATGAAGAAGCGGCGGGACAGGGTGTCGTCGCTGGCATCAACGCGGCGCGTTGGGTGCATGAACGTGAACCGTTTGTTCTCGGTCGCGAGACGAGTTACATCGGTGTCCTCGTTGACGATCTCGTCACACGTGGTGTGGACGAACCGTATCGCTTGTTCACGTCACGCAGCGAGTTTCGTTTGACGGTGCGACAGGACAACGCGCTCTCGCGACTGTCGGCACTTGGTGAAGCGGCGCATTTGTACAACGACGCGGAACGCGCATTGATCGACGCGCGCCTGGGCGCCGAGCAGGAGGCGATTCGCATCGCCGAGAATACGAGCATCACGCCGGCGCAAGCAGATCATTTGTTGGTGGGCACGGGCACGGCGCCGCTCACGCACGCGATTCGCATTGCGGAAGTCGCGAAACGACAAGGTGTGTCTTTGGCGGCGCTCTTTGCCGCGGCTGGCGTTGCCACAACACTGCCTGGTGATGCCGTTGTGACGGCCGAACTGGAACTCAAATACGCGGGGTATTTCCTGCGTGAGCGTCGCGCGGCGCATCGGCTGGCGTCGATGGGTGAGACGGTGTTGCCCGAGTCGCTGGAGTACGCGTCGCTGCTCACCCTGAGCACGGAGGCTCGGCAGAAGCTGGCGAGCCGTCGGCCGGGGACGCTGGCGCAGGCGGCGAGCATTCCCGGGATCAGTCCGGCGGATTTGCAGAGCCTGGTGTTTGAGCTGTCGCGCCTGAGACGGGTGCCGGAGTAGCGCCTGCTGGTTGGCGCAACGGTGGCCGTGCTGTCGCAGGAATAGCGCGTGGCGTTTGGCGCGACGGTTGTCGTGAGTGCCGACGCGATCCCTGATGCTTGGGGCGGAGGTTGTCTCGGATGCAGGTGGAGGGGACGGGAAGGCGCGAAAAGCGCGAACAACGCGAAGAAACTCGAAAGAATGTGTGCGAACAAAAGCCGAATATTCAGGTCATAAATACCGCATCATAATAACATCATTGCGCCAATTATTTGCTTTTGCTCTTCTTCGCGCTTTTCGCGCCGTCCCGTGCCCTCCACCCGCACCAAAGACAACCTCCTCCCAAAGCACGCACCAACCACGTCCTCGATGTGCAACGGCGCCGCATCGCAACGTCTCCACAAGTGTAGATCTTCTCGACACCCAACCCCGGACCAAACTCATGAAGACTAAATCGTTCGCCCGCGCCTCCGCCCTGCTGGCCGCCGTAACCCTCGCCTCGACGGTCGCCGCGCAGGACTCCAACCAGCGTCCGCTGCCGCAGGTCGTGATCACCGCCAACGGCGAAGTCCAGGTCACGCCAGACCGCGCCCGCATCTCACTAGGAGTGGACAGTGAAGCCAAGACCGCCCAGGAGGCGTCGCAGCTCAATGCCGCGGCGCAGACCAAAGTGATCGAGGCCATCCGCAAGGCCGGGATTCCCGCGGCCAGCATTCGCACCAGCGGCTACAACGTCTCGCCCGTTCAGGAGTACATCCCCGAGACACGCAAATGGCGCGTTGACGGCTATCGCGTGACCAACATGGTCGTGGTGGTCGTAGAGCCCGTGGCCAATGCTGGCAAAGTGATCGACGCCGCCCTCGCCGCCGGCGCCAACCGCGTGGCCGGACTCAGCTTCGAGATCAAAGACGCCACGTCAGCCCGTGAGCAGGCCATGACCGAGGCCGTGAAGCGTGCGCGCCGCGAAGCCGAACTCGTGGCCCGGGCCGCCGGCGGTGAGATCGTCGGCCTGATCGAAGTCATGGTCAACTCCTACGAACAGCCCCAGCCTCGCCCGATGTACGAGATGCAGGCCATGCGCGCGGACGCCGCCAGCACCCCCGTGAGTGAGGGCACGCAGCCCGTGACTGTGAATGTGACCACGCGCTGGGAGTATAAGACGCGCCGTTAGCACCAGCTCGCGCTCCCTGCCCAAAAGAAACGGGGCCGACCACCACCATGGTCGGCCCCGTTTCACGTGAAACCACGCCAAAAAACAGCATCTACCACGGAGGCGCGGAGGCACAGAGACGGCATGACGAAGTCACGCAGCGCCTCTCACAAAAGTAGAGAGTGCACTTACGGAATCCGCCTCGTTCTCGCCCAAGCATGCTGTCCTCCGTGCCTCCGCGCCTCCGTGGTAAACGCTGTTGCAGTTCCCCCAAGGTCGCCGGCCTCCTCGCGTTTGCGGTTGCTCTTCTTTGTGTCCTTCGTGCTTTCGTGTCCTTCCCGCCGCAGTTCCCCCAGCACTAGGCGCACCTCGCCGATAGAACTCAGATGGTCTCGCCGGCGGGAGAACTACGGCGGGAAGGACACGAAAGCACGAAGGACACAAAGAACTGCAAAAAGACTTGCGGGAGCGAAGGCTCGAAGGCCCGATCGAACCCACGAGACACAAAGATCACATCTGAGCGCCGTCCACACTGTTCCACGTGGAACATTCCGGCGCGAAAACGCCCCGGCCGGCAATGAAAAGCACCCCAACCCGCCCCCGGCACGTTATACTAGAAACGCACACTCTCCTCCCCGCACCCAGACCCATCCGTGGCCCGTATCCTCGCAATCGCCAACCAGAAAGGCGGCGTCGGCAAGACCACTACCGCCGTCAATCTCGCGGCCTCCCTCGCCGTGGCTGAACAGCGCACCCTGCTGCTCGATGGCGACCCCCAAGGCAACGCCACCTCCGGCATGGGGCTCAATCGCGACGACATGGCCGGCGCCACAACCTACGAGCTGCTCCTGGGAGAGAAGACCGTGCACGAAGTGATCCGGCGCGGCGTCCAGTTCAAACACCTCGACGTCATCCCCGCCACGCCTGACCTGGCCGGTGCGGAAGTGGAGCTGGTCGACGCTGATGACCGCGCCATGCGCATGGCCCAGGCCCTCGAAGCCATCACGAACGACTACGACTATATCCTGCTCGACTGCCCGCCATCGCTCGGCTTGATCACCCTCAACATGCTCGCCGCCGCCGACGCGCTGATCATTCCGCTCCAGTGCGAGTATTACGCCCTCGAAGGACTGTCGCAGCTGCTCGGCACCGTGCAACGGGTCCAGGAACACCTGAACCCCAAGCTCGAAATCGGCGGTGTGCTGCTCACCATGTTCGACGCACGACTCAACCTCTCGCGCCAGGTCGTGGCCGACGCGCGCGAGCACTTTGGCGACCGGGTGTTCGATACCATCGTGCCCCGCAATATCCGCCTCGCCGAAGCCCCATCGTTCGGCAAACCGATCGTGGTGTACGACCTCTCCTCGATCGGAGCACAATCCTATATGAGCGTCGCTCGCGAGTTGCTCGAACGCGATCGGAAAGCCAGCGCACCAACGACCTGATAGCGACCCGACCATGGCCACTCCCCCTCCCGAATCCGGACGACGCCTGGGCCGAGGCCTCGACGCCCTGATCGGCGCCCGAAAGCCTGCTCCAGCTGCGCAATCGATCGCCACCGAACATTCACCGAAAACAGACGCGTCCGAACAAGGGGCACTGCGCGCCATTCCGATCGGCCAGATCCGCGCCAACCCCTTTCAGCCGCGCCAAGAGTTCAGGCCCGAACAGTTGGCAGATCTTGAAGCCAGCCTGAAGGTCAATGGCCTGCTCCAACCGATCACCGTGCGCCCCTCTCCCACGGGCTCCGGCTTCGAACTTATCGCCGGCGAACGACGCTACCGCGCCGCCACTCGGCTCGGCTGGACCGAAATACCAGCCCTGATCAAATCGGTTGACGACCGCGAAGCACTCTCGCTCGCCCTCGTTGAAAACCTGCAGCGCGCCGACCTCGATCCTATAGAAGAGGCCGAGGGCTACCAGCGCCTGCAGCAGGAATTCAGCGCGACCCAGCAGCAGGTCGCTGACGCCGTGGGCAAAGACCGCTCCACGGTCGCTAACGCCTTGCGACTCCTCCAGCTCCCGGCCAGCGTGCGTCGCCTGTTGCAGGAAGGGCAGCTCACCACCGGCCACGCGCGTGCACTGCTCGGGCTCACGACCGAACGCGCCATGGCCGACCTCGCTCGCGACAGCGTGGCGCAGGGTATGTCCGTGCGCGAAGTCGAGCGACGCGTAAAAGCCGTTCGCCCCGCGCCCACCGGTGGTACGGCACCCAAAGCCAAACCAGCCGCGCCCCCCACCACCAGCGCCGCCGCCGCAGAAACGCGACGCCTGGAAGAGCTGCTCCGGCGTCGGTTGCAAACGCAGGTGCAAATTGCCGCCACCGGTCGGGATCAGGGCGAGCTCCGGATTGCGTTCACTTCAAACGAAGATCTCGAGCGTCTGCTGGAGCTGATTGGCGTCTCCTTCGAGTAGCCGATTTTAACGACATAACACAACCATAAATGCGTCATCATAAGGCGATGGCTGCCTTCTCAATGCTCTTTTCCAGCAATCCGGTCAACCGCCGAGTCCTCACGCGCGCGCTCGCGTCAGTCGCGGCACTCGCCGCGCTCGCGGCCTGCGGCGGCGATAAGCCGGAAGCCGCGCCCGCCATGAGCGAGTTTCGCGTCGCGCTCCTCACCCCGGGGCCCATCTCTGATCAGGCGTGGAACGGCGGCGCCTATGACGGCCTGATGGCCCTGCGCGACTCGCTTGGCGCCAAGGTCAGTCATATCCAGACCAAAACGCCGGCCGAGTTCGAGGAGAACTTCCGGCAGTATGGGGCGCAGGGCTACGACATGGTGGTTGGCCACGGCTTCGAGTTTCAGGACGCCGCGCTGCGCGTCGCACCCGCGTACCCGAACACCGTCTTCATTTGTACCTCCGGCAACGCCACGGCACCGAACCTGTCGGGGATGAACTTCGCCTTTGAAGAAGTCTCATTCCAGCTCGGCATGATTGCCGGTGCGCTGACCAAGACCGGCATCATCGGCGCGATCGGCGGCGGGGATCTTCCACCCGTGAGCGCCAGTTTCAAAGCCTACGAGCGCGGCGCGAAGTTCTCGAACCCCAACGTGACGGTGCTCATTTCATACTTGGGCACGTGGGACGACGTAAACGCCGGCAAGGAACAGACGCTAGCTCAGATCGCGCGCGGCGCCGACATTGTTTTTCAAAACGCAGACGCCGCAGGACTCGGCATTATTGCCGCCGCGCGTGAAAAGAATATCCTCGCGTTTGGCGCGAACTCGAATCAGAACAACATCGCGCCTGATCACATTCTGGGTTCGATCGTGATCAACTGGCCGCGCGCGATGCTCACGGTCGCGCGTGAAATCCAGGCCGCACCATACAAGAGCACGGTCTATCAGTTCGGTTTGCGCGCCGACGTCGTGAACCTGGTGCTCAATCCCAAGCTCGAATCACGCCTGCCTGATACGCTGCGCGCACGCGTGGACTCCGTTGGCAACGCCATTCGCGAAGGCCGCTTTCACGAAATGGACGACGTCCTGCGTCCGGCCGACAAACGCACGGACACCGCACGCCCGTGAGCACACCACTCGCCGAGATCGTGACCGCCCTTGATCACGAGCTGCGCACGCGTGACATCACCGACTACGGTGGTGCGCACAACGGCTTGCAGGTCGCGAATCGCAGCGGCATCACACGAGTCGCGACCGCAGTGGACGCGTCGCGTGATACGATTAAAGATGCCGCGGCGAGTGGCGCCAACCTGCTCATCGTGCATCACGGACTGTTCTGGGTTGGTGTGCAACCAATCACTGGTGTCACGTACGAACGCTTGCGGTTGCTGCTTGACCACGACATCGCGCTCTACAGCTCGCATCTACCGCTCGACGCCCATCCGTCACTCGGCAACAATGTGCAGCTGGCACAGGCGCTCGGCCTCACACCATCAGGTGAGTTTGCGCAGCACAAGGGGTTTGCCATTGGAGTACGAGGCGCTGCAGACATGGCCACATCCTCACTGGTAGAACGCGCGCGCGTGTACGCCGAGTCGTACGGTGGCAGTGTGCGCACCTCACTGCCGGCTGGCGATCGCCACACCAAACACTGGGCGATTTGCACGGGCGGCGGCGCGAACAGCGACACGCTGCGCGAAGCGTACGCGCTTGGCGTTGACACATTGATTGTTGGCGAAGGTCCACATCACACCGCTGTCGACGCCATCGAGCACGATCTCTGCGTGATCTACGCCGGCCATTACGCGACCGAAACGCTCGGCGTGCAAGCGCTCGGCTCGTGGCTGCACGCGCAATTCGCCCTGCCACACGGATTCATTCTCCGCCCCACGGGGCTGTGAGTCAGGCGTGATCTCTGGTCACGACCGTAAGGCACAGCCAAAACTCGGCGCTCCGGAAACACCCGCGCTCGCGTTGCGCAATGTGAGTAAATCGTTTGGCGACGTACGCGCCCTGCACAACGTCGACCTGATCATTCGCCGCGGCACGGTGCACGCGTTGCTCGGTGAAAATGGCGCGGGCAAGAGCACACTCATGCGCGTGGCCTTTGGACTCGCCACCGCAGACGCAGGCACGATACAAATCGGCGACGCTATGCACAGTGGTGCCGAAGCACGCACACACACCCCCGCGAATGCCATGTCGCTTGGGCTGGGCATGGTGCACCAACACTTCTCGCTCGTGTCCGCCATGACCGTCGCCGAAAATATCGCACTCGGCAATCGCGGACGATTCACGCCGGCGCAGGTGGCCGACTCGGTGCGCGAGATCGGAACGCGCACCGGACTGTCGCTCGATCCCCATGCGCTGGTGAGCGAGCTGTCGGTCAGTGCGCAACAACGCTGCGAGATCATCAAGGCCCTTGCGCGCAACGCCCGCGTGCTGATTCTCGATGAACCCACTGCTGTGCTCGCGCCCGAGGAAGCCCGTGCCCTGCTGCGGTGGGTGCGTGCGTTTGCGAACGAACACCCGGACCACGCGGTGGTGCTCATTACGCACAAGCTGCGCGACGCACTCGCGGTTGCCGATGACGTCACGGTACTGCGTCGCGGTGAACTCGTGGCTACTGGAACGGCGCAGAGTTTCACTGAAGCGTCACTGGCCGATGCCATGCTCGGCCCGCACGAACGCAGCGCGCAACTCACCGAAGAAGTCGTGCCGATTGTCACACGGCACACCGATAGCGTGGGTGCGCATCATGTCGTGGTGCAGGCCGACGCACTCACGATTCACGATGCGCGTGGTGTACCGCGCGTGCGGCACGCATCGTTCACTGTGCGCGCCGGCGAAGTGGTTGGACTCGCCGCCATCGAAGGCGCCGGACAGGCGGAGTTGCTGCGCGCGGTGGCTGGACTGTTGCCGGTGCACAGTGGACGGTTACATCGTCCCGAGGAGGTGGGCTTCGTGCCAGAAGATCGGCATCGCGACGCCTTGTTGCTCGACGCGTCGCTCACGGAAAACTTTGCGCTGCGTGATGCCGGCTCGCGTCGAGGCCGAGTACCGTGGTCCGAGCTCGCGGCGCGCACCACAGCGGTGATGCGCGATCGTGATGTGCGGGCGGCGAGCGCCACGGTTGCCGCACGGACGCTTTCGGGCGGTAATCAACAGAAGTTTGTGCTGGCGCGTGCGCTCGATGATGCACCGCCTGCGTTGGTCATCGAAAACCCAACCCGTGGGCTCGACTTTCGGGCCACGGCGGCCGTGCACGCCGCATTGCATGATGCGCGCGACGCCGGCATTGCGGTGCTCTTTTACAGTAGTGATCTCGACGAAGTGCTCACGGTGGCCGACCGCGTGCTGGTGCTGCACAACGGGTCGTTGCGCGAGGTCACACGCGAACGCGAAGCGGTAGGTCGCGCAATGCTGGGCGTGTCGTGAATACGTCCCTGTCACCCGTGCTGGCGGCGATCGCGCGCGTGGCGGTCTTGCTGACCGTCACACTCGGTCTGCTCGTCGTGCTCTTGATCACGAGTGGTTACGACGCCGCTGATGCCATGCAAGCCATGGTGCGCGGCGCGGCAGGCTCATGGTACGCGATCACGTCGGCCACGCTCGTCCGGGCAGTTCCCCTCGCCCTCGCGGGCCTCGCGGTGGCCGTCGCGTTCCGCGCCGGTCTGCTCAACATTGGCGCCGAGGGTCAGCTATTGGCAGGCGCGGCGGGTGCGGCGGCCGTAGCGACGCTGTTGGGTAGAACGCCCGGCGCCTACATGCTACCAATCGTACTGCTCACCGGTATCGTGGCGGGTGGCGCGTGGGCAGGCATCGCGTCGTGGTTGCGTCAGCGTTTTGGCGTACTCGAAGTGATCAGCACGATCATGCTCAACTTTGTGGCGCTCAATGCCGTGGGTTGGCTTGTACGCGGCCCGCTGCAGGAACCCACGCGCATTTATCCGCAAACAGAGGCGCTGGTGCCGGCCCTGCAACTCCCCGTGTTGCTGAGTGGCACGCGACTGCACCTTGGCATTGTGCTGGCGGTGATGCTGGCCGTCATCGCGTGGTGGTGGATGCGTACAACCGCCGGTGGATTTCGTCTGCGCGCTGTTGGTATGAATGCAAACGCAGCGGCAGTCTCCGGCCGCATCAATGTGGCGCGCGTCAGTTTGTTCGCCTTTCTCGCCAGCGGTGCCTTGGCTGGACTCGCCGGTGCGGTTGAACTCACGGGCGTCACGTACGCTCTCTACGAATCACTGAGCCCTGGCTACGGATACACGGCCATCGCCGTGGCACTGCTGGCGCGATTGCATCCGCTCGGTGTGCTAGGCACGGCGGTCTTGTTTGGTGCATTGCAGGCGGGCGGCAATGCCATGCAGCGCGACGCGGGCGTGCCCATTGCCCTCGTGAACGTGGTGGAGGCGGTGCTGATCTTGCTGGTCATTGCCGCTGATCGCCTGCAGGAGTACCGCTCGCGTAGTGCAAGCGCCGGGGCACGCGGGGCGACGCCATCGGTGCCGTCAAACGCGGTCAGCGTGCCATCATGATCGTGCCACTCGAAGACTTTCTCGCGGCCGCTGTGCGCACCGCGACACCCCTCGCGTTTGCCGCACTCGGTGAGTGTGTCACTGAACGCAGCGGGGTGATCAACATCGGGCTCGAAGGTTCGATCATTTGCGGCGCGCTCGCGGCCACGATTGTGGCGGGCAGTGTGGGAGTGGCCGGCGGCTTTGCGGCCGGCGCCGCAGCGGGACTGATTGTGACGCTGATCTTTGCGCTGTTCGCCGTTTATCTGCGCGCTGACCAGATCATTACCGGTACCGCCATCACGCTGCTGTCGCTCGGATTCACCGGACTGGTGTATAAAGCGTTTTACGGCGCGACGGGTGTTGGTCTCACCATTCCCACGATTGGTGCGGTCGACATTCCGCTGCTCTCGCAAGTTCCGCTGCTTGGTCGTGCATTGTTTTCGCAGCCGGTGGTCACGTACGCGCTCTACGCCATTGTTCCGGTCATGACATGGTGGTTCTGGCGCACACATGCAGGACTCGCGCTGCGTGCGGTGGGCGAGAGTCCCGACGCCGCGCTTGCGGCGGGCGTTCGTCCGCGATTGGTGCAGCTGCTCGCCGTCTTGTTCGGTGGCGCGTTTGCCGGCATTGCGGGTGCAACGCTGGTACTCGCGCAATCGGGCACGTTCGTTGAAAACATGAGCGCTGGCAAAGGCTTCATAGCGATTGCGATTGTTGTGCTGGGTCGCTGGACTCCGCTCGGCGTAACAGGCGCAGCGTTGCTGTTTGGTGGCGCCAGCGCGTTGCAGTATCTGTTTCAGTCGCTGGGCTGGAGCAATGTGCCGTATCAGTTGTTTCTCGCGTTTCCGTATGTGCTCACGCTGGTAGTGCTCGCCCGCGCCAGCGGTCGATCGGCCGCACCAGCGGCACTCGCGCGACGCAAACTCTCGCTTGGATAGATCATTGTTCGTTCTCGCATGCCACCGATGACTGCTCTCACGTTCGACAATCGCTTCGTCGCCGAGTTGCCGGGCGATCCTGATACGTCGAATCGGCGGCGGCAGGTGCTCGGCGCGTGCTGGAGTGCCGTAGAGCCAACGCCCGTGGCGGCGCCCACCGTGCTCGCACACGCGCGCGAAGTCGCCGAGCTGGTTGGCCTCACGTCTGATGATGTTGCATCGCCTGCATTCGCACGCGTGTTCGGTGGCAACGCGCTCTACGCGGGCATGCAACCGTACGCCGCGTGTTACGGCGGTCATCAGTTTGGCAACTGGGCTGGTCAGTTGGGAGACGGGCGCGCCATCACACTCGGCGAAGTGGTGAACACGCGCGGCGAACGCTGGGAACTGCAACTCAAAGGAGCGGGCCCGACGCCGTACTCGCGCACGGCGGATGGCCGCGCTGTTCTGCGCTCGAGCGTGCGCGAGTTTCTGTGCAGCGAAGCCATGTATCATTTGGGTGTGCGCACCACGCGCGCACTGAGTCTGGTAGACACCGGTGAACCTGTGGTGCGCGACATGTTTTACGACGGCAACGCACAAGCCGAACGGGGCGCGATTGTCTGTCGCGTCGCGCCAAGTTTCATTCGCTTTGGCAACTTTGAGATTCTGGCCGCGCGCGATGAACGGGCGCTGCTCAATCAGTTGGTCGACTTCACCATTGCGCGTGACTTCGCGCACCTTGAAGGTGACGCGGCGACAAAACGCTCCGCCTGGTTTCGCGAAGTGTGCGAGCGCTCGGCGCGCATGGTCGTGGATTGGATGCGCGTAGGCTTTGTGCACGGTGTCATGAACACCGATAACATGTCCATTCTTGGGCTCACGATTGATTACGGCCCGTACGGCTGGCTCGAAGACTTTGATCCCAACTGGACGCCCAACACGACCGACGCGGTGGGTCGCCGGTATCGGTACGGTCAACAGCCCGCCATTGTGCAGTGGAACCTCGTGCGTCTTGCAGAGGCGCTGCGACCGGTGTTCGATACGCCCGAACCGCTTGAAGCCGGGCTGGATGCGTTTCTTGCAGTGTATGATGGCGCGTACGAACGCATGATGAGTGCGAAGTTCGGGTTTGCTGAGCGTGGCGCGAGCGGAGACAACGTCGCGCTTGATGACACCGAACAACAACTCATCCGCGAAGCTTTCGGCCTCATGCACGCGGCACAGGCCGACTACACGCTCTTCTTCCGCGCACTCGGCAACGTGCCCGATGTGATCCCGCACGACGCGACCATCGTGAGTGTGCTCGGCGATGTGTTCTACCACGACGACGTGCTGGTCACGCACAACGAACCGTTCATGCAGTGGTTGCGGCGCTGGCACGCCCACGTGCTGTCGACCGGCGCATCGTCCACGGCACGCCGCGCCCGAATGCACGCCGTGAATCCCAAGTACGTGCTGCGTAACTGGATTGCCCAGGAAGCCATCGACCTCGCCGATCAGGGCGACAGTTCACGCATTCACGAACTGCTCGACCTGCTGCGCACCCCCTATCACGAGCAGCCGGACAAGGAGCGTTTCGCCGCCAAACGACCCGAATGGGCGCGGCACAAGGCGGGGTGTTCGATGCTGTCTTGTAGTTCGTAGCCAGAAAACCCGGTCCGTTCCATTGCGGCGATGCGCGCCATAGGCCATCGTCCCGCGTGCCCGATCCCACCGCTCCCGAACCACTCAAGCGCGAGCTCACTCGCGTTGCCCTCGCCGCTCTGGCGCTGAACAGCATGATCGGCGCCGGCATTTTCGGATTGCCAGCCGGCGCGGCCAAGCTCACCGGGCTCTTCAGTCCGGTCTTGTTTCTGATCTGTGGCCTGCTCATGGCCACACTCATGCTCAGCTTCGCGCAGGCCGCGAGCTACTTCCAGGGCACCGGTGGACCGCTGCTCTATGCCAACACCGCGTTTGGTCCGTTCGTGGGATTTCAGACCGGTTGGTTGCTCTACGTTGGACGCGCCACCGCACTGGCCGCGAATGCGAATCTGCTGGCCACCTACCTCGGTAACTACATCACCGCGGTCAACGATGGCGTGGGACGCATGCTGGTGATTGTCGGCATCGGTGTGCTGTTCGCGTGGCTCAATGTGACGGGCGTCAAACAGGGCATGGGCGCGATTCTCGCGATCAGCGTGCTCAAGTTTGTACCGCTGGTTGTCTTTGTACTCATGGGACTCACCTACGTGCGTCCTGAAATGTTTGCAGGCGCAACAATCCCGAGCTTTGGCACGCTCGGTGAAGCGGCACTGCTCGTGTTCTACGCGTTTGTTGGTTTTGAAGGCGCGCTCGTTCCCGCAGGCGAATCCAAAGATCCAAGACGTGATTTGCCCGTTGCACTACTCGCCACCGCGGTTGGTGGCACGCTGCTGTACGTAGGCATTCAGGTGGTGAGTGTGGCGCTCACACCGGATCTTGCAAGCTCCACACGTCCACTCGCCGACGCCGCCGCGATCTTCATGGGCTCATTTGGCGTGGCCATGATTTCGTTTGCAGCGATCGCCTCAAGCCTTGGCAACTTTGCGTCGTCAGTGCTCGCGGCACCTCGCATGACGTACGCGCTCGCTCGCGAAGGTTCACTGCCAGCCATTCTCGGCACCGTGCATCCGCGCTACAAAACACCGCACATCTCCATTCTGCTGTTTCTTACGCTTGGCGTGTCACTCGGTATTGCGGGTACCTTCACGCAGCTCGCCGTGATGAGTTCGCTGGCGCGATTGGTAGGCTACACCACGAGTCTCGCCGCACTGCCAAAACTGCGTCGCATGTTCGGACATGAACCGCAGGCCATGCAGTTGCCTGGCGGTTATCTCATTCCGGGCGCGGGCCTCGCGATCTGTGTCTGGCTCATGCTCCAGGTGCAATTTGAAGCCGTCTGGAAAACGGCCGCGCTGATCGCGTTTGGTACTGTGCTGTATCTGATTGCCCGGGCCACCGCGTCGCGCACTGCGGCGCAGTAAAGCACGCAGTGAGCTGGAGCGCAGAGGTCACTCCGGATCGTACGCTGAGCTCGCGCTGAGATCGTACAGTTCAATCGCACTGTCAGCGGTGCAGATTCATCGCAGCAACGTCTGCGCAAACGCGTGGTCGCTCGGCGCGAGCGGATACGTCAGCAGCTCATGCGCCGCAATCCACGCCAGCTGCTCATGCTCCATCGCGTGCGGCTCACCATCGATCTCCGCGTCAACAAACGTGATCTCGAACACACTTGCACCATCGCGTTGAACGAATCGTTCGGCGCCGAGTGCAACGAGCGTCACCCCAAGCTCTTCGCGCAGCTCACGTGCCAGCGCATCGTAGTCAGACTCGCCCGCTTCCACTTTGCCACCCGGAAACTCCCACTGTCCCGCGTGTCGTTTTCCTGCGGGACGAAGCCCGAGCAGGTATTGTTCATGACGCACAATGACTGCGGCAAGCACGCGCACCGTTGCTGACATCCGGACATCCTGACCGTTAGGGAGCGAATAAACTACCATGACTCAGCATGAACTTGCGGCGCAGTTCCGCGCCATGCACGCGGCCTCACCGATCCTGATTTTACCCAACGCCTGGGATCCCATGAGCGCGCGTCTTGTGGAAGAAGCCGGCGCGCGTGCGATTGCAACAACCAGCGCTGGTGTATCGTGGGCGCTTGGTTACCCAGACGGTCAGGGACTCTCACGTGACGCGATGGCCAACGCGGTGCAGCGCATTGTGCAGAGTGTCCGCATTCCCGTCACCGCCGATATGGAGCGCGGTTACGGCAATGGCACGCCGGAAGATATTGCGCTCACGGTGCGCGCCGTAGCGGACGCAGGCGCCGTTGGTGTGAACTTCGAAGACTCACCCGGTGCCGACGGGGCGCTGCTAAGTGATGCGAGTCTGCAAGCCGAACGCTTTGCGGCGGCCCGTGAAGCCGCCGCGGCGTCTGGTGTGGATGTGTTTATCAATGCTCGAATTGATACGTACGTAAAAAAGTTCGGCAACGACACCGAACGTTTTGATGAAACCGTGCGACGCGCACAACGCTACGTGGCCGCCGGCGCAGACGGTGTCTTCGTTCCGCTCGCAACAGAGCCAGATGTGATTCGCCGACTTGCCGAAGCGGTTGGCGCACCGCTCAATGTGATTGGCGGTCCGGGCACGCCCACGATTCCCGAGTTGCAGGCGTTAGGCGTGGCGCGTGTAAGCGTGGGACCCGGTCTGGCGCGCAGCATCATGGCGCATATTCGCAGCGCAACACAGGAACTGCTCGGCGCAGGCACGTACAACGGTATTTACGAACAGATTCCGTCACCCGAAGCGAACGCGTTGTTCAAGGCGCGGTAAACACCGCGCTCATTGCGAGCGCGGCGCGGCTGTGGCCCCGCGGTTCAGCGCGCCACGCACGCCATACCGGCCCACAAATCCGTAATCTTCGCGCTCGCGGACCCGGACTCCAGAATGCCCTGGAGTCCGCCCGCCATGAACTCCATGCCGAGCGTGCTCTGCTCGATTGTGGCCGCGTACACGCCTTCAAGCTCGGCCCGGGTTGCACCCAGTCCCACGTTGCTCATGGTGCGCAGCGTATCCGCACCCGCGCGCACTGTCCAGCCGAGAAACTGTTCCTTCTGCAGCACGATCTGCAGCCCGTTGGCGAACGACACAAACTCCACCGGGCCGGCGCCACACTCTTCGTTCGTGCCGCGCTCGACGACAGCGCCCGCGACCGCCGTGAGCATGTCGATCGCCGATGCCGCAGCTGTGCCGAAGCCGATGGCGCGCGTCGAACCCGTTTCACTGTTCACGAGCGTCAGGCCGTCGCCGGAGAGCGCCAACAGTGCGCGCGCTACGGGTGGCGACGAGTCGCCGACGGATTCCGCCACCGCCGGAACGCTGTCCACAGCACCGCCATCGGCGGAGGGTTGTTCCGTCTGACAGGCAACGAGCAATAGCGTTAGCGCACAACACACGAAGAGTCTCATAGCCTGAGATGTACCCTCCAGCACGCGCGTTGGCCACTCGTCTCAACACTCTCACCCGGACGCGCGCTTCGGAGTACAATGGGAGATGCATACTCCCACTGCTCCCCGGTCTCGTGCATCGCTCGTTCGGGCGGCGCTGCTGCTCATTGCGTTGCCCATCGCGTTGCCAAGCGCGTCGCTGCTCGCACAACCGGCCTCCGCGCGTCCACTGCACTCCATAATTCCGGTACCGGTTGACGTTGACCTCGACGACACGCGCCGATTCACCATCACTGATTCCACCGCGGTGATCATTGCCAGTGATGCCGACCAAGACGTGGAACGTGTGGGCCGTCAACTCGCGACCATGCTTGGCCCTGGCGCACCGCGCACCGCGCGTCGACTGCCGCCGCGTCTCGATGCACCGCCCGGCGCGATTCGGTTACATCTGGATCCGGATGACGACGATAGAGGCGCAGAAGGTTACAAACTTGAAATCCGCGCTGAAGGCATCCGTATTGTGGCGCGTGAAGTTGCCGGCTTGTTCTATGGCGTGCAAACGCTGCGTCAGCTGATGCCACCGGCGATTGAACATCGCGCGGCGCTGACACGAGGTCTCAGTGTGCCACTCGGCACCATCACCGATGAGCCGCGCTATCGCTGGCGCGGTGCCATGCTCGATGTCGCGCGTCACTTCCTGCCACTGGACGACGTCAAAAAATACATCGACGTGATGGCGCTCTACAAACTCAACGTGCTGCACTTGCACCTGGCCGACGATCAAGGCTGGCGCATTGAGATCATGTCACGGCCAAACCTCACCCGACACGGCGGCAGTTCACAGGTGGGCGGTGGACCAGGCGGCTTCTACACACAGGCGCAGTATTCAGAGCTTGTAGAGTATGCGCAGGCGCGACAGGTCATGATCGTGCCGGAAATTGATATGCCTGGTCACACCAATGCGGCGCTGGCCAGTTATCCGGAACTGAATTGCGACGGAGTTGCACCACCGCTGTACACCGGCATTCGCGTGGGCTTCAGCGCGCTCTGTCCTGGCAAGGAATCCACGTACACGTTTGTCACCGACGTGGTGCGTGAACTCGCCGCGCTCACACCTGGCCCGTATTTGCATCTCGGCGGCGACGAAGTGGAGAAGCTCACGCACGATGAGTATCTACGCTTCATCGAACGCGTGGAAGGCATTGTGCGCGCAGAGGGCAAGAACATGATCGGGTGGGGCGAGATTTCGCCGGCCAATCTTGATGCGAGTACGGTGGTGCAGCATTGGCGGAACGACGCGCGTGGCAGTCGCGACTCTTCCTTTCTTCACGCAGCGCGCGGCGGATCGATCATTCTCTCCCCCGGCAATCGTGTATATCTCGATATGAAATACGACGCGAGCACGGTGCTTGGCCTCAAGTGGGCCGGACTCATTTCCGTGCGGCACGCGTACTCGTGGGAGCCCGACACGTTTCTCACGGGCGTGCGCGGCGAAGCGGTGCTGGGTGTGGAAGCGCCGCTCTGGGCCGAGACGCTAGAGAAGCGCAGCGATTATGAGTTTCTCGCCTTTCCGCGTCTCATGGCCGTGGCGGAACTCGGATGGAGTCGCGAGAACAAGCGCAGCTGGGACGGTTTTCGTGTGCGGCTCGCGGAGCATGGTCCGCGGCTGCAGGCGATTGGTGTGAACTTCTATCGGTCGCCGGAAATTCCGTGGCGATAAACGCGACTCGCGGGTGAGCGGCACGCCTTGATGCGTGCCGCCACGCCGAGTGAATCAGTTGTTATTTCGGAATCCTGTACACGAACGGCTGCTGCACCAACTGCTTGACCATCTTGCCCCCTACTTCGGCCGGAAGGAAGCGAATCTCAGCGAGTGCGGTGCGCGCAGATTCGGTGAAGAGCTCATGATCGGAGCGAAGCACGCGGAACGTGCTGAGATCTGCCACACCCGACTCGTCGACAACAAAACTCACGAGCACTTCGCCCTCCACCTCCGCTGCCCGAAGCAATGGCGGATAGACAACTTTCGACTGGCCGGGGCGCATTGCCGCTGGCTTCTCCACCTGGAACTCAAAGAACGCATCGGCCGGCTTGTTGGCGGCTGACACCTCATCAATCGGGCTTCCAGACGGCAGCCTCGGAACGGAAATCGCGTACGGCACGAAGCGACGTGGTAGTGTGCGCTTCGCACTATCGGTGCTCACATCAGATGCATCGAGCGGCTGCACGCTTCTCGGCTGTGATGCCTTGCTGGAACTCGCACCTTGTTGATTCGCCAGGTTGAACACAAACGGCTGCTGCACCAACTGCTTCACACGCTTACCACCAACTTCAGCCGGCGTGTAGGTGAAGTTTGGCAGCGCCTCGCGCACGGCGTTTGTGAACAGCTCGTGATCTGACTTGAGCACTTTGAACGTGCTCTGATCCACCACACCCTGTTCGTCTACCACAAAACTTGCCAAGACCGCACCTTCAACCTGCGCGCTGCGCAACATGGGCGGATACTGCATCTTCCCGCCGGTGATCATGGAGACCGGCTTCTCCACCTGAAACTCGAAGTACGGTTTGGGTTCCGATGACGCCGGAAGCACGACAGCCGTACTTGCACTATCCACACGCGTCTGCACCGCCGATGTTTGATTCTGCGGCTCAGGCGCCAGTGCGTTGCCCGGAATTCGCGTCCCACACGCCGCCGCGATCGCGAGCACCGCGCCGCCGCCCAGCGCAAACCGCACCGTACGCGATGATTTTTTTACTCCCTGTTGCATGGCCACAATCCTCCGACTCAGATGGGAACGGGATGCGGCCAGCGAACTCGCCAACCGAAGGTGCGACGCGGGCGCCGCGTGTTGCTGCGTCATGAAAAGCAGCAGTTTTGCGTAGACCAGTGGATCACCGCCGTGTTGCAGCGTGCGCACATCGCAATCAAGTTCGAGCGCCAGACGCAGTCGCCGCGACAACCACCACACACCGGGATTCCACGGCATCAGCGCCGTAGCAAGCGCCGCGCTCCACACGAACCGTGGGTCACCGGATTCGCAGTGTTCGCGCTCGTGACGCAACACCAACGTTCGCAGCGGAGCGTCAAGCGCGAGCACCCACTGCGGCAGCACAATGCGTGGAGCGCGCACACCAACAGACGCGGGTCCAAACCCCTCGGCGAGCAGCACGTCGTGCTCATCAACTGATGTGCGCGTTGCAGTGCGCGTGAGATCATGAATGCGGCGCGCGGCGAGCAGCAGTCGCACCAGCAGTACCACGCTCAACAACGCCCACAGCGTCAGCGTTACGGGCACGATCCACGGCACACGCTCGACAAGCGCCAACGACGCACGTTCTGTTACCAACGGCAGCGTACTCAACGCGTGCGAAGCGCGTTCAATCCAGCTCACGGCTGGTGCGTCGAACGACGCACCAATCGCGGGAGCAAGTGCACCGCCACGAATTGGCGACGCCACAGGGCTCGCCACCTCTGGCCACAACAAGGGCCGCATGACGGGAACCACAAGCGGCCACGTGACCGCGATGGCGAGCGCCGCAGCCCACACGCCGCGTGTTGAACGCCGCTGTGCGTATCGCAACCGGTCCACGGCGTAGGCGGCCGCACCAACGCAGAGCGTGAATACGCACGCCATGATCATCCAGGAGAGCAGCATCACTCACCCTCCGCTTTGTAGGGCGACTGCTTCTCCGGTGACGACGAGGCGCGGTTCAACTTGCGCGCCAGTCGCGCCAGTTCCTCGGGCGAGACATCGTGCTGTTCAACCAGCCGCGAGATCAGCGCTTCCGGTGACCCGCCAAACAACTGACTCACCAGTCGCGAGAGCGCGTTCTGCTGCGCCGCCTGCTGCGCCACGCGCGGATAGTAGCGATGCGCGCGTCCTTCTTCTTCCCGCGTGACGTACTGCTTGGCCTCCAGGTTGCGCAGCACCGTGAGCACGGTGGTGTAAGCGAGCGGCACGCCAAGGTGTTCAAGCACCTCGGTCACCGTACCGGAGCCGAGCTCCCAGAGTACGGCCATGACATCGAGTTCCCGCTCACCGAGCGGTGTGAGATCAACCACCATGGGGACAGCCTCCTGTGCTGGACGGCCAATTACTACCTGCATAGTAGTGTGTCACCTTCGGCCGGGTTTGTCAACTATTGTCCTAGTAGACAGCGTCGCCAGACGCGCGGCTAGCGCTTTGCCCCGCCGAGGGGTATTCGTGGGCATGCTCTCCCACACTTCGCGTTCCCGCGTCTCGGCACGCGCCTTCCGGGCGTGGCTAATCAGCGCCGCAACACTCGGCGCAATTTCGGCAGCCTCTCCGCGCGCCCAATCGCAGGCCGGGACTGCGCCACGGACGACGGCACCATCGGCGACAGCCCGGCCGACATCTGCACAGCCGCCACGCGCCGATACGGTCGACATGCGCGGCCGCGTGGCGCTCGTCACCGGTTCGACAGATGGTCTTGGACGAGAAGTCGCACGCGCGCTCGCCGCGCGAGGCGCCCATGTGATTGTTCACGGTCGCAACGTGGAACGCGGACGTGAGCTGGTGCAAGAACTCACCGCTGCGCGCGCTGGCAGTGCCCGATTCTTCGCCGCCGATTTTGCGTCACTCGACGCCGTGCGCGCCCTCGCCGATAGCGTGCGTACGAATTATCCACGCGTACATCTGCTGGTGAACAACGCCGGTATTCGCCTCGCCGATCGGTCGCCCAAACAAACGAGCGTTGAAGGTCACGAGCTGCACTTCGCCGTGAACTATCTCGCGGGCTATCTGCTCACCGAGCTGCTGCTCACGCGTCTGCGCGAGAGTGCACCATCGCGCATCGTGTTCGTCGCCTCCCGCACACAGCAACCGATCGACTTTGCGAACGTGATGCTCAACGGCAACTACTCCAGCGGACGCGGTTACGCGCAGAGCAAACTGGCGCAGATTATCTACGCGCAGGATCTCGCCGAACGTGTAAAGCGCGACAACATCGTGGTGTACGCCGTACACCCGGCCGGCGTCATGAACACCAACATGATGCTCTCAATCGGCGCCACACCGCGCAGCACCGTGGAACAGGGGCTGGCGTCCACCATGCAGGCGATCACGACAAAGAGCGCACCAAGCGGCACCTACTTTTTCGAATCCACGATCGCCACACCAAACGCTCAGGCAGCCGACACCGCCGCAAGACGCCGCCTGCGCGAACTCAGTCAATCACTGACCGGCATTCCGTAAACCGGTCCCCTTCCATCTGTTGCACTTCTTCGCGTCCTTCGCGAAGAACAGCAAAAGAATTACTGCTCGTCTGCCGACGGTCCATACAATCCCGGCACCGGGATATCGAGTAAGCGCAGATACACCACCAGCTGCGCACGATGATGAATGATGTGGTTGAACACCATGCTGCGCAGACACTGCACACGCGGCATCGACAACAGCACGTGACCACCCTGTCGTAACTCCCACGTCACGCTCATCAACTCGTCATTCGTGGCCGCCAGCGCCGCCTTGCCGGCGGTCACGTACTTGTCGAGACGCGCCACCAGCTCCTCAGGCGTCGAAAATCCTGCCGGCCGGTATTCGCCCTTGGCAAAATCGAGTTCCGTCTTGTTCAGCACCTCGGAAATCCACTGGTGCATCTCGGCCACGTGCACCGCAAGCGGGCCCAGCGCGAACGACTTCGGATGTGGCTTGAAATCCGCTTTGTCAGCGGGCACCAGGGCCAACACCTTCCGCGTGTTTGATGCTTCGTGCTCGAGTTCGCCAAGGAACGCGTGATTTTGCCCCAAGAGAATGCTCCAGTCGTAGTGAGATGGTGTAATCAGTTCGGCAACGGCTTGAGACCGGCTTCAATCGCCGCACGACGCGGCTCAAGAAACGGCGGCAGTGCGAGTCGATCGCCGAGCGTGCGTGGATCTTCGTCGGCGGAGAAGCCCGGGCCATCGGTCGCCAGCTCGAACAATGTACCGCCCGGCTCGCGGAAATAGAGCGACTCAAAGTAGTAGCGCTCAACGAGTCCGGAATTCGGCACACCCAGTGACGTGAGATGTGACAACCACGCCTGCTGCGCCGAGTGATCGGTTACGCGGAACGCGACGTGATGTACTCCGCCAAAACCCTGTACCGCACGCGGCAGGTCGGAGCGTGGCAGCACATGCACCTCGGCCGACGCGCCACCGGGTCCCATGGAATATACCGATATTTCGCGGGCCGCAGAATCCGGATCGGCATAACGCCCGGCCTCTGTCATGCCCATGACCGCGGTCAGAAACCGCGCGGTTGGCTCCAGCGAGCGCACGTGCAACACAACGGGACCTAGTCCGAGAATGGCGTGTTCACGCGGCACCGGCGCCGTCTTCCACCATTCGCGCTCCGCCTGCTCCAGCTCGGCGGTGGCCGCATCGGCTGGCGCCGTCGCGTTGGCGTCAACAATCAGCGCAAAGGGTTGCCCCTCCGCATCAGAAAAGCGCAACGCCGGTCGACCGGCGCGCGTGGTACGCCCACGAACGATCATGCGGCCGTCGGCACGCAAACGGGCTTCCCACCAGTCGAGCGTCGCCTCGGAGGGAATCCGCAGCCCGGTCTCTGCCACTTCGCCGGTACCCGGCTGGCGCTTGGGTACATGGCTCCACTCAAAGAATGTGAGCTCGGTGCCGGGACGACCGATGGCGTCACCATAAAACAGGTGGTACGCGGACACGTCGTCCTGATTGACGGTGCGCTTGACGAGCCGCATACCCAGCACATCGCGCGCCATGCTCAGGTTGGCGCCCGCGCGGGCCGTGACTGCGGTGAGATGATGCAAACCGCCGAGGGCGGGAGCGTTCATAAGTTTACTCCGAAAAGGGATATATCACAGTACTGAGATATTATCTCCAGAGCAAGGGTCATGATACCCTCGGCGCTCAGCAACCAGTCAGTGCACTTTCCCAGCGCACACGCCACGACGCACCCACCCGTTCCAGCAGAGCCAACGACGTGCCCGAACCATCGTCTCGGCCAACCACCAGCGTGATCCGCCGGCTACCACCCACCAGTCGAAATGCCGCCAGCGGTTCGCTGGCAATCACTTCTTCCTCCCGACCGCTGGCTCGCTCAAACCACACCGCGGTCCAGCTCTTCGGATTCGGGTTCACGGTGGATACTAGAATGAGCACGCGCTCCTCGAGCGGACGGTCCTCCTGCGGAATACGCCGCACCAGCACACCAACGGCAAAACCGTCGTTCGCAGCCGCGCTATCGCTCGCACTGGCCGAGCGATACGCACGCAGGACGGTAAACGGCAAGCCACGAAACGCGCTGCCGCTGTCTTCCTCAAGCGCCGAAGCCGCACGGGTGAGCGCCGCTGCCAGCACCGACGAATCGCGTGATGGGAGCGCTTCAATCGAGTCAAGCGGAATGGCCGACACGCGTCCCGCTGGTAGAGCCACCAACCATCGAGCGCCAATCGGTACGCCGGGCGCCAACGCTACGCGCGCCATGGGCCACGTAGCGCATCCGTTTGCGGTGCTGGCCGTGGCCAAGGCCGCGTCTACCCGAACTATGCCGTCGCCCAACAGACCAGCGCGTGAGAACAGTTGTACCGCACCCGGACCCACGCGCTCGCGCAAACCTGTTGTGTCGCTTGGGATCGCGTCCGGCGCAATTAATGGACTCAGCAACGTGGCCAACTCTCGATCACTGGCCTCACCAACAACGGGCAGCAGCAGGATGTCTCCCAGTGCCGGATCATACGTGGACTCAAGTGTGGTGAGCTCAACGCTGTCCATCGCCGTGTCCAAAACCGCCACGGAATCTGCTGCCGGCGTTTCCTCACGTGTCGCGTCGGAACAAGCCGCGACCGACACGCCGAGCGCTGCGGCGAGCGTTGCGCGCAGCAGCAGCGCACGAGACGACGGGAAAAATACACAACCTAGGCTGGACTTCGCGTGAGTAAGCACGGACACTAATCTGCTCGCAACAGCCCCTATTTGTTAGCGGCTCTCCATTACTGCACGTTACTTCAGCCCCTTTCCAATGTCCGCTACTCCTGCGCCTAAGCGACGACTGCTTGAGACACTGGGTCTTCATCGACCGGAGTTGCGCGCGTGGGCCATGTATGACTGGGGCATCTCTGCGGCACAAACCACGATCATGACGGCAGTCTTTCCGATCTTTTTTGTGTCGTACGCGGGCGCGGGCATGGCGGATACGAAAGCCACGGAAACGTGGGGCATTGCGAATACCGTAGGCGCCGTGCTGATCGCCATTCTCGCGCCACTGCTCGGAGCCGTCGCCGACTACAAAGCGGCCAAGAAACGATTTCTCACGCTGTTCATGATTCTGGGTGTTGGCGCCACGATGAGCATGTTCTTCATCGGACAGGGGCAGATCATACTGGCGTCGGTGTTGTTCATTATCACGCTGGCTGGTGCCACGGGCAGCATGACGTTTTACGAAGCGCTGTTGCCGCACATTGCGTCGAGCGACGAAATCGATCGTGTATCAACAGCGGGATACGCCTTCGGATATGTGGGCGGCGGACTGTTGCTCGCGCTCAATCTGTTGTGGATTCAACAACCGGGAATGTTCGGCCTGCCGAGCGGTGAAGGGCTTACGCCAGAGCAGGCGTCGTTGCCCGCACGTCTCGCGTTTGTGAGTGTTGGTGTGTGGTGGCTTTTGTTCTCGCTGCCCATTCTGCGTCGCGTGCCAGAACCGCAGCGCACACTCGAAGCCGACGAACAGCCAGGAGCCAGCGCCTTTCGCATTGCGTTCTCCCGTCTTGGCGAAACGGTGCGCGAACTGCGCGGATACAAACAGGCGTTTCTGATGATGCTGGCGTTTACCATCTACAACGATGGCATTCAAACCATTATCAAGATGGCCACCGTGTACGGCGCAGAAATCGGTATTGGCCAGAGTGATCTGATCACGGCCATTCTGTTGGTGCAATTCATTGGCATTCCCTGCGCCTTCGCATTTGGCGCCATCGCCGGAAAAATTGGTGCCAAGCGCTCCGTGTTTATTGGTCTCACGGTGTACACGGGCATTTGCATTTTTGCGTACTTCATGAAGTCCGCACGCGAGTTCTACATTCTGGCCATTCTGGTGGGACTCGTGCAGGGCGGCACCCAGGCACTCAGTCGGTCCATGTTTGCCACGCTGATTCCCAAGCATAAAAGCGGCGAGTTCTTCGGATTTTTTTCCGTGTTTGAAAAGTTCGGTGGCATTCTCGGCCCACTCGTGTTCGCCGTCGTCATCAATCAGTTCCAGTCAAGTCAGTTGGCGATTCTCAGCGTGATCGTGTTCTTCATCGCCGGTGGCCTGCTGCTGCTCGGCGTTGATATGGAAGAAGGGGAGCGCACTGCCCGAGCGGCTGAGGCCAGCGTGCGCGCCGTGAGCTGAGTCGTGCTGCTCTACACTGTCTTTCGCCCACTCGCACGTATCGCACTCGGCTGGTACTACCGATCGGTGGAAGTCGTGGGGCTGGAGCGCATTCCAGCAACGGGTCCGGTTTTTCTGGCAGGCAATCATCCAAATGCGCTCATGGACGCACTGGTGATCGGCGTGCTCGTGCCACGCCCTGTGCGCCTGCTTGCCAAATCCACGCTGTTCAAGAATCCAGTGCTCGGCGCCATGTTGCGCGCAGCCGGCGTGATACCACTGCATCGTGCCAAAGACCTGGCACACGCCAACGCCGGCAACATAGATCCCTCACGAAACGCCGCTTCGTTTCGTGCCGTGGCCGACGCGCTCGCCGAGGGCAGCGCCGTTGTGATCTTTCCCGAAGGCATCAGTCACGACGCACCGCAGCTTGCACCACTGCGCACCGGTCTCGCACGCATGGCGCTTGAAGCGCGCGACGTACACGGTGTCCGTGCGATCACGATTGTACCGGTGGGACTTGTGTTCGAAGCCAAGGAAACACCGCGCTCGCGGGTGCTGCTGCAAGTCGGTGAACCGATTCAAATGGATTCACTCACGGATCAGGCATCCGCCGTTGCCGCGCTGACCGCAGAAATCGAGCAGCGGCTACGTGCGGTCACGCTGAACTTTCGATCCACAGAAGACGCCACGCGCATGATGTCGCTGGCGCAGGCCCTGTTTGCCCTGTTCGCGCCAGTCAAACGTATTGGTGCCGAAGTCGACTCACTGGCTGATGTGGTGCAACTCGTGCAGCGCGTGAATCGCGCCGCGTCTCGCATTACCGGCGAGTTTACGGTCGTGCACGCAACGACTCCAGAAATCGAAGCCTCCGCGAGTACGCGCAGCACGGCAACGTACCGTATTGGCTCGCGCGACGTCGCGCTCACAACACGCATGCAGGCGTTCGAAAAACGACTCTCCGCGCTCAACGCGCAGCTCGCGCGCGAGCAGCTGGCGATCGAAGACATTGCGATTGATCCGGGCAGCGCAGCCGGTACACGATTCGCGTGGCGAGAGGGTGCGCTCGCACTCATTCGCGGACCGATTGGACTATGGGGCCGAGTGAATCACTGGGTGCCCATTGCCCTCACACGCGTGATGGCACTTCGTGGTGTGCAGAGTCTCGACCAGCCCGCCATGCGCAGTGTGGTGTTTGGTCTGGTCCTGGTGCTCGGATTCTACGCGGTACAAACCGCGCTGGTCGCGTGGCTCACCGGCGGATGGTGGGCGCTTGCATACGCGGCGTCGCTCGTGCCGTCGGCGAGCAGCGACTTCCGGTTTGGCGACCGCACGCGCCGAGCACGTGAGCGAATGCGCGCCTATTTCACGTTCAGACGCAATGCCAAGCTGCAGCGGACGCTACGCTCCGAAGCAGATTGGCTGCGCACGGAAGCGCTTGCGCTGGAGCACGCGTTACATGAGGGCGCACCGGTGGCGCCCTGAGGGTCAGCGAATCGCGCGACGCGAAGGCGGCAAGTACGGGCCACCGAGATCCCAATGCCAGGCGGCCCGGCGAACTCCGGTGCGCGGATCCTTGAGCGGCTTGTCCTGCAACCGATCTGCCGGTATGCCAACAAACGCACCGTACGACAGCAGCAGGTCGCGATCGGTCGACACGAGATGCGCCATGGGACGACCCATCCACACGTGAAAGTGCAGCCACATGCCGCCGTCCATGGCGTACACCATGCCGTCGGCGCGGCGCGCGAACTCCCGAAGATCAAACGTATCGCGCGCGACCACCGTTCGATCCACAATGCCGGCGATTTCGCGGGCCTCCGGTCGAGGCGGCGGTGTGCGACCCGGTAGTGCCGGCGGCAACTCGTCATGATCGTGCGCTGATCCATTGCTCATGGCATGCAGCCAAATAGAGAACGCGCCGATCCGCAAGCGATGCTTCCGGACCCGGCGCGTTTACTGACCGATGTGTTGTGCCCGGAGCACGGGCGTTCACTACATCAGTTGCAGTGCACTACACCTTCTGTCACAGCGGGCGCCACCGGCGCGGCGCTTCCATAGTAAACCGCGCAGGTGAGCGGGTCCGCTGCGGGATGGGTCGCCGTAGCTGACCACCCTCCGACGCTTGCCTCAGTGATCGTAAGAATCACGCCGGGAGATCCCGCAAAGGCGATATCCGCCAGCACCGTGGTATAGGTCTCGTGCGTGTAGAAGTAGTCTTCCTGCTGGCTGGACAGATTCCGCAGGTCGCTCTTCATGGACGAGGCGTAGCTTCGACCCTTGGTCTCGTTGAACTTCGGGATCGCGATCGCGGCCAGAATGCCAATAACGACGACCACGATCAGCAACTCGATCAGCGTGAATCCGCGCCGACCTTTCAACGCGCTTGTGCCCATCGCACCACCTCAGGGGAAAGAACCTGCCGAGTCGTGACGGTGCGATGTATGCCCCGCCCATGCCGGCTGCTGCCATGGACAAGAGCAAGGGCGGTGCCGCGGTGTGCGAGAACCCGTAAATCTATGATTTACAATGTTTTAAAGTTTTCCACGCGTTTCACGTCTGTGATCTGAGCATCGCGAAGCCCACACGGTTCTGGCAAAACGCAAGACTGCTGCACACCTCGGCTCAGGCCTTGGAGGCCAGCCAATTGTCGCCAACGCCGATATCCACCACCAACGGCACGGCCAGCTGTGCAGCGCCCTCCATCTGCTCCTTGACCAGTGAGGACAGGGCGTCCACCTCGCCCGTTGGCACCTCGAAGACCAGTTCGTCGTGTACCTGGAGAAGCATGCGGGCAGCCAGCGGACCGGTAGCGAGGGCCTCGTGGATTCGCAGCATCGCAATCTTTATGAGATCGGCCGCTGAGCCCTGTATCGGCGCGTTGGCGGCGACGCGCTCGCCAAAGGCCCGCGTATTGAAGTTCCGGTCCTTGAGCTCCGGAATGAATCGACGGCGCTTGAAGATGGTCTCCACGTAGCCGCGCGCTTTGGCGTCCACCACGCACTGCTCGAGAAACGCCTTCACACCCGCAAAGCGTTCGAAATACGTCTCGATGAACGCTTTGGCTTCTGACTGCGAAATCTTGAGCTGACGCGCGAGCGCAAATGCACCCTGCCCGTAAATCGTGGCAAAGTTGATGGTCTTGGCCCGCGCGCGCATGTCGCTGGTGACATCCGCGAGCTCCACGCCAAAGATCACGGCAGCGGTTTGCTTGTGAATGTCACCACCGGCCAGGAACGCTTCCACAAATGCCGGATCGCCCGAGAGATGCGCAAGCAATCGCAGTTCAATCTGTGAATAGTCCGCGGCCAGCAGTTTGCATCCCTCGCGCGGCACGAAGCCTCGGCGAATGTCGCGACCGAGTTCACGCCGAATCGGAATGTTCTGCAGGTTGGGATCACTCGACGACAGTCGGCCGGTTGCCGCGACCGTTTGGTTGTACGACGTGTGCAATCGCTGATCACGCGGATGCACCAGCTTGGGCAGTGTATCGATGTACGTGCCTTCCAGCTTGAACAGCTCGCGGTATTCCATGAGCAGCGTCGGCAACGTGTGCCCCTCCTCTGCCAGCTCCTGCAACACACTCGCATCGGTACTCGGGCCAGTGACCGTTTTTTTCTTGACGGGCAAACCGAGTTTTTCAAAGAGAATCGTGCGCAGCTGCGGGTTGGAGTTGATGTTGAACGTCTCACCCGCCGCTTCGTAGATCTCCTGCTCCACCCGCTCACGCTCGCGCTGAAAGCGAGTTTTGAGCGACGCGAACCAGCTCAGATCAATCGCGATACCTTCCCACTCCATATCGGCCAGCACGCGCACGAGCGGCATCTCGATCTCGTCGAACAACGTCTGCATGCCCAGATCGGCGAGATTGGGCTGCAAGATGTTGTACAAACGCCACGTCACATCGACATCTTCGCACGAGTAATCGCGCGCGCTGTCCACCGGCACCACGTCCATGGTGAGTTGGTGACGCCCTTTGCCGCACAGCTGTTCGTACGACGTCATCGTATGACCCAGATGTTCGAACGCCAGCTGATCCAGTCCGTGTGAACGACGACTCGGATCGAGGATGTAGCTGATCAGCATCGTGTCCGCATCAAGCCCTTCCAGTGCCACACCGCTGCTGCGCAACACCAGCAGATCATACTTCGCGTTCTGCGCCAACTTCCGAACCGTCGGATCGGCAAGCAACGCGCGCAGCGGCGCCATCTCGTGGCTAGTCATCGCGGGCAAGTTTACCGGCGCACTGCCAGCCTTCGACAAACGTGCGCCCGCAATACCGGCGTCACCCGAAAGCAGTGACAGATTGCCGGCGCCGTCGTACGGTTGATGTGCGAACGGCAAATAGTACGCTTCACCGGGCGCGACCGCGATCGACAAACCCACCAACCGACAGCGCAGCGGATCCACCGCAATCGGTGCGTCAGCGTCGCGCACCGTTTCCGTATCAAACGCAATGCGTCCACTCGCGCGGGCGCGCGCGATCACATGCGCGACACCATCGAGCGTATCGACCAGCGTGTACGTGGAGTCGGTGCGCACCGGTACACCAGACTCGCCGGTGTACATGGTGACAACCGGCGTTGCGGACGCGGCATCTGCAACGATTGCAGTACTCGTCGCACCTTCAGTGAACGGCGCCGCCGCTGCGTTATCAGACGGCGCCGTTTGCACAACACCAGGCGTTGGCAAATCGCGCAACAACGAGTTGAACTCCAGCTCCTGGTATAACAACCGCAGCGCATCGAGATTGGGCGAACTGACCGCCAGTCGCGACGGCTCAAACTGAACCGGTACGTCGGTGCGGATCGTGACGAGTGTCTTGGACAAACGCGCGTTGTCGGCCTGCGTCTGCAACGCTTCGCGCGGACGCTTCTTGGTGATCTCGTCGACATGCGCCAGAATACTCTCGAGCGCGCCGTACGCTTCGATCAGCTCGATCGCACCTTTCTCACCAATACCCTTGACACCCGGCACGTTGTCCGACGAGTCACCAACAAGCGCGAGATAGTCCACCACGCGTTCGGGCGGCACACCAAGCCGCTCGCTCGCGTTCTCCATGCCAACCCACTGCTCGTCAACCGCAGCGGGTCCGCCGCGTCCGGGATTGAGCAACCACACATGCGGTTGCAGCAGCTGATAAAAATCTTTGTCGCCTGAGACGATCACCACATCAAAACCGGCCTCGACGCCTTGACGCGCCAGTGTACCGATCACGTCATCGGCTTCGTATCCCTCGACAGCCAGCACCGGCACATCGTACGCGCGCAGCAGCTGCCGCACACGTTCAATGCCAGTGTCAAAATCCGCTTGCAGATCATCGGCCAGCTTTTCGCGCGTGGCTTTGTACTCGGGATACAACTCGTCGCGAAATGACGCACCTGCATCGTGCACCCACGCAAGATTCTCCGGCTTGTGCGTCACCAGCAAGCGCTTGAGAAAATTGGCAATGCCCCACGCAATCGAGGTGTTCTCACCACGACGCGTCACCAGTGGGCGATTGATCAGCGCGAAAAACGCGCGATAGATAAGTGCGTAGCCGTCCACCAGAAACAGACGTGGCGCAGACGGCAGGGTGACCTTTGTGTTGTCGGGCACGACAGGATGGAGCGAGCAGGAATCAGGGCATCTCGGCCAGACGGCGCCGGATCGTGGCGGCCAGTTCTACGGACGCACTCGGCGACAAACGCCACCGTCCGAGACCAGTCTGGTCGAAGAATACCAGCTGGAGACGCCATTGGCGGTATTCCCACACCTGCTGCCGATTTCGCTGCGTGAGGTCGTTCGTTTGCGGATCGAAAATATTGTCCGGATCACCCAACCCTACAAACGCCATGCCGCGGTCTGACAGCCAACCGACCGGGCCGTCATCGCGGAATCGCTGGTTGGCGAGGCGGATGCGGGCAAAATACGCGCTCAGCCCTTCGTGCTCCGATGTGCCACTGACCGGGTCGGTCGACTTGAGAAACTCTTTCCACGCCTGCGCGCGCTCGGCACCGGTTGTCTTGGACAACTGCTCGAGCTTGTAGTCCGGGGCGAAGAAACGCAGGTACCTGATCATTTCGTCGAAGCCGGTTACTGGCAGATCGTCGCCAAGCGTGACGAGCAGCTTGGTGCGCGCCGTATCCGGTTGATCAGCCTGCGAAACCTGCAGCGTCACCACACCCACGCCAATGCTCGCGGCCGGCACCAGTATGGTACCGCTCACCAGATCGCCCCCGCGGCCCAGCAACACGGTGGAATCAAGCCACAGCCGGGCGCCCCCTTCTCCGGTTACTTCGGTGCGCACACGCGTCGCGGTGCGGGTGCCGGCCACCTCGAGATAGACCGGAACCAGCGAGTCCACACCAAAGGTGACCGTAGCGCGCGGACGGGCCAGCAGTCGCGGCAAGGAGTCCTGCGACGAGCGGGCGATGACCTCGTACACCGGCACCGGCGACGCTAATCGACCGGCGTTAAAGCGCGGCACTTCAAGGGAGACTTCCTCGGCGCTTGAACGAGGGCTGCCATCATCGCGCAAGCCCACATTGAGCGTGTACGTGCCTGGCGCCATGCGAATGTACTGTTGCCAGATCACGCTCTCGTCGGTGCGCGACGTTTCGCGAAAGGTGGCCACACGAACCGTTTCTTTTGCCTCGAGCTGGCGGACCAGATTCGGGCCGTTCCGGGCCTCGAGTCGGACCGTGTAGTTGCCGGCGTACTGCTCACCCTCGCGCGCAAACGCGACCAGGCGCGGCGAGAACGACAGTGAGACCATGACCAGCGTGCTGTCCGGCGATCGGTCAGGCAAAAACGCCACCCGCCCCACAAACGGGATGGCACCCCGAGCGGCAATCAGCCCCATCCCCTTGTACAGCTCGGCCACATTGACCGGTGTCAGCGTGAGCGCGTCTTCCGCTCGCGGTGCCGAAGCCGGCGCCGGCCGACCATCACTTCCCACCTGCTGTCGACTGGCGCAGGCCGAGGTCAGCGTCAGAACGCCGAGAAGGAGAGAATGCGCGAGGACGCGTCGCTGGACAGGCATGCAGCCGGACACCGGTGAAAAGAGAGTGTCTGTCGGTAACCGGCGACGCGACACGGATCAGAATCGGATGTTGAGGGGACAGACGTCTTAATGTTACCGCTGCCAACAGCAATCTGTGCCACAAAATGTGCAGGAATCGCAGCTTTGGCTTGCTGGACAGCGCAGCGCGAGTTACGTTCGGCCCGTGTCCATAGAGTCATTGGTTGGTCAAACGCTCGCCGGCTATACGCTGCGCGCCAAAGTCGGCGAAGGTGGCACCTCGACGGTGTACCGCGCTGAACATCCGCAGCACGGTACGGTGGCAGTGAAAGTGCTGCGCGAAAAACTGCGGCACGACAAAACAGCCGTACAGCGCTTTCTTCGCGAAGCGCAGTTTGGCAAGCGCGTTGAGCATCCGAACATCGTACGCACGATTGATTTCGGACAGGCGGAGAACGAGCGCTACTACCTCGCCATCGATTGGGCGGCGGGTGAGTTGCTCGAAAAGTACGCCGAAAAGAACGGTCCCCTGCCGAGCGCGGAAGTGGCCGAGATTATCCGGCAGTTGTGTGCCGCCGTGCAGGCCGCGCACGACGCGGGCATTGTGCATCGCGATCTCAAGCCCGAGAACGTGATGTATGACCCCACGTCACATCACGTCATGCTGCTCGATTTCGGCATCGCGGCCGACACCGACGCGTCGCCCGACCAGCGCCTCACGCGCGCCGGATTTTTCGTAGGCACGCTCATGTACGTGGCGCCGGAAGCGCTGTCGGGCGAACTCGTTGGTCCCGCCGCCGATCAGTACTCGCTGGCGACCATCGCGTATTTCCTGCTCACCGGCGCGCTGCCCTACGTGGGCAAAACGCCGCGTGAACTGTTCTCGCAGCTGCTCACACAGCCACCCACAGCGTTGAGCAGTGCCAAACCAGGGCTGCAGTTTCCGCAGACGGTGGAAACGGTGGTCATGAAGGCGTTGGCCAAGGCGCCCAAGGACCGCTATCCGGGCGTCACGCAGTTCGCGGCCGCACTTGCCGATGCCGTCGCCAATCCCGGCGCGATGGTCGCGGCCCCGGCACCTGCCACGCCAACGCCCAGCGCGGCCCCGGTGGCCGCGCCGCCTGGAGACGACGAAAAATCAGGTGGCCTGTTCGGCAAGATGAAAGGGCTGTTCAAACGCTGATGACGGTGGCTGACCTGTCTCTCGCTCGCGAACAACTGCTTCAGCTGCTGGCCGACCGTTCTGCAAAAACTGGCGATTTCGTGCTGGCCTCCGGCCGCCGAAGCACGTTGTACGTAGACTGCCGCCTGACCACGATGAGCCCCGAAGGCCAGCGACTGCTCGGGGTGCTGGGGCTGGCATTGCTGCGCGACGCCGGATGGGTTGCCGACGCAGTCGGTGGGCTCACACTAGGCGCCGACCCGATCGCCTACGCCATGGCGCACGCCAGTTCGTTCGCCAATGAACGAGGTGAGGGGCCATTGGTTCGCGCCTTTACGGTGCGGAAACAGCCCAAGCAACACGGCACAGGCAAACGCGTAGAAGGCCCGTTCGTGGCCGGCGACCACGTGGTGGTGGTGGAAGACGTGATCACCACTGGTGGCTCGGCGCTGACTGCGGTGGAAGCCGTGCGCGCGGAGGGCGGTGTGGTGCTGGGTGTGCTGGCCGTGGTCGACCGCGAAGAGGGTGGTCGAGAGGCGCTGGAGGCCGCGGGGCTTCAGGTCCGCAGCCTGGCCACGGCTTCTGAGCTGGTGGCGCGACTGGCCCGATAGTCGTCATTCCGGGAACGCCGGCGCGTCACCGTGAGTGCTCACCGTGACACGCGGCCACAGCCTGGATTGCCGTGACCACCCCTTCAGTCCTTCCGTTTTCCGCGACGGCCGCCGCGCTCGCCCTCGATGAAGAGCGCGCGAAAGATCTGAACACATTCCGCGTGGCCGAACGCCGGCGCACCTGGAGCACGATTCTTGTGGCCACGATGCTCATCGTTGGCGTGCAAGTCGGGCTCGTGGACGTGCCAGTGTGGATCATGATCGTGGCGTTTGTGGTGTCGGTGTCATGCAACTGGGGCTTGAGCGCCTTTGCGCTCAACGAACAACGCTATCGCTGGTGGTTCCGCTATCTGTTCGCCGCGTTCGACACGATGCTGATCAGTTTGCTCGTCACCATTTTTGGCGCGCCAGTGCTCGCCATTTTGTATTTGCTGGCGATCGTGCCGTACTCGTTTGATCGCGGGCGGGCGCTCGGATTTGTGGTTCTGGCCTGCTCCGAAGTGGGCTTCATTGCCGGCAGTATTTTGCACGCGCAGCTGTTTCCGGAGAGTGCCCCGCCCGTTGCGCAGGTGGCGTTGGCCGCGATTCTGCTCGGTGTTGTGTCCCAACAGATCGTGCCCATTCCCACCAAACTCATTCGTCGATTGCGCCGCACACGTGAGCGCATGTTCATGGTGGAATCGGGCGACCTCACCGCGCGCGCCGACGCGCGACACACCGACGAACTCGGCTTTCTCGAGCGCAGCTACAACGCGATGCTCGATGAAGTCACGCGCCTGATCGCATCTGTGCAACAGGAAAGTGATGAACTCGCCGCCGTGGCCGCGCAGCTTGGTGGTGCGTCTACGGTGTTGCAGTCGCGGGCGCGCGACGCACATCGTGGTGTGCAGGCGTTGCAAGACGAACTCGGCGCACAGCGCGTGAGTGTGGCCGACGGCGCACGTTCCAGCCGATCGGCGCGTGAAGCCGCTGTGCTCGCCGTCGCACGGGCTGATCAAACGGCGCAGGACGCACGCGCGATGGACGTGGCTACCGTGGCCAGTCGCAACGCGATTGAACGTGCCGCGCAAACGCTGGTGCAGGTGGGTGACGGCGTGCAGGAAGCCGCAACGCAAGTGAGTGCGCTGGTGCCCGCATCGGAACGTGTGGGTGAGTTCGTGACCACCGTTTCACGCATTGCACGTCAGACCAACCTGCTCGCATTGAACGCCGCCATTGAAGCCTCACGCGCTGGTGAACACGGGCTTGGCTTTGCGGTCGTGGCCGAAGAGATTCGCAAACTTGCCGGCGAAAGTGCGCGTGCGGCCAAGGCAATTGCGGTGACGGTGCAGGGTGTGCGCGAAGAAATTGCGAGCACGGTGGCCACCATGGACGCTACCGCGCGCGAAGTGCACGGCGTGGGCGGGATTGCCAACGAAGCCCGTGGTGCACTCGACGCGATTCTCGCCGACATTTCGCGCATTGCCACGCACGCCGACGATGCGGCGCGCCTGTCCCGAGCGCAGGCCGATGCCGCCAGCGCCGTTGACGCGGCGTTTCAGAATGTCGACGATCGTGCCGGACGCGCGGTGGCCGATGCGCAGCACGCCACCGCCGCGGTTGTGGCGCAAGGCGGCGCACTGGATGATCTCGCACGAAGCGCGGCGACACTTACCGAAACCGCCAATCGTTTGCGTCACGCCGTGGCGCGTGTGTCGAGTGGGGCGTCGAGTAGCAAAACGAGTTCGATCAATACCGCTGCAGACACCGCGTCGCGCACACGCGCGGCTACCGCACAACCGACGAGTCGCCGACCGGTTGCGGCGTAACTTGCGGCGTCGATTGCATTGTTGGTTGTAGCGCCGGTTCCACTACGCGCGACCAGATGGGTAGCACAATCAGTGGGTGAAAGTGTTGCAGTACGTCAAGGTGTGGGACAATCAGATCGTGGACAAAACGCGCCAGCATGCGCTCCCCGGTAAACTCGCGCCGAAACTGCACGGCCGTCACACCCAGCATGGTGTGAATGTGCCGTCCAAAACTTTGTGGCGATGAGTACTCGAGCGTGTTTGACACCTGTGTAATGCTGAGCCCCGGGTTTTCGAACAATGCGGCCGCGCGCACCAGCCGCGCCATCGCGAGATACCGTTTGGGTGCCGGCAGTCCCGCGCGATAAAAGCGACTCATGAGTGTGCTGGCCGAAACACCGAGTCGTTTGGCCAGTTGACGCACGGTGCCAACTTTTGCCGGCGCAATGAAGCACGCGTCGAGAAAACGGCGACAGTCTTCGGGCGCCGCCGACAGCATGTCAGTGAGTTGCATGATCGCGCGCCGTTCAATGCTGCTGCCACGGTGTGATGTGAACAGTTGCCGCAGATCACGCCAACCCGTAGGATCGCGCACATCAACAAGCGATTGCACGCCGTATTGGCCGAGCGACAGCACCGTGTGCGCCGACGACGCGCTGCTCTCGGACAACAGCGCAACGGCTGGCACACCGGGAAACTCGCGCACCATGCGCGCCACCGACGACGCTGCGCGTGCATTGCAGCACGCCACCGACACAATGACCGCCTGGGCCCGACATTCGCGAAGGTCTTGCAGCAGTTCGTCCATCGTGTCGCGGTGTACGGCCACATAACAGCCTTCTCCCGCCGCATCCACCTTGGTGCGTTCATGCGGTGTGAGCATGGTGACCACCGCCGTGTCCGCTTTGCTGCGCGCCGGCGCAATGCGATGCTGCCGCGCCGGACGCAGCAGCGACGGTGGGGTGGTGTGCGATTCACGACTCGTACGGCGTGGATTGGCGTAGTGAAAATCGTCCGACATGATTCACTCGGCGCAGGCGTGAGGTGGCGAACGTGCGGGCCGCGCTATGCGATGCGGCAACACACGTGCAGTGGGCGTCGAATGACAGGGTACAGCGCGTCGTCACGACACTGTCACGGGTGCGGCGCGAGTGTTGGCGCCGAGCAACTGAATATTGCAGGGGCCGGGTTTGTTATATTGCGACAGACCAGTGGGTGGTCGTCGGCCGGACGGTCGCGTCGGGTGTGCGCAAGCACATTCGCCGAGGAAAGTCCGGGCTCCACAGGGCAGGTTGCCAGGTAACGCCTGGGCGCACGCGGCGTGAGCTTCGTGTGACGGACAGCGCAACAGAAAGTAAACCGCCTCCGCGCAAGCGGCGGTAAGGGTGAAAGGGTGGGGTAAGAGCCCACCGCAGGCGTGGCAACACGTCTGGCACGGCAAACCCCAGCCGGAGCAAGGCCGAATAAGCGGCGAGAGACGGCCCGTCTCGACCACGGCGTGGCAACACGTCGAGCCGCGGGTAGGCTGCTGGAACGTGCGGGCGACCGTACGTCGAGAGAAATGACCGTCCGGTGTGTGGCGGGGTATCGCACCACACTGACAGAACCCGGCTTACAGGCCGGCGACTTACCCACTGTTTGCTGCTCTCTCGCCCGGATATGTGAAATGCGTCGCGCTCTCGTTGCCATGGTCAGTCTTATGGTCAGTGTTGCGGTGCTGGGTGCGTGCGCGCGTGGTGTGACACCGCTGCCCGCACCAACGCCAGTGCCGCCGCCGGTGGTAGAACCCGTGCCGGCAGCCACGATTGCCCTGTCGCGTGTATCCATTGCCACGCGTCATGACACCGCGCGTTACGACGTAACCAGCACCGCGCGCATCATGCGCGACAGCGGCGGACGTCCGGTCGAAGAGGAGATTGTCACGCGCGCGCAGGTGGCGTTTGCGCTGGTGCGCACTGGCAGCGCGCGTCCGGGTACCGCGCTGGATCTGCGCAGTACCGGTCGAGTAGATGGTTTTACAATCAGCGCGTCAGAGCGAGTGACCGGCGCGCGTTCCAGTGCCATGCAAGGTGCCGCACTCGGCGCGGTCACGGGTTCAACCAGTGGTGGCGTGTCACGCGCACCGCTCACGGTACCGTTTGATGCGTCGCTGAATGGTTTGAATGCGCGTGTTGCACCGCGGCCGTCGCTGGTCAACGAGTGTGACCGGCAGGAAATGAGCGCGGCTTCACTCGTGCGCGAATTATTGCTGCGATTGCCACCGGTACTTGAGGTTGGTGCGTCGTGGAGTGATACGTCGCGCGTGTTCCTGTGTCGCGGCGGTGTACCGGTCACAGTGCAAACGGTGGCTACCGCGCACGTGCGATCACTCAATGCCACGGGCAATGGCACGCAGGCGGTTGTTGAACGCGATCTGGCAATTCGCATTGAAGGCGAACTCGCCACGGCCTGGCGCACGGTGGCCATGACCGGTCGTGGCACCGGCACACAGCGGTTTGTGATTGACGCGGAACGCGGGCGCGTGGACTCGCTGCGCAGCGAAAGTGAAACGCGCATTGAGGTGCGCGATTCGGTGCGGCCAGACGCGGGTGAGCAGTCGCTTACGCAACGTGTGGTGCTGGTGGCGGAGCGGCGGCCTTAACGCGCGTCTCGAAATAATCAATTGGGCATTTGCCCAATAGCGCGGCGAACTTTAGCGGGCGATGCTATGGTGATGACCGACACCAAGTGCACCCTATTCAACTTGCCGTGGATCTGACAAACCGCAGAAAGCCGTTGCAATGGCAGCGGCTGTTTACGTGGTTTGGATATGGCGCATTATTTGGTGTACTCGTTACGGCGATCTGGCTTTCTTTGAGCGACCATGGTCATTCCGCAGCGTCCATGGGAATGCCGAACATGGTGTGGGCCACGTACGCCGCCGGTCTTTCATTTCTTTTTTTATCACCAATCTGGCTGGGGGCGCTCGCGTTCTGGAATGTGCTCATGGTGAATGGGCTGCAGGCCATTGAGGACTCGACGCCGTTTCGACTAATCCTGCTCTGCTTGTACAGCGCCGTGCTACCCCTCCCCATTTGGTTCTGTCTTGGGATCGTTGGCGGTGTTATTGGAGCAGCCTCTCTGTTCCCGGATCGCGTACAGTACACAGCGTACCTGTCAATCTGCTTTGCGTTCATCGTGCTGCCACGACTTGTTGTACCTGAGCTCAACAAATCGCTTGTGAGCAAATCGTGACGGCACCGCGCGGTTTCCCTGTCGCTACGGATTGAGCAATCCATGCTTCAGGTAATTCAGGCTGCGCTGGGCGTGCTCCGCCGCATTGAGTACTCGGTGTCTGAACCCGAACCAACAACCGAGACGCTGTTCTTCCTGCGTGACGTGCGCGGACTGTCCAATCGACTGGACGATTGCACGATCGACGAATGGCGCATGGGATCGGTACGCTCCGTGCTTTCGCCGCTTGATCTGCATCTGGTCGCCCGTTGTGTTGAGCACGTGCTCGAAGCGCCGGATTGGGATACCGACGCGCAACGCGCACTTGATGCGTCACAGCTCACCGCGTTGCAATCACTGCTGCAGGAGTACATGGGCAGCAAACAGGCGGCGGTTGATTGGTGGTAGTATGTCAGAGGGTTCGCGATGTGAGCGGCGATAGAACCGATGTCTCGAACAAATTGTCTCAATCGAGGTGGAGCCGTTGTCGATCGCTTTTGGTGTCAGGTACGCCCGGTTGCTACTGGCGAGCGTGAGTTTTCTCATCGTCTTCGCCGTCAGCTGGCTCGCACTCGCGGCGGTCCTCGTCGGTCGGTCGCTTCCGGACGGCGTTGCCAGCGAACAGGCAGCCAGCAGCTACGCGATGAACTACGGCATTGTGCTGTTTGTCTCACCGTTTGTGTGGGTGTGTCACGCGCTTGCGCTGATGTGGTGGGCGCGCGTGGATAGCGAGGGAAGTTGGCGTTCGCGCGTTGCACGCTGCGCGGTAAGTGCGTTGCTGACTGTCGTACTTTTTGCTATTCTCTTTTCTGCGGTTGGAATACGTGAGGATGCCGCCTACCTCGTTTTTCCCTTTATCCCCGTCGGCATGGTGCTCAGCGTTCTAGCCGCCACCACCGCCGCGTTTCACAGCTATGGGAAAAGCCCTTCTCCCACAAAAAATCATGAGAGAAGGGCCTAGCCTTGCCTACTATGGATAACCGCGCTGGAGACGCCTCCAGGCGCTCGCACGAGCTCGCTTAATCCATCAAGCGCAGCGGCATCACGAGGCAGAGGTAATCGGCGGGACTGTCCCAGCCCTGCGGTTCGATCGTGGCCGCACGTTCCGGCGCCTTGAATGTGAGCTTGATCTCGTCCGTGGGCATGAAGCGCAGAATCTCGAGCAGATACGCGGCGTTAAAGCCAATGTCGAGCGGATCGCCGTCGTAGTTGATCGGCAACTCGTCCGCGGCTTCGCCTAGATCCGGCGTGGTGACCGCAAACTTTAGCATGCCCGCGTTGAACGACAGCTTGATGCGATGCGTCTGGTCTGACGCAATTACGCTCATGCGCTTGAGGGCGCCGGCGAGCGCGGCTTTGTCGAGTATGCAATGCTTGTCGTTGTCCTTCGGAATGACCTGCTCGTAGTTCGGATACGGGCCTTCGATCAAGCGCGTGTACACGGCGGTAAACGGCGAACGAAAACCGAGGTGGTTGTCGCCGCGCGCGATTTCCAATTCTTCTTCGGCCGGAAACAAACGACGCACTTGTTCGAGCGCCTTGGGCGGCACAATCAGATCGCTTGGCGGTGCACTGCTGCCAGGAATCGGCAGATCCATGCGTGCAAGACGATGTCCGTTGGTGGCCACCATGCGCATGCGTTCTTCGCGCAGCTCCCACAACACACCGTTCAGAATCGGACGCGACTCCTCGGTGCTTACGGCAAACGCCGTGTGCGAAATGAGCTGCTGCAACTCACCCGATTTTACACGCCACGCTTCGTTGAAACGCACCTGCGGAAACGTGGGGAACTCGTCGCGTGGAAGGCCGAGCAGTTTGAAACGCGAACGTCCGCACTCGAGTGTGACACGCTGTTCGCCCGACGTTGCAATCTTGACCGGTGCCGGCGGCAACTCACGCGCGATCTCCGACAACTTGCGCGCAGGAATGGTGATGGCGCCTGCGGCTTCGACGTCAGCACTCACTTCTGTGCTGACGGCAATGTCGAGATCGGTGGCGGACAAGCGAATGCCACGGTCGGTTGTTTCGACCAGGAGATTCGCCAGTACGGGAAGCGTGGTTTTGGCGGGCACAGCGGCAGTGACTGCCGAAAGGCCCTCCAACAACTTTTCGCGCGAGATCGTGAAGCGCATGCCAGACGTTGAAAGAATGGTCAGCCTGCTGTTGTTCTTTAATTAAAGAACAAACTAGTAGTAGCAGTAGAGCATGTGGACTTGGGGAGAACGCCCATAACCTACGATAGATGAACGTGATGCGCTACAGCAGCTCATGTGCGTTCGATGGGGACAGACGGGCTGCATCCCCGCTCGCCCACAAAGCCCGATGGAAAAACGTGGACAAGTGTGGACTCACGAGGACAGCGACCCAGTTGTCCTCAGGGTTTCCAACATGCTACGAAGGCGCGTCACGCGTTCCGCAAACTCCGGCATCGAAGCCATGTCGTCGGCCACACGATCAAGCGAGTGGATGACGGTGGAGTGATCGCGTCCACCAAACGCGTTGCCGATTTCGACCAACTGCAGCGCCAGCAGCTCGCGGCAGAGGAACATCGCCACCTGGCGCGGTCCCGTGAGCTGTTTGGTGCGGGTTTTTGAACGTAATCCGTCGGGCGTCACGCCCCATTCACGCGCCACCACCTGCTGAATCGTGGCCACCGTAATGCTGGTGGGCGGGACGTCGGGGAAGTCGGAGGTATTGGCCGAACTGCGCAGCTTGTCCTTGAGCGCCTCTCGGGCCAGCTCCACGGAGATTTCGCGGTGCTTGAGCGAGGCGTAGGCCAGCAGCTTGATGATCGAGCCTTCGAGCTCGCGCACGCTCGATTTCACATGCTGCGCAATGAACTCGATGACTTCATCGGGAATGGTGAGCTCGAGATGGTCGAGGCTCGCCTTCTTCTTGAGAATCGCAATGCGGTGTTCAAGGTCGGGCGAATCCACGTTGGCGACCATGCCCCACTCAAAGCGCGACACGAGCCGCGACTCGAGTCCGGGGATCTCTTTGGGCGGCCGATCGGACGTCAGCACGATCTGGCGACCCGCTTCATAGATCGCGTTGAACGTGTGGAAGAACTCTTCCTGTGTGGATTCTTTGCCCTTGAGGAACTGCACGTCGTCCACCAGCAGCAGGTCAATCTCGCGGTAGCGCCGGCGGAACTCGTGCATCTGGCCGCCCTGAATGGCGCTCACAAAATCGTTGGTAAACTGCTCGGTGCCCACAAACGCGAGTCGGAGCGAGGGCGTTTTGCGGACCAGCTCGTGGGCGATGGCCTGCATGAGGTGGGTCTTGCCGAGCCCCGTCTCGCCGTAGATGAAAAGCGGGTTGTAGACTTTGCCGGGGGCCTGAGCGGCCGCCTGCGAGGCGGCCGCGGCGACGTCGTTCGACTTGCCGATGACAAACTGCTCGAACGTGTACCTCGGATTTAGTGGCGCTGATATCGCCGATTTCTGCTGTGATACTGGCGCTAAAGGAGGCGCTGGCTGCTGGACAAAGATGTCCAACTGAGCCCGCTTGGCCCGCTCCTCCGAGATGCGAAACTGCAGCCGAATGGGGTGCCCGAGGGCCACCGGCGCAAAGCTCGCCAGCAGCTCGCTGTGCTTGCTTTCGTTCCAGTCGGCGGAGAATTGGTCCGGCACGACGACCGTCAGCAGACCGTCCTGGAAGGCCGACGGCTCGGCCGGTTCAAGCCATGTCCGAAACGTCTGTTCGGGGAGGACCTGTCGCGCGCGCGTGAGCAGGCGCTCCCAGATATCAGACGGGGACAGGGACATGACGGCGATCAGGGGTTCGGGCGGACACGGATGGTGGGGGAGCGAAGCTAGCCCGATGAATGTGGATAAGTCAAATCGTGACCGGCCGCTTGTGGTTCTCCCTTCACGCCGCACCTTCAGCGACTTGACGCAAGCCCAAGTAAATGGCTATCTTACGGATCTGTGCCTAGCACCATCTATTCACCAATATTTTTTCGATAAGGCAAGCATATGGGCAAGCCCACGTACCGCCCGCGCAATACCAAGCGTCTCCGCAAGCACGGCTTCCGCGCTCGCATGGCAGACAAGTGGGGCCGCGCGACCCTGAGCCGTCGTCGCCGTAAGGGGCGCAAGCAGCTCACGGTCCAGTTGCCGTCCAAGTACGCAGGCGCCTGATTCCCGTCGGCTCCGGCGCGCGCAGCGAGTTACGCGCGGACCGGAGCTTGAGCGGACACGTCGCGAAGGGAAGCGGGTACGCACCAGTACGCTCGAGGTGCGTGCCATCGCTTCCCTTCATGCGCTTCCACGGGTTGGGATGATCATTCCCAAACATCGGCATTCATCGGTTGAGCGCAATCTGCTCAAACGACGTCTGCGAGAACTCCTGCGCGTGGAGCTGCTGCCCATGTTGCACGCAAGCAATGCATCGCTTGACGTGGTAGTGCGCGCGAGCCCGAACGCATACGCACGCTCGTTCATCGAGCTGCGTGAGGAGATCCTCATGGCGGCCACACGATTGCAGCAGATGACGTTTGTCACGCCACAGCACGATGTGCGCTGATCACGCGTCGCCCGTGGATCACGACACGGAGCGCGTGAGCGTTCCTGCGCCCGTGACCGGAATCGCCGCGGTGCCTCGATTTCTGCTTATTCTGGGCGTGCGTCTGTATCAGGTCGCACTCTCGCCGCTTTTAGGCGGCTCCTGCCGCTATTTTCCGTCTTGTTCCGCGTACGCGATCGAGGCGCTTGAGCGTCACGGCGCGGCACGCGGCAGTTGGCTTGCCATTCGCCGGATTGGACGGTGTCATCCGTTCCGCCCCGGTGGATTCGACCCCGTGCCCTGACACGCAACGCGGGAATCGGCCGTATGGTCGATATCCTCGTCGCCTGACAGCGTCGCTCTGCTGCCCGTAGAAACACACAATGGAACCACGTCGTCTCGCGCTCGCCGTTGTCCTCATGGCGGTCGTCCTCATCGCTACGCCCATTCTCTTTCCTTCGGTCACGCCCGCCGATTCCGAAAAGGGAGTACCGGTCGACAGCCTCTCATCGGTCATGAGCGGCGCCGCCGCGATTGATGAAGGCATGGCGCCACCCCAAGCAGCGCAGCAAGCCACGAATGTCGACGGCATCACGCAAGGCGCGGCGATTACGGCGCTGCCCGACGGCGACACGCTGTTGCCGCAGCGCGTGGTCATCGACACCACCGCCGTGGTCACCCCGCTCGCCACGTATCGCGTCAGCTCGCTCGGCGCCGCGCTGGTGTCGGCCGAAATGCAAACGTATAAGGCGCTTGATGAAGGCGGACGCAAAACCGATCGACCCGTAGAGCTCGCGCAAACCGGCGATCGTTTGCTGGCCTGGCGCATGGTGTTCCCGGGCGGCGATACGGTGAATCTCACGCGCACACCGTTCACGCTCGCGCAATCAACCGCCGACGGTCGCACACAGCTGCGCTACAGCGCGCAGGTGGGGCAGCGCAATATCGCGATCACGTACAGCTTCTTGCCCGACAGTTTTCGCGTGAACATTGGCGCGACCGTCACCGGTGCAAACACCGATGGATATTTGCTCGTGGATCTGCCGCCGAGCTTCCGGAGTTCGGAAGCGGACTCGGTGGAGGACCGCACGCACATTTCGTACGCGTTCAAGCCGGAGAATCGCAGCGCGGACCTGATTGCGTTCAACAAACTCGATCCGGGTGAACGTGAGCTCAAACAGGGTCCGTTCACCTGGGTGGTCGCGAAGAACAAGTACTTCCTGATCGGTGTGCTCGCGCCGGAAAACGCGCCGGGTTTTGTGGAGCTCGATGTGACCGGTGGTGCGCGTGTGAGCAAACAGGCGACGCGCGCGCAGGGTCATGTGATTGTGAACCTGCGCAACGGTGCCGCCGCGCTCGAAGTGTACGCCGGCCCGCAGGAGTTCAAGCGCATGGTCGCGATGGGTCGCGAGTTCGAATCGTCGAACCCGTACGGCGGCTTCATGCAGAAGATCATCCAGCCGTTCGCCACGATGGTGATCAAGACGCTGCTCTGGATGAAAGAAAAGGGCGGTCTGTCGTACGGTTGGGTGCTGGTGATCTTTGGTGTTGCAGTGCGATTGATTCTCTGGCCAGTGAATCAGCGCGCGATGAAAACGTCGCTCGCGATGCAGCAGATTCAGCCGGAGATTCAGGCCGTGCAGGCCAAGCACAAAGGCGATCCGCAAAAGACGCAGCAGGAAATCATGAAGGTGTACGCGGACCACGGCCTCAATCCGCTGAGTTCGCTCACGGGTTGTTTGCCGATGTTCATTCCGCTGCCCGTGTTTTTTGCGCTGTTCTTTGTGTTCCAGAATACGATCGAGTTCCGCGGCGTCCCGTTCCTGTGGCTGCCCGATATTTCGCTCAAGGATCCGTTCTACATTCTGCCGATTCTGGTGGCCGGTACGGCGTTCCTGGTGTCGTGGATTGGTCTCAAGAGCACGCCCGATAATCCGCAGGCGCGTTTGATGACGTACCTGATTCCGGGCATCATGCTGATTTTCTTTGTGAACTTTGCCTCAGGACTCAACCTGTATTACGCGGTGCAGAATCTCGCGTCGTTGCCGCAGCAGTGGTTGATTGCGAAGGAGCGTCAGAAAATGAAGCTCACGCCGCGGGTGCAAACGCCGGCTGGCGCTGTCGCAAAGGCTGGTAAATCGAAAGACGCGGGCAAGTCTGAGCCCAAGCGTCTGAGCTGATGTGATGATGCAGCTGCCGGGCGCCGCGGATACGATTGTGGCGCTGGCAACAGCGCCTGGTCGTGGTGCGATTGCGTTGGTGCGGGTGAGTGGTCCGCGTGCGATGCAGGTGGTGCAGGCGTGTTTGATTTTTGAAAGGAGCGCGGCGGGTGTTGGCACTGAGATCGGTGCTGATTCCGCCGCGTTTGTTGTATCCGGGCTTGAGCCGCGCCGAGCGACGCTGCGTACGGTGTGTCATCCGGTGACGGGCGACATGGTGGATCGCGCGCTGATCACGTGGTTTCCGGCGCCGCATTCGTACACGGGTGATGATGTGGTGGAGATCAGCACGCACGGCGGGTATGTGGTGCCGGCGGCGGTGATTGGGGCGTTGCTGGCGGCGGGTGCGCGTGAGGCGTTGCCGGGGGAGTTTACGCGACGCGCGCTGATGGCCGGCAAGATGGATTTGTTGCAGGCCGAAGCGGTGGCGGATCTGGTGGATGCGCGGTCTTCGGCGCTGCATCGTGTTGCGCTGGAGCAGCTGGACGGTGGGTTGTCTCGCCGGTTGCTCGCGCTGCGTTCGGAGTGTTTGCAGTTGGAAGCGCTGCTGGCTTACGACATTGATTTTCCGGAAGAAGATGACGGGCCGATTGATCCGGCGCGCATTGGTGCGTCGGTTCGCGCGGTGATTGATGCGCTGGATGTGTTGCTGGCCACGGCGCCCGCGGTACCGATGTTGCGCGAGGGGGCGATTGTGGTGCTCGCGGGTGTGCCGAATGCGGGGAAGTCGTCGCTGTTTAATGCGCTCATTGGTGAAGCGCGGGCGATTGTGACGGAGGTACCGGGGACCACGCGTGATGCGCTGGATGTGTTGATTGATTCGCCGCGCGTGCCGATACGACTTGTGGATACGGCGGGGTTACGGAAGACGGATGACCGCGTGGAGCGGCTCGGGATTGAGGTGAGTGCGCGGTGGTTGCAGCGGGCGCATGTGGTGTTGGCGTGCGGGGAGACGGTTGTTGACGTTGAAGAGACAGTGCGTGCGGTGGGCGAGGCTGGTGCGGGGTCGGTGCCGGTGGTGCGGGTTTTGACGAAGCAGGATTTCGCGGAACAGCAACAGCAACTGCAACTGGAAACGCTTAGCACGGAGGTCACGGAGAACGCGGAGGGCACGGAGGGGGAGGTGCAGCCGCGGGATTTTGTGTTGACGAGTGCGGAGAGTGGATTGGGGTTGGGGAGGGTGATGGAGGTGGTGCAGGAAACTGTTGCGCGAGAGTATGGTGTGGTGGCCCCGGATGTGCCGCGGTTAACGCGCGAGCGGCATCATGTGGCGGTGCGAACGGCGCGCGAGGAGTTGGCGGCGTTCGTTGCTGCGTGGGATGTGGGGCGCGGCGTGCCGGCGATTGTTGCGGCGGTGCATGTGCGCGCGGCGGTGCACGCGCTGGATGAGCTGATTGGTGCGGTCAGTCTTGATGACGTGCTGGGCCGGTTATTTCGCGAGTTTTGTGTGGGGAAGTAGCGCGGGAGTGGGGCCCAATAGGGTTCCCGCGGGCGTGACAGCAATGTTGTGTATGTCGGCGTGCGCTTCCTCGGTCCGCGCCCAAAGAGCCGGGGATGAGGAAACGCGGCGCGCCGGTGGTTGTCGATGCGCCGTTGCTTCACAATGTTGCGCAGCCGGAGATACAAGTTTGCTGGCGGCAGAGCAACTCGTAAACGGACCGCTTTCATTGATGATTTCGCGCATCTGCTAGTGCCGACGTTGCACCCGGTTGCGGAAACGTTATGGCGGACGCGATGCGGTATCGGTGGTGCTCCCGCACCGCCGCAACGGGCGGATGCCGTTTCTCGATCAGCCCGCCGTAAACGGCGTGGGCGCCTGCCGAGCGTGCGCTTCGCTCGTGGCATGGTAGATTGCGCTTACCATGATCTTGAACGTCTTGCGCTAGACCCAGTTGAATCGCTGTACACTTTGCTGCAGGAGCTGCACGACACCGCAGCGCGAGGCTTCACCCACAGTGCAAACTCGACGGCCACACAGGCCGACTCCATCTGTCGCGATCGCCACGTGCGTTTTTCGGCAATATCGATCACGCGTTTCTGACACAAACGATCACGAGTTTCTAATCAGCCAGAGTTGAGGTCGGCAACTTTCGTTCGTTGCCGACCTTAGCTCTTTACGCCAAGATGACGAGGCTGCAGGCAACTACTCCATTAGGACTGCGGAAGTCTTCGCCTCAATGGGATAGTGGGCGATCACCTCTCCATCACAGGCCACGAGTTGCACTGCGCTTCGACTTGGGACAAAAGACATGCGTTCCGGATTGTCTTCCAAGAGAGTTGCGAGCTGAATCGCATCATCCCGCAATACTGCATCGCCGACTGCGCGGATGAGATCCTCGTTGGGAAGCGCCGCTGACTCAGACGTCGCGAATGCCTCCGAGCAGTAGTGATTACCGCAGCTGTTTGCGCCGAGACAAGAGATGTGCCAACCCCCACCTTGGTTTGCATCTTGGCCGGTGCACTCGCCTTCCTGACATGGCGTTCCACCAGTGCTAGCCGCGTGCCCGGTTTGCCCACCCTGACACGAGACGCAATACCCTTCGCACGAACTAACCACACTAGCCGAGAGCACATCGTGCGTCTTCGCGAGCACATCCGCGTTTGGAAGTCGCAAGCCGGTAGTTGCCACCACAACCGCGGCAATGAAGAAGATTCTAGTTAGCTGACTGGTTATTTCTCCTCCCGATTGAGTGAAATGTTTTCCAGAGTCAACCTGACAATCTCAATTCGACCGAACCCGTCGTCGTCTTCTCGGTAACGCCATAGAACTCCGGGCCCAACGAATCGTCTGAATACGGGGTCGAAACGCCTCCTCGCTACGACCGCGTTGGTGCGTGGATCAATCGCTTCTAGAATTGTGTCATAGTATCTATCAAAGTCGACGATTCGATACTCAGTACGCGTCTCAAGCTTGACAGCGGATCGCCAACGCTCGTCAGCCACCCAAGTCAGCGACCAAACGTACCCTTGGGAATCCTGCGACACTCCCCACATCTGAGGTGGCGGCGGCTGTGTCCCCATCACCTCGGTCCACACAATCATGCTCGGTGCAGGAAACCATCGAGCAGGACGCAGGTATAGACGACATGACTCGGTGCCAAATCGACAATGGGCGAAGGCATACTCGCGTCGATGATTGACCCAGTACCTAGCAGCATCGGTGCTCAAAGACACATCGCGATCGAAAAGGTCGCGCAAATCCTCGCGAAAGGGTAAACGGCTAAGGCTGTGCGATCGCGTGCGACTTCCCTCGGCATCGAGGTCGTGCAGAAGGTACCCAGCAAGCTGAGGTGTTGGTATGAAGGCAGCGAAAACTCCGCTACCATCACGCCGAAGTGCGAGTGACGTGGGAGTCTCAAGCGCGGGTTTCGTGTCCACCACTTCGAAGTCGTTGGTAAGCCAAGTCCGACGTTTCGCAAAGTCGTCATGGACAAGGATACCGTTCGCGTAAGGCGAAATTTGCCAAATTCGCCTGTACTCCCCAGGTCCACCGCCAAGCTTGCCTACAGCGCGCAAGAATGCACCACGCTGAGAAAACACAGCAAACCTCGAAGGTGCATTCGCAACCAAGAAGCGTCCGCGAACGTCCTGCGCGACGACCAGATTAGGCGAGGTCAACATGCCGGGGCCGACCGTGTCACCCAAAGTGGCTATGGGATCGAGTCGTATTTCGCAAGCGGAGCAGATCCGCTCAGAAATCCGTACGGTATCCGACTGCATCGCAAACGCCAGCGCAGCCAAGAGAAGCTTCATGACACTCCCCCCAAATGGGTGATTCTACGTCCACCATAGCATTGCATTGCGAACGCGTCAAGCAAAATGTGTTACTGCAGAGCACGCCTGCGGCGCTAGGCCAATGATGCAGATAGTCGCAAATATTGCGTTGCAGCGAACCGGTGGCGGATGTGCGACATCCTACGATTTCGCGTCCGATGCAATCGCACAATATGCGAGGTGAAATGCACCGTCGTCGTCGTTCCACGAGAGGGCGACGCGATCGTTCAGCACTTCCACGATGCGTGGGGTGACGGATCGACTGGCGTCTGCGATGCGCGGTATCTCGACGCGGCCGAGTAGCGAGCCATCGCGGTCGAAAACGGTCCACCATGCGCTGCGTGCTTCGAGTGGATAGTCTTCGAGCCAGATGCGTCCCGACGGATCAACTTGCATTTGCAGGAATGCAGGAAGCAAATCTGGTACAGGCTGCATGCGAAGCGCTGCGATGCGTTCATCAATGACGGAGCTCGGCGCGTCCTTGTGCACGGAAGCTCGTACACGTCGCTCAAGCAGTTCGTTTGTTACGCGCTGCCTGGGCTCGCGCCAGCGAATGATGCGCGTGAGTTTGCCGTTTGCATCAAGTACGCGGATCGTGGCGTCCTGACTATCTTCGATGTAAACGCGATCGTTTACGACTTGAAGCATGATCGGTGCTTGAAACGCGCTGGGTCTGGACGCCCGCCACGATCCGATTGCTCGGACTGCGCGACCACTGGTTGACACGCGGTGATAGGCAGCGACACGGTCGGCGTATCGCGCCCGGTCTGGTGACGTGTTATCTGACTCGCTGACGCGCGCGCTCGTTTGCACCAACAACGAACCATCGCTGAAGCAGCCGGAGCCGGTTGGTGATCCGTTCGTCGTAATTGTGCGCACGAACTTGCCCTGCAACGTGAACACACTGGCGCGTCTCAGGACGTTGTCGCGTATGATCAACGAATCGCCCGCGCCGTGGCATACGGAGTGTGTCTGCTGAAACTCGCCCGGTCCGTTGCCACGTCGGCCGAGCACATGCAACAAGCGTCCGGTGGAGTCAAAAATCTTGACGGACGAATAGTCGTTGACCACGATGCGACCGTCGGTGACGCGCCGTGTGCCAAGAAATCCGTGACGCGGACTGAACTCCGAGCGCTCGTCGTCCTGCAGGCCGCCCAATCGCACGATCGGTTTTGTCGAAACAACAAACGCGATGCGCGATGTCTGGATCGAAGCGAACTCAGCGATTTGAATGCCGGCGCTATCGATTCGTGACTGGGCGCACGCGTACTCGAGGGGAATACACCCTACGCTTAACGCTGCAACCGCTAGACGTGCAAAGAGCGCCGAACGTGCCATGATCAGATCTCCCACTGTGCTGACGCCCGTGAGAACCTCGCCTGCGTTCCAGTCTAGAGCAGCTTGAGTCCGCTGTCCACAAATACTTCGAAGTCGTCGCGGTTGTTGGTGGCGAGTGTGGCGTTCGCTGAAATCGCGGCCGCAGCGATCATTGCGTCAACGCGAAGCGATCGTCTTCGCCCTGCGGCGTTGTAGAGTTCGGCGGCGATTGCCGCGTGCTCTTCGTCGAATGGCAGCACTGATTCAAGGAAAGTGCGCACCGTGTCGCGCTGGTTCGCGGTGACTGGACCGCAGAGAAACTCATACCACGCGACCATCGGAGTCACGAGCGTTTCGCCAGCCGCGGCCCACGATCGAAGCGCCGCACTTTCTTCGCTGCCGTCAATCAGGCCGCGAATCAGGTAGTTGGTGTCCAGACAGATCACTTGCTACGCCACGCCTTCCGGTCGCGCTGCACTTCTGTCAGGTAGGCGTCGGCGTCACGCGCGCTCAGACCCTGCCCCGCCGCGTGCAGCGCATCGAGAGCGGCGATTGGATCTGGTCGTTCGGGCCGCGCGGCATCGGCGACAACCCGTCGAATGACTTCTGCCTGCGACACGCCCCATTGCGACGCGAGGGCGCGAATCCGCTCGGCGGTGGCCTGATCGAGAGCAAAAGTGGTTCGGTGCGTCATAAGTGCCATACCATATAACATACCATAACCCAACGCGCACCGCAAGAATGCGAGTGGTCAGCGCCCGTCCGAGGGGCTATCGTGCAGCGCTCACTGCGGCGGAAGAACGCACCGCGAAAGAAAATGAATGCGGGAGGCTGTTATGGTTTGTACGCGCGCGGCCCTTGTCTGCGGCACGGCGATCCTGCTTGCGTCGCTACCGGAGAGGGCGAGCGCTCAGACGGCTACGCTGTCCGTGCGTGACAGCGCCGGCATTCGCATCGTGACGCACTCGCGCTCCGCAGCGCCGCAGAGCACATGGCGCATCGTACCGAGGCCGATGCTTGAGATCGGTGGTACCGCGACCGCTGGACCCACTTTGTTCGATGACATCTGGGGCGTAGCGCGCACGCCACGTGGTGAGATCATTGTGTCGGACGATGCCACGCAAGAGCTGCGCATGTTCGACAGTACTGGTAAACACGTGCGCACATTCGGCCGAAGTGGCGAAGGTCCGGGTGAGTTTTCGCAGATCAAGCACGTGCATGTGCGTGGCGACAGCGTGATTGCGATTGACACGCAGCGCGGCGCGGCCGTGTTCACACTCGCCGGGAAGCTGGTGCGACAGCCCCAGCACCCTTCGTTTGGTGCGTATCTCTCCATCGGTGCGTGGGGAGTGCTGAGTGATGGTTCAGTCATTGAAACGGCAACGGGCGGACCAGCTGCCAATGAAGCGGATGCAGTGGGCACATTCACAGAAACGCATGCACTGTTTCGCACCACGCCCAATGGGCGTTCAGCGACGCTGATGCGACTAGTGCCAAACAACGATGCGCACCGCCGTGCAAACGGTCCACGATCTGGAGACCCTGTCGCGTACTCACCGTGGCTCTCCGTCGCGCCGACCGAGGACCGTGTGTGTCTCGGCCGAGGAGAAACGTATGAGATTTTGTGCCTGAACAGCGCGGGTGCGCCGATACAGATTGTCCGGCGCGACATGCCACTCACGCCTGTGTCGGCGCTCGCACGCACGCAGTATCAGCAGCGCATTCGCACACAAGCCAATCCACTGGGTCATGATCGCTTGCCGCAGGCGCGGCTCAATGCGATCGCTGACAACACGGTCTTCGCATCTCACTTTCCGGCCTACGGTCGCATCGTCGCCGGCATCAATGGCGAAGTGTGGGTGAGCGAATATCAATACGAAGCTCACACACGAGGCTATGGTGAGCCGGCATCGAGCAGCGAGGTCACGCGCTGGAATGTGTTCGCTCGCGATGGATTATGGAGTGCAAGCATTGCACTGCCAACGCGGTTCACCGTGAAGCAGGTCGGCGCCAACTTCCTGCTCGGTGTGAGCCAAGATGATGACGGTGTGCAGCGCGTAACGCTGTATCGCTTGGAGAGAACTCGCTGATGCGCGTCAAACGTTTCCTGTGCGGACTGATGGTTGCATCGCTGTTGGCAAAAAGTGCAGTTGCCGCGCAACCACCGGTTACGCAGCCTAATACGAGCGAACGATCCGCGACACGAGCAAACAAGCCGTGGCTCGACGCGCGCCTTCCGGTGCAAACACGCGTGCAGGAACTGCTCAGCCGCATGACGCTTGAACAGAAGTTCTGGCAGCTGTTCATGATTCCGGGCAGTCTGGATAACCCGGCGCACGACTATTCGAACGGTGTGTTCGGACTGCAGATCAGCGCTGACACCACGATTCCACCCACGCAAGCCGCGCGCGCGCACGCCGAGCGTGTCAACAGTATTCAGCGCTACTTCGTGGAGCGCACGCCACTCGGCATTCCGATCATTCCGTTTGACGAAGCGTTGCACGGCCTCATGCGCGAAGGCGCGATCACGTTTCCGCACGCGATTGCGATGGCGGCCACGTGGGACAGCGCACTGATCGGCCGCGCGAGTGAAGCCACAGCTCGCGAAACGCGTAGTCGTGGCATTCGGCAGGCGCTGTCACCGGTGGTGAACATTGCGAGTGATGTGCGCTGGGGACGTGTGGAAGAAACGTACGGCGAAGATCCGTATCTCACGGGTGTGATGGGCCGAGTGTTTGTGCGCGCGTTTGAACAGGCGGGCATTGTGACCACGCCCAAACACTTTGTCGCCAACGTTGGCGAAGGTGGACGCGACAGTTATCCCGCCGAGTTCAGTCAACGTGTGTTGGAAGAGCGATTCTTTCCGCCGTTTCAGAGTCTGATTGCGCAGGCGGGCGCACGGTCGGTAATGACGGCGTACAACTCGGTCGACGGACTGCCTGCCACGCAGAACGGGCCGCTGCTCAACGGCACGCTGCGGCGCGATTGGGGATTCAAAGGTTTCGTGATTTCCGATGCGGCGGCCACCGGTGGTGCCACTGTGCTGCACCACACCGAAGCGAGCACTGCAACGGCAACCAAGCGTGCATTCGAAGCCGGGCTCGATGTGGTGTTTCAATCGGAGTATCCACAGCACCGTCCGTATCTCGAGGCATTCCGGCGTGGCATGGTGCCGGATTCCGTGATGAACGCGGCAGTCTCGCGCGTGCTCCGAGCCAAGTTCGATCTTGGATTGTTCGAACAGCCATTCGTAGATCCGGACTCCGCGGCGTATTGGAGTGGGCACGCCACGCATCGTGCGCTGGCGCGCGAGGTGGCGCGCAAATCCATGGTGCTGCTGCGCAACAAGAGTGCGACGCTACCGCTCGCGCGCAGCACACGCCGCATTGCGGTGATTGGCACCGATGCCGTGGAAGGGCGCTTTGGCGGTTACAGCGGGCCGGGCATTCGCACCACCAACATGCTTGACGGTATTCGCGCGGCCGCCGGCACAAACGCAACCGTGCACTACGCACCGGGGCCGAGTCGGTTTGCGGCAACACACATGGTGGTGCCGGCGGAAAATCTGTCGGCGCTGCGTGGCGAGTACTTCACTAATATTGCGCTCACGGGAACGCCGTTTCTTGTACGCGATGATGCACGCATCGATTTTGGCTGGACGCTGAACTCTCCCGCGCGCGGCATTGCCTTTGACTGGTATTCCGTGCGTTGGACCGGCACAATCACTGCGCCGGCGGGTGGTGTTACACAGATCGGCGTGGAAGGAAACGACGGCTACCGGTTGTGGATTGACGATTCGCTCGTCGTCGACAACTGGGAGAAACGATCGCACGGTGTACGCATGGCGAACGTGCAGTTCGCGCCAGGCAGCAAACACACGCTGCGTTTGGAGTTCTTTGAAAGTGCAGGCAACGCACGTGTAAAACTCGTCTGGAATGCCGGCGTGCGTTCGGCGGCCGCGCTGCAACAGACTATCGACAGCGCGGCAAACATTGCGCGCAGCGCCGACGTGGCCGTGGTTGTGGTGGGCACTGAAGAAGGTGAGTTCCGCGATCGTGCCCTGCTCTCCCTGCCAGGAAAACAGGAAGCACTCATTCGCGAAGTGGCCGCAACCGGCACGCCAGTCGTGGTGGTGCTCGTAGGCGGTAGCGCGATCACCATGTTTTCATGGCTTGAGTCTGTTGGCGCGGTACTTCACGCTTGGTATCCGGGCGAAGAAGGTGGCAACGCACTCGCCGACGTGTTGTTTGGCGCTGAATCTCCGGCCGGCCGTTTGCCGATCACGTTCCCGGTGAGCGAAGGGCAGCTGCCGCTTTCTTACAACCACAAACCAACGGGCCGCGGCGATGACTACGTAGACCTCACCGGTCAGCCACTCTTTCCCTTTGGCTACGGACTGAGTTACACCACATTCGAATACTCGGCGCTGCGCGTCACACCGGACAGCATGAGCGCCAACAGAACCGCGACGGTCACCGCAACGATCACGAATACCGGCGCACGCGCCGGCGACGAAGTGGTGCAGCTGTACATTCGCGACGTACTGGCCACGATGGCGCGTCCGGTGATTCAACTGGCTGGTTTCACGCGCGTTCACCTCGCGCCAGGCGAAAAACGTGACGTGACATTCACACTCACGCGCGAGCAGCTACAGATGCTTGATGTGGATATGAAGTGGGTCGTGGAACCCGGCGTGTTTCGTGTGCTCGTTGGTGCGTCATCCAAAGACATTCGCCTTCGCGGGGAGCTCGTGGTGAGATGAGCATGGATCGTCGAACGTTCATGCGCCTCTCGGCGGCCGCGCTGGCGGGTGCGCCGATTGCTGAAGCAGCGTTTTCTGGTGTCACGATTGCTGGTGAGCCGATGCGTGGCCGTCGCAGATTGCTCACAAGTCGCGACACCATCGTGCTGCCGTCGCGCGCGCAACTCGACTGGCAGCGCGACGAACTTGCCATGTTCATTCATTTTGGTGTGAACACGTTTTCAAACCGTGAGTGGGGCGACGGCAAGGAAAGTCCGAGCTCGTTCAACCCCACCGCGCTCGACGCTCGGCAATGGGCGAGCTCCGCACGCGCCGCCGGATTTCGCGCCATGGTGCTCACGGCCAAACATCACGACGGCTTCTGTTTGTGGCCTACTGCCACCACAGAACATTCCGTGCGCAGCAGCCCGTTTCGCGGTGGCAATGGCGACGTGGTACGCGAGTTTGTCGACGCATGTCGTGCTGAAAACCTTCGCGTAGGACTGTACTTGTCGCCGTGGGATCGCAATGCGCCGAGTTACGGTGATTCGCCGCGCTACAACGATATGTACATCGCGCAGCTCACCGAACTGCTCACGCGCTACGGCGCGATTCACGAAGTGTGGTTTGACGGCGCCAACGGCGAAGGCCCGAATGGCAAACGTCAGACCTACGACTGGCCGCGCGTGTGGGGCAAGGTGAAGGAGTTGCAGCCGCAGTCGGTGATCTTCTCTGACGCGGGCCCTGATGTGCGCTGGATTGGCAACGAGCGTGGTGTGGCCGGCACCACCAACTGGTCTACGGTGAACCCGTCAATTGTGCCGTATCCCGGCATGTCGGGTGACGAAGTCATGCGTTCGCTGCAGGACGGTGACCGCGACGGCACGGTGTGGCGGCCCGGTGAAACGGATGTGTCGATCCGTCCGGGGTGGTTCTATCATCCGGCCGAAGACGCACGCGTGAAATCCGTGGATGATCTGGTGGAGATCTATTGCACGAGCGTGGGGCGCAACTCGAAGCTGTTGCTCAATGTGCCGCCCACGCCGGATGGAGTGTTGCACTCGGTGGACGTGCAGCGACTCGCAGGCATGCGCGAGAGACTCGACGCGATGTTCGCGCAGAATGTCGCAGGCGGTACGCGTCGCTGGCGCGTGCCAAGTGACACTGCAGCCGTTCACACCGTGCAATTCGCACGGGAAGCGCCGGTGAGCATCGTCGATCTCCGAGAGGACATTACGCAGGGACAGCGTGTGGCCGAGTACACCCTCGAGGCGCTCGTTGGGGACAGGTGGCAGGTGCTCACACGCGGAACAACAATTGGTTATCGCCGCATCGAGCGGTTCCCAATCGTCACCGTTCGTGGCCTGCGCGTGAGCATCTCCGATGCTCGGCACCGACCGGAGCCCATACAGATTTCAGCCTTCGCGTAAGGCAAAGCGCGAATGTCGTGAATTCGCTCTCAAACACGCTAGTACAGAGACGACGGATGGGACGTCGGATCTGACAAATCATGTTTGAGGTCGTGCGATGTTTGGTTCGTTCAGGAAGTTACAGCGCGATGCCTTCGCGCCGATTGTTGAGCTCGCGAAGCAGCGTCAGGGTTACGAGCGCCAGGTATTTCTCGAGGAGCTTCGGCGGGATGCGCCGACTGTAGCGCCGCTCGTTGAAGCGATCATCGCGGAGGAAGGTGGGCGCTCCGCGTAGCGTCCCCTGTGAGGTTCGCCGTGCATATCGTGCGCTACACGTCGTGCGGAATTGGGCGGCTATCTGGCTGCATCGCACCCGCGACATTGCCCTCGGTATCGCGAAACCATAACAGGTGACCAACCGTGGGAATCGTGGCGACTGGCATGAGAATCGTGCCGCCCGCCGCTACAATCTCACGTTCGGCGGCGGCGATATCGGCCACCGTAATCGTGCATTCGAATCCCGTCATGCGCTCACCGGCCACCAGCGACCGTCGCTCTTGCAACGAGCCGTTCACCGCGGGTGCATTCGGAGCTGAACCGGTCTCGATCATGAAAAAGCCCGGCGGCCCCCAGGCGTTGAATCGCCAGCCAAACACCCGTCCGTAAAAGCGCTGCGCGCGATTCACATCGTCGGCGTTGATCGCGAAGTGGCGAACCGGTGATGCAGGATTGGCGGGCTGAGACATGGTCGCTCCGGAAAATCGCTATGGCGAAGAGGCTCGTTCAGGGACGCAGCCAACGTAGCGCTTACCCTGAACAGCACGCTTGCGCCAAATTGACAAGATATGTCGAAAAGCCGCCAATCCACCGTGCTCGTGCGCACCAGTACCGTGGGATTCAGCGCTGGATACCGCTGGCGCGCGCGCGGGAGTGCTTGGGGGCAGCTCGTGTGGGCCACACTCGGCGTGATCACCGTAACCGTCGATGACCTGCTCTGGGTGGTTCCACCACGACAGGCACTCTGGTTGCCGCCAAAGACGCCGCACGAAGTAGAGATGGCGGGCCGAGGTGTGCTGCGGTCGATGTATATCGTACCAGCCCGATGTCGGCGACTGTCGCGGGAGCCGCATGTGCTGGCGCTGTCAACACTGCTTCGTGCGTTGCTGCGCCGTGTGCTTGAGCGTGATACGCTGCACAGCAGGGAGCCTCGCGACGTACGTCTGCTTGGCGTACTCATGGATGAACTGACGGACGAGCCGCTCGCACCAATTGAACTGCCCATGCCGTTCGACGCGCGGGCACGCCGCGCCGCCGAGTTGCTGCAGGCGGTGCTGACTGAAGAGCCTGCACTGCCGGCGGTTGCTTCACACGCAGGCGCGAGCGTGAGAACGCTGGAGCGACTTTTTCACGCGGAAACCGGATTGTCCTTCGGTGTGTGGCGACAACGTGCGCGGTTCGTACGCGCGATGAAATGTCTCGCAAATGGCGACAGTGTCACTGCCGCAGGATTGGCCGCGGGTTATTCGAGCACGAGTGCGTTTGTGGCAGCATTTCGCCGCACGGTGGGTGTGACACCCGGACGCTACGTAAAAGGCAAAGAATGAAGCAACGTGTGCTATCGTCCGATCAACGAGTTGGCGGCGAGAGGCGAATCACCCGCTCCGCAATCCACGTCCCACTAGTACGCGTGGCGCGTACAATGCCCGAGCCACCGGGTGATTGTTGCGCCGCCCGCACTGCAGGCGTAACACGCGGATCGCCTTCGAAGAGCACGTCATTCACATAGAAGCCGCGTTTCCCCTTGAACTGCACCACCACGTGCATGTGCGCCGGTTCGGTGCTGCGCGGGTACGCGCCCGGGCGAATCGAATGCACGGTCACGAACCCCGCCGAGTCCGGATACGCCCAACCGTGCAACGCGCCATGAAATCGCAGGCAACCGGTGGCGCCAGGAATGGGCGGGTACACGCCCGCGGCGTTTGTGTGGTACACGAACACGAGCAGGTCGCGCAGCGCATCGCCGTTCGGAGCGAGGAACTGTAGTCGCAGCCGCAAGCGATCACCTGGTTCAGACGGTGCGGCGAGCGTGAGTGTTGACGGCAGCGTGACACTCGGCGGCGCGGGCGGTCGGCACGCCGCGTCGTCGGGCGAGTTCTGAGCGCATGCGACGGCCGGTATCAGTGAGAACAGCAGGATGCTGATACTGCGCATCATCGTGCCGCCTCGCTGTTCGCTACACGCGCTACAATGTCGAACTCAAGATGAATGAGATCGTCCACCAGATCATTGGTCAGCCGTGAGCCACGAAACGCCACGCCCCATTGCATACGATCGAGCGTGGCGCGCGCGGTGGCGTGCAGTCGCGTCGGCTCGTACGACCAGACGGTTGCATCCATACCGAACGCGCGAGTCACACCACGCAACGTGAGCTCGCCGTCGAGACGCACCAGATTTCCGCCGCGCGAGGTCACGCGCCGAACTTCGAATGCTGCGGTAGGATGGTTGGTCACATCAAAAAAATCGGCCGCTAACAGATGCGTGAGCAGCTTATGCCGAGCTGAGGTTTCGGCGAGCGGCATGTCCGTGATGGCGATGCTTCGCATATCAATATCAAAGCGCGCACTGCGCAACTCGGCGCGCCGCGCGTTGTAGTCGAGCGTGCCGCCTTTCAGTCGCACGACACCGGCGTGCGCCCCGCGGCCACCGAACTTGGTGCCGCGCCATCGGACAACGGACTCGGCGGTGTCGACGAATGCTCCAGCGTCTGCGTCCGCAACGGTCGACGAGCGCGTGGCGAACGGCGTGGTGTTCGCGGTCGTGATACCAGCTGGTATGTCGCGATTTAACGTGTCACGATGCAGCGTGCCACGAGGAGTCGACGAATTATCCGCAGGCGCGGGCTCGGGCAAGGACCGCCAACCCAGAAACATCCCGGCACCTAACAACAACCCGATCACCGCTCGAATCACGATATCCTCCAGAGGGCAACAAGAGCACGCACTGGTATGGATGCCGCGCACAGCGAATCGGTTTATGCGAGCTCTACGCTTCTGGTTTCACGCGCGCTGCGTGTACAAGTCGGATCATACGGTACAGCTGGTCATCGTTAAACGTGAAGTCCTGCTCCGTGTTGACACGATGCACGAGCACCAGGCGATGTTTGGGATACACACCGAGCATGTGTACCCCGACTCCCGTGTGATAGAACGATGCACGCGCATCGCCGGCGTCGGGCACGAGAACATCCCAGAGCATGCCGTAAGCCAGACCGTACGTGGAGTCGATCACAGAGATCGGCTGCGTGCTCTCGTCGATCCACTGCGCCGGAATCAGCTGACGCCCGTTCCACTGTCCACGGTTCAGATACAACTGACCAAAGAGGGCGAGGTCGTGCGCCGAGAGACGGAAGTGATACGCGGGAAACTGTGAGCGCTGGCGCTCGTAGCTGCGGATTCCGTCCATGCTGAACGGCGGTGACAGGTCGGCAAGCGCATCTTCAACGACCTTGCCATCATAGTCGAGCATGCCAAGCGGTTTGGCGATTTGCTCAGCGAAGGCGTCATGAATGCGTTTACCCGTACACTGCTCGTAGATCGCACCGGCGGCGTTGAAATCCCAGTTGTTGTAATAGTAAAACGCGCCTGGTGCATGACTGCCGCGCGCGGGTCGTTGCGCAGCCATGCCGTCGGATTCGGCCGCGGCCTCGTGATACACGCCCGAACGCGACTGCAACACCTGTCGCAGTGTGGCCTGTTTCTCAGCGTCGGTCAGCGACGGTGCGATGTCGTCAACGCCGAGCGAGGCGAGCGTTTGGTCGAGCTGCAGACACGCCCGTTGCGAGTCCATGCCAATCAAGGCATTGAGCACCGGTTTGCGAATGGAGTGCAGCAGACGTTTCTGCCGGATATCACCCCACTCGAACAGCACCTTGCCATCGTGCAGCAGCAGCATGGATTCGGAGCCTGCCGTGCGCAGGAAGTCGCGCAGTGAGTCGAGGCCACTCTGAGAATAGCCGGCGTCGCTGGGGCTGATGCGCTCAAACGCGTCGCGGCGGGACGCTTCCTGAATGCGCGGGGCTGCCGCATTGCAGGCAGCGAGGGTCGCAATGCCCAGCGTTGCGAGCAGGCGTGCAGCGTAGCTTGACGCCACGTTACGCCATCTGCGCCGCATTCTCCGGCAACACATACTGCCCGTCGGCGATCGCCGTGAGCTCCTCGGCTGGCGCACGCACCGCCCACGCGTACCCATTCGCCACAATCGCGGGCTCCACAATGCGCGCGCCCAGAAAGTATCCCGCGCGCTCCGGAATCACAGTGCGCTCGATCGTGCGCGCTTCGTCGCTCATGCCGCCGGACAAATAACGCAGACGCAGCCCGAGCCCCGCACGATCGAGATCAGCGGTAATCGCTCGCGTGAGCAACGGCTCCAGCTCACGCACCCGCGCGTACTGCTTACGCGCGTAGCCGAAGTATTCCCACGCGGCGTACCCCGGCGAAATCGCGCGCGACACCTGCACCGCGAGGCCTTCGTTGACCAGCAGCTCACGCAGCGACGCGAGACGCCCCGTCTCCCAGTACGAGTAGTATCCACCGGCATCGTGCACGAGCGCGCGCATTTCGCTGCGGCTCAGTGGCGATGTGTACCGCACGGTGTGCGTGATTTCGTGCGCGAGCCAGAGCGGCAACAGCTCGGGATCAAGCCCCAGTCCCTGCGTATCCGGATTGGCTACGCCGGTGAAATGCTCAAGACACACAAACGCCACGCCGCGTCCGTCTACGACGAGTTCACCGGCGTTGGCGGCGCCCACGCCCACCATGATCACCACGTCGATGTCGCTGTCGAGCGCGAGCAACTCACGCACCTGCGCCACCGTGCGTTCGGCAATGGACACGATATCGGTGCGCGCGAGCAGGGCGAGCAGATCGCTGCGGTCGGCGAGCACGGTGCTGCGCACCACATCGTCAAAGTGCGGACCGGCCGGATCCAGCACGTAGTTGTCCCAGTACGCGGTGAGCAGGGCCCGATGCCGATCGAAGTACGCGCGATACGCAGCGACTCGATCGGGGGCTTGCAGAACGGCGAGAAAGTCTGGGAGGAGGTTGACGATCATCAACGCCCTGGGCGCGGGATTGCGGCGCGGTATGGACTCGCCGAGTGAACGTGCCGAAATACGCCAGAGTGAGCGGATAAGGGCGACGGGCCAAGATAGCGCGCACACGCGATTGCAGGCAAGCGCGGATTTCCAACCGGCCTTGTTATGCCGTCGAGTCCACGTGCCGACACTCCATGTCGTGAGACGGCATGTCGCCGACTCCGTCGCTCGACCTCGCCATGACCACACTGCAACTCATCGATCTCACCTGCCCCGTGTGCACCACGCAGTTCCGCTCACAAGCGGTGCTGGCAACGAACGCATTCGGTGGCAAACGGACGGATTTTCACGAGCGCGCCGCCGGCATGCAGCCGCTGCCCTACTTCGTGCATCTGTGCTGCACCTGCGGCTACGCGGGTGTGGACCGTGATTTCGATCACGAGGTGGATCTGAGCACGGAAACGCGCGAGAAAGTGTGGTTCACGTTGCCGTCGTCACTGGCGCGCGAAGGACCACGCGGTTCGCTCAAGTACGAACACGCGGCGCTCGTGGCCTCGTGGCAGGGATGCGAACCGCGGTACCTCGGCGATCTCTATCTGCGCGCGGCCTGGTGCTGCGTGGACGAGCAGGACCATGAAGCTGAACGGTATTATCGTCGGCATGCGGCCTGGCAGTTTGCCGAGGCGCTGCGGTTGTTCGACGGCGTGGAACGCTCAGAGCGCGCGGTCATTACCTACCTGATCGGCGAACTCTGGCGCCGCATTGGCGACGAAGACATGGCCAGCTCATGGTTTGATCGCGTGCCGCTGGAGATTGTAGAGCCGTCCACGCAAGAGTGGGTGCTCGACGTGACGCGTCAGCAGCGGCAGACGCCGCGTGAGTGGTTCGGGTAGGGTTCCAGACCTGGTTGCATTAGAAGTGGTTTGAGACCAGAGACCACGTGGAATCCAATACAAACATGTGATGTACGCGCCACAGGTCAGCCATACCGGCGTTTACCACATATCGATTGGGCGTCAGTCGCACGACAAACACACCGGTCACCTGAGACAGCCAACCGCTACGGGCCAGGGAGTCTTCGGCCGCAAAGTACAGCGAAGCGTAGGCCAGGCGAGCGGCAGCACACTTAGCAGAATCCCGTACAACGGTTGCACTGACGCTGGAAACGCCGGCTACACCAATGCTATCGAGGAACGCCATCACCTCTGGCTCAGCTGAGGACGAATCGAGTTGCTGAGCGATCCGATCCAGCGTGTAAGATTCCATGTTTTCGTGCAAAGTGCATACGGCGGGCGGTTGCGTGGACGCTTCAGGGCTGGATATGGAAACTGCGGTCGCGGCAGTTGTGGCAAAAATCGCAATGAAGACTATAGGGTAGCGTGTCATGGTGGGACTATCTCCAGGATTGGGTGGGTCTCGCACCGCTCAACGTCAAGCATGATTGCGGAGAAAGGGGCAGTGTCCGAGTGTATCCGAAAGTCTTCGCCCCCTGTCTGATGTTTCTCGGCACGCGAAGCGTGTCGAGAACAATGGTGCCATTCGGCAGCCTCCGACGTGCAAATACAGTCCGCACTGAGGAAACTGTGTCCATAGACCAAACGCGATCCTTCTCCACTACGATCTGCCGAAATCCGGGAGCCAAGAAGTGTGGGAAGTCATTGATCTTGTACAACGTATTCCAGTCAGCCGCGCTAGGACCTCGTCCCGCCGTCCCAACGTTCGGCCTGCCTCCGGTACAGCTCGCCGGAACGGCCTGTTGGTAGTTAATGGGGTGAGTATGCAACTGCCGTACCACCTTCATCGTGCTTGTTGTCCAGTTCGTCGCAAATAGCTCCGGATATCCAGACGTCGTCGAGCATGGGGTGCCTGCGGGGTCCGCTGGCAAAAACCTGGTAATGATGACCCCTGCAGAATCAATCACGAAAGCGACGCGCTCGCGACGCAGACTATCTGGCAGCTGATCTCCACCTAGCTTCCAAAGACTATCAATCGCTCCTCGAACGGAGGCGAGATCGACGTCCGGGTTGCCCGTCGGGCATGGCAGCGTATCGATGGACACGCTGCAAGTGATGGTCTGTCCGGTGGTGAGTGTTGCGCTAACGCTGAGCGAGAGTGGAATCGGAACTGGAACGCGACAACGCAAGGAGTTTGCGTCGCACACACCTCCGCCGGATACTGACAGGCTCGACAGTTGTCGCGCTGGGGTTACCGTGACGACTAAAGTCGTAGAGTCGCCGGCGACGACGGGGTTTTCGTAGGCGGTTGCAGCAAGGACAACTGGCAGAATCACTGTCTCCGCCGAAGCTTGCTCGATGAAACTGTTAGTGCCAACTCGCGCGCGAACGAACATTGTACCTGGATCAGGTGGTGCGAATCGACACGTCGTACCGAGTGTCGAACAGCCCACCGATGAAGTTGTCCCCGTGGTGTCTTGCCAGATCCATTCACGAACTGAGACGGACCGGCCGTCCGTTGAGGAAGCCGTGAAGTTGATCGAGTCCCCTGTGTAGGCGGGGCTTGGCGTTGCCACGAGCTCGAGGGTTCGAGCTATTCGCTTGACGGTGACTTTCTGTTGGCCAGCCAGAACATTGGCGAGGGCAGAATATGCGTACGCGGGTCCAGACGGAGTTGGGCAGCCGGGCGGAGTTGGGGGCGGCGCTGTCGTGCAGGAACCACTTCCCGCGATCGGGTATCGCTCGAAATAGACGGTAGCACCTTGTCTTCTCACAAAGCTTCCTTCGAACACGACGACGCTCGCCGCTGGATGCCCATTGGGAAGATAGCTTAGGCCCGAAACTACCGTGGCAGTCCCATTTCCGAAAATAATGGGCACGCGCACAAACAACTGTTGCCAGTTAGAGGTTGATCCACCGCCCATGGGGCCATAGACTCCGTTTCTATTCGGCTGCGGACTAAAGCAGCAGGTATACGCCGGATTCGGCGTAACAGTAATTGCGCCGCTGACCGTTATCTGCACGAGAGCGGAGTCAGGGAATGCGCAACCGGTACTCGTCGAAGACTGCGCGCCGGTTGAAGGCTCGCCGTACGGTGCCGAAAAGGTCATCGAGCACTCTCCAGCGGTCGGAAGCTGAGCGGCCGAGCTCATCCGTGGAGAAGCTACCACTGCGGTTGATGAACCGGTTACACGATCTGGTTCAATTTGACAGCTTGAACACAGAATCAGCGTCGCGAAAAATATCCAGTGTAGCGCGTTCGGTTGGACGGTGCCCAATTTTCTCTGCATTCTAAGATCTGTGAGAGAATGCGACGTGTCGCTGGCATTGCGTTGGCGATTAGATATCGGCCGAGAGTACTTCGGACGACGCGAATATCGTAAACACAAGCGTCACCACGTCGTCACCAACAGGCGAAATGTGTGCGTTTCGGTGGGGATTCGCTCGACTGGTTCGACGAATATGTCGAACCTTTTGATCCTAGGCGCTTGCGTTGCCTGAGACGGTTGGCGGAAGACAATGCGGTGCCGCACCGAAACCAAGCCTGAAGGCGCCAAGTGCGCCGTCGTCTCTGTCGGACTACGGGCATCGGCGCATCGAGAGCTCATACATGACCAGAAACACGCGCAACGTGGACATGGAGCGAAAAGAAGCGGCGAGTTCAACTGGCTGTTCGCGCGCGCACAACGACTGTCCGTAGCCCATCACGAGGCCGTGCGCCGCTGACGCGGAAGGAGTTCAACCTGTGGGGTGACTTTAGTCCTCCGCACTTCGTCTCGTTCGAGCAGGTACGCTACCGCGTCCCGAACAACCGATCACCCGCGTCACCGAGCCCCGGCAGGATGTAGCCGTTCTCGTTGAGCTCGCGATCAAGCGACGCGGTGAGCACGGACACATCCGGATGCGCCGCCGCCAGCCGTCGTACGCCTTCGGGCGCCGCAACCAGGCACAACAACCGAATGCGATGCGCTCCCGCACGCTTGAGTGACGTAACTGCGGCCGCCGCACTGCCTCCCGTGGCCAGCATCGGATCCAGCAGCAGAAAATCCCGCGCTTCCGCGTCGCCCGGCACCTTGAAGTAGTAGTCCACCGGCTCGAGCGTATCGTGATCGCGATAGAGACCGATATGCCCCACGCGCGCCGATGGCATGAGGCGCAGAATGCCCTCCACCATGCCGAGTCCGGCGCGTAAAATCGGCACCAGCACCAGCTTTTTGCCCGACACGGCCCAGCCCATCGTGGACTCAAGCGGCGTATCCACCGGCGCCGGCTCCACTACGAGATCCTTGGTGGCCTCGTACGCCATGAGCATGGCGATCTCGTCCACCAGCTCCTTGAACGTTTTGGTCGACGTTTCCCGGTCGCGCAGCAGCGTGATCTTGTGCCGCACCAGCGGGTGATCCACGATGGTGAGCGTGGGGAAATCGGGATGCGAAATGGCGACTGACATGGGCACAACTCGGCTCGGGTGATACCAGCGACGCGATAGATGCGCGGACCAACGCCGCCGCGCCGAAGCTAGCGGTTGGCAGAGCACAGACGCTAGCTTTGCCCTCCATGAAGGAATATCAAGCCGTAATCGTGCGCTTCGGCAAGCGCGTGCGCGATGATGAAGACGCACTCACCGATCTGCTCAACGAGCGCAGCCGCTCCGGGTGGACGCCGGAGCTGATCACGCAGGATGCCATGCGACTGACCGTGGTGTTTGCGCGTGAGGCGCCGGACCCCGAGGCGTAGTTCGCGTTGCTCGCGGCGCTGCGCGCGTTTGGACGGAACGCGACGTCGTTCCAGCTCCTCGAGCGCGACTTTCTGGTGTGGCGGGATGTTGAGGCCGGCAAAACAGACGGCCGCGATACCCCGGTCGCTGCGGTTGGCTACGTGGACACCGGACCCGCTTGGGTAGCTGGCGGCGAACCGGTCGCGCCGGAACACGATGTACACATCGTGGCCGAACGTTTTCTCGAGGCGGCACAGCGCGCCGGTAAACGCGCGGCCTTTTTTGCGACCGAAGGACGACTCGTCACGTCGCCCCGCTTTTCGCGCTTGTTGCTCGGCGAACAACCGGTGTGGGATCCGGCCGCGTGGTCTGACACCATACGCGCGTCACGATCGCTGCGTGCACAGATCAAACGCGCACGGAGCAAAGGTGTGGTGGTGCGACACGTTTCGGCCGCAGACGTTGCAACGGGCACCCCACTGCGACGCGAACTCGATGCGCTGATCCAGCGCTGGCAAGCCACGCGCGCCATGGCACCCATGGGATTTCTGGTGCGCGTTGAACCGTTCACACACGCAGACGAACGCCGATTGTTTGTGGCGGCACAGCACGGCCGAATGGTGGCGCTGCTGTCGATGGCGCCGGTGTACGCGCGTGACGGGTGGTTGTTTGAAGACTTGTTGCGCGATCCCACGGCGCCTAACGGTACCACGGAGCTTTTGGTTGACGCGGGCATGCGCGACATCGCGCACGCAGGCTCACGGTGGGCCACACTCGGCCTCGCGCCACTCGCGGGCCCGATTACGCCGCTGCTGGCGCGCGTGCGCAAACTCAGCACGCCATTCTTTAACTTCGCCGGACTGCAGGCGTTCAAAGCCAAGCTGCGTCCGCATACGTGGGAGCCCATCTGGCTGGCGTATCCGGCAGGCACGTTGTGGTGGCGCGCGCTGCTCGATGCGCTCACGGCGTTTGCCGGCGGTTCATTGTTGCGATTTGCGTGGGCAACACTGCGCCGAGGACCGCGACCTGTGCTTGTGGCAATGACCGCGCTGCTCGTGCCGTGGACAATTACGCTCGCGCTGCTCGATACTACGCGATGGTTTCCTGACCCGTGGATGCAACGCGCCTGGGTGACGTTCGACGCGTTGTTGTGCATTGCACTTGTTGTGCTGATCTCGCGTTGGCGCGGTTGGTTGGGTACGCTCGTTGCAACGGCAGTGACCCTCGATGCACTGATTACCGTCATGCAGGCCGCTAACTGGTATGGGCCACGCGCGTCCACGATTACCGACTGGTTGTTGATCGCGCTGGTGTGCACCGCACCGCTGCTGGCCGCGATCGTATTGTGGGGCACCGTGTCGCGACATCGCGTGAGCGAAGCACGAGTGTAACTGCCGCGTATCGCGTTTGGTAAGCGAGTCGACGCGCGTCTTGCGGCGAGCTGGAGCCGACGGCGTACGGTGGATCGAAATGCGGGCGTGCGCCTAATGCGGGCGTGCGCCTAATGCGGGCGTGCGCCTAATGCGGGCTTGCGCCTAGTGCGGGCGTGCGCCTAATGCTGAGAGAACTGCGGCGGGAAGACACAAAGGCACGAAGGACACAAAAACAGCAACCGATTTTGGGGGAAAAAAGCCACCTCGATCTGTTGCGGTTCTCCAAAAATCCTTTGCAGTTGCCCTTCTTCGTGCCCTTCGTGCCTTTGTGTCTTCCCGCCGCAGTTCTCTCAGCACCAGGCTAGCGCGCGCGATACGCGCCGATGTTTAGCCATTCGTCTCTGGCCCCTCAATCGTCGCCGCACCGAACGCCGGCAATAACCTGCTGCATGCGCGCGTTCAGCGAGACAGATGTGATCGTCTTCTACCGCTGATGCGTTCCCGACGGCAGCTCATATGGCACTTCGTGCGGCACACCCGTCGCTACCGGCGCCGCTGCGGGCCGCTCCAGCAACATCGCGCGTTCTACGACGCGTGTAAGGTGTGCACGCGTGATCAACCCGAGCAGTTGTCCACTCGGCACCGCCACCACCGGTAACGCGGCGAGGTCGCGCGCGCCCATGCGTCGCATCACATCATCAAGCGGTGTATCGAGCGTGACGGCGGGCGTAGACACTGCGAGATCCGCGACGAGCAGCATCGGCAACGCATCAGTCTGACGTGACGCGGTCGCCAGCGCGCCAACGGGCAGAATACCGGCCAGTTTACCATTCGCGTCGACTACGGGAAACATGGGCTGCGCCGCAAAGGCGACGCGCGCGAGCACCGTTTCCACACGCTCATGTTCGCGCACGACCAGCGGAGCCATGTCACACGCGTCGCGCACATGCAAACGCGACAGGACATCGCGCTCGTTTTCGTGACGCAACACAATACCGCGCCGGCGCAGCCAGCCGCTGTACAAATCGTCTCTTTCGTATCGACGTGCAATCACCAACGCGAGCCCAGTCACCAGCAACAGCGGCGGCATAAGGGCGTAGTCGTCGGTGAGTTCAAACACGAGCAGTACGGCCGTAATCGGCGCGCCGGTGGCGGCACCAACTACTCCGCCCATGGCCACAAATGCCCACGCCGCCGGCGTGATCTGCAGTGATGGCATGGCCCAGGCGAGTGCACCCGCCAGCGCGCTGCCCGTTGCCGCACCAACGTAGAGCGCTGGCGCAAACAGTCCGCCCGATCCACCGCTGCCAAGTGTGAGCGATGTCGCAATGATTTTCGCAAATACCAGCGCGAGTACAATCCACCACGCGGTGCCCGAAAACACTTCGGCCGGAATCGACAAGTGGCCGGGGCCGAGCAAGAGACCGCCAGACGCGTACACAAGCAATCCTACGGCGCCGCCACCAATTGCTGCGCGTAAACCGGGCGACTTCACACGCTCACGCATGGCTCTGCCAATGCCAAAGTACGAGCGCACAAACAGCACCGTCACGAGTCCACACGCCACACCAAGCAGCGGTGGCAGTGCGAGCAGCTCAAACCACGAGCGCGACGGATGCAGCACGGGGATTGGAAACGCCGGATGCACACCGAACACGGCTTGTGAGACAACCGCGGCCGTGACACTGCTCACCACGACGGTGGGAAACGCGCGCACATGCAAACCACCGAGCAGTTCTTCAAGCGCAAAAAACGCGCCAGCGAGCGGTGCATTGAATGCCGCGGAAATTCCCGCCGCTGTCCCCGCGCTCACGAGTAACCGTGTACGATCACGCGAGAACTTGAACACGCGCGAGAGATACGAACCAAGTCCGCCGCCAACTACCGCCGCTGGTCCTTCACTGCCGACAGATCCACCCGAGCCGAGCGTTATAGCACTCGCGAGACTGCGCGCACCGAGCGCTTTCATGGGCATATGTCCGCCGTCCTGCGCCACACGCCGTTTGAGATCGGGCACGTTGATGCCATCTTCGCCCGGCGCAAAGCGGCGCATCACGGCCACCGCAGCCATGAAGCCAAGCGCGGTGAGTACCGGGCGATACACCGGATTTCTGAGCGCTTCCACGTTCTGACCGGGCAGCGACACAAAGAGCCAATAACTTGCGTCAATCAGCTTGTAGAACACCACAATGCCGAGCGCCGCGCCAATGCCAATGATCACGGCAAACACCAGCAGCAGCGCATTCTCGCTGACGGCCGTAGTACTCACCCAGTCGATCAGATCATCCCAGCCACTGAGCGCCGTTCGGCGCGGACCAAAGGTGACCCTTCGCGTTTGCCGCCGGGTTTGCACCAGCACTGAGCGAATCGTGTACGCGGTGCGCTGGCCCCAGGGTCCAAGGGCCTCAAGCCGTCTGAGCAGACGGGTCAACGTGCGCTCACTGGCGCGGGGACGAGGTGCGTTCGTCGTCCGATGCATGCTCGCAATGTAGAGCGCGAAATCGCAGAATGGGTGCAAAGCGGGCGCATTGGTCACATCTTTCTGTGCACGAGCGCCGTGTGCTCACAGATTCGATGTGATCTCCGCCCAAGCGGGCGACTCCGGGATCAATCTCTCCCCAGACTGAGTTGCTGATGGCATCGTTTGCGATACGCATGATTTTCGCGCTCACCACCGTCGCGAGCGTCGGTTGCATGTCAACATCAGGTGGCTCGCGTGCCGTCACACCAGCCATGCCGGTGGTGACCGTAGAGCCGGCGACAAGTGACGTGGCATTGGTGAATCCCGCCGGTGTTCCGCCCGTGAGTGGATCGCTGCGCACATTACACGCACTGCAATACATGGACGTACGTGTGGGAAGCGGTGCACCACTCACGTCACGTCAGTGCATTTACGCGCACTACACCGGATGGCTTGCAAACGGCACAAAGTTCGATTCATCACGTGACACGGCGCCCAATGGAGAGCCGCGATCTCCAATTGCGTTTCCACAGGGTGCGCGCCGTGTGATCGCGGGATGGGACGCCGGCTTCGAAGGCATGCAGGTGGGCGGGGCGCGTCGTCTGGTCATTCCCTTCCCCATGGGATACGGTGAAGCCGGCAGCCCGCCCACCATTCCGCCACGCTCCACACTCGTGTTCGATATCGAGCTGCTCGCGGCGCGCGACACACTACCCCGCGGCGCCGATGAAGCACCGCGCAACGCACCGCCGCTCTGCGCTCCCTGGAGCGACGTAGCGCCCACACTCGCGCCGCCGGCTGGCGGTGTGCCTCTTCTCAACTGAGCTCTGTATGCACATTGAATTCTCTGGCGCGGCGCGCGAGGTCACGGGCTCATGCCACATTCTGCACGCCAACGGACACCGCATTCTGCTTGACTGCGGGCTCTTTCAGGGACGCCGCGCCGAATCGCGGGCGAAGAACGAACGTCTGCCACTTCCCACGAGTGACATCAGTGCCGTGCTGCTCTCGCACGCGCACATTGATCACGCGGGACGTTTGCCGTTTCTCGTGAAGCATGGCTACACGGGCAGCATCTGGACCACGAGCGCCACGCGTGATCTGTGCGCCGTGATGCTCGCAGACTCCGCCAACATTCAACAGCGCGACGTAGAGTTCCTGGCTCGGCACGGCCGCGACTACGTGGAGCCGTTGTACAGTTTGAACGACGCGGTGCAAGCCGTGGATCAGATGATTGGTGTGCCATACGATCGCTGGCTCGACATTGTACCGGGCGTGCGCGCCATGTACACCGACGCCGGACATATCCTGGGCTCGGCGAGCATCGTGGTGGAAGTGAAAGAGGGTTCGCATACGCACCGTGTGGTGTTTTCCGGTGACATCGGACGCGATGATCAACCGATTATTCGCGATCCGGCGCCGCCGACAGGTGGCGCGGACACCGTGATCATTGAGTCCACCTACGGCAATCGTGATCACGAAAGCGTGGCCGGAGCGCGTGCACATCTCGCTCGCGTTGTGCGCGAGACGGCGAAGCGTGGCGGACGCGTGTTGATTCCGGCCTTTGCGCTCGGACGCACACAAGAGCTGGTGTACGATCTGCACGAACTCTGGCGCGCTGGTGAGATTCCCGAGGTGCCGATTTTTATTGACTCACCGCTCGCGCTCGATGCCACGACGGTGTTCAAAATGCACCACAATATTTTTGATCGCACCGAGACGCTCATTCAGGAAGCAGAAGAACCGCTGGCGTTCCCGCTGGTGAAGTTCACGCGCAACGTGGAAGAGTCCAAACAACTCAACATGCGTCAGGGTCCGGTGGTGATCATCGCTGCCAGTGGCATGGCCGAATCCGGTCGCATTCTGCATCACCTGTTGCACGGCGCGAGTGATCCGCGCAACACGATTCTGATTGTGGGCTTCGCGGCCGAACACACGCTGGCGCGCCGGATTATCGAACGGCAACCCATACTGCGTGTGTTTGGCAACGAAATTCCGCTGGCCGCGCAGGTCGAAGTGCTGAATGGCTACTCGGCGCACGGCGATCGCACAGAGCTCAAAGCCTGGCTCGACGAAGTAAGGGCCGGCGGGATCAAAGCGCGGCGCGAGATTCAACACGTGCACCTGGTGCACGGTGAGTCGGAGTCGCAGGATGCGTTTGCAACGCAGCTGCGGGCCGACGGCTACAACGTGGACGCGCCGGCATCGGGAGACACCCGACCGGTCTGATGTGCCACAGCCGGCCCGCCGGCCATCAGCGAGCGTGGCTGGCGCGGTGGTGCTGACTAGCTTTGAGGTATGATTCGCCGCGCGCGCCGTTTGATTTCGGGGTTCCTGGCCTTCGCGATTGTGGGCTGGGTTCTCACGATCGCGCTGGTGTGGTGGTCGTCGCGTCGTGATGACGCGGCGTCCGCCACGGGTCGTGTCGCCGACGCCATCGTGGTACTCGGCGCGGCGCAGTACGCGGGGCGTCCCTCACCCGTGCTGCAAGCGCGTCTCGATCACGCGCACACGCTGTACAATCGCAACCTCGCACCGCATGTGATTCTGACCGGTGGTCGTGGAGACGGCGATACACAGAGTGAGGCGGGGGCCGGTCGCCGTTACCTCGTCAAGCACGGTGTGCCCGACTCCGTGATTCTGTACGAAGACGAAGGCCGCACGACCTTCACGTCCATGCACAACGCTGCAGAACGGGTGCGGGCGGTGAACGGGCACACGGTGTTACTGGTCAGTGACCCGTTCCACATGCTGCGCTTGTCATTGCTTGCACGCTTGCACGGACTGGCTCCACTCGCGTCACCAACACTCACCAGTCCGATTTCGGCAAATCCACTGCTGGAGTTTGAATACGCGGTGCGCGAATCACTCGCTGTGCCGGCCGATGTCGCGCAGTTCGTGCTCGAGAAACTGCGCAAGTCACGCGACTGACATGCGCAGTTTGTCGCCGCGAATGCTGCTGACAAACGCTTGCGACGATTGTTAGCGACCGCCGCCGCGTCCACCACCACGCGTCACGCGCCAGTCGCTATCGCGCACGAGCGTTTTCCGTCCCTGTCGATCAACGCTCCAGATCGGCGACGGCCATTCGTCATTGCCGTAGCTCACCACATTCGCGCCGGGCATGACCATCGCGCCAAACGCGGCCGTGCCAAACGCTGGCACTGTAAACGTTTCGGCGTTGTCGAGCCGCACCTGATATCCAAGATCGGCCAGCGCACCAACCGACAGTCGGCTGAGCGGCATCCCACCGGGCTGTGCAAAACCCACCATCAGTTCGCGTCGCAACACATTGATGCGCCAATGTGAATCACGCGTACCTTGCCCACCCGTGTTCTCGAGTGGAACGGGCGTGCCCGTGTAGGTACCGCCACCGATCGCGGCGAACGCGGCACGTCCTTCGGCACCTTGAAAAATCGGATCCGCACTGCCGAGTCCGTTGATCAATCCACGACGATTCCAGTTGAAGCTCTGCAGGCCGAGTACGTGTCCGAACTCGTGTGTCATCACATCGTCGAGCGTGCCGTTGTTGTTGAGATTCGTGAGGTCTGCGGTATCGAGCTCCACGAATCCAACCACCGGAAGTCCGCCATCAGTGCGCACAAAGCATGGACCAGCGCGACCGAGGATTGCACCTGGTCCGTCAATGCTGTCAAAGTTCACGTACATGCGAACATTCGAAATCACATCGTCAATCTGAGGCACGCCCGGTCCGCACGCGTTCGCGCCGGCCACGACACGCGCCGGCGTGAGTTCGCCTGCAATCACATTGCGCCACCGCGCAATGGCGCGTTCCACGGACAACAAGTTGCGTGACGACGGCTCGCCATTGATGAATCGCACGTCAATGAAGAACACGCTCGGCACCGCGTTCGCCCGAAATACAAAGGAGTCCGATGGAAACTGCGGCGAGCGTGCAACCAGCGTTTGCTGTTCGGCGCTGCCCAGCACCCAGGTGCCAACCCGGGCAATGCCTTCGGGCGAGTTGGTGGCGCGTGTGCTGCCGGTTACCGAACCGGAAGCGGGTCCTGGCTGGAACGTCACAGTTACGCCGCCGGCTGGATTGCCGTACTGATCGCGCGCGCGCACTGTGGGGCGCACGCTCACACCAATACCAGGCACACCATCTTGAACGAGCGGTGACGCGGGTTCGAGCAGCACGGCCGTTTCCGCCTGTGCAAGCGCGCGAAACTGAACCGGTGTTGCGATGCCGGGTGTTTGCGCGGTCACGATTTGTGGTACGTCGGTGCGCGTGCCAATGCGCCAGCCTTCGAGTGAAGCGACGCCACTCGCGTCGGTCACGCGTTGCGGGCTGCCAATGATCTCGCCGTTGCCACCGAGCACTGTGAACGTGACGGTGGCGTTGGGAATGAGATTGTCGAATGCGTCAATAACAGTGACCGCCGGTGGCTCGGGCACGAGCGTGTTCACCACGGCCGCTTGTGCTTCGGGCGCGCGTCGCGCCATCACGAACGGCGGCCCCGGGCTTACGGCTGCGGTAAACGCGATCGGTGCGAGTCCTTCGACGGTTGCGGTCAGCATTTGCGATCCGGTGCGCGTGCCAAGTTGCCAGCCGCCGGCCGATGCGATGCCTGATCCATCTGTTCGAATGGTGTCATTGAACGACCGTCCGCCGCCGGCGGTGACTTGCCAGCGCACGAGCACACCGCCAAGTCCGCGGCCGCGCTGGTCAGACACGATGACCGCCGGAGCGGGCGCAGCAATCGTGGCGTTGACGGCCGCCGTAAACGTGACGGGCCCATCGCTGGTGAGTGTTGACGCGACGCGCGGCTCGCTGTCGCACGCGCTCAGCAGCGTCATCAACACGACAGCACCAAACACTTGCGCGGAAAGAAAAGGTCGGGAAAGCATCGAGGGTTCGCGAAGTTCAGGCGGTTTGTTGCGACGAATTGCGGCGCGCGGGGTTCCGACGCACGTGACACGTACGCCAATTTAGGAGATGCAGATCCCCGTCGAGAGCTATCGCCTCCCGAACGGTCTCCATGTGGTGCTCTCTGAAGATCACACGGCGCCGATCGTCGCAGTCAATTTGTGGTACCACGTGGGTTCGGCCAACGAACGCGCGGGGCGTACCGGTTTTGCCCACCTGTTCGAACACATGCTGTTCCAGGGCTCCGAGAACGTTGGCGCCAACGAACACTTTGAGTTTGTGCAGCGCGCTGGTGGTACCCTGAATGGGTCCACTTGGCTCGATCGAACGAACTACTACGAAACATTACCCTCCAACCAGCTCGCCCTGGCGCTCTGGCTGGAGGCCGACCGCATGGCGCGTCTCCTACCGGCCATGACGCAGCCAAAACTCGACACGCAACGCGACGTGGTAAAGAATGAGCGTCGCTGGAGCGTGGACAACCAGCCCTACGGCACGTGGTGGGAGAAGCTGCCGGCGCTCTGTTTTCCGCCGGAGCATCCGTTCCACCACTCGCTGATCGGGAGCATGGACGACCTCGACGCGGCCTCACTGGAGGATATCGCCGAGTTCTTCCGCACGTACTACACGCCAGACAACGCCGTGTTGACCATTGCCGGCGATTTTTCTGGTGCTGAGGCCCGGGCGCTGGTGGACACGTACTTTGGTTCGGTACCGAAGGGTGGGGAGCGGCCACCGCTTCCCGATATGTCGGTGCCGTTTACCTACGGCGGGGCCAAGCGCGAAGTCGTGCCTGACGCGTGTGCGTTGCCGCGTGTGTTCGTGGCCTCGCGCATGCCGGTGCTCGGTACGGATGAGTATTACGCGGCCAGTGTGTGTGCGGCGATTCTTGGGCTGCGAACGGGGAGCCGGTTTGAGAAGTCGCTGGTGCGCAAGCAGCGCATTGCGTCGTCGGCTTCGTGTTTCACGTTCGATTTGGCCAAAGGCGCGGATCTGTTTGTGGCCGACGTCACCGCGTTACCAGACATTACGCCGGAACAGTTGGAAGCCGCGGTGCATGCGGAACTTGATCTCATGCACGAGCACGGTGTGGTCGAGTCGGAAGTGGCGCGCGCGATCGCGCTGACAGAAACGCACTTCGTGACAAGTTTGCAGTCGGCGGCTGAACGGGCCGATCAGCTGTCGCGCTTTGCCACGTACTTTGGTGATGCCGCGCTTGTGAACGAACAACCGAACCGATTCCGTGCGGTCACGGCGGCGCATGTGACCGCGTTTGCACGTCAGTACCTCGGCGCTGACAATCGTGCCACGTTGTTGTATGTGCCTATCGAAGAAGAGACCGAGACTGAGGCCGCCGCGTGAGCGCATCACCTGAGACACCGTTGGCTGCTTCGGCATCTGCGTCCGTATCTGATGCACCGCCGCGCCCCGCGCCGAGCGCAGTGCGTCCGTACAACTTTCCCGCGTTTCAGACGCGCATTCTGCCCAACGGATTGCGTGTGCTCGTGGCGCCAGTGCATGCGCATCCGGTGGTGACGGTGCTCGCGGTTGTGGAAGCAGGTGCAACGCGTGATCCGGTTGGCAAGCATGGCCTGGCTGTGCTCACAGGGCGTGCGTTGGCGGAAGGTACGTCTACGATGTCGGCGCTTGAGTTGGCGGAGCGCGTGGAGTCGCTTGGTACAGTGCTTGATACCGGCGCTGACTGGGATTCGAGCATTGTGCAACTCACGGCGCTCACCGAGCGTGCGGGTGATGCGTTTGCGGTGCTCGCAGAAGTGTTGCGTGCGCCGTCGTTTCCTGAAGCGGAAATGCAGCGGTTGGCGGAAGAGCGTTTGTCGGATCTCACGCAAATTCGTGCCGAGCCACGCGGACTTGCTGATGTGGCGCTGAACCGTTTGTTGTATGGCTCAACATCACGTTTTGCGCGCTTGGCGGGTGGTGATGAGCGCAGCATTCCTGCTATCACGCGTGAAGACATTGTGCAGTTTCACGCTGAACATTTTGTGCCGGATGCGACGGCGTTGCTGGTGGTTGGTGATTGCACGGTGGAGAACGCCGTTGCCATGGCCACCAAACATCTTGGCGATTGGCAAGGTGCGTTTGTTGAAACGCAGGCGCCCGACGCATCGCGCCGGTTCAATGATCGGCGCATTCACCTGGTGGCCAAGCCCGACGCGCAGCAAACGGAGCTGCGGCTTGGTCATGTCGCCGTGCCGCGTTCACACCCGGATTATTTCCCGCTTGTGGTGATGAATGCGATTCTGGGCGGCTTGTTCTCGTCGCGTTTGAACATGAATTTGCGCGAGAAACACGGTTACACGTATGGTGCGCACAGCGCGTTCGATTGGCGCCGCGCGGCGAGTCCGTTTGAAGTGTCGAGTGCGGTGCAAACGGACAAGTGCGCCGACGCAGTGCGTGAAGCGCTGGCCGAGATTGAGCGCATGCGCACAGAAGCAGTGAGCGACGAAGAGTTGTCGCTCGCGGTGTCGTATCTGGACGGTGTGTTTCCGATTCGCTTTGAGACCACGGCCGCGATTGCTGGCGGTCTCGCGAATGTGGAGATCTTCAGACTGCCGAGCAACTACTTCGACACGTACCGCGCGCGGGTGAGGGCGGTGTCCGCTGGGGATGTGTTGCGCGTGGCGAAGACGCATCTGGATCCGCAGCAGCTGCAGATTGTGGTGGTGGGGCCGCCGGAGGTGTTGCAGGGGCCGCTTGAGGCGCTTGCGATAGGGCCGGTGACGGTGCATGCGCCGGGGGATGAGCTGGGGGCGGATGATTGATAACGCCCTGCTCGACTACACGCCCTGCGTAGTCGTTACCGGCGCTTCCTCCGGAGTAGGTTTGTACGCCGCGAAAGCGCTGACTGCACGCGGTTGGCACGTGGTGATGGCCTGCCGAGACCTCACCAAGGCCAAGGCTGCCGCCGACGTGCTCGGCATCGATCCGTCACGCTACACGCTGCTGCATATCGATCTGGGCTCGCTAGCCAGCGTGCGTGACTTTGTACGTGCGTTTCACGCCACGGGGCGTGCGCTCGACGCGCTCGTACTCAACGCCGCCGTGTACCTGCCGCGTCTTAAGGAGCCGCAGCGTTCGCCCGAAGGCTACGAGCTGAGCGTGGCGACGAACCACCTCGGGCACTTCCTGCTGACCCGGCTGCTGTTGGACGATCTGCAGCATTCGAGCTGGCCGTCGCGCCGCTTGATCACGCTCGGCACCGTGACCGCCAACAGCGAAGAGTTCGGTGGAAAGATCCCGATTCCCGCGCCGGCGGATCTGGGTGATCTGGCGGGACTCGAATCCGGCTTCCGGGCACCGGTGGCCATGATTGACGGCGGGCCATTCAAGGCCGGCAAGGCCTATAAAGACAGCAAGCTGTGCAACATGATCATGAGCCGAGAGCTGCATCGTCGGCACCATGAAAGCACCGGGATCGTGTTCAACACGCTCTATCCGGGGTGCGTGGCGGATACGCCGCTGTTCCGCCACACGCCGCGCGCGTTTCAAATAATTTTTCCGCGCTTTCAGAAGTACATCACGAAGGGGTACGTCACGCAGGAGTTGGCGGGTGAGCGCGTGGCGCAGGTGGTCGCCGACTCCGCGTTTGCGCAGAGCGGTGTGCACTGGAGCTGGGGCAATCGGCAGCGCGCCGGACGCCAGGCCTTTTCGCAACCACTTTCGGCGCGGGCCAGTGACGCTCGTCGCAACGAACGGTTGTGGACGCTGAGCGAGCAGCTTGTTGGACTTTCGGCGGTGAGCAACAGACTCGCTTGACCTCGTGCGTGCGCCCGAGACTCTGCCTGAATAGAGACTCGCAGACCAACCCGTGCGTGTTCTCACTGGCGCCAGTACCGGAGACTCCACGGCGCTTGCCCTCATCGGCCCTGTCCGCTGGCTCAGCGATGGCAACCTCGTTGCTGCTGATCTCGGCGCCACCCGCCTCGCTGTGATTGACGCCGACGGTCGGTATCTCCGTGCCTTGGGACGCGACGGCGCGGGGCTTGGAGAGATGCGAAGCATCGTGTCCGTGTCATCGATGTCGGGCGATACCATCGCGACGTACGATGCATCGCTTCGTCGGCTTTCGTTCTGGCACGTCAACGCTGGCTTTGTGAGACAGGTCGGACCGCTCGATGGTGGCTCGCTTGAGGCCTGGCCCGCAGACGCGTGGCCATGGCAGGATTCGCTGCTGGTTGTTTTGCAGCTCGCAACGACACCAAGGCCTACGCTCACCACTGGTGAAGTGGTTCGTCGTTGGCCGATGCAGGCACAGCTGACACTGCGTGACCGTAGCGGTCGCATCCTGCACACGTCTTCCCCATTCAACGGGATGTATACCGGTGCGGACGCGACTGGCGACGCTCGACTTCCGTTCTCGAATCAACCGTTCGTTGCACTGGCCTCCGATCGCATCTACTGGAGCGTGCTCAACGCGCGTTCGACAAAAGCTTTCGACCCGAGATCTTGCCCGTTGATCGGCCGGCGATTGGACGTGTACTTGTTGATTCCGAACAGCTCGTGTGGGTAGAGCAATTCGAAGCGACACGTCTTGGGTTTGAGTTTCAGCTGTCCGGTGCGTACTGGTCCATCGTGAAGCCTGATGGATCTGCGATCGCGAGAGTAGTCTTGCCTGAGCACACGCGCCTGGAAGCAGTGCTCGGCCGTCGTGTAGCAGTTGTGGAGCGTGATACGATGGATGTGCAGCGCATCGCCATCTACGAGCTCCGGCAGCAGTGAGGCTCTGCGGTTGCGCGTGTGACCCACCTCGCCAGGCGCCTAGTCCATCCGAGCCCTTTACGGGTATGCAGGTTGATGCGAACTCTCGTTGCCCTCCTCGCTTGCACCATGGCGCTGGCCTGCGGCGAAACGCCAGCAGAAACGTCTCCCTCAAACAGGGAGCTCCCGCTTGCCGAGGAACCGCTGCGTGAAGGAACAAGCGCGTTGCGCGTGGGGCGCATCTATTTGAGCGAGTACGATAGTGCGATTGTCGAAACCCCATCAGCTGCGCGCCGAGGTGAGCCCGTCAACGTCTCCGTCACTACCTACGGCGGCGGTTGTGTGAGCGCCGATACAACGGTCGCCACCGTGTCAGGTTTGCGTGCTGTTGTTGTGCCGTATCAGCGCCAGTACCAACCACCAGCGAGCGGCGCGTGCACGTTGGCGTTGCGAATCGAACGCCGCACCGTGCCTCTTATCTTTGCGACCTCAGGCATCGCCGTGGTACGCGTAGTCGGTCGCAGCTCGCGAGATGACGAGCTGATCGCTGTGGAGCGTCGATTGACGGTGCAGTAAGCGCCCGCTTGCCGAGTGCAATGCAGCTGTTGAACCAATCCTGATGAAATCAGAACCAGAGCTCAGCATCTCGCCGCGCACAAAACCGATGACACGGCTCGGAGCGACGGCGCTTCTCGCCGGCATTGGTAGTGTGGTCGGTTTCGCACTTGGTACAGCCTTGTTAGTCGCAATTGAGGTAGTCGACAGTGGCGCTTTTGTTTGGCGTACGGCCATTCCATTCGGCGTGCTGTTTGGCGGAACAGTGGGCGCCGCAGTGGGAGCGGTCGGCGCGCCTGCGATAACGTGGCTCCTGCTTCGCCATGTGCCACTCCATCGCGCCATCATGTTTTGCGCGCTTGGCACAGTCGTAGGGGAAGCGATCGGAGTGGTGGTGCTTCGTCAAATCGTTATCGGCGGTTGCGTGGGCTTTGTGATCGCGGCGATCGCGATGCGCATCGCCTATCGCACGCACACTGAATGACGAGGTAGCACCCACATCGCGTTTTGTGTTGCGCGCATGACGATTCGCACAGTTAGTGCTGCAATGAACGCGCTGTGCGAACCGAGGTGGTCAATCCCCTCCCCGCGCGGGTATGCAAGTATACATGCGAACTATTTCCGCACTTCTCGTCTGCCTCGCGGCGCTGGCGTGTGGCACCGCCCCAACGGAAAGCCCCGTCTCAACATCTGAACTGCCGCTCGCCGAAGAGCCGCTGCGCGCAGGGGCAACTGCGCTCCGCGTGGGTCGCATTCAGATGTCAGGATCTGATACCGCCGTCATCCAGCTTCCCTCGACCGTGCGCCGCAACGAGCCGGTAGACGTCTACGTCACCACGTACGGCGGCGGCTGTATTGGCCCCGATACGACCGTTGCGAACGTTTCCGGTTTACGCGCGACGATTGTGCCGTATCAGCGCGAGTACCGGCCGCTGCCAACCGGAGCGTGCACGATGGAGCTGCGAGTGGAACGTCGTGCGGTGCGTCTGGTGTTTGCGACCGCCGGTATTGCCGTGGTTCGCGTGGTCGGTCGCGTGACGCCCGATGACAGCCTCGTTGCCGTCGAGCGTCGACTCACGGTGCAGTAGTCGCCTTTTGAGCTGACTCCACAAACGCCAAGTCCGTCCACACGGCCGCCCAACATCGGTGCCGCGCCGCGCGACGATCTCGACAACAAGGCAGACGCGTCGCACTTTCGGACTGATCGCCGATTGACCGTGGTCGGCACTCCATCACGTCCACCCAGTGCGCAGCATGACTCCCCGCGTATCGCATCACATAACGCGCCTCGCCGCGATCCTCGCCCTTGGTGTCCTGGCCGCGCTGCCCGCCACGGCAGTCGCGCAGCAAACTGCCACCGTCCCCACCATCGCCCCGTGGATGTCTCCCGCATCCCCGCTGACGCTGGTCTCCGCCCGAAAGACCGACCGCGTTGCGTTCATGGTGTACGACCGCGGCCTGCGCAACGTCTACACCGCCGCAGCGCCCGCTTTCACGCCGCGTCGCCTGACGAACTTCTTGAAGGACGACGGCATCGACCTCACCGACGTCAACATCTCAGACGACGGCAGCCTCATTGTATTCGTGCGCGGCTCGGCGCCCAACCGCTGGGGTTGGGTGGCCAACCCGAATCACGATCCGCAAGGCGCCGAGCGTGCGATCTGGGCGGTGCGCAGCAGTGGCGGTGCGCCGTGGCGCGTGGCCGAGGGCGCGGGTCCGGTGTTGTCTCCCGACGGACGTTTTGTGCTCTTCACACGTGATGGACAGATCTATCGCGCGCGCGTGGCGCGTACCGGCCCGGTCGGTGCGATGGACACCGGCGGTGTGCCACTCATCAAGTTGTGGGGACGCAACGAAACGCCGCGCTGGTCGCCCGACGGTAGGCGCATTGCGTTTGTGAGTCAGCGCGAACATCACTCGTACGTGGTGGTGTACGACGTGGCCACGCGCAGCGTGCAATACGTCGCGCCGGGTGTGGATTGTGATGGCACGCCGGTGTGGTCACCCGACAGTCGTTACATCGCGTTCTCGCGCAGGCCCGGCACGCCGTTCGGACAACAACTGCGCGTACCACCTGGCAACGGCAATCCGTTCGGTGGATGCGGTGGTGGCGCACCCGCGTCAACATCCGTCACGGCAGGACAAAACAATCTTGTGCGATCACCGGGATTCTTTACCTCGCAACTGCCCGGTGGTTACCGACTCGCGCTCATGGTCGCCGATGTTGGCAGCGCAAAAAACATTTCGTCACCGCTCGTGTCGGCACAAATCCCCGCAAAAGAAGTGTGGCACAACGCGGTGGACGAGCGCGTGATCACCACGCTCAACGGTATGACGTGGGCCGGCGATCACATTGCATTTCCAGTGAACATTCCGGGTGACGAGTACGAACGCTGGTACGCGATTCCCGCTACCGGCGGGGACACCGTGCGTCTTACCACCACCAACGGATTGATCGAAGACGCAACGTCCGTTGCGTGGTCGCGCGACGGTGGACGCACCATGTTCTACACCACCAATGCGGGCGACATTGAACGTCGTCATATCTGGAGTGTGCCGAGTGGTGGTGGCACGCCGGTGCAGCTCACCAAAGGCGACGGTGTGGAGACATATCCGCAGCCGCTCGCGAGTGGCAAACATGTGGCCGTGCTCGCATTCGGTGCTCGCACGCCTGCATCCGTTGCCCTCGTCCCAACAACCGGCGGCGAGCCGCGCATCATCTTCCCCACGCTCGGCGCGGACTTTCCCAAAGAGAAACATGTCGTGCCGCAGATCATCACCACCAAAGCATCAGACGGACTCGAGATCAGCAATCAGTTGTTCTTGCCAAAAGACATGAAGCCCGGCGAGAAACGTCCGGCGATTGTGTTTGTGCACGGCGGTCCGCGGCGGCAAATGCTGCCCGCGTATCACTACATGCAGTTCTATCACTGGTCGTACGCCGCGAATCAGTGGCTGGCCGATCTGGGGTATGTGGTGCTGAGTGTGAACTACCGCCGTGGCGTGGGCTACGGCAAGAGTTTTCGCGATGCACCAGGCGCACGCGCGGCGGGCAACAGTGAGTATCTCGATGTGCTCGCCGGTGCGCGGTACTTGCAGCAGCACGCCAATGTAGACACCACCCGCATTGGCATCTGGGGATTGTCGTACGGTGGCCTGCTCGCGTCACAGGCACTCGCGCGCAACAGCGACATCTTTGTGGCCGGCGTGGACATGGCCGGTGTGCATCAGTACGACTATGTGCTCGACTCTACAAGCCTCGCGTTCAAGTCGTCGGCGATTGGTGCAATTGATGGCTGGAAGAGCCCTGTGTTTCTTGTGCACGGTGATGATGATCGCAACGTGGACTTTGCGCAGACGGTCGGCCTCGTGCAGTTATTGCGCGCGCGCAATGTATATCATGAGCTCATGGTGGTGCCGGACGATTTGCACGAGAGCATGCTACATGCGAACTGGATTGATACGTTCGATCGCATGGGTGCGTTTCTCAAGCGGTTTGTGTGGAATCGGGAGGCCGTGCCCAAGGCGCCGTAGCGTCACACGCCCGCCCTATCGAACGACATCGTAGATAGATTTCACGATACCATTGCTGTACGCCTCGTGCTCAACAAGCGCGAGATTCGCGTAACTGTCGGTCGTGTGGTCGAAGAGTCGCTTGCCTGCGCCGAGGGTGACGGGAAAGGTGAGGAGGTGATAGCGGTCTACAAGCCCTGCGGCCGCAAGGCCGCGTGCGAGTGCGCCGCTGCCATGTACGAGAATCGTACCAGGCGCGTTGATGGACTTGAGCGTTGCGACGTCATCCAGAGAACGCAGTACGGTGGTGTTGCTCCACTCCGGATTACTCAGCGTTGACGAGACTACGAACTTCGGCATTGCATTGTACTCCGCGAACTCTTCCATCGTTGGCCAGACTGGTGCGAACTCGTCGTAGCTCACACGTCCGAACAGCAAGGCACCGGCCTCTGCCTGTTCTCGACCTTTGATTTCGTAGGCCGCCTCGACAAACGGGATGTTCTTGAATGTCCAGCCCGCGTGTGGATGTGTGCCTCCACCGGGCGCCTCCATTACGCCGTCGAGGGACAGAAAAGTTGTGACAATCAGTGTGCGCATGCTTCCTCCAAGGGTGATGTACAGGTTCTGTAGTGTTGTCGATTGCGATGTCAAGAAATCGACAGGGTCATCATCGCTGCAATCGTGAGGCGACAGCCCTGACGCACGCCCGGAGCATTTGCCTTACAACCATGCGGATCGTATGGTTCGCCAGATACGGAGTTCGCTTGACCCAGCGCTCGCACCGATTCGCAAGTTCAGTATTATCGGTGCTTTGGTAGACGTAACTCACCTGACGAACCATGAAATCGCGTGCCCCGCTCGTTTCGGCGATACTCGCTGCCACGCTCTCAACAACGTTGATGTGCGCGCTGCTCACTCCTCACATTTCTGCACAATCAGCAACCGCCTGGCCCCAGCACTCACGCGAGCGTCCCGCACCACCCGTTCAACGCGCGCCCGCACTAACCGCGCCTGTCGCACCACCCGCGAACGCCACCGTGCTCTCGCTCGCGGCGTTCCACTCCGGCGGCAATCCCGCACCGTGGCGTGCACTGCCCGACGGCAGTTTTGAAGTGGTGCCAGGGTCTGGCGGCATCGAAACACGCGAGTCGTTTGGCGACGTGTATCTGCATGTGGAGTGGAGCACGGCAAATCCGCCCGTGGGTACGGATCAGAACCGCAGCAACAGCGGCGTGTTTCTGATGCGTCAATACGAAGTGCAGGTGCTCGACTCGTACAACAATCCCACGTACCCCGACGGACAAGCGGGTGCGATTTATGGCCAGTATCCGCCGATGGTGAACGTGACGGCGCCGCCCGGCGAGTGGAACAGCTTTGACATTGAGTTTCGCGCGCCGCGTTTTGCACCCGATGGTTCACTGCGCGATTCGGCTCGCATGATGGTGCGACACAACGGTGTGCTCATTCACAACAATCGCGCGCTGATGGGCCCCACATCACACACGGTGCGCGCGCCGTACGACGCACACGAAAGCGCACTTCCGATTGCATTGCAGGATCACAATGAACGCGTGCGCTTTCGTAACATCTGGGTGCGTCCGCTCTGAGCTACGCGGCAAGCACCTCGCGCTCAAGTCTCGCGTAACTCGCTTCCATGCCGGTTGTCATGCCCGTACCAAGAATCATGTCGCGCAATTCTTTGGTGGGATACGTGATGAGCAGGCTCACGAGCGTGCCTTCGTGCAGCGGTGTCAGCGTGAGTTGATTGTGTACCGCGGGACCATCCGTGCCAATCATCTGCTCGGTAGTTACAGCGCGATACGGCGCGTCGATTTCCAGCAGCTCCCCTTCAAAACCAAAGCGCTGCGCGCCGTCGGCCGATTCCCATTCGTAGCGATAGCGCTCGCCAACGTTGAGCGCGATCTCGCACACGGGCATGGACCATCCGTCAGGTCCGGTGAGCCAACGCTGCATCAGCTTGGGTTCGTGATGCGCGCGCCAAACCTCCGCCGCGCTTCCACGAATCACTCGGCTCACACGCACCTGCGTGTCGCTCAGTAACTGTGCGTCGGTCGCGAGGCTCGACGCAAACGACTTGAGGTCAGCCAATACCGCGTCGATCTGACCCATGGCCGACTTCATGCCTTCCATCATGCCCATGCCTACCAGTTGCTCCATCGCTTCCACGCTGGGGAACGTGGTCACCGTAGTCTGGCGTGAGCCGGTCGACGTCGACTCGAAGTTGAAGACCATGTGCATGGTTGGCATACCTTCGGCCGGCGCGTCGGCGCTGTCGCCGAACCCGTCTTCTACTTCAAAACGCTTCATCGGCTCAACCGAGAGGAAGCGGAACCAGCCGCCAGCCTTCGTGCCATCGGGACCGGTCATGACGTAGTGCGACTGCCCGCCTTCGGCCATGTCATGCCGCGTGAACGTGGCCGGCCACTGTTCGGGGCCCCAGAATCGCTCGAGTTGTCGTGGATCGGCGTAAGCGTCCCAGAGTCGCTCGACGGGGACGGGGTAGTCGGCGACCACGGTCATCGTGAGGTGGTGCGGGTCTGACGAGATGTGCGTGATGGGCATGACTACTCCTTGGGCGGACGGGGTTCGGCGAGCAATGCGTCGAGCTGACGGATGCGAGAGACCCAGTGCTGCTCGAGCTGCTGCAGCAGCGCGCGTGCCTGGGCGAGACGTTCGGGATTACCGCGCACGATGCGTTCTCGCCCCTGCGCCTGTTTGCTCACCAGACCGGCGTCTTCCAGCACGGCGACGTGCTTTTGCACGGCCGCAAACGACATGTCATAGCGCGAGGCGAGCGTCGATACAGAGGCCGGTTCGTCGGCGAACAATCGCGCCACAATGTCGCGACGGGTGGCGTCGGCAAGCGCGCGAAAAAGCCGGTCCGTTTCGGCGTCGGAGAGAGAAGCACGTACAACCATATGGTTGTACATTAGCAATCACCGTTCTGGTGCGCAAGGGCGAATGCGGGCTATAGGTTGTGAGTATGACCTTCACCAACGCCTACGCCGACAACGCGCGCGCCGAAGCGTACGCGCGCCTTGAGTTTCCGGGCACGTACTATCTCGCGTATCGTGATCTGCCATCGATCATTGGCGAGGCCGCACCCGGCGCCACCGCACTCGACTTTGGTTGCGGCGCCGGACGTTCCTCACGCTTTCTCCGCAAACTCGGTTACACCGTGACTGGTGTTGACATCTCCGCCGAGATGCTGTCGCACGCGCGTCGCATCGATCCGGATGGCGACTACCGTCAACTGCCCGACGGAAGTCTCGACGCACTCGGAGACGCGCAGTACGACGTGGTCTTTGCGTCGTTCACGTTCGACAACATTCCCGGTTGGGATCACCGCGTTGGCTTGTTCCGCGCGTTCGCTGAACGCCTGCGTCCCAACGGACGTGTGATCAATCTCGCGAGTGCACCCGAGATGTATCAACACGAATGGCTGTCATTCTCCACACGTCAATTCGAAGAGAACCGCACCGCACGTACAGGCGACATTGTGCGCACGATCATGCTCGACGGCAGCGACCAGCGTCCGATTGATGATGTGTACTGGATCGAAGATGATTACCTGGAGCTGTACCGTCGTGCGGGGCTGACGGTGAAGAATATTCACCGTCCGCTCGGCACGGCGGCAGACAACCAGCCGTGGGTCAACGAAGAGCGCGTGTCACCGTGGAGTATCTATGAGCTTGCTCGTTAACAAATTGAGTGCGCGAACTCTTCGGCAATGTGTTCGCCTTGTGTTGGTGTCCACGGCAATAGGGCTTATCGTGGCTCCAGCGGCTCACGCGTGCTCACTCGTGTCACCGTGGGAAATCCGACGCGCCAGTCGCCTTGAGTTCATGGGCACGCCGCTTCCCGACACAGTACTCGCCGGCGCCGGCTCGCGCACGTTCTCCGAACAGGCGGGTCACTTCGGACCCGGCACGGCGCGCACTATTTACGGACAACGGGTGAGCGTTGATCGCCTCGGAGCGCGTGCGCGGCGCGCACTCCCGGCTGGTGTACGCGAAGTCGTGCTTGTGCCGTGGGACTACGGAGCTGACTGCCGACCGGTGCCATGGAGTCGCAGTGCACGTTGGTTGCCCGACACGCGCAGCGGATTGTTCGCCGCGCAACTACGACCACGTGAACACTGGGCCGGCAACGTGCCCACGTTTGACATCACACCATTCATGCAGCCGTACTACGACCCGTCGCCGGACTCAACGGTTCGCGACTGGCTGCCACGTCCCCGCGTGCGTGCTGAGCGATTGCTCCGCATGTTCGATGAACTGTGGTCGCTCGGTGCAACGCTCGACTCCGGGCAAGTACGACGGTGGACCGCTCGTGCGAGCGCGGACACTTCGCTCGCTGATAAGTGGCCCGTCACCATGTTCAGGCACTGAAATCCGCAGGCACTCTGTCGAATTCCTTGCCTTCGTGTCGAGAATGAAGCGCCTTTTCCGTCATTCAGATACCCAGCTACACCACTTGCTCTGAACACGGAGAAACCACCATGCGCTACGCCCTGCTCGTCCACTACCCGCAGCCCGCCGTTTCCACGCTCACCAAAGAAGAAATCGCCGAAGGCATGTCGGCATTTCACGCCTACGCCAAAGCGCTCGACGATGCAGGCGTGCTGCGCTCAGCGGAGGTGCTGCAAACCATCGCCAGTGCCACGAGTCTGTCTGTCAAACAAGGAACGCTGCAGGTACAGGACGGCCCGTTCGCCGAAACCAAGGAAGCGTTCGCCGGCATTTTCATGATCGACGTTGACGATCTTGATGCGGCGCTGGCGTGGGCCGAACGCTGTCCGGCGGCGCAGTGGGGCACGATTGAGATTCGCCCCTCGGCGGTGCGTTTTGTGGACGGTGGATGGACCAACGCGTGATCGCGCGGCACGTCAACGCACTGCATTCGCATGATGACTGATCCCGCGTTGCGCGCCGAGGAGTTGGCGCGCAGCGCGTACGGTCGCTTGCTCGCGATTCTTGCGTCGCGTGACGGCGACATCGAAGCCGCGGAAGATTTTTTGTCAGACGCCTTCGCGCAAGCGCTACAGACATGGCCACGCACCGGCATTCCCGACAACCCGGAAGCCTGGCTACTCGCTGTCGCGCGCAATCGGCGCAGTGATGTACAACGTTCTGCAGCGCATCGACTGAACGATCCGATTGACGACGTCGCGCTCGGCAGCGAGCTGCCAATCGTGCTGCCGTCCGATCCGGCAGAGCTCCCTGATCGACGACTGGCGTTGCTTTTCGTGTGCGCACATCCCGCAATCGATCCGGCGGCTCGCACTCCGCTCATGCTGCAAGCGGTGCTTGGTTTTGGCGCCGAGCAGATTGCGCATGCGTTCGCCATGCAAACGTCAACGATGGCGCAACGACTCGTGCGCGCCAAACGCCGAATTCGTGATGCACGCATTCCGTTTGTTGTGCCGGAGCGCGAGAGGCTTGCTGAGCGTCTCACACCAGTGCTTGAAGCAATCTACGGTGCGTTTGCAATTGATTTTCCGCTCGTGGCCGGCACGGAACAACGCGAGTCGCTGGCCGAGGAATCGCACTATCTCGCGACAACGCTCGCTGAGTTGCTGCCCGATGAACCTGAAGTGCTTGGATTAGCAGCGCTCATTTCACTCTCACTGGCACGACAATCCGCGCGTGGCGATGCCGACACATTCGTTCCGCTCGACGAACAGGATACGTCAAAGTGGGACACCGAACGCATTGCAGTTGGTGAGCGCTGCTTGCATCGCGCGAATGCACAAAGTCGGCCCGGTCGTTTTCAGATTGAAGCAGCGATTCAGTCGGTACACTGCGCGCGAGCAACGTCCGGCGTGACCGACTGGCGCGCACTGCGAACGCTGTACCATGCGCTGCTCACGTTTGCACCAACGCTCGGCGCACGCGTTGCACTCGCCGCCGCGATTGGACGCGTGGACGGCGCAATCGCTGGCCTTGCCAATCTCGATGCTATAGCCGAGCCCTCGGTGCAGCGATTTCAGCCGGCGTGGGCCACCCGTGCGCACTTGCTGCAGGCGGCCGGACACGCGGACGAGGCGGCGCAGGCGTTCGACCGGGCAATCGCGCTGACTACCGATCTGCGGTCGCGCCGCTACCTCGAGCGGCGCCGGGCCGGTCTCAGACCGTCGCATCCTGACGTACTCTGAGCGCACGAACACCCCAAGCGGAGCTAACGAACGATGCTTGACAAATATATTTGTCAAAGCTAGGATCTGCGCATGCTCGACATCCACGTCATCGACGACCCGGCCGCGGCCACCGTGGCGCTAGAACCGATCCGCAGCCGACTGCTCGCGCAAATGGCCCACCCCGCCTCGGCCGCGACGCTCGCCACCCGCTCCGGCCTGACGCGACAAAAGGTCAACTACCACTTGAACGCGCTTGAAGCGCACGGGTTAGTGCGGCTGGCTGAGCAGCGAAAGTGGGGTGGCATTACCGAACGGCTGATGGTGGCCACCGCGTCCTCGTACGTGGTATCGCCGAGTGCACTAGGCCCCGTAGCCGTGGACCCGGACCGCGAGGTCGACCGGCTCTCGGCCAGCTACGTGATTGCCCTGGGCGCGCGGCTTATTCGGGAGGTCGGCGCCCTCGTGAAGCGCGCGACGGAGACTGGCAAACGGCTCGCCACGCTGTCGATCGACACCGAGGTGCACTTCAGAACCTCCGAAGACAGGGCAGCCTTCACCGCAGAATTAACAGACACAATCGGAACACTTATAGCAAAGTATCACGACACATTAGCACCTGGCGGCAGAGCGCACCGGTTGGTAATTGTCGCCCACCCACTCCCTCAGCCTGCCGAGTGCAAGGAGCCCGTATGCCAGTGAAAAAGGAAGCCACCGGTCGCCGTTCCGTCGAGATCGAGATCGAGGTGCCCGGCACGCCCGAACACGTCTGGCAGACCATTGCGACCGGGCCCGGCATTTCGGCGTGGTTCGTGCCGGCGGAGTTCGAGGCGGGAGAAGACGGGAAACCCGCCGCGCTGACCTTGGATTTTGGCCCCGCCATGGACTCAAGGTCAGTGGTCACGGCTTGGGATCCACCGCGACTCTTCGCCCGCGAAGGCGCCGGTTGGGTACCTGGTTCTCCACCGATTGCCACGGAGTTCAGCGTGGAAGCGAAATCGGGCGATGTCTGTGTGATCCGCATAGTACAGAGTCTGTTCGCCAGCACCGACGACTGGGACGGACAGCTCACCGGCGCCGAAGAAGGCTGGCCGGGGATCGCCCGCGTGCTGCGGCTGTATCTCACGCACTTCCGCGGCTTTCACTCGGCCATCATGCGCATCATGGTGCCCGTGCCCGGCTCGGCACGCGAAGCTTGGGCGGCGCTCACGTCAGCGCTGGGCCTGAACGGCGTGCCCGCTGGGGAGCGTTGGACCGCTCCTCGCGGCGCGCCCGAGCTCGGCGGAGTGGTCGAACACGTCGATGACAACCCATACGGTGTGCTGCTGCGGCTCGACACGCCCGGTCCGGGCACCGGCGCATTTGGCACCATCGAGTTTGGCGACATGGTGATGGCGACGATGACGCTCTACATGTACGGCGATCAGGCCGACGAGCACGTGGCGCGCGAAACGTCGCGGTGGCAAACTTGGATTCAGGGGCAGTTCGCCATGTCAACCGAAGGGGAACGATGATGTCGCCACAGAACGCCGGGTGTGCGTTGTTCGTCCGGATGTAAGTGCCTCACGCAAGGCGCAACAATACGGTCGCACTGCGTGCCGGGGTGCAGTGCCTGCTGTTCCTCGCATGTGCAAGCCCCGAACAGAACCGTGATCGCGCAACTCAAGCCGGCGCGACGCCCTCGATCAGCAGTGGAGCATTCGCCGAGTATGCCATCCGCGATACGATCGCCGAGTGCGCGGCGTGCGCTATTGAACTGACACCACTCGTTTCGCTCGGTAGCGAATCAGATTCGGTTCTTCTTACGCGCACACCTGTCATCGCGCGCGACAGTCGTGGACGAACCATCGCGGCCGTGCGCGATAACGGATTTGAGCCGGTAATCGTGTATCGAGCGGACGGCACGATTGAACGAACACTCGGCAGACACGGAAGCGGGCCCGGTGAACACGAACGGGTTGAAGCGATTGCCGTAACGGAGGGCGATTCAGTCGTGCTCGCGCACAGCTACCGGCGCGTCTCCGTTTTTGCTCCCGACGGGCGATACGTGCGTGGTGGGACGTTGCCCAGTGCACCCCGCGCCATCCTGTATGCCACGAACGGAGACTTGATCATCAATGCGTCGCTCGCAGCTGGTGAGAACGCAGCGCTCCCCCTGCACGTCGTTGGGGCCGACGGAATGCTGCTCCGAAGCTTCGGTACGGAAGACATCTTTGGTGGCGGCACATCGGAACGCACACTCGCGCCTCGTCTCGACGGCCAATGGTTCTGGCTTTCGGAGAGCGGACAGTATCGTTTGGAGCGCAGTGATACGTTGGGACGCGTCTCACGCGTTGTTACGGTTGCCACACCGTGGTGGTACGTGTTCAACTCAACAGCGGAGGTGCAGGCATTCTTTGATTCATTGCCGGCACCGGATGAAATACCATCCGGTGCGGAGAAACGCCCTCGTCGACTTCGGTATCGTCCACCGTTCAGAATCGCGAGTGTTGTGCCTGACGCAGCAGGAAAGCTCTGGGTTGCCCATCACACGCACGTCGACAACTGGGAAGTGCTTGAGGCCGAGTATGATCGCAGTTCGAGTGACGTCCGCCTGGCCGACGAGATGAACGGGAGAATGTATCGCACCGTGCTCGATGTGATCGATCCGGAGCAGGGTGTACTGATCGCGCGACGAATAATTCCGGGCTACGGATGGATTGCCAACGACGGCACATTCATTCACGTTCGATATCGTGACGACGGCATTGTGGCGCTCGACATATCGTCGCTGGCACTGAGCGGGTGGCCACAGGGTTGGCGCTGTTGCCGTTACACCTGCACCGCCTCCACTGTGCCCCGCGCCCGACTGCGCTCCGCGGCAAACGCCATCAGGTGACTCTCGATTGACTGCGCAATGGTCGACGTCAATCGCGACGCATCTTGATGAGCGACGGCCTGCACAAAATCCGCGACCATACGCCAGTCGCCACCACCGTGTCCGGACTGCGCGTCGTCGTTGCTCTCCTCGACAACATCGCTGATCCACTGGGTCACACGCCCTGTGCGGAAATCATGCGCTTCGAGATGTTGCATGTCGCCGTCGAGATAACCGTGTGAACCCATCACACGCGTGCGTCGACCACTCATGGGCGTGAAGGCATCCATGCTGAACGACGCCGTGACATCATCCTCGAATCGCAAGTTCACCGTGTAGTGATCGCACTGATCGTTGTCCATGCGATAGACGCAGCGCCCGTAGTCGGATGTGCGCAGCGCATGCAGAATGTCGTCACCGCGTGTGGGTTCGTCAGCCGCGAGGTTGAACACGTACAATCGTTGCCGCTGTTCGTGATAAATGCGCAGCGCCGAGTAGGGGCAGGAGCGTTCTACCGTGCAGCCATCGGTGCAGCGGGCGGTGCTGCCATCAGGCGCGTTGTCCGCCGTGAACCACGACAGCGCACCGAAGGCCTGCAGGTCACGCGTGGGGCGGTCCACCAGCCAACGCAGAATGTCGAGGTCGTGACTGGACTTGGCGAGAATGATTGGCGTAGACGAACTGCTCGACCGCCACGTGCCGCGCACATAGGAATGCGCCATGTGTACATGACCAATCGGCTCCATGTGCTGAATGTTCACCAGTCGACCAATCGCTCCGTTGCGAATGAGCTGCCGCATGTGCGCGAAGTACGGCGCGTAGCGCAGCACATGACATACAGCCACGATCCGCCCCGTGCTGCGTGCCCGCGCCAGCAACGCGCGACACTCGTCTTCGGTTGGCGCGATGGGCTTTTCGAGCAGTACATCGTAGCCCGCGTCGAGCGCTGCCATGCACGGCGCGAAGTGCAGCTGATCGGGTGTGCTCACAATGATCGCGTCAGCAAACTTCGGCCTGGCAAATACTTCTTCCCAGTCCACAAACCGAGCGTCGTCTGGTATGTTATGCCGATCTCCGTAACCATCGCGGCGCACCGGCGACGGCTCCGCAACGCCAACGATCTGCAAATGATCCGGGTATGAGAGCGCAAAGTTGCCGTACACGTTCCCACGTGCACCAGCGCCGAGTGTGATCGCGGTAATCGCACGCGGCGGCGGCACAAGTTGGCGCGCGTCAGGCAGATAGAGCGGCTGCCCGCGCTCGTTCGTTGCATCGGTGGAAAAGGGGAACGATGCGTCGGCGTGAGAATCCAAGTGTGCGGAAGTCATCTCTACCACTACACCACTGCACGCCGTATCGCAATTCGCCGGCGATTGCTGATCACCACAGACGGCAGCGTGCTGCTATCGCGCGGTCGGCAACGCGACCAACCGTCGGGTCTCTTCATCCCACAGCGCGAGCCGCGCACACGCAAATCCTTCGCGCAACGAAATCTGCCGTACGTTCGCGAACAGTGCGGTGTTCTCGTGGCATTGAACCAGTCGATACGACGGCACGCGCGGACTTAAATGATGGATGTGGTGATATCCGATGTATCCGGTGAACCATGCCAGTGCACGAGGCAACGCGTAGTACGACGAGCCTTCGAGTGCGGCTCGCACAAAATCCCACTCGCCGTCTTCCGCCCAGTAGGTGTCTTCGAACTGATGCTGCACATAGAACATCCACATGCCAACCGTGGATGCAATCACGGTTACGGGCCCCTGCACCAGCAGAAAATCGCGCCAGCCCACCAGACTCACCATCAACGACACCACCAACACGATCACCACGTTCGTCATCAGCATGCTGCGGCGCTCGCGCTTCCACTCGGCGCGCGCAAACATCGGTAGTCGCATCATGATCACGAAGTACAAGACCGGCGCGAGTCCGAACATCACGACGGGATGCCGCATCAGGCGGTAACGACGCTGCGCAGACGGCGACATGGTGCGATACTCGCGCAGTGTGATCGTTTCAATATCGACGTGACGCTTGTCGAGGTTCCCGGACGTCGCGTGATGCGTACCGTGAAAATGTCGGAAGTAGCCGTACGGCAGCAGCGTAAACGGCGCACACAGGCGCCCAATGATCGTTCGCCACCGGCGCGACGCGACAAAACTGCCGTGCCCACAGTCGTGTTGCACAATGAACGTGCGCACCACAAAGCCAGCCGCCGGAAACGCCAGCGCGAGTGTGAGCAGATACGACACCGAGAGCGAGCGATGCATCAGCCACCACAGCACCAGAAACGGTGGCAGCGACGTCGCAAAGGCCCACCACGCCCGCGCGGTCTCCGGGCGTTCGTAGCGACTTACATGTGCACGCAGTGCGTCGGCCGATGGCAGTGAGTTCCGCATGTGCCAAGGAGTGTACACCGCCCCTGCACACCAAACATCCGTCACATGACGTAGAACGCCGATGCTGGCCACCATGTCGCATCGCCCCGACATGCTGTGCGGGTTTCCCGCACGCGCGAAACGTGACTCGCACGCCATGCTATGTGAGGCGACGCGACCGAGCAGTCCGCCAGGTGCGACGCCGAATCACATCACTCTGGAGTCTGCATGATTCACGAAGTCGAAGGCGATATTCTGCTCTCGGGCGCGCACGCGATCGCGCACGGCGTTTCGCCCAACGATCACTTTGACGTTGGCTTGGCCCTCGCGCTCCGCGAAATGTGGCCGTCAATGGCCAAGGATTTCCGGCACTACGCCCATCAGGCGCATCCTACACCCGGCACGGTGTGGACCTATCCCACCGCCGACGGTCGGGTGATCTACAATCTCATCACACAGGAAGGCGAGCAGCTGCGCGGCGGCTCGTCCGGCGCGGCGTCGGTCTCCAACGTGCACCACGCGCTCAAGGCGCTGCGGGTCCAACTCGAGAAAGACGGCGTTCGAAGCCTCGCCCTTCCGCGGCTCGCCACCGGCGCCGGTCGCCTGGACTGGGCCGACGTCCGGCCGCTCATCGCGCAACAGCTCGGTGACCTGCCCATCCCCGTCTATCTGTACACCACCTTCCACCACGGTCAGGCCGCCAAAGAGTCTTGACACCCTCGCATTCTGGTGCGACTTTGTTTGCCGTCCGAACAAAGTTTGACTGGGACGGCTAATTGTCCCTCCCACCCGTCTGCTCCCACCCAGGACGAGGCCCGTATGAGCCCGACTCGAACGCCCCTGACCCGATCACGGGTCAGGCGCCGGTTCGCCCCCGCCGCCGCGCTTGCCGCGGCGCTGTTGCTCTCGGCGACGCCGACCATCTCGGCTCAGACGCCTCAAAACATCCGTGTGGTCAGCGACGCGTCGGGGGCCCGACTGCAGGTGAACGGTCGGGACTTCATGGTGCTCGGCATGAACTGGGACTATTTCCCGATCGGCCAGAACTACGCCTACAACTTCTGGGGCCAGTCCGACGAGTTCATTCGCACGGCGCTGGATCGGGAAATGGCGCTGCTCAAAAGCATGGGCGTCAACACGATCCGTCAATACAACGGCGTGCCACCCAAATGGGTGCGATACATCTACGAGAACTTTGGCATCTACACCGTACTGAATCACGCGGTGGGGCGATACGGCGTGACGGTAGGCGGCGCCTACAAGGCCAATACTGACTATTCAGATCCGCGCGTGCGCGAGCTGCTCAAGGCCGAAGTCGCGGCATTGGTGGAGCAGTTCCGCGGCACACCGGGTCTGCTCATGTACATGCTCGGCAACGAAAACAATTACGGGTTGGAATGGAAATCGGCCGAGACGGAAAACCTGCCCGTTGGCGAACGGAACGCGGCCAAGGCGCGGTATTTGTATTCGCTCTTTGGCGAGATCATTCGGGACATCAAAACGCGTGATCCCGCGGTGCCCGTGGCAATGGCGAATGGCGACCTGCAGTACATCGACATCATTGCCGCTGAGACCAAGGGTCTCGACGTATTCGGCACGAACGTGTACCGCGGTATTTCGTTTGGAAATCTGTTTGCCGAAGTCAAGGAGAAACTCGGGCTGCCAGTGATGTTCACGGAGTTTGGCGCCGATGCCTACAATGCCAGAGAGCGTCGCGAAGACCAGCTTACGCAGGCACGCTATCTGCTTGGCCAGTGGCAGGAGATTTACGCGCAGTCTGCCGGCAAGGGCGGCGTTGGAAATGCGATTGGTGGCATGACCTTCCAATGGTCAGACGGGTGGTGGAAGGTAGGACAGGAAACCAATCTCGATGTGCAGGACAACGACGCCGGATGGTCGAACGAGGCGTACCGCGAAGATTTCATGCGCGGTGACAACAACATGAATGAAGAGTGGTGGGGCATCATGGCCAAAGGCCCCACCGATGCGCAGGGTCACTTTCAGCTGTATCCGCGCGCGGCGTACTACGCGTTGCAGCGCGCGTACGCGCTCGATCCGTACGGAACTGGTACCGACGCGGCACGTATTCGCGCGCACTTCGGCGCGATTGCACCGGCGGCGATGGAACTGCTCGCCAACGGCAATCGTGCGGCGCGCGGTGCCGAGATCGGAGATCGGTATCGCATTGCTGGCATGCGACTCGAACTGTCGAGCTTCAATACGGGTGGCAGCAACATCAGCACGCCGGCTGAGGGGACGACGCCGAGCCCAACGGCGCGGCCTGCCGTTCGCGGATTTGATCACCTCGAGTCGTATTTCGTTGATGTGGAAGCACGACCGGCGTCGAATGTGACCGCGATGCTGTCACTCAATGTGACGGGCAACATCCCCGACAATCCGATCAACGAACTGTTCTACGAGAATCGCGCCCGCACACGCACGCTGCTGACCGATGGCGGACCGTCTGTAAGCACCGAGGGACTGGAGCGTTTGCGTGTGTACCGCGCGAGTTTGCGCTGGGACGAGCGCGATTTCCGTCTTGACGGTTTCTATCGTACCGGGCATTACCACTGGGGTTACGAAGGCGACTTCTTTGGCATGTACCGTGAAGCGAACTACGGCGCCAATATTGACATTTATGGTGGTGAAGCACCGCTCGGCGTGGAGTTCACCGGAAAGCGCGCACTGTCGGGACTCAAGCTGGCCGTGGGTCCGGAGCTCTGGTGGGGCGCGAACCCCGCGGTACTCGCGAAGTACCGCAAGCAAGTGGGTCGCTTTATGGTGACGGGTGTGTATCAGGAAGATCTGGCGCAACGGGGGGCGACGTCGAGCTCGTTCGCTATCCCGCAGCCGCAAGTGCGCGCCACCACGATGCACGTTGCAACCACGGTGGGACCCGCTGGCGTGGAGCTGGGCGGTATCTGGGGTGGCAATACACGTGTGGGTCGCACGTTCCAGATTGCCGATGGTGAGCCCGGCAACTATCGCGTGCTGCAGGATCGTGTGAAAGACAGCGATGCACTTGGTGCGAAAGCCAAGATCACGATCTCAAGTGGCCGCTGGAACTGGTACGCGCAAGGCGCAGCGATGGGCCTGGTTGCTGACGGTGGACAAACGTCAACGATGACGTTCACCGGATGGGGACTGAAGGACAGCGGTATGGGCAATCAGTGGAATGCGCTGAGCGGCTTTACGTATTCTGTTGGCAACGTGCAGATTGCGCCCAACTTTTTGTGGCAGAAGCCGATTGTTGGTCCCGTGCCGAGTGATGTGCCTGCGCCCGGCCGACCGCGCAACATTCTTGATGATCCGTTCTCGGTGCGATGGAATCGTGAAACGGTTGGCGCGGAGTTGTTGCTCACGTTTGATCCCACGCCGGCGACGTACATGCATCTGTGGGATTCCGACACGCGGGAAGACGCGCGCCTCGCGGGCACACTTGGATTCACGTATCGCCACTTGCCCACCACGCAGGACGCCGCGATTGGTATTCTCGCCGACGGACGCACGTTTTTTGCCTTTCCGGGCGCTGCACCAGCACAGGACCTGTGGGAAGTGCGCAGCCGCGTGGTATCGCGCGTAGGTCAGGATGTACGTGTGATCGCCAATCTGTTTGGCGGTACAGCACAGGCCAATGGTGACAGCGATCGTTTGCTGCGTCGTTACGGCGGCGAGCTGCGCGCGGTGCGGAATCAGATCAAAGTGGCTGCCTCGGCCAAGTTCAACGATTGGGGACCGTTCGACTATCATCGCGACTTCAACCTCACGTTCCCCGAGCAGTACATGGCCGATGTGTCATACGTGCTCGGCATTCCCAACTGGACAGACGCGCCGGCTACACGGTTTGGCATTCGTGGCACGTGGCGATCACTCGACCGTTTCTCGCCGCGGTATTGTCCGGCCGAAGTACCCAATGCACTGGGTACGCCCACGTGCGATCCTACTGCTCCGGGTGCGCGCGGTTCAGAGTGGGAGATTCGCACGTACCTCACGGTTGGTTGGTGACCACGCGTAGCACAGGTCGTTCCGTGTCTGTGGAGCAGCAGATCACCGCGCTGCTTGCCCGCATGACACTGGACGAAAAGATCGGGCAGTTGGCGCAGGTGAACGCGGCCGGCGGTCACGTGCCCGATCACCTGCGTGATGCGATTCGTGAAGGGCGCATTGGTTCGGTGCTGAATGAAGTGCACGTTGAGACCGTCAACGAGCTGCAGCGACTCGCGGTCCACGAAAGTCGGCTCGGTATTCCGCTGCTGATCGGGCGCGATGTTATTCACGGGTTCACTACCGTATTTCCGATTCCGCTGGGGCAAGCGGCCAGCTGGAATCCTGCGTTGGTAGAAGAAGGCGCGCGCATCGCCGCGTACGAAGCGGCCGCGTGCGGTGTGAACCTGACGTTCGCGCCCATGATCGACATTGCGCGCGATCCTCGGTGGGGACGTGTGGCCGAATCACTCGGAGAAGATCCGCATCTTACCGGCGTGCTGGGCGCGGCCATGGTTCGCGGCTTTCAGGGTGACGACCTGGCACACGATGGCAGTATTGCCGCGTGTGCGAAACACTTTGCGGGCTACGGCGCAAGCGAGAGTGGTCGCGACTACAACACCACCAACATTCCCGAGAACGAGTTGCGAAACGTCTATCTGCCGCCGTTCAAGGCGGCGGTGGATGCGGGCGTCGCCAGTCTCATGACCTCGTTCTCCGATCTGGATGGTGTGCCTGCGTCGGCCAATACCTTCTTGCTCAGACAGGTGCTGCGCGACGAGTGGCGCGCCGATGCCATGGTGATCAGTGACTGGGAATCCATTCGGCAACTGGCCGTACACGGGTTCACGGAGAACGACCGCGAATCGGCGTACCAGGCGGCCACGGCGGGCGTTGATATGGAAATGGCCAGCACCACGTACGCTGATCATCTCGCGTCGCTTGTGCGCGAGGGGCGAGTGACTGAACAAACGGTCGATGCGTTGGTGCGGAATGTGTTGCGCGTGAAGTTTCGTCTGGGATTGTTCGACAACGCGCAAACGAATGCCTCCACGTATGCGCCCGCGGCAAACGCAGAACACTTGAAGGCCGCATACAACGCCGCGGTAGCGAGCGCGGTACTGCTCAAGAACGACGATTGGGCGCTGCCGCTCGATGTCGACTCGTTGGAGCGCATTGCCGTGATCGGCCCCCTGGCGGATGATCCGTACGAGCAACTTGGCACGTGGATCTTTGATGGCGACGCGGCACACAGTCGCACGGTGCTGCAGAGCATTCGCGAGTATGTGGGCGACCGCGCTACGGTAGAGTTTGCGCGCGGCGTGCACACCACGCGCAGTCGCGGTCACGACGCGTTTGACGACGCGGTCGCGCTGGCTGCACGCGCTGATGTAACGATCCTGGTGCTTGGTGAAGAAGCGATTCTGTCGGGCGAGGCGCACTGCCGCGCCGACATTACGTTGCCCGGTGCACAGCAGGCGTTGCTGGAAGCCGTGTCGGCCACGGGCACCAAAGTGATTCTGGTGCTGATGGCCGGCCGGCCACTCGCGCTTGAGGAGGCCGTGCGACATGCGCCGGCGATTCTGTATATGTGGCACCCCGGGACCATGGGTGGTGCCGCGATCTCTGACTTGTTGTTCGGTGTAGCGTCGCCAAGTGGTAAACTACCGGTCACGTTTCCGCGGGTGACGGGGCAAATCCCTATCTATTACGCGCACAAACACACCGGCAAACCCGCCACGGCTGAGTCATTCATTCACATGGAAGACATTGAGCCGCGGGCGCATCAGGTGTCGGTGGGCAACACCTCTTTTCATCTGGATGCCGGCTTCACGCCGCTCTTTCCGTTCGGGTTTGGTCTGTCGTACTCGCATGTGGAGTACGAGCACATGCAGTGCAGCACGGCAGTGCTCACCATGAGCGGCCGCATTACGATCAGTGCTGACGTGGTGAACGTTGGTCCGCGTGCTGTTGAGGAAGTGGTGCAGCTATATGTGCGCGACCTCGTCGGCGATGTGACACGACCGGTGAAGGAACTCAAAGGGTTTACTCGTGTGCGCCTTGAACGCGGTGAACGTCGCCACGTGTCCTTCACACTGACACCACGCGATCTTGCGTTTTACGGGCGGGCGCAGCGCCTGATCGTGGAGCCGGGTCGCTTTCATGTCTGGATTGGAGGCAGTTCCAATCCGGAGCTGCGCGCTGAGTTCACGTTGGTCGACGACACGACGCACTAGTGCGTACCACCATCAACTTTCTGTTACTCCCATGACCGCAAGACTCGCGGATCGCGAGACAATCGCCTACGTGGAAGCGCTGCTTTCCCGTCTTACGCTCGAGCAGAAAGTCGGGCAAATGATGCAGCCCGAACGCATGGCCATCACGCCAGACGAAGTGGCGGAGTACCACATCGGCTCCGTGCTCAGCGGTGGTGGATCGGCGCCGGGTGCGAATACGGCCGCCGACTGGATCGCGATGAACGACGCGTACTGGATGGCGTCCATGCGCAACGCACCAGGCCGCGTACCGATTCCGCTGTTATACGGCGTGGATGCGGTACACGGCCACGCCAACGTGCTCGGCGCGACGGTTTTTCCGCACAACATCGGGCTTGGCGCCACGCGCGATCCTGACTTGATGGAACGCATCGCGCAGATCACAGCGCGCGAGGTGCTGGCCACCGGTGTGGACTGGACGTTTGCGCCGACACTCGCCGTGGCCAAGCACATCTACTGGGGGCGCACGTACGAGAGTTTTTCGGATGATCCGGCACTTGTGTCGTCGTATGCCGGCGCGCTCGTGCGCGGACTGCAGCAGGGTTTCGGTCGCGATGGTGTTGTAGCGTGCGCCAAGCACTGGGTTGGTGACGGCGGTACGACCAACGGCCGCGACCAGGGCAACACTGCGATCTCCGAAGAGGAACTGGAGCGCACGCACATGTCGCCCTATTTGCCAGCGCTGAAAGAAGGAGTCCTCACGGTGATGGCGTCGTTCAACAGCTGGAACGGCGTAAAATGTCACGGCAATCGCTACCTGCTCACCGAGGTTCTCAAGGAGCGCCTGGGCTTTGACGGGTTTGTGATTTCCGACTGGGACGGTGTGGACTACTTGTCGGATGATCCCGCAGAAGCCGTGGCGATGGCGGCAAACGCTGGCGTTGACATGTTCATGGTCTCAGTCGAGTGGAAGCGCTGTCTGGCACACTTGCTGGAGCACGCGCGGTCGGGTGTTGTGCCCATGTCGCGCATTGATGATGCCGTGCGCCGCATTCTCACCGTGAAGCATCGCTACGGATTGTTCGATCGACCGCGTCCCGCGGAGCGGTATTGGTCGACGGAGCCGTGTCTTGGCGCCGCCGAACATCGCGAGGTGGCGCGTGAAGCGGTTCGCAAATCGCTAGTGCTACTGCAGAACAACAACGGAGTACTGCCGCTGGATCGTTCGGCGCGCATTCTCGTGGCGGGCAAGAACGCGGACAACCGCGGGCGTCAATGCGGTGGCTTTACCGTGGCGTGGCAGGGCACGAGTGGCAACGAACAGATCGTCGGTGGTACCTCAATCTGGGAAGGCATCAAGCAAGTTGCGCCGCATGCGCACCTCAGCGTGGATGGCAGCGCGGCCAATGCCGCAGCGCACGATGTGGCCATCGTGGTGATCGGCGAACGGCCGTACGCGGAAGGCATGGGCGACATTCGTCCGCCCGGTACCGTCGCCCCAGGCTCAAGCCCTGAAGGGCGCACGGCCAAACTTGATGCGTATGGTCAAACCATTGAGCACGCCGTCTCGCATCCCGAAGATCTGGCCACGATTCGTGCCATTACGCGTCAGGGCATACCGGTGATTGCGGTGCTCGTATCTGGTCGCCCTCTCATTGTAGATGCCGAGCTGTCAGAGACGTCGGCGTTTGTGGCCGCGTGGTTGCCCGGCTCAGAAGGTCAGGGAGTGGCTGATGTGTTGTTTGGTGATCATCCGTTCACCGGCGTGCTGCCGTTTGCGTGGCCGCATATTTCGACGCGTTGGCCGCGTGGTTACGGGCTGTAGCACACAGCGTGTGTAGCATCCGAACCCACATTACGACCGAACAACGTCGGGAACACATACCGTTGCAGTGATCACGAGGGGACCGCACACGCGGTCCCCTCACTGCGTTTCGCACTATGTCGCCAACGCCGGTCCAGGATTGCCACGTCGTGCTTCGAGCTGCTCTCGCACTTCGCGCGCTCGTGCTTCGGTGATCGGATACGTTGCGACGGCCCAGATGGCGAGGCCCGACGTCACCATGGGTATGACGGCATCACACAACCGCATCAGGAAGATCGTGTTTTCGGTTTGCGTACCGCCGAGCGAGACATCAAAACCGGTCGCGTTCAGCAGATAGCCGCCGGCCGCGAGCGCTGCGGCCATGCCAAGCTTTACCACCCACCAGAAGATCGAGCCGAACATTCCTTCGCGCCGCTGATAGGTCTCCACTTCATCAGCGTCTACAACATCGGCAATCATTGATCCCATGAGCGTGAACAATCCGCCAAGCCCAAACGCCATCAGTGGCACCGGCAGCATCAGCAACATCGGATACTTCGGATTATAGCAGAACCACTTGAGACCGTAGCCAAGAATGGAAAGGCCTGTGCTCACAAAGAATGCTTTGCGTTTGCCGATTCTTGTGCTGAGCCAGGTAATGAAAAAAATGACGCCGAACGTTGAGGCCGCGCCGAGCGTACCGGCGTATCCAGCGTAGCGCGCACCCAACTCCTGATCGCCGCCAAACACGTAGTAGATGATCACGTACGTCTGAAACGACGAGATCATGATGAAGCCATTGAACACGAGGAATGTGGCCACGCACAACTTGATGAACGGCTTTGAGCGCAGCGTAGTGGCAAAGCCCTTGCCGAACTCTTTCATGTTCCGGCCAAACGCGGCGAAGCGGGATTCGCGCTTGGTCGGCACGTTGGGGTCTGCCGACGCCATCACAAATCGCTCGCGCAGGAAGATTGCGGGAATGACTCCGATCATGATCGTGGCGACACCGATACCGATGGCCAGGCCTTTGGCACCGGCGATCTGATTGGGAAACCACGGTTTGTACGTCATGATCCAGAGAAACCATGGCGACACCAGATACGCGAGCTGACCAATGAAATTCTGCACGCCCATCAGGCGCGTGCGCTCGTGATAGTCGGGTGTGAGTTCGTAACCCAGCGCAACCCATGGCGTTGCGTAGACTGTGTACGCCAGGTAAAAAATGTTCGAGCCGGTCAAAAAGAACCAGAAATAGAACGACTCACTTCTTCCGCCAGGCAGCTGCCACAACAGGGCGAAGATGATACCAGACGCAATGGCCCCGGCGAAGATGTACGGGCGACGCCTTCCCCAACGCGACGATGTGTTATCCGAGATGTAACCCATCATCGGATCAGTGAGCGCGTCGAGAATCCGCGGAAGCGCACCGAGCAAGCCCACCAATGCGGGATTCATGCCCAGTCCGAGATTGAGCACGATGACCATGCCACCAATAGCGGCCGCGAGCAGGTTGTTTACGAACGCACCCGACCCGTAGGCGAGCTTTCGCGCAAACGAGATGCGATCCGCCGCGGCGGTCGAGTACTGCGCGGTGAACCCAGTGTGCCCCGAATCGTCGATGCGCGCGTGCCACGCGGCAATGGCAAGCTTCCAGAGGTTGCGCCCGCGCGAAGCGATACTCATGGTACGGTCTCGTACACCCGCACCCAGTCCACCAACATGGTTTGCGGAAAGCGCGTTTGTGCATCAGGCGCACCCACAAACGTGCCACCAACGGCCACGTTGAGAATGATGTAGAACGGATGGTCAAACACCCACTCACCTCGCACATCACCGCGGCGCACGGTGTGGTAGAGTGTGCCGTCGACGAAGAAATCAATGCGGGCATCAGACCATTCGATGCTGAACTCATGGAAATCGTCGTCGAAACGCGCCTGCTGTAACTCGTAGCGCCGCGTGATCGCGTTGCCGCCAGAGTATCCCGGTCCATGCACACTACCGAGCACAACCCGCGGCTCCTGCCCGCGGTATTCCATCACATCGATTTCACCAGTCTGCGGCCAGCCGACAACATCAATGTCTGCACCCAACAACCAGAACGCGGGCCAAATGCCCTGACCAACCGGCAACTTGATGCGCGCTGCAATGCGACCGTACTGAAACTCGCGCCGCCCTTTGGTGGTGATGCGAGCCGATGTATAGGCCCGTCCTTCGAATGATTCCGCACGAGCGGTAATGGCCAGATTGCCGCTGCCATCAAGCGACGCGTTAGCGGCCCGATTGGTGTCGTACTCGAGCTGTGCGTTACCCCAATCGGTGCCCACATCGAACTGCCAGTTGGCAGCGCTGGGCAACGTACCGGCCGTGCCTTCAAACTCATCTTCCCAAACGAGCGTCCACGACGGACTGGGATCAGTGCACCCGAAGAGCGAAGCGGCAAGCGCCGCGAGTAGTACAGCCTGTCGGGTCATGATCGCAGGGAAGAGGGCGCGCTAGCGCGCGCCGATGGTGGGAAAGAGCGACGGATCGTTCAGCGCCGCTTCAAGCACAAGCGTGGCGGCGCCAACAGCAACGCCGAGTGGGCCGAGTTCACTGTGCCGGATTTCAGACGCGGCAACAGCGCTCACAAACGTCCGACGAAGCACAACTTCACGTAGCGGACCGATCAGTCGGTGACCAACGCGCGTCAGCCCACCGCCAATAATGACGGCGGCAGGATTCATCAGGTTGAGCAGCCCCGCGATGGCAATACCGAGGTATTCCGCCGCTTCGCACACCACCTGGACCGCGAGCGGATCGTCAGTGATCGCGGCTGATTCGATCGCTTCAATCGTGAGTGACGATGTGCCATGCAGCGATGACGCAGGAAACTCCGGTAACAGCGCGCGCGCGCGTTCGACCAAGGCATTCGCACCAACGAATGTGACGAGACATCCCCGGTTGCCGCAGTTGCACACGGCGCCGCGCGGATCAATCGCCACGTGACCGATTTCTCCGGCGACGCCGGTAGCTCCGCGCCGCACGCGTCCATCAATCACATGCCCCGACCCAATGCCGGTTGCCACCTTGATGTACGCGAAGTCATTAAAACCACGGCCCGCTCCCCACCACTGCTCCGCCAACGCGCCAAGGTTCGCGTCATTGTCAATGAAAAGCGGCAGCGCAAACTGCGTTTGCAACGCTTCGAACCCGTTGCGTCCACCCCAGTCGGGCATAGCCAGCGGTGAGAGGCGCTCCGGGTGACGCGGATCAACCGGGCTTGGCATGGCGATGCCAATGCCGAGTAAGCGATTGGGTGCACCGTGCCACTGCGCAATGCAGCGTGCAATCAGCTCGGCCACCAGCGTGCGGGTTCCGGCGGGATCGCGTCGTACAGGCCATTCGCGATACTCAGAAGCGAGCACGCGGCCGCGCAGGTTGGTGAGCACTACCGTGATGTGCGTCGCGCCAACGTCCACGCCAATAATGCCGCAGGCATCATCCTGAAACTCGAGATTGATCGGTCGTCGTCCGCCGCGCGATTCGCCAATGCCCGCTTCGGACACGAGTTCGGTGGCGATCAGGAATCCCACCAACTCCGACACGGTGGAGCGCGAGAGATCTTCACGACGCGCGATTTCGGCGCGCGAGATGGTGCGCTCCTTCCAGATCAGTCGCAGTACCGCATCCGCCAACGCGGACGGACGCGGTACAACAGTCGGGGCAACACCAACGTCGGCGTCACTCATGATCTGGTCAGTCATCGTGTCTCCGTTCAGGCACGGAGAGCACGTGCCGAGGTCCATGTCATTTGTGCAAGAGCACGTTGTCGACATAGACCGTATTCGGATCGGCCACCAGGATCAACTGCGCGAGATGGCCCCTGGTGGTGAGTCCGGTGAACTGCGAGAGCGGTACATCAAGGCGCGTCCACTGCCCGGTGCGGAGCCCTGGCGTGGTCGCGGCCGTGAGCGTGATCTCATGCTCGCGGTCATCACCACCACCGAACGCGCCATTCGCGCCAAAGTCCACCAGCTTGATTTTGAACGTTGCCGGCGCTGCGGTGGGATCTGCTGTCCAGATATCCAGCGAGAAGTGCGTCATGGCCGTGGCATTGATCGGGCTCGACGTGAACTCAATCCCGGCAAACACCAGATTCGTGTACTTCTTCACCGTGTTGCCAGCAATCTGCACGTCTTCCACATCAGCGTTGTCCCACTGGGCCGACCACGTGTTCACCGTGACGTTGGTGTAGCTGTCGCTGAACAGTGAAATCACATCGGCCGCGGCAAATGTTGGCGCGGGCGCTGCGGTTGTTGGCGCGGTCGGCACCACGTTGGAATAGAAATACAGGTTGTCGAGGTAGACCGTGTTCGGATCACTCACGAAGATCAGCTGCGCCAGATGACCGCGTGTGACCAGCCCGGTGAACGCACTGAGCGGAATGTCCAGACTCGTCCACTCGCCCGTGCGGATACCAGGCGTGGACGCGGCGTCGAGCGTGAGTTCATGCTCAACATCATCGCCGCCACCGAACGCACCGTTGGCGCCAAAGTCCACCAGCTTGATCTTGAAGATCGCGGGCAACGCAGTGGCATCGGGGGTCCAGAAGTCCACATGGAAACCCGTCATCGCGGTGGCGTTGACTGTTGGTGCCGTGAACTCGATGCCGGCGAAGGTGAAGTTTGTGTATTTCTTGACGTTGTTGCCGGCGATCTGCACGTCTTCAAGATCGGCGTCGTCCCACGGCGCTGACCACGTGGACACCGGCACGTTGGTGTACGTGTCGCTGAAGAGCGAGATCACACTCGACGCCGGACGTGTGGGAGCCGGCGCGGCGGTGGTTGGAACAGACACCGGTGGTGGCGGCGCCTTGTAGAAATACAGATTATCGAGATACAGCGTGGAGCTGGAACTCGTAATGATCATTTGCGCGAGGTTGCCGCGCGCGTTGAGGCCCGTGAACGAGGAGAGCGGAATCTCCACCGTGCTCCACGCGTTGGCCGTGAGCCCCGACGACACCGTCACTTCATGTTCGCTGTCGTCACCGCCGCCAAACACACCGTTCGCACCGAAGTTGACGAGCTTGACGCGGAACGAGGAGGTGTTGCGAAGGAAGACATTGAGATGCAGATGCGTCATCGCCGCTGCGTTGACGGTCCGCGTGATGAACTCGATGCCAGCGAACGAGAGATTCGCGTATTTCTTGGTGTCGTTGCCCGCGATCTGGACATCGGACACATCGGCCATGTCCCAGTCGGCCGACCATTTATCGACGGGCACGTTGGTGTACGCGTTGCTGAACAGCGAGACGACATCGGCCGCCACGCGTGTTGGTGTGGGCGCCGCCGTGGTTGGCGGGCTGAGCGCGTTGATTGTGACGGCACCCGCGGCCGCTGTTTCGCCGAGCGCCGCGCTCACCGTGGCGGAGCCCGGTCCGACTACCGAAATGGCGCCGGTTGGTGTTACCGCTGCAACGGCCGCATTTGATGAGCGAAAGGTGAAATACGCGGCGGCCGCTTCGACCACCACGTCACGCCCGTCCACATCGAAGGTGACCGTGGTGCCGGTCACATCGACTGTGGCGCCGACTTCGCCGCTGAGTGTGGCCGACGCGATGGCGGGTCGGGTGTTGCGAATCGTGCCCAGTGTCTCAAAACGGATTTCATCAATCCAGAGATCGTACCCCACGCCGTTCTCCGGCCCCTCGGCAAAGAAGAACATGCCGCGCTCTTCCATGAGTTTGCTGGCCAGTGGAAGTGGAATCACCACTTTTTGCCAGGAGGTTGTGAGCGGAATACCGCCGCGCTGGGCGGTAAAGCGCGATTCGCCGGTGTTATCGTTGGCGAAGCCGGCCACGTCGAGCGTGGCACTGCGGCTGGCCCGCGCGTAGAACGTGAGCGCGTCATAGGCACTCAGGTCGCGCGCCACGTTGGCGACGAAGGCACCGCCGGCGTACGAACCGGCCGGATCGCCTACCGATGGAATCGTGATTTTGAGCGCCGATGTGCCGCGGAACTTGACGCCGGGATCGATCGCGACCGCGTCCACCTTGGAGCCGGCGAACGCCTGGAATGAGACGCCTGCTGCGTATCCGTCGCCGAAGATATCCGGTTCGCTTGGGAAGGGCGCAAGATCGAGTGAACTGATATCGCGGCTGCAGGCGGCGAGGATCAGCGACACCCCAACCAACGCGAGAACGTGGCGTGAGGACGATCGCGGGTGCATCTGCGTGCTCCGAGGAGGGGGCGGAGGTCCGCATCCACGAGCGACCGGGCAGGCGCTGGCAGACGGGCTTTGTTTGGCTAGCGAACAAAGTATGCGGCTCAAGGCGGACGCTGTCAAGAACGAGTCGGGTGCGAAGAGACGGAAATTGCCCTCGCCTCACGCGGAGGCACCCGTCATACTTCCCCACGACCCGATGGCGTGTGCCATCGCGTTCCGGCACCGACGGACGAACTGTTCGCTGTCGACCGACGTCCCTCCACTCCCGCGCTGTGTCGCCCTCGTCCAAAACTGTCCGTCCCGTGTCGCGCGCTGCCGCGAAGAACGCTGTCGACGTTGCCCGTCCCTTCGAAGTGCGCCGCTCGCGAATTCAAGGTCGTGGTGTGTTCGCCACGCAGCAGATTCGCAAAGGCAAGAAGATCATTGAGTATGTGGGTCAGCCGATCACGCATGAAGAAGCGGATCGACGCTACGATGATGCAGAAGGTCGCCATCATACGTTTCTGTTCGTGTTGAACGACGACACTGTGCTTGATGCGCGCTACGGCGGAAACGATGCGCGATTTCTGAACCATTCCTGCGATCCGAACTGCGAGACGGAAATCGACAACGACCGGATCTGGATCAAGTCGATCAAGCCCATCGCTCCCGAAACAGAGCTGGTGTACGACTATCGTTTCGAATGGGACGATGCCTACGAGCCGGAAGACGTGCGCTATTACGCGTGTCGTTGCGGCAGTGCGAAGTGTCGAGGCACGATTTTGCGCGTGCCCGTGTACCTGCGGAAAACGGTGCGTGAATGGTTGGCGGGCAACGATGTGCCCAAGCCACGCAAGCCGCGCAAGAAAGTGGCGAAGAAAGTGGCGAAGAAGGTGACGAAGAAGGCCACTCGCAAGGTTGGAAAAACGGGTGCGAAAAAAGCGGTCCGGAAAACCACTCGCAAAGCCGCGAAAAAAACCACGAAGAAAAACGCGACGTGATGCACACACCGGGCTCGGATGTCGGCAAGGTCTCAAGCACGCGCATGTACACTGGGCGCGTGATTTCGCTAGATGTTGACGAAGTCCGCTTTCCTGATGGCTCAATAGGCTCGCTGGAAATGATTCGGCATCCGGGAGCCAGCGCGATCGTGCCACTCATTGGTGCGCCCGACGATCCGGACCCGGAGCTCGTGCTGATCCGACAGTATCGGTATGCCGCCGAGCAGTATTTGTATGAAATACCGGCCGGCCGGCTGGATCCGGGCGAAACGCCAACGGATTGTGCGTCGCGCGAGTTGCTGGAAGAGACCGGGTACACGGCGGAGCGGGTCATTCCGCTCTTCACGATGTTTACGACCCCCGGGTTCACCGACGAGAAGATCCATCTCTTTCTCGCGACCGGCCTCACCGCCGGCCAGCACCAGCGTGAAGCCGATGAGTTTCTCGAGCTCGTGCCGACGAAGCTCTCTCACGCCCTGCGTATGATCGAGCAAGGCGAGATACAGGACGCGAAAACGGCCCTCGCACTGCTGTATACCTCGGCGTTCAAGCGGGGCTGACAAGCGTCTGCCAACTCGGCGGCAACCCGCCCAGGAGACAGGGTGTCCTATTTCCGAGAACCGAATTCAGGACACTGTGGCAGAACGACACATCCGTCAAAATGACCGACAAACGCGTATGTTCAAGCGAATCATAGTGTTGCGGTTGTGACACATATCGCGGCAAACGCGGCACGCCACGTGCACTGTAAGAGTTCCAACGCCACGCCTCCACGGCTCGGCGACACTCGAACAGGAGAACCACCATGGCTTTAATCGCCCGTCAGAAAACACCGCTTGAGCAGGGAGGCGTACGCGAACAGCTGCGCGCTCTCGATGATGCCGGCGTCGTGGGCGCATTCCTGGGTGGTGAAGAACGTGCCTTCCAGGAACTGGTTGATCGCTATCAGGGTCGACTGCTGAACTTTGTGTACCGTACCATCGGTGATCGCGATCGCGCCGAAGACCTCGTCCAAGAGGTGTTCATCCGCGTGTACCGCCACATCAGCCGATTTGATCGGTCCAAGAAGTTCTCCACGTGGATCTACACCATTGCCTCGAATCTGGCCAAGAACGAGCTGCGCAACCGCTCGCGCAATCCGCTCGTGCTCTTCCAGGCCATTCGCGCCAAGTTCGAAGATGAAGACCGTCCGTTGCAGTTCGAGGACACGCAGTACCGGCCCGATGATCTCTTCCGCAAGCGTCATCTGCGGGAAATGGTCGAGCGTACGGTCGCCCAGCTGCCAGCCCATCACCGCGAGGTGTTTGTGCTCCGTGAGCTTGAGGGCAAGTCGTACGAAGAAATCGCCGAGATTACGGGTGTGAACCTGGGCACGGTGAAATCGCGCCTCAACCGCGCGCGCACAGCCTTCGCCGAGATCATCGAGCCGCTGGTTCAGTAACCGAACTTCAGGGCAGTTTCCAGCCGGCATATCCGACGTCAAAACTCGGATCTGCCGGTTTGGTGCAATTCCGGTACAAGGCGTGTAGAATCCCGCAGAGCCTGTGGCGATCTCAACCATTGTGAGAGGAACGGATTGACTCTCAATGGGTATCGTCACGCAGACCCTTTACGTGCCCCGCGGGTTTTCCCGCGTGCAAGGATTGCTGCTTCGATGGACTGCCGGACTTTTCGTAAGCATCATCTCTCGTACCTCGACGACACGTTGTCGGGGGATCTGATGGCCGATGCGCAGCTGCACGTGATGGACTGCGACACGTGCGCCGCTCACGACACGATGGTGCGTCGCTCGCTGATGCTGGTGCGCAACCTGCCATCGATTGAGCCATCGCAGGCGTTCAGCACACGACTGCAGGAACGCTTGGCGGCCTGCAAAGCGCAGCCGGCATCGGCGGATGACGATGCGTATCTGGATGGTTTTCTCGACGCGCCGAGTGAACGCTCCGGACTGCGGGTGATGAGCGGATCTCGGCTCTGGCTGGCCATGGCGGCAGGGGTCACGGTGGTTGGTTCCGTGGCCCTTCGTAGCACCACGGTGCAGGCGAGCGAGCTGCAGATGGCACCAGTCATGGCATCGGCACCGGCGCTGCCGGCACCCGAGCCCAGCATGGTGTCGGCGGAGCTGATGCAAGCGATGGCGTCGGGGAATCCGATGTGGTCCATGGCGCTGTTGCTTGAAGATGCGCCGGCACACTTTCTCGCCACGTCTACCGATTTCGAGCTCGCGTCTTTCGAACGCTGACCAGACGCCGCGCCTCAATGGCGCGGCGTTTTTTTGCGGCGACATGCAAATGACGGAGCCAGTCGGGCCACTCGCTCGCGGGCATTAGGTTTAGCGCATGTCGCGCCCTGCCCCGCGTTCTCGCCCTGCTTCGTCAGCACGCGCCGCCGCGCCCCCATCTGCCGATGGCTACAAAACGGTGCGTGCGGCCATTGATGCGCGCGTGTTTGCGCCGGTGTACTACCTGCACGGCGACGATGATTTCCTGAAGGACGCATCGTTGCAATCACTGCTCGACGCCGCGCTTGATCCGTCCACGCGCGACTTCAACTGTGAAGTGCGCTACGGCGCCGAGCTTGATGCAGAAACCATCGGTAGTTTGCTGGGCACGCCGCCCATGCTCGCCGAACGTCGCGCGGTGGTTGTGCGCGATGTGCATTTGCTCAAGAAGGCCGTACGCGCTGAACTGGATCGATATCTCGCCAAACCTGCGAGTGATACGCTCGCGGTGCTGGTGGCGCCGGCCGGCCAGAGTGCGGATGCAGGGCTGGTGACCAAGTCCACCGCGTGTGTGTTTGAAGCACTGACACCGGAGCGGGTACGCAAATGGATTGCGCACTACGCGACAACGACACTCGCGGTGACTGTGACCACGGAAGCTGCGGCGCTGCTGCAGCAATCGGTTGGCAGTGATTTGCAACAGCTGTCGGCGGAACTTGATAAGTGCGCGAGTTATGCCCGTGGTGCGGCCGGTCTGGGCGTTGCGGATGCGACCATCGATGCACCGGTGGTGATTATCGATGATGCGGCCGTGAGTGCGGTTGTTGGTGTGCGTCGCGGTGAAACAGCGGTTGACCTGCTCGACGCCATTGCGGCGCGCGATATGTCACGAGCGATCATGCTGGTGCCGTTTGTGCTGTCGCAACCCAAGGTGAATGCGGTGCAAGTGGTGATGATGCTGGCGACACAAACACTCGCCCTGTCGTGGGCGCGTGCAAAGCGCGACGCTGGTTGGAACACTGGACAGGTGGCGCGTGAGTTCATGAACTATTTGCGCGACGTTGGCGGTGGGATGGTGGGACGTCCGTGGGGTGAAGCCACGAGCGCGTGGGTTCGTGCGGTCGACCAATGGACGGCGGCGGAATTGCGCCGCGCGCGCAGCCTGCTGCTCGATGCTGATATTGCGCTGAAAGACACGAAGGTATCCAACGAGGAGCAGATCATGGTGTCGCTTGTACTTGCACTGGCCAAGCCAGCTCGTGGGCGTGCGGCGTGAACACGCGAACCGCTTTTGTAATTGTTGGAAGCGCGATCGCGTTGGCGCTGGCGCCGGGCGCCGCCGATTACACGCCGCTGGTCGCCACGCCGCTCGCGGCGCAGGAAGTCGCGAGCGTTGATCAGGTGGTGGGGCGGGCACGCGCCCTCGTGGAATCAGGGAACGGACGCGCTGGTCGTTTACTGCTCGACTCCCTTGTCGCGCGCACCCCGGTGGGCACGCCCGCGCTCGGTGAGTTGCTGTACTGGCGCGGATTGTTGTCGGAGTCGGGCAGTGACGCTGAGCGGGATTGGCGCCGTTTGCTACTCGAAGTCCCCATGTCGCCTCGCGCAGAGGATGCCACGCTCCGATTGGCACAACTCGAACTCACGCGTGGACGCGCGGAGGGCGCACGGACGTTGCTTGAGCGCATGGCGCGCGACTATTCCGGGCCAGCAAGTCAGGCGCGCGTGCATTTCTGGATCGCGCGCGTGTATTTCGACGTGAACGACAAGCCACGCGCGTGCGGCGCGCTCGACATTGCCAGACGTGATATGCCCGCCGGTGCGGTAGAACTGCGCACGCAGGCGGAAGATTTGCGTTCGCGTTGTCGCGGTATCACGGCGGTTGCGCCAATTGCGGGTGCATCAACTGCCGGCGCACCAACCCGCGTGGCCACGGAATCGCAGCCACCGGTTGTGGCACCGCCGGTTGCGACGGCGCAAACACAAGCGCCGCCGGTGCAGACGCCGCCGGCTCAGCCACCACGCACACAAACACCACCGCCGTCTGCACCAGCCGAGTCGAATGCGGCACGACCCGACAACGCACGCTACAGCGTGCAGCTCGCGGCCTACTCGCGCGCCGATCAGGCGGCCGATCTTGTGCGCAAGCTCGCGCCGCGCGGCGTTGACGCGCGCGTGGACGGCACCTCGAATCCGTTCCGAGTGCGTACTGGGTATTTCGCCACGCGGGCGCAGGCATCGGCGCGGCTGGCCGAGCTCAAAGCGAAAGGCATTGACGGTTTTGTGGCGGAGCTCACGCCGTGAGCGGTGCGAGTACGCCGTTGATGCAACAGTACCGGGAAATCAAATCGCAGCATCAGGACGCGATTCTGTTTTTTCGGATGGGCGATTTTTATGAAATGTTTTACGAAGACGCAGAGACGGCGTCGCGCGCGCTCGGGCTCACGCTGACATCGCGAAACAACGGTGGTGCGGCCGAAGTGCCGCTGGCTGGTATTCCGGTCAAGGCAGCGGCCGACTATTTGCGCAAGTTGGTGCAGCAGGGATTTCGCGTGGCGGTGTGCGAGCAAGTGGAAGATCCGAAGCTGGCCAAGGGTCTCGTGAGACGCGAAGTCGTCGAAACGATCACGCCCGGCGCGGCTTTCGCCGATGATCTACTCGACGGTACGCGCGCCAACTACGTGGTAGCGATACACGTGGCTCCGCAGGCGAGCAGCGTGCTGCGCAACGAAGACACCGTACAGGTTGGTATTGCTGCGGCCGATCTCTCCACGGGAGAGCTGCGCGTGATGCGCGTGAGCGCGGGCGACGCACCCGCGCATCTCGCGCGCCTCGCACCGCGCGAGCTCGTGATGGCGCGTGGCGCAGAGATCGGTCCAAATGGTGGCGCGCTCTCGCGCGCGTTGCGTGCGGTGGATGGCGTGCTGCGCACAGAGCGTGACGCGTGGGAGTTCGACAGTTTACTCGCTCACGAAGAACTGCCGCGTCAGTTCCAGGTGGCGTCGCTGGAAGGACTCGGCTTTGGTACAGCCGACGATGCGGAAGCGGTTAGCGCACTTGGCGCATTGATTCGCTATTTGCGTGTGCTGCAGCCCGGAGGGTTGCCACATCTCGCGCGTCCGGTGATGGAGCATGCGGGCAGCACGATGCCGCTTGATGAAATGACCCGACGCAATCTTGAGCTGGTGGAATCACTGCGCGGTGGCACGGACGGCACGCTGTTGTCGGTGCTCGATCACACCGCCACTCCAATGGGTGCGCGGCTGCTGCGGCAGTGGTTGCTGTCGCCGCTCGTGGAGCGGGCCGCGATTGAAGCGCGACTGCATGCGGTGGATGCGCTCGCGCGCAGTCCGGTGCATCGCGCAACACTTCGCGATGCGCTCGACGGCGTGCGCGATGTTGAGCGACTCGCAAGCAAAGCTGCCGCCGGGCGCGCAACGCCGCGCGAGCTGCGGGCCCTTGGTGATTCGCTGGCCCGACTGCCACGCGTGTACACTGTCGCGCTCGACATTGTGAGCGACGCGGAACGTGCGCATCGCATGCCGGGCGCGCTCGCCGTGTTGCTCAGTGCGTGGGACGATCTGGCCACGTTGTCGCAGGAAATCCAGCGCGTGCTGGTGGAGCGTCCGCCGTTGCAGCTTGGCGATGAACCCACCATTGCAACCGGCGTTGATGCGGAGCTGGATGAGCTGCGCACGATTCGCGATGGTGGCAAGGATGCAATCGCGACGATTCAGGCCGAAGAACGCGCTCGTACCGGCATTCAATCGTTGAAGGTTGGATACAACCGGGTGTTCGGGTACTATCTCGAAATTTCCAATGCGAACCGACAGCTGGTACCGGCAGACTATCAGCGTCGTCAGACGCTCACGGGCGCTGAACGATATGTGACACCAGCGCTCAAGGAGTACGAGGAGAAAGTGCTGGGCGCAGCGGATCGCATTGAGCTGCGCGAACGTGAACTGTTCGAGCAAGTGCGCATGCAGGCGGGTGCGGAGATCGTGCGCTTGCAGGCGGTGGCCCGGCGTGTTGCGACGCTTGATGTGCTCGCCACCTTGGCCGATGTCGCGGAACGCGAGCAGTATGTGCGTCCGGAGTTGCACGACGGCTTCGACATGCAGATCTCGGCGGGCCGGCATCCGGTCGTTGAACGCATGATGGCGCGCGAAAAGTTTATTCCGAACGATCTGCAGCTTACGGATGACGCACGTTTGATCATTCTGACCGGGCCAAACATGGCCGGCAAAAGCACGATCCTGCGTCAGATCGGATTAATTCAGTTGATGGCGCAGATCGGTGCCTTTGTGCCGGCGCGTTCGGCGCGACTGCCGGTCACTGATCGATTGTTCACGCGCGTTGGCGCGAGTGATAATCTGGTGCGTGGCCAAAGTACGTTCATGGTGGAGATGAGCGAAACAAGTGCCATTCTGCATACGGCCACTGCGCGCTCCCTCGTATTGCTCGACGAAATCGGACGCGGTACCGCCACGTATGACGGTGTGTCGATTGCGTGGAGTGTGAGCGAACATTTGCATGATGCGATTGGATGCAAAACAGTGTTTGCCACACACTATCACGAGCTCACGCAGCTGGCAGAAGAGCTGTCGTCGGTGCGCAACTTTACGGTGGCCGTGCGTGAAGCGGGCGATCAGATTCTGTTTCTGCATCGCCTGATTCCGGGCGGTGCTGATCGATCGTATGGTATTGAAGTGGGGCGCCTGGCCGGACTGCCGGCACCAGTGATCGGGCGCGCGAAAGAAGTGTTGGCGTTGCTTGAAGGAGATGGTGCACAAATGGCAGCGCGGCTCACCGCCGATGGGCTGCACGCGCCGGCCGGTAGCCGATCGCGCGGGCCGCGTGTGTCGCGTCCGGCACGCGTTGCGTCGGAGCCGGCGGCCGATCAGCTCGGTTTTTTTGGCGAGACGGTGCGCGTAGAAGTTCGCACTGATCCGGCGCAACAGGCGCTCACGGATCGTTTGCGCGCGATCGATCCGAATCACCTCACCCCGCTTGAAGCGCTGCAACTGCTCGCCTCACTGCGCGACGACGCGGAGCGTATTCCCGCGAGCAACGACGGCCGGTGAAGAAACCCTCTCGCGCGGATCTCGCCGCCGCGGTGTCGCTCACGGTGCCGGATGTGATCGCTCCGGATCTGAAGGTGTTGTTCTGCGGCATTAATCCCGGACTCTATACGGCCGCGATCGGTCATCACTTTGGCCGCCCTGGCAATCGCTTCTGGCCCGTGTTGCACGCGAGTGGCTTTACGCCGCGGCAGTTCGCGCCCTGGGAAGAGCAGGAACTGTTACCGCTGGGTTTCGGCATTACGAACGTGGTGGCCAGAACGACCGCCACCGCAGCCGAACTCGAGCCCGATGAAATCGTGGAAGGCGGACGCCTGCTGACGGCGAAAGTGGAGCGTTACCAACCGCGTGTGCTCGCCGTGCTGGGCGTGGGCGCGTATCGTACGGCCTTCGGCCAACGGAAGGCCGTGATGGGACCACAGGATCACACCATCGGTAGAACAGGGGTGTGGGTGCTGCCCAACCCGTCGGGGCTGAACGCGAACTACCAGCGGGACGCCCTCACGTACATGTTTGGTTTGCTGCTCTCGTCGGTCCAAGGGTGCATTCTCACCTCGGCGTCCCGCTGATTCTTCCACGTCATTGCCGTATGCGCTTTTCCTCTTCGATGCTTCGGCCTGCCGCGTTGCTCGCGACGGTGTTGGTCATTGCGTGCGGCAGTGATGCCCTCAGCGATGATCTCAAAGGCGCCTCGCCACTCACCGTACGAAAGCGCACGCCCGAGTATCGGGCCGAAGTCGTGCGCGAGTACCCGCACGATACGCTGGCGTTCACGCAGGGTTTGCAGTGGGTGGACGGCCAGCTCTACGAAGGCACCGGCGAAATTGGCTCGTCGAACATTCGCCGCGTTGAACTCAGCAGCGGGAAGGTGTTGCAGCGACGTGATCTGCCGGCGCCGCATTTTGGTGAAGGCATTACGGTGTTCGGCGACAAGTTGTATCAGCTCACGTGGAAATCGGGCACCGCGTTTGTCTATGATCGCAGCACCTTTGCTCCCAAGGGTGAGTTCCGCTACGAAGGCGAGGGCTGGGGTCTCACCAGCGATGGATCGCAGCTCATCATGAGCAACGGTACGCCCGTGCTGAAATTCCTGAATCCGTCAACCTTTGAGACGTTGCGCAGTGTGGCTGTGACCGAAAATGGCACGCCGGTGAGCGCGCTCAACGAACTGGAGTGGGTGAAGGGAGAAATCTGGGCCAATGTGTGGATGCAGGATCGCATTGCGCGCATTGATCCACAGACGGGCGCAGTGATCGGTTGGATCAACCTGACCGGGCTCCTGCCCGCACCACTGCGTGCGGCGGCCGGCCGCATTGATGTGCTGAACGGCATCGCCTACGACGCTGCCGGTGACCGCATTTTTGTCACCGGCAAGCTGTGGCCGCGTGTGTACGAGATTCAGCTGCGCCCGGTCAACTGAGCGCGGCTGCACCCCGCGTTATCGCAAGCGCACAATCGCGAGTTGCACGTTGGCCGGCGGCGCTTGCCCATTGAATGACACCGACACCAGCGCGCGTTGCGCATTCGGCACGGTGAAGCGCAGATAGCTGCTGCCACCGCCAGCGAGCGTAACACGTCGCACCGCGTTTGATGTGAAGGTGCGCGTAGCCAACGGGTAGGTGCCGATGGGTTGACCACTCAGCGTAAGCGCTGGAAGGATGGAGCGGAAATTCCACGCGGGTACCGTGTACTCCGCCGCAACACCAGCCGCAAAGTCATCAGCAATGTTCGACACCGCCCAGTCGCGCAACCACGTGCTCAGCGCGCCGTTGGGAATGGCTGCCGAAAGATTCTCAATGCCGGTTCTCGGACCGCTCACCAGCTGACGATAGAACGCGGCTTCGCTCTGCGGTTGACGACCCGCTGCGTAGCGCAGGAAATGCCACGACGCACCACGTGTTGCGAGCGAATCGTTTGACGCATAGGGTGATTGCGATTCCGGTGCGCGCAGATAGTTGGTCCACCGCGCAAAGTTCTGCGCCGCGTAATCGGTAAAGATCTGCGCCCTGGTGGCATTCGGTGCGACCTGCGTGAGACCGAGATTCTCGCGCGAGGTGAATCCGGCCAGTCGGAAGTACAGCAACTCTTCCGCCGTATGCGCGAGTCCTTCGTCGAGCCACACTTCTTCGTTGGTCGCCGCGTTTGGCGTGACCAGCAGTCGACGTCCCGAGTTGATCAGATGCTGGAACTCGTGCGCCACGGTGGTGCGATTGAGTCGCGTCACATCGGCTTTGCTGCGACGATTGCCATTGACCGCACCGTTCGGATCGGCCACGAGCAGGTACATCATTTCACGTTCATTGCTGTTCGCACAGGCTGGCAATCCGTTGCGTGCGGTGCGCGGATACAGATCACGCGCAAAGAAGAATCCGCCCACAATGAAGTTGGCACCTTGCGGCGTGAGTTGGTTCACCGCGCGTGTGTAAAAGAGCGTGATCCGACCAAACCCACTCACGTTGGACGGCTCGCCGAAGTACTCCACGTCGAGTGGGTACGTGAGTGTATCAAACGTGGCGGCAATGGCCGCGTACTCGTCGTCGGTGTAGCCGCCACTCGGATTCGTGGTGTCCGCCACAATCACCGCGCGTTGCGAGACGGCCACCACGCGGCCCGTGCGCATGTTCGGTTGCGAGCAGGCAGAAAGCGGTTGTGAATTCAGCTGCACAAAAGACCCAACCGCAGGCGGTTGGATTTGCGCCGACAAACCCGACAGGTCGTTGCGTCCACCACCGCCAAAGCGATCGCGTGCCGCACCAACATGCGCCGCGAGCTCGGTGCGTTCACGCCGGCGAAGCGCAAGCTCAAATCCGCCGTCACGCTGTTCTGCCGCCACGCTGTTCATAAGTGGTGCGGGCGCCATCGCCATGAACGCGGACGCCACCGACGCACTCGGCGCCGGCCCAACACCCAGCGCGAGGGCATCAAGCGCCGTGGTTGACGTGAACGTTGGATTCGCGTTGAGCGCGACGAGCGCAAACTCGGCGCCGGCCGAAGCGGCGGCAATGCATCGCTCCGCACTGCCGGTCGCGGCGTTCAGCAATACCACGCTTCCGACCGCCGGAGATACCGGCGTCCGGTTGCCACAAAATGATGTGCCGGGCGGACCAACAAGAACGTCGACTGTGTCGGCAATCGCGCCGGTTGGGCCGGTCGCGCTGACAACGGCACGACCCGTGCCCTGCGCGATGGCGGTGACCAAGCCGTTGGAGACAGAAATGATTGCCGGCTCGAGCGAACTCCACGAAAGCGCGAGCTGATCCACAAGATTTCCGAACTGATCGCGCGCGTTGGCCTGTACGCGAACCGTGTCGCCGACGCCGAGCGAGAGCGAACCGGGCGTGGTGACAAGTCGAGACGCTGCACCGGCGCGCACGGTGGCGGTAAACGTGACCGGTGCAACGCCTGACACATTCGCCGTGGCGATCACGGTGCCGGTTTGTGTGCCGAGCGTCCATTCCGATTGTGCGCGGCCTTCGTTGTTCGTTTGGACGGCGGTTGGCGACAGCGAGCCACCACCTGGCACCACGCCGAAGGTCACGCGGACATCGGGGATCGGCCGGCCGTCTTCATCGAGCACGGTGACGGCGAGCGCGATGGGCAGTCGTTGCCCCACGACGCCGTCTTGCGAGTTGCCGCTTTCCACGCGAAGCGCCGAGGCGATTGGTGGTGGACCAGCCACGGATTCTCCTCCGCAGGCGGAGAGCATGGTGGCCGCCAGCAAGGAAAGCGCGAACGACGGAAGGAAACGGAAGCCGGGCATAACGTGGGCCGGAGAAACGGTGCCGGCGCGCGAAGCCGGGTTCGACAGGCGGGTTGGGCAACAGGGGAACACAGAGGATTGTAGCGCCTCGATGCAACCCTCGTCGCTGGCTATGGTACATTTCACACTATGTACGACGGAAGTGTTCCCGCCCGCCCGCCGTTTCGTGGCGTGCGTTTCGAGGCTCTGGCCCCGCTGGTGTTCGCCGTTGCGCTGTCTGGCTGCGTAGGCGAACCGGCGCGTTCAATTCGCTCCAGCGCCGAGGCGTTGATTCCGAGCGCCCTGGCGGCTGACGAACTGCCTGTGATGCTGAACGAGACGTCGCCTTTTTACTACCCCGTCTCCGCGTGGGATCAGAAAATTCAGGGCAACGTGATGCTGCGCTTGCATGTGGACACCGACGGGCGGGCTGTGCGTGAGTCCACCACGGTGGCGCGCACGTCGGGTGTACCCTCACTTGATTCCGCCGCGGTGGCTGGTGCGGTCAAACTGCGTTTTCGTCCAGCTCGCCGGAGCGGCACGCCAACGGCCGTCAGTTTGCTCTTTCCGGTGCACTTTCGTCATCCTGATGGGCCGCCTTTTCCGGGCGATACGGTTCGCTGAACGCGAGCCCGACTTCGCCCAACTCGTACGTCACCCTCGACGCTCCCCTCGCCATGGCGACGCTGCATACTTCCGATCCTGCCACCACCGATCACGTTCGCCACCGTCGCGCGTATGAGACGGTGCTCGACACCATTGGGTGGACGCCCCTGATTCGCCTTTCGCGCGTTACGCGCGGTATGCGCACGCCGGTGTTCGGCAAAGCGGATTTTTTCAATCCCGGTGGTTCGGTTAAGGACCGCATTGGCTTGCCCATGATCGAGTCGTTGGAAGCGTCAGGTCATCTCAAGCCGGGCGGAACGATCGTTGAGGCCACGAGCGGCAACACAGGCGTTGGTCTGGCGTTGGCGGCCGCCGTGAAAGGGTACAAGTGCGTGTTCACAATGCCCGACAAAATGTCGCAGGAAAAAGTGCGACTCATGAAAGCGTTCGGTGCCGAAGTGATCATTACGCCCACCGCGGTGCCACCGGACCACCCGCAGAACTATGTGCAGTGGGCCAAGCGCATTGTGCGCGAAACACCAGGCGCCGTGCTTGCTGGTCAGTTTGAAAATCCGGCCAATCCGGCGGCGCACGTGGCGACCACGGGACCGGAGTTGTGGGAGCAGACGGAAGGTCGCATCACGCACTTTGTGGCCTCCGCCGGAACGGGCGGCACCGTGAGCGGCGTGGGGCGGTTTCTGAAAAAGCAGAATCCGAACATCAAGATCATCGCGGCGGATCCAGCGGGTTCTGTGCTCGCCGAACTATGGCGCACGCACGGCGAAGGACACCCCACCGGCGCGCCGTACAAGGTGGAAGGCGTGGGTCAGGACTGCGTGCCGCAGACGCTCGACATGAGTGTGGTTGACGAGTTCATCACGGTTGGCGACAAAGATGCGTTCGCGATGGCGCGTCGTCTCACACGCGAAGAAGGACTGTTTGTTGGTGGCTCCGCCGGACTCATCGCGCACGCGGCACTCACGGTAGCGCGTCGCCTCGATGATCCGAACGCGTATGTGGTCACGTTCCTGTGCGATACCGGCGAGCGTTACCTGAGCAAGCTGTACAACGACGAATGGATGCGCGAAAACCAGATGCTTGATGCACCGAGCACCGCACTTGAAGCGGTACTCGGCAACAAGAGTGGATCGGCGCCGATCGTAGTGAGTGTTGCGCCAGGCATGAGTGTGCGACAGGCGCTTGGGCTGATGTCATTGCATGACGTTTCGCAGTTGCCCGTCATGGAAGGCAGCGTGTGCGTGGGCAGCGTGGCGGAAAGTCAGCTCACCACGCGTTCGCTCGGCAACGCCAAGGTGCTTGATCAGACGGTGGGCGATGTGATGGACGGACCATTCCCGGTGGTTGATGGCGATCAGCCAGTGGAGCAGGTGGCGAAGCTGTTGTCCAAGGCGAACCGCGCGGTGCTCGTGAAGAAGGGTGGCGTAGTGCAAGGCATTGTGACGCGGTTTGATGTGCTTGAGTTTCTGATGGGGAAGTAAGTGACACGCGCATCTGCTCTCACCAGCGCAACCGAAGCGGCTTCGTGTGAGACTGAGAGCGAGATACTCTCGCGCGTTGCGACGCAGAACCTCGCGGTTGCTGCGTCGCTCCGTGCGACGGCGTGGGCGTTAACGGAGTCAGGATTGCGCACGTTCCGCCCAGAGCTTTCGGAGTCGCAGGTTCAGGACGAGGTGCGTGCTCAGTTTCGCCGAGCTTCAGGCTGAACGAGACACTGCGTGGATGACCTGCTCGGTCGTTTTGCCGCGCCATTGATCGCGCTGGGCCTCCCGTACATGATCACGGGAGGAGCGGCTGCGTTCGATGCTGCCGACACCTATGTCCCGCCTGTTGAGGTGTTGGAGGTCGAGGCCGGGCGGCGACTCCACGGTCATTTCAATGTGATTCACGCACCCACGTCGCTCCGTGCGGATGTGTACATCGCGGGTGAGGATCCGTTGTCACGTGCGTGATATCAAGCGCATGCTTGCACGCGCGGTGGTCGCGATTGACCGACATGTGGTTGAGGCGTTCGCGGCTGAGCGTGGCCTCCTGCGTACGTGGGCGATCGCAACGGGCACGCAGTCGAGCGACTAGCCGCTGTCTTTGCTACGGTGGGCCGGTGGACTGACCAGCACCGGTAGCGTGGCACCGCGAATGACTTTGTCGGCGACACTGCCCAGAACCGCCCGCTGCAGTGCGGCGCGTCCGTGCGTGGCGAGTGCGATCAGGAACGCATTCTCCGCTTTGGCCACGGCCAGCAGCGCACGCGCCGGATCGTCGTCCACCACCACGCGTGAGACAAACGTACGACCGGGCGCGGCGTATTTGGCGGCGAGTGGCGCGAGATACTGCGTGCTGTGCAGTTCGGTGACTTCCTGTACCCAGCTTTGCGGGGTCACGTTGGCCGGGAGTGGCCGCTGCACACGACTGAGCACCACCTGACATGGCGCATGTCCGATTAATGCCATCGCGTCGCGCAGCGCCCGCTCGGAGTGTTCACTGCCATCAAGCCCCACCAGCACGCGCGGATAGAGCGGTTCCGCAGTGGTAACCAGCGCCCAGGGGCGCGCGTTGCGCACCACCAGCACCGGCGTATGGGTCTGTCGCAGTAATGCGTCGGTCACGCTTCCAAGCCACAAACGACTCACGCCGCTGCGACCGTGTGATGCCATGACGATCAGATCAGCGCTCACGTCCTTGGCCACGGCGAGTAGCTGATCCACGATGGCGCCGTCGCGAAAATGCGTAGATGCGTTGACCTCGTGCTTGATGCGAAGGCGACGCGCCACGCGCTCGAGCTGCGAGCGAAGGTGGGTGCGGACGACGTCGACTCCACCGTCGCCAATATCGGGGGCACCGAACTCGTTGGGCGCCGGCAGCACAACGGCAAGCGCCGTGGTCAGCGCCAAGGTAGCGCGGTGTTCCTGCGCCAGGGGGACCGCGACCGTGAGGGCGCGCTCGGCAAACCGGGAACCGTCCAGCGGGACGAGAATCGTCTGCATTATGGGGCACCTCGCCAGAGAACAAAGCAGCCGGCGTCGCTGCCTTGCTGTAGTATGGCGCATCACTGGCTCCGACGCGAGGTACATGAATTCGCTTAACTTGGAGCCACGCGCCCGATCTCGCCTCCCGCCTCCCCATCGTGAACATGCGCCTGCTCGCCCTTCGTTCAATCGTCCTGCTCAGCAGTTTCGTCACGCTTGCCTGTAGCAGTGATTCGCCGCCAATGCGCGACAACGCGTCAACCACCGGAGCGTCAGCAGAGGATATTGCCCGCTGGCAAGCGACGGCCGAACGCGTCACCATTACACGCGATGATTGGGGCGTACCGCATGTGCGAGGCGCGACGGATGCGGATGTGGTGTTCGGCGTGATGTATGCGCAGGCTGAAGATGATTTTACGCGCATTGAGCAGAACTATCTCAACGCCATGGGTCGGCTGGCCGAGGCCGAGGGTGAGTCGGCGATCTATCAGGATTTGCGCATGAAGCTGTTCATCAATCCGGACAGCATGCGTGCGAAGTACGAGGCCAGCGGCGACTCGCTCAAAGTGCTGATGAATGCATTTGCTGATGGACTCAACTTCTATTTGCATACGCATCAGGAAACAAAGCCGCGCGTCATCACGCGTTTTGAACCATGGATGGCACTCACGTTCAGCGAAGGCAGCATTGGCGGCGATATCGAATCCATTTCACTGCGTGATCTGCGCGCGTTTTACGAACCGCGGAATGCCACCGCAGCCGTTGGATCGTCCGCTTCCATGCAGGTCGCATTCGAGGAGTCGGTGCCGACGCCACGCGCCATCGAACCCGGTGGTTCGAATGGATTTGCGATTGCGCCATCGCGCAGTGCTTCAGGACACGCGCTGCTGCTCATCAATCCGCACACCTCGTTTTTCTTTCGTGCCGAAGCGCAGATGACCAGCGACGAAGGACTCAATGCCTACGGGGCCATGACGTGGGGGCAGTTCTTCATCTACCAGGGATTCAACGAACGCACGGGCTGGATGCACACCTCGACGGGCGCCGATGCGATCGATGAGTACGCCGAAACGATCACGGAATCGCCGGACGGAATCACCTACGCCTTTGGTACCGAGCAGCGGGCCGTGGTTTCTCAGCAGATCACGGTGCCGTTCAAGAGTGACACGGGCATGGCCACGCGCACCTTCACGGTGTATCGCACGCATCACGGTCCGATTGTGCGCGAAGCCGACGGCAAATGGATTGCGATCAAGCTCATGGAAGAGCCGGTGAAAGCGCTTACCCAATCGTACTGGCGCACCAAGCAGCGCGACTTTGCGGGCTTCAAGCAAACGATGCAGTTGTACACCAACTCGTCGAACAACACGGTGTTTGCAGATGGCGACGGCAGCATCGCCTACTTTCACGCGAACTTCATTCCCAAGCGCGATCCGCGATTTGACTGGGAGCGTCCGGTCGATGGCAGCAATCCGGCCACTGAATGGCAGGGCATTCACACGGTCGACGAAAGCCCGCTGATCAAGGATCCGGCGAACGGCTGGTTGCAGAATACGAACAACTGGCCCTACTCCGTAATCGGTGCCGGCAGCCCGAAGCCGAGCGCGTTTCCAAAGTACATGGACTATTTCGGTGAGAATCCGCGCGGGATTCATGCGGTACGCGTGCTGGAAAACCGCACGAACATGACGCTGGACTCGCTGATTGCCGCCGCGTACGACAATGAACTCACGGCGTTTGAAACGCTGCTGCCGGTTCTGTTTCGCGACTACGACGCGCTGCCCGCAGCGAGCCCACTTAAGGCGAAACTCGCCGATCAGATTGCGGCGTTGCGTGCGTGGGATCGTCGCTACTCGCTCACCAGCACGGAAACGTCACTGGCCATCTACTTTGGCGAGAATCTCTGGCGTACGGTCAGTGCCGATGCGGCCCGTGATCGTGTGAACACGTACGTGTACATGGAAACGCGTGCGACGCCAGCGCAGCGCATTGAAGCGTTGAGCGCGGCGAGTGATACGCTGGCCGCACATTTTGGTTCGTGGCAAACGGCGTGGGGTGAGATCAATCGCTTCCAGCGCATTACGGGTGATATTGTGCAACCGTTCAACGATGCGTCGCCCAGTGTGGCGGTGCCGTTCGCGTCGTCGCGTTGGGGATCACTGGCCGCCTTTGGTGCCGCCACGTTCAACGGCACGAAAAAACTCTACGGTACGCGCGGCAACAGTTTTGTTGCGGCGGTGGAGTTCGGTCCGCGCGTGAAAGCGAAGGCGGTTGTCGCCGGCGGGCAAAATGGCAATCCATCGTCGCCGCACTTTATGGATCAGGCCGAACGTTACGCGCGCGGTGAGTTCCGCGATGTGTATTTCTATCCAGATGAGCTGTCATCGCACACCGAACGTACGTACAAGCCAGGCCAGCCGTAGTTCGCGTTCACACCGCGCGCCTTTTGTTGAGGAGTGATCCACATGTCGGAGATCAGCTGGTACTCACGGATGGCGCGCCTCACCGCTCAACAAACGGGGCGGCCGAAAACCTTTGCGCTCGCGGTTGGCGTGATCGCGGCGTGGATTGTGACGGGTCCGGTGTTCGGTTTCAGTGACACGTGGCAACTGGTGATCAACACTGGCACCACGATCATCACCTTTCTCATGGTGTTTCTGATTCAGAACACACAGAACCGCGATACGGAAGCCATGCAGGTGAAGCTGGACGAACTCATTCGCGCGACCCAAGGCGCACACAACGCGCTGCTCGATCTGGAAGAGATGGAAGCGGAGGAACTGGACGCGTTTCGTTCGCGCTATCAGGCGCTGGCAAAATCAGCGCGACGCGAACTGGCGCGTGGCAATGATGATACCGGCTCTCCGTCCGCGTAGCACGCTCGCGGCAACACGCACCGTCTGGTGTTGCCAACACTCCACGTCAACACGCAAGACTGACCATGATCGTCACCACCACACCGTCCATTGAAGGCAAGTCCATCACCAAATACTGTGGCATTGTGACCGGCGAAACGGTCATGGGCGCCAACATGTTCAAGGATCTGTTCGCCGGCATTCGTGATATGGTAGGCGGGCGGTCCGGCACGTACGAGAAGGAACTGCAGAAGGCGCGCGAAATGGCGATGGAAGAAATGCAGATGCGCGCCGCCGAGCTCGGGGCGAATGCCGTGGTCGGTGTGGACCTCGACTACGAAGTGCTCGGCGAGACCAACGGCATGCTGATGGTGTCGGCCAGTGGAACGGCGGTCGTGGTGCGATAGCGTGTTTGCGACATGATGTGTACCACACGGTGACCGCATCGTCACGGGTGCACGTCATGTTGCAGCATGCAACGTCGTGGACGCTCGGGGGTGGTGGGCCTGGTTGGTGCTTCGCTGGCACTCGCGTTCGCTGCCCCTGCGCCACCAACGTTTGTCACAGTGGCGAGTGGAGAGCGCGTGGCTATTGTTCGCAGCAATCCAACATCGCGCGATGCGCATCGTGCTCCGGTTGTCCTGTTGCCGGGCGTGCTTGGTTCGGCATTCTCCATGCGACACGTCACGCACGAGTTGCTGGAGCTCGGGCACGATGTCGCGGTGATTGATCCGCTGGGAATGGGCGCCTCGGATCGGCCGCGTCAGGCGAATTATTCGCTGGATGCGCAGGCGCGACGCGTGCTCGCGGTGCTCGACACCCTCGGTTGGCGCGACGTGGTGATTGCCGGGCATGGGACCAGTGCGACCATTGCGCTGCGCGCCGCGGCACTGGAGCGATTCAGGGTGCGCGGGATAGTGTCTATTTCTGGTGGTCCGGTTGACGCGCAGAGCACTGGCGGATTGCAGTCGGCGATGCGGTTTGCGCCACTGCTTGATTCGCCAATTGGTCGATCGCTTGGACGCCGGCGTTTCGCAAGCCAACTGCGCGCGCGCAGCGCTACACACCAGTGGGTGTCCGATAGCGTGGTGCGCGTGTATCTGCGTCCGTTCGAGGTGGACATGCGTGGTTCGCTCCGCGCGCTGCACGCTATGAGTACCAGTGTGGAGCCGCAAAGCGTGCGTGACGTACTGCGCGACGTGCGCGCTCCGCTTACCGTGGTGGTTGGCGATCGACCAACAGAAGGTGCACCCACGCCGGAGCAGTTACGCATGCTGCACGAGCTGCCGGGAATGGTGCGCATTGATACGCTCGCGGGCGTTGGGGCAATGCCGCATGAAGAAGCGCCACGCGCGGTAGCCCTGGCCATTGCCCGGCTCACGCTACGCGGCGTGTCTGGCCACGATCCGCGAAACCCGGGTCAAATGACTCTGCGGTAGCGCTGCATGGGTCCGTAAGGTTACTGTCGCGCGCACGGTGCGCTCGTACGCGCTCCTCAACCCTTTACGGAATACTCCCATGACCTCCCCACGGCAGTTCCATTCCACGCGTTCGCTGCTGCTTGCTGCTGGTTCCTTCGCGCTGCTCGCCTGTGGCGGCAGCGACGCGGCGTCTGACACTGCGTCTGACCCTGCGGCGGATTCAACCGCTGTTGCTGCAGCGCCCGCGTCGCCAAACGTTGTTGACATTTCCGCTGGCGACTACTTCTACACGATGGCCGACACGCTGCTTTCGGGCGCGACCACGTTTCGCCTGACGACCAACGGCCAGGAGATGCATCACGTGCAGCTGGTCCGCGTGCCGGCTGACAAAGGCCTCGAAGAGTTGATGGGCGCGATGCAGGGCGGTGGTCCGGCACCGGAATGGGCCGAGTTTGTGGGCGGACCGAATGCGCCAACGCCGATGTCGGGCACGTCGACCGTGACGCTCGACCTGCAACCCGGCAAGTACATCGCGTTGTGCGTGATTCCGTCACCGGACGGTGCGCCGCACGTGGCCAAGGGCATGAGCAAAACGCTGGTCGTGACGCAGAATCCGGCGGCAGCCGCGCTGCCCGCCGCCACGATTACGATGAGCCTGACGGACTACGACTTTGCGTTGTCCGCGCCACTCACGGCCGGTTCACACGTGATGCAGGTAACGAACAACGCCGAGCAGGAGCACGAAGTGTTCATTGCGAAGCTCGCGCCAGGCGCGACGGCCGCACAGCTGCTCAGCTGGATCGAAAAGCCGAATGGACCACCACCGGGCGAAGCCATTGGTGGCACGGTGGGCATGGAGAAGGGCGCTTCAAATCTCGTGCACCTTGATCTGACGCCTGGCGAGTACGCGCTGATCTGCTTCATTCCAGATGCAAAGGATGGCAAGCCACACTTTGTGCACGGCATGATGAAACAGATCAGCGTGATGTAGTTCGATCACGTGCTGCGGCTGCGGAGTGGCAACCGGCCACTCCGCAGCATCAGGAGTTACGGAACGATGGCGTTTGTGGGACTTCCCGCGGGCGCCTTCGCGTTTTTCACATACACATCAAACCACGCAAACCAGCGTGCCCACAAATCCAGATCACTCTGGTACGTGGCGACGCTGTGGTCTTCGTACGGATACATGTAGAGCGCCGCGTTCTTGCCGAGGCCATTGAGCGCCTGATACATGCGCGTGGAGCTCATCGGGGCTGTGCCCTGATTCTGATCTTCGATGGCGTGATAGAGCAGCAGCGCGCCGGCGAGTTTGTCGGCGCGGAAGAACGGCGACATGTCGAGATAAGTGGCCTGCGCTTCAAAAAAGTTGCGACGTTCGCTCTGAAAACCGAATGGTGTGAGTGAACGATTGTACATGCCGTCACCGGCAATGCCCGCCTTGAAGTACGGCGTGAGCGTCATCGCGTTCACCGTGCTGAACGCGCCGTAGCTGTGCCCGCCGAGTCCCATCTTGTGACGGTCCACAAATCCCGAGTCCACAACGGCGTCGAGCACGGCGTCGAGGTTTTCTTTCAGGTCGCGCGTGTAGTTGTCATTCATGCGACCCGCATCGCCGAAGATGGGAATGTCGGGTTGAATGAACGCGTAACCCTGCGTGACCCACAACGAGGTGGCCGTTGCCGGGCGTGCGGCCGGTACGGCGGGGAACTGATGAATGTTGGTGGTGAATCGCGAGCGCTCGTAGTCTTCCACCGACGCGTATTCACGCGGATAAAACCAGATGATACCGGGAAGCTTTGTGCCGGGTGTCCAGCCTTTCGGGAGCGTGATCTCCACCCAGAAACGTCCACCGTCGCGTGGTCGCACCACCTGAAAGCGCTTGAATACGGCGCCGGTCACTTCTGGTGCGACGTCGACATTGCTGGTGAGCTTGCGGCTCGAGCCGGCGGCGACATCTCGCAGATACGCGTCGGGAATCACGGTGCGCGACTGCTGCGTGTAGATGTACTGCGAGTAATCATCGTCGAGCGCGGTGACAAACTCGTGGTATGCGTCGGTTGGACTTTCAAAAATGCGCGTGCGTGCGCCGGTTTCAATCTCCACGCGATCAATCCACGGACGCGGTGCCTGTTCGTGCCACTTGGCGCCCGGCGTGCGCGTACCGGCCACGTACACTGATTTGCCGTCGGTGCTCGTGACGACACGCGTTTCGCCCAGCACGCCATTCACGGTTGTGATTCGTCCGTTGTTGCTCGTGTCACCCGTTGCGCCACCACGCGCTGCCGCGGCAGCACCACCACCACCGCCAAACGGTCCTCCGCCTCCAACGGCGAGTGCAACGCCGCGCGGCAACCGAACGCGCTTTGATTGATCGGCGACATTCACCGCGATGACGGCGCCACTGTCGTTCACAAACATCGTGCGACCATCTCGGCTGTACGTCACGCCTGTGAGCTGCGTGCCACCTGCATACAACGTGCTCGTATCACTGTTGCCGTACGGCGCGCGCCACGCGACGTAGCGCACACCCGTGGTGCCGCGTCCGCCGTTGGTGCCGCCGTTCACGATATTCTGCAGATATACCAGGCCAGGACCGATCGGATTCCAGGCAATGCTGCGGCGTGCCGTGTCACTCGCGACCGCCGCGCCGGTACCCGTGCCCGGCGCGCCAGCGCGCGGATTGCCTTCACGCAGCGGCGATGTCGCGAGTGTGACCAGCGACTTGCCGGAGAGATCCCACACTTCCTGCACCGTGCCGAAGTTGCTCACCGGCACGAGGTACGAGTACGGCGTGGTAACGCGCGTAATGCGTACCTGCTGGGCATCGCTCGACAAGTCGACTGATCGGAACATCTGCGGCGTACCAATGCGACGTTCCGAACGAGCGCGCACATCAAGCAGCGCCAGCTGACCGATGGCGTAGTGCTCAAGCATCGCCTTGTCATGCGGCGTCTCGAGCAAGCTGAAGTGCACCGGCTGCGGCACCGCTTTGGATTCGGTCAGGCGAACCTGCGGTCCGTCTTCAACACCGTTTTTGCCGCGCACCGGGACCGGCCCACGGTTCGCGGGCACCAACACCACCAACAGCTGCTTTCCGTCGGCGCTCCACGACAGCCCTGTTACGAGGGTCGCCAGCAGCGGTGTCCGGCTGACCTGCGTGCTGCGTCCGGTCGCCACATCGGCCACGACGGCATGCGACGCGTTCACGTAGTTGGCGATGTAGGCGATGTGCGCACCGTTTGGTGACCACTCCGGCGACGAAATGGACTGCACGCCGCGCGGCGGTTCAATCGTGCGGGTGGCGCCGGTGCGCGGATTGACGAGCGTGAGCGTACGCGTCGTGCTCGTGGTGAGTGACCGTGCGCGATTCGCCTGGGTATCTACCTGGACACCGCCGAGCCAGAGATGCGGTTTGCCGAAGTCGGCGATGTCGCCGCGATCGGGGCCGCTCGTGCGCAGGAACCAACTCCGGTCGGGACTGGCGTTCGTAAAGGAAATGTCGACACGCGGCGCCATGATGATGCGTTCGACATCGGCGGGCGGACGTGTGAACGTTTCTGTTCGCAGCACGGCCTGCGGGTCCCAGCCCGATCCGTTACCGTTTCCATTGGCTTGGGCGGCGATCGGTGTTGTGGAGAGGGGAATCGCGGCACAGAGCAACAACGCGGCTACAATTTGCGGATGTGTGACGTGTCGCACTTTCGGTGAACGCATGCAGTCTCCAAGGTGGTACGGATCCGCGAGTCGGACGTCCGTTCGCTGGAAATACGGCTGAGCGGGCGAGATGCTGAATTGTGACGTGCGTCTCAGGCAACGTGCACCGCATCGGGTTGGGCGGAGTATTAGTTCTTCTATGATAGCGTCTGGCGTAACTTTTTCTTCTTTCCCTGCTGCATGACCGCTGACAACGCGTTGTTGATTGCGCTTGGTCTGTTCGCGCTCGTGGGCAGCGGTGCCGCCGTGTACTGGTGGCTGAACCGTACGCCATCAGGGTACCGACGAGATCGGGACGCTGAGCTGCCGCTGTTTTCGGTTTCGATGCCCGACTCGCGTCGCACGCCACCGCGTCCCGCCACGCCGCCGGCGGCCGCGCCAGTGGTGCCCAAGTCCGCCGGAAAGGCGCCTGAGACGCCGGTGGCTGTTCCTGCGGCGGCGGCGCCCAAGCCGGCGAAGAAAAGTTCGGAGCCGAACATTATTGAGATTTCGACCGCAACGGCCGCGGCGCCGGTTGCCACGCCGGTTGCCACACCGGTTGCACCGCCGGTCGCCACTCCAGTCGCCACGCCGCCTGCGGCGGCAGGAGTCACGAATCCCGCGCCCACGCCGGAGCCGGTTCTCGCCCACGGCGTGCCTGGATCCGTGGTCGAAGGGCATCTGTTGCGGTTCAGCGTGCCTCAGGAGGGCACGCTGCAGTTTCTGCCCGGACGTCTCGAAGTGTCGGGCGGTCTGGACGCCGGACGTGAGATCCGCTTTGTCCGCGTTCCTGGCCCGGATGGGACACAGGTCACATTTGGGCGTAGCGAAGGCCCGGCCTATCGCCACATTCAATTGCGCGAGGCCACGGTGAGCCGATTGCACGCCCGCCTCACGCTGCGTGAGGGCACGTGGCATCTGACCAACCTCTCGTCGACCAACCCCGCCGTATATAACGGACGCATCTTGAACACCGGCGAAGAACAGCCGCTGTCCGATGGTGACCGGATCGAGATGGGCGAAGTACTTTTCGGTTTCCGTAGCCGATAATTCAGCGCGCCGCAGGGCGCCGAAGGGCAAGGACTCTGTGGGATGATCGACGCGTTCGACGACAGCGAGGTTGCAGACCTCGAAGACGAATACGAACTGCTGGGTGAGCTAGGGCGTGGTGCCAGCGCGATTGTATATCGCGCACGCGACCGCGCCCTCGGTCGCCTCGTGGCTATTAAAGTCGTGCGCGCGCATTCCATCGCGTCTGCTGATGATGCGATGCTCCGACTGGCGCGTGAAGCACGCACCGTCGCCAAGCTGCAACATCCGAACATCGTCACCGTGCACGCGGTCAAGCGTTTGCGAACGGGTGGACTGGCGCTCGTGATGCAGCTCGTACCCGGTCGCACGCTCAAACAAGCCATCGTCGAGCACGGTCCGTTTGCGCCGGAACAGGCTGAACGCGTGCTGCACGATGTGGCCGAAGCGCTGGCCTATGCGCATGCGCACGGCGTCGTGCACCGCGATGTCAAACCGGAAAACATTTTTCTCGACGCGGACAGCGGCCGCGCGCTGCTCAGCGACTTTGGCATTGCACACAGTGCAGACAATGAATCGCGACTGACGATGACCGGCGCGGCCATTGGTACGCCCGCGTACATGGCGCCAGAGCAGATTGATGGCGCGCCTGCCGACGCGCGCTCGGACATTTACAGTCTCGGTCTTGTGATGTGGGAGATGCTCACGGGCAAACGTCCGTGGGACGGCGAATCGCTGTTCAATGTGATCTCCAAACAGAAGCAGGAAGACCTGCCGGCAATTGATGCGCTGCGACCGGGTGTTGTACCACCACGATTGCAGTACATCACCGAGCGCATGTTGCAGAAGCGCGCCGCCGCGCGCTGGGCCGGTGCGGACGGCTTGCTCGCGAATCTCGATCATTGGGTGGTGCCGAACGACTGGCGCCAATGGGAAGCGGCCCACAAACGCCGCCGCGAAGCCGCGCGCGCGATGCGTGCTGAACAGCGCGAAGCAAACGAGACGGCGTCGCCCTCAGACATGGCGACCATCCGGTTCCGTCGTGATGGGAGTACGCCCGGATCCAATGTGCAGGTGATTGATCGCGGCGCGATGGTCACACCCGCGTCCGCGGCGTCGCTGGTACCGGAAGACGACAAGCCGTCGTGGGCTGTTGAACCAACCGCGCCGCCGCGCCGAGCGTGGCGCGCCGCCATGGTTGCCGCAATGCTCATCGCCGTCGGAACAGGCGCGGCGTGGTACGCCGACGCAACGGGCCGGATCAACATGCGCGCACTGATCGGTGGATCGGCAAGCAGCGCGACGCTCGCCAATGCGAACGCTGACGCGCGGTCAGGAGCCGCGCTAGTGACTGACACGCAAGTTGGAACGCTGAGTGATTCCACGTCCGTGCTCGGCGCCGTTGCGGCGGACTCGGTGGTGGCAGCCACCACGGGCAGCCCCACCGGGGTGGCGCCAAGCAGTGATCAAGTGGGCGCAACGGCGGCACTCAATGGCGCAACGCCACCGCTGACCACTGATCGACAGCCGACAACGGCGGTGCCAATCGTGCCGCCGGAATCCGTACCGCCGCGTGCGCGTCGTGCGGCACCCGTGGCGTCGCCGGCGCCGAGTGTCGCAACAGAATCCACACCCGCCGCCCCCGCGGTTCGCGCAACGGATGACGCGGGCGTGGTGAGCGCCGGCGGCCGACACAGTTGTGCACTCGCCAATGGACGCGCGCTGTGCTGGGGTGCAAACGACGCGGGACAGTTGGGCAACGGTGACGTCGAATCGAGTGATGCACCGAGTGCCGTGGCTGGAGATCTTGAGTTTGTACAGATCGCGGCCGGACTGGCGCACACGTGCGGCGTCGCCCGCGGCGGCGATGCGTACTGCTGGGGCGCCGATGATCGCGGTCAACTGGGTGATGCCACTACAACGTCGCGCAGTGCGCCGGTGCGGGTGAACTCGAATCTGAATTTTCGCGTGGTGCGCAGCGGCTCCAATCACACCTGCGGACTGACCACGGGCGCACAAATCGCCTGCTGGGGCTTAAACACCATGGGTCAGGTCGGCGATGGTACGTATGGTATGCGCACCTCACCGGTGCGCATCAACAGTGATCAGCGGTTTGTGTCGGTCTCCACCGGTTGGAATCACAGCTGCGCAATCGCGTACGACGGTTCGGCGTGGTGCTGGGGAGCAAACAACGACGGTCAGCTTGGCGACGGTACGCGCACCAATCAGAACGCGCCGCAGCGTGTGCAGTCGAGTTTGCGTTTTACCAGCTTGTCAGCGGGAGGCGGACACACCTGCGGTGTGACGGAAGACGGCGCGCTGCATTGCTGGGGACGCAATGCGTTTGGACAGCTTGGTATTGGAAATACAACATCGCAATCTGCGCCGGTGCGTGTGGAGAGCACCGCGCGATTCGCGTCCGTGAGCCTGGGCGGTGTGCATAGCTGTGCGCGCACCACCAGTGGTCAGGCGTGGTGCTGGGGCCTCAACACGTACGGACAACTCGGCGACGGAAGCATGGTCAACCGATCGTCTCCGGTCCGGGTGATTGGCGTGAGCAACTTTGCCGTGATCAACGCAACGGGTGCGCACACTTGCGGCACCACGACTGACGGCTCGGTGTCGTGTTGGGGATTCAATGTGCAGGGACAGCTTGGTGATGGCACTCGAAACCATCTGGCACGTCCGACTCGCGTAGCGATTCCGGGGCGCTAAGGTGTCTCGTCGTAGTCGATCACAGGGTGCGCTCCTGTGGATGCGCGCTGTATTGACGGCCATGATGGTGTTGTCGAGTAGTGCGTGTGTGCGCATGGGCGACATCAGCGGACCGACGCCAGTTGGCGGGATCGTGGAAACGATCACGCTGTCATCAACAGACGTCACGCTTGGTGTGGGTTCGACGGTCACACTGCAAGCGGTGGCGCGCGACCGAGATGGCGAAACGATCAGCGACCGTGTGGTCACGTGGTCATCGAGCGACAGCACGATTGTGCGCGTGACATCGGCGGGTGTTCTGACCGGCGTTTCGAACGGCACGGCGCAGGTTGCCGTATCGATTGCCGGACAAAGCGCACTGGCGCAGGTGCGCGTGATTCCGCGTCCTGTCAGCACGATTGAACTTGGCCCGCTCGCGCCGCGAATTCTGGTGGGCGGTTTTGTGCAACTGGTTGCGTTACCGCGTGACGAAACGGGCGCGCCGTTGCCCGAACGCACGGTGTTCTGGTCGAGCAGCGATGTGGCCGTTGCAACGGTAGATGCGGCCGGTTTTGTGAGCGGACTCTCACCGGGCGCCACAACGATCACGGCACGCAGCGAGTCGCGTGAGGCAGCGGTTGGTGTCACGGTCAGCGCGGTGCCGGTGCGATCGGTGCTCGTGTCGCCGCGTGTTGACACAATTGTTGTGGGGCAGAGCACACAGCTGACAGCGATCGCTCGCGATTCCAATACCGTGCCGTTGGTTGATCGAGTGTTCGCGTGGCGCTCGGAGAATCTTGGTAGGGCGACCGTATCGGCAACGGGGTTGGTGCTAGGTGTTTCGCCGGGCACGGTGACAATTGTTGCGCAGACTGATGATGTGGTCGGGACGGCGACTGTCGTTGTACAGCCGAGACCAATTGGCGCCGTGATCGTTTCGCCCGCGCAGGCGTCGTTGTCCGTAGGTACGACTGTCAGCGTGACCGTGCAGATCACCGATGCCAACGGCAATCTGTTGACCGGCCGACCGATCAGCTTTTCCAGCGAGAACACATCAATTGCGACGGTGACGAACGCTGGTGTTGTCCGAGCGGTGGCTGTTGGCACCACGAACATTCGTGCCACGAGCGAAGGACAAACTGGCGTGATGAGTGTGACGGTCACACCAACGCCGGTGGCATCAGTGCGCATTGCGCCGCTCAACTCATCGTTGACGGTAGGTGATAGTGTGCGTCTCACTGCGTCAGCGCTCGACGACGCGGGCAGCGTGCTCTCGCAGCGTCCTGCGACGTGGACCAGCGGTGCGCCGAGTGTGCTGTCGGTGTCGAGCACGGGACTGGTGCGCGCGCTGAGTGCGGGCACGGGTTTGGTGTTCGCCGTGATCGATGGACGTGTTGCATCGGCCACGATTGTGGTGGCCGCGGTGCCGGTTGGTGAGGTGGTGGTCACACCGGCCACGGCGAATGTGGTGGTGAACACGACGCTCGATCTCACGGCCGTGGCGCGTGACGCGAGTGGGGTGTTGATCAACAAACCGGTCGTGTGGTCAAGCGCGGATCCGCTGATCGCGCTCGTGTCGAGCACCGGTCGTGTACGTGGCGTGGCTGTGGGCACAGCACGAATCGAGGCGACCGTCGATGGTCAGACGGGCACGAGTACGATCACCGTGGTGCCCGTTCCTGTTGCCAGTGTGGCACTCACGCTCACCGATTCATCGCTGAACGTTGGACAAACCGCGCAGGGCGCGGTGGTGTTGCGCGATGCCGCGGGAAATATTCTGACCGGTCGTCCCATCACGTGGACAAGCAGCGCGCCGTTGGTGGCAACGGTAAATGCATCGGGGTTGGTGACGGCCGTGAACGGCGGTGCGGCTAACATCACGGCCACCAGTGGTACGGTGTCGGCTTCGGTCAACGTAGTCGTGTCCGCCGTTGTTGGTTCGCTGTCCGTGCAAACGCAGCCAGCCGGTGCGGTGAGCGGCAGCGTGTTTACCACGCAGCCGGTCGTGCGCATTCTCGATGCAAACGGGAACCTGGTCGCCACAGGGCCGAGCTCTGTGCTTCCAGTCACCGTTACACGCGCATCCGGATCCGCCTCGCTCGGCGGCACGACCACCGTGACGGCCGTGAATGGCGTGGCCACGTTCACCAACCTGGCGTTCACAGGTGCCGGCATTGGGGCGCATACGTTGCGATTCTCCACCGTATCGCCGGCGCTTGAGGTGACCTCTGCGTCATTCAATGTGGCGCCCGGTGCGGCAACGACGTTGACAGCTGTCTCGAGTCTGAGTCAGAGTGCGGCGGCGGGTGCGCTGGTGAGTGCGCCCCCCAGCGTGCGTGTGTCGGACGCGAGTGGAAATCCTGTGAGTGGTGTGAGCGTGACGTTTGCGGTGATCAGTGGTGGCGGGACCATTACACCCGCCAGCACGGCAACGGTCGTCACGAATGCGAGTGGTGTGGCGGCGCTCACGCAGTGGCGACTCGGCACCATTGCAGGTGCGAACAGCGTACGCGCAACGGCGGCCGGACTCACGGGCAGTCCTATCACGTTCAGCGCGACGGGCACGGTTGGTACACCAACGCAGCTGGCCGTACTCACGCAACCGGCCGGTGCGATCAGTGGTCGCGCGCTCACCACGCAACCTGTGGTCGAGATTCGCGACGCGGCGGGAAATCGTGTCACCGGTGCGAGCGATGCCGTGACGGTATCCGTTGCGACTGGCAGTGGTGATGTGGCGGGCACCGTGACCGTGAATGCGGTGAACGGTGTGGCGACCTTTACCAATGTTCGTATTGATGGCGCCGGTGCCCACACCCTGCGATTTGCGGCAGCAGGTTTGACCTCGGCGACTTCGGCGTCAATCACGGTGACGCAGGTTCCCGTAGCCCTGTCGATCTTCACGCAGCCCGCCGGGGCCGTGAGCAGCGCAACGTTTACCACACAACCAGTTGTTCGCATTCTTGACGACGCTGGTCTGGTGGTGACCACAGGCAGCGGTTCATCGCTCACCGTTGCGGCGTCGGTCGCAAGCGGTACCGGCACACTTGGCGGTACGGCGAGCGTGAATGCCGTGAATGGTGTGGCCACGTTCTCGAACTTGTCACTGACCGGTTCTGGTGCGCACACGCTTCGGTTCAGCACCACATCACCAGCGCTTGCTGTTGTGTCGGGTTCGTTGAGTGTGGGAGTTGGTGCGCCTGCAACGATCGCTGCGGTGTCGGCAGTGTCGCAGAGCGCAACGGTGTTGACTGCGGTGGCCGCGGCACCAAGTGTGCGGGTAACGGACGCCGTTGGTAATCCCGTAAGTGGCGTTACAGTGACATTCGCGGTGACGGCAGGTGGCGGTGTAATTGCACCGGCGAATGGCGTCGTGAATACAAATGCGAGTGGCGTTGCCACGCTCACCAGTTGGACACTCGGTGCCACGCCCGGTGCAAACAGTGTGACCGGTTCGGCCACGGGCCTCTCCGGCAGCCCGGTCGTCTTTAACGCAACAGCAACGGTTGGTGCAGCAACTGATCTCGCGATCACCACACAGCCTTCCGGCGCCACGAGCGGTGTGCCATTCACAACGCAACCGGTGGTGGAGATTCGCGACGCGCAGGGCAATCGCGTCGCTGGTGCAACCAATGCCGTGACGGCCGAGATTGCGAATGGCAGCGGTGCGCTGGCGGGAACGATCACCGTGAATGCCGTCAACGGCATCGCAACGTTCACGAATGCACGAGTGAACGGCGCTGGTCCGCACCGCATTCGTTTTGTGGCGTCGGGACTGTCGAGTGCGACGTCAGGAAACTTTGTGGTGTCGCAGCGAGCTGCTGCGCTCAACATTTCTGCTCAGCCGGCGGGCAGTGTGAGCGGCGCCGCGCTCACCACGCAGCCGGTTGTGCAGGTGCTTGATGATGCCGGGCTGGTCGTGACGACGGGAAGCGACGCGACCGTGACCGTCGCGACATCGATCGCAACCGGCACGGGCACGCTTGGTGGCACGACCTCCGTGAATGCCGCAAGCGGCGTGGCAACGTTCACCAACCTGGCGATCTCCGGCTCGGGCGCGCACACGTTGCAGTTCAGTGTAGCCGCGCGTTCACTGACTGTGGTTTCACAGTCGATTGTTGTGGGCGCACCGCCGGCCACGACAATCGCTGCGAACTCCAGCGTATCGCAGAGCGCACCGGTGAACAGCAATGTGGCGGCACCGCCGAGTGTGCGTGTGACCGACGCGAATAGCAATCCGGTGAGTGGCGTGAATGTCACGTTCACGGTCACGGCCGGCGGTGGCACGACCAATCCCGCGAGTGGCGCAGTGGTTGCCACCAACGCCAGCGGTATCGCATCGCTCACGAGTTGGACACTCGGCGCCTCTCCTGGGGCGAACACGGTGACAGCAACCGCGGCCGGACTCTCGGGGAGTCCGGTCATTTTCAATTCAACGGGTGTGGCGCTTGGCGCCACGCAGCTCGCAATTGTGACGCAGCCCACGGGTGCAGTAAGTGGTGTGAGCTTGGTCACGCAACCCGTCATTGAAGTGCGCGATGCGAACGGTGTGTTGGTGGCGAGTTCAACAGCCCCCGTGACAGCGACGCTTGCATCTGGTTCAGGTGCGCTCGCTGGAACGGTCACCGTCAACGCCGTAAATGGCGTGGCCACGTTCAGCAACTTGCGCATTAACGGCAGCGGTGCGCACACGGTGCAGTTCGCGTCACCTGGTTTGACGTCGACCACGTCGAATGTGGTAAACGTTACGCAGGTTGCCGCGTCGCTCTCGGTGCAAACACAACCTGGCGGCGCCGTGAGCGGCAGTGTGTTCACGCAGCAGCCCGTGGTTCGGATTCTCGATAACGCCGGGCTGGTTGTGACCAGTGGAAGTGGCGCTTCCCTGAACGTGACCGCCACACGTGTTGCGGGAACGGCCACGTTGAGCGGTGTAACAACTGTGCAAGCCGTGAATGGTGTTGCCACATTCAGCAATCTTGCATTTGGTGGCACTGGTGTGGGCGCGCATTCGCTGGACTTCGCCACGGGTACGCCAGCACTCAATGTTGTTTCGGCGAACTTCAATGTGAGCGCTGGACCCGCCGCGAATATTGGCGCGAACTCGAGTGTTGCGCAGAGCGCGCCAGCGGGTAGCAACGTCGCTGCGGCGCCCAGTGTGCGTGTATCGGATAGCAACAACAATCCCGTGGCGGGCGTGAACGTGACGTTCGCCGTGACTGCGGGTGGCGGAACTACGAATCCAGCCAGTGGCGACGTTGTTGCTACAAATGCGAGTGGAGTGGCGGCGCTCACCAGCTGGACGTTGGGAGCGGCGCCGGGCGCGAACACTGTGACAGCAACGGTCGCAGGACTGATTGGCAGTCCGGTGGCGTTCAACGCGACCGGAACAGCTGCCGCCGCGACGCAACTAGGTGTAACGACACAGCCGAGTGGAGCGGTGAGCGGTGTGAATCTCACCACGCAGCCGGTGGTCGAGGTGCGCGATGCGAACGGTGATCGTGTCACCACATCAACCGCGGCAATTACTGCGACGATTTCCTCCGGCAATGGTGTGTTGATTGGCACGGCAACGGTGAATGCAGTGGCTGGTGTTGCGACGTTTACGAATCTGCGCGTGAACGGCAGCGGGGATCAACAGTTGCAGTTTGCGTCGGCCGGACTCACAGCCGTCACATCCAACACATTCGCTGTTGCTCAGGTGCCAGCATCACTTTCGGTGTTCACGCAGCCAAGCGGTGCGGTGAGTGGCGCCGCGTTTACTACGCAGCCGGTGGTGCGAATACTTGATAACGCTGGTCTGGTCGTAGTGAGCGGGAGCGGCGCCACACTGAACGTTTCTGCGGCTCGCATGGCGGGAACAGCAACACTCGGCGGAGTGACCACGATTGTGGCCGTAAATGGCGTCGCCACGTTTACGGATCTTTCGTTTGGCGGCGCCGGCATTGGCACCCATTCACTCGACTTCACCACGGTCGCGCCCGCGCTGAGTGTGACGTCGGCGAACTTCAATGTGAGTGCTGGACCGGCTTCTTCGATCGCTGCGGTTTCCAGCACCGCACAGAGTGCACCTGCGGGATCGACGGTGAGCGCACCGCCGAGTGTGCGTGTGGCGGATAGCAACAACAATCCGGTGAGCGGTGTGGCCGTCACGTTTGCTGTGGCGAGTGGCGGCGGATCGATTGTGCCGGGCGATGGTGCAGTCAGTACGAACGCGAGTGGAATTGCCACGCTCACGTCGTGGACCCTTGGGGCGGCACCGGGTGCGAACTCAGTAACAGCGACGGCCGCGGGACTTGTTGGAAGTCCGGTGGCGTTTAACGCGACGGGAACAGCTGCCGCCGCAACGCAGCTGGGCATCACAACGCAGCCTGGCGGTGCGGTGAGTGGCGTGAATCTGACAACGCAGCCGGTGGTTGAGGTGCGTGATGCCAACGGTGATCGTGTGACCACGTCAACGGCGGCGGTGACTGCCGTGATTACCTCTGGTACCGGCGCGCTTGTCGGCACGGCTACCGTAAACGCCGTCGCTGGTGTGGCGACCTTTACAACATTGCGTGTGAACGGCAGTGGTGATCATCAGCTGCAGTTCACTGCGGCTGGGCTTACGGCGGCGAGCTCGAATACGTTCGCTGTGACTCAGGTGCCGGCATCGCTTTCGGTATTGACACAGCCGAGCGGTGCGGTGAGCGGTACGGCGTTCACTACGCAGCCGGTAGTGCGGATTCTTGACAACGCGGGCCTGGTTGTCGTGAGTGGAAGTGGAGCCACGCTCAATGTGTCAGCGGCGCGCATGGCGGGCACGGCCACGCTGAGCGGTGTGCTCACCATTGCGGCGGCAAATGGTGTCGCCACGTTTACGAATCTGGCGTTCACCGGCACTGGTGTTGGCGCGCACTCCATAGACTTTACGACCAGTGCGCCAGCGCTGACTGTGACGTCGGCGAACTTTACCGTGAGCGCAGGTGCGGCCGCGACGATTGCGTCTGCATCAAGTGTTGCACAAAACGCACCCGCCGGATCACCGGTTGCGGCGCCGCCGAGTGTGCGCGTGGCGGATAGCAACAACAATCCGGTGAGTGGTGTGGCCGTGACGTTTGCGGTGGCAAGTGGTGGCGGATCCATTGTGCCGGGCGATGGTGCGGTCAGTACAAATGCGAGTGGCATTGCGACGCTCACGTCGTGGACGCTTGGTGCGGCGCCGGGGGCAAACTCGGTGACAGCGACCGCGGCGGGGTTGGTGGGCAGTCCGGTCACGTTCAATGCGACCGGAACGGCTGGGGCAGCGACGCAGCTTGGTATCACGACGCAGCCTGGCGGCTCAGTGAGTGGCGTGAATCTCACGACGCAGCCAGTGGTGGAAGTACGTGATGCGAATGGTGATCGTGTGGCGACGTCAACGGCGGCGGTGACGGCGACGATTACGTCGGGAACTGGTGCGCTGGTTGGCACGCAGACTGTGAACGCTGTAGCCGGTGTCGCGACGTTCACCAATCTGCGAGTGAACGGCGGCGGTGATCATCAGTTGCAGTTCACCGCGGCCGGACTCACCGCAGCCACGTCCAATACCTTTGCGGTGACACAGGTGCCGGCTTCGTTGTCCGTGCAAACGCAGCCGAATGGCGCGGTGAATGGCGTGGCGTTCACCACGCAGCCGGTTGTGCGCATTCTGGACAACGCAGGTCTTGTGGTGACGACTGGTTCGGGCGCAACACTTGATGTTGTGGCCGCACGCGCAACTGGCACGGCCAACCTCAGCGGGACGGTGACCAAAGCCGCGGTGGCGGGTGTCGCGACATTCGACAACCTTGTGCTTACGGGGACGGCTGGCGCGCACACGCTGTCATTCACCACCGCTGCACCAGCGCTGAATGTTTCCTCGGCGAGCTTCACGCTGGCTGCAGGGAGTGCGGCGAGCATCGCGGCAACGTCGAGCACTTCGCAGTCAGCAACTGCCGGAACTAATGTATCGGCCGCGCCCACCGTGCGAGTGGCGGATGCGAACAACAATCCGGTGGCCGGCGTGAATGTCACGTTTGCAGTGGCGAGTGGTGGCGGATCGATTGTGCCGGGTGACGGTGCGGCGAGCACGAATGCGAGTGGCATTGCTACGCTGACGTCGTGGACGCTTGGTGCGACGCCAGGGGCAAACTCGGTGACAGCGACGGCGGCGGGGTTAGCGGGCAGTCCCATCACGTTCAACGCCACGGGTGACCCACTGCCCGCAACACAGCTCGCTGTACTCACGCAGCCAGCCGGTGCCGTGAGTGGTGTTGCGTTCACCACACAACCGGTGATCGAAGTGCGTGATGCGAATGGCAATCGGGTCACATCATCCACGGTAGCGGTGACCGCCACGCGCACGGATGGTAATGGCGTCATCGCTGGTACCACCACCGTGAACGCCGTCGCCGGCGTGGCAACGTTTACCAACCTGCAGCTCAATGGAAGCGGCTCCAACACATTGCAGTTCACATCCGGTGCGTTGACGGCGGCGAACTCCAACGCGTTTACTGTCACGCAAGTCGCCGCGTCACTTGCAATACAGTCGCAGCCAACAACAGCGGTGAGCGGAAGCGCGTTGTCGCCTCAGCCTGTGATTCACATTCTTGATAACGCGGGATTGCTGGTGGTAACTGGCTCGGGTGCAACACTGACCGTGGAGGCCACACGTGTCGCGGGCACGGCGAACCTGGGCGGCACGCTGACTGCAGTCGCGGCTGGAGGCATCGCGTCGTTCAGCAACGTGTCAATTACCGGTGTTGGCACAGGCACGCACACAATTCAGTTCAGTACGTCGGCACCGGCGCTTGCCGTGACGTCAGGCAACATTGCAGTCAGTGCGGGCGTGGCAACAACAATCGCCGCCGTCTCTGCCGCGCCGCAAAATGCACCGGTTGGCACGAACGTAGCGGTTGCACCCAGCGTGCGCGTGACCGACGCCAACGGCAATCCGGTGGCCGGCGTGAACGTCACGTTCACCCTCACTGGCGGTAGTGGCAGCATAAATCCTCAGAGCGCAGCCGTGATCGCGACCAACGTCAGTGGCATTGCGGCGCTCACGAGCTGGACAGTCGGCGCGGCACCTGGCGCAAACACCGTGGAAGCGACCGCCGCTGGTCTCGCCGGTTCGCCCGTGGTGTTCACCGCGAACGGCACGGCGCTTGAACCGCTGGCCGTTGTGCGCGCACTGAGTAACGCGCCGAGCAACGCACTCCCGCGTACCATGCAGCGCACGGTGGAGCGATGAGTATGGATCAAACTGCAACACGCCCCCTCGTGGAACGCACGTTCACCCAATGCGGTCGCGCGCTTCGCTCCGTGTGCAGCGCCATGTTCGCCTTCACACTCGCCGCGTGCTCCGCCAGTGTGACGGACACGCCACAAGTCGCGCAGGTGCAGCTCACACCGCCCTCCGCCAGCGTTGAAGCCGGACGTACCCTGGTCTTGGTCGCACGTCCAACAGATGCCAGCGGCGCGGCGATCACCGCACGACAGATCACCTGGTCGAGCAACAACACGCAAGTTGCCACCGTGTCTGCGGCTGGTGTGGTGTCGGCGCGCGCCACTGGTCAGGCGCGCATCGCCGCGAGTGTTGACGGACAGAGTGCGGTGACCACGATTACGGTCACGGCGCGCGAAGTGGCAAGTGTGCAAGTCGCGCCGGTATCCGTCTCTGTGCGCGTGAATCGTACCGCACAGGTGAGTGCCAGCGCGCTCGATGCAGACGGTGTGGCGCTTCCTGGCAAAACGTTCGTGTGGAGCAGCAGCAATACGGCCGTCGCAACGATCACGCAGGCCGGCGTGATCACGGCTGTTGCGCCTGGTGCGGCAACAATCACGGCCACATCCGATGGTCGCAGCGGTCAGGCCGCCGTAACCGTGACACCGGAACCTGTCGCGTCGGTGACGATTGCGCCCACGCGCGATACGCTCGCTGTTGGCACGGATCGCACGTTCGTTGCGACCGTGCGCGATGAAAGTGGCGCGGCGCTCACGGGTCGCACCGTGGTGTGGAATGTGAGTGATCCCGCAATCGCGACGGTGTCATCAACCGGTGTTGTTACGGCACGTGCTCCAGGCACAGTGACCGTCGTTGCCGTGAGTGAAAACCGTGTGGGCCAGGCCACGCTGGTGGTGCTGCAACGTCTCGCCAACGCGGTCATCCTCACGCCGTCGTCTGCCACGCTCGAAACAGGCGCCACACTGCAGCTTGTCACGCAAGTGACCGATCCCTCGGGCAATCTGATTCCAGGTCGCGTGGTGACGTACACGAGCAACAACACTGCGGCCGCAACAGTGAGCAACGCCGGGTTGGTGACCGCGCGTGCTCCGGGTGTGGCACGCATTACCGCAACCAGCGATGGTCGATCGAGCGTTGCAACAATCACGGTGATTGCGGTGCCGGTGAGTACCGTGCAGGTGTCACCACTCACCAACGACGTGCTGACCGGGTCAACTGTTCCGCTTACCGTGCAGGTACGTTCTGCCACGGGCACACTGCTCACGGGGCGTACCGTCACGTGGACGAGTGGTGCACCGAGCGTGGCCACGGTATCGGCAAGCGGTGTCGTATCGGCTGTCTCACCGGGTGTGGTTGTGATCGCCGCGACGGTTGATGGCATTAGCGGATTTGCCACCGTGACCGTGCGTGCACCAACGGTCGCCGCTGTTGTGATCACGCCGAATGCGCCGTCACTCGCGGTCGACGCGCGTGTGTTGCTTTCGGCATCCGTGCGCGACAGTAACGGCAACGTGCTCACCGGACGCGCCGTCACGTGGCGCAGCAGCAATGAACAAGTCGCCTTTGTGTCGAGTACCGGCACAGTGATCGCCATCAGCGCCGGAACGGCAACCATTACGGCGACCTCGGAGGGAGTCAGTGCTTCGATTCTTGTCACAGTTCGCTAAGCGCAGTGCGCTCGGCGCTTTGCTCGCGATGTCCGTCAGCGTGCCGCTGCATTCAGCGCACGCGCAGTTGCTGCGCCCGAAACGCACACTCACGGCCGGTGCGGCACCGGGGTGCGAACTTGCGCCTGCTGCCGTTGATAACAACGCGCCGCGCAACAACGCCGAAGCGCGGCGATTGGCGGCCGCCGCACAGGAAGCCGCGTTGCAGGGTGATCAGGTCGCTGCTCGCGCCGCGTATGTGCGCGCCGCGCAGCTCAATCCGGCTGATGAACGTCTCACGTACGACCTCGCACGCGCGCACGAAGAACTGTCGGACACACTGCCAGCAATCGGTGCGTACTGTCGTTACCTCGCGCTTGCACCCAATGGCACCGAAGCGAGTGATGTGCGCAATCGTCTGCGCACCCTGGTGCCGAACGACGCGCGTCAGCGTGCCGAAGACGCGGGCATCGCGTTCCGGCTCGGACTTGGTTACATGGACTCGCAGAACTACAACGCGGCCGTGCGCGCGTTTGACGAAGTGGTGCGACTCTCTCCCGCGGCACCGGAAGGACATTTCAATCGTGGACTCGCACGCTCTGCGGTTGGCGCGAGAGCGGGCGCGTTGTCCGATCTCGAGACGTATCGCGCGGGTGCGAGCACGGTAGAAGAGCGCGTGGAAACGGCGCGCGCGATTGATGTGCTGCGTCGTCCGGTGTATTCACCAACCACGGCGCTACTGCGCAGTGCGTTGCCAGGATTTGGACAGTTCTATACGGCGCGGCCGGTGCGCGGTGTAGTGGTGCTCGCGGCCGTGGCCGGTGCACTTGGCGCCGCGCTCACGCAGCAAACCACGGAAACCGTGATCAATTACGTTGACCCGAACGGATTTCCGGCGCCGTACACGGAAACCACCACCGAGCGAAAGTTTTTCGTGCCTGGTGTGGCGGCGGCAGCTGGCGTGACGGTGATCGCCGCGATCGAAGCGGTATGGTACGCGAATCGCTCGCAGCGGGGCACGTCAATTCTTGATCGATCGGGTGGTGTGTCGGTTACGCCCACGATCTCGCGTGATGGCCGCTTTGGCCTCGCGCTTCGCGCGCCGCTATTCTAGTTCGACCGTTCCACATCGATCGCCGTTTCTCCTCTCCCTCCCCGCACCCGCATGCGTCTCACGGTTCTCCTCGGCGGTGTTTCGGCCGAACGCGACGTCTCGTTGTCTACCGGCCTGCGCATGGCCGCCGCGCTGCGCGAGGTCGGGCATGAGGTGACTTGTTTTGACCCCGCGTTTGGTGTGCTGGGCGCGGAGACGGAGCGGTCACTGCTGGCGGCTGGCGTGGGCTCAAAGCCGCCGGCGCTGGCCGAACTGGCCGAGCTGCGGCACCGGTCGCTTTCAGCGGACTGGGTATCGCATTCCGCCATCCGGAATGCAGAATGTATCGTGATCGGACTGCACGGCGGTCAGGGGGAAGACGGCACGGTACAGGCGGCGCTTGATCTGGCTGGCGTTCCATATACTGGAAGTGGGCACATGGCCAGCGCGCTCTCGATGGACAAACATCTGAGCAAGATTGTGCTGCGCTTTGCCGGGGTGCCCACGGCCGACTGGATCATGGCGCCGCCACTTGGCGATGCACCGCTCGATCCGGCGCTGGTTACCGAGCAGGTGGGCTGGCCGGCCGTGGTCAAACCGTCCAGACAAGGCAGCACGGTTGGCCTGAGCATCGTAAACGGCCCCGAGGAGCTGCAAGCAGCGATCGAAGAGGCGTACAGATTCGATGATGCCGTGATGGTGGAGCGATTCGTCGCCGGTCGGGAGTTCACGGTGGGCATTCTGGGCGACGAAGCCTTGCCGGTGATCGAGATCGTGCCGGCCAAAGCGCTCTACGATTACGAGTGCAAGTACACGCCCGGCATGGCGCAGGAGTTTGTGGCGGATCTGCCGGCGGAAACGGTGGAGCGTATCACCGCGTATTCCTTGCAGGCGTTTGGTGCGTGTGGACTGAGCGGCTACGGTCGGGTGGATTTTCGCATGGACCCTGACGGTGGCCTCTGGTGTCTGGAACTCAACACGTTGCCGGGGATGACGCCTACCAGTCTCATTCCACAGGCTGCAGCGGCGGCGGATCTATTGTTTCCGGCGCTCTGCAACCGCATCGTGGAGTTGGCCCTCGCGTCACGGCGGCGCGGGTAAACCCACGCGCACGCGCCCTCCCCCGATCATGTCTTTCGCCATCGCGGACGAATACGAACCGCAACGAAGCAGTGCGCCGGCCGTGGCGTGGATCATTGGCCTGTGCGTGGCTGTCGCGTTTCTCCAGGAGACGCTCACCGGCGACGCGCTGATGAGTGGCTGGCTGGGCTATCGCGCCACGGATCTTGGCGAGCGCCGCCTGTGGACCACGGTCACGTACATGTTTGTGCACGGCGGTCTGCTGCACCTCGTGTTCAACATGTACATGCTGTGGATGTTCGGACGCCGAGTTGAACGCGCGTGGGGCAGCAGCACGTTCACGTGGTTCTACTTGTGGTGCGGCGTGAGTGGCTGGGCATTCCACTGGATGTTCACACCGCGTGCGGGTGTGCTCGTTGGTGCAAGCGCGGCGATTCTTGGTGTGGCCGTTGCGTATGCATCACGCTGGCCCGATGACGAACTGTATCTGTTCGGCATTGTGCCCATGAAAGTGCGCTGGCTCGTGGTTTTTCTCGCCGCGCTCAGTCTGGTCATGGTTGTGGTGAACGCAGGCGCTGTTGGTGGCACGGCGTACGCCGCACACTTTGGCGGCATGTTTGGTGGTTGGTTGTATTTGCGCACACCAAACGCGCAGAGCATTGATCGGTTGCGCCGTCGCATTGCACCCGCGCCCGATTACGGCGACGATCCACCACGCGCCGTTCCTCGGCATTCGTCACGTCCGCGTGAACGCGAGCCCGAGATTGATGACATCGTGGCGCAGAGCAAAGCCGCGATGGCGCGCACGCGCAACGTGATGCCTGCGGCGAGTGCGCCCGCTGCACCAACGAGCATGGTAGCCGCGCGCGCGGCGATGGATATGCTGCTCGACAAGATTGCCGATCAGGGCATGCAGTCGCTCTCGAATGATGAGCGACAGTTGCTGGACGAGATGAGCCGGAAGTTGCGCGGGGGCTAAGCGCGAGGCTCGGTGACAGCAGTGGAGCGCTCACCGAGCGATCCATTAGACAGGATCACTAACTGGTCGCCGTTCCCGGTCCGCAGCGAAGGCGTACACGGCGCGAAAGTCTTCGCGTTCGAGATCGGGAAACTCTACCAGAATCTCCGCTTCGGACATGCCTGCAGCCAGGTACGACAGCACGTCATCGACGGTGATGCGCAGTCCGCGGATGCAAGGTTTTCCGCTTCGCTTCCCAGGCTCAATGGTGATGCGATCCGCAATACTCATAACTTGAGTGTAGGCGGTCCTATTGGCGCCGGTAAGTATGTCACGAAGGTAGCCGAGTACATGGCATTCGCTTTCCTTGCCATATTTGCCCCCGCGTGCGAAGCTCGATAAGATCTGCGGTAATCGGACGACCATCAAGATGGGGACGGCAACGGAGGAGCGATGAAAATCCGAACGGTTGCTTGCGCCCTGCTAGCACTTACGCTTGTCGCCTGCAGCGGCGCGTGGTCATCAGCGACAGTCGCACCCGAAAAAGACGAAGACGCGCCAGTATTCGCCGGCTACCCACTTGCGCGTGCGCGCCTCGAACTCGCTCCGGATCGCCCGCTTGAACCAGACAGCGGGCAACTCGTGATGGGCACGGTGCTTTCGCTCTGGCATTCGAGGCCGGCCCCGGGGCGCGCCGTGTACGTGGGCGAAGAGATCAACTACCACACCTGGTCACACGGCTTTCGCCGTTACGAGTTCGACAGCACCGGTGTGTTGCGGTACTTCCGCGAAGATCGCCGGTATGTGAACGGTGATGATTCAACGCGTGCCGGCGGCGAGGGATGGATTGAATTCGTTGACGGCAAGCCGGTGTTGCTGGCGCGCGTTTCAGAACATGGTGAGCCCATTCGATACGCGCGGTCGGAGTTGCACGCGATTGCAAGGCGCGCGTATTTGCTGTGGGATTCGGCGGTGGTGGGGAGGTGAAGACCAGGCGATGCCGTTGCAAATGCGTCGCACGTTTTGAATGAACCTTCGCAACACTCCGCTCATGACATTTCGAACTCGAAAAATGCTCGGCGCGGTCGGTGCGATTCTCTTGCTCGGCCCGTTGGTCGCGGGGGGTCAGAACGTGCCTATTGTGCGGTTGGCACCGCCCAACGCTCGGCTCGCTGAGGAACTCTTTGGTATTAGCACTGGACGCGAACTGGCAGACGGACGATTCCTCATCGGCGAGGGGAGTCAGACATCGCGTCGCTTGCTCGTCGTGGACTTTCAACGCGGGACCACGCAGCAAATCGGCAGACGCGGTCGGGGTCCGGGCGAATACCGACTCGTGAGCCGCCTCTTCCCTTTGGCCAAAGATTCAACACTGTTTGTTGCCGACGACATGCGCTGGCTGGTGCTCTCGGGAAGTAGCATCGTACGTACGATCAGCGGCCCGGACGCGGCTACAATGTCCGCACGAATCGTTCACGGGGCTGATTCGATGGGCAATTTGCTTTCGTCGGAGCGCCGCACACTGTCACCCGACTCCAGCGGCCACACGCTTGTCGCACGAGCAAACGGCAAGACAACATTCGTCGCGCGCCTGCGCTCCTCGACGGAGGCGGCGTACCCTCCACGCTCAACGCCTCGCGGCCGAGGCGGGCTGAACTATTTCAACGGCCCGTGGAATGGCTTCGAACTCGCGCAGCTCTTTCCGGATGCTTGGCTCGCCGTTGCACGGGTGCAGCCGTACCGCGTTGATTGGCGTACGCCAGATGGCAAATGGATACTCGGCCAACCGATACCGTCGCCAGTGGTTCGCGTCACCGAGAAAGAAAAGCTTGCGTACATGCAGCGAGAAGCTGCGCGCAGCGGAAACGCTCCGCAGTCTCCGTCCGTACATTCAACGTGGCCAAAGGAGATTCCACCGTTTCTTCCTGGATCGTTGATTGCGAGCAGCGACGGACGGTTATTGATCTTGCGCACGCCGACCGCAGAACGTCCGGAACTGCGCTACGACATTGTCGATCGCCGGGGACGCGTTGAACAACAACTGCTGCTGGAACCCAATCAGCGAATCTTCGCCTTCGGAAAGCAGTCCGTGTATGTGGTCGTCACAGACGACAGCGATCTAGAGCGCATCCAACGACATCCTTGGCCTCCCCGCTGAAACTGTTGCCACCGCTGGTGAAGGAGCACGCGCGGCGCGTTGTATTGCTCTGCGCGCTGTCTGCATGTCACTCGCCGAGTGCGGATGGCGCTTCTGCAGCGATCGAAATAGTGGCTCGCGATCAGCGCGTCGAACTTTGCGCGCTCCCCACTCCGATCCCGGCTCGCCGAGTCTACTCGGAGTACGAGACATATCCATGTCGAGTTGTCGCGATTCCAACCTCGACTGTGTTACGTCCCTCGACAGATGGTCAGACCCCCGATCCCAATCCCGGCGTTGTTACGGAAGTCGCACGCGATAGCCGCGGCCGGTTCTACACCACGTCACGTCGCGGTGAACCTGTCGAAGTGTGGGATTCTCTTGGCCGACACCTTGCCACGGTGGGTCGACGCGGATCGGGTCCCGGTGAGTTTTCCGGTTGGCCGCTGTCGCTGTTTATCGACGTTGGAGACACACTGCATGTGTTGGACGGTCTTGGGCGATGGAGTGTGTTCGACTCTGCTTTCAATAGCGTTCGTACGTTTACCGCGGCGCGCGCCTTTCGGTCGAGCACACTGATCGACGGCGGTCCACTCGTCTTCACGTCTTCGGTGTCGTGGGGCGAACCGGACGCGGCGTTCTTCCGAATGACGCGCGACGGCCGTCCCGACGGGTCACACGGAAAGAGCGATGCGCCGTCGTCGCTCGGATCGGGACAGCTAAGCAGCACAGGTCCTGATCAAACGATCTGGATCGCACCAGCCCCGGGAACCGGCAAAGGTTTTGTGCTTGAGAATCGATCCATCAACGGCGAGCTGCTCAACGTGGTAAGTCGAGATGCGCCGTGGTTGCCGCTGACTGGATATCCTGACGAGCCCAATGTGCCAACGTTTCGCACACTGCATGTCGACGATGACGGACTGCTCTGGGTGGCATTGTCCGTCAAGGATCCACGCTGGCAAGCACGAAAACCCGGAGAAAGTCCGGCCGCGCAATCGCGACGAAAAGGGGAGATGTACGACATGCGATTTGAGGTACTGGACCCTCGGACTGGAAGCGTGTTAGCGTCGGTGCGGTACGACGATATGAGCGAGTCAGACCTGGTGCCGATCTATTCGGTCGGCGGTAGCAGCCGTCTCTTCTGGGGCAGCAGCTCAGATTCGCTCGGGCAGAAGACGCTTACCGTTTACTCGCTCCAACTGGCGCGGCAGAAGCAATGAGAGAAAAAAGTGTGCTGCTGTTTCTGTTGCTCAGCGCGTGCGTTGCGGAAAGCAAGCCGATTGAACCCGTGCAGTGGTCGGTCGCTGACAGCGCGATGCAGATACCTACAACAGCGCTGACGATTGCGCAGTTGGAAGCGGCGCCTGTGTTCGTTCCAGACTTTGCGAAGCAGGTACTGATCGAAACATCACTGCTTCGCGACGTCCAGACGACGACAGCAGTCAGCGCTGCACTCATACTGCCAAACGGTCAGACTGTCGTCCAGATGGACGACTGGCACACGATCGTATTTGCAGATACCGCCGGAACGCCTGCCTCGCAAACACGCATCGAGAGATATCGTGCGGACAAAATGACAGTGGGGTTAGGTGATACTGTTTACGTGTCCGTTGGAGACATGCGCGCGGGGAATGACCGGGTGCTGCGTTTCACTGACGGAAAGTTTCTGGATTCATTGCCGTCGGCGTTTCGGCAACTACGCGGGGTACGAGCCGACGGCTCGTTCGTGTACTGGAATGTTGCGCCGTACAGAACGCCGAAAGGGGCACCCGACTATCCGTCGTACGTGCATCCAGAGGCGTTCGTCACGATCGTCGCGAACAAAGACTCAAATGCCGTCGCTGAAGTGGGCATCATCCTCGAGACTCGACTCGGTCGCCAACTGCCGTGGACGCGGACGAGCCGTGCGGCTGTTGCGAAAGGCGTCCTCTGGTTGTCCCCTACGGATGGGCCGGAAATCCTTCGCGTTGGTGTTGACGGAAGACCCGACTTACGAGTGCGCTGGCCACTGACGGACTCCGTTGTTTCAGCGGAAGAGCTTCAGGCGGTCAAAACATCGATCCGAAGCGGCGTTCCTGTTTCATGGGACTCGGTTCGACGCCAAACAGTGCTCGACTCCATAGCGCTACTCACGCCTACAGCGAACGCGCGCGCAACTGATCGGCTCCTCGGCGCGAGTGACGGATCTGTCTGGGTGCGTCGTCGCGTGCCCCTCTACAGCGGCGCCACAGAAGATGTCGAGTGGCTCGGCTTTCGAGAGAACGGCGAGTTAATCGGAACGCTGCGGTTAGCTCACGGCACCTACGTTCACGACATATCCGAACGCGAAGCGTTGTTGGAGCTTTCGAATGGACAATCTGGCGTCGTGCGTGTGCCATTGGTGCAAGACCTCGTGAATCGCAATGAGGCGTCTCTCCAACGAACGCGATGACACAGATGAGTGACGATGGGCTCAAGCCAGCTCAGCGATACGCGAAGTAAGCAGCGTGGCGCGTCGTGGCGCCGATGCATCAGTACACCGTGCATTGTGTGACGCCCATCGCACCCGACACTGGCTGTCGAACTCCCACCCACTTTTGGGCTATATCAGTAGATCAGACATCATCGCACATTGCTCAGGAACGCGAAGATGAGATGACGCTGACCCAAGCACGGGGTGTCCTGCATGATCATAGCCGAGGATGACAAACAGACGCACACTGCACGACCGCTTGCCAGCTCCGGTGTGCAGGGCCTCGATGAAATCCTGAGCGGTGGACTGACACCGAATCGGTTGTATCTCGTGGAGGGTGTGCCCGGTTCAGGGAAAACCACACTCGCCTTGCAGTTCCTGCTCGAAGGGGTGCGCCTGGGAGAGCGGGTCCTCTATGTCACGCTGTCCGAATCGCGCGACGAGTTGGCAGCGGTGGTGGCCGCACATGGATGGTCGCTTGAGGGCGTGACGGTACGAGAACTTAGTCCTACGGCCGAGAGCCTCGCACCAGACGAGACGTACACCATGTTTCATCCGTCCGAAGTTGAGCTGAGCGAAACCACGAAAACAATTCTTGCGGATGTCGATCGCATCAAACCGGCTCGGATCGCATTCGATTCGCTTTCGGAACTGCGACTGCTGGCGGGAAACGCGTTGCGCTACCGACGTCAAATTCTGGCACTGAAGCAGTTCTTCAGCGGTCGGCGATGCACCGTGATGTTACTCGACGACATGACAAGTGCGGCGCATGATCTGCAGGTGCAGAGCATCGCGCACGGCGTCATTCTGCTCGAGCAGTCCAATCCTGACTATGGCGCCGAACGACGTCGACTGCGTGTGGTGAAGTTTCGCGGCGTTGGATTTCGTGGAGGCTTTCACGACTACATCATTCGCCGGGGCGGCCTGACGGTATTTCCGCGTCTGGTTGTGGGCTCAAGCCGGAGTGCGATTGGCGCCGAGAAGTTGAGTACTGATATTGACGCGCTCGATCGTTTGCTTGGCGGAGGGATCGAGCCTGGCACGAGTACCCTCATTACGGGCGCTGCCGGCACTGGCAAATCCACGGTCGCTGCACAGTTCGTGTGGGCCGCAGCCAATCGTGGCCAACGTTCGGCCATGTTTCTCTTCGACGAAAGTCTGGTCACACTCATCGCGCGTACAGCTGCGCTCGGGATTGACCTGGCGCCGCACATCGAGTCGGGATTGGTCACGATTCAACAGATCGATCCGGCCGAGTTGTCTCCGGGAGAACTCACGCTCGCGGTACGCGAAGCGGTTGCACGCGGTGTGGAGCTCATGGTGATCGACAGCCTGAATGGCTATTTGAACGCCATGCCGGGTGAGCGATATCTCATTATTCAGCTTCACGAGATGCTCACATATCTCGGCAACAAGAATGTCGTCACATTGCTGGTGAGCGCACAACACGGACTCATTGGCAGCAATATGATCTCGCCCATCGATGCGAGTTATCTCGCCGATGGCGTGGTGCTCATGCGTTACTTCGAAGCAAACGGTGAAGTGCGTCAGTCCATTTCCGTGCTGAAGAAGCGCGGCAGCAAGCATGAGCGCAGTATTCGCGAGTTCCGCATGGCCGACGGGACAATCGCGATTGGCGAGCCGCTGCGCGAATTCCGTGGTGTGCTCACGGGCGTGCCGCAGCTGGTTGCAGAAACGTTCGATCTGCGGAAGGCTGGATTGTGACGCACGCGTTGCCACGCGCGGCGGATCCCGACGAGAGTCTGGCCGTGACGCGCGAACTACGCGTGGTTGTACTCGCGCCGACGGGTCGTGATGCGTCGTTAACGCGCACCATCTTTGAACGGGCGCAAATCGACTCGGTTAACTGTGGCGACATTGCAGCCGCGTGCGCCGCGCTGACCGAGGGCGCCGCAGCGCTGCTGATCGCGGAGGAAGCGGTGACGGCAGAACCGACCTGTGTGCTCGTGGAGTGGTTGTCTCATCAACCACCATGGTCGGACCTGCCGATTCTGGTGCTCGCGCAGCCCGGTGCAGATTCAGATGCCGTGGCGCGCGCGATGGATCTGTTGGGGAATGTGACCGTGCTCGAACGACCCATGCGCATCGCATCGCTCGTCAGTGCCGTGCGAAGCGCCAACCGTGCGCGGCTGCGCCAGTATCAGATTCGCGAACATCTGGCCGAGCGCGAGTCGGCGGAGCGCGCACTTCGCGATGCGGACCAACGCAAGAACGAGTTCTTGGCGGTGCTGGCGCACGAACTGCGCAATCCGCTTTCGCCAATTCGAAACGCGCTCCACATGTTGCGCAACGTGAAAGACGATTGGGCGCAAGCCGAAAAACTTTCGGCAATCATGAATCGGCAGGTTACGCACCTGGTGCGTCTCGTAGACGATCTGCTGGAGATTTCACGCATCACGCGCGATCGACTGGAGCTGCGCACGGAACAGGTGTCGCTGGCCAGCGTGATGAGGGCGGCTGTTGAGGGAAGCAAGCCGCACATTGAAGCGCGTCGGCATCAACTCGACGTCGACTTGCCAGCGGATACAATCACGCTGCGTGCGGATCCTGTGCGCCTTGCGCAGGTCTTCATGAATTTGCTGAACAACGCCGCCAAATACACAGCACCTGGTGGACACATTCTTGTGTCCGCACAGCACGATGGTGATTGCGTGCTGGTGTCCGTACGCGACAACGGACTGGGAATTCCTGCTGATCGTATGGAACAGATTTTCGATCTGTTTGTACAGTTGGATCGACGACCGGATGGCGTGCAGAGTGGTCTGGGTGTCGGCCTGACACTTGTGAAGCGGCTGGTGGAACTCCACGGCGGCCGCGTGGATGTGCGCAGCAAAGGTGTGGATGAGGGCAGCGAGTTCCGCGTCACGTTGCCGCGGGTTGCACGCCCGGTACATGAAGGGGTCGTGATGTCCACAGAACGCGATACAAACTTGCCACCGCGCCGTGTGCTTGTGGTCGATGACAACAAGGACGCCGCTGATACGCTCGCCCTCGTGCTGGAAAGCCGCGGAGAACACGTGCGCGTAGCCTACGGCGGCGAGGAGGCGCTTCGCGTCCTTGATGAAGAGCCGGTGTCCGTGGCGTTCGTCGACATCGGTATGCCCGGCATGGATGGCTACGAAGTCGCGCGACGCGTCCGCCAGTCAGAGCATATGCGTGACGTGACGCTGGTCGCGCTCACGGGTTGGGGTCAGCAGGAAGACATTCAGAACGCGCACGCGGCAGGCTTTGCGCATCACCTGATCAAACCAGCGGATCTGGACGAACTGCAGGCGCTGCTTGACAGTGTTGATGAGGCGACGTCTTCGTCGAACGCAGACGGATTTACCGCACCCGCGCCATCGCCGCCTGAACGCTGACGAATTCGCCTACGTTCTCCATTGTCAGCAGACCCACCAGCGCGCCGCGGTTCAGCACGGGCATCGTGCGGATTGGTGAGCTCTGCATGCGCTGCAGCGCCACATCGAGCATCTCGCCCACTTCCGCGTGCGGCACATCGCGCTGCATCGCGTCGATCACACGCAAGTGTTCAGTCTTGCGCGCGAGCGCCGTGAGCAGCGCCTGGCGCGTGAGCACGCCCATCACGCGTCCTTCGTCGGCCACGGGGAAATCCTGCTGGCTGCCAGCGAGCAACAGCTCGACCGCATACGACAGAGAGTCACTCGGCGACAACGTTTTGTAGTCAGTGATCATCGCCTGCACTACCGTCACACCGTCCAGTGCACCCTTGGTTTGCGCGGCCGCTGCTTCCTGTGACGCACCAACCCACACGAATACCGCAATCAGGATCAGAAACGGATTCGAATAGAATCCAACCACGGCAAAGAACGCCGCGAACACTTTACCAACCGACGCAGCACGCGCCGTCGCCACCGCGTACGGCCAGCGCATCGCGAGCAACGCGCGCAGCACTCGGCCACCGTCCATGGGAAACGCCGGAATCATGTTGAACGCGACCAACATCACGTTCACCACCAGCAGTCGCTCCAGCAGTCCTGGACCGGCGAGTGCCATATCGGCGTTGCTCAGCGACTCCGCGCTCACAGGACGGCCCGATGTGCCGAGTACAACAACGAGCAGAACGGCGATTACGATATTGACCGCAGGTCCGGCGATTGCGACCAGCAACTCCTGCACCGGTTTGTCGGGCATGCGCTCAAGGCGCGCGACACCGCCAATTGGCAGCAGCGTGATGTCGCGCGTGCGGACGCCAAAACGTCGGGCCGTGAGCGCGTGACCAAATTCATGCAGTAGCACACAGAGAAACAGCGCGAGCATGAATCCAACACCGCGCAACGCCATTGCCGCACTCTGTTCTGTGGCGTACAGCGACAACCCAACCCACACGAGCAGCACCAGAAACGTGAGGTGGATCTGGACGCGAATGCCTGCGTATCGACCAATAAACAGCGACCACTTCATAACGATCGACCAAAGAGCCACGCGATCGCATCAGGGAGCACGCGCCCAACAATCAGCGTGTGTCCTTCAGACGCAAGCTCGCGGTACTCGATGCGCTGCCCGGCTGCGCGCGTGGCGTCGGCCGCGCTCTTCACACGTGCCGCCGGAATGACCGGATCGAGTGTGCCGGTGATAAACAGCGCCGGCGGTGCGCCAGCCGCGGTGATTGCCGCGCCGCCCGCAATGCACGCCACCGCCGCAATGCGCGTGCCACGTGCGTTCGCGAGTGACGACGTCAGACCAGCGCCCATGGAGTGACCCACCACATAAATGCGTTTCGCATCTATCGTGTACTCGCGCGACATTACCGCGACGAGCGTGTCAAACATGGCCGGTGTGAAGCCGTTGGCGAGCGGAGACACGATCATGGCGCCGAGTGAGTCGGCGAGGCGCGTGAGCACGCCGGCACCGTACGCGTCGACAAACATGTTCTCGTCACCACCCGCACCGTGCAGCGCAATAATCAGCGGTGCCGGCGTGGTGCGCTCCACACTGCTCGGCGGCACCACCACTCGCGCCGGCACACGACGAGCGCCGTCTGTTGCAAACACACGCCACCAGTCGCCGCTGCGCTTGGCGTAGGGATTGCGGCCCGCCTTGAGCTCCGCCACTTCGCGCGTGATCGCTGCAGCATGCACACGCGGGTCGATCATGAGTTCAATGCTGCGCGTTCTCGACGCTACATCGGTGAGCAGGCCCGCGCGTGCGACCGCTGACGCATGTGCCTGCTGCAAAATGCCGGCGGAATCAATCGTGGAGAGCGTGGCCAGCAACTCGCGCTGCACAACAGAGGGAGCGCGACCATTGATCAATCGTGCGTCACCGGCCGGCGGTGCGAGCGGCACGTCGTCTGCTGTAGCACCAAGTGAACGCGCCAGCGAATCAAGGCTCGAAACCGCCGCCGCAAACTGTCCGCCGAAAAACTGAAACGTGGTGCGATCGAACGCGCGGTTCACACGCGATCGTTCGTCGTCGGTGAGCGTACGTGTGGAGACCAATCGATCAACCAGCAGATACGATTGTGCGAGCGCCGCGCGCATCGTGTCGCCGGCGGCGGCTTGCGCGTGCAACGGGTGCGCGGTGAACACAACCAGCACAACGAGGGCCGCACGAGAAAGAGCACGCATGTGATTCGGCATGTCGGGGAAAAAGCGGCGAACGCGTGACATTGGCAGCAAAGCGGAGACGAGCCAACACTTTGCCGACCTTGTGTGCATAGATTACGCACAGCGACGTCGCTCTGGATAGTAAAGACACGGTGTGCACCATCGCGTTCCTCAACGGAGTCGACATGCGAGCCTTACACGCGGAACGCCACTACTTCGATCGCATCGGCTGGCTTCGTGCCGCCGTACTTGGTGCGAACGACGGGATTGTCTCAACCGCCAGCCTGGTGGTTGGTGTGGCGGCGTCAGGAGCAGAAAAGAGCGCCATTCTCATTGCCGGTGTCGCGGGTCTTGTGGCCGGTGCCATGTCCATGGCGGCGGGTGAGTACGTGTCGGTGAGTTCGCAGTCCGACACCGAAGAGGCCGACCTCACTCGTGAGCGACAGGAACTCGCCACCGTACCGGACGCTGAGCTCATGGAGCTCGCGGACTTGTACGTGAAGCGCGGGCTCCCGGCCGAACTCGCAAAAAGCGTTGCACAGGCACTTACCTCACATGACGCGCTCGGTGCACACGCTCGCGAAGAGCTTGGCATTGTGGAGCATCAGCGCGCTAATCCGTTGCAAGCCGCGTTTGCGTCGGCCGGAACGTTCGCCGTGGGCGCCGCGCTGCCACTCGTTGTCGCCTGGCTCTCCCCAACCCGTTTGCTCTCATGGATTGTGACGGGCAGCGCGCTCGCGTTCCTGATGCTGCTCGGCTGGACGTCCGCGAATGCCGGTGGCGCGAACCGTGTGACCGGCACCGCACGCGTCACCTTCTGGGGCGCGATTGCGATGGCGATTACGTACGCTGTGGGCCGTTTGTTTGGTGCGGTGGTGTAACTGGCGAGCCGGTGTGATGCGTGGCGCATGACGTCGGGCAATGACGCTCACTCGCAAGGACCGTTCACACCGGCTCCACCGTTTAGTTGTCGTCTGCTCCGTTTTGCTCTCCGGTCGTGACCGCTACTCCGCGCACCGCGCTATTGGTGTACGCCGAGCCCGCGCCGTACTGATACACGAGCGCGCCGCCCGAATGACCGACCTGATATCCAGCGAAAACAAGGCCGAGCGATCCAATGGTGGCCAGCACGCGGGCGCCGGTGCCAATGCGTCCTTTGAGCAGACCGACAGCGGCAATGCCGAGCACGGCCATGGAGAGCGTCAGGAACTGATCGGCCGCATCTTCGTGTGACTCGAGCGCCGAGTCTGGCACGACGGATTCCACCTGTTCTTCCTGATCTTCACCGGTCTCTATTGAGGCCCAACTGCTGAGCGACAGCGCCGCAAACATGGCGGCGGCCACACCCCACGCGCGCAGCGGGCGGCCTCCGCGTTGCACCACGATCAACGCGCCGATGGCAAAGACCGGCACCAATACCGCGAGTGCCATTGGCAAGTGGACAATGGCCGGGTGGAGTGGACTTGGAATGATCGAGCTGAGTTGTGCGAGCACGGTGCCTCCTGAGAAAGGGACGCGGGTGAATCCCGCTTCCTTGGGTGAAGCATCGTGTATCCGAGCCGGCCAGAACATCCGACACATGTCGCAACACGCTGATTCTGCGGCACTTGTCTGATATCTCCGGCAAATGCCTGATAGCGCACGCGGGGTCGTGGCTCAATAGTTCTTCGCATGAAGACCCCGGCTGAACTTGAGGAACACGAAGGCATAGACGACAGCGAGGGCCGCCTGCGCTGGCTCGTGTTGGCAGTTCTCGCCGTGGTGGTGCTAGGCGGCGCGTTCGATCTCTACATGGACGCGCCCGATGATCTGCTATCGGCACACGTGCTGGTGGAGCTCGCGCTGATGACCGTGAGTGCCACCGTCGGTGTGGTGTTGTGGCGTGCGTGGCGACGTACCGCGCAGCAGCTCAGCGTGACGCGTCAATCGCTTGAGGCATCACAAGCCGACCGCGAAGCGTGGCGAGGGCGTGCCGAGCAGGCGCTGCACGGACTCGGCCAGGCCATCAACGAGCAGTTTGACGCGTGGGGCCTCACACCGAGCGAGCGCGAAGTCGCGCTGTTGCTGCTCAAGGGATACGGCCACAAACAGATCGCGGCGCAGACCAATCGCGGTGAGCGCACGGTGCGTCAGCATGCGGTGGCGGTGTACAGCAAGTCGGGACAGGGAGGCCGCGCGGAGCTGGCGGCGTTCTTTCTGGAGGGGTTGATGCTGCCGGTCGCGGAGACTGCCGATCACTAGCGGCGCGGGTGTGGGAGGCTGATGTGGTGGTGATGATGTAGTATCTCTGCACACACATCGTTGCCGCATTCATTCCTGACGACATTCACGTGAAGCCATACGTCCGCCTCGCCGAAGCGCGAACACCCAAAGGATCAACGCTCGCGTTGTACCGCCATGACGGCGCCTATCTGATACGCGCTGACGGCGTGGAGCTCATGTCCACGCGTCGTCATTTCTCGGAAGATCGATTGGCCGAGTTGGCGTGTGCGCCGTTTCGCGACAAGGCTGAGGCACGTGTGCTGATTGGTGGACTCGGACTTGGGTTCACCATGCGTGCCGCGCTGCTGCAGTTGAATAGCAGCGCGCGTGTGGTGGTCGCGGAGTTGTTGCCCGAAGTGATCGAGTGGAATGCGAATCCGGAGTACGGCATCTCGACCGAGTCCATGCGCGATCCGCGTGTGGAGATGGTGCAGGATGATGTGGTAAATGTGCTCAAGAACAATCGCGGCGGTTTTGACGCGATCATGCTGGATACCGACAACGGTCCGGACGGCATGTTGTTGTCGGAGAACGCGCCGCTGTACACGGCGCGCGGCATTACCACGACGATGGCAGCGCTACGACCGGGCGGTGTGATCGCGTACTGGTCGGTGGCGGATGACCACAAGTTTGCGCGGTCCCTCAAACACGTGGGCTTGGAGCCCGAGGTTGTGCGGGTGCGCGCGCACGAGACGTCGGGGCCGATTCATACGCTCTACATCGTGACGACGCCGCCGGCCGCTGCCCTGTAGTCCCGGCCGTCCCGGCCCCGGTCGGATGCCCCCACTTCGCGCCCACTGCCGGCCCGGGCGCGCCGGGAGCGGGCAAGCCCGCCCGGCGCTGGCCGACAGAAGGCGCGGCGTGGGGGCATCCGCGCGGGGCCTGCGGTGGTGCTGGGGCGGGGGGAGGAGCGCACCGGCACGCCCAGTCGTAGGCGGCCGCTGGCGTCACGCGATCCCGAAGCTCGGCGCCGCGCCTCGCCCACCTCGAGCTTTTCCCAGCCCCCACTCAGCAAAGTTGCAAACTCCTACTATTTCCTCCATATTGGAGGAATAACGGAGGATAGATGGCCACGCTGAACATCAAGAATCTCGACGACGAGCTGTACCGCAAGCTGAAGGAGCGAGCCGAGGAACAGCATCGCTCGATCGCGCAGGAGGTCACGCACATTCTCGCGCAAACACTTCGTGCGGCACCCCCACGCTCCATCCTGGAGCTGGAAGGACTCGGCCGCGAGTTGTGGGTAGGTGTCGACGCAGCCGCACATGTCGCCGCTGAGCGCGACGCGTGGGATTGATCGATGTGGTCGGTGTTGGCCCGCTCGCGCTCGATACGGCCTGCTTCATCTATTTCGCTGAACAACATCCGAGCTACGCCGCGCTCCTCCGCCCACTTTTTGAAGCGGCGGATCAGGAGCGGCTTGTGTTGTGCACGTCGGCTTTGACGTTGCTGGAAGTGCTCGTCGTGCCGTACCGATCCAATCGCCCAGAGCTTGCGTCGCAATACGAGTCGTTGCTCACCGAGAGTCGCGGAATACATCTGATTGCGATTGATCACGCACAGTTGCGAGTCGCGGCAGAGCTTCGCGCGCGATTCGCTGTTCGAACTCCAGACGCGATGCAGCTCGCGGCCGCGATCTCGGCGCGTTGCTCTTGTTTTGTGACGAACGATAGACGATTGCCTGACGTGCCTGGGTTACAGGTTGTTCAGCTGAGCTCGTTGACCGGAGCATGATGCGCGCTCAATGCGTGCAACCCGTCGAGTCAGTTGGGCAACCGATATTTGACGAGGTCACCGTGGCGACACCGCGTCCCCGTCGCCAGATTGCCGTATGCCTAAACCTGAACTGCTCGAGAACTTTCCCAATCCGTACGCCGATCGCGACTACGAAATCGCGATCGAAACCACTGAGTTCACCTCGCTCTGCCCACTCGGCGGCATTGAGAGCGACGCCACCGAGCTCGACCTGCTCAAGGGCGGTGCGCCGGATTTTGCCACGATCCGGCTGAGCTACGTGCCCGATGTGAACTGCATCGAGCTCAAAAGCCTCAAGCTGTATTTCTGGAGCTTCCGCAACGACGGCATTTTTTACGAGCGTGCCGTGAACCGGATTCTTGATGACCTCGTGGCCAAATGTGCCCCGCGTCGCATGACGGTGGTGGGCGACTTTAATGTGCGCGGCGGGCTCAAGAGCGTGATCACCGCGACCTGGCCGCCCACGCCGGCGCGCGGCTAAGCCCCGCTTCCCACGCACACGCCATGACCGCGCCGCCGCCGCTCACCTACGTTGAGTTTGCGCCCGGCAGCGCGGTGCAGGACCTCGCGCTCACCTACTGGGGATTCACCGTCCGGGCGTTGCCTTGGGACGGTTTTCAGCATGTGGTCTGGCCCGACGGATGCCTCGTCATCTCGCTCGCGCTCATGCACGGCGAGCCGGTCGCCACACCCCTGGTGGGCCCGCGGCGCACGCCCCTCACCGTGCCGGTGCAGCCAGGCCTTCAATATTGGGGCGTACGCTTTCGCCCCGAAATGGGCGCGGCCTTCCTCGGCCGGCCGGCGCCGCAGCTGCGCGATCAGTCGGGACCCGCGCACCACTGGTTAGGTGCCGAACCGCTCCGCATGCTCACGCTCCGCGTGATGAGTGCGCTGGAGCCGTTTCCGCCGCTCAGCACCGGACCCGACGTGGAGGCCGCAGTGGGGCTGGCGCTCGACCGGTGGCTGTTCGATTCGGCCGACTCCACGATGCCGCCGGAACAGTGCGTGCGAGACGCTGTTAAGGCAATTGTCGCGACAGAAGGCGCGCAACAAATGGCCACAATAGCAACAGTTGTGGGTGTAAGTCCGCGGCACCTCCAGCGATGCTTTAAGGAGGCGGTCGGACTGAGCCCCAAAGAGTACGCGCTGGTTCGGCGGGCCCGACACGCGCTCAAGCGTATTGCCCTGGAAGACGCGAACGACGGCGCACTGGCCCGCGTGGCCGTAGAAACCGGCTTCGCAGACCAATCCCACCTCACCCGCGACTTCCAGCGGTTAATGAGCGGCGCGCCCGAGCAGCTTCGCATGCGCCTCGCCGCGATCGAGCACAGCGCGCTGCTGGACTGACGCCAGTCCCGCCGAGTGCCCGATTCTGCGCGGCGGCAGCGAGTGCCCGATACGCGCCCACCGGCGTGCGGCGCGTGGCGCAATTGTTCAAGACGGGCGGTATTCCGACCGTTATCCTGCGCGCTGACTTGAGGTTCACCTAACGCATGAGGTCAGCGACATGAAGAATAGAGCGGCACGACGTTTAGCTTTCGTGGCTTTCGCGGGTTATCTAATAGCAGCATCAACGAGTCATGCACAGAGCACTAACGGATCAGCAGACGCTGAGGTAGCGCAGGCTCAGAAGGCGATGGAGCGCGTCGCGTTCCTCGTCGGGGAATGGGAGGGCGAAGGCTGGATCATCCGCGGACCGGGACCACGAACTACATTCCGGCAGAAGGAAAGCATTGCCTACGGCGCGAACCGGACGGCCGTGACGCTTCGGGGCGAGGGATCGGTGCTCGATTCCGCGTCGGGTCGTTGGCAGGTTGTCTTTGAAGCCGGTGGTCTGCTCACCTACGACGCCGCGGAAAAGCGCTACAAGATGCTCAACGTGGGAGGCAATGGACGCGCGCTTGCGCTCGAACCGGAGATCCGTGAGAACGGCATGACGTGGGGATTCGACCTGCCCGGCAGCCGGATCCGATACGTCATCTCCCACCCGCCCGACGGCACCTTTACGGAAATCGGCGAAATGTCATCCGACAACGGCGCCACCTGGCGGCAGTTCTTCTACATGAAACTCCGTCGCCGTTAAAACGACGGTGACCGAACCGACCGGCCGGTCGGCTATCTTGCAAAGGTGACTGATCCCTTTGCTCCCGAATCCGACGCGGCGCAGCCGGCGTGGCGTCGCTGGATTGAAAACCCCAGATACATGCTCGTGCTCGCGGTGGTGGCCCTCGCCGCGGGCATCTGGATGAGCCGCAACGCCTCGCGCAACGCGGCCGCCCGCGCCGAACTCCCGCCGCCCGCCGACTGCCGGCGTTTTCCGGGCGCGTGTGCCAAGGATCTGCCGAGTGCGCCGCCGGCTGAAGTGGCATCGCTGCACGCGGAGGTCGCGTTTGCCGATTCCGCGTGGCGCGCTACGCTGGAGCGCGAGCGTCGATCGGGCGTGTTTCCCGACAAGGGACTCACCGCCATGCGCGATGCGTTGGTAGCCACCGAGTCGGCGATTCTCGACGCGCGCGCGATTGTGCACGAGGCCGAGCAAACTGGAGATGCTGACGCACGCACGCGGGCACTCGAATCGCTAACGGTGGCGTATGAGAACAAGCGGGCGCTGTTGCTGCGCGCGCGCCGTTTGCTCGAGGAGGCGATCTGATGCGCGCGGCATTTGCATCGTTGTGTGCTTTTTCAATCGCAATCGCGGCAACGCCGAACGTTGCGGCCGCACAAAAACCCGTGAACGCCAGCGCGCGTGTCGCGCCCGGTTCCGTAATCCACCTGCGTTTGCAGAGTGGCTCCGTACGACTCTCCGGCTGGGAGCACGACTCTGTACATGTGAGCGGCATGCTCGCTCCCGGCGAGTCCTGGGCCATGCGCGCCGATGGTGACACAATGCGTTTGCGCGCCGAGGGAATTCCGCGCGGGCTCGCCGCACCGAGTGAGCTCGAGATTTTTGTGCCGCGACGTTCTGTACTCATTGTGCGTGCCGCTGCGGCGTCACTAGTCGTGCGCGACTTTGATCAAACGGTCGACGTTGCGACAGCGGCCGGCAACCTGCTCGTGGAAGCGGTGCGCGGAACTGTGCGCGCCGAAACGATGCAAGGCACGCTTACCGTACTTGGCCCGATACCGCGCGTTGAAGCGAGCACGGCCTCGGGTGCACTGCTCGTGAGCGTGCCCTACGATACGATCAACGACACCGTCTATGCTCGGCGCCGTGAAAGTGCGGCTGCGCCGAAAGAGCAACCATTTGGTGTGGTCGTACTGCGCAGTGTAAGCGGCCGCATCACATTCGATGCACCAGAGGTGGACAGCGCCGAGATTCACAACGTGCGTGGTGATGTGCGTGTGGTGACATCGCCGAGTGATAGTGGGCGTGTGTATGTCACGTCGCACACGGGTCGTGTGACGGTGGGATGGACGCTTGATACACACGCACTCATTGATGCGATTACACAACGTGGTGGTGTGCGCGGACGTTTGGTGGCGTACGCGATGCCCGCGTCGTCTGCGCAGCCGTCGCCAATGCCGGGTGCTGAAGTGTCGATGGAAGTTGATGTGGAAACGTTGCTCACGAAAACGCCGTCGGGTGTTCGTGTGACGCATGCGCTGCGACGATTGCCCGATGCGCCGCTGTTTCCGATTCTGATTCGTGTGGTGCGCGGTGACATTGTGTTTGAGCGCGTGGACATTCGTCCGGCGCCGTAGCGCAAAACGTGCGCGCCGCGGTCAATACGCCAAACGGGCAGCGCGCGCATCTGGTTGGGACGGGACGATCTCGGGGGCTGGCGCACTCACTCCGGATCGCGCAGAATTTCCGTCCCCTTCCTACCGAGGAGATGCAATGCGTGTGTTTCGCGTGCTGCCGTATGTGATGGCGGTGGTGCTGTGCGTGCCGGCCGTGATGAGCGCACAAGGCCGACCAGCGGGTTGGTTAACACGATTTGACAAGGGCGAACACGCCGGTCACGGCGCCGACTCGCTCGCGTTTCAGGACATGAAGCCCGGCTTTCATGTGACCACGGGGCCCGCAGCGATCCTGTGGCACCCCGACAGTTCAGCGCGCGGCGACTTTACGATTGAGTCGACGCTGCACCTGTTCGACACCAAGGGCCGTGACCGTGAAGGCTACGGCGTGATCGTTGGCGGACGTGATCTGAACGCTGACGCGCAGAGTTACACGTACTTTCTGCTCCGCAACGACGGCAAGTTCATTGTGAAGCAGCGCAAGGGTGCGGAGACGCCCACGGTGGCGCCCTGGACCGATCACGCGTCGATCAACAAGTGGTCCACGTCGGCGGGATCAAGTGTGAAGAACGTGCTGGCGGTGAAGGCGACGGGCCCGACGGTGCAGTTTCTGGTGAACGGCCAGGTGGTGCACAGCGCGCCGCGTGCGACGGTGAATCCCGATGGCATTTTTGGCATTCGCGCCAACCACAGTGTGAACCTGCACGTGCAGACGATCGGTCGCGCGCCGTAGGGCACTGGCAGGGGGAGGTCGAGGCGATTATGTATTGTGGATGGGCCGGTCGGCACAACCGACTGGCCCGTTGTTGGCTAGGTAGCTCAGTTGGTAGAGCAGCGGACTGAAAATCCGCGTGTCGGGGGTTCAATTCCCTCCCTAGCCACTTCGAGCAAAAGCACGTCACATAACGACTACGCGAGCGGCGCCTGGGCTAATCCGGGCGCCGTTCTGCAATTTGCTCGCAAAACACTTTCGAAGAGGGAGATAGGCGGTCGCGAAGAGGGAGCTAGGCCCAGAGACTCGCGACTCAAGCGACAGCGGACGAAACGATGTCGCGTTCTCACAGTCGAGCTATTGCAAATACGACTCCGTCAACGCGACCCAGTATGCCGCGCCCTTCGGAAGGATCTCTTGGTTCAGCACAAACCGCGGGTGATGCACCATCGGCGTGTCGCCGTTGCCGAGGAAGCAGTACGTGCCCTTCTGCGCCTGCAGCATGAAGGCAAAGTCCTCCGACCCCAAGAACGTGGGGCCGGGATAGATGACCTCCGCATCGCCGAACGCGGCGCGCGCGATCTCAGCGGCCCGCCGCGTCTCGGACTCGTCGTTCACAAGGACCGCACCTGGCACTCCCTCGCGGATCTCCCAGGTGCAGCCGAACCCCTCGGCCTGCGATCGTGTAAGTGAGCGCACCTTACCGAGCACCAACTCTCGGTCGGCGTCCGTCTTCGTGCGAATCGACAGCCGAAGGATTGCGCTCTGGGCGATCACGTTGCCGGCGTTCCCCGACAGAAATGCACCAACGGTCACCACCGCGCTGTTGTGTGGTGAAACGTTGCGTGCCACGATGGACTGCAACGCCATCACGAGTGACGCGCCGGCAATCACGGGGTCGACACTGAGCTCGGGCATCGATCCATGTCCGCCCTTGCCCGTGAGCTCGATCTCCCAGTTGTCGACTGCTGCCATGACATCGCCATGTGCGAAATAGAGCTTGCCGAGCTCGAGTCCGGGCATGTTGTGCATGCCGAACACGGCGTCGACGGGAAAGCGCTCGAACAGGCCATCGCGAATCATCGCCGGCCCACCTTCCATCGTCTCTTCGCCCGGCTGGAAGATCAGCCGTACCGTGCCGTTAAAGTGCTTTGACTCGGCGAGGTACTTCCCGGCAGCGAGCAGCATCGTGGTGTGTCCGTCGTGGCCACACAGGTGCGCGACATCCGCAACCTCGCTCCGATAAGCGAGATCGTTGACCTCTTCTATCGGCAACGCGTCGAAGTCCGCACGCAACCCAATGGCCTTTCCGCTGCTCCCAACCGTCATCGACGCGACGATGCCGTGCTTGCCCACTCCCGTCACAACCTCGTAGCCCCACGGCTCGAGGATGCTCGCGATGTACCGTGCCGTCTCCGTTTCGCGCATTGACAGTTCGGGATGGCGGTGCATGTGCTCGAACCACTGCGTCATCTGTTCGCGGTCGGTGCGCAGGGCGGAGAGAATGGCGTTCATGCGCGTTCCCTCTTGGGAGAAGCCGAGTCGCTTTCGTACCCCGATGCCGGAAGACCGGTCGACAAGTTCGCGTCGAGCGCGCTCTCGTCGTCGCGTCGCGGCCGCGCGGGGATTGTGAGTCGGATGGATACGATTGCCGCCACGACCATCAGCAAGTTGATCGCAAGTGCGAAAAACGCGGCTTGACGGATCGCGAGGTTGTCCTGTCGGCCCACGTAGCTAATCACGCCCTCGATCCAGGTGACCGAGTCGTTGCTACCGCTCAATGCAGTAAAGATTGTAGCGGAGATCGCAACGCCAAACGATGCGCCGAGCGACGACGCCATCTTGTAGAGGCCAGCGCCGCTCCCGGCTTTGTCGTCCGGCAAGGCCGACAGCGCGGCATCGGTCGACGGCGTCGCGTAAAACGCGAGTCCGAGACCGAACAGCGTGAAGCCCACGACGGTAAGGATCTTGTACGTCCCGAGCATCACGTTGGTCGGCATCAGACACGCGATGGACGCACCGACGATCAACGAGCCCCATATCATCGGTCGCCGCGGACCGAAACGCTGCAGCAGTTTCTCGCCGACTCGGATGAATGCCACGATGGCGATGGCGTAGCCTATGGTGAGGAAGCCTGCCTGTTGCGCCGACATCCCACCTCCCGCCTGCACGAGCATCATGGCTACGATCAAAATGCCTGCGGTGGCATTGAGCAGGAAGTTTGATATCGTCGCGCCGGTGTACGTCATGTTGCGGAACAGCGCAAAATCGACGAAGGCATGTGGGTTGCCGGACTCGATCCTGAAGAACAGTCCGCCGAAGACGATGGTGGCGGCAAGCAATCCTAGAGCGGGGACGCTCGTCCACCCGAGACTTGCTCCCTGCGTCGCAAAGATCTGCAACGCGACCATCGAGCCCATGAACGTCAGCACGCCCGCTGTGTCGAAGCGGTAGGCCCCTTTCGAAGCGGCACGGCTCTCAGGAGTTCCAGCCACCATGAGCATGCCGAGCAAGGACAGAGCGGCTCCCGCAAAGAAAATCCAGCGCCAGCCAACGTTTTCGGCCATGAGGCCGCCAAACAGCGCCGCGAATCCCGAACCGCCCCAGGACCCCATCGACCAAAGGGAGACGGCACGCTGACGTGCCGCGCCGGTCCAGTACGCTTTTACGAGCGCCAAACTCGCGGACATGATGAAGGCGCCCGAAAGGCCCTGCAGAATGCGCCCGAACATCAAGAACGTAGTGGCCAACCGACCGGACGGCGCCGCGCCAACCAGCACCGAGCCGGCAATACTGAGCGCGAAGCCGATTTGCACAATCTTCACGCGGCCAAATCGGTCTGCGAGGCTTCCAACGACAACGATAAAGATGCCGGAGAACAGCGCCGTGATCGACACGGCGATGTTCATGACACTCGTCTCGATGCCGAGGTCCTGCGCCATGACCGGCGAGATGTTCAGCGTCGTCTGCGCAAAGAGCCAGAACGCGAGCACGCCGAAGATGATGCCGAAGAGAACGCGGTCGTTCCCGACGAAGCTGACGTCGCGGTGCCGAGCGGTGGGGAGATCCATGGTGTAGCGCTCCGCGGTGAACGCCTGCCGGGAGGTGCGTGGAACCCGATGCCTCCCGAAGATGCCCATTCCGCTGGAAACCGCAAGCGTGAGATGCCTTCGTGGGGAGGGACGCCTTCCGATCTTTCACGAAAGCACACGGATGAGCACATTTTCGCGGACGGGCGTGCCGACAACGGCAAGTGAAGCGACTCAGCCCCGGGTGACGATGGGAATCACGCACACCGAAATCCAGCGATGACACCGGACGAGCAGGTCATCATTGCGCGCTTCTTGGTCGTCTTCGACCTCCTCGGCACCTTCGTCTTTGCACTGAGCGGTGCGGCGGCCGGGACCCGGCATCGGTTGGACCTGTTCGGCGTGCTCGTGCTCTCGATCACGGCCGCAACCGCGGGTGGGGTCATACGCGACGTGCTGATAGGGATGGGCGTGCCGGCCGCCATTCACGATTGGCGCTACATCGCGGTGCCGGTGTGCGCCGGCCTCGTCTATTTCTACTGGCGCCCGCGCGTCGACCGGTTTCGGAACACCATGCTGTGGTTCGATGCCGCTGGCCTCGCCCTCTTCGCGGTGACCGGCACAAGCAAGGCACTCGCTTATGACATCAATCCGGTTTCCGCGGCGCTGCTCGGCATGCTGACTGGCATCGGGGGTGGCATCGCGCGTGACGTACTCGTGTCTGAAGTACCAACGGTGCTGCGCGCCGAGCTGTACGCCATCACGGCGCTTGCAGGTGCCACAGTGGTAGTGGGCGGTCACTTGATGCAGTTGCCAGCGGGTCCCGTCGCAACCGTCGGGGCGGTGGTGTGCTTCGGACTCCGCTACATGGGCATCCGCCACGGATGGCGACTTCCACTCGCCGCGGTGGGCGAATCTACCGACACGGGCGAGCGCTGAATCGCTGAACGACGGGAGCGACTCCGCGGCCCTTTAGTCGACTGCGTTCGTGTCCGGCGCATGGGAGTGTGCGAACGTGCCGGTGATGCTGGCTTCGGCCGACGGAGCCGACCACAAGATCGCAATCCCAACAACGCCCGCCAGAAGCGACGCACCGAAGATCGCGAGTTTCGTTGCCCCGAAGTCTGCGCCCTCAAGCGCCGCACCTGCGATGAAGAGCGACATCGTGAATCCGATTCCTCCGAGAGCTCCCGCGCCTGCGACGTGCCGCCACGTGTAGACCGCTGGCTTGTTCGCGATCCGAAGCCGCACCGCTCCCCAGGCGCCAGCCAGGATCCCGACCAGCTTACCCACGACTAGTGCAGCAATGGTTGCCGTGATCAGTCGTCCTCGGCCCGTCAGTACGTCAGTGGACCACACCACACCAGCGTTTGCCAATGCGAAGATTGGCAACACGAAGAAGTTGGACCACGGCTCCATCGCGCGGAGGAGTTTGTTCGCCGGCGAGGAAAGGCGGTCGTGTACGGCATCGAGATCGTGCAGCGCATTGGCGGAGAGTCTGTGCGGCTGCGCTGGGGCACCCGCGAGTCGCGTTTCCACGTCGATGATCGCCTGCGCCTGCGCCATGAGCGCAGTGACGTTCGCGGGCGGTCGTGTCGGCGTAACGGCGGCCAGGATCACGCCCGCGAGGGTCGCATGCAGTCCCGACTCGTGGATCGCGAACCATAGCGCCACACCAAGCAGCACGTACGGAAGTGCGCGGTACACTTGCACCCGATTTAGCAGCACGAGCATGGCTGTGATGACCGCCGATGTGATGAGCCACGGTATGCTGATCGCGCTGGTGTAGAAGAGTGCGACGATGAGGATCGCCGCGAGGTCGTCGGCAATGACAACCGCCGTTAGAAACACCCGTAGCTCGACAGGCACCCGGTTGCCGAGCACGACGAGAAGCGCCACGGCGAAGGCGGTGTCGGTGGCAATGGTCATGCCCCATGCATGCCGGAATTGCGCTGGCACGATCAGGAAGTAGATCAGCGCCGGCACGATCATGCCCCCGAGCGCCGCTACCAACGGAAGCGCGGCAGCTTTGGGCGTCGCTAGACGGCCCACCGTCAACTCGCGCTTGATCTCAAGACCGACGACCAGAAAAAAGACTGCCAGCAGGCCGTGGTTCACCCAGTCGATGAGAGTGAGCGCGAAGCCGGCGCCGCCGAAGGTGAAACCGGCTGGTGCGTCCCAGAACCCAAGAAACGCCGGGCCGAACGACGAGTTGCTCGCCACAACCGCAATCACGGTCATGAGCAGGAGCAACAGCCCGGTTGACGGTGCCCAGCGCGCAAAGTTTACGCTCGCAGTGCGGACGATTTCGCCCAAAGACCGCTCCATCGCTTCGCTGAGCGCGGTCTCGTCCCACGCTCCTTCATAGCGCCGCCCGTTGATGAAAAAGGTCGGCGTGAGGCGGGCGCCACTATCAATGCCGCTGCGCGCATCGTCGCGCACGCGCGACGTCGCCGTCTGTGCGGACACCTTATCCCACTGCTCGCGAGGTGGTAGGCCCAGGTCACCGGCAATGGCGTCCAGTTCGCCGTCAGCGAATGTCGGGCTGTGCTGCATCAGCACATCGTGAACTGCCCAGAAATCACCAGTACGTGCCGCTGCGTATTCGGCGAACACCGCCGCACGCGTCGCCAGTTCGCGGTCGGCGAGCGGGAGATGCCGATACACGTAGCGGAGGCGTGCGCCGAATCGTTCACGCAGGCGAGCGACCACCTCGTGCGTCGTGTGGCAGTGATCGCACAGGTAGCTCCCGTACTCGACCAGTGTAATCTCTGCGCCGTCGTCCCCCAGCACGTGGTCGTGGCGGGGATCGACGTCGCGCACCAGACGATACATCTGCTTTTCTGGCGACATGCCTCACCTGCGCTGCGTAGTTTTTCACGGCGGACGTGCGCGTCGACACGCACGAGCGAGCTGCTACATCGACCTCAAGGACTCGACCTGCAACCCGCAGTTGGACGGCGGAACGACGCCACCGTCCAACGCGAGCTGATGCATTCGGCTTACACAGCGGTGTAGCCACCATCCACGAGGTAATAACCGCCCGTGATGAATGACGCGTCTTCCGAGAGGAGGAAGGACACCAGCGTCGCGACTTCGTCCGAACGGCCAAGGCGACCAAGCGGATGGCGCGCGACGAGCGCGTTCTTCTGGTCATCGGGCAGCGTGGCGAGCAGCGGCGTCTCGATATACCCGGGGCCCACACTGTTCACGCGCAACCCCTGCGCGCCATACTCTACGGCGGCGTTACGTGTCAGGCCAACGACACCGTGCTTGGCGGCGGTGTACGCACTGTTGCCAGCTGCCGCCACGGAGCCATGGATCGAGGCAATGTTTACAATCGCGCTCTCGGACGCACCCGCCTGGAGCATCGCGGGGATCTGATATCGCATGCCGTACAGCACGCCATTCAAGTTAATGTCGATCACGCGCCTCCAATCCGCGAGATCGACTTCACCTGTTGGTGCCTGCGCACCACCGATTCCGGCATTGTTTACCGCGTAGTGCAGCGCACCGTACGTCGACACAGCATGCGCAACGACGCGTTCGGCGTCCTCAGGCTTGGCCGTGTCCTGTCGGATCGCGGTCGCGATACCACCGGCATTGGTGATCTCCTTCACTACGCTTTCGGCGGCATCCAGGTTGATGTCGGACAAGACCAACTTGACGCCGCTCTTCGCGAGCCGCTGTGCGATGGCTTTACCGAGCCCGGAGCCGCCGCCCGTCACGAGTGCTACCTTGCCGCTGAATCCTGACATATCTGCTCCTTGATCGTTGTCGACGTTCGGTCCGGCGCGTTCGCGCCAGCTCCAGAACGAGGACGGGTGAACTATTTGCGCCCGTCACGCAGCGGCCGAGAGCACAAGCTTGCGCGCAGTGACAGCCGGTGTCGAGCCTGGACTGAAGCCGGTGACGTTGCCCACCATCAGCATGAGGGCAGCGTTGATTCGGAATGCCTTGCGCATTCTGCTCTCCGATTGCCTCCCCCGGTGAATGGTCTCGGCCGCCGACGTGCCGGATGCGTTGCGAGGAAGTCAGCGATGTCGCTCTTCAAACCCCTCATGATTTCGCGTCCCAGCTGGCGTCGGAGACGCTGCGGTGGGGCACCCTGCGTGCGCCGGCGGCGAGGCGAGCGGCGAGAATCGTGAGCGCCAGAAAGAGTGCGGCCCCGACAACGAAAAGCGGATGGGATTCAGCGATTGAAAAGAGGAAGACGGCGACAAGCAACGCCAAGATGAGCAGACCACTGCCCAGAAGCCCAGAACCGGAACTCTTTTTGCTCATGACACTCCTCCTTATAGATATTGTCCTTGCAAGGACATTTAGTGATGGCCTGACTATGGGCCGATGCGTGCCTCCGCCAGCTGCTGCATGGTATTCCGCAGCACCGTGAGTTGCGATTTGGGTAGTCCGGCAAACTGCCTGGCGTGTACCGCCGCGACGGGCCCCTCAAGCCGCTCGAGCAGCTTCTTTCCCTGCCCGGTGATCGACGCCAGCACTACGCGCCTGTCGGACTCGTCGCGCATCCGCGTGGCCCAACCCTGCTTTTCGAGACGGTCGAGCAGGCGTGTTACGTCGGGATCACCACTGACCGATCGCTCTGCGACCGCGTTGCAGGCGAGCCCTGCACTTCCCGCGTCGCGCAGCACCCGGAGCACGTGGTACTGCTCCGGGGTAATGCCGGCGTGCCGAAGCACTACCGCCAACTCTTGGATGAAGACACCCGCGACATGTTGGATCAGGAGGTAGACCTCCCGTTCCGTACTTTCCACCGTGCCAAAGCGCCAAACTCGTTTCATCTCGCCCCCTCTTTCCCCAGTACGAGGCGCCGACGGCACCATTTCATAACCCTTAGTTTTAAGGATAGTCGTTACAACGACGACTGCCAAGCAATCATCCTGTTGTTTCCATACACAACTCCTGCTGACTTTGCTGCGTAAGAATCTCTCGACCCTACGGTAGTCCAGGACGGAGCGTCACTCGCTGGAAAGCTGGCATCGAGTACGGCGTCGATGTGAACCGTGGGCGGGTGGAGGCGGGCAGATCGCGCGGCGACCTCGTCAGCGTTCTCCCACGGCTGCGGCGGAGTGGCCTTCCGTACGGCTTCGGCCACAGCCACTGACCCCAGTGATGCCAAGGCGGCGGCTACCACCACCAATGGCGTGAGCGGGACGTTTGTCACGATCAGTCCTGTGAGCAGCACGACCATGATTGACGCCGATGAGTAAAGCACTCGGCGGGACTTTCCAAAGGCGGAATAGCTGTTCATGTGCGTGTCCTCTAGCAAACGGGTGATGAGTCGGTCATGCCTCGCCTCGCCGGCTATCTCGCCGAGGAGAAGACCACAGCCAATACGACTACCACGAGGATGAACCAGAAGCCTGCGAGCAACCGGTTCGGCGCGCGGCGTGGAATGCCTGTTGCGATGGGGGCCGGCACGTATAACGAGATGTCCGGAGGGAAGGGGGAATGCTTCGCCCGCCGCGAACTGAAGTTTTCTGCCGGCGGTGAAAGCGCGGAGTGGCGCGACTCGCTCTTGATCATGTTATGCCTCCGAGAAGAAAGTGTCGGAACGTCTCCTGTGCTCCTCATAAGGTTAATCGTTATAACGACTAAAGTCAAGGGGAGGCGCGAGGAAGCACTGCGACGGCCCGCGCAGTTGAACCCGCTTTTCGTGAAGCGCCAATCCGTCTCCCGCGGTCAGCGTTCGGCTAAGCGCGCGATCGTCTTGCGCACTTCTACTGGCACGCGTACCCTTTGCCGGTGCGCGCGACGCGAGCTGCCCCGAGCGCGAAGCTGCCGCACCACATTGCGCTTCTCTTCAGCTTGAGGACGGACGCATGACCACGTTCACCGTGGGATACATGATCGGCAGCCTCGCCAAGGCCTCGATCAATCGGAAGCTCGCGATCGCGCTGACGCGACTCGCGCCGCCGGAACTGGAGTTCCGGGAAATCACAATCGCTGACCTGCCGCTCTACTCGTACGACTACGACGCGAACTATCCTCCGGCGGGACGTGCCCTCAAGGACGCCATTGCCTCCGTCGACGCCGTGCTTTTTGTGACGCCCGAGTACAATCGGTCAATCCCGGGCGCGCTCAAGAACGCGATCGACTGGGCGAGTCGTCCGTGGGGTGAGAACTCTTTCAAGCGGAAGCCCTCAGCCGTTATAGGAACATCGCCGGGCAAGATCGGCACGGCCGTCGGTCAGCAACACGTTCGCAGCATCATGGCGTTCTGCAACTCGCCGATGTTCAACGCGGTCGAGGCATATATCGAGTTCACGCCCGGCCTCATTACCGATGATGGCGAGGTCACGGTAGATTCGACCCGCGAGTTCCTCGCGAACTTCCTGGAAGAGTTCTCCGGCTACATCGGACGCGTCTACACCGTGCTCCCTCGCACGGGCGAATCGCCGCCTGGATAGGGATTCGGCTGGGCACTACGAGTCCGGATTCTGCGTCACGCGAAGACGTCCGCCCTCTCCTTCCCAGCGCGCAACTGCGCGGGCCGCCATGCGTTCGTCCAAGTCGGGTGGGACGGCCGCGAGCAACACGTTGAGCCCCTCCGCCATGGTGGGGTGTGTGATGATGGCGTCACGCAGCATCGTGTATGGCATCTCGCCAAGCATGGCGGTCTGCACCACCGCGACTACCTCACCTGCGCCCGCCCCAAGCATCGAAAAGCCAAGGATGCGGTCGCTGTCTGCGGCGAGCAACATCTTCATGAAGCCGCGTGTTTCGCCAATGGCGCGCGCCCGCAGTACTGATGCCATCGGCAACCGGGCGACGCGAACCGCGATTCGCAGCTGCTTTGCCATCGACTCGTCCAGTCCCACGCGCGCGAACTCTGGATCGATGAACGCACAATAGGGAATCAATCGACCTCGTGTCGTGCGCACACCGCCGTCGAGGTGGTCGCGAACAACGCGAAAGTCATCGAGCGCAGCGTGCGTGAACTGCGGGCTCCCCGCGCACTCGCCCATCGCCCAGACTCCGTCGGCGGTCGTGCGCAGGTGATCGTCCACGCTGATGTAGCCGCGTGCGTCGAGCTCGATCCCCGCTTGCTCCAGCCCAGTCTCCCGCGTATTGGGAGCGCGCCCCGCCGCGACGAGAATGTCGGAGCCGTCGATTATTCGAATCTCGCGCCCCGTCTTCACGTGAAGCCGGACAGCCTCGCCGGACCGCCCTTCTACCGATTGGGTATCGGCGCCGAGAAACACCTCGATACCATCCTCCTCGAAGATCTTGTGAATGGCAGTCGCCACATCCGGATCCTCTCGGCCGAGCAGCTGTGTGCCGTACTCGAGAACAGTGACGCGACTTCCGAAGCGCCGAAACGCCTGCGCGAACTCAACGCCCACATATCCCCCACCGAGCACGACCAAGTGAGCGGGCAGCCGATCGAGTTCAAGAGCGTCGACGTGTGTGAGAGGAAGTGCATTTGCAAGTCCGGGAATCCCGGGGATCGTCGCGGACGTGCCGAGATTGAGAAACAATCGTTCGGCGACAAAGCGGCGCATCCCGCCGTCGGGAAGACGTACCTCGATCGTCCGTTGCCCCACAAGACGGCCTTCTCCCAGAAGAAACTCAAGATGCGGGATTGCAAACTTCTGCTGATGAATAGCGATCAGGCCATCCACCATTTCGCGTTTGCGCTCACGCACCATCGGCATACTCACGGTGGCATTGTCGATGCGCAGGCCGTACGAAGCGCTCCGACGGACCAGCTCCGCAACCTTGGCGCTTTGAATGATGTTCTTGCTTGGCAGGCACGCGATATTCGGACAGGAACCTCCCACCAGCGCGCGTTCGATCACGACAACCGGTCGGCGCTGTTGAGCCAAGTCCCACGCGAGGTATTTGCCTGCCTCACCGCCACCCAGAATGACGTTCTCGATGTGCTCGAGTTCACTCATGACAGCCTCTCGACCTTGGGATCAACACAGCATGGCTTCTGTTCCTGGGCACGGCTGCTTGCACGGCGGTGGTCAAGCGATCTGACGGCCCCCAGTATCAGTAGCGTGCGGCTCTGACTGTCTAGTTGTCAACTCGCGCACACCTGCTCCTATCCCGCGCAAGATTGACTTCACACAGGAAGCGTCTAGGTTTCACTGCATGTTGCGGATCGCTTCCCCCCTCACGCACAAGACCCGAGTGTCTGACTTGCGCCTCTCGGCGCGGTCTCGCTCGGCGCGGGGACGCACGTCTATCACGCCACTCGGCGGATAGACCCTCCCCGCGCTAACGGTGACGCAGCTGCGTCATCGCGAGACCGCCCCACCTGCCATCGCGCACGTGGGGCGGTTTGCATTTCCCCAACAGAGGAATCAATCCCATGCCCCCGCACCTGCGATTCAGTCGCCAGGACCAGGAGGGTTGGACCATCGCCGACGGCCTGCTGAGGCTCGGTGAAGTCTATCCCGATCGTATGACATTCGTCGGTTTTCCCGACGTAGACCGCGCGCGTGCTGCGGCTGATATCGCGGCGTGCACGCTGCGCCACTGGCAGGCCTCGCGTCAGCGCGCGGACACCGGTCAAATCGCGGTGTCACTTACCACCGACCGCAGCGGGTTCACCTTCGCAATGCCCCACGGACTGTGGCACGCGCTTCGAGTCGAACTCGCCCAACGCATTCACGCCGCGACGCGCTCGCTGCGCTACTTCGAACAGGAGCCAGCGGCATGACGACGATGTTGCCACCACCCATCACGGTTGCCCCGATTCCTTCGACGGAAACCAATCCAATGCACGCGATGCTGGCCCGCTACGAACGCGCGGCGGCAGTGCTCAACCTCGATCCAGGAATCGACCGCATCCTGCGGCAGCCGGAGCGCGAAATCACCGTGGCGTTGCCGGTCGAAATGGATGACGGACGCATCGAGGTATTCACTGGCTACCGCGTCGTGCACAACACGCTGCGTGGCCCTGGGAAAGGCGGCATCCGCTATGACCTCGGTGTGACCCCCGACGAGGTGCGCGCGCTCGCCGCGTGGATGACGTGGAAGTGTGCAGTCGTGGACCTGCCGTTCGGCGGAGCCAAAGGCGGAGTACACTGCGATCCGTACACCCTGTCGCTGGGGGAGAAGGAGCGCATCACGCGGCGGTACACCTCAGCACTGTGCGCCGCGTTCGGACCGGATTCGGACGTGCCGGCCAGCGATGTCGGTACCGATGAGCAGGTCATGGCCTGGGTGTTGGACACCTACTCCATGCATGTCGGTTACACCGTGCCGGCCGTCGTGACTGGAAAACCGCTGGTGCTTGGCGGCTCGGCCGGTCGTGCGGGTGCGACGGGACGCGGCGTGATGTTGTCGGCGCAATCAGCGCTGGCGCAGCTTGGCCGCAGTCTGTCCGGCAGTAGTGTTGCCGTGCAGGGCTTCGGAAAGGTCGGTGCCGCTGCGGCGCGTTTTTGCGCGGCGGCCGGCGCACGCGTTGTGGCCGTCAGCGACTTCACAGTGGCGATTCATGACTCGGGAGGACTCGACGTGGCCGCGCTCGAACGCCACGTGCAGCAGCATCGCACGTTGCAGGACTGCCGCCTCGGCGAACACCTCACGCACGCGGAGCTGCTCGCACTTGATGTCGACGTGCTGATCCCGGCCGCGACCGAAAACACCATCACATCGCAGAACGCGCACGCGGTACGCGCGCTCGTGGTCTGTGAAGGCGCGAACGGTCCAACGACCGCGGTCGCTGACGAAATCCTCGATGCCAATGGCGTCCTCGTCGTCCCGGATATTCTTGCCAACGCGGGAGGTGTCACCGTGAGCTACTTCGAGTGGGTCCAGAATCGAAACGGATATGCGTGGGAGGAGGCGGTCGTGGATGACCGTCTCGCTGATGTGATGCATCGGAGCTATACGGACGTGCAACAGCTCGCGGCGCGGCACGGTCAGTCGCTGCGCACTGCCGCGTACATGCTCGGCATCGGTCGCGTGGCAGCCGTCCAGAAACTTCGGGGGCTCTATGCGTGAGGCACCGACAATCCCCGATATCAGCACGCGCGATCTTTTGTCATTGGAACGGGAGCTGCGGCGTGAGCTTGCGCGCCTCGAGCGCGGGAGTGTCACGGATGCGTTCTCGCACGAACGCGACGAGTTGCTGCTGGCGCTACAGCGGCTTAACGACGGGAGCTACGGCATCTGCGCTGGGTGCGCGGTTCGCGTTCCCGTGGAGCGGCTTGAGGTGATGCCCGCCACGCGCTGGTGCGTAAGCTGCGCGCGGTGAGCTTCGGGTGCCGCGAACGCGCCTGCACTGTTAGGCGTTTCGCGGCTTCGCCCGCTCCCGATCCACCAGCAACCGCCGCAGAATCTTTCCCGACGGCGACTTCGGAATCGCGTCTACAAACTCCACCTGTCGCACCTTTTTGTACGGCGACACACGTTCCGCCACGTAGGCCATCACCTGCGCCGCATCAATCGGCGTTCGCACCACGACGAACGCTTTCGGCACCTCGCCCGCTTCGTCATCAGGCACGGGAATCACCGCCGCATCAGCAATCGCCGGGTTCGATAACAACACCGCCTCGAGCTCGGCGGGCGCCACCTGCAGTCCTTTGTATTTGATCAGCTCCTTCACGCGATCCACAATCGAAAACCAACCGCGATCATTCACCACGGCCACGTCGCCCGTCTTGAACCAGCCGTCGTCCGTCATGCACGCCGCGGTCGCCTCGGGCTTGTTGAAGTAACCCAGCATCACCTGCGGTCCACGAAGCCACAGCTCACCGCGCTCACCGGTTTCCACGTCGTCACCCGTGGCCGGATCCACAATGCGCGCCTCTGTGTTGGCAATCGCGGGACCAACCGACGCGCCATCCACAATGTCACTCTCCAGTGGATGCACGTGTGTGACCGGACTTGTTTCGGTGAGACCGTATCCCTGGCGTACGCGACAGCCGAGTCGTGTTGCGCAGGCTGCGGTCAGTTCTGCGCCAAGTGGCGCCGCACCGCTGAACACCGTGTGCAATGACGACAGGTCGTAGTTGTCCACGATCGGATGTTTCGCGAGTGCCAACACAATTGGCGGCACGACATGCGCAAACGTGATGCGATGCTTTTGGATAATCTCCAAGACCTGCGGCAAATCAAAGCGCGGAACCGTGATTAGCGTTGCGCCTGACGACAGCACACCGCCCATGATCGGCACCATGCCGTAGATGTGAAAGAACGGCAACACACCGAGCAGCGTATCGGACTCGTTGACCATGGGCACGGGCGCCTGAATCTGACATAGATTGGCGACGAGGTTGCGATGCGTGAGCATTACGCCCTTCGGAATACCGGAGGTGCCACTCGAGTACGGCAGTACACACACATCACGCGCGGGATCAATCGCGACCGGTGTGGGCGTATCGCCGAACGCGAACAGCTCGGTGAATGGTGTCGCCCCATCGGCCTCTCCGATCACCACGATTTCGCGCACCGTCGTAGCGAGTCGCGACGCAGTCATGCACTTCTCGAGCAGCTCGGGAATGGTGACCAGCATCAACGCTTCGCTGTCGGCGAACTGCGCGCCGATTTCTTCGGCCGTTGCAATCGGATTGACGGTGGAACAGATCGCGCCAATGCTCGCCACTGCATAAAACACCACGGCGAATTCCGGAATGTTCGGACTCACCAGCCCGACCACATCGCCTTTGCCTATGCCGCGCGCCTGCAAACCGGCGGCCACGCGATGTATCGCGCGCGCCAACTCGCCATACGTGTATCCGCGTCCCGTCACGCCGCACACAATCGCGGGTTTGTCTGACAGCGTGCTCGCGTGTTGCAGTACAAATGGCACGAGCGATGTGTCGGGAATCTCGACGTCGGCGAACGGGCTCGAAATAACGCGCGGGGCGCTCATGGTGGGATTCGGCAGAGGCGAAGCGGGAGTACTCACGAGCTCCCAGCACACAACAGGTGCGCAACGATGGCTGTCTCGGCCCAGTCGCGCTAGCGCGCCGCGCCGTTGCGTGCTGTGCGTGAAGATTCCGTGATGATTCCGTGAGGATTTGTTTCCGCGTGTTGCTGTGCTGAAAGACGCGCCCGCACATTAGCGCCGCCTCTCCCACCGCAGACGACACACGTGCCGCAGCCCACCCGCCCTCGGCTCCTCCTCCCCCCGCTCGCCGCCGCCAGCTTCGCGCTCGTGGTGGCTGTGGGCCTGCAGGCCCCTGCCACGTCCGTGGGCTTCCGGTGGAAGCCAACACAGATCGAACGCAAGCTCAAGCCGCTAGAACTCGAGCCCGGCAAGATCGCCTTCGACACGAGCGGCCCTGCCGACGACAACTGGCTCTCGTGGCTGCTGACCATCCTGATGGCACTCGCGGCTCTGGCCGCCCTGCGCGTGCTGGTTCGCTGGCTCCTTCGCCGCACCCGCCGCGCGCCAGCCCTAACCGTTGCCCGCACGGGAGCTGACGCAGGTAGCCCGAGCGAAGCGGACGCACAGATCGTACGCTCGGGGCTCGCCGCCGCCCTGCACATCCTCACCACCGAGCCCTACTCCGGCAACGCCGTGGTGCGTGCCTGGCAGGGACTGCAGGACGCCGCGGCGCTCGCCGGCCTCGAACGCCGCCCCGCCGAAACCGCCTCGGAGTTCACTGCACGCATCCTGTACCGCTCAAAACGTTCGGCGGAGCCCATCGCCGTGTTGCTCTCGCTCTACCAGCGGGTGCGTTTCGGCCACTACTCGCCCAGTGAGGCCGAGGTCGCGGCCGCGCGCGAATCACTGGCCACGCTGGTGGACGTGTGGCAGGCCGATCTGCCCGAACGACGCCCATCCAAGGTGGCGCGATGAGTCGGCGCATCGCACTTGGCGCGGTCGCCGCGGCGGCGTCTGCCTACGGCGTCTGGTTTCTCGGCTTCGACCCGTTCTGGGCCGTGGCCACCGTGATCGTGGTTGGCCCCGTCGCGGCGGCACTCGCCACCGTCAAACTGGAAGAGGAAGCCCCGTGGGAGCTGCCGGCGAGCGAAACACCGCGCGGGATCCGCATCACCGTGGCCATCCTGGAGCAATCGCTCGCCGCCTGCGATCGCCTCGCGCGTCCGCCGGCCCTGCGACGACTGCGCGCGTCGCTGATCGCTGAACGGGAAGATCGCGTCGCTCGCACCACGCTCCTGCGACGCACACGCGCGCTGCTGCTCACCGAGTTGCAGCACCGTGGCCTCGACCCGGAAGACAATGTCGTGGTCGCGAAACTGCTTGGCCCCGACGCCCTCGCCATCCTGCAACCGAACGACGGCAAACCCGTCACCCCCGCCACCATCGAACGCTGCCTCGACGCCGTCGAGCGACTCGGCACACACAGCAAGGGAGCCGCATGACAGATCCAGAGCCGAAGACGGTCGCCCCGCTCACCGTTCCTGAGATCACCGCACTCGTGGCGCGCATTCGCGCCGAAGTGGCCACCGCGGTGGTGGGCATGGAGAACGCAATCGAGTTCGCCCTCGCGGCGATCCTCGCTGGCGGTCACACCCTCTTCGAAGACGTGCCAGGGCTCGGCAAAACGCTCGCCGCGCGCAGCATCGCGTCGGCCATCGGTCTAGATTTCCGTCGACTGCAGTGCACGCCAGATCTGCTCCCCGCCGACATCACGGGATCGTTCGTGTACGCACCGTCTACGGCATCCTTTGATTTCCGTCCCGGACCAGTGTTCACGGGGCTCTTCCTGGCCGACGAAATCAACCGCACCGCGCCCAAAACGCAGTCGGCGTTGCTCGAGGCGATGGCTGAGGGACAGGTCACGGTGGAGGGGCAGAGCTTTGCGCTGCCGCGCCCGTTCCACGTAATCGCCACCGCGAACCCGATTGAATACGAGGGGACCTACGCGCTCCCCGAGGCGCAGCTCGACCGGTTCATGGTCCGACTCGCCGTGGGCTACCCGGGGCGCGACGGGGAACAGCAGGTGCTGCTCAACCGCGTGGCGCGGAAACGCGAGCGGGCCGACGTTGCCGCGATCATCAGCGCGGACACACTCGGCCGCATGCAAGCGGGCGTCGAAACGGTGACCGTGGATCCGGACGTGGTGCGCTACTGCGTGGACCTGGCCGAGGCCACGCGTGGCCATCCGGCGATCGCGGTGGGCGCCTCGCCGCGCGGCTCGCAGGCGTTGCTGCTGATGGCCCGGTCGCTGGCGGTGATTGCGGGGCGTGATTTCATCTTGCCGGAAGACGTGAAACGCGTGGCCGTGGCTGTGCTCGCGCACCGGCTGTCGCTCACCACCCAGGCATGGGCGGCGGGCACGGATCCGGCGCAGGTGGTGGCCGAGATTGTGGGGACTGTTCCCGGTCCGCGAGTCGCGGGCGGCGCAGCAGCTCGCGCGTGACCAGTGATGTGACAAAGTCTATGTCTTGGCGAATGACGTCGGGCATCGAAGTGGCGATGGTACTCGGGCTGGCGCTCGCCACGGTCGGCACTTTCACGAGCCGAATAGACATTGTCATACTTGGACTGCCACTGCTGGCTGCCGCGGCGATCGCGCTCGACCGCAAGCCGGCCGCCGGCGAACGAAGCGCTGTTCGCGTCAACGTGACGCGAAGTCCGGGTGCCGGACACTTCACCTACGAAGTGGAGCTCGACGTTCCAACGAGCACCGAAATGGTCCATCTGCGACTCTCGCCGCAGAACTCGCACAGCCGTAACCTGATCCTGGCGCCGCGCAGCGAGGTGAGCGTTACCGGTTCCGTGCCCGTACTGCACTCCGGACGACAACGCGTGCTCGCCGTTGAGTACCGGTTCCTCGGCACCGACGGAAGCTGGATCTCGCCGCCGTCACCGCGGGTGGTGGCCGATCGGGTCGTGTTACCGGCGATCGCGCCGCTGGCGTCGATTCCGCTGCCGCACCGACTGACGGGGCTCACCGGCACGCACGCGTCAACGCGACTAGGCGACGGCGGCGAGTTTCGCGATGTGCATCCGTACGCGCCTGGTGACCGGCTGCGTCGTATTGACTGGAAGGCGACGGCCCGGCGATCTCAGGGATTTGGCGACCTGTACGTGCGCCGGACCGATGCGACGTCGGATGCGACAGTTGTGCTTGTTATTGACAGCAGCGAAGACGTTGGCGAGCGCGTGGCGAACTGGTCCGCCGGCGCGAGCAGGACTGATGGACTTCGTACAATGGACATCGCGCGTGAGGCGGCGGCGTCCCTGGCGACCGCGGCCATCGGATCGGGTGACCGCGTGGGTCTGATCGACCTAGCTTCGTATGGCGGCGTGGTCGCGCCCGGCGGCGGGAAGCGCCACTTAGACCGACTGCTTCGCCGCATCGCGGTGAGTGAACCGTCGGGTGTGCGACTCGACCGACGGCGCGCGCCCGTGGTGCCTACCGGGGCCATCATCTATCTGCTGTCGACGTTTCTCGACGACGAGACCACATCCGTGGCCCTGCTCTGGCGCGCCGTCGGCCATCGGGTGATCGCCGTGGACGTGCTCCCAGTGCCCAATCTGTTCGGCAGCGAACGCAACACACTTATCGCGCATCGCCTGGTGATGGCGGAGCGGCGGCGTCGCATCGCCGACGTGCGGGAAAACGGCGTTGAGATGTTTCGCTGGCAGGAAGACGCCGATCAGCCGTCCCGCGCCGTGGTGATTCGGGCGCTTGCCCGTGCCGGTCGGAGGCGTCGATGACTGGGGGCGTGCGCGCGACGAGCGGCTCGGAGCCCATGTTCGGGTCGTGGGTGCCCACGGCCGTGCTGCACCTGCTGTTCCTCGCGGTAGCCGCCGGGCTGTGCCTGCTGGTGCTCCCGGCGCCGTTTTGGCTCGCGATTGGCCTCGCGCTCGCACTGGCCGGCACCGTGGCGCCCAACACCTTGCCCACATGGTGGCTGCTGCTCCTGCTCGGCGTGAGCCAGTACTGGCGAGACCAGAGCGCGATAGACATTGTCTATTATCTGTTGCTCGCCGGTTTGCATTTCCTTCACGTGCTTGGCAATTTTGCGAGGCTGGTTCCCTGGTCCGGGCGTCTGCAGCTGGCAGCGATCGTTCGCCCACTCACACGCTTTGTGCTCGTACAAACGGTAGTTCAGCCATTGGCCTTTGTCGCACTGATCGTTTTTGGCGACACTCGCGGCGCCATACCTTGGCTGCCGATCGTTGCTGCGACGGCGATCGCTTTTCTGGCTGCCGTGCTGTATCGCGGGCGTCGGGCAGCGACGACCGTCAGTTGAGCTGCACTGCGATGCGTTGCTCGATCGTGCGCCGTGGCACTGCACCCACGATCTTGTCTACGACCTCGCCGTTCCTGAAGAAGAGGAGCGTCGGCAGGTTACGCACGCCGTAACGCGCGGCGGTTTGCGGATTCGCGTCGACATCGAACGCGAGGATCTTCACGCGACCCGCATACTCCTCGGCAAGCGCGTGCATTACCGGTTCGATCAGCCGACAGGGCGCGCACCAGTCAGCGCCGAAATCGACCACCACCAACCCATGGTGCTGCTCGACCTCGTGTGAAAAGTTGGCGTCTGTAATTGTTGCAGCGTTCATCGTGAGTCTCGTTAGGATAGGCAGCACCGTCGGTTCGAGACGAACCTCGCCGATGTGCGTGGATGGATGTGTTCTTTGTGAGAAGTGCTGAACGCATTACCCGCTGCGTTAGAAATACTGCGACGCATCCTCCGGCGGCATCGGCGCCGCCATGACGGTGACTGCGTTGAGCCCGGCCGCAACACCGATGACGGACGGTCTGGAAAGAGATCCACGTGTCCGCTGGTGATCACCCATCGCATGCGTTGGCTCGCACATCACACCTGGCTCACGCCCGCCGCTGCGAGGTAATCAGCGACGCCAGGACCAGAATGCCCGTACCCGCGAGCAGCGTCACACCAAGCTGCGCTCGCCCATTGGCCACGATGATGGCCACGAGTGCCCAGATCACCGTGAGCCCGTACCACGGCGCCCGCGGCAGCGCCCGCTGCACGAGCACGCCCACCAGGAGCGCCAGGGTAATCCCGATCAGCGCCCAGCCGATGCTGCCCGTGAGCAGGCCGTAGCCGGCGGTTGTGCTGGCCAGCGACACGAACGTGGCCGCGGTGAGCCAGCCGGCGTAGATCGCCAGCGGCGCTCTGAGCCACCACCGATCGGCGTCCGGTGCGCGCATCAGCGCCGCGATAGCGGTCGCGGCCATCGCGATAATCAGTACGGTGGCCCAGATCGGGCTGCGGTTGGCCACGGCGAGCCACGGTGTGCCCAGCGCGAGACTCGCAATGAGTGGCGTGCGCACACGGTCCCATGCCGGATCGGTGCGACGCGCCCACACGCCGTACACGGCCGAGACGAGCAGCCACCCGTAAATCAGCCCCCAGATCGAGAACGCATAACCGGCCGGCTGCACGGGCGGGTTGATTTGCGGAATGGGCAGCTGATCACTGGCAAACCCGCTAAACGGCGAGGTGAACGCGGGCGAGGCCACGAACGTAAGGGTGACAACGAGCGTGAGCCACGCTTTGAGCTGAGACATGAGACAGGGTCAAGGAAACCGGCCACGTAAACCGGCCACGGCGCGCGTGCGGAAAGCACGCAACCGCTCTTACACCCCAAACTGCCGCAGGTGGTGATCCAGATGTTTCCAGGCCAACTGGCCCCACTGCGCGCTGGTGAGCGGACCAAACAACGGATGCGCCGGCCACGACGTTCGAGATAGTTCGGTGCCGAAACGCTCGATCAGCCCGAGAATCTCGCCACGCTCGGCGCCCCATTCCGCGGGCGCGCGCGCCAGCAGCTCCGGTGCCGTTGGCGCGCTCTTTGGAAACGGCAGCACATTCAAGGCGAGCCACTTCACCACGCCGAGCCGAGCCAGTGGAATGTGTTTCGAGGCACAGGGCAGATCGCCGTAGGCCATGCGCAAGGCATCGGCACAATGGGCGAGCATTTGCGGGGCAGACATGCGGCCCCACAACGGCGCGCGCTGTGGGGTGAGCTGAGCAACACGCGCAGCGATGTCAGCGCGTGTACGCGGGTCGGCGAGGGTGGGCATCACGGCAATCTGCACGGGTGCGCAAGGGCCGTAAGCAACGGAGCCGGGCTTGTCTCGCGCGGGCGCTTGAGCGCCACGCTGGCAAGGAACGCTGCCGGAACGACGGCGGAGAAGCCGAGCGCCAGTGTGATCGGGAGGCCAACCGCTGGCTGCACGCGTCCGAGCAAGGCGTACAGTGCGCCGGCGATGGCCATGGTCACGCCGAGCACCAGCCCAGAGGCGGCGGCTTCATGTCCTGGAGAGAGCTCCTGCGCGGCGTGCACGAGGATCGGGATGTGCGCCAGAAGCAGCGCGCCGGATAACGCAACGAGCACGAAATACCACACGCTCCCCGGTGGCACGAGCAGGATGCCCTGCAGGGTGAAAAAGGCGGGCGCCAATGTACCAACGATCAGTGGCGCGGTTGCAAAGCGTCGCGCTGCCGCGCCTGCCAGCACATTGCCGACCGCCGCCGAGGTACTGAATGCGGCGAGCGTCCAGCCGATGAGCGCCGAACCCGACGCCTGATCCTGTGAATACACGAGCCAGATGGGCACGCCGTTCGTAAACGCCAGCAGGGCGAGTGACGCGAGCGCACCCGCCGCGGTGAGCAGCCCAACCGGTCCCCGCAGCAGACGGAGCGCGCTGAAAGGCTCAGCGCGAGACAGCCGGTGCTCCGTATTCGACCGGCTTCGTTTGGGTCCGAACCGATAGAGTGCGACCGCGACGAATACGGCGGGAACAAGCATCCAGCCCGCCGAAGATATGCCATAGTGCGAGAGGAGCGCGAGGGTGATGAGCGGACCGATGGCCGATCCGAGCATTCCGCTGGCAGTGAAGACCGAGAGCCCCAGACGGCGATGCTCCGCGTCAAGCTGGCGGGTCATGAGGATGCCGGCCGGATGCAGGGCGGCGGAGCCCAGGCCTCCGACCAGCAGGACTGCCAACAAGAGCGTAGACGAGGGCACCAGCCCCACCAACCCCACCAGCATCGCGCCGAGCAGCAATCCCACGGTACCAACGATTCGGCCGCCGAAACGATCGGCGAGGTTGCCGAACACCGGCTGCGGCAGCGAGGAACTCACCGCGAAGGTTGCCACACAGAGCGCAAGTTCCGGCCCGTCCAGTGCGAATCGTTGCGCCAGGCTTGGCAGGAGCGCTGGTAGAACGCCCATCAGTGCGTCGTTCGTGAGATGGGCCGTGGCCAGCAACCCTGTGGTGCCGACCGTGCCGAGAGTTTTCATGGCCGGGGTCGCTCAGGCGACGTGCGCGGCTGGCGGGTAGTCGATATAACCGCGCGCCCCGCCGCCGTAGAGTGTGGACGGATCATGAGGCTGGAGCGGCAGCCCGAGCTGCAGCCGACGCGGGAGGTCCGGGTTCGAGACGAAGGGCTTTCCGAACGCGACTGCGTCTGCGGTCCTGCTGTGCAGGGCGGCTTCGGCGGACGGGCCGGAGTATCCGCCGTTGGCGATAACCGGGCCGCCGAATCGGGCCCGCAGCAGCGGCGTGAGCCGTGGCAGCTGAGGCGCCAGATCGAGCGGTTCGACCACGTGCAAATAGGCGAGGCCGCGATGCGCGAGCCGGCGTGCCACAAGCGCGAACGTGGCGGCGGGATCGCTGTCATGCATGTCGTTGTAGGGGTTGTACGGCGAGATCCGCACGCCAACCCGATCGGGTGACCACGCGCTGGAGACGGCCTCGACTACTTCCACGAGCAGTCGGGCGCGATTGTGCGCCGTGCCGCCGTACTCGTCCTGGCGCAGATTGCTGCCGTCGCGGATGAACTGGTCGAGGAGAAAGCCGTTACCGGCGTGCAACTCAAGGCCATCAAAACCCGCCGCATGCGCACGCCGCGCCGCCCGCGCAAACGCTTCCACGATCAGGGGCAGCTCGTCTGCCTCGAGCGCGCGCGGGGTGATCAGGTCACGAGGGCCCTGCGGTGTGAACGCCGAGCCGGCCGGGAGCACGGCGGACGGCGCTACCGGCAGTGCGCCAAATGGTTGCAGCAACGGGTGTGAGGCTCTGCCGGCGTGTCCGAGCTGGACCACGATGCGCCCGCCCGCCTGATGCACATCGTCCACAACGCGTCGCCATCCGTCGACCTGCGCCCGGGAATGCAGCCCGGGCATGTTCGCGGCGGCCTGCCCGCGGGCTTCCACCTGCGTCATCTCGGTGACGATGAGGCCGGCCGAGGCGCGCTGGGCGTAGTAGGTCGCCATCATGGAGGTCGGGACGCCGTCCGGGGTGGCGCGATTTCGCGTCATTGGCGCCATGACCACGCGTGAGGGGAGATGGATCGCGCCAAGGTGCAGCGGCGAGTGAAGCATGGTGTCTGGCATACAGGACTCCTTGCAAAGTGTGTTTAAAACCAAATGTGTGTACAACACGCATAAGTGTAAAAAAAGGGACGCGGTTGGACCGGTCGCCTTCTCCACGCTCGCAAATGAGCTCTGGGAGGCGCAGCTGCGCGCCGCTCCCGAAGTCCATTTACGCGTTGTAAACATTATTTGTTTCCAACACACATGTCAACCCGGTAGGCCAGCGCGCTGCCCGGCACAACGTCGCCCCGGGCAGCGCGCGGCCAGGTCAGTGCAGTACACGCGCGAACCGCGGCCGATCGTCCATGAGCGACTCGCCAAGCACCACCGCGTGCCCCGTGGCGCTGACCAGCGACGTGGGACGGCCGCGGTGGTCTTCCTTGGCGGGATCCACCAACTCGACCACAATCACACCGCGCCCGCTGAGTTCCTGGGCGAGCACGGAGATGGCCTCACCCCGCCGCACGCGCACCACCACCGGCGTGAACTGCTCGATCACCTGCATGCGCGACGACGAATCAGAGGTCGCAATAGCCACCCGCACCATGGTGTTGCGCTTGAACTCGCGTGGTGAGACGTGCACTTCGATGGAGTCGTTCACGGAGGCGGCCACATTGGCGCGCGGCGTGGTGTGCGTTTCCTGATGCGCCGGCGTGGTGCGTGCTGATGACAAAAGCAGTGCGCTGCCTGCGGCCAGAGCCACCATCAGTTGATGCGTCACAACAACTCTCCTATGCTTGAGAAAAAACGCGATCTACCGCGACAACGTGGCGGGCGTGAAACGAAGCCTGACTAGTACCGGTGCACCGTCTTCATCTACACGAACGCCGGCGGCGGCGGAACGACTCACTGCCATCAGGTCAAGGCTCACATCCGCAGGCCACTCCGCTCTCGCAACCAAGGCACCCTGAGCACTGAAGATATCGGCCTGCTGAGGTTGCCCGCGCGCGACGTGCTTGATAACCCACAGTTCACCTTCTGCCGAGAAACCAATCTCTCGAATCGGAGGTTTTGCGCGTGGCACCTTCCATTCCATTTCCCTGCCAGTCTTGTTGAATCGGCGTGCCCATTTGTCGATGTCATTCAACGCACTGTCCCGTTCCACTGCGGAGATGCTTACGGGTGAGGTAGTCCCTCGAATGGGTGCGCGAAGGGCGCCGGACGCATCTCGCACCGTGATCGTATACGACGAGGTCAATGCGGTTGCGATTTCACCGCGAGGTCCAATGGCGAAGAGCCATCGTGCGCCGAAAGGCGACGCCATCATGTTGCGCACTGCGCCGCCAGGCACCTTTCCTTCGATCACGAGCTGCGGAACCTCGTCAACGCGTGCGCCGAGAAGCGTGTCATCAGATTGCGCAGCACCGCTCTTCGAGAGCACAGACTGCGAAAATCTGTTCTGACCGTTGAGTGGGGGAAGGGGAGAGGTGTGTACAACGCCGCTGGCGAGTACGCGTACGGGAGACAGTCTTGAATCCGACTGCGTGGGCATTGCGACGGTTGAGCTAAAGCGAAGTCCCTCCGGCGTCACTCGGAAAACACTGTAACGTCGTCCAGCTAGCTCACGAACCCACACGTCACCATCTGGAGAACGTGAAATGCAGCAGGGCAAGGACAGCTGGCCAGGTCCTCGCCCGGCCCCGCCGAACGCGCGGACCAACTTGCCGTCGGGTGATACAATTGCTCCAGAACCGCTCGTTAGGTCGACCGCCAGAATGCCACCGTCTGCAGTGAGCGCCAATCCACTAACGAGAGTAAACGCGAGCGCTTCGCGAGTGTCAGAGGCGCCACCCACACTCCATTCGGTCGTTGCTCGTAGAACGGTGCTCTGTGCCGCAGCCGGCACGGCCGCTGTGGCGACACCCCCTGCAAGAGCCGACGCCGAGAACACTACGATCGGTAGTTTAGAGCGCATAAGTTCGAACTCCTGAAGTCTGCAAGTCGATTGAAAAATGCTGGCGCACTCAGCTGCGCGGCGGATGGGTGCGATCCATGTCCGCGACCGAATCGAACATGATTGTAGCATCGTTCAATGCTATGACCGTGGAATGGGACTATTCGTCCATAACGCAGTAGCAGCGTTCTGTAGTGCAGCAGGCATATCCCGAAGTGCAAGTGATCTCACATTTGAATCCGGTAATGACTGTAATGTTGCACTTCGTTTCTCCTGGCTGGCCAAATTGACAATCTGGTGCATCAACGTTAACGGGTCTCATCTGGGTGAAGTGGAAACCAGACGCCAGAACAAATGCGAGGCTGCTTGCGAGTCGTAGCATTGCAGATTCCTTGGATGGAAAGTGTCCTAGTCAAACGCATCATAGACGCGACACCGGTATCGGCCATCGAACGTTTCGTTCGAAGTGAGCCGACACCGGGCTATCAATCGCTTGTCCAAATACTACATGTCTGGCTGTCCACCAATGCATTTGCATCCGATGTCAGGAACGCTTCCGCAGCAAGCGTAGCCAGAGCTGCACGTAACCGAACAACCGGCGCCGATCACCTCATAGCTACACGCCGAGGCGCCCGGCCCTCCTGAAATGCACGAGGGCTCATCGAGCGCGTGTGCGTCGGCTGGACTGCTCAACGCACTAGCGACCACAATCGTGACGGTGGCAACGAGCCTAAGAATCGCGGAGATCTTCATAGTGCACCTCGAAGGAAATGTGACCTACTCTGCGCCACCCAAGGAAGAGTGACACACCATGTCGGGGGTCTTTTTCGACCGACGACATACTGTTGAGACGGTGGACATACTCTCACTTTCTGGCCACCGATTCAGAAGCACGAATCTCACTTTCGATCAGTTTTCGCAGCACTTCAAGCGAAGGAGCACCCTCCACTCTCCATTCATTGACCAACACGTTCGGTGTTCCGGCGACGCCTAGTCGAGCTGCAGCGACAGAGTCCTTCTTGATACGCGCTTCTGCCGTCGCTCTCGAATCAATGCACAAGGTGAACTTGTCGAGATCGGGCACTCCCACTTGTTCTGCCAGTTCTTGCCACTCTATTTTGCCAATTGAGTCCTGAGCAGAAAACAGTCGGTCATGGTAGGCTTCAAATTTCCCTTGCTCATTGGCGCACTCTGATGCGATTGCCGCACTACGTGCATGCGGATGAATTGCGTCAATTGGCACGTGCCGATATTGTATGCGCAGCTTTCCGGGATACTCAGCCATCATCTCTCGGAAAACTCCACGACAGTAACGAGGCCGTCCGCACTACCGATCGGACTCCCCAACTCGGCGTACTGCTCCCAGTCTCTTACTCTCTTCGGCTCAAGAGCCTTACTCGGATCAGGTTTTCTGACAGCCACAACGACAAGAACTACCGCGCACGCTGTAAGGATCACGGTCGTGACCGCCTCGAAGACAGCACGTAGTTGCACGCTACACTCCTGCCACAGGTGATTTAGGCTTGGGAGGTCAGCATATGCGCATCGACAAGAGTTGCGTGTATCCCCATCGGACATAGTTGCTGAAAAGTCTACACCCAGATCATCGTGTCAAAGCCAACGGGACAACTCCCGTCTGCTGACACCGAAACGGTATCTGATGCCGAGACGGTAACTCCTACCGGGGCGCATACTACTGATCGTGCTGGCTCACGAGCGCTCCCAGGTTCTGCGGCAGTAGCACCGCATCCAAGGCAAAGCAGCAATGTTGAAATGCAGACTCCCTGCACCAACCGACGAGATTTCGATTTCTGAACTGAGTTGCGAACTGGACGCATGTGTCACTCCTTGTTTGAGGTGGAGTGACATGCATGTCGCGGAAAAAGGCGACAGGAGATATCCTGATCGGCCAGAGTCTATCCCAAGCGGACAACATTTTTCTCGTCCAGATCAAACGACGTCAACCTTCCGAAAATGAACCAGCAGACTTCGTCGCGTGGACTGATGATGGGTGATATCTCGAGTCAACTATTACGGTCTGCTCCACTTGGGAATGACGGCTCGCTTGCGGCGCTGCTTGTGGCGGTGTCGCTGATACAACAATCCCCGCGTCTCGACCCGCTTCCGCGTAACGTATTAGAACGGGTGAAGCCAGAGATTGAAGCGTTACCGCCGCAGCACGCCGCGAAATTCGCGGTGCATCCTGCCACGAACTGGCTTAGACTCGTGTCATTAGCTGACTCGCTCGGTGCCTTCGACATTGCACGCGTGCTGTTGGATGAGATTGAGCGCTTGCTCGACGCGGCGCTGGTGGAGACGAAACGCACCGGGCGGACAATCGGGGGCGATCCGCATGCGACACAAAATCTGCGCGCGATTGTGTTGGCTCGACGAGGACGTCTTTCCAGACAAAGTGGTGATGTCGAATCTGCCGCCGCTTGGTACCAGTCGGGCTTGCTTTGTACGCGCGGTCTCCCCACTGACGAAGGTTGGGCGACATGCACATTGGGCCTGGCAACCTGTGCGCAGGCCGCCGGGAATTTTCCTGAGACGATCCGATTGTGTCGAGCGGTGCTCCGTAAGGGATCTGCGATTGCTACGCATAGTCTCTTCGGCGCGCATCTCACGCTGGCCGTCTGCTATCGCCGTCAGCGTAAGCTCAATCTTGCACTACGACACGCCTGGAAAGCATTCGATCTGGCGGACGAGCCCGACGACCGTCGATGGCAGTGTTTAGTCAATGTAGCTGAGATTGCTCTGCAACTTGGTTACGCTGCAGCCGCGCGTTCGGGATTCCTCGCGCTGCTCTCACATCCTCAACCTGAGCGCAACCGCGTTCCCGCGCACGTTGGACTTCTCTCGTGCGAACTATTGCTTTGGGAAAATAGTTCTCGACTTGATGACAGTGTAGTCCGAGCTCGAATCGAAGCAGTATTTCTGGATGCAAGAACATGCCTGCAGCCTTACGAGCGAATTAAAGCGCTGCTTGCAGCGCTTGAGGCGGCTGTAAGCATTGAATGGACCGCGCAGGTCTTGCGACTAGACTCTCTCGTGCAACGAGAACTTTCCGAAGCCGCACGGAATGGTTCACGATTTCATGAGTTTCAGTTCAGGCACGATGAGCTTCGAGCATGTTTGTCAGTTCTTCCTACGGCGACAGCAGCGCCGAGTGCCACTCAATCACGACGTCATTCAGAGAGCGGGAATCTCCACACGAAGCAGATCGTTTCGCGATTGACCTCGTTGATGCCGCTGGGTGCAGATGACTCCGAGTAGAAAGCATGTCGCTCGAATGCGCAGCAGAGTAGGCGGCACAACAATTTTGGGTTTAGGTCTGCCAGAGAGCGTTCAGCGGGAAATCGAGAGTTCGACTCCACACGAAGTGCATGTCAGAATAGCGGGCAGCATTCAGGAGCTCGTTTTCTTGGCGGCCAATACTCCCGCCCCTGTCTTGCTTTATGCGATTCCAGATCCCATGGATCAGCGAGGACTAGTCACGCCACAAAACGCAGACGACATTCACGCGGCGCTTCGCGGGCCTCTTCGCAAGTTTCCGGCGGTCGCGGCGTGCTACATAACGAGCCCATTAAGCAATGCGGCGCAGTTTCGTGGGCTCGAGCACGTGCAATTGGTGGTGATGCATCCATCGGGCGCAGTCGACCCGCTTTGGCGCGCACTACAGAAAGCACTTCTCTCAAGCATCGCAAGCGAACTCCTTGACTCAGTTCGCGGCGTGAGATCCGCTCTTATTCGACGCGTGATGGCGTGCACACTGAGTCGCGTTGATGAGGACCTGGACATACCAAAAATCGCGCGCATTTTGTTCATGCACGAACGAACGTTGCGTCGTCGACTTCGCGCCGAAGCCTCGGATGTCACTGCGAGAGAACTCGTTGTGTGGTCGCGGTTGCTCTTTGCGGCCTGGCACCTGCGCCAAGAACGGTGGTCAATTCTCGACGTCGCGAACGCGCTCGATTTTTCGGCAGCGTCCAATCTTCACCGCCAAATGCGCAGGTACACGGGATTTACACTAAGAGCACTAAGATCGTCGGATCCCGTCGCGAAGGTCGCGAGTTCGTTCGTAGCTGCAGTAAATGATCGCTGCAACAACGGCCATCAAGAGGGACTGGGAGATTCCGCCCTACTCAGTGGACCCACTTCCTCACGGTATTCAACTATCTGATTGCGCTGTCGAGACCTCGGTCAACAAGCTGTGACTGTGAATGACCGGCATCGGTGTTCACCAGGCTGTCTGTTCCAGAGGCAAGGGCACCGCCTAGTGCAACACCCGCGCAAACCGTGGCCGGTCGTCCATGAGCGACTCGCCGAGCACCACCGCGTGCCCCGTGGCGCTCACCAGCGACGTGGGACGGCCGCGGTGGTCTTCCGTGGCGGGATCCACCAGCTCGACCACAATCACCCCGCGCCCGCTGAGCTCCTGCGCGAGCACCGAGATCGCCGCACCGCGGCGCACCCGCACCACCACCGGGGTGAACTGTTCAATCACCCGCATCGGTGTGGCGGAATCGGACGTGGCAATCGCGACACGCACCATGGTGTTGCGCTTGAACTCCCTCGGCGAGACGTGCACTTCCACGGAGTCGTTCAACGACTCGGCCACCAGGGCGCGCGGCGTGGTGTGCGTTTCCTGATGCGCCGGCGTGCTGCGTGCTGATGACAACAACAGTGCACTGCCTGCGGCCAGGGCCACCATCAGTTGATGCGTCACAACAACTCCCGCGCTCAAGGGTAGAGAACGAACTGTCGCAAAATGCGAATCGGACCACTCACACAAGACGTGATGTTTCCTACGGTAGCGCCACAACACGGGTTTCCGCGAATGGGAGCAACTTTGCACTCACATGATTGACGACCCACGTTGTGGCATCCATGCTTTACACACGCGCGTGCGCGCGTGGCGAGCCCATCCATTGCCGCGCACAGTACTCCACTCCGTAAAATGACCGTCACTGCACACGACGCACCAAGCGAACAGCAACGCAACACACGCGCTCCACGCAGCGCGTGGCGTCGTGCGCAGCTGTACATGCGGGTGGTGTTGATCATGTGCATTGTCACCGCACCGGCGCTCATCACGCGACGCGATAACGGCGAGTGGCAGAAGCTCACACGGAATTCCGTACGCGGCGACGCTACACTGTCAAACGCATCACCGCTCCGTGCGGGTGATCTGCAGGTGCGCACTGCGCTCTATCTCGCCGCGCGTTCACCGCACATGGATGAACTGTTGCCGGAAGGCGATGGTGGCACCGTGTTCGTTGATTCGCTTCCCGAATTGGGCGGACGCGCCTTTGTACGACGTGCGTCAATCGTGATTGCGATGAATCACAGCTGGCAGCGCGGCATCGAATCCACGGAGATGCATGAGCGCGCACACTTGCTGCACGATCACGTTGGTGAACTGGCGGCGCGAATCATGGCTGCACTGCCGTCGCCACGCGCCGATGAATACGCCGCCACCAACAGCGGGGAACACTTCGCCGAAATGGCGAGCAGTGCGTGGGACCTGTTGCACGAGGGACGCGAAGAGCGCGTGGGCAAAACACCGCGCGAACGGCTGAACGCTCTTGAAGCGCGCGTGCCCGGCACCTCGGGATTTGTGCTCTACTATCTGCGTCATCCCGCGTTCGCTCGGCAGTTCGATGCCGCATCGCTGCGCGCGGGCGCAGAAGCAAACATTTTGCCGCTGCGAAACGAGTGGGAAGGCATCTGGGCGGAACTCGACGCGCGCAAACTGCCAGACGGCACGTTACAACGATGGCCCGTGCCTCGCATGAGTGAATGGGTTGGTCGACAGCAGACGATGCTGCGCTCACAAGGTGGTCCACTCAATCACGCCATCGCGATCAGCTTCTGGCCGAGTGCGGTGGTGTTGAAACTGCTGGGTAACTGAGGTGTGATGTGAAAGGCTTCCAGTTGTTCGGCGCGTTGCTGCTCGCGATGTTGCCGGTGGTCGCGAGCGCACAAACCGTGAGCGGCACACTCGTGCGAACCGACGGCAGTGCCGCGTTCGGCATTCAGATTGTTGCGGTGGAGTCGAGTTCGCAGCGTGTCGTCAGTCGCACGATCACGGGTAGTTCGGGGCGGTTTCGCCTGAGTGTCTCGCCCTCGCCAGTGATATTGCGCGCCGTTCGTATTGGGCATCTGCCAGTAGAGCTCGCACGACTGCAGCTGCAAGACAGCGAACAGCGTGCCGTGCGTCTTGTGCTCACCGACAATCCTATTCCACTGCGGCAGTTTGTGACCAGCGTTTCGCGCCGCTGCGAGCAGAGCAACAGAGCCGCGCCCGAACTGGTTGAACTGTTTTCCGATGTGCGCACCGCGCTCACCGCGGTGCGCCTGTCGTCAGTGGACAGTGCGCCGTACGGGCAGGTTGCGCTCATACAGGAACTGCAGGACAGGCGCGGCGTACCGCTCGCCGAACCGTTTGTGCAACTGCTCACTGGCCCGAGCAAGCGACCGTTTCAGGCGATATCGGCACAACGGTTGCGCGCGGAAGGCTACCTCGTGCAGGAACGCGATAGTGTTGTGTACCACGTGCCCGACACCGATGTGCTGGCGTCTGATGAGTTTCTTGAAGATCACTGCTTTTCGCTGGTGCCCGGACCGGACGCACATCCGGAATGGATCGGCATTCGGTTTGCACCATCAAAGCCGGTGCGCGGAAAGGCCGGTATCAGAGGCACGTTCTGGGTGGAGCGCGAATCGCGTCTGCTGCAACAGCTCGACTTTCTGTACGATGGACTGCCGCGTGCGTTTGACACGTACGCGCTGGGCGGAAGTGTCGAGTTTTCGGTGTTGCCTGACGGTACGTGGTTTGAAAAGAAGTGGCACACGCGCATGGCGCGCACGACGGCGCGCTTGCGACCGGGCAGTCGATTTGCCGTGAGCGAGGTCTATGTAGACGGTTTGCAACGCGTTGGCGGCGAGGTGCTCACGCTGTCACGTGGCGAGCAGGTGCTGTACGTGGGCAATGAGCGACTCGCCGAGATGCTGGCCACACAGGCGTCAGCAGATGCTGACCCGCAGGCGGTGCATTATCTCAACGACGCCGAGATGTTCGCGTCTGTGTGTTCGGAGTACGTGAACAGCACACCACGAACGTCGCTCATTTCGGGCACGGTATTCGACGGACGCCGCGAGCGCGTGGTGGGCGCGACGGTGCACGCCGTATGGAGCACGTGGCGACGGGTTGTGAACGACGTGGAGCAGTGGACCGATCACACGCTCGATGTCCGTTCCGGGACCAATGGTTTCTACCGCCTCTGTGGGGCGCACCGCGATGTGAAGATGTCGCTGTGGGCCGCCGTGGACCTCCGGGAGTCGGCCACGGTACAACTCAGGATTCCTGTGAACGTGGATCGGGTGCGCGTAGACTTGACGGTTCCAGACGGCCCGGAGGGTAGGAACTGATGCGAATGGCAACACTCTCGGCGGCGTTCGTGGCGTTGGCATACACCGCGTTGCCGGCGCAGTCAGCTGGGGCGCAACAGGTGGGCAACACGGAAACGATCTGTGCCCTCAAAAGCGGCCCAAGGGCCGGCGAGCGCATGCGGCTTCGCGGCAGCTCGGCGTCGCTGCCAATCGGATCGCCGTGCGGCGACGGTGAAGGTAGCACCGGCGTGGTGGTGGCCAAGGATGCCATTTCCGATGGGCCGGGCTCGAACGCAACCCGAACCGTGCATCGCACGTGTCTGATTGACTACGGGCCGCGCGCTGGGCAGCGCGTGAGCGGTGTCACGCCGGCACGATTGGGCGCACCGTGCCGCCTTCGCGACGGCAGCACCGGCGTCATCGTGGAAGACCCGCCCCGACCAACCAGAGAAAACCCGCCGCTCGGCGGCATTCCGGTTACCCCGGGACGCCCGAACCCGCAGGTACGTCCTCCGGCCAATGCTCCCCGTACAACTCCGGTCCGCATGAGCCACAAATGCTGTGGCTGAAGCTCGCTTCTGAGCGACTGCCAATGTACGTCTCCACGGCTTCCCAGTAGCCCTGATCGTCTCGCACTTTTTTGCAGTGCGCGCAAATCGGAATAAGACCGGTCAGCGTGCGTACTTCGGACAGTGCGTTGCGCAACTCGCCGTTGGCTGATTCAAGCTCGCGGTTCGTGCGCGCGAGCAACGCTTCGCGCTCTCGTCCTTTGCGGTTGTAGTGCGCCAGCATGCCGAGCACGGCAACGGCGGAAATGAGCGACACAGCGCCCAGCGCTACCACGAGTCGACCGCGCGCAATCACAGCCGACTGCACACGCTGCTCCGCTCGCAACCGCGCATTTTCCTTCTGTTCACGTTCCGTTTCGGCCCGTGCCTCGGTGGCGGCAATGCGCTGCGCGGTGGATTGATCAAAGATCGTATCACGCAACGCCTGATTCGCGCGCAAGTGCATGAGCGCGGCCTTGGAGTTGCCGGCACGTTCTTCGAGATCGGCCAGGCGTGCGAGTGCATCAATCGTGAGGACACGTTGCGCCACGCTGCGCGAGAAGGCCACGGATTTTGTGAGTGCATCAATACCGCGGTCACGATCGCCGAGCACACCGTAGGCTTCGCCGAGGTACAGCAGTGAACGGGCCTGACCACGTACGCTGCCGCGATCGGCGGCCACGCGATACACCGATTCGAGCAACGGCAGGGCCTGCGCGGCGCGTCCGTTTCGCACGTACAACAAGCCTTGCGACACGGTATTGAGTGACCACGCACTCGTGGAGTCAGTGCGCGTCATGATCGAGTCGGCACTGTTGTACGTGGCGATCGACTGATCGATGTACTGCTGTGCGGTGTTAAAGTCGCCCATGTCAATGTGCAACATGGCGAGGGCGTTCAACGCATAACCTTCCGCGATCGGCTGCTTGTGTTCGCGCGCCGCGTCGACGGCTTGTTTGAGCAGCGGCTTGGCGCGTTCAAACTGATGCCAGTCGTGATAGGTCTTGCCAATGTTTGTGAGCACGACCGAGACGCCCGTCTGCCCCGCTTCCTCTCGCCGAAGCGTCAGCGCTTGCATGAACGCATCAATTGCCGGTTCGTAGTACCCAAGTTGGTAGTACGACGAACCGAGACTGTTGAGCACGCGTGCGAGTCGCTCCACATCGCCGATGGCTTTGCTGGCATCGCGCGCGTGTCCAAGATGCGTGAGTGCGCTGTCGTAGCGATTGGCCATCCAGTGCAGCAAGCCGAGATTGTTGTGCGCCGCGCTCATGGTCGGCAAATCCTGAGCCCGATCAGCGAACTGAATGGCGCGACGGTAGTTCTCCAGCGACTCGTTCACGAGGCCCGCGTCTTCCTGCATTTCGGCGAGCGCGCGGTACGCCTGCCCGAGCGGCTTCGCGTTGCCGCCGCCGATGAGCGAATCGATAGTGTGCGAAAGTGCGCGCACGGCCGCCGAATCGATGGGCTTTTGTGCATGCGTGACGGTGGCGTTCGCGAACATGGCGAAGGCGAGCGCGAGCAAGCAGCGGCTGATCACGTGGCGGGGCAAATGCAGGGAAGGAAGCACAGATGAGGTCGACATGGGAGCGACAAGCTAACCAGAGTATCGGCAGCTCGGTGTATTGCTACAGGTCCTTTGGCAGTGCAGGCTTAGCGTATGACAGCTGAATCATTGTGGACCAGTAGAGACGACGCGCCGTGGCAATCGGCACTGTCGCGGTATAGCGCCACCATCGCGTCTCAAGGAGTGGCGTCGCTCGCCGAACACGATCGCTGGTACCACCACGAACTGCCGTTGGCGCTGCAGTCGCGCACACCGTCGTACGCGACGCACGAAGAACTGGTGCGCCTGACGGAGTGGAAGATGGCGCGCGGTGTGTGGCGCGCGCGCAATCTCGTATTGGTGCGCGGGAATAACGCCGAGCTGGTACAGGCGGTCACGCGGGACGCGTTTGCGTTGGTGCCGCACGAGAGTGCACCAATCGCGAAGGTGGCCGAACTGGCGGGTGTTGGGCCGGCCACGGCGTCGGCACTCCTGGCGGCGTATGCGCCCGCCCTCTATCCGTTTTTCGACGAACTCGTGGCGCACCAGATTCCGACACTCGGCCCGGTCGCGTTCACGCCGGCGTACTACAAACGGTATGCGCAGGCGATTCGGGAGCGGGCCGTCGAACTCGGTGGGGACTGGACTCCTGCGCGCGTGGAGCGGGCGTTGTGGTCGTACGTTGGGGGCAAGGCGGGCGTCGCCACCAACAACAGTTAGCTCGGCCGCCCGCTTCTGGGGTCGTCGTCGCGCGGCCCATGACCCTCGGGTGGCGCGGCCCGCTTTTCCGTCAGCACCTTCGTGAGAAACCGCTGCCCCTCGGCCAGCCGTTCCACCTCGCGCGCCATGTCTTCCATGGTATCACGCATGGCATCGGCGTCAGGGTCAAGTGGCTCAAGGGGCGCATACGGCATTCCCGTGCCACGTGGGTACAACGTGTTGGGATTGATGCCGCGCTCGATGAGGCGACGCGTCCACTGGGCGCGCTCCTGCAGTCGCCCGTACCATGCGCCCGTCATGGCGCAGCCGGCGAGCATCGCAACGATCAGGATGAGCAGCATGTATCAGTGCGAGGGAGAAGGACGACCTCTTCACGATAGCCAATCGCGGAAGCGAACAGGTAGCAGATGTGCAAAATGACACAAGGCTGGTATTGATGGTGGCTTATCATTATCCTTACCGGATGACGCGTTTTCGCTCTTTCGTGCGCTTCCTCGCGATCGGCCTCGCCACCGCGCTGCTCGTCTCGCCGTTGTCGGCGAACGCGGCGCAGGCGCAGGGCGCTCGGCATTTGCACGGCGTGCTGGAAGACTCAGCGTCCGGCCAGCCGCTGCGCAGCGCGGAGGTTTCGGTGGAGTGGGGCGCCGCGCCTGGTGTGGTGCGACGCGCACGCAGCGATACGCACGGCCACTTCGATTTTCGCGACCTGCCGGCCCAGCGAGTGCTCGTGCGGGTTCGGCTGCTGGGTTATTCGCCGGTACAGCGTACCGTGGATCTGAGCGCCGATGATGTGCTCGTCAAGCTGGTGATGAGCCAGAGCACCGTGATGCTCAATCAGGTGGCGATCACCGCGGATACACTCGTTGACGCGCTCGAACGCGTGGCCGCCATTACCACGCTCGACGCGCGCGCGCTCGACGCAACACGCGGCCAAACGCTTGGCGAAACGATCAAGAACCTGCCCGGTGTGTCGGTGATTCAGTTGGGGCCAAGCATTGCAAAGCCGGTGATTCGTGGACTGAACTCGCAGCGTGTGCTCGTGTTGAACGCCGGCCTGCGACAGGAAGATCAACAGTGGGGCACGGAGCACGCGCCCAATCTCGACAGCTTTGACGCGGATGCTGTGAGTGTGGTGCGCGGTGCGGCCACCGTGTTGTACGGCCCCGACGCACTTGGTGGCGTGGTGCGTGTGGATCACGCGAACGTTCCCGATTCCGGACGCATGCGTGGTGATGTGGCGATCAACGGGTTCACCAACAGTCGGCAGGGTGCGATGTCGATTGGCGTGCAAGGTGGCGGACTCATGTTGCCGCTCGTGGGTCGCACGGGCTATCGCGTACGCTTGACATCGCGCGTGGCAGGCAACGGTGCGGCGCCCGACTATTTCCTGTCAAACACCGGCTTTCGCGAACTCAACGGCAGCGCCACGCTTGGTGTGCAGCGCAACTGGGGTACGAGCGAACTGTTGATCAGTCGTTTTGCCACCGAGCTCGGTGTGTTGCGTCAGGCGCACGCGGGAAGCTTTGAAGACTTGCAGCGCGCGATGACTACGCCGCCAACGGACTCTGCGTTTTCATACGACATTGGCAGTCCGAATCAGCGTGTTGAACATACCACCGCGCGGTGGCGCAATACGTTCACCATGCGCGATGCGAGTGAGCTCGAAGTGGTGTACGGTTTTCAGTACAATCATCGACGAGAGTATGACGGACATGGGCCACTGCGCTTTCAGAATGTGCCCGCGTTCAACCTGAAGCTGTTTACGAACTCGCTCGATGTGCGGTGGCGACACAGTACCTGGAACGGCTTGTTCGGCACGATTGGTGCGAGCGCGATGATTCAAGGCAATCAGACGCTGGGCAAAGCGTTCCTGATTCCCGGCTTTGATCTGCAGCAGGGTGCGTTGTACGCGCAGGAAGAGTGGAGCGCTGGTCGCTTTTCCATTACGGGCGGCGCGCGCGCAGACATTTTTTCGCAGACCACGCTCGCGTTCGCTGATGCGGGTATTCGCAGCCCGGCGGGCACAAAATCCTGGACCGGATTTTCCGGTTCACTTGGCACCGCGTATCAGCTTGGTGACGGATGGAATGCCTCGCTGCGTGTGGCGCGCGCGTGGCGTCCGCCCACGGTGAACGAGCGATACGCGCAGGGTGTGCACCACGGCACCGCGCAGTACGAACTGGGTGATGCCACGCTCGTTGCGGAACGTTCGCTCGGTGTGGAATCGGGTTTGCGATACGCGGGGCGTGCGCTATCGCTCGATCTCGCCGCGTACTACAACACGATTTCGGATTTCATCTATCTGCAGCCGCGTGATCCGGTATTCACGTTGCGCGGCGCGTTTCCGGCGTACAACTACGCGCAGGCCGATGCACGGTTGCGCGGGGTGGAACTGGCGGGGACGTGGAGTGCGCGCGAGTGGCTGGAACTGCAGAGCACGGTGAATGTGGTGCGTGGTGTCAACCGCGAAACGGATCAGCCGCTATTCGATATGCCGGCGGATCGTGCGCTGCTGCAAGCGCGCATTGTGGGACAGCATGCACAGCTTGGCTCGTGGCACGCCGGGCTGGGTACGCTGCTGGTACGCAAGCAGGACGGTGTGCCTGAGGGCACGGTGTACACGTTGCCCACGAATGGGTACGCGCTGATGAATGCAGAACTCGGAACAACGGGTCTGCGTGTCATGGGGCGTGCCATTGATGTGTCGATGTCCATGAACAACGCACTCGACACACGGTTTCGCGACTACCTGAGTCGCTATCGGTTGTTCGTCAACGATGCCGGACGGGATGTCGTGCTGCGTGTGCGTATTCCGTTCAGCAATCAATCCCTGTAACACGAAGGAGCAACACAGCAATGCAACAGAACGTACGTGGATTTGTGTACAGCGCCGTCACGGTCGCCGCACTCATTGGCGCCGCGGCCTGCGGTGATTCGTCAACGGCACCTGGTGGTGAGCAGGAAGTGATTTCGCGGGTGACGCTCACGCTCACACCATCGGGTGGTGGTGCGCCAATCGTGACGTACATCGACGACCCGGATGGAGCCGGTCCGCAGGCGCCGGGAGCGCAGGTTGGTGCGCTCGCCCTCGCGCGTGGCGCTGTCTACACGGGTGCGGTGAAGTTCGAGAACCGTCTGGTGAATCCGCCGGAAGACATCACCGAAGAAGTGGAAGAAGAGTCGAACGAGCACCGCGTGATCTACACGGTGACGGGTGCGGGACTTGAGATTGCGAACTACGACGTGGATTTGCAGGGGCGTCCGCTTGGCGTCACGTTTACCGCCGTGAGCGGTACACTCGCCGGAACCGGCGCGGTGCGCGTAGTGCTGTGCCACTACGGCGAGTCACCAAAGCCGGCAACCGCCACCAGCTGCACGGTGGACACCGATATTGACGTGGCCTTCAACTTCAGCATCTTGAACTGATGCGCACGCTGGCCGTCACCCTGCTCCTGTTCGGCGCCTCCACCGGCGCCGCAGGGCAGGAAGTGTACGGCACCCTGCGTGCGAGCAGCAATGAAGCACCCGTTGCCGGCGCAATCGTGCTGGCACTGCGGGCCACCGATCAGAGCCAGCTCGCACGCACCATTACGGGAGATCGCGGCACGTACAGTCTGCGATTTGAACCCGACTCGGTCACGTTGCGCGTGCTGCGCGTAGGACAGCGCCCCTTCGAGCTCGGCGCGCTGCGTGTGAACGAGGGCGAGCGCATTGAACGCAGCGCCGTGCTGCCCGATGCGCCCGTTGTTATTCAGACCATGACCACGCGTGTGTCGTCGCGCTGCCGTGTGCGTCCGGAAGGCAGCGAAACGGTGGCGCAGTTGTTTGATGAAGCACGCAAAGCGCTGGATGCATCGCGGTTGATCTCAAGCGATGGTGCGCCCGTTGCGCGCTACCTGATGTTCACACAATCACGCAGCGTGCGCGGCGCGGCGATCGGATTGCCGCAGCAAACGGTTCGCACCACCAGTTCAACGTCACCGTTTCGCAGCGTGGCGCCGGAATCATTGTCGGTAGCGGGATACGTGACCGATGAATCAGACGGCAGCACACTCTACCGCGCACCAGACGCGCGAGTGCTCCTCTCCGACGAGTTTCTGTCGCAGCATTGTTTGCGACTGGTGAACGGCTCGCGCGCCGAACCACACTTGATCGGCGTGGAGTTTGAGCCGGCCACACGCTCCCGTGATCTTGTGCAGGTGCGCGGCACACTCTGGATGGATCGCAGCACCAAGGAACTGCAGCGCCTTGATTTTGTGTACGTCGGGCTTGATCCGGCGCTCATGCGAGCGAATCCCGGTGGCAGGGTAGAGTACACGCGTCTCGATAACGGGGTGTGGTTTGCGAGTTACTGGGAGATTCGTATGCCGCGCTACTCCATGCGCGCACAGCGCAGCGAACTCAACATGCAGGCGGCCGGATCACGCCGCGACATCGTCGTAGAAGGTGTGCAGGTCACAGGCGGTGAAGTGCTCGGCATTACCACCCGCGCCGGTATGTTGTACACACGCGGCATTCCGGAAACGTCAACAATCGGCGTATCGGATTTGTCGGCCGAAGAGTCCGCGTGTGCCGATGCGTCTGCCTCGGGTACGCTTGCTGGCGTGGTAGGTGTGGTGCAGAACAATGGGCGCAATGCAATTGCCGCGGCCACGGTACGCGCTGAATGGAAGCAGGAGTTCCGGCGCGTGGGGAACGATCAGTGGGTGTGGCAGAACCGTACGCTGTCCACCGTGACCGATGACACGGGCTACTACAGTTTATGCAGCGTGCCCAAACAACAGTTAATCACGCTGCAGAGCACGTATGAAGAGCGTGCGAGCCGCAAGGTGTCAGTGCGCGTTCCGCAATCACGCGCGCAAGCGGTTGTTAACCTGACGATTCCGGATCGCTAGCGACTTTGGCGCGTCGTCCGGCACTGCGAATGAGTGCGATGCCGCCAAGTGAAACCACGGCGCCAACAACAAACGGCCACGACAGATTGGTGAGCGAGACCACGCCGCTCGCGCCAAACGGGCCGATCACGCGCCCGAATGACGCCGCGCTCTGATATTCGCCCAGTGCGGCGCCGCGTTCGTGCGGCCCCGAGAGGCCGGCAATCAGGTTGCCAAAGGTTGGATTCAGAATTGCCGAACCCAGTCCAAACACACCGCGAGCGCCACGAGCAGAATGCTCATGGTGCCCGACACGGGAATTGCGATCATCCCCACGGCCACCAGCACAATGCCGATTTGCGCGAGCACATACGCGCCAAACCGTTTGGTGAGTGGTGCGGTGAGCCACACCTGCACGACCACACTCACAATGCCAACGAACATGTACACGAGCCCGAGTGTGCGCGGCCCCATGTTCATGGTTTGTGCGGCCCACAGTGCGAGTGTGCTTTGCAACATGGCCACGGCAGCGATGACCACCACGGTGGTAAGCAACACCTGTCGCATGCCATCGCGCTTGAAGTACGTGCCGAGTTTTGGTCGTGGCTTGGAACGTGTGGTGGCGCGCACTTCATCAGACAGCGATTCGGGCAATCGGAAGAACGTGAGCACGAGCGCAATGAGCGACATCACGGCGGCGCCCCAGGCCACACGAACGAGGCCATCGCCGGCCGCGTCATTGCCGGCGAGCAGGCCACCAAGTGCCGGGCCGGCAATGAAGCCGAGTCCGAATGCGGAGCCAAGCAGTCCGAGCGCTTTGGGGCGCGTGGCGTCGGTGGTGATGTCGGTGGCGTAGGCGTAGGCGGTGGCCACGTTGCCGGCGGCGAGGCCGGCGGCAATGCGCGAAACCGCGAGCTCAAGACCGGAATCAGCAAAGGCCAGCATCATGGATGCAACGGCGTTGCCGAGCAACGTGATTAAAAGCACGGGCCGTCGGCCGATCCGGTCCGACATTGTGCCCCAGATCGGTGACCCGACCAGTTGGCCCAATGAATACAGGCCGAGGAAGAAGATCACCGACGCCGGGTCCACCCCGGTGCGTTCCGCGTAGAACGGAAACACCGGAATGATCATGCCGAAGCCGATCAGGTCGAGAAAGACGATGATAAAGAGCGTGAGCATTGGTGCGCGAAGGGTAGCGAGGCCAACTGTTTCGCGCGACCGTGCGTTTACAAGCGAGCTCAATCACTTCCCCGCAGGAATCACACCTCCATGACTCGTCGCGCCTCCAGGCCGTCCTCTTCACGTGCGCGCCGCGGCGTGACTCCAGCCCCTCTGGGCGCGCCCTTAGCGTCACTGCAGGCGTTGGAATCGAGTCGTGGAGGAGAAAATGCTTCTGTACTGCTCGATAAATGGCGCGATAGCGTCGACAAATCGGAGCAGGTGTTCACCGCGTCCGTGGCGTACCTCTCCACCGGCAAGCCAGAAGGCTTCACCAAAGACGAGCGCTGGTTTCTGCTCGCGTTGCTCGCCGAGGCAGTTGATGACGAGGAGCTCGGGCCGGCCTGCGAGGCGCTCGAGGAGCGGCTGGAAGAGGAAGCGGCAAAGTGGCCGGGTGATCACGACGACGAACCTGATGATTCCAAGCTGCGCGAGCTGTCGCCCGTGTATCTCACCATGTCCGACGCGTGGTCGTCACTGCGTCTGGCTATTGAGGTGAACTTTTTCACGACGATTGGTCTGCCGGAGGCCGCGCGCGCGTTGGTAAGCGACGGCAACGAATGGGAACGTGCACTGCGTGACGGTGAGGCGACACTTCTGGGTGTGCCGCGCATCGTGCTCACGGCAGACGACGATCCATTCGGTATCTTGATGAAATGACCGACTTCGAACTCCTCGCGACACAACTCGAAACGCACGCCGACTATCGCGTACTGCGTCGACTGAAACCCACGGAGCGATTTGTTGCGCCATCGCCGGATCATCAGCTGCGACACGCGCTCATTGTTGATGTAGAAAGCACGGGCATCGACAAAAGCACCGACGCGATTATTGAACTTGGTGTGGTGCGCTTTACCTACGACGCGGTCACAAGTCAGCCGGTTGAAGTGATCGCCGCCGAGTCGATGCTCGAAGATCCGGGTCGCAGCATTCCGGCCGAAGTGGTGGCCCTCACCGGCATTACCGACGACATGGTGCGCGGACAGCGCATCTCTGATGTTCGCGTGCATGAACTGCTCGATGGCGCGGGTATTGTGTTCGCGCACAACGCGGCGTTTGATCGCGCGTTTGTGGAGCGACGGTTTCCGGCGTTTAAAGATGTGTACTGGGGCTGCACGCAGCGCGACATCGATTGGCGCGCACTCGGTATTGGTTCACATTCGCTCGAGTTTCTGGTGTACCGTCATCTTGGTGCGTTCTTTGACGGACATCGCGCGGTCGACGATTGTCGTGCCACGTTAGCGTTGCTTGAAAAGCGCACGGCAGACGGCACGTTGCCCATGGCCAAACTGCTCGACGCGTGTCGCATGCCGCGTGTGAAGGTGAGCGCGGTGGGCAGTGCGTTTGACACCAAGGACATGTTGCGCGAGCGCGGGTACCGATGGAGCGGGAACGATGGCCTGCCGCCCAAAACGTGGTGCAAGGAGATTCCGGAGTCGCAGCTGGCGGAGGAGCGCGAATGGCTGCGGAGCATGGTGTACGCCACGGGCCGCGGTGAGCCGAGTGTGGAGAAGGTGGATCTGAAGCGTCGCTGGACGTGATGCGGTAGCGATTTTAGGAGCGCGGGGCGGGTCATCGTACCCTGTCACGGAAGAGCTTGTCCGGTGAGGTTACACTCGTGCGCACCATACGGGTATGCACATCACCTCACGATTCCCGATGCTTCCGATTTCCCCCGATATCTGGACGATCCGAGCGATGCTCGTTGGCCGCGTGTACGTGTTACGCGACGCCGACGGGCTCACGCTCGTGGACGCCGGTTTGTGGGGGCGCGGCGGCCGTATTCTGCAGGCGCTCGCACGCGATGGTTTTCCGGCCGAATCAGTGAAACGCGTGATCCTCACGCATCACGATCTCGATCACGCGGGTGGCCTCGACACGGTGTTGCACGCCACGCGCGCCGAACTGATCGCGTCACCGGTCACCATGCAGCGTTTGCGTCGCGGCACGCGTGCACTCGCAGGTGCAACGCGCGCGGTGACCGACGGCATGATATTGCGCGACATTCTGGGCGGGCTCGCGGTGATTGAAACGCCGGGTCACCGACAGGGGCATCTCTCGTTGTGGCAACCGGAGCGTGGTGTGCTCATTGCCGGTGATGCGGTGATGACGGGTGCGCTGTCGAGTGTGGCGCCGTGGTTGGCGCACGATCGCAGTCAGCTGGCGCACGATCTCGATCGATTGTCGCGACTGGCGCCGCAACTGGTGTTGCCGGGGCACGGCGGTGTACTACGACGCGGGGCCGGTGTGTGGCTGTCGTCGCGTGCGGCTCGGATTCGCGGGGCGTACTGAGCGAGGTTGTACCAGGTGCAGGTGGAGGGCACGGGAAGGCGCGAAAAGCTCGAAGGGCCCTCCACCTGCACCCAAGCCAATCTTCACGACACGCGAAAACTTCCCGACGGCCGCTCCGGCACAACATCCGGCGGCCACACAATATCCTCGACCTCGGCGTGCATCCACGCATCCGCATGCAGTGGCTTGCCCACCGGAAATGCATCCGCCGCCGCGAACTCCTGCGTGATACGCGTCGCCTCCACACTCTCCGCGTCGCTCGCCGTAAGACCAACCGGCAGCGCAATCACAAAGCGCGCACCACTCCCCTGCGCGGCATCGGTCACGTACGCCGTGCCACCGTGACGTTCGGCCAACGTGCGCACCACGCTCAGACCAAGTCCGCTGCCACCAACCGTGCCGTCGCCGGGATTCAAACGCTCAAACGGTTCCCAGATGCGCGGACGTTCAGACGCGGGCACACCCGCGCCTTGATCATCCACACGAAACTCCACCGCATGTTTGGCACCGCTACCAAGTTCGAGCGTAATCGTTTGTCCAACCGGTCCGTACTTCACCGCGTTGTCGAGCAGGTTAAGCAGCATTTGTCGCAGCGCACCAGCGTCTACAAACGCCAGCGCCGCTGACGGCAATCGCGTACGAATCGTCACGCGTCGCGCAGCCGCAACCGGAAGGAAACCCAGAATCACATCGCGCGCGAGCTGCGCCACGTCGGTGACTTCACGCGCAAGTGGCAAGGCACGTCGCTCTGATCGCGCAAAACGCAGAATACTTTCCACGAGATGCCCCAGTCGTTCACTCTCGCGGTTGATTACACCAATCCAGCGCTTGGCCTGCTCCGGCGATTTGGCGCGATCGAGCAACAGCGTTTCGCTGAACATGCGAATCTGCGTGAGCGGCGTGCGCAACTCATGTGAGACGGCCGACACAAACTCGTCTTGCGCCTGCACCAGCTGTTGCTGTTGGCGAAGAAACAGCGCAGCACTTGCTGCGAACGTGGCCGCGAGTGCGAGCAATCCAACCAATAACCAACGCCCGGAGCCGGGCATGGCGCGCGCAATGATGTCATCCGCGACTTCGCGGTGCAGGCGCACGCCGACGTCAAGACAGTCGGGCAACGTGCGATACGAAAACTCGCCAAGAACAGATGACCCTGCGAACTGCGGTATGTCGTAGCTCTCGTCACGAAACCGAACCACACCTCGGCAATCACGCACTTCAAACGCGAGCACATTGTTGAGCGACGCCGGATTTGGAATGGCCAGCGAACGTCCATTCTTACCCACATGCACGCCCATGGAGTTGGCCGTGTCCACCGGCCACGGTACTCCACCGAACGTGGGCGGCAACAACTCGATTGAGCGACGTACGGTGAGCGCGAGCTGCGGAATCTGATCCGCGCCCTGCATGGCAATCGCGCCGCTGAACGCGTCGGGCGCGCGCAGTCGCAAGTGCTCCGCAAACTGCCGCGCGGCAAACATGACCTGTGCGCCGAGCGCCTGTTGCATGTTGTCGCGCTGCGATTGCCACGAACGAATCGTGGCCACTACCGCAATGCACACCACCAGCACGGTGGCGAGCAGCGCCCCAACCGCCAGCCGTGCCGCACGGTGACGCGAACCGGCGGCGCCAACGGTTGGCTGTTGCGTCGAAGCTGCGCGCTCCGTTGTCACGTGAGGCGTATCAGTCAGGCGCCCATAGACGAAAGGCCACCACCATGCACCAATGCCGCAACGCGTGCGCGCGAACTCACATCAAGTTTCTCGAGCACTTGCTCCACGTGATTGCGCGCGGTGAATCGCGAAATGCCGAGGGCCTGCGCGATTTCTTCATTCGTGAGCCCATCGGCAACCAGTCGTGCAACACTGGCCTGACGCGGCGTGAGTTCAAAACGCTCCGACAACATGCTCTCAATTTCCTGCGGATCTCGTGGGGCCACTGCGCCAGTTGCAACCGCGCGTTCACCTGTTGTTTCGGTGCGACCCGTAACCGATGCACGGCGCAACTGCGCATTCACACGCGCCAGCAGTTCCATCGTGCCAAACGGTTTGGTCACGTAGTCATCCGCGCCCAGACGAAAGCCCTGCAGCTTGTCGGCCTCCGCACCGCGTGCCGAGAGAATGAGCACCGGACACCAGCACTCGGCCTCGCGCACTTGGCTCAGCACACCAAACCCGTCGAGCCCGGGCAGGCCGAGGTCGAGAATCACCAGATCGGGCACGCGACGTTTGATCGCCATCACGGCGTGTCGTCCGTCGCGCGCCAGATCTACTTCGTGCCCTTCAATCTCGAGATTCGCCTGGAGTCCTTCGGCGATATCGATGTGATCTTCTACCACCAGTATGTATGCCATGACATCAACCTACGGATGGGTGGCGGCGGTCTGACGGGTCACTCGACCCATCGGGGCGATACGACGTTGCATGCGACGTTTTCAGAGCGATGCGACGTTTGATGCGACATTTTCAGAGCGATGCGACGTTTGATACGACGTTTTGAGGCTGGAGCCTTATTCGTCCGTCAGAAACACGCTCAGCAGTCCGCTCACTACGCTCACGATGAGCGAGCCAAGCAGCGCCGAGATAAAGCCGTCTACGGTAAACGCAATGCCAAGGGATCCGGCCAGCCAGCTGGTGAGCATGAGCAGCAGCGCGTTCAGGACAAAGGTAAAAAGTCCAAGCGTGAGCACCTGCACGGGCAGCGAGAGTACGGTGAGCACCGGCTTGATAAAGGCGTTCACCACGCCGAACACCAGGGCCACGCCGAGCAGTCCGGGCCACGATCCGGTGTAGTCGATGCCGGTGAGCAGATACGCGGCGACCCAGAGCGCGGCGGCGTTGGCGATGAGCCGACCAATTGCATTCATTGAGTATCGAACGGCGAGAGGAACGTGTTCGAGAGCACTCGGCGCGGCCGGTGTCTCGCTCCGCATGACGCTAGTGAGCGTGTGGGCGCTCCGATAGATGGGCTCGCCACGAAGTTTGCCCGTGGCGAGGGGTCGAGAGGGGGCCGCGCGTCGGATGATCCCCGACACGATGCGCAGAGATCTCCCGATGGTTGCAGGTCTGCACCGAGCCGACAATACAGGCCATGCATGGAGAACCGACCTCAGCCGCGCGCGCACCCACAGGCCCAATCCTGGTCGCCTGTAACGGTGCGTCGTGTGCCGACGGACTGTTCGGTGCGGCCCGCGTGGCGGCGGCGGCGCTCGACGCGCGCGTGGAAGTGATCCGTGTGTGCGAGCCCACGCCGCTGGCCCCCGCATTCGGTGGTGGGATGCACGCCGCACCCGAGCTCGACGCCATGCGCAAGCGGTTGATCTTTGACGAAATGCGGCGCATGGTCTCGGTGGAACCGATGGCCGATTCGTCCTGGGTGGTTGACGTACAACTCGGCGCGCCGGCCGAAACGCTGGCCAGTGCCGCCGACGCACGCGACGCGCGGTTGATGATCATGGGGATCGGTCGCCACAATCCACTCGACCGCTTGCTGGGTACGGAGACCACACTGGCCACCCTGCGGCATGTGCGTGTGCCGATCATGGCCGTAGGCCACGGATTCAGTAGCGCGCCGCAGCGCGCGGTGGTGGGCATGGATTTTTCGCCGGCCAGCATGCGTGCCGCACGTATTGCCATGCAACTGCTGGGCGAAAGAGGACGCATGACGCTGGTGCATGTGCGCCCGCGTTTTGACTATCCGAGCGAAGAATGGCGCGCCTGGGATCAGGAATACGCCCGCAGTCTGGCGCCGCTCTTTGCCGACGCGGTGGCGCAGCTGGCCGCGCCGCGCGGTGTCGCGGTTGAGACGGCAACCGTGCGCGGTGATCCCGCCGGCGCGCTGCTGGCGTACGCGCAACAATCCGGCGCGGATCTGCTGGCGTTGGGAACGCAGCGACACGGTGTGATTGAACGCCTGCTGATTGGATCGGTGGCCACGCGTGTGCTGCGCAATACACGCATTGCCACAATTGTCGCGCCGTCGCCGCAGGCTGCAGGAACGGCAACACCGGTGGCGGCAGACAGCGCACACGATCCGTGGCGCGCCCAGCCGCACGGTTGATCAGAACACGCGCAAGTTGAAATAGCGACGCGGGTTTTTTCTGATATCCTCGAGCAGTGCCCGCAGCTCGACCACCGCAGAATCGCTGTTGCGGTAGAGACGATCATCGTTCATTAACAAGCCCAGCGTGCCGTTGCCGCGATTGAGCTTGGTAAACGCGGAATCTGCATTCGCCACCGCGTGCTCAAGCTGCACCTGCGTGCGACCAACATCTACAGAGAGCGTGCGCAGCTGCGTGGTGGTGGCCAGCAACTCCTGCGACGCTTTTTTCACGGTGTTCACGATATCCGTGATTTCGCCGCGACTCGTACTCGCGTCAATGCGGCGCGCAACCGAATCAATGATGGCCGCTGCCGCGGAAAGATCGGCAATACCGCGCTGCACATCGGCACCAACGACATCGAGATTCTTTGATTGTTTGGCGACCGTGCGCTGCAACTCGCCGGAGAGTTCGGCCAGACTGCGAATGGTGCTGCGCATTTCCTTGGCGGCGTCGTCATCAAACGCGGTGCGAACGCGGTCCGCAACTTCTGCGACGTCACCGGCGATACGGCCGGCCACCGTGGTGAGTTGTGCAATGTCGGGCAGCAGCGCACCAGGCAGTGTATCGCGCGCACCACTTGCTTCCGTGATGGCGGCGCGCAGTTCACGATCTACCGGCAACCCATCAGCGCTCAGAATTGTGGCTTGCCACTCGCCAAACAAACTCGACGAGACGAAAAGAACGACGGGATTGGTTGGCAGCTCTACGCCTTCGTCGAGCGCGAAGCGCACCACCACCCATCCGGAATCACCAAGCGCAATCTGATCCACGCGCCCTGTTTTTACACCGCGAATCACCACGGCGCTCCCGAGGCTCACGCCGCCCACATCACGCACACGCGCGTGCAACTTGTCGCTCTTGTCGCCGATTGACGACTGATTGACCCAGAGCACGGCGGCGATCATCACAAAGATCACCACCAGCACGGTGGTGCCGACCACGGCGTCGTTGACGCGCTGTTTGCTCGTCATTGCAGAGTTCTCCCGGTGAGCCACACTAGGGCCCAGAATGCGTCGAGCACAAGAATCATCACTGCCGAAATCACGACCGCGCGTGTGGCGGCTCCACCAACACCTTGCGCACCGCCCTTGGCATTGAGGCCCGCATAACAGCCAATGAGTGACACCGCCGTACCAAAACTCGCCGACTTCACCAATCCGTAGCGCACATCAAACTCGGTGAAAAACAGGCGCACGCCTTTCACAAACTGCGCCGTGCTCACGTCAATCAACAGCAATGCTGCCAACCAGCCACTCAACACACCAACGAGCATGGCCGCAGCCACCACAATCGGAAACATGAGCGTGCCGGCGAGCACGCGCGGCACCACGAGATACGCGTACGGATCGTAGGCGAGTGTTTCCAGTGCGTCGATCTGTTCCGTCACCTTCATGGTGCCAATTTCGGCCGCAATGTTGGCGCCCACACGACCGGCGAGTGCCAGTCCGGTGAGCACCGGCGCGAGCTCCATAGTGATGGTTTTCTGCACCAGCGTGCCCACAAAGTACGGCGGCACCAGATCACCCACCGAGTAGTCGGCGAGCATGGCCAGCACGATGCCGGTAAAGAGCGCGATGAAAATGCCGATTGGAATGGAGTCCACGCCAAGCACACGCGCGTGCAGTGACGCGTGTGGCCACCACGTGGCGGTGTCTGGTACCGCGCGCGCCGTTTCACGCACGAATCGCGCGGCGCGACCGATGGCCTCCATGCCTCGGCGCACCACACCACCCGTGCGCGCAACAAATGACACGCTCGTGGTCTGCGTCATGACAGACGACCCGCTCGGCGGTGACAATGCATCGCTGCAAATTGCGTGATCACCGCGCGACAAGCCATGTGCCGAGGATCAATCCGGCACCACTGGCCAGCGCGAGGGCAATCAATCCAGTGCTGGCGCGCTTCTGAAACGCACGCGACCCCAGGGTGAGGGTGAGCGTGAGTTTGAGCAATGTGTTGGCAAGCAATCCCACCGCAATGGCCGTGGCGGCCAGCTGACGTTTGGATGCGTCGGCGCCGAGTCGCGACATGGAGAGGGTGAGTGCGTCCATGTCGGTCAGGCCAAGTGCGGCTGCCGTTACGAGCACGCCGGGTGTGCCAACGGTTTCCTGCAGCCACGCGATGATGAGCAGCACCACCTGAAAGGCGAGCGCCATTTGCACAGACTGCCAGAGGCCGAGTGGATTGCGCACGCCGTTGCTGCTGGTGGTGGTGGCTGGTGTGTTCGTTTGCGCTGTGTGTGTGCTGCGCGATTCACGCAACAGAACAAACGTCACGATGCCCGCACCCACAAGAAACGGTGGTGCAAGAAAGGGCAGCACCGCACCACCAACATTCGGCTCGAGCAACGAGGACACAATGATCACGCGCGGCACGAGCACCGTGCATGCGGCCACCACACCAAGGCCCAGCGGCTCGGCATACTCCGGTTCGTTTTTACTTTTGCGACTGAAGTGCAGCGTGACGGCAGTGCTGGAGACAAATCCGCCGAGCAATCCGGTTACGCCATAGCCGCGTTCGTTGCCCACCACTTGCCGTGCGACATAGCCGGCAAAGTTGAGTCCGGAAAAGAGCAGCACTACAATCCACAGTTCACGCGGACGAATCGCGTCGTACGGACCAAAGCTGCCACTCGGCAGCAGCGGCAGCACCACGAGCGCGAGCACGGCGAACTGCAGCGCGGCGCGCATTTCATGTTCGTCAACTCTTTTGAGCCACCCCTGCACGCGTGATTTTTCAATCAGCGCGAAGGCCATGAGCGCAGTGAGTCCGCTGGCGAGTGCGAGCCAGCCGAGTCCGGCCATGGTGCCTACCGCGAGCACGGCAAGCGCCGCGGTTTCGGTGGTGCCGTCGGTGGTGGCGCCGGGGCGTCTTACGGCCATGATGTAGGCTGACACGCTGAGTGCGGCGCCGCCGGCCAGCAGCGCGCCCGCGGCCCAGAGAAATCCACTGGTTAACAGGAGTCCCGCCACGCCGCCGAGTCCGCCGAGCAGGGCGAAGGTGCGTACACCGGCAAAGCGGGCGTCGGGGCCGCTGGTGTGTCCCGACCACTCGCGCTCCACGCCCACCGCCAATCCGGTCAGTGTTGCGACAGCAAGGTTGGCGGCGGCGTCCAGGTCCATGTGGGCAGGATCGGTCGCGGTGCCTCGCGCGGCAAGGGGGAGTCGCCCTACACCATTGCGGGAACTTGTCGCGCGGCATATCCTTTCATCCGGATAATCAAATATGACAGCCCCCGCGCGCTCCCTCGTTCACGATCGACTCGCCACCCTGGCCGACGCTACGCGCTGTCGGCTGCTGCTGGCTGTGGACGGGCGCGAGCTCACGGTTGGGGAGCTGTGCCAGGCGCTGCAGCTGCCGCAGAGCACGGTGAGTCGGCATTTGCGGGTACTGGTCGACGCGGACTGGACAATGTCCCGAGCCGAAGGCGCCAGCCGCTGGTACAGCCTCTCGGCGCTGCTCGACGAACACGCCCGCGACCTGTGGACACTGGTGCGCTCTTCTGTCGAAGTGACGCCGGCCGCGCTGCAGGACCAGGCGCGCATTGAGGCCGTGATTGCTGAGCGACGGGCACGGTCGGAGGCGTTTTTTGCCGACGCGGCCGGAGAGTGGGAGACCACACGCACTTCATTGTATGGCGCGCGCTCCGACCTCGCCGCCACACTCGCCCTGCTCGATTCACGCTGGATTGTGGGCGACCTCGGCTGCGGCACCGGTGTGCTCAGCGCGGCGCTGGCGCCGGTAGTGCAACGTGTGGTTGCTGTAGATGCGTCGGCTGCCATGCTCGAGGCCGCGCGTGCGCGCACCACAGCGTTTGACAACGTGGATGTGCGCGAAGGCACGCTTGAAGCGTTGCCGCTCGTTGATGCTTCACTCGACGTGGCCGTGTTGATGCTGGTGCTGCATCACGTGGCCGAACCGCTGCGTGTGCTGCGCGAAGTGCGACGTGTGCTCAAGCCCGGCGGACGTGTGCTGGTGTGCGACATGCGCGCGCACGAACGCGAAGAGTATCGCGTGATGATGGGACACGTGTGGCTCGGTTTTGACGAAACCGTGATGCAGGAGTGGTGTGTGCAAGCCGGGTTCGCGAACGTGCGCTATCTGCCGCTGCCGGTGGATACCTCGGTGAGTGGTCCGGCGATGTTTGTGTTAACGGCGGAAGCCGATTCAGAAGACTGTATCGACTGACTGTATTGATTGATTAAACGCTGATGTCGCGCACGGTACGGGTGTGCGTGTGCGACATCATTCTTCCAGGAGCAACACGATGGCGAGTGCAACAGCGGTGGCCGCGGGAATTCCCAGCAACGTGATGACAATGGACGGCGTCACCGAGACCAACTCGGCGCGTCCGCCGTTTGCCGTGCGTGATTTGTCGCTGGCGGAATGGGGTCGGAAAGAAATGCGTCTGGCCGAAGTGGAAATGCCGGGACTCATGGCGCTGCGCGAAGAGTTTGGCGCGAAGCAGCCGCTCAAGGGTGCGAAGATCATGGGCTCGTTGCACATGACGGTGCAAACGGCCGTGCTCATTGAAACACTTGTTGCACTTGGCGCCGATGTGCGCTGGGTGTCGTGCAACATTTTCAGCACGCAGGATCACGCCGCGTCGGCCGTTGTGGTTGGTCCGAACGGCACGGTGGAGAAGCCGAGTGGTACGCCGGTGTTTGCGTGGAAGGGTGAAACGCTTGAGGAATACTGGTGGTGCACGGAGCAGGCGCTCACGTGGCCCGATGGCAGCGGTCCGAATCTCATTCTTGATGACGGCGGCGATGCCACGCTGCTCGTGCACCGCGGCGCCGAGTATGAGAAGGCGGGCGTGATTCCGGGCTTTGATGCAGACAACGAGCCCGAAGAGTGGGGCGTGATTCTTGATCTGTTGCGCGCGCAGCAGGCGGTGGACAAGCAGCGCTTTACCAAGATGCTCGCGGGCATTCGTGGTGTGAGCGAAGAGACCACCACCGGTGTGCACCGTCTGTACGAAATGCAGCGTGATGGTACGCTCGCGTTTCCGGCGATCAATGTGAATGATGCCGTGACCAAGTCAAAGTTTGACAACCTGTACGGCTGCCGTCACTCGATCATTGACGGACTCAATCGTGCGACCGACGTAATGCTCGCCGGCAAGATTGTGGTGGTGTGTGGTTACGGCGACGTAGGCAAAGGTTGTGCGCAGGCGTTCAAGGGTCAGGGCTCGCGTGTGGTGATTACCGAGATTGATCCGATCTGCGCACTGCAGGCGGCGCTTGAGGGATATCAGGTCACCACGCTTGACGACATCGTTGAAGTTGCTGACATCATCATCACGGCCACCGGCAACAAGGACGTGATCACGGTGGAGCACATGTCGCGCATGAAGGACAAGGCGATCATTGGCAACATTGGTCACTTTGACAATGAGATCGACATGGCCGGTCTCAAAAAGACCGAAGGCATGCGCCGGATCAACATCAAGCCGCAGTATGATGAGTTTGTGCTGCCGAACGGCCGGTCGATTCTGATTCTCGCGGAAGGACGGTTGCTGAATCTCGGTTGTGCAACGGGACACCCGTCATTCGTGATGAGTGCGAGCTTCGCGAATCAGGTGTTGGCGCAGATGGAGTTGCATGCGAACGCCGAGAGCTACGAGAAGAAGGTGTACACGTTGCCGAAGCACCTCGATGAGAAGGTGGCACGGTTGCACCTGGCGAAGCTTGGGGTGAAGCTGACGGAGCTGACGCCGAGTCAGGCGAGTTATATCGGTGTGAAGCCGGAAGGTCCGTTCAAGGCGGAGCAGTATCGGTATTGATGAGGTCGGTGGTGCAAGGTGTGATGGATGCAGCGCGGTTGCCATGTGGCGGCCGCGCTGTATTGTTTGCGATGCGGTCTTTTCGCATCCGGAAAGTGTCCCGCGCTCGGCGAGCAGTTCATCTGCAGCCATCCGTTGCGAGGGTACGTTCGGTCATTCATGCTATGCCCACCGCTGCTCGTCCCACACTCTCCGTCGGCGGAGCAAAGGTGCCAAAGCACAAGTTGAGGGACGGCCGAAATCTGATTAAAGGCCTGGCGGAGCTTGGCTCTGCTCTCGGCTACACAGTGAAGGAAGAGGTTCCGGTGGTCGTCAGACGCACTAGGCCCCCTGCAATCGATATAGCTTGGTTCCGTGAGGAGGGACAAGATTTTCCACTAATGATCTTCGAGGTTGAGAGTCGCGCAACCAACTCGGCAGCTAATAACGCTGTGAAGGTATTTGGGCAGCCGAACGAGCGATTCCAGAAGCCTCTCTTCTTCTTTCACTTATTCCTCTCCTCTGGTGGCGAGACATCAAGGCTTGAGACTCTCCGTTTCCAGTTCGGGTCGCATCACTACCGCACTTACTCCTTAGATCAACGCGACTCAACGCTCTTAGTAACCGATGTCCTGTCACATCATCGCCGCCTTAGCAGACAGCTCGATATTGAAAGGTTGGCGTCGGCACTGAATGGCGACTCTTGGCACGACGTTGAACTCGACGTCGTGCTTAAGCATGCTGAAGCTGAAGGCTTTGACGCGCGTTTTCTCATCAGGTATTGCGAGCTAGGCAGAAGCATACCGCACTTCCGAGAACACTATCTTCGCCTAGTGGAGGAACTAGGGGCATCGGACCTAGATACGCCAGCATCGTCGAACTACGACAGTCATATCGGATACTGGTGGAATCAGCCGCTCCACATCGGATTGCTAGCGGTTCACCGACCAGACAAATGCGACTATCTTAACTCGCTCCAGCACTGGCAGAAAAATTCATCGGGTCTCACGCGAATAGGACCGCACTTCGGTTTGTCGCGCGATTACGATGATTTCCTGCTGGGGATTGCGCCGGCGTTCCTGGCTCTACTTGCGGCGCTGCTGTCCTCGGTGCCCAATGCTGGTCGCTATGTTGCAGATCTCTACCGCCCATTGCTTGATCACCTGCAACAAGCGCCTATGGAAGCATCGTTTGGTCTCGCGCTGTGGCTCCTACAAGTTGCCGCGTCCATGCGGGACGCCGAGCGATACGAGTTCGCTAGGAAGTACGTAAATCATCGCGGGGGCGTTTCTGCGAGTCTGATTTACAATCCGCCAAGTCTTGTGCAGTTCTCTGAATTCGATGAGGCGTGGAGCGAGGCAATTAACGAGCCTTCCGATCCCGTTCCATCGATGGCCGACTATCTGCGACGCTTGCAATTGCAACATTTTGGCGGCCCTACGTCTGACGACCTGCTCACTTCAATCGTTATGGATGTCCTAACCGATGATAAGTTCCTTCTTGGGTGGGCGCCTCGAGTTCTGCGGGCGCTCCACTCGAGAGGAATTTCAGCATGACGAACGTTCGAGGCGGCGGGATCTGCGCGGTCCCTCTCAATCTTACGTTGACTGCTTGCATTCGCGCTTGGATCTAGCGTGCACAATCACGAAAGACCCCCGCGGTATTCATCTTCTGCACAGTGCGTTGGGAACGTTCGCATCGACAAAAGCTTGGAGTTCGTTCATCACTGGCAGCTGCCGAGCGGATTCTAGCTCCACAACCATTGTTCCGGCGCAGCACTTGCGAGCGGGTCTCCCTGCAGCGGCTAGCGGCTGTAGGTGGACGGGATGCTCATTTGGAAGCACCGCACAACAGTGCTCAGATAGCTGCGTACAGGCGATATTTACGTTTGGATTGTGCGCCCTCAAAGCCGTAATCACTTCTGGGCGTGGAGTGCCGAACTTGCCTCGGCCGATCGAGAAAACAACTGACTTCGGCTGTACCAGTTCGCACACGAGTCTCACAAATTCGTCACCGGAGCTATTCGCTGCGCCGCCGTGGTGAGGGAAGACGAGGATAGGCGCACGAAAATCAGAGTCGGACGTACGATTGGCGAGAGCCACGGCATCGATGTCGGCGGCAAGGAGGATCGCGGGAACCGAATCAAAGTCAATCCTCACGCTTGCGCTAAGCGTATTGGTCGTGATCCGCTTTCCATGGCGGTCAAAACTTCCTACGCCCTCCAGAACCAGGTGCGCTGGGGGGGAGACGATGCAAAGCTTCACACGGCCGAGCGTTAGATCGTCGCGACCTCCACTCGCGAGGCCGACTGCGAGCTTCGCTTGGTTCAAACCAAGTGCAACCTTCAAGGAACTCCACGTCCCTGTGTCCTTAAAACTGTCCTGATTCACGTGTACACAGCCAACCCGGAAACGGTCAGCACTCAGAACCGCGATGGCGCCACCGATATGATCGTGGTCGGCGTGAGACAAATAGATCGCATCAATCTTGTAAATGCCTGCAGCGTCAAGAAACTCGAGAAGAGTGCTTCCAGGCCCAGCATCCACAACAACTAGTCCCTCGTCAGATCTTACGACCGCGCAGTTGCCATGCCCAACATCGAGAACGGTGACGCTAGCTCCGTTTGGTTTCGGATTCATTATCGCTACACCTCGCGCCATTCAGCGAAGTACAAGTCACTCGATGTCACTGCCCCCAAATTCACTTCAGCAAGTAGGTGGTCAGCTCCACCGAGGATCGCACTCTGTATGTTCGGTGGAAGATCCCGAAGATGAATGGAAATCAGTTTCTGTGGATCCCATCCCGGCACGACCACCATGCAGTCTTCGCTGCCGCTCACCGAATCATCGAGATCTTCGATGCGAACGAGCGTACGCCAAGGCCGACGATGCTCAGCCACTCGACCCTCGATCTCAGCGATGCAGGTGTTGATCGCGGCAAGCAGCGTCTCGGGACTGAGCTCCGCTGTCGGAATCACAACGGGGATGAACTTGCGATGAGGACGCAGATCCTCACTCAGGTCATCGGTCATTCGGGAGCAAAGAATTGCTGGCACTCCTGCCGCATTCAGGCCTGCCACAATCAAGCCGCCATCTACGGAAGCGTAATTCTTCTTCCGAAGGTGATAGTCGCATAACACGGCTGCGTTAGCGGAGGCACGCTTTCGCAGGTCGTCAACACCACGTACAGGGGCCTCAACTTCAATAGCAAGCAAATAGCTATCTTTGACGAGCTCTCCGAGAGCATCACGGCTATCTGGTTGATCGTCAACGATCAGAACCTGTTCGATTGTGTGTCCCTTCAAGGCAAGATTCACTTTAGGCTCCCATAATCGGCAGCTCGATTCGAAAAGTTGCTCCCCCAAGTTCCCCTGCGGCTTCAGCGGAGACTTTCCCGCCCAAGTCCTTGACCGTATCTCTGACAATTGTAAGCCCCAATCCGGTACCGCTCGCGCGTGTGGTCTCTCCCGGAAGCCAAATCGAGCCAAGAGAGATGCCAGTGATGCCCGGGCCGTTGTCCAAGACCTCAATCACGCAGCTTTCGCCTAGTACGTGTGTTCGCAGCTCGATAACACGCTCTCCGATGCCTGCCAGCTCAAAAGCATTTACGCAGTTGTTGATCAGGTTCGTAACGAGGGACTCTAACGCGGCCTCCGTTCCTTGATAGTACGGAGAAGCGATAGCTAATGTTTGACGAACCTCGACGTCACGCCCCTCGAGGAATGGAGTAAAAGTCTTGACCACTCGGGAAACAACTTCGTGAACATCAACCCGTCCGCGTCGACGCTTGTCACGCCGGACTAGACTCAGAGTTGCAGATGCGAGCACGGAAAGTGCGGAAACCGCACGCCGCACAGACTCAACTGGTTTCTCGAGTATCGATCCGAATCTTTCGCTGAGTGCTTTTTTGCCCCGCCTCTCAATAGTATTGATAGACGCCTCAATAACTTTGAGTGGATTGCCAGCACTTTCGTGAGCAAAAGTCGCTGCCGTAATACCCGCTGTACTTAGAGTGCGATAGAGCTGCACCTCTTTGTGAAGAGTCTGAATTTCCTTCTTTCGCGCACGATCATACCTTTCGAATGCGGCAGAAAATCGCTCGCGTGTACGCGCAGGCGCTTTTTGGATGGCAAAATCGACTGCCTCTTTCGCTTTCGAGCTTCGTGTGGGGGCCTCAGTGCGTCGTCTAGCTCGTCTCTCCTCCGCGTCTTGCATTCTACATCGCGCCATCCATTCCAAGCAGTCTATGGCAAACCGACGGAGTTCGAGATAGTCGGGTCCCTCGATCAGTCCACTTCGGTCGGTCTTTTGCACCAGTCGACCTTGAGTATCGGAAACCACAACTCGACCGATAGAGTTATTCGTCGAAGGCCGCTCTTCTGGGCTGCGTACTCTGCGAAGATTCATCTCCAACCAATCGTTGGTCGGGCCTCCGTACGGACTAACTCTTAATCCATTCTGATAGAGATGCACGCCGCCGAACTCTTTGAGCCAGACTCTGACTTCACTAAGTGTGGACTTTCGTAACTCGAACGAAGCCGATGTTAGAACGAAAGACCAGAGGTCGAAGCTTGCGTCGGGGCAGCGGTAGAGCTCTCCCTCGCTAGCGGAACTGAGTTCGCTGTGTGCGGCCTCGTAGAGCGGCTTGCCACGAAAGTCCACAACTCGTGCTCGTGCTATTCCGCCTTCAAGTGTTGCGACAAGGTGATAGTCCGCGTCTCCGAAGTAGCGCTCTGCCACCAGCCGCGAGAACTCGGCGTATTCCGGAGCTTTGAGTTCCGGACGAAATCCTACGGTCTGGTCGTCAAAAGGATCTGCGAGCAGCACAAGCGCCCTAGCTAGTCGACGAACCTCGTGCGCACCTACGGGATTTCGAAGGTTGCAGAGCTCGATGTGAGTCCCGTATCGTGGCGAAACTGCCAGCTGTTGGTGCAGGGGGAGCAGAACATCATCCACGAGTGACGCTTCATCGAACTTCTGCCAATCCAGCGCTAAGGAAACCTCGGTTGGACGTCCCGCGCGTGAAACCGACGTCACAATCGCTCGAGTGCCAAGTCGAAGCGCCGCGAGCCTTCCTAGGCCTTTGTTGCCCGCTGGAACGCGGCCTTTCGTGGTTAGTTGCGAGATCGACTTGCGTGAGCTTCCAAGAACAAGCCAACCGTCGATAATGTCGTCAGATGTCATCCCGATGCCATCATCAGAGATGATGATGGATCCACCGGGCTTGAGTGTGTCGCGCAGCTCAATTACGCATCGCGACGCGTCGGCATCGTAGGCATTCTTGACCAACTCGAGGACGCCTTGGTCAAGGCTTGGATTAAGCTCCTCACCTAGACGACGCAATATCTCGGTAGAAAAGCGAAAGCGCGCTTCTTTCAACGTCTGCCTCCCCAAATTGGGACAGAGCCAAGCGATCCTACGGTGAGGTGCCGACAGCGAATGACTGAGTCTAACCAACGAGTGGTCCGAGGATCCTTAAGCGTCGTGACCAATCTCCGGCAAGCGCTCAGCGATCGATCGTGCGGAACTACTACCAGCATATGATTCTCAACCGCCACAGGCTGCTCGCCCTTCACTATGGTGGCGACAGCACGATGAACGTCTCCCGGCCGTGAGGTTCTGCGTACCGCGACAAACGGAGGCTGTATTAGCGTGCCCATAAAGCGCCGTTTCGAAGCGGGTTGGGTAATTTCCCCCCATCTAGGTGCGCTCTTGGGCGTTAGATAGGGCTGCCACTTTCCACGATGCGGCGCGCGATACTCGACGACTGATCCCGTGCGAACCCTGTAGAGGTCACTGACTGTCAGCGTTTCGCCTTCTGAACTAGCCCTCACCCAGACCGCACTCGAACTCTCGCCCTGTCCACGGATCGCGTGGAGTAGAAATACGTGCACGTCTGTTAACGAATCAAAGAGACCGTATTCTATCGTATCAACTCGGCCGGCAAGCGATTCAAGCTGCGCGCGCCACGCTGCGTATCGCGAGCCGCTTCGGAGTACGTCAGGAAGTACGGCTACCATGCTGGTGCCTGCCCGCGCTTTCCTGAAGATAGATTCGGTGAACATAGCAGCAGAACTGACCTTCCCACGCCCCCACGAACAGTCACCTGGCGCCTCAATGTCGGTGAAGGGCGGATTCAACACGATATGCGTGACGTTGCTAAGATCGGTCTGTGCAGAAATTCCGTCGCCTCTCCGAATATTTGGAAACACGTCCTTCGGAAGAGCACACGCAGAGTTCACGCCGACACGACTAGCAGCCGCAATCGCCAGTCGCGCGCGGGCCGCCCCGACAAAAGGCTCATGGAGGTCAGTTCCTCGAAGCTGGTGGCCCCATGTGTTGATCGTGTCAATCAGGCCGCCCGTTGAAGTCAGCAGGTGACGACTGCACGCAATGAGGAGGTCTCCAGCACCACATGCTGGGTCCAGAATGACAGAGGCCGGGTTCAACTTGCGTTCAAACATCGAAACGACGAGCTCCGCGAGAGTTGCACCAGTAAAGAATGCGCCCGCAGCCCTAAGCTCGCGAATCGGTACCAGTCGGCGGAGTTCTCGACCAGCGTGTCCGTCTAGAGTTGCCTCAATAGCACCTTTGTGAGCGTCGCCGTGCCTCGCAAAAATTTGCTCGGCTAGATGCCACATCTCTTTCGTAGCGGGCCGAAAAGCTTTCACTTGAGTTTCGCGAGTTGTCGTAGTTCGCTCCTCGCGCCACGTAAATGTGGCGGTCGAAGCGTGATCCGGAAAACTTCGCGAACGGCACTAGCAGCCCGCCGACTGCGGTATGCATTGATCGCGGGATTTGCGTCGGATCAAACGTCTTGCCCTGCGTCGTTTGGAACCTTGAACAGCTCATCTGGGTCGGGCACAAACTTCATGAACGCGACCGATTGCCTCATGCACATAAAATCCACTGCAAGAGAGCAAACGATAAAGACAAATATGCGCCGTAAGCGGGCTCTGCAAAACCCTACCACACGCACTCGACCGACTGAAAGCCGCAAAGGATGGCAGGCCGCGACGGCCGAGTGCAAGGCCGGCATCCCATGGATAGGCAAGGCGTCCAATTCATATGTCTGGCCCTGGCTATGGGATGCAAACACAACGCAAGCGTGGGGGAAATGTCGGAGATGCAACCTTCAGCCCGACTCGCCACAACTAAATGCCCATTTCGAACAGAAGTTAGAAATGCGCTCTGTGTTCGCGCCACAACCACAGCCCGATGGTCGCACGCCTTGAGGGCGTTCAACATCGTGGCAAACTCGCAATCACCGCGGTTCGCCGACCAAGTCACATGCCCGCCCTCACATACGCTGTCATAGTGGGCGGCCGTATCAATTCACGCGTCTTCTCTCGCGCCTCACTCTTCGAGCGCCCAAGGGACGCCGGCCACGGACGCGACGTACCGTCTGCTGCATCGCCCTGCGGCATCAAATCGCGGGGCAACTTCTGCGAATCTCCCGACGCCATCTACGCCAACATGACGATCAGCGTGGCGTTGTTGCGCAGGACTTCTGGCACAATCTTGTCGTACGTGTCGCGGTTGGTGTGCATGGTGGTGTTGCTGGAGTTCCAGTCGAGCGCGCCGGTGCCATTGCTAGGTGCCTTGGCACACACGAACGAGCGGCGTGCTTGTTGACGCACAACAACGAATGACCGAACATGACACTCGGCGGCATCACCGCGAACGAACCCAAGGTTCGTCGCAACTCGCAGTGGGTGTGCCGCGAATGCCGAGTTCCGTGGGTCGAGGCGAGCTCGCGCCTGCGCCAACCGTGTACGCAACTCGCCCGCGCGCGTCGGTGAACGATACCGCGTCTCTGAGTGTGACCAGCTGCGATACGGCTTGCTTGCCCACCCGCGCCGGATCGTAGCGCCACCTCTTCAGAGTTTCGAGCAGGAGCGTCGCATACTCCTCCGATGTTGTGCGCATTACTTTCGCTGAACCCTTTCGCACCTCACCCGTGGAGTCGACTACGAACTCGACGTCCACGCGCACGCAGCGCAGCCCGGACGGCGGCTGGAAGTTTGGCGTGGAAGACTTCTTCAGTTTGGCAGGTTTGTCTACGGCGCACTGGCGATATACAGCCGCAGTGCCAAAGCGAAGCGTGTCGGTGACAGGTTCGCAGACCGCTGATGTATCAGCAGATTGGGCGCGACCAGGTGTAGCGGTCACGATTGCAGCGACGAGTGCCGTGAACAGGTGTCGAGTGCGAAGCATATCTGAGTTACCGTGTGCAGAGTGAATCCGAATCTATCGAACCGCACCAGCGGCTCGCTTAGTGATCGGCAGAGCCAGGCCGTGCGCGCGATCATCTGAATCAAGTGCAATAACCGTCAGGCGCGTGGAGTCGATCGCGATCCAGTTGAAGAGAAAGCGCCAGTTGCTTGCGCCGGGTCGCTGGTCGGGCCACCGCACTCCGTATTGATGAGGTCGGTAGCGCAAGGTGTGATGAAGGCAGCGCGGTTGCCATGTGACGGCAGCGCTGTATTCTTTGCGCGCAATGCAGTTTTTCTTCGAGAAGCTGAGCATGCTCAGAGGAAAAGGTGCGATGACACGTCACTTCGCATTCGCGGCCCGCTCGACATGAATCCGTCTTTGAGGATCGTCACACGGTCTGCGCGGTTGCAGCTAGGCGGCTTCTTGTGCTTTGGTTCAATGTTTGCAGCAGAAACGCTTCGCACTGCGCACTTTTGCTTGACGGGATAGATGATTGGTGCGAATGTTTTTCGGTTTCGTCGCCTCAGCAGTGACGCGGAATATGCAGCGACAACGTCCGACGCAAACCGCCACCTGCGGTGATCGCCTGCTGTGCAGATACTCGTTAGCATGACTTCTCGAATCGCTCGCTTCAGAGGGATATGCGCAAGAAACGATCAGTTATTTTCGCGAGTACTCTCAAGCGTTTCGTTGAGTCCGCCATCCTGCAGCATCCAATCGTCGTCCTAGGCTCGATGGTTGGGGCCTTCGGGATGCTCAACGTACTGGATTCGATAGTAGTCGCGCACCTTGGTACTCCCTGGTCAATGATCCCCGCGTGGATGTACCAGCTGCTTGGAGTCTTTCGCGCCGTGGTCAAGCCGATGTTCGATACACTCGCGCACGTGCTCGGCATTACGATTTCTCCCGCGTGGCGCGATTACTTCACGATGGGCATAATCGTGGGCAGCATGCGGTTTCGTTCAACAATGCACATTCGGCGCGCAGTGTTGACAGACCAGCTCACTCGCTACGACGAGCCGATCTTCGGACGTACGATCACCGTCACGAAGGCTTCCGCAATCCCGGCTTGGTTTGTGTTCTTCTGTTCGAGAGTTAGCTATGCGACTGCCTTCTGGCCCGCCAAGCTATTCGGTGCGGTGTATCGCTATCTCACAGGGCAGATGCGTACCGGCGGCGCCGGAGCCAAGAAGGCACAGGCACAAGACCAACAATACCTCGTCTTCTTCGGTGCCATCATATGGTTCCTGTTCATTCTTCTCGCGTTGGCCATTACCCGTGCGTCTCGATAGTCGCTTGGCGGCATCACCTTCGGCTGCGGTCGCAACTTCGAATCGACAGTCGTCGTCGGCGCGCCGTCTAGCTCACCTCATGCAGAGGAAAGTTGGAGTCTTGTGAAGAAGCCAGAAGCCGTGTCTGTCATGCCGCAGGCCAACGACGCCTGCTGCCGACGAGCTTAAGATCGGTTGCGGTTGTGGGAGTGCTAGCAGCGAAGCTCACCTTAAGCAGGAGACCTCATTTTTTGAGTAGCCATGGATAGCGATGTAAAGCTGATCTCAGACTTGATTCATGGGCTAGGACTTACGCTTGCCACAGGCGTCGTGCTGATCGCCTTGATCGTAACGTTGGGTTGGCAGTACTTGAAAACGAGTGTTGAGAAGCGCGCCATTGCGGCGATCGACCGTGAACTGGATGCTCATCGTCAGCAACTCCAGCTTTCGGCCGACAGTGTTCGGCTCGACTTCCAACGACGACTCGCCGATTTTGGGCTCTACAACGAACAGCGACATCGGTGTTATCGCCGACTTTTTCGCAGAGCGTTGGAAGCAGAGGGAGCACTTGGTAGTCAAGTTGGTGGCTTCATAGCTACGGACTTTTCAAATGCAACAAAGGATCAAGTCGCCGAGATCCTCGAACGGGCGGGAACCGCTGGGGAGGTGCGTGACGCGATTCTTGGCGTGTGGGAAGAGGATCGTTCTGCCGCAGATCGCCTGCTCGATGACGCGTTAAGACGGGCGCGGGAGCTTCGGGCACATCAATCATTTCAACGGTTCAAGAACGAGTTGCTCGTAAGCGATCTCTATGTTTCACAGACCGTTCGAGAATCGCTCATCCGTCTGAACCTTGTGCTTGCGTCCCTAAGCGCCCACATCATGGTGCCCGACGACAGTGGAGTAAGGCCATTCGAACTGAAACAACAGGCATCCATGATGACGGCTGAGCTTAGAATCGCGATGGCAAATGACCTGTCGCGTGGAGACTATGGCGTTCCCGTCGACAGAACACTGCCGCGCGCGTAACAGTTGATTGTACGACGGCTCGCACGGCTTGCTGCGTGCATCCTGTTGCAGCGCTCTGCAGCGAGCCTCGTGCGCTACACGGCGTGCGATTTGGTTCGTGTTGATTTGATCAAGCTTTTCGACATTATGGCACAAACGGTGTGGTGTTCATGCGGTTCTTCGCATACGTCGCCTTTCGAAATCATCCGGTGTCTGAATGACTGACGTCCACTTCGCGAGACGAAGTCTTGCCCTTGTTGCACTGCTTGTCTTCGCTGCATGTGGGACCACCAACAGTGATACCGATTCCGAAGCGCCGCGCTTGGTCGAGCTTGAGGAGGCGCTCGCTGCGGGAACGGTGCTGCGGCTGGGCGCAGCGGACGGTCCGCAATCCATTGGCGCGGTGATGGCCGCGCGGATTACGCCGGATGGGTCACGGATCGTTGTGCTCGATCGCGAGCCGCCATATCTGAAAGTGTTTCGGCGTGACGGCACTCCGGAGGGGCAGTACGTCGCGCGCGGAAGCGGTCCGCAAGAGATGTCTGAAGTGTCCACCATGGCCGTTGATAACGAACGAGCCTTTATCGTTGGTCCGTATGCACTGCTGGTGACGACACTGGATGGGTCAGTCAGCGAGAGAGTTGTGCCGGACTTTCCGCTGTTCGATATCGGCACGGACTGCGCCGGACGCGTGATCGGCTACGGGCCGCGCGGCGATCCTGAACCACAGTTCCTGCACCAGCTCGCCGTTGATTCCACCGTGGCGGTGACTCGCTCAACGCTGCAGGGTCAGCGGACAGAACGCATGGCGTGGGGATTCGGACGATCGAGTGTGGTGCGTGCCTCGGCCGGCAGCGTGATCAACCACCGTGAAGAGGGCTTCAGTACGCCTGTGTTTCTGTCTTGCGACGGCGACACCTCGGCGCGGGGCTGGTCGTGGGCAGCGGCCGAGTTCCCTTCGAGACGGGACGCGCAGCGAGGACAGGAGTTGCGCGACGGTTCTACCGCTCAACTCACGTTTGACGCGACCGTGCCGATTAATGTGGGGGCAGCCGAGCTCGCCAACGGACGGCTTTTGTGGCTTGAGCAGCGGCTGATGTTCTCGGGCAAGAGGGAGATGGACGTGCGGTTGGACTGGTTTCTGGCGGATTCTGCGGGGCTGCGGCGTGGGTACACATCCCAGTCCTATGTGCTCCAGGATGTCGGCGCTGGTTTGATGTTGATTTCGACGGACGAGCCGTGGTCACAGGTGTTGTTGGTCCCCGCTGACGCGGTGGAGCAGCTGCTTGGCCGAGGTTCGTGGAAGGCACGCTGACCCGTCGTTTTTGGTGTTTGTTCGGATATTTGCTATATTTATGGAATCGGCCAGTTGCGGGCATTCGACTCGCCGCACCCCCACCTGCCAGGCCGCTCCTTGTAGGGGCGTGCTCACTACGCCGTCAATAACTACTCCCGTCGCCAGACTCAGCGCACGCATGAACGACCTGATTCTGTACACCACCGACGATGGGCGCAGTCAGATCAGGCTGCGGGCCAAAGACCAAACCGTTTGGCTAACGCAGCGCGAAATGGCGGAGCTGTTCAATGTCAGTTCCGACAACGTCGGCGTGCATCTCAAGAACATCTTCGAGGACGGCGAGCTAAATCGGGCGGCAACTACCGAGGAATCCTCGGTAGTTCAAACCGAAGGCAGCCGCGAGGTGCAACGTCCAGTCACGCTCTACAACCTCGACGCCATTCTCGCGGTCGGCTACCGCGTGCGTTCGCCGCGCGGTGTGCAGTTCCGTCGCTGGGCCTCAGTCATCCTCAAGGAGTTCCTGACCAAAGGCTTCGTGATGGACGACGAACGCTTGAAGAATCCGGATGGCCGTCCGGATTTCTTCGACGAGATGCTGGAGCGCATCCGGGATATACGCGCCTCGGAAAAGCGTTTCTATCAGAAAGTGCGCGATCTCTTTGCGCTATCCATCGAATACGACAAGACCGACTCCGCTACACAGCAGTTCTTCGCGACGGTGCAAAATCTGTTGATCTTCGCAGTGACGCAAAAAACGGCGGTTGAACTCATTACCGCTCGTGCTAATCCCGACGATCCGCACTTCGGTCTGCTGGCGTGGAAGGGCGACAAGGTGCGCAAGGCCGACATTGTCGTCGCGAAGAATTACCTCACCGAAGACGAGATCGATACGCTCAACCGGTTGGTGGTCATCTTCCTCGAAACCGCCGAGCTGCGCGCCAAGAGCAAACAGGAAACGCGCATGGCGTTCTGGAAGCAGAACGTAGATCAGATCATCAGCTCGAACGGATTTCCGCTGCTCACGCACGCGGGATCTGTCAGTCACGAACAAATAGAAGCGCGCACAGGCGAGTTATATCTCGCGTTCGATCAGCAGCGCAAAACTCTCGAGGCGCAGAAAGCTGATGAGCAAGATGCAGCGGACCTGGAAGCGCTGGAGTCCACCATCAAGCGGCGTACGAAGCAACTACGCTAAGCGGAGCAGGCGCAAGTTCATCGCTGCCTTTCAGCCGATCGTAGCGCGCAGACCCACTCCGAAAGTCGCGGTCCACGGGCGAAACGCGCGTGGACCACTCACGGTCTTGATCAGACCTAAGTTTGTCGTGAGTCCAATGCGGCTTCGAGCGGGAATGCGAAGCGACACGCCCCCAGAAACGGCTATGCCGTTTTCAGAATACCGCGCAGCAGCGGTCGATCTTTCCGCCTCATGTCGGGCGTGACCAGCGCCAGCGTTGAGGGTGAGACTTTGCAGAGCAGGCAGCGAGTACTGGCCGATCAAGAGCACATACTTGCTAGACTGATTGTACTCAAAACTGAACTGCTGAAACATTCGCCCCGCGATGCCGATAGCCAGTCCTTGCCCCAGCTTCACCCCAACCACGGCCTCAACCGCTGGTCCTGCAGCTCGAGCATTCGACGGACAGCCCGTGCAGTTTGCCGGCTGAACATCCCATGCGACGCCCACCGATGCAAAGGCACGACCCTCCTCAGCAGTCGCCGATTGGGCCCGCAGAGGTTTGTCACTAAGCATCAGCGCCAACAGCGGAACGAAGAGAAAGCCGACCACCTTCAATGCCAGCGCGCGGGATAGCGAGGCGCGGTGACCGAATCTTGACGCGAACGTAGCGCTCAGCTCGTGACCTGTCGCCATGGTAACTCCCGTTGACGCTTGTGTTGGAGAAATCTTTCTTCAGCTTCTCGCTGACCCTTACGCAGATGGCGCAAAAATTCAGTAGGCTAGCTCCGTCGAACGCTCCGACTTTCCGTGGTGGTTTGTCGTCGGCAGTCATCGCGTAGATGCCTACCGACCTGGCCGCTGGTCGAAGCAAGTTGCTCCTGAAACCACACTGATTTCCTGCGGCACAAATGCGATCCCCGATGCCGCGTCTGTTACCTTGAGCAGAATCGTAACGGCGCCGGAGGCAGGGGTTCCGAGGCTTAGCGAGGAACCGGTGCTCTGCAGCATGGAGTTCACATACCACTCGTATGCATAGGGCTCGACTCCATTTGCGGCTCCGGCAAAATAGTTGCAACTAGAGTTCGGAGGAACTTCCGTGGCGCCGGATATTGTTGCGGACATGGGAGGCGGAGGTGGTGGATCGCCAGGATACCCCCTCTCTGTGGGATAACATTGCTGCGGAGAGGAGCAGACCAGTACTGACATCTTTCGTGGATCGTCGGTGCCGAGCACCTGGTCAAGCACGGACATTTCCACCGTCGAGCGATACGGCATGTTGTCGAATGCCGGTAGAAACCGTATCGATCTCCTCGACTGCCAATACGTGTTGCCGGAGCCATCAGAGATGGCTCCTTCCACCGCATTCGTGACAATCTGCTCTGGCTTGCCGACCCATTGGGCAGCATAGGAACCGGAGCCGCCAAAACCCGCTGGTGGCGAGTTGATCACAGCGGATGCCCGCACAAAGGGATAGTAGTCCTGCGAGTTTATGGTGTTCGTGTAGTGGACTAATAAGCCTTTGAGCTGCGACACGCATGGACCACCGACTGCTGCGGAGACGTTGACCATTGCCATGCGCCATGAGGGTGCTCCCCCGCACTGCGCACCGGTCGAAGTTTTCATGATTTGATCCATCACCTGCCGAGCGCTGAACGATGGGAAACGATGCCGGACGAGCGCAGCGACTCCACCGATGAAGCCGGTGGACGCAGATGATCCGTTTATGCTAAGAAGACCGGGCACGAGTCCCACGGTCGCGAGCGCGGTGTAGGCGACAACGCCGGATTTGCTGCCATAGTCGTACATGTTGGACGGCCGGCTCCCGTCACTGTTTGCCCCACTCACTGCCAGCACCTCCTCCTTCGAGGCTGGGAACACTGCGGTGTTGATTTGAGGACAGTTTCCCCCAATCGGACACGTTCCCGCTGCACCGACAAACACCACATCGCGTTCATAATGGTGATAGTCAATCACATCGCTAAGGAACTCAGAGAAGTTGGTCCCGGGTACGAATCCGAAGGCCATTATAACTACGCCTGCCCCGGTGCTGGCCGCGGTATCAACTGCTACTCCTGAAATAAATCCATTGGGTGAAGTGACGGCGTTGCCCTGTCCGACTGAAATGAGGCTCGCACCGTACGCAACGCCAACACTTCGTGTGCCATTCATCGGACCAACTGCGAGAGATGCGATACGAGTGCCGTGAGAGCAACTCGGATAGCCATCTTGGACCACTTCAAGGGTGCGTGGGATTGGTCCAGATGAGAACCCGGAGCCAAACTCGCCGTCTCCCCAACCCAAGCCGGTGTCAACCATTCCCACCTTTACGCCTTGGCCAGTCGCGAGCTTCCAGCCATTCGGGACGTTCATCCCGTCAGCATCGTAAGTGGAGGCTACCAGATCCCCACTCGGCAGTAGCAGGGTCGGATCAGAAAACTGCGAATCACCACCACTGCTACCGGACTCACAACCGTCTCCGCTCGCCAGCGAGATCCGAAAGTAGGTGGGTTCTACGTAGTCGACGAACGGAAGCTGGCGGAGCCGTGCGAGGGCGCCGCGGCTGCCCAACTTGATACGGACAACAGGATATCGCAGCGAGTCAATCGCAAGAATCTTTACTTCCCGTTCTTGCCTTACTGCCGAGAGCGCGAGCTTCCATCGCTGCTGCGAAATTGCAATTCGCCCACGCACCATGCCGCGTGCCGTACCGACCTCCTTTAGTCCAACAATAACGCTACTGTCGATCTGAGAGCTCAAAATCCAGATGATGGAGTCCGATAAACTCCTCCGGTCGCCTTGGCCTGAGATTTGAGCGACTTGCTGGCCATCAAGGACGTTAGCGCTAAGCTGGGGGTCTGCAGAGGTAGTGGTATCGGGGCGACATGCGGACAGCAAACAGAACAGGAACAGTACCCACACTTGCGACGCACGTAGAAGCCAATTCATCAGTTTCTCGTAGAAACCTGTATGTGATTTACATCTGACAGTTCGAGCGGAGTTCCTTCATGTAGCGTCGCGCGGATTACTCACTCGCTGCACTTGGAAAAAAGCTCTTTGTATATCGCCGCTAGAACAACAGGCCGCTATTAGCCCGCGGGGGTATTGGTACGATCGGGCGGCCTGTGAACCGTTTGCCGCCGCCTCCATATGACACATCACAAACTGGTGCCTCATTTTGTTGCCTGCTACGTCAAGAGCGAGCGAGCACGGGGGTGATCCGAATAGTCGTCCTCTTGCTCTGTGTCAAAGAATGAGCACCGCGGCAAGTGCAGCAGCTGCCATCCTAGCGACGGTGCAGAACCTGTTGATCTTCGCCGTGACGCAAAAAACGGCGGCTGAACTCATTACCGCGCGTGCCAATCCCGACGATCCGCACTTCGGTCTGCTGGCGTGGAAAGGCGACAAGGTGCGCAAGACGGACATTGTCGTCGCAAAGAACTACCTCACCGAAGACGAGATCGATACGCTGAACCGATTGGTGGTCATCTTCCTAGAAACCGCCGAGCTGCGCGCCAAGAGCAAACAGGAAACGCGTATGGCGTTCTGGAAGCAGAACGTGGATCAGATCATCAGCTCGAACGGATTCCCGCTACTCTCGAACGCGGGTTCGGTCAGTCACGAACAAATGGAAGCGCGCACGGGCGAGTTATATCTCGCGTTTGATAAGCAGCGCAAACCACTCGAGGCGCAGAAAGCAAATGCGCTAGACGCAGCCGACCTCGAAGCGCTGGAGTCCACTATCAAGCGACGTATCAAGCAATGACCAATCCGTTCTTCGGCAGTTGGCGAATTGTGGAGATGGAACTCTGGGGCGCCGACTACCTCGATCTTGTGGTCCAGGCGCATATCACGTTTGAATCCGATCGGCACGGATCGTTTCAGTTTGGTGCCGTGCGCGGAAGGATCGACTATCGGACAACCGATAGTGGAGAATCGCCGAGAGTAGATTTTTCGTGGGAGGGATTCAACGACGCCGACCGGAGTTGTGGTAGAGGTTGGGCGGTCATCACAAATGAGCAGTTGATCGGACGTTTGTTCCTCCACAACAGTGATGATTCCGCATTTGTCGCAGAGCGAACGTCTGACGCCGACCGTCGTCGGTCGCGTTCACGTCGCAAGTCGTAAAGGGCGATTTCGAAGGCTAATATTCTAATCGAAGCCACAATGGACCCACGTACCATTCTGCCGCATCGATATCCATTTCTGCTGGTAGACACCATCGATGACGTCGAGCGCGGAAAATCCGCGCGCGGCACAAAACTGGTGACGGGATCCGAGTGGTTGGTGATTGGCACAACCGGCGCGAACACACGGCGCGCCATGCCACATCTGCTCATCGTGGAAGCACTCGCGCAGCTGTCCGCGGCGGTGATGCAAGGACTGGTCGATAGCGAAGGCGCGATCGGCTATTTCATGGGCATCAACAACGCGCGCTTTCGCGGAGAGGCCGTGCCGGGTGACGTGATCGCGCTCTATGTGGAGCTGCAACAGTTTCGACGCGGCATCTGCAAGACGCACGGCGTGGCGAGCGTGAATGAAACGCAGGTTGTGCGGGTGGATATCACGTCGATAATTCGTAGTGCATCGACTGCCTGACTCAATCAGAATCGACTTGAGTTCATTCCCGAATAGGCGATGCACAATATGCGCGGGTTTCTGAAAGAAGCCCGGTTGTCGCAAGGCTGCTCGCCAACCCGATCGGGATCGGTTAGGATCAAGTAGATCACACTCTGCCCGAGCACACCATGGCCCATCCGACCGCGAAGGATCTGCTCCAAGAAGCTGTCGACCATCTCCCGACGGATGCCTCGGTTGAGGAGGCCATGAAGCGCCTGCTCTTCCTCGCGAAGATCGAACGCGGGAAGGCCGACCGCGAGGCGGAACGGCTGGTCGAGCACGACGAGGTCAGGCGTCGCCTCGCTCTCTGATGCGGAGCGACGTGCCTCTATAACGCAGTCGATCAACTCTCCGCGTTCCCTGACTCCGAGCGCATCGTGCCGGAGCGCGGCAACCCAACACTGCGACAACTCGTGCGACCGCGCTATTTGCTTCGGCGTGTTAGCGAGTGCAGGTGAATCGTCTCCACATCGTCCTCGTCGCGATGCACACCGAGTACGTAATCGCGACCGATCTCCATCACGCGCAGGCCGGCCGGCAACTGCGCGCGCGCGACGGGCACTCCGCTCACGTCGTAGACCGTCCACCGATTGAGGTCCACCGGCCAACCGTATTCGCGTACCCAGATCAGGCCCGTTGCATCACCAACCAGTTCTTTGAAGGCGGGCAAAACTGCGGGCAATGGTACATCAGTGACTGCCTCGATCCACGCTGGCGACGAGCGCGGGGATTGCGTCGCCATGCGTACAAGGCTGTCGCGAATCTTGCGGTGTTCGCCACTCGTGAATCGGTGACGTGGTGCACGCAGACGGATAACGTTTACTCGCTTGCCATCGGCGTCGAATACGAGCAGGGAGTCGCCCGATATTTCGCCAGCGACCGTGTGCGTTGTGGTGCTCCCGACCACCACAGTGTTACCGAATGGCACGATCATCGCTGAACTTCCGTCTCGCGACGCATGCTGTTCGGTAGACCGGAACGAGCCGAGCGTGGACAAGCGGTTCCCTACGAGCAGATGCAGATCGGTGGGCACGTGGAAGATCTGCCTGGGTTGTTGCTGCACTCGACCACTCGCGTACACGAGCCACGCATCAGCGCGTGCGTATTGGAATAACGGCCTGCCCTGGAGGTTCATGTGCTCGATGAGCGGGGTCAACGCAACAGAGCGAACGAACTTTCCGTTGCGATCGAACACCTGCTCCGTGCGCGACAATAAGTCGAGTGCACCAATACTCCCGTCCTTCTTCCAGTAGGCCTGGCTGAGCGAACGAAACTCGCCCGGCCCCGACCCGCTGCGTCCAAACGTCGCCATCACGGCTCCCGTTTTGGACATCAGGTAGAGACGCTGCGAGCCATTGTTGGCGATCAGCAGCGCACCATCATCGCGGCGCATGACGGATCGCACGCGCAACAGCACGTCTCCGCCGGGTAGCTCGTTCTCGATGACTTGTGTCGGCCGCGCGTCGACGATCCACTGTACCGGCTGCGCGTTGAGCGCGTTGCACAGCAGCGTCGAAGCGGCAAGTTGCAGCAAAGCGGATCGCATGAAGGCTGATCTGGGAACGTGAAGTTCGGTGGGCTGCGTGCGGGCGGGCCGGCTGACGTTTCGGCGAGATGTTGCAGACGATGCTATGCGGTGTGCACGGTAGTGAAGCCGGAATGTCTGTTCAAGTCGGAACAGTATTGGTACTGATGAGGTCGGCGGAGACCTGTGTGGCACCTTGATTGTACATACGATGTGCGTACATTTAATGAATGAGTGCACCTCGGTTCGAGTGGGATCCGCGGAAGGCGGCCCAGAACTTGAAAAAGCATGGCGTCGCCTTTCCGAAAGCCCAAACTGTTTTCGAGGACGAGGACGCGTTGTTGATCCCTGACCCGGATCACTCGATCGACGAGGACCGCTACATCCTACTCGGCCTGAGCGGCGCCCTTCGGGTGCTTGTGGTCGTGCACTGCGAACGCCAGGAAGGCGATGTGATTCGCCTCATTTCCGCGCGCAAAGCGACAAAGCCTGAGCAGCAGACTTATACCGATCGGAGGCTGTGATGCGTAAACAATACGATTTCGCTCACGCGAAGAAGAATCCGTACGCGAAACGCTTGAAGAAGCCCGTCACCATTCGGCTCGACGAATCGACCGTCGCCTACTTCAAATCACTCGCGGACGAAACGGAGTTGCCGTACCAAAGCCTGATCAATCTGTACCTGCGAGACTGCGCGGCCTCGGGACGACGACTCTCGATGACATGGCGGGCGTCCCGCGCAGGTCCCGCATAACACGCGTTGCTGCAGACAAGGGCATTGCGGTGCGCTTGTAACGGCCCCTCTCCGCGCCTCAGCTCACCGCCACGAAGTCCGTCGCCGAAAACCCTGCAGGAAACTCCTGCGCTTCGAGCTCAGCGAATCCGGTACCAATCGCCGCAGGGTTGAGCGACAGCGCCGAGACGAGCGCTGCGTGCCGGTCGGTTTCGAACGTGTAGGCGCCACCTTCACCCGCGTCGGCTCGCAGGATCTCTTCAATCTTCATCGCGTCAGCCGGTCTGGTGAACGCGCGCGCGAGGGCCCGGGCATCGCCGCCCTGTTCCACCATGGCCGCGTCGTCCTCATCAAGATCGAAGTGCGACGGATCGGAGATGTACTCGTCCACCAACTCGCCGCTCTCGTAGAACGCATACATGAGCACGCTGTCATCGTGGTTGATCACGGCCAGCGCCTCACAGTCCATCGACCCGGAGTACAGCTCGGCCTGCGCGTGCACGAACTCCGGATCGTCGGACTCCTCACCGCCGTCGAACACGACGATCGAGCCGTTGCGAGCGGACGAGATCCGAGCGGTCCGGCCGGATTGTTGCGCGATCTGCACGACCGAAGCCTGATCGGCGGTGCGCAGCGTGAGGTTGGCGTAAAAACGGCCCATGGGTTTGCGTCGGGGTGGGAAAAGAAACTGGTCGTTCAAAATGAAAATCGGCGAACCTACTTTTTCAGTACGTCGGTCAGCAGCATGCCGCGCACGTCCTGAATGTCATCAATGCGCCACCGGTCGTCGTTGCGCTCCTGATCGTTGCGCAAAAGGTACGTGATGGTCCAACTGCGCTCCCCATCAGTGAACGTCACCGGCACCCACGCTTTTTCGGACCGCACTTTCGCGTCGCCGATCGTGAAGCTGGTCGCGCCCTGGCTCCCGCTAAACGGATCGATCACCATCGGCGGCTTCGTCGTGGACTCTGCCGCACGCCCGAAAAAGTCGAATAAGGTGCGACGAAATCTTCGGGTAAGGAATCGCTCCTTTTTGTCCATGCCGCTCGCGGTGAACGCCCGCGTACCCGCCATGTGCAGCTTGAGGAACTCGCGCACCGGGCGCTCCGCATAATCAATGAGCCCGGCGCTCGCGATTGTTGGCGCGAGTGCCAGAACGATTACGCTTGTGCCGGTGAGTTGCAGCCAGCGGCGACGGGTGAGCATGCGTTAAATGTACGTCACCTGCGTTTCAATCGTCGCAGCGCGCATTCGCCGCAGCGCGTTCGCGACTCCCTCCCGAAGACCCCCGCCATGATGTTGACCCCACACGTGCCCCTTCATCGCTCTGCACGCCTTTGGGCGCTTGCCAGCGCCATCCTGTTGGCCGCCTCGCCCATTGCATCGCCAGTGGCCGCGCAGGAGCTGCAGACGCACGCGGAACGCTCGGGCTTTACCGAGTACACGCCGTACGATTCGATGATGAAGTACCTGCAGCAACTCCAGGGAATGAGCCCGGAAGTGCGCATGGGCATTTACGGCAAGAGCTATCAGGGACGGGAGCTGCCCTACATGGTTTTCTCGCGTCCGGCCGTGAGTGAGCCGTGGGAGGCCTGGTCGCTGGGACGCCCGGTGGTCGTCCTGAACGCCAACGTGCACGGCGGTGAGCGCACGCTTCGCGAGTCACTGCTGATTCTGATGCGGGAGATGGCCACGCCGGGCACGGAGGCTAACGCCTATCTGGATAAGGTGGTCATTGTGGTGGCCCCGCAGATCAATCCCGACGGCTTTTCTGCGTCCCCGAACGGGACGCGTGGCAATGCCTGGGGCGTTGATATGAACCGGGACTGGGTCAAGCGCGAGCAGCCGTCCATGGCCGCCTACGCCCAGAACGTGATCGGTCGCTGGATGCCCCACATGTTCGTGGACGGGCATAACGGGGGCTCGTTCCCGTACCAGCTGACGTATCAGTGCCCTTCGCATGCGGAGCCCGACCAGCGGATTACGGAGCTGTGCGACAAGGAGATCTTTCCGGCCATCGACCGTCGACTGGAGGCGGTGGGCATGGACACGTGGTACTACCAGAACGGCTCCCGCACGCGTTGGAATGGCGGCGGCTCCGATGCTCGTATCGGCCGCAACTTTGGCGGCTTCGCCAACATGGTAGGCATCCTCTTCGAGTCGCCCCCGGGTCAACCCATGAATGAGGGCGTGAAGGCGGGCGTTTTGGGCTACAAGGCAGTGGTGGAGTACGCCCGCGACAACTCGGCCAAGCTCATGGACATTGTAAACCGGGCGCGGCGTGAGACGGTGGAGATGGGTCAGCGCGCAGAGGGCCAGGTTGTTGTGGAGATGGAGTATCAGCCACAGCCCTACCCGGTCACGTACGAGATCGGCGTGCGCGAGGACGGCGTGCTCAAGCGGGTGAAGGTCACCCACGATTCCATGATGACGCGCCCGGTGGCCACGAAGACCAGACCGCGCCCCTACGCGTACATCCTTCCCCGCGAAGCGGTGAACGCGGTGGCAATGCTGCAACGCGCTGGCGTGACGGTCGAGCGTTTGCTGGAGCCGATGCAGACCGATGTGGAGTCGTACGTCATTGAGAGCGTGAGCTTTGAGCAGGCGTATAACCACGCCGCGGCCGTGCGGCTCAAGTTGGCCGACACGACGCTGAAGCGCACCGAGACGTTCCCGGCGGGGAGTTACGTGATCCGCACCGGACAGATGATGGGCCGGCTGGCCGCCCATATGCTGGAGCCGGAGACGAATGACAACGTGTTCTACTGGAACACGATGGACGCGTGGATTCCGCTGTCGAGGCTGATGCCGTCTCGGCCGAGCCGGCCGGACCCGGAAGAGGGATTCCCGGGCGCTCAGGCGGCGCGGCCGCCGCTGGCGCCGGTCTACAAGGTGACGCGTCCGCGCGCGATTCCGTCGCGGATTGTGGAGCCCTAAGACACCGCGATCCCGGTAAGCTTCGCGTTTGCGGCCTTTTCCATATCGAGAATTTTCGAGAGCAGATCGTGTGCCTCGTCGTTCTTGAGCTGCTTGGCCCACTCGCGAAGCGTGCCGTAGCGCGCAATCTCGTAGTGCTCGACGGCCTGTGCGGCACCGATCAGACACGCTTCCAACGCCTCGCCACTGGCCTCCTCCATAATGCCTTCGGCCTCTTTGATGAGGCCTTCAATGGCGTCGCATTTTTCGCCCTCAGACGGCTGGTCAATTGAGGCGAAGACCTTCTGGAGGATCTTGACCTGCTCCTTCGTCTCCTTCAGGTGCTCTTCAAAGGCCGATTTCAAATCAGCTGAGGAGGCCGCTTCGATCATCTTGGGCAGCGCCTTGACGATCGCTTTTTCGGCGTAATACACGTCTTTGAGCGTGTGATGGAACGCTTCTGCTTGAGTTTTCATGAGTCGATCCCCAGACGAGAAATAGTGCGACGGCGGCCGAGCGCATCGCGCCTACGGGAAGAGGCCACCGACACATCGAACATGGGGCAGGCGGGCGCGTAGAGCTATCCAACGTTGGAGCGGTTCTCTGCTAGTCCGAGTGGACAATAGGCGTTGTCAGCGCCGAGCTCTTCCACAACCGACCAGTTGCTCCAGTTCATCGATCGCAGTATCGTTGTACGATACGCCTATCGATGAGGTTCCGATGTCCGTCGTCACCGTATCGCCGAAGTTTCAGGTGGTCATTCCGCGCGAAATCCGGGAAGCGTTGCGTCTGGAGCCCGGACAGAAAGTGCAAGTGCTGCAGTATCAGAATCGGGTCGAGTTCATTCCGGTTCAGGCGATGCGCAAGATGCGCGGGTTTCTGAAAGGCATCGACACGACCGTGCCGCGTGACCGGGACCGCGTGTGAATCTGATCGACTCGTCGGCGTGGCTCGAATACTTCGCCGGGAGCAGACAGGCGTCGCATGTGACGGCCGCCATCGAAAACATCGGGCGCCTGTTAGTCCCCACGATAGTGCTTGTGGAAGTCACGCGGCGTGTCATGCAGCAGCGAGACGAAGACGCCGCATTGCAAGTTGCTGCCGTGATGCATCAAGGCCAGATCGTAGCGCTCGACAGCGGGATTGCATTGAGTGCGGCGCATTTTGGCGTCGTCCACAAACTGCCCTTGGCGGACAGCATCATTTTCGCTACCGCGAAGCAGTTCGACGCCACCATTTGGACGTTCGATGCCGACTTCAAAGACCTGCCCGGCGTGAACTACTTCGCCAAATCGAAGTAGCGTGGGCTCGGAGTTCCAAGCTGAGCACGCTATTCCGCGGCGGTGCGCCAGCAACGCACTCACCCCGGCGCCAACTTCGCGCGCAGTGCCGCCACACGCTCGCGCGCGGCGCGCACCACGGGCTCTTGCTCCGGTTCTGGCATTGTCCAGTCGGCGAGGAAGGCGTCGTAGTAACGGATCGCGCGGCGCAGATCGCCGCGCGCGTCGTACAGCTCGGCCAGCCGGCGCCTGGCCGTGGGAAAGTACACGGCATCGAAGTCGCCGAGGCTGGGAGAGGTGAGCGCCGCCTCCATCCAGATAATCGCCGAGTCGGGACGACCCGCGCGATCGTGCATCATGCCCATGAGAAACGCTTCTTCCGGGTCGGCCGACGCGCGTTCCGCGATGGCGAGCCGGAGGTGCCCGATCGCCGCATCGTGCTCATCTGCCGCCATGGCGAGGTAGGCACGTCCGCGCGCCTCCGCGAAGCGCCGGAGAGGAGTGCGCGGCAGCTGGTCGCGCATGGCCGTCTCAAACGCCAGGCGCGCGATGCTCGTATCACCGGCCATTGCGGCGGCCAGCAATATGGGTGGCCATGGTCGGGAGTCGGCCGGAACGGCCTCGAGCACAGCGGGCGCGGTAGCACGTCGCAGTTGCACTCGCGCTTGCGCTACATCGCCCCAGAAGAACACACTCGCAAAGGCCGAATCCGCGGTCGCCAGCATCACGGCAACGCCGGGCGGTGCTCCAGCGGTCGCGGCCTTGTGCATGGCGGCGAGATAGCCGGTCGCCTCGCGCGGGCGACCACGCTGCGCAGCCCACCCGGAGAGGAATGCGTTCGTCAGTCGCGCCTGCCGACCTGACTTCGGCGCCTTGGCCAGCTGACGCGCCTCCACCACGGAACTGTCGAACAGTCCGCGCGCGTAGGCCTGCCACGAGCGCGCCTCCCAGAGATCAGCGTTGTCGGGCAACCGTTCGGCGAACAGTTGGGCGACGCTGTCGATGCCCGCGGTGTCGCGAAGTGCGTAGAGCACCTGGAGCAGGTTCGTGAAGTTGGAGCCTGATGCGCTGCGGGTGTTCAGCGAGCGACGAAGCGCCTGGGCCGCATCTTCATATCGACGCAGGTCGACGTAAATGACCGACAGATTGTTGAGCGCGGTGGAGTTGGTGGAGTCGCGGCGCAGCACTTCTTCATACGCCGACGCCGCCTTGGTGTAATCGGGCTCTGGTCCGCGCGTGTAGTAGTAGCCCTCGGTGAAGGCCCGCTCCTCGTCGCTCAGCCGGTCCTTGTAGCGCATGGCATTCTCCAACGCCTGCGCCGCTCTCGGTGTGCGAGAACCCGAGTTGTTGAGCACTACCGCAATGCGCCGCCAGGCCATGGCGAACGTGCTGTCGAGTTCGACGGCGTCCTGCAGGAGCTGCAAGCCTCGGGTGTCATCGCCACGCGCGCCAAGGAATTGCGTTGCCTCCACGTATTTGCGCAGCGCCGGCAGCGACGCGGTGGTCACGCGTTCGAGCGGATGCGTACGACGAATGCCTTTGAGCGACTCACCAACGCGTTCGCGAATACTGCGCGAGAGTGTGCCAACGGCGTTCACGAGCGTCTCGTCGCTCTCGGCTTCTTCGCGAAACGTTGCGAGTTCGGAGCCGTCGAGTGGCGAGACAAGTCGGGCGGAAATGACGTAGGTAGTGCCGAGCCGCACGATCTCACCGTCCACCACGGCGCGCGCGCCTTCACGCGTGGCGATTTCGCGGGCGAGTTCATACAGCACGATGCTTTCGCGCGGACGCTGCATACGATCGAGAATGTCCCGCACACTCGCGCGCGTCAGCACCGACAGGTTGGCCGACTGCGCCAGATCGGTGCGCAGCGCTTCCGCGACGGTGGTGCCGATGAGTGAGTCGTCGGCGGGCGGTCGGAAGTCGGCCACCACAATGGTCTCGCGCTCGCTGAACTCGCCCTTGGCCATGAGTGACGCCGCGGGCCCGACGCCGAGCGCACGTGTGGCGACAAAACCGCCGACGAGGAGCACGAGCGCACCGATGGCCACGGCTCCGGCCCGCCAGGTGCGCGTCCACGAAACGTGTGGACTGGCGCGCAGGGCAATCGTGGCCATCGTGCCGGCGGCCCGTGGTGTGCCACCGGGCGTAAAGGTGGGCGTGGCGGCGGCCGCGCGATGCGCGGTGCGATGGACCCACCACGTGCCAATCACGGCCGGCAGTCCGAGCAGTGCCACCGAGGCGGCCGCGATCAGCGCCCAGTCGGGGAGGCCGATGAATGTGGTGGCGGCGTAGACACTCAGGAGCAGGAACACCGAGATGGCCGCCCACGTGGCGAGGGCACGGGCGAGTCGCACGCGTCGTGCCGGTGCCCGCACAGCCCCGGAGGCGCTGCCGCTATGCGAGGCGTCGAGCGCGCGGACAATGCTCGCTGCATCCTGCGGGCGGTCTTCCGGACTCTTCGCGAGGCATTGCATGACCACCGCCGCGAGATCCGGAGGCAACGACGGCTGCAACTCGCGGATGTCCCTCGGCGGCTCACCGAGATGTGCGGCCAGCACGCGCGCCGGTGTGCGTCCAGCGAACACCTGTTGTCCCGAGAGCAGCTCATACGCCATTGCGCCGAACGCGTACAGATCGGCGCGATGGTCGAGCTCGGGATCAGCGGCCGCCTGTTCGGGCGCCATGTAGGCCGGCGTGCCGATGGCCATGCCCGCCTGCGTGAGCGCCGTGTTGTTGCCCGCGGCGCGCGAGGCGGAGATGGCCTTCGCGATGCCGAAGTCGGTGACCGTGGCGCTGCCGGCGGAGAGCAGCACGTTGTCGGGCTTGATGTCGCGGTGCACAATGCCGTGGCTGTGTGCGTAGGCGAGTGCGCGCGCCACGTCTCGGAGCAGCCCCAGGGCTTCATCCAGCGGCACGGGGCCGCGCAGCATGCGCTCGCGCAGCGACTCACCGTCAACGTACGGCATGGAGAACCACGGCAGCCCGTTGGCGTCACCTGAGGCGAGTACCGGCACCACGTGCGGATGCTGCAGCTTGGCCGCCATGAGGACTTCGCGCTTGAAGCGTTCGACGCTGAGTCCCTCGAGCAACTCGGGGGCGAGCACCTTCACCACAACCTGCCGATCGAGCGATCGCTCGCGGGCCAGGTAGGTGCGGGACATGCCACCACCGCCGAGTTCCGACTCGAAGGTGTAGGTGTCGGCAAGCGCCTGCTCCAAACGAGCTCGGAAGGCGTCAGTCATGCAGCGGTGGGGGTCATTGCTGCAGAATGTACAGCAGGAAGTTGCCAATGTCGAAGAGCAGCGCGACCGGCTGGCACCTATCGCTGAACTCTCGCTTTCATCTCACATCTCTTCCACCACGATGACGCTTCTCGACTCTCGCGCCACCTGCAAGCAATGAGCATCGATCCCCGCTCGCTCTGGGACTACGTGGGTGACGAGCACCCGGCCTTCGCGCAAAAGGCCGGGCCCGGGCAGGAATCGGTGTGGGATTATCCTCGGCCGCCGCGGCTCGAGCCCGACTCGCGTGAGATCGTGGTGAAGGTCGGTGACGTGGAGATCGTGCGCACCACGCGCGCGCTCCGCATGCTCGAAACCGCCAGTCCGCCCACCTTCTACCTTCCGTTTGCCGACGCGTCACCGGAGGTGCTCGTTCCGACGGCCGGCGCCGGTCGCTCGCACTGCGAATGGAAGGGCGCGGCCAAGTACTGGTCGCTGGTGGTGGGTGACACGCGCCTCGACGCCGTGGCGTGGTCGTACCCCGAGCCGAACGCGCCGTATGCGGCGTTGCGCGATCATTTCTCGTTGTATCCGGGGCGCGTGGCCTGCTTCGTGAATGGGGAGCGCGTGCAGCCGCAGGAGGGTGGGTTCTACGGAGGCTGGGTGACGCACGAGATCGTGGGGCCGTGGAAGGGCGGGCCGGGTACGGGCGGCTGGTAGGGCAATCACTTCCGTAGCGAAGGGGCGCGCGCTGCGATGAATCACACGACGGGTGAACGCCACCGCAGTCCCGGGAAGCGCGCGAAATCCTTGTCGGTCGATATCCACTCTGTGCCGTGTTCAATCGCGAGCGCGGCATGATAGGCATCGGCCACGAGATTCCCGCGCACGCCGTCATGGTTACATAGTGTAAGGAAAATCTCCCAGTGTCGCTCCCCGGGCCGCAGCGCGACCACCCGCGGATGCTCCCGCAGCGCGCTCACGTACTGGGCTGCGGCGTCCATCGGCATTGGCGGATCAAAGACGCGCGGGTTGGTGAGCACACGGAGTACGCCAGAGAGCACCAACTCGGAGATGCCGACGGGTTCCTGCGCGGCGAGCGCATCGTCGAGCCACGCGCGAAACTCGGCGTGGCGCGGCGCGTCGTCACGCGCGGCGTACACGAGCACATTGACGTCGGGCGAGATCACGGCCCGTCGTTATCCATGAGCGCGAGCAGTGCAGCGTTGTTGTCGAGATCGACGCCAGGGCGTAGTCCATTGCCACCACGAAACACCGGAATCACGGGTGTGTGCGCTGGCGCTTCACGGTCCGCGAGGACCGCAGTCCGCAACGCGTCCTCGATGAACTCGTTCAACGACCGCCCGGCGCGCGCGGCGCGTGCCTTCGCTTCCCGAAGCAGGTGATCATCGAGGCGGATAGTGGTTCTCATACATCTGAACACTACAAAGTGACATTAAAATGTCAACCAACAGTCTCAATATGGAGTCAATAACTCCATAAATCATCGCAATATGGAGGTAGAGGAACAGCGACCAAGTGCGCCCCGCGGACCTGCGCAGGCTCAAGGCATTCGTCGACGAATACTCCGAGTGCACACCGTGGCTACTGTATCGCGGCGCGCAGCGTCTTGAGATTGATGGCGTGAGGTGTTGGCCGGTGGCGCAGTTTCTGGCCGAGTTGGTGCCTGGCGGGTGGCCGGGCTAACCAGAGGACTCGGGCGCGCGAAGGTGATCTGACGGGTTTCCCATTTCGAGGCGCTCGAACAGTGCATGATCGAAGATCGGGGCCTGAACGCTATTCGTGTCACCGAGTGCATCGCTGAGCCGTCCGGCAATGCGGGCGACGAGTTGATTCATGGTATGCACCTCGGACACGAGCGTGGACACATCCCGCGATTCCCAATAGTGCGTTTCGTCGCGCACTACCACGTTGACGCCGAGGGAGATGGCGTGGTCGAGCAAACGCACGAGTGCGGTGTGGCACGCAACGAGGTGCGCGTCGCTGACCGTGGAAGCGTACTGGGTTTTGCAGCTGCAGTGCCAGTACCAGTCCACCGGCGCTCCGCCCGCCGATCGGCGGCGCAGTAAGCCAAATGTGGCCGTCTCACACCCTTTTCCAGGCTGCACGAGGAACCCCAGCGCTGAGGAGCAATCCCCGTCGAGTGGCGCATCGTCCGCATCATCCGCATCGAATGGAGTGGCGACGATCTGAGCCCACTGGCGCAGCGCGGCGCGCAGCCCAGCGTGCTCACGTTCGCCGCCGCGATCGCCGCCGCGATCGTCGTCGAGGTCAGTCAACAACGGTGAGACATGAGCGAACGGCAGCGATCGCGCGAACGCTTGAAGCGCAGTGAGCGATGCGATCACCGACTCGCGTGTCGTTGACGCGGGGAGGCGAAGTTCGAAGTTGAGATGAAGTCCGATATTTCCCACCTGTGAGTGATGTCTCACAGTATCCGGTCATGGCATAATGTGCGGTACCAAAACCTCACCGAACTAATCTTACCGTTTCACCAGCGTGCCCCGATACGCGTTGATCGCATCCACGGTGAGCTTCGTACGCAGCTCCGCCACTTTGCGACCGATGTCCTGCAGCCACTCGAGCGACTCGAACTTCACACCGTTGATCTCCGCTTCACCGGCCCTTACGCGCTGCGGATAGCGGAGCGACACGGGGTCAACGAGCGACATGGTTGCGTCGATTGCGAGTTCTTCATGCAAGCCGCTGCTCCCGGTGCTCGCGCCAATGCGGATTTGCTCGGGGATCTTGAGTTCATTTTGAATGAACGGCTGCACGTGTGTGACGTGGTTGTAATACTCGGCGACGTGTTTGAACACGACGCCTGCGGTGTCGCCCACGTACAGTGCGGTGAGCGAATCCGCGGCGAAGCGCATGCCGGCGGTGTTTCCGCCGCTGTCGCCGAGGTAGTAGATCTCTTTGAAGCCCATGCTGCGCAGGAAGTTGCCAATGTCGAAGAGCAGCGCGCGATACGTGGCCTGAGAAATCATCGGGCCCGCACGACCGGGCGTGATGTTGGAGCCCACGTTGCCAGGTTCAAGTGTCACGAGCGGCGCGACGAGTGTCTTGCCCAACCGACGCGCAATCATTTCGCCGTGCAGCCGGTTGTTGATGTTGTGTTTGTCGAGCACGAGGTTCGCGCTGTTGTCCTCCACGCCGCCGGTGAGCACCAGTACGGTTGTGTAACCATCGCGGATCATGTCGCGCAGCTCGGGCTGCGTGAGCTGCTCAATCCACACGGTGTTCACGCCCTCGATGGTGCGCGGCGCATTCGCGGGGCGACGCGGCGGTTGCGGTGCGGCGGCGCCGGTTGGCGGCTGCTGCGCGGCGGCGCTTGCGGGCGCGGTGGCGAGTGCGAGGAGGGATAACAACAGCAAGGTCGCGCGCATCAAGGTCTCCGGACAGCGGGAGCGAGTGGGTTGCAGGCGTGTGTGGTGGTATTCAATATGATATGGTGGCAACGGCGTCCTCTCCTCTTTCGATTGCTTGGAGCAGCGTAAGCGAACCCATGATGGACCCACGCGCCATTCTGTGGAAGCACTCGCGCAACTGTCGGCGGCGGTCATGCAAGGACTGGTCGACAGCGAAGGCGCGATCGGCTACTTCATGGGCATCAACAACGCGCGTTTTCGCGGTGAGGCCGCGCCGGGTGACGTGATCACGCTCTCAGTGGAGCTACAACAGTTTCGACGTGGTATCTGCAAAACGCACGGCGTAGCGACTGTGAATGGAACGCAAGTTGTGCGCGTTGATATGACGTCGATTATTCGCAGTGCAACCACTACCTGATGGCAACGTCCATGCTGGCGACACTGCGCGGCCGCGCTATGCTCCGATGGTTTTGGAGATCCAGTCCCGGTAATGGCTCAGCCGCACGTTGCAGGTCACCTGCCCATAGCGTCCCGGCGTACGTACGGTGCTCTGTGGATCGGACCAGGACGTCAGCCCCGCGACCACCAAGCGGTCGCCATCCTGTATGAGAAGCGGGCCGCCGCTGTCGCCGCTGCCGGAGCCTCCCTCGAGCGGCAGCGCATTCGCGGGCTCGTCGAACACGTAACAGATCCAACGCCCATGCGCGCTCGTGATGCGGTTGTACGCGCGGCGCAGCGTCGTGCGATGCGCATCGCTGAACTGGTAACCCGTGACGCCGTTGCCGGTCGCACCTTTTCCGATGATCTGCACGACCTTGTCGTATTCGCTGTCACCTTCGTTCATCGCAGCCGGTGCAACATCGGTGACCGACTCGGCAAGCTTCAGCAGCGCGATGTCGTCCGATGTGGCGAGCAGCGATCGGAAGAGCGTCCAATCCCACGTGGCCAGCGCACGGTCGACCACTTCCTGCGGCGGTTTCGTGTAGCCCGGGTGCACCACGAGACGCTCAACGCGCCGAGCTGTGCCGTTGAGCATCACGTGGGTGAGTTCGTGTTGCCACGTGACGGCATGCGCGGCGGTGACGACCCACTGCGGCGCAATGAGGACGCCGTGTCCTTCGCCAGGCATGTCCACGAGCGCCGGGAACGCCGAGGCAGGAACTCGATACTGCGCGTCGTCCACGTCATCTCGAATGACGATGGCGTCGGCAGCCGTCGAGACAATGAACACGGCGAGTGCGACGAGGAGCAGAGTTTTGGTCACGGCGAATTGGTGAGGAAGGCACACTCGCGGCTTCAACCGTGTACGACCCGCTGATGAGGGAAGTTTCGGCTACTCGATCTATGACCACAGCCAGAATGCCAGCGGAACCACTTATTGGCCAACGTGCACGAGGATTTGCGTGGCGCTCGCTACTGCCAGCGATGATGGTGGTCAGCCTCCTCTCGGCCTGCAATGGCGCCACGTCCGAGCCGTTCGCCACGTTCGAGGTGTCTGGATCGGTGCGTTTCGTGAGCGGGACACCGGTGCCAAACGCATCGGTTGTCGTGCAGACGTTTGGCGACGCGTGCGGAGTGAGTGCGCTGATTCACCATGGAACCGCCACCACTAACAGCCAGGGAGCGTTTCGCCTTCAGCTTGGCTCGGGCTTCGACGGCTGCATTCGCGCCATTGCTACAGTGAGCGATGAGCGCAGTGCGTTTGTCGTCCGCGAAGGAGTGCGCGCTGCGGGCGGTGACACCATTACGCAGCTGAACGTGACGATTTCGGACTAACACAACACGCCCGCTTCGGCGAACAGCGTTCCACTCGGTGCCGTGCTCGATCGCGAGCGCGGCGTGATTGGCATTCGCCACGTGATTCCCGCTCACTCCGTCATGGCCGCAGATCCAGGCAGGTTGACATCTATGTTAAAACGATGAGCCACTTCGCGAACAATTTCCGCCTCGGTCATGAGAGACATGTGTGAGGCTCGCACTCGGCGGCCTCTTTGCCCTGTCGCCGCTTATCCTGTCGGAGCCCACCTCATGAACCGGCTGCTCGCACTCAGTCTGTTGCTCGTTACCGCAGTCTCGCAGGTGCACGCAGCACAGCCGGTGCAGGGCTTTGTCGGGAGCTTCGCCCCCGCGAACTGGTCGAGCTTTCCAGGTGATGGTTCGATCGCCTTTGACGCCACATCGTTGATCCTGACAAGCGGTGATTTCTTGCAGCCGTCGTTTACCGATGTCTCGATCAACGTGCCATTCGCCGTCCGCGTGAGCTTTGATTGGGACTACGCGACCAACGACTTTCCGGAGTTCGACCCGTTCGGCATCACCACGCTGTCGCCGTTAAACGCCCCTGTATTCACCGCGCTCTCCGACGGGAACGGCAACGAAGTGCAGTCCGGCAACTTCTCGATACTGTTGTCGGCTGGCGAGCTGTTTGCGTTTACCGCCAGGAGTACCGATGGAATTGGAGGCGCGGCGACGACTCGGATCTCCAACTTTGCCTTTGAGCAAACCGGCGTCGATGTTCCCGAGCCGAGTAGCATGGCGCTGTTGTTGGCGGCGCTTGTAGCGAGCGCTGCGTTCCGCCGTGGGTGGCTGTCGCGGCGAGACTGCGCCGGGTGATGTGATCGCGCGTTCGCCCAAGCGTCAGAAGTACAGCGCTCCGCGAATGCTCACTCCGCCAAGCGACAGCCGCGTGACCGTGCGCTTCTGCTCCGTTAGTGGTGAGTTATTGTTCTCGCGCGAGACGGTTGCGCTGACCGTCCAGGCGGCGCCGAGCGAGAGACTGCGCGTGACCATCCAAAGCGCACCGAGGTCGGCAAAAATGCCGCCGCCGCCGTTGTTGTTGGTCACCGACTCGCCGCCGAACTGCTGCTCGGTGCGTGTTACTCCCGCGAGCGCTCCGATTGTGAAATGCTGCAGCACGTCTTCACTGGCCGGTCGAAAGAATCGTCGGCCGAGCTGAACATTCAATGAGCGATTGCCCGTGACTCCGGCTGTGAGCGGCGGGTCGCTCTCATTGTCTGTCTCCTGCAACTCGCCACGCACGGTACCGATCCAGGCGCGCGTTGGCGAAGAGAACCGCATCAGGCCGGCGCTCGCGTAGTTGCCAAGCGCAAACTCGGCGCCCCATTGACCCGCACGGAACGTCGTGCTGTCTGCGGATTGGGCCGAAAGCGATCGTTCTGGAATGTTCAGCGCTACAGCGAGCGTAGCAGCTGCGATAAATGTGCGGCGAATAATCGAGCGCAATGGAATCTCGGAGGTAGAAGTAGGCAGCACACACTGTGCGTAGAGACGGAGGAACGCCGGTCAGAAGTACAGCGCCGCTCGAATGTCCACTTGGCCAAACAAAATTCTGGTCGAGGTCAACGTCGTTGTTTCTGGTGGTGAGAGCCCACCTTCGCTCCGCCCTCGCGATCGCACGCGCGACGCCTCAGCACTCCATGCTGCGCCGATCGACAATCGTGGTGTCACCATGTAGAGTGCGCCCACGTCGACGAACGCTCCACCACCACCGTACCATTGGGAGGACGGAAACGTCGGGCCCGCTCGCTCGCGGCCACCGAGCACGATTACGCCTACGGTGGCATGCTGCTGCACGCGGCTTGACATGGTGCGATACCAGCGATGCCCAAGTCGCAGCGCGATTTCCGCGTCGTTGAAGGATCGTGCGACCGCGTCGGGCTCAAACCCGCGCTGTTGCACGTCGCTCCGAGTACGCTGGATACTCGCCCCTACCGCGCCGATCCACGCACGGTTCGGTGTGGAGAATCGCAAGAGTCCCAGACTTGCGAAGGCAGCCTCGAGCCCGATCTCTGCGCCCCACTGTCCGGCCTCAAAGGCCGTGGTGTCGGGGGCTTGTGCGGCAGTTGTGGTGGGCAGCGTGACAACACCCGCCATGATGCACGCACTGACGTACAACGACCGTAGCACCGCAACAGGCATGCAAGCCTCGAGAGGAAAAGTTGCCGGGCGGCGCAGGTTTACAGCGGATCAGTACTTACGATAATTGCACACGCACCGTGAGTGTTTGTGTACGCAACGCACTTCAAAGTTCCATCGAGGGCCCGGGATTGCGCTGTCCGTCTGAGACAACATTCGTTGCCTCGCAGCTAGTATCGGCAGTACTTGTCAATCAGGGCCTTCGCCGTTCCATTTGACTCGGCACGACGCGACAGCCAGCACAGCAGCGGTTCGATAAACGAAAGCAACCCGGGCATATTCGTGTCTCCCCATCGCACAATCAACGCGGTGTGATAGAGATTCTTCGGCACGCCTTTACGAGTCGTGAGACCGTCGGCCGCCAAGCCGTACATCACCTGGAGCATCCGCTCGAATCCGGGTGATCCTGGCTCAATGAGCACATTGAACGTCACGGGTTCACCCGAAGACGGATTGTAGAATCGATGCACTTGCCCGGCTTTCGCTGTGACCGATTCCGAGGGCGATAGTAGCAGCGTCTCCGTTCCTACTTGCAGACCAAGGGTGCCCTCCACGCATGTGAAGGACTCATCGAAGGTCCGGTGGTAGTGCAACTCATTGCTTCCGCCAGGCGCGAGCTCGATTTGCGCGAGACTATACTCTCCCCTCGTCTCAGCTGAGAGTTCAAGGAAGGTGACCCGGTCGTTGATAACGGGATTCGTAATCGTGCGCGAATACGCAATCGTCGTCATCGCTGTACCTCCGCTGGACGTGAAGAAGTGTTCGGAGTCGATCAGCACCGTCGGCATCATCGAGCCCAAGGCGGTGTCATCGGCGCTGCCTCGCCAACGATTACTTCCCCGCCGACCGGGAAGATCGCGATGGCTTCGAACGGGATGTCGTGAGGATTCGCGAGCTTGAACACGCTCGACGCAGGCACGATCAGCGTGGACCCAGCTTCGACGTCGAGCACCTCCCCGTTAATGGTCGCCTGACCCTTCCCGGAGAGGGCGACCAGGATCTCTTCACGCGTGACGCGGTGTGCAGTGCCCGGTGTCCCTGGCTCTACGTGCAGACGCCAGGTGGCGGTCTCCAGGGTTCCGAGGCTCGGAGCCGCCAACGAGGTAAAGCGCGTGCCGGATACATCGAAAGAGCGGTGGTCGGACGGGTGTAGCAGTGGCATTTGAGTCTCCTTGAGGTTATACTTCACTGAAGATTATAAACCTTGGTGAATAATATGGCAAGCCCCCAGACTCAGATCGATCTTGGCGTTCTCTTCAACCTGGCGTACGGCGCCTTCGTCGCCCGCCTCCACACGGCGATGGCAAAGGCCGGATTTCAGGATCTCGGCCAATCTTTCGGCTACGTGTTCCGGCTTATCGATGCCGAACCGGTGAGTCTCGCCGCCCTCGCGACCCGTCTGCAGATGACGCCCCAGGGCGCGCTGAAGATTGTGGCCGACATGGAAGCGAAGGGCTATGTGGAACGGCGCAACCATCCTGATGACGCGCGCGTGCGCATGGTGGCGCTCACGCCTCGCGGGCGAACGGCACTGCTCACCGCGAGGCGGTTCCACACGGCATTCGAAGCCGAGTTAGCTGTCCAGGTTGGCGCCGCTCAAGCGTTGGCCCTTCGGCACACGCTTGAGCGTATCGTTGCCGACGCTGCGGCCGACGGAATCGAGCTCACGGCTCGGCCCGCGTAGACAGAAGTACACGCCGTAGTGCTCGTATCGATCCTGTTCCTCCCAAGCCGACGCGCACGTTGACCGAGTTCAGCATCCAGCCATTGATTCGCAGCCCAGTCGCCGACGCCGCTCTTGAGCGCCTGCTACGTGAGACGTATGTCTCGGCGGGTTACACCGACGCAGACCGTGCAGCGACGCTCTTCAGCGCCGACGCCGTGCACGCGCGTGGTAGCACTCGCGCCGCCTATGACGGCGACGGCACGCTCGTAGGCACGGGCACGCTCGTCATCGGCGGAACTCCCGCCAGCCGCCTCGCGACCGGGAGCGAGGCGGAGCTGCATCTGCTCGCGGTCGCGGCTAACGCGCGCGGACGCGGCGTTGGCGAGGCCATCGTCAACGTGCTGCTGCAAGACGCCAAGCAGGCGGGCGCTGCCACGGTATGGCTCTGGACCCAACCGGCGATGCTCGCCGCGCAGCGGCTCTACCTGCGCTTGGGCTTTCACAGAGAACCGGTGCACGATTTTCGTCTCGGCGACCGCACGTTCCTCGTCTTCGCCAGGGCGTGCACGAGTTGACTCGCAACTGCTCAGTTGAACGTAACGATTCCGAACGAATGCAAAACGCCCGCCCCAACGAACGTCGTCGGAGCGGGCGTTTCACATCACGCGTGTGTTCTCGCGTTACATGTCGTTCAACTTACCGCGACGACTGGGCCGCACTCTTCGTCGGCCCAGGACACGCCGGCCACCCACGCGGCGTGCCGTCGGGGCCATTACCCTGCGGCACCAAATCGCGCGGCAACTTCTGCACATCTTCCGACGCCATGTACGCGAGCATCGCGATCAGCGTGGCGTTGTTGCGCAGGTCTTCGGGCACAATCTTGTCGTACGTGTCGCGGTTGGTGTGCCACGTGGTGTTGCTGTAATCCCAGCCGAGCGCGCCGGTGCCAATGCCGGGCGCCTTGGCACACACGAACGTGGTGTGATCGGTGCCACCGGGGCCGCCAAACGGTGAGTTGTTGCCCAAGCGAATCCACTGCGTAATCTCCGACGGCATTTCGCTCATGTAACGCGTGAGGAACGCGCCGGCGTGTACGAACGGACCTGGGCTGATCGACGAAATGCGACCCGTGCCGTTGTCCTGATTGAACAGCATCTGCATGCCTTCAATCACTTCCGGATGCATCTCAACGTACGCCTTTGAGCCGTTGAGTCCCTGTTCTTCGGAGTTCCACAAACCGATCACAATCGTGCGCTTGGGATTCGGATACACCGTCTTCAGAATGCGCATCGCTTCGATCATCGTGAGTGAACCCGTGGCGTTGTCGGTCGCGCCCGAGCCACCGGTGAACGAATCAAAGTGCGACGACAATACCACGTATTCGTTTGGCAGTGTGCTGCCTTTGATCTCCGCAACAACATTGCCAACCGGGCGCTCCGGTCCCTTTTCTGCGGTGACCATCAGGCGAATCTTCGGCGACTGATTGTTTGCGGCGAGACGATACAATAGACCCATGTCTTCGCAGCCGACGTCAACCGTAGGAACCTCCTGCTTCGCCGAACCAAATACTTTGTTGATGCCCGGATACTGCGAGAAGTTGGTGGTCAATGCGCCAAGCACACCGGCCGCCTTGAGTTTGGCTTGAATGTTGCCCGGTCCACCGCCGGCGAGTACACGCTGGTTGAACGAAGCGGAGAGTGCACTCTGCTCCTGCCGCAAACGGTCGCGCGATTCCGGCGTGCCGAACTCCGCCCACTGTGACGCCATGCGACACGAGAGCTGCGGTGCGTTCAGCAACACGAACTTGCCGCGTGCCGACGGAACCCACGCAGCGAAGAGTTCCGGCGTGACGACGGTATCGGGAATCACCACCACATTGCCTTCAACCCACTGTCCGTTGGTGCCGGGAGTCCATCCCATCGCGGTGACTTCAAGTCCACGCACGCGCGGGAACAACAACTCGCCGAACGCGGAGCCGTTCTTGAAGCTGTTCCAGGTGCCGTAGTTCTCAATGCGCGCGGGAACGCCCCACTTGTTGAACGTGGCCAGCATGTAGGCCTGCGCGCGGTCGGCGTCGGACGATCCCGTCAACCGAGGCCCGATGGAATCGAGCAATACTTGTGCGAACTGCATGACCTGCGAGCGCTGCATGCCTTCCTCAAAGATCTTGTTGATCATCGGGTCGGTGGCCGGCGTCGAGCGCACATACGGTGCATTGGCACGGTCTACCGGCAGCGCCTGCGGGTTGGTGGGCGGCGGCGTTGGGCCCGGAGGGCCTCCTCGGCCGCGCGGCTGCGCGAGGGCGTCGGCACTGGTGGCACTCACGGCGAGTACGCCGATGAGGAGAGCTTTTTGAAGCATGAGCTGGGATTGGTGAGGGTCGGCGGCGCGGAGACTCGCGCGCGCCGGTGATGGGAGGTAACGGTGTGAAGCTACGTTGTCGAAATGTGATCCGCTGACGATCGGCCCCAGCAAAGCCGCCTTGTCCGAACGTATCACGCGTGATACACTACAATATGGATCACGTTTCTGTGCGCGAGCTTCGTAATCATGGGGGACGCGTCCTCCAGCGCGTCGCAGGAGGCGAAACGCTCACCGTGACGATGGACGGCGAGCCCATTGCCGAACTGCGGCCGGTCGCCGGACGAGCGCTGTCGGCAGCCACGCTGCTCAAGCGGTGGTCCAAGTTGCCGTTGGTGGACGCGAAGCAGTTTCGCGCCGATCTCGATCAGGTCATGGACGCCTCCCTGTGATCGACCACGCTCGACACGCCCGAGGAATCCTCGACACCAGCACCGTCATTCTGCTCAGTCAACTGGCTGACCCGAGCGTCCTGCCGGCTGAACCGTTGATCACAGCGATCACGTTGGCGGAGCTGACGGTCGGCCCGTTGGTGGCGACATCAGATTCGGAGCGGGCCGCCCGACAGGCGCATTTGCAGCAGGCCGAATCAGACTTTGACGCACTGCCGTTCGACGCGGCCGCTGCTCGCAGCTTCGGGCGTGTGGCGGCATCGCTCAGGCAGTCCGGTCGCAAAACGGCAGCCCGATCCTATGATGCGATGATTGCCGCTACCGCGTTGTCGCACGCGTTGCCGGTGTACACGTGCAATCCCGACGACTTTGGCGGCATTGATGGGCTTGAGGTGATTCCGGTGCCGTGGCCGATCAGAGAATGACGCTCGCACAACTGTCCGTCGGATTGCTCTGCCTCTACTGGGCCGCTGCGGGAACGACGCTCGGCGTGCTCATCTTCACCGCCGCTCTCGCGGTGCGCGCCACGATCTACACGATTGTCGCTCAACCAACCGGCGGCCTGGCCGGCGCAATGGTTGCCACGATGATGATGTTCTTTTTCGCAGCCGCCATTGCAGTGCTCTTTATGCTGCCGACTGCGTTCGTTTCCACATGCGCGTTTGCGATTGGCGCACGCATGGGAGCGTTCGACGATCACTCGCGTCGCGTACTGGCGGTGACGGCGATGATCGTGGGTGGAATCGGAACTGCGCTGTTTGTGTGGTCCGCCGGCTGGGAGCTTTCGGAAGCGTCCGCGGAATCGATCGCGTTGCTCGTTGGCCTGTGGCTGACGATCGCTGCAGGGTGGGCTGGTCCAAGACTCTTTATTCGTCAGCTGCGCCTTGGCCGATTTTCCCCAATCTCAGTGAACCGGTGATCAATCCCGTCTTTACCAAACAGGTGGCACGCGTAGGCCTGCTGAGCATTGCGATGGCGTCGTGCACCCACGAGTCTGCCGACGGACGTGTCGAGCGCACGCTTGTGAATGGAGTTGTCGAGGTGAACAACCGCGCTCGACTTGGCGCCGCGGCCACGTTGCAGCTGGATGATTTGGTGTTGCGTGACGTCGGTGGCCTGAAGGAACGCGAAGACGACGAGTTCAATCACAACAACGGATATTTATCCGGCGTTGTGCTTTCGGATGGCGGGTTCGCCGTCATCGATTGGACGCGGGTACGTGTGTTTGATTCCGCAGGGGTGCAACGTGCTGTGATCGGGCGCGAGGGCGAAGGACCCGGAGAGTTCGCTGGCATTGAGAGCATTTGCCGAGCGGCCGATGATACGCTGATCGTGATCGACCAACGTCGTGTGAGCGTGCTCGACTCGCGCGGAGGGATTGTGCGTCAGACGATGCGGCAGGATTTCCGTCTCACGGGTGATGGCTGTTTTGACGACGGCTCACTGCTCTCGCACGACTTCGCCGCATCAGGCAACAACGACGTGCAAAATCGCGCGGTAGTGCGACAAAGCGACGACGGTCACTTGCTGGATTCGCTCGGTGTGTTTCCGAGATACGCATTTCGCGGCGTTGCGCAGTACATCCGCTTGCATCCGCACGGAGAACATGTGTACGTGAGCGACCCGCGTACCAACGAAGTGCGCCGCTACAAAAAGGACGGTACGCTCGACCAGATCGTGCGCATGGCAGACAAGGCACGTCGAATTGACGAACGTTCTGCCGTACGATGGCTCGGTGGTCCCGCCGCCGCGATGGGCAGTCCAAACGCTTCTGATGTGCGCAATCAGAGTGAAGCACAAATGTGGCCATTCTACCGCAACATCAAGATTGATGGCACCGGACGGTTGTGGGTTCGCGACTTTCCCGCGAACGACACCGCGCCCGATCGATGGACGATCTACGACACGCTCGGCGTATTCGCAGGCAGTCTCGACATCCCGCGCGGGCCGCCGCGCAAGATCAACAATCCGCCACCAGGAGCTCCACCATTCATGCAAGGCAGCACGCCCGAGTTGATTGACGCGTATGGTGACGTCGTGATCTTGCTCGAGCGTGATGCCGACGGGGCGGCGCATTTTCTGTCGCGGAAAGTCAGGCCGCGCGTGTTCGAATAACGCTTGGCTATCGCGCGCAACTATTCAAGCACCGCGTCACCAATACGACCCCACGTCTGAATGCGCTCGGCCGAGACTTTGATCAACGACACATCGGGATCCTCGGGACCATTCTCGAACCACTGTTCAAGTGACGTGTGCCAGTACTTCTTTTTGAGGTCCGCATCGTCCACGATCGTGCCGCTGCCCCAAACGGAAATAAAGCTCGGACCGTCGTGATCGGAGAACGTGAGCTGCACGCGATCGTCGCGCGAGATTTCGGCGATCTTGGTGGAACTGGTACGCGCAAAGAACCAGTTGTCGCCGTCGTACTGCACTTCTCCATTGTTCGACATCGGGCGCGTGTTCACGCCGTGCTCGCCGACGGTCTGCATCATGCAGAAATCGATCTTCGCCATGGCCTTGGCAATGTCGCTGAACTCTTTGGTCTTTTTCACGGCTGGGCCCGGTTGCGGTGATTGTGCGTCTCGCCTGACGAGCTTCTGACGAGTTGGCGCAGTGGTCATACACCGGTCGCAGTATTCGTTGCATCTATTGCCGTATGCGATACCGCTCCACGTACGGCACATCCAGCTCATCCAGTCGAACGCCCCACACCTGATCGCCCGCGAATGCACGTGGATCAAATCGGCGCGGCACGGTGACGCGTGCGATAAACGCGCCGGTGCTGTCGATCACATACCAATGCGCCGCGCGCTCCTCGAACATGGGCACAAACTCCTGCACCCAGATTCTGTCGGCGTCGTCAATGCGCACGCTGCCGAAGGCGGGCAACGTGTCTGACACCACGGCGTTCGAGTCCCGCGCGAGCGTCTGCTGGCGCGCGTTGCTGCTGAGCAATGTCACTGGCATCGCCACACGCACAATTGTCGTCTTGTCACCATCGACATCGTAGCGAACGAGTTCAAAACGATCGGTCTCGCCTGCGACCACGCTGTTTTCGCCAACAACGAACACCGAACCTCGGCCCATGCTGAGTCGTCGGACTTCAATACTGTTGATCTGTCCAGACGCCGTTCTGCTCACCTTGATGATGGATTCCTGAGACCGAAACTCAGCCAGCGCTTTGCGCATTGCGCCGGCCGAGTCGAGCAGCGCGACCCGCTCCGGTCCGCGCATGACGCCGGTTGGAATTTCATTGTTGTTCGCGACGATTGTGCTGTGCGTTGCCACGAGCGTTCCGTCGCCCAGTGCACCAATCACGCGGCTGCGACTGATGCCCTCGGCCGGCTCGGCCAGTCGCACCAGTCGTGCGTACGAGCCGTCCGGTCCGAACACCATGAGCCGCCCACTGGCATCGCTCGCGAGCAGTGAGTCCGCGCCCAGCCGGCTGAACTGCGAGATGGTGCGAATGAATTCGCCCGGTCCCTCACCACTGCGTCCGGCCGTCCAAAGGTGCGAGCCGCTCTGATCAAACGCGCGTAGCTCGAGCGCCTGCGCATCGGCTACCACCACGGCGCCGGTGGGAAGCAGCGCGAGGCCGACTACGCGTCCAAGCACCTCCGGGCCCGTTCCGTCGATCGACCCGATCCGCACCTCGGCCGAGTCGGCGATGGTCCAGACCGGCAGCTCGGAGGGCAGCCCGGCGTGCTCCACGATCGTCACGCCCGCGCTGTCGCGGACGGTGCCGCGGGCGGAGAGGTCGGCGGTGTCGGACGCGTTCGCGCAGCCGGTGGCGTGGAGAACGGTGGCGGTCAGCAGGGCAAGCGCGCCGAGCGTTGCTGGGGTACGTGTCATGTGCCTGGGGAGGGGGCGGAGGCCGCTGGGTTGACGCAAGCGAGCGCGCGCGGCTGGCAACTACTGGTTATTCCGTAGGTTAGAAGTGGATGGGTGGTGCTGTCAACCAGCGCCTTGCGATGTAGCACACAAATGCTACATTAATAGCACACTTGTACTACGGAGCACGCATGGTCCGCGAACTTACGCTGCGTCAGGTTGGGGGCTCGATCGGCGCGACAATCCCGAAGGATATGGCCGAACGGCTGCACCTCGAGGCCGGAGATCGTGTGCTGGCCATTGAAACGGATCGCGGCATTCTGCTGACGCCGTATGATCCGGACGTCGAGGCCGGACTCGCAATCGCGGCGCACGCGGCGAAGAAGTTCCGCAACGCGCTGCGCGAACTGGCGAAGTAAGCGATGGTTCGGTGGGTTCCGCGGCTGGTCGTGGATGCCGTGCATCTGGACCACCTGCGCGAGCACGGCGGCTTGCCGGGCGTTCGCGACGAGAATGCACTGGAAGCGGCGCTTGCACGGCCGAAACAAAAGGCGCACTACGAGCCGGACGCCGACCTCGCGACACTCGCGGCCGCGTACGCGTACGCGTTCGGACTCGTGCGTGGACATCCGTTCAACGATGGCAACAAGCGCACGGCGTTTCTTATCACGATGGTGTTTCTCGGGCTCAACGCGAAAGAGCTTGACGCAACCGAGACAGAAGTCGTTCAGGTGATGACCGCACTCGCGGCGGGTTCACTGACGGAAGCGGCGATGGCACAGTGGATTCGTGAGCGTGTTGTACGGCTCACGCTGTAGCGTCAGGGTCGAGCGGTTCGCAGCAACCATGACTCGCCGTCTTCATTTGTCTGGAACCAGAGCACGTGTGTTGATGTGCGGTCCACGGTGCGCGGAGCGAAGCGGTCAGCGATCCCTCAGCGCGAACGTACCGTGTGCTACCCAGTACCGTTGCAACACGTTGTACCCGGGTATCGTCGCCGCTCGTGCGAAACACGCGTACGGTGTCGGTTACGACCGCGGCTTTTCCATACGTGCGACTCTCAAGCGCGAACCACACCGCACCGTCTTTGCAAGTCGCGCTCACTGGCAGGCCGAATACGGCGACGTCGGATGGAAGAGCAAGTTGTTTGACGTACTGTCCAGTCTCAGGTGAGAGCCACACGATGCGTCGCAAGTTTCGGTCGATCCACCCAGCGGCATCTGAGCAACCAAATACGGCGCCGATTGCGCTAAACTCACCCGGGCCTTCGCCGGTTCGGGCGAGCCGAGTCGCGCGACGGGTCTCCAGGTCGACCCATCCGAGATACTGTGCGGGTCCGGAGACCAACACGAAACGCTCACCCGCGAGCGCTACGTAGCTGGGAATATCGATCTCGAGATCGGTGAGAGAGATTGAATCGGAGCGCGCGCTCACCCGCTGCGCATGCGTGCTGTCAAAAGCCGTACATACGACAAGCGTCGCGGCAAGAAGCGGCCGACCAATGCGTGCTGCTATACCAGGATGCATCGTAGCGTGGCTGGAGTCCATGAGTGCAACCTGCGCTGCTGAACAAACCTTGATTCCACGCCAAACGTCACTTCGACGTGAAATTTCATGCGCCTTCCCACAGAGCACTGCAGAGCGGCGTGCACAGTCGCTTGTCACATATACTTGCATCCCCACGTACGCGGACTCACTTTCGCTTGACTCACTTCACTGAGGCCACAATGCATCGTGTTGTACCAGTGCTGAGGCTTGCGCTCGCAAAGGGCATCGCTGAGGGCGCCGACGGACGGATCTACGTCTACGAACACAGCACACAGGACATTCGCGTCACCGATGATGACGACGTGCCGCAGGTGGGCCGACTTACCATCGAGCGTGGAGGGTGAACGACACCGCCGCTCGTCGCGTGCATGTGCTCGGCGGGTCTGGATCAGGGACCTCCACGCTCGCCCGCGCGCTCGCCGCGGAACTGCAGTACGCGTGCTTTGACACCGACGACTTCTACTGGCTGCCGAGCAATCCACCGTTTCAACAGAAGCGGAGTATCCCGGAGCGCATCGCGCGGCTCGACGCGGCGCTTTCCAATCAGAGCCGTTGGATGTTGTCGGGATCATTCGCCGGATGGGGAGACGTCTTCATCCCATATCTCACCGATGTGATCTTCCTGACGCTTGATCCGAGTGTCCGCATGGCGCGTTTGCGTGAGCGTGAAGTTACACGATACGGTCACGCGCGCATCGCCGCTGGTGGTGAGTTGCATGACGCACACAACGCGTTCATGAAGTGGGCGGCGCTCTATGATGTTTCCGGGCACACGCAGCGCAGTCGTGAACAGCATGAGCGGTGGCTTGCACAGTTGCCAGCGCACATCAACGTGCATCGATTGAGTAGTGAGCAGTCACCGTTGATGCTGGTGCGCGCGAGCCGTCACGCGTTGTTGTTGTGACGAACGTGCTGCAGTTCGTCGCTCAGCATATTCAAGAACAATAGCTTCACTTCACCCGACCAAGCCCGGCGCGCGCCGCTTGCACAGCAGGCTGCACCGCGGCATCACCCGCGCCCCACTGCGCAATCACGCGCTGATACCAATAACGTGCTGTTGACCGATCGCTCATTCGTTCGGCGACCTCAGCACGCAATGCCATCGCGCGGGGAAGCGTGATTGACCCGGTGCTGGAAGGCAACGCACGATCGAGCACACGCGCCGCGTCGGCGTTGCGCTTTGCCGCCATCAGCATGGGTGCAGTGGTCAGTACGGCGCACGGTGCGTTGCCGCATGTTGCCATGGGCAGGCTCAAGAGTGTGCGTAACGCGCTTGCCGAATCTCCACGCGCGAGCGCGAGATACGCGCGCGCCAGATCACCACGATGTGCGGCGGTGGTGTTGCCGGTCGTGCGCAGTTGTGCATCCAGGGAATCCGACGGGCCGATCATGGCGGCCACGGCAACCGTGTCGCCCGCAGCCGCCAGCAAGGGCATGGCTGCGAGCGCGGTGTTCGGATCATTGGTCAGTAGTTGCCGCGCCTCAGTGAGTACGGGTTCTGTGGGAAGCAGTCCGATGCGCGCGAGCTGTGTGCGATCTACAAAGGTAAGCGGCGCCCCCGACGCGATGTTTTTGCCTCCCTTCGCCTGCAGCATCAGCGCGTATCGCGCGAACGGCGCAGAGTCGGGCAATGCCGGATTCTGCGCGAGTCGTTGCAGCTGGATTGTGGTCACGATCTGTGACAACGGTGTGGCTTCCGGAACGTTCCCGATTTCCTGCATCACAAACGCAACGGTGCGCGCGTCAGCCGTATCAAGATGCGCACGAGCAACAGCACTGAGTGCTGGAGCGGAATCGAGCACCGTGGCCAACGTGGTGTAGTACGGTGCGAGCTGCGGCGCGAGTCGAGCCACACCACGTGCGTACCGAGCGGCGTCCCGGAAGCGGCTCAGTCGAAGCGCCAACTGATACGCGTGCAACTGCGGCACCAGCATCATCGTATCAAGTGCGATGGCGCGCTCGAAATCATTCAGCGCAACGCTGTCCGCACGTCCACCAAATTCGCCAAAGTGATAGCCCGCGTCACCGAGCTCGAGCCACAGTTCGGCGTCACTCGGATAGCGACGTGTTGCTTCCGTAAGCGTTGCAAAGAGTGCGCTCAGCCCAGGGATGTCGTCGACGGCGTCATTCGCAGACGGTGTGCGGCGTACGACCGCGAGCCGCAAGGAGTCGCCATGCAACAACAAACTGTCACGCGGACTGCCGCCGCGACGCAAACGAATGGCGCGATCCAGTGCGGCCTGCGCCTCGGGCAATGCTTCACGACCAGTGCGGATGTACACCGACGCCACGCCGCGCCACGCGAGCGCGAACAGCGAGTCGATGGCGACCGCCGATTCGTACGCGGCCAACGACGAGTCCGTCACGCCGCGTCGGTAGAACTGCTGCCCCTGCAAAAATGCTTTCAAGGCGGGCAACGACGACGTGCCCATGGATGCCAATCGCGTACCGCCAGCCAGTGTGCCGCTGCTGCCAAGCGCGCGCAGCAACTGGATCACCACGGAGTCCGCCAACGCATCAATGCGCGTCGCGTCGCCGCTTACGTCAACGTTGTGTTGCACCACACCGCGGGCGACGTCCACCAGTGCGACGCGAGCGCGCACCGAATCGCGGCCGACCGGATTAAGCTCGCCGAACACGACCAGTCCGGCGCCAACCGCGTTGCCGAGCGCTGTGGCCGTGGTGACATCAGCGCGCGTGGCGGATTGTGCAATGCTCGTGGACGGCGACACAGTGCGCAGTGTACCGGCGCCATCGAGACTGCGCGCGAGAATGTCAACGAGCCCTTCGCGCCACACGCCCAAGGCGTCGTCGCGCACGGTGAAGGGCATGACGGCGAGCAATGTCGCGTCGGGCCCTGATGGCCCGTTCGGTGAACGTGTGGCAAACCACGCGCCGCCCGCAACCACAGCCACGGCGAAGGCAGCCGCGACCAGCAGCTTGGCGCGGGAGCCCTTGCCGGCCGCAGGCGCAGCGTTCGTGTGCGAACCAGTACGGTTCTCGCTCCTGACCTGATTGGCGTTCGCGAGACGGTCGAGGATGGCGGTCGCCTGCTGCGGACGCTTGTCCGGATCTTTCTCCAGGCACTGCATCACCAGCTGCGCCAGCGGCTCCGGCACGTCGGCCCGGTGCGTCGCGATTGCCGCCGGCGCCTCGACCATGTGCGCTACCAGCTGCGCGTGTGCCGGACGGTCGCCGAATGGTGGGCGTCCGGTGAGCAACTCGTAGGCCATCGCGCCGAGCGAATAGATGTCGGCGCGATGATCCGTGTCGGGGTCGCCGGCCCCTTGTTCAGGCGCCATATAGGCCGACGTGCCGATAGACGTGCCGAGCTGCGTGAGCTGCTCGTTTGGTGCGGAACCCGAACGCGGCGCCGTGCGCGCCGAACTCATCGCTTTCGCAATACCGAAATCGGTGACGAGGGCGGCGCCGCCGGACAGCATGACGTTGTCCGGCTTGATGTCGCGATGCACCACGCCGCGACTGTGCGCGTACGCCAGTGCTCGAGACACATCGTTGAGGATCAAGAGCACATCGCTGATCGGCAGACCTTTGTGGTCGGCTACCAGATCGCGCAGCGACGATCCCTCAATGAACGGCATCAGGTAGTAGGGCAGGCCTTCCGCCGTGGCGCCGGCCGATAGCACCGGAACGATGTTCGCATGTTGCAGTGCGGCCGCAAGCGCGATTTCCCGGCCGAAGCGCTCCACCGACAGTGACTGCGCCAACTCGGGCGAGAGGAGCTTGACCACGATGTCGCGGCCAAGCGTCCCGTCGTGGGCGATGAACACGCGGCTCATGCCGCCACCGCCAAGTTCCCGGCCGAGGGTGAACGAGGCACCCAATGCCGTCTGGAGAGATTCGCGAATGAGGTCAGTCATGCGCGAAAAGTAGCTGTGGGGCGCAACTACCTCGCGACAGTCTCCGAAACCGCCCACACGTTGCGATGATCCCGCGCATAATCCGCAAAGCGGCGCGGCGCACGACCGGTAATGCGCTCCACCGCATCTGTCGTCCGCTCGGCATATCCGAGCTTGTAAAAGTTGAGAATGAGCAGCAGGTGCTCCACGTATTCTGGTGACAGCCCCGCCTGCAGAAGCGGACCGCGCATCGCATCGGGCGGAATGTCCACGTATGTGATGGTCCGTCCGGATTCGCGCGTGAGAATCGCGGCGATCTCGTCGTGATCAATGGACTCGGCGCCCGTGAGATCGAACGCCTGATTGTCGTGCTCGCGATCATTCAGCAACGCGGCCGCAACCGCGGCAATGTCACGCGCGTCGATCAGACTTGCCTTTGCGGTGCCCGTGGGAAGCAGAATCTTGCTTTCAGCCAGAATGGCGGGCAGCCAGAACGACTGGAAGTTCTGCATGAACCAGTTCGGGCGAATGATGTTGTACGCGAGTCCTGATGCTTCGAGGTGACGTTCCGCCTGGCGCAGTGGCGCGTTGTCGTCTGCGTCGGCCCCCATGGCGGACATCAGCACGACCTTCTCGACGCCGGCAGCGCGTGCCGCGTCTACGATTGGGTTCAGCAGCGCGTCCTGCCTGGCGTGCCCCGGGGGCGACAACAGAAACAGGCGGTTCACGCCGGCGAGCGCCTCGTTCACGCCTTGGCCACTCTCAAGATCCAGGTGTACCTGGTCAGCTGCGGCGGGCGGACGGCTGGTGGCTTTTCGCACGCGATGTCCGAGCGCGTGAAGTAGCGGGACAAGGGCGCGTCCAACGGTTCCGTTGGCTCCAACGACAAGCGTGGTCAACATGCAATGCTCCGGTGAGATGGGTGAACACAACGTCCGTTTCCATAATCACCTGAGTTGCACGGACTTTGAATCGCTATATATTCGGATTACATGTCCAAACGTACGCTTCTTGTGGTCACGATCTTCCAAACTCTGAGCTCGATCGCCTCATGGACCTGCTGACCCACGTGCTTCAGGAGGCAGGCGTGGTGCGCCGGATGCTCGATCTGCGCGCCCTCGACCGTACCAGGGCGCTCCGGTTTCCGTGCGACCGGAGCATTGGCTTGCATATCGTGACCCAAGGGCCGGTCTGGCTGCACGCGCCGGGCCTGGCGTCTCCGACGGCGCTGGGAGCGGGCGACATCGCGCTGATGGCACGCGGTTGCACACACATACTCGCCACAGAGGCGGCGCTTGGTGCTGTGCCGGTGCATTCGGTGGTGGATCTGGCGGGATTGTTGGTGGCGGACAACAACAACGCGTACGTGGCGACGCGGGTGATCAGCGGCGCGTATCAACTGTGGAATACGCCGCTGCATCCGATGTTCGCGCAGTTGCCCGCATGGTTCATTATGCGCGCCAGCGAGGTGGCCGAACAGTCACCACTGGCGTTGACATCGGGGCTGATTCGCGCCGAGTTAGAGTCACCACAACTTGGCAGTCAGGGTGTGTTGCACGGGCTGCTCGACGTGATCTTCACCTACGTGCTGCGCGCGGCGTTGCAACAGCACGCGTCGTCAGCAGGACTCGGTATTGTGCTGCGTGATCCGGCGGTGCATGCAGCGGTCACCTTGATGCACGAAGACTGCGCACAGCCCTGGACGCTCGAGCAACTGGCGTCGCGCGTTGGCGTGTCGCGGACGGTGCTGGCCGAGCGGTTTCGCGAAGCGGTTGGTGACACACCACTCCAGTATTTGCGCAACACGCGCGTGCAGCACGCCATGCGTTTACTCGGTGAGACGTCGCACTCGATGGAGCAGATCGCGCAGTCGGTGGGCTACAGCGACGCGTTCAGTTTTTCAAAAGTCTTCAAGCGTGTGGTGGGGGTGTCGCCGCGAGATTTTCGGCGCCGAGATGCAGCGGAGCGTGCGTTGCCGTATCGGTTCAGTTCGGGCTGATCGGCGTCTCGCTTCTTGCCAGCAGTGGTGTCGGCGGCGCAGTATCAGCAGCGGAACTGCTTGAAACACGCCGCGATCCTCGCGCCGGTGATCACGACTCCCACCCAGTTCGCCATGCAACGACGCGACGCTCTTCGTGCCCTCGCCACCACGGTGCTTGGTGTGGTGGCTGCACCCGCCATCCTGCGTGGGCGTTATCAGCTCTTTGCGCACAGCACCGCGCAATACTCGGCCCGTACCGTTGCGTTGATGCGCGAGAGCACGGTGATTGATATGCTCTGTCAGTTCGCGTTCGACGACTTTCGAAAATCCAATATCCCGCTCGCCCAGCAATGGAAGCGCGACCCGTCGGCGTTCACCGCGGAACACTTTGCCACATTTCGTGAATCTGGCGTGAACATTCTCGCGCTCGGCAGCGGCGCGGGAACGTACGAGGGCATGCTGCGACACCTCGCTGAGTGGAACGGGTTTGTTGCCTCGCACAGCGACTGGTTTACGCGCATTGACGAACCACGCGATATTGCGCGCATTCGTGCGTCGGGCAAGATCGGTATTCTGATGTCGACGCAAACGTCGGATCACTTTCGTACGGCGGCAGACGTCGACGCATTCCACGCGCTCGGGCAGCGTGTTTCGCAGCTCACGTACAACATGCAAAGTCGAACGGGCGCGGGATTTCTGGAGAACCGCGACAGCGGGCTCACTGCGTTTGGTGCGGAGTTGATGGCGCGCATGGAGCAGGTGGGCATGGTCGTGGATCTGTCGCACTGCGGTGATCAGACCACGCTCGATGCGCTTGACTCCGCGAAAAAGCCGCCGTTGTTCACGCATGCGTCGGCGCGCGCGCTGCTCGAGAACTGTGCACGCTGCAAGACGGACGACATGCTGAAGAAGCTCGCGGCGAAGGGCGGAGTTGTTGGGGTGCCAATGATTCGCTTCATGATTCGCCCGGCACCGCCCGTGACGGTGGAACACGTGGCCGATCACGTGGAGCATCTGATCCGGCTGATTGGCGCCGAGCATGTTGGTGTGGGCAGCGACCTCGATATGGCCGGGCTTGCGAATCCGATGCGCAACGACGGTGGTGGTGTGCCGAGCAATCAGCCGAACTTTTCGCGATACAACGCGTACTTTGCCGAAAATGGTGGCGCGCATGTGGATGGTCTGGATCATCCCAAGCGTTTGTTTGATCTGACAGAAGCGATGGTGCGCAGGCGGCATTCAGATGAGACGATCAGGTTAGTGCTGGGCGGAAGTTTTGCGCGCGTGCTGTCGGCGGCGTGGACGTGAGCATGAATGCTGCTGCGTGGTGTGCACTGTTTGCGCTCGCGATTGGGACGCCCGCGCACGCGCAGCGCGCGACAGGGCATGATGCTTCGTCTCCTGTGCTGGTGATTGATTCGGTGCGGGTAGTAGATGTTGCGGCCGCGCGTACGGGCGCCCTGCAGCGCATCGTGATTCGTGGTGACAGGATTGCCGCTGTCTCGGCGCTTGATGCACCGCTGCCTGAGAGGGTGGATGTCTTGCTGAACGCACGAGGTTCGTACGCGATTCCCGGCCTGGTGGATCATCACGTGCATCTCGTGCCTCGACAAGCGGCGGCGCTTGAGCGTGCGGCGCGCGGTGGTGTGACGATGGTGAACAGCATGGCCGGTGACGCACGAGTGGCGGGAGAGTACGCGCGACAGGTTATCACGAAGGAGCTGGCCGCCCCTGAGATCGTGTACGCGAGTGTGCTGGCGGGACCGGGCTTTTTCATTGACCCTCGTTTTCGCGGCGCTGGCGTTGGCTTTGCGCCAGGTACTGCGCCGTGGGCGCAAGCGATGACCGACACCACGGATCTGGTGCGCGCCGTCGCGCGAGCGCGCGGATCGGGTGCGGAGCTGCTCAAACTGTATGCGATGCTCGACAGCACACTGGCTGCGCGCATTACGGCGGAAGCGCACGTGCAGGGGATGCGTGTCGTTGCGCATGGCACCGTATTTCCAGCGCGACCACTGCAGTTGGTGCAGTCGGGTGTGGATGTGCTTACCCACGTGCCGTATCTGTCGTGGCAGGGCGCGGCGAGTCTGCAGGCCGGTGATGTGTTCAATCGTGCGGAGGGACCGTACGCCTCTGTCGCAGTAGAAGGCGCGCAGATTAAGACGCTGGTTGACGCGATGGCGAAGGCGGGTACGGTGCTGGAGCCCACGCTGTATGTATTTCTGTCGCGCGAGTCGCCACTGGGCATGCGTGCGTGGTCACTCGCCCTGACTCGTCGCGCCCACGAACGTGGCGTCCCGATTGTTGCCGGCACAGACAATTTGATTGGATCAGACAGCGCCGCGCTGCCGAACATTCACGCCGAGCTGGCGTATCTCGTGGAAGCGGGGCTTTCGCCGGCTGCAGCGCTAGCGACTGCGACCGTGGTTCCAGCGCGAGTGATGGGGCGTGCTGCAACGCACGGTGCGGTCGCGCCGGGTTTTGTCGCCGATTTGTTGTTGCTTGAGGCGGATCCGCTCGTGGACATTGCTGCGACACGCGGCATTCGCCACGTTGTACTGCGCGGGCGGGTGCTTGCGCGGTAGGCACCCGCTGCGACTTGTCGGCATGATACACACACGGCGTACATCGCGCTTCTGACACGCATGTCGAACTCCCCGCTCGAACGAGTGCGAGCAATCTGTCTCGCACTACCGCACGCACACGAGGTAGAAGCGTGGGGCGAGCCAACGTTTCGCGTCAAGAACAAAATCTTCGCGATGTACGCCGCGCCGACCAATCATCACGGCGCGGGCAGACACGGTGTGTGGCTGCACTGCGCCGCAGAAAATCAGCGACAACTTGTGGCCGGCGATCCGACGCGTTACTTCGTGCCGCCATACGTCGGAAAAAGTGGTTGGGTTGGCGTGTGGATTGATAAACGTCCGCGATGGCGGGATGTCGAAGAGCTCGTCTGCGATGCGTATCTGCGCATCGCGCCCAAGCGTCTGTTCGCTGAGCTCAACCGTGCGGAGTTTTTGCGCAAGCGGGTGGTTCGCTAACGTGCTCGGCGTTACGCCCGTCGCGCGAACCGTTTGATTTCAACTCGCGCGCCGATCGGTACACCCGCTGCGGGATCTTCGGCGGCGTGGAGATCATCCGGGTGAGTTGCCGCGCACACTCGGATCTAGTTGTGAACGGTATCGTGCTGCCTCGGCCTGCCGACCGTGTGACTCGTAGAGCTTCACGAGCGTACGTAGTGCCTGCTGCGCGTGCCGATCATTCACGCCGCGATCGGCAGCCAACCGCTCGTACGCCGGACGCAGGATGGCTTCAGCATCTCGCGCTCGGCCAAGCGCGAGCAACGCGTCACTCAACTGTACCCGGGTGCGAATCGTCATGATGTTGTGTTCGCCAACCTGGCGTCGAAGGCGTGCCTCAGCATCACGCAGCACTTGCACCGCCTTCGTGTTTTTCCCTGCACCACGCAGTGCGTCTCCGTATGCGGAGAGGTATGCGGAAACTTGCGGATGATCAGGTCCGAAGAATCGACCCACCATTTCCGCGCTCTCGCGCAGTATGGGTTCCGCGTCTGCGTAGCGACCACGTGATGTGTAGCTTCGGCCTTGCAGGTAGAGTGTTTCGGCGAGGTCTGGATGTCCGTCAGGATACCGACTGCGCAGGGCGTCTTGCGCGGCGGCGTAAAGTGTGTCTGCCTCGACGAAGCGCCGCTGTTGATCGTGCACGTGTGCGAGCGCGGTTTGCGTGCTCGCAATCTTCGGATGTTGCGCGTCGTGCAATTCAAGCCAGATCGCGATGGCATCACGAAAATACCGTTCTGCGCGTGCGAGCGCCGCGCTGTCAACGTCGACGGCCGCGCCGGTGTAATCACCAAGCAGTTTGAGTTGTTGTGCGCCGCGATCGTCGCGGCGCGGCGGACGACTGTGAACGCCGCGCTCCCACTCCGCGAACGCCTGTGATGCTTCGCGATGCCGTCCCGCGGCATGCAACGCCGCGCCGAGGTCGAGTAGCGTTTCCTGCGTCTCCTGTGCCGTATCGCCGAGTCGTACGCGCAGCCGAACCAGTGCGGCGCGATAACCCTGTTCGGCTTCTGCAAATCGACCGACACGCTCGTCGAGCTTGGCAATGTTGGCGAGACTTCGCGCGACGTCGGGGTGCGAATCTCCGAAAATCTGGCGTCGAATGGCGAGCGTGCGTTCGAGGCTTGGACGCGCTTCGTCGAACGCTCCCAAGTCCACGCGCGCCAGGCCGATCACATCCAGCATTGCCGCTTGCGCAGCCGGTTGCCGTTCAAGTGCGTTGGCGCGCGCTTCACCGCGTTCCAGCAATGTGCGCGCGCTGATCGTATCGGACCGCGCGGAGCCAACGTCTTCGGCCCGAAACAGTCCCGAGAGAAAGTTGGTTGCTTGTTCCGCGCGGTCACGCTCGGCGGTTGCTCGTGCGCGCTCTTCGGTCGCCTGCGCAAGCGCACGCGCGATACGACGGTTCTGCACTGACAACGTGGCAACGTAGCCCGTGATGACAAGCAGGGCCGTGGCTGCAAGCGTGAGCGGCAACGCGTGTCGCCGAATCCGTCGACTCCATCGATATGCGCGGTCACCATCGCGCGCGGCCACCGCTTCACCGTTCAACGCGCGCTGCACGTCGGCGGCAAACTCCGCCACGGAGGCATAACGAGCGCCAGGCTCGTAGCGGAGCGCTTTCAGTACAACGGCGTCCAGATCGCCCGGCAGCGTGCGACGATGCACAGAAGGAGGTGCGGGATCGTCGCGATGACGCTGCGTGCTGAAGAAGTCGCGTGTGAGCGCACTCGATTCAAACGGCCGGTGTCCACTTAACAGTTCGTACAGCACCGCGCCGAGCTGGTACACGTCCGTCGACGTTGTTACTGGCCCACCGTTGAACTGTTCCGGTGCGGCATAGTGCGGTGTGAGCCAGCGACGCTGCGTGGTGGCCGGCGCACCCGTGACGCCGGTTGAGCCAGTACCACCTGGTTCTGTTTCGAGAATCTTGGCGATGCCGAAGTCGAGCAACCGAGGGCGGCCGTCACGCCCCACCAGAATGTTTGACGGCTTGAGATCGCGATGGACGACGAGTTGTCGATGCGCCGACTGCGTCGCCTCTGCGACTTCGAGAAAGAGTCGAAGGCGTGTCGGTACGTCGAGCCCGCGCGTATCGCAGTACGTGGTGAGCGGCTCTCCCTCGACGTACTCCAGCACGAGGTACGGCCGGCCATCAGGCGCCACGCCTCCGTCAAACAATCGTGCAATATTCGGGTGCGCGAGCGAGGCGAGAATGCGCCGCTCCGCGCGAAACCGCTCAAAGTCGGACGCCGTGTCGAGACCCGCGCGCAGCACCTTGATGGCGGCGCGCTGCGCAAACTCACCGTCGGCCCGTTCACCGAGGAACACGCGTGACATGCCACCGTGACCGATCTGACGCACGACGCGCCATGCGCCGAGGCGCTCACCGATGAGGCGATCCGCTTGCTGCGCGTCTTCCGTCTCGCGAACCAGCGACGCGGCAACCTCACCTGCGTCATCAGCGAGCACTGCGTCAAGTCGACCGTACTCGGCAAGCAGCGACTCAACCTCTCGTCGCAACTCCGCATCGTCGCCGCACGCTTCAGCGACCAGCGCGGGCCATGCCGCGGGTTCGACATCGAGCGCACGGTCCAATATCGCGTCGATCTGACGCCAGCGATCGGCAGTCAGGCGAGCGACCGAGTCGTTGCGCGGCATCACTCGTGTCCGAGCTCTCGCGCCAGAAACAGCTTCGCCTTGACCCAATCTCTCCCAACGGTGCGCGGGGTGATGCCCAGAATCTGTGCGATCTCCGCGTCATCCAATCCCGCGAAGTACCGCATCTCGACAACGCGACAGAGTCGTTCATCGAGCGCACGCAGCCGATCGAGCGCTTCATCAAGAATCAGGACTTCGTCGAGACGCTCGTCGGTGGCGGCACCACCCCCGGTGAGCGTGACGGGTCGTGCACCGCCGCCACGCTTGGATGCCTGACGATGGCGCGCGTGGTCAACGAGCGCCTGCCGCATCGCGCGCGAGGCGGAACCGAAAAAATGTGCGCGACTTTGCCATTCGCCTTCGCCGGATGCGCCGAACTTGAGGTACGCTTCGTGTACCAGATCGGTGGTGCTCACAGTGGCACCGGCGGCGTGAACACGCAGATGTCGACGCGCGAGCCGCTTGAGCTCAGCGTAGACCGCGCCGTCCAGCGGAGATGCGGGAGCACTGGTCTGAAGATCCGGCTGGCTCTCCATAGGTCTCAAGATCCGGGTTGTGCGAGGGTTCTGCAAGAGCGATCGCGACGCGTGGACTCGGGCAGCGAGGCCGTTCGACGTGATCGGGGACATACTCCGAAGTCGTACGGAATTCCGGGGTGGTCTCGGACACAGCGCGCAAATGTCTGAGGCGAACTGGGCATTTCGTATGTGGGGAGAGACCACTGCGGTCCGGGCAATTGTTACACAACGTGCCACCCTTCTTCCAATCCCAGCACTATGCTCACCAGTCAGCAACGGGCCCTCGTTCGCGAGACCTGGGCGCTTGTTACCCCAATCGCGCCAACAGCGGCGGGCCTCTTCTACGACCGCTTGTTCACGCTCGACCCTTCGCTTCGCGCGTTGTTCGCGCATGCGGAGATGGATGCGCAAGGTGACAAGCTCATGCAGATGCTGGCGGTCGCGGTGGCGCACCTGGATCGACTTGATGCGTTGGCGCCCGCCGTTGAAGGGCTCGGGCGCCGGCACGCGGGCTACGGCGTACGCGATTCGCACTACATCACGGTGCGCGACGCGTTGTTATGGACGCTGGAGCAGGGGCTGGGACCGGCATTTACGCCCGAAGCACGCGCGGCCTGGGCGACAACTTATGAACTGCTCGCTGGCATCATGCGAACCGGTGGTGCGGTACCCGTCTGAACGGGGTCTCGATATCAGATGCGTGGCGCGTCAGTCGCGTCGCGCGAGCAGTTCGATTTCAACTCGCGCGCCGAGCGGCAAACCCGCCACCGCAACCGTTGTGCGCGCGGGATACGGTGCGGTAAATCGTGTGGCGTACGCCGCGTTCATTGCCGCAAAGTCGGCCATGTCAATGAGGTACACATTGCACTTCACGACATCGTCGAGTGATAAGCCGTTGTCTTCGAGTACGGCTTGCAGGTTGTCAAACACGCGATGCGTTTGTGCGGTCACGTCGCCGGTGATCAGCGCGCCGGTGGCGGGATCAATGGGCGTTTGTCCTGAGCAGAACAGTTCAGACCCGCTCCATACAGCGTGAGAGTACGGGCCAATGGCGGCGGGTCCGCGGGCGCTTGAGGCGGCGTGGCGAGGCATGTGTCCGGGTGTGGTGTGGTGAGGGGATCGCGATTGCCTAGTGTACGCAAATGCAGCGTAATGTGCGAGGCAGGGGAACTCGTGCATCGTGCGCGGACTAGTCAGGGCAGTCCACCGTGTGCGTCGGCAATCGATGTGTCGTCGCAGTCACTCCCTCCGCGAATCGCAGGAGTTCTACACATGCATCGCCTCTCGCTCACTTCATCACGCACGGCATCACGCGCGATGTCATACGCGCCGCCGCTCCGCGCGCGTGCAATCGCTGTCGCCGCACTCACCCTCTCGGCGGCATTATGGGTGATGCCAAACACCGCCAGCGCGCAGATGGAACCCAAGCCCGCGGCGACACCATCGGTGATGATGACGCAGACCATCCCGATGAATGTGAACGCGGACGGCGTGGCCATTCACGGTTATGATCCGGTGGCGTACTTCACGGCGGGTGCACCAACCAAAGGCACCAACGCGTTCACTGCGAAGTGGCAGGGCGCCACGTTCCAGTTTGCATCGGCGGCCAATCGCGATGCATTTGTGGCCAAGCCCGACGCGTACGCACCGCAGTACGGCGGCTACTGCGCGATGGGCATGGTGGGCGGCGGCAAGTATGACATTGATCCCTCCGCGTGGCGCGTAGAAAACGGCCGCTTGTATCTGAACAAAGATCCGCGCACGCAGAAGTCGTGGCTGCGTGACGTGCCGGGCCACATTGTGAAGGCAGACGCGAAGTGGCCGACCGTGGTGGCCAAAGAACAAAAGAAGTAACGTCAGGGCGACAGATTCTGGTCTTGCTTGACAAATGAGCAGAACCCCGTCAGGATTGTGCAATGCGCCACAACGCCAGCTTTTATGCCTATTGGTTTACGCCGACCCCCACGGGCCACGGCGTCGGGCATTGCTGCGCGTAACGCGCTCCACCTGACGATCTGCGAGGCCCGTGCTCAATGCGCGGGCCTTTTTTGTTTGGCCAACGCAGATCGCACACGCCGAGTGGATCCCAACACTCTCTCTGGAACGGGACCCGTATGATCATCGTGACTGCAGTTGGAACACCGGCCGACGCTGTAGAAAACATTGTGGCGCATGTGGAGCGTGCAGGACTGCGCGCGCACATCAGTCGCGGCGAAGAACGCACCATCATTGGCTGCATTGGTGATCATGACAAACTGATCGCGGCCAATCTCACACGTCTGCCCGGTGTGGAACAGGTGCTCAAGATCGGCAAGCCGTACAAGATTGCGTCGCGTGCGTTTGCGGGGTCTGATACGATTGTGTCGCTGGGGGACGCGGCGGGCACGCGCGTCGGTGGTGCAGAACTGGTTGTGATTGCAGGTCCGTGTTCGGTGGAGGGGCGCGATATGCTGTTTCAAACGGCGAACGCCGTGCAGGCGTCTGGCGCGCGCGCGTTGCGTGGTGGTGCGTTCAAGCCACGTTCGTCGCCGTACGCGTTTCAGGGTATGGGACGCGAAGCTCTGGAGCTGCTCGCCGAGGTGCGTGCGGAAACGGGATTGCCGGTGGTGACCGAAGTGCTGGATCCACGACAGGTGGAGTTGGTCTCGGAGTTCGCCGATGTGCTGCAAGTCGGCGCGCGTAACATGCAGAACTTCGCGCTGCTCACCGAGATTGGGAAATCGCATCGCCCGGTGCTACTCAAGCGCGGTTTGTCGGCCACGATCACCGAACTGCTCATGGCCGCGGAGTACGTGCTGGCGCAGGGCAATACGCAGGTGATGTTGTGCGAGCGTGGCATTCGCACGTACGAAACGTCCACGCGCAATACGCTCGATATTGCGGCGATTCCCGTGCTCAAGCGCGAGACGCATTTGCCGGTCATTGTGGACCCGAGTCACGCGGCGGGGCAGGCCGCTTTAGTTGCGCCACTCGCGATGGCGGCGATTGCCGCCGGCGCTGATGGATTGATTGTGGAAGTCCATCCCGACCCGACGTGCGCGCAGTCGGACGGTGAACAGTCGCTCACTTTTGCCGCATTCGACGCGATGATGCGTCAGGCCCGCGTGGTGGCGCAGGCCGTGGGCCGCGAGTTGACCGTGCCGCTACTGGTGTAACGAAACGCGATCGGCGGCGCGTGCGAGTACGATGAATCGTGTCCAGTTGTGCGGCACATCCTGTACTCCACGCGCCAGCACTTCGAGTCCGTAACGCTGCGCTGCCAATGCACTCGCGATGGCGGCCACCGTGCGATCGCCGCGTTCACTGACTTCACGCGCGGCGCCGGCAGTATCGGCGTGTGGTTTGACTTCCAGCCACGGGTGTCGCGCGGAGAAGATGCGACACTGCGCCAGCGCCACCGGATGACTCCAGACCTGTTGTACAGTCGCGAGCATCGCACCGGGAACACCGAGTACGCACAACTCAATGACCAGCCGGTGTTCGTCGATCGGCACGAGTGCGTCGCCCACGCTGTGCATCGCGTCGAGCGCTACGGTCACCTTTCCGGCGATCGCATTCTCAACCGGAATCATGGCGCGGTCGCAGTTACCGCTGAGCACGGCCTGCAACGCCGCGGGGAATGACGTGTGTGGTACACCAACTGCCGTGTCACCGAAGTGCTGAAGCACTGCAGTATCGGAGTAGGCGCCGGGTTCTCCCTGATACGCGACGCGTTTGATCACGAGCGCGTCGCGGCTGCTTGGATATCTCGTGTATTCATGAACGCGTTAATCCTGAATCACTGGTAGCGTGCGCGGTACAACAGCGCGGCCAAGCTGCCCAAGATCGCTGCCGTACCAGATGCTGCGCGTTTTAGGATCGTACACCATGTGCCGGACCGCGTTGACTTTGTTTTCGCCAATGTCGGTGTGTCCAAAGAAGCGCTGTGTTTTTGGATCGAATCCCACGAGCCGATTCGGGCGCACACCCGTCTCCACTACCCAGAGACGATCCTGTTCGTCGACGGTCATGGCGTACGGCAATGACGCCGCCTTGCCAGGCAGCTCGTACTCCTTCACGGCCCCGGTTGCTGGATCAAGGCGACCGAGAAATCCACGCGTGTAGTCGGTGTACCAGATGCCGCCGTCGGTGGTCCGTGCAATACGACGCGGACGCGTGCGCTCGTTGGGCAGCACATATTCCTTGACCGCTCTAGTAGTCGGATCAATGCGTCCGATCTTGTTCGTGCCAAAGAGATCAAACCACACCATACCGTCCGGAGCGACTACCACACCGTACGGTCGTGAACGCGGCGTGGGCATGGTGATCAGTTCTACCTTGCCGGTATTCGGATCGAGCTGCCCCATCATGTTCGAGTTCTGCAGCGAGAACCACAGATTGCCGCGTGCATCAAAGTCGATGGTGTGCGGATCTCGCGCGGCCGCTTCCGGCATGGGATACCGACGAATGGCGAGCGAACGTCCATCAATGCGTCCGATCATGCCGTTCATGTTGCCGGCGTACCACGCATTGCCCTGTTTGTCGACCACCACCGTGTGCGGATGCGTGCCGCTATCAATGGCGATCTGTTTGAACTGGCCGTTGGCGGGCGTGAAGTACGCGACGTAGTTGCCCGCCTGACCCACAAACCAGATGCGATCTCCGGCGGGCGCGACGTACGGATCGCGCGGGCGACCTTGCCAGGGCACATCCCAGGCGCTGTGCTGTACGGTGTCTGCGGCTGTGGCGCGGGCTTGAGAACGCGCCTCAGCGCTCAGCAGAAGCGACACTGTAAAAAGCGACAGAGACGCGACAGTAATACGCAGTGGTCGTGTGGGCATGTGCGCTCCTGACGTCGAGAGTTCCAAAGGACGGTGACAAGGGTGTCATCCAAACCTGCAGTCGACAGTACAAAGACACCAGACGTTTCGAAGAACATGTGACGTAGCTGTGGTGCCGCATCAATGATTCTATACTGTAACGACCCATGCACGCCTGCCTAATGATACGAGTGGCGACTGCAGGATGCTGAGGCGCAGGGGCCTGCGGCGAAACATTTGCCGACGCGCGAAACGCAGCCTAGTTTGCCGGATCATCACGTGTCACGATGCTGTTCAGCGAAACGCGTCCCGTCATCGTAGATCAGCGTCGTAACGCGTGACCCCACCTGCGGCTGTCGACCGTGCAGTTCCGATCCCCCGACGGCGTGCTGTGTTGTGTAGCGCCGCTGTCGCAACCCGACTTACCGTGCGTCCTCTGCTTACCGCTGATTTCTCCGACATTCACAATGCGCTCGGCCCGGATGAGCGATTGCTTGCGGTGCTGCATGGCAATGATGAACGTGGGCCCGCCAACTGGGTGATCACGTCGCGCCGATTGCTCATTCTTGCGCAGACGCATCCTGATCACGATGTCGCACATGTGATGCACGCGGCGATCACCTGTGTTGAACTGCGCGCCGATCCGCTTGGTACTTCATTGCGTGTTCGCGCAACAGGACGACAGCTCACGCTGCAAACGATCGATGCGGCGCAGGCGACGCAGTTCTGTTCGTTGTTGCGTGAGCGTGCGGGGCTGGGTACGCCGGCGTTTGGTACACCGGCGATTACACCATCGCAGACGCGGCGCTCAACAGACCGTATGCCGGCGGTGCAGCTGGCGGCGCGTTAACACCCGCTCAGTCGCCGGGATACACGACCCACAGTTCGGGTCGGCCGATGTTGCAGTGCACAACGCGACCGAGCAATCCGAATGCGGTCAGTGACGTGAACAACGTGAGGCGTGTTTGCTGATGTCCGCCGCCCAATGTTTTGCGGTGCGCGCGTGACAGGGCGCGCTCACGATTGCCGCGCGACGGCACTGGGTGGAAAATGAACTCTACGCCGGGTGACCGCTCTGGTTCGTCGTCCTGCCAGGCGTCGAGCTGACGGATCGCGGCCACCACCTTTGACGTGCCAACACGTTGGGCCGCGACCGCGTCGGCGTTGTAGACCACGGGTCGAGAGAGCGACGGCAAGAGCAACACGGCCACAAACGTCCAGAGCGTACTAAGTGCCGGCAACGCAAGCCAGAATGCCGCGTCGCCAGGCGACCAGGGCAGCAACGGCGCGAACAACGCAATGCCGGTCACCGGCCACAGCGCGGCGCGCAACAGGCCGCGCCGTCTGGCACCCGTGGTGAACTGCGTGTGTCGACGAGCGAACTGCACGGCCAGCAGATCGCGGTACCCCGGTGCCGTCCATCGGGCCGGAATCCACAAGGTGGGTGCCTGAACACCGACCCAGCCGCCAACAAAGGCTTCGTCATTCGCGTGCACCACACGCACGGCGCTATCACGCACGCCATGTTCGAGTGCCAGTGCACCAACCGCTTCGTCTGCCGGTTCGGTGCGCAGCGAAGCCACGAGTTTCGCAATCACTCCCTGTGCAGCCAGCAGCGCGACTGACGCGCCAAACACCACGCCGATGACTCCGAACATTCCGAGTTGCGACGCAGTCAATGCCGCACCGAATGCAATGCTCGAAATCAGCACCGCTTGTATGATCACACCACGTAACCAGGTCGTAACCCATCGGAATACGGACGGACGCGCTCGCACCGCTCTCGCGCCGCCAATGAACTCAACGATGGCGAGCAACATCGTGTGTGAGAGAAACACACCGAGCACCATCAAGGCAGCATTTACGGGCGCGGAGAGCGGCATGCCACTCACGGGCCATTCGCTTGGCACGCGCACCACACCGGTGAGCAGCGCGACCAGCCAAATCAGCGAGAGCAGCACCGACCCACCAACGCCGGTGATACCGAGCAGCAGCCGCCGTCGTGCAAACGAGAGCGTGTGGCGCTCGTTTTCGCGTGCGGTGTCAGCGATGACGGCGTTGTGTGGAGCGATGGGTAGCGACATAAACCGAACGAAACGAAGGACACGCGAGACCACAGTGTCTCAGCGAAGCTGTTCGTTCAGTGTGTGACGCGTGCGTTTCGTTCCCTGAGCGCTACGGCCACCGTTCAGTTAGCAGACAGTGACCGATCACGGCGCGCCGGTTGGCTGCTGCAAACGCCAGCGCACGAGGTACGGCACATCGAGTGAGTCGATAACCGTGCCCCACGCGTCGTCACCTCGAAGCGCATGAATGCGTGCACCGAGTGGAAGCGTAAAGCGTCCGCGCAGCGTGCCGTCGGGCGCGAAGAGCTCGAACGCGTTCCGCGAACGAAACGAGACCACCGGTGGTGGCACTTCGCCTTCCACCTGCCGCGGCGGATCCGGTTCGAACGCTTCGGAGGGCGTGCTCACACCAACGAGCAGTTGTCCGTCGAGTGTTGCCGTGATGTTAATAATCGGCGGCTTCTGCGTTGGAATTTCAGGGCCGTTCCATGTCCACTCCGGATCGTTGCGTCGCATGTTGTACAGCACCATCTCGCGTCGCTGCGTGCGCTCCGCGTCGGGTACGGGAATGCTCGGTGCTGAACGCTCGATACGATGCAGTCTGTCGTTGTGCGAGGTATGCACCACGAACTCCGCGCCCGACGAACCGGCAACGTGACTGCTCGGAAGCATCGCGGACATGGGCCGCGGCAAGAACGGAACGCCCATGGAGTTGACGTTGCCATCCCGACGAGAGATCAGGTTCAGCGGCGGATCGCCGAAGAACGGTTCAAGAATGGTGTCGGTGGCAATGCCAGCCGTGTCGTAGACAAACCACGCGTTCCGCCCGAGGGCCTCACGAGTGAGTGCGGTGTCGCGCACATACGCGCGCACTGACAATCGTCCGTCACTCAGCGCCAGCAACGACTGCGCGCTCGTGTTGTAACTCATCACTGGTGGACGCCACAGCGTGAGATACGTGCCGTCGGCGGCGTACAGATTGATGCGTGAGCTGCCCGCATCCCACAACGCCACGCGACCATCGGCGAGCACGGCCACACCGTTGCTGCGTTGATATTCACCGGGCCCGCTGCCTTTGCCGCTGATGACACGAATGAGCGTGCCGTCACTGGCATAGTGTCTGAACTGCGGCGACGTGCTCTCAAATACGTATAGTTCGTTCTGCGCATTCACCGCGATGCTGTGCACGGACCCAAAACTGGTGGTTTCGTCGCCATCGGGGTCGCCGATGCGCCACGCTTCAACCAACTGCAGTTCCTGCGCAGTGTTGATATCGCCGGTGGTGCGAACGACGACCGTGTCGCCGACGGTATCAACCACCGCCGTGAACGTCGTCGCGTTTTTCGGTGTCTGATCTGTTGCGCCGCACGCAGTCGTAGCGAGCGCAGCGGCGGCGAACGCCATGATCGCACGCACGGTGCGCGGCCAATGGCGGGTAGCGGAAGCGAGCATCTTGGAGGGGAGGCGGGGAGCGGCGGGGCGACGACCACCACTGTTGGACACTCGTGTTACGCCGAGGGTTGTGTCGTGCGCAAGAGCTCGTCAGGGCGGCGTCGAAACCAGCTGGCCACGAGGTAAAACTCGTCGAGATCATGCATGGGCACGTCGCTTCCCCGCGGATCCGCTTCGTGAAAAATGCGCCGCGATAGCTCCTGTAGCGCGGCCTCCTGTTCGGCAGTAGCTGGAAGCGGAAGTTCAGCACGCACCGTGCCGCGACGGATCACATACGCGCGACCATTGTCGCCCGCGTCACCTGTGCGGTACACAAACGACAGCCGATCCATGCTGGCATGAAAACGCGTGACCCGTGTCCATAACCACTCAAGCAGCTCCGCACGATCACGCCAAACGGCCGCGCGCTCGAACTCAAGTGCGTTGGAAGCCGCCTGCATGCGTTCGCGCGCGCGTACGAGTGGTTCATCTGTGCGTGCATTCAGAAAATCGCGCACCTCGTTCACACTCTGCGCGTACTGCGCGGCGTTTCCCGTCCCAATACAGGGCCCGGGACAGCTGCCGATTTCTGCGCGCAAGCAGCCGGGCGTGCGCTGCCGTCGCAGCCCACGTGGTGGCACCGTGTCGGCAAACCACAGCGGACGCGCAGCGCTGGTTCCGTTGGGTTCTTCGAGCGTGCAGTCGCGTATCGCCGCGATTTCTGCCAGTGCATGGACGGCATCGGACAAGTGCGACACACGTCGGAACGGCCCCCACAAACCAGATGCGCGTGCATCGTCTGTTCGGCGTACCACGCGCAGTCCGGGCACGGCGCCGGCCGTTAACGCCACATAGGCGCGCGGCCATTCGTCGGACACCATCGTCGAGTTGAAGTGAGGTCGATGCTGCTTGATGAGGCGCAGTTCGTCGAGCAACGCCGCAAACTCATTGGGCGCGTAATGCCATTCAATGGTGAACGTGTGTCGGAGAATTTTGGCTGACTTGTTGCGTCGTCCCTTGGCGCGAAAGTACGACAGCAATCGCGTACGCAGTGCGCGCGACTTGCCCACGTACAACACGCGCCCTGCTTCCGCGAGCATGCGGTAGGTACCCGGCCGGTTCTCACAGCTGCTGCGCACCTGTTCCAGCAGTGCGCCGCGATGTGCTGGCGTATGTCGACCAACGCGCGTTGCCATGGGATCAGCCGGGTTCGTTCAACGCGTCTGCAGACGCAACGTCATGCGGTGTGGTGTCCGCGACGGCGCGACGATAATTCGACCCCCACGTGCGTAACAGTTCAATGCACGGAATGGCGGTCTCGCCGAGCGACGTGAGCGTGTATTCCACGTGCGGTGGCACCACGGGGTACACCGTGCGCGTGATCAGTCCCGCACGCTCGAGTTCACGCAGCTGTTGGGTGAGCATTTTGTGGTTCACGGTCGACAAGTCGCGGCGTAGCTCATTGTAGCGCCAAGCGCGCTCTCGCAGTCGCCACAAAATCGGCATTTTCCATTTGCCACCGATCACGTGCAGCGACAGCTCCACCGGATTGTTGAAGCGCTGTCCATCGAACTCGAACACAGGCATGGCACACTTTCCAAATGGGAAGTATCACCCGAAAAAGTGCATACTACCCGCGATCACGGGCGTCCGATAGCGTGGGTGGAGAAACGACCCTGATTCACGCTGGAGGAAATATGAGTGCCAATATCAATCGCGCGTCCACGGGCCGACCGAAGCGCATTCTGATGATCGCCGCCAACGCGTCCACGTCCACCGTGACCGGATGGCCCGTGGGCTTCTGCTGGTCCGAACTCACGCACCCCTACTGGGTGTTCAATGAGGCGGGGTACGAGGTAGAGATTCGCAGTCCGAATGGCGGTGCCCTGGTGGCCGACAGCTATTCCAATCCCGCAGATCCAAGTGGCTACTCGGCGCATGATCTGCTGTCGCTCGGCTTCAAGACATCCGCCACGCACGCCGCTCTGCTCGCGGAAACGGCGTCCATCGCCAGTGTTTCGGTCGCGAACTATGACGCGGTGTTTGTGGCTGGCGGACAATCGCCCATGTTCACGTTTGCAAATAATGACGCGCTGCATCAACTGGTGGCCGACTTTCACGCGCAAGGGAAAGTGACGGCGCTCGTGTGTCACGCCACGTGCGTGCTGCTCAAGGCGCGCGACACGAATGGTGATTTGCTGGTGAACGGAAAAACATGGACCGGGTTTGCCGATAGTGAAGAGCGTTTTGCCGATGAGATCGTGGGACAGCGTTTACAACCGTTCTGGATTGAGTCGGAAGCGCGTGCACTACCCAACACCAACTTTGTGGTGGATCAGCGATTTCGTGAGTTCGCAGTGCGCGACGGCCTGCTGGTGACCGGACAACAACAATACAGCGGTGCGGCAGCCGCACGTCTTGTGGTGGAGGCGCTTGGTCGATGAATACCCAGGAAATGGCGATCGCTGTCATTGGCGACGGCAATGTAGGACAGGCGTTGGCCGTGCGACTGCACGCGAGTGGACACCACGTGCGATTTGGTGTGCGCAGCGAATCGCCCAATGCAGGCACGGACGACGGCATCCCACGTCAGACCATTCGTGACGCGTTGCGCGATGCGGATGTGGTATTTCTTGCTGTTCCAGCGATGGCGGCGCAGGAGGTGCTCGCCACCGCAGAATCGCTGCGCGGAAAAATCATTGTGGACTGCACCAATCCAGTGCGCTGGGATGCGGGGCCTGTGATCGCATCGCCGGAGGCGGGTTCAGTCGCGGCACAACTTGCGGTCACATTTCCGGACGCGCGCGTGTGCAAAGCGTTCAACCACTTTGGCGCCGAGATCCATGCGCAACCGCAGATGGCGCACGGTCCGGCAGATGCATACATCGCGGGAGATGATGCCGATGCCAAAGCGGTTGTGATCGCGCTCGCCGACGCGATTGGATTCCGCGGTCGCGATGCCGGTCCGCTACGCAACGCGCGATTGCTTGAACATCTGGCGGTACTTTGGATACACCTGGCAACGGTTGGTGGAAACGGGCGCGAGTTTGCGTTTCGACAGGAAGGTCGCTGAGGGGTACTACAGCGACGTAAAGGCAATGGTCACACGCACGGTATCGCCGCTACCTTTTCCTCGGCGCGCCTTCTTTGGCACGGCAAGCAACGTGCGACCGTCCTTTCCGCGCCACACGCTCGTCTGCCAGGTGAGCCCGTCAACCGTGGCGACGACTGGTGTGCGCCCCCACCCGTGCGTGACAGGCGGTGCGAACTCTTCAGGCACGGGTGCAAAAAACCAGCCGCCTGGACCTTCGTAGCGGAAGAGTGTCGCCGTAAACGCGCCGCCAAAGCGCGCGGTGCTATCGCTCGGGGTCGAAGTCTGTCGTGAGGATCCCATGGCGCGATTTCATGGTGTGAAAAAAGGCCTGCAGCGTGCGATCAGGCTGGACGGGGTACTGCGCGGTGGTAGATACAAGCGCAGCAATGCGATCCAGTCGGAACGAACGAAAATCTTCGCGTAACTCGCACCACGCGACCAACGTCCATGCTTGCGCGCTGAAGAGTACACCAAGCGGCCACACGCAGCGTGTAGTTTCGGTTGATGCCACGTCGCGGTAGGTGAGTTGCAGCACGGTGCGTTCTTCGATCGCGCGCAACAACTCGCCAAGTCGCGCTGACATATCGTCACCTTTTCGTGTGACAAATGCGGGTACTTCACGCATGTGGTTGGCGAGTGCGCGCGGGACAATGGCGCGCACCTTGTTTTGCGCGCGTTCGGCAGCGCGTCGCAGTGCGTCGTCGCCATAGGCCTGGGTAAATCGTAATCCAACCGCGAGCGCTTCAATTTCGGCGCGGTCAAACATGAGTGGCGGCAAATCCAGTTTTCGCGCGAGCGCGTACCCGACTCCCGCTTCGCCGGTAATGGGTACGCCAGCGTGCATCAGGTCAGCAATGTCGCGGTAAATCGTGCGCACCGACACGTCGAGCCGGCTGGCAAGCCACTGCGCCGTGGTGAGACGACGTCCACGCAGATAGTCTGTGATGCGATACAGGCGATCGGCACGACGCATGCGTGGCTCAATGAGTCAGGTCAGTGCGCCACGACGGCGCCTTTCGGGTTGCCAACCTTGAGAACACCAACCGCACCCTTGGTGGCATCGGCAAACGCGTGGCTGACGAAGGGATAGATGCCCTCTTCGAGAGCACGACCTTCAAAAATTACTCCACCACCAACGGGTACGTTGAATGTCTGCACGCCCTCGAGCGGCGCGCCAAATCCACCCACACGCACACGATCAAAGATGGCACCGACTACGTGAAATGCAGACACACGGTTTGGCCCTGCATTCACCACGTAAAAACGGACCAGTTCACCGGGATCGGCAGGAACGGGGTTCGCGGCGTATTGTCCGGCCACACCATTAAAGACCACGTGATCCGGAGAGAGATCGAGCAACTGTGACCAATCCAGTCCGCGCAACGAGTCTGCGCCGGTTGGTGGACCGAGGTAAAACTCACTCTGCACGAGTACCAGTTCGCGCGCCGGTGGCAACGGGGTTACGGGATCGACAATGATCGCGCCGTACATGCCGTTCGCAATGTGCGCGGCGACCGGCGCGGTGCCGCAGTGGTACATGAAGGCGCCCGGCACGCGCGCGACAAAGCGGAACGAGAGAGAGTCGCCCGGATTCACATTCACGTACGCACGGTCTGGCGCAATCTCAGCCGCGTGAAAATCCATGGAATGTGGAATCGGCGATACGTTCACAATCGTAAAGTCCACGGTGTCTCCAACCGTTACGCGCACCACGGGTCCGGGAATCACGGAATCAAACGCCCACCCGTCATAGACCACGCCGGGTGCGACGACGTGACGAATGTGCGCGGTGGTCATGCGCACGTTGTGGCGACGCTGCGTGCTGCGCGGTGGTGCGGTCGCCGTTCGCTGCAGCGGCACGGCCGGATCGCCGATTTTCGCTTCACCGTGCGACATCGCGGCCGGAGCCGGCCCGTCGGGTGCCGCTGTGGAGGCTGCCTGCGAGCCGTTCGGCGCTGGCGCTGGGGCATTACACGCGAACACGAGAAACAAAAACGGAACTGCCACAGATGGACGAAGCACGAGGAACTCCTGGTGAGAGTCCCTGAAAGGTACCTCGACTTTCGCGTTACTGTCGCGTTGCCGTCGTATTGCCGTCAAATCATTTAGTCCGACGGCCGCCGCTCCTGCGTTCACAACACCCTACGCGTCAGGTGGTGGACAAAACGCCATACGCGCGAACCGCACGAAATACCTGCACCCCGTGCGCCGGATCCGACGTATCAGCGCCCTGCATGCACGCAAAGTACGACGCACAGGCATCACTCTGCGGAATGAGCGGCAGAATGGCGGTGGCATGATCAGCGGAACGCCACAAGACGATATCCGCCCACCGACCATCGGGCAGCTGTGAAGTGGCGCGCCCGAGATACCCGGGCTGATGCTGCAGAAATTCCTGATCCAGCCGTTCCGAGGCGGCGAGGAGCTGTTGTTCGCTGACGTCAGCGTTCAGCGTGAAGGGCGCGATCTCAATGGCCAGTGAATGCGGCACGGTTGGTTCTCCAGGTGGGTGCGAAATGCATATCGAGTTCGCACAACCTGCACCGGGGCTGCTGACAGCCTGCTGTCAGCAGTGTTTCGCGCTAGCCGAGCGCCGCCTCACGAAACTCTGCCGCCTGCCGGCGGATCTGGACGATCTCCGATTCAGGAATGCGATCCAGATTGCGAATCATCATCGCCATGCGCGGATGATTCACAAATCGCTCGCGATGCCTGGCCAGAAAGTCCCAGTACATCATGGTGAACGGACACGCGTTCTCGCCAACCCGCTGCTTGGGATCGTAGCGACAGCTCGCGCAATGATTGCCCATGCGCTGGATGTACGCGCCAGTGCTCACGTATGGCTTTGACGCGATCGCGCCGCCGTCACCCCACGTGGCCATACCGGCGACGTTGGGCAACTCCACCCATTCATACGCATCGGTAAACGCGGCCCAGAACCAGCGCGAAAGCGCGGCCGGCTCCACACCAAAGAGCGTTGCAAAGTTGCCCTGCACCATGAGTCGATTGATATGATGCGTGCGGCCGTGATCGCGCACCTGACAAATCGAATCGTGCAAACAACGCATGTCGCATGGCGTGCCACTGCGTTCGTCCCATGCTTCACCGTCTGGCGCCCAGAACCACTGAGGTAACGGCAGTGTGGCATCGAGTGCGTTTGCCGCACGCAAACCAGGCATGAGTTGCCAGTACATACCGCGCATGAACTCACGCCACCCAAGAATCTGTCGGATGAATCCTTCCGCGCTGGCAATCGGCACCACGCCTTCGCGATAGGCACGTTCGGCACGCTGCACCACTTCGAGCGGATGCAACAAGCCAACGTTGATCATGGACGACAGCGATGAATGCAACAGCTCGTGCTCACCCGCCACGATCGCATCTTCAAACGGACCAAACTCACCGAGCCGTTCCGTGACAAAACGCTCAAGCCACGCCTTGGCATCACGTCGCGTGACGGGCAGACCGAACGTGTCCACTGTGCCCCAGCGGCCGGACCAGCCGGCAACGCGCTGCATCTGCGCGCGTGTGAGCTCATCCGGTTCGACATGAAAGGGTGCGGGCACCGGCCGTCCTTTGGGCCAGGCTTTTCGGTTCTCCGCGTCGTAGTTCCACTCACCACCTTCGGGTTTTCCGTTGGCGTCCATCAGCACGTTGTATTTGCGGCGCATGTCGCGGTAAAACCACTCCATGCGGAACTCTTTACGTCCGTTGGCCCAGATGGTGAACTCCTCGCGCGTGGCGAGAAACCCGCGATCCGGACGACGCACCAGTGACACGCCGCTGCGCTGCAGGAGCAACTCCGCGCGTTCCAGCTCTTCCTGCATATCCCATTCGCGCGCTTCCGTGACCACCACGCGCCCCGCGCCCGTGTCGTGCGCCAGCTGTGCCAGCCCCTCGGCGTAGCTGTTGACGCGTTCGTACCGCACCTGGTAGCCGGCACGCGTGAGCGCGTCGGCGAAGTGCCGCATCGCGGAGAGGATGAGCACCAACTTCTGACGGTGCCACGGCAAAGACGCGCCCTTGGCCACCGACTCAAGCAGCACCACGATCACATCATCGCGTGGTGTGGCTGGAATGTTGGCGATCGCGCGTGAGCACTCCCACGGCGCGACAAAGGCAAGAGTTGGTCGGGGCATGGTGGGAAATGACAATCGCCGTCACGCGCGTTCCCGTGCTGTCCCTGCACCCTTGCCGAGCCGATGCCCAGTCGGCAGTGTGAAGGTGCGATTGGCACCCGCCGCTGGTGTGTCGAGCGCGACTCTTGACGCGGTTTCCGCGGCGTTTCGCCGGAGCATGTATGAAGTTCAGCTGGATTGGACGCGCAGGTGCGACACTACTCGTAGCGGGCGCGCTGCGTACCCTCGGTGCGCAAGGCGCGCCGCCCGCCGAGGCGCGCGCCAACGTTGCGCCCATTGCTGCGCGCGTACCGAGTCAACTTGCCGACACTACGTTCTGGCGATTGGTGAACGAACTCTCCGAACCGGCGGGGTGGTTTCGCAGCGAAAACTTTGTATCGAACGAAACACTGTGGCAGCACGTGATTGCCCCACTGCGTGCGGTGGTGCCGAAAGGTCACGCGTATCTGGGTGTGGGGCCGGAACAGAACTTCACGTACATCGCGGCGCTTGAGCCTTCGATCGCGTTTATCGTGGATATTCGACGTCAGAATCTTGCGCTGCACCTGTTGTACAAATCGTACTTTGAACTCGCCGAATCGCGCGCCGATTTTTTGAGCTTGTTGTTTGCACGACCGCGCCCCAAAGGCCTCGATTCCACAACCTCGGCAGCCGCGTTGCTCGATGCGTATTACGCCGTGCCCATGGATTCAGCGTTGTTGCACAACACATGGCAGCGGGTGCAGTCACATCTTACCAAGACGCACGGCTTTGCGATTCGCGATGATGATTGGGCGTTGATGCGTCGTGTTGACAGTTCGTTCGCGATTGCCGGGCCCGACATCAACTATTCGTTTGTGCTCGAATACGGGTTTGCCATGATGAGCACCCGCGGCATGCCCACGTTCTCCACGCTCATGCGACAGGACAACGGCGCCGGCACCAATCTCAGCTTTCTCGGCAGCGAAGCGGTGTATCGCGCGATTCGTAGCCTGCAGCAGCGCAATCTGGTTGTTCCCGTGACGGGCGACTTTGCTGGTCCGCGTGCGCTGCAGTCAGTGGGCAACTGGTTGCGCCAGCACAATACGCGCGTGGGTACGTTCTACCTCTCCAATGTGGAGCAGTATCTGTTCCAGGACTACGACACCTGGCCGCGCTTTTACAACAACGTGGCCACGTTGCCGATGGACAGTACCAGCACGTTCATTCGATCGGTCACCAATCGCTGGAATCGTGGCAGCGGCGGCGCGCTGGGGCCGTTGATGCTGCAACTGATCGGCCCGATGCAGACCACCGTTAATGCATTTCGCGCCGGACGCGTGCAGCAGTACGGTGATGTGTTGGACATTGTGCGACCGTACTGAACACAACGCTCGCCTCACGACGGCGTGAAGTGAGCGTTGTGTGTTACACGCGAAAGGTGTCGGCGCGCCAGTGCTTGATACGCTGCTTAATCAGCTTCGGTTCGGTGAGAGATCCGGCAAGTACTTCCCGGACCAGATCAACCACTTCGGCATCGCTGGCAAACCGCAGTGCGATGAGCTGACGCGGCGTGAGCTCGTGCACGCGTGATGCGAGATCTGCCGGAAGCAAACGCGAAAGGCGCAGCTGTTCTTCGAGGCGGATAATCCGATCCTGCGCCTTGAGCGGAAACAGTCGCGAGAACGCGACCGCACCAAACAGGGCGGCCGCCCCGACCAGGTCGAAATGACTTTCGGCGTCGCGCAGCGTGAATGCGCGCCAGATGCTCCACAGCAGGTACGCAAATGCCAGCGGCGAGGTCACGTAGTGAAAGCCCGGGACCATGCGGGCGTGGTTCGCGTAGTTCTGCGGCGTAGTGTCCGACATGTAGTGATTGTTCGGCGATGGAGGAGACTTCGGAGTCAGCGTAGTTCAGCGCGGTAGCTGTGCGCGCATTCGTTCAACCAGATCTTTTGACTCGCGCAGTCCGAGTCCGGTTCGCTCCCGCACCAGTTTGATGGCGTCAATCGTGCGATTGTTCTGAATGAACGCACGCACCTCGGGGTCGTCTTCGATCAAACCGCTCTGATCACGATTTCGTGCCAGCGCGCGCGGCTGTTCGGTCCACAGCACGGTGCGATTTGCGCGGCGTCGTCCCCACACTGCACCCACCGCCACCAGCAAGAGCGCCACCACGCCAACTCCAATAAACAGAATGGATGACAGCGTGATGGTCTCTGGCATATCGTTCCTCGCGTGGCGTGCGGGCGCGGTTCGCTTCGCGTATCAAATCAGCGTACGGGATACTTCGACGACACGTTCGGCGGTAATGCCGTACTGCTTGTAGAGCACCGGCGCCGGTGCGCTGGCACCAAAATCGTCGATGCTGACAATGGCGCCGTTGTCGCCTACCCAGCGATGCCACGACATGGAGTGTGCCGCTTCGACCGCCACGCGCGGAACGCCGGCGGGTAGTACACGCGTGCGATACGCGTCGTCCTGGGCGGCAAGCAGCTCAAGACTCGGCGCGCTCACAACCCGCACACGCACACCCTGTGCTTCGAGCATGGCGGCCGCGTTGAGCGCAACACCGACTTCGCTGCCCGTAGACATCAGCACGATCTGCGGTTCGCCGCCATCGGTCTGTTGCAGTATATATGCGCCGTGTGACACGCCAATGCGCGCGCGATCCGCAATATCGAGCCAGGCCAGCTTCTGTCGCGACAATACAATCGCCACAGGTCCACCACGGTGCGCAATCGCGATCTTCCACGATTCCACAACTTCTGCCGCGTCGGCCGGACGCAACACGGTGAGTCCTGGAATGCAGCGCAAGCTGGTGAGATGTTCAACCGGCTGATGCGTGGGGCCGTCTTCACCGAGCCCAATGGAGTCGTGCGTGAATACATAAATCACGCGCTGCTTCATAAGCGCGGCCAGTCGAATCGCGGGGCGCATATAATCCGCGAACACCAGGAACGTGCCGCCAAACGGAATGTTGCCGCCGTGCAGGGCAATACCATTCATGATCGCACCCATGGCGTGCTCACGAATGCCGTAGTGGACGTACCGACCTGTGGGATCGGCGGCGGTAAAGATGGACTCGCCTTTGAGCTGCGTGAGATTAGATCCCGTAAGATCTGCCGATCCACCAAGCAGTTCGGGCAGTGCCGGTGCGAGCGCGGCAAGCACGGCACCACTCGCGGCACGACTGGCTACCGAACCGCTGGCCGCGTCAAACGACGGAAGCGCTTCCTCCCAACCGGCGGGCAAATCACCACGCTGGCGACGTTCGAGATCGCTCGCGAGCTGCGCGTGCTGTGACTGATAGGCAGCCCATCGCTGCAACCACTGCGTGCGTGTTTCTGCGCGCTGCGCGACGGCATTTCGCCAATGCTCTGCCGCTTCGGCCGGTACATGGAACGGCTCATGACTCGGCCATGCGTACACGTCTTTCGTGAGCTCGATTTCTTTGGCACCAAGCGGTTCGCCGTGCGCTTTGGCCGTGTCAGCGCGATTGGGTGAACCAAAACCAATGATGGTGCGCGTAATCACCAATGTTGGTCGCGTGGTGTCGGCTTTTGCGGCCGCGATTACGCGATCGATCGCGTCCTGATCGTTGACGTCTGCAAGATGCAGCACCTGCCACCCGTACGACGCAAAGCGTGCTTCCACATCATCGCTGCAGGTGAGATCGGTCCGTCCGTCAATCGTGATGCGATTATCGTCGAAGAAGCCGATCAGTTTGCCGAGACCAAAGTGGCCGGCGAACGACGCCGCTTCGTGCGAGATACCTTCCATGAGGCATCCATCACCCGCGATGAAGTACGTGTAGTGATCAACGATGCGGTGTCCTTCGCGATTGAATCGTGCCGCGAGGTGACGTTCGGCGAGCGCAAATCCCACGGCGTTGGCCACACCCTGGCCGAGCGGGCCCGTGGTGGTTTCCACACCGGCCGTGTGTCCGTACTCCGGGTGTCCGGGCGTGCGTGACCCCCACTGACGGAAGGCCTTGATGTCGTCGAGCGACACATCGTACCCCGCGAGATGCAGCGATCCGTAGAGCAGCATTGAGGCGTGGCCGGCCGACAGCACCAGTCGATCACGATCGGTCCAGTCCGGGTGCGCCGGATCATGCCGCAGGTGACGCGTGTACAGAGCGTACGCGAGCGGTGCGAGCGCCATTGGCGTGCCGGGGTGACCCGACTCCGCCTGCTGGACCGCGTCCATGGCAAGAGTGCGCACGGTATCGATGGCGAGGCGCATCGACGCGGAAGACACAGCAGCAGCAGAAACGGACACGGATCACTCCGAAAAAACGGCGACGGAAGCAGGAAACGCGCGCCCGACAGGCGGTCGCGCCCAAACCTGAAAGTTAGCCGAGATAGCGATCGCGTGTGAGCACAAAATGATGAGCCGCGTGGCCGGCAATCATCCAGGCCAGAGCACGGGCTGAGACCTCGTGACCACTGGCGACCGTCCGCCGGGCGAGCGCGTTCTCGTCGAGTGGCTCAAGCAACGCGAGAGTTGAGGCGCGAACGGCCCCGAACTCCGTGATCACCGAGGCGAGCGACCGCTCGTTGGCACCGGACAGCGGGACCCAGTCATCCTGCTCAAAACCGGAGAGGGCGGTCTGATCGCCGCGAGCCGCCCGGAGCAGTCGATAGCTGAAGACGCGCTCCGTATCGATGGTGTGCACGAGCGACTCGAGCAGCGACCATTTGCCGGGCGCGTAGCCCTGTCGTGCGGCGTCGTCGGTCACGCCACGCAACAAGGTGGCCAGTTCACCAGGCTGTCTCGCGAGCAGCGTGGTGAGATCGCTGAGGCCATGCGCAGTGAGCGCGGCCTCAGCGTCGCTGATGTACTTGAGCGCCCAGGGCGCGTGTTCGTCGGGGGCAGGACGTGAGATGGTCATGCCCCGGAATCTATCGCGCGATCAGTTGTTGAGACTGTCCATGTCCGCAACCAGCGGTTCGGCCACCAGAATCGCCACCGCGGCGCGCGTGAGGGCGGCGCGCGTTGCCTCAGGCAGGTCGGGGCGCAGCCACACGCGCCGGCGATCCCGCACAAAGATTTCCGCGTCCACCTGACCATCGGAGTTACGCAGTACAAAACTGTTCGGGTGCGACCACAGATATGGCAGCAGTCGACGGGCACCTTTGGCCACGATTGTCCACGACTCGTCAGCGCTGGCCAGCGATCCGATCGGGAAGCCGTAGTCCGCTGCGTCCGCGCTCGTGGCGTTGGCTGCGGGGAGTGCCGCGTCCGCGGTGAGGTACCACGACTCGTTGCCGACCAGCGTGCACGACATGGCGAACATGCGCTGGTCTTCGAGGCGCATTTTCACGTTCTTGGCTGGTGTGACCAGGCGGTCAAGTTCGCAGTGGCTGCGACCGGGTGCGGCGGTGAGTCCGTCGTCGATATCGAACTGCACCTGCCAGCGCTCGCGCACTTCGCCGGTGAGGAAGTTGCCGCTGCGCCATTCCTTGCGGCCGCTCTCTCGGATGCGGGTGGATTTATAGGGTCCGACGCGCAGACTGCTGCCGCGCCAGCCGCCTTGATCAATAACGAGATAGCCGCTGTCGGGCTCAAACGGCGAGGGCAACGGCGTGTCGTTCGGCAAAGAACCAGTAAGGGCAATAACGGCGAACGCGAGTGAGCTGAGCATATGAGATCTGTCCGTGTGCAGGGTCTGCACAGTATGACGGATTTTGCTGGTCTACAGCTTCGGGTCAGGTGACCTATCTATTGCATTCTTTTAACGACGTGCCACAGCCTCAAGCGATGTCGCGCACGCCAGCGCCGCCTCGGCCGACGGCGCGCTGCCCTGCGCCACCCGTGGTGTGCCACCGCCACGGCCGCCCACGTGCTGCAGTGCTTCCCGCAGCATTCGACCAGCGTCGAGCCCGCTGTCCTCGCTGGCGGCCAACAGTACTGCGGCCGGTGCGGCGCTGCTCGCGAGGAACACGGCGTGGGGTCCCTGAATGAATTGCTGGGCCAGGCTTTGCATTGAGGCCACCGGCGCGTTGGACAGGTGCACCACGTGAATGCGTCGACCATTGTCTGCTGGCGCGGTGGTGTCGTACAGCGCGCGCGCCTCAAAGGCCGCGAGCTGCTCAAGCAGACGTGCCCGGTCCTTGCTCGTGTTGCGAAGTTCGGTCTGCAGGGCGTTGACCAGCGCCGGCGTTTCTTCTGCGGCGGCCGAGAGCAACACGCCAATCTGTTGTGTGATTTCATAATCGGCGCGCGCCCGGGCGATCGCGCGCGCTCCACAACGAAACTCAACGCGTGTGGCGCCCCGTGCGCGCTCGGACTTTCGCAGCAACACCGGTCCAATGGCACCCGTGCGACTCACGTGTGTGCCGCCGCACGCATTTTTGTCGAGGCCCGCGATTGATACGATGCGCAGCACGCCGCCACGCTCACTGGGCTTGCGCAAGCCAGTCGCGGTTTCGGCGTTCTCAAACGAAACGGAAATCTCGCGATTCTCCGCGACATACACATTGGCTATGCGCTCAGCTTCCCGCAGTGCATCCGGGTCAACTGTGTCGGACGCCAAATCGAGCGACGCACTCTCGGCGCCAAAGTGCACACTCACCGTTGGCCAGCCGAATTGATCCTCGAAAAGCGCCGACAACAGATGCTGCCCACTGTGTTGTTGCATGTGATCAAACCGGCGCGGCCAGTTCACCGTTCCGGATACGTCCGTCACACCGAGGGGCAGCGGTGATTCCAGTACGTGTAACACCTGATCGTGTTCTTCGACGACGTCAACCACCCGAATGCCTGCGAGGACGCCCGTGTCGTGCGGTTGCCCGCCACTGGTGGGGTAAAACGCCGACCGGTCCAGCACAATCCGGCAGCGCGTGTCATCGTGCGCGATCACCGACGCGTTGAACTCCACGAGTGTGGCATCGGTGTAGTAGAGTCGTTCGGTGATCATCAGCAACAAAAGATAGAGGTGAGGTCGCTTGACGAGCGTGCGACTGTCAGGGAGGTTGCACAGGCGCACGCCCGGACACGCTTTTCCACACAACACTCAACGCCACGCATGACGCCACGGCTCACGCAACATCGCGGGATCTCGGCACTTCGGTCAATTGTCCGCGTCGGTGCCCTGCTGACGTATACAGTCAGCGCGGGCTGCGTACCAACCGTGGGCACCGTGCCCGCACCTACAGTGCCCGTGGCTGTAGCCGTGCCAACGCGAGCGCCGTGGATCGCGCCGACTCCGGCCGCCGTGGCGCGCAGTGAAGGTGACGCGCTGTACCGTTTGCAGCAACTGGCCGACGTGTGGCATGCCGCGCGGGGGTTTCATCCGGACCTTGTGGATCGCGCCGCCGAGTGGGACACCGCCTATCTGCGGCACGTCGATGCGGTGCGTGCGTCTACCGACGACGCGAGTTTCGCAGCCGCGATGCACGCACTGTTGCGCGAAATCGGTGATGCCGAAACACGCGTGGTCCGTGATACCGTGATGCGCGAGCGTGTGGCACTGCCCGCGGCCTCCACGTTTGCCGGAACGCTCACACCGCCTGTACGACGAAGCCTTCGGCGTGGCGCAGGGTTGATGCGTGACGCTGAAACGCGCGACGAGCGCACGGTTGGCGCCGCGTGGACACTGCACGGTAGTCCAATCCTTCGCGGCACCGGCCATGCTGATTCCGTTGTTGTCCAGGCAATCCGGATTGGTGATCAGTCCGTGATTCCAGCCGCAATGTTTGCGCTGCGTCAACGCGGCGACGTGCGGTTCGTTTCTACGGAAACGGGTGTGTTGCATTCGGACGCGATGGCCGTGCACATCAAACTGAGCGACAGCCTGTACGCTCGCGTGCGCACCGAGGAGCTGTTGCGTGCCGACGGTCGTGCAATCGCGACACGAGCAGATTCTGTCGCGAATGACACGGGTGCGCTGGCGGCGCCACCTGAAGCCAAACCACGACTTGCCGTGTCGGTAAGCGACGGTGACGGTCACACGTCGGCTGCACCGTATCCGTCGCTCCCGGAACGATTGCTCGCCGTGACCAAACTCTGGGGCGCCGTGCGGGCGTTCAATCCGTACTTGCCAATGGCGGATGAGTCGTGGGATGACATGTTCGCGCGCGCCATCGGTGAAGTGGAAGAGGCATCGTCTGCGCGAGCGTATTCCGTGGCGATGGCGCGATTCGTCGCGGCACTCGATGCATCGCAGGCGCGCATTGTTGTTCCCGATCATCCCGAGTTTGGTGCGCGCGAAGGTCGTGTGCCGTTTCAGATCCGGCTCGTCGACCGACGCGCGATTGTTTCGGACATCAACGACGCAACGGCGGCCCAACTGGGCGTGTTTCGCGGCGACGAAATTGTGGCGATCGGTGGTGAGCCGATCGACAAGCGACTCGATCGTTTGCGCGAGTATATCTCCGCGTCCAACGCGTGGTCGCGCGAGCAGATGTTGGAGCAGTGGCTGCTCTCGGGTCCGGCTGGTGCGATCTCCACATTTCGCGTGCAGTCGGCGAGTGGTGCGGCCACCAGTGTGGAGTTGCGATACGAAGCGTTGGAACGCGCCGCGGTGAAAAGTGCGCCGCGTGAGGTGCAGACACTGGCCAACGGTGTCGTGCGCGTTCGCCTTGGACCGGTAACCGACGGCAGCGAGCTCAGTCTTCCCGACATCGTGTCAAACGCGGCGGCGGTGATTGTCGACGCACGTGGCGTGCACACTGATGAATCGTTGCGCTGGCTCGCTGGTTCAATGCTCGACGCCGACAACCGCGCGTTCGCGCGCGATGAAGTGAGCGAGATCGTGTCGCCGCCGCGCGGTGCATTGCGCAATCCGGAGCTCGATCCGGCCCGCCAGTTCACGCGCACCGAACGACGGACCGGCCCAGTACGCGGCGAGTTGTTCAGCGGACCAATGGCGATTCTGGTTGACGCGTCCACGAGTGGCGAAGGCGAGCTGCTGGTGCTGCGATTAGCGGCGGGCGCTGGTCGCCGAATCATCGTGGGATCAACCACCGCTGGTGCGGTTGGTCATACGGCGTCGCTGTTGCTGCCTGGTGGCGTGCAGGTCACGTATCCCGTGAGTGATGTGCGCTACCCTGATGGTCGATTTATTCAGCGGCTTGGCGTCGCGCCGGGCATTCTTGTTGAGCCGACGGTTGCGGGCGTACGAAGCGGTCGGGACGAAGTGGTGGAGGCAGCGCAGCGCTGGATCGCGCAGCAGCTGGCGCCGCCGGCGCCTGTGCGTCGTCGCGAGTGAGCACACTCCCAATTCATGAAGTGCTGCCAGCGCTGTTGGCGGCACTTCGCGAACGTTCGGTTGCCGTGCTTGAAGCGCCTCCCGGGGCGGGCAAGACAACGGTGGTGCCACTCGCCTTGATCAACGAGGTGTGGTTATCTGGTCAACGCGTGCTCATGCTTGAACCGCGGCGACTTGCTGCACGCGCGGCGGCATCGTTCATGTCGCGTGCCCTCGGTGAGTCGGTTGGACAAACGGTTGGCTATCGCGTTCGCGGCGAGTCGCGCGTCAGTGCACGTACGCGCGTGGAGATTGTAACCGAAGGCGTGCTCACGCGTATGCTGGCTACGGATCCGGCACTTGATGGCGTAGGCGCCGTCGTGTTCGATGAGTTTCACGAACGTTCACTGAACGCCGACCTCGGACTCGCACTGACGCTGCAAACACAGTCGGTGTTGCGGCCCGAGTTACGCGTGCTAGTGATGTCCGCCACGCTTGATGGTGATGCCGTCGCGCGATTGATTGCGGACGACCGTGGTGATGCGCCAGTAATTCGCAGCAGTGGTCGTATGTTTCCGGTCGCGATCGAATATCGTGCGCCGCGCGATCGTGAGCGACTGGAGTCGCATGTGGCACGCGTACTGCGCGAAGTGCTGCCGCAGCACGAAGGTGATGTGCTCGTGTTTCTGCCGGGAGCGCGCGAAATTCGCCGCGCAGCGGAGCTGCTCTCTGACGTTGCGGCCACGCATGCCGGATCGCGCGTGTCGGTGCATCAGCTATTCGGCATGATGCCGCTCGCCGCACAAGACGCGGCCATTGCACCCGCGCCGCCGGGTGAACGAAAAATCGTACTGGCCACCTCGATCGCACAAACGAGTCTCACCATTGAAGGCGTGCGGGTGGTGGTTGACGCAGGCCGCGAGCGATTGCCACGGTTTGATCCACGCGTTGGGTTATCGCGTCTTGAAACGGTGCGCGAAAGCCACGCGGCCGCCGAGCAGCGGCGTGGTCGCGCCGGTCGCGTGGCGCCCGGTGTGTGCTATCGATTGTGGGACGAGCATGAGCAAGCCATGTTGCCGCCGCGCACACGACCGGAAGTTCTCGACGCGGATCTCACGCCGCTCGCGTTGGATCTGGCCGATGCTGGCGTGACTGACGCGGCGTCGTTGCGCTGGCTCGACGTGCCGTCGCCCGCATTGCTCGCGCAAAGTCGGAGCGTGCTGCACATGCTCGGTGCGCTGGACAGCAATGGCCGAATCTCGGCGCATGGTCGCGCAATGAGTGCACTGCCAGTGCATCCGCGACTGGCGCACTTGTTGTTGCAGGCGCGTGTGCGCGGTGAGGGAGCGCTCGGTGCGATCGTCGCGGCGTGTGTCGAAGAGCGAGATTTTCTGCGCGGGGATGGCCGCAGCCCGCCATCAGACTTACGCTTGCGTGTCGAGCTGGTGCAGGGTGGTTCCGCGTCGGCGATGACGCATGATTTGCATGGCGCGTCGGTGGATCGCGATGCGGTGCGGCGCATACGCGATACCGCACGCGATCTGGCGCAGCGTGCAGATGTTCCGTGGCGCGAGCAGCAAGGCCACACGGATGCGTGTGGCCACCTGCTCGCGCTGGCCTTTCCTGATCGCGTGGCACAACAGCGCCCGGGTCAGCGCAATCGGTACATTCTGCGCAACGGTACCGGTGCGTCTCTTCCGCCGGGTGATGCGCTCGACGGCACGCCGCTGCTGGCGATTGCGGAACTCGATGGCGCGCCGCCTGAGTATCGTATTGTAAGGGCGGCGGCGATCAGCGACGCGGATGTTCGCACCGCGTTTGCCGAAGATTTGCGTGCGGTTGATGTGGTCGACTGGGATGAGAGTGCACAGCGCGTGCGCGCGCGACGTCAAACGCAGCTCGGCGCGCTGGTGCTTGACGATGCACCGCTGCGCGATGTGCCGCCTGACGCCGTGCACCGTGTAATGCTCGACGTGATCAGGTCGCGCGGCATCTCCGCGCTCGCGTGGGAGCGTGAGGCCACGCGACTGCGCGAACGTCTCGCGTTTGTGCACGCGCATGATAGTTCGTGGCCCGATGTCTCCGACGACAACTTATTGTACAAGCTCGAGACGTGGCTTGGTCCATCGCTACATGGTGTGAAGCGGTACACCGACATTGATGATCGCGTCGTGCATGACGCGTTGCTGACCCTGCTCGACTGGTCACAACGTGCGGCACTCGACCGTCTTGCGCCAACGCATCTAAGTGTGCCGAGTGGTTCACAGATCGCACTGGACTACAGCGATCCCGCGGCGCCGGTGTTGGCGGTGAAGTTGCAGGAGGTCTTTGGCTGGACCAACACGCCAATGATTTGTGACGGACGAGTGCCACTCACGCTGCACCTGCTCTCGCCGGCGCAGCGACCGGTGCAAGTGACGCGTGATCTGGCAGGCTTCTGGCGCGACGGCTACTTCGAAGTCCGCAGGGAGCTGCGAGGCAGATATCCGAGACATCCGTGGCCAGACAATCCGTTATCTGCCGAAGCGACGCGTCGCGCCAAGCCGCGCTAAGGCGGCGATCGCGTTCACAAACGCAACGCGCTGTGGCTAGCGCTGCATCCAATCTCCAGACGGTACGCGACGTCCGGTGGCGGCCGGTTGATTGTATCGGTACATCCACGCTTCCTGCTCGCTGCCGTCTTCGAACCGCACGGGAACCCGCACACGCAAGAACAGTGAACCGAAGCGCGCGTCGGGTGCAAACCCCTCGTACTGATCGAGCATGGCGAGGGTTTGTTCGGCAACGTCGGCACGAAGTGCCCACACTTCGCCCTGCACACGCTCAGACTCATCGTCCGCCGACAGCAGTGCGGCGAACTGTCCGGTGTCATAGAGCACGCCCGACACGCTGGCATCACCCACGTACGTGGCGGAACTGGCCAGTCGCTCACCCATCAGCGTGCCGGCACCACGCCGAAGCGTTCCGTAAGTAAAGAGCAACGTCTGTCCACTCATGCGCGCAGGGCTTCGGGGAGGACACGAACCAGAGACTGCATTTCTTCCGGTGTGCCGATGCTGATGCGAACCCAGTCATGATACGGTGGGAACGCGCGGCCAACAGCAAAGTTCTTGACGGCGAGCGCGCTTTGCACGGTCGCCGTGGGAATACCGGCGTGCACAAAAATGAAGTTCGCGTGCGACACGGATTGTTTCCGACCCATTCTTTCTACGGCCGCGCGGAGTATCTCGCGGCCTTCCGCATTCTTGGTGCGACAGAAGTCCTGCCATTCGGTATCGGCGACCGCAGCAATGGCGGCGCGTGCGGCCAGTGCGTTTGGAACGCCAGTGGTGAATCCCTGCATGCGTGCAATGATGTCCGGCCGCGCGATGGCAAATCCTATCCGGCAGCCGGCGAGACCATGAATCTTGGACGCGGTGCGAAGCACGATCACGTTCTCACCCTTGACCACCAGATCGGTCATGCTGCGATATGACGGGTCCGTGACGTAGTCGTGGTATGCTTCATCCACGAGAACCGGCGTGCGTTTCGCGGTGCTCACCACGTAGTCGCGCAGCGTGGCGTCCGGCACCAGCGTACCTGTGGGATTGTTCGGATTACAGACAAACACCAATCCAACGCTTGAAACGTGCCGCCGATCCATGGCGTTCAGATCATGCACATGATCTTCCGTGAGCGGCACGCGATGCACGGTGAGTCCCATGTGCTCGGCGTACTGCGGCAACGCTTCAAAAGTGGGATCGGCCGTGAGGATGTCGGCGCCTCGCATGCCAAACGTCAGCGCGGCTGTGCACAATACCTCGCGCGATCCCTGCGTGACCATGACACAGTCCGCTGGCACGCCGGCGTACCTGGCGTAGGCGTCGCGCAGAATACGAATGGACGGTGTGCCGTATTTGTTGTGCTCGTCCCATGCGTCGGTCATGGCCTGTCGCGCACGGGGCGACATGCCGTAGGGATTTTCGTTGGATTGCAGGCGTACCGGGCCCGCCAACCGTCGCTGTCGCTGTACTGCGCGGGCGTACTCGGTCACGTCACTCAGCGCCGAGCGGGGCGTCGCGGCGGTCGCGGCGGGGAGCACATCCGGCAGGAGCAGTCCCGCGCCAACTCCGAGGGACGTTGTGCGCAGCCAGGCTCGGCGGGAGAGCGAAGACGACATTGTAGCGGCCTCGGCCATACGGAGGGAGAAATACGGGCGAAGTGTGATCCACCGTGCCCGACTGCAATGTGCGACCTACTACCTTTCCCTCGCTAGCGTAGGATCAACTTTGTATCGAATTCTGTGATACCGGTCTCGTGCGGCGTCTTTGCGCTGCGGCGGTGATCGTGTGATGGCGAATCCGCAATCACAGTGCTTTCTACTTTCAGGCTCGCATGTTCCGACCGTTTTCCATCGAGTGGGCAGACGCCTTCCGTGACGCGATCAACGCTGACGCCCAATACGCGGCCGTCGCGAAGAGCTGGACGTGGCCAGTGGCCTTGGTGCTGGACGCCACACCGGCGTACGGTTACCCACAGCCGGTAGCCGTGCAGTTCACACTTGATCGTGGGCACTGTTCGGCGGCTGTGATCATGCCGCCCCATACCGTGAGCGCCACCTTTGTCCTCCGCGCCGACTACGAAACGTGGAAAGAGGTCGCGCGCGACGGACTCGATCCCATCGCCGCGGTGACGCAGGGCCGCGTGAAGTTCACCGGGCCCCTTGGCACGTTGCTCATGCACGCCAAGGCCGCGTCGGCTTTGGTGGGTGCGGCGCGCGTTGTTCCGACCGCTTACCCCGACGACCGCGAGTGACACCGATGGCCGGAGCGGAGAGTGCGAAGCCACCGCGGTGGCAGCTCGTGCTCGCGTTCCTCTGCATTTATGTCGTGTGGGGTAGCACGTATCTCGCCATGAAGTTTGCGGTGGACACCATTCCACCGTTCCTGATGGGCGCCACGCGCTTCCTGATTGCCGGTGCACTACTGGTAGCGTGGAGTGCGTGGCGAGGTCGCGCCCAGGTGAGCCGTGCAGGCCTGCAGAGCGCGGCAGTTGTTGGCGGCCTGCTGCTGTTCTGGGGCAACGGCTCGGTGGCCTGGGCGGCACAGCGCGTGCCCTCTGGTATGATGTCGCTGCTCGTCGCCACCGTTCCGCTCTGGATGGTGTTGATCGAGGGGGCGCGAGGGCGGAAGCCAACGTTCGCGCAGCTTGTAGGCGTCGCGATCGGCCTCGTTGGTGTGAGTCTGCTGGTGCTGCCGGCCGACGGCTCGTGGCGCAATGCGCCCGTTGATCCGGTGGGAGCCGCCGTGCTGGCGATTGGTTCGTTCGCGTGGACGGCGGGCTCGCTCTATTCGCGCACCGCAACACAGGCGCCGTACGCACCGATGGCCAGCGGACTGCAGATGTTATGCGGCGGTGCGATGCTGCTGGTGCTCGGTCTTGCGTCTGGTGAGACGGCGCGGTTGTCGCTCGATCTCATGTCGCTGCGATCCATGTGGGCGGTCGCGTATCTCATTGTGTTCGGATCGCTTGTTGGCTTCAGCACCTACATGTGGTTGTTGCAGAAGGCGAGTCCAAGTGCGGTTGGTACGTACGCGTACGTGAATCCGGCAGTTGCTGTATTGCTCGGTGTGCTGCTGGCGGGCGAAAAAGTGCCGGCGCGCGGCGTACTCGCCATGTCGGTGATTGTGGGAGGCGTTGCGCTCGTCTCACTCGCGCCGAAACGTGGATTCCGGCGCTCGTAACACGCCCGGTGGTTCACAATTTTTTCATGAACGCACGAATGCGCGCGGCGTTCGCGCCAACGTCGCTACGACCGACGCGTGACATGGAGCGCACATCAATGCGCGAACCGCTTTCGTTTGCGCGAATGCGCACCACGACATCATCCTTGAAGCCGAACCATGTGGTGGTGGCGGTCGCTTCAATCCGGCCGCTGGCCGAGTCGGCGGCAACGATGTCCCACCCCATTGCTGTCGCGGCGGACAGCGCGTTGCGAAACGCCTCAGGTGGCGCGTCGCTCACGGTGATCGGTTTGACGTCGGGATACGCGGCGGCCTGCAGCGCGGCGATACTGTCGCCAGCGTAGCGTGAGCCGTTCGGCGCGCTGTCTCGCGCCGGCAGCAGTGCCACGAAGAGCGGTGGGTCGGCGGTGTCGGTGGCGATGTCGTGAATTGGCGGAACAGACCGCGCCGTGCGCGAGAAGCTCCACGGTACCGCAAAGGTGACCAGGCCGAGTAGGAGCGCGAGTAAAGGGACCGCGAGCTTCGTACCACGCGGCTTGGCGAGCAGCATCGCGAGCACCGCCAGAATGCTGGCCGCGACTCCCACGTAGAGTGAGTATCGAAGCAGCATCAGGCCCGTTCGAAAGTCCCACACGCCGAGTTTTGTGCCAGTGCCCGACGCCAGCAACATGACGAGGCCGAGTACTGCCGTGCCCAACGCCACTGTGCGCGACCAATTCATGAGACTGCTCCTGATACGACATGAGAATGACGCCTGGCGGCCGAAACCGTGGCGCCGGAAATTCCGTAGATTAGCGTGCGGCTTGTTACACCACTGCTCTCAAACACGGGACGGCGATGCAGAACCACATCAAAATTGTAGCGCTTGGAAATATGGCGCTCGGCGCTTTGGGAATCGTTGTCGCGATTCTCTTCATGCTTGGCTTCAGCGTTGCGGGTCTGGCCAGCGGAGAGCTTGCGGGCGGTCTCGTGCTTGGCTCGATCGGTGTGATCGGTGGCGCGTTCATTGCTGTGTATTCACTGCCGCAGTTCATTGGCGGACTTGGTTTGCTGGCTCGCAAGAACTGGGCGCGATACGTGCTGATGGTCACGTCAGCACTCTCGCTCTTCGGATTTCCGATCGGCACCATTCTTGGCGGTTACTCGCTGTGGGTGCTCACGAACAACGACACGAAGATGCTCACGTCGGGTTCGTAAACGTCATGATCGTTGCAACGACAACGGCGCCCGTCGCACTAGCGGCGGGCGCCGTTTGCCAATTGTTCGTTGGCTAACTGCTCAACGGCGGCCGCCATGCGATCGAGCGGGTGTGTGCCGTTGCTGCACCACGGCAGCCCCATGCTGCTGCGCACCGTGCCATCAACGGCAAACTCCACGCGCAGCGATTCGCGCAGATTCCCAACCGAGGTGCACTGGCTTCCCTGCAGTCGTACCATAGCGGGGAGTGATGCAAGATCCAGAGAAACGATGAGTTGTTGAAGGCGTGTCACCTGCGCTGGTGCAACGTGCGCGGTATCGTTTGGTGTGCTGCCGCTGGTGGCTTGCACCCAGCGACGGAGTCGACCATCGGTGGCGAGTTCAATGCGCGTTTGCTGACACGTTGGCGAACAGCGCACACGCTGCACCGCCACCACAAGCTCGTTCGCCTGAATATCTGAGCTGACCGTGATGAAGGGCGCGTCGCGTGATTCGGTTTCGCTCATCATGGGCGCGCCCGCAGCGGTGGCCGCGGCGCCCGTAAAACTGCGTTGCGCTGACGGTGCGGCCGGCACCACCGACATTGCGGAGATCGACGGCCGCTGCGCCGGATCGGCGGCCACGCGACCCCCGGTGCGCTCAAGCGGCGAGGCCATCGATTCCGGCGGTGGCACAAGTGCTCGCGCGCGACTCTGGAGCGCAGCGTCTGACGTTGACGCCTTGGCGGCACTTCGGTTGCCGGCGACATCGAGCTCGGCCGATTTCGGCGCCACGTTGGCTGCGACGGGTGCGCGCTGCGGCGCCACGGCGGGCACCGTGCCAGCCGCTTCAGTACGAGTGTCGACACGCGTATCAGCACGCGCGGCATCAGAGGCTTGTGCGACCGCATCCGGCGCTGCTGCATCGGCCATACCAATCGCAGGCGCCACTGCGTCAGGAGTGCGCAGTTCGGGTGGCGCGATCTCGCGTGCGGCGATGTCGCGTTCCGCGATGTCGCGTTCCGCGATGTCGCGTTCCGAGATGTCGCGTACCGACACGGGCTCGCGATTCGCCACGAAGACGCCGGTGACACCGATCATCAGCAGCGCCGCGATGCTTCCCCAGCGTGTCCAGGAAACGGACGAGCGCGGTGGTGTGATGCTCGCGTGTGCAGTGGTGTTGTGCACGTGCGGTGTTGATACTGCTGTCGTTGCCGCCGTTGCGGCCGCCGTGGCTGCCGCCGTTGCGGCCGCCGGCAGCACATTGGCTGGCACACTATCGAGCGCACCAAGAATGCGCGATGACGCGGCAATCAAACCACGAGCCTCCGCCACGCGTGCGGCGAACTCCGGACTTGAGCGCACGAGCGCGTCGTACTGCGCACTCGTTGCTGCATCGAGCTGACCGTCGAGCCACTCGTGGATCATGCCTTCGTCTGGAAGCGCGTCGCTGTGCGACGTGCTGCGCGTACGATCATCCTGCGACATGGTCCCGCCCCTCCGCGCTCTGTTGTAGCGCTTCATAGTGCTCAGCGAGGCGTCGGCGCGCTCGCGAAAGTGTTGTACCTACCGAACTGCGTGTAATGTCGAGCGCCGAAGCGATTTCGTCGTAGTCGAGTCCTTCTTCGCGCATCAATAACGCCAATCGGTCGCGTTCAGCGAGTGCGTCAATCGCTTTTCGTGCAAACGCGCGCGATTCGTCGCGCTCCATGGACGTCACTTCCGGTTCAACCACGCGATCGCGTTCTTCGTTGGCGAGCAGTTCGAGACGTGCGCGCTGTCGCGATGCCTTGCGCGCGTCGTCACGCACCAGATTCGTCGCCACCGCGAACAACCAGGAACGCTCACTCGTGAGCGACTCCTGTCGAAGTGCGCGCAGGAACGTTTCCTGCGCGATCTCCTCAGCCCAGTCGCGATCACCCAACCGACGCGTGAGATACCGCACGAGTGGTTGATGATAAAGTCGGAACAGCCGGTCCACGTCTTCCATGAATGATGCTACCCGCGTGGCGTGTTGGTGATGCGTGTCGGGCGATGAACGACTACCATCGCTCGACCAGCTGCCGAACCGTGGCGGCATCGAGACGGTCTACACCGTCGGGACTGACCTCAACGAGCACCCGGTTGCCACGAACCCGCACGCGATCGCCGAGCGCCATGGACTCGCGCAGTGCTGGCACGGCCTGCGCAATCGCCATCCAGGCGGCACTGAACGGTTTCACGCGAACAGTCTGTTCGGGATGCCAGTTGCGATCCGCAACCAACCGGCGATCCGTCCACACCGAGTCAACGAGATCGAACAGTCGACCATCCACAACACGGGCGCGGCCAGCATCGGCGTCACGCTCGCCCAGCATCTGATCGGCCGCGGACATCGTAACCACCGCACGCTGTTCCGCCGCGCGCCGCGCTGATTCAAACGCCACGGCTGGTGCGGCCGCGTTGCCCGCTTTGGCGCTCATGTCTGGCGCCGCAGGCACGCTGATAAGGCGTGTACCAGAGCCTCCGGCAGTCGCGCCACGCGTTCGCTGCGCGACACCCGCGTTTGGTTCGAGCACCAGATACGAGGTGAGCGGTGTTGGTACGCCAAAGCGTTCTCCGAGCAACCGCAGTTCATTGTCGATTTCAGCGTTGGCGCCGTGTCGACGACGTTCGGCGTCCAGCGCCGCCACGCGTTGCACCGCCCAGAGTCGCGGTACAAATGCGTTCATGCTGTCACGTGCGCTGAAGTGATACGTGGACTGCACCACGCGTGTCTCGCCGCCGCTTACACCGGTCACGCGAAGGCGACCGCTTGATGATCCGGTGTATCGGGCCAGGAACACCAGCTCCTGACCGGCCATGAGGTCCGTGCCATACGGCGCGTACAGCTGACGCAGCTGTCCGCCATCCAGCTGCACGCGCACATTGGCGAGCAGCGGTGCGGACAGTCGCTGCGCGGTGACCGCGACGGCGCGCTCAACCGATTCATCCGGTCGCACAAACTGTGCGGCACCGCGCGCGCCGAGCGCGATCTGCTCGACCAGTGATGCATCAACGTCTTCACCCACGCCAAACGTGAACACGCGCGCGTCGCCGCGCCACGCACTGGTGCTGTCGAGAATGGCAGCGGAGCGCAGTCCGTTGGTGGGCTGTCCGTCCGTGACGAGCAGTACGAGCGGCAAACGCGACTCGTCGCGAGACCGATCGCGTTCACTCGTGAGCGCCTCGCGCAAGGCATCACCGATATTCGTGCCACCGCGCGCCTCCAGTGCGTCGAGCCAGCTGCGCGCGCGGCGCACATTAACCGGTGTGGCGTCGACAAGCGCCGGCGATTGCGCCGTGATCTCATCGGAGAACGCGATCAGACGAAATCGATCGTTCGGTTGCAGCGATGACAGCAATGCTTTGCCAGCTGCAATGGCCTGCGTCATCTTTGTGCCCTGCATACTGCCGGATACGTCAAGCACAAGTGCGATGTCTCTCGGCATGGCGCGCGGAGTTTCGCGAGGCGGCGACACGATCACCAGCGCATGGCGCTCGCCGCGTGCGTTGTGCGTGAGCACGGTGACGCCGGCGGCACGACCGGTACTGCGAATGGGAAGGTACGCGACCACATCACCCGCGCGACCAGTGAGCGAGACATCGCGCACGCGCTGATCACTGCTGTGTGCGCGTGCGTTGACTGTGTGTGTGGGCGACCATGGGGTGCCGAGGCTGTCGTTGCTCCACCGGATACGGAATGTTCCCGTCGCGCGTTCATCGCGGGGATCGTCTACACCAACCAACGTACCGCTCACGCGCATTGCATCGCCGTCGCGCGGCAAGACGTGCCGATGTTTCACCACAACCGTGCGTCGCTCGCCCGCGCGAAACGGAAAAATGCGAGTGCGGACCATGCCGAGTCCGGCCCATTCCACCAACGCCGGATCACGCAGTTCGCGCACAATGCGTTCGTACGTTTCTTTGGCGCGCGCCGCATCGAGTATTTCACCCGCCACCAATTCTCCGTCGATTTCGAGTCGCAGTTCTTCAAACGCTGCACCGGCTGGAAGCGGAAACAGAAAGTCTGCCTCGCCCACCGTTGCGCCGCGATTCTCGAAGGTCTCCGTTACCGTGGTTTGCGCAATGCGACCATTGATATCAATGACGGTGCTGGTGGCAATGCGGGAAACACTGGGTGTGCACGGCAGCGCGGCACGCTCCGTTGGCTGCGGACGCGGTCGTGGCACCGCGCAGGATGTGACCACGCGCCCCTGCGCCAACAGCGGCAGCGCGGGCGTGAGGTGCATGGCGAGCGCTGCCAGCAGCGCGAATCGGGTGGGGATGAACATAGCGTTCTCCGGTCGTGGACAACCAATCAGGGTTATCCGGGAGACGCCAGGCGCGCGCTCGCTTGCACATCACCTCGAGCATCAGCGACCGACGGGTCGCCCGACCGCCCTCACCGTACCGCCGTCACGCTACCGCCGTCTCACTACCGCTGACGCGCCGGCTCGAAGCTCCGTTCGACCACGTGCACGGGAACGGCACTCTCCACGGCCGTCGTGACGGTTTGCTGCACCGTACCGGCATCTCGACGAGCAGCCCAGCCGAGTCGAAATGGCGAAGGGGCACTGCGCAACGCGGCCAGCTGCAATCGACGCGCGACAATTTCGGCGGCTCGATCATCGGCGTCGGGAAGCACCACAACCAGCAGGTCTGGCGCAGCGCGTACGATCACCTCGGATGAGCGGATGTGTCGGAGCAGAAAGCGCGCCATGCGTTCGAGACGCGTATTGAGCAGCGCACGCTGCTCCACGGTTTCGGTAAAGTCGTCTTGCGGCATATGCACCACGCACACACCAACGCGCGCGTCGGCACGTGGCTGCAGCTCGGTGTTCAGCAGATCGAGATAGTCCGCGGTGTACGCGCCCGTCGCTGCATCGCGCGTGTGCGAATCCGTACGGTCGTTCAGCTCACGTGCCGGTGTCACGCTGACGTCAATCACCACGCCGTGATACGTGACGACATCGCCGTCAACTCGCGCGTAGCAGGTGTCCAGCAGCGTTCGCACCGTGCCATCGGCGCGCTCAACTTCGCGCGTGAACTCCCGCACCACACCGTCGCGCGCCAAGGCCTGCATTTCGGCTTGCCACAGCTCGGCTGATCGCAAGCGATCGTGCACGGGCTGCCGGGGGGCGCCGGCGATGTCCGCCACTCCAAGCAGGTCCAGGGCGACCGGATTGGCGTCAATGACGACGCCGGACGCGTCCATGATGTACACGCCCTCGCGCAGATAACGGACGAGCTCGGAAAGCGACACGCCATCGCTGAAGCGGCGGGCCGAGGTGTTGCTGGGGTCACGACGTGCCATCGAGAGAGCTCCCTGCCGGTTGGGGACGTTGGCGAATGTGGCACCATCAGCGCCTTGGCGCGAGGGGATTTACACATTCCACGCTCTGCGGTACACCGACCGAATCCGTTTCGTTACGAACGACTCTCTGGCGGTCCGAGAAGCTGCGCGGTAGGCTGCAACCATGCCGTTGTCTGGAACCCACCCTGTGGCTGCGGATTGGACGACGCCGCGTCGCCGCGTCCTCGAGGCTCTTGTCGCGAGGGTGATTGACGGTGCGCCGGAGGCAGACACCGCACGCCTCACTGTGACGGCGGAAGTGCAGCGTCGTATCGCGAGTCTCAGCCCGAGCAAACAGCGCGACCTGCTTCGTGCCCTCGATCTGCTCGACAGCCGGGTGGCCGGACTCGCGACCATCGGTCGACCGGTGGGTTTCGCGTCGGCCACGGCGACTCAGCAATCGGCGTGGCTCTGGTCGTGGGGGCAGTCACGCATTCCCCAGTTGCGCACCGCGTATCAGGCGTTCCGACGTCTGTCGCTCGGCGCCCACTACAGCACGCCTTCGGTGGGCGCCGCGATCGGCTATCCGGGTCCGCTCCACTCGCGGGCCCCCTTGGTTGCGTGGGAGGGTTCGATACCGAACGATAGCGTACCGGGCCAACCGCGCCCCGCGGATGCCTCTGGCCCCGTGGCTCGCGGTCAGGCCGACCTTCGCCGTGAGCTGAAGGCATCGAATCCGCCGGTCGGCGTGGTGACCGGGTCGATGATAGATCGCGACACGCATCGAACCGCCGATGTGGTGGTCATCGGGACAGGCGCTGGGGGAGCCGTGGCCGCGGCCCGGTTGGCTGAAGCCGGCCTTGAGGTGGTGATTCTGGAAGAGGGCGGCTACTTCAGCGCCGCTGATTTTACCGAGCTGGAGGCGCCATTGGCGGAGCAGTTGTACGCCGACGGTGCGCTGCGCGCGACGGATGATCTCGCGGTGCAGCTGTTGCAGGGGCGTTCGGTTGGTGGCTCGACCACCATCAACTGGATGATCATGCTGCGCACACCGGAGTTTGTGCTTGACGAGTGGCAGCGGCGCTTTGGTCTGCATGACTACAGTTCCGCGGCGATGGCGTCCGTATTTGAGCGCGTGGAGCGCGACGTGCATGCGCAGCCCGTCCCGGACGATGCACACTCGCCCAACAATCGCGTGATTCTCGACGGAGCCCGACAGCTTGGTTGGCGCGCGAGCACGGCGATCATCAACGCGAAAGGGTGCGTGCGCAGCGGGTTCTGTGGCATCGGGTGTCGATACGACGCAAAACAAGGCACACTGCTCACGTACATTCCCCGTGCGCTGGCGCTGGGCGCCAGGCTGTACAGTGATGCGCGTGTGGATCGCATGGAGGTCCGTGAACGCGATGCTGGTGTGTCCACCGCGCCGCTCAAGCGCGTGCACGCTGTGGTGCGCAGCAGTGGTGGCGTACGACATGCGCTCACGATTGATACACCGCTTGTTGTGGTGGCTGGCGGTGCCGTCGGAACGCCCGTCTTGCTGCAGCGCTCGGGACTTGGTGGTGGTGCCGTCGGTCGTTTCCTGCGTTTGCATCCAACCACCGCAACCGTTGGTGTGTTCGACCGACCAATTGTTGGCAGCTCCGGTATTCCGCTGTCCACGATGTGCGATGAGCATTTGCAGTGGCAGCAGTCAGACTACGGCTTCTGGCTGGAGTGTCCACCGTTTCTTCCGGGTCTCGGCGCCGTCGCCGTTTCGGGGTTTGGTCCGTCGCACGCAAACCTGATGCGTCAGTTCGCCACACTGAGTAGCGTGATTGCGCTGACGCGTGACGGTGCCGATGTCGAGCATTCGAGTGGCGGTGTACAGTTGCAGCACAATGGCGATGTATCGATTCACTACAACTTGGCGGCCGCAGATGCGTTGCGTGTGCAAGCGTCGATCGAAGCAGCGGCGCGACTGCAGCTCGCAGCGGGCGCGCGCGAAGTCCACACGCTGCACGCCAAGCCGATTGTTGTGCGCAACGAAGCGGACCTTGTGAACATACGGCGTGCGCCGGTGAGCGCCAATCGTGTCACGCTCTTCAGCGCACACGTGAACGGAACCTGTCGAATGGGAACCAACGCCAGCACCGCTGCGTGTACACCAGAGGGTGAGCGTTTTGGCGCACGCGGTGTGTACGTTGCTGACGGTTCGTTGTTGCCCACGGCACTCGGCGTGAATCCTCAATCCACGATCATGGCGCTGGCGACGATTGTGTCGGAGCGCATCGCGGCCCGTTACGGGTCCGCACACCACCCACAGCGAGAGTACGCATGACCCGAAAGAGTGAGAGCCCCAAGCAACGGGAAAAGCTGGAGCGTAAACGACGTCGATCGGTCGATGCCTACACGCGACTGCAGCGCGCGGCCGCATTAACGTCTGCCGCCGCCGACGCGGCGCTGGCACCGTTCGGCTTGTCGGCGAGTCAGCTTGGCGTTCTCGAGACACTGCAATCGCGCGGCCCGCTGCATCAGCAGGAGCTGGCGCGCACGCTAGGTCGGAGCAAGGCGCAAATGACCGCGATCATTGACGCGCTCGAAAAGCGCGGTGCCGCCACGCGCGAGCGCCATGCAACGGACCGTCGCTTTACCACCGTGCATTTGACCGACGTTGGGGCCGCGCTGCTCGCCGAGGCGGTGCCAGTTCGCGTGGATGCGGTGACGTCGATTATGACCGCGCTGTCGGGTGAGCAGCGAGCACGTCTGGCCCGACTGTCTCGCCGCCTGATCAAGGCGCTGGCGCCGGAAGAGGATGAGCGAGAAGCGGCGGACGATCACGCCGACCTGGACGGCGATGGCGATGATGAGTCAGAGGCGGCCGGTGACGATGCGGAGTTGGAGGACGGGATAACAATGGGTTCCTCCGAAGACAACGCGGACGGCACGAACACGCGCTAGCTTTGATGGCATGACTGGACGCCATCATCTCTACATCCCGGGGCCCACGAACGTCCCCGATCGTTTGCTACGCGCGATGCATCGCGCGCAGGAAGACCATCGGTCGGCCACGTTCCCAACGCTGACCCGCAGCATTCTTGATCGCTTGCCGGCGGTTGTGGGCAGTTCGGCCGCCACGCCATTTGTTTTTCCTGCATCGGGCAGTGCGATGTGGGAGGCGGCGTTGGTGAACAGTGTGAATCCTGGCGCGCGCCTCTTGGCCGTGCGCTTTGGTCAGTTCTCACACCTGTTCATTCAAACGGCGCGCAGCCTTGGCTACACGGTGGATGTGATTGAGGTGCCATGGGGTGAAGGCGCCCATCCTGATCTGATTGAAGCCGCGCTGCGTGAGGACACATCGCACGCGATTCAGGGTGTACTGCTGGTGCACAACGAAACCGCAACCGGTGTTACCAGCGACGTAGGCGCCGTTCGCGCGGCCATGGATCGTGCGAATCATCCCGCGTTGTTATTCGTTGACGGCGTGAGCTCGATCGCGAGCCTTGATTTTCAGATGGATGCCTGGCGCGTAGACTGTGCGATTACCGGCTCGCAGAAGGGATTCATGCTGCCCGCCGGACTCGGCATTCTGTACTGCAGCGAACGTGTAGTGAACGCGCTGGATCGTGTGACCACACCGCGTGCCTACTTCGATCTGCGCCCGATGCTGGCGAACAATCGTCAGGGATATTTTCCCAGTACGCCGGCGCTCACGTTGTTGTGGGGACTCAACGAAGCGCTCACGATGTTGCTCGACGAAGGCATGCATCATGTCGCGGCGCGACACGCGCGTTTGGCTGAGGGCGTGCGCCAGGCGGTACACGCGTGGGGATTGTCGCTCTGTGCAACGGAGCCGCGTTGGTACAGCAATACCGTGAGTGCAATCGTGGTGCCGGACGGTGCAGATGCACGACGTGTGATCGAGATGGCGGCGTCCCGGTGGAATCTGGCGCTCGGCTCGGGACTCACGCAGTTGGCGGGCAAGGTGTTCCGCATTGGGCACATGGGTGATGTGAACGAACTGATGCTCGCGGGTGCGCTTGCCGGCACGGAAATGGCGTTGCTCGACGCCGGGATTTCCGTGACTCCGGGTAGTGGGGTGGCAGCGGCGTCGGTTTCGTGGCGTGCGGCGACACCCGTGTCGGCTGGGTGAGCATGTCTCGCCCGGTCGTGGTCGTCACGCGAAAGCTGCCGGCTGAACTCGAAGCACAGATTACCGAGCGTTACGACGCGCATCTGAATCGCAACGACACGCCGCTCTCCGCGGTCGCCATGGCCGATGCGATGAAGGTCGCCGATGGCCTGTTGTGTACGGTGACGGACAAAATCACTGCGGCGCATTTTACCGTGCCGTCCAGACGCACGCGCGTGATTGCCAATTCTGGCGTGGGCGTGAACCACATTGACCTGGACGCGGCGCGCGCGGCAGGTGTGATCGTCACGAACACGCCCGATGTACTCACGGACGATACGGCCGACCTGGCGTTGGCGCTTATCCTGATGACCGCGCGACGATTGGGCGAGGGAGAGCGACACGTTCGCAGTGGCGCGTGGAGTGGCTGGCGTCCCACGCATATGCTGGGGCGATCACTGCGCGGCAAGACTCTCGGTATTGTTGGCTACGGTCGCATTGGCCGAGCGGTGGCTCGTCGCGCGGTGAGCGCGCTCGGCATGCGCGTGCAGTGGTGGGCGCCTCGGGATCCGGTGATCGACGACGCGACGTCAGCGGGACCATCGGACGCGACGCGCGTTGATACACTCGACACCTTGCTGGCGACGTCAGACGTGGTGTCGCTGCATTGTCCGGCAACGGAGGAGACGCGTCACTTGATGAATGCGGAGCGGATGCGACTGATGCCGCCGCATGGCATCTTGATCAATACCGCGCGCGGCAATGTGATTGATGAGCACGCCCTGGTGCACGCGCTGCGTGAGCAGGTGATTGCCGCAGCCGGCCTTGATGTGTACGAGTTTGAGCCTACGGTGCTGCCAGATTTGCGCGATTTCGAGAATGTGGTGTTGCTACCGCATCTCGGCAGTGCGACTATCGAAACGCGTCGTGCAATGGGTGAGCGTGCCCTGGAGAATCTTGCGGCGGCGCTCAACGGTGATGCGCCGCGCGATCGGGTGGTCTGAGCACAACGCACATGGAGCACACCGAAGACACCTCAGGAAAATCAGGCGCGCCGGGCGTACACGCCGGGTTGGTGCACGATCTGGAAACGGCCATCGCCGTTGGTGGATTGGCGCATTATCCCGCGGTCACGTCACGGTTTGTGCCGCATCAGCACGATGTGCTGGTGTGTGTGCCGCCAGGCTACGAGCGTGATACCACGCGCGAGTATGCGGTGGTGTATTTGCACGATGGTCAGAACGTGTTCGACGAATATCCGATGGCGCCGTTTGGTGTGCAGTGGGGTGTGGACACCACGGCTCGCGCGCTGATGCATGCCGGTGCAATTGAGCCGCTGATTCTGGTGGCAATCGGCAATGCGGGGCGTGACCGAATTGATGAATACACGCCGACACGCGATGCGGGACACGATGCTGGTGGTCTGGCCGATCGCTACGGGCAAATGCTCGCGTATGAGATCAAGCCATTTATTGATCGTCACTACCGCACCAAACGTGACGCCGCCAATACAGGGTTGATTGGGAGTTCGCTCGGGGGGCTGCTCACGCTGCACCTCGGGCTCACGCATCCGGCGATCTTTGGCAAACTTGGGCTCATGTCACCGTCGGTGTGGTGGGACGACCGATGGATCGTGCGCCAGCTGGTCTCTGCCGCCGGTGGTCGACCCGACCTCACGATCTGGCTCGACGTTGGCACGCTTGAGAAACGCATGCTGCGCGGCGCGCGTTTGTTGTGTCGCACCCTGCAGCGACGCGGTTGGCGACTTGGCGAAGATCTCGAGTACGTTGAAGTAGACGGGGCGCTGCATGACGAACGATCGTGGGGGCAGCGCATTGGGCGCGTGCTCAGCTTTCTGTTTCCGGCGTAGATACCAAAGGACATTGTATGCTGGCGCGTTTTGAGGGCTTTTCTCCGGCGGCGCTCACCTTTTTGCGCGGACTGGCCCGCAACAATCGCAAGGAATGGTTTGAGGCGAATCGCGCGCGGTATGAAGACGAGATCAAGCGTCCGCTGCTCGCGCTGATTGAAGACGTCGACATTCGTTTGGCCGAGTTCGCGCCAGAAATCATTGGCAGCAAGAAGTCGCTCTTCCGGATTCATCGCGATGTGCGATTCAGCAAAGACAAGCGTCCGTACAAAACGCACGCGGCGTGCTGGTTCTATCATCGCGATGCTGGGCGCGCGGTGGGAGAGAATGCGGCCCATGGTGGCGCGGGCTTCTACTTTCATTTTGCGCCTGGCGAAGTGTTCACCGGCGGTGGCGTGTGGATGCCGCCGCGCCCGGTGTTGCTGCGCATTCGTGAAGCGATCGCCGAATCGCCGGAAACGTTCACGGCCATCGTCAAGTCGCCGGCATTCAAGCGACGCTTTGGCGCGCTGGAGACGGAGCACATGCTGCAGCGCATGCCGCGCGGATTCGCCGCCGATCATCCAGCAGGTGATTGGTTGCGCTATCAGTCATTCACGGCCGGCCGCGCCTTGTCGGAAGAAGACCTTGGCTCACGCAAGCTGGTGGATCTGTTGGCCAAGGACTATCAGGTGATGCTGCCGTTGGTGCGCTGGATCAATAGCGTGAGCGGGTTGCCAATCGCGACCAGCCGAGCCTGATCGGTCTCTATTGGGCGCGGTTGTGCGTCTCCACTGGACGACTTCCACGCAGCAGGTGATTGTTCAGGATGCGACGCACCATGTGTAAATCGAAGATCCACCGGGCCACGATCACGGCCGCTGATCTGAACTACGTTGGCAGTTGCACGATTGATCAGGATCTGATGGAGGCGGCCGATCTGTACGCCTACGAAAAGATCCAGGTGGTCAACGTGAACAACGGCTCACGTATTGAGACGTACGTCATTACCGGCGAACGTGGCAGCGGGACGATTCAGCTCAATGGCGCTGCGGCACGGCACGGAGCGCCAGGCGACATTGTCATCATCATTGCGTACGGTGAGTATGAGCAGTCGGAACTCACCGCCGACTTTGTCCCACGCGTGGTTTTCGTGGACGGGAAGAATGCCATCACCAGTACGTCTGGCAACGCGTGAAGACATTCCGGCGCTCAACGCGCTGATTGCGTCGTCCGCGCGCGTACTCAGTCGCGGATACTACAGCGACGAGCAGATCGACGCGTTGGTCCAGTACGTGTTTGGTGTAGACTCGCAGCTGGTCACGGATCGCAGTTATTACGTGATCGAGCGCAACGAGCGGTTTGCGGCGTGCGGTGGATGGAGCGCGCGTCGTTCAATCTTTGGCGGAGACCAGGCAAAGTCTGGCGATGATTCCGCGCTGGATCCCGGCACCGAGAGTGCGAGGATTCGCGCATTTTTTGTGCATCCGGAATTCGCGCGCCAGGGGTTGGGGCGAGCCCTGCTTTCGCATTGCGAGGGCGAGGCGCGTGCCGCTGGTTTTCTTACCGCCGAGCTGATGTCAACGCTTCCGGGTGTGCCACTGTATCGGGCGCTTGGCTACGAGGACGTGGAAGCGGTTACGTACACCATGCCAAACGGGACGCGCGTGGACTTTGTGCGCATGTCGCATTCACTGCGCGAGAGCGCGCCGCAACACACGACCCACGAGCGCTGACTACACCGCTATTCCAAGCGATCGCGTGTGGCCACGAGTTGTTCAATTGCGTCCGCTACGTGGGTGGCATCGATGTGATGATCGTTGCGCGCCACCCGAAGGCGATGCGCAGCGATCAGCACATCGGCATCACGAAATCCCGCCGGCGTTTCAAACTTGTAGCACGCGAGTTCGACCTTGAGGCCGTTCGGATCCCGAAGGTAGATGGAATCCATGAAGCCGCGGTCACGCACCTGAAAGGCAATGCCGCGGGCGGTCAGGCGGTCTGGCACTTGCAGCCACGTGGCACGTGACACGTTGAAGGCAATGTGCTCTACGCAGCCGACGTCGCGCGGTGCCGGCCGGTCGGCGTCAGCGCGCGTTTCGTCAGTAAAGACGGTGAGCAGCCGGCCGTCGCCGGGGTCAAAGTAGAGATGACTCTCCGATTCCAGGCTCAGGTTCGGCTGTTCGAAGATGAACGGCATGCCGAGCAGTCCCTGCCAGAAATCAATTGCCGTCTGGCGGGACGAACCGACGAGCGTGATATGGTGCACGCCCTGAACCTGGATGCGCTGCATGACCGCCTCTGTGGGGGACTGTTGTTCCGCCAAGGTATCACTTTTCTTTCATTGATGAAACAGTACCAGCAACTGCTCCAGCTCGTGCTCAGCGAGGGCAAGTTCAAGGCCGATCGGACCGGTACCGGCACCCTGGCGGTTTTTGGCGCGCAGGCGCGCTACCCGCTCGGCGACGGCTTTCCGATGGTGACCACCAAGAAGCTGCACCTCAAGTCAATCATTCACGAGCTGCTCTGGTTTCTGCGTGGCGATACGAACATCAAGTATCTCACCGACAACGGCGTCAGCATCTGGAACGAGTGGGCGGATGCCGACGGGAATCTTGGTCGCGTGTACGGCGCGCAGTGGACGGATTGGCGCACGCCGGACGGGCAGAGCATCAATCAGATTGATCGCGTGATTGAACAGATTCGTACGCGCCCCGACAGCCGCCGGCACATTGTGACGGCCTGGAATCCGGGCGAAGTGGATGACATGGCGTTGCCGCCGTGTCACGCGATGTTTCAGTTTTTTGTGCAGGACGGCGAGCTCAGTTGCCAGTTGTACCAGCGCAGCGCCGACCTGTTTCTCGGCGTGCCGTTCAACATTGCGTCGTACGCACTGCTCACCATGATGGTCGCGCAGGTCACGGGGCTGAAGCCCGGCACGTTTGTGCATACGTTTGGTGATCTGCATTTGTACAGCAACCATCTTGACCAGGCGCGCTTGCAGCTCAGCCGCGAGCCGCGGCCACTCCCGCGCATGGAGCTCAATCCTCGCGTGACCAACATTCACGACTTCACGTTCGACGACTTCACGCTGGTTGGATACGATCCACATCCGTCGATCGCGGCTCCAATCGCGGTGTAACGCCGCATGAAGCGTTTCAAGGCGATTGCCGCGATGTCGGAGAATCGGGTAATTGGCAACGGTCCCAACATTCCGTGGCACATCCCCGATGATTTCAAATGGTTCAAACAGACAACGACAGGGCAGATCGTTGTGATGGGCCGGACCACGTTTGAATCAATCGGTCGACCGCTGCCAAACCGAACGACCATTGTACTGAGTCGCAGTGGGTTCACGTGGCCCGGCGTTCGCACGGTCACCAGCCTTGCGGAGATCGATGTCAACGCCGACGAGCGCGATGTATTCATTTGCGGTGGCGCGCAAATCTACGAGCTCGCACTCCCGAGTTGCTCGGACCTGTATCTCACACATGTCAAACGTGTGGTCGAGGGAAACGTACTGTTTCCGCCTTTTGAACCGCTGTTCGACCACGGCACGCTTGTGATGGAGCATCCCGAGTTCCGGATTGTGCACTACCAACGGATGCTAAAGCGCGCGTTTGCTGGCGCGCGCTCTACTACGCGTTGATCAGTCGCGAGATCGCCTGCAGGCCATCTTCGCCCACATCGAGGCTGTGTTCATTCACGTACAGCTTGATGTGCGCCGCACACACCTCGGGTGACATTTCCTGCGAGTGTGCCAGTACGTAGTCGCGGCTTGCGTCGGGGTTGTCAAAGGCATACTGGACCGACGCACGAATCGCACGCTGCAGCTCACTCACGAGATCGTCGTCCAGATCACTTCGTGCGCAGATGCCGGCCAGTGGCACGGGAAGCGCGGTCTCACGTTCCCACCATTCGCCGAGATCCGCGACTTTCGTGAGCCCATGGTCTGCGTAGGTGAAGCGGCTCTCGTGAATCACAAGTCCGGCATCAACGTCACCATGTTCCACCGCGCGCAGGATCTGATCGTAGCGCATTACCACCACGTGGCGTAGATCAGGCGCTGCGAGGCGCAACAAGCGAAACGCCGTGGTCGCTGACCCTGGAATCGCGAGTCGCGAGTGCGCCGCTTGTTCGAGTGACATCGGTGTGCGTGCCACCACCAGTGGTCCAACACCGTGGCCGAGCGCCGCGCCACTGCGTAACAAACGATACCGTTCACCAACGGCGGCGAACGCGCCAACGCTCAGCTTGGTGAGGTCAAACTCGCCGCGTTGTGCGCGTTGGTTGAGCGCTTCGATGTCATGGAGTACCGGTACAATACGGCAAGGCACGTCCACCAGGCCGTGCGTAAGCGCGTGAAAAGCGAACGTGTCGTTCGGGCACGGCGAATAGCCAAACGTGAGCTCACGCATGCGACGCAGTGGAAATACCGTTGATCAGATGCGCGCGCAGCGCGTGGACCATCAACGGCGTAGCCGCAGTGATCGCCGAAAATGCCGCCGCGAAATGCCAGTTACGGCGATCGTCTTCTTCGATCTCATTTGAAATCGCTCGAACTTCGAGCGCGGGAATATTCGCGCGCTCTGCCGCGCGAAGCACGCCGAATCCTTCCATGGCCTCTACGTCGCAGGCCGTCGTGCCGCCAACGCGCGCGCTGGTCCCGATGGTCAGCAACTCGGCGTCCCGCAGTGCGCCGTGCACGATGGCCATGAGGTTCTGAGGTGCACTGATGCTGTGGGGCGACCAGTTCTTCGTGGCGTCAGCGTCGCAGTAGAGCGACGCGCGGCCGATCACCAGTGAGGCCGGCGCCAGCGCGCGGGCGCGGCGAGCACCGGCGATACCAACGTGCAGCACGATATGGGGCTGAAGTTGCGCAATCGCAGCCGCTGTTCCGGCGGCGGCTTCGATCGGGCCCACGCCGCAAGCAATCGCCAGCCAACCGTCCGGTTTGGCAAGTTCGTGCTCGGTGGCTGCCACCACCAGGATGCGAGGGTTCACGCTCATCTGTGGAAAGTTATTGAAGTGCAGGCGATAATAGGGGAGCTCCATGTCGTGCAACGGTGCCTGGCGGTGGCCGTCCGTCCGCCCGCTTCCTCCCTTCGAAACGCAGCGATTCGTGGCAATCCATGTCGTGCTGGTCCACCCCGAGATTCACTGGAACACCGGCAACGCCGGTCGCACGTGTCTGGCGACCGGCGCCACGCTGCACCTGATCGAACCGTTAGGATTTTCGCTCGACGAGCGAGAAGTCAAACGCGCCGGACTCGACTACTGGGAACATGTTGACGTTCGCGTGTGGCCCAGCTGGGCCGCGTTCGAACGCGAACTCCCCACGCTGGGCGATGCGTACTTCTTTTCGACCAAAGGGACGCGCACATTCTGGGATGCCCCGATGGGCGAGTCTGACAACGTGGTGCTCGTGTTTGGACGAGAGACTGGTGGGCTGCCGCCGGAGCTTCATGCACGCTACGCGGAACGGTTTGTCACCATGCCAATCCTTTCGACGCGCGTGCGGTCGCTGAATCTTTCAACCGCGGTTGCGATCGCCACGTACGAGGTACTGCGGCAACGCGCGGCGCGCGTGGGAGGTGGTGTGTGAGACACGCTGTTGGCGTTCGGACATCACGGCTCGTGTTGCGACACGCTCTCACGGCTCTTGTCGTGACTTCATCGTTGTTCGGCTGCTCGGCCGCCGACTCAACCACGGCGGCTCCACCAACCGGAAATCCACCGCCGGCCGGTCCGCCACCCGCGCCACCAACTACGATTTCAACTGCCGCGCGCAATCATCTTGAGCAAGTGCTGGCGATCATGCAGGGCAACTCCATCAACCGTCTCAAGATTGATTGGACTACGTTTCGGAACGATGTGTTCAGTGTAGCGGGGGCGGCGCAACAGATCTCCGATCTCACACCGGCGATTCGTCGTGCACTAGAGCTGATCGGCGACGGCCACTCCTCGTATCGCGGGGCAAACGGCCAGTTCGTATTCGTGCCAACGCGCGTATGTGGTCCGTCGGCGCCGCTCGGAACGATCACCGTGCCGAGCTCAATTGGATACGTGCGTGTGACGGGCTTCAGCGGATCCGCCAGCGAGGCATCCGAGTTTGCGGCGAACATTCAAAGCAGCATTCGCGCGCAGGACTCCGACGCGATTCGCGGATGGATCGTTGACCTGCGCAGTAACTCGGGCGGCAACATGTGGCCGATGCTGTCGGGGATCGGGCCGATCCTTGGTGTAGACACCGTGGGTTTCTTCATCAATCCCGTGGGCGCACAAGTCTGGTGGGGCTATCGGGAGGACGGCGCGTCAGTGTCCAATGCGTTTGTCGTGCATCAGTCGCCAGTTGTGCACCGACTGCGTCGGGAGATGCCCCCTGTCGCCGTACTTACCAATATCGGGACGGCGAGTTCAGGTGAAGCGGTGGCCATTGCCTTTCGCAAGCGCATCCGTACGCGGTCGTTCGGCCAGGCAACCTGTGGTCTTTCTACTGCGAACAGTGGGTTCACGCTGGCGGACGGTGCGCTGCTGAACCTGACGGTGTCCGTCATGGCCGATCGCACGCGAGAGGCGTACGGAGATCGTGTTGTGCCAGATGAAGTTGTTGAGCCGATGGATGCTGTAGGCAGTCGAGCTGTTGCCTGGTTGTTGTCGCAAAGTCCACCGTAACGAGTTGACGCGCTCAGAGGGCGCACTGATGAAAGCTCGTGTTGCGTTTACGATTTGCACGCTGGTACAAGCGCTTGTACCAACCGCGTCGTTCACGGCGCAATCATCGCAGGCGGCGCGAGTTCGTCTGGTGAACGACACGGTGATTGCCGGTGTGCACTGCGCCCCAACCGGTCGGGCGTACGCGGTGATCCACGTGAATGGGTCTCTCGACGAGTGTCCCGTTGCGAACGACACGGTGATCGCGGGCCACGCATTGCCACGGCTTACGTGGCTTCGTTTGCTCGACGATCGCACGCTTGATGGAGCGTGGTTGCCTGAAGACACTGAACTGCAGGGTGTGCAGTGCAAAGGCTCTGGCTACAAGGGCTGGTCCGTGCGCTTTTACCACACCGGTCAGCTGTCAAGTTGTTATCCTGCCATCGAACAGACCATCGATGGCGTACCGTGCCGAGGTGCCGCGTTTCTTACCGAACTGACGGGTCCCACGCAAATCGCGCTGCATGCTGATGGGAGGCTTCGCTCGTGCCGATTGGCGCGATCAATCGAGCGAGATGGTGTGAAGTACAAGGGTGGACGCCGTATCACACTCACCCCCGAGGGGCGCGTGCTACCAACGCCGGGTTCGCCGTGAGTGACGCGCGCGCGTGCCGCGTCGCGTTGTTGCTGTGGCCGCTCCTGTTGTTGAGCGAACCACTGCCTGCGCAAGTGCGCGCGACGCAGCCCGCATCGGCGCGCGGGATCTCTGCTGACGATTCAGTACGTGTGTCGGCGATCGTGTCCCGATACGCAACACTTCGCGGTGACGCTAACGAGGCGGCACCAGGCTGTGTGGCCAGCGTGTCGCTTGACGGAATGCTCAGGCTCACCACCGCCGCGGGTTTTGCCTCACTCGAGCACCGCGTTCCCAACAGCGCGACCACAGCGTTCAACATTGGATCGATCACGAAACAGTTCACGGCTCTTGCCGTGCTGTTGCTGGAACAACGTGGTGCGCTATCGCTCGATGATCCAGTCAGTCGGTATATACCAGCGCTGCCCGCTGCCGCCGCTTCGCTTCGTGTTCGCGACCTGCTGTACCACACCAGCGGACTGCGCGATCTCGGCGCACTTGGTATGCTCGCAGGTTCATTCGTGCGCAGCATGCCCGAGTTTCGCGCGCAGATGCAACGACAGCAGGGCCTGAACTTTCCCGTTGGCAGCAAGCACGAGTACAGCCACAGCGACTACAATCTGCTCTCTGATGTGATCGAACGTGCGTCGGGAATGCCGTGGGGAGACTTTCTCGCGCAGGAGATCTTTCGTCCTCTCGGCATGTCTGGCACGTATGTGTATGACGAGCGCCAACGATCGATTCCGTCGCTCGCCACGGCATACGAGGCCGACAGCGCCGGCTACCGGATGCGATTTCCGGTGTCGACCATCGTTGGTGGCACCAACATTTATACGTCCGCAACGGATCTCGCGCGCTGGCAGAGCAACGCCTACAGTGCGCGCGTGGGTGGTGAGGCGCTTGTCGCGCGGTTGTATGGTGCAGCGCCAGTGCAAACTCCCGTTGTGCATCCCTATGCGCACGGGATCTGGCGTGCCATGTATCGCGGGCAGCCGCACTACCATCGCAGCGGCGGCGGTGGTGGATTCAGCACAACACTCCAGCACTTTCCCTCGGAACGACTCGACGTTGTTGCGCTCTGCAACTACGCCGGCGCCAACCCATTTGCGCTGGGCCGAGAGATCGCCGACGTGTTCCTGGCCGCACCTCCTGCAGACGAAGATCCGGTACGCGACTCCATCGCCACGCCGCGCGCTGAGGCGTTGGCTTTCGCCGGACGCTACGCGAGTGAACAGTTGCCGTGGGATCCCTTCGTATTCGTGGCCCACAATGGTGTGCTGTACGAGAAGTTCGGTACGGATTCCTCGCGACTCATCCGACTTCGCAATGGCAGCTACATCGCGGATGGCTTCACCTACACATTCAGTCGAACCGGTAATCCTGCGCGCGCGCGCCTGCATTTCACAGGTGCTGAAGCAAACGAGTTCGCAACGCAGATTCCCGTGCAGCCGGCGTGGCGTCCCTCAGCGACCGAGCTTCGTGCGCTCGCCGGTCGATGGCTGAGCGACGAACTCGGCGTGTCCTGGCGTACCGAACAGCGCGGTGATACGCTGGTGTTACACCGTCCGGGCGCGCCCGCCGTAGTACTGGAGCCGCTGGACCGTGATCAGTTCAGAGCGTCTGTGCTCAATGGAGCTGGCTACGCCACTTGGATTGGAGTGACGTACTCGCGCGACGAGGCGCGGCGCGTGACCGGGTTTACCGTCGGCAGCGTGCCTGCCGCGTTCGAAGTGGCACTGGGCGTGCGATTCGAGCGCATGCCCTGACACTGTAGACCCGCTGCGGCGCAAACTCGCCGCAGTGGGCTTCCGTCGTTCCTCAGTTGAGGACGAACGTGACCTTCATCGCCACGCGATATGACGTGATTTTGCCGTCGGCGCAATCCACCTTCATTTCCGAAACCCACGCACCCTTCACGTTGCGCAGCGTTTCGTTGGCGCGAGCAATACCGGTCTGAATGGCGTCTTCAAAAGACGTGTCGGACGAGGCGATGATTTCGGTGACTTTGGCGACGGACATGGTATGCATCTCCAGCGAGAGTGAGAAACAACGGAATCTCAAAGCATACCGTTTCACTGGAGGGTGGCAAGCGGCAACACGATGCGCTATGTGATGTGTGGCACACTACGGCGAATTCCGCGTCGGCGATTCCGTCTGCCACGGCTCAATCGCATCGGCGATTCTTCCTGTTGCGAGCAACTCACGTAGCTCATCGCCCAATCGCGTCGATGCGTCGAGCGTGACCTGCCATCGGCGCATCCGTTCCGCGTTGTCATGAGCAAAGAAATCGCGACGATCCGGAATTTTTGCGCCGGGAAGGGCGGCAACAAATGATGCACTTGGCGCTATCAGCAATGCACGATCAAAGTTTGCGGGGCGTGCGCGCCGCCACGGCAACTGTTTGTCGAACCATCCTGGAATCACGTGCGGATAGAAGTGCGGATAGAGTACAAGCCCATCACTTACACCGAAGTTGATATCGAGGTGATAATCGAGCACGCCGCCGTCCCAATACGTTCCGTCTGGTGCGTCCGGCACGCGAACCCCGTCAACGAGCAGGGGGATCGAACCCGATGCAAGCAACGCCGCACGTAATGAGCGCTCTGTGAGCGCGATGAACTCTGTAGGCAAGTCGCGCAAGTTGGCAAAGGGCGATTGAGCGCCAGCATTATGAAAAACGCAGCGCTGAAACTGCCACGCGAGCGAACGACGCGCCACACTGTTCGCCGTGGCGGCAAGCGCAATCGAAGCGGTGAGCATGGATCGCGATGTGCGCCGCGCCAGCCCTTTTCCACGCGCCGTAATGATGTGAATGCGAAACGTAGGATGACTGAGAATCTCTTCAGCGCCATGCTGACCCAACAGCTGATCGAGCGCGCGCGTGAGCACTGTGGTTACTTCGCTCGTAGACGGCTTCGGCGTGTATTGCTGCTCGTAGATGTAGGCGTGATGGCCGCGATTGAGTGCGGCTACCGGATCCGTTTGGGCCAGGCACGCCATCCGCCAACTACCAATCGACGATCCGATCAGATGCAACGGCGTTGTTCGTGCCGATTGAAAGAACTCGCCGAACAGGAACGCGTCGAGCCCGCCAATGGCCAGCCACTTTGCACCGCCGGAGGCTGCAGGCAGCACGTCTACGTCGTCAGCGCGCAAACCGCGCTCGCGAATACGCGCGAGCGCCGTGGGGCCGGCACGCAGTACCAGACCGCTACTCTTGATGTGAAGCGCGGGCACGGTGCAACAATCAGTCGAGAAGGGAACGCGCCATGACACGATCCGTCTGGAGATCTGTGCCCACGAGGAACGGATGTGATCCCACATCCACAAACCCATGACGCTGGTAGAATCGAATGGCCCGCGGGTTGTGCTCCCACACGCCGAGCCAGAGTGTCTCGCCTCCAACCGTGCGCGCGTGTGTCATGGCGTGCCGCATCATGAGATCCGCAACCCCGGTCCCGTGCCATGGCCCGTCAACGTAGAACCGCTCGATCTCTACGGGATTCGGGCCATGGACTGTGGGTTCGACCGACGGCGCCCGCAGCAACGCGTACGCCGCGAGTTGATTGGTTGCCTCAGGCGTTGTGACTTCACCCAACAAAAATGCGCGCGTAGGCTCCGTCAGTTGCCGCGCCTGAATCTCCTCCGAGAAGGTGAGACTCAGGTAGAGCGCAAAATCATCGGGATTGTTTTGCGCCGCAAAGGTTTCGATGGCGAGTCGACGGGCAAACGCAGAAACGCGCGCTGCATCAGCGACCGTTCCGCGCCGAACAACCAGCGGTGGAGTGGATTTCTGGACCATGCATGAATACTAGCCATCGAGAACGCGTTCAGGGCGCAAACGAACTGCCCAGCGCCCGCAGCGAGGCGTCAACTTTCGCACGAGATACACGGGACGCCGCACGATCTCCATCGTTGATCGACGGACGCACATACTCCGTTATTCTAATCACACCGGCAGCGTCAATAGATACGATGCTCTGTGCGAAGCCGTGGGCACCTTCTTTCCCCTGCTCCACGGTAAAGATCAGTACCCAGGGCGAGCCCTGCTCCCACTGTTTTGCAACGGCGTACAGATCATTGCGCTGTTGCGAAATCGCAAGCGGCAGTGACACGCGCTTTCCCGCTCTCACACCTTCGGCTCGACCAAGCACAGTGACGTCATCGTGTTCGGTATGATATTTGACATCGAGTTCAAATGACGCCACTCCGCCTGCGGTGGTTATCGGCCGCACGGTGATCTGTGGTGGCCCCGCGAGTGTGAGCGCGGAGAACAGTGCGGTGATGCCCGCCAGATGTACGATGCGCATGGGACGCTCCGGAAAGTGTGTGATGCGGACTGGGAAACTCCTGTTCGCAGCACTTGGACTCCGGTGCAGTGCAACGCGTTTACCGAGTGCGCACCGTGATTCTACCTTTGAATGATCGCGCCATCACCTGACCATGTTTGGCGTGTCCGATCAGCTTCTCGCCGAGCACCGGGCCAGCACGCGATGATAGGTCAAGCACCGGAATCTGTTGCGCGTCGAGCGTGAGCGAAATCGCACCCGAGTGGGATTGCAGCTCCAGCATCGCACCAACGAGCGAGCCGCCCACGAGGTCGATCGTGCCGCCGATCGTTTCGACTCGCCCGTCGGCGGCCACGCGCGTGAGACTAACCGGCCCACTTACGGTTGCCACTGACAGCGTGCCTTGCACGTCGTGGAGTGCGACGCGCCCGCGGCTTCCGCGCACACGCACATCACCGCGTGCCGCGCTGATCGTGACCGGCGCATCAATCGATTCGACGGACGTGACACCACTCACGCCTTCCACGACAATCGCGCCGCGCACCGCGTAGAGCTCGAGTTCACCGGTCACCCCTTTCACATGCATGTCGCCGTCGATCATCTTGAGCCAGAGACGTGCGCCTGCGGGCACGGTGACGTCCCAGTCGGCGGTTGGCAGAATCGTGTCACCGCGAACTCTGGTTTCGATACCGAACTTGATGTGGGTGCGCGAGCCACCCCCGAACATCTCGGCGTTCGCGCTGAGTGTTCCGCGCACGTGCACCGAATCGCGGGCCCACGTGCTCACACGGACGCGACCAGCGGGCACGTACAGGCGCATGGTCACGTCGGAGGTGGTCGCGAAACCGCGTGCTGTCTGCTGCATGCTCGCCGCCGGCAACTGGGCGCTGACTGTCTGAGCGCTGGTCAGGACAACCACGCCGGTGCCCAGCGCGGCAATACGCAGACGGCGTATCACAGCGCGACAGAAACCTGCAGCGCGCGCACAACGTTCGACGCTGTTCACGATGTGGCCTCACGAACACGTCGTGTGAGTTCGTCACGACGTGCGCGAACCGACGCAAGAAATGCTCGAAGCTCGCGATCATTCGGCGTTTGCGTGAGCGCCGCTTCCAGCTCCTGTGCCGCATTATCGAGCACTTCAAACTCAGCCTGTGCTTGCGCGATGGCCACGCGTGCAGCGGTGTAGACGAACCCGATATCGTGATCCAGGATGGGCGCGGTGATGGCCGATGTATCAACAGTGCGTGTGTTCGCGTCAGACGGAGTCGTTGCCGCAACCACTGGTACGTTCGGCTCTTCACGATTGCTCACCAGCACGACCGTCAGTGCCGCCGCGACCGCGAGCATGGCAATCGCAGCCCGGCGGAAGGAAGGTGCGCGCTGAACGGGCACTCGCGTTGTGGGATCGGGTTTCGCGTCTCGCACGATGCTGAGCACCGGCGCAGACGCGATGGACTGCATCACCACGTCGCGCAGGCCGACTGGAAGCGGTGGGGCGAATGCAACAATGCCTCTGGTCGCGTGGTCGAGCAGTTCTTCGCATCGCGCGCACTCACTTGCGTGCCGCTCAACGCGCTGCGCGTGGTGTTCGGACTGTCTGTGCGCGAGATAGTCGGCGAGCGTGCGATCAAAGTCGTCGCAGCTGAACGTGGCATGTTCGGTCATGATCTGAATCCGTTAGCGGTCGAGCATGGCGCGCAACAAGCGTCGTGCGCGAAACAAATGGGCCTTCGACGTTCCCTCGGCAATGCCGAGTTGCGCGCTGATTTCGGCGTGCCCGTAACCTCCGATGTCGTACAGCACAAAAACGGCGCGTGCTCCGTCGGGAAGCCGGGCAATTGCCTGTTCAAGATCAATTCCAAGGGCGATGTCGTGCGCGTCGCGCTTGCTGTCGCTTGTGGCGACCGTCTCGGGATACTCATTGCGCAGATCCGCCTCAATTGACACGCGCAGTGATCGACGCCGGTCGCGCCGACTCGTGGTGAGCATCTCGTTGATCGCAATGCGGTGCAACCACGTCGCAAAGGAACTGTCACCACGAAAGCCTTTGAGCCCGCGCCAGGCGCGAACGAAGGTGTCTTGCACCAGCTCCTGGGCAGCCTGTCGATCCGTGAGCATGCCAACGCACACCGCGAACAGTCGGGGGGCGTGCGCGTCATAGAGTGCCGCAAACGCCTCCGCGTCGCCGGATTGCGCGGCGAGCAGCACCGAGTCAGGTGACAGAGCGGAGGCGGAGGTCAGCGGAGTTGGGAGTCAGAGACGCGGGACGTACGCACCTGAGATGCCGGCCAGCGAAGATTCGTTTAGCGGCAGTACGGCATGATGTGCGCCAGACGGTGCCTGCCACGCCGAGCCTTGCCGATCGGGTTGGTGTTCTCCATGGTATGGCACGCAGTGAATGCCTGCGCAATCGTCGACGACTCGCCGTTTCACTCTCTCTGCCAACACGCGGAGCATACCGTGCCGAAGAAAACACGAACCAGCGTGCCCGACTTTTCCCGACAGAAACCAAACGCGCTGAAAGCGGGTGCCCCCGCGCCGAAGTCGGCCGCTGGCACCAAGGCACCGGCACCGCGCGTCAAACCGCAGGCTACATCGGCCAAGTCTGGACGCCGCGGCTCGTGAAGTCTGTCGTGCAGAAATCCCCGCGGTTCGGAGCGTGGCGGCTGGCGGCGTTACTGGCCGCGGTCACGATTGCCCCGGAACTCGGCGGGCAATCGGCGTTGGCGAGCCGTCCGAATGTGGTGCTGATTATTACCGATGATATGGGGTGGGCGGACCTCGGGAGCTACGGCGCGCCTGACGTGCGAACACCGCACATCGACCAGCTGGCGCGCGACGGTGTGCGGTTCACCGACTTCTATGCGAACGCGGTGCTGTGCACACCCACGCGTGCCGGACTGATGACCGGTCGATACCAGCAGCGCTACGGAGTGGAAGCCGCGCTTCCGAGCGAAGGGGCAACCGGCGGTGATGGCGGTCTGACGGCCTCGGGTTACTCACTTCCCCAGCTGCTCAAGCGCAATGGCTACGCGACCGGTCTCGTGGGGAAGTGGCACCTGGGCTACAAAGCGCACCACAGCCCGGGCGCGCATGGCTTTGACTATTTCTTCGGACTGAAGAGCGGATATCACGACTATTACACGCACACCGGTCGTGATGGGAAGCCGGATCTGTGGGAGAACGATCAGCAGGTCACGCGCACTGGATATTCCACCGATCTGATTACTGAGCAGTCAGTTCGATTTATTCAGCAACACGCCTCGCGGTCGTTCTTCATCGACGTCGCGTACAACGCACCGCACTGGCCGTTTCAACCGCCCGATCAGCCATCGGTATCGCGCGATAGCGCGCGGTTTTTAACGCCTGCCGACTCGGCGACCAGTACACGCGCCGACTACGTCGCGATGGTTGAGCGTGTTGATCGCGGCGTGGGTGTCCTGATGCGCACGCTCGACTCACTCGGCATCGCCGACAATACAATTGTCATTTTCACCAATGACAACGGCGGTGAATGGCTGTCCAATGGCGGACCGCTCTTCAATCGCAAGTGGACGGTGTGGGAAGGCGGGATTCGCGTGCCAACCATTATGCGATGGAGGGGACGCATTCCGGCGGGACGCGTGTCGAGTCAGGTTGGAATGACCATGGATCTGACCGCGTCGATCTTGCAGGCGACGGGCACCGACATTCCGGCCGCCGCGCGTCTTGAAGGAATGAATCTGTTCCCGATCGCTGAAGGCAAATCGTCGGAGGTTGAGCGTACGCTCTTCTGGCGAACGTCGGTTGGTCAGCGCACGCAGAAAGCGGTGCGACGCGGCGACTGGAAACTGGTGGTTGATGGCACGCACGTGTTTTTGTTCAACGTGCGTGAAGATCTTGGCGAACGTAGCGATCTGGCACAACGCGAACCGGCAATCGCTCGTTCGCTTCGACAACTCATCGCCCAGTGGGAGCGCGATGTCGATCGTGAAGCAAACCTCGGTTCGCGTTGAGCCAGTGGTGCGATTATTTCACGATCCAGTCGACCGACAACTGCGTGGTGTCCCACGCCATACGCAGCTCGCCGCGCTGCGCACCAGGCGCCGTTGATGGAATCAACCAGACGGAAAAGCTCTCAACCGGTGACGCGAGCGTAGTGTGGCGAAGCGGAATGCGCGCAAAGTCTTTGGCGGCGCTGTAGGCGGAAAGCATGACCTGTGCAGCGCCGGTCGTTTCCGACTGCAGAATCAGCGTCCATCCCGACGCGGCCGGCAATGCCTGCATGATGTAGCGGCCTTTGGGCACGACGGTTTCGTTGATCGACAAATCAACGTCGGTGGTAAGCAGTGTGGCAGCGTTTGCGCCGAGTCGCCACACGGTACCCATTGGCACAAGGCTATCGGTGTTGATGCGACGGCCCCGCAGATGCGGCTGTCCGTAGTCCACGCGGATAACGGCGGGCGCGCCGGCGGCTCGCTGCGCCGCGGTATCCGTCAGTGTGAGCGACACTTCGGCGATTGCGCGAGTGCTTGGCGCAGCGCGACGCGCGCCTGCCTGCGCGTGAGCAGAGGACGCGGCGATCAGCGTCGCGATGGCGAGCGTAGGAAACGTGAGACGCATATTTCGGTAAGGAAAAGAGAAGACGTGTGAGCGCCACCCTGGTGGCGTCATTTAACATGACCTTTTCGTACGCACTTCGACAGCCCGCAAGCACCCATTCCCGCAACCCATCGATTGATGCGACTGTTCACTGCCGCGGTATTGCTGCTCGTGCTTGGCCTCCCGTCCGCGCTACGGGGTCAGGGCGCGCCGTCGTTTGATGTACTTATCATCGATGGTCTGGTGCTTGACGGCACCGGATCACCAGGTCAACGCGTGGACCTGGGAATCCGCGGCGATCGCATTGTGGCGATGGCGGCTTCACTTCCACGAGGCAACGCGAAGCGTGTGATCAATGCGTCAGGGCGGGTGGTGTCGCCCGGATTTGTGGATCTGCACGCGCATCTCGAGCCCCTGCTGCAGCTCCCGCTCATGGAGAGTGCGATGCGGCAAGGGGTGACGTTCGCGCTGGGCGGTCCGGATGGTGGTTCACCGTTGCCGCTCGCACCGTACATGGATTCGGTGCGCACGACGGGTGTTGGCATCAACGTGGGCTATCAGGTTGGGCACAATGACGTGCGTCGCACTGTCATGGGCATGGAGGCGCGGGCGCCAACAGCGACTGAACTGGCGCGCATGAAGCAACTCGTTGCCGAGGCGATGGGCAGTGGTGCGTTTGGATTGAGCACTGGGCTGCTCTATCTTCCGGGTACCTACTCCAACGTGGACGAAGTGGTGGCTCTTGCGCAGGTCGCGAGCGACAGCGGCGGTATCTACACGTCGCACCTGCGCAAAGAAGGGATCGGTTTGCTTGATGGTGTTGCCGAAGCACTCGAGATCGGTCGCCGTGCGCGCATTCCGGTGGTGCTCACACATCACAAGGCCGTAGGTCAGAAGATGTGGGGGCAGAGCACCATCACGCTCGCGATGGTTGACAGCGCGCGTCGTGCGGGCACCGATGTGATGATCGATCAGTATCCCTATACCGCCACGCACACGGGCATTGGTGTACTGGTGCCGAGTTGGGCGATGGCCGGTGGCAACGGTGAGTTTCGCAACCGCGTTGCCATACCCGCAGTGAAAGACAGCATTCTGCGCGGCATTGTCGACAACATCCTGAACGATCGCGGCGGTGGGGACCTGTCGCGCGTGCAGTTTTCACGCGTGGCGTGGGACAAGACCCTGGAGGGGAAAACACTGCGGGACTGGGCCGACCGCCGCGGGCTTGCTCCAACGCCAGAGAACGGAGCCGCACTCGTACTCGAAGCAATGCTGAACGGCGGAGGCAACGCGATTTACCATGTGCTCGACGAACAGGATGTGCGTCGCATCATGGCGCATCCGTTCACGATGATCGCGAGCGACGGCCGACTCTCGCAGCCGGGCGACGGGCATCCGCATCCACGTGCGTACGGCACGTTTCCGCGTGTGCTTGGTGAGTATGTACGCAATCAAAACGTGCTCTCGCTCCCAGTGGCCGTACACAAAATGACACTGATGCCTGCGACGCGGCTGGGACTTGAAGATCGCGGTGTGTTGCGCGTTGGCGCCTTCGCTGATGTAGTGATCTTTGACGAGAATACGGTGAAGGATGAAAGCACCTTTACCGCGCCACATCAGTATCCAACGGGTGTTGAAACGGTGTTGGTCAATGGCGTGATTGCCGTGGACGGAGGAAAGCCGACCGGTGTTCGCGCAGGGCGGGTGGTCACTCGGCCGTAGTGCGTATGCAACAAACAAAGGGCCGAATCACCCGCGGTGATTCGGCCCTTTGCGTTCTCCAACCGTCGCGTTCTTTATCAGCTGCCTGTAAATCCAAAACGACGCCCCAGTTCTCCGAGATTGCCGAAGCGCTGATTGACGATCGTATTGTAGATCGATCCAAACGTGTAACCAATGCCCACGTTCATGTTGTAGCGGAAGTTTGTTTGCAGCTGCTGGCGCTGCGTGAGAATGTCGCGCTCTGACTGCGCGGCCGCCGCGATATAAATCTGATCACGAACACGCGACGCTGAACCACGCACGTTGAGTGAAAAGCCGCGACCAAGACGCAGGTCCATAAACCCGGACACCGTAACGTGGTTGCGTTCCGGATCATGCAGGTAGTGCGACCCTTCAAGCGACACAGTTGTGTTGCCCCACTTCTGACGTTGTGTCAGTGCGAGCAGCAGCGTCTGATTGAATCGCGTCTCCTCATCTTCGCCGAACACCGTGGTTGAGTAATACCGGTAGTAGTTCGGGCCCACGTAGTACAGCGCGGTCAGCTGGCGACTGGTAGCTTCGGTCCACGGGAAATAGTTGTACTCAATCGCGGGCGAGATGCGAACCGAGGCTTTCTGGTTGAGTACTTCGCTGAATCCGGCGGAGATCTTTACGCCGGTGGTCCAGTGTGCGTTCAACGTGCGACCAATGAGTGCGTTGGTATTCGCAGCCCGCTGCAGCACGATCACGGAAACCGTGTCTCGCTTGGTTGGATCCGTCGGGTTTGTCTGAAAGATGCTGAAGTCGCGTTCGTTGTAGCTTCCGGTGGCGCCGAGATTGATCTTCCACTTGTCGGTCGTACGCGCTGCGGACAGTGTGCTGGAGAGATTCGTATTCTTCACCAGCTGTTCGCCGGATGCCGACATGTTGGCGTCCACGCGATAGATCCAAAGATTCCAGCGGTCCTTGATGTTGCGCGGATTCATGGCTGGCGCAGTCACGCCATTCGCGAGCGTGAGCCGCATGCGCGACGCGATTGGCGTGCGCGCGACAAATGGGGCAAGGCCAAGCTGGAATGTGCGCAGCAATTCGCGACGCACCCGGTCATCAGCATCATTGGGCAAGGTGCTCACGATCAGCGTGTCAACTTTTCCGGCGTAGGCTTTCTGGCCCAGAAAGTTCACCGTGATCTGCCGACCGCCATTACCGGCGTTCAGCGTGGTCAGCAACAAGTGCACATCGCTGTCCAGGCGATCACGCACCCAGTTCACGAACCCCATCTCCTGCACGAAAAAGTTGCGGTCGCAGCCTCGCACACCGCCCTGACAGTCAAGAAACACACGCAGTGAGCTCTGGAGCACACTGTCGGCCAGTACTTCGCGGGTCGATCCCGCCTCTCCCGTCGCCGCGCGGGCAGGTGCGGCATTGCCAGTTGGCGGCACGGGCGGCTGAGCCAACATTGGCGCCGACATCGTCGCGAGCGCCCCAAGCAAGACAAAAAGAAAACGCATGAAAAAAGCGAGGAATCGAGTATGTGATGGCGGCAAAAAACCGCGGGGCGAGACACATTCGGTCTCGCCCCGCGGCACATACGCAAAAGCCCGACTTTTCGTTCATGCCACCTTCACCGTAAGCGGTCGCGGCTGGCGATGACCGCCACAATTCGCCTAAAATGACCCGCCCAGCAGCACAGCGTTGGCGAACAGGGGCAGTGACCCGCGGAGCTGGTCACGGTACACAGGATCGTGTGCGAAGACGATCACGCGCCCGCGTCCGACACTCTCGGTCCAGAGGTAGGGCGAGCCTGCGATCCGGGCTGCCGACTCCGGCCAGAAGTAACCGGATAGCCGGACACGCGACGCCGGCGCAAACCGGATCACGGCCTCGCCGGCCGACAGATCGCGCGGTACGGTCAGCACCAGTGACCCGTTCGCCCACACCGGAATTTCCCGCTGCGTGATACCCGCGAGCAGCGGCGAGAGCGTGTCGATGGTAGCCCGGGCAATGACGCCGGGCAGCCCGCCGGGTAGCGGCGCTCCGCCGGCGCTGTCGGCGCGTGCGGAGTCCCGACGTACGCGGGTTCGCACCAGCCCGACGCGCTCCTGGGCCACCCACGAACTCGCACCATCGATCGTGATCAGCACGCCACCGTTGCGCACCCAGTCGGTCAGCCGAGCGCGTCCAGCGTCACCAAGGATTCGCTCCAATGCGGCACCCGCTACAGACGGCATGATCAGCGTATTGAACTGACTCATGTCGCCGGACGCGACAAAACTCGCGTCAATCAGTGCACTGGGATACCCGATGCGTTGATCCATCGCGTACCAGCTGAAGCCAAACGACGTGCCGTTGACCGGCGCTCCGCCGAGCAGCGCCACGCGAGGTGTTCGTATCGGGATCACTGAGTTGCTGCCAAGATCGGTGCCCGCCGAAACACCCGCCGACGACACCACCGATACATCCGCGCCGAATGCGGTGGCGTGCTGTGACACCAGCCTGTGCACATCGCTTCGGTTTGCTGCCACACGCACAACAAACGCGCCGTTCGCAAACGTCTTGCCGTTGGCCGTAAACGATTTGGGCGCGTACCACACACGTACCGAATCGCGAAGCAGGCTGGCAAGTAAACGAATTGACGCTTCACTGCCGGGCGTGAATGCGTAGGCGTAAGTCGCGACCGGCAGGGCGGCTGCGGCAGTGCGCTTAACTGGCTCAATCGGCTGCAATCCGCCGGGCAGCACGGGTGACGTCCACGCGTCTACGCGCCACACCATGGGCAGCGACCACGCGGTCATGTCATAAAAGCGATTGCGCTGTCCGGTTCGGCGCAGTTCAAGCTCAAATGCAATGAACGCCGAGTCGAGCGCGGCATCTGGCTCAAGCAACGCCTTCGCGAGGTGTCCTTGCGGCTGCGCAAGATCGACCACGTACGATCCGGCAGGCACGCGCGTGGAACCGGTGACACCGGTTGAGTACGAGGTGGCGTTTGAAACTGTGGCATCGGTGGTGAGTCGCTGCACATCAATGCCGTTGTTGCGCAACTTCTGCGCGAGTGAATCGGCGCGCCCCTGTTCGTCGCGCGCAAACATGACCACACGCATGGGTGAACGTGCGTGCACGGCAATCGCGTTGGCGCGTGCCGCCGCGTAGTCACCGACCAGTTCAGTTCGCCGTTTCGCCGATGTTTTGACCGTCGCCCACTCGGCGGAGTAATGCTCCCACGCCGCCTGGTGCAACGTGCGAACCGTGCCGTCACTGCGCCGTACCGCACCGCCAGCACTCGACGACGATTCGAACAACATGCCGATCGCGCCGGTCAGCATCGGCCACCCTTCGCCGTAGCCCGGATAGAATGAGTCGTAACCTTCACGCCGGAAATACGACCAGCCGCGCACATCGAACGCCGCGCCATGCGCTTCCGCGAAAATGTCGAACCACTTGGGCAGATGCTTGGGATTGTTCTGATTGTCCGGCTCTCGCGGCGGCGCAAAGTAGAACGTGGAGCTTGAGCCCATCTCATGCAGATCCACGGCAACATGTGGCCACCACGACAGGAACTGCTGCGCGCGACCGCGCGTCTCCGGATGCGACTGTGCGTACCAGTCGCGATTCAGGTCAAAGTAGTAATGCGACGTGCGCGGGCCGGGCCACGAGCCGGCGTTGTTTAGTGCGCTCGGGTCGGTCGATCCACCCATGGGGCTGAACGAACGCTCCAGATCATGCGTGAAACGCTCGCGTCCGTCAGGGTTCTGGTTGGGATCAATCAGCACCACTGTTGAGTCGAGCGCCGTTCGTGTATCGGCGTCGGTACCAGCGGCGAGCTGATACAACAGAGCGAGCCCCGCTTCCACGCCAGATGCTTCACCGCCGTGCACCGAATGCGCGAGCCACACAATACTCGGGCTGCGCTGCACCGCCGCGTTTACGTCTGCCGCAGCCACACCACGCGGATCGGCGAGACGTCGTGCGTCGGCGCGAATCGCGTCGAGGCGCGCCATGTTGGCTTCGCTTGAGACCGTAATCAGCAGCAGTTCACGTCCTTCAAACGATCGGCTTACCGTGTCGACCTTCACGCGACGTGACGTTGCCGCCACCCGCTCGATGTAGCGCATCATGCTACGATGCGTGGTGAAGCGACTGCCAAGCTCGTAGCCGAGCACGGACTGTGGGGTCGGCACAGCCGCATTGTAGGTCGCGCCGTCGTGCGAGAACGCGTGCTGGGCCTGTGCGACGTTGGAAATACTCCCAAACATGCATGCCGCAAAGGCTGCGGACGCACGACGGAGCACTTTGCGTGTGTGTTTGCGCGACGTACTCATGCGAGCACCGGCAACTGCCGAATTCTTGCCTGCCATTCACGCGGCCCGGTTTCGTGCACGTTGTTGCCACTCGCATCGACCGCCACCGTCACCGGCATGTCGTGCACATCGAACTCGTAAATCGCTTCCATGCCGAGATCCTCAAACGCGACAACGCGTGAAGCGCGAATCGCTTTGGACACGAGATACGCCGCGCCACCAACCGCCATCAGGTAGGCTGCCTTGTGTTTCCGAATGGCGTCGACACCCGTGGGACCACGCTCCGCTTTGCCGATCATCGCGATCAATCCCGTTTTCGCGAGCATCATTTCGGTGAATCCATCCATGCGTGTGGCGGTGGTTGGGCCCGCCGGGCCCACCGCTTCGTCGCGCACGGGATCCACGGGGCCCACGTAGTAAATCACACGATTGGTGAAGTCCACGGAATCGGGCAGCGGCTGCCCCTTCGCAAACAAATCCGCGATGCGTTTGTGTGCCGCGTCGCGACCGGTGAGCAACTTACCGTTGAGCAGCAATCGATCGCCGGCGTTCCACGTGGCGACAATTTCCGGCGTGAGCGTATCAAGATCCACGTGTTTGGCGTTCACATCGGGACGCCACGTGACCGCGGGCCAATCGGACAAACTCGGGATCGGCAGCTGCGCTGCACCGGATCCATCGAGTGTGAAGTGCGCGTGCCGCGTGGCCGCGCAATTCGGGATCATGGCGATCGGCTTTGATGCCGCGTGCGTAGGGAAATCAAAGATTTTGACGTCGAGCACTGTCGACAGACCACCGAGTCCCTGCGCGCCAATGCCGAGGGCGTTGATCTTGTCGCACAGTTCAATGCGCAACTCTTCAATCTTGTTTTGCGGACCGCGCTCTTTGAGTTGCGCCATGTCGATGTGTTCCATGAGCGACTCTTTCGCCATCACCATCGCTTTCTCTGCGGTTCCACCAATGCCAATGCCGAGCATGCCAGGCGGACACCAGCCCGCACCCATGAGCGGCACCGTTTTCATGACCCAGTCCACGATGTTGTCACCGGGATTGAGCATGGCAAACTTGGACTTGTTCTCGGAGCCACCACCTTTGGCGGCGAGCTTCACCTCAACGGTGTTGCCGGGCACGATCTCGTAATGCACCACGGCCGGCGTATTATCGCGCGTGTTCTTGCGTGTGAAGGCGGGATCGGCGACAATCGATGCGCGCAGCACGTTCTCGGGGAGCGAATACGCACGTCGCACCCCTTCATTCACCATTTCCTGCACGGAAAGCGTCGCGTCCCAGCGCACATCCATTCCGACTTTCAGAAACACCACAACAATTCCGGTGTCTTGGCAGATCGGTCGATGGCCTTCGGCGCACATGCGCGAGTTGGTGAGGATTTGTGCGATCGCGTCTTTCGCCGCCGGGCTCTGCTCGCGTTCGTACGCATCTGCCAGCGCGTGGATGTAGTCCAGCGGGTGGTAGTACGAGATGTGCTGGAGGGCGTCGGCGATCGACTGAATGAAGTCGGATTGTTTGATGGTGGTCATAGCCCAAAATATCGGCGGTGACGTGGGATCCGACCAGACGTTCGTTGATTTTGTGTGCGAGCAGGCCGGGCTCGGCGACACGCTTTCGGCCCGCAAGATGTTCGGCGAGTACGCGCTTGCTCCGCGCGACGTCGGCCGCATTGCCGACGCCGAAGCCCAAGCCGAAACAGAAACTCAAATAGTCGACGAGTCGATCACAAACCGGTACTTCACCTGGCTCTTGAGCATGCGGTCCCAGGCGGTATTCACGTCTTTCATGGCGATGAGCTCGATGTCCGCACCCAGTTTGTGTTCGGCGCAGAAATCCAGCATTTCCTGCGTTTCCTTGATGCCACCAATGAGTGAGCCCGCCAGGCTGCGTCGACGCATGATCAACGAGAACGCGTGATGTGCCGGATGTGGTGTTTCAGGGGCGCCCACCAAGACCATCGTACCATCACGGCGAAGCGTGTTGAAGAACGGATCAAGTTCGTGCGAGACGGCCACCGTGTTGATGATGAGATCGAGCGATCCAGCCGCGGCGGTCATTTGTGACGGATCGGTCGAGATGACTACACGCTTCGCACCAAGCCTGGTCGCATCGGCGGCCTTGCCGGGCGAGGTGCTGAACAGCGTGACGTCCGCACCCATGGCATTGGCGAGCTTCACCGCCATGTGACCAAGACCGCCAAGGCCAACCACGCCGACGCGCATGCCTGGTGCACAATTCCAGTGGCGCAGTGGCGAGTACGTGGTAATGCCGGCGCAGAGCAACGGCGCGGTGCTGGCCAGATCAACTCCGGCTGGCATGCGCAGCACGAAGCGATGATCCACCACGATTGTATCGGAATAACCGCCGTAGGTGGGTCGACCCGTCTCTTTCTCCGTGCCCATGTACGTGCCAGTGTTACCGTTCTCGCAATAGTTCTCCAGATCAGCCGCGCACGAAGCGCAGGTTTGACAGCTGTCAACGAGGCATCCCACGCCAACGGCGTCGCCGATGTGAAAATCGCTGACGGCACTACCGACAGACTCCACGTGACCTACGATCTCGTGCCCCGGTACGGCAGGATACGGTATCTCACCCCATTCGCTGCGGGCAAAGTGCAAGTCGGAATGACAGATCCCGCAATATTTGATCGCAATACGCACGTCGTGCGGTCCAACGTCACGACGTTCAAACGACCATGGGGCAAGCGGTGCATCGGCAGCGGCAGCAGCCCAGGCGCGGGCAGGAATCATTGTGTTTGACCGGAGAAGGAGTGAAGAACTGCAAGCGGCTGACAGTGCACGTTCCTTGCTCAAACCGCCAGTGGGGGTGGCACGTCATGCGGCAGATGTGACGACATCGCGTCACTCGTTCGATTGACAGACGCGTTATGGTGCTACGCATCCTATGATCACGTACTCAGCACTTCGCACGCGTTTTCTCGCCGACACGGGGTTTGGCGGTAGCGGCGCGGCTCCGGTATTGGAACGCGCCCTCGAGCGCATTGGCTGGCGATCGGTTCGCGAGCCAACACCCGAAGAACTCGCGAGTCATCTCGTGCTGTTTCTCGACGCGTGTGTGCATGAGCACCGCGATGTGCACGCGTTGGCGTACGCGATTGCGTCTGTCATGCGCGATACGGGCCCAAGCCTTGATGGCGGATTGCCACCAACGGAGGCGTATCTGCCGGCCGCAGACGAGTTATTACGTCTCTACGTGAAGAATGACTTCGAGCCCATGCAGGAGCCGTTGTTTTAGCCGATTGGCTGGGCAACCGGCTCCGCAATTTGTGCACAATACGTCGCGATATCGATATTCGCACCGCACACCACCACACCAACGCGAAGTCCGTTGAGTTGTGCACGCAGCGGATACATGAGCGCCGCGAGTGAGGCGGCGCCGGCCGGTTCCACCACCAGTTTCGCCGACCGAAACAACAGCCGCATGGCATCGCGAATCTGCTCGTCGTTCACCAACACCACGTCGTCGACATACGCACGATTCAGTGCAAACGAATACGGCTCAGCGCGCGGCGCACCGAGTGAATCAGCGATGGTTTGCACGCGTGCAATAGACTGTGGTGAGCCGGCAGCAAAACTTCGTGACATGGTATCGGCGCCCTCGGGCTCAACCACGTACACCAATGTCGACGGACTCAGTTGCTTGACGGCGCACGCGACACCGCCAGTGAGTCCGCCTCCGCCTGCGGCGACAATCACGGCGTCCAGCGCGTGCCCCGCACTCTGCACTTGCTCAATGAACTCCAGGCCAACAGACGCTGTGCCGAGCGCGGTTTTCGGTCCTTCGTACGGATGCACGAAGGTCCGACCTTGGGCTGCGGCAATCTCATTGACGCGGGCGAAGGCATCGCTGATTGTGTCGACCAGTTCCACCGTCGCGCCGAGATCCCGACAGAGTTGCACGCGATACGGATTCGCCGTTTTTGGCATAACCACCGTGGCGGACGACCCCAGAATACGCGCGGAATAGCCAAGCGAGATCGCGTGATTTCCGGCTGACACTCCCGTTACGCCTCGAGCCAACTCGTCGGCGGACAGATCGAGCATGACAGACAGCGCTCCGCGCGGCTTGAAACTCCCAGTCCGTTGAAAGAGCTCTTCTTTTAGCCAGAGCCGAGTGTGCGGACCAATCGCGCGTGCGAGTGCGTCGTCGACGAGTTCGCGTACCGGTGTCGTAAAGATCAAGTCGCCAAGCCGATCTCGATTGGCGCGGATCGCGGCGATTGTGGGAAACTCGTACGACGCGTTGGTTGGCGATGTGCCGGGCGCGGTATTCGTCGATGTGGTCATAGCCATGAACTTCGCACATGGCGTGCCATGTGGCTATAACTCAGGCGTCCCCAACTACGCAAATGCGCTCCTTCCCGTCTCTCACTTTTGCGAATTATGCGCCGTGTGAGTTTGCTCATTGTATCGCTGTCTGCGCTGGCGTGCACGACAAACGTCGCGAAACCCAAGCCACACCTGTTGAACGACTACGCGGCAATGGCGGATAGCGCGTTCGTGAATGTTGTGGTGGAGATTCCGGCCGGCACCAACGAAAAGTGGCAGGTGAACAAGCGTGACGGTGCGCTGGAGTGGGAGCAGGAGAACGGAGCGCCACGTGTGGTGCAGTATCTGGCGTACCCCGGCAACTACGGGATCATTCCGCAAACCCTGTTGCCCTCCGAACTCGGCGGCGACGGTGATCCCCTCGATGTCGTCCTGCTGGGTCCGTCTTACCCGAGGGGAACGGTAGTACCAGCTCGTGTGATCGGCGTGTTGCGGTTGATCGACCGCGGCGAGCGCGATGACAAGGTCCTGGCGGTTGGTGTGAATGGTCCGCTCAGCGACGCGCATACACTGGAGGCGCTTGATGCACGGTATCCTGGCGTGCGCGCAATTCTCGAAACCTGGTTCACGCACTACAAAGGCGTTGGCGTTTCCACGTCAAACGGCTTCGCGTCGGCCGATTCGGCGATGATGGTGGTGCGCGAGGCCAGTCGGTACTTCAGGCGTTAAGTCGGTCGTACTGGTAGTCCGCGCACAAGTGCCGATACGCCGCGCGCAAAGCCGTCACGCGGACCGCTCGCGCCAAACAGACCAGCTTGCTGCAGTGCGGCGAATCCGTGAAGGTACGCCCACGTCGCGACCGCGGCGCTTGTGTCGTCGGGATCGTTCGTCAGTTCTCCAACAATACTGAGCAACAGATTCCACAGCGCCTTTCTGGCCGCGCGCGGCGCCGCGTCCCGATCGCTCGCGATAAACTCGGTTGTAAGCAACTGATAGCGCGCAGGGTGTTCTGACGCGAAGGCCAGGTATGCGTGCGCGGCAATGGACAACGCCGCCGATGATGACGAGGATTGCGAATGATCAGTCGACGGGTCCTGGGTGGTCTCAGCCGCGGCCCGGGCTTCCCGGAGCCGCGTCGTGAGCTGCTCGGCCGACCGCTCCGCGAGCCACTCCTGCAATCCCGCGAGGTCGCCCACGTGCTTGTAGAGCGACGTCGCGCGCACCCCAAGCCGGTCGGCGACCGATCGCATTCCCAAGGCGGCAACTCCTTGTTCGTCAAGGATTTGCTCAGCCGCCTCGAGAATGATCGGCAGGGAGAGTTTGGCCGGATACACCATAATGTACGGTGTACGTCTTGACGGGTCTGTCGCAAGGGGTTATCGTCAAAACGTACACCGTTCTTCTTGGTTCGCCACCTTTGGGAGGTAGTCATGACTGGCAACAACACACTGCTCGACCGAATCAGCCCGACGCTGTATTTGCGCCTTGAGGGGTTGGTGCTACTGGCCACGGCCACGCTGGCGTACGCCGAACTGGCGGGAGGCCCGGGATGGGGCTGGTTCGCCCTGGGCTTCTTTCTGCCGGACGTTGCTATGCTGGGGTATGTGGGCGGTCCCAGCCGAGGGGCGCTCGCGTACAATCTGGCGCACACCACGGTGATCCCGGCCGGACTGCTGGTGAGCGCGTGGTTCGTTGCCAATCCGACCTTGATCAGTGTGGCCTTGATCTGGCTGGCCCACATCGGCTTTGATCGCGTGGCGGGCTACGGGCTCAAATGGCCCACCGCGTTTGGCGACACGCATCTCGGGCGCATCGGACGTGGGCGCGCGAAAGCCAGCGGGTGACCACATTGTGGCGTGCGCTATGACCTCGTCTTTTTTGATTTCGACGGCACGTTGGCCGATACCTTTCCGCTGTTCGGGCGCCTGCTGGGCGGCATTGCCGAGCGATTCGCGTTTCGCGCAATGTCAGACGCAGAGTTGCAAGCGCTGCGCGGCCGCCCGACGCGCGAGATTCTGTCGAAACTGGGCGTGCCTATCTGGAAGGTGCCCGCGATTATGCGCTACGGTCGCCGTCAAATGGCGGCCGCGCAGCAGGACATCAGGCTATTCGCGGGTGTCAACGACTTGCTCCGTACGCTCGCCGCGCGTGGTGTCCGCGTTGCGATCGTAAGCTCGAACAGCGAAGACACCGTGCGCGAAACGCTTGGCCCGGAACTGTCGCAATGCGTGAGCGTTTTTTCCTGCGGATCGGCAATGTTCGGCAAAGCGAGACGTGTTCGTCGCGTGCTGCAGCACCTGCAAGTAACGGCACACCGCGCGGTGCTTGTTGGCGACGAAGAACGCGACATCAGTGCGGCGCGATCTGCGGGAGTCACCGCCGTAGCCGTTACCTGGGGTTACGCAACACGTGACGCTTTGCAGCACGCTGATCTGCTGGTCTACCGTGTGGAGATGCTCGCCGAGCTGTTATTGTCGAGTAACGATCGCCTCACCTCACCATAGAATCGCCGCCGAATGCCTGCGAGCAACACCAGTGCCAGCGAATCCAAGCACACCGCGCAACGTGTGGCGGCCATTCTGCTCGCGGAGCGTCGTCGTATCGCGATGGCCTTCCGTGCGGCTGACGCGACCACCGCGGAACGCGCTGCAGAGCTGAAAACCCTCCAGCTGCGACACGACGCGCCCTTTGATGATCTGCTGCGGCTGGGTGTGATTCATCAACACGAGCGACTGTTCTGGTTTGACGAGGCCAAGTATGAAAGCGCGATTGAACGCCCGCGCTTTCGCTCCGTTGGTATCGTGGTGGTGCTGTTGATCCTCGCGTTGTTCGCGTGGGCGTTTGTGGGCGTGATGACCGCGTAGTTACGACTGCCGCTTCGCACGCGCGAGTTCCGCTTCGGCCGCCAGCGATCCAAACGCTGCCCACTGCCCGCCGGCGACAATGCGCGTCCAGATGTCCTGGGCTTCCTCACTGCGTCCATTGAGCAGATGCCACATGCCCACGCCAAACGCCGTGGTGCTGTTGGCCACGTCCATTTCGCCGGCTGGTGTTGAAGGCATCACCGTCGAGACATCAACATTGCCATTGAACAGACGCAGCAGCGCCAGATAGCCGTCGTTTTCAAGCAGCGTGATCGAGTCGTTGACGAACGTGATCGATGCCTTTGCGTCGGCGTCGCGTCCCAGACGCCGCAGCGTCATATAACGCCAGTAGGCTGTGGCGACACGCAGATCAGGATTCTGTGACACCTTCAGGCATTCGTCGTACGCGCTGAGCGCCTTGGCAAAGTCGCCGCGCAGAAAATGTGCGAGGCCGAGGTGGTACCAGATGTTGAACTGTGTGGTGCTGAGCGGAATGCCGGCGGCGTTCGGCGCGCCGTCGGGCTCGATCACGTCGGCCCGTCCGCGTTCAAGCTCGGCGGCTTTGGTGAAATCGGCGATGGCCGGCTCAATGTCGCGGAGCGTGAGGAAGCGGTGTCCGCGGTGCCGGAGGAATCGTGCGTCTGTGGGGTGCTGCTCAATTCCCCGGGTAAAGGTGGCCACGGCCTCGCGATAGCGGCCGAGATAGGCCTGACGGCGCCCGAGCCAGATGAGCGAGTCTGGATCATTCGGAGCCGCCGAAACGCCCGCCTCGGCGGCCGCCAGTGCCGCCTCCAGCCGTTCCCGGGCGGACTCGTTCACCGAGGGTCTCGAGAGCGTGTCACCGAGCAGCGACAACCCTTCCATGGGCCCGGCGGGGAGGCGGTCGGCGGTCAGCGCCGACACCGCTGCAGCGGAGTCCTCACCGGCGTTGGCCGAGTTGGTATTGCTGGCAGAACGGGAGCACGCTGTCGCGACAGCGATCAGGGCGAGGGCGGCGGGGAGTTGGCGGATCATCGCTGGGTGGGTTGGCGTGGAGAGGTGCGATTCGCAAGATTGCGTCCGATACTTGAAAGGCAAGCACCCGGCGACCGGGTGAGGTCGACCTCACGCTCATGTCGAAGACGCTCAAGCTCACATTGGACATTCTGATCGGCGCAGCGCTGCCGATCGTGATCCTCAAGTACGGGACAGCACCCTTCGGTGTGCTGCCGGCGTACTTGCTGGCGGGACTGATTCCCGTGGCGTGGGTGTTGCTTGACCTGTTCGTCTTTACCCGCCGGTTCAACTTTATCTCGGCGTACGGCGGTTGGTCGGCGGTGATGCGTGGCGCGCTGGCCTTCTGGTTCGTGGACGGCGTGCTTTTTGCTTTCAAGGACAGTGCGAGCTACCTGTTCGCGGTGATCGTTTTTGGCGGGTCGTTGTTTCTGAGCGCCCCGATCACCCGTGCGATTGCCCTCCAGGGGTTGGCACCGGACACACCTGAGCGTCGGGCCTGGACCGATCGTCTGCTGAACGAGCCGCGCGTGAAGCGCGCGTTGTGGAAATCGGCGGCGATTATTGGCGGCACGAATCTCGTGTTTGGTGTGGCGAACTTTTTCATCAACTGGGCGCTCGTTCGCGAATCGTTTGGTACGGCCGCGTTCAACGATCAGGTGGCGAATGTGAACGCGATCACACGCGTGGCGCTTGTGCTGCCGGATATGATCGCGCTGTTCTGGGCGTTCCGTCTGATGTACAAGGCGATTTACGCCGAACTGCCAGCGGCTGAGCAGGTCGATCACCGCCGTGGTGATTTCTGGGCGCTCGTTCAGCGCCGTGAAGACGCGCTGGCGATTGGCAAGACGGGCGAGCACGACAGTGCGGCGGTTGCGCCGTCGCACGCCGTGGCGGCGCCCGTCTTGCGGGTTGTGTAACGCATCTATTGCATCACGCGCGATCGACCTTAGCTCTCGCGCATCGCCTCACCTGGATCGACCTGCGAGGCGCGACGCGCCGGCACCCAGCTGGCGAGTAGCACCACGGTGAGCAGCACCGCCGTTCCGCTCATCAGCACGGCTGGATCAGACGCTTTCACGCCGTAGAGCAGGGACGTCATCAGTCGCGTACCGGCAAGCGCCGCCAGCAGGCCAAGGCCCACGCCGATCACAGCGAGTGTGGCCGATTGCTTCACAACCAGTTGCACGACCTGTGCTGCGGTAGCGCCGAGCGCCAAACGCACGCCGATTTCCGTGCGGCGTTGGGTGACAAGATACGAGATGACGCCATACGTGCCGACGGCGCTCAATGTGAGCGCGATGGCCGCGGCAACCGCGAGCAGTGTGAGAATGAATGATGTGCGTGACATCGAGCGGGCGACGACATCTTCGAGCGCGCGAGGGCGAACGATGGGAATCTGCGCGTCCATGTTTCGGATCGTTTCGCGAATGGCAGGCAGCACGCTGAACGGATCCGCACCAGACGTGCGAACAAACACGCTGAGATCATTGAGTTCACCGCTTTTTACTCCCGCTCGCAATCCGGTTGCGGCGTAGAAGACGGCTTCCGTTGGTGGAACGTCGAGCGCTTCTGCACGCAGCTGCGGAATCACACCAACAACACGGTACCACTCCGTGGCGTTCTGTCCGTTGCTGCCGATGCCTCGTCCGATCGGGTCCTCGCCGGGCCAGAGTCGTTCGGCCAGCGCACGCGTGACGACCACCGCGTGCGATCGTGCCGACACATCGGTCCAGTCGGGCGCGCGACCTTCGATGTTGACACCCAGCGCCTCGAAGTATCCGGGCACGGCAGTGGGCGTGGCGACACACGGCGTCTGTTCATTGACGTCATACGGACGGCCCTCACGAAAAACCACTGAGCATCCGGTGCCGAAATCTTCGAGCGGTATGCGGCCCGCACCCACAGATACAATGCCCGTGAGCGCCGCCAATCGCTGCTGCAGCTCCTGATGAAAAACGGCCGCCTTTTCGCGCGTATCGTAGCGCGAGAACGGCAGACTCAGCTCGAACGTCAGCACGCCGCGTGCATCGAAACCCGGTTCCACCGTGCGGAGTGTTTCAAAGCTACGCCACATCAGTCCGGCGCCCGAGAGCAGCACAAGCGTCAGCGCGAGTTGAGCGACAACAAGTGTTTGCCGTGCGACGCGCTGTCGTTTTGACGCCGACAGTCCACGTCCACCGTCGCGCAAGGTTGCGGTATCGAGGCCACGGCGGAGAAGTGGCAGCAGTCCGAGCACCAGCGCGAGCAGCACCGCCACCGCCAGCGCAACAATGGCCGAACGCGAGCCGAGCGACACATCCGCTAATCGCGGAATGTTCGCCGGTGCGATCGCGATCAAGGCGCGCAACGCGACGACGGCAAAGGCGAGGCCCGCGATTGCAGCGGTCACACACAACAGCAATGTCTCGGCGAGGTAATGCGCTGCCATGTGCGCGCGGTGCGCGCCCAGCGCCGATCGAATGGCGGATTCACGTCGCCGGGCCTCGAAGCGCAGCAGAAACAGGTTGCCAACGTTCGCCGCGGCGATGCACAGCACCAGCACAACCGCACCGAAGAGCATCCACAACACGCGCGGCACCGTTGGGCCCAGCACCGCATCTCGAAGCGGCGCTACATTCACGCGAAAGTTGTACTGCTCCAGAAAGCCTGGTGAATACACATCGGGCAGCGCTTCGGTGACACGTGCAAACAGTGCCCCGAACTCGCGCTGGGCGTCGTCAACGCTGGCGCCGGCCTTTAGTCGGCCTACACCAACGAAGGGATGATTGTTGTAGAACGGTCCTGCGGCGTCGAGTTGCAGCGGTGTCCACACATCAACGGACAATCCCGTGAGATTTGCGGATGAAGAAAATGGACCGGGCATCGGCAGCGTGAGTCCGGGTTCAGCAACGCCCACGATTTCAAAGTTGCCAACATCCGTTTCGAGATTCTGTCCGATGATGGTTCTATCGCCGCCGAACCGTCGCGTGAAGAACTCGTGACTGAGGACGGCCACCGGCGGCGCGCCTGGCCGATCATCGTCCGGCAGGATAAGCCGACCGTGCGTTGGTTGCGCCTGCAGTACCGAAAAAAGCGACGCCGTCACTCGTCCGACCGCTGCAACGTCGGCCTGTTCGTTATTGGTGACCGTAAAACCGGAGGCCATATACATCGACAGGTCGGCCAACGTTTGATTCATCCGCCGAAAACCGAAGTAGCCGCCGGGCGACAGACCCCAGGTGCGCTCGCCGCTTCCGGGAACGGTCGCTGGGTGCATGACGGACACGAGTGCGTTTGCATCGCGATAAGGCAGTGCGCGAAGCACCACGGCGTCCAGCACGGTGAAGATGGCTGTTGTTGCACCGAGTCCCATGACCAACGTGACGAAGGCCGCGATGGAGAACCCGCGGTCACGCCACAGCACTCGCACTGCGCGTTGCAGCTCGCGACGAAAGGTGCGCGCAATTCCGGCGCGTGATCGCTGTTGCAAGGTGGCCGCGTCGATCTCACGGGCGCGTTGCACGTACGACGCGTAGTCACCAAAACGCTTGGCGACTTCTGCCTCGGCCAGCTCGCGCGTCATTCCTTGGGCCATGAACTGATCGACCCGCTCGTCAACGTGGAATCGGAACTCGGCCTCAATCTCTTCGTTCAGCCGGCTTCGTGCACTCGGCAGCTGAAAGGCACGTTTCGGTTCGTGCGCGGAGCGTGTCGGCTTTGCACGCGTGTCGGCGTGTTCGTTGTGCTCAGACATCAGACTCCCTCAGCGGAAAGAATCATGCCGACCGCGGCTGTATAGCGAGACCAGCGTGAGACTTCAGTACCGAGTTGCCGGCGTCCGGCTGGCGTGAGGCGATAGTATTTCGCCCGCCTGTTGTTTTCAGTGGTGCCCCACTCGGCGCGGAGAAACCCGCGCTGTTCAAGGCGGTGCAGTGCCGGATACAGCGCGCCTTCTTCTACCAGCAGCTGGCCTTGCGTCTGCTGTTCAATCCACCGAAAGATGCCGAGCCCATGCATTGGGCCCCAGCTCAGCGTTTTGAGCAGGATGAGGTCGAAGGTGCCGCGAATGAGTTCCAGATCCGTGCGAGTCATGGTCTCTCCCCTGAGGTTCTTAGGTGAGACAGCGCGACCGTGAGAATGGTTTGAAGGGGGGGTGGCTGGTGCAACGGCCGATTCGGGTGCAATGTTGCGCGGCTCACGCGCCTTGCGTCTGCTAGCTGACGCGCCTCTCGCCTCTCGCTCCCTCCCCCGACACCTGTGCTCGTACGCGCTGCACGACTCCTCCGACGGATGTATCGTCTCGCTGCCGATCCAGAACTGTCACTGCCGTACTATCCCGGCGAGCCGCGAAAAAACGCGGCACAACGATTCGCCGATTTACTGCAGTGGTACGTAAAGCATCGCGAGTTCAACGAGTTTTACTATTGCTGGGGAATGGATCGGGTGAATGGGCCGCGCATTGCGGACTTGCTGTCGTTGCGGGAGGTGCGCACAGCGCGCGACCAAAGAAACGAACGCGAAACGGATACCGGACTCAGCTATGTCGCGCTCATGCGCGACAAGTATCTCTTCGCGCTCATTCTCAAGGCGCTCGATTTTCCGGCACCAAAGATGCTGGCGCTAATTCGCCGAGATGAAGCGGAGCTGATGGATGGGCGACGTCGACTAACGCTCAACCAGCTGCGGCAACACGTTCCGGATTTCGATGGGTTTTGCAAACCGAGATTCGGGATGCATGGAGAGAGCGCGTTCGCGCTTCGGATTACCGGTGGCGAATTTTTCAGAAACGACCGCCCTGTATCTTCGGATGAGATCGCGGCGAGCGTAGTACATAATGTTTTCGAGGAGCGCGTCTATCAGCACCGGGCGATGTCGTTGTTGCACCCGTCCTCGGTGAACACGTTGCGCGTGATCACCGTTCGTGACGGTGACCGCCCTCGGGTGTTTACACGCCCGCTCGTGCGATTCGGGAACGGCGGCAGTGTGGTCGACAACGGCGCCGCGGGCGGGATTCTTGTCTTTGCGGATCCGGCAACCGGACAGCTCGTTGGTCCTGCGCTTCGCAAACGCGGCGGAGCGCTTGCTCGACATCCGGACACAAACATTGCATTCGACGGTCACGTGATTCCGTTCTTCGCGCGGGCACTTGAGCTTGCGGAAGCGTTGCACGCGCAGCTCCCCGGACTGCATAGCGTGGGGTGGGATATCGCAATCACCGAAGACGGGCCCGTCTTTATCGAAGGGAATCATTGGTGGGGAGCCGAGATGCGACAAGGGCGGGAGCCTGACTTCAAGCGCGAGTTCGAACGACTGTTCGAAACGTCCTGAATCGCCTCTCACACGCCGCTCATTCTCTCGCACACCACTTTGTGACTTCGCAGCGATGGGTACTCCTGGCGCTTGTCGCCGGGCTTGGCATTGGCAGCGCGCTCGCCGCGAACCCGGGCACCGCGCTCGGCCAGATCGTGCCGTGGATTGAACCGATCGGCACCATCTGGGTGAGCGCCCTGCGCATGGTGGTGGTCCCGCTGGTGATGTCGATGCTGGTGACCGGCGTGGCGACGATGTCTGACGCACGCGCGCTCCGGCGAATCGGCAGCACGTCGTTTGCGGTGTGGGTCTCGTTGCTGCTCGTCTCGGGCGCGCTTGGTCTCACCCTGGTGCCGTTTCTCTTTCAGTGGTTGACGATCGATCCACAAGCCATCGCCGCGCTTCGAGACGGAGCGGCTGAGATGGCGAACGATACGACGGCTGGCTTGTCAAAACTTCCCACGTTGCGGCAGTGGTTTGTTGATCTGGTGCCGACGAATCCAGTACGCGCGGCCGCCGACGGCGCCATGCTTCCGCTCGTGCTCTTCTCGCTCGTTTTTGGCCTCGCTGTCACACGACTTTCAACCGAACATCGCGACGCGTTGTTGCGTGTCTTTGGTGGCGTGGCAGCGGCCATGCTTGAGATCGTACGTTGGGTGTTATTGGCTTCACCAGTGGGCGTGTTTGCGTTGTCGCTAACCGTGGCGTCAAAGGTTGGTGCGATCGCGGCCGGCGCGCTCGGATACTATCTCGCCGTGACCGCGATTTCGATGGGCGTCCTGTCGCTCGTACTCTTCGCACTCGCCGCTGTCCTCGGACGCGTTGCTCCGTTGGCGCTCGCGCGCGCGTTACTGCCAGCGCAGGTTGTAGGATTTACGTCACGCTCGTCGCTCGCGACGATGCCTGCGCAAGCTGAGGCCGCGTCAAACGTGTTACGCCTTCCGCAAGCAGTCGTTGCCTTTGTGCTACCACTCGCCGTGGCAAGTTTCAAACCACACGGTCCGTTGAACTGGAGCAGTCTCGCGATCGTCTCGGCGATGCTATACGGTGTGCCGATCGGACCTGCGGAACTCTTCACGGTCGTTGGCTCGGCGATTCTGCTCAGCTTTGCCGTACCAGGAATTCCGAGTGCCGGCATGCTGCTGATTGCACCCGTGTTTGTGAATATTGGCGTGCCCGTCGAAGCGATCGGCTTGCTGATCGCCGTTGATGCGCTGCCGGACATGTTCAAGACGGTGGCCAACGTGACCGGTCAGTTCTGTTCCGCCGTGATCGTGGCGCGGGTGTCCGGCGAAGCAGGCGTGACATAGCGCTGTCGTGCGCAGCGCCGGTCGGCGTTCGACCTATTCGTCGAGCGCGTCCCGAACGGTTCGCAGCAGAGTAGGCGCGTCGAATGGTTTGACCAGAAAATGCCGCAGCGCAGTCGACGGATTCTTGCCCGCCGGGTCGGGACGACCGAGTCCGCTGGCACCAACGATGCGAATACCCGGTTCCATGCGACGCAGAACTTCAATGGTAGTGAGCCCGTCCATGTTGGGCATCATCATGTCCGTGAGCACGAGCTGCACTTGCGCCTTGTGCTTGAGATAGACGGTCACCGCCTCGGAGCCGTCTGCCGCGGTGAGCACCCGATAGCCATGTGCCTCCAGCACGTGACGCGTCACTTCACGAATGGCGACTTCGTCATCGACCACCAACACCAGCTCGCCGCGCCCCGAAGGCAGCGCGCTGCTGGTAGACAACGACTCCACGGCATTCTGTGCGCCGAGTGCCGGCAGATAGATCGAGAACTCCGTACCGCGATCAACCTGACTGCGAACGCGAATGAAGCCGCGATGATTCTTGACGATCGCAAGCGATGTGGCCAGACCGAGTCCCGTGCCCTTGCCAAGCTCCTTCGTGGTGAAGAACGGGTCGAAGATGCGATCCATGTTGGACTCGGCGATGCCTGCGCCTGTGTCAGCAATGCGAAGAATCACGTAGGGTCCGGCGTGTGCTTCAATGTTCATCGCCGCGCCCAACTCATCGATGTAGGTGTTCTCGCCACTAATGGTGAGTGATCCGCCGTTTGGCATCGCATCCCGCGCATTCACGCACAGGTTGAGCAGCACCTGGTGCAGCTGTGTTGGATCTGCTTCGATGGGCCACAGATCATTGGTCAGCTCGGTTGTGATCGCGATCTGTTTCGGGAAGGTCTCACCAGCAATCGTCAGGACTTCACGAATAACCGCCGACGGATGCAGCTGTACGCGCCGACTCTCCAGACCGCGACCGAACGACAGCACCTGCGCGACCATGTCAGCGCCGCGCTTGGCGCTCTTGGCAATGAGCTCCAGCATTTCGCGACCATCCGCGTCGGTGATCGAGTCTTGCAACACTTCAATGGACATCATGATTGGAGCGAGCACGTTGTTCAGATCGTGCGCGATGCCGCCAGCAAGTGTTCCAATGCTCTCCATGCGTTGGGCACGCAGGAACTGCTGCTCAAGCTGTTTGCGTGTGGTAATGTCTGTATTGATCGCCATGATGGCGTAGGGCGTTCCGTTCTCGCGTCGGAGCAGCGTCCAGCGCCCCTCTACCGTCAGCGATTTTCCCTCGCGTGTTCGCTGCTGAATTTCTCCCACCCACTCGCCGCTCTCCAGTACAGCGGACGTCGCCTTGGTGAACTCGGTGGGGTCGTCGTCCAACATGGTCATGATGGACTTGTCCAGCACCTCAGCAGATGTCCATCCGTACATGCGTTCCGCGCCGCGATTCCAGAATCGGATCGTGTGATCCAGGCTTCGCACGATGATGGCGTCCTGCGCCTGATCGAGCAGCGCCGCCTGCTCCCGGAGCAGCGTTTCCGCGCGCTTGCGCTCTGTGATGTCCCGAAACGCAACAACAGCGCCGGAGAGATCGCCGCTGATTGCGCGAATCGGAGACACCACACACTCCACCGAGAACGACGTCCCATCACGCCGGAAAAAGATTTCATCACGTGATCGCCGCACCTCACCGTCTCGCAACGTGCGTGTGATCGGACACTCGTCCGATGGATACACGTGACCATCGGCGTAGTGGTGATGCATGGTGGCGTGCATTTCCCGACCAATCAGCTCGCGCTCGGTCCAGCCCGTGAGTTCCGCCCCGGCCTTGTTGATAAACTCAATGCGCCCCGCTGCATCCAGACCAGCAATGCCTTCGACAACGGAATCCAGAATGCGCGTATGCTGCTCCATGGCTTTCGCCAGCGCCGCGTTGGTTGCGGAGAGCTGCATTGATTTTTCTTCGAGCTTTCGGATCAGTGCGCTGCGATAGGTGCCGAGCAGCGCGTCATCGTCGGGCCGCTGCTCTCGAGGTGGCGCGACGGTTCCGGCCTCAAGCACCGCGCGAATGCGACGCAAGAGCTCGTCGGGTTCCGATGGCTTGAGCATGAAGGCATCGGCGCCGAGGTCGAGCGCGAGCCGCTCATCGGATGGCTCGGTGTACGTGGCCGTGTACACAATGAACGGCACCTGGCGCAAGGCGGGATCCGCCTTCCAGTGACGCAGCAGCGTGTAGCCATCCATTACCGGCATCAACAGATCAGATACAATAAGATCCGGTGTGTTCTGCCGTGCTAATACGAGGGCCTCGGCGCCATGCCGCGCTTGCGTTACGGCGAATCCATTGCCACTCAGCAGTGCGTCGAGAAAGTAGAGGTTGTCGTCTTTGTCATCGACGATCAATACGCGACGCGTCACGGCATCCCCGGATGCGAAGACCAACCTGCAATGGTTGCGATTTCGTCGAGAAATGTCTCGGGGCTGATCGGCTTTTCGATGTAGCCGGTGCATCCCGCTTCGAGGCACTTTTCGCGATCACCGACCATCGCGTACGACGTTACCGCAATCACTGGCGTCGCCCGGAGCGTCTCAATGGTGCGCAATGCCCGGGCCACTTCATAGCCGTCCATGCCGGGCAGCTGGATGTCAAGCAGAATCATATCCGGATTCAGCGCTTGTGCCTGCTGCACACCCGTCACGCCATCGGCGGCCATGTGGACCACGTATCCACGCTGCTCCAGCAAGTAGGTCGCGAGATACCGATTCTGCTCGTTGTCTTCGATCAGCAGCACAGTGCGTTGCATTGATCAGGCGCGCCGGAAGAGGGGGAGTACCACGGTGAAGACACTGCCTTGCGCCCAGGTGCTCGAGGCCTCGATCGAACCACCCAGCAGGTCGCACAATCGGCGACAGATTGAAAGACCGAGACCGGTACCTTCGTGTTGCCGCGACAATCCGGTATCGATCTGACGAAACGGCTGGAACAGTTCCGTCAGATCTGATGCCTTGATTCCAATACCGGTGTCAGCCACACGAAATCGCACCGCCGTGTCCTGGGCATTCACTTCAAGCGAGACGGTTCCTGAATTCGTAAACTTGATGGCGTTATTGAGCAAGTTGAGCAGAATTTGTTCAACCCGTCGCTGATCACTGACCATCACGTGCAGCGCCGGATCTGTCACGACCCGTAGTGCAAGTCCCTTCTTCTCAGCCATCGGTCTCACGGAAGCGACGACTCGTTCAATCGCGTCAGGGAGCTCAAAGGGTTCATTGCGCACTTCGAGTTGTCCCGCCTCGATCTTGGACAGGTCGAGTACATCGTTAATGAGCGCGAGCAAATGACGTGCACTGCCGCGCACCATGCCGAGCTGCTTGGACTGTTCCGGAGTGAGTGGGCCGGCGAGCTCTTGCAGCACAATTCCTGTGAAGCCAATGATCGAATTGAGCGGCGTGCGCAGCTCATGCGACATGGTCGCCAGAAACGCGGATTTGAGCCGGTCGGCCGCTTCCGCACGTACGAGCGCGTTCTTGAGCTCCATGGTTCGCGCTTCGACTTTTTGCTCCAACTGCTCGTTCGACTCGCGAAGCATCAGCTCCGCGTGTTTACGCTCGGTAATGTCAGCGAGCGTGAGAAACACGAGCCGGTGACCGTCGGCGTAGCGAACCAACGTTCCGGAGTAACTCAGGAGCCGCTCCCAGTTCGAGTCTCGGCGCCGAACGCGGACCTCGTAGTTCTCCAGTGTGTCACCGCGGCGCACACGTGCCAGCGGCCACGCATCAAGCGCAAGTGGTGCGCCTTCAAGTGTTGCAATCTCAAAGTGCTTGTAAAACTCTCGCTGCAGTCGACGTCCTTCTTCGGCGTCGTCAAATCCGAGAATTCTGAGTGCCGCAGGATTCCAGTGCAGGAAGTTTCCGTCCGGATCTGCGATGATCAGCCCCTCACGCAGATTCTCAACGACAACCTGCAATCGCTCTTCCACTTCTCGCAGCGCGGCTTCGGCCTGCTTGCGATTGGTGATGTCAAGCGCGATACCGCCGATCAAGCGTTCGCCTCCGGTGGTGCGGAACGGGAACTTGAACAGTCGCCAGACATGAGGTTCGCCACGCAACACCACGTCTTCCTCAGGAATCTCAAGCGGCGCATCCTGTTGGAGCAGCGCCTGATCCGAGGCGCGAATTCGTGCCGATGCCTCCGGCGAGACGAGGTCCGCAGCACTCCGGCCAATCCACTGCGTTCGATCCAGACCAAAGGCCTCGTTCCATCGGATGTTCATGTACCGATGACGCCCTTGGTCGTCGGTCATCCACGCAATCGCCGGTGACGCATCCATGAAGGCGTGAAAGCGTGCCTCACTTTCTGACAACGCCTGCGCTGCGCGATCGCGTTCAATCGCGACGGCCGCGAGATCCGTGGCCACGCGAATCAGTCGGCGATGCTGATCGGTTGGCGAGCGAACCGAATCGAAGTAGATGGCGAAGGTGCCAAGCACACGCTGCTGCGCGTCAAAAATCGGTGTGGACCAGCACGCACGCAGCCCATGCGGCAACGCCAGGTCGCGATAGTCGGTCCACCGCGGATCCGTTGCTATATCCGTGACGATCACCTGTTCGCGCAGAAACGCAGCGGTCCCGCACGAGCCGGCGTTCGGGCCGATCGATGCACCATCGATCGCCTCCATGTACGCGCGCGGCAGCGATGGCGCAGCCCCGTGCCGCAAGTGAATGCCGTCTGGGTCGAGCAACAGCACGGAACACCGCAACTCGGAGCTTTGCGATTCGATGAACTCAAGCAGCGCCCGCAGTGAATCCGGAAGCGGCGAGCCACTCGCGATCAAAGCCAGCACGGTGTTTTGTCCGCTCACAATGGCGGCGGTCGATCGCGCGGATCGATAGGCTGATTCGACCGCCGAAAAACCGCGTCGAATGAGCAGCAGCAGCAGCACCGACGTCGCGACCACGAAGGCAAAGCCCTTGTACACGCTCCATTCAATGAACTGTGCGGAATCCCGAGCGATCGCGCTCAACGCGATGTCGGAGAAAAGAATCCACAATCCGGCAAACAGGGCGTAGGTGCCGGCAATGGCCCACGCGCGCCACGCAAAGCGGGGGCCGTCACTTAGCACGGAACCGGATTTCGCGGGAGGGTTTGCACCTGTTTCGAGTGCGGAGGGATCAGTCAGCATGATCCGGAGAGTCTACGACATGAACCACGACTCGGCGACTGATCCCACCCGTGAAACACGGCCCGATGCCGTTCCGTACGCGAGACCACCCACCCGTTCTCCCCCGAATCAAGCAGGCGACGCATGTCGGCTCCGCTTCGTGATCTGCAACTCGCGGTTCGTTCGCTGAGAAAAACGCCGGCACTGGCCATCGTGTCGATTCTCGCGTTGACGCTCGGCATTGGCCTCACCACGATGATGTACAGCATCGTGTACGGGGCACTCATGAAAGGGCTCCCCTACGAAGACGGTGACCGGATGGTTGCCGTGATACGCATGAATCCCGAGCAGGACATCGAGCGACAGGCGATCCCCGCGCATGACTTCGCTGATTTCCGTGTCCAGCAAACCAGCTTCACCGAGCTTGGCGGCTATACGTCGGGCACGATGAACGTGAGCGGTCGCGACCGCGCTGAACGCTTTTCCGGATCGTGGGTGACGGCGAATCTGTTGGGCATGACCGGCATCCAGCCCATTCGCGGCCGCGCCTTTCGTGCAGGCGAGGACACACCGGCGGGACCCAAAGTCGCGTTGCTTGGTCACGCGCTTTGGCAATCGTACTACGGCGGCGACGAGTCGGTGCTTGGCACGTCTATTCGCGTGAACGGCGTGCCGTACGAAATCATTGGCATCATGCCTGAAAACTTTCGCTTTCCGAACGACGATCAACTGTGGCTGCCGTGGCAGACGGATGCGCTCGCAACGGAGCGCGGTGAAGGTGACTTCCTCGCTGTTGCGGGTAAACTGCGACCCGGCGTCTCACTCGAGCAAGCGAACGCGGAGCTGAGTACGATTTCGCGGCGGCTCGAGGCGGAATACCCCAAATCGAACACGGGATTTACGGCCGTCGCGATGTCCTTTGTTGATCGACAGCTGGGCGACGAACCGCGTCAACTGCTGCTCACCATGCTCGGCGCCGTCTTCTTTGTACTGCTGATCGCGTGCGCGAACGTTGCCAACTTGCTGCTGGATCGTGCGGCCCATCGCAGCAAGGAAGTGGGTGTACGGGCCGCGCTTGGCGCCACGCGCGCTCAGATTATTCGCCTGTTCCTCACCGAATCACTTGTCCTGTGTGCATCCGGTGCGGTGTTGGGCATGATCCTGGCATGGTTCGCTATCAGCGCGTTTAATCGTGCCATCGTCGACACGCAGCCGCCGTTCTTCATTGATATCGCGTTGCATCCACCGGTGTTGCTGTTCGCCGTTGTGGTTGCGTTGTTGTCAACGCTCTTGTCGGGACTGATCCCGGCGTTCCAGGCGTCGCGTCCGGATATCGCCGAGGTGCTCAAAGACGAATCACGCGGTGCATCGAGCCGCAAGCTGGTGCGACTGAGCAAGACTCTAGTGGTGTTTGAAATCGCGTTGTCATGTGGCCTGTTGGTCGCAGCTGGTCTGATGATCAAGAGCGTGACCAACACACGCACCATGGAACTTGGTTTCGATAGTAATGCGGTGTTCACTGCGCGTGTTGGTTTCCCCGCGGCGTATACGGATACGCTCGCGCAGCAACAGTTTTTTGCCACACTCGAAGAACGCGTGGCCGCGATTCCCGGTGTGCAGAGTGCATCGCTCAGCGGCGGGCTCCCTGGTGCTAGAACGGGTGCCTCGTACACGCAGTTCGCGCTGGATGGTGCGATCTACACGCGAGACCGCGACTATCCCGACTCGCGGTCTCTGATCGTGACCCCGCGGTTCTTCAGCACGCTCGCCATTCCGCTTCGTGAAGGACGGTTGTTTACAGACGCAGACCGCGCTGGTTCGCTCCCGGTGGCGATCGTGACCGAACGATTTGTCGAACAGCATCTCAAGGGTGGCGAGGCGATAGGGCGACGCATCCGGTTGGGTACCAGCGAGAGCACACAACCGTGGCTTACCATCGTGGGGGTTGTGCCGAGTGTGTTTGGCGGCGATCCCGATGAACCGCGTCCCGCAATGCTCTTCCGTCCCATGGCGCAGCAATACACGTCATTTCTGTACATCGCAGCGCGTACGTCGCTGCCACCCATGGATCTGATGATTCCAGTGCGTGATGCCGTCTCTTCACTCAATCCGGATGTGCCGATCTATTGGCCCATGCCGTTAACGCAGGCGATCGCCGAGCCGCTGTGGTTCATTCGTGTGTTCGGCACGCTGTTCATGATCTTCGGTTTCGTGGCCCTCTTTCTCGCGAGCATTGGACTGTACGCGGTCATGTCGTTCACCGTGAGTCGTCGATCGCGCGAAATGGGCGTTCGCATGGCGCTCGGCGCCTCCGCACGCGATGTGATCCGGTTGATTTTCCGTCAGGGCGCCTGGCAGCTTGGCATTGGCCTCGTGCTCGGTCTGGCGTTTGCCGCGGGCGTGTCGCGCGTGATGAGCGTGATTCTGTTTGATGTGCAGCCGTTTGATATCACCGTATTTGGCGGCGTGGCGGCGGTGCTGATGGCCACGGGTGCGCTGGCATGTTTGATTCCCGCGCGCCGTGCAACGTTGGTGGATCCGGCGGTGGCCATGCGCAGCGAGTAGTCTCGCGCTCGCCCTGTACACGCGTCATATTCGCGCCATGACGATATCACGCGTTTTGCTCGCACTCGCATTCTGCGCCGGCGCGCTGCCCGCGCAGCGCCCCACACTGTCGAACCAGTTACGACAACAGTTTGTGTCGGTGGACACGAGCATTGTCGCGCTGACCAATGCGCGCGTGATCGACGGCACCGGTGCCGCCGCACGCACCGCGCAAACGATCATTGTGCGCGATGGCAACATTGTGGCGTTCGGTGACTCACGAACGACGGCAGTGCCAGCAGGCGCCCGCGTACTGGATCTCACCGGCAAGACGGTCATGCCGGGTCTGGTCATGCTGCATGAGCACCTGTATTACCCAACCGGCGGTGGGACCTACGCCAACCTGTCCGAGAGTTTTGCGAGGCTATATCTCGCGGGTGGCGTGACCGCGATGCGCACGGGTGGCAATACGAACGGTTATGGCGAGATTGCGCTTCGCGATGCAATTGAGCGTGGGCGTTCCGCGGGCCCGTGGGTTGATGCCACCGCGCCGTATTTGCAAATGCGCGGCCTTGAGATTGGTCAGATGTACAATCTCAAGGATCCGGATGACGCCCGACGCATGGTGAACTTCTGGGCGGATGCCGGCGCCACGTCGTTCAAGGCCTACATGCACATCAGCCGAGCGGCGCTGAGTGCGGCGATCGATGAAGTACATAAACGCGGACTGAAAATTACCGGACACCTGTGCTCCGTGACGTTGCGGGAAGCCGCTGGACTCGGCATCGACAATGTGGAGCACGCGTTTTTTGCGGCAACAGACTTTGTAGAGAACAAAGCGCCTGACGTGTGTCCCGGACAGGGTGCGGGTCAGGCCGCGCTCAATAATGTGGAGCCAACCGATCCGCGGTTTACATCGCTGGTGGCCGAGCTGATTGCACGAAAGGTGGCGCTCACGTCAACGCTGACGGTCTTTGAAACATTCACGCCCGGTCGCCCGCTGCCGCCTGGGCTTGAAGTGCTCACGCCGCAACTCAAGGAGCTCTACGAGGCGCGTCACGCCGCGACATCACGCAATACACGATCGCTGTACAGCACGCTATATCCGCGTGCGGCCGCGCTGGAGCTCGCGTTCTTTCGAGCGGGTGGATTGCTCGTGGCGGGTACGGATCCAACCGGAGGCGGAGGCGTGATTGCGGGGTTCTCCAATCAGCGCACGATTGAGTTGCTGGTCGAAGCCGGGTTCACGCCGCTCGAAGCCATTCGCATTTGCACGTTGAACGGCGCCACTTACCTCGGTCGTGCCGACCGCATTGGCTCGATCGCCGTTGGCAAACAGGCGGATCTGGTCGTGATCAATGGTGATCCCACTACGACCGTGAGCGACGTGCGCCGGGTTGAACTCGTGTTCAAACAAGGCGTAGGCTACGATCCGGCAAAACTGATTGCATCGGTTGCTGGACGCGTTGGCCTCTTTTAGACCGGTGCGTTTCCGAGCATCTTGCCTTTGTGGCTGAACCCTTCAAGAATTTCATCAACGAGTCGTTGATCCGGCGCGGCGCCACTGCGCTCGCGCAAGCCAATCCGGCGTTCGACGCGCGTCGCTTCGTGCGCGTTGCCATGCAAGGGTTGCACGATCTTGAGCTCAAAGCGCGTGCGATGCAGGTCGCGGATGCACTTGAAGAAACGCTGCCGGAGCCGTTCAGTACGGCCGCGAAGTGGATCGAGAGTGCGTTGGCGCCTCCGCTCAACGACGAGGATCTGTCGCACGCGCACGGTAGCGCCGATGGCTTGCATGGTTGGATGCTGTGGTCGGTGGGAGAGTTCATTGCGAGACGCGGCCTGACGCAGCCTGAGCGCGCGCTGCAATCACTGCACGCGTTGACGCAGCGCTTCACCGCGGAGTTTGCGATTCGCCCATTCATTGTGGCGCATCCCGATCTGGTGTATCGCACGCTGCACACGTGGACAACTGACCGCAGTCTGCATGTGCGCCGACTGGTGAGTGAAGGGAGCAGACCGCGGCTGCCGTGGGGATTGCAACTGCGGTCGGCGATCGCTGATCCGTCGCCGTCTCTCCCGCTGCTGGCGGCCCTGCAGGATGATCCGAGCGAATACGTGCGTCGCAGCGTGGCCAATCACCTGAACGACATCGCGAAGGATCATCCGGGCATTGTTGCGGATTGGCTGGAGGCACATTTACCAGATGCCAGCGCGCAGCGTGCGGCGCTACTGCGCCACGCGAGCCGCACGCTGATCAAGCGCGGTGATCCGCGTGTACTCCGCGCCTGGGGCCTTGGACAGCCGCTCAAGGGCAGCGTGACGCTCGCAATTACTCCACGCCGTGTGCGCGTTGGGGAGCAGGTCACGTTGAACCTTCTGATCACATCGAGCAGTCGACGCGCGCAGAAGCTGGCCATCGACTACGTGGTGCATCATGTCAAAGCCGACGGTAAAACATCACCGAAGGTGTTCAAGGGGTGGCAGTTCGAGCTGCCAGCCGGCAGCACTCGTGTGCTGGAGAAGCGTCATTCCATGAAACGCATCACCACGCGACGATACTATCCCGGTAAACACACGGTCGAGATTCAGGTGAACGGAGCTCCTGTCGCCAGCGCGTTTTTCACGCTCTCCGAATAATGGCGTGAGCAATTCGCGCACCGCACCAGGACTCGCGATGGCACTGTTGCCACTGCTCACCATGGGCGTACTGCTGGTCACAGCGGCCCAGCTGATGCCGCTGACGGGCGAGCTCATCGTAGTGGTGATGTTGTGCGCCGCCGCAGTGGCGGGTGTTATTGCTGTGCGGAGCGGCGCGTCGTTCGATGAGATTCAGCGCGTGACCGGCGAGCGTTTCGCCGGTGTGCTCCCAGCCGTGCTGATTTTGTTGGCAATTGGCATGCTGATCTCCACGTGGGTGATGTCCGGGACCATTCCCTACCTGGTGTTCTGGGGAGTTCGTCTCGTTGATCCGCAATACCTCGCACTCACCGCATTCTTGTCGACCGCGCTGATGTCGTCATGTACGGGTACGTCGTGGGGATCGGCAGGCACCATTGGTGTGGCGATGATGGGTACGGCGGCCGCAGTTGGTGCGCCGCTTCCGGTGATCGCGGGCGCGGTGGTTTCGGGCGCGTACTTCGGCGACAAGATGTCGCCCTTGTCTGATTCCACGATTATTGCAGCCGTTGCGGCGGATGTTGATGTGTACGTGCACATTCGACACATGATGTACACGGCCGTCCCGTCGTTTGTGATCGCGCTCGCCGTCTACGCGATCGACGTTTGCCTTGATCGCCGCCACGATGACAGCTGGTCTGTCGATGATCGCGCTCACCAGCCACAGCGGGGTCACGATGCTGGTGATTGGTGGACTCTTTCAGCAGCCGTTTCGGGATCATCAGTTGGCGCCGCAGAACCTGTCGCGATCGCTTGAAGATTCCGTGACGATCACAGAAGTGCTCATGCCGTGGACGGTGTCGGCAGTCTTCATGGCAACAACGCTGGGTGTGCCCACGCTCTCGTACGCGCCGTGGGCGGTGTTCTGCTACCTGGGCCCCGTGTTCTCCTTGCTGATCGCGGCGTTGTACCGTCGCACAGGGTTTGGACTGCGTCCGCTCGCCGCCTAGTCACCCCGTTCCGGCCATCGACGGGGCGATCCGGGAAAGACTCAGTATTCCGCCCGCGCCGACCGATACTCCCACGGATGCTGACTCGCGCCATCGTCTCCACGCTATCCACACCCGCCGAGGGGTCCAAAGGGCGTGCGCTCGCCATGCGATGGCTGGGGCACATTCTGGCCGAAGACGCCGACATCGTGACGCGCTGGCAAGGCCGATTGGTCGCGTCGTTTCTGGCCGCGGTGGCAACCTTCGGTCTGGTGCCCGCCGTACCCACGATCGCCATGGCCATCGACACGGGTATCTGGTGGCTTGTCGTGCTCGACAGCGTGCTGCTGGGCACAACCTATGCCTTGCTCTTCTCCCGCCGCGTATCGAACCGCACGCGCTCTCTGTTTCTGACAGGAGCCAGCTTTTCGATTGGGGCACTGGTGCTCTGGCGAATCGGTCCGCACACCTCGGGACTTGTCTGGCTCTTCACAAGCACGTTCATGGCGGCGTTTCTGCTGGGGCAACGGGCGACGCTCGTGGCAATTGCGGCCAATGTGGGTGTCATCATGGCCATCGCTGTTGCCATCTCGCAGGGAGAGATCGCGTGGGCCGTGGCCAATGAAGGGTCGTTGCGCGGTTGGTTGCTCTCCGGAACCAACTTCCTGTTTCTCGTCACGGTGTTCGGCGCATCGACGGCCGCGTTGTTTCGCACACTCGAGCGTGAGGACCTGGCACGCGCAGAAGCCGAACACCAGCTGCGACAAGCGCGACACAACGAAGCACTCGGCACGCTGGCCGGCGGCATTGCGCACGACTTCAACAATCTGCTTGTGCCAATCCTCGCGAACATTGAGGCCGTGCGGCACGGCGGACTCGCGCCAGACGTGGAGGAAGCGTTGTTGCGCGATGCGTATCGATCAACCGAGCGCGCGCGTGATCTGGTGCGTCGCATCCTCGCGTTCGGACGCGGAAGAACCGCCGAGAGTGGTGGCGTGGATCCGGCGATCGTTGCCAGAGAGGCCACGCAGTTGGCGCGGCTGTCGGCGCCGTCGGGTGTCACCATCAGCGAGCACTATGCTCCCACGCCATTCGCGTCGGCGTCGTGTACTGCATTGCACCAGGTGCTGTCGAATCTGATTGTGAATGCGGTGCACGCTGTTGGCGACAGCGGACAGGTCACGGTGTCCGTGGACACCACGACTGGACAAGGCGCGCTCTGGATTCGTTTTCGCGTCTCGGACAACGGCATGGGCATGGATGCGCGCACGAAAGAACGCATCTTTGATCCGTACTTCAGCACGAAGTCGCCCGAACATGGCACGGGCTTGGGACTTACCATCGTGCACAGCGTGGTCATGCAGCTGGGCGGCACGATCACCCTCGATACGGCGCCAGGAAAAGGCTGCACGTTTACGGTGGTCATTCCTGTGATGACGTCGGCGGACGAGCCGGAGCCAATACCGGTGGAACGCGACACCGACGAAGAGACGGAGCGTCGTCGCGTGCCCTCACCCACGCCGATCGCGGTGGCTACCGTTGCGACGCCGCCCCGCAATACGCGGGTGCTTCTGGTGGACGACGAGCCGGCGGTCCGGCAAGCGGTCAAACGTGTGCTTGAAACACTTGGTTGTCGTGTCGTGGCCGTAGAAGACGCGACAGAAGCGTTGCAGCTGCTGCAGCGTTCGCCGGATGCGTTCGATGTGCTGGTGACGGACTATCGCATGCCAGGGGTGAGCGGTGTGGAACTGGCCAACGCCGCGCGTACGCACGATGCGCTGCTCCCCGTCGTGCTGGTGAGCGGCCACCTCGAAGCGGCTAACGCCGAGTCTCAGGTTCCGACCGACATGGTGACGGTGGAAAAGCCGTTCACGCGCGCCACGCTTGGCGCTGCGCTGTCGGCCGCGGTGCTGTCGCGGAATAACTGACGCGCCGCTTCACGCGCGATGTACGGCTGCCGTACTGGCGGATCGCGCACGCGGAGGCCAACGTGAAGGTATCCTCTTCGGGAGCTTCGCATGGCTACGCTTGTCACGCCCGACCGCAGCGCGTCCAGTCGACCACGACATTTTCCTGCGCCGGTTGCCTCTGCCTGGGGGCGGCCCCGTACGCGACGACACGAGATTGGCGAGTTCGCGCGTGGTGCGCAGTTCGTGGTGGACACGCGAGATCAGGCGCCCGATCTGTTTGTGGACGCACGCACAACAAACTGGAGTGCGCTCACCGAACGTGATGTGGGTACGCCCTACCGCGTGGAGAAGTGGGCGCGTTCACGACTTGAGTTTGAAGCGCGTGAGGGACAACCGCTGCCGGTGATCGAAGGATGGCGTCGATTCAACGAGGCATTTCATCAGTTCTTCCTGCTCGATGTGCCGGAGGCGCAGGCGGCCGCTCGCAAGGAACTTGGAGACGCACTCGCGAAGTTCGACGTGTTCGGCGCGGAGGAGGCGCTCGAAGACATTGTCCGGCTCACGGTGTGGAACAAGATCCAGCGAGTGGAAGACGCCGTCTGGGATCCGCGTGGTAAGCGCGCCCTGTTTGCGGGACTTGATGTGAAGAAGCCGCGCATCCTGTTTCTCGGTGCGGCAGACGGATACGAGGCCATGCAAATCGCGGCCATGTATCCTGGCGGCGAGATTGTGCTCGTGGACTACGACGCGTTCTGCGCGACAGATCGCTTTGGCAAGTTTCCGCTCGACTATCCGTTTCTTGGGATCGATCCATCCACCGGGCACGCACGCGTGTGGTATCGCGACGAGATGCCCATTCAGTTCGATGTATCCGACATTCGTGACCTCACGTACGGTCGAGAGTTCGACGTTGTCGTCTCGATTGGTTTACTCGAACACTTTCCCGATGCGCACAAGGCCGAGTGCATTGAGATGCATCGGCGGTTTCTGAAACCCGGTGGGTACGTGGTGATGACCACGCCGCGTAACCAGTTCAAGACGCGCGCCTTTTACAACCTGATGGCGGATTGGATGAACCACGGCTATCGCGAACTGATGGACGTACGGCAGATGGGTCGGTACTGCTACGCGAACGGTCTCGAGATTCTCCGCGCCGGTGTGATCAAGGCGCACAACGGGCTGATCATGCAGCTGCGCTGAGGTTGCGTTGACGATGTGTTGCGTCAGTCGAGTCGGGCGCGACGGTCGAGCGCCTGGTCGCGCACGGTTGACATGATGCGCGCCATGTCGGCTTCGTACCGTTCGCGCTCGTCTGGTGTCCAGAGGTCGATATTGGCAGCGGCGCGAATGGTGGCCATCATTTCATCGACGAGTTCGCGCAGTCGCGCGTTCGAGCGACGTTCGGTGCCCTTGGGCGTATCTGTGTGCAGGCTCATGCGGGCAATGTGTGGGGTATCACGCGTGGACCACAAGATGTCACGGTTCGGGCACCGGCGGGGTACAGCCAGGGCGGCCATAGTCACCGCCTCTGGATCACGTGTAAAGGACTGAGAATGTCGGATCAGACAGCGGACGCGGAGCAATACGCGGAATGGGCGCGCCGACTGGCCGCCGATGACGCCACTGCGCTCCGGGCACTCTTCGACGCCACCTACGAACCGCTCTGGCGGTCCGTCATGCGGCTCGTGGGTGACGACGCAGCGGCGCGAGACCTCGCGCAGGATGCATTCGTCCGTATCTGGGACCGACGCGCGTCACTTGATCCTTCACTGTCCTTGCGGGCACTGCTCTACCGCACCGTGCGCAACCTGGCGTTGAACCAACTTCGCGACGAACAGACCCGTCGCCATCTGCTCGCTGATCCGGAGGCCGCAGCGGTCTCGGCTCGGCCGCGTGATGCGGCGTCGGCCGACAAGGAAATGGAAGCGTCCGAGCTGGCGGTGCGGCTGAATCAGTTCATTGCCGAACTACCGCCTCGACAGCAGGAAGCGCTGCGCCTGAGCCGTTTTGACGGGCTCTCGCATCAGGAAATCGCCGAAGTCATGGGGTGCGCGCCGCGCACCGTCAACAATCACCTCGTGCGAGCGCTGGAACAGCTGCGCGCGCGGCTTTCAACGATCGGGACCGTGGTCTCCTCGCTGTTGGCGATTCTGGGGACATCACTATGAACGGACCGTCAGCGGGTCGTCCGTTGCCTCCCGAGCTCGTGGCCGAGCTGTCCACGCATGCGGAAGGGCAGGAGCTGACGCAGGTTTGGGAGCTGTTGGCAATCGCCGACCCCGTGCCCGGCTCCCCGGAAGCCACGCAGGCCTGGGATCGTATTAGCGCGGAAATCGCGCAGGGTCGGCCGATTCTCACGCCGGCGGTGTCGCTGGAACCGGTGTCCGCGACGCCACGCTCTCGTCCCGCAGTTGCCGCTGCGGTGCGTCGGTGGCATCCGTCGGCGCCGTGGGCCATTGCCGCGACATTGGCGCTGGTAGTCGGTTATGGCGCATGGCAGGCCACTCCAGTGAGCATTACAGCGCCACTCGGGGAGCAGTTAGCAGTCACTTTGCCAGATGGGTCCGTTGTTGACCTTAATGCCGGCAGCTCCATCGAGTATGCCCGTGGGTTCCGCCGGATGGGTGGTCTGCTGGCCGGCGATCGTGCGATCGAGCTGGACGGTGAGGCGTTCTTTTCTGTAGTTCGCATCGAGCAGCCGTTTGCGGTGACCACCGCAGAGGCGCAGGTCACGGTGCTCGGCACGAAGTTCCTGGTGCGTTCGCATCAAGGGGAGCAGGAGGGCACGCGTGTGGCGGTAGAATCTGGTCGCGTGCGCGTTGCTCCAACGGGAAGTGAGGGTTCAGCCGTAGAGCTTGGCGCGGGTGAAGGCACGTTCGTTGCTCGTGGCGCTCAAACTCCAGACGCCGTCTCGGCGGTTGGGGTGGACCGGCTTTCGGCGTGGCGACGTGGCGGCTTCTGGCTGGTGGATCAGCCGCTCACGGCGATCTTCCGGGAACTGGAGCGTCGTTACGCGGTAGACATCCGCCTGCGCGATGTCACGGTGGGCGACGAGCGGCTCAACGTGTACTATCCGGAACGTCCGTCCATCGAAACCATTTTGAGCGACCTGTGCACGAGGGGAGGGCTTCGATATAGCCGCACAAGTCGCGGGTACGAAATCACGGCGCAATCGGAGCCGTCGGCGAAGCCGTAGCGGACGCTGTCCGTGAAAACTCGGCGCACGCTGCCTGCGCCCTCGGTGCGATTCCGCACCGACTTGGGCATCGTGTGCGCCATCCTTGGCACGATGCTGATGCTGACTGTGCGCACCACCGGGCACGCACAGTCGTCGCGCGGATCAGCCACCGCGATTGATACGTCGCGCATCTCGCTCACTCTGTCGAACGTGCCGTTGCAAACGGCGCTTGAGCGACTGGTGGAGGTAAGCGGCATCAATCTGGTGTTCGATACGCGCGTACTCCGCGCCGGCGACGATCCGTCACCGCGCGTGTCCTGTCGCGTGAACCGCGCGCCGCCGGAAACTTTGTTGTCGTGCATCGTGCAGGCGGCGGGGCTCGACTACTACCGCATGTCATCCGGAACGTACGTGGTGATTGCGCGCGCCGAAGATGTGCCAGCGTACGCCACGCTGAGCGGCATCGTGGTTGATGCGTCGAGCGGCTCACCACTGCCGCAGGCGCGTATCGCCTTGGCGGAACGCACCGATGTTCGCGTTGCCAACGATGCGGGCTCATTCGCCTTCGGTCGGCTCGCGCCCGGCAACTATCGCTTGTCCATTCAGGCAATCGGTTACGAGCCGTACAAAATCGAGCTCGCGATTCCACCCGATGGCCGACTGCGCGAGCGGTTTACGCTCCAGCGCTACGCGGTGATGACAACGCCAGTTGTCGTGAACGGATTACAACCCGGCACGGCATCCACCACGCTGGGCGGCACCGAGTTTGTCGGGAATGTGGCGACGCCGCTGGTACTCGGCCCTGGCCTGTACATGCCAGGCGCGCCAAGCGCGCTTGGGCTGACGCGCCGAGATGGTCTGGGTGATTTGCACATCCAGGGTGGTGAGGCGGGAGAACATGTGTGGCGGCTGGATGGCGTCCCGATTTTTGACGCGGCCACGCTTGCTGGCGTGTTCGGTGCGTTCTCACCGCTCGCGATTGAAGAGTTGCGTGTACGTCGTGCCGGATACGAAACACGCGCCGGAAGCTTCACCGCGGGCGTGATTGATCTCTCGCACGGTTTTGGAGATGCGGCGGCGAGTGAACCCGTGCAAACGGCGGCGCAAGCGGATCCATTCTCTGCCTCAGCACGTGTGGTGGCGCCCATTTCGTTTCGCGGCACACGACTCACGACAATGGTGTCCGCGCGCACTGGACTATGGGATGTCTATCAGCCGAGTACGCTCGCGAATGCCATTCGTGCGTGGAACGTGCCGGATCCCATCTTGCTGGGACGACTCACGGGAATCGGTCGGTCGCTGGCCAGTGATTTGCCCGTGATTTCGCGGCCGTACACGATTGAGAGTGGCACGACGGATGTCACGCTGCGCGACTACCATGTCGCCACACGCGCGGAAATCGGTGCGTTTCAGCGCTTGACGGCTTCGCTGTACGTTGGGCAGCACGGCGTAGCGACCGTAACGGAAGCGCGTCCGTCGCTCACTGCGCTCGAGCAAAGCAGTATCGCGATCATCAACTCATCGGTGACGCAACAGGAAACGCGCGCAACGGATGCGTATGCCTGGCGAACGATCGCCGGACAAATCAAGCATGAACAGTTGCACGGCGCGCGCGTGGCCCACACGCTGCAACTACGTGGCAGTGAACACGCGCTGGATCATGATTTTTCCATGGTCATTGGTGCGTCGCCGCTGAATCAGGACCCGCCGCGTCGCGATGGAAACCGCGTGCGTGAGTTCGCTGCAGTGGGCGGCGTGCAGATTGCGGGTGGTGGCTCATGGGATCTCGATCTGGGGAGCGAGGTTGCCTACACCGAGGCCGTGCTTGATTTGCGCAACGGCGTGCTGCGCGCGCTTGGCAGCGACGAACGTGCGTGGCGCGTTGGTGGGCATGCCGAAGTGAAAAAGCGGATCGGCACACGACATTGGATTGATGCCGGACTGCGGATCACGCAGCTCGTGAACACCGGCCGTGCCTATCTGGAACCACGCATTGCGTTGCGTTCAGATGGTGAAAGCGAAGAGTGGGGTCCGTGGGCGTGGCGACTTGGTGGCGGTGTGTATCGCCAATTTGTGAATCAGTATGACGTGGCGACATCGAACCCAACGGCGCTGGTGCCGAGTGTTCGCTTCTGGTTGCCGACAGATGGTCGTGATGGTGTTGCCACAGCCTATCACTTGTCCGGTGAAGGTGTGATCACGCCCGGTGGACGTTGGCAACTTCGTGGTGAGTGGTACGCGAAGTGGCAGCCGACCATCATGGCGTTCGACTACGGCGTGCTGTTGAATCGCGACACGTTGTTGCCACTCGCGGTTCCGCCGAGTGCCTACGTGTCAACAGCAACCGGACATGCGTACGGTGTGGGGCTGCGTGCCGTACGAGACGGCTATCTGTGGTGGACTGGTTGGTCGGATCGGACCAGAGGTCTGCCGGTGCGGGTTGAAGCCGGCTACGACTTTGGTGTCTCGCGCCGAACGTTCCCGTCGCGCTTTGAAGGCAGCATGCAACCCACGCCATGGAACGAGCCGCATCGTGCGTTGGTGTCGGTGGAATTGCGGCCCGGCGGTGGTTGGTTGTTGGCGGCGCGCTCGCGCGGGACGTGGGGACGCACGTGGGGACTTCGCCAGTCGTATTACGATTTGTTAACGGTCGGTGATCTCGGCGCGGGGTTGCCAATTACCAATCCCGGTGACGCAACGCGACCCGCAATTCTTGAAACGGATCTTGGTGTGACGTGGACCACGCGTGTTGGTCCGTGGCGCGCAGAAATCGGTGCGGCGGTGCAAAACGTGTTCAACCGTGCGAATGTGCTTGACTACAGCTTGAGCCGGCCGAGCGCGGCAGACAGTGATGCATCCTATGTGCAGGTTCCTCGCTATCTCCCCGGTGTGCTGCCATCACTGAGTGTGCGCATTCTCCCGTGATGCATCACACCAAACGGAACCCCGGCATTTGCGTGGTGACTCACTCTGCACTTGTACGTCGAGCGCGATGACACGGAGGTGATCGCGCTCACTGCTGCCAGAGTGAGGATCACCGTTCATGAACACATTGCACATTCTGCGTCGCGCCTCAGTGGCCGTCGCCATGCTGTCCGTCCTGAGTGCGTGCAGCGACGACGACAGCACGTCGCCAGAACCCAACAACACCGTGCTCGAGGTTGCATCGTCTGATACGCGACTGACATCGCTGGTGACCGCGTTGGAGACGGCGGAACTTGAGGCGTCACTCGAAGGCACGGGGCCGTTCACCGTGTTTGCACCGATCAATACCGCATTCGAGGCGCTGCCCAATGGTGTTGCGTCTGCACTGCTCGAAACCGAGAATCGCGAAGCGCTCCAGGACCTGCTTCGGTATCATGTCGTGCCGGGCCGGTACACGAGAGCGCAGCTCACGGATGGTCTGGAATTGACGACGCTGTCCGGACAGACACTCTCGGTGCGCGTGGGAACTGACGGCCTGGTGACTGTTGATGGCGTCGCGGTTGTAGACAGCGACGTTGATGCGTCAAACGGTGTAATCCACACGGTTGGTCGTGTGCTCACGCAGGGGTTGAACGTCGTGGAACTCGCTGCCGTGATGCCCGACCTCACCACACTGGTGAGCGCAATTGAAACGGCGGGTCTCAGCACGACACTCAGTGCCGAGGGCAGTGCGCTCACGCTCTTCGCGCCGAACAACGCTTCGTTTGCCGCGCTCGGTGATGCGGTCCCCAGCGATCCTGCCGCACTGGCGCAGGTGCTGAAGTTGCACGTCGTCAACTCACGCAATGAGAGCAGCGCGCTGACCAACGAACAGGCCCTGACCACCCTGCTCGGCACAAACATCACGGTCGCGATTGACGGCAACAATATTCAGCTCGTTGGTCCGACCAACACGGTCAACATAACCGTGCGCGATCTGATGGCCAGCAACGGCATCATACACGTGATTGACGCGGTGCTGGTTCCGTAGCTGCAGGCGCATCACTGCGCGCTGGTGTGGTATCACCATCGTCGCGCAGCATGCGAAGCGCGGGCGTGTCCAGGTCATCAAACTGGCCACGCCCTGCGGCCCAGATAAACGCCCACACGGCGATGCCGACAACAAACAGGGCCAGCGGAACAACGAGGTAAAGCACGCTCATGTCATGCGCACCGGTTCGAGACGCGTGGGTACGTTTGACGCTGCAGCCGGCGGATTGTCAGCCGGTGGTTCAAACGAACGCCCTTTCCATGACGCGAGCACCACCGTGAGCGAGCTCAGCGGCATCAGGATGGCCGCGATCAGCGGCGTGAGCAGACCTGCAATAGCCAACGACGCGCCGATCACATTGTAGGTGAGTGAGAAGGCAAAGTTACGGTTGATTACGCGCACCGTTCGCTCAGCGCCCACGATCAGTTCACGGAGCGGCAGGAGTCCGGGGCGCGCGAGAAATACGTCGGCGTTTGCGAGGCACGCTTCGGCGCCGCCATGCACACCGACGCCCACACTCGCCGCGGCAATGGCGGCAGCGTCGTTGACGCCATCGCCCACCATAACGACGGATTGTCCGGCCGCGCGCAGTGTTTCGACGAGGTGCAGCTTGTCTTCCGGCGACATGGCGCCGTGCACATCACGCGTCTCAAAGCCGAGTGTTTCCCCCACTGCGTGCGCCACGTGTAGCGTGTCGCCCGATGCCATCACGGTCCGCCAGCCGCGAGCGCGAAGATCTGCCAGCACCTCGTGCGCGTCGCTTCTGATGCGATCGCCAATGCCTGCGGCAGCCACCAGAACACCGTCTACGGCGATGTACACGGGCGTCAGTGTACGATCGAGTCCAGCGAGCGCCCGCATGAACTCCGGAGCTCCAGGCGCGGCATGGGCTTGCACAAATGCCGGTGAACCCACAATCACCTCATGCTCGTTCACCACGCCACGAAGGCCGCCACCGCTCACATGCTCTGCTGTGTCGACCACGTGCACGTCATGATCGGGCCAGGCGCGGCGAAATCCGTCGGCAATCGGATGTGATGACCCCGCTTCGAGCGAGAGCACCAGCGACTGCACGGAGGAATCGCCAATCCACTGCGCCAACGTGGTGTGTCCTTCAGTGAGTGTGCCCGTCTTGTCGAGCACCAGCACGCCGGGCTTGGAGAGCACTTCAAGTGCGTCGCCACCTTTCACGAGAATCCCGCCGCGTGCCGCACGGCCAACCGCCACGGTCACCGCAAGCGGTGTGGCGAGCGCGAGCGCGCATGGACACGTCACGACCAGCAGCGCGATCACATCGTCAAGCGCCGTGGCGGAACCGGTTGACAACTTGAACAGGTACACGAGTACTGAGACCGTCAACACCACGGCCACAAACACTGCCGCCAGGCGATCGGCGGCAATTACAACCGGCGCGCGTCGTTGCGCGGACTGCTCCACCTGTTGCAGCAGGCGCGCCACTCGACTGCTCTCACCCGACGCGGTCACGCGCACACGCGCCGGCACCGACACGTTCAGCGTACCGGCGAATACCGGGTCGCCGTGTTGCACGCGTGACGGTCGTGATTCGCCCGTGAGCAACGCCGCGTTCACAGTCGTGCTCTCCGACTCCAGAACGCCGTCTGCCGCAAACGACTCACCGGCGCGAATGTCGAGCAACATGCCGGGCAACACCGCTTCGGTGGGTAACTCGTGCAGGGTACCATCTGCTGACACGACGCGTGCGGTAGCGGGTGTGAGTGCATACAACAGTTCTGCTGAATCACTGGCCAGTCGCTGTCCACGCTGCTGGAGAAATCGGCCAACGAGCAGTGCGAACACAAGAATCGCCAGCCCGTCAAAGTAGATGGGACCGGCGTCGGACACGGTGTTCACCGCGCCGCGCACAAAGCCTGCTGCCAGCGCGATCGCGATGGGTAAATCCATATGCAAGGATCGCGTGCGCAGCGCGGCCCAGGCGCCCGTAAAGAACACGCGACCGGGCCAGATCAGCGCCGGCAGCGTGAGCGCCATGCTCAGCCAGCGAAAGAATCGCGTGTGTGCCGGATCCATCCACGCGATTTCACCGCTGTATAACGCGAGCGCAAAGAGCATCACGTTGCCGGCGATGGCACCCGCCACACCGATGCGCGTGAGCATGCGCCGATCTTCTGCGCGACGCACGTTGTCTCGCGCGACGCCACGAAACGGATGCGGCGCGTACCCGAGTGCATCGAGTGTGCGGGCAATCTGCGAGAGCGGCGTGGACGCGGCATCCCATTCGACCACGGCACGCGCGCGACGTACATCGAGCTCGGCGCGGGCGACGCCTGGTACCAGAATCGGCACGCGCTCAACCAGCCACACACATGACGCGCAGTGCACGCCTTCGAGATACAGCTCGATGCGGGAGTGACCGTCAGCGGTCGTGCGAACGTGCAAGGCAGCAAAGGCCGGGTGATCGAACTCCTCGTAGCTTCGTCCGGTGCGATGCACGGGCACGTCGCGCCGGTCGGCAAATCGATAGAACTGTTCAAGGCCATGATCGCGCAGCAGTGCAAACGCTGTGCGGCAGCCGGCGCAGCAAAACTGTTGCGGCGAATCACGCTCGACAAACGCCGACGGAACGGGCAGTGTGCAGTGCGCACACGCTACATCGGCACTCACCCGATCAAGCGCACGTGGTACCAACGTCTGCTCAAGCAGTTCAGTGTGCATGCGGCACGCTCGGCGTCGCGTTGGGCGACGTCGTGAGGGGGTTGTGTGACGCGTGTGCAGAAATCGCGCCCAGGCGATTACCGAGCGACGCGATGCCAAAGCCGATGACGATCAGCGCGCTCACCACCGGGAGTGAGCGTTGCAAGCGGCCTGATGCGCGTCGCATTCCAACGGCCACGGCTACAAGTGCCGGCACCGTGCCAATCCAGAAGAGCGTCATGAATGCCGCGCCACGCAGCGCCGATCCTGTGCCGGCGGCTGTGACCACAAACGCATACAACCAACCGCACGGCATCAGCCCGGTGAGCACACCGAGCAGGGAGGCACGAACAAGTACGGTTCGTTGCTGCACCAGCAGCAACGCACTGCCAATGACACGAGCCGCGCGTTCGGGCACGGCACCACTCACAAACGCAGGCAGCACACGCACGTTGAACGCCTGTGCGAGCAGCGCGGCGCCCCAAATCAGCAGCAGCGCGCCCGTAACAACCGACGCGGTCCGCTGCACGCCGCCCAGCGCGCCGAGATCATCGAGTGTGGCGCCTACCGATCCTACCAGCGCTCCGAGCAATGCATAGGCCGCGAGACGTCCACCATGATACGCGACGTGACCGGTCAGCCTTGGCTTTGACACACTGCGAGACGACGGCGCGCCGCTGGCGTCGCTGCCGTACAGGCATGCGAACCCGCCGCACATGGCGGCGCAGTGCAAGCTGCCGAGCAGGCTTGCCGTGAGAACGCCAAACGCCAGCGTCGGCGAGGCGGCAAAGTCCATGATCAGGGCCCGGCTGGTGTGATCAGGTCGCGTTCCGTATCAATGCGAACCGTTTCCTGAAAGCGATCGGTTTGTCGTTGCGCTGCGAGGCGAAGTTCCCATATCCCATCGCGTGGCATGGGCACCGTCACCACGTATTGTCCGGCGGCGTTCTCGGTAAACGCGATGCGTTGTACATCGTTGGCCCGCGCCACGTGCAGCAGCGATCCGGACAGTGAGGCGTTGCGCACGGCGGCGCCGGTGTTGTCGGTGAGCTCGATCGTGAGCGTGCGCGAGCCGGAGTTCTCCGCTGCGTTCAGTGCTGACACATGCGCGCTGAGACGCCAGTGCAGAGCATCACTTTCGGCCACTCGCTCTTGCGTGGAATCCCAGGCCACGGCTTTGCGATAGTAGTCCGGCTCCACCGCGAACGAAGGATCGTCGCGCGTGAGCACAATCACGCTGATATTGCTGGCGACGGTGGCCACGAGAATGACCACCACGCCAATAGGCCAGCCCATTCCTTTCTTCATGGTGTTGCTCCTGACGGACCCTGCAAACGCCACAGAATGACATTCGAGAATCGCGCACCGTCTGTAACAGTGATGGTGATGGCGTGTTCGCCATTCACAAAACGCTCGCGTGGCAGCAATACGAACACCGATGTTTCGCGTGTCACGCCGCCACCAACAAGCAGTGGATTTTCCGGTGAGATCACGCGACCGCCGGTAACACCGTCGAGCGCAATGGTGTAGCGGGCGTCGTCACTGCCGCGATTGGTGACCTTGATGCGAATCTGATTGGCGATGCGACCGTCGGCTTCTTCCGAGAAGGGGGCGCCGAGTCCTCGCAATACGGTGACGTCGGCAGATTCCTTGATGGCCATAGCGTAGAGCAGCGCACCGAGCGAAAGCGAGAGCGCCAGCGGATACAGCACCACGCGCGGCCGCAGGAATCGGCGCGGCTTGCCTGCGAGCGCTTCCTGGGAGGAATAGCGAATGAGTCCGCGTGGTTTTCCCACCTTGTCCATGATGGAATCGCAGGCGTCGATGCACTGCGTGCAATGCACGCACTCCATCTGCAAACCGTTTCGGATGTCGATGCCGGTGGGGCAGGTCGTCACGCACGCTTTGCAGTCGATACAGTCGCCAGCGCCGGCAGTGCCTGGCTTGCCGCGCGGTTCACCGCGATTGAAGTCGTACGCCACAATCACCGACTGGCGATCGAGCAGTACCGACTGCCAGCGACCATACGGGCACGCGATCAGACAGGTCTGTTCGCGAAAGTACGTGAAGTTGTACCAGATGGCGATGGTCGTAATCGCCATCACCATGAACGATGTAGGATGCTCAAACGGTGACCGTTGTACCCACACCGCCAACTGTTCCGTGCCCACGAAGTACGCGAGAAATGTGTGCGCCAGAAACAACGAAAGCGCCGCGTAGATCGCGTACTTGAGCAAACGGCGAGGTCCCCAGAACTTTCCCTCGCGGTCGAGATTGCGCGAGCCGGTGTATCCGCCCTCGAGCAACCGCTCGATTGGCCGGAAGAGAAACTCCAGATACACCGTTTGCGGACAGCCCCAACCGCACCATACACGTCCAAACAGTGCGGTGAGCAGGAAGATGCCGATCACGACACTCGCTAACAGCAGCATGAACAGCAGCGTGTCGGTGGGCAGAAATGTGTAGCCCATCAACGTGAACTCGCGTTTCGGAAAGCTCATCAGAAACGCAGGCTTTCCGAAAATCCGCACGTGCGGAATGGCGAAGAACACGAACATCAGCGCGTACGCGACGATCCGACGACGCTTCAACCACACGCCATCGGACGGACGCGGACGAATCCAGTTGCGCGATCCGTCTTCGTTCAGTGTTGGCAGTACACGGCCAGCGGCGACCGGGTGACTGCTCATGGCGTGTACGGTTCCCCTTCTGGTGGCTTGGGATTGCTTGGTGATGTGCCGCGCAGCGAGAGGACGTACGCCGTCACCTGCGACATCTGTTCAGGCGTCAGCGACTTTTCCCACGGTGGCATTCCCTTGGCCAGTACGCCCACTGCAATCGTGTTGTAGACGGAATCCGGTGCACCGCCGTGAATCCAGTTGGCATCGGTCAGATTCGGGCCGATCAAACCGCCACCATCGGGTCCGTGACATGATGCGCAGTACGATTTGAAGACTTCTTCGCCTTCTTCGACCGCTTCTTCATCACTCGACATGGCCAACAGCGCGGCCGCTTCCGGACGAGAAGGTGCGGCCGGCTGCAACGCGGCGGCAGCGGCCATTTCTGCCTCGTAGTCGGCAACGCGACCTTTGCCGTTGCCAACCGGTCCAACGTTGAAGAGATAAACCACCGAGAATATCACGGTGCCTGCAAACGTAAGCAGCCACCAGCGCGGCATGGGATTGTCGTACTCGCGAATGCCATCGTATTCGTGCTCGAGCAGACGCGGCCCCTCGCCGCCGGATTCATTGGTCGGATCGGCCATGGTCAGTCCTTGCGCGGCACGGCCGCATATGAGGCGTCTTCATCGAGCGGCAAGCGAGCGGCATCCTGCAAGTCCTGCTGACGACCGGGCAAGAAGAGTCGAACGGCCACGGCCACGAAGACGATCAGAAAAATCACCATCGCGACTTCGGCATACATCGAGAGATTCGCGTGGCCCATGATGTCGGAGAGCTTCATCGCCGAACCCCCACCGTGGTTGGAACGGTCTTGATGTCCATGCCGAGACGTTGCATGTACGCGACCATCGCCACGATCTGTTTATCGGCGAGGTCCGACGGACCGCCCTGACGTTCAATCTCCGCCGCGATTTCTGAAGCCTGCGCGCGTGCCATGTCAGGCGCGCGATTCACCGCGTCGCCGTACGGTACGCCGAGCATGGCCATCGCATCAACACGCGACTGGATTTGTTCGAAGTCGATCGTTTTGGTGAGGAAATGCGGATACGCCGGCATGATCGAACGCGCCGTGATGCTGGTGGGCTCGTTGAAATGCCGCACGTGCCACAAATGCGGATACTTGCCGCCAACGCGCGCCAGATCCGGCCCGATGCGACGCGATCCCCACAGGAACGGATGCTCGTACACAGATTCGCCGGGCTTCGAGTATTCACCAAAGCGTTCTGTTTCGTGGCGGAACGGACGCACCATCTGCGAGTGGCAGTTGAAGCAGCCTTCCGCGATGTACATGTCACGTCCGGCCAACTCCAGCGGCGTGTAGGGCTTCACGCTGGCAATCGTAGGCACGTTGGACTTGATCAGGAACGTGGGAATGATCTCGAACAGCGATGCCACCACAACAGCCACCACCGTGAGCACGGTGAACGTGATGGGCATACGCTCCCACGTGCGATGCCACCCCGCCGCTGCAAAGCGCGCCCACAATCCAGCAGGCCGCGGCGACGTGACGGCTTCTGGTACATACCGCTTCTCAAGCGCCGGTGCCGTAATCACGGGCACCACGTAGGTCGCGGGGCGACGACGCCACGTCATCAGAATGTTCCAACCGAACAGCAGCATGCCGATGATGTACATCGAACCACCAGCCACACGCAGCCAGTACATCGGCAGCAGGCGCACCACCGTTTCTACGAAATCGGGATACGCGAGGCGGCCCGTGGCATCGAACGCGCGCCACATCAGGCCCTGCGTGACACCGGCACTGTAAATGGCTACGACATAGAGCAGAATGCCGAACGACGCAATCCAGAAGTGCAGCTCCATCAGGCGCTTGCTGTACACCGGTGTCTGAAACAGGCGCGGCAGCAACCAGTACACCATGCCGAACGTGAGGAATCCGTTCCAGCCGAGTGCGCCGGTGTGCACGTGCGCAATGATCCAGTCGGTGTAATGCGCGAGTGAGTTCACACTCTTGATCGACAGCAGCGGTCCTTCAAAGGTGGACATGCCGTAAGCCGTGATCGCGAGCACGAAGAACTTGAGGATCGGATCATCCGCCACTTTGTGCCAGGCGCCGCGCAGCGTGAGCAGACCATTGATCATGCCGCCCCAGCTTGGCGCCCACAGCATCACCGAGAACAACATGCCCACAGTTGACGCCCATTCGGGCAGTGCCGTGTAGTGCAGATGATGCGGACCGGCCCAGATGTACAGGAACACCAGTGACCAGAAGTGCAGAATGGACAGCTTGTACGAGAACACCGGCCCGTCAGCCGCTTTGGGCATGAAGTAGTACATCAGGCCTAGGAACGGCGTCGTGAGGAAGAACGCGACGGCGTTGTGTCCGTACCACCACTGCATGAAGGCGTCCTGCACACCAGCGTAAATGCTGTAGCTCTTGAACAACCCCGCCGGCATGGAGAGGTTGTTGAAAATGTGCAGAATCGCCACGGTCACGATGCTGGCGATGTAGAACCAGAGCGCGACGTAGAGATGGCGCTCGCGTCGCCGCAACATCGTCCCAACAAAGTTGATCGCGAAGCCCACCCACACCACGGCGATCGCAATATCAATCGGCCACTCGAGCTCGGCGTATTCCTTGGCCTGTGTGAAGCCGAGCGGCAACGTGACCGCGGCCGCCACGATAATGGCTTGCCAGCCCCAGAAATGAAAACGGCTCAAAAAATCCGAAAACATCCGGGCTTTGAGCAGTCGTTGGGTTGAGTAGTACGCGCCACAGAAGAACGCGTTGCCAGCGAACGCAAAAATCACGGCATTCGTATGCAGCGGTCGCAATCGACCGAACGAAAGCCATTCGAGTGATGTGTTAAATATTGGGTTCGCGAGCTGCAGGGCGATGATCAACCCCACCAGCATTCCCACAAGGCCCCAGATAAAGGTGGCCCAGAGGAACTTGCGAACAATATCGTCATCGTAACTGAACGACTCGAGTCGCGCGCCCGCGACCGCTCCCGTCAGCGGGAGAACTGTTGCACTCATTAGTAGCCTCAAAGTAGGCCCCGTCCGCCCGCAGGAAGCGGACGGTGGGGGGATACTGGAGAAGCTCGCTCTCAGCGCGTGTTGGCTACAGCAAGAGACGCCCTACAGTGCCGTCATATTCACCCGACCATACCGTCAGGCAAACCCCGACGGCTCTAGAACACTGGCTCAAGATCGCGCGCGAATGCGTCGATCTCTGCTGGGATGCGGAACTGACTGACAAGTTCGCGCTGGGAGCGAGCCTGCGCCGTGAGCTCCTGGCTTGCACTCGCCGATTCCTGCGCCGCGGCAGCAGCGGATTGCACCGACTCGTTGAGCGAGTGGACCGCACTGCGAATCTGTTCAACGCCAAGTTGCTGATCGTCTGCGGTGGAGGCGAGACGCTCAACAATCGCCGCCACACTCGCAATCTCTTGCTGCAGCTCATGGAGTCGGGTGCGGACGTCTTCCGAGACACGTGCACTTTCCTGCGCGTGCTGAACGGTGTCTTCAATCAGCGCAGCAGTTGTTCGCGCGGCATCAGCCGAACGAATCGCCAGCGCACGCACTTCCTCAGCGACGACCGCAAAGCCACGTCCTGCATCACCCGCGCGCGCCGCTTCGACGGCGGCGTTCAGCGCCAGCAAGTTCGTCTGAAACGCGATTTCATCAATCGTTCGAATGATCTTCGCCGTCGATGTCGCACCGCTTTGCATGGTGGTCATCGCCTGAATCAGCTGTTGCACGCTGTTCGAGCTCTGCTCGGCGCGCTGCAGCGCGTCGGCGCTGGATGTTCGGGCTTCACGCGCCGCACTGGCTGATTCACGACTTCCCGACGACAGCGATTCAAGCGACGCGGAGACTTCTTCAAAGGCTGCGGCCTGCTCCGCCGTGCCACGGGCGACAACATCGCTCCCTGACGCGATATCGGTTGCGGCTGATTCTACGTGATCGGCCGCTTCTCGCAGTTGATGCATTGTGTGCTGCAACTCACCGAGGGCTTCGTTGAGTGCCGCCCCCGTGGCGTCATGCTCGCCGCCAAAGCCCGCCTGCACCGTGACGGTGAGATCCTTGTGCTGAAGGCCCTTGATCGACCTGCTAAGCCCGTCGAGGAACCGATGCGTAACCGCCGCCGCCGAGGCGTTCTGCGCGCGCAAGCGATCCACCGTCATGCCCGCGTCGTGCAGCGAGCTGCTGATTTCGGCGAAGGCACCGCCCAGCGAATCGTCTCGATGACTGCGGTTCTCGCGCTGTTCACGAACCGCGAGCGCCATTTCGCGCGCCTGGTCGGTGACCCGCACGACGGCATCACGAACGCGTCGCATGGCGGCGGCCACACCGTCACCGGCGGGAACCCGCGAAAGATCACCGATGGCCAGCGCTTCCGCGCACTCGAACACGGCCTGCGTGCGCTCGGCTTCATCCGCGAGCTGTCGGGCGAGAAACACGAGCACGGCAACTTCGAACACCACGAAGGCCGCATGCACCAGCACCCATGTCAATCCGCCGTCGTGATTGAGCACAAACACCGGCGCGCCGCTGTGCTGCAGCAAATGAAACGCGACGTGATGCACCGCAATGAGCGCCGCCGCCGTGACGGGCACCTTCCAGTCTCTGTACGCGAGCACAAAGGCGAGGGACGCAAAAATGTGGAAGTGCAGCTCGATCACGCCGTGCGCTTGATGAATAAACAGCGCGGAGAAGGTCATGAATCCGGCGCCCATCACATGCCGCGTAATCGCTTCACCGGCGCGGGAGCGCGCGAGCCACCAGGGCACGCCGGCTGCCAGCGCCGAAACGACGATGGCCGTCAGCCAGGTGCCGTGCCATGCGGCGAGACCGAGCGCCACGGGCACGTGCAGCAGCAGTACGCGCGAGAGCAAGCGATCCGCGCCTCGCCGGCTTTCAGTGAGGAACGACGACGGGTGAGCGGTCACGGCGGAACGGAGCATAATTCTGTAGGCAGGGAGAGTTCGCGGTCGCTGACGGCTCTGCGCGGCGAATTGGTCGTTCTGGTGCCCGGCATCGGGCAGGAGCGCACGCTCCACTGCGTGTAGTCTCGGCGCCTGCGCTCAATTATTGAGGAGCGGTTGAGGTCGGGTGCCCAGTGCGCTCCACCTTCAATAGATTTGAGCAAAACATCCGATAACCGGAGACGTGATGAGCAAGTCCGCAGAAAATTCCGTCGCCGCCACGTTGGCGCGCGCAACGTCCCGCCGAGAGTGGCTCACGCAGGCCGGGCTGGCTGTGGCCGGGCTGGTGGCGGCGCCGCACATGGTGCAAGCCATGAGCACGTCGCTCACTCAGGCGCTGCCCACCATGACAGTGTTCAAGTCGCCCACCTGCGGCTGTTGCAAGGCCTGGGTCTCGCACGCTGAGAAAGCAGGCTTCAAGTGCACCGTGCGCGACATGGACGACCTCACGGAGGTGAAGCGCAACTTTGCGATTCCCCGAGCGCTTGAGTCGTGTCACACCGTGCAAGTGGGAACGTATCTGGTCGAGGGACACGTCCCGGCGGATCTGGTCATCAAGATGCTGCGTGAGAAGCCGGTGGCGCGCGGCATTGCGGTGCCCGGCATGCCCGTAGGCTCGCCAGGCATGGAAGGCGGCACGCCGGAGCGGTATCAGGTGCTGCTCTTTGACAAAGCGGGAAACACCACCGTGTACGCGACGCGCTAGCGAACTCTGTGCATTCGACCGATGGGCACTGAGAGCTTCGCGCCGCTGCGTGTGGAGCGGGCGACGCTGCGTGATGTGGCGCAGATCAGCGCGCTCAACAATCTCTTTGCGCCCGACGGTCTCACCCTCCCGCGCAATGAAACCTTCGTCACGGCGCACGTTGACGACTACCGGATTATCCGCGCGGCCGACGGTTCTGTACTCGGCTGCGTAGCGCTCGACGAATACTCGCCAAGCCTGGTGGAGCTGGTGTCGCTCGCGGTGCTGCCGAAAGCGCAGCATCGGGGACTTGGCAAGCTGTTGATTGACGCCGCTTCAAATCTGGCCGAACGCCGTGGTTATCCTGAGCTTTTCGCGGTGTCGCTCGCGGATCAGCTGTTTCTGCACATGGGGTTTGCGCAGTCGGGGCTTGAGCACTATCCCGAGAAGATTGCGCGCTACGCCAAGATTTCCCGCTCAGAACTCTCGCTGAGCCGAAAGTTTCTTTTCGCGAAACATTTCAACGTGCAGTGATACGCACTCACCTTTGACTGGCGCGGTGTTATGGGTCCGGACGCTGATCTTGTCGTTATCCTGAGTTTTACCACGGCTATGGTGATCGGCTTTCCGATTGCGCGCGCGATTGCTCGGCGCATTGGCGCGAAGACGGAGCAGATCTCGCAGCAACTGCCGTCCAACCTTGAGGCCAAGCTGCAACGCATCGAGCAGATCACCGAGGCCACGCAGATCGAAGTGGAGCGCCTGGCTGAGGGTCAGCGATTTACGACCAGGCTGCTATCGGAGCGCTCGCCGAGCGAGGGTCGCGAGCGCTGAGGCTACGGATGGCCGCGCGCGTCGCGATTCCCCGACGACGACACGCAGCTTAGTCCCGCCGACCCTGCAAACGCGACAACAGCCGCAGCAGCTCGAGATACAACCAGATCAGTGTTACCATCAAGCCGAACGCTGCGAACCACTCCATCTGCTTGGGTGCGCGGGCGCGAACGCCTTCTTCAATGCGATCGAAGTCGAGCACGAGGTTGAGCGCCGCGACACCGGCAATCACGAGGTTGATGCCAATCGACAGCGGACTCGACGACGTGAAGTAACCAATCGACACGCCAAAGAGCGACAGCAGCATGGAGCCGAGGTAGAACACGCCAATGCCGACGGTGGCCGCGATCATCATGCGCTGAAAACCCTGCGTCGCCCGCAGAATGTTCGCGCGATACAGAATGAACACGGTGAGCGCCACGGCGAACGTCAGCATCACCGCCTGCTGCGGCAAGCCGGCAAACCGCAGGTTGTACATGGCCGACACCGCGCCCAGGAACACGCCCTGCAGCGAGGCGTAAATCGGAGCCGTGTACGGCGCCGTTTGCGGTTTGAAGGTGGCGATCATTGCCACGATGAAACCGCCGATGCCGCCAATGAGCATGGCTGGCGTGATCAGTTCAGTGCGACCGGCGTTGATCTGATTCCAGAACAGCGTCGCCGAAAAGAGCACGATCGCGAGCATGATCGTGGCCTTGGTGGCGGTTCCGGCGATCGTCATTGATTCCGACTGCGTGGCCGCGACGGTGGTACGTGCGACTTCGGTCAGTCGGGAAAGCATCGGATTACTGGTGCGCATGCATTGCTCGGGCTAGGGACCAACGACAACGACAGTACCTGAATCTACTGGTACACCGATGCGCCTCCCAGTGTGGCGCGGCGGACGAACAGGGTGTGGACGGACGAACTTTCGTCCTATACTTCAGGTATGCTGCTGCTGACGCGGGAGTAGAATACCTGCCGTCCGCGTCTGCGTTTGCCTCCTGCCTACCGTCCTATGCGCCCGTTGTTTGCCGCTGTTGCTTTCGCTGCCGTCGCCGCTGTGTCCGCCGGCGCGCAGGCCCCCCGCCAACTCTCCGCCGACGATTATGCGCGCGCGGAACGCATGCTGGCCGCCAGTACGACGCCGCTCGTAGCTGGCACCGCCGGACGGGCCACCTGGCTGCCCGATGGGCGGTTCTGGTATCGTGCGGTGACGAACGATGGGAGCGAGTTCGTGCTGGTCAGTCCGACGCGTCGGACCCGGGAGCCGGCGTTTGATCACGCGCGGCTGGCCGCAGCGCTGAGCTCCGTGAGCGGAACGGCCGTTGACGCGAAGCGTCTGCCGTTTCCTACGATTGACCTTGCGGCAGACGCGCGCGCGGTCACCGTGGCCGTGCGCGGGCGGAGCTTCCGGTGCGACCTCTCGGCGTACACGTGTGCCGAAGCGCCCCGCACAACGCCGGCGCCACCGAACTCTCGTGTCTCACCCGATGGTCGCACGGCGGTGTTCATTCGCGCCCACAATCTGTGGTCGAAGGATCTCACGAGCGGCACGGAAACGCAGCTCACGACCGATGGCATCGAGGAGTTCGGTTACGCCACCGACAATGCCGGCTGGACGCACAGCGCGAATCCGATTGTGAGCTGGTCAGAAGACGGTAAGCGCATTGCCACGTTTCAGCACGACGGACGCGGCGTGACGGATATGCACCTCGTGTCGACGAAAGTCGGGAACCCGGTGCTGCAGAGCTGGAAGTATCCGTTGCCAGGTGACAGCGTGATCTTTCGCATCTCGCGTGTGATCATCAATCGTGATGCCGCAGGCAAGCCGCAGGTTGTTCGCCTGCAAATGCCGCCCGATGCGCACCGCTCCACCGTGTCCGACCATATCGCGTGCGGCGGCGCGATCTGCGATTTGCAGTGGTACGCGGACGGATCCAAGGTCGCCTTCATCTCGAGCTCGCGTGATCACAAGCATGCGTGGTTGCGCATTGCCGACGCCAACACCGGTGTGGTGCGCACCGTGCTCAAGGAAGAGAACGCCACGCAGATTGGTGACGCATCACTCGCTGAGAATCTGTGGCGCGTGCTGACCAACTCGAACGAACTCATCTGGTGGTCGCAGCGCGACAACTGGGTGCATTTGTATCTCTACGATCTCACCACGGGTGTCCTCAAGAACCGTATTACGGTGGGCGATGGCAATGTGACGGAGATTGTGCGCATTGACGAGAAGTCGCGCACGATCTGGTTTACGGCGGTCGGCAAAGAAACCGGGCGTGATCCGTACTACACGCACTTCTATCGCATCGGGTTTGACGGCAAGCGCCAAGCGTTGCTCACGCCGGAAGATGCCAATCACACTATTTCGTTGTCGCCCGATGGACGGTACTTCACCGACACGTATTCGACGCCCACCACGCCACCGGTGACGGTGCTGCGTGATGCGAATGGCAAACTGGTGCGCGAACTTGAGCGTGCTGACGTAACGCGTTTGCTCGCCTCTGGTTGGAAGCCACCCACCCCGGTGCGCATGAAGGCGCGTGACGGGCAGACCGACATCTACGGCTTGATGTTCACGCCGTCACAGCTGGACTCCACGCGCAAGTATCCGATCATCAACTACATCTACCCGGGACCGCAGTCGGGGAGCGTGGGATCGCGCAGCTTTACCCCCGCGCGCAATGATCATCAGGCGCTGGCTGAACTCGGATTTATTGTGGTCGCGATTGATGGCATGGGCACACCGGGTCGATCCAAGTCGTTCCACGACTTTTACTACGGTCGCATGAACGACAACACGATTCCGGATCAGGTCGCCGGCATGAAGGAGTTGGCGTCACGTTACCCGTTTATTGATATCGACAAGGCGGGCATGTGGGGGCATTCGGGCGGCGGGTTCGCCACGGCCGCCGCCATGTTCAGCGCGCCGGACTTTTTCAAGGTCGGCATTTCTGAGTCGGGCAATCACGACAATCGCAACTACGAAGACGATTGGGGCGAGCGGTATCAGGGGTTACTGGTGCGCAACGGCGACAGCGACAACTACGCGGCCGAAGCGAACCAGACGCACGTGTCCAAGCTCAAGGGCAAGCTCTTTCTGATTCACGGCATGATGGACGACAACGTCCCGCCGTCGAACACGCTGCTCGTGGCCGATGCACTGATGAAGGCCGGCAAGGATTTTGATCTGCTGATGCTGCCGAACGCGCGTCACGGATTTGGTGCTGATGGCCCGTACATCATGCGCCGTCGCTGGGACTATTTCGTGCAGCATTTGCAGGGTAACATTCCGCCGAAGGAATATCAGATCGGACGCCCGCGCATCGTCCCGTAAAAAAGCATCTGCAGTTTTCGCGTCTTTTCTTTGGCCCTTCTTCGCGCGAAGAAGGGCAACAGAAAAGACGCGAAGAAAAGCAAAAGCGAACGGCGTTTACGGAGTGATCGTGACCGGCGCAGTCGCGACACCACCACGCGTGCTGCTCACGCGGGCGGTCATCGTGGCCGGCTGACCAGCCGGCACACGCACCCGCACCGTGAATACGCGCGATTCAAAGCCGTTCAGGAAGAACTCGGTGTTGCGCCCCACCGCGCGTGCCGTTGAGCCGCCGGTGCCCTGCAGTGTGAGCACATCAGGCCGCACAATCTTCACACGCTTGGCCTGCTCAAGCGCAGTCGGAATGCGACCGGTGTTTTTGACGGTGACTTTCACTTCGTGCGTGGCCGAATCGGACGACGCGCGCACTTTGTTCACCGCCACGTTGCTGATTTCAAGCGTTGGCAGATCGAGGGCCATGGCAAGATTGAATCGTGCCTGCCGACCGGCCCACTTTTCCAGTACTTCGGGCGGTCCGTTCTGCGACCAGAACTTGGGGTCCATGCCGCCCACTTCGACGTCGCCAAGTTCAGGATGAATGGCCTTGGTCCACGGCTGGAAGCAGCGTCCGCCAAACTCTTCGTCGCAGTAGCGCAGCACTTCGTACTGGTCCCAGCGTCCGTCGCCGTTGTAATCACGTTCACGACCACCGTTCCAGAGTTCATCACCGTACCAGATCTGGCCCATCTGGAAATAACCAAAATCGGGACCGTGTCCAAAGAGCGGTTGCGGCGTGCCTTCGCCCGGTGGTGAAAAGCGCGTCGCGTAGGTGCGATATACGTTGCCAGCCCAGGGATACTGCGTGTGCGAGAGGCCAACGGAATCGTAATGCTGCAACAGCTTCAGATCTGACGGAAACACGCACTCGCTGTCTTCGCAGGTACTCGGCCCGCGCAAATGCATGGGCACCTGCGTGTCCATGGAGTTGGTGACGCTGATGTTCGGATGATTCACCTGCCACAAGAATACAGAGCGCGTCTCAGGCTCTGAGAGCGGAAACTCACCGGCGCCGCCCTGTGTGAATCCGCGACCGGTGGCTTCACGTTCCGGACGCCAGTTGTACGGATAGTTGCGATGCAAGTCGAGGCCGCCTACACCGTCTTCGTTCACCCGTCCGTCTTTGTCGTTGTCGACGCCTTCCGCCATCACGAGATAGTCGCCGTTGCCAGCACCAACCGCGCGCATCAGGCGACCCTTCTTGTCCATCGTGTCCACAACGTGCGTGCCTTTACCGGCACCGACAAACTTGCGCATCTGACGCGAGTGGCCGTCGCCGTCGAGATCTTCGGCGGGATCTTCATCAAACAGTCCGTCGCCGTCGTTGTCCTGCGGGCGCACTGAGCTACGATTGGCTTGCGCGGTGAGTTTGTACATATCCGCGCCGTCCGGATTGTTATTCGGACGCAGATAGATCGCCTTGGTATCGAGCAGCTTGGTGATCTGCGGATCTTTTCCGTAGTTCTCCACGAGGTGCCACGCGAGCCACAGCACACTTTCGCTGGCGGTGATTTCGCCGGAGTGACGCCCGCCTTCAAAAAAGGCCGCCGGTTTGTCGGAGTGCTTGCCGGTCGCTGTGTTCGTGAGTGTCATCTGCCAGATGGTCTGAGCTCCAAACGACGTACCCACTTCGTAGAGCTGCACAATCTCCGGCTTTTCCTTTGCCCAGCGCTGCATCCAGTAGTTGATCTCTTCGGTGGTGTGATAGTGCTCAAAATCCATCACGCCCCACTGCTTGGGCTGCATCTCCTTGTAGTTTGCGAGCGGAAACATGCTCACACCATCGCGCTGACCGGGAACGATGAGGACCTTGCGCGCCGTATCGCGTGGTGCTTGCGCACCGCCGCCAGCGCCTCGCTGCGCGATGACTGGTGAGGAGAGCAGCGCGATGGCAATGCACGCAGTCGCGACGTGAATCGACGGTGTTTTCATAAGAACGCGGGACGGAAGTGGCGGGGAGATCACGCAACAGGACAACGGGACCCTAGCATGCGTGCTTGTGCAACCTACGTCCAGCACCGCCCGGGCGTTCGGCGAGCGGAGCGTGTGTGACCGCTGGTTGCTCCACCTGCGGAAAGCGCTCATACTCCACACACGCACCACGCCCTCCTCTTTCAGAGACATATCATGCTGCGATCCACGGCTGTAGCGCTCCTGCTCCTGAGTCTTGCGGACACTGGTCGTCTCGCGGCGCAAGCGGCCACGCCACGCGCGATGTCTGCGATTACGCAGGCCGATCTGCAGCGCGATCTCACGCTGCTCGGCGGCGATGGCATGCGCGGACGAGAAGCCGGTACGATTGACGAACTCAAGGCGTCGGTGTGGCTGGCGGAGCAACTGCGCGCCATTGGCGTGGAGCCCATGGGAGATGCGGGCTCGTACTTTCAGTGGTTCAACCTGCGACGCACGCGTGTGGGTGCGTCAAGCCTCGTGCGTATCGGCACGCGCGACTTGCTGATGTGGCGTGATGTGGCCGTGACGGGAACCGCTCCGGCGGATGTATCAGGCGCTACGGTGTGGGCCGGCGACGGACGCGATACTACGATCGACGTGCGCGGAAAAATCGCGCTGGCGCAACTTGTGGCGCCGCCAGCTGGTGGGCGGCAAACGAGCGTGAACTCGCCGGAGTATCGATACGCGCGCTCCGCGATGCAGTCGCTCGGTTTTGCACTCACACGACGCGGCGCCATCGCGGTGATGTTGATTGCTGATTCCACCGCGCAGATCGCTTTCGAGGGGATCTCGAACATCGGGTCGCGCGGCGGGTATCGACTGGATGACCCGCAAGCAGCGGTGCGCGCACCGGGCAGCAGTGCGCCGGTTTTTCTTGTGCAGCGCGCTCTGGGTGCCGAGCTGCGCGCAGCGGCCGGACAGCCGGCGCTCATCCGGCTGCATCAGGAGTCGTTTACGTATCCATCGGTAAACATTGTGGGACGAATCACGGGAACCGACGCGCAGTTACGCAACGAGTACGTGCTGTTCAGCAGTCACCAGGATCATGATGGGGTGCGCTACGATGTGGCCGGTGATTCCGTCTGGAACGGTGCGGACGACAATGGTACCACCAGTGTGGCGCTGCTCGCGATCGCACGTGCGTTCAAACAACAGCCCGCGCGTCGGTCGGCGCTGTTCGTGTATCACGGAGCGGAAGAGCGCGGATTGATCGGATCAAACCATCACGTGCGAAATCCGGTGGTACCGCTCACGAGTATTGTAGCGGTCCTCAATGGCGACATGCTGGGGCGAAACAATCCGGACTCTGCCGCGTTGCTCGGCAGCCAGCCGCCGCATCGGAACTCAACCGAACTCGTGACAATGGCGCTGCAAGCCAATGAGCGAACGGGTCGCTTTGCCATTGACTCACTTTGGGATCGGCCCACGCATCCAGAAGGCTGGTATTTCCGCTCCGACCATTTGCCGTATGCGCGCGCCAATGTGCCGGCGTTGTTTTTCAGCAGCAACCTGCATCCGGAGTATCACACGCCGCGTGATGCACCAGAAACAATTGACTACGCCAAGCTCACGCGCATGACGCAGTGGTTTTACATGACCGGATGGATGGTGGCGAATACCACCAAACGTCCGTCACTCGATACCGGGTTTCGACTTGAACGTGAATGAATAGAGTTGGCGTGCTCCTTTGCGTGCTGCTCGCTGGGTGCAGCGTTGGTGAGCGTTTGCTCGACGATGTGCGGGCGGAACCGGCCACGGCGCACGAGCGGTACGCACGAGCGCTGACGGACGCCGGTCTGGACACCACGGCACTTGGCGCGGAGTGGCTCGCGGCAAGTGACAGCGCGTTGCGGGCGCCGCTTGTTGCACCACTCCCCTCGCGCGAAGTTGGTGCGTACACGCGTAGCGAGGCTCGAGCCGTGGCGCATCGTGTTTCACTTCGTCGCGGTCAGAAGTTGCAGGCGACCGTGCGTGTAACGGGGTTGCCAGCGCGGCTGTACCTCGATGTGTTTGAAGTCACCGCTGACACCGCGCGACCGTTTGCGCATCGCGCCACCGCGGACACGCTCGTCGCGCGCGACAGCGTCGGGTTCTCCATCACGCTGGCGTACGAAGCCGAGGACGACGGCGACTTCGTGGTTCGCCTGCAGCCTGAATTGCTCCGCACCGGGCGCTATGAACTCACGCTCGAAGCCGAACCTGGCATGCTGTTTCCTGTTCAGGGCAGTACGAATCGCGCGATTCAAAGTCTTTTCGGAGTCGAGCGTGATGGTGGGCGACGCGCACACCATGGCATCGACATTTTTGCACCTCGTGGTACGCCCGTACTGGCCGCCACTGACGGCGTGGTGCGCAGTATTTCCCCGAACAATCTCGGTGGCAACGTGGTGTGGTTGCTCGACGAACGTCGTCGCCAATCGTTGTATTATGCGCATCTCGAATCACATCATGTGGTAGCCGGGCAGCGTGTGCGCGCTGGTGACACGCTCGGATTTGTTGGCAACTCCGGAAACGCGCGAACCACGGCGCCGCATTTGCACTTTGGCATCTATCGGCGAGGGCGCGGTCCCATCGATCCGCTTTGGTTCGTGCGGCTCGTGACTGCTGATCCGCCGCGCGTGGTCGCCGATACCGCTCGCCTGGGACGTCCGGCGGTTACTCGGCTCGCGGGTGTCACGCTGCGCGAGGGGCCCGGCACCAACAGTCCCGCGGTTCGGGAGCTGCCGCGCGATACACCGTTGCAGATCATGGGCGCGAGTGCGCAGTGGTACCGCGTGCAGTTTGAAGACGGGACGAGCGGCTACCTGTCGGCTGGCGCCGTGCGTTCCGTCGACGAGTAGGCGGCTACCGCACGGCCGGGTTCGTACGACAGACGGGCGGCGCGCCGACACGATCACGGGTCTGACGCGAGAAAGATCGCCGTTGCCCTGCCGCTCGCGCGGTCGCGGCGTTATCTCTGGCGGGTTGCCTGCGGTCGCGCGTTCACATTGCGTCGTCCGTCCTCCCCGCCTCTCCTCCCCGCCGAATGCGCTCCCTTCTTCGTGCGCTCCCCTGGGCTGCCGTGGCCGCCGCTGGCGCTGGCGCCATAGCGGTGCTCGCGCTGCGTCGTGGTGAATCGATCAACGCCGCATGGCTGATCACCGCCGCGATTTGCACGTACGCGATTGCCTATCGCTTCTATTCCAAGTTCGTCGCGGCCAAAGTCTTTGCGCTCGACGCGGAGCGCGCAACTCCCGCGCTCAGGCTCGAAGACGGACGCGACTATGTGCCAACGAACAAATGGGTGGTGTTCGGCCATCACTTTGCGGCGATCTCCGGTCCGGGTCCGCTCGTTGGACCAACACTGGCCGCACAGTTCGGATATCTGCCGGGTGCGTTGTGGATCCTGATTGGCGTCGCCATTGGCGGCGCTGTTCAGGATTTTGTCATTCTGGCATCGAGCGTCCGACGCGATGGCAAATCGCTGGGCCAGATGGCGCGCGAAGAGATTGGACCACTGGCGGGTTCGGTAGCACTGATCGCGATTCTGGCCATCATGATCATTCTCATCGCGGTGCTAGCCCTGGTGGTGGTGAATGCACTCGCCGAGTCGCCGTGGGGTGTGGTGACAATTGCGCTGACGGTGCCGATTGCGTTGTTCATGGGTTCGTATCTGCGATTCGTACGGCCAGGTCGCGTGATTGAAGCCACAATGATGGGTCTGGTGATGTTGGTGGGTGCGCTGTACGCTGGCAAATACGCGGCCGCGCATCCAACGCTTGGCCCGATGTTTACGCTCGATAAACCCACGCTCGCGTTGTGGGTGATGGGCTATGGCTACGCGGCCAGTGTATTGCCGGTGTGGCTGCTGCTCGCCCCGCGCGACTATCTGAGTGCGTTTGTGAAGATTGGCGTGGTGGGTGCATTGGGCGCCGGCATCCTGATTGTGCTGCCACCGCTGAGCATGCCGGCGGTGACGCAGTTTATTGACGGCACGGGACCAGTGTTCGCGGGCAAGTTGTTTCCGTTTGTCTTTATCACGATTGCGTGCGGCGCGATCTCCGGCTTTCACGCGCTGATCTCGAGCGGTACCACCCCCAAGTTGCTCGATCGTGAGTCGGACGCGCGCATGATCGGTTACGGCGGCATGCTCATGGAGAGCGGTGTGGCAATCATGGCGCTGATCGCGGCGTGTGTGCTTGATCCGGGCACGTATTTCGCGATCAACGCGCCGGCCGCCGCGCTTGGCCCCACGATCGATACGGCTGCCGAAGCAATCCGCGGCTGGGGCTTCACGCTCGATGCGGCGGAGTTTGCACGACTCACGGAACAAGTGGGTGAGGGCACGTTGCTCTCACGGACGGGCGGTGCGCCATCACTCGCGGTGGGAATGGCGCAACTGTTCAGTCAGGTGCTGGGTGGCGAGGGTGCACTCGCGCTCTGGTATCACTTCGCCATCATGTTCGAAGCGCTGTTCATTCTGACCACGCTCGACGCCGGCACGCGGGTGGGACGTTTCCTGCTGCAGGACGCGGGCAAGCATATCTGGGAGCCGTTTGGTCGCACGAGCTGGATGCCGGCGGTGCTGCTCTCCAGCGCGATGTTTGTGGCCGCGTGGGGATACTTCTTATATCAGGGAGTGACGGATCCGTTTGGTGGTATCAACTCGCTGTGGCCGTTGTTTGGTATTGCCAATCAGCTACTCGCTGCTATCGCGTTGTGTGTTGGTACCACCGTGATTGTGCGCATGGGTCGGGCCAAGCTGGCGTGGGTGACGATTGTACCGCTCACGTGGCTGGTGATTGTGACCACGACCGCGGCGCTCACCAAAATTTTCGACAGCAATCCGCGTATTGGCTTTTTGGCGCACGCCCGCGTGTTCACCGATGCGCTCGCGGCGGGTGAGTTGCCGCGTGGTGCGCCCACAATCGAAGCCGCGCGCACCATCATTTTCAACGATCGTCTCGACGCTGCAGTCGCCGCATTCTTCCTGGCGGCGGTGTGGGTGATTCTGATTGCCAGCATCCTGAAGTGGTGGAACGTGATGAGCGGCCGCACGCCGGCGGTGTCCACCGAAATTCCATTCACCTCTCGTGCCGACGTGCAAGCGGCAGCATTGCGTGCGGCGTCCATCTCGGCGAGCCCTGAGTGTCCGCATCGTGGGCACCCAATTCCGCTGCCCTCAATGGAAGACGTGGAGCGATTGGAACAGCATGTGCTCGACGCGACCGTGCGGCGGATTGTGCATCGTCCGGTTGGTGGGCCGAACGATGTGCGGTGTTGCTAACCGCCGGGACATCGCAACCGTAGCGCGCAGTTTGCGCGCGCTACGGCGTTTGCGGTAACTGTTGGCTAACGCTTGCGCGTAGAATCCGCGCTGCGCAGAAAATCGCGTAGCGCGGCGACATATTCCGCGGGCTTCTCGCGATACGTTGAATGCGCCGCACCGGGAATCACCACGAGCCGTGCATTCGGCACGGTTGCGCGAAACTCGTCGAGCGTGCTGGGGCGCGCTTCGTCAAACTCGCCGGCGATGAACAGCACCGGCAACGCGAGTTCATCGAGATCGTCCGCTCGGCTCCAGCTGCGCAGCGAGCCGGTGGAGAGAAACTCCGTTGGTCCCCACATCTGCTGATAGATCGTATCGTTTGATGCGACCCCTTCGCACAACGGCTCGGCATCAACGGGCAGGCGACGCACGTGGCGCGCGTAGAACGAGTCCGTCGCGGCCGCGTACGCGGGTGAGGTAAGGGTGCCTGCTCGCTCTTCGCGGTCGAGCGTCTCGCGAATGGTCTCGGGCAGTTGCGAACGCAATACGTTTGCATCGGCGATCCAACGCGGCGTGGAAAGCAACGGACTGCTCAGCACCAGCGAGACAACACCGTCTGGCTTACGTGCGATCATGTACTCCGCTGCCAGCGCGCCGCCCCACGAGTGGCCGAGCAGATGCACGCTGTCGAGTCCGAGCGCGCGTCGCACCGCGTCGAGCTCTTCGACAAATCGCGGCAGATTCCACAGCGTGGTGTCGGTGGGATGATCGGATCGACCCGAGCCGAGTTGGTCGTAGAAAATCACCGGCCGCTCATTGGCCAGCGGCGCGAGTCGCTCAAATCGGCACGAGAGTCCACCCGGTCCTCCGTGCAGCGCAAGCAATGGTACGCCTGTGGCACCGTCGCCAAGCATGCGATACCACACGCGTCCGCCGGGCACGTCGATCATTCCTTCGCGCACGGTTGGCGCGAGCGGAACGGAATCGGTGCTGGCTGTATCAAGCACCGGTGCGTTTTCCGCCGGTGCACAGCCGATCGTTACCGTGAGTGTGATCGCCGCAAGCAACGAACACACACTGCGCTGTGATGTCACCCGCGCGTGCCGTTGCTGCGTCATGCGTGTTTGCACATTACGACGCCGACACAAACGCGCACCCGTGCTGCTGCGCAAGCGTCACTCCGAAGATGCCGTTCGGCTGCAAGATCACACCGGGAAGCATCATCGACATTGCTTTCGCACGTGCTTCGCCGCCCTGAATTTTGTCTTTGCGATTCACCAGCGCGATCATGCTACTGAACGCCATGTTGCAGGCGAGGACAATCGCGCCGCGTTCCATCTGTTTGTTGAGGGCAAGATTGGCAAGCGTTGGCGGCAGCTTGTCCTCGTCGGCGGTCATCAATACCGGATTGCGCGTGGTCTTCTTGTCTGTCATCGGGTGCGTGACCTTGGAGTCTTTCGCGACATTATAAGTCGCCCAGAACTCCTGCGTCATGATGAACGGAATGGCGTTGTGTCGAATCACGATGACCGGATTCAAATCAGCAGGCTGCGCCTGCATCAGATCGCGGTAGTGATTGCTCCACAATCCCGCGCGCCACACGCCGCTGCCGCCATTCAACTCGGGTACGTCAAACACGGCGCGATACTTGGCGGTGAGTTTCTGCGCCCATGTCGTATCGAACTGCTGTGCGGCCGGCTGATCGAGCGACGCAAACTCGCTGAGCGTGGCGTTCGGCGAGTTTGCGGGCGGACTCATCGCCGCGAGTGAAGCGGGAAGCGTGCTCATGGCGACTCCGCCAAGCGTGAGACGGGTCAGAAACTGGCGGCGATCGGTCGACATGGGGCTCCGAGGTGGGAGAGGAGGGATGCCGCATTTTAAGGCCCGGCGGCCTCGCCGTCACGTCAGCCCGTCAGGTGAGGCTGTTCGGTATAAACACCGGCGAGGTTGCTCGCGGAGTCGCCGTAGCGCTTCCGCAGCTTGTTTGATGATGCGGAGGAGGTAGTCCTCCTGATTCGAGTCGCGGGCGCGCATGTTAAAGTCCGGTTGTCACGAAAACGTGCGGCGCGGGTACGAAGTTGTTGGTTTCTCGCGCGTCACCGTAGTCCATCTGCATATCTTTCGACCAGTCTACGCCAGTCCGCTGGGATTGGTCCGATCCAGCCGATTTCAACTCTCTGCCGAATGTACCGTCTCCCCGCGGCGGCTGCCGCCCTAACGCTTCTCGCCGTTGTGCGCTCCGGCACAGCGTCTCCGCAAATACACGCGTCGAGTGCTGATCGTGCCGAACGGCTCGTATCTGTTCACTCGTTGCAACCGGATTCGCTCGCCGCGGCTCGCTGGGCAGACTCCGTGCTCGCCACGCTGACGGTACGGCAGAAAGCCGCACAAATGGTGTGGGTGTGGACGCTGGGTGACTACACCGCTACTGATGCGCCGGCGTTCCTCGCCATTGAACGCCTGGTGCGTGAGCAAGAACTCGGCGGAGCCATTGTATCGGTTGGCGGCCCACTTGATATCGCGGCCAAAACCAACGCGTTGCAGCGCGCGGCGAAGTTGCCGCTGCTCATTGGTGCTGATTTTGAAACCGGTGCCGCATTCCGCGCGCGTGGCGGCTGGTTTCTTCCCAATGCCATTGAACTCGGCGGCGCAACGTCCTTCCCGTATCAGATGGGCATTGGCGCCACGCGCGACACGGCGCTGGCCTACGAAATGGGACGCGTGACTGCGCAGGAAGGACGCGCACTTGGTGTGCATATGGGATTTGCGCCCGTCCTGGATGTGAACAACAATCCGAAGAATCCGGTGATCAGCGCACGGTCCTTCGGTGAAGATCCGGAGCTTGTGGCGCGACTCGGCGCTTCGTTTATCCGCGGCATGCAGGACAATGGCATGCTGGCCACAGCGAAACACTTTCCCGGTCATGGCGACACGGAGCAGAACTCACATCTCGAGCTGTCGCGTGTGAATGTGTCGCGCGCGCGGCTTGATAGTGTGGAGCTGCGTCCGTTTCGCGCCGCGATTGCCGCCGGCGTGCGCGGAGTCATGACGTTTCATGGCGATCTTCCGGCGCTCGATACCACGGGTACGGCGGCGACGTTGAGCGCGCGCGTGATGACGGATCTGCTGCGCCGAGAGATGGGCTTTTCCGGCATCCTGGTCACAGATGCACTCGATATGAATGGTGTGCTCGGCGACATGACGATGGCCGAAGCCACGCAGCGCGCAGTGGTGGCTGGGAACGATGTGTTGCTCATGCCAACCGATGTGCGTGTGGCGATTCAAGCGGTTGTAGACGGCGTACAGTCGGGACGTTTTTCCGAAGCGCGCGTGAACGAATCAGTGAAGAAGTTGCTGATCGCGAAACACGAAATGGGTTTGCACATGCAGCGCACCGTCGACCTTGAGGCGGTGCGCGCGCGTGTTGGCATCGCGGCGAACGCCACGCCCGCACGAACGGCGGCAGAAAAGGCGATTACGCTGGTGCACGACTCGCTCGGACTGTTGCCGATGCGCGCGAACAATGCCGCGCGTGTTGTGAGCATCACCGTGAGTCCCCGAGCGGATCTGAGTGCAGGTCGCACCTTTGATGCCGAGCTCAAGAGCGCGTACCCGCAACTGTTGTCGCTCTCGCTTAGTCCGGAAGTGGTCGCCGACAATACCGCCGGTGCAGCAGCTGGCGGCACGGGCACCTATCGTGTGAATCCGGAGCCGGCGTTGCTTCCGGCATCAGTGGAGAATGCGCTGAGCATCGCGCGCGGCGCGGATGTGGTGATTGTGTCGAGCTACATTGGCGCGAGTACGAATACAGCCACGATGACACCCACGCGCGGTGTGCCCGAGTTGCTCAACGGTTTGCGCGAGTCGGGTACGAAAGTCGTGCTGGTGTCGTTTCTCAATCCGTATCTGGCGCAGGGACTACCGCGCACTGATGCACATGTCATCGCCTGGAGTCCATTCACCATGTCGCAACGAGCGGCAGCGCGGGCGATGTTGGGACGTGCGCCGATCACGGGACGACTCCCGATCACGATTCCGGGCGTGGGTGCGTTTGGAACGGGAGTGACGCGGCCGTAGCGTGTCGCGCGATCGCATCATCCTGAGACGCGATCGCGCGCGCACGTTGCCGGCCTACGGCGCCCGGGTGGCCTCCCAGCGGCCGCGCGAGAGGACTGAGTCTGGAGCGGTCACCGACATTCTGGTAATGGTGCCAACAAGTTTGCCGTCAACCAGGCGGCCGACGCTTCGCCACATCATCTGGGGCGAGCCTGCCGGCATGGTGGGATCAGTATACGGCGCCGACGTCGCAATCATGCTATCCGCGTCGAACTGCGTGCTGTACGTGATCGTATCCGGCGAACCGTCGATCACGAGCTTTCCGGTATTGTCCGCAGCCGCGATGTTCGTCCACCGCGTTGTGATGGAGTCGCCGACCTCCGGCATACTCACTCCAGTCCATGTGCCCGCCAGGTCAGCGGCACTCAGCCCAGCAGGTTCCGCGGCGGCCATCATCGCGGTCGAGTCTGCTGCGGCATCGGCCGCAGTGTCCGCCGAGCCGCCACATCCTGTTGCTGCAACAACCAGCAACACCAACCCTCCGACGAGCGTACGCATGCGTCATCTCCGGAAATGGGTAGGAACGCGCCGCGGGCAGTTCGACAGCAAGTCCCGCGGCCCATAAAAGCTGCAGCGTCCGGTCGCCGTGTGCCAGAGTGGCCACTTCGGCGCCCAGCGTGCCATCTTTCCAGTCCGCTCCCCGCAACCTTTTCGTTTGAACCATGAGCCTGTTTGCCGCTGTACCCCGTCGTTTGTTCGCGCTTGCCGCCGGTGTGGCATTCAGCACCGGCTGTGGAGAAAGCCTGTCCGCCATGACGGAACAGGCCATGGACCAGTGCATTGAGACGCGGAATCCATTGTTTACGAGTGGGCGTGGAGCTGCGGCGCTCGATACCCCCCTGTCTCCGGAGACCGAAGCGCTGGCGCAGCGGTTTCACTACGTGCTCGCGTTTCGAATCTTCAAGGACATCGCGGAAGAGGCGGGCAGTCAGGTGGTGCTGGTGTGCGCTCTCGATCTTGCGTCGCGCTACAACGACCCCGAGTCGAAGAAGTTCATCGCGAAGTACGCGAACCATCCCGATGCGGCGGTTGCAACGAGCGCGCAGCGCCTGTCGCGCTGATCATCATGCGCATTGTTCGCGGGAAACACCGGGATCGACTGCTCACGTCGCCAAACGATTTTCGGGTGCGGCCCACGGCTGAGCACGTACGTGCGGCCGTGCTGGATTTGCTCAAGCCCGATTTGGCCGACGCGAGTGTGCTTGATTTGTTTGCGGGCACCGGCGCGCTTGGCCTCGAAGCGCTCTCACGCGGTTCAAAGCGCTGTGATTTTGTAGAGACGAGACCGGCGAGTTTGCACGCCCTCAAAGCCAACATCGCAGCGCTCGGCGAGATCAAACGCACGCGCGTATTCAAGAAAGACGCCTTGCCGTTTGCCGCGGCGCTTCGCGAAGGGGCGTACGATATCGCGTTTGTGGATCCGCCGTATGAATCGCGTATGCTGGATCGCGTGATCGAAGGGTGGATGGTGAGTCGGTTCGCGCGGATTCTGGTGGCCGAGCACGCGGCGACGCACGAGTTGCCGAAGGGTGGTGCGAAGCATTTGTATGAGGAGACGGCGGTGACGATTTATCGGTTGGCGTAGGTCGTTGGAGCGGTCATTTGCGCGCGCGAGAGCTGTGTAAACTGCTTGGAACGCAGAGGCGCAGAGGCGCAGAGACTGCGCGGTCGAGCTGTTTGTTCGCACTCAGCGCACATTTTCCTTTGTTAAAATTATCGTGACGCGAGTAGCCGGTCAGCGTGCAGTCTCTGCGTCTCTGCGCCTCTGCGTTCCAAGCAGTTCAACCAGCTCGCGCCAGCTACGAACCTTGCGCCAAGCACCGCAGGGATTGACGAAACAACGGGCGCGCTGCAGATCCAGTGCATGCCCACCTCATCGATTGTCTCAAGTCTGGTGCTCGTGCTGAGCACGGCAACCGTCGCGTTCGCCCAATCCAGCATCGCCCCGCCGGCGCGCTTCACCGATCCGGAGCGCCTGAACAAACTTCAGCGCGCGATCCCGGCCATCGACAGCACGATGCGCGCGTTCGCTGAGCGATCGCGCGTGCCAGGCATCGCCTACGGCGTGATCGTTGACGGTAAGCTGTTGCACGTTGCAGCCGTTGGACTGCGTGAAGTGTTGAGCAATTCGCGCGTGGACACGAGTTCTGTCTTCCGTATTGCGTCAATGACCAAGAGCTTCACTGCGCTCGCCATTCTGCAGCTGCGCGACGCGGGAAAACTTGCGCTGGATGATCCGGCCGAACGCTACGTGCCCGAGCTGGCGAGTCTGCGCTACGCGACAAGTGATGCACCACGCATTACCGTGCGCCACCTGATGACCCACTCGGCCGGATTTCCTGAGGACAATCCGTGGGGCGATCAACAACTCTCTGCGACGGATGCACAACTGTCGCAGATGGTGCGTAGTGGCATTCCATTTTCGAATGCACCCGGTGTGGCATACGAGTATTCCAACTTTGGCTTCGCGCTGCTGGGGCGCATCGTGGCCAACGTGAGCGGCATGCCATACGCGCAGTACATTCAGGAACGTGTGCTGCGTCCGTTGCGAATGACGTCCACGACCATGGAAGCGCGTGATGTAGCCGCATCACGGCTCGCACACGGATATCGGTTACGTGACGGCGTGTGGCTGGAAGAACCACCGCTGCCGGATGGATCGTTCGGCGCCATGGGCGGCATGCTGACATCTGCGGCAGATCTGAGCCGCTGGGTGGCACTCATGCTTGATGCGTGGCCCGCACGCGATGGCGCAGAGTCACCGGTGTTGCGTCGTTCGTCGCTACGAGAGATGCAGCAGATCATGCGTTACAGCGGCGCGAGCGCGGCACGCCAAGGCGCTGAGCTGTTGCTCAACGCAGGTGGCTACGGATACGGCCTTCGTGTTTCGCAAAACTGCACGTTTGGCCAACTTGTGGCGCACTCAGGAGGGCTGCCAGGCTTCGGCTCACAAATGCGCTGGTTGCCCGACTACGGCGTTGGTGTGATTACACTCGGCAACCTCACCTACACACCGTGGGGCGGCCCGATGGACGCCGCGTTCACACTGCTTGCACAAAGCGGCGGGCTCACCCCTCGCGTGCCACAGCCGTCGCCGGTGCTGCTGACGCGACAAACTCAGGTCTCGCGTTTGATTCAGCAGTGGGATGACACGCTGGCGGATAGCATGGCTGCCATGAACCTGTTTCTCGATGAACCCGCTGATCGCCGCGCCGCCGCGATTGCCAAGTTGCGCGATACCGCAGGCGGCTCGTGCCGCACCGACGGAGCGATCGTTGCGGAGAACGCGCTGCGCGGACAATGGCGCATGCAGTGTGCAACCGGGGCGCTGCGCGTTGGAATTACGCTGGCGCCAACCGAACCGGCGCGTGTGCAACAACTCACCGTGAGCGCGATGCCCGCCGGGGCGACCATCGGTGTGGTTCCGGCGTGTCGCCCCTGACGCCCTCAGCGCACGTGGCTAGTCGCAGCACGCGCGACGCCAACGTCTGCTGTCGCTACTTGAGTCGCACCCGTGACAGATGCAGTCCCTTCGCGTCACGATTGCTCAAGTACACAACCTTGCCTTCACCAAATCCAACCAGCGTGAACCCCATCGGGATCTGAATGCGATCGATCATTTCACCCTTGCGATTGATCACATCAAAGATCTGTCCACCCGGCATTGGTCGCATCGGGTTCGCACGCACCCAAAGATTTCCGTCGGCATCAGCGCGTGCGGCACCAGCAGCGATAGGTGGCTTGTAGTCAGGAATGTCGGCCGGGCGCACCAGTGTAGGCGCGCGATAGATGGGCGCAGGTGGCGTGTATCCGCCGCCGTACATTTCCTGAAAGTATGACTGCGTGCACTGCGGTGCTGCGGGCGCCGAGCCGGCCGGCGCGTTGCCCGCGGCTGCGCTGCCAGCCGCAGCCGGCGGCGCAGCGCCAACCACCGATACGGCACCGGTTGGTGACACCGACATCATTTGCGGTGTGACCGTTGGTGTTACGCCTGGTGGGCACGCGGGAATGTAGTTGGGAGGAAACGACAGGCCTTTGGGAAGAATCCAGTCGGCTGGCATGCCTGGCGGCAGCACGTATCCGTCTGGCACCGAGAACGACGCGGGATACGGTTTGTTCAGCACGTTCGACCACGAAATCATCTGCGTCACAAAGTTCGTCTGCGCATTCTTGATCTGCACCGCTTTGGCTGAATCAGCGAACTTTGATTTCAGGGTGTCATCCATGCGCATCCACGGAAACGGCAACTTCTCGCCAGAGGTGATCGTACCATCTGGTGCGCGAAACTCGGTGCGATAATCCACACCGCGCACAAACGCGATCGATCCGTCTGACATCACCGCCCACTCATCAAGCAGCGGGAGCGGATTGGGGACCGAGTTGAGGCTGTAGTAGCCTTCCGGCTCCATGCGCATCGAGTACACCACTTTCGGAATGCGCACAACACCGAGCGTATCGATCAGCCGCGTGTTGAGATGTACGCCAACCACAAATGCGGTGTCTGCGGGCGTTGGAAAGTACGGCATGCCCGGCAACGGCGGCGCGGCCAGTGGAGCAGGCGTCGCGGTGATGCGGTACACGAGACGTCCTTGCGCATCGAACGCGGGATTGCCCCATGTGGGCAGCGCGCTCGTGAGCGCCTGCACATGTTGCGCAAATGGAATGGCACGCACGCGTGTGATGCGGCCCTGCGGATCAATCACCAGCATCGCCAGCGTGGCCGGATCAATGAAGAGCGATGAGTCCGCAAGATGCGGAATCAGTCGACCCGGTCGCGAACCGTACGCATTCTCAACCTCGGTAAGCGAATCGAGCACCACCGAGACCTGCGTGAGCGTGCTGTCAAAAATCAGCAGGCGACGACGCATGCCATCATTCACCATGACACGACCGTCGGACAGCCCGCGCACTTGCGAAATCGCGCCGAGTGTTTCGGTGCTGATGGCTTGCGCGCTCTCAATGCGACGGATGGGCGGGCCGGGAAGTGGCGGGAACGTGTCTGGTGGTGCCGTGCGCGCCGCTGGTGGAGCGTTTGGTGGCGAGGGCGGTTGCGCGATCGCTTGACGCGCGAGCGTGGTGCACGCCGTGAACATGACGACGTTCACGACACACTGGACGAAGCTGCCGTTGAAGAGTCTCATCGTGCGATCTCGAAGAAGGCACCACCTGACGCGATCGCTACTTCGCCGCCAAAAAACATGCCGCCGCCTCCGCCGCCCACGGCCGGTACGTACATCCCGCTTCCATTCTTGATGAGATTCAGAAAACGCGGATCGAGATAGTTCGCAATCTGCGCCGGTAGCTTGCGCTTCTGCGCCGGTGTAAGCAGTGCAGACACCGCCTCTACCGTTTGCGTCAACAGATCGAATTGGGTGCGACGCGCACGCAAATACCGTTCGTACGCTTCTTCCATCTGATACTTTTCTGGCAATCCAGCCAGATAACGTGCCGCCGGCGTCCACAACGAATCCGTCCGGTACGCGTACCGACGATTCATTGAGGCAATGCTATCGGCTTGCAGCGCCGTGAGACGAAGCGAATCCTGCTGGCGGATGATCTGCGTCATGGGGTTTTGCACACTGCCCGCACCGATCTGACGAAACAGCTGCTCGCTGAATCGCGTGCCGGGCGTCACACGACCCGTTTGCAACTGTTGACCCAGAATTTGCCGTTCCATTGTGGGTCCAAGATCGATTCTGAGCGACACCGTCATCGTGACTGGTGAACGCAGCGTGAGAAACTGCGGGCGTGTTTGCCCGAAGCGCTGGTTTACTTCGTACGAGTATTCACGGGTGGCCGGGTTGAAACCACGCACGTACAAGAGTGCCTGATCGGGGAATGGGCTCTGTCCCCAACCCTTGAGATTTCCGGATCCGTTCAGCGCGAGATCTGCGGCGCCGAGCGGGTTGGACAGTGCGAAGTTCAATGCCGCACGTTGTGGCATGCGAAAACGTGCCCGATCGAGCGTGATGTTCAGCGACGCATTTGAGCTCCACGGGCCACGACAACTATTGCGCTCGGCGACGCGTCCGATCTGTCGATCGAGGCAGCGGCGTGTGGCCGCCGGTAGCGTGCTGTACAACTCCTGCAGCCCGGCACGCACCGACGGATCGGCGACGGTGTTCGGATCGTAGATGAACGCCCGATCGTTGCTGTATCCGTCACCATTGATGTCGCCTGACACCGTGGGTGTAAACGCATTGCCGGAACGGAACTGTCCGTTCCAGTTCACGGTGAGGTAGTCAAAAAAGTTGTAGCGCAGGTTGTAGCTGATCTGGTGTGGGCCGGTGGAAGCTACCGCCCACTCGCGGGTGAAGGGACTGCCTGCGGTACTCTGAAAGCCTGGCACCTGCTCGCGCACGTACATGTAGGTGTAGGCAGCACTCCAGCCCCAGCGACTGAAAGAACGCTGGATGGGCGAGAGTCTGAGACTGAGTTGCGCGGTCTGCGATTGCAGATCTGAACGTACTTCGCTCACGCGGTTGAACAGTGGTGACACGCGCGCATCACGAGCGGCGATGGCGCCGGTGAGCGGATCAATGCTGGTGGTGGCGACATACACCGGGCGACTCGCTTCGCCGTTGAGCACGAACTGCTGATTCTCCAGAAAGTTGAGATCCACCTGTTGCTGCTGGTTCACGTTCACCGCGAACGTGCCTTCCGCGTTGAGTGAGTAACGCGCGTCGAGAATCGGCCCCTGCCACGAGAGGTTGGAGCGAATCGCGCTCTGCGGGCGGAAGCTATTGCTGAACAACACAACGTTTGGCGAAGAGTTCGCGAACACCGTGCCACCGGTCCCGTCGGCGCAGCGATCGGGCACCAGATCGAGCTTGCCGTTGTACGCATTCCAATCGGGGAATGGAGCGGCCGCGCCGTTGCACACAAGCTGTTGAATGCCAGAGGGCAGACCGGTTTGATCCAGGGCGCTGCCTACCTGTCCAGCCTGGGCGCCGTTGGTGAACACACCAATGCCTCCACGAACAATCGCGCGCGGCGGCACGAATGCGCCTGAGAACGCCGCGATATCCTGCGATTGTCCCAACGTCCACGAAAATCCAATGCGTGGGCTGAAGGCGATCGGTGTCGGCAGCTTATCGTTGCGAACACCGAATACCTCTTCCACGCTGGCATTGTAGTTCGGGGTGTTCAGGTATCGGATATTCTCCACACGCAGTCCATACTGAATCTGCACGTTGGGGGTGCGGCGCCACGAATCACCAATCGAGAGTGCACCGGTCAACTGTGAACTGTTTCGCTGCTGCGCGGTGAGCTGTCGTGTGAAGGACGCCGGACGGCCCGCGTCAAAGTCTTCGAGTGAGTTAAAGGCAAACGTACCGAGCAGATTGTTGGCGAGGTTCTGCTGGGCACCACTGTACCGCAGTTCCGTGGTAAACTTCACGCGATGTTTGTTCGCGTCATCGAACCAGGACAACGTGTTCTGCAGCGTGGCACCAACCGTGCGCGAATCATTGAACAGCGACTGGCTGCCTCCAAAGCCGAGATTCTGTACGCCGCTCGCGCCGTTCTCGAGCACTGAGTTCACGCGCACACGTCCCAGTGGCAACTGCAGATACGGATCGCCGTAGTTGCGCGAAATGTTCACGCCAGCGTTGGTTTCGCTCAGAATCAATCCGAAATACCGATTGGTGCGCAGCTGAATACCACCGCCCCAGTTCACGCGATCGCCGCTGCTCGCCGCCAACTGCGTGGCGCTTCCACCAACCGGACTCTGGCGCCCGAAGTTGCCGTTGAACGCAATGCTGTACGCGTCGCCATTCACCGCGTTCGGCGGCTGAATATCAATGCTGCCGAAAAAACTTCCATTGTCGTTGAAACGACTGCCGCGATCTCCACCGCTCAATCGCGGAATGCCCTGCTGATCGAGCAATCCCAGAAAGCGATTCACTGAATCGGGTGCAACGCCCGCGGTTTGAAAGCCGAGCGGTCCCGTGTTGAGCAGTGTCTGATTGGCGCGGGAGTTGCGATCAAGCTGGAACGACATGCTGTAAAACACCTTGTTCTGCTTGATCGGCCCCGACATCAATCCACCGAGTGACACGTTCGTGAACTCGGTGCCCAGTGCTTGCGCCGCACGGTCCGTCCACTGCAACTGCGGCGCGGCGGTCACGAGACTGAAGCCGCGGCTGCTGAAGTTCGAGCCGCCACGCGACTGCACATTGAAGTTGCCACCACTGAATCCGCCGCGCGATGGATCAAATGGCGATGTCGTCAGCGACGAGGAAATGTTCGCATCGCGCGGCAGTCCGTTGCCGCCAAAGTCCATGCCGTTGAGTGTGGTGCTGTTCGCGTCGGCACCAAGACCGAGGACGGAAAAACCATCAGGATTTCCATCGGTGCCGGGAATGAGCGCCACGCCAGGCAGTGATGCGGCCATCGCGGCGAGATTGCCCTGAATGTCGGGTGTGATCGTGCCCGCATCCAGACGTCGCTCCGTACCGCTCACATCCGGCGTCTGTGAGTTGAACCGGCTGATGCGTTGCTGCACCGGTGCCGTGGACACCACCGTATCGAGCTGCATCGGCTGCAGTCGTGTGTCGGCGATCAGCACATCCTGATCGACGGTGCGCTTGATCTGAAACTGGCGCGACGAATAACCAACGGCAGCAAAGCTCATGATGTAGTCGCCCTGACCACCAGGGAACGCGATCTGAAAACTGCCGCGTGAGTCGGTGCGCGTGTTGCGCTGCACGTTGCCCGGAATCGACGTGGCCGTGACGCGCACGTTATTGATGGGCTCGCCTTCGGTACTTGTTACACGACCGCGGATGACATCGACCTGCGCGGCGAGTGTCGCCGGAATCGCGCTAAGAGTGAGCGCGAGCGTGAGGATAACGACGGGCAGACGCATAGCGGCGGAGACGCTCCCGGGAGGGTGAGGGACGCGGAACATGCTGTCCGTAGACACCGTACCAGGCCCAAGCGTTGCCAATGCAACGGAACACAACGCAGGCGTGTCGCGGTGACCTGACGAACCCGCGATACGTACGCTACGTCACAACGAAGGTTCCCGCGCGCGGCGAACCTGCGGACTATTTGTTACGCGTACCCGAGCGGCGACGACGGCGCGCTGCGAAGGAGAGTCCGCTCAAACCAATGATGGCGAGCGCGACTGTAGAAGGTTCTGGCACGATCGCGGCGGGCTCTTCAACGACGTCTGCAATTTGCAGATTGTTGAGCGCCATTGTGTACACCACCGGCAGCGCGCCTTCCGACGCGGCCGCAAAGGGTGCCGAGATGACGATGCGATCGAAGAGGCTGTTTTCAAAGCCCCACCACAGCGGTTGTTCAGCGTTCGCCAGAATGAACTGCAGCCGCTCAGCGCTCGTGAACGAGTTGACGAGTGTGAGTCCGTCAAAGACGTCAAATCGAACATTCGATGTGGGCGATGCATTGAACCCAAGCAGGTTGAACGCCGCGCTACGCACCTGACGATTAAACAGAATGCTCACTGAAAAATCGATGTTCGTATTGACGCCGTTGGCCACCGCTCCCTGACCAACCTGACTGAACGGATTGAAGAGGTTGTCCGACTCCGAGAGATACACCGCCGAGTTGAACGTCACGCCTTCTTTGGCGCACGAGACGGTTCGCAACGCGGAGGTGCAACTCGTGCCGCTGACGCTCAGTTCACGGTATGGCGGTGTGAGCCCGTAGTCGCGCGCAACAATTGCCTGCTGCGCCGAAAGATCAGACGCAACAGCGGTGCACAACGCGAGCGCTACACAGAAACGAAGCACGAACAGCTCTCCACAAGGAATCACCCGTCCGGCATCTCCGACGCCGGCTACCGTCCAGAAGTATTGCACGAACCCGCCCGTCTGGTAAGACGCCCCCGCTGGATTCTTGACCCCGGGGCCCGCAGGCTGCACCTTTGCGCGTTGTCTTTGTCTACAAAAGTCTACAACCCCGGTGGTCTCGTGCGCTCGAATGTCCGCGCGCGCGCCATGCATACCGTTTCGAGCCGTCGCCGCTCCTCGGTGTGCGGCGCGCTGTGCATGGCCGCAATGCTGAGTATGGTGGTTGGCTGTCGCGCCACGGGTGGCGCTGCGGCAAGTGGTAACACCCTCGACGCCCGCGCAGCGGCGGCGTTGGCGCAAGAGCGGCAGGTTGGTGTCGCTTCTCGCGCCACCATCGGTGTACCGCCATTCGAGTGGAATGGTGCCGATCCGCGACTCACGGCACTCGGCTACGCGATTGCCGACCTGCTCGTGACGGACTTGGCACGAAGCAGCCAGCTGCAGCTCGTGGAGCGGGCGCGTCTTGGCGACGTGCTGCGAGAAACGGATCTCGCGGCCGCGGGACGCGTGGATTCTGCAACCGCACCGCGCGTGGGACTGTTGCTTGGTGCGCAGCGCTTGATTCTGGGCTCGCTCGACACGCTGCCCTCCGGCGACCTGCGGCTTGGTGTTCGGGTGGCGGACGTGGCCACGGGTGTGCTCCAGCAGGCGCTCGACGCGCGCGCGCCACTCACCGATCTGCTCGCGGCCGAAAAGGTGGTGGCGTTTCGGTTGTTTGATGCGCTGGGCGTCACGCTCACCCCCGCCGAACGAGCGGCCGTGGAAGCCGCCAGGCCCGCCGCCAGTCTTGACGCGCTCACCGCCTTTGGACGCGGCGTGCAGGCGGAGCTGGCCGGGGATCGCAGGCGGGCATTCGATGAGTACCAGCGGGCCGGTGGCCTGTCGCCAAGCTTTGACCTCGCATTTCAGCGCGCGGCCGCGCTTCGCCAGATCGTACAGGGTGAGGCCTCCGCCACGTCCTTGTTGCCGGGCGTCCGCCCGATCAATGCGGCCGTTGCCGGTACCGTTGATCGACTCAATCGGCCACTGGACTTCATTACCTCTTACGCGCGACCAACGGGCGGCGCCGGTGATCCGGCGTTTCCGAGTACTGTGGTCACCGTGGTCGTACGAGTGCGACGCCCGTGAGAACAGCCCCCGCGCCTGGCCCATCGCGTGTGTTCACGCCCGCTCTCGCCGCGCTCGGCGTGGCGATGGCGCTGAGCGCGGATGGCGTGGGCGCGCAGGAACGGCTTGTGGGCAGTCGAACGAGCGGCGTGGGCGTATCGTATGAGCGCGTCACGTTCGGTGGCGCTGGTCTGTTGCAGTCGGCATTCGCTGGCATTGATACGGCGCGCGTGAAGAGTGTGGATCAGTTCACGTTGCCGATTACGGCGTCCACTCCCATCGGTGGCACCAGTTGGCGCCTCGATGTGACCACGCTGTACGCATCCGGTCAGGTCACGTTCAGCGATCGGCTCGCGCCCGGTGGAACGCGCACCGCCACGCTCAGCGGCATCAGTGATGTGCGCACCCGCGCGACCGGTCGGTTCTTGCATGACGCCGTGGTCATGACCGTTGGCCTGAACTTGCCAACGGGACAAACGACGCTTGATGGCTCGGAGTTCAGTACGCTGCGCATTGTGGCGTCACCAGCGCTCGGCCTTGGCAGCTCGCCTGTTGGATCCGGACTGAGCGGCACACTCGGCCTCGTGTTCGCGCAACAAGTGGGCGCGTGGTCACTCGCGTACGGCAGTTCATATGAAGCGCGCGGCAAGTATCAGCCGGTCGCCGCGTTGATCGCGGGTACTGGTGCGTCAGATTTTCTGCCGGGCGGCGTGTTTCGCCTCTCGCTTGGCGCCGACCGTCTGGTGGGAGCGCACCGTCTCAGCGTGGCGGCGGCCGCTGATGTGTTTGCCGATGATCGTTTGCGTGGCGCGGCGATCGAAGACTCGGCAACGACAACGACGCTGAGCGAATCGCGCGTGCGTCTTGGTCCCGTGTTGAGTGGTGATGTGCAGCTGCTGATTGCGGCGCCGAAATTTCGGGAGTTGCTGGCGTACAGCTCGTTTCGGTGGCGCGCTCCGTATGCGCGCGATGGAAAAACGGTGGAGCGTTCTAGCGGACAATATCTCGAAGCCGGAACGCGCGCAGTGGTTCCGTGGGGAGCACAACGCGGGGTGATTCTGTCCGCCGACGCGCGTTGGCACTCGGGTCTCGGTGTTGACCAGGGGCTGCCCACCGCTGGGGTCACGAGTGGTGCGGTATCGGCAGGATTGCAAATCGAACGAGGGTTGCTGTCGTTCTATCCGTATGTGCGCGCGCAGGCCGGTTCATTGCGTCAACGAAGTGCGCAGGTGCAGTCGGGCAGTCAGAGTTTTTCTGGTGCAGGTGGTGGACTCGTCATCGTGTCTCGGTTCTGAGGGAACCATGCAGACTCTCAATAGCCCTACGCAGCGGTCGAATCGTTGGTCTCGTCTTCGACAGACCAGCTGTCTCGCGTTGTCACTGATCACGTTTTCGGCGTGCGCCCCCTTGGCCGATTTGCTCACGCCAGGACAGCGTGGCACCGTCGAGCCGGCAGCCGTGGCGTTGCAGGCGAATATCCCGCGCTTTAATACCAGCGCGAACGATGTGGTGACATTGAATGTGATTGCCAGTTACGTGAGAAAGGACGCATCGCGCGTTCGCATCGGCACGCAAACGCTGGCGTTGAGCAATTCGGAGTTGCAGTCGGTACCGATTCCGGTTGATGTGGGAACGTGTCTCGCGGATCCACAGCGAGACGGTGGCACGGGTTCATGTGTGGTTGTGCTGAATCTGGCCTTGCTGGTGAACGGCATTGTGGTTGACGAGCAAGTAGTCGGCCCGCTCTCGCTCACGCCCGGACAGCCTACGGAAGTCTCCGAGCCGGTCACGTTGTTCAGTATTGCAGCGCTTGAAATCGTGGACGGCAGCGGCGCGCCCGTATCCACCACCGCGCCCGTCGTTGTGAATCTTGGTGACGCTCCTCGGCTACGTGCCCGTGTGCTCGACGGCGACGGGAATGTGGTGAATGATCGCGCGGCCACGTGGCGGAGTGATGCGCCAGCTGTGGCCACGATTAGCGAAACGGGCAACGTGACAACGCTGACTGTTGGCACGGCACGTTTCACCGCGTCACTCGGTACGCTTTCAACTACGGTGACCGCGAGCGTGGTGCGGCCACCGGCCGCGTTGGAAGTAGTTGGCGCCGCTGGAAGCGGGCGTGGTACCGTGCGTTCCACACCCGCCGGCATTGATTGTCGCGTTGACGAAGCCGCAACAACGGGCACGTGCAGCTTCACGTTTCCGGGTGACGCGAATGTCGAACTGCGCTCCATCCCCGACGATGGCAACCTGTTCGCCGCGTGGGGTGAAGAATGTTCGGCGTCCTCACGCGAAAATACCTGCACCGTGCGCATGTCCACGGCACGACGGGCGAGCGCACGGTTCAGCGCACTTCGTCGCATCACGATTGCGCCGAGTGCGACCAGTGATGGTCGCGGACGCGTGACGGGATCGGCGGGACTGGACTGTGTGATCACGGCAGGCGCAGCGTCAGGCAACTGCAGTGTGCAGGTTGAGCAAGGCACGAACGTCGCACTTACCGCAACACCGGAGCCTCGATCGGACGGCACACCAACCCGTCAGCTGTTTGCGGGATGGGGCGGTGATTGCAGCGCGGCGAACGGTGCCGCCTGTGCTTTCACGGCCGGTGCAACCAACACCAATGCAACGGTCACGTTCTTCGACGAACGTCGACTCAAGGTATCCACGGCGGGTGATGGTGGCGGTCTGGTGCGCGCCGGTTCGTTGGTGCAGTGCGCTCGCGCCGTTGGTGCGACAAGTGGCGCGTGCGAAGTGCCGCTCACGCACGGTTCGCTTGTCACGCTCACCGCCACGGCCGATGATCGCTCCGAGTTCAAAGGTTGGACCGGCGCGTGTACCGCTCGCGCTGGCGATTGCACGGTGACGATGACGGAAGCGCGTACGGTGACCGCGACGTTCGCGCGACCCACCGCCACGCTGACGATCACGGGCATCGCGGGCAGCGGTCGCGGTACGATCCGTTCGCAACCGGCGGGCATTGATTGCCGCGTTGTTGGCGCCGCGACAAGTGGCGCGTGCTCGTTCACATTTGCTGATCGCGTGACCGTGACGTTGCTGGCCGTTCCCGACGCGGGCAACGCGTTTGCTGCCTGGGGCAATGCGTGTGCGGCGGCGGGAGACGCCACCTCGTGCGAGCTCCAGCTCACCACGGAACGCGCGGTCAGCGCTGGTTTCACGGCGCTTCGGCAGGTGTCGGTGCGTGCGGCCACATCAAGTGACGGACGCGGTCGGGTCACGAGCCCGAACGGACTGGATTGCACGTTGAATGGCACCACGGCCACAGGAACCTGCACGGTGCCAGTGCGTGATGGAGAGAACATCACACTCACGGCGACGCCGGAAGCGGGCGTGGCGTCGCTGCAGACCTTTGGGGCGTGGGGCGGCGACTGTGCAACGTCTACCGGTACGAACTGCACACTTTCTGTAGACGGCGCGAATCGCGCGGTGACGGCGCTGTTCCAGGGCGAACGTCGACTGCAGGTGAACATTGTGGGCACCGGTGGTGGATCGGTGGCCTCCGGTATGCTGGTGCAGTGCACACGCGTCAACGGCAATACCAGCGGAACGTGTGACGTGCCGTTTGCGCACAGCACCGTTGTCTCGCTCGTGGCCACGGCGGACGGTCAGTCGCTGTTCAGTGGCTGGACGGGCGGTGTGTGCACAAGCAACACGAACGTGTGCACCGTCACTATGTCGCAAGCGCGCAGTGTCACGGCTACATTCACCCGACGTGCGGTTGACCCAACGATTCAGGTTGGACCGGTCGCCGGTTCTACCGGATCGGGTGTGTTGACCACACCATCGTTCAGCAACGGACTGAACTGTGCATATGCGTTGGGCTCCACATCAGGCGCGTGCGTGATGACGGTGCCAGCCGGTACCAGCGTGAGTATCTCGGCGGCGTCCAATCCGGCGAGTGCGCTCGTGGCGTGGGGTGATGCGTGCGCCGGTACGATGTCGTTCACCTGTTCCGTGAATCCCACCAGCGCCACGATTGTCTCCGCACGTTTTGCGGCGGCGATTGATGTGAACATGGTGATCAGCGGATCGGGAACCGGTGCCGTTAGCTTTGCGATTCCGAGTGTGCCCTCGCAGCCGGTGTGTACCGGTTTGTCCGGACAAACCCGTACCTGTCGCTACGCTCTGCCTATTGGCAACTCGGGTGTGTTCCGCGCGACACCAGCGGCGGGGTCAAGTTTTGTCGGGTTCAGCGGTGCCTGTCAGGAGGGCGTGGGACCGGTGCCGGTGTGTACGTACCAGGGCTTCGGCTTTGTCCGCGAGATTCGGGCGGTGTTCAGCTCGCCGTGATGCGGGTTGCTCCACGAACAAGACAAACGCCCCGCGTGATCATCACGATCACGCGGGGCGTTTGCGTCGTAACAAGTGTGCTGCTTATTCGCGCGTCAGCATCGCCACTTTCGCCTGCAACGGCTTGTATTCAGGCGCCAACGCCACCGCAGTGCGAATGAACGCGTCGCGCGCGGGAATGTCCTTCTTGTCTTCGGCTTCGAGGGCCTGACTCATGGCCATCATTGCCTTGAACTGATTGGGATTCTTTGACGCAGGAATCGTTGCACTCGCCGTCTTCAACGCTGGCAGCTTGAGGCCCGCGTTGATTTTCTGTCCAAGCTGCATGACGAGATCAAGCAGGTTGTCGGACTTGCCATTGACCGTCTGCACGTACTCGATCGCCGACGTTTCCGTATTCACCGCGCGTACGTCGATGCGCATGTTCTTGTTTGGGTCGATCACGAAACTACCCATCAGCATGTGGCGCGCACCAAGCGTTTTGCCAAGCTTGACCGCCGTCTCCTTGTCCACACGATCACTGTTCTGCAGATTTTGTTCTTCGAGCAGCGGCTGCAGCCGATCACGCTCAACAACGCGCACCGCACTGTTCTGTGCGATCTCGTTGATGAGCATTTCGGCCATGCCCTTGCTCAACGGGGCGTACGAGTTGAAATCCACCAGTGCGCTGTTGGTGAAGTACAGTACGGCCACAGTGGGCCGCGTATCCGCGCTGGTATTCTGAGCGGAAAGCGGCAGGGCACAGGCGACCAGAAGCGCGGGCAACATTCGGCGGGTCCAGCGGACCGTTGATGGCGTCGGCATTGAAACACCTCGTGAGTGAGAAAGGAACAGCGGTCTAACCTTGTGCGTGACGGCTCCGCCGTCAAGCAGTTATTCATTCCCGGATCATGCCCAAGACCTGCCCCGTCTGCAGTACCACCTATCCCGATAGCGATGCGTTTTGCCCTAAGGACGGGACCACGCTGCTTATGGATGAGGCCGCTTCGTCGCTGGTGGGCAGTGTGATCGCCGACCGGTACCTCGTGACCAAGCTCCTGGGCGAGGGCGGCATGGGGCAGGTCTACCTGGCCGGTCATGTGCGTTTGCCGCAGCAGGCGGCCATCAAAGTGCTGCACGCCAGCATGGTGCAGGACCCCGGCGCGATCGCACGCTTTAACCGGGAGGCCGCGAATGCCGCCCGCATTGAGCATGAACGGGTCGCGCGCGTGTTCGACTTTGGCGAGACGAACAAGGGGCTCGTCTACCTGGCCATGGAGTTCGTGCCTGGGCGCACGCTGCGCGAGGTGCTGGAAGAGGCCGGCCGCCTGGAGCCGCAGCGGGCGGCCAACATTGTCTATCAGGTCGCCGAGGGGCTCGAGGCCGCGCATCGGATCAGCATCGTCCACCGCGATCTCAAACCGGACAACATCCTCGTTGTGTCGGACGAGCCCGGGGTGGACCGCTGCAAAGTGGTGGACTTTGGCATCGCGAAGGCGTTTGACGACAGCGAAAACCGGAAGACCCAGCTCACGCAGGCCGGCGCGATCATTGGCACGCCGGAATACATGAGCCCGGAGCAGGTGCTGGGCGAGCAGCTGGACGCGCGCAGCGATGTGTACGCGTTGGCCGTGGTCGCCTATCATCTGCTCACCGGTCAGCTGCCGTTTTCGGCCGCTACTCCGGAGCGCAGCCTGACGGCGCGTTTGATCAGCGATCCGATGTCGCTGGCGCAGACCGCGCCCGATGTGGCGTGGCCGGAGGGTATGCAGGCCGCATTCGACCGGGCACTCAGTCGCGAACCTGATACGCGCACGTCGTCGGCGCTGCAGTTCGCCGAAGAACTCATCGCGGCCACAGAGGGCTGGACGGGGCACCTGGTGCTGCGAGGCCGCACGCCTGCGTCGACGGCATCGCTGTCGACGGCCCGAACCGCCGCGATTCCGAACGCTGGCGGCGCCGTGGCGGCCATGCGCAACGCGCCCACACTCGAAGTGAATGTGAAGGCGGCGACGGACAAGGCGATGGAAGCGAAAGCGGCGGGCAAAGCGGCTGCAGCAGCCACGCTAGCGCCTGCCGCCGCGGCACCGTCAGCGGCGTCTGGCGTCACACCGAAGCCGGCGTCGGCACCAAACCGCACTCCGATGCTCATTGGCGCCCTGGTGGTGCTGGCGGCGATCGTGGGCGGTGTGGTCATGATGGGTGGCGGCGATGCCGCGAGCGATGGTGGGTCTACGGTGGCCGCGGAGTCAGCGGCGCCTGACCTGGCAGACGCGAACGTGTCTCCGAGCGCGGCGCCGAGCGCGGCGCCGAGCGCGGCCGACGCGCCGCGCGGCGAGGCGGCACCGCTGGCCCCACCCGCGTCGGCGGCGCCGAATGCTACTGGGCAGCGAGCCGGGGCGGCCACCGAGGCACCGCCGGTGTCAGCCGCCACCCAAGCCGCAGCGCCCGTTGTTGACCCGGCGGCGTCTGTCGCGGCAGCCGAGGCGCAGCGAGAGTTGAAAGCGATTCAGGACCGGTTGCGCAACGCGCCTGATGACGACGCCGCGTTGATCGCGGCGGGGCGCGCTGAAATTCCGCGCCTCGAGCGACTGCTGCCGCGATTCACCACCGCGGTGGACAGTGTGTGGGTGTACGTGTGGCTCACGAATGCCTCGCACGCCGCGAACGAGCCCATCAAAAAGTGCTCGGCGCTGCGCACCGCCAACCGGCTGGCCACATCACCGGCACAAGTTGAAGCGGTGATGAATCTGAAAACGGTGTTCGGCGAAGAGTGTCTGTAGCACGCCGACGCGCAGCATTGAGCGCGCGCTACCGTCCGTTCGCTACAGCTAGCAGACGTTCTCCCGCCGCGTGCAGCGTTTCTGCGCGTTTGGCAAAATGGAAGCGCAAATAGTTGTGAACCGGCTCGCGAAAGAAACTTGAGCCAGCCACACCGGCCACGCCGATTGTTTTGATGAACCAGTCTGATGCGTCGCTGTCGCGCTCGAATCCGAGCGCGCCAATGTCCACCATCACGTAGTACGCGCCTTGTGGTTCAGTGAACGGCAACCCGGTGCGTACGAGATAGTCGAGAAAGAGTGCGCGTTGCTGCGTATAGAACGCGCGCAGATCGACGTAATACTGATACGGAAACTCGAGCGCCGTGACGGCCGCTTCCTGCAATGGCGCGGCGGCGCCAATGGTGAGGAAGTCGTGCACCTTGCGTGCAGCACGGATGACGTTGGGCGCAGCCTGCACATAACCAATGCGCCACCCGGTAATGGAATACGTTTTTGACAACGAGTTGCACACAATCGTGCGCTCGAATGCACCGGGCAAGGCGTGCGTGTACACGTGCTCGTGTGGCGCATACACCATGTGCTCGTACGGCTCGTCGGTAATGATGTACGCATCATACTTTTCCGCGAGCGCCACAATCAGCGTAAGTTCGGCGCGCGAAAACACCTTGCCGGTCGGATTGCCGGGATTGCACAACACGATCGCCTTCGCGCCCTGAGCAAACGCGCGCTCAAGTTCCTCAGGATCGAAGGCGAACTCCGGTGGGCGCAGCGGTACCCAGATCGCCTCCGCACCGGCCAGAATCGTATCGGCGAAATAGTTCTCGTAGAACGGCGAAAAAATGATCACCTTGTCGCCGGGATTACACGCCGTCATCATCGCGACCATCATCGCTTCCGTGCTGCCACACGTGACGACGAGATGTTCGTCGGGATTGATTTCAACGCCGCCTGTGCGCGTGATCTTTCGCGCGAGTGCGTCCCGAAACCGTGCTGAGCCCCACGTCACCGCATACTGATGAAATGGGCCGCGCGCCGCGACCACAAGCGCATCCAGCAATGCCGGTGGCGGCTCAAAGTCAGGAAACCCCTGCGCAAGATTGATCGCACCGTACTCATTCGCGGTGCGCGTGGTGTTCCGAATCACGGATTCGGAGATCGAGCTGAGCCGCTGCGACGTGGCTGGCATGCCGATTGGGTAAGAAATGAAGCGAGGCGGTGAACGTCGACCTCAACCTTCACCCGCAACGGGCGCGGGTCAATCACTCGCCTCGGGAGTTGGCCCAAAACACGCAGTTGCACTGTTCCGGAGAGCGAGAAGCCGCAGTGCGCGCCTCAGGGCACTGGCCTATCTTTCAGAGAGTGAGATTTCACTGCAGGTTGATGTCATGGTCATTTTCGGAGCTCAGTATGTCGTGGACGCATGATTACAAAGTGAAGCTTGAAGCAGCACCTGCCACTGTATTCACCGCGCTCACCACAGGCAGCGCGCTTACCGTTTGGTTTGCCGAGCACGCACAACCCGGTGCCGCCACGGGCGAAAATTTTGCGTTCTGGGGTCGTCACTCCCTCGAAACGCCCACCCAAACGCAGGCCACGCAGCGAATCATTGCGTTTGACGCCGGTCGTCGGCTCGGCTTTTCATGGGCGATTCATGGCGTCAAGACCACGGTCAATATCGCCTTGACTGAAGAGGGAGACGGGTGTCAGCTCGCGCTGCGTCACGAGATTCACGGATCGTTGCCGGCGTCGCGTGAGCGCGAGCTGATCGACGATCACTGGCGTCTCGCGTTCGGCAATCTGGCCGCCTATCTCGCCGGTGGGGCGGGCATCACGCTCCCTGACTTTACCGATCGCTCGCCCAGCGTGCAGCAGCAGGTCGTGATTGAAACGACGCCCGCGCGCGTGTTCGCGGCACTCACCACACCGGCTCTTGTGAATCAGTGGTTTGGCTCGAAGGGTGCGGAGATCGAACCCAAGGCCGGTGGCAAGTACGCGCTCAACTGGCAGTACAAGGTGGATGGGAGAGATGTGGTTGGCGGTCCGACCACGATTCTTGAATACGTCGATGGCGAACGATTGGTGCTCGACTGGCCTGACTGGCGCGGCGATGCGACGGTCAAGGGTCAGACCATCGCATTCAGTCTTGAACCACACGGCGAACATACGCGTTTGCATTTTGTGCACGCCGGTTTCGGACGCCCAACCGACATCAGCGATTTCCCGTTCGGATGGAACTGGTTCCTGTCCGAGTTGCGAAAGGTTGCAACGGCGCAGGCGTAGGCAGGATCTGCCGGACGCAGCGTCATCGTCAGTTCAACGAACGCATTGAGAGTGACATGACCGATTCGCTGCAGTTCTACATTGACGGTTCGTGGGTTCTGCCCGTTGGCGGAAGTGCGACGAACGCTGTGATTGATGTGATCAATCCGTCAACGGAAGAAAAGATCGCGCAGGTCAGCGCCGGCTCCGCGGCCGACGTGGATCGTGCGGTCGCGGCTGCCACGCGCGCCTTCGCGTCGTTCAGCATGAGCACGCGAGAGGAGCGACTGGAGTTACTCGACCGCATCATTGCCGGAATGCAGGCGCGACAGGCCGAGCTCGCGGACACTATTTCGCGTGAGCTTGGCGCGCCGATGAAGCTGGCCACTGGCGCGCACGTGCCGTCCGGCATTGCGCATTTCAAGGTGGCTCGTGAGGTGCTCGCGCAGTACGAGTTTGCCTCGCAGAGAGGCACAACGCAGATCGTGCGCGAACCAATCGGGGTGTGTGGTCTGATCACACCATGGAACTGGCCGCTCAATCAGATTGCCTGCAAAGTGGCACCGGCGCTTGCCGCTGGCTGCACGATGGTGCTCAAGCCGAGCGAGGTCGCGCCGCTCAATGCCATGTTGCTAGCGGAGATTTTGCATGACGCTGGTGTGCCGCCGGGTGTGTTCAATCTCGTAAACGGTGACGGTCCAACGGTTGGCCAGGCGATTGTGGCGCACCCGGATGTGCAGATGGTCTCGTTTACCGGATCAACGCGCGCTGGCATTGCCGTGGCGCAGCTCGCAGCCAAGACGGTGAAGCGAGTGACGCAAGAGCTTGGTGGCAAGTCGGGAAACATTGTCCTCGATGACGCCGACATTGCAACCGCGGTGAAGAACGGTGTGCGCAGTTGTTTCAACAACAGCGGTCAGTCGTGTAATGCGCCCACGCGCATGTTCGTACCGAGTGCACAGCTGGCTAACGCCGAAGCTGCAGCACGTGACGCGGTGCAGAAGGTCTCGCTCGGCGAAGCACATGCTGACGGTGTGAATATGGGTCCCGTGGTGAGTGCGCTGCAGTTCGAGCGCATTCAGCAACACATTGCCGATGCGATCGAAGACGGCGCGCAGTTGATCACCGGCGGTCTGGGGCGTCCGGAGCATTTGGCCGTGGGCTATTTCGTGCAGCCCACGGTGTTTTCGTCGGTGCATAACGGCATGCGCATTGCACAGACCGAAGTGTTCGGGCCCGTGTTGTGCATTATCCCGTACGACTCTGAAAGTGAAGCGGTACAGCTCGCCAACGACTCGCCGTACGGTCTGGCGGCGTATGTGTCGTCGTCAAGTGCTGAGCGTGCCATGCACGTGGCACGACAGCTGCGCGCCGGCAATGTGCACATCAACAACGCACCGGTTGATCATCGCGCGCCGTTTGGCGGCTACAAACAATCAGGAAATGGTCGCGAGTGGGGCGAGCAGGGATTTGAGGAGTATCTCGAGACCAAAGCGATCATGGGTGTGCCGGCCGCATGATTGCGTCGGCGTCCCTCGAACAGCGACTCGCGGCGCGCTATCGCATTGAGCGGTTGCTCGGCCGTGGCGGAATGGGCGCCGTGTATCTCGCGCGGGACCTGCAGCTGGACCGACTGGTTGCGGTAAAGGAGCTGCCGGCAGAGTTCGCGCGCGATCCGATTTTACGGGCACGGTTTCTTCGCGAAGTGCGAATGGCGGCGAGTTTTTCGCACCCGAATATTGTTCCGGTATATGCGATTGAAGAGCAGGAGGAATCGCTCGCCTTCGTGATGGGTTTTGTGGAAGGTGAGAGTCTCGCCGAACGTGTACGACGTACGGGACCACTGTCGTCCCGGGAAGCGGTGCGGTTGTTGCTGGATGTCGCGTACGCCCTCGCGTATGCCCATGGACGCGGTGTTGTGCACCGCGACATCAAGCCCGACAACATCATGATCGAACGTGCCACCGGACGTGCGCTGCTGATGGATTTTGGCGTGGCGCGTGTGATTCACACGTCGCCAGCTGCCGGTGCAGGAATGACGCGTGTTGGTGAAGCGGTCGGTACGCCGGAATACATGAGTCCTGAGCAAGCGACGGGAGAGTCTGTTGACGGACGCAGTGATTTGTACTCGCTCGGCTTAACGGCCTACTTCGCACTCACTGGTGTCGTTGCATTTGGTGATAACAGTGCCGCGCGTGTGCTGGTGCGACAGCTGACGGAGACGTTGCCGTCAATCGCCACCGCTCGCGCCGATCTGCCACTGGCGCTAGCAGCGCTGATCGATCGCTGTCTCGCCAAAGAGGCGGCGGAGCGATTTGACAACGCAGGAGCGCTGATTGACGCGCTCGACGCCGTGCAAGCGACCGCGCCTGATGTGCCGGTCGCCGTGCGCCTGTTTGCGCAGGAAGCAGAAACGCTGGGAATGGTCATCGGGTATTTGATGCTGTTTGCGATCTACTTGCTGACCAGAGAGCTGGAGAACACGCTGATCTACGACCGGCTCATCCCGGTAATCGTTCTCGTTGCCGTCGCGTTTGGTCGCGCGGCGCAGACGCGCGCAGAAGCGAAACGTTTGCTCAAGCAGGGTTTCAGTGTGGAGGCAGTTCGCAGTGGATTCCGTCAATCCCTGGTCGAACGCAAAGAACGCCGCGCACAACTTCGGCAGGATCCGGCGGTCGTGTCGCGGCGTCGGCTTACGGTGTTCGCCGGGCTCTTTCAGTTGATCAGTGGTGCCTTGCTCATTTACGCGGCGTGGAACTCTCGCGAGGTGTTGCCTGATGGCAACTTCACGCCGGTGTACGGCGTGGTGATGCTGTATTCGGGACTGGGGTGCCTCGGTTTCGCGTTCGTTCTGCTGATGCGTAGTCCGCTTCGCATGAGTTTGTGGGAGCTGGTGTTTCGTGTTGTCTGGCTCGGCAGAATTGGTGCCTGGTTCCTTCGGGCAGAAGGCGCGCGTGGTGCGCAGGCGGCTGTTCCGTTACCCACCGCTGTTCCGCGAAAGGCCGTGCCGATGAAGATGCGCGTGGACTCGCTCGAATCGCGCGTCGCCCGGCTTGAGCAGGAACGGCGCAGCGGCGGCAGCTGAGGCGCGTACACCCTCGCCTCGCCACCGTCCGCCGTGCAGTTTACGGGAATTCGCGTGACGGTTGTCACGTATTCCGCTTTCCTCCCAGACGCCTGATTCTGCATGCTGCGTTCCGCCACACTTGGTCTCGCACTCTTCGCGCTGATCGCGCCGTCCGCTCACGCGCAGCAGTCAACCAGCGCCTCCTCGAAAAAGGTGCTGACGATCGATGATTACTCGCGCTGGCGCACCATCGACAATGGTTCGCTCTCGCCAGACGGCAAGTGGGCAGCGTACGGACTTCGCTTTGCCAACACAGTAGCCGCTGATGCGAAGCCGGAACTCCGGTTGCGTAACCTGGGCACGAATGATGAAGTGACGATTGCGCACGCGTCGCAGGCCAGCTTCTCGCCTGATTCGAAGTGGATCGCATATCTCGTGGAGCCACCGCCACCAGCGCGTGGTCGACCCGGTGCAGATAGCGCGGCGACGCCCGCTCCGCCAACGACACCAGTCACGCCGCCGGCCACACCGCCGGGGCCGCCCACGGTCACACCAGCCACGCCGCCCGCTGCTGCCGCTGCACGCCCGCCCGCACCGCGCCGGCGCTGGGAACTGCGCGAGCTTACGACGGGGAAGACCATCTCGTGGCAGGATGTGCAGAGCGCGCAGTTTTCACCCGCGTCGACGCATCTCATGCTTCGACGTCGCGCGGCGGGAGCGCCAGCAGCGGGAGCGCCCGCAACGGGGGCCGCAGCCGGCGCTGGTCCGGGTGGCGCCGCCGCCGCGAACGGCAACGCCCCGCGCGGCGTTGACGTGGTACTGCATGACTTGAGCAGTGGACGCAGCCAGTTCCTTGGCAGTGTGGGCGACGCGTCGTTCAATCGCAGCGGCGATGTGCTGGCGTACACCGTTGATGCCGCCGTGCGCGATGGCAACGGTTTGTATCTGGTCGAGCTGACGACGGGTCGCACCGTCGTGCTCGATAACGACTCGTTGCGTTACAATCGGCTCGCATGGAATGATCGCGGTACGTCGCTCGCGGTGCTCAAGGGGCGCGAGGTGGAACGCATGCGCGAGCGCAGCAATCGCTTGATCGTGTTCAATAACGTGGTGTCGCCACGTGGCGTGGCCGATGTCGCACCGGCGGTGCTGGATCCCGCGAATGTGTCGGACTTTCCCAAGGGCTTTGTCCTCTCGGATCGCGCCGCACTTGCCTGGAGTGACGACGGAGCGCGCGTGTACGTGTCAACCATTCCGCAGCGCGCGTTGCCGGACACCGGCCGCCGTCGCAGTACCGACTCCCTGGCCGACGTTGATATCTGGCGGACGCAAGACGAGCGTATTGTCTCGCAACAGATGATTCAGTTGGAGGCCGACCGTAATCGGACGTTCCGTCAGGCATTTGATGTGGCGTCGGCTCGATATATCGCGCTCACGGATTCAGCCATGCGCGACATTGAGATTCCAGCCACCGGCATCTGGGCCGTTGGTCGTGATGCACGGGCGTACATCTCGGACTACAAGCGGCCCGCAGCCGATTTCTATCGCGTGAATCTGAGCACGGGTGAGCGTACGCTCATGTTCCGCGGGCAACTCACGGGTCGCAATGTGAGCGGTATCTCTCCTGATGGCAGCGCGTTTCTCTTCTGGAAAGATCGGCATTGGCACGCGTATGACCTGGCGGCCGGTACAACGCGTGCGATCAGCACCACCGCGAGTGTGAACTTCACCGACATGGAAGAAGATCATCCAGGTCCGCGTCCGCCCTACGGCGTGATGGGCTACGCGAGTGACGGCAGCGGCGTGATCGTGCAGCATCGGTTTGATCTCTGGTACCTGCCGCTCAAGAGTGGCAGCGCGCGCAATCTGACCAACGGTGTTGGCGCACGCGACAAGATCGTTTTGCGATATGTGCGTACCGCGCCGCTGGATTCGTCGGTGCGGAGCGGCGCTCGCGTGTCTCGCGAGATTGATCTCACGCAGCCGCTGACACTGTCGGCGTACGGTGAGTACACGAAGAAGTCGGGCTTCTACCGACTGAACAACGGCGAGTTGCGCGCGTTGGTATACGACGACGCATCGTTCAGCACGCCTAATCGCGCGACCGACGCCGATGTGTTTCTCTACACCAAACAGACGTTTCGCGAGTTCCCCGACCTGCTCGTGGCGGGCGCAGAGTTTGCGAGCCCGCGCAAGATTTCTGATGCCAATCCGCAACACGCCGAGTATCGCTGGGGGCGTCGTGTGCTGTTTGACTACACTACGCGTCGCGGTGTGAAGTTGCAGGGCATTCTCGCCATTCCCGATGACTATGTCGCGGGCGAAAAGCGCCCCATGCTCGTCACGTTCTACGAGAAGAACTCACAAACCATGCATCGCTATCCCACGCCGTCGTATATCACCGGCATGGGTGCGATTCCAACGGAAGCGGTGAGTCGTGGTTACCTCACCATGCTGCCCGACGTGCATTTCCACACGGGCAGTTCGCACAGCGATATGCTCGACGCGGTGGAGGCGGCGACGCGAAAGGTGATCTCGATGGGCTACGCGGATCCCAAGCGCATTGGCGTACACGGGCACAGCTACGGCGGTGAAGGTGCCGCGTTTATTGGCACACGATCCAAGTTGTTCGCGGCGGTGGGCATGGGCGCTGGCGTTACAGACCTGTACAGCGATTTCAGTCAAAGCTGGGGCTGGTCGTATCAGGTCAGTGGCGGCAGCGGTGCGAACGGCAACGACTATTATCTCTTTGGACAAGGTCGCTGGGGCTTCTCACCCTGGGAAAAGCCTGATGTGTACCGCTACGAGTCGGCGCTGACGCACGCACCATCCGCTGCCGCACCGTTTCTGATCATGCACGGCACAGCCGATCCGACGGTTTCATTTACCGAGGGCATGAACTTCTATAATGCGCTCCGGTACAATGGAAAGAACGCCACGATGCTTGCCTATCCGGGCGAAGGGCACGGTTTGCGTGGGCTCGCCAATCGCCGCGACCTCACCATTCGCTATTTCCAGTTCTTTGATCACTATCTGCGCGGTGCAGCAGCGCCCAAGTGGATGACCGATGGGGTGCCGTACATCGCGCGTGACGAGGTGCGCGGCGATCCGAGGTAGTCAGCCGACAGCGCGCGGCGCGTTTCGCGCGTAGTCCTGATGGCCACGCAGAATTCCCCGATTCGACCATCGCATGTCCCTCTCGCCAATCAATCGTCGCAGTTTCCTCCACCGGCTGAGTATTGCAGCCGGTGGCGCGGCGCTTGGCGGTGGCCTCGCGCCTGCGCTGCACGCCATGAGCGCGGCACCCAGCAATGAGTTTGTGTTCGCGCGACTGCGTTACGAATCAGGAGACTGGGACTACAACCCGAAAGTGTGCGCCAACGTGCTCGACACGTTGCTGCAGTACACCAGCATTCCGATGCATCAGCAGGAAGTCGTGATTACCGCCGATTCACCAGAGCTCAGCGCGTACCCGTTTGTCTTCATGACCGGACACAAGCTGGTGCGCTTCAGCGACAAGGAACGGCGCGGTCTGCAGCGATATGTAGAAAACGGCGGGTTGTTGTTCTCGGACGACTGCAACCACGACATCAACGGTCTGTACGCCAAGTCGTTCGAAACAGAAATGGCGCGTACGTTTGGCGGCACCAATGCGATGCCGAAACTACCCAGCAGCCACGCGGTCTATCGGTCGTTCTTTCAGTTCGACGGGCCACCGCAAACCAGTCACGAACTCAACGGCTGGGGCGACAACATTGTGCACGATTACGTGCGCGGTGTTGAGCGCAACAAACGACTCGGCGTGCTCTACACCAATCAGGACTACGGCTGTGAATGGGACTACAGCTGGAAGAACAAACGCTTTCGCACCAAGGACAACACGCGGTTCATTGTAAATGTTGTGGTCTACGCGATGACGTGAACTCGTGCCAACAACACCGAGTAGCACGATGAAAAAAACGAGGCGCCGCAGATAGTCCGCGGCGCCTCGTCTTTTTGATACGTCTCGCTGCCTCAGTCGAACGCCGCACCCACCATCATCTTGCGCACCAGCAACCACGGCGAACCGTGCGAGATGGAGTTGGTCTGCGTGGGCTGCCCCTTCGCATCGCCACCCGTGCCAAACTTCTGATACTCCTTGGGGCCGGTGACGGCATCAAGGTTGGCCCAGAAGTCAGTGGTGATCGCGTTGTATGTGACGTCTGTGCACATGCGCGTGATCTTGCCGTTCTTGATTTCCCAGAACGCGTGGCCGCCGAACTGACCGTTGAAACGCTGCTGGTCAATGGAGTAGCTGCCACGTCCGTCGATCATCACGCCGTCCTTGATGTCGGCGATCATCTCGTCACGCGTGGGCGAGTTCTCCGGACCTGGCTCCACGTGCACGTTCGGCATGCGAAGGAACGGGTAATCGCGCCACGAGTTGCCAAACGTGCAGCCGCGGCTGAAGTCTTCACCCACCAGATGCGCCGTTTCGCGGTTCGTCTGCACGCCCACGAGAATGCCTTCACGAATGAGCGGCCATTCCATCGACTTCACACCGTCGTCGTCGTAGCCGGTGGAGCCAATGCCGTCGTCCGTCTTGCTGCACGTCACGTTGAGGTGCTTGGAGCCGTACTTGAGTTTGCCAATGTCGGACAGCTTCACAAAGCTCGTGCCGGCATAGTTCGCTTCGTAACCCACGATGCGATCAAGCTCAGTGGCGTGTGCAATAATCTCATGAATCGTGAGCATGGCGTGCGACGGCGACAGAATCAGGTCGCGCAGTCCGCTTGAGCCGAGTGGCTTGGCGGTGCACATCTGTACGGCTTCGTCGGCCACACGTTCGGCGCTCGCGAGGAAATCGCTGCGCTCGGCCACCTCCCAGCCGCCGGCTGATGCGACGCCCGGGTAGTTGCGCGTTTTGGTCACATCGCCAACACGCGCCGTCACGGTCATGGTGGGCGACGTGGTGAACAGCTCCTGCTCAATGTAGGAGCCTTCGCTTGACGCGAAGTAGCGCCACTCGTAGCTGTGTGTGGCGCTCACGTTCACGCCGGTGACACCCTTCACCGTGCTCGCTTTGTCTACAATCGCTTGCGCCCAGGCCTGTTTGTCGGTGACGCTGACAGACGTTGGGTGCTTTTCCATCGGCGTGATGAAGTTCGCGACGTAGGCCGGAACCGGTGCGAGCTTGAGGTCGGTGCGCTTGGCAATGGCGCTCGCCTTGGCCACTTCCGTGGCCACGCGCGTCACGCGACGGATTTCGTCTTCGGTGACAATCGGGCTGCTGGCAAAGCCCCACACGCCGCTGTGTACCACGCGCACGCCAAAGCCGGCCGCCTTGCGATCCGCTTCGCTCGGAATGCCGCGCGCCGCACCACCGCCTCCGCGTCCACCAAAGCCGCCGCCTCCTCCTCCGCCGCCACCACCACCGGGGCCACCACCAGGGCCGCCGGCACCACCGGCCGAACGGTACACCGCAGAACCGCCCGGCACGTTGGCCGTCATGGTGAAACGAACGTCGGCGTACGTGCAACCAACGAGCTTGGCCTCGGACAAGACAATGTCAGCCAACCCCTTGAACTTGGAATCCGCCGCGCGCCCCTTGGGCGACGTGGCGATTATGTCCGCCATTAAATCATTGCTATACAGCGACAAGGCGGCCGTTGCAGCCAGACCCTTGAGAACATCGCGACGTGACGGGCTCATATGTGATCGTCCGGATTAAACGGCGGGGGAAACTGAAGTCATGTAGAACTCTTCAATGCGAGCGGGCGGTACGAGTGCGGCCTGGCCAATGTCAGAAGACTCGCCCATTCCCGTGGGCATCGGCTTCCCAACCAATGTGAGGTTGTTGTAAGCGACCAGCGGAGACATGTTCCAGCGGAAGTTCTGCACCGGACCCACGATTTCTCCGTTCTCAATCAGAAAGAGACCGTCTCGTGTCATGCCGGTGTTCAGCAGCGGCTGCCCTTCGGCCGGCACGCCGCGAATGTACCACAGGCTCGTCACCAGCAAACCGCGACGCGTCTGCTTGACCATGTCGTCAATCGAGAGGTCAGAGCCACCCATTACCAGGCTGTTGTTCGGGGTGGCCGGTTGACCGCGCGTGAAGTTCTTCAGCACACCGTTCTCAACCCATGTGACCGGGCCAGCCGGACGGAAATCATTGAGAATCGTGCTCTGACGCAGCACCTGATTGCCTACATCGCTGCGCAGCGTAAACAGATCGCTGAAGATCTTGTCTCCTGGCTTCTTGCCGGCCATAAACGATCCGGCCCCACCACCGCCGAATCCGCCGCCTCCACCGCCGCCTGGCGGTCCATCATCACCGGTCGCTGCTGCCGCGGCGCCTCCAGCTGCGGCACCAGCTGCGGCGCCAGCCGCCGCACCGCCCGCTGCGCCCGCACCGCGTCCACCACCCGGAGGACCACCGGCCGGTGCGCCACCACCATTAAAAATGCCCGTCATGAGCGACAGCAATCGCGCGTTGGCGCGCGGCTCCAGAATCACCGTGTATCGACCCGGCTCAATGGCCTTCGCGTTTCGGCTCTTGATCGCCTTCTGCGCCGCTACCTCGGTGAGCGCCTTCGAGTCGATCATGGTGATGTCCTTGATGCCCATCAATCCCGACCAACCCGAACCACTGCCGTCCGGCATGCGGCACGTGAGCGCGAACCCGGTCTCAGCGGTGCGATAGTACGCGAACAATCCCTTCGAGTTCGCGTTGCATGTGGTCTGATCGATCTTCGGGATGTAGCCTGCGCCCAGCACACCGCGTGCTTCGGCGAGATCAATGCTGTCTTTGACCAGACGCGCCCGCTCCGCAGGACCGAACGACGTCATGTTCGGCAACGCGGCGTCCATCGGGATGTATTCCTGCGCGCCCATCAGTTCGCGCAGGTTCGGATTATCGATCGACTTCTTGGCCGTCTCGAGCGCCTCATTTACCATCTCACGCAGCCCGGCGTCGCTGAAATCGCGCGTGCTCGCGCTGGCCGATTTCTGGCCGAGTCGCACGGTCACGGTAAGGTTCCGGTCGTACTGGACAAGATTGGTGGTGATGGACGAGTTCGCCCACCGGGTGCCGGAGCGTTCGCCGCCGGTCAGGTTGATTTCAACAGCATCGGCGCCGGCCATATTAATGACCTTGTCGACGATGGCTTTGCATTCCTCGCGAGTGTACATGCGGCGGCTGAGCGTGGGGAGGAGGTACGGAGGGGACGGCCGAAAGGGCGAACGAAACGCGCGTGCGGCCTCTCCACTCAATGCGTACAGGGTGGGGAATTCGTTGACGGAATATGGGCCCTGTGCGCCCGCGAGGAAGAGCGCGGGCGAACCAGCAGCGTGTCAGGGCAGCCCGCGTCGCCGACGGAGCCACCATTCGGCGCTCACGCACAGCGCGAACGGGAGTAGCCACCACGCTGATCGCATTGGGTGCCATCGCTCGGAACGTGGTGCGGCTGTGAGCGATCCTTGCAGACGGCCAGCCAGGGTGCCCAGTGCCGATTCGTCAATCGTCCAGCCGCCGCGCGACGCGATCCACGCGTTCAGCAGCGCCGGTTCATCGGCGATAGCGTGATGCCGCGTGTCACTGACCACGATCGGCACGAACGCCGAGTCACCATTCGCTTCGATTCGCAGTTGCGCGTGTCCAAGGGCTGACGGCGCCCGCAATGCGCCGACAAACGAGCCTGGCGTGGCGTTCGGCGAAAGCCCTACCGGCGTCTCCACCGTTCCCGGCGAATCGACGGCCAACAACGCGGCGGTTGCGTTGGCACGCAGCGAATCACCATTCGCCACCGCCATCATCGCACCGCGCATCGTGACAGTGACAGGCGACGTTTCACTCGGCGCCAGCACGGGTTGTGCAACCGTCGCCGATATGGCGGGCAATGTGGCCTCGGCGGCATCGGTCACCAGCTGCGTGAACACGCGATCAAACTGCGACACATCGGGATCGCGATAGCGCCACGCATCGAGTGCACCGCTTACTACCAACTGCCCCTGTCCCACCGCCATGCGCCAGATGACCGGCGCCGCGTCCGCGCCGAGCGCGAGTGAATCGGTGCGTGTTGCGGCGGCGCGGACGAGTACGGTGGCGCCACGTGGCAATGCGACCGGCCAGAACTGCGTTGACACGCGCAGTCGGTCGCTCTCCCCATTGTTCAAGCGCGCCGCTGCTCCGCCATCGATACTGCGCGACGACCAGCCACGCACGCCAACGAGTTCCTGATACGGCCCGCGTGTCTGGCTGTCGAGCAACAACACCACGCTGCCGCCTCGATTGCGCAGATACGATTCAAGTCCGACCACATCGCGGGCCGTCAGCGCATCGGGGGCACCCACGACAATCGCGTCGTACGCCGAGAGCGCGCTTGCGTTCGCGAGTTGCACAGGTGGCTCACCGATCGACGTGCTGATATTCCTGGACGTGACAATACGACTCGTTACCAGCAACCGCGGGTCTCTTTCAAGCGCGCGTCGCACGAACGTCGACGAATACGTTGGTCGCGGATCGTACACCAGCACCGCGTATCGACGGTCGTGAACTGCGACCAGGCCATCGGCGTACGCCGAATCTGCGCCGGCGCGCGCCACTACTCGCACTGTAGAACGTCCGGTGTCGGTTGCTGCAAACGACATCGAGGCGACCAGATGCTGCTGTGTCGCCGTGAGTGCAAGTGACTGGCGATCCATCACCGCGCCATTTACCTGCAGCTCTGCGACCACCGATCGTGTGCTGGTGCCGGGCACAAAAAGTCGCGCGCCCACACGTACCGGCGCGTGCAGCGGAGCACGCGTTGGTGCACGCAAGGCCTGAATGCGCAGTTGATTCGCCCGCGACTGTACGGAAAAGATCGGCTGCGCGTAGTCGAGATCGGTGCGTACGCGGTCGCCCGCAAGAACCATCGCGTCCGCACGAACCAAAGGCGATCGCACCACCAGAAAGTCTTCGTCGAGTGCTGCAGCAACACGCGCCGCCAGCGCGCTGTCTTGCACGGCATCGCTCGGCACAACGGACACTATGGCTTTGCCTGCCCGCTCGCTCGTGACAGACGGATCGATCACGGCCGCGATCGCAATGAGCACCGCAACGGTGCGCAGCGACGCACGGAGCAGGAATCCGGTGGAGCGTGTCGGCGAATTCGCTGCCGTAGCGGGCGGACTCATGGGTTTGGCCGACCAGCCACGGCGCGGCGCTGCCGCTCGAAGCGAGCCGCGTCCAATGCGCGTAGTGCCGGCGACGCACTGCGCGAAACGGACGCGGGCAGTTCGCTTCGCAGCAACGCCGTCAGGGCGACGGTGGCCGAATCCAGCGAGGACGCACGACGCGCCGATTGCACGCCTTCGCTCGCTTCCGCAGCCGTCGTCAGATGCATGGAGATTCGTTGCATCGCCGCAGCGGATGGATCGATTCGCAACACGTCCTGGGCAAGTTGTGTAAGGTTCGCTGCATCACTCCGTGCCGCGTCGCGCGGTACCGTCTTGGCAGCAAGCCCCGACACATCGGCCAGTAAACGACGCAGTGCCACCGTGCGCGGATTCAGCTCCGCCGCAACAACAGCGCGTCGATCTGAACGCGCTTCGGACAGATCGCCAGACAGTCGACGCGAGAGGTCCAGCGCCTCACGTTCGGCCAGTGCGCGCAGAATGATGCGAGAGCGGGAGAACGCGAGTTCTAGTTGCGCAACAGCGGATTTCTCAGCTGCAAGTGCCGTGGTGAGTTCCGCCACATTGAGCAACGTGGACGCGCGACTCATGGAACGAATCGCACGCATCAGCGCTACCCGTCCCTGATTCTCCAACCGGCCGGCCAGAATATCTTCTTCCGCTTCAGCCTCGGCTTCTTCGCCGAGATCATCGAGATCGCCACCGGTGTGTGCGTGTTCGTCGCCCAGCTCACCACCCATCATGAACACGAACTCCGCTCGCACTTTGCGTTGTTCGGCGGCCAGCTCCATCGACGCCTTGAGTACTGAATCAGCCGGCATTTTCGATGCTTGCGCAATCAGTCGTTCTGTTTTCAGCACGACCATCGCCTGACTGACGGCGTAGCGTTCCTGATCCGGATCGATCGCGAATCCCGCTGCGGCGTCTCCGCCTATCGCAAACAGCTCGGCAATGAACGCGTCGGACTCCTGTGGTGCCGATCCCGGGCGACGGTCCGTCGCGATGGCGCGATACACAACCATGTCTCCCGGCTCAAGCTTGAGCGTATCAAGCGTCCAACGGGCTGTGGCGCGCCACGTACGGGTCGATGTGCGGGTGACGGCCAGCGGCACGTCGGCCTCGGCAAACGAGAATCGCTCGCCGGAACCGGATACCTTGGTGAAACGCAGCCTGAGTGACGCGAGCGCGAGATCATCTTCCGACTCAACGGCAATGCTGAGCGTGCTGTTCGGGTCGCGCAGCAGTGTATCGCGTCCGGGGGTCACAATGCGAACGCGCGGCGGGAGATCGGGCGTGATCGACACACCAATCATGCGTTGTGCGCCCGGTTCGCTGCCGTTGATCAGTGGGGTAAGCGCCAGATAGTCATCGGCGTTTGCACTCAGCGACACCACAAATCGGTCATCGCCTGCGGCTGCGATGCGTTGTACTCCACCGAGGGTAGACACCACGAGTGAATCGGCGCGCGCCCGTATATCAAACTGCATACGACTTCCTGCCAACACCTCAACGCGAGATGTGTCGCGCACCGTTTGGCGACTGCCACCAGCGTACGTTGGCGCGGTGATCGTGATCTCAACGTCGTCAATGCGCGCCACATTCGGACTGATCGTACGGCGCGCCAACGCAACAGCGGTGCGTACCGGTGCCGAATCGCGCACGGTGAGTGTCGCCGAAGCCACCGTTGCCGCCGCAAGCAGTGCCAGTACGCTGCGCGCCGGGAAGATCGCGCTCAGATCGAGCGACTGCACCAACTGCGACGCTCGATGCAGCACCAGATCGTTGACCCGCGGTGATGCCAGAACTGTCGCATTTGCGTGTTGCGAATGCAGCAGCTCATCTGCGGTGATCAGCACATTACGACACTCCGTGGCGCGCGCTTCAACGAGCGGCGCAACACGATCCTGTCGCACGCGTACAAACACCAGACGCAGCAGCGCACCGATCAACGCACATCCAACCGCGATCATCAGATGCTGCAATGTTGCACCGCGAGCCGGAACGCCGGCAAGTGCGAGTAGCGCCGCCGCACCCAGCCCGGCGGCCGCACCTTCGGCCATTGCAAGCCAGGAAACTCTGGCTTTCGCGCGCCCAAGAAACGCGCGCACCGCGTTGGCGTTGTCCATGCTGCTCATGTTCGCAACGCCGCCGACACCACGGTGTCGCCTGATTGAGGGGCCGATGGATCAGCCGAGCGGGCCGACTCCTGCTGCATGCGACGACGCACTACGGTTTCAACTGCAAACAGCATCAGTACCACCAGCCAGAGCCAGCGTGCATCCGAAGGTCCTTCGAGTGGCGACGTGCGGCGTGTGGGTGCAGCACTGAGGTTGGCTGACGGCTCACGTTGCCAGCGTGCAAGTGCACTATCGGAGACTGCACGTGTCTCGAATTCTGCAATGTCAGGCAACATTGTGTTCAGCGTGGCATCGAGCGCCTGTTGCGCCGCGGTGAGCAGCGCGGTTGTGGTTGGGTGCTCGAGTGCCATTTCCGAAAAGAAAAACAGGCGCTCGCTTTGACTGTTTGAAATTGCAGCGGCTGAGACGATCACGCGTCCGCTGTCATTTCGAATAACCGGAATACGCGATGCGTTCGTGTCTTCTGAGCCGGCTCCTGAGCCCGCGCTGAAATCCTTCGGGGCAGCATCTGCGGCAACCTCGGCCAGCAGCATGTTGGCGCTTACCTGTGCGACGACGTCCATCATCCACGGCGCTTTCACGTTGTGCACACTATCCATCAGCGACGATCGCGAAACGTAGCCCGCCGCGACAACGGTCACCTCAGGGCGCGCCGCACCCAGTTGCGCCTGGGTACTCAAGATTTCAGCGCTGTCGATGAGTTGTGTACGAAGATCTAACGTGGTCAGTTGCACTTCGTTGGCCAAGGCACTGTCACTATCACTGGCGAGCAACGAAACACGCGTCGCACCGGCCACGCTGCTGTCGGCGGCTCGTAGCGCCGTGCGTTGCCATGTTGCCTGCGTACGATGTTGTGCGCTATCCCCTTCCAGCGTGGCCCGCACGCGCACGTCACCGTTGGCCGAGCGAAGCGTGACAGCTGAAGGCGCCGCGGTCTCTATGGTGCCAATGCGCAGCACACGCACACCCATATCCGCCGGAATCGCAGTCCAGACGACATCACTCATTGTGCCGCGTTGAAAATCCGAAACCACCACCAGCTCCTGTCGCTGCTCCTGCAGTCGCAGCCATTCCGTGGCGCCAGCGAGTGCCAGTTCGGGCTGCACGGTTTCAAGCAGCAAACCCACATCGGCCTCGTTCAACAGCTGTGTTGCGATGGCGCGCGCCGAGTCGGCGGACCAACCGCTACGCGTTGCGGCACGCTGGGCGCTGCGACTTGTGTCGAGCACAATGACGCGCGCCAATGAGCGACCATACGCCGTGCGCCGCGCACTCGTCTGCCACCATGGCTGCGCCAACGCCGCCACCGCTACGAGCACGATCAGCGCACGAACGAGCAGCAGCCACGGATCGTGCAGCGTGGTGCGGCGTGTGGGCAACAATCGCGTGGTTTGCAGGAAGCGCAACGTTGGAAACGGCAGTCGTCGGGCGCGCCCCAGGCCGAGCAAGTGAATCAGCACCGGTAGCGCAATCGCCACGAGTCCAAGCCACGCCATCGGTTGCAGCCAGCTCACGCGGACCTCGGACCGCGTGAGTGCGTGGTCACCTCACGACGGCTGCGCCGCAACAGATAGTCGCGCAGCGCCTGCTCCGGCGGTGTGTTCGTGGTGATCAGCGCGTAGTCCAATCCGTCGCGCAATGCATGCAATCGGGAGCGCTCCAGAAACGCCTGCATGGCACGCCCGTATGATTCGGCAATTGCGCCGGCATCCAGAATCTGTCGTGCGCCAGTTTCGAGATCGTCGAGTTCGATCTGACCGACAAAGGGCAGTTGCTGTTCTTCCGCGGAGATCAGTTGCAGCATGGCCACATCGTGTCCACGCTGCACAACGCGTCGGAGCTCGCGCCGTGTTTCGTCTTCGGCGTCGTAGAAATCCGAGATGGCAATCACCACGCCGCGGCGCTGCAAGAGCTGTGCGCCACGCGCAATCGTGCGCGGTGCGTCCCACGTGCCACCGGCAGGCAGCGTGTCAAGGCGCGCGAGCAGTGCACGCAGATGCTGCCGCCCTCCCCGTGCAGGCACGTAGGCGAGCTTGTCGCCATGCATGCTCATCAATCCAACGGCGTGCCCTTGTTCGCTTACGAGATACGCAAGCGCGGCGGCAATAATCGTGGCGTAGCGAGATTTGGAGAGGCCCGTGAGCGGGTACGCCATGGACGCGCTCGTATCAAGCACCAGCATCACCGACAGATTCGTTGTTTCCCGAAACTGTCGTGTGTACAGCCGGTCGCTGCGTGCAAACAGCTTCCAGTCGAGATACTTGAGATCATCACCGGCGCGGTACGGGCGATGCTGGCGGAACTCGGTGCTGTAGCCGTGAAACGGACTGCGATGTCCGCCGGTGCGCAGCCCTTCCACCACAATGCGCGCAGCCAATTCGAGGTCGTCGATGGCGGCGACAACTTCGGGCGACAGTGCAGACATGATCAGATCCCTGCAACGCGCATGGCGTCAGGGCCTCACGGCATCCAGCAGCTTGCCAATCACATCGTCAGGTGACACGCCGTCAGCTTCGGCCTGAAAGTTCACCAACAGTCTGTGACGCAGTACCGGATATGCCACGCGCGTGATGTCGTCGGGTGCTGGCACCGAGCGACCATCGAGCAATGCGCTGGCTTTCGCGCCGAGCAGCAACGCCTGTCCGGCGCGTGGTCCGACGCCCCATCGTACCCACTCGCGCACCGTCGCCGGAGATGATGCGTCGTTCGGTCTCGTGGCGCGAATCAGACGAAGCGCGTAGTCCACCACATTCGACGCGGCCGGGAGTTCGCGAACGAGCGCGCGGACCGACTCCAGTTCGGCTCCGGTCGCCACATGCGACGCACTGCGATCAACACCGGTGGTCGTTTCGGCCAGAATGCGTCGTTCGTCGTTGGCGTCGGGGTAGTCGATCACCACATTGAACATGAAGCGATCAAGCTGCGCTTCCGGCAGTGGATAGGTGCCTTCCTGTTCGATCGGATTTTCCGTTGCGAGCACAAACAACGGTCGCTCCAGTGGATACCGCACGCCGCCCACCGTGACCTGGTACTCCTGCATCGCTTCCAGCAGCGCGGCCTGTGTGCGCGGCGGTGTGCGATTGATCTCGTCGGCCAGAATGATGTTCGCGAACACGGGCCCCGGAATGAAGCGCACATGTCGCTTGCCGCCGGTGGCGTCGTCTTCAATGACCTCGGTGCCCAGAATATCAGACGGCATAAGGTCGGGCGTGAACTGAATACGACTGAACTTGAGCTGGACTGCGTCGGCGAGCGTTTTGATCAGCAAGGTCTTGGCGAGGCCTGGCACACCACGCAACAAACAGTGCCCGCCCGCGATGAGGCACAGGAGCACCTCGCGGCGCACCTGCGTCTGACCCACGATCACGCGACCGATTTCGGCATCAAGCCGGGAAACGAGCGATCCGGCGGCTTCAAAAGCCGCCACCGTGCTCGACGTTGTATTGGGCGAGGTAGCAGATGTCACGGAAGGGAATGCTGAAGCGGAATGCGGTACCCAATGGGCTCCGCACAATAACCAGCCAACAAAGGAGAGATACGCGGGCGACGGCGAAATCGCTGGCCAGCGCCCGCTGCGGAATGCGACGACCGGTTACGGCTGAATTCGCACGCGCCGACGCATCAGCGCCTCGATTTCATGCATTTCGCGCGGCACGAGACTCAGTCGCTCAAGTCCCTTGTCCGTGATGATGTAGTCGTCTTCGATGCGCACGCCGGTATTCTGATATTTGAGCACGGTATTGCGCACAGCCGCGATAAAGGCACGGTTTTTTGGCGTGTCAGGCAGTGCGTCGAGCGCTTTGGTGCTCACGTAGATGCCAGGCTCAATGGTGAAGGCGTCGCCCACCTTGAATGTGCCGTCACCTGGCGTGCCCTGCATGGGATCGTGCACCGCGAGCCCGATCCCGTGCGTGATGCCGTGAATCATCCACAGGTTTGACTGCTTGCAGGCGGCCGGGTTGGCCGTACAGTTCACGCTCCATGGCGGGTCAAACGTGGCGTCTTCACTTTGCGTTAATCCAAGGGCAAAGAGCCCGCGTGAGCGCACGGCGACGGATGAATCGGCGGCGGCACGAATGCTCATGCCTGGCTGCGAGAGTTTCTCCGCGGCGTCCTGCGCATCGCGAACCAGTTGATACAGCTGTCGCTGTTCCGGTGTGTACGTCCCGGTCACGGGAATCGTGCGCGTGATGTCCGCGGCGTACCCGCGATACTCGGCGCCGGCATCCATGACAACCAGATCACCCGGTTTGACCGGATCACTGTCGCGCATGTAATGCAATGTTGTGCCATTGGCACCAGACCCCACGATCGATCCGTAGGCCGGTCGTTCTGCACCGCGGCGTGTAAACTCAAACTCGAGTGCCGCGCGCAACTCATACTCGTGCTCAGGATTGGCCGTGAGCATTGCGGCACGATGTCCTTCGGCACTGATCTCCACCGCTTTACGAATCAGCGCCAGCTCGGCGTCGCTTTTGCGCGCGCGCACTTGCAACACCAGGGGCATAGCATTGCGAATGGCCAGCGACGGATAGCGTGCACCGAGTGTCTTGATCGTTTCCTGTCCGCGCGTCAGTGTGTCGAGACGTGAAAAGTCGGTGGTCTCAACATCGGGAATGTGATAAAACGGCAGACCAGAGCGCGCGAGCGAATCGAGATCGCCCGCCAGCGCGCTGAACGCGCGGCCGCGCAAGCCGTATCGTGCTACAGAGTTGGTGGAATCCGCCCGCTGCCCGTAGTAGAACGCGGTGCGCGGATCGAGCGGCGTGAGATACAACGTGCTGCTGCCTTTCCGATTGCGCACCACCATCACAAAGGCGCCATCCGGCTCATCATAGTTGGTGAGATACCGGAACGACGGCAACTGATAGAACGTGCTGAAGTCGTGCACGAGCGTGCGTCCGCCAAACGCGAGCACCACGCCACTGTCAATGCGTGCTGCCAGCGAGTCGCGCCGCGCCGCGAACTCAGCGTTGCTGATGCCGCTGTTCTGGGGCTGCGCATTGGCGAGTGATGTCGAGCCTGCGGCAACGAGCGAGCTCAGCAAGGCAAGCGTAACTACACGACGCATCATGGCAGGTCCCGGGTGCGTGAAGGCGGACGTCACCGTGATCGGCCGCGAGTCGATTCTCTGAACAATACGGCGACAGTGACGCCAGCGCGATCAGCGGCCAGCCGGTTCCGCCAGCCTACGGCCATGTGATCAAGTTCAACGAAGCGGGCAGGGTGCTCGTCGATCTACAGGATCCCTCGGGCTCCTATCCGGAAACGACCGCGGTCACGGAGTATGGTGGTCTCCTCTTTGTTCAAAGTTTGCACGCCCCTTCGCTGGGTGTGCTTCACACACGCGCTGCGGGAGTTCCATAGCATGCACACGATCACAAGGCTCATCACGTGGGCAACGGTTGCGTTCAGCGTGACGCTGTTCACTCCCTCGTCACTGCGCGCGCAGCGACCCGCGCCCGTGGTTCGTCTCCCAGCACACGTCAATCCTGTGCAGCTGGACACGCTGGTGCTTGCCTGGGAACGCACCGACGCGCCGCGAGGCGAAGTGTTCGCGGCGGTTCGTTCCGCGTTCGAAACACTGCGCATTCGACCGGACTACGTGGATTCGCTGGCCGGACACTTTGGCGTGTTGAAGCTGCGCGCTTCCACCAAACTGGGTGGCGAGCGACTGTCGCTGTTCTTCAACTGCGGTCGTGGTATGGCGGGAGACAACGCTGATCAATGGCGGCTCTCCATCGCGCTCGTCACCTTCTTGCGGCCGTCGGGCGTGAGCAACACCGAGTTTGGGAGCGGTCTGGCCGCTCAGGCGCAGGACATGAGTGGTGTGTCCAAGGATCAGGTCACCTGCGGGTCCACCGGCGAGCTCGAAACCCGGATTCTCAAGCTCACCAAAGAGAAGCTGGCCAGTAAACCGTTGTACTGAGCGATCACTGACCAGCTCAACAACGGGCTGCGAGACGACGCTACGCGTCCCAGCTTTTCATGGCTTCATCCACCACCAGCAGCATTGTTTCGCGTGACGTACCCGCCTTGGCTTGCACGCTGAGTCCCGAAATCACGGTGTGAAAGTAGAGCGCCATCGCTGAGACATCCGCGCTTGCCCGCAGCTGACCATCACGCTGCGCGCGACGCAGACGCTCCTCAATCACGGCCGCCGCCTGGCGCATGGACGTGCACAGCGCGCTGCGTACCGCCGCGGGAACGGCCGCCGAGTCGCTCGTGGTGGCCGCCGTCACGATCAAGCATCCAAAGGGGTGTGAACGGTCCGTGTACAGCGCCACCGTGTCCCGCAAATACTGTCGCATGGCCGCCCGCCCATCGGGCTCGGACTCCAATTGCACAACGAGCCCCGCCGCGAACGCCGACAGATAGCGCTCCAACGCCGCCAGAAAAAGCGCCTCCTTGTTGCCGTAGGCGGCGTACAGGCTGGGCTTGGATACGCCGACGGCTGCCGCCAGCTCCTGTACAGACGCGCCTTCAAATCCGTCGCGCCAAAACACGGGCAACACCCGATCGAGCGCCATCTCCGGGTCGAATTCCCGGGGTCGTCCTCGGCCCATCGCGTTCCTTGGAAAGAGTACTACTTGCGAATTGCCTACCGAACGGTAATATATCTACCATTCGGTACACAATGTGTGGTTTTGCCGGTCAGGGCTGACTGCACCTCGTCCAATCTGTCTACGGAGTGTCGCAATGCTGTTCGATCCCTACGTACTTGGCAAGCTTTCGTTGCGGAACCGCCTCGTGATGGCGCCGATGACCCGCAACCGCGCGTCCACCGACCACGTGCCCACGCCCTCCATGGCCGACTACTACGGTCAGCGCGCGGATGTCGGCCTGATCATTACCGAAGGCACGTCGCCGTCGGCTGACGGACTTGGCTACGCGCGCATTCCCGGATTGTTCACCGCCGAGCATGTCGCCGCCTGGAAGCCCGTCACGCACGCCGTGCATCAGAAGGGCGGGCGGATCTTCGTGCAGCTCATGCATACTGGACGTGTGTCGGCAGCGGCAAACTTGCCGGCCGGAGCGAAAACGGTCGGCCCGATGGCCGAGGCGATGCCGGAATCGATCTACACCGACACGAACGGCATGGTACCCGCCGACGTCCCGCACGCGCTCAACGAGCAAGAAATTGCCGAGGTCGTCGCCCAGTACGCGCACAGCGCAAAACTCGCCATCGAGGCCGGATTCGACGGCGTGGAGCTGCACGGCGCCAACGGGTACCTGATCGAACAGTTCTTGAACGCCAATGTGAACCGCCGCACTGACGGTTACGGCGGAAGCGCGAGCGCACGCAACCGATTTGCGCTGGAAGTCGCGAAGGCAACAGTGCTCGCGATTGGTGCAGACCGCGTGGGCATTCGCATTTCGCCGTACGGAGCCTTCAATGCGACTGGCGCGTTTGATGGACTGGAAGCGCAATACCTGGAGCTGGTCCGAGAGCTGGGCGAGCTCAATCTTGCCTATCTGCATCTGGTGAACCACGCGTCAATGGGCGCGCCCGACATTCCCGGCAGCTTCATCGCCCAGTTGCGCAGCGCGTTCCCCGGCACGTTCATCGCCTCCGGTGGCATGGATCGCGCGCGCGCTGAAGCGCTCCTGGGATACGGCGCCACAGATCTCGTCGCATTTGGTCGACCGGTGCTCGCCAATCCGGACTTTGCCGCGCGGCTCGCCAATGATCTGCCGCTTAATGCGCCCGACTTCTCAACCTTCTATACGCCGGGCGACGCGGGATATCTCGACTATCCCGCGCTTGCCACGACTTAAGTAACGAGCGCCTTCGCGATTACCGAGAAGTCGTCAGCACCAAACCCGTCGGCGATCACATCATCCATCCGTGCAGCCAATGAGGGCAGCAGCGCGAGTGGACGATCGCCGGCGGTTTCGAGCATCAGGCGTACATCTTTGCGCGCCATGGTGAGTTCGAAGCTCGCCGAGAAATCACCCTGCGCCATTTTGCGTCCGCGACCCGAAATAATGCCAGCTGCATTAAACGTACCGAGCAGCTCGAGCGCATCGGTGGGCGCAATCTCTGATCCTTGCGCGATCGCAAACACATCGGAGACCAGCGCCGCAATGCCGATGATGTAGCAGTTACCGATCAGTTTGTACGCGGCGGCGAGGTCAGGCCGCTCTCCAAAGTAGCGCACCTTTTCGGCCATGCGCTCAAGCGCTGGCCGGACGTCATCAAAGATCGCTTGCGGGCCGGCCACGAGAATTGTGCCCTGCTCCTGCCGAGCGGCTGCAGGTCCGATGAACACCGGGCAGTGTAGATACTTGATGCCCGCGTCGGCGAGTCGCTGCGCGCGTTCGGCAGTGTGCGTTGGCTGTGTGGTGGTGTGATCCACAATCACGGCGCTCGCGTTCAACGCGTCAACACACTGCGCGATCACCTCGTTGACCACGGCGTCGTCTTTGAGCACAAGATGCACCCGCTCGGCGCCGCGTACGGCCTCCGCGGGTGTCTCGGCCACGCGCACGCCGAGCGGCGCTAACGCGCGCGCTTTGTCCGCGGTGCGATTCCAAACGGTGATCTGGTCACCACGTGCTGCAGCGGCTTCAACAAAAGCGGCGCCGAGCAAACCTGTTCCGAGAAATGCGATGTGTGCCATGCATGAAAGATGGCGACCACACACGCGCTGCTCCAGTGCGTCAGGTCAAATGGCGAAGTGTGTCTTCGCGCACCGGCGCATCGATGACTTCACGCACGCGCGTTGCGAGCGCGGCAATCGTAAACGGCTTGGCGAGAAACTCGACGCCGGGCTTCAGCACGCCGTGATGCACAATCACGTTGGACGTGTAGCCCGATGCGTACAGCACCCGGGTTTCCGGCCGGAGAGCAACTACACGTTCCGCCAGCACGCGCCCGTTCATCAACGGCATGATCACGTCGGTGAGCAACAGCGCTACGTGCTCCGGTGTGTGCTCCAGCCACGCGAGTGCTGATGGGCCATCCGGAAAGTCGAACACGCGATATCCCTGGCGCACCAGCAAACGCACGGCAAGTGCTCGCACCGTGTGATCGTCTTCCACGAGCATGATGGTTTCGGTGCCGCGCGGCAATGCCGCCGGCGCATCAGACAGCGTTTGTACTTCCGAGACGAACACCCGCGGCAGGTAAATCTTGAAGCTTGTACCGTGCCCGGGTTCCGAGTACACCTCCACACGTCCGCCATTCTGTGAGACAGCGCCGTGAATCATGGCCAACCCAAGTCCAGTGCCGCGGCCAATTTCCTTGGTTGTAAAGAATGGTTCGAAGGCGTGCTCACGAATCTCACTACTCATGCCAATGCCGGTATCTGATACGGCGAGCAGGACATACTCACCGGCCGGAACGTCGGGATGCTCAAGCACATACTGCTCGTCCAGCACCACGTTGCTGGTTTCAAGCGTGAGACGACCGCCGTCGGGCATGGCATCACGCGCATTGACGGCGAGATTGACCAGAATTTGCTCGGCCTGACCAGGATCAAACCGAACCAGCGCCAAGCGCTCGTCGGTCACGAGTTGCAGCAGAATGTCTTCGCCGAGCAGGCGCTGCAGCATGCCATGCACGCGACGCACGACTTCATTGAGATCGAGTACGACCGGCGCAATTAGCTGTTTGCGCGAGAATGCAAGCAGTTGTTGTGTGAGTCGAGCGGCCGAATCCGCAGCCCGCTCCACTTCCATCAGATCCTGTCGAACGGCGCTCTCCGGCTTGAGTGATGCGATGGACAGCTCGATATAGCCCTTCATCACGGTGAGCAGATTGTTAAAATCATGCGCCACGCCGCCAGCAAGTCTCCCGACGCTTTCCATTTTCTGCGCCTGTCCAAGCTGCGCCTGCAACCGTCGTTCGCCCGACACATCAACGAACGACGCCATCATGCCAGCTGGTACGCCGCGCGAATCGTTGAACAAACTGGCGTTCACGAGCACTACGAGTTGACTGCCGGCGCGCCGGTGGCGAACCGGGAGTTCTCCCGACCACGTCCCCGTGGTGACCAACGTGTTGAACTGTTCGGTAGGACGCTGATCCTCATCCCAAAGCTCCAGCGCATGCATACCCAGCGCCTGTTCGGGGTTCTCGTACCCCCACATCGCCACGAACGAACGATTCATGTACGTGAGCGTCCCGTTCAGATCGGCCATCGCGACGCCATTGAGTGACGCTTCGATTGCCGACTGCAGGCGCGTGAGTGCATCATGCGACGCCCGACGGTCACTGATGTCTGACACACTGCCGCGGACAAGCTGACGGCCTTCAAAGGGCAAGGCGGAGAGGCGCACCTCGCATGGGAACTCGCGGCCGCTCGTGTCGCGGTGTCTCCACTCGAACACTTGCGGCTCACCATCCAACGCGCGCTGAATGAACTGAAAGGCGAACTCCGCTGACGGCTGACCATTCTCCTGAAACTCGGGCGTCAGATCGAGAACGCTGCGTTGCAGCAGCTCGTGGCGCGTGAGTCCGAACAGTCGCTCAGCGTTGCGGTTGGCATCGACAAACCGGTTCTGCGCAACATCCAGTACCACGATCGCTTCCGGTGCGTGCTCAACCTGAATACGAAAGCGCTCTTCGCTTTCCCGTAATGCTTCGCGCGACAGCTCCTCATCGGTACTGTCGCCAAGATATCCATGCCACAGGGTGCTACCATCGGGCAGGCGCTCCGGACGAGCGCTACCCTTGATCCAACGCACGCCGCGTGATGGGAGGATCACCCGATAGCTGCAACTCCAGGTGCACAGCGTCGCCACGGAATCTTTAATGGTCTCTTGTACACGCACGCGATCGTCCGGATGAATGCGGTCGAACGCGGCCGATGCGTCATGAGCGACGTCACCGGGCGCAATTTCGAACACATCGATGAGACCGTCACTGGCGTATGGAAAGCGCGACCGCCCGTCTGGAAAGAGTTGGAACTGATAGATCACCCCGGGCACCAGATGCCCCAGATTCCGAAGCAACGTTGCTGCCTCGCGCGACGCGTGTTCGGCTTCCACACGGGCGGTGATGTCAGCGATCATTGCGACAAATCGATCGATGGATCCGTCGACTTTGCGGAGCACTTTCACATCAATCGACGCATGCAGGGTCGAGCCGTCAGCGCGGAGTAAACGTTTGTCGCGCTTGTACCCGTTACTCTCGCCCTTCATGATCCGTTCGAGCTCTGCGAAGTCTTGCGGCAGCTCGTCTGGATGCGTGAGTTCGGTCCACGACTTTGTCAACAATGCTTCCCGCTCATAGCCGAGCAGAGTACACAACGTCTGATTGACATCAAGCCACGCAAACGTTTCGCCGTCATTCACCGCCATCCCAATGAACGGCAGATCATGAAAGAGGCGAAGCGCCTCGATCGCGCTGGCGGGCTCAACCGGAGGCCCGAGTTCCTCTGGACGGAGCGTCATGACCAGAACATGCGCCATCGGCGCGAAGAGCGCGAGCGCTCAGTTCGGTAAACCTTCGTGCCCTGAACGCGGGGCGCGCGAAGATGACCGCAAGAAACGACTTCAGTCGAGCCCTGAACGCGACGACACTGACTTTTACACGTTTTGCCCGACGCAGGGCTTTCTCACTGGATTCTGAGCTCGTGATGACTGTCACACCACTGGTGAATCGCACCACCGAGGTTGAGCTGTACGCTCGCCTGATCAGCCCCTCGCGCCTGGCAGCCGTCCAGGCGACGGGGCTGCTCGATGGCAACTCCAATGACGTGCTGGATCGCATCTCGCGACTCGTCACCCGTTTGGTGGGTGCCCCTACGAGCGTCGTGTCGTTGGTGGGACGCGGGCAACAGTTCTTTCCCGGCATGGATGGGTTGTCGGGTTGGCCGGCCCATCAGCGTTCCACGCCGCTGAGCCATTCGTACTGCCAACACGTGGTGATGCGCGACAGCGCGATTGTCATTGCCAATACCTCGGAAGATCCGATCGCGGCCGAAAGCGCGGCGCACACGGAGCTCGGCGTTGGTGCCTATGCCGGCGTTCCGCTGCGAACCTCCACCGGTGAAACGCTTGGGGCATTGTGTGCCATCAGCTGCCGACCGTGGCACTGGACGACGGCGCAGATGCAGACGCTTGAGGATCTGGCAGCGGCCGCCATGTCCGAAATCGAGCTGCGCGCCACCGCACGCGCGCTGTTGCACAGCAATCAGAAATTGACAGAACAGGTAGTGCGTGATCCGGTCACCGGGTTGCTGAATCGCACCGGTTTTCTGACGCGTGCCAAGGCCGCTGTTGAAGTGGCACAGCACGAGCAGCGTGCCTTTATCGTGTGCTTGCTTGATCTGAACCACTTCAAGCACATCAATCACACGCTTGGATTTGACGCGGCCGACGCGGCGCTCGTGGAAACCGCTGCGCTCCTCGAGGGCGCCTTTCGCGACGCCGACGTCATTGCACGCATTGGTTCCGACGAGTTTGTGGTGTTGATCGACAATGCGAACGAGTCCGATATTCCATTCGTGACCGCGCGATTGGCGGCGTCGTTCGATGTGCACAATGCGTCGCGCAATCGAGAGTTCATTCTCGACGCAAGCGTCGGCTTTGCCGCCTGGAACCCGCGCGCTCCGGTGTCGGTCAGCACGTTGCTGCATCGGGCAGAGGTGGCAATGCGCGAGAGTCGAAGCCTGGTGTAGTTTTCCGGATCACTCTTACGGACAACAGCATGCGCCAGCCTCTCACGTCAATCTTGTTCGCCCTCGGTTTGCTTTCCGGCAGCGACATCTCCGCGCAGAACCCGCAGCGCGAGTTCTGGACCAATCTCAGCGCGCTGTGCAACACGGCGTACGCCGGTGTGCTGCGTCAGGCGCCGCCGGGCGATACGCAGATTGATCCGACCGCCAGGCTGGTCGTGCACTTCTGGGAATGCGGTGAGAACGAGCTACGATTCCCGTTGCACGTGAATGACAACCGTTCACGCACGTGGGTGTTCATTCGTCACGCCGACAAAATCGAACTGCGACATGATCATCGGGAAGCGGATGGTCGTGAATCGGCGAACACCTGGTATGGCGCATTAACCATCGTGCCGGGAAGCGCAACGCGTCAGGACTTCGTCACGGAGCGTAACGGGGCAACGAGCGGATGGCGCGTAGAGATCGAGCCCGGGAAGCGTTTTGCGTACGGAACCGCGCGGAACGGCGAGTTCCGACATCATCTGGAGTTCGATCTGACGAAGCCCGTCGCCGTTCCACCGCTTCCCTGGGGCAGCGGCGTGCGTCCGTCACAACGCCCGACACCGTAGCCCACGACCACATGGACTTCACGCCACCGCGCGAACTGCCACCGGCGTGGCCACCCGTTCGGGCAGCGAACGGCAGCTCGCGTTGCTGCACCCCGGACAGCGCTCACGATAGCGCGTGTGGTGCGCCTCGCCTGAAATCAGGTGTGTGTTGACGAGGTCGGCGAGTGCGTCGAGAAACAGCGGGGAATCGTTCAATGATGGCGCGCGGCGAAATCCCTGCAGACCGAGCGAATGCGCGAGCTCGGCGTACTCAATATCGATCTCCGACAGCGTCTCGATGTGATCACTCGTGAACGCAACGGGCACAACGAGTACGTTGCGGCGTTGATCAGAAGCCAGACGACGAATTATGGTTTCCGTGGACGGCCCCAGCCAGCGTACCGGTCCGACTTCCGACTGATAGGTGAGCATGTGCGGATTCCGCGCGAGCAGCACCTCCATCACGCGTTCAACCGTCGCCCCCACTTCCTGCGGATACGCGTCACCACGATCGATCACGCTGAGCGGCAGGGAGTGTGCGCTGAACATCAGCAGGACGTCATCACGCTCGTGCGCCGGATACTGTGCAAGCCCCCGTCTGACGGTGTCCGCCATTGCACGTACGAATCCCGCGTGCGTTGGCCATCGATCAATCAGGCTCCACGAAAAGCGATCCCGTAAGCCGAGCCGGTCGAGCGCGCGCCACAGTTCGTTCAAGCTCGATCCGGTGGTGGTGCACGAATACTGCGGATACATGGAGAGCGCGATCGCGCGTGTAATGCCATCCGCCTCCATCGCACGCAACGCATCCTCTGCCGAGGGCTGCACGTAGCGGAACGACACATAGAACCTGTGCGGCGCTGTATGTGGAGAGAGGGCGTCGAGTCGCTTGACCAGTGCGTCCCCTTGCACTGTGGACCAATGCAGGATCGGTGAACCACCGCCAATCGCCTCGTACAGCTTTCGCACCTTGGGCACTCGGCGTTTGGCAATGAATCGCCCGAGCACATCCTGCATCGGCAGGCGCAAGAGTTCACGATCAGCGAACAGGTTGAGCAAAAAGGCCTCAACATCGTCGAGCGTTTTGGGTCCGCCCATATTCAGCAGGACAATGCCGGTGCCACCAGCGGTCCGAGTCGCCATCGTGTGCACTGATATATTCGGGTGAAGTACGTCCAACGTCGCGATTCTCGCAGCGTGATGTGTCAATCTCAACCCGCTGATATGCCCTGCCTATGCGCATCGCTACGGATGTGCGTCCGTAGTAGTGCGGGGATACGCGGTGCGAAGCGGCAACTGTGAGTCGGTCACACGGTAAGGGGAGTGTCGATGAATCTTCTGTTTCGACTGCTTGTGGTGCTGCTGCGCAGCATGCCACGCCGCGGTACGGTGGGCGTCCTCGATGTCACCACGTTGCGTCTCCGGGTCTGGCCGACAGATCTTGATCTCAACGTGCACCTGAACAACGGGCGGTACCTGTCCATCATGGACCTCGGGCGCATCGACCTGATTCTGCGCGTTGGTCTGCTCGGACGGATGGTGCGTGACGGTATTCGTCCGGTTGTCGGCAGCGTGCAGATCGTGTATCGCCGCTCACTGGCGCCGTTTCAGGCGTTTGACCTCACCACCCAGCTTATTGGCTGGGACGAGAAGTGGACGTATCTGCGTCAGCAGTTTCACGATGACAGCGGTGCGGTATGTGCCGATGCCTACGTGCGCGCACTCTTTGTGCGCCGCGGGGAAAAGCTGACCAGCGCGGAAGTGTCCGCGTTGGCAGGAAACGGCCTGCAAAGCCCGGACGTCACGATGGTCGCCGCCATGTTTCAGCCGCCGCCCAGATCCTGACGGCCCCGGGGGCGTGGTTGCACGCGCAGATCGTGACTACAAACGCAATCCGCTGGTGCGGCCAACCTGACGCCGAACCGCGCTGGCCATAGCGGCGGCACTTCCTGCGATGATCACACGTTTCCTCGCACGAGTGACCGCCGTGTAGAGCAGTTCGCGATTCATGACGCGACTCTCGCGTTCTGGTACGACGACCAGCACATCGTCAAACTCGGAGCCTTGCGACTTGTGGACTGTCATCGCCCACGCCGTTTCCACCGCGGGAAGTCGAACCGGCGCGATTGCGCGTGTTACACCATGCGCGGCGCGAAAATACACGGCGACGTTCGCGCCATCGCGCCACACAACGCCGAGATCACCGTTAAACACGCCCGTGCCATAATCGTTGGCCGTGACGAGCACGGGACGCCCGTGATACCACGTGCCCTGTGTGCTGTGCCCCTGACGCGAAAGCCAACGCTCCACCATTTGGTTCAACCCTTCCACACCGAGTCGTCCCTCCCGTTCCGGTGAAAGCAAGCGGAACGACTCCAGCGCATCAAGCAACTCCACGGCGCTCCGCGCTTCAACGCAACGTGTCAGGTTTGGTAGAATCGGCGCCAGCAATGATTCGGCAGAATGTGTTGCGTCGCGCGACTGCACATCTGGCGATCGAGGGTCGGCGCACACGCTGGCCACTGCACTCGCGTCTCCCGCAAGAATCGCAGCGGCCAACGCTCCGATCGCCGGCTGCTGTTCGAAACGCCAACTGCGGGTGAGTACGGTAATGCATTGACGCAGCGGTGATTCGTTGGGTGCGCTCAGTGCTGAGCGACACAACGCTCCCAGCACGTCGCCCGCATCGACGCTCGCGAGTTGATGATGGTCACCGACCAGCATGAGTCGTGCGTTGGGCTTGAGTGCTGCCAGCAACGCATCCAGCATGAGCACGTCCACCATGCTGGCTTCGTCAACAATGACCAGATCGGCGTCGAGCGGATCACCCGCGTGTTTGCGATAGCGATTGGTCTGCGGGCTGTAGCCAAGCAAACGATGCAGCGTGCGCGCCTCGTCTGGCACGTGGACCCGCACGCCGCTTTCCGTTGCCATCGCGGCAAGACGCAGATTGATGGATTCCGTGAGGCGGGCCGCCGCCTTCCCGGTTGGTGCCGCGAGTGAGATCCGTAACTCCGGCGCACTCGTTCGCAACTCGAGCAATCGCCGCGCCACGAATGTCGTCTTACCCGTACCCGGGCCACCCGTCACGATGGAAAACGCCGGCAGCCCGTTGCTCACCGGCGTGTGCACTAGCGCATTGATCCGGCTCGCAATGCGTGCTTCCGCATCAAAGTACCGACGAAACTGCAACAGGTCGGATGTACGAACCAGCGGCGTGGCATCGGCCACCCCTCCGACAATTCCAGCGTGTGTGAGCGCGCGTTGCCACCAGGCCGAACTCCAGTCGGTGTCTCCCTCTAGCACGGGTGCGAGTACGTCGCCCGCGACTTCGCGGGATTGTTCCGCGAGCTGGTCGAAGCTGATCGCGCTGTGTCCTTCGCGGAGCGCACGGCTCGCCAGCAGCGTCGCAAAGCCCGCCGCGATTGCTTCGTCACCGGGAGCGGCATCGTCATTCGTGCTTCGACGAACAAATGTTGTCGCCAGTTGCACATCGATCGGAGCGCTGTGTGCGGCCAGCGCCAGCGTACGCAGTGCGGTATAGACCTGATCCCGCAACACTTGCGTGTCTGCCGTCGCACTCATGCGCTTGCCCCAACAGCCGACGCAATGCGCGTTCCAAGGGCGCGGTCAAGCGCATCCAGCAGTGCGGGCGTGGGCACGTCGCGAAACCAGCCGTGATCGCCGGTACCGGTGACGCCTCGCAGGAACACGTACGCAACACCGCCCCAATGCAGTGCGGGATCGTAGTTGCGCTGTCGCACGCGCAAGTGACGGTGCAGTGCAAGCAGATAGAGATGGTACTGCAGCGTGTAGTGTCCGTTCATCATGGCAATGTCAACACGGTCCGCTGCGTACTCGGCGTCGTCATTGGCGCCCAGTTTGTTGGTTTTCCAGTCCACCAGCCACCAGCGCCCATCGTGCTCAAACGCAACGTCAATCACGCCACTCAGGTAGGCACTTGCACTTGAGTCTCGAAGCGTCCGCAGCACGCGTGCGTAACGCTGTGCATGCGCGGATCCGTATTCTTCGAGCACATCGGCAATGCGTCGTGTAGACGCTGATGACAACGACAGATCAAAGCGCCATTCGCGCACCGTCGCCTCCGGCGGAACGACGTTGAGGGCAAAACCGGCGCCCGGTATCGGTGCAGCGCAGACCGTCTGCACCATCGCGGAGACATCAGCGACGCGCGGGTTCGCTTCGTCAAGCTGCGCGATGAACCGATGGGCCAGGAGCTCGCGACGCACCACCGGTTCAATACGCGTCGACTCCGTTCGTCGGTAGTCAACCAGCTCGAAAATGCGATGCATGGCGTTGCCCGCTGTCGCACCGGCCGGAAAGGCGCGAAATCCAGTTAACGCTGTGGACGCTGGCACGGCCGCAGATTCGGCCGTGAGCTCAATCACATCACGATCTGCATCCGCCGTTGGACCCACGATCGCTTCTGCGCCTGACGCATCGAGCGTGAGTGTGGAGAAGCTGCTCGTGCGCCACGTGTCGAGCTGCCGGCGCGCGATGCGAAGCTCACGCGCGCTTGACGGTCGCGCCGATTCCGAGGGTCGCATTGCCGAGCGTGTCGGCGCGCCTCGTTCCAACTCGCGCAGCATCATGATGCCGGGCGCGTCGCGCACCAGTCGCTGCAGCACCTCACCCATCGACTCAGCGCCGAGTGGACGCAAGAGATGACCAAGCGCAGAACTTGCGGCAGAGTTCGCGCGTCCAATTTCACCGAAGGCGATGTAGCAACGGTGCACCGCACGGGTGAGCGCGACGTAGGCAAGGCGCACCGATTCGGCGCGTTCATGCCATTCGTGAAGCGCGCACCGCTCGGCGTTCTGTGTGCTGCCCAGATCAAGCACTGGGGATTGCTCATCGAAGGCCAGCGCAGGCGTGGTATCGAACGGCCCGCTGATCTCTGGCGGTGTTGACCAGAGTGTTGGGCAGAACACGATATCGAATTGCAGTCCTTTGGCTTTGTGGATGGTCAGGATTTGCACTGCCTCACTGTCGGTCTCAAGCCGGAGCTCGCGACGATCAGGGGTATTCGTGACCATGCGTTCGCGCGCAACCCACGCGGCGAGCCCTTCCGGCGCGAGGCCCTGTTCGGCCCACGCTTCGTGCAACAGCTCGGTAATGTGGCGTATGTTGGTGACGCGGCGATCGCCGTCTGGCAGTGCCAGCAAGCGCGCGATGGATTCACGCTGATCCATGACATCGCCAACGGCGGCCGCAATGCCGCGATCACGCCACGTTTCGCGCGCCGCTCGGAATACTTCGATCGTGGCCAGCCAACGCGCCTCACCGTCGGATCGCAGCGTGTCCGCGATGTCTGTGGCTGTACTCCCCCACAACCGTGTGGCCATCGCAGCGCGCACCGCACGGTCGTTCTGTGGCGAGGCGATCGCAGCTGCAACACGAAGCAGCTCGTCAGCGTCTTCCGAGGCAAAGACATCAGCGTCGCCACCGATCACGGACGGGATCCATGCGGCGTCCAGGCACCGTTTCATTTCGCGCGCTTCCGCGTTACTGCGTACCAGCACGGCAATCGAGCCAAACGCCGCCCCGCGCTGATTCAGCTGTACTGTCTCGTTCACGATCTCCCGAAAGATGATCGTGCGCGCGTCGTCTTTCGACAACGTGCCCGCGCTTGTGCCAAGCGTGTTGGGCAACCACCACCACTCCATGGCGTGTGCGCCGCGCTCCGTAAGTCCTGGCGGCGGTGTGGGTTCACGCGCCGCGGTGACCTGCGGGAAGCCAATCTCGGTTTCACTCACAAGAAACGGATCCGCAGCGCGTGTGAACACGCGCTCGACGGCCTTCACATAGGCCGACGTGCTGCGATAGTTCTCGAGCAGGGTATACCGGTGCTCTGCTGATGCGGACGCTTTCAGATACGCGTCGATGTCCGCGCCGCGGAATCTGAAGATTGATTGTTTGGGATCACCGATCAGAAAGAGCGGGCAGCCTTCAAAAGCCAGCGAAAAAATCGGAAACTGTGTGCGGTCGGTGTCTTGGAACTCATCGATCAATGCTGCTTTGAACCGAGTGCGGATACGCTGCGCCAGCGGCCCCTGTGCACCTTCGTCCGAAAGCACAGCAGACAGCTTGCGCAGCAGGTCGTCAAATCCCATCAGATGTCGTCGTTCCTTTTCCTTGAGGAACGACTGATCCACCGTCTCAATAAAGTCATCGAGCAGCGCCTGCTCTTCGGAATCGCGGTTGTATTCCACGCGCGTCCCCGGTAGTCGGCGGTACGGTGACACCAGCTTGCCCACCCAGCTTTCAATGGTGTCCTTTTCACCCGCCACGCGCATGGAAGCGTCAGCGTCAAACATCACGCGCACACGCGCCCAGTCACGCGCCGCGCGGGTGAGCGGCTCCGTTTCATCCTGAATGAACGTGGTGCGGAACGGGACGTGGCTCTCCAGCGCGCTCTCGGCCAGCATGCGCTGACAAAAGCCGTGAATAGTGTTCACGGCCAGGTCGTCAAGCGACGCCAGGGCACGACGCACAATCACGCCGCCTGCGTCACCGTGCAGTTCACGGAGAGTGAACAGATCATCGTTCGCTGGCTCTCGAGCGGGTGGATTGGCGCTCCAGACCTGATCCGCGGTACGCAGCGTTGCACGAATGCGCGTCACGAGTTCCTGCGTGGCTTTTGCCGTGAACGTCACGATCAGGATCTGCGACAGCTGCGTGACTTTCCCCTCCAGCAAGAGCCGAAGCAGCAGTCGTGTGATCGCAAACGTCTTGCCGGTGCCGGCACTCGCTTCCACGAGCGTCACGCCCGGTTCCAGCGGAACGGTAAGCGCGTGAAAGGCCAGAGTCTCGCGCGTACTCATGCGTTATCAACCAACAGGGGCCAGCTGCCGAAGAGCGTATTTGAGAGTGACTCAAACTCGTCCCACCGATCATGCAGTGGCGAGGACCCGCGAAAGCACAGCTGTACGTACGGATCGTCTTCATCGTTGCCAACGGTGGCGTAGGCGGAGCGATTCGATTCGTAGGCTTTAATGGCGGCGGCGCGCGGATCTTTGCGTGCGGTTGACCGGCTGTTGCGCTTGGGTGGGAGTTTCGCCTGCAGATACTCCCATCCGGCATTGGCAAAAAACGGGAGAGGAGCCAGACGTGCCGCTGCCGTCATACGCAGCAACGCCTGTAGTGTGTTGCCAGCGTCTGACACTGGGCCAAGTGTGATACACTCCGCCTTCTTCTTCCCAATCACTCTCGTTGTTGTTGGCAGATGTGCGGCGCCTCGTTCGTGCGCCGCGCACATGGCCACGTGCTCAATCCACGCACGAATGTAGTGCTCCGCGCGCACGCCCCCTGCGCGTACTACCAGTCGTTCAGCCCCACGAATCTGATCAAGCCCACCCGTCAGCGTCCATTCATTCATCACAATATCGAGCCGCGCAAACTCAGGGGTGAGCTTGGGCACGGCCACCAGCACATTGTCCACATCGGCACGAAGTTTTGCGTACCACGCGGCACCAAGCGCGTTGAGCGGGAGCTCACCATTGGCGATCAGGCGCGATTGTAGCCGCTGGTCGTCGCGCACGCAGTCGGCGGTGACCAAAGACTGCGCCAGAATGCGTGATCGTACCGAGCCGGCGCCCAACGCGTTCAGCGAGAACGGTTCGTCATCCTGTGCGTGGTCCATTTCCCGTTGAAGCCAGAGCCTCAGTGATCGCGTACAGTAGAACCGACTCGGATTCTGCCAGCAATCCGACAGATCACGAAGTGTCAGGTGATGAATCGCATCTGCATCAGACGTTGCAGCATCCAGCGCGGATGTCACGAACGGCGCCTCCGCGCGATCGGTCACGTTGTTGACTCGCGCTGCCGCCGCATGCTGCCTGGAAAAAGTGAACAGTGGCGATTCTGTATCGCCATTGAAGTACGCCGGAGCAAACGGTTGCAGCGGGTGTTGCACGATGAGTGATGCCCGCGCCTGACCGGCCGTGCGCCGATCGAGATGATCCAGTAGCTCGTCTACCACGACAGACGGTGCGCACGGTGCGTTGTCGCGTACGGCGCGGCCACTGTAGCTGAGGATGAGCTGTGACTGTGCAGCAAGCAGAACATCAAGAAACAGCTGGCGATCATCACTGCGCAGATCACGGTCGCCAGGGCGGCGTTCGGCTTCGAGCAAGTCGAAGGCGGCGCGTCGGTCACGCCTGGGAAACACACCGTCATCCAGTCCGGCAACGGCGATCACGCGGAACGGCAGACTGCGCATCGGTTTCAGTGCCGCCACTGTCATGCCGCCGGTAAGGAATCCGCTGCCCAGTCCGTCGTCATCGAACTGATTTTCAATCCAGTCGCGTACGAGCGAAAACGGAACCAGGGCTTCGTACGCCGTGAGCTCGGCAATCTCGCGCAACCGTGCAATTGTGCGATTGAGCGACTCCACAGACTGTTTTTCCGCGAGGGAGTCGGGCAGCATCAGGCTCTCCACCGCGGCGGCGAATGCGGTGCTCCACTCGTCGAGCGAACGCGCCGTGCGCCACGCACTCAAGTGCGCCGCGAGTGCATCGATCCAGTCAGCCAGTCGCGCGAGCGTCTCGGGGTCGCCCGCCGAATCACCGGCACTTGGCAAGACACCCAGCACGGTCTCGTGATAGTCACCAACCGCAACGCCCAGTAACAATCGATCAAGACCAGCACGCCAGCTGGCGTCTTCATATTCCGGCAAGTCGAGCGCGACGCGATCATCAGCGTCGTAACCCCATCTGACGTTTGCCTGTTGCGTGAGCGCGTCCAACAGCTCCACGTCATTCGGCGAGAGGTCCGCCGCCTGCCGAACAATCGCGAGGTTCAGCACATTGAACACATCGCTGCGCGCCAGCCGACCGCCATCCAGCGCGAGTAATCGACTAAACGCTTCGGCCGCGGGTTGTGCACGTCGCGCCGGACGATCGGCAATTCGGTAAGGAATTCGCATGCCGTCCACACCGCTGCCACCCAACACGGCATCGACCAGTGGTGCCCATTCAGTGGCGTCGGGAACCAGAAGCAGCAAATCGTGTGGACGGAGCGTGGCGTCGCGTTGCATGGCGTCGAGTAGCTGATCGCGAAGCAGCTCGAGTTGTCGACGTTGTCCATGTGCACTGTGAAAACGCAACGACGCGTCGGATGCATCAAGCACAAGCGGGGCATCACCGGCGTCGCCAGCGCACAGTTCCTGTTGTAGTCCGGAGAGCAGCGTGTTGGCGGCGACTGGCGTGGTGTGCAGTGAGTGAATGGACGCGCCGTGATCTGTCAGCAGCGAAAGAAACTCACGACTCTGCAGGCCCAGCACCTCACCAACCGGGTGTCTCGCCTGTTCCGGGAGCGAGGCCGTGTACACGGCGACCGGCACGTGCTCGCTCAACGCCGCGAGCAGTTCGATCACAATCGGCGGCAGTGCGCTTACGCCAAATACGGTCACGCGCGACGGCAACGCGGATACCGCGCTGGTTCTGACGGCCTCGATCGTGCGGCGAAGGCGTTCGGCGAGATGTGGCGTGTCGCTTTCCGCGCACAGTGCGCGCCACAGCAGTGCCTGCCAACGCGCATGGGCGTCAGGTACTGGCTGATCGCCACGTTCCCACGCCGACAGGGTATCCGCACGAAACAGCTGATAGTCATCAAACCGCGCGGCGATCTGCGTGGCCAGTCCAAAACGGGCACGCGCGTCGTTCACACGCAGATAGGCACGCAGCGGCTGATACGCCGGTTCGTTGAGTGGTAACTGCTGAAGCAACGCGTCAATACGCCACGTCATCAGTTCCCGCGTAAACGGATCGGTATCGGCGCGTGAACTGCGATCCGGCGTCACACGGCGTTCAATGTCGCGCACGAATGCGGCGGGAAATGGCATGGCCAAAGAACCGGCACATCCAAACTGATCTGACAGCTGCAACGTGACCCAGCGGCGCATGCCCTGACTTTGCACCACAATCAGCTCGTTGTCGCGCGGCGGTAGAGGATCCGAAACCAGCAGGGAGCCGAGATGTGCAAGCAAGGGTGATAACTGACTTGCTGTGTACACGCGAAACCGGTCGTTTCGCGGCGGTTGCACGAGCGTCACTGTTCAACCGCCTGCGGGAGCAGTGATTCCGGGACCACGAGCGATTCGTTGTGCGGCGAGTCGACATCATCATGGTCGGCGGTATCGAGCAGGTCACTCGGAAGCTTCTTGCCGGGCTTGACGCCCAGTTCTCGCAGCAGCTCCGCTTGCCGAATCACATTGCCTTTCCCGCTACTGAGTTTCTTGCGCGCGTCAGTATAGGCTTGCTGCGCGGAATCGAGTCGTGCGCCGATGGTGTTGAGATCCGAGACAAACCCAACCAGCCGATCGTACATGTCGGCGCCTCGCTTGGCGATCTCTTTGGCGTTCCGGCTTTGCGCTTCTTGCCGCCATAAGTACGCCACCGTGCGCAGCACAAAGAGCAGCGTCGACGGACTGACCAGCAGTACGTTGCGGTCCCACGCGTCGGCGCAGAGCCGCTCGTCGTGCGTGACGGCGAGCATAAACGCCGGCTCGATCGGCACGAACATCACCACAAAATCCAGCGAGGTGCCGTACAACTGGTCATACTTTTTCTCGGCTAGCCCCCGAATGTGCGTGCGCACGGATTGCAGATGCTCCCGGACAGCGCCCGACCGATCCTCGTCTGTCTGCGCTGACGCCGCACGCTCAAACGCGATCAGCGATACCTTGGCGTCAACAATGATGCGCCGCCCTTCCGGCAACTGAATCACCACATCAGGCTGTTGCCGCTTCCCCTCCTCGTTCTGTTGCGAATCCTGTAGCACGAACTCGGCCCCTTCCCGCAGGCCCGCCTGCTCGAGAATGCGCTGCAGGATGAGCTCACCCCAGTTGCCCTGGTGTTTGTTCGACCCACGCAGCGCGCTGGTGAGATTCTTTGCGTCTTCGCTGAGCGACTGGTTGAGACTCACGAGTTGCTGCACCTGTTCCTTGAGTGCCGCGCGGTCTTTCCCCTCACTCACGTACACCTCTTCCACCTTCTGCTGAAAGTCTGTCAGTTTGGTGCGTAACGGATTCAGGAGCTCACCAATACGCTGTTGGCTATGCTCGGCAAATCGTTTGGCGTTGCCCTCCATGATTTCCGTCGCCACCAACTTGAACTGGGCGGCCAGCGCATCGCGAGCCGTATCGAATGCGGCCAGCTTGTCGGCGGTCGCGGCGCGCTCGGAAACAAGTTGCTGTTCACACGTGGCCAGGCGCGTGCCCAGCTCGTAGTTGGCCTCTCGAAGCGCGTCTTCCTTCGCGCGTTGCGCTGCGCCCGCCGCTGCGACCGCCTCGTTCACCTGGGCCACCGCGCGCATCCGCATGAACGCAAACATCAACGCGGCGCCAGCAAACAGTCCGAGGACACACGCAAAAATGGCTGAGGCTGACACAGTGTCTTGCATGAAGTCCGCTAGGGGGAAGGCGCTTCACGGATAGTGCATGGTGAGCGTGTTTCGCGGCAAGTGTAGCGCCCAACAGAAACACGCGACAACGAATGCACTGAGGCTTCGTTGTCGCGTGCTTCTATATCGCCAGACCGGGTGCGTTGTTATCCTGGTTCAGGCGGCCGTCTCGAAATTCGTCCCGAACCTTGTGTGCTGCTCCCGCTCGATGCTGCGGGAACGGATCGCTCCACGGGCGGTGGACTCTGCCGCTGCACGGCCGGTGGCGCCGAGCGCTGCACTGGCGGCGGTGACGAGCGCTGCACTGGAGGTGGCGCGGAGCGTTGCATTGGCGGCGGCGCCGAGCGTTGCACCTCTGGTCGGGACGGCGCCGGCGCGGCACGCTGCGAGCCAATCACGGTGCGCGCGCGATCACTGCGCTCCACCTGCGGTGCACTCGGCATCTCGCCGATCCGCCGTGTCGGTTCGCTGCGTATCACCCGTGACGGCTCACTGCGAATCACCTGCGGTGTACGATCTGCCTCCGCCCGTGCATTGAGCACGGCGCTGCGCGCCACGGCGCCACGCTCAACACGCGCTCGTGCGTCTTCTACGGCGCGACCCACATCACGCGACCGCTCCGCACGTGACCACGCTTCGCGCTCTCGCGCTTCGCGTTGCTCCCGCTCCCAGACAGCGTTGCGATCCGGGCCCCGATTGCCGTTGCGCACTTCGGCAAAGTACACGTCACCGTGCACGCGCGGGTACCGATCCACGTTGCGATAATCAATCACCCATCGATCAACGTAGCGGTTCACGTACACATACGAATATCGCGGATGCACGTACACATTGGTGATGCGCACGAATGGAAACGAGCGCGCGCGCCAACCACCACCATACGAAAAGTAGGCCCGGTTCCAGCCGTTGTAGTACACCGTGTGGCGGCCCCAATCGAGATCGTAGTTGAGCCAGCCGCCAATGGGGAAGCCCACGCCAAACGACCAGTAGCGGCTGCTGAACGATGCGCCAAAGATCGGACGCGAATACACCAGGAACGGATCATAGACCGGCACATAAATCACCTGCGCCTGCGCCGGCACAATGACATAGTTATTCGCTTCCCGCACAACCCGTTGCTGCTCGTTGCTGACCAGGTTGCCATGCTCGTCGGCGAGCGCGCGCATGCGCTGGGTCGCCAGCATCACATCGCTCGACTGGTACGCGTAGGCCCGACCGAGCGTGGCCGTCCAGTCGGCTTTGTCGGCCATCATGTTGATCACCGACGGGTAGTGCGCAATGGCTTTGACGCTGACGTCCCACGGCATGTCGTCGATGCCATCGGTGCCGTTCGCGCGCACCCAGTCTGCGGCCACCTCTATTTGATCAGGGAACGTGGAGGCGACGAGCACCTGAGCGAGCAGCGCATCCGGATAGAGCGCCACTGGGCTGATCAGGTTGTCCAGCTGCGCGGCGCTGTAGCGGGGCATCTCCCTGGCCGCGACCACCGTGTCTTGGGCGTACAAAAAAGCGCTCCCCACAGTCCCCAGAATCAGGAGGCCAAGGGTTAGCGCGCCCGTGCGAACGACATTTCGCTTCATAACACCACCAGCGTCAGGGTCCGATCGCTCCCACACGACCAGACGTCATGGACACAAATGTACCCCGAGTCACAGATTCTGTTCAGGGTTCCATCGTCCCACCCCGCCCAGGCATCGCGTGATGACGCTGCAAATCGACCGGCTCTCCAAGACGTACGCGAATGGCGTACGCGCGCTCAACGATATCTCGCTCACCATCCCGGCCGGTATGTTCGGCTTGCTGGGTCCCAACGGTGCCGGGAAGTCGACACTCATGCGCACCATCGCGACGCTACAGCCGCCGGACAGCGGCACAATTCGGTTTGGCGATCTCGACGTGCTGGCGCAGCCCGAAATGTTGCGTGAACGTCTCGGTTACCTCCCTCAGGAGTTCGGGCTGTATCCCAATATGCCCGCCGAGGCGATTCTCGATCACTTCGCCACGCTCAAAGGCGTGGTGAATGCGGGCGAACGCAAGGAGCTGGTCGCGTCGCTCTTGCAGCAGGTGAATCTGTACGAAGTGCGCAAGAAGAGCGCCGGTGGTTATTCGGGTGGCATGAAACAGCGTCTTGGCATAGCCATTGCACTGGCGGGCTCACCGAAACTGCTGATCGTTGATGAGCCAACGGCCGGACTCGATCCCACCGAACGCAATCGATTTCTCAACCTCCTGGCTGACATCGGCGAGGATGTCGTCGTCATTCTGTCCACGCACATTGTCGAAGATGTGCGCGAGCTGTGCTCACAAATGGCGATCATCAACAAGGGCCAGGTGGTGGTGCACGGCAATCCAGCGCGCATTCTTGACGAAGTGCGCGGGCGCATCTGGAAACGCACCATTCCACGCGCTCAGGCCGACGACTATCGCGCGCGCTATGAGGTGATTTCCAGCAAGATGGCCGCTGGCAGCACGGTACTGCACGTGTACGCCGAAACCGATCCGGGCGACGGATTCGCGGCGATTGAGCCTGATCTTGAAGACGTGTACTTCCATCGATTGGCGGAGGCATCAGGCGGTCGCGTTCCGGTGGAGGCGTAAATGTTCAAACAGCTCTTCGCCTTTGAGTTGCGCGGACACTTCAGGCGACCCACGACATGGCTGTACGTCGCCATCATGTTCTTGCTGGCATTTTTCGCCATTGGAACGGACGCCGTGCTCGTTGGGCCCAGTCTGGGGAAGGTCAAGCGCAACAGTCCCTATTCGATCGCGCAGATCTTCGCGATTCTCCTTGCGATCGGACAGATCATCACCAGTGCGCTCGTTGGAGCCACCGTGCTGCGCGACTACGAAGCCGGTGTGCATGAACTGCTCTTCACCACCCGCGTGACGCGTCGCGGATATCTTGCCGCCAAGTATCTCGCTGCATTTCTGGCCATGCTGCTCGTATTTATGGCCGTGCCGGTTGGGGCGCTGCTCGGAAGCACCATGCCGTGGGTGGATGCAGAAACCATGCAGGCGATCAATGTGTGGCACTACCTGCAGCCAACACTCGTGATCGGCGTTCCCGGCATCTTCTTTCTGAGTGCGCTGCTGTTTTCGGTGGGCTCGATCACGCGCAGTGCGTTCGCCGTGTATGTGACTGGCATTCTGCTGCTGGTTGGCTACTCCGTTGGACAAACCCTCGTCGCCACGCTCGATCGCGATCAGCTCGCGAATCTTCTCGATCCCTTCGCGCTGCAGTCAATTGAACTGACCACGCGCTACTGGACCACCGCCGAGAAGAACTCGCTCACGATACCGCTTTCGGGTTTTATGGGTGCGAATCGCGCATTGTGGGGCGCGCTCGGCGCGGTCATGCTCTTGGCCGCATTTCAGCTGGTACGACTCGAAAAGGAGCCGCGCGCACTTGGACGTCGCAAACGTGCGACTGCCGCGACCAATACCGCCTCGGTGCCCACGCGGGTGACTGCGCGCACGGCAACTGGTACGCGGCCGGCGTACGCCGCACCGAGTCTGATCGCCGGATGGTGGACCGTCACCACGTTTCATGCGCGTTCGTTGCTGCGATCAACGCCATTTCTCGCGATCGCGGCAATTGGCCTGATCAACGTGATCATGAGCCTCTGGTTTGCCGACGAAAACGGACAAAGCAAGACCTGGCCGATGACGTGGCTGATGGCCGAAACCGCGGTGGGTGCGGCGGGGCTGTTTCAGGTTGTGCTGCTCACGTTCTACGCGGGTGAGCTCGTGTGGCGTGAGCGACAGGTCCGACTCGATCAAGTGCTCGATGCGGCACCAGTACGCACGGCGAGTGTGTTGCTTGGCAAAGTGTCGGCAATGCTGGTGTTGATGGCGGCCTTCGCTGTCGTTGGCGTGCTCGGCGGCATGCTGGTACAACTCGCCAAGGGATTCTCGATCACCGATCCGCAGTTGTACGCCGTGTACTTGTTCGCGGTGGATTTTCCCGGCTGGTTCCCGATGGTGACGCTCGCGTTTCTGGTGCAGTCACTGGTGCCGCGAAAGCCCATTGGTCACGTGATCATGATTCTGATCTACTTCAGCACGATTGTGCTGTCGTCGATTGGCTGGGACTATTCCCTGTTGCAGCTCGGCGCCGTGCCATCGTTCACGTGGAGTGATCTCAATGGTGCCGGCATCTTCCCGCGCGCGTTCCTGAGCGTACACGGGTTCGGCATTTCTCTGGCACTCATATTCGGCGCACTGGCGTTTGTGGTGTGGCAGCGCGGTACCACCCGCGGGCACTACGCCGCGCGCCTGCGGAACAGTACGCGTGTTGTGCTCGGCGCTGGAGTTGCTGGTGCCGTCGCGTTTGGTGGCCTGTACTACTACAACACGAGCATTCTCAACTCGTGGCGTCCGCGAAAGGCCAATGAGCGTCGACAGGTTGCCTTTGAGCAGGCATGGCGGCCGTACGAAACTCTGGCGCAGCCCAAAGTTGTTGCTGTGTCCGTCGGGCTTGACCTCGAACCCTCGCGGCTCACCGCACGGTCGCACGGCACGATGACCATGGTGAATCGACACGCCCGAGCCATCGATACGATCTGGGTGAATGTGCCGGCCACGGATGGCGGCCTGCACGTCACGATCGATACGCTCGCGTTTGATCGTGCGGCCGAGTGGATCGCGGGAGACTCGGCCTGGGGTGTGCACATGTTGCGACTTGCCTCGCCGCTGCAGCCGGGCGATTCCCTCAGGCTTCGCTTCGCACAATCGTTTGCGGTACTCGGGTTTACCGACGACGCCCCGGAATCAGCGCTGGTTGGAAACGGCTCATTCTTTGGACGCGACAAGTTCCCCATTATCGGATATGATCGCCGCGGCGAACTCACGAGCGACGAGCTGCGACGCAAGTATGGGTTGTCGCCAGCACGTCGAGCGCCGGCGCGCACCGACACGGCAGCCCTGAACCGGCTCGTGTTCGCGAACGACGCGGACTACATCACGTTTGAAGCAACCGTCAGTACCGATCCGGATCAGATTGCCATGGCGCCGGGCTATCTCGAACGCGAATGGCAGGCCAACGGCCGTCGGTATTTCAAGTACGTGATGGACGCACCGATCATGAACTTCTTCTCGGTGTTGTCAGCACGCTGGACCGTCACGAAAGGCGAGTGGAACAACATTCCGATCGAGATCTACCACCATCCTGCGCACACCTTCAATGTGGCGCGCATGATCGAAGCGTCGCAGGCATCACTGGAGTTCTTCTCGCGTGAGTTTGGCGCGTATCAGCATCGCCAGCTGCGCATCCTGGAGTTTCCGCGCTATCAGGCGTTCGCACAGTCGTTCCCGAATACCGTGCCGTACTCCGAAGCGATCGGCTTCGTGGCGCGCCTCGACACCACCGATGTCGAAGACACCGACCTGCCGTACTTCGTGACCGCGCATGAAATCGCGCACCAATGGTTTCCGTATCAACGCCTTCCGGCCGACGCGGAAGGTGGACAAATGTTGTCGGAGTCACTCTCGGAATACGCCGCGCTGGTGATCGCCGAGCGCAAACACGGTCGCGCGTTTACGCAGAAGTTTCTGCGCGCTGAGCTGGACACCTATTTGCGCGGTCGTGCGGGCGAGACCAAAGCGGAGCGTCCGCTCGAACGTGTCGACAATCAGGGCTACATTCAGTATCAGAAAGGTTCACTGGCGCTGTTCGCGCTGCGCGATCTCATCGGCGAGCGTGCGCTGCATGCCGGACTCCGCGCGTATCTCGATGAGGCGCGCTTTGGGGGGCCGCCTTTTGCCACGTCGGCTGACCTCATGCGCCACCTGCATGCGGCCACGCCAGACTCGTTGCGATACGCGGTGCAGGACTATTTCGAGACCATCACGCTGTGGGACGTCAAAGCGGACAGCAGTACGGTTATTGAGCAGCCCGACGGACAGTTCAAAGTCACGCTCTTCGCGACATCAAGAAAGCTGCGAGCGGATTCGCTGGGCGAGGAAGCCGAGGTACCAATGGCCGACTACGTAGACGTGGGTGTCTTTGAGCCAGCGACAGCCGGTGCCCGTATCGGGAAGGCTATCGCGATCAGAAAAGAGCGTGTAAAAACCGGGAGCGGACGGTATGAATTTGTCGTACCCACTCGACCGGCACGGGTTGGCATCGATCCCTACAACCTGCTCATTGACCGCAACCCTGGAGACAACGCGCGCGACGTGGTCGGCAAATAGCCGTCTGGATCGAGACGTCAGAAGTGCACACTGGAGAGCGAGATTGGTTAGACTATCAGGATGATGCATACCAGTCTCGCTCGCCCGTTCTCCGATGAGATCAGGGCGCGCGGAAAATTTCTGTTCTCTACCGGCGCCGTGCACATGGCGCACTCCGCGCCGGAACTTGTGCTCGCCGTTGTGCAGGCCGATGGCTCGTTCTCGCTCACCATTCGGGCAGAGCAGGGACAGCTCCTCCTCTCGTGCTCCTGCGACAGCGCAGTTGCCGGGATCGCCTGTGAGCACCTGTGGGCCTTCCTGCTGGCCATTCGCAACAACGGAGCGCTCGCGAACCTGCTGCGGAGCTCCGGCGATGTCACAGACGTCGTGGTTGGTCCGGATGCCGGCGCGTCGGAGGCCGAATCGCGTCTTGCCGCGTCACCGCCGCCGTCCATCCGATCGCCGCAAACGCCGTCCTGGCAGCACGCGATTGAACGCGCGCGCTGGCGCATGCAATACGAATACGACACGGCGCTGCGCGAGCACGCCGAGTGGCCGGCGGATCGTCGACTGGTCTATGTGATCGATACGGTAGCGTCACGCAGCGCGCCTGGCGTGACCATCGAACTGGCCACGGAGAAGCGCAATCGTGATGGCGTGTGGAGCACGCCCAAAACGTTTGCCTATTCCACCGCCATGTGGTTTGCCTCGCCGGAGGCGTCAGATCAGGACATCGCCCGCGCGCTGCTCGGCGCGGCGCCGCTGCCCGACTTCGGGCGTGTACGCACGTCGTTTGTGCTCGCGGAATCCGGCGAGCATCCATTGCTGCGCAAAATCTGCAGCACCGGTCGGGCTCGTTTGCGAACGCATGGATCACGTACACACTTGCCGGCCGTTCGCTGGGATGACAGCAGCGCCGACGGCGCGCCGTGGACGTTCGAACTGGCCGTCAAGCGCATGCGCAGCGGCGAGCACGTGCTCGAAGGCGCGATCGTGCGGGGGGAACAGCGACTGCCAATCACCGCACCGGATCTGCTGCACCCCAGCGGCGTGATCATCGTGAATGACAAGGTCGCACTCTTCAATCACGCTGGCGCGTTCCCCATGCTGACCGAGCTGCAAGCCGCGCCCGGCATGGCAGTGGGACGGGATGTCGCCGATGTGCTCACGCGGCTGTACTCCATGCCGCACGTGCCGGCGCTCACGTTGCCCGCCGAAGTTGCGATTCAGCAGTCGCATGATGAGCCGGTTCCGCGATTGGTGTTCTCGGCCGACGCGGCGCCTGTATTGCGCAAGGACATGACGGGCATCCAGCTCGAGTTTCAGTACGGCACACAACGCGTGAAAGCCACCGATAGCGGCGCTTCACGATTCTGTCCGACCACGAACACGCTCTATCACCGACATGGTGAGGCCGAAGCGCGTGCACGCGCGCGACTGCTCACACTCGGCGCGACCGAGCTGCGTGATTTGACCACGCGACAGGAAGGGCTGGTGCTGCCGCGGTCGCGTATGCCGAATGTCGCGTTTCAGCTGGCGCGCGAAGGTTGGCAAGTGGAGGCCGAAGGTCGCGCGTTGCGAGCACCGGGCACGGTCCGCGCTACGGTGCGCACGGGGGTCGACTGGTTTGATCTCGATGGCGCCGTTGAATACGGTGATGCCACGGCGTCATTGACTGCGGTGCTCGAAGCGCGACGCAAAGGCGAAGACTCCGTGCAACTCAGCGACGGTACTCATGGCTTGTTGCCGACGGATTGGCTGAGTCAGCTTGGACCATTGCTTGCCGGTGGCGAGCGCGGCGAAAGTGGTACGCGTTTTCGCAAGACGCAGCTGTCGCTGCTTGATGCGTTGCTCGCTTCGTTGCCGGATGTCGATGTGGACGAAACATTCGCGACAGCGCGCACGAAGCTCGAAGGGTTTGATCACATCGTGCCCGCAGATGCACCGCCCACGTTTACGGGTGTGCTACGCGAATATCAGCGGGAAGGTCTCGGTTGGTTGCACTTCTTGCGCGAGTTTGGATTCGGCGGGTGTCTGGCCGACGACATGGGACTCGGCAAAACGATTCAGGTGTTGGCACTGCTCGAAGCACGACGCGTGGCGGGACATGGCCCATCGCTCGTGGTGGTGCCACGTTCGCTGGTGTTTAATTGGCAGCGTGAAGCGGAGAAGTTCGCGCCGCAGATGCGCGTGATGGACTGGGGCGAGTCTGAACGGCGTGTGGACTTGTTCGATGCCACAAGCGTTGATCTCGTGATTGTGACGTACGGAACGCTACGGCGTGATGCCGTGCATCTTGGCGCGATCTCGTTTGATTACGTGGTGCTCGACGAAGCGCAGGCCATCAAGAACAGCAGCACGGCCACGTCCAAAGCCACGCGACTGCTGCAGGCAGAGCATCGTCTGGCCCTGAGCGGTACGCCAATTGAAAACCGGATTGAAGAGTTGTGGAGTTTGCTCGACTTCCTGAATCCGGGAATGTTGGGCGGCTCCATGCGCTTCACGTCGCTGTTGCGAGACGCGTCGCCAGTGGCCGAGCATCTTGCCGTCGCGGCACCTGATGCAGCGGCCGCCGCTGAGAATGGCAGCGCGGCGGAGCATGCCGTCGCGGTTGAAGGTGAACCAGTGGCCGCAGAGGGCGATGCCGAAGTCGCGGCTGCGATGCACGACATACTCGCACGCGCGCTGCGTCCCGTAATTCTACGTCGCACCAAAACAGAAGTGGCGCCCGAACTGCCGGAACGGGTGGAGAGCACACTCGAAGTTGAGCTGGAGCCGGATCAGCGCGCGTTCTACAACGAACTGCGCGATCGTTACCGCTCGAGCTTGCTGCAAATGGTCGACCGCGAGGGGCTGCAGAAGTCGCGCATGCACATTCTCGAAGCCCTGTTGCGGCTTCGTCAGGCGGCGTGTCATCCGCAGTTGGCCGACGCCACCAAGAAGAACTTGCCAAGCGCCAAGCTCGACGCGCTGATTCCGGCGTTGGCCGAAGTGAGCGCCGAGGGAAACAAAGCGCTGGTCTTCTCACAGTTCACGTCGTTCCTCGCCATTGTGAAAAAGGCGCTCGACGCGGAAGGTATTGCGTACGAGTATCTGGATGGGCGCACGCGCGATCGTGAAGCACGCGTGGCACGCTTTCAGAATGATCCGGCCTGTCCGCTGTTCCTTATCAGTCTCAAGGCCGGTGGCCACGGCCTCAACCTGACGGCCGCAGACTACGTGTTTCTGCTTGATCCCTGGTGGAATCCCGCCGTGGAAGCACAGGCTATCGATCGCGCACACCGCATTGGTCGTGCGCGGCGTGTGATTGCCACGCGATTGGTGGCACGTGATACGATCGAGGAGAAGATCTTGCAGCTGCAGGCGTCCAAACGTGCACTCGCGGATGCGATCCTCACCGCCGACAAGGGTGTCATGGCGTCCATCGGACGCGAGGAGCTGGAGTTGTTGCTGGGCTAGCCGAAATCATTACTGCTTTGACATCAGATACGCGCGCACGGCCGGGTCTTCCGTCAGACCAATGGCTCGTGCGCGCGCGTCATGTGCGGCTGTGGTGTTTCCCAGTTCGCTGAACAAATGCGCGCGCAGCGCCCACCACGGCTGATAGTTGCGCACTGCATCCATCGGTAGCGCGTCCGCTTCCGCCAGTGCACGTGCTGCGCCGTAGGCACGCGCGTACGCAGCCGCACGGTTGACGTAGGCACCAACGGTTGGCGACAACATCACGAGCTGATCATAGAGCAACGCGATCGCTGCATAGTCTGACTGCCCGCGAAAGTGTTCGGCCAGATGCGCTGATTGTATCGCTGCCTCGAGTTGAAAACGTCCTGGCGTCAGGAAACGCGACGCGCGACGAAGCAGTTGTTCAGCCGTGTGAATGCGCGTGGCATCCCATGAGTCGACCGACTGCTCAGCAAACGGAATGTATGCGCCGTCTGACCCCCGACGCGACGCATCGCGCGCGCGGCAATACAGAAAGAGCGATAAGAGTCCCAGTGCTTCCGCTTCATCGGGCAAGGCGTGCACAAGAATCTCCGCGAGATGAATCGCTTCGTCGCGCAGCTCGTGCCGCTGAGACGCGTCAGAAAACCCGTTGCTCTCGGAGCCGAGCCAGGCCACACCAAACGCGGCGTACAGTGCTTCCAGTACTGCGTTCAGTCGAGGCGCACGCTCACTCGGCGCGGGTACGCGGAATGCAATGCCCGCGTCGCGAATCTTCCGCTTCGCGCGTACCAGTCGTTGCGCCATGGCTGATGGCGCGGTGAGATACGCGTTCGCGATGACAGCGGCGTCGATGCCAAGCACCACTTGCAGCATCAATGGCGTGTGCACGCTCGCATCAATGCCGGGATCAGCGCACGCAAACAGCAACTCGGCGCGACGATCGGGCAGGGTCTCAGTCTCGTCAGCCTGCTCCACCACGCGCGCCGCATACTCAAGTTCTGGCTCGGCGCGCAGGCGAACCTCATCACGTCGAGCGCGATCAAGCACTCGGCGTCGTGCCACGGCCAGCAACCACGCCTCGGGTTTGTGTGGCACGCCTTCTTCTGGCCACGTCGTCAGGGCGGACATCATCGCATCCGCCAGCGCGTCTTCTGCCAGTGCGAGATCGCGCGTGCGGCTGGAAAGAATCGCCACCAGCCGCCCATACGAGTCGCGTGCGACTCGCTGGACAGCTTCGTGCGTGACTTCAACGTTTCGATCGAGCGCCATGCCGTGATTTACGGCGCGGGCGGTGGCGGCAGCATCGGACGCACTTCTACAGAACCCTGTGCCGCTGACGGACACTTCGCGGCCCAGGCCAGTGCCGCATCAAGATCCGGCACGTTCACCATGAACAGTCCACCGAGCATCTCGTGTGTGTCAGCGAATGGACCGTCCTGCACCTGTCGCTTGCCATCACGCAGGCGCACGGTTGTTGCCATGTCCGGCGTTTGCAAGCCAGCACCGCCAGCTGCCACGCCAGCTTCGACCAGCGCGCGAGAATACGCGGTGTAGGCTGACCAGTAGGCCGTCGCGCGCTCCGGATCGTTGCGGGCGGCAAGTTCGGCGGCCGTTTCGTAAACGAGAATTGCGTACTGCATTGTGGGAATGCTCCTCATGATTGGTTGTGCGGCCGTGGGGATCGCGGCTGCGCAACGGAATGACGCGCTCGATATCAGCCAATCGACATGCCGGCGCAACAATTCACCAGCAAGGCGCAGCATGTCGATTGAGCGTCGGCTGCCGCGACATTGGTCACGAGGGCGACAACGCCTGTTGCCTGAACACACGACCGTTCTGTGGAGAACCACATCATGACCCGTCGATTCCTGCCCGCTGCGTTCGCACTGCTCCTGCTCGCAACATCTGCTCCGCGCGTGTTGCGCGCCCAGAGTGCGCCACCAGATCGCATGTACACCGTGCTCATCTTCGAGCGTGCCGAAGATCTCGCGCGACGCAACAGTACCAAGGACGCGGCATCTTATTGGAATGCGTACAACGAGTTCGCCGGTGCACTCATGAAAGCTGGTGCGCTTCGTGGTGGCTCGGCGCTCGCAGAGAACACCGTGCTGACGGCGCGCGGCAACGGCGGCGCCGACGCTGGTGTTCGTGGCGCGAAACTTGGCGGCTACTTCGTGATCGAGGCTGCGACGCCCGAGGAAGCGCTACGGCTGGCCAAGCTGGCACCCGCATTTGCTGTGACCGTTGAAGTACGGCCGCACCGGGCCAATCCATCGGCGCCCATGTCACCCTGAAAGCTCGGCCACCGTTTCGGCCGGTGCGTTGCCCCACAGGGCCAACTGCTCCACCTTTCAGGGATGCCCTCGTACGTCGACTCCCGCATTCCGCGCCGCCTTGCCGGCTGGCGCAGTCCCGCTCTCGGTCTCGAGATGCCCATCGTTCACTACGGGTGGGGCGGGCAGCCTGTGCTGCTCTTTCCCACCGCTGCTGCGGACTATCTCGAGAACGAGCGCTTCTGGCTGGTCAAAGCCATTGAACCGCTCATCGGTGCCGGTCGCATTCAGGTGTTTTCGATTGACAGTATCAATCGACTCGCCTGGATGGACCGCAAGATGCCCGTGCAGGAGCAGGCGCGTCGACAGGCGCTGTACTCGCGTTACATCGAAGACGAAGTCGTGCCATTCATGCGTCATGCCGTGGGCGATCCGGGGGCGCGTCCGATCACCACCGGCGCGAGCTTTGGCTGCTTTCACGCCGCGAATGCGCTGTTCCGGCGCCCCGATCTGTTCGGCGGTTTGATTGGCATGAGCGGCTTCTATGACCTGTCGCCGAGCTACTTCAAGGGATTCACCAACGAAAACGCGTACTTCAATAATCCCATGTGGTACGTGGCCAACCTCGAGGGTGGACCGCTCGACACGCTGCGACATCACACGCGTATTGCGCTGGTGGCCGGACAGGGAGCGTACGAAGCGCCCGACGCCACGCGATCGTTTCACGACCTGCTCGACCGCAAGAGCATTGGACACATTTTCGATCTGTGGGGTCATGATGTGAATCACGACTGGCCATGGTGGCGAAAAATGTTGCCACACTATCTGGAGCGACTCGGATGCTGAAGAAATCTGCGACGGTGCTTGTTGCGCTCTCGATCACGTTCACGAGCGCTGCACATGCGCAAGCACCGCGTATGCAAACCGCCGACCTGGCCACGCGCGTTGCCCACGCGCGCACCTTGTTGCGTGACGTGCCGCTTGTTGACGGCCACAACGATCTTCCGTGGGCCATGCGTCAGTTCGCTAACGCGCCGCTTGATGTCGACGCGTACGACATCAGCAAACCGGTGCCGGGGCATACGGACCTTGCACGTTTGCGCAAAGGCGGCGTGGGCGGACAGTTCTGGTCTGTGTATGTGCCGGGCGAAGTGGCCGATTCCGGCTACGCGCGCATTCAGCTCGAACAGATCGACATCGCCCGACGTGTGATCGCGCGTTACCCGCGTGACTTGCAGTGGGCACTCACCGCCAGCGAACTGCGTGCGCAGCACAAGGCCGGACGCATTGGCTCCGTGCTCGGCATGGAAGGTGGGCACGTCATTGAAAACTCGCTGGGCGCATTGCGTGCCTACTACGATCTTGGTGCGCGCTATCTCACACTCACGCACAACGTCACGCTCGACTGGGCAGACGCGGCCGGTGATGCGCACAAACACGGTGGACTCACCGAGTTCGGACGTGAAGTCGTGCGCGAGATGAACCGACTCGGCATGCTCGTGGATCTGTCGCACGTCTCGCCGGGCACGATGAGCGATGCCCTTGATGTCTCTGAAGCGCCGATCATTTTTTCACACTCGAATGCTCGCGCGATCACCGATGTGCCGCGCAATGTGCCAGACAGCATTCTGCGGCGTTTGCCGGCCAACGGCGGCGTGGTCATGATCACATTCGTTCCCGGTTTTGCCTCGCAAAAAGTGGCTGACTGGGGCGCGCGCCTGAATGCGGTGGCGAAGGCGGCGGGCACGGATGCCGACGCGCAGTTCAAAGCCGTCGCGGCATTTCGCGAAGCGAATCCACTGCCACGTGCGACATTGTCCGACGTGGCAGATCATATTGACCATGTAAAGAAAATCGCCGGCGCTGCACATGTTGGACTCGGTGGCGACTACGATGGCATTACCGATGTGGTGGAAGGTCTGGAAGACGTGTCCAAGTATCCGGAACTGCTCGCGGAACTCATGCGCCGCGGTTGGACGGATGCGGAGCTCAAGGGCCTCGCGGGCGAGAATGTGCTGCGCGCCATGACGCAGGCTGAGAAGGTCGCGGCGCGTTTGCAGCGTGAGCGTCCGGCGTCCACCAAGACCATTCGCCAGCTCGACGGCTCGCGGTAACACACGCTCGCGCGAGCGACGGTCGCGCGTGGTGGGGACAACTTGAATCGTCTCGTCCCCGCACCGCGCCGGTCGGCCTTTCCTGGGTGAGATCGACGCGCTCCAGCGCTAGCGTACCGCTCGTCCGTAGGCTGTGTGTGAGCGCATTTCGCGCTCGCATTTCCTGAGTTTCCCGGAGTGCGTGATGTCGATTGATCGTCGCGGTTTTCTCAAGGCGGGTGCGCTCGCCGGTGGTGCGCTCGGACTGGGCCTCACGCCTCGCGCTGGTTTCTCAGAAACGCCAGCGCCTCGCGTCTATACACCCGATGGCGTGGAGCAGCGACCGGCACCACTGCGCATGCTCATTCTCGGTGGTACGGGCTTCATCGGGCCGGCCCAGGTTGAGTACGCCATCGCGCGCGGGCACACGGTCACGCTGTTCAACCGCGGACGCACGAATCCGTCGCTTTTCCCGAACGTTGAGAAGCTTGTGGGTGACCGGAATGCGCCCAACGGCTACGACGCGCTCAAGGGCAATCGCGAATGGGACGTGGTGATCGACAATCCCACTACCTATCCGCGCTGGGTGCGCGGTGCGGCCGACGCGCTCGCCGGTCGCACCAAGCACTACATGTTTGTGTCCACGATTTCTGTGTTCAGCGACTACTCGAAGCCGCGTATGGCCGAGGACGGTCCGTTGCACGAGCCGGGCGATCCCACGGCGACCGCGATGACGCCCGCTGGTCCGGCGTCATACGGTGCGCTCAAAGTGCGCTCGGAAATGGACGCGCGCGAGCGATTCGGCGCGAACGTCACGGTGGTGCGCCCGGGCTTGATCGTTGGTCCCGGAGACTTGAGCGATCGTTTTTCGTATTGGCCCGTGCGGATCGAAAAAGGCGGCGAGATTCTGTCTCCGGGTTCGCCAGACGATCCCACGCAATACGTGGACGCGCGTGATCTTGGCGAGTGGATGATTCGTCTGGCTGAGAATCGGGTGTTCGGCACGTTCAACGCCACCGGTCCGGCCACACCCACGAACATGGCGCAGATGTTGTACGGCATTAAGGCCGTCACCTCGAGCGATGCACGGTTCACGTGGGTCGACGCCGACTTCCTGCAGGCCAACAATGTGCGCGGCTGGAGCGAGATGCCCGTATGGCAACCGGCGCGCGGCGGCTCGCTCGGTTTTATGCAGATCGACTGCAGCAAAGCGTACGCGGCGGGGCTCACCTTCCGTCCGCTCGCTGACACGGCGCGGGACACCCTCGCCTGGTATCACACACGTCCTGCGGACCAGCAGGCGCAGCTGCGCGCCGGTATTGCCCCGGACAAGGAAAAGACCGTACTCGCGGCGTGGCACGCGCGCGCAAAAGGTGGCTGATTACAGCGTCCAACGCTGGTGATCACCGCGAGGTGATCGATCACCACCTTTGCCAAGCAGGTGTGGTATGTCGGTGTTTCTGCGCACAACGCTGTTGCTTACGCTGTCCAACATGTTCATGACGTTCGCCTGGTACGCGCACCTGAAGGATCAGGCGAGCAAGCCGTGGTACATCGCGGCGTTGGTGAGCTGGGGAATCGCGCTGTTCGAATACATGATTCAGGTGCCGGCCAATCGCATTGGCTACACCACGATGTCGCTGCCGCAGCTCAAGATTCTGCAGGAAGCCATCGCGCTGCTCGTGTTCATTCCGTTCGTGATTTTCTACATGAAGCAGCCCATCAAGATCGACTATCTGTGGGCGTCGCTGTGCGTGATGGGGGCGGTGTTTTTCATGTTCCGGGCGCAGAGTGGGGGGTGATGGTCCGCGGCATCGGGGTGGCGCGGGGGAACGGCAACGGCATGGACCACGGAGTCGTGGAGGCGCGGAGGACAGCACGCGGTGGCCATCCCCCCCAGTTTTGCACGGGTCGATGGGTCGCGATCTCGCGCGCGCAGGCAGTCTCCGTGTCTCCGCGTCTCCGCGGTAAACGCTGTTCTCCCAGCTCAGCTCGTAAACCATCCCAGCGGACGAAGCCCCTCTCGGCAAACCGGACCAGCGCCCATAGGGACCCACTTGACAGCGTTAGGTTAACATCGTTAAGCTAACCCCATGTCCGTGTCCTCCCCCGCACCGAAAGCCGGCCCCGCGGCCCGCCGCGTCCGCCAGAAGGAAGAAACCCGCGCCCGCATCCTGGACGCGGCCCGGGAGCTCTTCGTGGAAAATGGCGTGGAGGCCACCACCATGCGCGCCATCGCGGCCCGCATCGAGTACACGCCCACGGCCATCTATCACCACTTTCGCGACAAAGAGGCGCTGATCGAGGAGCTCTGCTACCTCGACTTCCGCGCCCTCGCCTCAGCGCTCATCCGGATCGGAGAAATCGCCGACCCGATCGAACGCATCAGGCGCATGGGAATCGCATACGCCGACTTCGGGTTCGACAATAGAAGCCAGTATCGATTCCTCTTCATGACACAAACGCAACATGAGCGGCTCGATCTGTCCCGAATTGAAAAGGACAACCCGGAACAGGACGCCTACGGTTTCCTCGTCATGACGGTGAAGGAAGGGCTGAGCAAGGGCCTTTTCCGCCCCGAGTTTCAGGACGAACACCAGCTGGCGCAGCTCTTCTGGAGCGGCTTGCACGGCCTCGTCTCCCTGCATATCGCCAAAGAAAATGATCCTTGGATCGACTGGCGTGATCCCAAGTCCACCATTCGACTCGCGATCGACGTCATGATTCGCGGTACGCGACGCAACAGCCTCACCTGATTCTCCGCCTGCCCCAGGTCAACAGCCTCGCTCCCGCGAGGCTCTCTTTGGCCCAAGTACCTAACGTTGTTACACAACATATCGATGTTCACCAAAACCCGCGCCGCCACGGCACCGCTCACAGACTGGATGCGACGAATGCACCAACTCCTCACCGTGCTGAGCGCGGCCGCACTGCTGCTTCCGGCCCAACCGGCAAAGGCCCAACCGACCCCCGCACAACCCGCACCAACCGCCGCGCAGATCCTGGACGAGCTCGTGCGCACGGCGCTCGAGCGCAACCTGGCCCTCCAGCGACAGCGCCTGAACACCGACCAGGGCGCCAGCGGCGTGCGACAGGCGCGTGGCGTGCTGCTTCCCACACTCGCCGTGGACGCGCGGTACTCCGAGTTCAGCGGGGTGGTCAACATCGGCGACTTCATCAATCCGGCCTACGCCGCGCTCAACCAGCTGATCGGCGAAAATCGATTCCCCACCAACGTCGCGGCCACGCTCCCCTTCCGGCAGGAAACGCGACTCCGCGCTACACAGGTGGTCTTCAACCAGGGCGCCATCGAACAGTGGCGGCTCGCCCGCACGCTGCACGGCGTCACGCGCGCACAACAGGAACTCGCCGCCCGACAAATCGCCAGCGATGTGCAACTCGCCTGGCTCGGCTACGCGGCATCAACCCGCGTGGTCGACGTCTACAAGTCCTCGCTCGACGTGCTCGCCGAAAACGAGCGCGTGGCGGACCGACTGTTCAACAACGGACAAGGCACGGTTGACGCGGTCTACCGAGCGCGCGCCGACCGCGCGGAGCTCGCACAGGAACTGGCCAACGCCGAACAACAACGTGATGCCGCACGCCGAGTGCTAAACCTCATGCTCGACCGCGATCCTGACGTGGACATCACGGTGGTCGACGACAGTTCGCTGGTTCGTGCACTGCCCACCGATCGCCTGGCCACACTACGCGACGCGCTCGCCAAACGCGAAGAGGCGCAACAGGCAGCACTCGGCGTAGATGCCGCATCCCGACAAATCAAACTCGCCTCGTCGGCGTTCTTGCCAAGCGTTGCCCTCGCCGCTGACTGGGGCGTGCAAGGCGATCAATACCGATTTGATGGCAGCGGCAACGTGGCCGTGGCCTCGCTCGTGTTGCAGTGGAATCTGTTCAATGGCGGACAAGACGCCGCACGACGCGAACAAGCGACTCTCGAAAAGCGCAAAGCCGAACTCACGCAGCGCGAAGCGGAGCGCTCTATCACGCTGCAAGTCGCGCAAGCGTGGGATGCGGCACAGGTCGCCGAACGTTCACTGGGCACGGCCGCGGCGAGACTCGAAGCCGCGAGACGCTCGTTCACGCTTGTGTCCCGTCGCTACGACGAAGGACTGGCGCCGCACGTGGAATACGTGGCCGCACGGGCTGCATTCACGCAAGCCGAGTTGAACGCTGTACTCACTCGCTTCTCGTACGCGGCCCGCCGCGTTGAACTCGAACGCGCCGCCGCACTGCGCGCCCTTACGCCCTGAGGAACAGAGCATGACCACCCCGATTGTTTCGTCAGCGCGCTCGCGCACCAACCCGGCTCACACTCGTATGCCACGCCACGCCCTCGTCTCACTCCTCGCCCTGCTGGCCATTGGCTGCAGCGGCGCTGAAGCAACACCAGACAATGAAATCCCGCCGGTGCCGATTACGCTGGCCGATGTCTCGCGAGAGTCGGTGTCGCGCGCCATCACGGCCACGGGATCATTTGGACCCAAGGACGAGATCAGTCTCTCGTTCAAGATCGGCGGCATCGTATCGCGCATTTCCGTGGACGAAGGCGATATGGTCGCACGCGGCGCCGTACTCGGCGCGCTGGACCTTCGCGAAATCGACGCGCAAATCACCAAGGCCAAAACAGGATTCGATAAAGCCACGCGCGATCTCGCACGCGTTCGTGCACTCTACGCCGATAGCGTGACGACACTCGCGCAACTGCAAGACGCTGAGTCTGCACTCGCCGCCGCGCAAGCGGATCGAGATGCTGCACAGGTCAATCGTGACTACGCGGTCATCACCGCACCGGTAAGCGGTCGCGTGTTGCGTCGTCGTGTGCAACCCGGCGCACTCGTGGCGCCTGGACAGGAAGTGATTTCACTCGGCAGCGACAATCGTGGTCGTGTCGTGCGTATTGGTGTTCCCGATCGCGACGCCGTCCGTCTCGCGATTGGACAGGTTGCACAGGTCACGTTCGACGCCACACCTGGCACCACCTACACGGGACGCGTATCACAACGAGGCGCGGCCACCGACGCACGCACTGGCATGGTCTCGGTGGAAATCACCGTGACTGGCGCTGACGCGTTGCCCGCTGGTACGGTGGCGAGCGTGTCCATCGCCGTACCGTCCACCACGCAAGTGACGCTCGTACCGGTAGAAGCCATCATCGAAGCGGACGCCGACTCGGCCACTGTGTACAGCATGAAAGACGGCCGAGCCGTGCGACACGCCGTGCGCGTGTTGTTTGTAAACGGCGCGCAGGTGGCTGTGGAAGGCCTCGATAGCGTGCAGCGCGTGGTACAAAACGGCGCCGCGTATCTCACGGACGGCGCGGCCGTTCGCGAAGTGAGTGGTGCCAAATGAATATCGTAAACTTTGCCGTCAAGCGGTGGCAGTTCACCGTATTGCTGTTCCTTATGCTGATCGCACTCGGTGCCATGAGCTGGCGCTCTATTCCGCGCGCCGAGGATCCATCGTTTCCGGTACCGATCTTTACCGTGATTGCCGTGTACCCGGGCGCCGATGCGGAAGACATGGAGCAGCAGGTCACTGAGCCCATCGAAACGCGTCTTGCTTCACTGGAAAAGGTGAAAGAGCTGTACTCGCGCAGCAGCGATGGTCTGGCCGTAATCACGGTTGAGTTTGATGACGTGGTAGACGCCGATCGCAAGCAGGACGAAGTGCTGCGCGAGGTCAATGCACTACGTCCGCAGTTGCCGGCGTCGCTCGCTCGTCTCGATGTGCAGCGTAACGAAAACAACACGGTGGCCATTGCCCAGATCGCGCTGGTGAGCGAAACCACCCCGTATCACGAGTTGGATGTAATCGCCGAACGCCTCGAGGAACGTGTGGAGCGCGTGGCGGGTGTGCGCAGCGCCGATCGCTGGGGCGCTCCGCGACGTGAAGTGCATATCACGTTGGATCTCGCGCGCATGGCGACACTTGGCATCGCGCCGGCGCAGGTGTTGCAAGCGCTGGGGAGTGACAACGCGGCTATTCCCGGCGGCTCCGTTGATGTGGGCGCACGTCGATTCAATCTGGCAGCGACTGGTCGCTACCGCTCGCTCGCCGAGATGGAGCAGACGGTGGTGGCGGGCAGCAGCGGCAACCTTGTTCGCGTGCGTGACATTGCAAACGTGCAGTGGGGCTACGGTGATCCCGTGCATGTGACGCGCTGGAACGGCAAGCGCGCGATGTTCGTGAGTATCACCATGCAGACGGGCAACAATATCAACGATGTGCGCGACCGGATCTGGCCTGAACTGGATGCCGAAGCAGCGCTGTTGCCCGCCACGGTCAAGATGGAGCGCGGCTTCGATCAGTCGGTGAACGTCAGCAACCGGCTATCGCGGCTTGGTTGGGATTTTGTGATCGCACTGGCGCTGGTGATTGTCACATTGCTGCCGCTCGGTTTGCGCGCGTCGGTGGTGGTGATGGTGTCGATTCCACTGTCGCTGGCCATGGCGGTGGCATTGCTCAATTTCACGGGATTCTCCATCAATCAACTGTCGATCGTTGGTTTTGTCATCGCACTCGGCTTGCTGGTTGATGATTCGATTGTCGTAGTGGAAAACATCACGCGATTCCTCCGCGCCGGATACACGCGCAAAGACGCCGCGATTCTTGCCACCAAACAGATCGCGGTGGCAGTACTCGGTTGCACGGCAACACTGGTGTTTGCATTCCTGCCGCTGTTGTTTCTGCCCGGACTGGCTGGTCGCTACATTCGCTCGCTGCCAATCGCCGTGGTGTACGCCGTGGTGGCTTCGCTGATTGTGTCGTTCACCATCATTCCGTGGCTGGCGAGTCTGTTGCTGCCGCGCACGGAATCGGCGCAGGGCAATCGATTCCTGCAGCTGCTTGATCGCGGCATTCACAAAACGTACGCGCCGCTGCTCGGTCGCTCGCTCGCCAATCCGTGGCGCACGCTGGGTCTGTCCGTAGCCGTCGTGCTCGGCAGTCTCGCGCTCATTCCTGCCGTGGGTTTTTCGCTGTTTCCCACCGCCGGCACACCACAGTTTCACGTTGACATTGAAGCGCCCGATGGCGCGAGTCTCGCTGAGACGGATCGCGCGGTGCGATTTGCCGAGCGTGTGATTGGTACGCATCCGTCTGTGCGTGGCATGTTCAGTAATGTGGGCAAGGACAATCCGGTCGTGTACTACAATGTGTTTCAACGAGCAGAAGCGGCGAACCGAGGGCAGCTGTTTGTGTTGCTCAACGAGTACGATGCCGTGAACACACCGATCATGCTCGACACATTGCGTTCGCGTCTGGCCGAATACGCGGGTGCGCGCATTGAACTCAAGGAGTTCGAAAACGGGCCGCCAATTGAAGCGCCCATCGCCATGCGCATCGAGGGACCAGATCTGGATTCCCTGCGTGTGCTCGCCGCGCGCGTTGAGCAGATCGTGCAAGGCACCGCGGGTACGCAGTACGTGCGCAACCCGATTCGCTTGCGCCGCACCGATCTTCGGTTAGCCGTCGACCGGCAGAAGGCCGGCCTGCTCGGCATTCCGAGTGTGGAGATTGATCGCACGCTGCGACTCGGTATTGCCGGTCTTGAGGCGGGATTCTTTCGCGGTGACGACGGAAACGAGCATCCGCTCGTGGTGCGCCTTGATCATGATGGCCGACCAACGCCCGAGGCATTGGACCGGATCTACGTGCCGTCGGTGCAGGGCGCGCTCATTCCCGTGTCACAGGTTGCGCAGCTGCAGTTCGAAGCAAAGCCAACGGTGATTGATCATCGCGAGCGCGTGCGTGCGGTGAGCATTACCAGTTATGTGCAGTCGGGCTACAACACGGATCGCGTCACGCGCGATATTCTGGCGCAACTCGCGTCGCTCGATATTCCCAACGGCTATCGGGTGTATCCAGCCGGCGAAATCGAAAGCCGCGAAGAGAGTTTTGGCGGCATCGGATCGGCAATCATTGTGGCCGTGTTCGGAATACTCGCCATTCTCGTGCTCGAGTTCCGCAGCTTCCGCACCACGCTTGTGGTGGCCAGCGTGATTCCGCTTGGTGTCGTGGGTGGCATTCTGGCGCTGCTCTTCACCGGCTACACGCTGTCGTTCACCGCCATGATCGGATTCGTTGCCCTGGTGGGCATCGAAATCAAGACATCAATCCTGCTGGTGGACTTCACCGACCAACTGCGGCGTGAAGGGTACGATCTCGATCACGCGATTCAGAAGGCCGGTGAAATTCGTTTTGTGCCGATTGTACTCACGGCGATCACTGCTATTGGTGGTTTGCTGCCGCTTGCATTGCAAGGATCGGCGCTCTACTCACCACTCGCCTGGGTGATCATTGGCGGACTCGTGTCGAGCACATTCATTGCACGACTCGTCACGCCGGTAATGTACAAACTGCTCGCGCCACCACTCGAACAGGAGCAGGAGCGCGAGCAGCCGACTACGGCTTTGCTGCCGGCGCTGTCTTGATTTCCATCACCATGGTCTGATTCATGGAGTTGACCTGACCGCCCATTTCCAGGTCGATGGCCATTTTCATGTCCATCTTCATGTCCATCGACGGTTGCATACGATCAAAACGAATGGCCAGTGTTGACGTGCCTTTGCCATCAAGGCTGCGCAGTTTTGCGGATGCGCCGGCCGGCATGGCCGATGGGTCCATCACCTGATCTTTCGCTGTCTGGGTCAACACCATTTCGAGCGTCATGCTGTCGGCGGTGAGCGACTTCACCAGGTACTCCACGTCCTGCTGAATCGTCATGCCGTTTTGTGTCACGGGGCGTGAGGCTTTCCACCGCGCCCCAACACCAACGGCTTCGGTTGGAAACGCCACGCTCATCTGTTCAATCGACTGCGCCGACTGCATCGCGGCCGCAGGTGCGCCCGCACCAAACTCCAACTTGGAAATCTGACCGGTTGGGCTCATGGTGTAATTCATCTTCACACCTTTCATCGCCGAGAGTTGTGGACCCATGGCGCTGACCAGCATCGGATCTGCACCCTCGGCATCCAACTCGACGTTCACAAACTCGGCGTTGATTGCGGCTGATCCATCAGCCGCAACGTCAGACACATTAAAGCGCGTGGTCGACACCGTGGTGGGAAGTACTTGCGCCGGCATGGCCATGCCGCCCATCTCGATGTTCATGCTGATCTTCTGACGCACGGAGACGAGTTCACTCGCGCCAGACACAAGTTTGAGGCGAAGTGCGCGGCGCGGAGCTGCGCCTGCCTCGAGCACGGTAACGCTGGCCGGTGCGGCGGCCGCGGGGCTCGCCGCTTGCGCACGCATCGTGTGCGCGGGCGCGATGAACAGCGTTGCAGCCAACGCGGCGACTGACAGTCTGCGGAAAGTGGAACGAAGCACGATGAATAACCGGCTGCAGGGTGGGTAGAAATAGTTCACCCACCCAAGTTACGCGGTCCGCCGCCCGAGTGCCTGTTGTGGCCTATTTCCCGCGTCCGGGGATTGGCGGCAGGATCCTGATGGTGTCTTTGGGAAGCGCCTGAATGCGAAACGCAAAGCTCTGCACCACCACCTGCGGCACCGGTGTGCCACGCAAACGCGCTGGCCTGAACTTCATGAGCGGTAACGCCGTTCGTACCGCATTGGTAAAAGCAGTGTCGCTGGTCTGTAGCGCCATAAAGGAAACAGGATCCGCGCGTCCGGTGGAATCCACAATGAATCGCGCCAGTACTTCGCCTTCAACGCGCGCGTTCAGCAACGTGGGCGGATAGGCCGGGCCACCGCTCGTGGGATCCGTGGTGACCACCGAATCCACCTGAATCTCGCTCAGGGCAAACTCTTCGAGCGCCGATGACGGAACGGATATGTCGTCGACAACGTCCGTGCCCGCCTGCGCCGATCCAATCGGCAACTCCGGAGACGGCGGCGCAAAGTCCGACAATTCCGGCTCCGGCGCGCCGCGCACGTCGCCGGTGAGTCCCACGTAGCTCAACCGTTCTTCCGAGGCGCGCGACACATCCTTCTTTTCAGGCGCGATGTACACGGGGCCAGGCGCGTCTTCTTCCGCCGCTGTAAACCGGTAGTCAATCGACATCAGGACCACCGTGCTCGCCACGGTTGCGAGATGCGCCGACATGCCCAACAACGTGCGCAGCACTTCACGCTTGCCAATCGCGCGACCCGATTCAATCAGGGTGAGTGCGTGACGGCGAGTACCGGGTGATGTCGCTCGCGCTTTGCTTCGCATGGTAGGACTCCGAGCGTTAGCTGTCGAGTAAAAAACACGCCCTCTTGTAACAAACCTGTGTTGGTCCGCGCTGGCAAGCGGGTGGGACGGGCCGAACGGTGGGTGCCCCGCCGTGAACCGCAGTGGCAAGGCGACTAACCGCCACACGCAACCAATAGCCAGCGCCATTCCCCGGTGACCCAACGGTGGCGTTCACCGCTCCGTAACCACAGGTTGAACCGCTGCAGCTTTTGTAAAGATTCCTGATGTCCCGCAGGTCCCCTCCGATCTCCTTCCGCACCATGAGACGCACCACTCGATTCTCGCTCCTCACCCTGGGCGTGGCCAGCTTGTCGGCCTCGCTCTCGGCGCCGGCGATTGCCCAGGGCCCCTCAGCCCCGAGCGACTCGGCCGCCGCCGCGCAGGCCATCAGCGCCCTGCGCTGGCGCAACATCGGTCCGGCCAACATGGCTGGCCGCATTGTCGACGTCGAAGGCATCCCGTCGCCCTCGCGCACGTTCTATGTCTCCACCGCCGCTGGCGGTGTGTGGAAGACGATCAACGGCGGCACCACGTTCTTCCCCGTGCTCGACACGGCGCGCGTGGCCTCGGGCGGTGATCTCGCGATTGCGCCATCCGACAGCAACACGGTGTACTGGGGCACCGGCGAGCCAAACTCGCGTAACTCCATCTCCCCCGGTGGCGGCATTTACAAAACCACCGACGGTGGACGCACCTGGAGCTTCATCGGGCTCAAGGAGACACAACATATCGGACGCGTGCAGGTGCACCCCACCAATCCGAACATTGTGTGGGTGGCGGCGCTCGGCCACGCGTGGGGCCCGAACAAGGAACGTGGTCTGTACAAGACCGTCGACGGTGGCAAAACGTGGATGCTGAAAAAGTTCATCAACGAGAAGACGGGCTTCGTTGATGTGCAGGTACATCCGCGTAATCCCGACATTCTGTTTGCGTCGAGCTACGAGCGCGTGCGTGGTCCGTACTTCCTGAACTCCGGCGGACCGGGTTCGGCGCTCTGGAAGAGCACCGACGGCGGTGACACGTGGACCGAAGTGAAGGGCGGCGGATTCCCGGCCACCATGAAGGGCCGCATTGAAATCGCGATTGCCGCGAGCAATCCCGACATCATGTACACCATGGTGGAAGCCGACACGGCGCCCAAGGCCGCAACGCCGCGCACCGCGCCGCAGCGCCGGCCGAGTGGTCTGTATCGCTCCGATGATGGCGGCACCACGTGGGAATATCGCAATCCCGAAAACGTGCGTCCGTTCTACTACTCGCAGGTGCGCGTGAGCCCCACCGATCCGGACGTGGTGTTCTGGTCATCCACGCCGGTGAAGTATTCGCGCGATGGTGGCAAGACCGCCGGTAACACTACGGTTGGTTTGCACGTCGACCATCACGCCATGTGGTTCGATCCGAAAGATCCGAATCGCATCATCGTGGGCAACGATGGTGGACTCGGCATCACGTTCGACGGCGGCGGCACGTGGGATTTCCCGAACACGTTTGCGCTCGGCCAGTTCTACGCCGTGTCGTACGACATGCAGGTGCCGTACCGCGTGTGTGGTGGTCTGCAGGACAACGGATCGTGGTGCGGACCGAGCCGTCGTCGTCAGGGCCCGATCACGAATGCGATGTGGCACAACATTGGTGGCGGCGACGGATTTGTCACCGCGCAGGATCCGACCGATCCCAACATCATTTATTCGGAATCGCAGGGTGGCTCACTCGGCCGTCTCGATTTTGCCACAGGCACGCGTTTGCCGGTGCGCAAGCCGAACTGGCGTGATTCGTACGCCGCGTGGAATGACAGCATCGCCGTGATTCGCGGTGACATGAATCGTCCGGAAACGGCCGACATGCGCCGTCGTATTGCCGAAGTGCGCGCCAAGCAGAAGCAGGACTCGCTCGATCTGCAGCTGCGCTGGAACTGGAACACGCCGTTCTTTATCTCCAAGCACAACCCGATGACGCTCTACTACGGATCAAACCGTGTGATGAAGAGCATCAATCGTGGTTCGAGCATGTTCCCGATTTCGCCTGACCTCTCGTATGCCGACACAGCCAAGTTGCGTGTCGCGCTGCGCACCACGGGTGGCATTACGCCAGACGTCACCGGTGCCGAAACGTTTGGCACGGTGGTGTCGCTTAACGAATCGCCAGTGCGCCCCGGCGTATTGTTTGCCGGAACAGACGATGGTCGTGTTTGGGTGACCAAAAACGATGGCGGCACGTGGGAAGAAGTGACCAAGAACATTCCGGGCGTTGCGGCCGGTGCGTATGTGTCGCGTGTGGAAGGTTCGTACGCGTCCGAAGGCACGTTCTACGTCACGTTTGATGATCACCGTCGTGATAACTTCACGCCGTACGTGTACATGAGCACGGATTTCGGTCGCACGTTCACGTCGATTGCGTCGAATCTGCCCAAGGGTGGCGCCGACTTTGTGCACGTGATTCGTGAAGATCCGCGCAACCCGAACCTGTTGTATGTGGGCACCGATGTTGGTGCGTACGTGTCGCTCAACAAGGGTGCGTCGTGGCAGCGCTTCATGACGGGCTTGCCCACCACGCCGGTGCACGATCTGCAGATTCATCCGCGTGATCGTGAACTCATTGCCGGTACGCATGGCCGTTCCATCTGGATCGTTGATGTGGCACCGCTGCAGGAAATGACGCCGCAGGTGATCGCGCAGTCGGCGCATCTGTTTACGCCGCGCACCGCGTTCCAGTGGGGTGAGTCACCGATCAACGGTGGAAGCAACGGACACAAACTGTTCCAGGCGCCGAGTCCGCAGTTCGGCGCGGATATCTGGTATCGTGTGGCGCAGGGCAGTGGTCAGGCGCGCATCGTGGTGCAGGATGCACTGGGTGATACGCTGATCAATACCACGGGACCTGGTGGCCCGGGCGTGCACCGCTTCTCGTGGAACATGCGTGGCAAGACACCGCCTGCTCCGCCGCTTTCACCGGCGCAGCTGCGTGACAGCATTCAGCAGGCGCAGCGCACCACGTTCGTGCTCGACTCGCTTGAAAAGGACGGCACCATTCCCGCCAACCTGATTGCGCAGGCGCGCACCGCCATGTCGCAGGGCGCAGCGGGTATTCAGGCGCTCATGGGCGGCGGTGGTGGCGGATTCGGCGGTGGCGGTGGCGGTGGTGGTGGCGGATTCGGTGGCGGCGGTTTCGGCGGAGGTGCTCCGAACCTTCGTCCGGGCGAAACGCGTCCCACGCCGAGCTTCCCCACGGGTGGCGCAGCCGCAGGCGGCGGTCGCGGCCCCGGCGGCGCTGCTGCCCCGGCGGGCGGCGCGGCGGAAGGCGTGCAGCAGGTATTCGCGGCCATGCGTGAAGCCATGGGACCCGACTTCAATCCGTTCGGCGGTGGTGGTCGTGGCGGACGTGGCGGCGGCGGTGGTGGCGGCGGTCTGGCCGGAACGGGTGATTACAAAGTCACCGTGACCGCGGGCGGACGCACCATGTCGCAGATGCTGCGCGTTGAGCAGCTCAACAGTGCCGATCCGGCACTCGGCGGCATGTTCGGTGAAGACGAAGAAGCCGTGTTGCTTCGCGACTTCAACCGCTGGTTGCGTACCTGGCAGTAAGTCTGCGCTTCGAGCGCGACCCGCTGTAATGGAATAACCAACGACACAGCACGCATTCTTGCGGCTGTGTCGTTTGGTTGTCAGGCGTCGCGTTGTTTGAGACGTTGCACCAGATAGGCTGCGACTTCCGGATGTTCACGCGTTGCTGCCAGGTCTGACGCGAGTGCACCGTCGTCCATGCGCGCGGAAACATCGGCATCATGCGCCAACAACTGATCCGCGATCTCGCGGGTGCCGCGTGCGCCGGCGAGATGCAGCGGCGTGACGCCGTGTCCACCAACACTGTTGGCGTCAGCACCCGCGTCGAGCAACAGTGCCACAGCCTCGCTATTCGCCGCACCAGCAATGGCGGCGTGCAGTGGCATGTTCGACGTGGGATTGTCAGATCGTACTTCGGTATGTGCGCCATGCGCGAGTAAATACCGCATAACGTCGACATGCCCGAAAAATCCGGCCAAATGCAAGGCGGTCCACCCGTCGGTACGTCGCTTGTTGATCAGCGCAGGATGTTTTTCAACGAGCGCAGAGAGTGCAAGCACATCACCTGACGCGGCGGCATTTCCAATGGCTTCAACAAGTACAAGCTCATCCTGCTCAGGCGCCAACTCGCGCTGACTCACGGCTTGTCTCCGGGTGATGCACCAGGTGTAATGGTGCGTGGCTGTCCGGCATCGCGGAGCCTGGCAATGGCGGTGCGCGCTTCCCGTAGCTCTGCGTGCAGTGCCGGATCTGCACCTTCCCACGCGGCCGCGAACTTTTCATACGCCGCGATCGCGCGCGGCTTGTCGTTCAGCTGTTCGTACACGCGTGCTCGTGCAAGGAAGCTGCGTGTGTAGAGCGCTGGTCCTGTTTCAACGAAGGCAAGCTGAAAGGTGCGTGGATCTATTGCTTCGTACGTTGCCGCCGCGCCGCGTAAATCGCCCAGCCGAGCGCGCACATCGGCCTGCGTCAGCACACGAAGCCCACCCATGGAGAGTGCGACGCCGCGCAGCGAATCGGGCGCGCGAAACTGCGCGGCAATTTTCCGTGCCGTTGCGGTATCACCACGGTCAAGCGCGAGCCGCGCTTCGATCTCGGTCAGTGGACGCTTGGATTCTGACGCCCAGCGCAATGCGGTGCGTGCCAATGCCGTATCGCCGCTCGCCAGATATGCAGCGTATGGAATGCTGAGCGTCTGGCTGCGCACCTGCGCGCCGCCACCAGACTGAATACCATCGAGCGCTTTCACGCCTTCGCGTATTTGCTGCAACAACGCGGGTGTGGGATTCGCTCCAGCACCGAGGCGAACGCCAGCCGAAAACCACGCCGCGGTACTTTTCGTTGGTGTGTTCGTGAGCGGCATCGTGACTTCCGCCTCGCTTGCGATTGCTGCGAGCGAGTCAAGCAGCCCTACGGCACCGGTTGCGCCGGCCATCGTCATGCCACTGAGTGGAAAGAGCACGCCGGGCGCGGTGGTGCGTACACCAAGTGATTCCGGAGGGAAACCCGACATTGCGGCGCGCAGCGCGGCACGCGCTTCAGGAAATTGATCACTAAACGCGTACACGAACGGAAGCCTGTACGCCAACGCGGCAGAATACACCGCAGGACGCGACTGCGCGCGCTGGATGGTGGAAATGACCGAGTCGTATTGCTGTGAGGCGATGAAGGCGTTGGCGAGTGCATCCCACGCTTGCGCAGCGTCCGCGTCTTGCCGAACCCATCCGCGGGCAAATGTCAGCGCGCGTCGTTGCGCGTCGTTGAGCAGTGTGCGACGACGTGCGCTGTCTGGCACCGAACTCGCCAACAGCATGGAGTCGCCGACAATCAGCACGCCGAACTGCTCGGTCAGGCCGTAGTTATAAATGCCCAGCAGATGCGAGTACGCCAGATGAAATGTAGAATCGAGCGCGATCGCGCGTTCAAAGCCGCGCATCGCACGCGTGTACCTGGTGACAATCGAATCGGGAGGCACGACGCCGCCATTGGCGACGGAGTGAAACTCGGCATCGGCCAGGCCATACCAGACCTCGGCGTCTGTTGAATCAGTAGCCAGCAAGGCCTGCAACCGATCACGCGCGTTGGTCCAGCTGCGCAGTGCACCGGCCGCGTCGCCCTTGCCAGACGCGGTAAAGCCCATCACCAGATCATGATGCGCCAACACCAGCTCACGCTGGCGCGGCGAAAGCCGCGACGCGTAGGCAACGGCCTGGGTCGATGACTGCTCGTAGAGAGAATCGAGCGCACCTTTCCAGCCAAGTCCGAGCGAACGTTTGTAATGCGCGAGTGCAAACGTGGAATCAATGCGAGTCGCCTCGGCAAAGAGCGAGTCGGCGGCATCAAGTCGCCAGCGGTTGAGCGCACTCGACCCTTCGAGATACAGACGATACGCCAAAACGGATTCTGTGGTCTGCTTGGCCAACTCCATTGAGAGTGCCGGTCCGCCGGCCAGATCCAGCAGTTCGCGCGCAATGCGTTCAAAGAGCACGCGCGGATCGCCACCGATCGGTGCACCGGCGGTGGCATCGTCAATCTTGTTACCACTGGCCACGTCATAGCGACGCGCCACGACAAACAACGAATCGTTGGCGGTCGTGATCTGTCCCATGATGACCGTGCCCGCCGACGCGCGTCGTGCAATCTGCCGCGCGTCCTCAAGGCCAACACGACGCGACTCATCGTTGGACGCGTTCTTGAGCAGATCGAGCGTACGCTCGTAGTCAACCACGCTCAGATCGTTCCACTGCGACAGCGTGAGCCCAAGCATGTTGACGGCGCCTTCACGCAACCAATCGAGCGACGCGTTGCCCGTTTGCAGTTCGAACGGTGCCACGAGCCACGTTTGCTGATTGCTCGGCGCAGATTCTCCACCACCTGACAACAATGGAATGCTGCCAAGTGCAACCACACCGATACCCGCGGCGATCGCCAACCAGCGCTTGTTCGAACGCTTCGGCGCTTTTGCATTGCCCACGCGTCGTGCGCCAGACACCACGCGCTTGCCCGACGTCGTGGCCAACTCGTCTTCGTCCAACCCTTCAAGGGCCGCAGCCATCGCTCGACCGCGCGGTGCGCGCTCGTCGGGTTTTTTGCGCAGCGCTCGCGCAATCACCGCGTCGAGTTCGTCCGGCACATCGGTAGACAGCGTGCGCAGCGGCGTGGGTTCTTCGGTGAGATGCTTCACCAGGATCGTGGCCGCCGACTCGGCTTCGATCACCGGTCGTCCGGCCAGCATCTCGTACGCCACCAAGCCGAGCGAGTACAGATCGCTGCGACCGTCAATCGTGGGTTCGCCAGACGCCTGTTCAGGACTCATGTAACGCGGTGAGCCGAGCACAAAGCCGGCGCCGGTGAGCCCCGCATCCGCGCTGGAAAGCGCGCGCACCACACCGAAATCGGTGAGCATCGCGCGTCCCGTCTCGCGGTCGAGCAGAATGTTCTCGGGCTTCACGTCACGGTGCACCACGCCCGCCGCGTGCGCGTCGTCGAGTGCCATGGCCAGATCATGCGTGATCGCCATGACCTCAGCGGATGGAATGCGCTGCTCGCGTTGCAACCGGTCGCGGAGACTTTCGCCCGGGACGTACTCCATGGCAAACCAGAGTAGCCCGTCGGATTCGCCCGCCGCGTACACCGACACAATGTTCGGATGTCGCAGGCGTGCGACGGTGCGCGCTTCGAGCAGAAAGCGCTGCCGCACCTCGGGGCTCGCGGCCATTTCCGGCGACACGACCTTGACGGCCACCGGCCGGTCGAGCGTGACATCGCGGGCTAGAAATACGGTGCCCATGCCCCCCTGTCCCAACAGCCGTTCCACGACGTACTGTCCGGCGAGTGCCCGGGCGAGTCGTTCTTGCAGGTCGGGCGGTGGTGCGTTCATTTGGCGGGAGCGGGGGCAGGGGCGGGAGCGTGCGGGTCGCTTACACTACGATCATACTTCGCCCGCTGTGTCGCAACGCCGTCACAGATTCACGGGTACCATGAGGTACGGCCGTATGCGGCGATAGGTTGCCAGTCGGAACGATGTTCGTGTTGGGAAACCCGTGTGGTACCCGGCACCTCACCGATTGTTTGACTCTTCCATTGGCTCTCTGCAATGCTGCTCGCGAGACAAATCGCTGTGCGTGGACGCTGGTCCGTTTCCAACCGTGCCCGGTTGCTGGTCAGGCTGTCGGCGATGCTGCCGCTTCTTGCGATGCTGTTCCTTGAGGGGTGCCGCGTGAGCTATCGACCGTCGTTTCCTGCGCCGACCAACTCGGCGGCCGCATCGTCTTCCGGGGCATCTTCGGCTGCGGTTGCCAATGATCCGTCGCCGCTGCTGATCGCCCACCGCGGCGCGAGCGGACACCGTCCCGAGCATACGCTGGAGGCGTACACGCTCGCCGTGCACATGGGGGCGGATTACATTGAGCCGGATCTTGTGAGAACGAAGGACGGCGTGCTGGTCGCGCGACACGAGAATGAGATTGGCAGCACCACCGACGTCGCCACCAGGTTTCCCGACCGCAAGACAACAAAAGTGGTGGACGGTGACTCGATCACCGGATGGTTTACCGAAGACTTCACGCTGAGTGAACTGCGATCGCTGCGTGCGCGCGAGCGGCTCGAGTTTCGCGATCAGTCATACAACGGCCAGTTCGGCATTCCCACGTTTGACGAAGTGCTCGCGCTCGCCGATTCGCTTGGTCAGGCACGCGGACGTGTGGTAGGCGTGTATCCGGAAACCAAACACCCCACCTACTTTCGCTCGATCGGCTTGCCGCTGGAGGAGCCGTTGATCGCCGCACTTGATCGTGCGGGCTGGAATCGCGCCGATGCACCGGTGTTCATTCAGTCGTTCGAAGTGCAAAACCTGCGCGCGCTCAAGACCAAAACGCCCGTGCGCTTGATTCAGCTCATCGCCGGCGGCAACCCGGGTGATCGTACGGCCACCAATGGCGTGCCCACGTACGCCGAAATGATCACTGCGGATGGACTGCGCGAGGTTGCCAGGTACGCCTACGGCATTGGTCCCGAAAAGCGAATGGTCTTACCGCTCGCGTCAGGTGAGACCACGCTCGTGCGCGACGCACACGCGGCTGGTCTCAAGGTGCACATCTGGACGCTGCGTCAGGAAAAGGTGTTCATTGGTGAGCGTTTTGCTGGAGACATCGCTGCTGAAGCAAAAGCGTTTGTCGCGGCTGGTGTGGACGGGGTGTTTGCGGATCATCCGGAAGCGGTGGCGCGGGCGATCCGGCCGTAAGCGGTCCTCCTACGTCATTACTACGACACCTGACCTATTTGGCCACACGACCACGCATTGCTTCGTAGAGATGAACGCGCCACTGGCGCCCAACCCCTCGATCAATGCGACGCTCTTTCCTCCCGATTGTCCTGCTGCTGCTTGCCTCGCGAACGGTCTCGGCCCAGCCGGCTGCACGTGACGAAGTAACAACCAAACAGCGCATCGTCGTGCTGCCCGTCCTGGGCGCTGCGCCCGAAACCGGCGCCCAGTTTGGTGTCGCCCTCTTCGTGACCCGTCACCACGCCGACAGCAGCACGCGCCCGTCGTCTTTGGTTGGCAACGCCATTCGCACCGCGAAATCACAGACGCGCGTGTTCATGGACATCGACAAGTGGACCACCGGCAACCGCTGGCGGTTTCTTGTGAACACCAGCTGGCAGCAGTTCCCGCTGCTCTACTACGGCGTCAGCGACAGCGCGCCGGATTCGGCCGAAGAAGCCTACACACCACGCGGCACTGAGCTCGCGCTTACGGTGCAGCGACTGATTGCGCCGTCGATCTGGATACAGGCCGGTGCGCGTCGCATCGAACAGGAGATTGTGCGCACCGATCCGGGTTTGGTGCTCGAGAGTGGCACCGTGCTGGGCTCTTCGGGCGGTCGCACGGTGCTTGGCAGCGCGGGTCTGGTGGCCGACACCCGGGATAATCTGTTCGCACCTACTGGCGGTCATTTCGTGGAGCTCACGGGCAGTGTGGCGAATAAGGCGATCGGATCCGAGTTCGATTTCCAGCGCGTTCGCCTCGACGCACGTGCGTACCGGTCGATCCGGTCGAGTCACGTGGTTGCGGCACAGCTGCTGGTGCAGGGCACGGCCGGCGAGCCGCCGTTCGATCAGCTCGCACTCATCGGAAGCAGCAGCGCGATGCGCGGGTATGCAGCCGGTCGCTATCGGGATCGTTGGATGACGGCGGCGCAGGCGGAGTATCGCTCGCCCACCGTGCGCAAGTTTGGTGCGGCCGTTTTTGGTGGTGGCGCCGTGATCGCGTCGTCAGCGAGTGATCTTTCGTCGGGCGAGATGCTGCCAACGTTTGGAGCGGGACTTCGCTATCGCCTGGATGCCGCGACTCGGTCAACCGTACGTGTGGACTACGCGTTTGGTCGCTCGGGGCAGAGTGGGTTGTACGTGGCGTTTAGTGAGGCGTTCTGAGCTAGCGCCTGGGGCTCCGAGTCGGGGACTGACGAAGAAAACTTTGGGCGTCTCGTGGGTATTGGAGGAGCCTTTGCTTCGTCTCACGCCGAAAGGAGTCCATAGTGATTTGTGCGAGTATAGCGCGAACTGGCGTTCATCTCGGAGTTCTAACAATCGCGTTGGCGTGGCCGACGGCGTCTGAAGCACAAGCCAACACCGCTACTACGGAGGGGCCGAGGTCGCAGCGCGAGTGTACTCGTGCCCGTGCGCGTGTTTGGCAGGCGGGTGAGGTATGGCGCGTGCCAGCAACAACTCCCGCGTGCACGTTCGACGTGGTCGAGTCTAGCGTTGTGCTCATTCCCGATGGACAGTCGGTGGGAGATGTTGGACAACGTGTGGTGCGAGACCCATCAGGCCGATTCATCACGAGCGAACGCTCCGGAATAGTGACGGTCTGGGCGGCAACTGGTCGACGGGAGCGCTCGTTTGGGCGCGGTGGCCAAGGACCGGGAGAGTTTACGCCAGGTCCGCTCAACATTGCTCCAGTGCGCGGCGGTGGTCTCTACATTTTTGACAACGCCGGGCGCTGGCATTTGTTCGATGCGCAGTACCGTCATCAGCGCACTGCGCAGTTCACAGCATTCAAAGCGCCAGAAGAAACAGCTGTGCTTGACGACGGCCAGGTTCTTGACGCATCAGGACGGGAGTCCGAAGCGCAGTTTTTCGCCGTGATGAGCGCAATGCGAGCAACAGAGAAGACGCGCCCCCAAGTACTCAGAAGGTTTGGCAATGTTTCGCCGGCCGAGTTGCAGTTCGCGAATACGGACCGCGCTCGTCGGATCGCATATTCGACCGGCGACCGATTCTGGGCGGGACCGCCCGCTGCTACAGGCCGTGGCTACGTGCTCGAGCAGTGGCATGTGAACGGAACGCTCCTTCGTACGCTGCAACGCTCGGTGCCATGGTATCCGGAGGGCGCTGATCGAGCGCGCCCTGGAAGAGAACCGTCTGTTCCGCCGCACGAGATTGAGTCGCTCTGGGACCTGGGCGATGATCTGTTGATGGTGATTCTGCTCGCACCCAACGCGCAAGAGTGGTCGCGCTCATCTGGTCGTGCGCCTGATGCCGCGACGCGCGACCGCATGATTGACATCTGGGTTGAAGTGCTTGACACGCGATCGGGCAACGTGCTGGCACAGCGCGGGCCACTGAAATACAGCGAAGCACAGCGCACGCTTCCGACGGGAATCTTTCACGGCAGTGCATCTGGCTTTCGCCTCGAACTCAATGCCGACGACGAGCGGATCGCGCGCATCGTGAGCTTGAAGCTCAAGAACAAATGACACACGTCGTACGTGAACGGCGATTCTGCCGCGTGCCATCGCGATCGGCGATGGCTCTTGCAACGGCCATTTTACTCACGACGGCAAGCAGTGTGCTGTCCGCTCAGTCAACTGCATTTCGCAAACTCGGTGCGAGCGTTTCCTCTGCGCGCCTGATTGTCAAAGCTGAGCTCGAAGCTGATGCCCGACTGGCGCTCGGCTGGCGGTCATTGTTCGCTGCAGCGCTGAGTGATCGTGGCGAGGTCGCCGTAGCGATGCATCTGAAACCAGGATCGCTCGTCGCGCTGTACGCCGAGGACGGCTCATCTCGCTGGTCCGTACCAGTGCCCAACGCTCGCGTTGAATCGGTCGCCATTGTTGGTGATACGGTCGGATACGTGGAGCGATTCGAGGACCTGAACTTTCTGGTTCTACTCTCCAGGCAAGATGGCATGGAGTTGGACCGGCGACCCATCTCGCTTTCGGGGTTCGAACAGTCGCGCCTTCTCGGCGCATTCAAGGGCGATTGGTACGCGCAAGTGTCTGAGCTGGCGGGCGAGTACAAGGCCGCACGACTGCCGTTTCGTACAGTTCGGCGGTTCGATGCGTCGTCTCGGTCGTGGAGCGACGTTGTCACTCGCGAAGATTCGTCGCCACGTGCGATCGCACCCAATGGTGCCGATGCGCTCCCGCCGCCGTTCGCACCGTCACCTCGATTTGCGTTGAGCGAAACGAAAGGTTTGTTCTTCGCCGCAGGAAACGGTTGGGACGTCGAGTCGGTCAGTACGAACGGAACATTCACAACGCATCTGCGACTGCAAGCAATCGCACGCGGGCTTTCGGAAAGTGAATGGCAAAAGGCGGTTGCGGACTGGACGGCGAATCCACCGCTGGTGATGTACGGATATACCAAAGACCTGTACACAGCGGCCGCAACGTTGGGTCGCGGAGCTTCCGGAAGAACAATCAGCACTCTGTTTGCGAATTCGCGCGGCGACTTGCTTGTGCGCCGAAGAGATGCCGACTTCTTTTCCTCATCGACGCCGATCGCCTCCGTTTGGGACATGATTTCGGTGGAATCGGATACACTGTATCGAATCCAGCTTGAGTCCGACGAATCGATCGTTGCCTTCGCGGCACCTCGCAGCCTCTTGGTGCGAAAGCTGAGCGCCAAGGGTCCAGCGAACATGCGCATCGTGGAACTGAACGCAGAGTCGCTACCTAAACCGGTACCATCTCCCCCTCGTCGCTAGTGCCGGGCGTCAGCGCCTGGGTCCCGTCCACAGCGCGACAATTCCACACGAGCCTCGGTTGGTGAGCGGAATCAACTCGGCCGGTGCGTTTGCGGTTGATGCATACACCTCGATCGCCATGACCTCGTTGCCACTGACATATGCGTCGAGGCTATTCCCGTCCATGAGCTTGCCGTCAAGCAGCACCTGCATGCGACATCCTCCGCGTCCGAACACGCTGCTTCCGCGCACCGTCACGTAGCGTTTGCCGTACAGCGCTTGCGCAATGTTTGCCTGCGCGCGCAACTCCAACTCTTCAGGCGCAACGAACTCTCCAACTATTGCACCTCGGCGCACGCGCTCCATGCGATCATAGAAGCCAGTGCGCGACAGCGCGGTGTTGCGTGGTGCCACCGCGCGCACTTCCGACAGCGTGGGGTTTGCGGGCGACAACGATATCAGAAACGGCGCGGAGCTTGATGCACGCACCACGGAACCTTGGTACGGCCGAAATCCGATGCGTTGCACGCGCACATCCACGTCGAGTCGATCTGTTCGCGCCAGCAGCACACGCCCGAGTGAGTCCGTCGCGCGCGCGGCGCTGTTCCCCACGTACACAAGCGCGTAGGGAATGGGATTGTTGCTGGCATCCCTGACGAGCAGCATGGCGCCAGACGAAGGCACAGTGAACGCTGACGAATCTGCGGTCGGTAAAGCCGTGACGATTTCACGCGCCGTGGTATCGGGCACACTCAACACCAGAGCTGATGTATCGCGAGTCGTGTCACCAGCGATGTCAGCAGCAGGTATCGGGTCCGCGACCGCCACATCTGCTGAATACTGCACCTCACTGTTCACTGCAATGCTCATCACCTCGCCCGAAATGTGTTGCCACCCGAGCAGCACTCGCTGCTCGGTGATCACTCGATCCGGATTCACAATGCTTCGCGGTGCGACCTCCACGCGCTTGGCAACTTTCGGCATGCGAATTTCCCAGCGACTCACAAACCACGCGCCGCTACGCAGCGAGTCGAACGCCATCCAGCCGCCTGGGTTCGCTTTTCGTGTCACGGCGTCCAGGCCGAGATAACTGAACTCCATCTGCTGCAACGCGTACGTGGTGCGATCTAGCCACAACGTGCCCTGCACCTCGTTGACCCCACGTCGCGTGCGCACGGGTCGGAAACTCACGCCAATCCACTCCGGTTGTTCGGCGTGATCGTTGGCCAACTGCAAGCAGTAGTTCGAAAGAAAGCGGTCGTCCACCAACACGTGGGCGTCCGGCGCCCGGTACACGGTGCTTCCGTCGGACTGATTGACGACGTACCCGCCCGCGACCAGTGAGTCCACTGACACACTCTGAAACGCACGCAGCGAGTCCGTGATTTCTTCGGTCACGCCGCGTAGCGAATCAACGCGTTCACCACGCGCGTTCCAGTGTTCCGAGACGAGACGATACCGCGACTGAGGACGCCCGTCGTCCGACACCAGCTCCGACGACAAGAGCGCGGTGCGCGCCTGGGTGAACAGCTGCGCAACCAACGCGGCACCATCGGTGCGCGTACGGCAGCGGTTATCTGTTTGTGCTCGGAACGTCGCGAGCGTAATGCGCGCGTCAGGAAGTGTGGCACTCAGATCTTGGCGCGCCCCCGCAGCAACTCGCAGCGCGCCGAGTGTGTACGGTTGATGCCCGATACGCAGCGCGCGTACGATGATGGAGTCGGTCGTGACCGCCAGTCGAAACGTGCCGCGTTGTCCCGTCACTGCGCGGGCAACGAGCGCACCATCGCTGGCTCGGTTCACCGTGACGACAACACCACCCGCCAGTCGCGCGTCAGGCTCCGCGCGCAGCGTACCAACGATTCCCTGTGCGTGCAGTGGCGCGGCAACGCACAAGGCGATCGCCACACTGCAGAAGAAGTGCGTTCGGCAGAGTCTGTGCGAAACGTTTACCACCGACGGCCCTCCAATCGCTGTTACCGCACCGCCATCACATGAATCACAAATGCGTCTTCGGTATCCCGAAGGTACAGCGTGTTGTCGCGCACCGCGAGCAACACCCGATCGCCAGGCAGCGTGACGCGATACGGCGATCCGGTGGCCGGAAACACGGTCCACACATTCTCCCGCACGACGGCCTTCGACGATAGCGAGCCACGCAGCGTCTGAAACACCGTCTCCACGCGTGCAGCACTCACCCACAGGGCGCCGTCGTTCGACGCTAGCGCACGTGTAGCGACAGAGTGAAGCGACGGTGTGTTCAGCAGCCGCGGAATTGGCGCATCGCTGTACCGCGGTGATGTACCGCCGCCGCTCATCGAGATCTGAAATCCCGAGCTGGCTACGCGACGTTGTGCAGTGCGCACATCGTCTGGTGTGACTTCGCGCGGTTCTTGGCGAATCGAGTCGGTGCGAATCGGTGTAAATCCGTTTGTTGTCACGCGCAACCAGCGTACCACGCCTGTATACCCGTGAGCGATGGTCAACACGCTGTCGCCAAATAGTGCCCACGTCGCCTCTTGTCCAAATCCGGTGGACGAGAGTTCGGTTCGCGCGCCGGAGATTGAAACGGCATGATCTGTACGCCATGACATCAGGGTGTCGATCCGGCCGCGCGCGTTAGTCAGAATCAGATGGCGAAAGTAGGGCTCGTTGCGAGGCGTCTGATCGTACGGCAAGCGGCCCTTTGCCAGCAGATCGGAGAACTCAAGCACGTGCCCGCTGCGCAATCCGAATCTCTCGTGGGTTGCGTCGGCGTCGCGCGTTGTGCCAATCCACCTCCCATCCGTGAGATAACGATGCTGACCGGCCACTTCGTCCGCCACGTAGATCGTATCACGGTGAATTCGTAGTGCCCACGGCTGCTGCAACTCGCCGGGGCCTCCGCCTGCGTGTGCGATCGAGCGTGCACGTTTGCCGGTAGTGTCGAGCCGGTCGATCTGTTTGCTTGTGGCGTCGAACACGTAGAGCTGGCCGCGTGTATCCAGTGCCAGACCGGCCACTCGCCCCAGGGCATCGTCGATGCGCTCGCCAATGGTGCGCACGTGCCGGACCGTGCGCTCGGAAAACGCCACGGGCGATTGGGCCGCAAGAGCTTCGCAGATCATGACACTTGCGCAGACCGCAGCAACCACCGTTTGTCTATGCATCCCGGCAACACCTCGAAACAATGAAATCAAGTTTCTGCTCTGCCCCGGCGCTAAGCAGACGAGCCGTTGTTCTGACACCACCGCCATCCACGATGGATTCCCAGTCGCGAACGCCCAACGGAGCCAGAATGTTCAAGCGCGGCGCACTGGTCGCACTCGGCTGCACAAGCCTGTTGGTAGCGCGCGTCGAGAGCCAGCCCCCAATCCCTGAACGTGATCTGAGCGCCGCGTACCGCACCTACGCCGCGCAGTTCACAGATATCGGCTACGCGCTGCCGCTCGCGAACGGTTCGCTCATGGTGGCCGACTTCGGTGAAATGACACTCACGAGACTGGACGGACGAACCGGTGTCGCGCTCTCGGTGGGTCGAAAGGGCTCTGGTCCGAAAGAATATCAGGTGGCGGGTCAGTTGCTCCGTTTGCCGGGTGATACGATCGCCATGTACGACGCCGCGCAGTTGCGCATGCTGCTCGTTACGGCGGAGGGCGAGCCGATACGCACCGTTACGCTCTCAACAGACCGACGCGAATTGCTCACCTTACCGCAGGCGTTCGCCACCGACGCGCGCGGACGCATTTACGCGCACGTATTTGCACGACCGGTTGGCGCTGCGAGAGATTCCGCAACATCGCGAATCGACGTCGTGCGAATGCAGAATCTTGCCTCGTCAAAGTACGACACACTGGCAACGCTGTGGTTCGAACGATTGCCGCTGCTGCGCAAACCACTGGCTGATTCACAGACGCTACGAGTGAGTGTGAATCTCGCGTCGCTCTCTCCGTCAGACGCTGCAGTGGTCGCGCGCGACGGAACACTGCGCGTGATCAGGGGAGACGAATATCGCGTCGAGTTCATTGACGAGAACGGCACGCTGCAACGTGAGGTTCGTGTGCCAGGCGCTCGTTACCCGCTCCTGCCTGAAGAACGTCTCAAGATTGTACAGGAAACTCGCGACCAAACCGCGAAAGGCACCGCACACGCGCGTAGGCTACTCGATGCACGAACTCCAATACCGCGCGTTGTCATCGGGGAGCCTGACGAGTGGCCTGCGCAAAAACCGTACTTTCAGCTTGGCGCTCGGCTCAGCGACAATGGTTGGCTCTACATCCCAGTCAGTTGCGCCGAGCCCGACCGACAGTGCCTCGATGTGCTGAACCCCGACGGCGTGCGACACAACCGCTATCGACTTCCGAAACACGCGCGCTTTGTAACGGCGAGTGATCAGTTTGTGTTCGTCGTGCTGCGTGACGAGGATGATCTCGAGACGGTGGTCGCTTACCGCGCGCAGTGAGGCCGTATCCGACCCAAGCGCCGAGTCGTGCCACCGTCTGAACTGCTTAGCATCCTACGCGTACTGGTCAGCCCTCACGCACGGTGTGTATGTCTGCACCAGCAATCGCTCTCGCCTCTTCGGCCTTTCGCACCGGTCGCCACCTCGCAGCCAACACCGAGTGCGAGTTATCCCATTTGGACTTGCCCAAACCCTTGAAGCGTTCGCACAGGAACCGATTGCCGGTCCGCGCACTACTGCTTGCGGGAGCCGCGGCACTAGTCGCTTCAAGGGTGGCTTCAGCGCAATCCGTAAACGGCAGCCAACCCGCCGAGACTGCGGCGCCGGCGGCGGCGCCCGTGTTGAACCGCGCAGATTGGCGCATCGGGCCGTACGTCGGTCGCGCGGCCCAGTCTCCCGTGACCGAACGACTCGGAACGACGCCCGGCCGGTCACATCTATTTCTAGGTGTGCAGGCCGCCACACCGGTGCTTCAACTCGGTCGACTCGATATTTCGTACGTCGCCCAGCTCCTGCCACTCGTCCGCTTCCAGGGACGTACCGCGCCCATCGGCTACGGCGGACTCACCAGCGACGACGGCCTGCTGCTCAGCCAGGACGTCGCCTACGCGGTGGGCATTTCGCCGTTCGGCATCGAGATGGCGTCACCACGCACGAATCGCGTCGCATTCTTTGCGGCCACGTCGGCCGGCGGGCTGTATTTTCGCGACCCGTATCCCATTCCCGAGTCGGGCCGCTTCAACTTCACGCTCGAGTACGGCGCCGGCGCGTTGATTCGTGTAGCCGACGCGCGTTGGATTCGCGCCGGCTACAAGTACCATCATCTGTCAAACGCGTACACGGCCCAGCAGAATCCCGGCGTGGACGGAAACGTGTGGTACGCGGGTTTTGAGTGGGGGCTCTCCCTGCCGCGGTCGCGCTGAGCAAGATCCGGTCGTGAGCGAACGGCGGCGACACAGCACGAGCGTTACGAAAGTGGAAGATCAGCCGCCTGAGCAATCACACCGCCAAGTGCGCCCCGATGCTCTCGAGTATTCGCCCAATCGTCTTCCGACTGCGGCAGAAAGAACTCGCCGCTGCGACGATCCTGCAGCAGCGCACCGGGCTCTCGATGCGTGTTCGCCGCATTGAACGCATCGGTCTCTGCAATCATGCGTCGGAAATGCAGCGCGGCGTCCTCAACGCTGTACGCTCCCGTGAAGCGAAGGTACGCGGCGTCTTCGGGCGTCAGCGTGCGTCGACGGAACTGTTCGAGATACGAAGCAGGATTGAGTCCGGGGTTCTTCTCGACAACGGCCCAAACCAACGCCGGAAACGGGAGGATATGAACATCCGCGAAGATCACATCCACTACATCACGCGGCTCACGACGGTTGGCGAGTGCGACCAGCTTGTTGATTGCGAGATCGATCGGGTGCAGCATGACACCGCCGCCCTCGATGGGAACCAGCGGCAGGAATCGCCACGAGGATTCGTGTGCCCAGTCCAGAACTGTCGATTCCTTCTCGCGGTGTACCACCGAAGGTTTTCCGCTACTCGACTGAGGACGCAGCATCTGCTCGAGCCGAGCCGCGGCTCGCCACGCGTCACGCCCCCCGTGTTTGCGCAGGCCATCGGCGACCCACGAGACGTCCTTGGCGCCGACGACCAGATCGGGCCGAGCCCACCAAAAGCACTGCAGATAGTGGACTCGATAGAGCTTACGCGCCTCCCGCACCGCGACCATCGCGCGAGCGCTCTCGGAACTGAGCGCTCGCCGACTGCGGAGTTCGCCAAGGCGGCCCGCTTCAGCAGTGGTCATGCGTGTGGTCATACTCGGTACGTAAGCGCTTATGATCCGACAGACAATGCACCGAGCACCAAGACAATGGCTTAGCGCGGCACCGCCTCCGTCTGATAGAACGAAAACGTGTACCCATCCGGATCGGCAAAGTCCGCCGACCACCCGCCCGGCGCATGACTCACCGGCGTCACGATCGTGGTGCCCGCCGCCGCCAGATCGGCCATCACCGCATCAATGCCACCCGACTCGAGATTGAACACGAGAATCGGTGAGTTGCCCGTGCGCACGTCGCCGTTGAAAAACAGCAGGTCCACATTGCCCTCAATCGACGCAATCAGCCACGGACGGCCGCCGCCGTCGTCGGGCTGTTTCTGCAGCGAAAGACCAATCACATCGCGGTAAAACGCCTCCGTGCGATCCAGGTCGGAGACATAGAAGAACACGGCGCCAATACGGGGGGACTTGAGCATGGTGACTACTCCGGGTGAGTGCGGTTTGACAAAGGACTCCGTGCCTGTGTGTTGCCGCCGATCGGTAAAACGTGAGCATCCTTTCGCGAAAGCACGAGCAAGTGCCCATCGGGATCGTGCGCGCCGGCCGATTGTGAGGCCACCACCACGGGCAGTAGCGCGCGGCGGATCAGGCCGAGTGGTAGGGCGCGGTCCGCGCTCGGCCCGTGCGCTCCAGGTGTTTCAAGCTGCCGCAACTTGCGTCGCAGCATGGCAATGCGTTGACGCATGGCGGCCTCGCTCACCTTCAAAAGCCAAGCGATCTCGCGACGGTCATGACCGCTCAACGCCAACAGCGCCACCTGTTGCAGCGAAGGCGGCAACTGTGCGATCTCGGGTATCTCGCGCCACGGGAGCGGCACACTTTCCAGCGCAGATGCCGGCTCGTGATGGTTCGTGTCTTCCGCCGTCCAGCGCGCTTCGCGCAATCGGCGACGTACCGCACCGCGCGCTCGCATGGCGCCGAGGTTTCGAATCGTCCCCGTAATCCAGCGATAGTTTGCCGCCTGCGTGAGATCGGCGCGACCCGCACGCACCGCCTCAAGCAACGCGTCCTGCAACAGGTCATCGGCTTCGTCGCTCACCCGACTATGTGCGCGTGCCACGGCGCGCAGCGCGTTGAGTGGTTCGAGAATCGGATCGGGTGGCATGCGTGAGACAATGTGCCAACGTCACGAGGCCGGCACTAGTGGACTACGCCCCACGATCGCTCGGCTCATCACGCCGAACAGACGGCACGCCACCCGGCACTGGCGTTCGTCCCGAGGAAGCGCGAGCGTCAAGCATGATTGAACGCGTATTGATTGCCGACGATGAGCCGCTCGCCCGGGAGCGGATTGAGGCACTGGTTCGGGCCCATGCGCCGAGTGCGCAGATTCGTACGGCTGGCGACGGCACAACCGCCGTGCGCCTCATCAATGAATGGGCGCCGCACGCAGTGCTGCTCGACATTCAGATGCCCGGCAAAGACGGGTTTGAGGTGGTGGAAGCGGTGGGTGTCACACGCATGCCGCTCACGGTGTTCGCCACCGCGTATGACGCACACGCCATGCGTGCCTTCAACGCGGCGGCGGTCGACTACCTGCTCAAGCCGTTCGACGAAGAGCGCTTTGCCGTGGCCTGGCAGCGCGTGGCACGCCTGCACGCGGCGTCTGTGCTTGCCCACGAGGCGCAACATCTGGGTGCGCTGCTCAATGCTGTGCGCAGCTCCGATGCGCCAAACACTGTGGTTGAACCCTCGTCGCGTCCGAGCATCGCGGAACGATTCATGGTGCGCAAAGGCGAACGCACCATTGTGGTGCCGGTCAGCGAGATTCGCTATCTGCAATCCGACGGCAACTACGTGGAACTGCGCACCGCACAAGGAACACATGTGATGCGTGAAACCATGGCGCATGTGGAAGAGCGACTCGATCCCACCAAGTTCGTGCGTATACACCGGCGCGTGATCGTTGCCATCGAGTTCATCAAGGAACTGCAGCCGTGGTTTGGTGGGGATCAGATTCTCGTGCTGAAAGACGGGTCCAAGTTGCGCGTGAGTCGCACGCGACGCGAAGCGGTCGCCTCGCGACTCGCGGGACTCGGATGAACTCGCCATCGCGCGCGCGAGGGCACATGCCCTGGCGCATGCGCGCATTGATGATCGGGTTCTGGGTGATCCCGGCGTTGATTGCAACGTCGGGGTTCACCGTGGTGCCTTCCTTCTACAATCCTGATCTCAGCTTGCCCGCGATCTTTGTGGCGCAACTGATTATCTGGTTGTCGTGGGGTGGGTGGTCGTTGCTGATTGCTGCGCTCATTCACCGCGTCCCGTTCGAGCGGGAGCGTTGGTGGCGTGCGGTGCTGGCACATATTCCGCTCTGCGCGCTGGTGGTGAGTGCGCAGATCGTGATCATGTTCATTGTGCTTGATGTGACGGGCATCAGTGGGCGACGCTCAGTAGTTTCGGCTGCCCTCACCGACTGGGTTGGCATTGCCCCACCACTCCCGCCAGACGCCGCGCCCATCGGCCTCAACAGTGTCTTCGCACTCGGTGTGCGCGGCTACGGCGACTCGCTGCTCATGGTATACGTGGCAGTCGTTGGTACGCTCACCGCACTGCGCTGGTACGAGGAGTGGCGCACCGCGCAGGTGCAGGCCGCGCAAATGCGCGAAGATCTCACGCGCGCACAACTGCAGGCGCTACAGGCACAGCTTAATCCGCACTTTTTGTTTAACGCCCTCAATGCCGTGGTCACGTTGATCAAACGCGACCCAGTCGCTGCGGAACGCACCACCATTCGACTGGCGGATCTGCTCCGTGCCACGCTCACCGTCGGTGATGAAACGGCCATCGCGCTGGGGCAGGAGCTCGAGCTCACGAGCCGCTATCTGGAAATTGAGCAAGTGCGATTTCCCGACCGCTTGCGCGTGGAATGGCAGATCCCGGACAATGTGCGCGAGTTGAGCGTGCCGCCCTTCACGCTGCAACCGCTCGTGGAGAACGCGGTGCGACACGCCGTGAGTCGCAATCCCGAGGGTGGAACGATCACCGTGATGGCCTCGCGTACCGCAGATGCGCTGGTGCTCACGGTACGCGATCAAGGTGCCGGCGCCGACAACGCCTCTGCACGCAACAACGGAACGGGTTCTGCCCTGCGCAATCTGCGCTCACGTTTGCAGCGCGCCTTTGGTGAGCGGGCGTCGCTTGAGCTGCGCGAGCGTAGCGAAGGCGGAACGGACGTGGTGGTGCAACTACCGATCACGCCGCAGCGCGGCGCCTGACGACAGCGGCGCCACCGTCTGCGCCGCGGCCGCTTGCAGGGCTCGCACTGCCGACGCCGCAATCGCTGGTGCGCCGGGAATCGTATCCGGCAATGACTCCGGATTCACGCTTCGCACACTCGCGTAAATCACCAGTGAGGCGAGGTACGCGCCCTGCTTGCTTGCGTGCAGTCCATCGGACGCGTACAACGGCACGGCGTTGGTCGTAGTCAAATACACGTGCCATGCCGCACCCGCGGGTGCCAACACGCCGCTCACGGCCGCCGCCGCACCGGCGTACGACTGTCTCACGGCTGGAAAATCCTGCGGACGCGAAATGTGCGGCCACACCTGATACAACACCGGCTTGGCGTTGGCGCTGCGAATCAGTGGAGTGAACTGCTGCGTCCAGTACGACAGGTGCTGCTGACTGGCCGGCAGCGAAGAGGGCCCTTGCTGCATCACCACGTACTCCCACTTGGACCGCTCAAGTGCCTGACGCGCTGAGCCTTCATGCCAATGATCTTCGAGCGCGGCATCGGCGAATGCGATCGTGGTGGTGCGGAACGTGGTGTCACCATCCTGGCGTGCGATCGCGACCAGCATGCCCGGCACATCTTCCACGTACGTGAACGAGTTGCCAATGAACAACACGCGCGTGAGCCCGTCGGGATACGTGGTAATGCCCGTTGGACCACCGGTGGTAAGGCAAGCGCTGACTGCCACTGCGGCAAGGCACACGATCGCCACACGCACACCACTTTGGAAAGCGAAGAGATTTGTCATGTCGCAAGCTGTCGCGACAAGCGCCACGCCACGTATCGAGGGGGCCACGCGGTAACATCGTGTGGGCCAACTGCTCACGTTGAGTGATCAGTCGCGCAACACGCACTTCTTCGCGCCATTCGCGCTTTTCGCGCCTTCCTGTGCCCTTCACCTGCACCTGCAGCCCAAGCTGGTGTGGAGCGTATCGCGGACGTGCGCCTAATGCTGAGGGAACTGCGGCGGGAAGGACACGAAGGCACGAAGAACACAAAGAAGAGCAACTGCAAAGGATTTTGTTAGGAAACAACAACAGCACGGCGGTTGAAACCCCTCGAATGTTTTGCTGTTTTCGTGTCCTTCGTGCTTTCGTGCCCTTCCCGCCGCAGTTCCCTCAGCATTAGGCGCACCCCGCTGAATGACAAAACTGCCACTTACCCGCCGTGATACCGCCGCAACCAGTCCGTACTCCACTGCGCAAACGAACCATCAATCACCGCTCGCCGCGCCGCCGCCATCAGCTCGATAACAAACGTCACGTTGTGAATCGCCAGCAGCCGCTGCCCCAGCGGTTCATTCGCCGAGAACATGTGACGCAGAAACGCGCGGTCGTACTGCGTGCACGCTTCGCACGCGCAATCGGCCACCAGCGGCCGACGATCCGTTCGATACGCCGCCTGCAGAATTTGTGCTTTGCCATCAGGTGTAAACGCTGTACCGTCACGCCCCATGCGGTTGGGCGCCACGCAGTCGAACATATCAATTCCGCGCCGCACCGCTTCCACGAGATCGTCAGGAAATCCAACGCCCATCAAATAGCGCGGGCGATCCACCGGCATGAGTGGTTCGCACACCTCGATCGTGCGGTGCATATCGGTTTTCGCTTCACCCACCGACAAGCCACCGATCGCCACACCAACCCAGTCGCCACTGGCGAGAATGCCGCGCACGGATGCCCGTCGCAACTCGTCGTGCACACCGCCTTGCACAATCGGAAACAGCGCCTGCGCCGGAGCAACACGCTCGTCATCAGGATGCGGTTCTTCACGCCCTTCAAGAGGCGGCAACACCAGGCCAGGCTCACGCCCCTCGCGCGTGATGCGATCAAACTCCACTCGGCAGCGGTCGAGCCAGCGCAAACTGCGCTCCATTGCCGAACGCGCCGCGGCTTCGTCACTGCCGCCGGCAATGAGTTCGTCGAGCTGCATGATCACATCAGCGCCAAGATTGCGCTCAATCTGCATCACACGCTCAGGCGTGTAATCGTACATCGTACCATCAAGGTGACTGCGAAACTCAACCCCTGATTCACGCACCTTGCGATACTTGGCCAGCGAAAACACCTGAAACCCGCCCGAATCGGTGAGCATCGGGCCCGTCCAGCGCGTAAACGCGTGCAGTCCGCCCAGTGCGCGCACCATCGGATCACCCGGGCGCAGGAACAGATGGTACGCATTGGAGAGCATCATGCGGCCGCCCGTAGCGGCCACATCGTGCACCGACAAGCTGCGCACCACGCCGTGCGTGCCCACAGGCATGAAGGCCGGCGTTTGCAGGTCGCCATGCGGCGTGGTGAAGACGCCGGCGCGAGCGGAGCCGTGGGTTGCTTCGGTGCGAAATGCGAAGGGCGTCATTGCGCGCCCTCAGAGAGAAGTGGCATGCGGGAACGTAACCGGCGGTTTGACAGGCTGGGAGCGCCAGCGCTACGATTTGCGTTGAGGACATATCATGTCTCTGTCTGTGCTGGTACTTAGAACGCAAAAGGCGATCCGGTTTCGCACGCGTCTCCTGTCGATTGCCCGGCTTGGCGCAACGATCGCGCTGACGTTGGCGAGCCCGCAATTGGCCAGCGCACAGGTGTTGCGCGGACGCGTCCAATCGGTGTTGCCAGAGGGCGGCGCACCCGCTGCTGTCCGTGGCGCGCTGGTTGAACTGCTCGACAGCACGCGCTCGGTTGTGGCTCGCCAGATCAGCGCGCCCAATGGCGTCTTCCGGTTTTTGTTGCCAGCCACCGGTCGCTACCAGCTTGATGTGCGTCGTATTGGATATCGGCGCGCCACGCCCGCGCCACTCACGGTGCGCACTGACACAACCGTCACGGTCACGCTGGACGTTGTCGCGATTGCGCTGCCGGCCGTCACATCACGCGAAGTCAATCGCTGTAGCAACGACCGCGAGCGCGGATCCGCGACATCGGTGTTGTGGGAATCTGCAGTTACGTCCATGCTCAGCGCGGCGGCTACCATGTCAGACAGTTCGTATGTGTTTGACCTGATGCCGAGTGTGCGTACGTACACCGTGCCCGATGCGATCATGCTCGACATCTCGCTACGCGATGAACGTGTTGCCGACGTACGACCGTGGACCAGTTTGCCCGCGGCGGATCTGGCAGAGTTTGGATACGTGCGACTGGTGGGACGCTCGCTGGAGTATGTCGCGCCCGATGTCGAGGCGCTGACGTCGGCCGAGTTTCTGGCCACGCACTGTTTGCGTTTGCGTCAGGATCGATTGAGTGAAGACATCATTGGCGTGGAGTTTGCGCCAGGCGAGCGCGTCACGCGTGCCGACATTCGCGGCGTGCTCTGGATCGATCGCCTGTCGCAGGAACTGCGTGCGATCGAATACACGTACGCCGCGGTGCCGTTGGCGGTGGCCGATTCGCTAGCGGGCGGCGTGGTAGAGTTTGCACCGCTCGACGGTGGCGGCTGGATGCCAAGTCGATGGATGGTGCGGAGTCCGATACCGGAACGGTCATTCGTTGATGCGGTTGCCTATCGCGGCGAAGACTTGCGTCGCGCAGGATTGCCTGTGGCGGTGCGCAACGTTGATCCACCGCTGCGTGCTACGCGCATGCAAATGACTGGCGCCGATGTGCAGCGAGTGCGACGTGTTGTTGGACGCGATTCAACAATTATCTGGACGCGCACCACGGCGACGCTTGAGGTCACGGCCGAGTTCACGCAGAACAACGTGACCATGCCGGCCATGCGAGCGAACGTTCGTCTCTCTGGCTCGGATCGCCGCGGTGAAGCCGATGTGCTGGGCCGAGTGACGTTCGCCGAGTTGCCAGATGGGGAATATCTCGTTGAAGCGGTGACACCAACGGAATCGGCGCTGCACCTGATGCCCGATCGCACGCCGGTCACGGTGCGCGCCGGTGAGTTGCGTAAAATGCAGGTGCCCGTGCTCGCGCCGGCGGCCGCTGTGGAACGCGCGTGCGGGCCGGCAATGCGCGGCGGCGTGATCTCTGGTCGCGTGTCGCGCGATGGACGCGCTTCATCGAACGCCACCGTCAGTGCGTGGCGGCGCAACATCGCGGCCGGCGACGCCGCGGCCGGCGACGCCGCGGAGCTCGAATCACTCGGCACCATCACCGCGGATAGCACGGGGCGTTTCCTGCTGTGCGGTGTGCCGCGAGGCGTGGAGCTCACGATTATTGCGCGTGGGACAGACAAGTCCATGACGATTGATGAGCTGACTCTGCCGCTGTGGCGCGACGCCATCGGCGAATACGTCCGTACAGTAGAGCTGCGCTTGCCCTCTGCGGCTCGGTAGGCGGCTGGCGCGATTGGTCACGGAACTCGTGATACAGGTCACGAGTATGAGCGTCTGGTCCCTGCGTATTCGGCGTGTGTATTCCCGATGTCAGAGTGACGCCCGCCTGTTCCTGCCGTTGCCTCCCGCCCGCTTTCGGAACCTCGCATGTCTCAGCCTGCCACGCTGTGGAGATCGCTGTTCGCCGTTGCTGTGGCGCTGACTTCGGCTGCGAATCTCAACGCGCAACCGATGGCCATACCGGATACCGTGCGCGGCGTGGTCTTTGACAGTCTGGCGAATGAACCCCTGGCCGGCGCCTTCGTGGTCGCCAATGCGGCCGGTGCGTCTGTTGCCACCGATTCCCTTGGACAGTTTGTGCTCGTCAGCAGCGAGACGGTCACGCAGCTGACCGCCTATCATCCGGCACTCGATGCCATGGGACTCGGCGCCATCTCCGCCCGACGGCCCGCGCGAACGGATCGCTGGCACTCGGCGTTGGTGGCCACGCCGTCGCTCAACACACTCTGGCCTAAAGTGTGTGGCTCAGGAAAGCCGGACCCGCAGCGCACCGGAATCATCACCGGCACGGCGCGCCTCGCGGACAACAGCACGCGCGTGTCCGGGGCAAGGGTGATGGTGCAGTGGGAATCGGTGTTCAGCGATGCGCGGAGTATTCGTGATCTCGATGTGATGACCGATTCGGTTGGTGAATACGTGGTGTGCGGAGTGGAAGAGTTTGCGGAGCCGCGAATGGTGGCGCTATCTGATCAGGCACAGTCGGGTGCGATTGCGCTACCGTCGCAGGTGCGTCCGCTGCGCCGAGTTGATCTGATCCTGTCGCCGACTGATGCGCCGCGGGTGGCGTTGCGTGGCCGCGTGCGCAACGAGCGGGGCGTGGGTGTGGAAGGAGTGCGCGTGACGCTCGACGGTGTTGAGGGCGAATGGGTGACATCGCGAGACGGCACGTTCAGTGTGATCGGTGCGCCGCTCGGCACCCGCATGCTGTCATTGCGTGCGGTTGGCTATTCTCCCGTCTCGCAAGTGGTCGAAGTGTTGGGTGAATCAATGCCCGTGCTTGAGATTCCGCTGGAACGCACGATTGAGCTGGAGGGTGTGCGCGTGACGGAACGAGTGGATCTCAGGCGAATACGCTCTGACTTTGAATCGCGCCGACGCGCCGGATGGGCGCGGTACGTTGATTCCTCGGCGATCGATAAAGCGCCCTTCGTTCGGGCCGCACTGAACATGGTGCAGGGCATCACGGTGCGACCCCTTCGTAACGCACCAACGACGGAGTTTGAAATTCTCGGGCGCTCCGGATGCCAGGCGCACATCTACATGGATGGGACCATCTCTGACATTGATGAAGTGAACCGCATTCCGAAGGAGCAGATTGCCGCAATTGAGATCTATGCGTCGGTCGCGTTCGCTCCCGCAACGCTGGTGCGCGTGAAGGCCGACAACTGCGCGGTTGCGGCCTTCTGGACCAAGTATGGACTACGCCCGTGAGCAGACAGACGTGAGGTCACTCGGAAGCGCGCCCCTGGGCACACCTGTGCGTGAAGGCTGGACACCTCTCGCCCATACCGTGTGCACCCTTCTGTTGATCTCGCTGAGCGCCGTGCCGCTTCAGGCACAAGAACGCGTCGATCGCGTCAGGGGTGTTGTATTCGACAGTCTCGCGAACGAAGTGCTGGCGAACGCATTCGTCGTTGCCAGCCCCGGTGGCGCGACCGCAACGTCGGATTCACTCGGCCGGTTTGAGTTGATCAGCGACGTACGCGTCGCGCAGCTCACCGTGTATCACGAAGCGTTGGACGGCATGGGACTTGGCGCGATCTCGGTTGAGCGTCCGGTCACGGCGTCGGTATGGCAAGACGTGACCGTGAGCACGCCGTCACTGAACACGATCTGGCCACGTGTGTGCGAAGGCCCGCCTCCGCGGAATGCGCGTCTCGGTATTGTCACCGGCACCGCGCGTCTTACGGACAATACAACGCGCGTATCCGGTGCCAAGGTCATTGTGCAGTGGAAGCCGACCTCAAGTGGACCAGACGAGCTACAGAGCCTGGAAGCCACCACCGATTCGCTCGGCGACTATGTGCTGTGTGGTATTGAAGCATTCACGGAACCAATCATGGCGGCGCTGTCGGATCGCGCACAGTCCGGCGTGATCGCTATGCCATTGCAGGTGCGACCGCTCCGGCGCGTTGATCTGATTCTTGCCACGATTGATTCAGCACGCGCGCCAGAGGTCAGCACCGTTCGCGGACGCATGGTCAATGCACAAGGTGCGCCGGTGAGTGAGGTACGCGTGAGTATTGATGGACGTGAAGGGGAAGTACTGAGCGGTGACGACGGGACGTTCACGCTCACCGACGTGCCGCTGGGTACGCGCATGCTGGCGGTGCGCGCGGTAGGATACTCTCCTGTGTCGCAACCGGTAAATGTGTTGAGCGCACCGATGACGCCGCTGCGCATCTCACTCGCGCGCGCGGTTGAACTCGAAGGTGTGCGAATCACGGAGCGCGCCATCGTGCGGCGGGAGCGAAGCGAGTTTGATTTCAGGCGCCGAGCCGGATTCGGTCAGTTCGTCGACTCAACAGCGATCGCGCGCGCTCCGAATGTTCGCGCGGCGATACAAATGACGCATGGCGTGCGAATCACGGCGTGGGTTCCGGAAGGGAGCAATGTCCCCACATCCGGCTTTGATATTCGTGGGCGCAATGGTTGTAGAGCGCACATCTGGCTTGATGGTACGCCCTCAACCATCGACGAAGTGAATGCTGTTCCGCAAGCGAACATTGCCGCCATCGAGTTCTATTCGAGCGTCGCCTTCGCTCCGGTGCGATCTATCAACGTGCGCGCCGATGTGTGCGCTGTCGCGATCGTCTGGACGAAAAACGGATTGCGTCCGTGAGGAACGTTGTTGCGGCGCTTGCGCTGGCGTGGATGCCACTCGCAGGTGCGCAGGCCCAAAACCCACCGCCCGTGATCGACACCGTGCTCATCACCTCCTGCAAAACGGTGTGCGATGTGGTGTCCGGCGTGGTGTACGACAGCCTCGTCCGCGAGCCACTCGCTGGCGCGCTTGTGGTCGCACGGCCGAGCGGTATCACCGTGACCACCGATTCGGTTGGACGCTTTCTCATCTCCAGCGAAGAGCGCGTGAACGAGCTCACGGTGTATCACGAAGCGCTCGATAACATGGGTCTCGGTGCGCTCGTGACAACGAGACCGGCGAACGCCGCCACGTGGACGAATGTCACCATTGCCACACCGTCGCTGCTGACCATCTGGCCCAAGATCTGTGGCGGTGACAAACGGCCTGTTGGTCTGCGTGCGGTAGTACTCAGCGGTTCGTTACGTCTCGCCGACAACAACACGCGTGTGTCGGGTGCGAAAGTGCTGGTGCAGTGGCCCAAACCACCGGGCGCCAGCGGCGACGATCTGCGCTCTACAGAAACGGTCAGTGATTCGCTCGGCAACTTTCTCGTGTGTGGTGTGGAAGAGTTTGCTGAGCCGTCGCTGCTGGCGATCTCCGCCGAAGCGCAATCAGGAATCGTTACCATGCCCGCCGACTCACGTCCGTTGCGGCGCGTCGACCTGGTGCTTGGTCGCCTTGGTGCAGGCGCAGCGCGGGCCTCACTGCGCGGCATCATCACGAACAACACCGGTATTCCGCTGCGCGATATGCGTGTGGGCATTGATGGACGCGAAGGAGAAGTTGTCACCGGGAGCGACGGCACGTTCACGCTCGACAACGTGCCGCTCGGCTCACGCATGCTCTCGGTGCGTTCGGTTGGCTATTCGCCGCTGTTGCAAGTGGTTGATGTGCTCGAAGCAGACAACGCGCGCATTACGATCCCCATGGAGAAACCGTTTGCGATTGAAGGTGTGACCGTGACCGCGCGAAGCATCGTGCGACGCGATCGGCAAGAGTTCGAAATGCGGCGGCGCGCCGGATGGGGACGATTTGTGGACTCGACGGCGATCAATCGCGTGCCCTTCGTTCGCCAGGCGCTGCAGTCGGTGCCCGGTGTGAACGTGACCACGTCGCCCTATTCAGCAACGGAGTTTGTGATCAGGGGACGCCGCGGATGCCCGGCGATTTTCTGGGTAGACGGTGTGGAAGATCCCGATGGACTTGTGCAGCGTATTCCCAAGGAGAACATCGCCGCCATCGAGGTATACCCGAGCTCCGCGCTTGCTCCGGGGCGCTACGTGAAAGTCATGGCCGATGACTGTCCGGTCGTGCTCTTCTGGACCAAGAACGGGCTGCGTCCGTGAGTGCGACTGTGCGCCGCTTCGCGATCGCCACGTGTCGATCCGTAATGGCGACGGTATTGACCGTCGCATCAGTCGCATTGACGAGCACAACCGCGAAGGCGCAGGACCCACCGCCGCTTCAACTCCCGGACACGCTGCTGGTCATGATCTGCAAGCAGGCCTGCGATGTTGTGAGTGGTGTTGTCTTTGACAGTCTCGCCGACGCACCGCTCAGCGGCGCGTTCGTTGTCGCGCAACCAACGGGCGTCACCACCACCACCGATTCACTCGGACGATTCATCATTGCCAGCGACGGTCGTGTGCAGCAGCTCACGGCGTATCACAGCGCGCTCGACGAGCTCGGACTCGGCGCATTGACGGCGTCACGTCCCGCCGGTGATGGCGAATGGAAACGCGTTCGCATTGCGACACCGTCGCTGCCCACGATCTGGCCGCGACTGTGTCCCGCGACTCCTTTGCTGCGCTCGCGTGGTGTGATCCTCACCGGAAGCGCACGCTTGAGCGATAACACCACGCGACTGGCCGGAGCGAAAATTCTTGCGCAGTGGCCCGCACCTCCAACAGATATCGCCAGTGACGCGCCGACCTCTGCACAAACGCTGACTGATTCCAGCGGCGGTTTTGTTATCTGTGGCGTCGCGGATTTTGTGGAGCCGGCGATTGTGGCGCTCTCCGCCGAAGCGCAAAGTGGTGTTGTCTTGCTGCCTGCGGATCCGCGGCCGTTGCGGCGTGTGGATCTCGTGATGGCCCCAACGACTGCGACACCAACGATTGTTCGTGGCCGCGTCGTGAATGAGTGGAACGCGCCGCTTCCGGATGTGCGCGTGAGTATTGACGGGCGTGACGGGGATGTCATCACCGGCAGCGACGGCGTGTTTCGACTGCCAGACGTGCCGTTGGGCTCGCGCATGCTCTCAGTACGCCGGATTGGATTTCCTATGGCAATGCAGGTGGTACACGTGGTGGAAGGCGACATGGAGCCGTTGGACGTGTCGATCACGCGCACCTACACGCTCGGTACCATCAAACTCTCGCCCACTGAAACCGTACGCCGCGAGCGCGCCGATTTTGAACTGCGCAAACGCACAGGCGTCGGGTTTTTTATTGACTCCACCACCCTGCAAAAGGCACCCGATTTACGAACCGCGCTCAAGGCCGCACCAGGAATCTCGATTATTGAGCCCATCGCCCAGGCCGCACGTCAGCCCACGGCGGCTGATCGTGCGCAGGTCGTCAGCGGTGCCCCCACCTCGTCGCAAGTGGTATTTGAACTGCGCGGCCCGGGCACTTGCCGTCTGAATGTGTATCTGGACGGTGTGCTGGACCCCGCCTACACCCCACTTTTCACCAACAAGGGCGAGTTCGCCGCCATCGAGGTGTACGCGCGCGCGGCCGACGTGCCGCGTGACATCATCGTCTCGCGTCGCCAGACCGTGTACGCCAGTCGCTGCGGGGCGGTCTTTTTCTGGACGCGATTCGGACTCCGACCCTGATACTCATCCCACCCGTCTTGCCCGCATGGGTGGTCGCGCGCCTCGTGCTCCGTCATTTTGGTGTATGCAGATTCTCACGTCCCCCCGCTCCATCGCCGCCGCGCTCCTGGTTGGGCTGACCACCGTGTTGGCGTCCGCCGAGTTCACGCACGCGTCGTCGATTCCAGGTGCTCGCACGCCGCACGCGGCACCAGACACGGTGCGCGGCCTCGTGTACGACAGCCTCACCAACACGCCGCTCGCCGACGCGTTTGTCACCGCCGAGGGCGCGGGTGCGTCCACCACGAGCGATTCACTCGGACGCTTTACGCTCGTGAGTGAACAGCGCATTACGCGCATCACCGCGTTTCACGAAGCGCTTGACCAAACTGGATTTGGTGGTGTGCAGGCCGAACGTCCGGCCAACACGGAGCGGTGGACCAACGCAACGCTGGCCACACCGTCGCTCAACACGGTCTGGCGCAACGTGTGCAAACTGGAGCTGCCGGCCGGCGACAAGCGCGGTGTACTGGTGGGCAGCGCGCGTTTACCCGACAATACCACGCGCATTGCCGGTGCCGCCATTCGTGTGCAATACGAAGTGATTCTGCCGCGTACTGGACTCGCGCAGCTTGAAGAACTCGAGGCCATTACCGATTCCCTCGGCAGCTTTGTGGTGTGTGGTGCACCCGTGTTTGGCGAAGTGGCGGTGATTGGCTTGTCGTCACAGGTGCAGTCTGGTGCCGTGCGCGTGGCGTTTGAATCGCGTCCGCTGTTGCGACTTGATCTGGTGCTCGGGCCCGTTGACGGACCGGTGGCCAAGTGGCCCACGATTACGGGGCGCGTGGTATCCGACAGCAACACTGCGATTGTGGGTGCGCAGGTATCGATTGACGGACGTGATAGTGCCGTGATCACCGGTGCAGACGGCAGCTTCACATTGCGCCAGGTACCAACAGGCTCGCGCATGCTCACCGCGTCGGCGACCGGATTTCCCGCGCTGGCCGTGCAGGTGGACGTGCTCAACGAGAATACGCCGGCCGTGACGGTGCAGATGCAGCGCGGCTTTACCATTGCCGGTCTTGAAGGACTCAATGTCACCGAGCGTACGACAATCCGTCGCTCACGGCGCGATTTTGAAGAACGGCGCGCCGAAGGACGTGCCTGGTTCGTGGATTCCAGCGAGATCTCGACCGCGGGTTCGTTGCGTGCGGCACTCACCGGGGTGCCTGGACTGATGATCGAAACGGCCATTGGCGAGACCGACGAAAAGCTCTTCGACATTTTTTCGTACGGCCGCAACTTCGGTGTGCGCGCCTGCCAGGCGGCCCTGTTCATTGATGCGGTCCCGGCCAAAATCGCCGATATCCGGGCCCTCGCCGTGGCTGAAATCGCCGCCATCGAAGTGTACCGAAACGAGGCCTACGCCCCGGAAATCTTCAGCGCCTTCGCCAAGGGCGACTGTGCCGTGGTGGGCTTCTGGACCCGGTTCGGCCTGCGTCCGTAGGGCTCGCTGATGGCCGCCGGGGGCGTGCCACGGGGTGGAAAGACCCCGAACCGTCCCCGGATTGGTTAGCTTTCATGAATGTCCAATACCGCAACGCACCTTGATCACACGGATTCGTCCGTGGCATCAACTATAGATACGACCGAACTGACTGGCTTCGCCTCGCTCGGCATGGATGTTCGCCTTCTCTCTGCGCTCACCGCGCTGGGATACGAAGAGCCAACACCGATTCAAATGGCGGCCATTCCGCCACTGCTCGCCGGACGCGACGTGCTCGCGATGGCAGCCACTGGCACTGGCAAGACGGCGGCCTTTGCGCTGCCGCTGCTACACAAGCTCAATCCCAACGCACGCGCCGCCGAACGCACCGCCGGCCTCGTGCTCGTACCCACGCGCGAACTCGCCATGCAGGTGGCCGAGGCGGTGCATCGCTACGGCAAGCCGCTCGGCATTACGGCGCTGGCGATTTACGGCGGCGCACCGATGGAGCCGCAGCTCAAGGCGCTCAAGCGCGGCGTCGATGTGGTGATTGCCACACCGGGACGCGCGCTTGACCATTTGCGTCGCAAGTCGCTGTCACTCGCGCACATCAAAGTGGTGGTGCTCGATGAAGCCGACGAAATGCTCGACATGGGTTTCGCCGACGATCTCGAAGCGATTCTCGAGAACACACCGCCCGATCGTCAGACGGCGCTGTTTTCGGCGACGTTGCCGCCGCGCATTAACTCGATTGCCAACGGTCACCTCACCGATCCAGTGCGCGTTCGCATTGATCGTGAGATCGTGGCCGACGGTGCAACCGCGCGTGTGCGTCAGGTTGCGTATGTCGTCACGCGCAATCACAAGATGGCCGCGCTTGGTCGTGTACTCGATGTGGAAAGCCCCACGGCGGCGATCGTGTTCTGTCGCACGCGTACGGAAGTTGACGAACTCAACGAAACGCTCACTGCACGCGGATTGCGCGCCGAAGCGTTGCACGGTGGACTGTCGCAGGATCAGCGTGATCGTGTGATGAAGCGCTTCCGTGCCAAGAAAACTGATTTGTTGATTGCGACAGACGTTGCGGCGCGCGGACTCGATGTTGATCACGTGTCACACGTGGTGAACTTTGACGTTCCGTCAGACGCCGAGGCATATGTGCACCGCATTGGTCGTACGGGTCGCGCGGGTCGCACCGGTATCGCGATTACGCTCGCCGAACCGCGTGAACATCGGTTGCTGCGCAACATTGAGCGGCTCACGGGTCAGCCAATCTCGATTGAAGCGGTGCCCACGGTGTCTGATTTGCGCGCGCGTCGTTTGGAGCTCACACGCTCGGCGTTGCGTGACGCAATCCTTGAGACGGCGAAAACCGGTGGTGATGAAGCGGGTCACGAAGTGATCGCGTCGCTGGCCGAAGAGTTTGACATTTTTGATATCGCCGCCGCTGCGGTGCGTTTGCTTGACGCCGGTCGACAGGGAACGGAAGAGCCAGAGATTCCCGTGGCGAGTGTGCGTCCTGAGCGCACGTCGTCGTACAGCGGATCGGCGCCGGGTGGCGCGCGTTCATTCCCGGCGCGCACGTCGCGCAGTGAACGTTCGGAGCGTTCGGAGTCTGGTGGTGGCCGCAGTGATCGTCCGAGCAGCTCGCGCGGTGAACGTCAGACGGGTGCCGCAGGACGCATTGCTGCGTCAGGCAGCGAAGGTGCGGCGGCCAAGCGTGCGCCAGCCAAGCCGCGTGCGCCGAGTGCTGGTGGTTCGCTCACCAAGTTGTTCATTGGTGGCGGTCGCAAGGCCAAGATTCGTCCAGGTGATCTTGTGGGTGCGATTGTGAATGAGACCGGTGTTGCGGCCGCTGACATCGGCGCGATTGTGATCAGCGATCGTCATTCCACGGTCGAAGTGCCGTCAGCGAAAGCAGATCAGATTGTGCAGGCGCTCGGCGCCGCGCACATCAAGGGCAAGAAGGTGCCGGTGCGTCGGGATCGCGTGGGGTAATGACGCCGTGACCGATCGTCGGGAGGCGCGCGCGAACATGCCGGTGCGAGTGTACCGGCTGGGCGAGGAGCCGTCCGATGATTTGTCGGCGATCACAACGGCTGATCAGCGCCTCGCCATGGTGTGGGAGCTGTCGGCGCGCATGTGGGCGCTCACGGGAAAACCGTTGGCGAGTTACACGCGAGCAGAGATGCCGGTGCGTGTGATCAGGCGGGGTGTGGATGCAGACGTTTAGCGACGACTGGATTGATTTCCTGAACGCATTGCTCGCCGCCAACGCGCGCTTCCTGATCGTTGGCGCGCACGCGCTGGCTGTGCACGGTGTGCCACGCGGCACGCAGGACCTCGATGTGTGGGTTGACCCGGATCCGGAAAACGCAAAGCGTGTCTGGACGGCGTTATGCGCGTTCGGCGCACCGACGGGCGCATTGCGGTTGGGTCCGAATGACCTGAAGCAACCGGACGTGGTAATTCAGCTGGGTGTGCCGCCAAATCGCATCGACGTGCTCACGTCACTCAGCGGACTGGAAAGTTTTGAGGTTGCGTGGGCTGATCGCGTTCAGAGTGTCGTGGGCGAGATGACGGTGCCCGTGCTCGGCAGGGAAGCGCTCCTTGAGACGAAGCGCGCGTCCGCGAGACGCAAAGACCTCGCGGATATCGAGGCGCTGGGTGAAACGCCGGCGTGCTAGTCGCTTCTTTGGGCTCGCGATGCTCGACCTGTACGAGAATTTTAAGAACTCGTCCGGTCCGTTAAACCAGTCACAGCTCCAAGCGTGTACCACATTCTCGTATCCAAACTTGGCGCTCGAGCCAAATGATGCCATACAGACTGGAAACGCGTGCGCGAAGTAGCGAACTGCCTTTTTGGATTAGACCCGAGAGTTGGAGCAAGCAGCACTGGCGCGGCGATCGTTTGAGCGCGTTGCGATGGCGGCGGGTCGGCAAAAAACGCACGCCACTTTGACGTGAATACAGGTCGACCGTCGCCTTGCGCTCAATGCTTTCATGCGGTGCAGCGCCATTCCTGACAAGTTACATTGTCCGACAATCGGGGGAGCGCAATCATTAAGCCAAGCTACAAGCTCGGGACGTCGCTCAAGGTTCTGGGATTCTCGAGGGTGCAGATGTGAATGACGGATCCGTTTCAAGCGAGCTGATGCAGAACATCTGCCTCTAGACGATCACATACTCAGCCGCTCATCGTCACGAAATGCAGCCGATACTGCAATTCCGTCTGACGTCGCGAAATTGGGGTTGCGCGTGGTTGACCCAGAAAGAATATTCGCGATTCGCTGCAGTACAGCTCATATCCAGCGCGAGAACTAAGTAATGCGACTTAAATGGCTCAATTTGCTCCGCACACTGACGATCCTTGCTGGAGCGTCAGCGTGCGGCGACGGTCGAATTACTGAAGTCGCTGAAGAACAGCGCTCACCTGCGCTTCAGTGGCAGCAATCGGCGATGGCGCCGCAGTCAGTCCCGCGGCTGGGATGAGGATCGACGCTTACGTGCTCCATCGTTGCCGAAGGCGTAGCGCCCGGTGTTGCGCGACGCGTCGTACTGGTTCGCGGCAGCGCGATTCCTTTCGACGTTTCCCGCGCCCGCATTCGCGCGTTGACAGGCGGCATCACGCCGCCGGTGCTGCGTCAGTCCGCTGCGGGCACTACTTCCAAGGAGCTTTCCGGGACCATGGCACGTGGACAGCGCAACTTGCGAGTAATGTGTCCGCTCGGCGAGTTACTCTCCGCAACCCAGCTCCAAGTCCTGATGGAGGAGAGCAGACAAAACGAACGCTGGGCAGCGATCGAGCAAGCGCTCTCCGCGCAAGCGGGAGTCACAAAAATTCTCCCCTCGGTCACGGTGCGGATCGAACCGGCGAGTTCGATTCCCGAATTCAGCCTAGGAGACTGTGGCGGTGAAGGTGAAAACGTACGAACACTGTCCTCCCGGAACGATCGTGCTGCGCGCGCGGCGCGTTCACGGTCTGAACCTGGAGCAATGTCGTCGTTAGGTGAATGTTGCGGCCCTTCTGACGTTATGCGGCAGTTGGCGACACCCGTTGCGCCTATAGCGAGCAGCATGGGTGGCGATTGCGACCCGCCGATGATGGCGACTGTGACTGTCACCGCATCACCTGCCTACGGCTTTCTCTCGCACGATACGATCATCTGTCTCGTTTTCGGCAAGTGTGCCTCGGAGTGGGGCGCGAACGATCCTTGGTGGGGCGAGTCAGAACTATGGGTTCACTACGACGGAATGGGCGGCGGTGGACTATACGGAGCTGGGTCCAGCCCTCCTCCGCCTCCTCCGGTCGACGCGACCACTCCAGTTGCTGCCGATACCATCCCCGATTGTTCTAATCCGAACAACGATGATGGCCGCAAAGCTTGGTGCAGCCCTGCCTCCTGGACACCCGGGCAAGCTGAGTCTGCGCAAATCGACTCCGCGGTCACCAGGATGCGCGCCAAAGGTGGGGCATGCACGCAGCTGGCTTCAATCATAGAATCGTTGCTGCTAAAGGGCAGAATCCGCATTTATGCCAGTGGCAGCTGGCCATTTGGGGGCAAGGCCCCGTTAGTAACCGACGGAACCGGTGCCAATCATTGGATGGTACTGGCCGGCGACTGGTTCACCGTCTTCAACAGTCCCGCTAACGCCACAGTAAAAGAGCCGGTGCGTCGTTGGCTTGATCAGACGCTCGCTCATGAGGCTGATCATCTTTCCGGCCTGAATCATATTGATCCTCCTGCCGGGTACTCAACTCCGAATTCCTCTGCCTGCAGTTGAGTTGGGAAAGAACAACGATGGAAAATGTGCATTCCTTAACGCAGACCACACACTGGTACACGATGGCGCTCGAAATTTCAGCGATAGTCCGCATTCTACGTACTCTCGCTGTACGCTCAGCTCTGTTCGCCAGTCTGTGCGCACCAGTCGTGACGGAAGCTTGGGCTCAGAGCGCACCCAATCACCGATTATCTATCGAGACCCGCCTGCCCGACTCGCTACACGAGTCCCACGCCGGCGGCAGATACCGCATGATCATCTCCCGCTCAGCAACATCTCCATTCGAGCGGGAGCTTATACGAATTGCCGAGCTCGTGTTACCGGACAGCAGTGTATACACCGATCTCTCACTCACGCCTGAGTCGAGACGGGAGTTCGAGCGAGCTGCGTCCGGTGTCGCGCGAGAGGTATCGTTCGCGCGTCCGGCTGAACCTCGAGTAGCTGGCGAATCCGCTGAACGGTGGTGGTTTCTGGATTTCGATGGAACCTTCACGCCGCTCTCACTTACGTCCGGTGCGGTTAGCTACTACATCGGGCGATTTCGCGACATCGCCCAAGGACTTGGGCAGTTTCGGCAACCCGGTGAGGACGGCCCGGATCGCTTGGAGTTCAGCTACCGCGCTCGCGTTATGTCGACCACGGAACACAATGCGCACCGTGTCGTGGAACTGTCGATGAATTGGAACTACTGGTGCAGCACCCTCTGCGGGATGAGCTTTTCCTACAAGCGTCGGGTGTTCTTCGACACTGAGGGCCGTGTAGTGCACGTCGATGGCGATGGTCCGGCGAAGGTGAGCGTATCATAGCGATCCACCCAGAAAGCAAGAAATCAGCACCCCTCCCCTTGCATCGCCCACACGCCGTCGATGAGCGCTGACCATCGTGTCCAAGACCTCGCTGGCAGCATAGCGTTCAAGCATACTGCGCGACGAACGGTGATAGAATCGGAATGCCGCGTCGGCGATAGTGCAACGAATGGCTTCGTCCGTTTTGGCCTCAACGTTGTGGGATCTCATTGCGCTGGTACTTCCCATCGGCAACCGCGCGCAGGATGCCACGATGTTTGGACACATCCCGCAGCCCCTCTTCCTGATCGAGCGAGGTCTCTACCAGCAGTCGGACTTCTCCGCGCGGTGCGAGAAAAAGTTCGGACACATTCTGTGCAAGCGACCGCTTCACGTTGATTGCGGAGAGATACCGTGGCGTGTGGCCGAATATGCCATACGCGAGTGCACGATCCAGTGGGTAGTGGTGGGTTCTGGAGTAAGTCAGCCAATGCTGCGCACCCTAGCGGCGTGTCACAGTTTCCGGCGTCCGTAACATCCAGAAACCCCAGACTGCAATTGCAACGCCGATGAGCTGCGCGATCTGCGCGTAGCCAGGTCGGGCGGCTGTTGGGCCATAAACTGTGGCGATGGATAGGAAGAAAAATCCCCCCACAATCCGCAGCCATGCCAACTGCCGCCGCGGAAGCCGACGAACCAGAAAGGCCAGCGGCGCAAACGCCACCACGAGCAGGAATGGCAAGACGGCAGTCATAGCAAGTCTCTTGGTGATTCTAGATGTGCCTGTGCCAACTCCAGTCGCGTCGAGCAGCGGGATTCGCAACAGAGCGCCATCATCGCCATGCGCCGTCACGAGCTCGGCCCGCAACTTGCCGCGCGCTCGTCGCAAACGACCCTCGACGGCGCGGTCAGTCACATCCATCGCCTGAGCAAGCGACGCCACGCTCGTGTTTTCATCGTAGAACTTGCTGAGTAGATCCCTGTCGGCCAGCGAAAGGCGGGACATCGCCGCCCGAACCGCGGCGGCACGCTCTCCCTGTTCGACGAGTCCGCTCACGTCTGCTTGAAGCGAAGTGTCGGGAAGTAGGTCGAGAGCTTCTGCCGATTCTTGGCCGCTCCGGCGCCGATAACGAAGGCGGTTCAGCATCAAATGACGCGCAACTGTGGCTAGCCACGCTGCGGGTCGATCCGGAACTCCTCTTTCTCGCCAGACCCATACGGCCTGCAGCCAGGTGTCCTGAAGAATGTCGTCCACCAAATCACGATCCCCACCCACAGTGCGTAAGAGCTGCATCCGCAGCGGGTCGTGCACGCGTGAGTGAACCGATTCGATTACTTCGTCCCAATTGTTCACGGTATTATCTGGCGATGGCTCCGAATAAGTGCTCCACAAAGAAAGACACCGGAGCGAGCAAAAACCCATGAAATCGGCCGCATGTAACCATAGTTGCATGTAATCATGGTTACAGGCACACAGGAAGGTGGGCGTCGCGCCGCCTTGCGGCCCGCTCTACAATTATTGATTGCCCGCCGTCCCCAGGATCCGCGAGGCGACCGAGAGCGTTCCTCCCGCCGTACGTGCAGTCCGAACACACCCATTTCACAGACCATTCAATGACACCGCTTTCCTCGCCGCGCTCAGCGGTCATGCCCCGTTCGCTCCTCTCCGCCACCGCTTTTCTGCTCGCTGCCTGCGGCGGTGGCGCCGGTGACACACCGTCCGCCGACTCCGCCAGCGTCGTCCTCACGCCAACCGCACCAGCCAAGATCGGCGAAGTGACCGGCCTCGCCACGCCAGAAGGTGCGCTGTACGATGTGGCGCGCGACGTGTGGTACATCTCGAACATCAACGGCAACCCGAACGAACTCGACAACAACGGCTACATCACCAAGGTGAGCGGTGATTTTGCCATGGTCGACACACTGTTCATTGCCGGCGGCTCGGCGGGTACCACGCTGAATGCACCCAAAGGCATGGCGCTCGTGGGCGATACGCTCTGGGTGGCCGATATCAACGCGGTGCGCGGTTACGATGTCGTGAGTGGCTTTGAAGTGGCGTCAGTTCCGGTTGAGGGCGCCGTTTTCCTGAACGACATCGCCGCCAGCACCGATGGCTCGCTGTACATCAGCGACACGGGCATCGCGTTTGGCGCGGGTGGCATGACGCACCCGGGCCCGGATCGCATTTTCAGACTCGCTGGGCGCACGGTGACGGAAGCGCTGCGTTTCGAAGGTCAGCCGGGCCCCAACGGCCTGCTCTTTGGCACCGATGGCAAGCTCATCGTGGTGCCCTTCGCGACAAGCACGATTTCCGCGTGGACTGCCGGCGCGGCGACGGCCGATTCACTGGCGACAGGCCCCGGCGGCTATGACGGCGCGGTGCTGCTCGCCGATGGACGCGTGCTCATCAGCAGCTGGACGGACTCCACCGTGCACGTGCTGCAGAATGGCGCGCTCACACCGTTCATTCGCAACGTGCCGGCACCGGCCGATATGGGCGTGAACCAGGCGCGGAATCAAATCGCGATTCCGCTCTTTGAATCGGGACGCGTGGAGTTCTGGAGCGCTGGTACTAACTGATTCCAGGGAATCAGAACGCGCCGGGTGTGACGGTAACGTCACGCCCGGCGTTTTTTGTCGCGCTATATTTCACAGATGATGTCCGACGCTGATCACACGCCGTTCTATTCACGCGAAGAAGAAATCGCGAACGCGCTCACGCATGGCGCTGGACTACTGGCGAGCCTGATCGGTGTGCCGCTCCTCATTGCCACCTACCTCGCGCGCGGCGACGCGCTCATGGTGATCGGAGTGAGCGTTTTTGCGGCATCGCTGGTAGCGGTGTACACCACGTCCACGTTGTATCACGCGGTCCCGCACCCGCGCGCCAAACGTGTGCTGCGCGTGGCCGATCACGTGGCCATCTACCTGCTGATCGCCGGCACCTACACGCCCTTCACACTCGGTGTGTTGCGCGGCGCGTGGGGCTGGAGCATGCTGGCGGCGGTGTGGACGCTCGCCGCGCTGGGCATTTTCTTCAAAGTGGTCTTTCACAAGCGCTTCAAGCGACTGAGCACGGCCTTCTACATCATGATGGGCTGGGTGATCGTAATCGCCCTGCGCCCGATGGCCCTGGCCATGCCGAGTGCGGGGCTCATGCTGCTCGCAGCCGGCGGACTGTTGTACACCGGCGGGGTGTTCTTCTACGTGCGCAAAGCGCGTTACACGCACGCGATCTGGCACTGCTTTGTGCTGGGTGGAAGCGCCTGCCACTTCTTCGCGGTGCTTCGATACGCGGCATAGACTGGGCCAGCCAGTCCGATAGCACGCGCGCTGTGACGCCCTGATGCGCAGGTGATGCCCGGGTGATCGCAGGTGATCCGCACGAGAGTCCCGATGCGATAGTTAGCCGCAGCAACATGCTCGGCTGGTCATCACATTTTGAGGCGTCGTACGCTCATGCCCTCTGCGCTCACATTCCTGCGAGCCAATCCGGTGTTCTCGGTCACGCTCGGCGTGTTCGTCGGGTGCACCATCATCTTCAGCGTGCTCATCGCGCTGATGACGCGATCCGGCGTTTCGCCGCGTCCGATCATATTCTTCGCGGGCTATCTCGGCATCATCGTTGCGCCGATGCTGCTCTTCCACGGCGCGCAAGCGTTTGGGCTGATCCCCCGCCGCGACCTGACGTGGACGTCTGACGGGTCCTCCGGAAGCGCGAGCACTGCACCACTGCGTGTGCGCGGCGAACTGCTCACGGCGCAGAACGGCCAGTTCACGCAGCCCAGCCTGGTATTTGGCAACGGGTATCACAAAGACCTGATCAGTGATCTCCGCGAGCGCCTGCCGGACGTCTTTCGAAACGCCATCGCTGCCAACATGGCGATCATGTCCGATGGGTCGAGCGTGGTGGTGGCCACGTTCGCCAACGCTGTCGAGGCCGAGACGGCAACCGAACAGTATCTGCAGCGGATGATCGGCGAAGTACCCACCGTTGGTGCCGACGGCACGCGCACGGTGAACCGGGCCACGGACGTCGTGAAGGTGCTGGTGCGTGACGCCACCATGATTGCGTGGTCAGGCGCCAACGCGGAGCGCGTTGAAGCGGCGTTTGTGGCGGCGCCGTTGTTGGAGCGCACGTCGGTAAACGAACGCACCGCCGATGAGGGCAGAGACTTTTGGCTCTACCGCCCCTACGTGTTGGCGTCGCTGCTGATTCTGCTGCTGATCATCGCCGCGATGTGGTTCTTCCGAATGTCCACATGGGCGAGTGAGTCTGCTGCCGTCGCGAACACGACTCCAGTCTCCTTGAACGAACTACGCAATCGCCTGCTCAGTGTAAACTCGCTCGACGTGCCGTTCACCGTGGAACCGGTGCCCGGCAGTGACTCCCGTTTGCAGGTGACGTGGCGCTACGCCGACGCCAAATGGCTCGACCTTGCTCGCGCGCGAGGAATGCGACGTACACATCGCATTCTGCTGGACTTTGACACCAGCAATCACATGGTGCGTCCTCTCGAGCAACAGGCTCAAATCGATTGGTCCGCGGGTGTTGGTGGAGCGGATTTGCAATGGAAGATGGAGCTTGGCGTGGTGTTCTTTCAGCGGGAACGCTCCACGGTGTACGGCCTGCAACTCGATCCGTCGGGGCGACTGACGCGGAATCTTTCGTACACCTACACCTTCGATCTACAGGAAATGAAGCAGCCGCTCATTCAAGCGGTGACGCACGCTGGCTGGAGCTGGCGACCCACACTTCTGCGCGGTCCATCGTGGTTGCGCTGGCTTACCGGAGCCTGACATGAGTGATTCACAACGTACGGGACCCGGGCTCTGGGAAACGGCGCTGCTGCTCGAACGCGCCGATCGTTTACCAGAGGCGGAAGAAACACTTCGAAATGGCATACCGCACATTGCCTTCGCTGCACAAATCGCTGAGTTGTACGCACATCGCATGCACCGCCTGCGCGCGCTGGGCGACCACGCGCGAGCCAACGACGCACGCGAAGCGGCGCGGCGATGGATTCACAACTATGCCAGCATGGCGACCAGCGGCAGCGAGGGCGGAGCGCTTTCGTATGAGCGCGATCGCTTTTTAGCCGAACTCGGAGACGATCCGAATGCGTAACAACGCGAAGCGACGCACATTCCTGCTGCTCATTATCACTCTCATTGCCGGGTGCGCCAACATGTTCAGTCTTTCGGGCAACAAAAAATACTCGCCCGATGATATTGCGTCGTACGAACTTCCTGATAACTGGACGCCGCGTGAGCCCACGCGCGAATCAGACTACGCGCTGCATGAGTATCGACGGTCGCAGCGCTGGTGGTTCAAAGCGGGTGATCCGCTCGAAGTGCACGCGTGGGTGGTGATTACGTCTCCGAGGGCAGACTCCGCAGCCTTTGAGCGTGGCGTTGAAGACGCCATGAAACGCGTGCGTACAAGCACCGAATTTCCATCGTTTGGCAGCTTCAAGGACGGCGATCGCGAAACCTGGGTGTACGAAGGCAACTATCAGATCAACACGCTGCACAAGCCGGAGCAGGTACTCTTCGTAAAATCGGTGGACCGAGCGCGCAAGGTGGCGTTCGTTGCGCGCGTGTACAAACGCAAGATCGATCATGAAGCGCTGCAAAAAATCACACGAACCTTTTTTACATCATTCACGTTTGGCGCACGTCGAGAGGCGTTCTTTGCAGAAGTCGCGGACTGGCCAACCGTGCGTGCGGAACGTGTGCGGAGTGAGCGCGCCTACATCGACTCGATGCTGCTGTCGCAGGGTCTTCCAGCGGCGCGGCTCGACGAAACGGTTGCGCGCGATGGATGGATCTACACGCTGCGCGAGACATCGTTTTCGATCGGGCGACTGCTTGGTTCGAAAAGAATGCAGACGCCAGGCTATGGCGCGCGCGTTGAACTGGCGTGGCTGCGCTACACCGGATCGGAATGGAAATCGTGGAGGCCATCGAGTGCCGCATTCCCTAAACGCGGGCAGCCGTATCAGGCGAGCGAGTACGCAATGACGCGATGGGGCGACGAAATGCAGCCGCCGCTCGATCGCTCGCTCGCGTGGTTCTTCCATGTGAAGGATTGTCGACTGACCGGAAGCAGCTGGGAAGATGCGCGGACCGTCGCCCCATGCGTTCTGGACGATTGGTTCGACTACGCGCGCGGCGTGGAGAAGGCGTTCACGGCGGGTGAACTGTTCGTTGAGTAGCACGTTGGCTGGCACCCTGACCGATGGCCGTCCGCGAGCGCCGCGCCGTTGAGTGAACGAGCCCGCGGGGTGCGCTATCTCGGCACCATCACCACGCGGTAGCGCGCACTCGTGCCGCTTGGATCCATTGAACCATCGGCCAGAATGCCCTTGCGCATGGGTACTGGTTCCGTCCAGGCGGTGTCGTCTGCGAACGGGATCGAGCGTAGTCGCATGTCGAGCGTAAAGCCCACATGATCGTACGGCGTGAAGGTGAGCATGCGACGCGTGGATTTCGTGTTGAGTCGCCCGCGCATCGGCACCACCCATTCGCCGTTGCGCAGCGCAATCTGATCGCGATGGACCACGAGGTATTCGTTGTCAGTGTCGCCCGCGTAGAGCGACGCGCGCGAGTTCTCGTTGCGCAGCGCCTGTTCGCTGACGAGCCCCTGCGGAATGAACACTTCTGCTTCGAGTTCAAGCGCCATTCCATCAATCGTTGGCGCCGTCGGGCGGGTGATCAGCTTCAGGGCGAAGAACAGCACCACGACGGCGTTCGGAAGGAACTGCGCGAGGGCAAATGCACGTCCGAACTGCGACCACGTGGAGGCACCGGCAATGCCAGTGGCGACAACTCCCCACACGAGCCCCGCCAGGGCCATCACGGGACCATAGACAAGAAGGATGCCCATGCTTCCGCCGCCTTCACGATCGTGGATGTTCAGCAGACTCATGAGCGAGAAGCCAACAGCCGCGGTAACAACGAACGCGGCAACGGCGTTTGCCAACCCAACGGCGACGGCAATGCTCCAGGACATTTTCATGGTGGGTGAGATGAGTGTACGTACAGCGTCGAAGCTCAGGCAGGTGCTGTCAGGTAGTGGTGGATATATCGTCGGGGGCGTCGCGCACGAATCACCTGCGATCACCTGCGGATCACCGTGTCCAGGCCAGGGCAGTGGCGATGCGTCTCGGAGGGTAGATTGCGCTATGAACCCTCGGGCCGCACGATGATGGTGTCCTGGAGTATTCGCGTGCTGGCGCTGATTCTCGGTCTGGCCGGCGTGATGCACTTTGTGACGTCTCGGATCTTTGAGTCGATCGTGCCGCTGTGGCTGCCATCGTGGATGCCAAGTGCTCGCACGCTCGTGTATCTCAGCGGCGTGGCAGAAATCGCGGGCGCGATCGGTCTGCTGGTGCCCGCAACGCGTGTCGCCGCCGCGTGGTGTTTGATCGTGCTGCTGATCGCGGTGTTTCCGGCGAACGTGCAAATGCTCATGGACGCGCGAGCACGCGATGCCGCCGCGTGGTGGGTGTTCGCGTTGTGGATACGGCTACCGCTGCAGCCGGCGCTGATCTGGTTTGTATGGCGGAGCGCGATTCGGGCGGCGTAGCGGAACACCGGTATGGGTTCTGCGGTTAATGGAACGTTGCAGAAGGTGCTCCAACGCCATCGCCAGGCGAGCCGCGTGGCTCGCTTGCTCCCCCCTCGCGTGAGATTGCCCACCCATGCATGCTGGTCGCTACTTCTCGCTGATTACGACCCTCAAGTGGACTCGGCGCGAGATCGTGCTGTTCACGATCGCCGCCACGCTGCCGGCCGCCTTGCATCTCGGGCTGGGGTGGAAGTGGCTCGCGCTGCCCTGGGTGCCGGTGGCCCTCATTGGTACGGCGCTCGCGTTCATCACAGGCTTCAAGAACAACGCGTCGTATGATCGGCTGTGGGAAGCTCGCAAGATCTGGGGCGCGATTGTCAACGTCAGCCGGCAATGGGCGAGTGCGGTGCTCACCTTTCCCACAGCGGGTACCGAGCCATCTGCAGAGCAATGGCGAAGCAGTGAACCACCCGGCGTTCCCGCATCGGTCAGTGATATTCAACGTGTGCTCGTAATGCGACACATCGCCTGGCTCACCGCACTGCGTTACCAGCTGCGCACGCCGCGTGAGTGGGAAATGTTGTCAGCCGCACGTGATGACCAGGGTCCGCTCAGCTTTCCCATTGAGGAGTGGGACAACAAGCTTGAGCAACGACTGCTGGCGCTGTTGCCGCCAGACGATGCGCTGTATGTACTAAGCAAGCAGAACCGGGCGACTCATTTGCTGGCACTGCAAGCGCGGTCGCTGGAGCAGCTTGCAAATCGCGGCGCGCTGAGTGACTACAAGCGCGTTGACATGCAGCGACTCATCAACCAGATGTACGACAATCAGGGTATGTGCGAACGGATCAAGAATTTTCCGTATCCAAGACAGTTCGCCACGCTCAATCGAACGTTCATGTGGCTCTTTATTGCCATGGTGCCGCTCGGACTGCTCAACGAGTTCGGTCAGGACGACAATCTCATCGCCGCGTTCATGGTACCGGCGTCAGTGATTGTGGGCTGGGTGTTCTACGTAATGGAGAAGATCGGCGCGGCGAGCGAAAATCCGTTCGAAGGCAGCGCGAACGATGTGCCGATTACGGCGCTCAGTCGCACAATTGAAATCGATCTTCGGGAGATGCTTGATGACACCAGTATTCCGCCTGCGCTGAAGGCGGCCGACGAAATCCTGATGTAGACCTATTGGGCGAGCTCGTCGACCGGTATCTCGTGCCGCGCACGCACCGCGTCGAGTGTCTCGGCACTTCCCACCACATACAGATACTCGGTGTTCCGCAAATGACTCACGGCGCCAACCTTGTGTCCCGCCTGATTATGTATGCCGATCTGCGCGCCCACGTAGCGCTTGTAATCATGTTCAAGCACCAGCACCTCGCCGCGCGCGCTCAGCATTTCTGTCAGGTCGTCGCGTGAGAGATACCCTTCGTCGCTGAATGATACGATCAGCGTTCCAACGTCAAGCGAGCTGATAATCTCCCGGAATGCGTCTGCATGCCGTGGTCTGCTGTTGAAGTCACTGGGTCGTGTACGCGTGTCAATTCGTTTTCTCGCCACGCCGTACGCCTCGGGTTCGTCGCATCGCACAAGCGTTTCCCAGATGTGGTAGTTACCGAGATACGAGTGCTGATTGTAGGGCGGGTCGAGATAACCGATGTCGCCCGTATGCATGCGCGCTGCATCACGTGCGTCGAGATGTGTGGCCGTACCCTTGCCCGCAGGCGCTTGCGCCAGCAACGCCGGCACGCGGAGTTCCAGCGCGTGCGACGCGCGAGGTGCCCACTGTTTGAGATATGCCATCTGCACGCCAGTGGTGGAGTCCACGCGATCCGCGGCTTCCATGAGCGATACCAGCGCGATGGCTTCGAGCTCAGCGGGCAGTGCTCGGGCAGCGATCTCGGCGCGAATCGCGTCGATGCGTGCGCCATTCTCGGGCGTGAAGTATCGCGCGTCTTCGCAGAACGTTCGCGTAAAGTATCCGGCGCGTGGAGCGGTCTGTTGCAACTCGTGCAGCAACGAGGCGGCGGTGTCGTGCCACTGTTCAGCGTCGGCCTGCACGTAGCAGGTAGCGAGTGCGTGGGCGTACGCCGCATAGTCATTGGCCATGACCCGGAAGCCGGCGCGCTTGAGGGCGTGACCCACCCGCGCAGTACCGGAGAACAGGTCGACCGCCGACGTCGCGCCAGGAATGGCCGTCGCGATGGCCGAGATCCGGTCGAGCAGCAGACGCTTGGAGCCGAGGTACTTGATCATCGTTGGAACCTACGGCGCAGTCACGTGTTGACATAGGGCACGGGAGCTGTGTAGGCTCCAAGACAACTGAAGCCGTGGTCTTTTGCCGCCTATTGCCGCCACGTAAAACAAAGAGCTAAAACGCGAATGCCCGGCGGCCGCAGTTCCGTCGGGCTTTTTCGTGTTCGGACGGCGCACACTTTGCGTCGAGGGTTTGTTATGTCGTTACGTCCCATTGCTGTTCTGCACGAACATCCGGACTGGTTTCGGCCGCTGTTCGCCGAGCTTGATGCGCGCGGCCTGCCCTACGAGCGGCTCGATGCCGCCGCGCACAGCTACGATCCGTCGCAGGAGAACGTGCCTTACTCGGCGGTGTTCAACCGGGCGAGTCCGAGCGCCTATTTGCGTGGGAACGGCTCCAGCATTTTTGCCACGCTGCACTGGTTGCGGCACCTCGAACGATTCGATGTGCCAGTGGTGAACAACGCCAAGGCGTACGCGCTGGAGTTGTCGAAGGCAAACCAGCTGGATTTGTTGGCCAGCCTTGGTCTGCCTTTCCCCAGGAGCCGTGTAATCAACAATCCCTCGTTGGCGGCAAAGGCCGCTGAGGGGCTGCGATACCCGGTGTTGGTGAAGGCGAATATCGGTGGTAGTGGCGCGGGGATCGTGCGCTACGATTCCGCCGACGCGCTCGCTGGAGCTGTGGCACGCGGCGAAGTAGAAGTGGGCATTGACGGTACGGCGCTGGTGCAGGAATCCGCCCCGCTTCGCAACGGTCACATCACGCGCGTGGAAACACTCGGCGGAAAGTATCTCTACGCCATCAATGTGTTTCCACCGCAGGACTCGTTCGATCTGTGCCCGGCCGATGCGTGTCAGACCACGTCTGGCGTTGAGCTTGTACGCGGCGCGTGCGCGATCGACGCGCCGAAAACCGGCATGCGCGTGGAAGGCACGCGTCCTTCTGATGCGATCATTGCGCAGGTGGAGCTGATCTCCCAGACGGCTGGCATTGATGTGGGTGGCATTGAGTTGCTGGTGGATGATCGTGATGGTCAGCACTACTTCTACGACATCAACGCGCTCTCAAACTTCGTGGCCGACGCACCCAATGTGATCGGATTTGATCCATTTGCGCGGCTTGTTGATTACCTCGAAGTGCGAGCTGGCTACTCAACCGTCACGGTGCCGTGATGCGATACGGCTACTGGCTTCCGGTGTTCGGTGGTTGGCTGCGCAACGTGGAAGACGAAGGCATGCAGGCGTCATGGGCGTATGTGCAGCGTCTCGCGCGTCGCAGCGAAGAACTGGGATATGATCTCACGTTGATTGCCGAACTGTTCTTGAACGACATCAAGGGTGTACAGGCGCCAGCCCTTGACGCGTGGTCAACCGCGGCGGCGCTCGCCGCAGTCACGCAGCGACTGGAGTTGATGGTGGCGGTGCGCCCCACGTTTCATCATCCGGCCACGCTTGCCAAGCAGGCGGCAACGATTGACCAGATCAGCAACGGCCGCTTGTCGCTCAACGTGGTGTCATCGTGGTGGAAAGACGAGGCGCGACGTTATGGCTCACAGTTCGACGAGCATGATGATCGCTACGCACGCACAGCGGAGTGGTTGCATGTCTTGCAGAGTGCGTGGCGAGAGCCGAGCACCACGTTTCATGGCAAGTACTATCAGGTTGACGATTTGATTGTGCAGCCGCCGCCCGTGTCGAGCCGACTGCGCCCGTATCCGCCGCTCTACGCCGGTGGAGAATCCGAGACGGCCAAGGAATTGATCTCGTCCAAGTGCGACGCCTACGTGATGCACGGCGATTCGCCGGAACGTGTGGCGCCAAAGATTCTGGATATGCAAGTCCGCCGCGACAAAGCCGGGCTTGCGCCAATGCAGTACGGGCTGGCCGCCTATGTGATTGTGCGCGACACGCCGGCGGAAGCGCAGCGCGAGCTGGAGCGCATTACGCAAGTGCAACCCGGTTCGCCCGGGTACGGAAACTTTCAGGACTGGATCGCGAATACCAAGCTCGAGCAGCAGCTCTCGGTGCAGGATTATTCGGTATCCAATCGAGGGCTACGCTCGGGCCTGGTTGGTACGCCCGAGCAGGTCGCCGAGCGCGTGCGAGAGCTGCAAGCGGTGGGCGTCGATCTATTGCTGCTGCAGTGCAGTCCGCAGCTGGAAGAAATGGAGCGATTCTCCGAGCAAGTGATGCCGTTGGTGGAGCGGAAGGCGCGGATTGCGGCGTAGGGTTGTTGCAGTTTGTGATGCGACTATTCGGCCGCGCTGGGCTCCTTCCAGCGCGGCCGAAAACGTATCGGCACCACAGCGGCATTACGAGAGTCCGCTCACTCGCCCGTCGGAGTCCATGGTCATGCGGGCGGCGGCCGGCGTCTTGGAGAGCCCGGGCATGGTCATGATATCCCCGCAGCGTGCCACCACAAAGCCAGCACCGGCGCTTCCGGTCACGTCGGCCACGCTGATTCGAAACCCGCTCGGGCGGCCGAGTCTGGACGCGTCGTCGGTGAGCGAATACTGCGTTTTGGCCATGCACACCGGCGTGTCGGCCATGCCGTTCGCTTCCAGCCACGCCATGCTGCGCTCCGCGGTGGGCGAAAAGTCCACGCCATCTCCGCCGTATACGCGCTGCACAATCGTCTCGATTTTCTCGCGGATCGGGCGTGATGTGTCGTACAGTGGACGGAACGACGCCTCACCACCGTCGAGCAGCTTCACCACTTCGCGCGCGAGCAGAATGCCGCCCTTGCCGCCGTTGGCGAACACGTCGGTGAGTGCCACCGCCACGCCCTGCGCTGCGCAGAATGCCATGACGCGATCAAGTTCGGCTTGCGTGTCTGTTGCGCGGCGATTCACAGCGACCACAACAGGCACACCAAACTGCTGTACGTTGGCCACGTGATGCGCCAGATGTGGCAATCCGAGTTCGAGTGCGGACAGGTTTTCTGTATCGAGCTCGGTTTTCGCCGCGCCCCCCTGCATCTTCAGCGAACGAACCGTGGCCACGAGCACTGCGGCCTGCGGCGAGAGATCGCCCGCTCGGCAGACAATATCGAAAAACTTTTCGGCGCCAAGATCCGAGCCGAATCCAGCTTCGGTGACGACAATGTCACCAAGGGCGAGTGCCGTGCGCGTGGCGACCAGACTGTTGCAACCCGTGGCGATGTTGCCGAACGGGCCGGCGTGCACAATGGCCGGTCCACCTTCGAGCGTTTGGACCAGGTTGGGGCGCATGGCGTGTTTGAGCAGAATGCTCATGGCCTGCTCCGCACCCAGATCACCCGCACGCACTGGTTCGCGTGCGGCACCAACGCGCGTTCCCACGATGATGCGCGCGAGACGCTCCTGCAAATCCTTGTAGCCACTGGCGAGTGAAACAATAGCCATGATTTCACTGGCCGGCACAATGACCCAACGCTCTTCACGCGGCACGCCGTGAGACGCGCCACCAAGACCGATCACCGCGTGTCGCAGCGCACGATCATTCATGTCGATGGTGCGCGGCCACAGAATGCGACGCGTATCGATACCGAGTGCGTTGCCTTGCGCGAGGTGATTGTCGATCAGCGCACTCAACAGATTGTGCGCCGCTGCAATCGCGTGAAAGTCACCGGTGAAGTGCAGGTTGATGTCTTCCATTGGCAGCACCTGACTGTATCCGCCGCCCGCAGCGCCGCCCTTCACGCCGAACACAGGCCCAAGACTTGGCTCGCGTAATGCGAGGACGGCGTTACCCGCCAGCAGTTGCAGTGCCTGCGTGAGACCAACACTAACCGTGCTTTTCCCTTCGCCCGCAGGCGTCGGGCTGATGGCCGTGACGAGCACCAGTCGGCCGCGCGGTTTCTGCTGCGCGATCTCGAGCGGAAGTTTGGCCATGTAGCGACCGTACGGATCCAGCTCGTCTGGGATCAACCCGAGATCGGCGGCCACGTCAACGATCGGCCGCAAACGCGCCTGTTGCGCAATCTCAATATCGGACGGCATGCCGGACGTCGTCATGGGCGAGGAGTTCGAGTGGTGTAGGGTGGCGTTACTGCGGAACCGGTACGATCACGTCGTCAACAATGGCGAACGCCAGATCACCAGACGCTGGTGCCCACGCACCGCCGCCGGTAAGGCTGGAGAACGCGGGGAGAATGCACAGCTGCGCGCTGCGCACAAAACAGGGCAGGCGCACGCGGTCGCGTCCTTTGCCTCTGAGTGTCACATGTGGGTGCAGGTGCCCGCACAACGTCAATCGTTCAGGCGTCATGCGTGGGGGCTCATGTGCGCATTGCAGGGTGCCAAGAAGAAACGGCGCGTCAACGCAGGCAATGCCCAGTGACGACGGTGGATCTCCAGCGTGGGCATCATGATTGCCGCGCACCAGCGTGATACGAAGGTTCGGCCACTGGTCGCGCCAGCGATACACCGGTTGCAATGCGCGCTCGTCCCAACCGAGTCGCGAGTGCGCAAGGTCGCCGAGTACAACCAGCGTGGTCGCCTGCGTGCGGGTGAGCACCGTGTCGAGCCGACGCAGGTCGGCGGAAGTTCCGCCAGCGGGCACCGGGGCGCCGAAGGCGCGGAGCGTGGTGGCTTTGCCCCAGTGCACGTCGGCAATGACGAGCGTGTTGAGCTCCGGAACGCTCAGCGCGCGCTCCGGGTGGAGCACCACGTCCTGCGTTCCGAGGGTGATTGACGCAGATACGCATTCCTCGAGCATGCCGCAATTTAGCGTGCGGGGCAGTCGCGAGCCTGGCAGGTTTTCACGCCTCGTTGGTGGACATTACGCGCGGTTCGCGGGGTTGGGTGACCACACCGTCTCTCTGCCCGCGGGCGTACGCTGCTCCATCTGCGCAGTCATGCGCTTCACGCGATCGGCCAGTTTCTCGGTAGTCAATTTTTCTCTGGTTCGGTCAACCAGCAACGGAAACGCCAGAGGCGTAGGACGATCGACCTCAACAAGTCGAACCTGGCCAGCGCTCAGACGTGTGAGCACACGTCCGATTCGGCTCGCTTCAAGTTGGCGTTCAAGCACTTCACGCTGCGCCTGATAGAGCAACAGATTTTCGGGATCGTAGCGGGTGAAGACATCAAATAGCAGTCCGCTCGACGCCTGTACCTGCTTCATGGTTTTCTGCTGTCCGGGGAAGCCACTGAAAATGAGTCCGGCAACACGTGCAATCTCACGAAACTGTCGGCGCGCGAGATCGGCGGCGTTGAGACTCTGCGTAATGTCGTGCAGCAAATGCTCAGGCGAGAGCAATGAGGCGTCGAGCGCTTCCTCAAGCGGCGCGCGCTCGGGTGACAGCAAGTCAAATCCGTAGTCGTTGCACGCAAAGCTGAACGTGATAGGACTGAGCTGCGCAATGCGATAGGCGAAAAGCGCCGACAGCCCCTCATGTACCAGACGACCTTCAAACGGATAGACAAATAAGTGGTGACCGTCACGCGTTTCGCAGCGTTCAATCAACAGTTCATCTGGTCGTGGAATAGCCGATCGTTGCGCCTGCAGCTCGAGCAACGGCTGCACCGCTTTCAGTTCGGCGGTATTGAAGTTCCCCTGCCGCGCGCTCACAAGTGTGTTCCGAACTGCGGCCGCCAACTCCGTTGATAGCGGCATACGCGCGCCGGCCCAGCGCGGAATGGCGCCAGCACTCGATTTGGCTTTGCGTACCCACGCAATCAGATCGCGTACGCGCACGAACTCCAGCGCGCGGCCGGAGAAGTGAAAGACGTCCCCCGGTTTAAGCCGAGCCACAAAGCTCTCTTCCACCGTGCCGATGCGTCCACCGGTAAGAAAGCGCACGGCAATGGACGCGTCACTGACAATCGTACCAATGTTGAGCACGTGCCGACGCGCCACCTGTGCATCGCGAACAAAGAATTGTTCGTCGCGCTCAACGAGTCGCGCGTATTCCGGATACGCTTGCAGCGTATTCCCGCCACGCGTGGCAAAGTCGATTGCCCACGCCAGCTCAGCTTCGGTAAGCTGCGCGTAGGCGCGTGTTGTGCGGAGTTCGGCGAGCGCTCCCTTAGCAGCAAAGCCGCCTCCAAGCGCGAGCGTCACGAGATGTTGCACCAGCAAATCGAGCGGCCGGTCAAGCGGATCTCGCGATTCAATGGACATGGCGCGCATGGCATCGCGTGCGGCCGAGACTTCGACGAGTTCAAGCGCGTTGGTCGGCACACACACAATGCGCGACACACGGCCCGGAGAATGTCCGGATCGACCGGCGCGCTGCAACAGTCGCGCCACGCCCTTGGGGCTGCCAATCTGCAGGACGACATCAACCGGCGAAAAATCCACGCCGAGGTCGAGTGACGAGGTGGAGACCACAATGCGATAGCGGCCGCTTCGCAAACCATCTTCCACACTGCGACGCTGCGCAACATCCAGCGATCCATGGTGCAGCGCGGTGAACTCAAACCAATCCGGCCGCGCGGTACAAATGGACTGAAACCAGATTTCACATTGTGATCGCGTGTTCGTGAATACAATTGCGCTTTCCGCGCGTTCCAGACGCTCGAGTACTTGTGGTAGCAGTTTGACATTCAGATGGCCCGCCCACGGAAAACGATCCATGGAGTCTGGTACCAGCGATTCAACTTCGATTTCCTTGGGGACAAGTCCGCGCACGAGGCGTCCCGCATTGGGCTGTCCCGATGCATTCACGCCAACGAGCGTGTCACAGGCGACTTGCAGATTGCCGAGCGTGGCGGACAATCCCCACGTGCGAAGTGCGGGCACAATTGCACGCAGTCGCGCCAGCGCCAGTTCCGTTTGCGCACCACGCTTTGACGCCAGCAGCTCATGCCATTCGTCCACAATGACGCACCGAAGATTGCGGAAGAGCGTGGCGTGATCATCGCGGCAAAGCAGCAGCGTCAGCGACTCCGGTGTGGTCACCAAAGCCGTGGGCAGCCGGTCGCGCTGTTTGCGCCGCACCGACGCTTTGGTGTCGCCGGTACGAGACTCAATCGTCCACGGCAGTCCGAGTGCGTCGACTGGTTCACGCAGCGCGCGTTCCGTATCGGCGGCCAGTGCTCGGAGCGGGGTAATCCACAGCACGCGCAACTCAGCGCTCGCGTGTGGTGATTCGCCTAGTGCTTCAAGCACTGGCCCCATCCAGGCCGCGTAGGTTTTGCCGGTACCGGTGGCGGCGTGAATCAGTCCTGATTCGCCATTCTCGTACGCTTGCCAAACTTCGCGCTGGAATTCGAATGGCTCCCAACCGTTCGATGCGAACCAGCTGCTGATCAGCGATTCCGGCGTGCCCGAAGTAGCGACGCGCTTGTTTTTCACGCGTGATTACGCTGCGCACGCAGCATGGCGCGCACGGTCTCGAGGGTGTCAGCGTCGGCGGCTGTTTTGTCGCGCCGCCAACGCGCAATGCGCGGAAAGCGAACGGCCAGACCACTTTTGTGGCGCGTGCTTTCCTGAATGCCTTCAAACGCGAGCTCAAACACGAGGCGCGGTTCTACGGTACGCACCGGTCCAAACTTCTCTTTGGTGTGTGCGCGCACAAAGCGATCCACTTCGCGAATCTCGGCATCGGTGAGCCCGGAGTACGCTTTGGCAAACGGAACGAGCGTGTTGTCCAGCCATACGGCAAAGGTGTAGTCGGTGTACAAACCGGATCGACGGCCATGTCCGGTCTGCGCGTACACGAGCACGGCGTCTACACTCAACGGCGAAACTTTCCACTTCCACCACTCGCCCGCGCGACGCCCAACACCATAGGGCGAGTCCGCGCGCTTGAGCATCAGTCCCTCTGCTTCCTGTGCGCGTGCGTCGCTACGTAGACGACTCACATCATCCCAACTCTCAACCGCGATGACTGGTGAAAGACTGACCGCAAGCGGCGTCGCACCGATTGCCTCATGTCGGTCGGTTAACAGAGAATGCACCCGCTCCAATGCCTCTCGTCTCACATGCATCGGTTCGCTGCGAATATCTCGTCCGTCAACTTCGAGACAGTCGTAGGCGACCAGATGCACGGGCACATCACTCAAGAGCTTTTTGCCCACCGTTTTGCGATTGAGCCGGCGCTGCAGCGCCGTGAACGGCATGGGGCGCTTGTCTTGCCACGCCAGCAGCTCGCCATCCAGCACCGTGCCGTCCGGTAGCAGTGAGAGCGACGCTTCTACTTCCGGGAATCGCCCGTTGAGCAACTCCTCACCGCGACTCCACAAAAACACCTGGCCCCGACGCACAATAAGCTGCGCACGAATGCCGTCCCACTTGTACTCAATCTGCCACGCGTTCGGCGCACCGAGCGTTTCCGGTTCCGCTTCAAGCGGATACGCAAGAAAGAACGGATAGGGGCGACTCCAGTCCGCGTCGCTGGTGGCGGTACTTACGAGCGTGCGGAACCACTCGCCTGAGGGTTCCCACTGCCCCATGAGACGATGGGCAATCACGTCCGGTTCAACACCGCTGGTGCGGGCGAGTGCGCGAACCACAAGGCCATCGGATACGCCAACTCTGAACGCGCCGGTGAGCAGTTTGTTGTACACGAACCGGGCTGTTCCACGCAAGGTGCTCCACGCCTCGAACAGCTGCGTGCGCTGCGCGTCTGGTGTCAGTGTGCGCAGCGGCAACAATCGCTGCTCTACCCATGCGGCGAGACTGAGATCCACGGCACCCGCACCCTGCTCGACGCTCTCCGGAATGAGTAGCGCAATCGTTTCCGCCAGGTCACCAACTTGCGCGTAGGATTCTTCGAACAGCCAATCCGGAATGTTCGCCAGCTCGGCCGCCCACAGTCGCAAATCCGGGGCGCGCACGAGTCGTTTGGGTCTGCGTCCGGTAAGAAACGCAACGGCCCACGCCGCGTCGGCCGCGGGTGCATTCGCAAAATACTCCGCCAGCGCATCTGTCTTCGCCTGCGTACCGGTTGACGAATCGATAGCGTCATAGAGCGCCGCAAAACGGATCATGACGTAACTCCGTTCGCATCTGCGCTCGCGTTGGTGCTGTCGGTTTCGTCAACCGCGGCGTCATCACGTTCGCCCTCAAATCGTGTGGCGATCGCGCTCGCTTCGTAGCCATGTTCTGTGAGCCAACGCACCACCGGGCCGGTAAATCCGTGTGTGACCCACACGCGTTCAGCGCCGGTGGCGGAGATGGCGCTCAATAGCTGGGGCCAGTCGACGTGGTCTGACAACGTGAATCCTCGATCAACGCCGCGCCGTCGACGGGCTCCGCGCACCTGCATCCAGCCGCTTGCAAACGCGGCGGTGTGTTTGCCAAAGCGGCGTACCCAGGTGCTGCCATCAACGCTTGGTGGAGCCACAATAATGGCGCGTGCCCATGCCGGATCGCGCTGATCAACCGTAGCATAGGTGGTAGGCGGCATCGTGATGCCGGCCTCGCGATACAGCGCGGTCATGCTCTCGACGGCGCCATGCGTGAGAATTGGGCCAATGTCTGGATCGAGTCCGGACAGTAGACGCTGTGCTTTGCCGAGTGCGTAGCCGTAAAGCAGCGAGGCGCGGCCAGCGTTTGCGTTCTCGCGCCACCACTGGTTGATCTCGCCAAACACCTCGGTTTGCGCCGGCCAGCGATAGATGGGCAGGCCAAACGTGCTCTCGGTGATGAAGGTGTGGCACCGCACCGGTTCCCACGGCGCGCACGTGGTGTCAGCGTCCGTTTTGTAGTCACCGGATACCACCCACACCTCACCCTTGTATTCCACGCGAATCTGTGCCGATCCGAGAATGTGGCCGGCGGGGTGCAGCGAGATCCGTACGCCGTTGATGGTCGTCGTTTCGCCATACGGTACCGCGCGCACACGATCCGCCTGCGCCCCCAGTCGATGACGCGAAACGCCGAGTCCCGCTTCGGAGACGAGATAGTGCCGGTGTCCCCAACGCAGGTGATCGGCATGCGCGTGCGTGACTACGGCGCGGTCAACGGGCGCCCATGGGTCGATGAAGATGTCCGCCGCCTCGCACCAGAGGCCGCGATCCGTCAGGCGTAACAGCATGGTAGTGAGTGTCTTGCGGCGCGTGTTCGTTCCGTCCCGTAATATGAGTGGCATGACGCACAAACTCTTGCTACTGACCGTAGGGCTACTCTTGTTCGGCGCCGCGGCATGCAACCAGGACGACGTCCCTGCGCCGGACGCTGGCGTGTCGCGGGCGCTCGCTGAACATCGCGGGTCGAGCATTTCGGACCTGCGCTACGAGCTCGCGCTACGCGTTCCTGCTAGCCGGACGGAGGCCGTGACCGGCACCGTACACGTGCGATTCAGTTTGTCCGATGTGTCGCAGCCGCTCGTGCTCGATTTTCGCGCACCGTCCGATCATGTACTCGCTGTTCAGTTGAACGGCGATTCGGTCCAGTACGAGGTGCCACCCGATCACATTGTGATCCCTTCGCGCGCACTCACGGTAGGAGCGCAGACGGTTACGGTGTCGTTCCGCAGTACCGATGCCGCGCTGAACAGACAGGATGATCTGCTGTACGCCTTGTTTGTTCCGGATCGAGCGTCCACCGCCTTCCCGGTCTTTGAGCAGCCCAATCTGAAGGCGCGCTTCACGCTTGCCATGACGATCCCATCAGCGTGGCGAGCGATTTCGAATGGCGCCAAGCAACGAGAAGATGGTGTGGACGACCTGACGACCACGCTGCACTTCGCCGAAACCAAACCCATCAGCACGTATCTGTTCACGTTTGCGGCTGGTGTGTTTTCAACGGAGACCGCGGTGCGCAACGGTCGCACGCTCACCATGTACCATCGAGAAACGGATTCACTCAAGTTGCAGCGCAATCGCGAGGCAATTTTTGATCTGCATGCAGCGTCGCTCTCATGGCTGGAAGAGTACACCCAAATTCCATATCCGTTTGACGAGTTCGCATTTCTTGCGGTCCCAGCCTTTCAGTTTGGCGGCATGGAGCACCCCGGCGCGATCTGGTACCGCGCGGAGTCACTGTTTCTCGATCCAACCGCGTCGCGTACTCAGGAGCTTGGTCGTGCGAGTCTGATCGCGCACGAAACAGCGCACATGTGGTTTGGCGATCTGGTCACCATGCGATGGTTCGACGATGTGTGGATGAAAGAAGTCTTTGCAAATTTCATGGCCGCAAAGATTGCGGGTCCGTCGTTCCCCGAGCTGAATCTTCGCCTGCGATTTTTTCAGGCACATCATCCCACGGCGTACGCAGTGGATCGGACGGCCGGCGCCAACGCGATTCGCCAGCCTCTGGAGAACCTGCGCGATGCGGGATCACTCTACGGTGCCATCATTTATCAGAAAGCGCCCGTGGTGATGCAGCAGCTCGAAGAGCTGATTGGCGCAGACGTCATGCGCGACGGGTTGCGGGAATACCTGAACCGCTTTCGCTACGGCAATGCCACATGGCCTGATCTGATCGCCATCCTCGACGAGCGAAGCACGGAAGATCTGGCCACGTGGAGCCAGGTGTGGGTGAATGAGCCCGGCCGTCCTCGCATCACGGTCGAGCGGCGTGACTCCGGCCTCGTGCTCACGCAGTCTGACGATATGCCCAATCGCGCGTTGCGTTGGACGCAGCCGATCGTGATTGCCGTCGGAACCGGCGACCGTGAGGTGGAGCATCGGGTGTCGCTGCGTGAAGCATCCGCATTTCTTCCGCTCAAGGCGCAAGACACCACTACGTTCGTGCTGGCGGGTGCAGACGGCGTTGGCTACGCGCGATTTGTTCTCGACGCGGCGAGTCGTGATCACCTGCTGGAGAATGTCAACGCGCTCGACAACCCCATCCATCGTGCCGCCGCGTGGCAATCGTTGTGGGAAGAGGTACTCGACGATTCCATGGCGGCGCTCGACTTTGTTCGAGCGACAACGCGCGCGGTCGAACAGGAACAGGATGAACTCGTAGCGCAGCAAGTGCTCGGACTGTTGCGTGGTGCGTATTGGCGATTCCTTTCCGACTCATTGCGAACCGCCGTTGCGCCAAGTGTCGAACGTGCGCTTTGGAATGCACTGGATCGCGCACCCACACCGGGGCGCAAGGGAGCGTATTTCAGTACCATTGTCAGCGTTTCACTCTCTGCCGATGGCGTCAACAGACTGGAACGTATCTGGCGACGCGACGAAACGCCGCGCGGACTTCCGTTGGTTGAGCAACAGTACATTTCGCTGGCAGAAGCACTCGCGCTGCGCGGCGTACCCAACGCCGACTCCATTCTTGACGCGCAGTCAACACGCATTACCAACCCGGATCGGCGCGCGCGTTTTGCCTTCGTTCGTCCCGCGTTCAGCCGCAACTTCCGTGTTCGTGACTCGTTGTTTCAGACGTTCACAAACGTAGAGAACCGACGCCGCGAATCGTGGGTGCTCGATGCCATGAGTGCCATGCATCATCCACTGCGGGCGAAAGAGGCAATCGCACAGGTTGCGCCCAGTCTTGAACTCACCGAAGAAATCCAACGTACGGGCGATATTTTCTTCCCACTCCGATGGCTGAACGCCACGCTCGATGGACATCGATCCAAAGAGGCCGCGGATCTGGTGCGCGCGTATCTGGCGAAGCATCCAGACCTTCCGCCGCGACTGCGCGGCAAGGTGTTACAAGCCGCGGACGACCTCTATCGTGCGTCTACGAGGGAGTAATAATGGTGACACCAGCACGTGGTTCGGAGACCATGGTTGCGAGTGCACGCGGTGCATCCTCAAGCGCGATGTGGCGAGTGATCAGCTGATCAGGTTTGAGTTGACCCTGCGCCACCATCCGGAGCATTCGCGGATACGCGTGCGCCGCCATGCCGTGGCTGCCGACGAGCTCCAACTCGCGAGCAATAAGTAAATGCAGTGGCAGCCGCGGCTCGCTGTCGTCTCCCGCGAGCAAACCGATTTGCACGTGTCTGCCGTTCTTGCGCAGTGAGCACAACGCTTGTGTCGCCGTCACTGCGGAGCCAAGTGCATCATACGCGCTGTCAACGCCGCCGTTCGTATGCGCACGAATCAGCTCGGCGACATCATTGTGCGCTCGCGCATTAAGTACGAACTCAGCGCCGGCCGCACTCGCGAGTGACAGCGCTTCGGCGGACACATCAACGGCAATGACGCGCGCACCAAGCGCACGGGCAATCATCACCGCGGAAAGCCCAACGCCGCCGCACCCAAACACGGCCACCCACTCGCCCTCGCGCACTCGACCCTGATCGACCACAGCGCGAAACGCGGTCGCGAAGCGGCAGCCGAGTGAGGCCGCGGTGCTGTACGGCATCGCGTCTGGAAGCGCCACCAGATTCACGTCGGCGTGATGGATCGCCACATACTCTGCGTACGAACCCCAGTGGGTGAATCCCGGTTGCGTTTGCACGTCGCACACTTGTCCGTCACCGCGCCTGCATGGCACACACGATCCGCAGGCGCAGACAAAGGGCACGGTCACACGATCTCCCACACGCCAGTTGGTCACGTGTGATCCAACCGCGGCCACTTCGCCGGCGAGCTCGTGTCCTGGTACATGCGGGAACGCCCGAATATCGGGGTCGTGCCCCTGCCAGCCGTGCCAGTCACTGCGGCACAGCCCAGTGGCGTGGACACGGATCACCACGCCGGACGACGACGGTGATGGGTCGGGCAGGGTCTCGCAGCGGAGCGGACCAGCAAAGGCATCAAAGAGAACAGCGCGCATGCGCTATTTTACACAGAGATCATGCGCCGTGCATGATCCTTGCCCCAGCCCAACGAGTTCGCGCATGACCACGCCGCTCGACGATCTGCTCACGCTGCTCGATCTGGAACCCCTTGAGGTCAACATCTACCGCGGTTTGAACCGCGACATCGGATCGTCGCGTGTCTTTGGTGGGCAGGTGTTTGCGCAGGCCCTCGTCGCGGCACGGCGCACGGTGGACGAAGCCCGGGAGGCGCACTCGGTGCACGGCTACTTCATTCTGCCAGGTGATCTTGAAGCGCCGATCGTGTACTTCGTGGATCGGTTGCGCGATGGATCAAGCTTTGCCACGCGGCGCGTGACGGCGATTCAGCATGGGCAGGCGATCTTCAACCTGTCGGCGTCCTTCCATCGGAGTGAAAACGGACTCTCGCACCAGGCGCCGATGCCCGATGTGCCGCCGCCAGAATCACTGCCCAGCGAACTCACGCTGCTCCGTGACATGGCGGAACGGATTCCTGAGAGTTATCGCGCCACGTGGACGCAGGATCGCCCGATCGATTTTCGCCCGGTCGATCCTGTTGATCCGTTTCAGGCCGACGTGCGGCCGCCGGTTCGGCAGCTGTGGTTCCGTGCAATCGGCAACATGCCCGACGAGCTGTTGTTACATCAGTCGGTGCTTGCGTATGCGTCGGACTACGCCCTGCTGACCACCGCGCTCCTACCGCATGGTGTGTCGTACCGGCAACCTGGATTGCAACTCGCCTCTCTTGATCACTCACTCTGGCTGCACCGCCCGTTTCGCGCCGATGAGTGGATGTTGTATGCAATGGACAGTCCGGTATCGTATGGTGCGCGCGGATTTTCGCGCGGCTCTATTTACTCGCAAACTGGTGAGTTGATTGCGTCGGTGGCGCAGGAAGGTTTGGTCCGACTGCGTAACACGACCGAGCGTTGACGCCTCACCTGCTGCTCGCAGGGTTAGGGCACGCGCATCTGTTCGTGCTCGAAGCACTCATCAAACGGCATATGCCCGCGTGTCGCGTGACCGTGTGCACTGCAGAGGTGCAGCACGTGTACTCGGGCATGGTTCCGGGCTGGTTGAGCGGTCTTTACTCGGCGGCCGATCTGTCGATTGATGTCGCCGTGCTGTGTTCGCGTGCGGGAGCGACGTTGTTACCACATCACGTCACGGCGATCAACGCCGCCGAGCGCACGGTCACGCTTGCCAACGGCCAACAGATTGCTTTTGATGTGTGCTCGCTTGCGGTGGGATCCATGCCAAGCGGTCTGCAGCTGCCAGGCGCAGCGCAGCATGCGATTCCGCTCAAGCCCCTTCAGCATGTTGAGCGTATTATCAGCAGCTTGGACTCACCGGCCGTTGTGGAGCGCGGCGTGTGTGTCGTTGGCGGTGGACTGGCCGGCGTGGAAATGGCCTTGGCCGCGCGCGCTCGCCTCAGCATGCGATCAACGCGTGATACTGTTCCGATCACGATTGTCACACGCGAGGCTACGCTATTCGCGAATCGAGGCGAAGGATTGCAGGCGAAGCTCCACGCTGCATGCGCGCGTGCTCACGTGCGCGTAGTGACCAACGCCAAACCAGTTGCCGTACGCGAAGACGGCGTCGCGCTCGCCGACGGGACCGATGTGTCCGGGGCGCTCACCATCTGGGCCACGGGACCGTCGGCACAACCGTGGCTTGCCCAAAGTGATCTGGCCACAGATAGCGCGGGCTATGTACTGGTGAACGAAGCGCTGCAATCGGTGTCGGCAAACGCCGTATTCGCGGCGGGAGATTGCGCCACGCTGCAACACGCTCCGGACACATCAAAAGCGGGCGTGTACGCCGTGCGCATGGGGCCCATGCTGGTGCGCGCGCTAAGTGATGCGTTGCGCGGGCGCGCGCCAGCGGTGCGCTACAGGCCACAGAAACGCTGGCTCGCGCTCGTGAGTACTGCCGATGGACGCGCGATTGCGAGTTACGGCTCGCTGAGCGTCTCCGGCGCGTGGGCGATGTGGCTCAAGGACCGCATCGATCGCACGTTTATTGCGAGGTTCAGAAACGCGGGGGTGTAGTCGGCTTCCGCTCATCGTCACCACGACGACGTGTGGCAATGAAGATCGCTCCCTGCGGCGCGCGCGGTCCGTAGGCCACCTGCGACTGTTGCGCGTTCATGAACGCGATGAAGTACACGTCTTCCGGGTTGATGAACGCGATCGGGCCGAGCACTTGACCGTCAACCACAATGTCGAGGCATCGATTGCTTCGCGAACTGGTAAAACATTCACCATCGCGACGCGGCATACGAATGCCGGCAATCGGATTGCGGCGCAGAAGATCCGAGAACTGCACCGCTTTGGTCCGATCCTGGGCGATGACATGCGGTTCAATCACCCGCCAGCCAAATCGGCGCGCCTCTGCGAGCTGTCCCGTATTGAAGTTCGGCTTCATCGCTACGGCGGTCACGGTCACGGTAGCGAGCGTTACACCGGTCACGGGCGCGAGCAGTTCCACGCTGAGCGAGTCGGCGTCTTCCGCGATGTCGAAGTAGCCGGAGAGTGTGGGCGCTACGCCGATTTTTCGTACGGAAAACCGGAGTTTGGGCACGCGCTTGGCATCCAGTGTGAACCTACCGTCTGCGGCGGATCGTGCTTCTGCGACGGTGGCGCCGGTTGAGTCCACGAGCGTGATTGTGGCACCGACCACAGGCGATGTTGATGCCGAGTCTTTGAGGCTGCCCAATACGACCTGCGCGCGAAGCATGGGAGCAAACACCACACTGGTCGCGACGAACAACACCGCCAACTGAAGCACACGTGACAACATGATCAGTCCCTCCGCACCACTCGAATAATCACGCGTGCACGCGTGACAGATGAATTAGCCCGCGTTCGCGTCTGCGAAACTTTCCGCAAACGTTGGGGCCATGAGTCCCTCGAGGGACCGACCGTGTGGATCCTGATGTGAACGGATGTTGTTGACCATCTCGAGTGCGGTCTGCGTGAGCGGCGGCAGCGTCATAGACGATGTTCCAAGCGGCGTCACACGCTGTCCCCATTTGACCAGCAACGAGCAGTACGTCAGCCCTCCACCAAACGCCGGCAGCAGCAAGGTAGCGCCCGGTTTGACCCGTCCCGCTTCAAGGGCCTCCACCAGCGCAACGGGAACAGTGGCCGCGCTCATGTTGCCATATTTCTCCACCGTCACAACCACGCGCTCCATCGGAATACCGGCGTATTTGGCGACGGCTTCGATGATGCGCAGGTTCGCCTGATGCGGCACCACGAGATCGACCTGATCTGCCGTGAGCCCCTGCTGTTCCAATACGCGCTTTGATGCATCAGACATGGCGTGAACGGCGCGCTTGAAAATTGCCTGTCCGTCAAAATCCCACAGCGTATCGCCGAAGGTGACGTCATGCAGCGCGTAGGTGCAGCCAAACCCTCGCACGCGCAGCGTGTGCCGGCCCTCTGCGTCACAGCCGAGAATGCTGCCGAGTACACCTTCTTCGTTGTCAGACGCTTGCAGTACAACCGCAGCGGCGCCGTCGCCAAAGAGCACGGCGACATTACGATTCGACCAATCCATGTAGCGGCTGATCAGCTCCACGCCGATCACGATTGCATTGCGCACGACGCCCGTACGAATCATGGCCGTGGCGGTGGTAAGGCCATAACAGAAACTGGTGCACGCCGTATTCAGATCGATGCTCGCCGCCCGTGTCGCGCCCAGTGCCATTTGTACACCCGACGCACTGTTCGGTACGAGTTCGTCGTTGCTGACGCCGCCGTAAATGATCAAATCAACATCGGCGGCATCGAGCCCGGCGCAGGCCAGCGCTCGCGACGCGGCCACCGTGGACAGCTCGATCGCACCCACGTGCGACACGCGACGCTCTTTCATACCGGTGCGCGACGAGATCCACTCGTCGGACGTGTCGAGAAAGGTGCTGAGGTCGTTGTTCGTGAGAATGGCCGGCGGCATGCAAGCGCCCCAGCCCGTGATCGCGGCGTAGGTCATCAGGATCGCGGTAAGGGATCAGGAGGGACCTGAAACATGCGCGCGAGAGGGTGTCGAGCGCGAGGGGGGCCGGCGCCCCACCCGCTAACGACAGGCCGCGCGCGTGGGCAGCACCACCCAGTAGTCGAACTCCAGCACAACGTTTGGCAGATACGCGCCGGTCTCATCCCGAAGTGGAAAGCCGGCGGCGGAGTGGTCCTTGAGCGCAACAGTGCGCAGGCGAAGGGCGCCCACATCGGTGCGTTCCGCCAACGGCTGTTTGTCCACCACTTCCGACCACGCATAGATCGTGTCACCGGCAAACGCCGGGTTCACGTGTCGACCGGCGTTGATACCGAGCAGCGCAAAGGCGTTGCCGAGTCCGTTAAATGACAGCGCACGCGCCAGACTGATGATGTGCCCACCGTACACAATGCGGCGGCCAAAACGGCCTTCACGTTCGACATGCTGGTTGAAGTGCACGCGCGCACTGTTCTGATAGAGTCGCGCCGCCATCATGTGTTCCGCTTCTTCAATCGTCATGCCGTCGACATGATCAATGCGCTCACCCACTGCGTAATCGTCCCACGCATTGGGGTCGCCGGACAGTCGTGTGTCGTACGCCTGCTGCGCAATTCGGAACGGCACCGACAGTGAGTCAGCGGCCACAGACTCCGGTAACGACGGCACCACGGTTTCCGGTGGAGCAGACGACGCATCTCGCTTTCGCACCATGGCCCAACGGGTGTACTCCACGACCATCTCGCCACGCTGATTTGCACCACGTGAACGCACGTACACCACACCGGTGGTGCCGTCTTTGTTGGCCTTGACGCCCAACACCGTACTAACCGTTGAGACGGTGTCGCCCGGAAACACCGGCACACCGAAGCGACCGTCGGCATAGCCCAGGTTGGCGATCGCGTTGAGCGAGATGTCGGGCACGGACTTGCCGAACACCATATGAAAGACGAGCACCGAATCAACGGGCGACTCGGAAACGCCCACGCACGTTGCGAACGGCGATGAGCTGGTCACCGCAAAGCGCGAGCCAAAGAGCGACGTGTAGAGCGCCACGTCACCCGTGGTGATCGTACGCGGTGTGGCGTGCACCAACTCCTGGCCCACGAAAAAATCTTCGAAATAGTTTCCGTGCTGTGTTTTGCCGGTCATGCGATCAGAATCCATACGCAGCGGCGAGTTCGGGATCGTTGCTTGCGACAAGACGCGCGAGATCAACGATCACCTTGGCCTGCTTCCAGGTGGCATCGTCCTGCATCTTGCCATCAATCATGGCCACCCCGCTGCCATCGGGCATGGCGTCGAGAATCCGACGGGCGAACAACACTTCCCTGGCGTCCGGACTGAACACTCGGCGCGCAATCGCAATCTGATTAGGCGCCAGTGACCACGCGCCAGTGCAACCCATCACGAACGCATTGCGGAACTGCGCTTCACAGCCCGCCTCGTCACGAATATCGCCGAAGGGGCCATAGAACGCACGAATACCATGTGACACACACGCATCCACCATGCGAGCCACCGTGTAGTGCCACAGGTCCTGCTGTACAAAGGTGCGCGGTGCGTTCGATTCGTCGGGATCAGACAGCACGCCGTAGAACGGATGCCCACCGCCCACACGCGTTGTTTTCATGCCACGCGACGCCGCGAGATCGGCCGGGCCCAGACTCATGCCGTGCATGCGCGGACTGGCGCCGGCAATCTGCTCCACATTCTTCACGCCTTCGGCCGTTTCGAGCAGTGCGTGAATAAGAATCGGCTTGCGAATATTGTAGCGCGCTTCGAGCAGCGCGAGGTACTGATCCACAAAGTGAATGTCCCAGGGGCCCTCCACTTTCGGAATCATGAACACATCAAGCTTGTTGCCGGCGTCGCGTACAATCTGATCAAGATCATCAAGAAACCATGGTGAGTTCAGACAGTTCACGCGCACCCACAGCGCCGTGGTGCCGAAATCATTGGCGTTTGCAACCTCAATGAAGCCGGCGCGCGCCGCCGCTTTGTCTTCTACCGGAATGGCATCTTCCAGATTGCCGCACAGCACATCGACCTGACGCACCATTTCCGGCACGCGTGCCCGGATCTTTTCTATGTGTGGCGGAAAAAAATGAATCATGCGCTCCGGTCGCACGGGCAATGCACGCAGCGGTTCGGGGGCGCCAATGGCTAACGGCTTGTAAAAATTGAACGGAAGCTTCACGTGCAGATGCTCCTGAGGAATGTCAGATCGAACGATCGGAGTTACGCGACTGGTCCGGCAACAATGCCATCATCGTGCAGTTGCCCAAGCTCGGCTTCGCTGACGCCAGCGAGCTCGAGCAGAATTTCATCCGTGTGCTGACCAAGCAGCGGGGCGGGCGCCGACGGAAGTCGGTGCATCGCCCCAAAATGCAGCGGCGTTCCGGCCGCCAGCACGTTACCAACTCCGGGCTGCGAGAGCTGAGAGAACATTGGATTCGCGACTGAACAATCCGCGTCTTGCGCGAGCGTTTCTCGCACGGTGCGGTATGGCGCCCACGTGACACGATGCGCAGCAAATGATTCAGCGACTGCCGAAAGCGTGCGCGCCGCAAACCACGGTTCCAGCTCGCGCGCAATTGCCTCGCGGGCGCGAAAGCGGTTGCCTTCTTCCTTGAGATCAAGACCGAGCTGTGCACCCAACGCCGTCATCGCACTGCCGCTGCCTGTGGCGGAGCAGAGTGTCATCCACTGCGCATCCGTCAGACCAATCACCATGACGCGCGCCCCGTCCTGCGTGACAAAATCGCGGCCAAACGCACCGTACAAGTAGTTGCCGTAACGCGGACGATCGATGTTCGTGAGCTCAACTTCAGCAATGAAGCCGAGCGCGCCGAGCATCGCGAGGCCGACGTCTTTAAGCGCGAGCGAAATGAACTGTCCCTGTTTGGTACGCGTGCGGTGTCGCTCAGCAGCCAGAATGGCAATGGCGATCTGGTGTCCGGCAATCGCATCCCACGCCGGGAAGACATGGTTCACCGGATCCGGACTGTCTGCCGGCCCCGTGATGTTCGGAAAACCAAGCTGTGGATTCACCGTGTAGTCCACCTCCGATCCACCATCTCGGCGACCGGTGAGGTTGACCATGATGAGATCATCGCGATGCGCGCGCAGTGCATCGTAAGCGAGCCAGCCACGCGCGGGAAAGTTGGTGGAGAAGATTCCCGCGTCCGCACCTGGCGCACAGATCACACGCGTGAGCAGCTCCTGCGCACGTGGCGAACGCAGGTCTACCGCGATGGATCGCTTGCCCTTGTTGAGTCCGGTCCAGAACAGACTCGCCGAGCCATCCGCTGTGAGCGGCCAACGGCGGGCGTCGAGGCCACCACCGATGGGATCGAAGCGAATGACATCGGCGCCAAGCTGTGCCAACGTCATACCACCGAGCGGCGCGGCAACGAATGCCGATCCCTCAACCACACGCATGCCGCTCAACACAGGCTTCGCCGAGTGTGTCACGCGCTAGATCACCCGTTGGGCGCGAAGTGAGGCGATTTCTGACTCGGATTTTCCGAGCACATCACGCAGCACTTCTTCGGTATGCTGACCGAGTGTTGGGCCGAGACTGCGAATCGTGCCTGGCGTTTCGGAGAGAAGCGGCACGGGAGACGGAATCACCATGGACTCGCCCGTAAGTGGATCATCGATGGCCACAAGATTGCGGCGTGCGTGAAACTGCCGGTCGCCAAAAATATCGGCAATGTTGTTGAGCGGACCGGCTGGCGTGTCTGTCGCGTAACAACGCGTGAGCACCTCTTCCCGGGTCAGTGACCCGCACCAATCGCGTACGATTTCGTTGACGGCGTGGCAGTGGGAGAGTCGCACCTTCTGCTCACCGTACGTGCTTGTTGAGGCCAGCTCTGGCCGCCCCATGGCTGCCGCCAGTCGGGCAAACAGTTTGTCGGTGGCGCATGAGATGGCCACCCACTTGCCGTCGCGTGTGGCGAAGTGTCCGTGCGGGCACGCAAAGTCATTGTGCGACGATCCCATGCGTTCGCGCACCATACCGTACATGCTGTACGCCGGTGCCAGCTCGTCGGTGCAGCGAAACACCGATTCATACAGCGCCGCGTCCACGTACTGGCCTTCGCCTGTCTGATCACGATGACGCAGCGCCATGAGCACGCCGAGACATCCGTACAAACCGGTCATGTAGTCGCCGAGTGTGGTGGACCCCGGCGTCACCGGCGTGCCTTTTGGCATGCCGGCCAGGTAGGCAATGCCACCAACGGCATGGGCAACACGCGCAAATCCGGGCCGATCCTTGTACGGGCCGGTTTGTCCGTACCCCGTGACGCGAAGCATGACGAGTCGCGGATTGATAGCGTGCAGCACATCCCAGCCCAGTCCCCATTTTTCGAGCGTGCCCGTGCGAAAGTTCTCACACAGCACATCCGTTTTGGCGATGATTTCCTTGAACAGCGCTACACCTTCAGGCAAGCGCAGATCGAGTGTGACGGATCGCTTGTTGCGCGCTTCGCTCACCCAGGTGAGTGTGTCGCCGCGCTGCGATGGTGTGCCAAAGCGGCGCAGACCATCACCACCGAGCGGGTGCTCGATCTTGAGCACGTCCGCACCGAACTCGCCGAGCAGCGTGGCGCAGAACGGTGCCGCAATAATGGTGGCGATATCAACCACGCGAATGCCGTGCAACGGCAGCGCGCTCGTATCAGGCGTCTTCTGATGCATGCGATGGCGGCTCAGATGATGTGCTGCGAACGCAGACGTTCGATCTCTGCGGCGGCAAGGCCGAGCAGATCGCGCATGACTTCATCGGTGGCGTTGCCGAGTGTTGGACCGAGGTTGGTGATGCGCCCTGGCGTTTTGGAGAGTCGTGGCACAACGCCCGGAATCACGATGTCCTCAATGCCGGGCTCCGACATATGCACCAGATCCTCGCGCGCCTGAAACTGCTCGTCGGCAAAGATGTCGGCGATTGAGTTCACTTTTCCTACCGGGACTTCTTCGGCGAGACATTTGGCGAGCACTTCATCGCGCGTGAGTGATCCCACCCAGTCAATCACAATCGCGTTCACGCGATCGCGATCGGCGAGTCGCTTGCGCTGATCACCGTACAGATTGCTCGACGAGAGATGCGGTTGTCCCATGGCGACCGACAATCGTTCAAACATTTTGTCGGTCGTGCACGCGATCGCGATCCACTTGTCGTCTGAGGTACGAAAATGTCCGTGCGGCACCGCCACAAAACTGCCGGACCCTTCGCGTTCGCGGATTTTGCCAGATGTCCCGTAGGCCGTGGCAATTTCTTCGAGCACACGAAACACCGACTCGTAAATGCCGACGTCGACCATTTGTCCGCGTCCCGTCTGCTCCTGATGACGCAGCGCGATCAGCGTGCCGATGGCACCAAACAAACTGGCGATGTAGTCACCAAGCGGCACGGTGCCAGGCAGCACCGGCGTTTCACCCGGGAAGCCCGACAAATAGTTCAGGCCACCGAACGCTTGCGCGATGTGTGCGAAGCCAGAGCGCCGGCGATACGGTCCCGTTTGTCCGTAGCCCGACACGCGCAGCATGACGAGACGTGGATTCGCGGCGTGAATTTCCGACCAACCCAGTCCCCATTCTTCCATGGTGCCGGGTCGAAAGTTTTCGACCAGCACGTGCGACTTGCGCACCAGTGCCAGAAACAGCTCAACGCCTTCGGGCTTTCGCAAGTCGAGTGTGACGGATTTGCGATTGCGTCCTTCGCTCAGCCACTTGAGTGTGGCATCGGCGCGTGGCGACGGTGTGCCGAATCGTCGCATGGGATCGCCTGCAATCGGATGCTCGATCTTGAGCACTTCCGCACCAAACTCTCCAAGAATCGACGCGGCGTAGGGACCGGCGAGAAAGTTGCCAACATCAAGCACCCGGATTCCCGTCAACGGCAGTTGTTCTGCCGCGGTCTTCTCTTCAGCAGTACTCACCAACACCCCTTGGCATAGCGCAAAGTCACGTGCTACTCGGACTTCGCAATCATGGCGCACAACGGCGAAATGCGCCACGTTTGTGGCACAGATCTGTCAGTGACGCGCGGGGATGGCTGATCATCGCCAAGCCACTCGCGACACCAACGCGACAGAAAGGTTCTCCGTTCCCCGCCACATCGATGACCGACGACGTAACTGAACTCACCACCTGGATCGGACGACGCGAAGTGGTGCGCGATGATCTGGCGGTGACGCAGGCGCAGGCCGCCGCCGCGATGTTCGATCTGAACGACGAGCCGCACGCGGGTACCGCGCTGCCGCCCCTTTGGCACTGGTTCTACTTCTTGCCGCGAGCGCGCCAGGAGCGACTTGATCGCGACGGACATCCGGCACGCGGCGGATTTCTGCCACCGATTACGCTACCGCGTCGCATGTTCGCGGGAAGCCGTGTAACGTTTCATGCACCGCTCGTGCTTGGCACGCCCGCCGAGCGCGAGGCGACCATCAAAAACGTGTCGCTCAAAAGCGGACGCACCGGCGCGCTCGCGTTCGTCACGGTTGGCTATCGGTTTACGCAGCAGGCGCAGCTGTGCGTGGAAGAAGAGCAGGATATCGTGTATCGCGAGGTCGGCGATGCGGTTGACGCGCCTGATGTGCGCGAATGGCCCGCGCCTCCCGCCGGCGCGCGAACCCGTGATGTCCACGCCGATTCCCGTCTGCTCTTTCGTTTTTCCGCACTCACCTTTAACGCGCATCGCATTCACTACGATCGCGCGTACGCGACGCAGGACGAGGGCTACCCAGGACTTGTCGTACACGGGCCGCTCACGGCGATGCTGCTCGCGGAGCTTGCCCAGTCTGTTGAAAGCGCGCACGCAGAACGCGAGCACCGCGCACCACGCGACATGCGTACGTTCAGCTTTCGTGGCCTGTCACCGCTCTTTGACACGGCGCCGTTCCGACTGCAGGCGCTCGCCGGGGACCATGCCACAACACTTGAGGCGATTCGCTCCGACAGTGCGACGGCCATCAAGGCCGACGCGACCTTTTCGGTCAAGCCGCCGGAAGAATGAGCCGAACCGCCGTGCCTTCGCCCAGCTTGCTCTCGACTTCAATACTGCCGCCGAGATCCTGCACAATGCGCGAGACCACGGTGAGTCCGACACCAGACCCGCGATTGTTCTCCTTGCTGCTGAAGAACGGTTCGAAAATGCGTTGACGTGTTTCTTCCGACATGCCAACGCCGGAGTCACGCACTTCAAGCACAACGCTGAGCCCTGACGTAGCCGTGGGTGCACGATCAGACGCGCTGATCACGAGTGTGCCGCCACCCGGCATCGCGTCTCGTGCATTGAATGCAAGATTCAGAATCGCCTGTTCAAGTCGGCTGGCGACGCCCATGATGGGCCGTGACGCGCGGTGGTCGAACGATATGAGAATGCGACGCGTGAGAATAGGCGGCAACAACGCTTCGAGATGTGCGAAGAACGCGCGCACGTCAACGGCGGAGGGCGTCGCGCTGGTTCCGCGTCCAACCGAGAGCAGACTACGCACGAGCGTGCCTGCCTGCGTTCCCACTTCCTTCATGTCTTGCAACGCATCAGCGGCATCCGGATGATCGCTCGTTCCTTCGAGCAACTCGGCGCTGGCGGTCATCACTTGCACCATATTTGCAAGGTCGTGCGCCACACCGGTTGCGAGCGTAGCCACCAACTCTCGACGCTGCATGGATTCTGCTTCGGCTTGCATCGCGAGCAACGCTTCTTGTTGCTCTTCAAGCTCTGCGGCGGCGCGTCGATAGATCTCGGTGGTTTTCACAACGATTGAACCGGCAAACCACAAACCGCCAAACACAAAGAACAATTCAAGAACGCGATAGCCTGTTGTTTGCGCTTCCGAAACCGCCGCCGGTTGCACCGCGCCGCTGTACGCGAAGTAAAAGCCGGCAACAGACGCCGCGGTCGCGAGTACGAGACCGGTAATCAGCGCGCGCGGTCCGAAAAAAAGCACCGCCACCAACAATGTTACGGCCAACGCCGACACATTCACGGAGCGCGGTCCATTCATCACGAGCGACAGGGCGATCGCGATTGTCACACACACGAGATACGCGGCGGCTCGCACACGCGGCGATCGCAGCGGCCATTCCCGAAGCATGAGTGCACCGAGTACCGACAGTGGCACGATCGGCCACATGAGCGGCTGCGTGATGTACTCGTCCCACCGCAAATAGAACGAGGTGGCAAGCACCGGCGTCCATACCCACAGCGTCAACTGAAACAGCTGACGCAGCGACGCCTCCCGGGATTCGTCGAGAGGCGAGCTGCGGCGTACGGTGATCAGATTGGCGCGACGGGGAGTCAGGGGAGTTGTCACAGAGGAGAATCTCTCCCGCTCCCGCGCGCCGCGCAATCAATCGCTTTTGATTCGCGTTCCGGTAATCGGCTGTGCGCCCATGCTCGGCATGCTCACGCCTTCGATTTCCCGCTCAAGCGAGCCCGACAATACATCGCCATTTGCATCAAGCACGAACGTGCTGATCGCGGTGCGCACGGATTCTTCGCCATTCATGTTCAGTCGTGCCTCGCTGCGCAGTACGAACGTGACCTTGCCGTCAACGCGTTTAGCCGCCAGTCGTGACGGCGGTCGCGAGGGCCGACCTTCCATCGGCTCGGTGCTCAGTGTTGCGATGAGCGAGTCGCCTTCCGCGACCACCTTGAGCGTGCCCTTCTGCATGATGGGGGTGGGCTCTCCGTTCTCCACGCGCATACCACCGGGCAGTGAAACGGTCCAGTCTCCGGCGAGTGGGTGCGATTGAGCCGTGAGCGTGACGGGCAACGCGAACAACGCGAGCGACAGCAAGCTGATGCGTAACATGGGAGGAGATTCCTGATCGGGAGTGAAGGTGCGACGCGTACGGCAGTGGTGGCCGGCGCGAATACGACACCTCAACCGTTCGAAGGGATCACTCTCGGCTCCGGCGCTCGCCGTGCGGCCTGTATCCAGCCGACGAGCACCAACAAGGCGGCGAACACGCCCACAAAAAACATGATTTCGGCAACGCTGCGACTGACGAAGCCTCTGGTGGAGAACACGACCACCATGGCCGCCGCGCCGCCAATACCGTAGCCCAACCGCTCGAGTAGCGGCATGGGCGGACCGACCGGGCGCGGCGCGCGCTGCTCCGGCGCGAAGAGGATACCGCGCCAGCGATCGTAGTCCCAGCAGAGCAGAAACGTGTTCGCCAGCAGCATCAGCGCAGTCACGTAGACGGTGCCCTGGAACTGAATGGCCCAGGTGAGTACGGTGATGTTCAGAATGATCGGAAAGAACATCACGGCGCCAAGCGTGGACGTGACGGGAATCAGAATGAGAATTCCGGACAGTACCTGACCCCAGCCGAGAAAATTCCAGTACGGCCCCGTCTGGTACATCGCTTCAAAAAACGCGCCCACGGGGTGTTCGGTGCTAATGGACGTGAAGCGCTGTCCCAGCACCTTCACCATGCCGGTCGGAATGAACGCGAGCGCGAGCAGCAGGCGCGAAATCACCGCCAGTCGGTACAGCGGGGCAATACGTCTCGCTGCGGCGTGGAGACGATCGAAAAAATCTTGCATGGGCAATGCGTGGGGTGGGCCAGGGGAGTGGCGATGTTGGCCGTACGACACCGATAGGCGCGAGGTTTCTTGCCCGCCGGTGCGTACCGCCGCCGGCAACTGCCACCATCAAGTAAAGAATGAACAGCAACGACGTTCTACGCAGAGTGAGGGTATAGCTTCCGGATATGCCAACACGTGAAGACCACATCGCCACGCGACACACGACATTCAGCGCCGAGCTTGACGCGTCAACGACACAGCGCGTGGCCCAAGCGTACGATCGCTGGGCTGAGACGTACGATTCGCAGGACAACCGCACGCGTGATCTTGACGCGGTCGTACTTCGCACGCATGGTCCGGGCATTCGCGGTCGCGCGGTGCTTGAGCTCGGATGCGGCACCGGGAAAAACACCGAGTGGTTGGCGGCCAATTGCCGCACCGTGACGGCACTCGACTTGTCGGAAGGCATGTTGACGGCGGCGAGAGCTCGCGTGTCGGCCTCGCATGTTTCGTTCGTGCAGCACGATCTGTTGACGCCGTGGCCGGTTGCGGATGGCACCATGGATCTTGTGGTCGGCAATCTCGTGCTGGAGCACATTCGTGATCTCTCGCCGGTCTTTCGCGAGTGCGCCCGTGTGCTGCGGCGCGGTGGCAAGCTGTATCTCAGTGAGCTGCATCCCGCCCGACAACTGCGCGGCGCGCAGGCGCATTTTACCGACGTGAGCAGCGGTGACGTGGTGCATGTGCCGGCGTTCACGCACACCATCAGCGAGTATGTGAACACCGCCATCAGCGCCGGGTTTACGCTGCGAAAGATGGGCGAGTGGCTGGAAGACGAGCCCCCGCCGCAACACGTGCCCCCGCGTTTGCTGACCCTTCAGTTTGTACGCACGACCTGACCGGCTCTGGCGCAAACCGGGACCCGGGGTCCAGAATAAACGATGACCCCTTCACTGATCGTCCCGCGTGGCGGCTTCGCCGCCCTCTCTGTTGTCGCGCTGCTCGGCGTATCATCGCTGCACGCGCAGGCACCGGCCGCCAAGCCGGTCACACTCCCGCTCAAGGCGGAGCGCAGTCACACGTTCACCACGACCAAGGGTACGTGGCTGTCGCTTGATGTGTCGCCGGATGGCACGAAAATCGTCTTCGACCTGCTTGGCGATTTGTACACGCTGCCGATGGCCGGCGGAAAAGCCACGCGCATCACGAGCGGCATGGCGTACGATGTGCAGCCGCGTTTCTCGCCCGATGGATCGCGCATTGTGTTTGTGAGCGATCGATCGGGTGGAGACAACGTGTGGCACATGAAAGCCGACGGCACCGACACCGTGCAACTCACCACGGGCAACAACAACCTGTATGTGTCACCGGAGTTCACCCCCGATGGCAAATACATTGTGGCATCTAAGTCCGGCGGACTCGGCGGCGTTGGTAAACTGTGGATGTATCACGTGGATGGCGGCAGCGGACTCCCCGTCACGACCGAACCGGCCGCACCGCCAACGCTCAAAATGATGGGTGCCGCGTTTGGTAAAGATCCGCGCTTCATGTGGTTTGCGGCGCGAACCGGCGACTGGCAGTACAACGCGCTCGGCCCACAGTATCAGTTGCATGTGTGGGACAAGGAAACGGGACGCACATCGCAGATGAGTACGCGCTTCGGTTCGGGTTTCCGTCCGGCGCTCTCTCCGGATGGTACCTATCTCGTGTACGGAACGCGTTTTGAAACGAAAACGGGATTGCGCATTCGCAATCTCGACACGCAGGCCGAAGAGTGGCTCGCGTTTCCCGTGCAGCGTGATGACATGGAATCGCGCGCCCCACTGGATGCGTATCCGGGCTATTCCTTCACTCCCGATTCCCGCGCTGTTGTCGTGTCATACGGCGGTGAAATCTGGCGTGTACCGGTCGACAAGTCGGCGCCCGTCAAGATTCCGTTTGAAGCGGAAGTCAAGCTTGAAATGGGTCCCGAAGTGAACTTCAAGTATGCGATCGATACGTCGGCAACATTCACATCGCGCCAGATCCGCGACATCGCGCCGTCTCCCGATGGCAAACAGCTCGCGTTCGTCTCGCTCGATCGTGTGTATGTGGTGGACCTTCCGAGCGGCACACCAACGCGCGTCTCGCGCGATACCGTTGGTGAGTTCAATCCATCGTGGTCGCCCGACGGTCAGAGCATCGCGTACGTGACATGGCACGACGCAACGGGTGGTTCAATTCGCAAAGCGGCGCGTAACGCGCGCTCGAATGCGTGGTCGGTGACCACGTTGACGTCTGGCGCGTTGTTCAATGACGTGGCGTGGTCCCCCAAAGGTGATCGGATTGCGGCCGTGCGCGCGGCTGCACGCGAAATGCAGGAAGCCGGCGGCGCATTCTTTGGTCCGGCGGCAGCGGAGTTCGTGTGGGTGCCTGCGGCCGGTGGCAGTGTCACGCGCATCATGCCTACGGGTGGTCTCGGCAATCCGCACTTCACGAAAGATGCTGAGCGAATTTTTGCGTACGGCGACGGCTTGCAGTCGTTCCGCTGGGACGGCACCGATCTCAAAGTGCATTTGCGTGTGACGGGTCCGTTGCCGCCAGGCGCAGGCGGCGCGATCGGACTTGATGCGGATCTGGTGGCGCGTGCGGCGCAGCAGTGGATTGGTGGACGTGGTGCACGTCCGATTGATTTCGAAGGCACACGCAGCTTTGGCATGTTCGCGCCAACACATCTGGATGACAACGAACCGGCACCACCGCGTCCGCGTCCGGCAGGATTGGTAATGATGGCGCCAGATGGGGATCAGGCGCTGGCCATGGTGGGCATGGATTTGTACACCGTGACGGTGCCCGTTGCAGGAAGCACGCCGCCAACGGTGTCCGTGATTTCACCCGCGACCGCCGCCGTGCCGGTGCGCAAGTTGAATACGGTGGGTGGCGAGTTTCCCGCGTGGAGTGCCGACGGCAAGAAGGTGATGTGGTCGCTTGGCAATGCGATGTGGACGTACGATCTCGATCGCGCGAAGGTTGTTGACGATTCGCTCAAGGTTGACGCGCGTCGTGTTGCCATGCTGCGCGCTGACTCCACCAAGAAGGACAGCATCGCGCGCTCTGATTCCATCGCCAAGGCGGACACCACGAAGAAGGACAAGCCGGGATACAAGCCGGAAGAGCGGCGCATTGCGGTAACCGCCACGCGCGATCAACCGCGCGGCGTGCTGGTGTTGCGCGGCGCAAAGACGATCACCATGAAGGGCAATGAGATCATCAACAACGCCGACATTGTGATTCGTGATCGACACATTGTGGCCGTGGGTGCTCGCGGCACGGTGGCGATACCTGATGGCGCGGAGATCATGGACGTGTCCGGCAAAGTGATCATGCCCGGACTGGTTGATACGCATTACCACCCGCAGTGGCTCACGCCGCAGATTCACAACACACAAACGTGGCAGTATCTCGCGACACTCGCGTACGGCACGACAACTACACGCGATCCGCAAACGGCAACGACTGACTTTTTGAGCTACAGCGATCAGGTGGAGTCAGGCGCAATGATCGGACCGCGCATTTACACCACGGGCCCTGGTGTCTTCAGTGCCGAACCGGTGCGTGATCTTGATCATGCGCGCGAAATCATGTCGCGCTACGCCAAGTACTACGACACCAAAACGCTCAAGATGTACATGAGTGGCAATCGTCAACAGCGGCAGTGGATCATCATGGCCGCGAAAGAGCTTGGCATCATGCCTACCACCGAGGGCGGTCTTGATCACAAGCTCAATCTCACGCACGGCATTGACGGGTATCCGGGCATTGAACACACGCTGCCAATCACACCCAAGTTCGACGATGTGTATGCGTGGTACACGGCAACAAAAACGGTAAACTCACCTACGCTCGTGGTCGAATACGGCGGGCCATTTGGCGAAGGCTGGTTCTATCAGACCGAAGATCTGCTGAGCGACACCAAACTGCGTCGTTTCACACATCCTGTGGATTTTGACGGCAAAGTGCGGCGTCGCGGCACGGGCAACGCCCCTGGCCCGGCGGGCTTCGCTGTGAAAGAGGAATACGCCATGTGGCAGCACGCCGAAGATCTCGCCAAGACGGTCGCGGCAGGTGGCAAGATTGGCGTGGGCAGTCATGGCCAGCTGCAGGGGCTCGGCATGCACTGGGAACTGTGGTTGGTGCAGAGCGGCGGTATGCCGGAGCACGACGCGCTGAAGGCCGCCACGATTGTTGGTGCCGAAGCGATCGGTCTTGGTGCCAGCGTTGGCTCGCTGGAGCCCGGCAAGTTTGCGGACTTGCTCGTGCTTGATCGCGACCCGCTCACCAACATTCGCAATACGAATTCAATTCGTATGGTGATGGTGAACGGCCGGTTGTACGATGGCGATTCGCTCGACGAGCTCTACCCGCGCAAGCGGTCACTTGTGCGCCAGCCGTGGGCGTACGAAGTACCGAAGGCCGCTGCCGGCATGCGGCAGTAGCGGCGGTGATCGGTTATGTCGCTGCAGGTGGTTCGGAGTTCCGAATCGCCTGCAGCGCGCCCGACGGACACTGGCGCACCTGTTCGATGATGGCGTCGGCTGATGCGGCATCGGGATCGATCCAGCGTTTGCGCGACACGTCAAACACGGCGGGCAGTCCACGAACGCACCGCGCCGAATGGGTGCACACCGTTGGATCAAAGGTGACGGTCACTCCCTCTGACGAATAACGCTGCAGTCGATCAGTCACGTCGCCTCCCAAATACACGTGTTAGCGTTGCACGAGCAGTTCGCGAATCTCTCTATTTCCCGGACGTACCAGCCGGCCCAGCTCTTTCCCATCGCGCAGCAGCACGAACGTGGGCCACAGCTTCACGCCAAACGTTCGGCCCAGCGGCCGTCCGCTGCCATCTTCCACCTTGATGTGCGCGATCGGGTCTGTCGTGTCGAGCGCCGCAGCGAGGGCCGGTTGCACAGCCGCGCAAAACCCGCAGTCTGGCGCACCAAACTCCAGCAACGTCACGCCTGACGATGCATCGATCTCGGCGCGCGTTGGTTCCTGGGTCAGATACTCTTTGACGTAGTTCATCTCTGGAATTTAACCCGGGGACAGCGGTGCGTCGGCCAATCGCGTCAGGTTTAGTACGCGAGAAAGTAGCGCTGCAACTCTCTGGGATCGCGGGTTTTTGTAAGCGCCAGCATGAGCAGAATCCGCGCCTTTTGCGGTGTAAGATGTTGCGACACGACGTTCGGCGGACCCGCTCGTTCGGCGCGCGCGGCAGCGGCTGCGGCAGCGGCAGCAGCCGATGTGTCGGCACGGGCGGTATCCGCCACCAGCGAATCCGGTGGCGGGGCGTTCGGACGCGGCGCGCCATTGACATTGTCTCCTGAGGGGAATGCTGTCACCACCACGACGCCTTTCTGCCGCAGATTTCGAAATGGCACACCTTCGTCGGGCGCAAAGCCGGTGGTGGCCACCACGACACCCGCTGGCAGGGTGTCAAATCGTGGTCCCGTGCCGCCGGGATACGAGAACAGCAGTTCTACGCGTGGTAGCGAGTCCACATTGGTGATATCGAACTCGCTGCGTGCACCGTGGCGACGCGCCGGCGTGTAGAAAAACTCCGGACCATTCGAGGCGACCACACCGAGCATTCCCATTTCACCCACCGTGAACCCGCCGACGCGCTGATATTGCTTGCGCACCTCACGGGCGGAGAGAATGCGGTCATCCATCACCACCATCACGCCTTTTCCAACCGCGTCCGGAGCGGCGGCGGTGCGCACAGCGGCAAGCAGGTTGATCGGTCCATCGGGACTGATCCCCGTTGCAGGGCGCTGCGATCCAACCACGACCACCGGTTTATCCGAACGCACCGCGAGATACAGAAAAAACGCCGTCTCTTCCAGACGATCGGTGCCGTGCGTAACGACCACGCCAGAGATGTCTGGGCGCTCGCGAAACACGGTTTCGATACGACGCGCGAGGGCCAGCCACTGCGTGGGCGTGATGCGAGTGCTGGCGACGTTGGAAAACTGCTCCGCTTCGACACGCGCGTGTCGTGTGAGCTCGGGCACCGATGCGATCACTTGTTCAGCGGTCAGCGTGCCCGCGCGATATCCGCCCATGGTGCCGGGTGCACTTTGTACGCCCGCGATGGTGCCGCCGGTTGCGATCACGAGGACAGTGGGCCGAACGACGGAATCCTGCGTTACGACTGTGCTCGTCGGTTCGTTCGATCGCGCGCTGGTCTGTGCGCCGAGCGTCGCGTGTGAGCCGAGCGATGCGGTCAGCCCCGCGAACAGCCCCATGTACAGCACGATTGCTCCATTCGTCCCACGCACGCAGCAACTCCACCGGTTCAAGGAAATGATTACCCGAGACGCTGCAACCTACTGCGAGCGACGCCAGCCCGTGATGGTGGACTGCGGTGTCCCCACGCTGCAGATTTTGCGGCCCCATCGACTCCCGCCATCACCTTGCCCGAGTGACAACATGGAAATGACCACCAATGCCATCAGCTGGTTTGAAATCCCGGTCAGTGATTTCGACCGCGCGAGGGAGTTCTACAGCAAGATTTTTGACTTTGACATGCCGGTCATGGACATGGGTCCGATTCGTATGGGATTCCTGTTGAGTGAAATGGGCGTGGGCGTAGGCGGGGCAATCACATACGGCGAGGGGTGCGTGCCGAGCACCACGGGCAGTCTGGTGTATCTCAACGGCGGCGCCGATCTCAGTGTGGTGCTCGGCCGTGTTGAAGGCGCCGGTGGTAGCATCATCGTGCCCAAAACTGACATCGGATCAGACTTCGGAAACTTCGCACTGTTCATCGACACAGAAGGCAATAAAGTCGGGCTGCATTCGATGGGCTGAACGAGTAAACGCCCGCCACGGATCACGTGGCGGGCGTTTACTATTTGTATCATGCGTGTCCGGACAGGTGCGTCGCAGTCCGGCGCTCGACTATTTGAGCGCCGCACCCACCAGCTTGGCCACCGCACCAAGCGTCGTCTGTGCAGCGTTCAGACCGAGACGAAAATCCTTGTCGCTGTACGTGCTGAACAGATCCGTCGGCTGATGCCAGTGCGGACTCCATCCGCTGCCCGTTTGTGTGCCGCGCTCATTCTCGCGCAAACTGATTGACGCGATGATATCCTGGAATGGTCCGGAGTCGGTGTTGGTCATGTGCGGACCAACCTGCGCCGGATAATCGGTTGCGTAACGCGCGTTGGCGGCATGGAACGCCCACGCCAGCGCTTGTGATTCGAGCGTTTTCTTCGAGTTCATCTGAAACTCGACATTCACATCTGCTTCGGGGCGCTGCTCCGGGTTCATCGTGCCGTCGGCGCGCGGCATGCCGTGGTCGTAGAGCATCATGTCATGCTGAATCATGCCGAGCCATTTCGGCTCCGGATACTTGCCAGAGCCAGCGGGTGATTCAATACCCTGCAATGCTTCGCGCTGCTGCACGTACGCGCGTGCACCATTCAATCCCGTTTCTTCGTTGTTAAAGAGAATGAAACGAATCGACCGTTCCGTCTGCACATCGGGGCTCGAGAAGATGCGCGCGAGCTCCATGACCAGTGCGGTACCGGAGCCGTCATCATTTGCCGCTTCGCCCCAGCCGATACCATCCATGTGTCCGCCGATGATGTACATCTCGTCAGGGCGCGTGGTCCCGATTTTTGTGCAGAACACTTGCTCACGCTCGCCAGGTGTTGAGGGCTGCGAGTTCAGCGCGCGCAACTTTTCGTCTGGCTGCGCCATCGAATCATTGTTCACGCCCGTTCGCGTGCGAATACCGCGTGCTCGGCCACCTCCGGAGGCAACCGGTGGACCCGCACGCCTCGCCGCTGCGGCACTACCCGCCACCGCTGGATTCGGGCGAGGCGCATCACCCGCGGCACCGGCGGGCGGTGCAGCCGGCGGACGCGCAAACTGCAAATGTTCGTAGGTGATCCGTTCGGTGTTCGTGCAGCCGTAGCTCTTGAGCTGTGCCTCGATCCAGTCAATCGCCGCCTTATTGCGATCCGTGCCGGCACGCCGGTCACCAAACTGCGTGAGCCCCTTGATGGTCTCTTTGTAGCGATTCAGGTCCAACCGCGACACCATGAGCGCCACTGGATCCGTACTGTCGATTGGTATCGGGCGTTCGGCGAGGACCTGTCGCTGCGCGCTTGCGCTTGATGGGAGCAGCAACAAACCGGCCGCCGTGGCGGACAGCAGAACGTGAGGACAGCGCATGCGAGTGACCGGAGGAGGAGGGCAGGAACGCGTGAACCAAGGGTGCGGTGTGAAGCACCGTACTGGGGAGATTTACGTCGCGTGTACCGTCTTCGCTGTGCCGGACCGCGCACGGATTGACCCCTCGTTGGCCGACCGCCTTACGGGAGGCCTCCACGTATATTCCACAATGGTTAGCCGCCGCAGGCACGCTGCGGCTCTTCTCGTCCTGCACTCCGACGCGTCATGAACGCAGCCATTATCGCCGCGGCAACCGCTTCAGCGGCCGCAGCGAAAGCCAGACAAAACATTCTGGACAGTTTTCGGCTACGCGGTGCCACCGCACCGGATCGCGCCCGCACGCTGCGCGAACTGGGACTTGACCGCGACATGCCGGCGCTCGACGCCCTGATGAAGCAGGGCATCGTGCGCGGTATTGACCATCGTGGCCGACCAGCGGTGCATGGCGAATCGCTGGGACGGTACGACGGCTACTTCCTCGATGAATCCGCCTTTGTGGCGCATCGTGATGGGGCACGCGGGAGTTCACAGAAGCAAGCGACGGTCGTGCTGATCGTAATTGCGGGCGCGCTCCTCGCCGTCGCTGGTTTTTTGCTCGCGCTTCGCAGCTGACACCGCATCGCTGCTGTTCCCGTGTCTGATACGGTGGCAAACATCCGCGCGCAACGAGTCGCGTCGAATCAGGCGATCGCCGCGCGCGACGCCGAGCGCATCGCGGCCTTCATGCTCCCAGATGTTGTGGTTGAAGTAGCAGGAGGCGTTGTGCTCCGCGGACGAGACGCGTCGCGCGACGCGTTTGCGGAGCAACTCGCCGATCCGTGCATGCTCGGCTACGTGCGAACAACCGAGCATGTGGTTCCGGACAGCACTGGGCAACGGGCCACTGAACGCGGACGCTGGACTGGTCGCTGGCGCATCAAGGAGCGCACACACGAGCAGAGCGGGCACTACAGCGCCGATTGGCGCCTCACCCCGATGGGTTGGTTCATCGCATCAGAGCGATTTGTGCTCGGCGACTGAACGTCGCAGTCGCCGAGGTTGTGATGCGTTGCGTTGGTACTGCATCGCGCGGTAACGCGCGAGACCGTGCGGTTACGCACCACACCGCGCTGCGGGATCCTGCTGTTCGCGCGGTAGCACTTTCAATCGCTCCGGTCGATTGGCGGCGGTCAGTGCGACGTCATGTACGAATCGGGCCACTCGCGCACTGAGATCGTAGTTGATGTACTGCGGCTCGTCGGTGGCCTGGTGATAATCGCGCGAGTATCCGGTGGAGAAATACGTGGTGGGAATTCCTTTGCGGATGTAGCTCACCTGGTCACTGCGGCAAAAGCGATTGAGCAAGTTCGTACGATCCCACGAATAGTCGATCGTCATGGCTTCTTCGCGTACGGCGTTCAGCGAATCGATCATGTCGCCAAACTCCACCGACACGCGGCGCGATCCCAGCATTTGCACCGTGCGCGGCCCACCGTAGCGCACATCGGTCACACGACCTTTGCCAAGCATATCCATGTTGTGCGCGGCAACCACGGAGTCGAGCGGAATCGTAGGATGTTCGGTCCACCACGCCGAGCCGATCAAGCCTTTTTCTTCGCCGGCGTGTGAGTTGAACAGGATGGAACGTGCCGGACGAGCACCGGTGGCCATACGCTCGGCGATTTCCAGCATCACCACGGTACCGCTGCCATCGTCATCGGCACCGTTATTCACGGTGTCAGGACGCGGTGCGCGAATGGCGCGCGCCTTGGCAATCAACGCGTTGATCTGTTCCCACTGCGCGGGCTTCACGGAATCCACCGCCACACGATCGTTGGCGCCTTGCGGACGCATCACGGTATTAAAGGCGCGGAGCGAATCGTGCTCGGGCGGATTCGTGCCGCGCACCATGCCCACGTGATCACTGTGCGCACCGATAATCACGTATTGGCCTTTGAGCTTTGCGTCAGCGCCAGGCAACACCGCGAGCACATTGCGCACCGGATATTCAGACGGTGTCATCTCGTACGTCCAGCTTCCCGAGACAGGCTGTCCTACATCGCCAACGGCAAGTTGCGCCACGGGTTTGCCAAAGATCTGTGCGGCGATCGCCTCGGAAATGTTTGCGCCGGGCGTGGTGCTTCGCACCGTGGGGCGGACGGCCACACGTTCGCGAAATGGCACCTCGGTAATGGTGGACGCAACAATGAACACACCCGCGGCACCGGCACGTTGCGCAGCCGTGGTGTTGCCAATCACGGTGCCCGCGCGGCCAGGTGTTGCCGGCGCCGACATGAACACCACGATTTTTCCTCGCACGGCCGCTTCGTTCAGTACCACTGTGGTGTCGCCGTATCGTCCACCGAACACGGTCCCGGTCGCATTGAGTGCAGCGACGCCCGCAATCTGCGTGTTCGCATTCGGCGCGAGGGGTGCCCAATCGGTGCCGGGAACGAGCGGTGACTGTCCAATGCTCAAACGGACTTTGTCTTTGTTGTAGGCCAGTCGCCCGTAATCGAGCGTCTGGAAATACGTGCCGTTCTCACCAGCGGGTATGAGCCCAAGGCGCTTGAACTCGGCCGCGATATAGTCTGTGGCTTTGATGTTGCCGTACGTGCCCGCTTCACGACCCTGCATGGAATCGTCGGCGTACTGATAGAGCCGCGTCCTCAAGTCGTTGGCCGTAATCGCGGCCTCGGTGCGACGCGGTTTCCAGGTACGAGGGCCTTCATCCGGCCACACGACTTGAGCAGAAGCGGGCAGGGCTGCGGCGACACTCAGCAGCGCGCAGACAATCGGGTAGGCGAAACGCATGGCAGAATCGGGGAGGAGGGACAGAGCCAATCGTGCCCGCAATCTCGCACGATGGGCCGGTTGAGGAAACGGTCGGGCTGTGTGTGGCCTCCGTCGATCACAGGGCCCTCACGCGCGGTACGTCCCAGAGTGCAACTTGTGTACATGCAAACTTCCCGCCTGCTTTTTTCGCTCCTCGCCGCAACGGCCCGCCGGGTTGCCCGCGGTCTCTCGGTGAATGCCGCGCACGTCGCTACCGTTCTGTTCGCGTGCACGCTTGCCGCACAGCCGATTGCCGCGCAGCCGCTGTATCCCACGTCGTGGGACCCGAATCTCCTCGCGCGCGCCGACGTCAAGAATGCCGTGTCGTATCTGGAGAGCGGCCTGCCTTCACAAGTCGAAGAATGGATCCGCATTGCTCAGATGCCGGGCAAATCAGGTCACGAAGCGCAGCGCGGCGCGTACGTTCGCGCGGAGATGGAAAAGGCCGGACTGCGCGTGGCGACCGACTCGATGGGCAATGTGACTGGTGTGCGCAAAGGCACCGGCGGTGGACCAACAATCGTGTTTGCTGCACACCTCGATATCGTGCACGCGCTCGAAACAGATCTCACGGTAAAACGCGTTGGCGATACGCTGTACGCGCCGGGAATTTTTGATAACAGTGCGTCGGTTGCGAACATGCTGGCCACCATTCGCGCGCTGAATGCAGCCAAGGTCTCAACAAAGGGTGACCTGGTGTTCGTAGCAACCGTGCAGGAAGAGCTGGGGCTGCGCGGCATGGAATACTGGCTGCAGAAAAATCCCAAGCCCGACATGCTGATCGCGATGGACGGCGGACTCGGGCCCATCAGCTACGGTGCGCTCGGCATTTACTGGACACGCTACGTGTACACGTCACCAGGTGCGCACACGCTGAACTCGCGTGGTCGACCCACTCCCGTGAAGGCGCTCGCGAACGCGATTGATCGCATTTACGCGATTCAACCCGCCGCACTGCCAGACGGCGCCGTGATCAACGTGGGACAGATTCACGGTGGCGTGATCTTTAACGGCATTCCACAGGAGCTCTACTTCACGATCGACCTGCGTTCACCGAATCCCACACTGCTTGATTCACTCGACCGCGTGATCGGCCGCATTGCGCAGGAAGCGGCCGATGAAGAAAAGGTTGGTCTACGCGTTGAAGTCGAGCAGAAGAACGGCGCCGGTGGCACGGAAAAAATGCTCGAGGGAGCGCGTCAGCATCCGCTTGTGCAAACAGCCATCGACATTCAGAAGCATCTTGGGGTGCGCTTTGGCATGCCTGGCGCCTCGGAAGCACTGGCCAGCGGCAGCACGGACGCAAACGTTGGCGTAGTGCGCGGTATTCCCAGCATCAGCATTGGCCGTTCATATGGCGGCAATCAGCATACGCTCACCGAGTGGGCGCATTGGCCAAGTGCACTCGACGGCACCAAGCTCACGTTGCTGCTCGCCGCCACATTTGGTGACGGGATTACCGCGGTGCCGCCGCGCCGGCTTGTGCCGTAACTTCCGAAACACGCCGCTCAATCCAGCGCGCCAGGAGCGTGTGCGGAAGCAGCGGCGTGCCTTCGTACACGGCATTGAGTCCGGCCAGATCGGCGCGGAATTTTTCTTTGCTCACGCGACCTTTCGAAATCAGCACTGGCACGACGATCACCGGCTGCTTCGTCAACTCGCCCTGCAGGCCAATGAGTTCGCGCACACGCAGCACGGCTTCGGCGCGAACAGGCGCGGGCGCATCGTCGCGCACCATGTCAACGCGCACATCGCGAAAGCCCGTCTCCTTCTTCACCTGGTCGGCCACGACACGAAGGTGTCGCATCCACTCGGCGTAGTCTTCGGCTGAGTTGGGTCCGTGCGCCACCAGAAACAGCGCCTGCTCGCGCGGCTTTGTGGTAAGCGAGAGTGCACGTTCTGCCAGCACGGACGCGAGCTCTGGCGCGTCATCAAGTGCACGGGCGACACGAAGCGGCACGTTGGCTGTGGGACGCGCCAAGCCGCCCATGTGCAGATGATGGTGCATCATCTCGTCGAGCGAGTCCGTCAGCCCGGCCAGCCAGCGGAGCTGCTCATAATGGCCGCTGTGGCTGGAGACGAGCAGCGGCACGATCACCACCTCAGTGGCGCCCTGCGCGACCAGCTTCGCCACCTGGTCCTGAAACCGATGCGTCGCTGCCGCCGGGCCCATGAGATACGCCAGCTCAATCGGGCCACCCGTTTTGGCGGTGCGAGCAATCCGCTCGACTTCGGCGTTCCATTCCGGCTCGCCGCCGTGCGCGATCACGATGGTGCCGACTGACCGCGAGGACTGGGCCGCGAGCGAGTGAAGGGGCGTGAACGCTGCGGCGGCCGCGAGGGTCGTAGCGACAATGGCGAGCGAGGTACGAATCGGGAGGCGCATGACAGGCAGAAAAGGGAGTAATTTACTCGGGATTAACCGCAAGCGATTGGGCGAACGCCCAGATTTTTTGAAGAGTAAGACGACGGTACGCGAGGCGTCAAGTGTTCTTTGAGACTCGTTCTCAACAAACGAATATTCCTGTTGGGTCGGCGCGGCCCGCAGGTCGCGCCTTGGCTGGATGCGCAGAGGAAGGCTGCGCCTCGGCAGGTTGTTGCCTCGGCAGGTTGCGTCAGCGAACGACGCTATTCGATCGGGATAAACACATCGCCCAGCGCCAGTGGCGACTGAGCGGGCGCGGATCGCTGCGTTGGCGGGGCCTCGCCAAAAATGTCGAAAGCTCGAATAGACGCGTCGACGGCCGCCAACGCGCGTTCGATCTCAGTGCTCGTTTTGCCAATCTCCCACCGGTACACCGCACCCGACGCGGCGTACGCGCCCATGCCGAGCAGCATGCCCGCACCGAGCACCGGAGCGGCGAGCGCGGCACCTGCGAGCGCCATCACTTTGATACCAACGACTGCGCCGACACCTGCCCCGGCCGACACGCTGCTACCAATGCCAATGCCGTATCCCGCGATGTTCGCGCCGAGACCGCGTCGCAAATCGAGATGCATGGTGACTTCGCAGCCGCGTGGATCACCGGGAAGCGCGGCAATGGTCACGCGCAACTCGCGCACGTACACACCGTAACGCGTCCACGTCCAGCGATAATCACCGCCCACCATATCCGGGATCTTGAACACGAGCACGCCGCCATCGAGTGGATGTCCACCAACCGTGTCCACCAGCTCAAGACTGTACGGTGCGGCTTGCAGCGCGCGGCCGAGCGCCGCGAGCACAACGCGTGGTGCAAAGCGGAACGGACGCGAGACGGCGAGCGAACGCTGTGTCGTGCCAAGCAAGCGCGTGGCAATACGATCTTGCCATGCGGGCACGGTGGCCGTCTGCTGCAACGACGCAGGTGCACTCTTGAGCTCGGCAATCGCGAGCGCGACGTAACGCTGCGAAATTCCCGCTTCGATCGCCGCCGCTTCCACATCATGCGCGCGAAAGCCATCTGTCTGTGCAGCGCGTTCGGCGGTGCTGGTGTTGGCCACGGCGTCACCCGCGGGAAGCGCGCGAGTCTCTGCGCCAATTCCTGTATCGCGCACGCGATGCTCGAGACGCATGGCTGCTTCAGCCTGCAGCTGTGCGGCGCGTCGCCACACGGCGTGCGCCTGATCGGTACTCATGACCATGCTGCCCGCCACTGATGTGGGCTGCGGCACGGACTCCATGGCCTTGTGGAGCGCTTCGGCGAGCGCTTCGCCATTGGGATAACGATCCGCCGGATTCTTTTGCAAACAACAGTCGATCACACTCGCGAGTGCCGCCGGCACTTCGGGTGCGTAGGATCGCAGCGGCGGTGGATTCCGCGTGGCGTGCGCCACGATGATGGCTTGCGGAATGTCTCCCTCAAACGGCAGTCGACCACTCAGGGCGAGAAAGCCGGCCACCCCCAGCGCATACAGATCACTGCGTCCATCAAGCGTATCACCGGCGCACTGTTCCGGGCTCATGTAATGCACGGTGCCGAGCACGTAGCCGTTGGCGGTGATCGACGGATCAAAATCGGTACGGGCAATACCAAAGTCGGTGACAACGGCGCGATTGGTAGCGCGATCGAGCAGAATGTTCTCCGGCTTTACGTCGCGGTGCACGATGCCGCGCGCGTGCGCGTAGGCGAGTGCCCACGCGACTTCGCGAAGAATGCGAACAACCTCCGCGGGGCCGAGCGGTCCACGATCGCGAATACGATCCGCTAACGTTTCGCCTTCTACATAGCCCATGGCGAAAAACGCGAGCCCGTCGAGTTCATCAGCGCGGTACACCGGCACAATGTTGGGGTGCGACAGCTGCGCTGCGGTGCGCGCTTCGCGCAGAAATCGTTCGCGGGTTTCGCCCTGCGATGCGAGATGCTGCGGCAGAACTTTCAGTGCGACTGGTCGATCGAGTCGCTCGTCACGGGCCAGAAACACCACGCCCATGCCACCGCGACCGAGTTCGCGTTCAATCGTGTATTGGCCGCGCAGCGCCGCGCGCAGAGAGACGAGTTCACCGGTGGTTGAGCTGGGCATTGTTTTCAATATTACGACGAGGGACGCCGTGATGTTACAAGGGGCGACCGTCTGATAGACGATCGCCCCCTGATTCCCGCCTGCTGAACCGATTACTTCGCTGGTTCGAGCATTTCCTTGATCTGATCGCGAGAGTCCTGCAGGTGCGCGCGGCTGGCGCGGTCACTCGTGCGCGCGATGGCGGCCGCCAACTCGCGATCAAGATCACGCATTTCTGCCTTGAGCAACGGACGCACGTCCGCGGTGCTCACCGCACCCGCTCCACCAAAGCCACCTGGGAAGCCGGCTGGTGCAGCGGCCGGCGCCGGCGGGTTGATCTTCGAAGCCATTGCTTCGAGGTACGTGCGCTGCAGCCGACGACGATAAATGTCGATGGACTGTCCGGCGTAGATCTCCTTCCAGAGGCCGCGACGCAGATCGGTGAGCATCTCCGCGAGCGGATAGACATCGCGGCGTGACTTCGCCGCGGCTTCCATTTCGAGCATGCGCTGCATGCGATCGTTGGCAACGAGCGACGAAAGCGCACGAGCCTGCGATCCACTGATGCGCGCCAGGCTTCCCGACGGCTCCAGTCGATTGATGATGCTCGGCTCAAGCAAATACGTGGGCGTGGTAAAGGCGTTGTCCACGAGGAACTTGAGCGCTTCACGCTGACGCGACGCTTCGACGGGCACGTATACATCACCCGGCTGACCAACACGCTTTTCCGTCTTGTAGGCACCACCAACAACGCGCGCGACGTGCGCCATTTCCGTGGCCCACTGTCCAACGAGTCGCGTATACAGCTGCTGCATGTCGCTGTAATCATCACCCACGCGCGTGTTCGACGCGGGCTCGATCATCTTGATGATGCGCTTGATGTTTTTGACACCAAGCTCCGTGGCGCGCACGGCATCGGCGTCACCAATGGCTTCCGACTGTTCGCCCGGATCGGATCCGGCCGCGCCCGCATCACTTGCAAAGCGATACCACGGAATGGTGTCCTGCATGCGAGCCCACTTCTCAAGCGTGGGCTTCTCGTCTTCCGGCGTCCGCGCGCCCGGAATCGGTGTGTAGCCCCACATCACAGCGTACTTGTCGTACGGACCAACCTTCGGCACCAGATCTTCCACGGCAATGCCGTCTTCCGGCTGCGCGACGTAGTTCAAACGCGCGTAGTCCATCAGGCTCGCCACGTGTCCCATGCGCTTCACAAAATCCTTGTTGCGAATGGAATCGATCGGATACATCGAGCTCGACTTGAAGTTGTGCGGAAAGCCGAGCGTGTGTCCGACTTCGTGCGCCACGACATACTGCACGAGGCGTCCCATGAGTTCATCGGGATACGGATACTGCAGCACACGCTTGTCGAGGTGACCCACCTGCGTGAAGTACCACGTGCGCTGCAGGTTCATGATGTTGTGATACATCATGACATCAGCGTCGAGGATTTCACCGGAGCGTGGATCAACCGTGCTAGGTCCCACGGCGTTTTCAGTGGGGCTGGCGAGCCAACGCACCACAGCGATCGTAGCGTCTTCCGGATTCCAGTCGGGATTATTCTTGGGCGCTTCCGCGGCCACGATGCCCTTTGAGAAACCGGCCACTTCAAACGCCGACTGCCACTCTTCAATGCCCTTCTTCACATACGGCACGAGCCATTCGGGCGTGCCGGGATCCACGTGGTACGTGATCGGCTTCTTGGGCACGCACAGGTTACCGACTTTCTGATCGGAGCACTCAAGGCGCCAGCGGTTGGCAAAACGACGCGTGACCACACGCTGCTCAGGCGAACCGAAGTCTGTTTGCGTCGTGGAGAAGAATCCAACGCGCGAATCTGCCAGGCGCGCCTGCATGGGCACTTCCGGGAGCTTCACGAGCGAGTAATGGTACAGCGTGGTGCCGCCGTTGCCTGCTCCACCACCACCACCGCCGCCCGGTGCCGCCGTGGCCGTGCACGTGAGCGACGCGTCGACTTCCACGTTGCGTTCGTACGGCGACATGCGTTCGACAAAGCTGCGTGACGCATCACGTGCCGGTCGCGCACAACCCTGCGAGAACTCATCAATCTGGCCGGTGAACATGCGCGACACATCGATCACGGCGCTTGAGTCACGACCAAACGCTTCGACATTGAAGGCGGCAATGATCGTGCTGTAGCGAATCATGTCGACCGACTTGTTGATCGAGCCGGTGTCGCTGGAGACGTTACGCAGATTCGATTCGCGCATGAGGATGCGCGAGCCCACTCGCTCAAAGCGCACCAACGCCTGTCCGGCCGTTGTGCCGCCGCTCACGCCGTTGGGCGTGGCGCGAATGGTGCGCACCACGATCATGTCTTTGTTCAGTTCCGCGGCCGGAATCTCAAAGAACCAACGACCGCGAATTTCGTGCACGCCAAAGAGTCCCTGCTTGGACTTCGCCTGCGCCGTGATCACCGAGGCGTACGGACGCGGCGTGGGATCACCGCCCGCGCCGCCTGGAGCGCCGCCCGGTGCACCGCCGCCTGCGGGCGGCTGCGCTGTCCCGCCGCCCGGGGGCGTGGTCGGCGTTTGCGGATTGTTGGTGGTGTTCGCCGGTCGTGCACCCGCATTGGGTCGCGGCGAAGGAGAGGGCGCAGGCTGGCGACACGCGGTCACAAGGACCACGGCCGTCACCGCTGAGAGAGCGAAGACGCGCATGTGCGAGTGATGAAGAGGGAAATCGAGGTGGGCAGTGGCGATTGGTTGTCCAACCTGTCACGTTTCCTAAACTAAACGCCTGCCGATCGAACCGCCGTCGACCCCTTCTTCGTGCCCAACGCGTTTCCTTCCTCGGTTCCGCTCTCTGCCACACTGCGCTCGCCGTTTGACGGCGGACTTCGCGCGCCCGACGATCGATCCGTCGCGGTCGCTGCGTGGAGCCAGGACGGTCGCATCCTCGATGCGAATGACGCGTTTCTGTCGCTAGTCGGCGCAACGCACGACGCGTTGCTCGCCGGCGAACTGTCGTGGGAGGCACTCGAAGATCCTGTCGCGGCCGCCTCAACGCGCGTGATGCGCACGCTGGTGGCCGAAGCAGGTATGGCGCCACCGTACGAAACGCTGCTGCGTCATCGCGATGGTAGCACCGTGCCGGTGCTGGTGGTGGTCACCACGCTGGATCGTGTGCGCGGTGTGGGGTGGTGCTTTGCGCTCGACCTGCGTACGCAGAAAGCCACCGAAGCCGCGCTGCGCACCTCTGAGGAGCGGTACCGACTGGTCACGCGCGCCGCGGGCGGTGCGATCTGGGAGTGGGACCTCGCGCGCGAGCAGATCACCTTCCTCGACGGCATGGCCGATCGCTTCGGATGGGATGTCGCGGGACGTCCGTTGCCGCTGCACTGGTGGCACGAGCGCATTCATCCGGATGATGTGGGTGCGTTGCTCGCGACGGCCGAAGAAGTGCACGAAAGCCGTGTGGGCAACGCCACGCATTCGTATCGCTTTCGTCGTGCCGACAACAGCTGGGCCATGGTGCACGATCACTTTCACGTGGTGCGTGATAGCGGCGGTCGTCCGGAACGCGTGATTGGTGTCATGCTCGATGCGACCGATCGTCACGCGCTGGAAGAGCAGTTGCGACAGGCCCAGAAAATGGACGCCGTTGGTCGACTCGCTGGTGGCGTGGCGCACGACTTCAACAACCTTCTCACGGTGATTCGCGGCAACGCCTCACTGTTGCTCGAGCAACTGGCGCCGGAAAGTGAGTTGCGTGGTGAGCTGCAGGAGATTGAGCGCGCGGCTTCACGCGCCAGTGATCTCACGCGTCAGCTGCTGGCGTTTGGTCGCAAACAGGTGCTGCAGCCGCAGGATCTGGATCTGAATGCCGTTGTGGCGCAACTCACGCGCATGCTCGATCGCCTGATTCCGAAAACAATCACCGTTCGTCTCACGCCAGCGCACGAAGTGGGGTTGGTGCGCGCCGATCGCGGGCAGTTGGAGCAAGTGATTCTGAATCTCGTGATCAACGCACGCGATTCCATGCCCGAGGGTGGTGCACTGGAGTTGCGGACCGGCGAGTTTGGCGTGGGACGTGCGCACGGTGGGTGGACGGGTGATGGACCCGTTGCTCCACCTGATGTCCCGATACGTCCGGGACGCTACATCTATCTCTCCGTGACCGATACAGGTGCGGGAATGGACGAAGGCACACGTGCGCGCGCATTTGAACCGTTCTTCACCACCAAAGCCGTTGGACAAGGCACAGGACTTGGCCTGGCCACAGTGTACGGCATCGTGAAGCAGAGTGACGGATACGTGTGGATTGACAGTGCGCCCATGCGCGGAACGGTCGTGCATGTATGTTTGCCGCGCGTTGAAGCCGAAACTCGCGTTGCTCGGCCCACGCCCGTGGCGGTGCCGGCAGTACCGGGTCCGCGTACTGTGTTGCTCGTGGAAGACGAAGATGGCGTGCGTGATCTCACGCAGCGTGTGCTTGAGCGTCAGGGCTATCTCGTGTTTGTCGCCCGCGACGGCGTGGAAGCGTTAGCGCTCTTTGATGATCACAAGCACGAAATTGATGTGCTGGTCACCGATGTGGTGATGCCGCGTCTGGGTGGCAGCGAACTGGTGGGCAAAGTGCGCGCACAGCGCAGCGATTTGCCGGTGTTGTTCATGTCCGGGTACGCGCGCAACGCCGCCATTCGTGGGGCGCCCGGTGATCGACGCACGCGCTTTTTGCAGAAGCCGTTTACGGTGCCTGCATTTCAGCAGGCGGTGGCGGAACTGCTGGCGCACGCTGGGCCGCGGCGAGCGCGATAGTCGCGCGTTGCCGCAGCGAGTGGTAACACGTTGCAAGGTGTTGTCTCACGTCCGCGACACAACGTGCGTCACATCAGCGTGCCGACGCGCGCAACGTGTGCACAAGCCAGTCGGCCAAGACGCCGAGCGTCTCCGCGGTGACTTTGCGATCGGGCAGCGTGCCGTATCCACCGGGAACGCCTGACGAATCACGCTGAAACAGGTGATTCGTGTTGCGCAGTCGATGCACGGTCACGTTCGTGTTGCCGCCGGCGCGCATCGCGGCCGCCAACGTATCAGCCTGCTCCGCCGTGACCTGAAGATCGCGTTCTCCCTGCAGAATCAACACGGGTTGTTGTACCCGACGCGCCGTTGGCAGTGGATCGTACGCCAGAAACTCACGAAGCCACGGATTGTCGCGCGCGAGTGCTGAGGATTGCTCCTGCGCACTGCGAACCGCCGAGTCTCTCGACGATGCGGTCGCATTTGGCATCATTTGCGCGATCGCATTGCGCTGTTGAAACGCGACAATGCGTGAGCCGGAGTACGCCGGTCCAGCCAGCACCGCAATGCCTGCGAGGCGCGCGTCGCTTGCCGCAACCATCGGCGCGATGATGCCGCCTTCGCTGTGTCCCACCAGCGCGATGCGGTCACCGTCAATGTCGTCACGCGTGCGCAGCCATGTGACGGCCGCGCGTACATCGTCCGCAAAATCGCGCGACGTGGCGGCGGCGTGATTACCCGTGCTCGCACCCACGCCGCGATCGTCCAAACGCAGCACGGCAATGCCACGCGCGCCGAGGGTATCGGCGATCTGGCGAAAAATGCGGTAGCCTTCAATGCCGGGCAGTGCGCCGTCGCGCTCCTGTGCGCCGCTGCCGGAGATGGTGACAATCGCCGGCACGCGCGCGATCGCACGGCGCGGCATGGTGAGTGTTCCCGCAAGCGTGTGTCCCGCCGGCGACGTGAACGTGACGTCGGTCGCGGAGTATGGCGCGTTGGCGGGTGCCGCGTAGGAAATCGGGGCCGTGTTTGGTGTGGCAACTGATGGTGGCAGGTCGCCCCACACAAATTCCACGCGCAGTCCTTGCGACGGTACACTGAATCGTACCGGTCGACGGTCGGCGTGAAATTCGAACTCGCTCGTCAGTCCGGCCAAGGTGAGCGAAATCTTCGCGCCGCTGCGCGATATCACTCCTGGCAAGAGTCGCGCTCCGCTTGCGAGCATGATCCACGCGGTGTCCGCGGCTGTTTGTTGCGCGATCCATCCGGCGTGGGCGAGCGATTGATTGATCATCCAGCGTGCCCGCGCGCGCGCTGGCAACGCTGCCACGGGTGCGCCCAGCGCGGCACCGGTGGCAGGTGTCGTGTACACGTACGCGCTGTCGCCCCGCGTTTGCAGTGTCAGTCGCTGCATGGGTGCCTCGGTCTCGGCGGCGCCAGGACGCCATGCTTCCACCTGCACCGTGTACACACCGGCAGGTTCGCGCAGCTGTTCCGTCCATTTCATGCGAGGCTGACCGCGCATGCGCAGATCTCCCGACAGCGACGCCTCGCTGTGCACCATGCGCTCAACGCCCACGGTGTCGAATCCCGCGATGTACAACACCGTAAATCCGGCTTGCGCGGTGGCAGCGGTCGCAGGCGCTGGCGTGGTGCGGGTCTTGAACGTTGGCGATTGGGCGTGCGTCAGCCCGGCGCCGATTCCCAGCAGCAGCAGTCCGCCAATCGCGATGGCCAGTGGTCGCGCAATGCGCGAGCGGAACGGAAGGATCAGCATGACAGGAGCTCCGGTCAGGAGTCGGTGGGATCAACAGGCGAGTCGAGATCAGCCGTGCTGTCTGGATCGAGTGCGGCGCGCGTGGCGATGTTGCGCCCCGCGCGTTTCAGTGCGGAGCGGAGCACGAACTCGATCTGCCCGTTGAGACTGCGCAGGTCATCATCGGCCCAACGCTGCATGGCGTCGAGCACGTTGCGATCCACGCGCAGTAGAAACGGTTTGCGTTCAGCCACGGAGCATATGCCTCAAAGGAACATCAACCGGATTGGCGCCGCACTGCGTACGCGGCGCCAACCGTGTGTTTAGTGGTGAATCGTACCGGTGTTCACGACCGGTGTTACGGCGCGATCAGAACAGAGCACCACGAGCAGATTGCTCACCATCGCCGCTTTGCGTTCGTCGTCGAAGTCTACGATGCGCTGGGCAGAGAGCTGTTCGAGTGCCATTTGCACCATGCCCACGGCACCTTCCACAATCGTTTGCCGCGCGGCGACCACGGCACTCGCCTGCTGCCGCTGCAACATGGCGGCGGCGATTTCCTGCGCGTAGGCCAGATGGCTGATGCGCGCCTCCAGCACTTCAACACCGGCCTTGGCCAGTCGTTCAATCAGCGCCTGCAACAAGCTGTGTGAGACAATGTCGGTGTGCGTGGAGAGCGAAATGTCAGCCTCGCCATGCGTGTCGTACGGATAGGTGCTGGCCAACGCACGGAGCGCGGACTCACTCTGCATGTGCACGTACTCTTCGTAGTCGTTCACTTCGAACATCGCTTCGGCCGTATCGGTCACGCGCCACACGACAACGGCGGCGATATCCACCGGATTCGAGCGGGCGTCGTTCACTTTCAACTTGCCCGTTTCAAAGTTTCGCACGCGCAACGACACGGCCTTCTTGGCCATAAACGGATTGGTGAACCAGAGTCCTGGTTCTTTGACGGTGCCTTTGTACGTACCGAACAGCGTGAGGACCTTGCCCTCGTTCGGGTTGACCACAAAGAGCCCGGGCGTGAGGGCGGTGGCGATCGTGAGAATGACCAGCGCGGAGACAACGCGCGTGCCGTCTTCGGCGCGAGCGCCCGTGGCAAACATCCAGACGCCCAGCGCGAAGGCGACAAAAATGAGCAGGGCCATGGCGATGCCGCCGACGGGCTTGGCCTGGGTCTCGTGGAACGTGGTCATGGGCTCCTCATCAAAACGTGAAGGGTCGGAACGTGCGCTCAAAATGATATCACTTCAATATCTTACGGACCAGGTCTCGGCTGGTTTCAGGGGGGCGTTTCGTGCTCGCAGCGTAAGGACGACTCCGCATTTACCGAGGGTCCGGTTGGTACTTCTGCTGATTGAGCGGCAGGTGTTGCGCCAGTTACGATCCGTTTCGTTGTTGTCGGGAACGATTCTCATTTACGCCTGGCCGCTGGTTCAGCGGCCGTGCACCACTATCTGGTGACCCATGTCCGTTTCTGTTGCGCGTGTTGTGTCGACCGTGTGCTGCGCCGCCTTGCTGGCCGCATGCACGAGCGATTCTCCGTCCGAGCCGACGCCGCCGCCATTTGATGGCAGCATCTCGCAGGTTCAGGTCGATGCTTCGACGTCGACAGCATATATACAGTTGGGAGACACCATTAAATCTGTTGCCGTCGCAAACGCCGCTGCATCCACCGATTGGGACCTTTCGCTCTTCTCAACCACCATCGCGCTCAACAGCGGCCCAACGGGACCGGGTGCGATCTCGGGTGTGTGTCTCTGCGCCAACGAAGGTGTGAGCAACACGGCCATCCAGACGCTGACGGCGGCTTCGGAGTTGCCGGCGTTTCAGGCGGTGACGGCGGCAAACATTCCGGCCGAGTCGCAGTTCTTGCTGGAATCGATCACTCCGCGAATTACCGGATGGTTCACCGGAACGGGCGCAGCGGCGCAGGCAAACCCGGCGCGCAGTTTTGTGGTGCTCCGCTCGCGCGTGGTGCCGGTCCCGCTGTACGGCAAGTTCCACGTCACCAACATCACGGGAGCCACCGCCACGGCGGCGGGCAGCGTGACGTTCGAATACACGATGCAGGCCACGTCCAACGGTGCGCTGCCGGCGGTGCGCACGGCGACGGTCACCGTGGGATCCACGCCGGTCTACTTTGATCTCGTGGCGGGCGCCGTTTCGTCTGCGGCCGGCACCTGGGATCTGCGCTTCGAAGGCTTCCTCATTCGCGCGAACTCAGGCGCGAGTGGTGGCGCCGGACACCTTGTGGCGCCGCCGCAGGATGTGCCGTTCGCCTCGCTGGACCTGACCGCGATGCGTGCGCTTCCGAACGCGTCCTTTGGTCAAGACGCACTCGGCGGTCCGTTTGGCGCGAAGCCATGGTACAAGTACAACGTGACCGGCACGGACATGCAGATCTGGCCGAACTTCAACGTGTATCTCGTGAAGAAGGGCAACGCGGTGTACAAGGTGCAGGTGGTGAGCTACTACGACACCACTGGCAAGGGGCGCGTGATCACGGTGCGGTCGGCGCGACTGCGGTAGTTCAGCGCGAATACAATACGCGTACGGGCTGCACGCAGGGTAACTTGCCCGCGTGCAGCCCGAGACTGATACCGATCCCGCGCGATGGCGGTTGCTGGCACTGCTGGCAACCGCCGAGTTGTTCGGCATGGCGCTGTGGCTCGCAGGGAGCGCTGCGGCGCCGCAGCTCGCTGAGACGTGGTCGCTGACCGGTTCGCAAATCGCCTGGATTACGAACGCGGTGCAGCTCGGTTTTGTGGTGGGGACGGCCTTCAGTGCGTTGTTCAATCTCGCCGACACCATCCCATCAAAGCGACTCTTCGCCGTTGCGGCCGTGTGCGGTGCAGTGGTGAATTTGCCGCTGGCATTTACCGACAGCTTTCGCGTGGCGTTGCTCTCACGCTTTGCCGTGGGCGTGTGCCTGGCCGGTGTGTATCCACCGGCGATGAAAATGGCGGCGACATGGTTTCGCGCGCGACGCGGACTGGCGGTGGGTACGATTGTTGGCGCGCTCACGGTTGGAAAGGCGGTTCCGTATCTCGCGCAGGCGATTCCTGGTGCGACCGTGTTGCACATCGCGATCGGAGCGAGCGTGGCTGCGGTGTTGGCCGCGCTGCTGGTCGTGGTTGCGTATCGCGACGGCCCGTACGCATTCCCCGCGCGCCCATTCAGCTGGCTTCTCGTGCGTGATGTGCTCGCCAACCGACGTTACCGACTGGCGCTCGGCGGTTATCTGGGACACATGGCCGAGTTGTACAGTTTCTGGACGTGGATCGCGACCTTCGTGGCGGCGAGTGAAGGCGCGCGCGTGCTGCGCGACAACACGACCGACGCCCCACATTGGCTGGTGGGTGTGCTGTCGTTTGGTGTGATTGCCGTGGGAGGCATCGGTTGCATCTGGGGCGGTCTGGTGGCGGATCGCATCGGACGCGAACGTCTTGTGATTCGTGCCATGGCGATCAGCGGTGTGTGCGCGGTGCTGATTGGCGTGGCGTTTGGCCGGAGCTGGTGGTTGCTCGCGCCCATCGCGCTCACGTGGGGATTTTTTGTGATTGCCGACAGCGCCCAGTTCAGCGTGATGGTCACCGAGAGCGTGCCACCCAACGCGGTGGGCACCGCACTGATGCTGCAGGTGTCCATCGGATTCTTACTCACCACCATCACGATTCAGCTGGTGCCGCTGATCGCGCGCGGGATTGGTTGGGCCTGGGCGTTCCCCGTGCTGGCGCTCGGACCGCTGCTTGGAATTGTGAGTATCAGGCGTCTTCAGGCACCGCGCGCTCGTTGAGCGCGGTGGCGAGCGCGACGAGTGTGCGGTCCATGGCACCAGTGCGGCGCACGATGTAGCGAAACACAAAACGCGCGATCGGATTGTTCACGCTGCTCTGTTCCACATAGTGCACGCGCGTGCCGTCGCCATCAGGCGAGAGTGCGAAACGGCGCTCCGATTGCCGTGCGACATCATCGTCCAGCACGCGTGCAATGAACTCGTGTGGCGCGAGCACCGTGACGGCCTCAAATGCAAGTGCGCCGTCATCGCCGTACTCTCGCCACCGCAGTGGCGCGGTACCGTCAACATCAACCGACGACATGGTGTCGCGCCACGCCGGATAACCGGCGGGATCGGCAATCAGTGACCACACGGTGTCCGGGGCGGCGCGCAAACGCAGCACGCGCGCCACGGAATGTGTGCGGGGAAGCATGAGACCTCCCACGAGCATCGCCACGAAGACCGAGACCACTGTGCCCATCACGAACAGCACAATTCCCATGCGTTGATTCCGGTTCAGTTGGCGCTGTCTGAATCAACCAACGCGGGGAGTCGTACAAGCGGCGCATCGAGCACATCGCGTACCCGCTGCGCCAACTGCCGCGGTGTGAATGGCTTTTGCTGAAACGGCACATCTTCAACACGAATGCCGCGCAGTAGCACCGCGTCGTCTGTATACCCTGACATGAACAGCACGCGCGTCTCTGGTCGCTCCGCGAGCAGCACGTCGGCCAACTCACGCCCGTGCATTCCCGGCATAACAACGTCCGTCAGCAACAAGTGAATTGGTGACGCGTAGGCACGGGCCATCGCGAGCGCATTGGGGCCATCGGATGCGGCCAGTACCAGATATCCGGCACGTTCAAGTGTCGCAGTCGCCACCTGTCGAACCGAGGCTTCATCTTCAGCGAGCAGAATGGTCTCCGTTCCTGCGACAATCTCCCCGCTCGGCGATTTGGGCACACGATGTTCGTCGGTCACAAACCGCTCGCGCGGGAAACAGAGTCGGAACGTGGATCCCTGACCAGGTGCGCTCTCGCACGTGATCACGCCGCCAACCTGCGCGAGCATCGCATACGCCAGAGACAGTCCAAGTCCAGTGCCTTTGCCGCGCTCTTTTGTTGTAAAAAACGGTTCGAAAATGCGCTCGCGCACCGCGTTGGTCATGCCCACGCCCGTGTCTCGCACTTCCAGGATGCACCAGCTGCCCTCGCGCAGCCCCATGCGCACCGCGTCGCCGTCGCTCACCGACTGCGTTTCAATGGTGAGCGTGCCACCATCGGGCATCGCATCACGCGCGTTGGCCACGAGGTTGAGCATGACCTGTTCCAACTGACCGCGGTCTGCGGAAATCATGCCAAGCAGCGGATCGCAGTGCGTGGTCAGCGTGATGTGTTCGCCGACCAATCGTGCAAACAATCGTTCGAGATCGGAGACAACCGCGTTGAGGTCGAGCGTGGTGGGCTGGAGCACCTGCTTTCGACTCACCGCCAAAATCTGTCGCGTGAGCTCGGCGCCGCGTTCTGCGAGGGTCAGGACTTCTGCGATGTCCGCGCGTGTGGGATGCTCGGGCGGCAACTGGTCCATGGCAAACTCGCTGAAGCCAACAATGCCGGTGAGGAGATTGTTGAAATCATGCGCGATGCCACCGGCAAACGCGCCAACAGCTTCCATCTTCTGTGATTGGCGCAGCTGTTCTTCGCTGCGAGCGAGCGCGATCTCGGCTTCTTTACGTGCTGTGACGTCAATGCCGATCGACAACCAGTTCGCAGCGCCCAGTCGGCGCGACGACGTGGTGATGATCTCCATTTCCATGACGCGTCCGTCGGCGGTGCGATGCTTCCACGTGCCGGCGCTCTGTTTGTCTTCGGTAAACGGCAGACGCCGTTTCGAAAAGCGATCGAGCTCCGACGGATCAAGCAGCGTGGTAATCGGTTTGCCAACGAGCGCATCGCGTCGATATCCGTACTTCTCAAGCACGGCATCGTTGACCGCAAGAATTTCCATCGTGTCCGCGTGCCACGCCCACATGGGCAGCGGATTTGACTCGAAGAGAAAACGATAGCGTTGTTCGTTGTCGGCCAGCGCTTCGTTACGCTGCTGTGCCGCCTGCGCCATGCGATTCACAGCGGCGCTGGCCATTTGCACTTCGGACGGACCAACCACTTCCGCGCGGTGATCCGACGCGCCGTCGGCGATGCGCTGCGCGTCGTTCGCGAGCGACACCAGCTGTCTGGCAATGCGACCGCCAATAAAGACCGCGCCGGCTGCTGCAAGGATCAGCGCGGCCAGTGACATGAGCACATCGTCGCGCTGCTGCGCACGCAGTGGCGCTTCGAACTCGTCTATCGGCAGGCCAACATTTACAAGCCACGGTGCACGGCGACTGCGCATGGATGCGGTGAGTCGCGTCACGCTGTCGGTGCCCGTGAGGTTCATGATGATGGTCGTGTCGGGAAACGGCGGACGCCGTCCCGTGCTCGCAAACATGTTGCGCCCGATGTACGACTCTGGTGACTCCGACCGTGCAACGATCACGCCGCTCGTGTCGAGCAGCGTGACCAACGGACGCTGACGGAATGACGCGATGTTGATGAAGTCGGTGAGGGTATCGATGCGAACGGGTGATGCGATCACGCCGTACGCGCGCCCGTCCGGATTGCGGAGTGCGCGCGCCATGATCACCACCCACGGCCGGCCCGCCGTTATGAACGACTGACGCGGCGCACCGACTACCGGACCGTTCGACTGCAACGCGGCACGGAAATAGTCGCGCTCGAGAAAGTTGATTGTATCACGATCTGGCGTGGGACGTCCGCTCCCGCGATTGCGGCCGAGCGTGTCCACCACGAAAAAGTTGATGAACCGCTCGTTGCTGGCGCTTGAGGCAACACCGAGCAGCGAATCGAGCGTCGGGCGATCGTCCCAGTTCCGGCGAACCGGATCAGCGAGTGAGAGAAACGAGGCGTTCGCCGTTTCTACCCAATCGTCTGTGCGATTGGCCATCAACTGCGCGGCCTGTTCGACGCGTGCTTCGGCTGAACTGCGCGCTTCGACCATCTGCTTCCGCGACTGGAGCAAATGCGCAATGCTGATGGGCAGCGCCACTGCCAACATCAGTGCGGCCAACTGCACGCGGACGCTGCGCCACCATCGCGGAGTCATCGGGGAATCCGAATCTGGTGGCGCGCGTGATGTGCGACGTCAGGAACCAGTCGCGACGGCAACCGATGACGGATCAACCGCCATCCCCATCGCGTGATATCCCTTGTCGACGTACAACGTGGTCCCGGTAATTCCCGCCGCGAGCGGACTGGCGAGAAAGGCTGCGGTGTAGCCGACATCCATGGCGTCGAGCGTTTCGGGCAGCGCGGAGTTCACGGCGCAGTACTCCACCATGTTCTGAATAATTCCAATGGCCTTGGCCGCACGTGATGCGTACGGTCCAGCCGAAATGGTGTTCACGCGCAGTCCCCACTTATGGCCGGCTTCGAAGGCGAGCGTGCGCGTATCGCTCTCCAGCGCCGCCTTCGCCGACGACATGCCGCCGCCGTATCCGGGAATCACGCGCTCGCTGGCCATGTACGTGAGTGAGCACACGGAGCCGCCCGGCCGCATGATCGGGCCGAGTTGCTGCATGAGACTGAGCAGTGAATACGCACTCGTGCCCACCGCTTCGAGATAGCCTTTGCGGCTGACTTCGAGCAACGGCTTTTTGACTTCTGGTCCGTTCGCGAGCGAATGAAAGACAATGTCGAGCGGTTGCGCTCCAAAGTCTTCCACCAGCCGCGCTTTCAATCCGGCGATGGAGAAGTCGCCGACGTCGGCGTAGCGCTTGGATTCGCGCACGTCGGCGGGGACACTGTCCAACGTGTCGTACGCGGCGTCGAGCGGATAGATCTTCTCGAACGAGAACATCGAACCGTCGGGGAGCGTGCGCGATTCGTCGAGCTTGCCGCGCTCGAGCATGGTCAGAAAAATGTTCAGCGCGGGCGGCCACGTGGCCACGCACACGGAGGCACCTGCTTGCGCCAGCGCCTTGGCAATGGCGAACCCAAAGCCGCCATCGTCTGCAACGCCGGCCACGAGGGCGCGTTTGCCGGAAAGATCTATCGGTAGCATCCGCCCAATCTAGCGCGTGGCGCGCAGGATACGATCCCGCACGCCGTCCCACGCCGCACCACTGGGGGGCAGCTGAATCACGATCAGGGTGCAGCCCTCATTATCGAGCGTGTGCAGCGCGGCGTAGAGTCCGCGTGCGTAGCCGGCCGGCGTGGCCGGCAGATGCAGCGTGCGGTGCGCGCCGGAGAGGCCAATACCGCCGTCGAGGGCCAGCACACCAACGCGTGCCGAGGCACCTGCATCAATCGCGCGCTGAACTTCCGGCAGGTCGTCGACGCCGGTGAGCCAGACATCGGCGCGCGGTGCGTAGTGCCGGGTGGCGCTCCCGGGTGAACGCTGCGGCGCGGCGTGCTCCAGTGTGTGGTCGAGCGCGTGGGAGCGCATGAGCACGCGCTCGCCGAGCAGGTGCGACAGCGTGTCTGCGCTGAGCTGGCCCGGCCGAAGAATCACGGCCTCGTCACCTGTCACATCCACCACCGTGCTCTCAATGCCGATTTCGCACGGACCACCATCAAGAATCATCAGCTACGCGATCGCCAAGACCCATGGCCACGTGTTCGGCTGTCGTGGGTGAAAGCTGCGTGAATCGGTTCGCGCTTGGCGCCGCAATCGGAACAGCTGCGGCTCTTAATAGCGACAGTGCGTCGTTGTGCGCCGGAATGCGAATGGCCACGGTGTCGCCCCCGGCGCTCACAATGTCCGGAATGGCATCGCTTTTGGGCAACACTAACGTGAGCGGCCCCGGCCAGCACGCCTCGGCCAAGCGAGCCGCGCGCTCGGGCCAGGAGCGTGTGAGCGCCTTGGCCGCAGCAACGTCTGCCACATGCACGATCACCGGGTTCCACGCCGGTCGGCCCTTCGCGGCGTAGATGCGGGCCACGGCGTCGGCGTCGAGCGCGTTCGCACCTAGACCGTAGACCGTCTCAGTGGGAAACGCGACCAGTTCGCCGCGGCGAATCAACGCGGCGGCCTGCGCCAGCGATTCTGGAGTAACGGCAACGATAGCGATGGCTACTGCTTTCCTTCGATGACGCGTTTGGCCAACCGATCAATGAGCGATGGCGAAATGAGCTTGAGCATTCGTCCGATTTTTCCCCGCCACGTCATCACAAGATCCCGATCGCGGTTGGCGGTGGCGTCAAGAATGAGACGCGCACACTCGTCGGTGCGCATGACTTCTTCTGGTCGCCGCTTGTACGCGCGGTCTCCCCACGGTGTGCCGTCTGGGCTGAGCGCGTAGCGGTTGATCTCCGAGTAGACAAAGCCCGGGTACACCACGGTCACACTCACGCCGGTTTGCGCCAGTTCAATGCGCAGGGAGTCAAAAAATCCACCCATGGCGTGTTTTGAGGCGCCGTACGCAGTGCGCTTGGGTACACCGGTAAGTCCCGCCAGCGACGAGATCGCCACAATGCGACCACGTGTGTTTTCCAGATGCGGCAGGGCGTACGACGTGCACCACGCCGCCCCCAGAAAATTCACGCGCATGACGCGCTCGAACACCGAGCGATCGGTGATCTCGCGAAACAGTCCGCTGGCGCCGAGTCCTGCGTTGTTGATCAGGACATCGAGCTGACCGTAGTGCGCAATCGTTGACTCGATCATCGCGCGGCAGTCCTCCTCGCGCCCCACATCGGTCGGCACCACGAGCACCTGCGCGCCCACCGCTCGACACTCGGCAGCAATCGATTCGAGACGTGTGATGTCACGAGCGGCGAGCACCAGTCGCGACTTTCTGTGCGCACACTGACGCGCCAACTCGGCGCCGATGCCGCTCGAGGCGCCCGTGATGCAGACCACCAGATCGCTCAACGCCGCGCGCGACACGTGCCTCAGCCGGCTGGCGTGTCGAAATCGTCGCCGAGGTAGTCGTCGTCGCCGCTGGTGAAGGGCGCGTCGAGAATGTCGATGGCCCGCGCCATGTCAGCCTGTCGCACCGCCAGTCGGACCGGGAAAATCAGCTGCATTGACGGGAGCATGCCGCCGGCGCTGTCGCGCAGCACGGCGGCCGGAATATCGTGCGCTTCCAGTACGCTGCGTGCGACATGCGCCTCCGACTCACTCGCGTATTCGCGGATCACTGCCATGGCTTCGCCCATCAGGTCAAGTTACAGGTTGAACGCGCGCTGCGTGAGGGTCATCGTGGCGCTGCTTGCGGTTTTCCTGTAACCCCCGTCACCATTGTTTGGTATGCGCCTCTCCCGAATGGATCGTTAGCGTGGCGGCCTCGTTCGGGATTTTTGTGCTCGCGGAGTTGCCAGGCGACGCGGGTCGCGTGGTGCGCGAGATTCAAGAGAAGTACGACCTGAAGCTTGCACGTCTCACGCCGCCGCACATCACGCTTGTGGGATCATCCGGCGTAGGTGCTATTCCTACGGACACGCCAGTGGCGCGCATTCGCGACGCGCTCGAGCCGATCTGTGCGAGCACGGCGCCGATGACGCTCACCTTTGGCGCGCCCGTACGATTCATGCAGACGGACATTATTTCACTGCCGCTCGATCCGTATGGACCGTTGCGCGCGCTGCACGAGCGCATTGCGACAAGCGGACTGCCGTTCAAGCCGGCGCGTTTTTTGTTTACGCCGCATTGCACGCTGAACTTTTACAAAACACTCACGCGCACCACGGAGCGCGAGTTGCTCGCGCTCCGTGTCACGTTTCCGGTCATTGTGAATCGCCTGCAGGTGTATCTCACGCGCGATCCGCAGCCAGCGAAGAAGCTGCTGGAGTTGGAACTCACCGGCGCTGAGTGAACAGCGGTCGTGCTAGCGGCCCCAACGGTCAAAGCCGAGCGTGAGTCCTGCGCGCACGCCCCAGCTCGAACCCGTGGTGCGACCGGTGATCGGAAAAATCGAGACGTCGCCTGCGTTACCGAATCGCAGATCGGTCCAGCCCACTGTGGTGTTCAGCTGTACGTTGGGTGCCAACCAGATGTAGGTGCCTAGTCCAGCGCCGAGTCCGGTTCCGTTGGTGGTGTTTTCGCCAACGCCCGTTTCGAACGAGCGCTCCAGTCGCGCGACGCGACCATAGATGAACGGCGTGAAGTTTCGGGCGACCAGCGGGAGCGCGATGCGCGGTTCAAAAAACACACCTTGGACCACCGCGTTGTCGCTCCCCAGCGAATGGGTACTGCGCTGATATCCACCGCCCAGCGAAAGCACACTCACGCCAACCGACGCCATGACATCGAAGCCGGTGCCGTCGGTCGCTGAGCCGATGGCCTGTCCGCGCAACGACGCGAGGGCGCCAGACGCTTCAAGTGCGAACTGCGCGCGATCGCGCCGATACTGTGGCGGCCATGAGCGATCCTGCGCGAATGCGTCGAACGGAAGCGCGGTAACGCCGAGCAGTGCGAGTGCCGCGACCCAGGGCAGGTTGCGGGCGGAGAACTGAGTCGGGAGACGACGAAGCATGGGAAGGCTCGCGAAAGTTGAGGAGTCGGATGGTAAGACCGGATCGATACGACTCCATCAACTGGCAAGCGCAGTGCCAGCGCGACACAAACGCCAAGTTGTGTATTGGCAGGCGATTAGACAATGCGGTACGCCGCGGCGCGCGCTTGAACGTCCACCCCGCAGGACACTGAGTGTCCTATTCGGATGGTGTCGCGAACGCTCGATGGCGGCTCGCGCGGCGCCGGATTCAGGCCGCTTCGGGACGGGCCTTGAAATACGCCGAGCAGGCGTGGCGCAGCGCCAGTGCGGCCGACGCCTCGAGTTCGTACTCAAAGTGCAAATCGCCAAGTGCTTCCGCGTCATGATGCTTGATCAGGCGCGATGCGTGGTCAGCGATGGAGTGTCGGCGCAGGTACTCACGCGCGGCGTGCCAGAGCACATTGCCCAACTTTCTGAGCGCTTCGTCGGGGATCGAGTCGGTCTTGCACGCCTCTTCGTACTGCGACACGCACTCTTCGAGCGCCAGGTCGCAGGTGTCGACAATCGCGTGGGCGGCGGTGAGTTCAGCGCGTCCCACATTGCGTGCAATCAGACGGGAAAGACGTTCACGCTGCCGCGCACACTCATCGGCTGTGCGAGAGAGCGCATCTGCGCAGGCGGTCGGGTGCGCGTTGAACGCAACATCTTCGTCTTCGTGAAGCTGCTGCGACGTGGACGGACGGGAGCTTCGAGTGCCGGGCATGGAACGCAGACCGATGCGGACTCGTGAGAATCGCGTACCAGGTGGCGGTACAGATTCAGCACGGGTCGGGTGGTAGGACCTGTGATCTACCTAGAGGGAGGGGGCGAACGGTAGTGGGGGCACCCACAAGGACGGTCAGGGCGCCATGTTTGAGTGTCCGTGATTCAGCCGTAGCTGTTACAGGCTCGGCCAAAATCCAACCTACTTTGTCCGGGAGAGTCATGTCGAACGCAACGTCAGCGACCGGTGGATTTCAGCATCTTGAGGTCGAGACGTCGGCGAACGGCGTCTGTACCATCACGCTGAACCGACCGGATCGGTTGAACGCGGTGAACCCGCAGCTCTCGATTGAGTTGCCACTCGCGGTGGATCGTGCGGCACAGGATGACGCCGTACGCGTGGTGGTGATCACCGGCGCGGGACGCGGCTTCTGCGCGGGGCTCGACCTGGGTGAGCCAGTGTCGCTGACGGCCGGAACGCGAACGGATCGACTCGATCCGCTCTATTGGGTGGGAAAGTGGGTGCTTTCCATTACGCGTTGCGAGAAGCCAGTCATTGCAGCGATCAACGGACCAGCTGCGGGTGCCGGCTTTGGACTCGCGCTGGCGTGCGATATGCGCGTGGTCGCGGCTGGAGCGCGTTTAACTGCAGGTTATGTCCGTCGCGGCTTGTCGCCCGATGCCGGTGTCACGTGGATGTTGCCGCGACTGATCGGACACGCGCGCGCGGCGGAAATAATCTTCAGCGGACGTGATGTGCTGGCCGACGAAGCGGAACGCATCGGACTGGCCACGCGCGTGGCCGCGGACGGCGACGCGCTCGCGACGGCGCACGCGATGGCGGACATGATGGCGTCCGGCCCGCCGATTGCGCTCGCCCTCACCAAACGCCTGCTGCTTGAGAGTGCAAGCGCAACACTCGAAGCGCAGCTGCGGAGCGAGCTGTCGCACATCAAGACGTGTTTTGGTACGGCCGATGTGCGCGAAGCACTGGCGGCGTTTGGAGAGAAACGACCGCCGGTATTTCAGGGCAAATAGTGCCTGCGGTCAGCTGAGCGGCGGAGTTTTCCCGGGGCGCACGCGCAAGTGCGGTGGCAACTGCGCAATGAGCGGACCGAGTTCCGTGGCGCGATCGAGCGTGGTCACGAAGGTGAGCCCTTCAATGCTCACCACGAGCAGTCCACTCACACCGTACACGACAATCTCGCCGTCTTCGCTGTGCACGATGTTACCCGAGGCATCCACGCAGTGCACGGGCCCCATCACACCGTTGCCCGTGTCATCAAGCTCGCGTACGCGTCGCAAGGATGCCCATGTGCCAACGTCATCCCAACCAAAACCGGCGGCGAGCACCACCACTTTGTCACTGCGTTCCAGCAAGCCGCGATCAATGGAGATGCTGCGTGTAATCTGCTCAACAAACAGCGGCATCTCGCCCGCTGCGAGAAACGGCAACCCACTCGCGATTTCAGGCACGCGGGAGGAGAGTTCATCGAGCACCGTTTGCGCTTGCCACACGAACACGCCGGTGTTCCACAACGCGCCCTCGGCGATCAGCGTATCGGCGAGCGCGAGCGACGGTTTCTCAACAAAGTGCTCAACGTGACACGCACCGCCGTCTGCCAACGACACAAACGAATCGAGCGGCAGGCCGGGCTTGAGGTAGCCAAAATACGGCTCGCAACGCGACGGCTTCGCCCCAATGGTGACCAGCCATGCGTCGGTTGACGCCAACTGCGCGGCTTTGCGCAACGTGTCATGAAACGCATCGCGGTAGTCCACCGCGAGGTCGGCGTGCAGTGCGCAGAACACCGTTTTGGGTCCGGCACGACGGCTGATTTCCTGCGCGCCCCAGGCCAGCGCGGCGGCCGTGCCAAGGGGGCGTGGCTCAATGAGCAGATTGGCGCGCGGCAGCTCGGGAATGGCCGCGTGCAACACCTCCGCGATATCGGCACTTGTGACTACGAGGACGCGCTGTGCCGGCACCAGCGGGGCCAGTCGCGCGAGCGTGTCAGCGATCAGCGGACGCGCATCAACGAGCGGAAGCACCTGCTTTGGCCGATCGGGCGTACTGATCGGCCAGAATCGAGTACCGATACCGCCTGCAAACACGACCGCCCAGAGCGACGTGCCAACGTCCATCGAAAATTCAGGCTCGAGCTGCTCGAGCAGTTCCGGATCAATGACGCCTGTACCAACGTCTGAATCGTTCGACGGAGCGGGAACGCGCGGTGTGGTCATGGCGTCGGCGTGAGTGAGTCGCGCACGGAAATCGCGCACAGGAATCGCGGAGGCCAGCGACGCGCGCTGACCCGTCTCTTAGCAAAGTATCTCACGTCCCAAGGGCCTGTCACCTGTGCACTGACGGCCCGGGCGTCTTACAGATCCTCCCGGGTCACGCCGGGCGTCTCAAGCACGAAGTCCGCACCGTATGCGCGCGACGGCGTCTGGAATCCCGGCGGCGCGTGGCCGGCCAGTACGCGTTGCGCAATGCGCACCGCGGTGTCGGCCGTGAGCGAGTAGCCTTCGGGACCGCGCAGTCGTGATACCACGGTGCGACCGTCGGGCGCCGACGCTTCGCCCCACAGCAGACTTGCGCCGGTTGCTCGCGCGTTCGCGTTCGGCCCCGGCGGCGCCGCGCGCACCTTCGCCGCCAGCCGTTTCTGCATGAATCCGGTGCGCAATAACCAGCCGATGTGGCGCGAGCGCTTGAGCATGGCGAGTTGTTTTGGATGCACGCTCATGTACACGCGCACATCGCCAATGCCGGTGCTGTGGTACGCGGTGCTCACGTCGCCCCAGGGAATCGTCACCGCCAGCTTGGGGCCGTCGCCAAAGTCGATTGTGCGCGTGTGGTACGCAGGTGGAACCGGAACCAGTGTGCCGCGCTCGCGAATGCACCCCGGTTTGCCAAGGTTTTCAATCATGGTGAGTGCCGTGCCACGAGATACCCCGCCGAGGGCGCGAAATCCGAGTGCGAGCGACGTGGCCGCCGGCAATCGCGCGTGCAAATGCGCGGCGAGACAATCGCTGGGCACGACATCGAATCCGGTGCCGGGCATGAGCATGATCTGCGCGCGTTTCGCTTCGTCACTGCGAGCGGCGAGCGCTTCGAACACCGGAAGCTCGCCGGTAATGTCGAGGTAATGCACGCGATGGCGCAGGCATGCGGCCACCATTGGTGCGTATGTGTGCGAGAATGGCCCCGCGCAGTGCAGCACAACTTGCACACCAGGAAAGAGCGCATCAACCTCGGCCACGTTGTCGAGTGACGCGATACGAAATGACAATCCGTGCGGTTCCGCGATCGCCCGAACGCTGCTGGCGTCGCGTCCGGCGAGAATTGGACGAAGTCCAACATCGAGTGCGCGCTGCACGATCAGTTGCCCGGTATATCCGGTCACGCCATAGATGAGCAGCGACATGGTCTGTTCACGAGTAGGGAAATCTCTGACGGGGGAATGCTGACGAGCAAATCCCGACAATCGCGACGTCGTGTCGCGACCACTGGCGCATTCACGCCGAAGGCCACATGGTGCTATACGTGCGCGTCCCACGTCAACCGGGGAGACCGTACCGATGGCCTCCCACGCGCGCCCCACGCGATCGGCATCTCCATGCCGGGAGGCCCGCCATGCCCGCGATAATTACCGCGCTGCCGCAGGAACTCGTCGCTGCATTTCGAAGCGGCGACGAACACGCGTTCGAACAACTGGTGCACTCGCGTTTCGATACACTCGTTGACAAGGCACAACAACAGCTTGGTACCGACTCGGGCGCTGCACCACGCGTCGCAATGAGTGTGCTGCTGAGTGCGTGGACTGATCGTGCGCAGTTTGCAACGCCGATGTCGCTCGACGATTACCTCGATGAATCACTGCCGCATCGCTGTGCCGACGAGCTGCGTCGTCGCGCCGCGTTACACCGGTTTGAAGTGCACGAAGGCGTGCAGGTGACCGCACCGCCTGCGAAGCAGGGAATGTCTGCCGCGCAGGCGTGGGATGCCATTGCCACGCGTTTGCATGTGTCCGACGCCGAACGGGAAGAGCATCGCGAAGAATCGCGTGTGCTCGCCAAGCGACACGCTCGTGAGCACGTGAACAGTGTCGCCGGACAGAGGCTGTCGATGGGCATGATTATCACCGGCGTCGTGTTGCTGATTGCCGTGGTGGTGGCCATGCGGTTCATGGATCGCGGCAGCGCCGAGCTGGCGCTCACGCGCGCACTCGAAGCGGAAGACGTGCGCGTGATGCGCGCGGCACCTGGTCAGCGCGGTACCATCACGCTGCTCGATGAAAGCACAGCACAGCTGGCCGCCGGCAGCACGATGCGAGTGCCGCGCGGATTCGGCAACGACATTCGCGGACTCTCGCTGGATGGTGCCGCGCATTTTGTGGTGGCACCGGGCAAGTCGCCAAACTTTGAAGTGCGTGCCTACAACACGTCCATCGTTGCCACCGGCACGGCGTTTACCGTGCGCGCATACGACGATGAACCGGACGTGCTGGTGACCGTGCGTGAAGGCACGGTGCGTGTCACCGCTGGCGCATCCGAGACACGCACGCTGAAAGCGGGCGAAAGCGTGGCGATTGCGCGCGATGGCAGTATGCGCACACCGGCGCCGGCCGAGCTGCCGCTCGCATTCTCGTGGGTAGACGGCGAACTGGTGCTTGAGAACGTGTCGGTTTCGCAGGCGCTCACGCAGCTCAGGCGCTGGCACAACGTCGACGCGCAACTGGGTCACGATTCGCTCGGCACGCGCGTGGTGAGTGCGCGATTGACACTTGAATCCGCTGGCGAAGCGCTTGATGCACTCAGTCGCGCGGCGAACCTGCAGGTGACGTACGACGGTCAGCAAATGGTGTTGCGAGACGCGACGTTGCCAAACGCCGCGCCTGCCAAAACTACAAACCGCCCAACGCCTTAGTGATTGCGGCGTCGAGATTCTGTGTTCCACCAACGCCGGTGTACACCACCTTACCCGCCTTGTCGATCAGCACCACGTACGATGTGGCCGGCGCGTCATACGCTTCTGACGCGTCGCCACGTCGATCGTAGAGAAAAGTGAGCGGTACCTTGAAACGCGCCTGATACGCCTTCACTCGCTCGACGCTTTGATTGAGCGAGACCGCCACGGCGATGAACTGCACACGATCCTTGTACTTCGTGTGCGCGGCGAGCATGGCCGGCTCGAGCTGTTTGCAGTTGCCGCACCACGTGGCCCAGAACTCGAGCAGCGTGGGCTTGCCCGCCATGAGTGTGCTGAGCTGCACCGTTTTTCCGTCGAGCGTTTCAAGCGGTGCGTCAGGTGCCGTTGCGCCCACCTTGATGCCGAGGTCCTGTGCGTACAGCGAGTTGGTCACCATTGGCGTGGCTACCGCGGTGCTGAGCGCGGCAAATGTGACAAGTGCGGTTCGCATGAGGAAGCGCGAGAGCCGGACCACCGGAAGAGCGAAGCGCATTAGAAGTAGACCTGTCCCATCTTGATGAGGTAATACTCGGCCATCGCGAGCATCACGATGCCAAAGCCTTTTTTGACGTACACCATCCACATGCCGGCGCGCGGAAGTCGCGACACCGTACCTGCAGACAGACCCACAATCACCAGCAGTGCGCACATACCAAGCGAAAACGCGAACAGGTACACAAATCCAAGTCCGGCGCTCTGCGTGGCGCTCACCCACGTGAGTACGGCGGCCATCACCGGCGCCGAACAGGGCGCCGCGACCAGCCCCGACGCTGCACCCATGATGAACGCGCCGGCCGCCCGTCCGCCGGTTCCGGCCGTGGCCGCGCGTTGCACCAGAAATGACGGCAATCGTACCGGAATCACGTCAAACATCGACAGCGCGGCCAGCATGAGCAGGTTCGCCATGGCAAAGTAGGCCCACGGATTGCTGCTCACCGCACCGAACATCGTACCCGTGAGGCCGGCCAGAAGTCCCAGACCGGCGTAGACCGCCGCGAGGCCGAGCACGTAGGCGCCGGTGAGCGCGGCGGTACGCCAACGCGGTGGCGGGGCCACGGTCGGGTCGTGCGTTCCGCCGAGATTCTGTCCGCCCACGATGGCGGCCGTGATCGGGATCATCGGGTACACGCAGGGCGTGAGACTGGTGAGCACGCCCGCGGCAAAGAGCAGCGGGATGGCCGTGAGCGGAGAACCGGAGAGTTGGGCGGCGACGTCAATCTGCATAAGAGAAACATATGGATGCGCTGGGACGATCGTTCCCCCCGCCGTTAGTTTTCAGGGCTAGCGCGGGGTTGCCCCGCTTACGTCCCCAGCAGACAGGTTCCGCATGGCTCCGCAGTTCATCTACGTGATGAAAGGATTGCGCAAGGTTGTTCCGCCTTCGCGCATCATTCTCGACGACATCTGGCTCTCGTTTTACCCTGGCGCAAAGATCGGCGTACTCGGCCCCAATGGTGCGGGTAAATCGTCGCTGCTGCGCATCATGGCGGGCGTGGACAACGAGTTTCAGGGCGAAGCGTGGGCGCACAAAGGCACGCGCATCGGCTATCTCTCGCAGGAGCCCGAGCTTGATGCGTCGCTCGACGTGCGCGGCAACGTGGAGCTGGCCGTGAAGCCGTATCGCGACGCGATGAATCAGTTCAATGACATCTCCATGAAGTTCGCCGAGCCGGATGCGGACTTTGACGCGCTCATGGAAAAGCAGGGCAAGCTGCAGGAATACATCGACCAGCATGACCTCTGGAATCTTGACAACAAGATCGAAGTGGCCATGGATGCGTTGCGCTTGCCGCCGGGTGATGCCGCGGTCACCCATCTGTCTGGTGGTGAGAAACGCCGCGTAGCACTCTGTCGCATTCTGCTCGAAGAGCCGGACATGCTGTTGCTCGACGAACCCACCAACCATCTTGACGCCGAAAGCGTGGCCTGGTTGGAGCATTATCTCGAGAAATTCCCGGGAACGGTTGTGGCCATCACCCACGATCGATACTTCCTCGACAACGTGGCCAAGTGGATTCTCGAGCTCGATCGCGGCAAAGGCGTGCCGTACGAGGGCAACTACAGCGGTTGGCTGGAGCAAAAGCAGGAACGTCTCAAGCTCGAAGAAAAGCACGCCAGCGCGCGTCAGAAAACACTCGAGAAGGAACTCGAGTGGGTGCGCATGTCGCCCAAGGCGCGACAGGCCAAGAACAAGGCCCGCTTGCAGGCCTACGAGGATTTGGCGAGCGAAGCGCAGAACGATCGCATCATGCAGAACGAAATCGTGATTCCACCGGCGCCGCGACTGGGCAACGATGTGGTCATCGCGAAGAAGTTGCGCAAGGCGTTTGGCGACAAACTGCTGTTCGACAATCTGTCGTTTGATTTGCCGCGTGCTGGTATCGTTGGCATTATCGGCCCGAACGGTGCTGGTAAAACCACGCTGTTCCGTATGATCAACGGACTGGAGCAGCCGGACGACGGTGCGCTCAAGGTTGGTGATACGGTGCAGATCTCGTATCAGGATCAGCAGCGCACACTTGAAGGCAAGCGCACGTTGTGGGAAGAAATTTCGGGTGGACGCGAAATGATTCCCGTTGGCAAGCGCGAGCTCAACTCACGCGCGTATGCGGCGAGCTTTGGATTCCGTGGTGCGGATCAGCAGAAGCTCGTGGCCAACATGTCAGGCGGTGAGCGCAACCGATTGCATCTGGCGAAAACGCTCATGCAAGGCGGCAACTTGTTGCTGCTCGACGAACCCACGAACGATCTTGACGTGGACACGTTGCGTGCGCTGGAAGACGCGGTGCTCGATTTCAGCGGTTGCGCCGTCATCATCTCTCACGATCGTTGGTTCCTCGATCGTGTGGCCACGCACATTCTGGCGTTCGAAGGCGACTCCGAAACCGTGTGGTTCGAAGGCAACTATCAGGCCTACATTGAAGATCTCAAGCGTCGCAAAGGTGCTGACGCTGATCAGCCACATCGCATCAAGTACAAGAAGCTGGTGCGATAATACGGCGTGACCGCAGCGCGCTGTTACGTGAGCATCGTCTCGCGAATGGCGCGCTGCAGGTCGGTGGTACTGTACGGTTTTTTTAGAAATCGGGCATCACCACGAGCCACGATTTCGTGAATCACACCCGCGGCATCAAAGCCGCTCGACATCAGCACCGGCGTATCAACGCCGCGCGAGCGCAGTGCTTCAAGGCAGCGATCGCCGCTCATGACCGGCATCGACAGATCGAGCAGAATGCAAGAGACCGTATCCTTGAAGGACGCGATCTTCTTGAGTGCGTCTTCACCGTCGCAGGCTTCAATCACCGCAAATCCGGCCCGCTCCAGCGTGCGACGCGCCGCGGTTCGCACGGTTGCCTCGTCGTCTACCACGAGCACGGTGCCCACGCCGCGCCATTCCTGATCCGGCAGTTCGATCGTTTTGCGAACGGTCGCCGCAGCGCGCGACAGCGGGAGCAACACACGAATCGTGGTGCCGAATCCTGGCGCTGACCGCACATCAATCGCGCCGCGGTGCATGTTCAGAATACCGAGTGTTGCAGAGAGCCCGAGGCCGCGTCCGGAGTTCTTCGTGGTGAAGAACGGGTCGAACATGCGTTCAAGGACGTCGCTGCTCATACCCGCACCGCTATCGCTCACCGTAACACTCGCATACTCGCCCGCCGCACGATCGTGGCCAAGAATGCAGCGCGAGAGTTGTTCGCTCGACAGGTATTCCTGCCGCGTATGAATTGTGACGCGGCCGCCGGTTGACCCGGGGTGGGAGGTCACCGCGTCGAGCGCGTTGGTGAGCAGGTTCATCACCACGCGGCGCAACTGCGTCTGATCACCGTCAACCAATAGCGTGTCGGCTTCGGTGCTGGTTTCGATGGTGATGTCTGCGGTGGGCTGTGAACGCAGCAAGCCCGGGAGCTGCTTTGAAAGCTCAACGAGATCGACTGTTTCCGTGTCACCATCAATTCGGCCACCGTAGGCCATCAATTGCTGTGTCAGATCAGAGGCGCGCTGGGCCGCGACTTCAATGTCACCAAGCATCTCGGCAAGACTGCCGCCCAGCGGAGCCTCCGTACGTGCCAGCGACGCGTTCGCGAGAACGCCCACAAGCAGATTGTTGAAGTCGTGTGCCACACCGCCAGCCAACAGTCCGATGGATTCGAGCTTTTGTGCCTGTCGGAGGCGGGCTTGCAGTTGCGCCCGTTCTTCATCGGCGTGATGCTGCTCGGTTGTGTCGAGCACTGAGCCCACGTGACCCATGACGACGCCGTCAGTGGAAATGAGCGGCTGTGTGCGCACCCGCATCCACCGTGTTTCGCCGCGCACAAGGATGCGGTATTCCGCGTCAAACGGATCCGCGGTGCCCACGGATCGTTCGTTGGCGGCAACTACCTGTTGCAGGTCTTCCGGATGCACACGCTTCAACCATTCAAGCCCGACGAACTGCTCAAACGTTTGATCAAACCAATCGAGCAAGCGCTGATTCACGTAGGTCGGTACGCCCGAGCGATCGGTAAGAAACACCCCCGTCGGTGACGACTCGGCGAGTGTTCTGAATCGTGCTTCACGTTCAATGAGTGCACGTTCGGCCGACCGAACCGCGGTGACATCCTGCATGGTGCCGATCATGCGTGCCGGCGCACCGGACGGATCGTGCTCAACGCGCCCACGTGAGTGGAGCACCGCGAGGGACCCGTCGCCGAGCCGCGCCGGAATTTCAAGATCGTAGGGCTCGCCACTTTCCAGCGCCAACGTGACATGCTGCAGGAATCGCTCCCGATGCAGGTCGTCAACGGCGAGGCCGAGCACCTGGTCGAATGTTGGCGCTGCATCGGGTGACATGCGCAGCAGCCGATAGGTCTCCCTCGACCACCGCACCTCTCCCGTGCTCACACGCCACGACCAGCTCCCGATGCCGGCCAGTCGCTCAGCGTCTTCAAGCTGCAAGCGGAGTCGTTCCATGCGTCGCTCGAGCGTGTATTCGTCGGTGATATCAACGACGGTGCCGAGCAGGCGACGTGTACCGTTCTCGCCGAAAAACGTGCGACCCCGCACGCGCATCCAGCGACGCACGCCGTCGTTTCGTCGCGTCACGCGAATGACTTCTTCGTACGACGTACCAGGCTGCTCTGCGGCGCGCGCGGCCGCGTCGAGCCGTAGCAGGTCTGGCGCGTCGACGCAGGCGCGAATTGTGGCTACCGCGTTGGTGCCCACCGGACTGTCTACGCCGAAAATTTCCAGTGTGCGCGCTGATACCACCGACGCGCCGCCGTCGCGGCGCAGCTCCCAGTAGCCGGCGCCGGTTGCTTCGAGCAGCAGCTCGAAGCGTTCGCTGTTAGAATCGGATTGCGAATCCACGGTTAGACGATACCTGTCATCCGCCTGAATCGACAGGGCCACCCCGACTTTCACTCTGCAGGAGCCCGATTGTCCAGCCAAACCGGCTCGCGTTTTCCGCATCCCATGGTGCTCCTGCTGGGCGCAGTGATGGTGGCCGCGGCTGCAACCTGGGTGCTGCCCGCTGGGGAATACGACCGCGAGGTGAAAGAGGGCACGTCGCGCGAAGTCGTGGTGCCCGGCACCTATCATCAGGTTGACGCGGCGCCCGTTGGTCCGGCGGCAGCGGTGCTTGCGGTGCCCAGAGGAATCGTCGCGGGCGCGGACGTTGTGGTGGTGATTCTGTTTGTTGGCGGCGCGTTTGCCATGCTCGAACGTACCGGCGCCCTCGGTCGACTGGTTGGCGGATTGGTTGGTCGCACGACGCGTCCTCGACTCGTCGTGGTCTTCGTCTCGCTGCTGTTCGCCACGCTTGGTGCGCTCGTCAACGTGCACGAAGAAATTATTGCGCTTGTTCCAGTGCTGGTGGTGCTCAGTCGTGGACTTGGTTTTGGTTCGCTCACCGCGCTTGGCATGAGCGTGGGCGCTGCGGTCACGGGTTCAGCCTTCGGTCCGACAAATCCCTTCGCCTCCGGCATTGCCAATCGCTTCTCCGAATTGCCGTTGGGCGCGGGTGTCGGAATTCGCAGTGCGATCACGGTGGTCGCGGTGACGGTGTGGATTCTCTACGTGTTGTGGCAGAGCACGCGAGATGACGTGCATCCCGCGAGCGTGAACGTTGACACGTCATCGCCACCTTCGGTGCGCGACGGTGTGTTGCTCGCGCTCTTATTAATCCCCTTTGTGCCGTACGTTGCGGGCGTGATCTGGCGTGACTGGGGATTCAACGAGCTCTCCGCCGTGTTTCTCGTAGCGGCGTTTGCGGTTGGGCTGACGGCGCGGCTTGGCGTGCGCGGGACCATGGTCGAATACCTCAAGGGCATGGACGCGTTGCTGTCCGCTGCGCTGTTTGTGGGTGTGGCGCGCGCGATCTCTGTCGTGCTCGCCGACGGCCGCGTGATCGACACGATCGTGTACGGGTTGTCCAAGCCACTGGAGCATGTGCCCGGCGCGTTGGCGGCGGGTTTGATGGTGCCGGTGCACATGCTGTTGCACGTGCCGGTGATGTCGAACAGTGGACAGGCGGCGCTCGTGATGCCAATCATGGCGCCGTTAGCCGACCTGTTGGGATTCTCACGGGAAATCGCCGTCCTCGCGTTTCTCACGGGCGCGCCGACGATGGATCTGCTGGTGCCCACGAACGGCGCGTTGCTTGCGATGCTGGTGGCGGGCGGTGTGCCATACACGCGATGGCTGCGCTACGCGATACCCGGTAGCCTACTCGTGGTGCTCGTTGGGTTGCTCGGCATCGGCTTCTCGTTCGCGCTCGGGTGACACAACGTTGTTCGCTTTGGTCTTGCGAGGGTGCGTGGCTGAATGCACGTACAACGATTCCACCTTTGCGCGCGCCCACGGTGTCTTTCGCAAGAACTTCAGCGACGACGGAACACTGGGATCGTGCGTAAAGCACCGAATGTCGATGCGATCGCCGAGCCCGTCCCATCCGTAACGGTCTACCAGGTGTTCAATCATGGCCTGCAGCGTGACGCCGTGCAGCGGATCAACTCGTCGTGGTTCAGTCATCCCGAATGGTATCGCGTCGCGTCCCTTCCGACAGCCGTCTGGCACGGCGGCGTTGCCCTGCGGCTCCGATCGATGCACGATCAAACACGGCCCGTTTGCTCCCTCCCGCCGAATACTTCAGCCCAGGCATCCCATGCGCGTCTTGCTCGCCATCGCGGCGCTTTCCGCCGTCGCCGCTGCGACCCTGCAGGCTCAGTCAGCCTCACTGGTGCTGGTGGCCAATCAGGGCTCACGATCCGCGACGCTGATAGACGTCGCCAGTGGTGCGTCCACAGAGATCATCGTTGGTGCCGGTCCGCACGAGGCCGCCATTTTGCCCGGGGCGAAGCTCGGTGTGGTGACGGTGTACGGCGTGAGCGGTGCGCCGGGCAATCAGCTGGCGATCATTGATCTCGAGAAACGATCGCTCGCTCGCATGATTGATCTCGGGCAGTACACGCGCCCGCATGGCGTGGTCCCGGTGCCGGGCAAGCCGGAGCTGGTGGCGGTTACGTCTGAATCCACACGCAATCTGGTCGTAGTGAACGTGAACACAGGTGCGATTGAACGAGCCATGGAAACGCAGGCTGGCGGCTCGCACATGGCCGCGTTGCCCATTCGAGGCTCGGCGGCCGGCACACGCGCCTATACGGCCAACATTCCCGACGGCTCGATGACCGAGTTCGATCTGACGCGTGGGGCATTCACCCGCGTGATTCCGGTGTCGAGCATGACGGAAGGCATTGCCGTCACACCCGATGGTGCCGAAGTCTGGATGGGGAGCAACAATCGAAGCATTGTGTCGGTGGTGGATATTGCGCGTGGCGCGGTTGTCGATACGATTGTGGGCTTCCAGTTTCCCTATCGCATCGGTATCTCACCCGATGGGCGCACCGCCGTTGTGGTTGATCCGCCAGGCGACGCGGTGGTGATTGTTGATGTCGCAACACGCACAGTTCGCGGGCGCATTTCCGGGCTCGCTTCGCCGCGAGGCGTGTCGATTTCGGCTGACAGCAAAACGGCGATGATTACATCGGCCGGCAGTGCCAGTGTAGTTCTTGTTGATCTGATGGCGCGCAAGGAAATCAAGCGTTTCCCGGTAGGCACGGCACCAGATGGAGTGGCGTACGTGCCGGACGAACCCAGATACTTATGACGGCATCCCTCGATCACGAGCTCTCACTCGACGCGCTGTGGATGCCGTTTACGGCCAATCGCACGTTCAAGGAGCATCCGCGCCTGCTCGTGTCCGCACGTGACATGCACTACGTGTCTTCTGACGGACGACAAATTCTCGATGCGGCAGCGGGTCTGTGGTGTGTGAATGCCGGGCATTGTCGCGAGCCGATTGTGCGCGCCGTGCAGCAGGCCGCCAGTACACTCGATTTTGCGCCGGCGTTTCAGATGGGACATCCATCGAGTTTTGAACTCGCGTCGGCGCTCGCAAAACTCACACCGCCCGGACTCGACCGGATTTTCTTTTCGAACTCCGGGTCTGAAGCGGTGGACACGGCGCTCAAGATTGTGCTGGCGTATTGGCGTGCACGCGGACAACCGGAGCGCTCACATTTTGTCGGGCGATTGCGCGGTTATCATGGCGTAGGATTTGGCGGTATCTCCGTTGGTGGAATCGCGCCCAATCGTGATACGTATGCGGCGCAGCTCCTGCCACACGTGCATCATCTGCCTGACACGCACGATCCCGCGCGCAACGCGTTCAGTCGCGGCCAGCCGGAACACGGCGCGGATCGCGCTGATGCATTGCTCGCGCTGATCGAGCAGGTTGGAGCGGATCGCATTGGTGCGGTGATCGTTGAACCGGTTGCGGCATCAACAGGCGTACTCGTACCGCCGGTAGGGTACCTCGAACGTTTGCGCAGTATTTGTTCCGCGCATGACATTCTGCTGATCTTTGACGAAGTCATCACAGGATTTGGCCGGCTTGGCGCGGCCTTTGCGGCGCAGCGCTTTGGCGTGACACCAGATATCATCACCATGGCCAAGGGGCTCACCAACGGCCTCATTCCGATGGGCGCAACGGCCGTGCGACGCGATATTTACGACACGGTTGTCAACGGCGCCGGCGCCGGGATTGAGCTCTTTCATGGCTACACGTACTCGGGTCACCCGGTTGCGAGTGCTGCGGGGCTCGCCGCGCTCCAGCTCTACCGTGACGAAGGACTGTTTGAACGCGCGCGCGACTTGTCTGCGCTCTGGGCGGAGTCCGTACACTCGCTGGCCAACGAACCGCACGTGATTGATGTGCGAACGCTGGGGCTCGTTGGAGCCGTTGAGCTGAGCAGTCGAGGCCATGAGATCGGGGCGCGAGGCGTGGATGTCATGCAGGCCAGCTTCTGGCGCGAGAACACGCTCATTCGCGTAACTCGTGATACCATCGCGCTTTCGCCCCCGCTCATCGTGAGCGAGGCACAGATCGAGGCCATTGTGGAGTCGGTGCGCCGGGCGCTGCGAACCCTCGCCTGACCCCTCACGGGATCCCGCGAAAAGCGCTACCTTGGCCTGTAGCAGGCGCTCGGCCTGGCTCTTGGTATGGACCTTACTCGACAATGGTGACGATGCGACACGCGCTCATGTACATCGGTGGCTTCGAACGGAACTTCACGAATCTGACGCCAACGACTTCGACCTTTGAGGGCAGTGACGGACAGTCACACCCGTATCCGGCGTGGCCATCGAGCGCCAACGGCCTGCGCATTGGATATATGGAGAAGGCCGGAAAGAAGTTTGTGGCGGTTCGTGTCGCGGACGACATGGCCGATGTTGTGCTCAAGAACGAGGTCGTGCTCGTGCCTGGCACGCATTTTGGCTTTGGTGTGCGTTTGAGCGGTGAACCCACCAACGTGGAAGACAACACCACAATTCTTCAGCTGCTCGAAGACATCATCAAAAAGAACGTCGAGATCAGTGAGGAGCTGCTGCTGATGCGCGCGCGCTTCAAAGCCAGCGCGTCGGCGAAGAAGTAATCGAACACAGGGCGCTTGCGGGGCACTCTGGGGTAACAGGGAAGCGGATCTCGATCCGCGATCAATCGGTCTCGTCAATGCAGACGCCCGGTGATCCTCCCTTCACACTCAGGAGTGCCCATGCGCCAAGTCTCCACCGCGCAGCTTCAGCACTGGCTCGCGGCCCATGAGCCGCCTTGCATCTCGCTGTATCAGCCCACGCATCGACGGCATCCGGAAAACGCGCAGGATCCGATTCGATTTCGGAATCTGCTCAAAACAATTGCGGCGTCGCTTCACGAAGCGTATCCGTCCGTTGACGCGGCGGCACGACTGGCGCCATTCGAGAAGCTGGCCGACGATGTCGAGTTCTGGAAGTATCGCACCGAAGGGCTGGCGATACTGAGTTCCGCAACATCGTTCGATGTGATCGATCTTCAGCGACCGGTCGCTGAACTCCTGGTGGTCGCCGATACCTATCATACGAAGCCATTGTTGCGCGTGATGCAGTCCGCCGATCGGTTTCAGGTGCTCGCCCTGAATCGACACGAAGCGAAACTGTTCGAGGGGAATCGCGATTCGCTCGATCCGGTCGCCATGGCGCACGTACCGTCAACCATCACCGCTGCACTCGGTGACGAGCTCACGGAAAAGAGCCTCAGCAACGCGTCATATGCCGGAAACGCGGGCGGCGCCTCGGGACATGCTGGTGGTGCAATGCACCACGGTCACGGCTCACGCAAAGACGAGATAGAAGTTGACACCTCACGATTCTTTCGCGTGATCGATCGCGGCGTACTCGAACATCATTCCAAGCCATCGGGACTGCCGCTCATGCTGGCGGCGCTTCCGGAGCATCATGCGCCGTTTCGCGAGGTCAGTCATAATCCGTATCTCATGGAACACGGCATCGCCATGAATGCCGACGCGCTTGATCTGGACGAACTGCGTGAAGAAGCGTGGAAGCACGTGGAGCCACTGTATCTCACGCGCCTCGGTGCGCTCATCGATGAGTTTCACGCGTCGCGCGCGCGTGAGCGCGGATCAGACGATATCTGGCAGGTCGCAGAAGCCGCCGTTGCGGGTCGCGTCGCCACGTTGCTCGTTGAAGCAGACCGTGTGATTCCGGGACGGCTCGATCCCACGGGTCGTGTCACACTGAGCGAAGAAGTGGGTCCTGCAATTGACGACGTGCTCGACGATATCGCCGAGCACGTGTTAAGAAAACATGGGGAAGTGATTGTGGTGCCTGCCGCTCGGATGCCTGGCAAGAGTGGCCTCGCGGCGACGTACCGCTATTGACCCTTACTGCGGAAATCCTGCCTTTGAGACTTTGGGCATGATGCGCAACGCGTTCTGGAAGTACACCTTTTTGAGCACTTCGTCAGGAAGGTCAATGCCATACAACTTCCAGAACGCGTGGTAGTCGCGGTAGTAGTCGAAGTAGTCATCGGCCGTTTCAAACACGCGCCAGTAATACGGATACTCCACCGGCTGGTATGAGTCTTTGCCAAACAGGATGCGATCCTGGAATTTGATAAAGAACTCGCGCGCCGCACGCGGCTGACGGCCAATGTCGTAGAGTACGGCGCCAACTTCGGCGTGCACGTTCGGCGCGTCTGTCATCAGTTTTGCAAGCCTGCCGAGATCGTTGGCGTGCCAGCCGAGGTGAGCGGTGACAAACGTGGTGTTCCTGTGCTTCTTGAACAGATTGTCGCGTTCCGTCGCAAGCTGTTCAAAGCTTGGATTCGTCTCCGCCGGGTAGCGGCGATTCGGAAAGAGTGCGAGCTCAAGCCAACGTTCGTTGTTGAAATCAATCTCGTTCCAGAACTCCTGCGGATCGGCCGTGTGAATGAACACCGGCAACTGTAAACGCGCGCACGCTTCCCAGATGGGATCGAGCTCCGGATCATCAATGCGCAGACGAGTTCCGTCAGCTTTTCTGATGCTCAGGCCAAAGCCCTTGGAGATTTCTCCAACGCCAACGGCACCCGCAGCGACATCTGCTTCCAGCTGTGCAACGGCACGCGCCGCCCAGCCCGGACCCACATTTGAGAAGTTGATGCCCGTGAGCACGCGCACGCGATCTTTCATGGTCGGCGACGCCTGAATTACAGACATCGCACGCTGCAATCGCTCGCCCGACATGTTTTCGGCGGCAATCATCATGCGAATGTTGAGGCTGTCCAGCTGTCGGCCCATGCGCTCAATGCTTTCCACCGACGCGAGATTGCCGCCCGGGTGCCCGTGAAAATCGATCACCGGATACTTGGCGCGCGGAATTTTGTGCTCGGGCACAATCAGCGTATTACGCGGACGGTAGTCCACGATGCTTGGAATCGGCCCTTCCGGCGCCATGCAGTTGAGCGGACGGATTTCGGTGGTACCAGGCGGGCATGATTCGCCCGGCTTGATCGCGGTGCCCCCACGAAACCCGCCACCGCCGCCAGCGGGAGGTTGCTGCGCCATCGTAACGGAGCTGAACATCACGAGTGCCGCAAACGCGGCGGCTGATACACGCACCATGAGTTTTCCTTGAAAAGAGACTGCTGAAATCTGCCTGAGAGTACGCGCAGCGCTAGCGAGGCGCTGCACGCACGTACTGCGGTGGCCACGGCGCGGCGGCTGCGCCGAGTGTGTGCGCTGCCAGCAATGGCCAGTGCGGGTTACGCAGCATCTCGCGCGCAAGCAGCACCAGATCGGCGTCGCCCTCAGCCACAATCTGTTCGGCGTGCGACGGTTCCGTGATCAGTCCAACCGCACCGGTGGCCACGTTGGCCTCGTGTTTGATGCGACGCGCAAATGGCACCTGATAGCCGGGACCAACCGCGATCTGCTGGTGCGGCACCAGTCCGCCCGATGAACAATCGATCAGGTCAATGCCAATGTCACGAAGTTGTGCGGAGAGTTGCACGGATTCGTCGAGCGTCCACCCGCCGTCTGCCCAGTCCGTGGCGGAGATGCGCACGATCACCGGCAGATCGTGCGGCCACACCGCGCGAACATCGCCGGCGACTTCGAGTGTGAACCGCACGCGATTTTCGAATGAGCCGCCGTACGCATCATCGCGCGTGTTCGACAGCGGCGACATGAACTCGTGCAACAGGTAGCCGTGCGCGGCGTGAATCTCGCAGGTCTGGAAACCCGCGGTGATCGAGCGTTCGGCAGCACGAGCGAACGATTCTCTGACACGGGCGATGTCGTCAAGCGTCATGGCACGCGGCTGCGGGTACTTCTCACTGTACGCCACATCACTTGGCGCCAGCACATCACGCCATCCGCCCTGGTCGAGCGCAAGCACGCCATGGCCTTCCCATGGTCGCATCGTGCTCGCCTTGCGACCCGCGTGCGCGAGCTGGATTCCGGTCGCGGCTCCATGCGCGCGCACAAACTCATTGATGCGCTGCAGCATGGGAATTTGCGCGTCGCTCCAGATGCCGAGATCGTGCGGGCTGATGCGTCCCTCGGGCGAAACCGCGGCGGCTTCGGTGAGGATCAACCCGGCGCCACCGGTCGCGAAGGCGCCAAGGTGCACGAGATGCCAGTCGTTGGCGAGCCCGTCGGTGCTGGAGTACTGGCACATGGGCGACACCGCAATCCTGTTGCGCAGCGTGAGCGAGCGCAGCGTAAGCGGGGAGAACAGTTGGGACATACGCGAATCGCGATGATGAGGTGAAGGTGCCGCTGACCTGAGTACGCGCCAGATCCTAAAAACTAGAGCGCCGCTCCTCGAAAGTACGCGCCGTCACGCACCAGATGTTCCGACTGCGCTGGACACACCCCGGAACTGGAGGCATCGTCTCATGGTACGAGAACACTCCCCGCCAAACAGGATCGTGCCGCCATGGACTCGACCGATCGACTTCGCCAGCACCCGAAGGACCGACTCGCTGCACCAGTTCAACGGATTGATCTGGCGTCGCTTGCCGCCGATTTGCGCGCCGAACCCCACGCACCGGTTGCCGGACATCGGCAGATTGCCGTGGTGCGGGAGGGGCCGGTTACCGTGATCTTCTTTCTGTTCGATGCCGACGGCCACCTCAAAGAGCATCGCACGGATGGTCAGGTCACGATTCATGTCTTGGCCGGCCGTCTGGAGGTTGGCGTGGACGACGAACGCCATGAGCTCTCGGCCGGGCAGTTGCTGGCGCTGGCGCCGGGCGTTGCGCACAGTGTTCGGGCGTTGGCCGAAAGTGAAATGCTGCTGACCGTGAACCGCCACGGCATGTAGCGTATCGCGCGAGTGGCCTATGTTTCAGCCATGAAGCGAGTAGTAGTAATCGGAGCCGGCGCAGCTGGCACAATGGCGGCCATCTTCTCCGCGCTTGGTGGCGCGGAAACGTGGCTCATCGAGCGCACGCGAGACGGCGGGCGAAAAATTCTCATCAGTGGCGGCGGCCGGTGCAATGTGTTGCCGGCGCGCGTGGATGAGTCGCGATTTGTGACGGATTCGTCACCCAACCTGTTGCGCAAAATTGTGCGCGCATGGCCACTCGCCGAGCAACGCGTATTTTTTGAGCAGACGCTTGGAATTCCGCTGGAAGAAGAGGTGGAGTCGGCCAAGTTGTTTCCCGCGTCGCACCGCGCGCGTGATGTGCGTGACGGTTTGCTGCATTACGCGCGCGAATGTGGGGTGCGCACGCGGATGGACACACGTGTTACCGGCATCATACCCATTGATGGTCGATGGGAAGTGCTCGTGGATAACGGCGAGCCGCTCCTGGCCGACGCCGTGATTGTGGCCACCGGCGGGCTGTCGGTGCCCAACACCGGGAGCGACGGTGCCGGGCTGAACATGTTGTCACGGCTTGGGCATACCATGCATCCCACGTACGCCGCGCTCACACCGCTCAGTACAAACTCGCCTGCCTTCAACGCGCTGTCCGGCATTTCGTTGTCGGTGTCCATGACCGCAAAAAGTGATGCGCACTCAGCGCAAGCGAGCGGAGGATTTCTGTTTACCCATCACGGGTACAGTGGTCCGTCGGTGCTCAATGTGTCACACGTTGCGGTGCGCGCGCGGGCGGGTCACACATCGGGTGCGCGCGTGCATGTGCAATGGACGCCGTGGGGGGATGCCGAATGGGAGGCGGCGCTCAAGCCGCAGGGTGCGCGTACCGTCACGGGCGCGTTGCGTGCAATGCTGCCGGATCGCTTGGCGACCGTGCTGCTTGCCGATGCCGGAGTTGACGCCACGCGCGCACTGTCCGAGCTGCGACGTGAAGAGCGCCGACGACTGATTGACACACTTGTGCGCGGCGAACTGCCGTGGAACGGCGATGAAGGCTACAAAAAAGCGGAAGTCACCGGTGGTGGCGTAGCGCTGAGCGAAGTGCATCCACGTACCATGGAAAGCCGACGACACGCGGGGCTGTATTTGTGCGGTGAGGTGCTCGACGCATTCGGGCCGATTGGCGGTTACAACTTTTTGTGGGCGTGGTCCACGGGACGCTCGGCGGGAATGGCTGCCGCGCGCGACACGAACACCTCAGATACGGCAGCGGAGTAACGCGTGGCGCTCACGTCAACGTTGTATACGCTCGACATTGTGCTGTCGCACGTCGATCGGCATGTGTATGAAACGCTGGCGCTTCGAGTGCCCATGCACCCATCAGAGTCGCCGGAGTATTTCGTAGCGCGCGTGCTGGCGTACTGTCTTGAGTACACGGACGGCATCACGTTCTCACGCGGTGTGTCTGATCCCGACGATACAACGATTGCGGTGCGCGATCTCACGGGCGCGCTGCACACCTGGATCGAGATTGGCGCACCCGATGCGGCACGACTGCACAAAGCCAGCAAGGCGGCATCACGGGTCGCGATCTATACGCATCGCGACCCCGTCATTGTATTGCGCGGCTACGCTGGCGAACGAATTCACCGCGTGGAACAGATCACGCTGTTCGCGATTGATCGCGAACTGATCGCGTCGCTGGTGGAGCAGTTGGATCGTCGCATGAAGCTTGATGTTACGGTCACCGACGGAACGCTCTATGTCACGATTGACGGTGTGATGTTCAGTGGCGACGTGGTGTCGTATCCGGTGCAGGCCATCGCCTGAACGTGCTGTGATCGGTGTTACCGTGCGGCCCGTGATGCAGGACACGGCGTGGTTGGCGAAGCGGTGCAAACGTTGGAGCGACGAGACGCCTCATCCCACGTACGGAGCACCCGCTTTATGTCGCGCACAACGTCCCACCGTTCTACCCGCCACACCGCTCGTTCTGTCGTTGCTTCATTTCTAATCATGTCTGTCGTCGCCTGCGGTTCTGATGTGCCCTCCGAACCGGACGCAAGTTTTGCGGCGGCGAATTCGAGAGGTGGCAACGGATCGACAGGTGGTACCGCCGGCGCCTCGGGCAGCAATAGCACCTCGGCCTCACGCTGCAACGGCACGTTGGGAGCCGTTACGGTGGAACAGGTGTCGGTACCGAACGGCGCCTCGTGCACGCTGAACGGAACGCGAGTGCGGGGCGACGTGAAAGTTGCGAGCGGTGCAACGCTCATCGCCGACGGCGCACGCATTGACGGAAACATTCAGGCCGAAGATGCACTGAGCGTAGCCGTGCGAAACGGCACGTTCGTGGATGGTGATGTACAGATCAAGCGTCGCTCCTCAGTTCGCGTGGAGAACGCCATCATCGACGGCAACCTGCAGCTGGAAGAATCAGGCGTATCGCTGATCGCGACTGACACTCGCGTAAATGGCGACCTGCAAGTCAAGAAGGGCAACTCGGCAGATATCTCGAACAGCTCCGTGCGCGGCAATATTCAGCTGGAAGAAAATCGCGGAGCGCTGTTCGCCAACGCGAACGAGGTCGGCAGCAACTTTCAGGTCTTCAAGAATGTGGGCGGTGTGCGTCTCACGTCGAATCGGATCGCACAAGCGTTGCAGTGCAAGGAAAACTCGCCGGCGCCAACGGGCGGATCGAACACTGCTGGAGAAAAAGAAGAGCAGTGCCGTTCGTTGTGAGCGTGCTAGGTTGCGAGAAATAGTCGTGTGAACGCGGGCAGTTCCGCCAGAAACCCAGCCGGTGGCGCACCGGAAAAGTCCCGGAAATCGCGCACCAGATGTGATTGGTCGAAGTAGCCACACGCAAGCGCCACCCGAGCGAGACTGCTCGGGTCGGCGCGCCAGGCGGAGAACACACGCTGAAAGCGCATGATGCGGCACAGGAGTTTCGGCGAAATGCCGACCTGGTGCAGAAACAATCGTTGCATCGTGCGCGGCGTGAGGCCAACCGCAGACACCAGATCGTCTAGCGATACCGCGCCGTGTTGCGCGCGGATCGCCAACACCACCGTGGCAACGCGCTGATCAATCGTGTTTGATGATTGCAGCCGTGCGAGCAGGTGCGCCACGATGAGTTGTTCGCGCGCTGTTGTACTGATGGCGTCGGCACCATCGTCAAAGAGCGCTGTTTCCAGCGCCGAGATCGCCGTTGCACGAAGTGGACACCACGTATTGGTGAGCGCGCCAACATTTGAGTGCAACAACGCCGCTCCGTGCGATTCAAAACGCACGGCGAAAAGATCAACAGTGCCCGTGGGTCGCACCACCATGGGTTGTGTGATCTGGCCAACGAGAAAGGCGCGCGGCTGCAATTGCACGCGGCCATCAGCCGTCAGATGTTCGAACGGCGCGCCGAAGTTGAAGATCAGTTCGGGAGAACCGTCCGGAAGCGCTGGCTCCGCCGCTTGGTCGCCCGTTGCCGTGCCGCTGCCGTCAGTCAGCGACCAGAAGCAGCGAATCAGGGGGCGGAGCGGGTGGGGTGGAAGCCATTCTGCATAGTCCATGTGCGCCAAGATCGAGTGCGGCGTCGCTTTTGTCCAAGCGCGACGGCGCCCGGTCGCGCTAAGCTCCCTGCATCGCTGATCTCATTGACGTGCCCTCGCGGGCCGGTCACCACCTTCCGATGGTCATCCATGGTCTTCGCGCACCTCCGCCACGTCGTTGTTCCGCTCATGGGTGTGTTGTTCGCAGCCCCGCTCGGAACGCTTGTCGCGCAAGCCGCGCCCGCGCACGATCTGGCAACGCTCAACTTCATGGCTGGCTGCTGGGAAATGAGCGGCGCATCACCACGTGTGACCAATGAGAGTTGGATGGCACCGCGCGGCGGCCTCATGCTCGGCATGAGCCGCACCGTGGTGCGTGATACGGCGCGTGAGTTTGAATCACTGCGTATTGAACGGCGACGCGGCGTGGCCACGTACGTAGCGCAGCCTGGCGGCGGCGCAAGGACGGCCTTTGCGGCCACGGTATTCACCGACTCACTCGTGGTGTTCGCCAATCCGGCGCACGATTTTCCACAGCGCATTCTGTATCGCCGAGCCGGTCGAGATTCACTCGTCGCTCGCATTGAAGGCGATCAAGGCGGAACAGTGCGCGGGTTTGATTTTCCCATGCGACGGGTGAACTGCGTGCCGTAGCGAGCTCGACCGGGCGCGTTACGCGTCCGTGACCGCCGTGTGGTGATGTTGTTTCGGAATGCAACGACAATTGAGACTTCGCTGCCGATCCGCACTCGTCAAGGTGCGAATGGCCCATCATCTGTCACCAACGTGCAAACGCGCGTTGCCATTCCGGACCGCTCGTGATCCCAACACGCCGATTCGTTGCGCCTGCGCGCAGCGCACTCTTCACGCTCCTGATCGCGTTCGGGCTTGCCGCCTGCGCCGACACGTCAACCGCGCCAGCGAGCCTTGCGAGCATCGATGTCGCATTGGCCTCTGCGTCCGTGCAGGCGGGCTCCACCACCACGGCGTCGGCGCAAGGCCGTGCGACTGATGGGTCGGCAACGGCAACCGGCAAGATTGTCTGGTCCTCGTCCGCGAGTTCGGTCGCAACGATCAATGAGTTCGGTGTGATCACTGCGGTCGCCGCTGGTACCACGCAGATTACCGCAACATCCGGCAACATCACGGGCACGCAGGCGCTCACGGTCACGCCGCCACCGCCAGCGCTCACGACGATTGTGGTCGCGTTGCCCAATGCGAGCCTCGCGCTCGGCGAATCGTCGTTGGCAACCGCGACAGGACGTGATCAGTTCGGTGCCGCCTTTCCCACAGGCACCGTCACGTGGACATCGTCTGCTACGGGCGTCGCGACGGTGTCTTCCGCAGGCGTGGTCACGGCGATCGCGCCGGGCACCACCCAGTTGTCAGCGGCCGCCGGCGGTCGCACTGGCACACTCACCGTGACGGTGAATGCCCCGCCGGCCATTCGCATTAACGAAGTGGAATCAAACGGCGGCACGCCCGGCGATTGGGTTGAGCTGTACAACGCCACGAATGCCACCGTTGACGTGTCTGGCTGGGCGCTCAAAGACAATGATGACTCGCGCACGTTCCGATTCGCCGCCGGCACCACGATCGCCGCGGGTGCGTACCTCGTCGTAGAAGAAGCCACGTTCAACTACGGACTTGGCGCTGCAGATACGGCCCGACTGTTCAATCAGTTTGGCGCGCGCGTGGATTCGTACGGCTGGAGTGCACACGCGAGCACTTCGTATGGCCGTTGTCCGAATGGCAGTGGACCGTTTGTCACGATGTCGAGTGTGACCAAGGGTGCCGCGAACGACTGTCGTCCACAGATCAAAGTGAACGAGGTTGAATCGAACGGTGGCACGCCGGGCGACTGGATTGAGCTCTACAATGTGGGCAGCACCACCGTAGATCTTTCGGGATTCATTGTCAAAGACAACGACGACGCACGGACCACACGTCTACCCGCTGGCTCAACCATCGCACCAGGTGCGTTCTTCATCATTGAAGAAACCACACTCGGCTTTGGTCTCGGATCGGCAGATGCGGCGCGCATTTACGACGCCACCGGCGTGTTGATTGACGAGTATTCGTGGAGTGCGCACGCCACCACGACGTACGCACGCTGCCCTGATGGAACGGGTGGCTTTACCACGTCCACCACGTCAACGAAGGGCGCCACCAACAACTGCGTTGGCGCGGTGAAGGTAAATGAAGTGGAGTCAAACGGCGGCACGCCGGGTGATTGGATTGAGTTGTACAACGCCGGTGGCAGTCCGGTTGATATCTCGAACTTCATCGTCAAAGACAACGACGACACGCGCAACACGCGCATCCCGGCCGGCACAACACTCGCGCCGGGCGCGTTCTACGTGATTGAAGAAGACGCGCTCGGCTTCGGCCTCGGTGGCGCAGACGCCGCGCGTTTGTTTGACGCGAACGGTGCGCTTGTGGATTCGTACGAGTGGACTGCGCACGCCGCACTCACGTATGGCCGCTGTCCCGATGGGTCGGGTGCGTTCGCCAGCACAACGGTGTCGACGAAAGGTGCAGCAAACATCTGCACGCCCGTTGCGCCAACCAGCGCCCCATGGCCCGGAAGTGACAACACGCAAACCGTTGTTGGTGCGAACGTCTTTGGCACCAACATGAGTGGACTCACCTTTGAGAGCGCGAGCGGTGGCAACCCGTCGGTGCTTTGGGCCTCCAAGAACGGTCCCGGAAGTTTGTATCGCCTGATCTTCAGCGGCGGCATCTGGACACCCGATCCCGCGAATAACTGGGCCACCGGGAAACTCCTGCGCTATCCCGACGGCTCTGGTGATGTCGATGCCGAAGGCGTCACGTTCGCGGCCGGTGGTTCTGCGGGTGGTATGTACATCGCCGCCGAACGCAACAACGCGTCGAGTGGCGTGAGTCGTAACAGCGTGCTGCGCTACGATGTCTCGCAGGCTGGTGCGTCGCTCACCGCTACGAACGAATGGAATCTCACCAGCGATTTGCCGGTGGTTGGCGCCAACCTCGGTGCTGAAGCCATCACCTGGATTCCCGACAGCGTGCTCGTGAATCGCGGCTTCTTTGATGAATCAAAGAATCGCGCCTACAATCCCGCAGACTACGCGGATCACGGAACCGGCATCTTCTTTGTCGGCCTTGAAGCGAATGGCATCATCTATGCCTTTGCGCTGAATCACGCCAACAACAGCTTCACGCGAGTTGCCACCATTACCACGGGCTACCCCGGCGTAATGGGTCTTGAATACGATCCCGCTACCAAGTATCTGTGGGCCATCTGTGATGACGGCTGCGGCACCACGATGGGCGTGCTGGAGATCGATGTTGCCGCCGCGTCACCAACGCGCGGACGTTTTCAGTCACCGCGTCGTTTTGCGCGTCCGGCATCGCTTGGCAACTTCAACAACGAAGGGTTTGCGTTCGGCACGCAAGCCGAGTGCGTGAACGGACTCAAGCCGGCGTTCTGGGCGGATGACAATCAGACGGGCGGATTTGCTATTCGCAGTGCGTCCATGCCGTGCGGACCGATTGCGGCCGCACCGTTTATGGCGCGCGCGCGACGCTGATCGTTTTCGCGAGACGCTGCGTTAAGCGCCTGGCATGCGCTGCGACGGCGCGGGGCTACCCGAAGGGGTAACCTCGCGTCCGTCGCGGTAGGCGCGGACACCGGCATTCGTGTCATTCAGCAGGAGTAGCGCACCCGGTTGTCCGTACTGCTTCATGAGATCAAGCATCATCGGACCTTCACCACCCCACGGATATCCGAACACCACGTCGAACTCGTCGAGCGCGTGTCCGAGTTGCAGGTAGCCAGACGGTCCCGATCCAAGCGTGCCAGTTCGCGCGTCTCCATCGCTCGTAGACCAGCGATATCCGGTTGGCAGAAAACTGCCTGCGGCGAACTTCGCCTGCGACGTGTGCCGCTCCGCCAGCGCACGCGCTGTTTTGACGAGCGACGCATCGAGTTCAATGCCGTACGCCTCGAAGCCCAGCAGGTCGGCCATGATGGTGATCACGCCGGTGGCGGAGCCCCACTCGAGAAAGCGAAGTCCAGGACGCCGGTATTGCACCAGCGCACGACGCACAATGTCGTAGTCCGCGTTCACAAACGGATGAAAGCCGCGGTCACGCACCGTGCTATCAAAGCGCTCAAAGAGTGACCATCCCTCTTCGCAGAGCGCGTCGAGCCGCGCGTTGAGTGCGTCGTCGAGTTCAGGCAGGTCCGGCGTGAGTGCTCCCAGCAAATGATCGGTGCGGCGTTCGATTTGTTGCGTCGCCTTGTGAAATATGCCGGTGAGCGGCCGACACTCAAACCGTAGAGACGCGCCGGACGCACGGTCCGTCCAATTACCGTTGTCGCCTCAACCGTTCGAGACCTGACATGTCAGTCGATTCTGTGCCCGCCAAGCGTCGTCATATCCGTTTCCCCGCCGACGAAGGCGATCTCGCCTGGATCGACTTCGGGACCTTCGACGTACCGTTCGCACCGGGCCACCCGGCGTTGATCGTGGAAGAAGCGCCCATGAGCGGCTGTGGGTTGCTGCTGCTCGGCCCCGAACGGTGCCCGGTGGGCACGCGATTCCGCGTGCAGGTCGGACGCATGGCGCCCCTCCAGGCCCAGGTCCAGTGGGTGCGCGAAATCGAGAACGGCATCGCGCGCGTGGGCGTGCAGTTTCTCGAGTGACGCTGCGCAACCGACGGGGCGACCGTCAGTTACGTACGCGTGCGGGCTTTGCGGCCCCGAGTCTGCACGCTCAGAGACACCGCTTCACACGCAGTCACGCCATCCTTGCACACGGAGAGGCGCAGCACGCCGTTCACCGGTGAGCTGAGCAGCACCCGCGCCGACGGGGCGTCCAGGAAACGCGTTCCGTCAGTCGAGCGGCCTTTGGCTGAGAACGAAATGCGTTCTCCGGAGTCGAGCAGCAGCTGCGGCTGGACGCGCGCGTCGATTGCCGCGCCTGGCCCGGCCTCAATCGCCAGTGTACGCACGTGCGCCGAATCGTGCGCCGCGAGCACGAACAGCTCGTGCTGGGCGAGGACGGTGTCTGGCGGATCGAGACAGGCTGAGCCGGCGAGCGCCAGTCCTCCGGCGAGTGTGAGGCCGAGCATGCGGCGCGTTGAAAATGGCATGCCGTAGAGTGTGTGCCTGAGCGAGGCCGGTAAAGGTCGCTTGCGGCATTTGGGGGCCGGTTTTAAGATGAACGAACGTTCAATCAAAAAAGCCTTTAATAATGAGCCCACGAACTCCGATCCAGAACGACGCCCTGCGTGCCGATGCGCGCGAGCGCATTGAGCGGGCAGCGCTGCGGGTATTCGCGCGGTCCGGATACGCCGGCTCCAGCGTGCGCGATGTGGCGCGCGAGGCCGGCGTCGCGCAGGGACTGTTGTACAACTACTACGAGGGCAAGGCCGACCTGCTCGCGGCAATCATGCGTCGTGCCATGGCCGATGTCGCGACGTCGTTCGCCGCGGCGCAGATCAACGCCTCGCCGGCGGAACAGTTGGCGCACCTGATCCGCACGTCGTTTGCGCTGGTGCACGAGCATCTCGAATTCTGGCAGCTTCTGTACGGCGTTCGGCAACAGCCCGACGTGTTAGGCGCGTTGGCGCCAGAACTGGCCGAGTTTACAGCGCAGGTGCGCGCCACGCTTGAATCACATCTCGTCGCGCTTCACGACCCGATGCCCGCACTCCGTGCACGCCTGCTCTTTGCCACGATTGACGGCGTGGCACAGCACTACGCCATGGAGAGTGACCGATACCCGCTGTCGTCAGTTGCAGACGAAGTCGTGGCGCTCTTTACCGGACTGACGCAGCCTCTCAAAATCGCGGAGTGAGCTTGTGCCCATAGATCAGAGTTTCGCGATCGATCCAACGCTCTATCCGTTTGCATCGCATGCCTTCGACAGCGCAGACGGCACCATGCACTACGTAGACGAAGGCAGTGGGCCTGTGATCGTGCTTGTGCACGGCACACCGGTGTGGTCATTTGTGTATCGCGCGCAGATCACGGCGTTGGTAGCACGCGGCTTTCGCGTGATTGCGCCAGATCATCTCGGATTTGGTCGGTCTGAAAAGGCAGCGGCGGCCAGCTACCGTCCGCAAGATCACGGCCGTCGCCTTGAGGCGCTGTTGCTCGCGCTCGACGTGCACAACATCACGCTCGTTGTCCACGATTTCGGCGGGCCAATCGGGTTACACTTTGCGATGCACAATCCCGATCGCATTGCGCGTCTCGTCATCATGAATACCTGGTGCTGGCCGCTTACTGGCGACGCGCGTATCAGCCGTACGAGTCGACTGCTGAGTGGCACCTTCGGGCGCTGGCTCTACACGAAACTGAACGCGTCACCACGCTGGCTGATTCCCGCCGGATTTGTGGATCGCACACAGCTCACGCCACAGGTGCACGCGCACTACCTGGCGCCATTTCCAACACCGTCCACGCGACTCCCGCTCTGGCAACTGGCGCGGGAACTGATCGATTCGTCGGCATGGTACGAGCAGCTTCACGAGCGACTGTCGGTGCTGAAGGATGTCCCGATTCTGCTGCTCTGGGGGATGCAGGATTCCGCGTTCGGCGCCGCGTATCTCAAGCGCTGGCACAAAACCTTTCCTCACGCGCAGATAGCCTCGCTGGAGACCGCGTCGCACTTCTTGCAGGACGAGCGGCCGGAGTTGGTGTCGCGTGCGATTGGCGATTTCGCGAGCGGTGTGTCGCGTGCGTAACGCAGGCCATGGTACGATACGCAGCGTACAAGTCGCGCTGACCATGGCACTTATGGCGTGCAGGACTGGTGAATCTGGTTCGCCCACGTCACCTTCGGCACCGCCGCCCCCACGTGCACCGGCGCCGCCCGTCTTCGCCAATGCATGCGTCGTTTCGCGCATCTACGACGGCGACACGTTTGCGTGTATCCCAACCACTCGCGCCGATACCATCGTGGTACGCATGCTGGCGATCGACGCGCCCGAATCGGCGCAGCGACTCGGTTCACTGTCAACGGCAGTGCTGCGCTTCGAGCTGCCCATTGGACAACGCATTGGGCTGCGCTTTGACGTCGATTCGCTCGACAACTTTGGTCGGACGCTGGCGTGGATTGAAACGCCTGCACGAACGAACCTGAATGTATGGATGGCCGAAGACGGCTGGGTCACCGACCTGGTGATCGCACCAAATACAGCGATCGCTTCCGTCGTGCGCGCGGCAGTCTCGCGCGCTCGCGCTGAGCAACGGGGACTCTGGGCGCGTGGCTTTGCCGCTTGCTTGCCGGTCGACTTTCGGTCGTCGCGCTGCTTCGACTGAGTGGTCGCTTACGAACTCGCAGCCTTTGTCGCGAGGACCGTCACCGTGTCGTGGAGTTTGATCGAACCCGCATGCACATGCGTCGCATTCATGCCGAACACGACGCCTCCATCGCTCCCTCGGCGGTACTCAGCAAACGTGCGAAGCGGCTCGGCGCTGCGCGTAAGTGACTCTACATCAAGCGTGGTCACGACGCAGCGCACGCACTGTGAACCCACGCCGACTTCTACATTACCAATGCGCACCAGGCTCCAAGTGTCTTCATCGTGCGCTGAGCCTCCGCTAAGCAGAATATTCGGGCGGAACCGCGAGGCTGGAATTGCCGGAGCGCCGCCTTGTACAAGGCGCTGGTTTAGTGCTGCGACACTCTGTTCGCCGAGCAACAGCAGCGGCGCACCGTCAGTCACCGATACGAAGCGGTCGGTGGCGTTGACAGGACCCGCGTATTTTGCCTGCAACGGACGACGCGACGTTGGCAGCATGTGCATGACACGACAGGACCGACCGATCGCGTCGCTGCACCACCGCGCAGCGCTGTCACCAAAGTCGGCCATCTCAAGCGTGTCGTTCCAGCAGCGCACCATGCGCACCGTTGGTGAATGCGGGTGAGGCCAGATCTCAATATCCGCCGCGCCATCAATCGAGAGGTGTAGCGGCGCTTCGGAATCAACGACGCCGTTCTCTACCGGAAAGAGCGCGGTGATTTGCGCGAGTCGCGGCGTGTCTCGCGGCGTGATCACCACACCTTCGTCGTCAACAAGCATGCAGCGCCGGTCGCCGATTGCACCGTACGCATCGAGCGCAAGTGATGGTACGGCCAGCGGGCGTGCGCCTTTGAGTGGATGGACGAACAGTCCCGACACCTGCATTGGTGAGCCGCTCATCTGCTAACGCCGAGGGGCCGAGAGGTAGTCGACCGCCAGCGACGCGAGTGTGCGCACACCCGTGGGCAACGCGCCTTCGTCGGCAAAAAACAGCGGCGAATGATTCACTGGCGCCGTTTTCCAGTCCTGATCGGCGGGCGTCACGCCAAGGAATACAAACATGCCCGGCACACGCTCCTGAAAGTACGAAAAATCTTCTGCGCCGGTGGCCAGCGGTTCAATGCTCACACCAGCCGCGCCAGCTGCCCGCACTAGCGTGGGCAGCATGCGCATGGTGAGTGTGCTGTCGTTGCGTGTTACGGGATATCCTGAATCGACACGCACCGCGGCGCGCGCACCTGCGCTGAGCGCAATCTGTTCGGCGGTGCGCGTCACACGTGAAATAATCGACGCGCGCTGTTCGCGCTCAAACGTACGAATGGTGCCGATCAGAATCACACTGTCCGGAATGATGTTCGATCGCACGCCGCCGTTAAACGCGCCCACGGTGACAATGGCCGGTACCGAGGTAATGTCGGTCTGTCGACTGATCACGGTCTGCAAACCGAGCACGATCTGCGAACTCACGACGATGGGATCCACACCGTTCCACGGGCGCGCGCCGTGCGTCTGTTTGCCGTGCACAATGATCTGGAACGAGTTTTCGGCGGCCATGGTGGGGCCGGGTCGGTACGCGATACGGCCGAGCGGGCCGGGACGCACGTGCAGACCGAGAATCGCGTCAACCTTGGGTGATTCCAGCGCGCCGGCTTTGATCATGCGCTCCGCTCCACCGCCGCCCTCCGGATAGCCCTCTTCGGCGGGCTGAAAAATGAACTTCACCGAACCCGCCAGCTGGTTGCGCATGCCCGCGAGCACCTCCGCCGCACCCATCAGAATCGCGACATGATTGTCATGTCCGCAGGCGTGCATCACGCCGACTTCCTGTCCGTTGTAGGTGCTGCGCACGCGCGAGCGAAACGGCAGATCGTTGATTTCTGTCACCGGCAGCGCGTCCATATCGGCGCGCAGCGCTACGACTGGCCCGTCGCGCGCACCCTTGAGTACCCCCACCACGCCGGTGCCACCCACGCCGGTGGTCACATCCATTCCGAGTGAGCGCAGGTGTTCGGCCACGAGCGCAGCCGTGCGTGTTTCCATGCCGGAGAGCTCCGGATGCTCATGAATGTCGCGTCGCCAGGCGACGACTTTGTCGCGCACGGCGTTGGTGCGCTGATCGACTTCGGCGTGCAGACGCGACGTTTGTGCGTCCGCCGCGCTTGTGGTGCCGACGCATGCCAGTGCGAGTGCGAGCGTTGCGAAAGTCTTCATAAGGTCCGGGGGCAGAGGGTGGTGCCAGGGTCCCGTGAATATGCGCACAGATCGTCTCGCGTGCCCGCGCTGTTAAACGGGCGGCGTCGGCACAATATTGCGAGTATGGCCGCTCTCGCGTTGTTCAACCGCCAGTGAAACGTCGCACGTTCCTGCTGACAGGCGTGGGTGCCGGCGGCGCACTCATGCTGGGATGGAGCCTGATGCCCCCTCGGCAGCGCATGCGCGGCAGCACCCCGCTGTCTGAGACGGGCGGCCGAATGGTACTGAACGGCTGGCTCACCATTGCGCCTGATGACACGGTCACGGTCATCGTGCCCAAGGCCGAAATGGGGCAGGGGGTTCACACGGCCCTCGCCATGATGCTCGCCGAGGAGCTGGACTGCGATTGGTCGAATGTGCGCACTGAACAGAGTCCGGTTGATTCGATTTACGCGAATCTCACCGTGGGTCGCGACGCCTTGCCGTTTTCGCCGGACAATAACGGCGTGCTCGTGCGGACGGTGCGCTGGTACAGTGACAAGTTTCTGCGCGAAGCGGGGCTCATGGTCACAGGCGGTTCGTCGAGCATTCGTGATCTCTGGGATCCCGTGCGCGATGCGGGAGCGCTGGCGCGCGCGACGCTTATGGACGCCGCCGCCCGCACCTGGTCGGTCGATGCGCAATCATGCGTGGTGGAGAACGGCGTGATTCGCTCGGGCGCCAACACGATGAGCTACGGCGCACTGATCGCGAGTGGCGCGACGCTCACGCCCGCCACGCGATGGACGCGAAAAGATCCGAGCACGTATCGCGTGATCGGCAGCGCGCGCGTGCGACTGGATGCCGCAGCCAAGAGCGACGGCTCGGCGATATTTGGCATGGATGTGCGCCCCGAGGGCGTGGTGTACGCCGCCGTGACCATGTCTCCCGTGCTGGGCGGCAGTGCGCGCAGCTATGATGCGGACGCAGCCAAACGATCACCCGGTGTTCTCGCGGTCGTACCACTCTCAGGCGTGATTGGCAGTGCACGCGGTGTCGCTGTGATCGCCAATCGCTGGCCGCGCGCGCGTAAGGCGCTTGCGGCGCTTTCGGTGCAGTGGGATGAAGGACCACACCACACATTCTCAAGCGATATCGCACTCACGACGCTGCGGTCGCGCGCCGCTGAAGCAGGGGGCCGGACGTTCCGGCACGTTGGTAACGTTGACGATGCACTCGCGGCTGCCGCGACACGCGTCACCGCAACGTACACCGTGCCATATCTCGCGCACACCACGATGGAACCGCCAAACTGCACGGTGCGCGTTTCCGCAGATCGAGCGGATGTGTGGGTGGGCACCCAGGTACCAACGCAGGCGCGCGCCGCCGTCGCTACACTACTCGGCCTGCGAGACGACGCCGTACACATGCATGTGCAATTGCTTGGGGGCGGGTTCGGGCGTCGTCTCGAAATCGATTTCATCGTGCAAGCCGCGGAGATCGCGAAGGCGCTGCCGAATACGCCGGTGCAAGTGATCTGGAGTCGTGAAGACGATGTGCAGCACGATTTCTACCGTCCGGCAACCGCGTCCGTCATGCACGGTGGACTCAATGCGGCTGGCGACGTGACGGCGTTGCGCGCAACAAGTGCCAATCAATCCATTGTGCACGCCTACGGCGCACGAAATGGCGTGTGGCTGGCGCGCTTTGATATTAACAAGTCGGCCGTTGAGGGCATGTTCGACCAGCCGTATGCGTTTCCGGCACTGCAGGTGTCGCATCACGATGTTGAGCTGCCCGTGCCGGTTGGATACTGGCGAGCGGTTGGACATTCGCATCAGGCATTCTTCATTGAGAGTTTTGTTGACGAGTTGGCGTACGCTGCCGGAAAGGATCCAGTCGCTTTTCGCTTGCGATTGCTGCGCGATCATCCGCGAGCACATCGCGTGCTAACCCTCGCCGCCGAGCGTGCCGGGTGGAGCGGTGTAGCGATGCATGCGAGCGATGGCGCGCCCATCGCTCGCGGCGTGGCTTTGCATCGTTCGTTTGGATCGATCGCGGCGATGGTCGCCGAGGTGTCGCTTGGTCCGGAGCGAGAAATCCGCGTGCATCGCGTCACGTGCGCGGTTGACTGCGGCGTAGCGGTACATCCAGACGGTGTCGCTCAGCAGATGCAGAGTGGTGTGGTGTACGGTCTTAGTGCCTCGCTGTTCGGCGAGATCACCATCGTGAACGGACGTGTGCAGCAGAATAACTTTGATGGCTACCGCGCGCTGCGCATGCACGAGACGCCAATCGTAGAAACACACATTGTGCCGAGCGGCGAAGCACCGGGTGGCATTGGCGAGGTAGGTCTGCCGCCCGTTGCACCGGCGGTGGCGAACGCGATCTTTGCGCTGACGGGTGAGCGACTGCGCTCGTTGCCGCTCAAGCCGACCATGTCGAGCAGGGAGCCGGCGTGATCACACTCCGTGTAAATGGGCGCGAGATTGTGGTTGATGCCGAGCCCGATACGCCATTGCTCTGGGCGCTCCGTGAAGACTGCGCACTGACCGGGACAAAGTTCGGTTGCGGTGTGTCGTTGTGCGGCGCGTGCACGGTGCTGCTCAACGGCGAACCTGTGCGCAGTTGCATAACGCCGGTATCACTGGCAACACAGGGCGAGATCACCACGATTGAGGGATTGCGTGATGCAACGGCAGACGCCGAACGCGCGCGCGTCGCCGCGTCGGTTCAGGACGCGTGGAATGCGCGGAGTGTAGCCCAATGCGGCTATTGCCAATCCGGCTTGATCATGGCGGCGGTTTCACTGCTCAGTACGATTGCGTATCCCACTGACGCCGACATTAACAACGCGCTGCGCGGACACATCTGTCGGTGCGGTACCTATGAACGGGCGCGTTCGGCGATTCACGACGCCGCGAAAACTCTGCGCAAGCGTGACGATTAACGCGTGAACTCGCTCGGCGTCTACCAGAACGAAGCGCAGCACAAAAGACTGCGAGCGTTCATACGATTCACCGTCGAGGAGATCATGCGTACACAAACGATTGCGGCACTCATGCTTGCACTCACTGCCAGTGCGACCACTTTGTCGGCCCAGCGCGCGCCTCGCGATGCCCAGCATCGTGGTCGCGCCACAGGCGGCGACGTTGGGCGCGGCCAGGCTGTACGCGGCCAAGCCGAACGCGGCCAAGCCGAGCGTGCGAACATATCACCCGTCGCTTCATTGCTTCGTCAGCGTGAGCGTCTCGGTCTCACGGCCGAACAGGTGCAGCAGCTCACGCAATTGGCGAGTACGCAGCGCGCGGAATCCGAGCGGGTTGCGCCGTCAGAGCGACTCCGACTGCGCGCTGATATGATCGACGCGCGTGCCAGTGGCAATACAGCGGCGTTGCGTGCCAGTCTCGACAAAGCCAGTGCAGCGCGAAATGCGCAGCGTGTGGCCGCGATGGAAACGCGCGAAAAAGTGCGCGCCGTGCTGACAGCGGAGCAGCGTGCCAAGCTGGACGCTGGACAACGTCGGGCTCGCGCTGGTCGGGCGATACAGGCCCGCAACGGCACGGCACGCGGCGCGCACGTCAGGGGAGCGCAGGCACGTGGTCCGCAGTTACGCGGAGCGCAGTTTCGCGGGGCGCGCGCGCCACAGCGAAGCGACGTAGCAACCCCACCGCGCCCGCCGCGGCGTAACGACTAACACGGTATCCTCAGCGCGGTGCCGTGTAGACCACGGCACCGCGCTGCAGTACGAGTTGCACATTGCGAATCGCGGAAATCTGCGCACCCGGATTTCCCTGCACGAGCACCAGATCGGCAACGGCACCGGGCACCACGGTGCCGATCGTACGTTCAAGACCAAGCACGCGCGCCGCCGTTGACGTTGCCGCGGTGAGCGCCTGGACCGGCGTCATTCCGTACTCCACCAGAATCTCCAGTTCGCGCGCGTTGTCGCCGTGCGCAAACACGCCAACATCACTGCCGTTCGCGATGGTCACGCCAGCGTCGAGCGCGACGCGCAGTGACGCGCGCTTGGCCCGAACGCGTGCAGGCTCCGCCGTCACACCAGGTCGCCACCCTCCGTACTGCGCAATCGCGTGGCCGGCGGCCACCGTTGGCACCAACACCACGCCGCGCGCTTTCATCAGCGCAAATACTTCGGCGGTGCCGCCGTCGCCGTGCTCAATGGTTTGCACGCCGGCAAGTGTTGCGCGTCGCATGCCTTCTGCCGTTGAGGCGTGCGCAATCACGGGGCGTCCGCTCGAGTTCGCAATCGCCACGGCCGCCTGCAACTCCTCAATCGTGAACGCCGGCGCCGCGGTGCCGTTCGGTCCCCAACGATAGTCGGCATACACCTTGATCACATCGGCGCCGCGTGCGATCTGTCCTCGCACCGCGGCCACCAACTCTGAGGTATTGCCCGCTTCTTCGGCCGCCACGGGCACACGCACTTCCGGCGCAAACCCGCGCGGTGCATAACTGCCGCGCATCACAATTGCCTGTTCAGCCACGATCAGTCGTGGTCCGCGGATCACGCCCTTCTCGAGTGCACTGCGCAACCCAACGTCGCCGCTTCCAGCGCCCTCGGTACCCAGATCACGCAGTGTGGTGAATCCGGCATCAAGCGTCCGCGACAGATGCACGGTCGCGCGCGCCACGCGTTCACCCCACGCTTCGCGCAGCACCTGATCGTCCCACGGCACCTCGTTGTACGGATGCAGTAAGACATGCGAGTGCAGATCAATCAGCCCGGGCATCAGCGTGGTGCCGGGCAGCTCAAGTACGCGTGCGTTTTCCGGTACCGTGAGCGTGGCGCGTGGCCCGATCGCCACCACTCGGCCGCTGTCAACCAGCACGGCCACGCCTTCACGTTGCGTCGTCCCGTCAAAGACACGATCCGGTACGAGCAGCAGCGGCACGGGACTTGTGGCACTCGGCACGGTTGATGCGGCCTGCGCACCAGCGGTTCTTGCGCTCAACGCGCCGAGTGACACGCCGCCGAGCAGCAACGCACTGACCGAAAGGGATAACAATGGTGTACGCATGAGGGGCACAGTGAAGAGGAGCCAACGACGCTGATCAAATGTGGCGCCGAAGAATGCGTACGGATACTGGACGCGCGTGGTCCCGGACGCCAGCTTCACTGTCTCTGCAATGGTTGTATTGGTGACGTTCACGAAGTCTGGAGGCCAGTCGTACCATGTCGGATTCTCTTGCGGTTGAGACCTCATCTGCCGATCACGCGAAACCGCGTGATGAGGAAATTGATGTGTTCGGTCTCACCCACACCGGTTCGGTCCGCACGGAGAATCAGGATCATTTTCTGCTTGCGTCCATCAGCAAGCGCGTGAACGTATTGCAGACGAGTCTCAACGAGCAGCAACGGTTGCCGTTGGCTGACGAACGTCTGGCATTTCTGGCCATGATCGCGGACGGTGTGGGCGGCGGCGTAGGTGGGGAGCGCGCCTCGGCCACCGCGCTTGAGGTGGCCACGCAGTACTTCACCATGAGCACGGAGTGTTATTACCGCGCGTCCAGCAACGATGAAGAGTTCATTCACGTGTTGCAGGACGCCGCGCTGAAATCTCACGAAGCCGTGCTTGAGCGCGCGAAGCAGGAAGGGCATGGCCGCACCATGGCCACGACCCTCACGTTGTTCATGGGAGTCTGGCCCTGGTACTACCTGCTGCAGGTAGGCGACTCGCGCTACTACCTGTACCGCGAAGGGAAACTTCAGCAGGTCACGCGTGATCAGACGATGGCGCAGGATCTGGTAGACGAGGGTGTGTTTACACGTGCGATGGCAGAGAAGTCCCGGTACGCGCACGTGCTGTCGAGCGCCATTGGCGGACAGCATGCGTTGCCCGTGGTGACCCGGCTGCCCAACGATTGGCAGAACGTGCATTTGCTTTGCAGCGACGGTCTCACCAAACACGTGAGCGATGATCAGATCCGGGATCGCCTGGCCACGATGACCTCCGCCCAACAGGTGTGCGAGCAGTTGTTGCAGGACGCGCTGGATGGCGGCGGATCGGACAATGTGAGTATCATCGTGGGGCGCACGCTGCGTCAGCGCTGACGCGACCGCGAGACGCACATCCTGCGATGGGCACTCGTGTTACGGTCTCTCGCTTTGTCATCTGCCAGACGGTTATGCCACTTTCGTTGACCTCACTCGCTCGATCGACTGCAATGTGCGCTGCACTCTGCGCTGCAGTCCCGCTGTCAGCACAACCCACGCCCACCGCAGAGTTCGCGGGTCCATCGCCGTGGCCCGCGATCCGTCAGGAACGCATGCGCTCGCTGTTGCCCACTGCCATGCAGAAGGCCAACGTTGATGCGTGGATCGTCATTGTTCGCGAGAACGCAAACGATCCACTCGCGCTGCACGTAGGCGGCGAAAATGCTGGCGCACCGTCGGCGATTCTGTTTTTGCGAAACGGCAACGCGGTACGGTCGTACATATTCGCTGGCTTCGGCGAAGTCATCGCCTTGCGTGAACTTGCGGTGCACGACTCGGTCGTCGCGTACACCGCAGAGTCTGGCGGTCCGCTTGGCGAAGTGGCCGCCCGGCTCAAATCGGCCAATCCCGCACGCATTGCGATCAACAGCGGAAATCTGGCGATGGCGGACGGTCTCTCCGCTTCGCAGCGCATTGCGCTTGAGCGTGCGATTGGACCGGAGATGAGTGCGCGTCTTGTGTCGTCCGCCGAGCTGGTGAGCTATTGGCTTGATCGCAAGTTGCCGGCTGAAATCGAGATCATGCGAAAGGCCGCAGCGCTCACGGAGCAGCTTGAGCACGAAGCGTACGCCACGGTGATGCCAGGCAAAACGCGCGACAGTGATCTCGCGCAGTTTCTGAAAATGCGCATGCGTGAACTGGCGGTAGAAGATGGTTGGTCACCGGCGCAAAATCCGAGTGTGAATTCGGGGCCGGATCGTGGTCACTCGCACGCGTCGAATCGTGTGATTGAATACGGGGATGTGATTCAGATTGATTTTGGCATCAAAGTGTTCGGCGTGTGGGGCACCGACATTCAGCGATTTGCCTATGTGCTGCGTCCTGGTGAATCGGTGCCGCCGCCGGATGTGCAGCGCAAATGGCTGGCCGCACGCCGTGGCGGTGAAGCGGCCTTTGCCATGATGCGTCCTGGTGTAACCGGCAGCGAAGTGGATTCCGCGCAGCGCGTGGTCATGAATCGCGAAGGCTCGGCCAGCGTGCCGTGGGGCACGGGGCACTCTGTTGGGTATTGGGCGCACGATGTGGGGCCTTCGCTCAATCGCTTCAACAAGCGGCCGCTCGAAGTGGGACACGTGTTTGCGTTTGATGGATTTTTCGCGTGGACACTGCCCGGTGGCACGGGCAAATGGGGCGAAGGCAGCAAGACCATTTCCGTGGAAGAGATGGCCGTGATCACCGAACGCGGCGCCGAATATCTGGTGCCGCCGCAACAGGAACTGATTCTGATCCGACGCTAAACAAAATCGCGGCGTGTGCTGATCTGGCACACGCCGCGATTCGTTTGTCGTTCACCAAGAGTTCATCACGCGCTCATCACGCGTTTACGGACGACGTCTTGGATCGGCGAGTGAGCGATAGTACTCCTCAACGAGTGCGCGATATTCCGGCGGCACCGGCGCGCGTGCGCCAAGCGCCGGTCGATTGTCTGCTCCCAATCCGTAGCTGCGGAAGAGTGCGAACTCAAACGTTTTGAGTCCTTCAATCACATTCGCCTGCAGCTCGGCGAGTCCCTTTGGATCGCCGTTCAGCACGCGTCCACTCTCGAGCTGACGCAGATCTGAGATCGCGCGATCGAGTTCGCGCACATCGAGGCCTTGACCCGCGAGCTCACGCCGCAGCTCCTCGGCCGCCTGACGACGCAAGCGGAACTCGCCGCGCGCCTGTGATGCGTCGCCGCTGGGACGGCCGTCGTTGCGCGCCCCGTTCGGTGCGCCACCGATCGCCCCGTCACGACCGCTTCGCGTGCCCGCGTCACCGCGTCCCTGGCCGCCCTGCTGGCCCTGCTGGCCCTGCTGGCCCTGCTGGCCCTGCTGGCCCTGCTGGCCCTGCTGG